>NZ_JAFJMJ010000001.1:0-2415205 GCF_017309385.1 Amycolatopsis sp. 195334CR | reverse complement strand
AGATCGAGGCCGAGATCGCCGACCTGAAGGACATCCTGGAGAAGCCGGAGCGCCAGCGGCAGATCATCTCGGACGAGCTGACCGAGATCGTCGACAAGTACGGCGACGACCGGCGCACGCAGATCATCCCGTTCGACGGCGAGGTCTCCATCGAGGACCTGATCGCGGTCGAGGACGTTGTTGTCACCATCACCCGGACCGGGTACGCCAAGCGGACGAAAACCGATCTGTACCGCTCGCAGAAGCGCGGCGGCAAGGGCGTGCAGGGCGCCACGCTCAAGCAGGACGACATCGTCCAGCACTTCTTCGTCTGCTCCACGCACGACTGGATCCTGTTCTTCACGAACAAGGGCCGGGTCTACCGCGCGAAGGCCTACGACCTGCCGGAGGCCAACCGGAACGCGCGCGGCCAGCACGTGGCGAACCTGCTGGCCTTCCAGCCGGACGAGCAGATCGCCAGCGTCATCCAGATCAAGGACTACCAGGTCGCGCCGTACCTGGTGCTGGCCACGAGGAAGGGCCTGGTCAAGAAGACCAAGCTGGCCGACTTCGACTCGAACCGCTCCGGCGGGCTGATCGGCGTCAACCTCCGCGAGGGCGACGAACTGGTCGGCGCGGTGTTGGTCTCGGCCGAGGACGACCTGCTGCTGGTCTCCTCCGACGGCCAGTCGATCCGCTTCCACGCCACCGACGAGGCGCTGCGGCCGATGGGCCGCGCCACCTCGGGCGTGCTGGGCATGCGGTTCAACGACGGTGACGAACTGCTCGGCATCAACGTGGTGGCCCCGGACAAGTTCCTGCTGGTGGCCACGGACGGCGGCTACGCCAAGCGCACGCCGATCGAGGACTACCCGATCCAGGGCCGCGGCGGCAAGGGCGTTCTGACCATCCAGCACGACCAGCGCCGTGGCAGGCTGGTGGCAGCGCTCATCGTCGATGTCGACGACGAGCTCTACGCCATCACCTCCAGTGGCGGCGTCATCCGCACGCCGGCGGAGCAGGTGCGCAAGGCCGGGCGGCAGACGAAGGGCGTGCGACTGATGAACCTCGGGGACGGGACCACCCTTCTCGCGGTCGCGCGCAACGCGGACGAGCCGTCAGACGTCAACGGTGCGGCCGGAGGAGACGACACGCAGGAGCCACAGGAGTAGTGGTTCCGGACTCGGTAAGGACTGACGCTTCGTGACACCATCCGACAAGCCCGAGAACCACGGATCGAACGGCACGGCGGCAGGGCCGGCGACGCCGCCGTGGCAGCGCGTGGCGAAGGACGAGGGCAACGGCTCGGCACCGGCTTCACCGGCGCCTGCCGAGACCCCGGCGCCCGCCGCGTCCACGTCGGCGGCGCCGTCTTCGGACTCCGGCAGTGAGGCGACGGTTGCGGAGAAGTGGCCGGTGGCGACCGAGACCACCCAGGCCCAGCCCGCCGCCGCGCCCCCGCCGGTGCAGTACGAGCACACCCCAGCCGGTGGCGAGCAGCCGCTGGCCACCGGTTCGGCCACCGCCCGGCTGTTCGGCGGGGACAGCGGTGGCGAAGCACCGTCGGCGGTGGCCCGGCCGAGCGGCGGCAAGCGCCCCACCCCGACCGCCCTGCGGCGGCCGGGCCGGGGGCCGCGGCGGGCGAGCCTGCAGATCAAGCGGTTCGACCCGTGGTCGGTGCTGAAGCTGTCGCTGGTGCTCGGCGTGGCGTTGTTCTTCGTCTGGCTGGTCGCGGTCGGCGTGCTGTACACCGTGCTCGACGGCATGGGCGTGTGGGAGAAGCTGAACGGCACCTACACCTCGCTGGTCCAGGGCGAGGGCACCACCACCGCGTCGGAACCGCTGATCAGCGCCGGTCGCGTGTTCGGCATCGCGGCCATCATCGGCGCGATCAACATCGTGCTGCTGTCGGCGCTGGCCACGGTCAGCGCGTTCATCTACAACGTCTCCGCCGACCTCGCGGGCGGCCTGGAGGTGACCCTCTCCGAGCGGGAGTGACCCCGTGTACGGGACGGGAAGGGCATCAGGTAGTCTTCTTCTCGTTCCCAGGGCCCATAGCTCAGGCGGTTAGAGCGCTTCGCTGATAACGAAGAGGTCCCAGGTTCAAGTCCTGGTGGGCCCACCCTGAGAACGAACCCCCGTCACCTGGTGGCGGGGGTTGTTTCGTTTCCGGGCAGAGGACCCTGCGCGCTGGGGAGTTCACGGGGGCGACGGCGGCAAGCTGCTGACTTCTTCCCCCATGTGGGGGAGCTTTATAACGCACGTTCTCGCAAGCTCTATGACTCAGAGTAACTTTCCGGCAGGTGAAAACTGTGCCCTAGGCAACCCTGGGATTACCCCTGGTGATGCTCTACGGCTCGGCGTGGTCTGCTGCCTGACCAGCGGGATCGGGCAGCGAGCCGGATTGTGGTCCGGGGATAAGTGCGCACTATCGCCAACGGTGAGTTCACTGACCGTTCATCGCTCCAATGCCACCAAAGAGCGCCTCGATGCTCGATAGGGGGTGGCGGCGGGTGCCCTCCGTCACGGTCGCCCTGTATCGTCTTCGAGGTCGAGCGAGTCTTCATGCTCACCTGTCGGCCCTCCGTTCGTTCGCCATGGCGCGAACGGCGCGCTCCTGGCGTGTTGCCAGGTGACAGAAGTGAGGTCAAGTGACCGACACGCCCGACCCTTCGTCCCCTCCGAGCAACGGGGGAGATGCAGAAGGCAAGAACAAACCGGATCGCGAGGTCCGAGTGCTCCGTGTCGCGCAGGGTGCCGCAACAGTGCTGGAACTCTTCGCAGAGGTCTCACACAACGAGACCCTGACGTGGATCGCCAGGGTCTGTCGCGTGTTGCTCACCTCGGTGGCCATCTGGATGGCAAGCCGACAAGCCACCGAGGACTGAGGATGCCTCGTCGATGCGCAGCCAGTGTGTCGACGAGGTCTTCTAGGTGGGTCGTACTCCATCTGTGAGCGTTACATGCATCGTGGGATGGAGCCACCCGCAGCGATAAGCATGAAACCTGAAACTCTTCTCCTCAAAGTGAGACAGGTCACATTGTAAGACCTCGTTCGACGTTTGTCGCCACGTTGAATGGCCTGGTTTACACTCGGGACGCTTGTCAGCTTCCCAAGATCATCAACGTGCGTGGAGGGTTGGGCGCCATGTGCGTCAACGGTCTGTTGACATATTCTGTCAACAGACCGTTGACACCGAATGAGATGACGGCATGACACAGAGCTTTTCTCGAGAAGATGACCTTAGGCGCAAAGCTGCTCAACTAGCACGAAAACTTGGCGTGATGCGCTGGGCGGATAAGCCCGGCAGGACGCTTGCGATCATCGAAGAACTCAACTCAAGCGGTCGGAGTCCTGATCCCAGCGAGTTCGGTGTAGCGCTTGAGATTCTGGCACTCGCTCGTAAGGACGTTGAGTTAGCGGAGTACCACCTGCTACGGCGCGCTCGTGAGTCCGGGATGAGCTGGGTAGAAATTGCCAAACATCTCTCGGTATCTTCGCGCCAGGCCGCTGAACAACGTTTTCTGCGGCTGGAAGCGGCCGTCGATCGGTCCAGGGTGGGAGTCTGGCGTGACAGAGATCCGGCTGTGGCTCGCGAGATCCGGCGTCGGCGACGCACCTACTCGGCGGTCTTTCGAGAGGAGCAGATCTTTTTGGAAGAGTTTGCCGACGCGATTCTCGAGTACGCGGCAGGCCCCGGGTCATGGGACCGACTGAACTATCCTGGTGCTGACAGCGATCTGCGCGGCCTCCTTGGCCAGCTCGATCCATACTTGCGGACACTGCGGACGGCGCGGATGCGCGGTGAGACAGAACGAATCTTCGGTGCCATTCGAGGCGTGGCAGATCTGCTGGAACGGTACGGGTTCCGGTTGGATAGATTGCCAGAGCAAATTCTTCGCCTGTTGGAGCGCTTCAGGAGCGTCGTCAGGCGCGTGGACGAGGCCTGAGGCTCTCGCTGCTCGCCTTTGTTTCGTTTCCGGGGCGGCGGGGCACTTCCTGGCGTAGCTGACCACCACCGGCTCGCCTTGGAGGCCCTCGATGTCCGATGACGTCGTCGAACTGATCCTGAACGACCACCGCAGGTTCGAAGAACTGATGCGGGGGCTCCGGAACTCGTCCTCCGATCGGGCCAAGCTCCGCGACGACCTTTCCCAGCTGCTCGTGGCGCACGGCGAGGCCGAAGAACGCGAGGTCTACCCCCAGCTGGCGAAGAAGGCGTCGGAGGACGACGAGGTCGAGCACGGCGAGGAGGAGCACGCCGAGATCAACCAGGCGCTGCTGGACTTCCTGAAGGTCGAGGACCTGGAGGGGGACGACTTCGATGAGAAGCTCGAAGACCTCGCCGAGGTGCTCAACCACCACATCAACGAGGAAGAGCAGACCCTGCTCAACGACGCGCGCGAGGAACTGCCGCAGAAGGAACGGGACAAGCTGGGGGCCGCGTTCCTGGTCGCCAGGGAAACCCTGCTCAAGACCAACTGCGGCCGGATCGAGAACGTGCGCCTGGTCGTGGAGAAGACCAAGGACCGGGTCGACTGAGGTTCCACGTGGAACAAGGGCGGGGCCCCGGTGCCTCGCCCTTGTCCAGGTCGGCTACTGCTCCGCGCCGTTGTTCAGGCCGGTTACTGCTCAGCCCGCTGCCGGGCCTCGTCTTACTGCTCGGCTCGCTGCCGGGCCTCGTCGACCTTGGCCTTCTCCTTCGCGCGCCGCAGCTCGTCCTCCTTGTCGGCGACCTCCTGCTGCGACTGGCCCTTGTCCTGCTGGGCCTGGCCTTCGCGCTGCATGTCGTCGTTGCCGAGGAAGGTGCCCGCGGTCTCCTTGACCTTGCCCTTCACGTCCTCGACGGCCCCCTTGACGCCTTCCTGCTGTTCGTCCCGATTGGTCATCTCGTCCCTCCTGTCGGCGACCGTTCTTCCTCCGGCTACCCGGAGGTGGACCGCGCAAACGAGCACCCGCGTGGTGCAGTAGCATCGACCGGGCAAGCAGAGCAACTATCTGGTGTTCGTGGAGAGGGGCCTCAGGTGAAGAAGCTGTTGGCGCTCGCGGTCGTCGCGGCCGGCGTTCTTTTCGTCGTGAAGCGGAACAAGGACGCGAAGGCCGAAGCCGACCTCTGGCGCGAAGCCACCGCCCCGACCGGCAAGCCGCTCGGCGCCGTTTCCACCAACGGCAGCGCCCCGGCCAAGACCTCGGACGCGGCGAACAACTGAACTTCGGTCGCGAGCGGCCATCGGTCGCTCGCCCCGGGGCTGTAGCTCAATTGGTAGAGCACCGCCTTTGCAAGGCGGGGGTCAGGGGTTCGATTCCCCTCAGCTCCACAGATATGGACATGCGCGCGTGGTGTTCGCTTCCAGCCGTGGTGCGCCGCGCGACCTCGACTGGTTTCGCAATTTGGTCGCCAATCCCGACGTGACGGTCGAAGTGGGTGCCGGTGGGCACCAAGCCATGGCGGGCCGCCGGATTCCCTTGGTCGTGCTGCGCAAGGATGCCGGGCGCTAGTTCTTTTCGTTCACGGCGTGCTGCAGGACGTCGCAGGTGTGCTGGGCCTCGTCCATCAGGCGAGTGGCTTCGGCGAGCAGGATTCCGTAGGGACGTGAGGGATCGTCCAGTGGCAGGTCGTCGGTGTAGTTCGCCAGGTCGTCGCGCTTGTCCTGGGCACGATCCGCGAGTGAGCAGAGCCGCGGCGTTTGCTCGTCGAGCTGGTTCTCGTCGAGTTCGCTGAACGTCTGCATGATTTCGGCGATGGCAGCCAGGAAATCCCCGTACCGCGTCAGGAACTCGCGCGGGTTTTCGTTGCCGTGCCACTGGTTCAGGCTGCGCGTCAGCGAACCGATCTGGTAGGTCACGCGTTCCAGCGCGTCGATGATCGCTTGGTAACCGGTGAATTCGGTGTGGTGTCGGTGCCGCCGGAACATCCGCCGCGGATTGAGGTACACGCTTTCCTTCGCGGTGTGCATGGACGACTGCGCTTGCGACACCAGCGGCCCCAACTGAGCGGCGCGCTGACGCCAATGGCCAGTGCGTTCCTCGTCGAGCAACCCTTCGCGCAGTGCGGGGTAGACGTCGCTGATCAAATCGCAGAGCGAATGCGCGAGCGTGTGAATTCCGTGTTCGGCGCTGCGGTAGCGCATGGGCGGCATGATCAGCAGATTGACCAGGACGCCGGCGCCGCAGCCGATGACCACGAGCAGGATGATCTGCCCCAGCTGCGTCACCCGTTCGAGGTCGGTACTCGCCGAAACGTAGGTGGAGAAAGCGAAGAACGCCGCCGTCACCACCTGGGACCCCTGGGTGCCGAGGTGCCGCCACCGCCCGATGAGCATCGCGGCGAGCGCCACCAGCACGAACGTCAGCAACCCGGGCCCGGCGAGGTAGCCGAGCAGCAACTGCAGCGCCACCCCCGCCGCCACCGCCCCGACGTACCGCAACGACTGCACCACCGACTGGTACACCGTCACCTGCATGATCAAAACCGCCGAAAACGGCGCAAACGCCGGCGACTGCGCCTGCATCAGGTCATACGCAACCACCCAACTGACCGCGGCCGCGAACGCGCTCTTCCCGATGAGCGCCAACGTGTGACGCTCGTGGCTGTCGGAGCGCGCCCGCCCGACCCACTGCCGAACCCGCGCCGGGACACCCTGGCGCGCCACCTCCGTCCGCTGCTGCCCCATGCCACCGGACTACCCAGGACGAAGTGGATCAACACCGGTCAGTAACGGCACGCAGTTCAAGGGCACTTCGCTTAAAGTAGTTGCGAATCACCCAATCAAGGCAGTGCCCCTTTGTTGCACTGCGTCAATGGCGCCGAATGACCGATCGGTATTGGGCTCGCTTCACCTCTTTCGACCAGAGAGGGCACGCTTGGTCACCGGCTCGGTGACGGAGGTCAACGGCGGTCGAGGTCGAGGGTGCGGAGTTGGGATCGGGTGGAGATGCCGAGTTTCGGATAGGTCTTGTACAGGTGGTACCCGACCGTTCGCGGGCTCAGGAACAACTGCGTCCCGATCTCCCGGTTGCTCAGCCCTGTCGCGGCCAGGCGGGCGACGCGCAGTTCTTGCGTGGTCAGGTCACCGGAGTGCGGGCGGGCGCCGCCGGTGGGGCGGAGTTGGGTGGTGGCGGCGGCCTCCCAGGGGGCGGCGCCCAGGCGGGTGAAGGTTTCCAGTGCCGCCCGCAGCAACGGCCTGGCTTGTGAAGGGCGACGCGTGCGTCGCAGCCATTCGCCGTGTAGGAGTTGGGTTCTGGCTTGCTCGAATGGGTGGTCCTCGCAATGCACCGCCGACTCGGTGAAGTGGTCGTCCGCGTCGTCGGTCAACAGGGCTTGGCTGCGGGTGAGGCGGCCGTGCACCAAAGGCGACCGACTCGCTTTGGCCCAGGGGAGCCACGCCGCCAGCACCGCCCGTGCCTGGGCCACTTCACCCGCACGAACGAGGGATTCGATCAGGTCGCCGGAAGCCATTCGACGAACGAACGGGTGGGTGATCGACGTCAGATGCTCGGCGGCGGAACGAAAATCCCCGTTCGACAGCTCGGAAAGGCCGATGGCCCACAACGCCCGTGAAGCGGCCAGCTCGTTGTGCGCCGGGACGGCCAGGTCACGTGCGGCAACAGCGGACGCCAAGCACGGCTCGCCGCGGGCGGCTGCCACCAGAGCCAGGGTGGCGTGGAAATCCGCCCGCCGGGTGCGCTGGCCGGTGTCCTCTGTGGACCTGATACCCTCCTCCGCCCTGGCTCGCGCGCGGTCCCAGTGGCCCAGGTCGAACTCCAGCTCGGCCAGCCACCCCGCGGGCAGCACCAGCACCGCGTGCATGCCGTTCGCGCTGAACTCGTCCAGTGCCGCCCGGCCGAAGTCGTAGGCGGCGCGGGGTGACGAACCGAAGAGGCTCAGCACCAGTGGCCAAAGCCATTGGTGCGCATCGCTCGCGCGCAACGCCGTCGGGGCCGCGGCGCGCAGCTGCCACGGGTCGACCACCGCCGACATCTCGTTCAGCCGGGACAACAGTTCCGCATACGCCCCGAATTCCGGGTCGGCCGCGGTGATGCGCGACGCGATCGGCGCCAGCGGCAGGCCCGCGTGGTGCGCGGCCGCGGCGGCCATGAACAGCGAACCGGGATCGGACCCCGCGCGCAGCAGGTGGTCGTGCGCGGAAAGCTGGTCGCCGTCCCCGAGCGCGATCAAGCCCTTCAACCGGTCCAGCACCGGTGCCACGGAAGGATCGTGACGTTCCGGCGTCGCCTCCGCGACCAGGGTGCGGGCCAGGTCCGGCTGCCCCGATTTCCACGCGAGGTACGCGGCCGCCGCCGAACGGCGTTGCCGCTCCGGTTCCTCCGACCACCGCGCGGCTTCGCGCAGAACCATTGCGGCGGACGCGATTCCCCCGCGCCGCCCGGCATCCGCCGAACGGGCTTCGAGGCGCGCCGCCCGTTCCTCGTCCGGGGAGAATTCGTCCACGACCGCCGGAGCCGAACCTTCGAGCACGATCGTCACCCGCGGCGGAGACACCCGCCGCGCGGCGAAGCGCAGGGCGGCGACCGAGGACGGATCCCAGTGCTGCACCTCCTCGACGACCACCACCACCGGCGCCACCGACTCCAGCAACCGCAGCACCGCCGTGTACAGCACGAGGTCCGTGCACGGAGAATCGTTCCACCCCAACGCCGTCCGGAGCGCGTCGCGGTGAACCGGCGGCAGCGCGTCGACCTCCGCCGCGAGCGGGTGGAGCAACTGGTGCAACCCGGCGAAGGCGATCGTCGACTCCGCGGCGACGCCCCGCGCCGACAGCACGCTCACTGCCTGTTCCCGTTCGAGCACGGGTTCGACGGTATTCCGCGCCGCCTGAGGAACGACTCAGTGTCGATCGTGGACACCACGCGGAGAAGTGGGAAGACTCGCGGCATGTTCAAGAAGCTGCTCGCCGCCGTCGGTGTTGGCGGGGCCGAGGTAGAGACCGAACTGTTCACTCCGGGCGTGCAGCCGGGCGGCGTTCTGGAGGGGGTCATCCGCCTGCGCGGCGGGGAGGTGCAGCAGGAAATCCCCGGCGTGCTGGTCGAATTCGTCACGCGCGTGGAGCACGAGGGCGGTGATCGCGAGGTCGACGTCCACCGCACCTTCGGCCGTATCGACGTCCGCCGCAACGTGCCGCTCGGGCCGCGGCAGACGATCGAACTGCCGTTCCGGCTGCCGGCGCCGCTGGAAACCCCGATCAACTTCTACGACAACCGCCAGCTGCACGGCACCACCGTCGCCGTGCGGACCACGCTGGAAATCGCCGGTGCCATCGACGCCACCGACAACGACCCGATCGGCGTCGGCGCGCTGCCCGCCCAGCACGTGCTGCTGGCCGCGGTGGAAAGCCTCGGTTTCCGCCTGCACTCGGCCGACGTCGAGGCCGGGCACCTGCGCGGCACCCGGCAGCGACTGCCGTTCTACCAGGAGATCGAGTTCCACGGCTCGCCCCGCTACCCGCGGCTGAAGCAGCTCGAAGTCAGCTTCGTCGCCGGACCGGACGGCATGGACGTGGTGCTCGAGGCGGACAAGAAGGCCGGGCTGCTCACCAGCGGCCGCGACCTGGTCAACCTGCTGCGCGTGGACTACCGCACGATCGACCAGGTCGACTGGGCCGGCGAGCTGCACCGGATCGTCGAGCCGATGGGCAGCGGCTGGCTCTAACCCAGCAGCGCGGCGAACCGGTCGGCGGCCACGTTGCCGCCGGAGAGGATCACGCCGATCCGCTTGCCCGGCAACCGGATCTGCTCGGCCAGCAGCGCCGCGACCGCCGCGGCGCCGCTCGGCTCGATGACGATCTTGAGGCGCTCGAACAGGAACCGCATCGCGTCGAGGATCTCCGGGTCGGTGACTGTGACGATCCGGCTGACGTGCTCGCGGATGATCTCGAAGTTCAGCACGCCCGGCGACGGCAGCGCGAGGCCGTCGGCCACCGTTTTCGGCACCGGCACGGAGATCAGCTTCCCGGCGGCCAGCGACTGCTTCTGGTCGTCACCGGCTTCGGGTTCCACGCCGATCAGTTCGAGCCCAGGCCGCAGCGCGCTCGCCACGGTGGCGGCACCGGCCATCAGCCCGCCGCCACCCATCGGTGTGACGAGCGCGTCGAGGTCCGGGTGCTCGGTGAGCAGTTCGAGGGTCGCGGTGCCCTGACCGGCGATCACGTGCGGGTGGTCGAACGGCGGGATCAGCGCGTATCCGTTGTCCGCGGCCAGTTTCTCGCAGAGCGCGAACCGGTCCTCGGTGTAGCGGTCGAACCGGCGCACCTCGGCGCCGTAGCCGATGACGGCGTCCACTTTGGACCCCGGCGCGTCGGCGGGCATCAGGATGGTGGCCTTGGTGCCGAGCAGGCGCGCCGCCAGCGCGACAGCCTGCGCGTGGTTCCCCGAGGAGTGCGTGCACACGCCCGCGGCCAGCTGGTCGGTGCTGAGCTGGGCGATCGCGTTGTAGGCACCGCGGAACTTGAACGCGCCGACGCGCTGGAAGTTCTCCGCCTTGAGGAAGACCTCCGCGCCGGTGAGCGAGTTCAGCGTGCGCGAGGTGAGCACCGGCGTGCGGTTGGCCTGGCCGGCCAATCTCGCGGCGGCGGCCTGGACGTCGTCGATGGTGACCATCAGTTCTCCCCGGATTTCCGTATCTCGGTCAGGTAGCTGTACGCCGACGCACGGGAGATCCCCAGTGCGGCGGCGACTTCGGGCATCGCCTTCTGCAGGCCGAACACCCCGCGTTCGTCCAGCGCGCGGAACAGCTCGAGGCGTTCGGCGCGGGACAGCCGGTCCACCGGGCGGCCGAGCTTGAGCTCCTCGGCCTGCACCACGGCGCGGACCAGTTCGGTGACGTCGTTGGTGAAGGTGGTGGTGTCGTCCGGGATGGCGTCCAAAGCGGACAGTTCGCTCAGCAGCACCGCGGTGTGCCGCAACTCGGTGATGTCGACGTTGACGCAGAGCGCGCCGAAGACCTCACCGCGTTCGTCGCGCAGCAGCATGGTCGAGGACTTGACCAGCCTGCCGGACGCGGTGCGCGTGACGTAGTTCAGCTGGTCCTCGGCGTTCTTGCCGCGCGCGAGCAGGCCGAGGCCGATCTCGCTCATCGCGCCGCCGACCGCTCGTTCGGTCACCTTGCCCGCCACGGCGATGACGGAGGCGTCGCGCCTGCGGTAGTCGTGCAGCACCACCTCGCAGTTCGGGCCGAAGGTCGCAGCGAGCCCGTGGAGCACGGGGCGCAGGGCGTTGAGCACGGCATCGGCGGTCACCTGGACAGTATGTACAGACGTTGGACGCATTGTCCAGTGAGCTTGCCGAAACTGTCGGTGGCACGCGGTAGTATCGAACAAAGGTTCGAAGCTGATTCCGGGGGTGCGTCTTGAACAACACCATTCTCGACGAGGACGACCGCACGTGGGAGTTCATCCGGATCTCCGGGTGGGCGGTCCGGTACGTGGACGGCTGGGCGGCGGAGGGCGCGCCGTTCGGCTACACCGTGGGCCTGAGCGCGCTGGACCACCCCGAACTGCTGATGTTCGGGTTCGGTGAGGGGAACACCGCGGTGATGCTGGACGAACTGGCCGAGCGGGTGCTCGGCGGGGAGCGCCTGCACGCCGGGAAGGTGGTCTCCTTCGACGAGCGGATCCACCGCGCCACGCTGGTCCCGGTGCCCGATTCGACGCCGTACCTGGTCGACGCCAACCGCCTGTTCCAGTCGCCGGTGCCCGCGCTGCAGGTGGTCACCGACGATCGGCGCGGCTACTTCCCTTGGGAGGAGGGGTATTCACTGCCGGTGGACCGGCAGCCGCTGCTGGGTCAGTAACCGCGGGGCGGCTGGCCGTACCCGGGTTGCTGCGGCGGGTACGGCTGCTGTGGCTGCCCGTAGGGCTGCTGTGGTGGTTGCTGGGGGAACTGCTGGCCGGGCTGGCCGTGGGGCTGCTGCCCGGGCGATGGCGGTTGCCCGTACGGCTGCTGCGGTTGTCCGGGCTGGCCATAGGGCTGCGGTTGCCCGTGCGGTGACTGCGGTTGGCCGTAGGGCTGCTGGCCGTACGGCTGCTGTTGCGGTGCCTGCTGCCCGAAACCCGGCTGCTGGGGCTGCCACTGCAGCTGCTGGTACGCCTCAGCCGGCTGCGGGAAGGTGAAGAAGATCTTCGCCTTGATCGAGCCTTGGATCGCGGCGCCCCAGACCTTGCTGCCGGTGAAGGTGTGCGTCTGCCCGCCGGCCAGGTCGACCGCGACCATGCGCGTCTCCCCGCCGAACTGGTTGCCCGGTTTCGCGGTGGCGGCCTGGATCGCGTCCGGGTACACCCGTTCGCCGACCAGGCCGGCGATGACGATCGACGCGGCGGTCCAGCCGACCGTGCCGACCACGTTCGCGCGCGCGTGCTGCGTGGCGTGCCCGGTGAAGTCCCACAGCGCGGCGGCGGTCACCTCCGCCAGCGGCGCGGCGACCACCGCGTAGTTCATCGTCGACATCATGATCGACTCGGTGAACAGGCCGAGCACGGCGTTGACCGGACCGATCTGGATCTGGCGCAACTGACCGCCGGACCGCTGCACGCGTTCCGCGACCACGCCGAGGTACTGGTCAGGGGTGAGCACCTGGCCATACTGGCAGAGTCCGGCGGTTCTGGTTGACTGACCGCGCTATGCGCCCACTCGTTTTCACCGCCGCCGTGTCGCTCGGCCTGCTGGCCGGTTGCTCCTCGCCGGAGGCACCGGCGCCACCGCCGGAACCGCCGCCGCCGGCCAGTTCGGCCGCGCCCGTGGCACCGCCGGCGCCCGAGCCCGCCGCCGACGGGAAGTGCCCGTACCTCGAGGAAACCGCGGTGGAGCGGGCGAACGGGCAGCGCGTGTCGAAGACACGGTTGTCCGCCGAACAACCACCGACCTGCTTTTTCTACGCCCTCAACGGAAAACTGCAGCTCACCACGCGGGTGTACCGCGGTGAGCCGGGAATTGCGAAGGCCGTGGTGGACCAGGCCGCGCCGATCGACACCTCGAATCCCGCCGACCAACCGCCCGGCTGGCAGGGTGGCATGCAGACTGCGGGAGAGGGTGCCGTCTACGCGGTGGCCAAGGCCGGTGACGCCGTTGTCGTCACCACGAACCAGGGGCAGACGGTCAAAGCCCGCGAAGTGGCCAAGCAAGCTATCGCGGCGTTGGGCTGGTAGGCAATACGGGTTCCCACTCACCGGCGCAAGTTGATCTTGTATTACCCTGGCCGCCACGCGCAGGCGTCGAGGACTCGCGCACAGTCAGCCGGAAACGCCGGTCGCTACCGGGCGTGAAGGCTGGACACAGTCGGTTAATTCGATTCACATGAAGGATATGAAGCCGTGGCTGAAACCCTGAAGGAAATCCTGCTTGACTCCGGTCGTCGTCCGGCTGTCGTGACCGACCTGCAGAACCTGGTTGACGAAGAGGTCTCGGACAAGGGCGGTGTCTCGGGCGCGGTCGTCAAGACCGGCTACGCGGCCGTCAAGAAGATCAAGCCGGGCATCATCCCCGCCGCCGTCGACACCCTGCTCGACGACTTCGCCGGTGCGCTGGAGCCGTTCTACGGCGACTACAAGGCCAAGGGCGGCGCCGACTTCGGTGCCTACCTGTCCGGCCGTTCGGACGAGGCCGCCGATGCGCTGCTGGGCGTCACCGACGCCCGTGCGGACAAGAGCAGCCGCGACAGCATCAAGAAGGTCTACGGCAAGCTGCGCCCGAACGGCAAGAAGAACGTCGAAGAGGCGCTGCCCCGCCTGGGCAAGCTGATCGACAAGCACGCCGCCACCGCGTGACGCGCTGACTGATCGAAAAAGGCCCCCGGGAGACGTCCCGGGGGCCTTTTCGCGTGCTCAGTTCTTCTTCTCGGTACCCGAAGTGCGCTGGGCCTGCTGCCCGTTGGCACCCTGCGCCTTCGGCGGGGCGGTCTTGCCCGGTGCCGGGGTCGGCGCGGGCTTGGGTGCCGGTGTCGCGGCCTTCGGCGCCTCGGTCGAGGGCTTCGGGGCCGGCTTGCTGCCGTCACCGCCGGTGCGCGGCGGAGCGGGAGCGATGGGCGGTTCGGGCTTGGAGCGCAGCGCGAGCGCGGCACCGGCCGCCACCACGGCGATCCCGATCAGCCACGGCCACTTGCGGCTCTTCTTCTCGCCCTTGGCGGCGATCTTGGCTTCGACCAGCGCGGCCTTGAAGTCCTTCTTGGCCGCCTTGAAGTCCTTCTTGCCCCGGCGCTTGGACTCGCCTGCCGACTTCGCGGCCTTGATCGCGGCCTTCTTCGCCTTGCGGCCGGGCTTGCGCATCTCGGCGATGCGCTCGGCGGCCTCCTTGCGGGCGGTCTTCGAGCTGCGCGCCAGGTCCTTGCCGGTCTTCTTGGCCTGCTTGGCCAGCTTCTTGCGCGCGCGGCGTCCTTCCTTGCGTGCCACTTCGGCGCCTTCGGCGAGCCGGAGCTCGGCTGCCTGAGCGGCTTGGGTTCCTGCTTCCACCGCGCGCTTGCGTGCCGTGGACAGCCCGGTCTTCACCGACTCACCCACCGCTTCTGAGGCCCGGGTCATGGCCTTCACCTTCCGTCGATTCGTTTGGCATCTGTCTGGTTCCCCTTAACCTATCGTGCCCCTTTTCCGCGGATCCCGCCGCAGATGGCACGATTGGCCCCGTGACCGAAAGCAACCCCGCCGGTGGCGCGCGCAAGGCGACGCTGCACACCAACCACGGCGACATCAACCTGAACCTGTTCCCGGACCACGCGCCCAAGACGGTGGGGAACTTCACCGGCCTGGCCGACGGCTCCAAGGACTACACCCAGCCCAACGCCAAGGGCGAGAACTCGGGCCCGTTCTACGACGGCTCGATCTTCCACCGCGTGATCGACGGCTTCATGATCCAGGGCGGCGACCCGACCGGCACCGGCCGCGGTGGCCCCGGCTACAAGTTCGGCGACGAGTTCCACCCGGAACTGCAGTTCACCAAGCCGTACCTGCTGGCCATGGCGAACGCGGGCCCCGGCACCAACGGCTCGCAGTTCTTCATCACCGTCTCGCCGACCACCCACCTGAACTTCAAGCACACCATCTTCGGTGAGGTGGCCGACCAGGAGTCGCGCAACGTGGTCGACCAGATCGCGCACACCGCCACCGGGCCGGCGGACCGCCCGCTGAACGACGTGGTCATCGAGCGGATCTCGCTGGGCTGATCCGCGGGCGCTGAAGCAGGGGGTGGATGCGGGTAAGTTGGACATATCGTGACTCAGCCCCCGTATCCCCCGCCTTCAGGGCCCGCCTACGAGCAGGCCCTGCCCACCTGCTGGTGGCACCCCAAGCGGCAGACCGGCCTGCGCTGCGTCCGCTGCGAGCGGCCAGCCTGCCCCGACTGCCTGCGCGAGGCCTCCGTGGGCTCCCAGTGCGTCGACTGCGTCCAGGCGGGCCAGGCCCAGGACCGCGCCCAGCGCGCGCAGTACCGGGCGGCCGGTTACGGCGCCCGCACGGTGGCGGGCGCCCGGGTCCAGCGACCCATCGTGACGCCGGTGCTCATCGCGGTGAACGTGCTGGTGTTCATCGCCACCGTCTTCCAGGCGCAGAACCCGATGGACAACTCGGGCGCCGAACTGATGACGCAGGGCTCGTTGTGGCCGTACGGCATCACCTTCTTCGACGAGTGGTGGCGCCTGGTCACCTCCGGGTTCCTGCACTTCGGGCTGCTGCACATCGCGATGAACATGCTCGCGCTGTGGGTGCTCGGCCGGGACGTCGAGGTGCTGCTCGGTCGCGGCCGGTTCATCGCCGTCTACTTCCTGTCCCTGCTCGGCGGTTCGGCGGCGGAGTTCGTCTTCGGCCGGGTCGGGCAGCCGACGGTGGGCGCGTCGGGCGCCATCTTCGGCCTGATGGGCGGCGTGCTGATCGCGGTGTTCCGGCTCAAGCTGAACCCGACGATGGCGCTGGTGACCATCGGGCTGAACCTGGTGCTGACCTTCTCCATCCCGAACATCTCGTTCCTCGGCCACCTCGGCGGCTTCGTGGTCGGCGCGGTCGCGGTGGCGGCGCTGGTCTACGCGCCGGCCAAGAACCAGCTGGTCTACCAGGTGGTCGCGCTGCTGGTGATCGCGCTGGCGCTGGCCGCCCTGATCGTGGTGCGAGACCTGCAGCTGGCCGGGCAGGTGTGCTCGCTGGTGCGCAACGCCGACGGGACCCAGGAGATCGTCTGCCAGGACCCGGCGGGGCTACCCTCGAGCGCGTAGCGCGCTCAGCACGTCGAGCACGTCGCGCGGGTCGGTGCCCAGCTCCAGCCAGCCCAGCACGAGCAGGTGCGGCGGGATGTCCTCGCATTCGATCTCGAGCGTGGGCACCTCGCGGCCGAGCCGGCGGGTCTTCACCAGGCGCACCCGGACCTGGGACCACTCGAGCCGGTGGTCGCCGGTGAGCGTGCGGACCCGGACCCCGTGCGCGTCGGCGCTCAGCTTCGGCCGGATGGCGCTGCCGTTGGCCGCGAACCCGGCCAGCGCGAGCGCGGCCACGCCGAACAGCACCGGGCCCGCCCGGTCGCCGGACAGGCCGGTGAGCACGGCCGCGGCGGCGGAGAGGGCGGCGAGCAGCCAGCCGACCCCGACGAGCGCCGCTCGCGGGGCCCAGCTTGCCGTTGGGTTATCCACAGGGCTTATCCACACTGGGGACTAGTCACACGGTTGTAATTCGCTGTCAAGCCGCCATTCGGCCGATCAACGCCACTTCATCGTCATCAGCAGCCCGGAGATCATCAGCGCGAAACCGATCGCGAAGTTCCAGTTGCCCAGCTCGGTCATGAAGGCGATCTTGTCGCTGGCGAGGTAGTTCACCACGAGCCAGGCCAGCCCCAGCAGCATCAGGCCGAACATCACGATCTTGTAGATCATGGGCGACGGACCGGCGGCCCGCACCTTCACCGGCGTGCGCCGGTCGGCAGGCGGGGTGTACGCGGTCTTCTTGCGGACCTTGGACTTGGGCATCGGAGTCCTCGCTGCTCATGGGCTCGTTCGGGTGGGCCGGTGCGCAACCAGGGCCACCCCAACACGTTAACGTAATCGAGGCCGGGCAAGAACGGGGGACGACTACTCCGTCCGGCCGAGATTGGTCTGAGAGGAGCCCCTGTGGCGGTGTCCGACGACGAGCGCGAGCTCGTCGGGCCCGATTCCGGCCCGGTCAGCACGGCGGAGCGCCCGGATCCGCGCTGGCGGACCGCGGTCCGCACGTCCGGTGAAGTTTTGATAACGCTCGGTATCGTCGTGCTGCTCTTCGTCACCTACGAGCTGGTGGTGACCGACTGGTTCTCCGCCGAGAAGCAGGCGAAGGCGGAGGCCACGCTCGACGACCGGTGGGCCGAACCGCAGCGGCAACTGCACCTGGACCCCGCCGACGGCGAGGCGTTCGCCCGCCTCTACATCCCGGCGTTCGGCCCGGACTACCGGTTCACCGTGCAGGAGGGCGTCGGCGCGGCCGCGCTGGAGGTCGGGCCGGGGCACTACAAGGGCACCGCGTGGCCGGGGGAGCCGGGCAACTTCGCGGTCGCCGGGCACCGGGTCGGCAAGGGCGCCCCGTTCAACGACCTGGACCTGCTGAACTCGTGCGACGCGCTGGTGGTCGAGACGGCGTCGGACTTCTTCGTCTACCGGATGCTGCCGAAGCCGGAGGAGCTGGACGGCTGGGCCGAGGGCCGCGGCCGGGACCCGAAGTGCGCGGGCGTGCCGACGCTGCGGGACGTGCCCGACTACGAGGAGACCGTCGGCCGCCGGATCGTCACGCCGGACCGCGGGGACGCGGTCGCGCCGGTGCCCTACCGGGCGAACAGCGTCACCCCGCCGGCGATGCGCGCGCCGCTGATCACGCTGACCACCTGCCACCCGCAGTTCTCCGACCGGGAGCGGCTGATCATCCACGGCGCGCTGGTCAAGCAGCTGGCCAAGGCGCCGGGCGCGGGGTATCCGGAACTGCTCAAGGCGATCGGGGAAGCGTGATGTACGGCTGGATCTGGCGGCGCCTGCCCGGCCCGCTCGCGGTGCGGGCGATCACCGCGGTGGTGCTGGTGCTCGCGGTGATCGCCCTGCTGATGTTCGTGGTGTTCCCGTGGCTGGAACCGCTGCTGCCGTTCAACGACGTCGCGGTGCAGTGAGGCGGGTCAGCCGCGGCTGACCCGCAGCATCTCCTCGCGCTCGACCACCTTCACCCGCTCGCGGCCCTGCGGCTCGCCCAGGGAGCGCTCGTGCGCGTCGAGCTTGCCCCAGCCGTCCCAGGTGGTGAACGGCACGCCGCGGTCGACCAGGAAGTCCATGATGGCGTCGGGCTCGTTGCGGGTGGCGCCGGTCAGCGTGTCGGCGTCGGCGAGCAGGCTGGCGATGGTCTCCGCCGCGTCGCCCTTGGTGTGCCCGATCAGGCCGACCGGACCGCGCTTGATCCAGCCGGTCACGTAGACGCCGGGCACCTGGTTCTCGTCGATGTCGAGCACCCGGCCCGCCTGGTTGGGCACGGTGCCGGTGACGTGGTCGAACGGGATCTCGGCCAGGTGCGAGGAGAGGTAGCCGACCGCGCGGTAGACGGCCTGCACGTCCCAGTCGTGGAAGGTGCCGGTGCCGCGGACGTTGCCGTCGCCGGTGAGCTCGGTCCGCTCGGTGCGGAGGCCGGTCACCCGGCCGTCGCCGAGCACCTCGCACGGCGAGTGGAAGAAGTGCAGGTGCAGCCGCTTCGGCCGGTCGCCCGGTTCGCGGATGGCCCACTCCTGCAGCGTCTTGACCACCATGTCGACCTGCTTGGAGGCGCGGATCGCGGTCATCGAGCCCTCGTCGAACTCGATGTCCTCCGGGTCGACGATCACCTCGACGTTCGGCGAGTGGTCGAGTTCGCGCAGCTCCATCGGGGTGAACTTGGCCTGCGCCGGGCCGCGGCGGCCGAACACGTGCACGTCGGTGACCGGGCTGGTCTTGAGACCCTCGTAGACGTTCGGCGGGATCTCGGTGCTGAGCAGCTCGTCGGCGGTCTTCGCGAGCACCCTGGCCACGTCCAGCGCCACGTTGCCGACGCCGAGCACGGCCACGCTGGTCGCTTCGAGCGGCCAGGTGCGCGGCACGTCCGGGTGGCCGTCGTACCAGGAGACGAAGTCGGCGGCGCCGTGGCTGCCCGGCAGGTCGATGCCGGGGATGGCCAGTGGGCGGTCGGCCGAGGCGCCGGTGGAGAAGATGACCGCGTCGTAGAACTCGCGCAGCTCGTCCAGCTTGAGGTCGGTGCCGTAGTCGACGTTGCCGATCAGCCGGATGCCCGGGCGGTCGAGCACCTTGTGCAGGGCGTTCACGATGCCCTTGATGCGCGGGTGGTCCGGCGCCACGCCGTAGCGGATCAGCCCGAACGGGGCCGGCATGCGCTCGAAGAGGTCGATGTGGGTGGGTGTATCGGACTTGTCCAGGATGTCGGCGGCGTAGATACCGGCCGGGCCGGCGCCGATGATCGCCACGCGCAGTGGACGGTTCAATGCACTTACCTCGTTCGAGTCGCAGGTGGGCCTACGCTTCCACGGTAAGGTAAGGCGAACCTAATTTTCATTGTGATCTGGCGTACCGTCCAGCATGTGGGCGCCGCTAAGCTGGGGCGCATGCGCGTGCTCGTCGTCGACAACTACGACAGTTTTGTCTACAACCTGGTCCAGTACCTGGCCCAGCTCGGCGCCGACTGCACGGTCTGGCGCAACGACGTGGTCGACGTCTCGCGCCTCGGCGAGTTCGACGGCGTGCTGGTCTCTCCCGGGCCGGGGACGCCGGAACGCGCTGGTCAGAGTATCGAAGTCGTCCGCGAATGCGCTTCGCGGGACCTGCCCATGCTCGGTGTGTGCCTGGGCCACCAGGCCCTCGGCGTCGCCTTCGGCGCGACGGTCGACCGCGCGGAGGAACTGCTGCACGGGAAGACCAGCCGCGTCGGCCACTCGGGCGCCGGCGTGCTGGCGGGGTTGCCGGACCCGTTCACCGCCACCCGCTACCACTCGCTGACCGTGCTCCCGGACACCATCTCGGACGAGTTCGAGGTCACCGGGAAGACGGAGTCGGGGATCGTGATGGGCATGCGCCACCGGTCCCTCCGGCTGGAAGGCGTGCAGTTCCACCCGGAATCCGTCCTCACCGAAGGCGGCCACCGGATGCTCGCGAACTGGATGGCGGGCGCGGGCCACCCGGTCGCCGACACCGTCGTCCGCGACCTGGAAGGCGCGACGCGGGCCCTCCAGAAGGCCGCCATCGCCTGAGCACGATCGGACTAGCGTCAGTCGCCCGTTCGGAGGTTCTACGGACGCTGGTCGCTGGGTACGTTTCTCCCCTTCGAATGGGACACGAGGGGACAAACGGTGGAGCCGGCGGCCAGAGTTCTTGCACCGGACGAGGAACTTCGCGCACTGGTGCGATGGTTCCGCGACGAGGACGAGTTGCGCGGCCGGGTCGACCTGGTCGATGCGGCAACGCGCCCGGGCGAAATGGGCGGGGAGATCGAGGCCCTGTCGGTGGTGCTGGGCAGCGGGGTGCTGACCCAGCTGGTGACCTCGTTGTTCGGCTGGCTCGAACACCGGCGGGGTGCCCAGCGAGTCCGGCTGGTGGTGAAACGACCGGACTCCGGCGAAGAACTGGAGCTGGAGTGCGGTTCGCCGGACGACGCGGCCGAAGTGCTGGCCACCGCCAAGAAGTTCCTCGAGGACGGCCGGTGAAATGCCCGCGCCGTTCCTGCCCGATCCGGCGCTTTCGCGAGCGGTACTGATCGGCACCAGCGACTTCCAGCACCACGACCGGTTGCCGAACCTGCCCGCAGTGGCGAACAACCTGACCGATCTGGCCGCCGCGCTCACCGATTCTCGGACGGGGATCCTGGCACAGGCGAGCTGCCGGACGGTGCACACGCCCGAATCCCAGCGAAGCCTGATCCGCCGGCTCAGGGAGAGCGCGTCACAGGCGGAGGACGTGCTGTTCGTCTACTACGCCGGACACGGCAAGCGTCATCCCGTGCGGGACACGCTGTACCTGACCGTGTGGGAGACCGATCCGGAGGAGCTGGACACGACCGCGGTGCCGTTCGACGTCTTCCGCGAGGTGATCGCGAACAGCCCGGCCAGGATGAAGTTGCTCATCCTGGACTGCTGTTACTCCGGGATCGCGGTCGGCACCATGTCCGGCTCCGATGTGGAGGCCGCGGAGATCGCCGTTTCCGGTACGTCGGTGATCACCTCGGCGCCCAAGAACAAGAAGTCCCTGTCGCCGCCGGGCGAGCGCAACACCGCGTTCACCGGGGAACTGCTCAAGCTGCTGGTCGACGGTCCGCGGCTGACCGGCCAACCGCTCGACGTGAACCAGGCCTTTCGCTCGGTTCAGGCGGCACTGGCTCGGCGTTCGCTGCCGCAGCCGAAGATGTCGGCCGGGGACACCAGCGGTGGACTCGTGCTGCGACGGACCCCGGCCCCCGAGGTACCGCCGCCGAGGGCGGCCGCACCCACGCCACCCGCACCCACGCCACCGGCACCCGCACCACCGGCACCCGCACCACCGGCACCCGCACCACCGGCGGTCTCACAGCCCGCGTCGAAGCCGAGGGCGCCGAAGCCGACTCCGGTCGAGCCACTCCCGGAGCCAACGGCACCGGTCCCCGCGCCTGCTGAGCGGGAAGCTTCCGCATCGGCCGGCCAGGTCGGATACGTGGTATCGAGTTGGCTGCTGTGGCTCGGCGCGGGTATCGGGGTCAGTTTCGGTATCGGCGCCGTCGCGGGCGCGATCTTCGGCGGTGACACGCCGCAGCAGAAGAATCCAGATCTGTCGGTCGGCATCGTGATGCTGGTGGTCGCGGTCCTCTGCGGATACGTCCTGAGCCGCCGGGTGCGCAGGGCGCGGGCCGCGGCCGGACGGCCGATGGGCCTGTTCGAAGCCTTCCCGGAGATCGCGCGGAAGACCGCAGGCATCCGTACCGGCCTGCTCTGGTTCGTCTTCGTGGTCAGCACGATCATGTCGATTTATGGACCGTTGGCGCCCAATTCCACCGGGACCAGTCTGGGCACCATCACGTCCGCAGTGGTTTCCCTGGTCTTGGTGGCTGTCGCTTCGGGGTATGCGTTGTTCAGAAGGCGGCGTTGAGGCGGTCCGCCTGCTTGGTCAGGTGCTCCCGTTCCGCCGGGCTCGTGGCCTTCTCGGCGGCTTCCGCATAGAGGCGTGCGGCTGTGCCCAGGTTCCCATCTCGTTCGTGGAGGTGGGCGGCGACGGCGGTGTGCCGCGGCACCGACGCATCCACCTCACCGAGGGCGGCGAGGCCCGCGCGTGGGCCATCTGCTTCCCCGACGGCTACGGCGCGGTTGAGCCGGGCGATCGGGCTGTCGGTCAGCTCCACCAGCTCGTCGTACCACTCGACGATCTGCGCCCAGTCCGTCTCCGCGGCGGTGGGGGCGTCGGCGTGCAGGGCGGCGATGGCCGCCTGCGCCTGGAACTCGCCCAGTTGGTCGCGGGCCAGCGCCGCCTGCAGGAGGTCCACGCCTTCGGCGATGGCACCGGTGTCCCACCGGGTGCGGTCCTGCTCGGCGAGCGGAACCAGGCTGCCCTCCGGCGTGGTCCGGGTGGCGCGCCGGGCGTGGTGCAGCAGCATGAGCGCGAGCAGCCCGGTCACCTCCGGGTGGTCGATCACCGCCGCGAGCTGCCTGGTCAGCCGGATCGCTTCGGCGGCCAGGTCGACGTCACCCGAATAGCCCTCGTTGAACACCAGGTAGAGCACGCGCACCACGGTGCCGACGTCCCCGGGCTGGACGAACCGCATGCCCGACACCGTGCGCTTGGCCCGGCTGATGCGCTGCGCCATGGTCGCCTCGGGCACCAGGTAGGCCTGCGCGATCTGCCGCGTGGTCAGCCCGCCGACCGCGCGCAGCGTCAGCGCGACCGCGGACGACGGCGTCAACGACGGGTGCGCGCACAGGAAGTACAGCTGGAGCGTGTCGTCCACGGCGGACCCCGGCTCGGGCGCCGGTTCCTCGTCCACCAGGTCCTCGCGCCGCCGTCGGGCGGTGTTCGCTCTGGTCGCGTCGAGGAAGCGGCGCCACGCGACGGTGACCAGCCAGCCCTTCGGATCCCGCGGCGGGTCGGTCGGCCAGACCCGGATCGCCTCCACCAGCGCGTCCTGCACGGCGTCCTCGGCCGCCGCGAAGTCGGCACCGCGGCGGACGAGGATCCCGAGCACGCTCGGCGTGAGACCGCGCAGCAGTGCCTCGTCCACCCGGCCGGTCACTCCGTGACGATCGGCGGCTCACCGTAGAACGGCCGCAGTTCGAGCCACTCGTGGATCGGCTTCCCACCCGCTCCCGGCGCGGCCGACAGCTCCCCGGCCAGTTCGACGGCGCGCTCGTAGCTGTCGACGTCGAGCACCATCCAGCCCGCGATGAGGTCCTTGGTCTCGGCGAACGGCCCGTCGGTCACCGGCGGGCGGCCCTCACCGTCGTACCGGACGAACGTGCCCTGCGGCGAGAGCGCCGCGTGGTCGACGAACTCGCCGGTCTCCTTCAGCCGGTCGGCGAAAGCACGCATGTACGCCAGGTGCGCGGTCACCTCTTCCGGCGCCCACTCCGCCATCGGCACGTCGTTGACCGCCGCCGGCGCACCGCGGTAGTGCTTGAGCAGCAGGTACCTGGGCATGCGGCTAGCTGCCGGGCAGACCCGGGATGGACGGACCACCCGGCCGGTTCTGCTTGCCGATGTACAGCGTCACCGTCTGGTCCTTGGTGATCGTGCTGCCGCTGGTCGGGTCGCTGTTGGTGACCCGGCCCTCCAGGTCCTCGTCGTTCACCTCGTCCTCGAGGGTGACCAGCTGACCGTTCCAGCCGGCTTCCTTGAGTTCCTTCTTCGCCTGCTCCAGGGTCGCGCCCTGCAGGTCGGGCATGGAGATCTGCTCCTTGGCCCCGGTGGACACCTCGAGCGTGATCGTGGTGCCCTCGTCGACCGTGCCGCCGACCGGGTTCTGCGCGACGACCTCGTCCTTCGGCTTGTCCGAGGTGACGTCCTTGCGGGTGACCTTGAGCTTCAGGTCCTCCAGCGCCTTCTTCGCCTCGCTGAACTTCTTGCCCACCTGGCTCTGCGCCAGCACCTGGTTCGGCCGCTTGCCCACGGTCAGCTTGATCGAGGTGCCCTGCTCGGCCTCGACGCCGGAGCGCGGGTTCTGCTCGATGACCTTGCCGTACTCGTTCGGGTCCTTGGTCTCGACCTCTTCGACGTTCGTGTCGATCTCGAACCCGGCCTGCTTGGCCTCGTCGGCCGCCGGACCCTGCTCCTTGCCGACCAGGTCGGGCACCTTGACCTTCTTCGGCGCGGTGCCGATCTGCACCTTCACCACCGAGCCCTTGGCGACCTCGACGCCCACCTCGGGATTGGTCGACACGACCTTGTTGATCTGGTCGCTGGTGCACGGCGGCTGCGCGCCCGCCTGCGGCGCCTTGCAGATGACCTCTTCGCGTTCCGGCTGCAGGCCCGCCGAGCGGAGCGCGTCCAGCGCGGTCGCCTCCTGCTGGCCCTTGACCGACGGGATCGCGACCAGTTCGGCCTTCTGGTCGAACACGCCGGCGAAGTACATCGCCGCGGCCACGATCAGCACGCCGACCACGGCGAGCGCGGCCAGGATCTTGTTGCGCTTGCTGCGTCTTGCCCGGTCCTCGGCGACCGGGTCGTACTCGTCGGCGGCGTACCCGTCGTCGTAGGCGGCCGGCGGGCGACGGCTGTTCATCACCTGCGTGCGCTCGTCCTCCGACATCACCATCGGCGCGAGCGGGTGCTGGCCGGACAGCGTGCGGACCATGTCCGAGCGCATCTCGGCGGCCGACTGGTACCGGTTCGCCGGCCCCTTGGCCAGCGCCTTCAGCACCACCGCGTCCAGCTCCGGCGACACCGCCGGGTTCACCGACGACGGCGGGTTCGGGTCCTCACGGACGTGCTGGTAGGCGACCGCGACCGGCGAGTCACCGGTGAACGGCGGCTCCCCGGTGATCAGCTCGTACAGCACGCAGCCCGCGGCGTAGACGTCACTGCGGGCGTCGACCGACTCACCCCGCGCCTGCTCCGGCGAGAGGTACTGGGCGGTGCCGATCACCGCGGCGGTCTGCGTCATCGCGGACTGGCCGTCGTGGATGGCGCGGGCGATGCCGAAGTCCATCACCTTGACCGCGCCGTTGGTGGTGATCATCACGTTGGCCGGCTTCACGTCGCGGTGGACGATGCCGTGCCGGTGCGAGAAGTCCAGCGCCGCGCAGACGTCGGCCATCACCTCCATGGCGCGCTTCTGCGACATCGGACCCTCGGTCTTGACGATGTCGCGCAGCGTCCGGCCGGAGACGTACTCCATCACGATGTAGGGCAGCGGACCGTACTCGGTCTGCGTCTCCCCGGTGTCGTAGACGGCCACGATGGCCGGGTGGTTCAGCGCGGCGGCGTTCTGCGCCTCCCGCCGGAACCGCTCCTGGAACTGGGGATCCCTGGCCAGGTCGGCCCGTAGGATCTTGATCGCGACCTCGCGGCCGAGCCGTACGTCATGCCCATGGTGAACCTCGGACATGCCGCCGTAGCCGAGCGTGTCGCCGAGCTCGTAACGATTGGAGAGCAGTCGGGGTGTGCTCATCGGTGCGTGCCGTTCCGTTCCATCCATGTTGGGTCCATCATCCCTGGCAAGCCGTCGTCTCCGGGTGAACGCACCGAACCCTCGGTTGCGTTGTCCCCGTCCTCGTTCTGACCCGGCCCCGGTTGGGGCGTGTGGTGCGGCGGGCCCTGGCTGGGCTTCGCCGGCCGTTCCACCGTCGGCTCGTACCCCGGTTCACCCACCGGTTCGCTGGTCTCGACGTTCCCCGACGGTGTGTCGCGCCCGGAGCCGCTGAGCAGCTTCGGGACCACCAGCGCGGCCGCCACCAGCACCGCGACGATCACCAGGGCCAGCAGGATCCACAGACCGGTGTGACTGCGCCGCCGCGGCGGGACCATCGGCCCGACCCCGGTAGCCGGGCCGGGCTGGTGCGCCGGCGGCGGTACCGGCTGGATTGCCGGGTGCGAAACGGGACCGACCGGCGCGTGCGAGTTTACCGGCAACGGCTGGCCGGAAGCCTGCGCGTAGGCCGAGGCCAGCCCCAGCGGCGTGGGCAGCGGCCGCCCGGCCCGCACCGCGGCCACCGCGTTGGCGAACTCACCGCCGTTGTTGTAGCGCTGCCGCGGGTCCTTGACCAGCGTCGCCTCGATCAGCGCGCGCAGACCGGGTGGTACGTCCGGCGGCAGCGGCGGCGGGATGTCGCGGATGTGCATCATGGCGACCGTCACGGCGTTCTCGGACAGGAACGGCCGGTACCCGGTGAGGCACTCGTACCCGCAGACGGCCAGCGAGTAGACGTCGCTGGCGGGTTCGGCGGCGTGGCCGAGCGCCTGCTCCGGCGCGATGTAGTGGGCGGTGCCCATCACCATGCCGTTGCGGGTGACCGGCGCCGCGTCGGCCGCCTTGGCGATGCCGAAGTCGGTCAGCTTCACCTGACCGGCCGGGGTGACCAGGATGTTGCCCGGTTTGACGTCGCGGTGGACCAGCCCACGCTCGTGCGCCGCCTGCAGCGCGCGCCCGGCCTGCTCCAGCAGGTCCAGGGTGAACTCGGGGGAGATCCGGCCCTGCTTGGCCAGTATCCCGGCCAGCGGGTCGCCCTCGACCAGCTCCATCACCAGGTAGGCGATGCTGAGCTCGTCGGCCACCGTCTCGCCGTAGTCGTGCACCGCGGCGATCCCGGCGTGGTTGAGCGAGGCCGTGGTCCTGGCCTCGGTGCGGAACCGGTGCAGGAACTCCGCGTCCCCGGACAGCTCCGCCTTGAGCACCTTCACCGCCACGGTGCGGTCGAGCCGGGTGTCGCTGGCCTGCCAGACCTCACCCATGCCGCCGACCGCGATCCGGCTGGTGAGCCGGTAGCGCTCGGCGAGCAGCTGACCCGTGGACAGCATCGGCTCATCCACCCCCGAGCGCGGCGGCGATGGCGGACCGGCCGATTTCGGCGGCCACCGTGCCACCCGTCGCGGCGAGGCCGCGGTCCCCACCGGACTCGACGATCACGGCGAGCGCGATCTTCGGGTCGTCGGCCGGGGCGAAGGCGGTGTACCAGGCGTGCGGCGGGGTGGCCTTCGGATCGCTGCCGTGCTCCGCGGTGCCGGTCTTCGAGGCGATCTTCAGCGCGTCGTTCTTGCCGCCGCCCTTGGTGTTGGCCTCCGACGCGAGCATCATGTCGCGCAGGATGGCCGCGTTGGCCGAGGACATCGCCGGGTCGCCGGTCAGCTCCTCGGGGCTGATCTTCTCCATCTCGGACAGGTCCTGGGCCAGCAGCGCCTTGATCAGCTGCGGCTTCATCGCGGTCCCGCCGTTGGCCACCGCCGAGGACAGCAGCGCCACCTGCAGCGGGGTCAGCCGGACGTCGCGCTGGCCGATCCCGCTCTGGTACAGCTGCGGCTTGCCCGCCAGGTCACCGAGACCGGACGGGGCGACCCGCATCGGCACGGTCAGATCGGTCTGGCCGATGCCGAACTTCTCCGCGGTCTCGGTCAGCTTGTCCTTGCCGAGGCCACCGGCGATCTCGGCGAAGGCGGTGTTGCACGAGTAGGCCAGCGCGTCCTTGAGCGTGCTGCCCTGGCAGGTCGCGCCGCCGAAGTTCTCCAGGTCGGCGTTGGTGCCGGGGAGCTTCACGTTGGCCGCGGTGGTGACCTGGCTGTCCGGCTTCATGCCGTCCTCCAGCGCCGCCGCGGTGGTGACGATCTTGAAGGTGGAGCCGGGCGGGTAGGTCTCCGAGATGGCCCGGTTCAGCATCGGCTTGCTCGGGTCGGCGTCGAAGCCGGTCCAGGCCTTCTCCTGCTCCTTGCCGTCGTGCGAGGCGAGCCCGCTCGGGTCGTAGGAGGGGGTGGACACCATGGCCAGGATCTCGCCGGTCTTCGGGTCCATGGCCACCAGCGCGCCGGTGTAGCCCTTCTTGGTCATGCCCTCGTAGGCGGCCTTCTGCACGGCCGGGTTGATGGTCAGCGACACGTTCCCGCCCCGCGGGTCGCGGCCGGTGACCATGTCCGAGAGCCGCCGCACGAACAGGCGCGGGTCGGAGCCGTTGAGCACCTCGTCCTGGGCGCGCTCCATGCCGCCGGCGCCGTACCGGATCGAGTAGAAGCCGGTGACCGGGGCGTACATCGCGCCACCGGGGTAGGTGCGGAGGAACTTGTACTTGTCGTCGGTCGGCTCGATGCCGGCCAGCACCTGGCCGTTGGACGAGGCGATGATCTTGCCGCGCTGACGGGAGTACTCGTCGAGCAGGACGCGGGCGTTGCGGCTGTCGGTGCGGTAGTCGTCGGCCTTGATGAACTGCACGTAGGTGGCGTTCACCAGCAACAGCAGCAGCATCACGAGCATGGTCACGCCGACGCGGCGCAGTGGTGTGTTCATTTCGGTCGCTCCACCATCACCGTATGGGCTTCGGCCAGCGGCGCCTGCTGCTGCGGGCGCGGCTTCGCACTGGTCTGCGGGCGCCGCGCGGCGTCGGAGATCCGCAGCAGCAGGGCGACCAGGATGTAGTTCGCCAGCAGCGACGAACCACCGTAGGACAGGAACGGGGTGGTGATACCGGTCATCGGGATCAGCTTGGTGACGCCGCCGACGATGACGAACAGCTGCATCACGATGGCGAAGGACAGGCCGCCGCCGAGCAGCTTGCCGAAGGTGTCGCGCACGGCCAGCGCGCTGCGCATCCCGCGCATCGCGAGGATCAGGTAGACCATCAGGATCGCGCAGAGCCCGATGAAGCCGAGCTCCTCGCCGATCGCCGCGGTGATGAAGTCGGTGCTCGACTCGGGCACCATCTCCGGGCGGCCGGCGCCGAGGCCGGTGCCACCGACCCCGCCGGTGCCCAGGCCGAACAGGCCCTGGGCGATCTGGTAGCCGCCGCCGGGGTCGTCGTAGGTGGCCAGGGGGTCCATCCAGTTCGCCACACGCTGTTGTACGTGCGTGAACAGCTGGAAGGCGATGAGGCAGCCGCCGAAGAACAGCCCGAGGCCCAGGATCACCCAGATGATCCGCTCGGTGGCCACGTAGAGCATCATCAGCACCACGCCGAAGAACAGCAGCGAGGTGCCGAGGTCCTTCTCGAAGACCAGGATGCCGAGGCAGGCCACCGCGGCGATCAGGATCGGCCCGAGGTCACGCGCGCGCGGCAGTTCGATGCCCAGCACGCGCTTGCCCGCCGCCATGAACAGATCGCGCTTCGACACCAGGAAGGACGCGAAGAAGATCATCAGCAGGATCTTCGCGAACTCACCGGGCTGGATCGAGAAGATGCCGAGCTTCAGCCACACCTTCGCGCCGTTGACCTCGGACAACGAGCTGGGCAGCAGCGCGGGCAGGGCCAGCGCGATGATGCCGACCAGGCCGAAGGTGTAGGCGTACCGGGTGAGCGTGCGGTGGTCCTTGATCAGCAGCAGCACGGCCAGGAACAGCGCCAGCGCGACGACCGTCCACATCACCTGCTTCGGCGCGTTCGCCGAGAACTCCTTGCCCGCCTGGAGGGCCTTCTCCGCCCTGGCCAGGTCGATCCGGTAGATCATCACCAGGCCCAGCCCGTTGAGCAGGGCCACGCACGGCAGGATCAGCGGATCGGCGTACGGCGCCCACTTGCGCACCGCGAGGTGCGCCACGGTGAGGATCGCCATGTACGCCAGGCCGTACCAGAGGATGGCGAAGCTGAGCTCCTGCTCCTGGTTCGCCTCCACCAGCATGAACGCCGCGGTGACGATGAACGAGGCGAAGCCGAGCATCGCCAGTTCCGTTCCGCGGCGGGTCGGCAGGTCACGCGGGGGATTGGTGACGTACTGACCGGCGGGATCGGAGTTGGGCTGGCCCATCAGCGGACGCCGCCCGTGGCGAGCCGGCAGTCCACCCCCGGGCGATCCGGACTCGGCGGGTCCACCGGCGCGGAGGACTGCTCGGGCGGGGGCGCCGATTCGGACGGGGGCGGCTGGACCGGCGTCTGCTGCTGCGCGCCGAAGCCGCCGATCAGGCCGCCGCCGGAGCCCGGGACCTCGCCCGGGATGCCGCCGCCCTGGCTCGGGGGCTCGGGGCAGATCGGCAGCCGCTTGTCCCACAGCGAGTCGATGTAGTCGCGGGCCGCGGCGAGGCTGTCCATCCGCACCCCGTTGCGCACGTCCTCGCGCGGGGCTTCCTGCAGGTCGGACAGCAGCAGGCGGTCGCACAGGTTGGCGCCGGGCGCACACGAGTCCTCCACCTGCTCCTGCAGGTCCAGACCCAGCACGCTGCCGGAAACCCCCTGGTAGATGACCACCTCGTCGTTCGCGCCCGCGCCGACGTAGTACTGGCTCAGCACCCAGTACCTGGTCGCGATGACCCCGGCGGCGAGCACGATCAGCACCAGGATCAGCACGCCGAAGATGCGGAACAGCTTCCGCCGCTTGGCCTTGGGGTCCGGGGGCGGTGGCGTGTCCTGGCGCCGCGGCTGGGGCTGGGGCTGCGTCAGCGCCCTGGCCCGCGCGGCGGGGGAGTCGCCCTGGTGGTTGAAGTCGTCACTGCCGTCACCGGCGGCCCCGCCGACGATCGGCGCGTTCTCGCCGTAGTCGACGTCCACCACGTCGGCGATGATCACCGTGACGTTGTCCGTGCCGCCGCCCTTGAGCGCCAGCTCGATCATCCGGTCCGCGCAGTCCTGCGGGTCCGGGATGCGCATGGCCTCGGCCATGGTCTCGTCGCTGACCATGCCGGACAGCCCGTCGGAGCAGACCAGGTAGCGGTCGCCGGCGCGGGCCTCGCGCACGGTCAGGCTCGGTTCCACCTCGTGCCCGGTCAGCGCCTTGAGCAGCAGCGACCGCTGCGGGTGGGTGGCCGCCTCCTCCTCGGTGATGCGGCCCTGTTCGAGCAGTTCGTTGACGAAGCTGTCGTCGCGGGTGATCTGGGTGAACTGCCCGTCGCGCAGCAGGTAGGCGCGCGAGTCGCCGACGTGCACCAGGCCGAGCCGCGAACCGGAGAACAGCACGGCGGTGAGCGTGGTGCCCATGCCGTCCAGGTCGGGGTCGTTGGCGACCAGTTCGGCGATGGCGCCGTTGCCGGCGGCGACCGCGTCGCGCAGTTGCGAGAGCAGGTCGTCACCGGGTTCGTCGTCGTCGAGCGGGGCCAGTGAGGCGATGACGACCTTGCTGGCGACTTCACCGGCGGCGTGCCCGCCCATGCCGTCGGCCAGAGCGAGCAGGCGGGGGCCGGCGTAGACGGAGTCCTGGTTGTTGGATCGCACCAGGCCACGGTCGCTGCGGGCCGCGTAGCGGAGGACGAGGGTCATGGGCGAAGCTCGATCACCGTCTTGCCGATCCGGATGGGGACCCCGAGAGGTACTCGGAGGGGTGCTGTGACCTTAGCCCGGTCGAGGTAGGTCCCGTTCGTCGAGCCCAGATCTTCCACGTACCAGTCTTCCCCGCGCAGTGAAATACGCGCGTGCCGGGTCGAGGCGTAGTCGTCGTCGAGCACCAGGGTCGAGTCGTCGGCGCGCCCGATCAGGATCGGGCGGCCGTCCAGCGCGATCCGCGTGCCGGCCAGCGCCCCGTGCGTGACCACCATCTGCCGGGGCACCTTCCCGCCACGCGGTGGCTTCTTCTCCTTGTTCCGGCGCAGGCTCGGCAACGCCACGCGCAGGCCGGAGGCCGCGTACAGATCGGAGCGGACCACCCGAAGCGCGGCCAGCACGAACAGCCAGAGCAGGACGAGAAATCCCACCCTGGTCAGTTGAACGACCAGCTCTGGCACCTTGTGTGTCAGCTCCTCAGTGCGGCTTCTTGCGATGACGCCGGTACGTCACAGCGCTCCCGCGGACTCACATTCTGCGGGAGCGGTCGGACGGGGCCTACGTCAGCCCTGTGTGCGGAACACCAGCGACGAGTGACCGACCCTGATCACGTCGCCGTCGGCCAGCTGCCAGGTCTGCACCGGGGTGCCGTTCACCGTGGTCCCGTTGGTGGACCCGATGTCGGCGAGCGTGGCGCTCTGGCCGTCCCAGGTGATCTCCAGGTGCCGCCGGGAGACGCCGGTGTCCGGCAGCCGGAAGTCGGCGTCCTGGCCGCGGCCGACCACGTTGCCGCCCTGCTTGAGCGAGTAGCTCCGGTTCGAGCCGTCGTCCAGCTGCAGGCTCGCGGCGAGCTGGCGGTTGCCGCTCTGCGTGGCGGGCGGCTGGTAGCCGGCCTGCGCGTACGGGTCCGGCGCGGCGGGCTGGCCGTACGGCTGCTGACCGCCGCCGTAACCGCCCTGGTCGTACCCGGGCTGGCCACCGCCGTAGCCGCCCTGGTCGTAACCCGGCTGCTGACCGCCGTAACCACCTTGGTCGTAGCCGGGCTGCTGGCCACCCTGGTCGTAACCCGGCTGACCGCCGCCGTAGCCGCCCTGGTCGTAGCCGGGCTGCTGGCCGCCGTAGCCACCCTGGTCGTACCCGGGCTGCTGCTGGCCACCGCCGTAACCGCCCTGGTCGTAACCCGGCTGGCCACCGCCGTAGCCGCCCTGGTCGTACCCGGGCTGCTGACCGCCGTAACCGCCCTGGTCGTAGCCGGGCTGGCCGCCGCCGTAGCCGCCTTGGTCGTAGCCGCCCTGCTGGCCGCCGTAGCCGGCCTGGTCGTAACCGGGCTGGCCCTGCTGTCCGTAGCCGTACTGGCCCTGCTGGCCGTACGGGTCACCCTGGTCGTATTGGCCGTAGCCGGGGGGCTGACTCATTGCTGGGTCTCCTGCGTTGCTGGGTCGTGCTGACCGTCCAGGACTTCCGTTGCCGGGGGCGGTGATCTCACTGGCCTTGACATCGGGATCGACGGACGAGCGTGTCTTGAACTGTCCAGTATGCAGCGCCTCGTTGCGCTCGAGCGAAACTACGACGTCACCATAGGTGTCCCACCCCTGCTCGGCGAGATGCTCCGCCACCGCTTCGGCGAGCACCTTGGTGACGCGCTGTTCGTCCCCGGCCATGCGGTCGTGATCCGTCGGGCCCAGCGACACGATGTAGTGGTTGGGCGCGAGCTCACGGCCTCCGGCCAGCTCACGAACGTTGTCCTCACTCTCACGCTCCAGTGCCTGCGCCACTTCCTGCGTGACGACATTGCCACCGAACATGCGCGCGAAGGTGTTGCCTACCAGGCCCTCCAGGCGCCGATCAAAACGCTTAGCGCGGCCCACCGGGCACACCCTCCTCTCACGCGTCTGTGCTTCCGCACCGATCCTATCCGGGTGCGGGCGGTTCTACACGGCCCCCGGTGAAACCGCCTCAACCAGCCTGATAGGCTGCTCTCGCTGTCGCAGTGAAGCACTCGGGCGAGTGGCGGAATGGCAGACGCGCACGGTTCAGGTCCGTGTGTCCGAAAGGACGTGAGGGTTCAACTCCCTCCTCGCCCACGTTGTTCGAGGCCCCCCGGCTGCCGCCGGGGGGCCTCTTCCCGTTTTCCTTACTTTTCTTGGGGGCCCGAGCCCCCAAACCCCCGCGGTGCGGTGGGTGCTGACCCAGCGTGGGCGCGTTGGTTGGTGGTTATGAGGCATCCCACAGGTGTGGGGCTAGGTGTTCAGGCGCCAGAGGGAGCGGTCCTTGTCGCTGATGGAGGCGTCGGAGAGGTCTGTGGTGGTTTTGGGCCAGGTGGTGCCCAGGTTGGTGAGCTTTTCGGTGATGGCGGCTTGGGCGTCCTCGGCGGTTTGGAACTGGGTCTGCACGCCTTCGACCGCGGTGGTGATCAGGTCCAGCAGCTCGCTGACCACGGAGGACACCAGGCCGATCACGGCGAGCGGGGTGCCGAGGCCGCCGGTGGTCTGGGTGGCGATGACGATGCCCGCGACGGCCGTGGCGCAGCTGGCGAAGCCGAGGGCCACGGCGGTCCAGAAGCTTTCGATGGCGTTGGCCATGGCACGCAGGTTCGAGCGCAGCTCGGCGGCCAGGTCGGCGACCTCGTCCAGCTTCTTCTGCTGGATCGGGATCAGCTGCCGGTAGGCGGTGGCCGCGTCGCTGTGCCACCGGTGGGCGGCGGTCAGCCGGAGCAGCTCGTCGTCGGAGATGGCGGCCAGCTTGGTGTTGACCCGCTCACTCCAGCCGTCCGCGGTCTCGCGCAGGGTCGACGGCGAGCCCATGTGGGTGAACAGCGGCGCCACCTTGTCCGCCAGCTGCTTGATCAGCTTCTCCAGCGCCGCCAGTTGCTTCCTGACCGGTTCCACCAGCCGGTCGAGGAGATCCGGGATCTTCGCGAGCTGCTCGTGCACCTCGCGGACGAAGTCGTCGAGCGCCTTCTGCACCTTCTCGCGGTAGGCCTGGGCCTCCCGCAGCACGCGGTCCACGTTCGGCGTGACCTGCATTTCCATCAGAGGTTCCCCCGGGCCGCTCAGTAGTACTTGTGGAGTTCGTGCAGGTGGTTGCGCTCGTCCGCCTCGTAGGCGTTCGCCGCCTTGCGCAGCTGGCCGGCGACCGTGCCGAAGTACGCCTCGGCCTGGGTGAGCATCGAGGCGAGCTGCGCCCGGGCGGCCTCGATGTCCGCGGCGAGGCCGGTCGGGGCACCGACGTAACCGAGCGCGCCCTCGGGCAGCTTCAGGTTCTGCGCGGCCTGCCGCGGGGCGGCGAGCAGTTCCTGCGCGTCGTCCCAGACCTGGGCGTCGTGCCGGAGGTCGCCCAGCGCGACCCGGATGTCCGCGGCGCTCGGCCGGTTCGGGTCGAAGGTCATGCCGACGGTCCCTTCAGCAGGCCGACCCGGCGCAGCAGCGCCCTCGGGTCGGCGGTGAGGGCACGCAGTTCGGCGACCGCCGGGGTCTGCGGCCCGGTGAGCAATGCGGCCGGGTCGTCCTTGTCGTGCAACCGGGTCAGCACTTCGGTGAGTTCCGCCTCGATCTCGGTGTTCGGGGCGCTGCGGGCCCACTTCGCGTCGATCTCGAACTCGCGGATCGCGCCGTGCGCGCTGGAGCCCGACACGTGCCCGCCCTCGCTGTCCACCCATTCCGGCCGGTGGTCGAACGCCGCCACCTGGCGGGCGAAGGCGTCCAGCTCGGCCTGCACCGAGTCGAGCAGGCGCAGCGCGTCGGCCGGGGTGATCGGGTCGGTGGCCGGATCGGGCCGGACCGGCTCCCGCACCGGCGCGGGGTTCCGCAGCGCGGCTTCGGCGGCCGCCTGGTTCGCCGCGGTGACCACCTCGGTGTGCAGCGAGCGCGGATCGATCCGCTCCCGCCAGTCCGGCGCGAGCCGGACCCGGGAGCCGGTCACGGTCACCGGTGGCCCACCGGTTTCCGGTGCCGGTGCCGCCGCGGGTTCGTCCCCGTAGTCCCACGAATCCGCGAGGCTCCAGGCTTCTTCGTCGTCGCTCATCCTCGTTCCCCCTCGTTCAGTCGACGATCAACCAGGTGTTCTGCCGCCACTCCAGGACAAACCCGTCCTGGTCGTCGATGCCGGTCATCCGCACCAGCGCCGACGGCGGCGCGATGATCCGGTTCGGCCCGTCGGCGCGGAGCTTGCCCGGATCGGTCTTCGCGGCCTTGGCCTTGGCCAGGTCCTGCGGCGACAGGTGGTCGAACAGCACCTGGAACAGCTCGGGGCACGAACCGGATTCATCGTCCCAGGCCGGCGCGCTGATCTCGCACACCACGGTGGTGTTCTTCGCCCCGACGCCGTGGAAGTACCGGTCGAGCACGATCGCCGCGCCCTCGACCGTGTGCGGCACCGATTCCGCGCCCGACGGCTTCGACGAGCTCTTGGGCGTCGGCGGCGTGGCGGGCACCGTGCCCGGCGGCAGCTTCGCGGCGAACTCCGGGTTGAGCAGGTCGCCGATTTCGGCGTACGGCACGACGATCTCGCGGACGCCGCAGGTCTGCCCGAGGTTCAGCATCAGGTCGAGCCCGTCGGGTGCGGCGATCGGCTGGACCACCGGCGGCATGCTGCGCACCGCGCGGAAGCTGTCCGCCGAGAACGGCTCGAAGTCCGGGCAGTCGGCGATGCGCCCGGCGATCCGCTCCTGCAGCTTCTCCGCGCCTGAATCGGTGACGTCCGCGAGGAAGTCGGAGATCTCCACGATCTCGCCGGTTTCCAGGTCCACGGTGATCGACATCGGCGGCACCGCGTAGTTGCTGCCCGGCGTGGTGAAGTCGTGCCGGAGCGAGACCAGCCGCGGGCCCTGCATCCGGAACTGCGCGGTCCCGCTGGAATCGGACGGCGTCTCCGGGCCGAGCGAGGACACCAGGTAACCACCGAACCGCTCGTCCGGTTGCCGCAGCGCTTCGTTGACCTTGCGCTCGAGGTCGGCGTTCGGCAGTCCGGTCACCTGGCCGTGCTGGACCCGCACCGAGATCGCCGTGTCCGGCACCTCGCGCGTGGCGTCCTGAACGGTGAACCGCGGGCCGGGTTGCGCGGCGGGCGCGGCGATCGGCGTGGGTTCCGGGGGTGCCGGATCGTCGTCCTGGTTCGCGATGATCACCGCTGCGCCGGCCCCGGCGAGCACCGCCAGCGTGGCGATCCCGGCAATCACTTTCCCCGCGGTGGTACCGAGAACGGCCTTGCCCGCGCCCGCCCCGACGGTGGTCGCCGTGCCGCTGCCGATCATCGCGCCGGTGGCCGGGGCGAGTTGTGCCGCGGCCGCCAGCATCGCCACCGGCGACAACGCCATCAGCGCCGCCGCGCGTCCGGCCAGCCGCGAGAGGCCGCGGTTTTCCCAGTCCTCGCCGTATCCCGCGCGGGCCGCTTGCTCCACTTCGGACACGAACTCGGCGGCGTTCGCCGGTCGCTGCTCGGGTTTCTTCGCCATGCCGCGCTTGATCAGCTCGCGGATCGGTTCCGGCGCCTGGCCGAACGGGATCGGCGCGTACTCGTGCAGATCGCGCAGCACGGTCGAATCGTCGGCGGCGTAGGGCCGTTCCCCGGTGACGCTCTGGAAGAACACGCACGTGGCCGCGTAGACGTCGGTGGACGGCGTGGCCACGGAGTAGGACCACTGCTCGGGCGCCATGTACGCGGGCGTGCCCGCCGGGACACCGGTGGAACCGGCGAGCACGGCCAGGCCGAAGTCGACCAGCTTGCTCTGCCGGTCCGCGCCGACGAGCACGTTGTCCGGTTTGTAGTCGCGGTGCACGGTGCCCGCCGCGTGCGCGGCGGCCAGCCCGAGCAGCGAACCCTTGAGCACGGCGAGCGCGGCTTCCGGTTCGAGCGGCCCTTCGGCCAGCACCGCCTTCAGCGACACCCCCGGCACGGCCTCCATCACGATCGCCGCGCCTTCCGGGCGTTCGACGAATTCGTGCAGCTTGGCCACGTGCGGGCTGATCACCCGCGCCGCCTGTCGCGCCTCTTCGCGGAAGCGCGCGACGTGCTCGGGTTCGGTCAGGTAGCGCGCGTAAAGGTACTTGATCGCCACCTCGGTCCCGGACTGGTCGTGCCGGGCGAGCACCACGCGCCCGAAGGAGCCGGCGCCGAGCGGCGCCACTTCGGTGAATCCGGGCAGCATCCAGTCCGGTGATGTCATGTGCGTCCCCCTTGATCAGGCACAAGTGACAGAGCGAAGAATGTTGTCACATGTGACGCACAGAAGGTACTGCCGGATCCCGTCGAAGGACAAGCTTCTTCACACGGGCGAGGTTCGGGTGCATGCAGAAAGCGGTCGGCGGCACGGTCGAAACCGACCGTGCCGCCGACCGCGTTCCAGTTCCGGCTAGCTGACGCCGACCAGGTCGACGACGAAGATGAGCGTCTCGCCCGGCTTGATCTTGCCGCCGGCACCGCGGTCGCCGTAGGCCAGGTGAGGCGGGATGGTCAGGCGACGGCGGCCGCCCACCTTCATCCCGGCGACGCCCTGGTCCCAGCCCGGGATGACGTACCCGGCGCCGAGCGGGAAGTCGAGCGTCTGCCCGCGGTTCCACGAAGCGTCGAACTCCTCCCCGGTGGAGTACGCGACCCCCACGTAGTGCACGGAGACCGTGCTGCCCGCCTGCGCCTGCGGACCGTCGCCCTCGGTCAGGTCGTGCACGGTCAGCTCGGCGGGCGGCGGGCCCTCCGGGGCGTCGACCGCGGGCTTCTCCAGTGCCATACCGCGTTCCTCCCTGTTCGTTCCCACAAGTGGACCCACCGTAGGCGATGGCCCCGGTTCGCGCCGGAGGTGGCGATACTCCGTCGGGACGACAGAATGTGAGAGGTATTCACAAACGTGGTTACTCCTGCGTACGGTGCTCCACGTCACACCGTCGAAGGGAGCCGGTGGCATGCGCCGACGAATCGGGACGTTCCTCGGGCTGGGGGCACTGGCGGCGACGCTGGTGGTCGTGCCACCGCAGGTGGCTACCGCCCAGGCCCCACCACCGATCGACTTCTGCCTCGGCCAGTGCGGTGACATCCTGCCGCCGGGTCAGAACGGCAACGCCACGCTCGCCGAGATCCTCGCCCACAAGGCGCTCGGCACGCGGCCCGCGCATTCCGCCGACCAACTCGGCAAGTACGCCGACCTCGGCGCGAACTACCGCGGGCTGACCACCGACACCATCGGCAAGTTCTTCAACGACGCCTCCTTCGGCGTGCCACCGGACCAGGTGGAGAGCACGATCAAGCCCCGGTCCGACGTGACCATCGTGCGGGACAAGGCGACCGGCGTTCCGCACATCACCGGGACCACGCGGTCCGGCACCGAGTTCGGCGCCGGGTACGCCGCCGCGCAGGACCGGCTGTGGCTGATGGACGTGATGCGCCGTGTCGGCCGTGGTCAGCTGTCCTCGTTCGCCGGTGGCGCGCAGGGCAACCGCGACCTGGAGCGCTCGTTCTTCGCGAGCGCGCCCTACACCGAGGAAGAACTGCAGCGGCAGATCGACGAGGTGAAGAACTCGGGTCCGCGCGGGGCGCAGGGCTTCGCCGACGCGACTTCGTACGTCGAGGGCATCAACAAGTACATCAGCGAATCGCACGCCGGCCGCTACTTCCCCGGTGAGTACGTGCTGACCGGGCACGTCGACGCGATCACCAACGCGGGCAAGATCGAGCCGTTCAAGCTGACCGACATGGTGGTGCTGTCCTCGGTGGTCGGCGCGCAGTTCGGCGGCGGTGGCGGCGGCGAGGTCCAGGCCGCGATCGCGAAGCTGGCCATCCAGGAGCGCTACGGCGTCGAGGAGGGCGAGAAGGTCTGGAAGGGCCTGCGCGCGGAGAACGATCCCGAGACGGTGAACACGCTGCACGCCGGGCAGAGCTTCCCGTACGGCAAGACCCCGGCGAACCCGCAGGGCGTGGCGATGCCGCAACCGGGTTCGGTCAGTCCGCAGCAGACGGTCTTCGACGAAGTCGGCGGCCAGGGCGCTTCGGCCAAGCCCGCCGCGCCCGCCGACCAGGAACCGGCTCGCGACATGTTCGCCGACGGGGTGCTCCCGGCGAACCTGCTCACCGAGAAGCACGGCATGTCCAACGCGCTGGTGGTGTCCGGGCAGCACACCGAAAGCGGCCACCCGGTCGCCGTGTTCGGCCCGCAGACCAGCTACTTCGCCCCGCAGCTGTTGATGCTGCAGGAGCTCCAGGGTCCGGGGATCAGCGCGCGCGGTGCCTCGTTCGCCGGTGTCAGCCTGTACGTGCTGCTCGGCCGCGGCCAGGACTACTCGTGGAGCGCGACGAGCGCGAACCAGGACATCATCGACACCTACGCGCTGGAGCTGTGCGACCCCTCGGGCGCGCCGGCCACCAAGGAATCCAACGCCTACCTGTTCAACGGCCAGTGCACGCCGATGGAGATCATCGAGCGCAAGAACTCGTGGAAGCCGACGATCGCGGACGGCACCCCGGCCGGTTCGTACACGCTGCGGGCCTTCCGCACCCAGTACGGGCCGGTGACGCACCGCGCGCTCGTCGACGGCAAGCCGGTCGCCTACGCGGCACTGCGCAGCAGTTACTTCCACGAGGTCGACGCGCTGATCGGGTTCCAGGAGTTCAACGACCCCGACGCGGTGAAGTCGGCGGCGGACTTCCAGCGCGCGGCCTCGCACATCAACTACACGTTCAACTGGTTCTACGCCGACGCGCAGGACACCGCCTACTACAACTCGGGCGCGAACCCGGTGCGGCACCCGGCCGCCGATCCGAGCATGCCGATCAGGGCGGGCGCCGGGCTGGAGTGGCGGAACTGGAACGCGGCCACCAACCGCGCCGACTACACCCCGTTCGAGCAGCACCCGAACTCGATCAACCAGGACTACTACATCAGCTGGAACAACGCGCAGGCCAAGGACTACGCGGCCAGCGGCTACGAGAAGTCCGCGGTGCACCGGGGTGATCTGCTCGACCGCCGGGTCAAGGCGCTGATCAGCAGCGGCACCAAGGTGACCAGGGTGAACCTGACCCAGGCGATGGCCGAAGCCGGGCTTGCCGACCTGCGGGCGGAGAAGGTGTTGCCGCAGCTGCTGCGGGTGATCGACACCGCCGCCGTCACCGATCCGGCCGCCGCGGCCGCGCTCACCAAGCTGAAGGACTGGCTGGGCCGGGGCGCGCTGCGGGCGGAGACCAGCCCCGGCAGCAAGGCCTACGCCGACGCGGACGCGATCAAGATCATGGACGCGTGGTGGCCGCTGCTGGTGCGTGCCCAGTTCGAGCCAGGGCTCGGCACGCCCGCCTTCAACGCGATGACCGGCGTGCTGAAGATCAACGAATCACCGTCGGGCTGGCAGAACGAGGTGCCGGGCAAGCACGTCGGCCAGGGCCACCAGGGTTCCGCGTACCAGGCGGGCTGGTGGGGCTACGTGCACAAGGACCTCCGGGCGATCCTCGGTGACCAGGTGGCCGGGCCGCTCGGTGCCGAGTACTGCGGCGGCGGGGACGTGGCCGCGTGCCGGACGATCCTGCTGAACACCGTGAAGCAGGCCGCCGCGCAGCCGATCAACGAGGTCTACCCCGGTGACGGCGACTGCTCGGCCGGTGACCAGTGGTGCGCCGACTCGCTGATCCACCGCCCGCTCGGCGGCATCACGCAGGACAAGATCAGCACCCAGAACCGGCCGACCTACCAGCAGGTGGTGGAGTTCGCCGCCCGTCGCGGCGCGGACGTGTCGAACACCGCGCTGGGCGCGAAGGCGTCCGCCACCAGCCACGAGACCGGCTGGTACAACTCGCCGCCCGCCAACGCGGTGGACGGCAAGCTGAACACCCGCTGGGCCAGCGATTGGTCTGACCGGCAGTCGCTCACCGTGGACTACGGCTCGGTGCGGCCGGTGGCGCGCGCGGTCCTGCGCTGGGAGGCCGCCTACGGGCGTGACTACCGGCTGCTGGTGTCGAATGACGGGAGCAGCTGGCGCGAGGTGAAGTCCGTGGTCAACGGCGACGGCGGCGTGGACACGCTCACTTTCACCCGTACCGACGCGCGTTACCTGCGAATGGAGGGTGTCCGTCGCGGCACCGACTACGGATACTCGTTGTACGAACTGGAGTCGTACGCTTACTGAGGGGAATCGGGCGTGTCCATTCGCAAAGGCGCGTTGGTCGCCGCTGTGCTGCTGACCGGAATCACCGCGGGGACCGGGGCCGCCTCGGCCACCCCCGCCTATGAGGACTACGTGGCGCTCGGGGATTCGTACACCTCGGGCCCGCTCATCCCGTTCATGCGACTGGATCCGCTGGGCTGCGCCAGGTCGACGAACAACTACCCGTCCTACCTGGCGCGCAACCTCGACGTGGACTCGTTCACCGACGTCAGCTGCGGTGGCGCGGACACCACGAACATGACCGAGGCGCAGTCCGTGCCGCTCGGTTCGAACCCGCCGCAGTTCAACGCGCTCGACGAGGACACCGACCTGGTGACCATCGGCATCGGCGGCAACGACTACGGCGTGTTCGGCACCCTGGTCGGGGAGTGCCCGCCGCTGCGCGAGCAGGACCCGACCGGTTCGCCGTGCCGGGAGAAGTTCACCGTCGACGGGGTGGACACGATCAAGCAGCGCATCGAGCAGACCGGCACGCGGGTGACCGAGGTGCTCGAAGGCGTGCACGAGCGGTCGCCGGACGCGAAGGTGGTGCTGGTCGGCTACCCGCGGATCGGCCCGCCGACCGGGACCTGCCCGAACATCCTGCCCTTCGCCGACGGGGACCTGCGCTGGCTGGACAGCGTGGAGCAGGCGCTGAACGCCGCGCTGGCCAAGGCCGCCGCCGAGGACGGCGACACCACCTTCGTCGACATGTACCCGGCGTCGCTCGGGCACGACGCGTGCGCGCCCGGCGGGGCGGCGTGGATCCAGGGCAAGGACATCAACCTGCTCGCCGCGTTGAACTACCACCCGCGGCGGTCCGGCATGATCGGCGTGGCCACCGAGGTGCAGGCGCAGCTGACCGGCAAGAGCCCGGCCAAGCTGAAGGCACCGACGTACGCCGGGCCGGTGGCGTCCGCCGACGCGGTCGCGAGTGTGCACGGTCACTAGTCCGCCCCTGCCCGTCGCGGGGGTGCTGACCTGCGGTTAGGTTGGCCGGGTGGACTTAGCAGACTGGTCACCCCGAACCCGGGCGGTGGCGGCCGGACGGCCGCAGGAGCCGGGGGAGCCGCTGAACACGCCGATCGTGCCGGTGAGCACGTTCCACGCGGGTGGGGCGCGCGCGTACTCCCGCGAGGACGGCACGCCGAGCTGGACCGCGCTGGAGGAGGCGATCGGCGGGCTCGAAGGCGGGCACGCGACCGCCTTCGCCTCGGGCATCGCCACCGCGGCGGCGGTGATCGACCTGCTGCCGGTCGGCGCCGAGGTGGCCGTGCCGCGGTTCAGCTACGCGGGCACGCGCGGCCTGCTCGGGCACGCGGCGAAGAACGGGCGCCTGCGCGCGGTCGAGCTGGAGCCGTCGGACCTGTCCGCGTGGACGGCGGCTGCCGAGTGGGCCGACCTGGTCTGGCTGGAGTCGCCGACCAACCCGACGCTCGACGTGATCGACATCAGGGCGGTGGCGCGGGCCGCCGACGGGCACCTGGCGAAGGTGGTGGTGGACAACACCTTCGCCACCCCGCTCGGCCAGCAGCCGCTCGACCTCGGTGCGGACATCGTGGTGCACAGCGCGACCAAGCTGATCGGCGGGCACAGCGACCTGCTGCTCGGCCTGACCGTGACCAGGGACGAGGAACTGGCGACCGCCCTGCGCGACGCCCGCACCCGCAACGGCGCGACGCCGGGTGCGCTGGAGGCGTACCTCGCCCTGCGCGGCCTGCGCACGCTGCCGGTCCGGCTGGCCGAGGCTTCGCGCAGCGCGGAACTCCTGGCCGACCGCCTCGGCACGCACCCGAAGGTCACGCGCGTGCGGTACCCGGGTTCGGGCCAGATGATCGCCTTCGAACTCGACAGCGCCGAGGCGGCCGACGCGGTGTGCGGCGGGCTCCGCCTGATCCGCCACGCCACCAGCCTGGGCGGCGTGGAAAGCTGCGTCGAACGCCGAGCCTGGCTGGCCGGCGACGCGCACGTACCGCCCGGCCTGATCCGCTTCTCCGTCGGCCTGGAAGACCCCGAAGACCTGTGGCGCGACCTGCGGGAGGTCCTAGACCGCACGTGAGCGCAGGTCCTGGTCGCGTTCGAGGTGCCAGGAGATCACCCGCTCCGGGTGCACACGGATCACTTCCTTGCTGAAGAACTCCGGTGCCACCGGCGGCACGTCCAGCGTGACCAGCTCCGCCCGCCCGCGGATCTCCACCCCGCGGCCCCAACCCGGCTTCACCTCGGCCGGGTCGTCCGGGGTCATGTCGTCGACCAGGAACGAGACCTCGGGGCGCGCCTGGACGTTCTTGTACTTGCGACTGGTCTCGTTGGCCGGGCCGCCGATGTCGATGGTGCCGTCGTCGTTGAGCCGGAAGGCGACCGGGCGCGTCTGCGGCCCGCCGTCCGGGCCGATGGTGGACAGGCGGCCGAGGCCCTGCCCGCGCAGGTACTCGCGTTCGGCTGCGGTGTAGGTCATGGGATCGCAGCCTAGGAGTTCCACTTAACTGGAGGTCAACTCAGCGGGGACGCACGACGGCCCCGACCCTGGTTATTACCCCGTCAAGCAGCACTCGATTCAGTGGCGCCACGCCTCTAGCCTGCGGGGATTCGTTACGGACTCTCGTAAGATCCGTGGATGACTGAGCCGTGCCGCATGACGATCAAGGAGCAGTCGTGAGCAGTCGCTCGACGATCGAGTGGACCGAGGTCACCTGGAACCCCACAACGGGATGTGACCGTATCTCCGCTGGATGTGACAACTGCTACGCGCTTGCCCTCGCCAAACGGCTCAAAGCCATGGGTACGCCGAAATATCAGAACGACGGCGACCCGCGTACTTCTGGCCCTGGCTTCGCCGTCACAGTCCATCCGGACACCCTCGACCAGCCTTACCGATGGCGCACGCCGAGGGTCGTGTTCGTCAACTCCATGAGCGATCTGTTCCACGCCAAAGTTCCCCTGGATTTCGTGCGCCAGGTCTTCGACGTCATGGCCGGGACTCCACAACACACCTACCAGGTTTTGACCAAGCGGTCGGCACGTCTGCGCAAGTTGGCGGACAAGCTCGAATGGCCACCGAATGTGTGGATGGGGGTAAGTGTCGAGACCGAAGATCAACTCGGTCGGGTGGATGATCTTCGAGCTGTGCCCGCTGCTGTTCGATTTCTCTCGTGCGAGCCGTTGTTGGGCCCGGTAACCGGTCTCAACCTCGATGGCATCGACTGGGTCATCACAGGTGGCGAGTCCGGTCCGAAGGCGCGTTCTGTCGACCCCGCTTGGGTGCGCGAGATCCGCGATGCCTGTCAGGAAGCGGATGTGGCGTTCTTCCACAAGCAGTGGGGCGGTCGCACGCCGAAGGCGGGCGGCCGCGAACTGGATGGCCAAATCTGGAACGAGATGCCTCGGCCGGCCAGCTTGCAGTGACGTCGTCGTCAGTCGAGTCGAGCTCGGCGAATCATCTGGTTCTCCAGCGGCTTTCGTCGGTCTCTACCGATCAACACGCCTTCGTCGGCTAACTGATCCCATGCCTTCCTCAAGTGTTTGCCGTGAGCCAACCCCAGCGTGGCGCCGAAAATCTCCGCCATGTCATCGCACACATCGAGCTGCGGTCGCGTGCCGACGAGCCTGAGAAGGTTGCCAGTGATGATGTCCAGCCACTGTTGCTGGAGCTTCTCTTCGGCACGGGCGCGCGTGTCCTCGGAGGCTTGAGGGAGCAGCTCACCGAACAGATCTCCCTGTCCGGTGTCCTGGGTGAGCGCCTTCATGAGCGACAGTTGATGGTTGGTATGACGCCAGGCCAGGTTGGCTTTTGCCGCTGCTTCGGCCATGCACCACGCGCCGTGCGGATGAAATGTGAAGTGCACGAGCCAGTAGACCGGTACATCCTGCTCCAACGTGTTGCGGACCGGGATCAAAGTTGCTCGGCAACGCTGTCTCACGCCGGACCGCGGGCGGTGGTCAACCGCGTTGCAGACACGAGTGGCGTACTCCTGGGCCAGTTTGCTGACCGCTGAGCCACCGGAGGAGGAAGACAAGTAGATCTCGCGCCACCAATCTCCTCCTAGAACGGTGTCCAGGCGTTCCAGGGTCGTCAACTGTTGTCGTGTCGGCTCGCTGACCTTGAGGTAGCCCCCGGCGCGGGAGAAGGCCATCGAGATGAAATTCAGGAGTATCTCGGTCTTGCTGCCCCGGCCGGTGCGGGGACGTGCGAGTATCCGTACGACCTCGTCGAAGCTTGGTCCCAAGCCGTAGGGATCGATGAACATGAACAGCGGTGAATCCGCAGCGAATTCGAGCGCCTCGGCCAGGTAGGTGCTGGCTTTGCCTCTTCGTGTCTTCCACAACGCGTTGAGGGGCATGTGCTCCTCGAGCACCTCGGTGAGATGTCGGTAGTGACTGGGACGCGCCTCGACGAACATGCAGGCGATGTCCCGATGCGCTCGCCCCGAGGCACCCAGCATTCCGGTCACGTTCTCGGCGATGAGGAGTGGACTGCCCGGAGTGTCGTCCTCGTACTTCCCGGGGCCCGCATGGGTGTCGACATAGACGAGGCGTTTGTTCAACTCCGTGGAACCAGTCTTTCCAGCGAATCGCGGAAAGTAGCTCTTCAGCAGACTGTGCTTGAAGACAGCAGCCGCCTTCTTCGACACGAAGAACGCGTCCCGGTCGACTCCAGCTTCGACGCTGGTCTCCCCGGCCGTCTCTCCAGCCAACGCGTAGTCGAACAGTTCGTCGGCTGTGGCATCGCCTTCGATACGGGGCTCTTCTGGGCTTACAAGCTGATCACCTTTGTCCAACTGTCTCACCCCTCGCCAACTGGATTACCGGGGTATCGCTGTCTGTGACTGCCGACGTTACAGACAGGTGGCACCGGCCGTGATCCTCCAAGGGGGCGGACTTCGCTCACGTCGGGTCTGTTTCTCGGATCCGATCTGACTCCGTCTACCGCGCGTGCCTTGGACGCCGGAGGTCAAGGCCGCGGATCTCAACCGAGGGGGGACTCCGGGTACGGGTAGCCCTTCGGGGGTGCCGCGTCCCGCAGGATGTGCTTTCGCATGGCCGCGTCGGTCACCGCGTAGCCCCAGTTGATCAGGGACCGCTGGAGCTCGGGGGCCATGCGGTGCAGGCGGGTCGGGGTGGCGGCCAGCTGCTCCGACTTCTCCTTCGGCGCGGGCAGCGTGTCCGGCATCTCGAAGTCGTCGATGTCGCTGGCCGCCGCCCAGTACGTCCCGGTCGCGTCACGGTCCACATAGGACTCGATCAGGGTGCGCTTGCGCAGCGACCGCACCTGGTTGTCGATCACGTCGAGCACCCGGAGCAGGTGCGGCACCCAGTTCCGCTTCACCCGCGGCTGGAACTCGAACTTCTGCCCGGCGTCGCTGACCAGCACCGTTTCGCAGCGCGGCACCACCGGGTCCAGCCCGAGGTTGTCGAACACCCCGGCATCGCTCAGCATGGCCTTCTCCGGCAGCCCGCTCTCCCGCTCGGTCGCGCTCGTCGGCACCACCACCGGCGACAGGAACGGCGGGAACGCCGAGGACGCGGCGACCGCGGTGGCCAGCAGGATCGGCTCACCGGCCGCCGTCGGGGGTTCCTTGTCGCGGTAGAACCACCACAGTTCGCCGTTCTGCAGGTTGGTCGCGTTGAACACGAACTGCGGCGACTCCGGCAGCTCGCTCATCCGCAGGTCCCCGACCAGGTACTTGCGCAGCACGGCGACCACCTCGTCGCCGATCGACCGCCCCGGCAGCAGGAGTCCCCGCAGCACCACGCGCACGTCGATGTTCCGGCCGGCCAGCCGCCGCAACGGTTCCACCACCGCGGGCACGAAGTTCGCCGCGACCCCGTCCTGGAAGTCCAGTTCCGGCCACGCCTTCGCGAGCGCGCCCGCCGCGATCGACCCGCCGGAGACGCTGGAGATCACGCCGAGCCGCGACAGCACGCCGAGTTCGTTGAGCCGCCACAGCGCCCCGGTGTGGAAGAGCATCGCGCGGTATCCGCCACCGGACAGGCAAAGCCCGACCCCCTCAGTGCTCACCCGGTCATTCTGCCGTGTCCAGCAAGGGGAACAACAGGGGTCGATCAGCCAGCGGAACGTAATCGGCGTAATGGTCGAAGATCGCCCGCCGCGCCAGCCGCTGGGCGCGCTCGCCGTCGCGGAGTCGGACCGCGTCGAGCACCTCGCCGTGGTGCGTCAGCCAGGCCGACATCAGCGCGCGGCGGTCGTCCGCGTGCGAAAGCTTGTCCTCGATCAGGTCGAGCACGATGCCGCGGACCACCTCACCGCACACCACGATCAGCGTGTTCTGCGTGGCTCGCGCGATCGTCTCGTGGAACGCGATGTCGGCGCGGCTGAACTCCTCGTACCCGAGGTCGGCCGCGGCGGTCATCGCCGCCATCGCCGCGTCCAGTTCGGCGAGCTGTTCGTCCGTGCGCAGCCGTGCGGCCAGCAGGTACGCCGAACCCTCCAGCAACATCCGGAACTGCAGCAGCTCGGCCAGGCTCATGCCCTCCGCGCGCGCCAGCCGGTGCATGGACTTGTGCAGGTGCACCGGGGACGCGGGCAGGATCTCCGGCCCCCGCGGATCACCCGGTTTCGAGCGGATGAGCCCACCGGCCTGGAGCACGCGCAGCGCCTCGCGCACGGTCGACCGGCTGACCCCGAACTGGGCCATCAGCTCGCGCTCGCTGGGCAGCCGTTCCCCGACCTTCAGGCGGCCGCTGAACACGGCCTGTTCCACCTGCTCGACGACCCGTTCGTAAGCGCGGACCGTGGCGACCGGCTCGAACTCCATCCTGGGCACCCCTTGACCTGTCGCGAGGGACGGTGCTTTTCTACCGATTACTGGTCCGACCAGTCTACTAGGTTGGGAGAGCGATGAAAGCCCGACTTCTCGCCGCGGCGCTCGCGCTGCTGCTGGTGGCCTCGGGCTGCTCGGCGGGTTCGTCCGCGTTCGTGCCGGACGACGGGTCCACGCTCGCGGTCGGCTTCGCCGCCGAACCGCAGAACTTCGACTTCACCCGTACCGACGGCGCGGCCATTCCCCAGGCCCTGCTCTACAACGTCTACGAGGGCCTGGTGAAGCTCGACGACCAGGGCCGCGTCGTGCCGCTGCTGGCCGACTCGTGGACGGTGAGCCCGGACCGGCTGGTCTACGACTTCACCCTCAAGCCCGGCGTGCTGTTCAGCAACGGCACCGAGTTCACCGCCGAGGACGTGAGGTTCTCGATCAACCGGGTGAAGACCGACTGGACCATCTCGATCAAGTCCAAAATGGACGTGGTGGACCGGGTCGAGGTGCTCGACCCCTTGCACGCCAGGGTGGTGCTGACCAAGCCGAGCAACGCCTGGCTGTTCGACATGGCCAGCCGCGTCGGCGCCATGTTCACCCCGACCGGCATCGCCGACCTGGCCAACAAACCCGTCGGCACCGGTCCGTACGAAGTGACGTCGCGGCGGCGCGGGGATTCGATCGTGCTCCAGGCGAACCAGCGCTTCCGCGGTCCGGAACCCGCCTACCGCACGGTGTACCTCAAGTACTACAAGGACCCGACCGCGCTGAACAACGCGTTGCTCAGCAACGGCATCGACGTGATCGGCACGATCACCGCGCCCGACTCGATCCCGCAGTTCGAGGCGGACAGCCGGTTCAACGTCATCCAGGGCACCACGAACAGCGAAGTGGTGCTGGCCTTCAACAACAAGAAGGAACCGCTGAACGACGTTCGCGTGCGCCGCGCGCTGACGCTGGCGATCGACCGCAAGGCGCTGCTCGACACCGCGTGGGCCGGGCGCGGCACGCTGATCGGCAGCATGGTCCCGCCCACCGATCCCTGGTACGAGGACCTTTCCGCGGCCTACCCGCACGACCCCGACCAGGCGCGCGCCCTGCTCGCCGAGGCCGGGAAGCCCCAGCTGAACCTGCGGCTGCGCATCCCGAACCTGCCGTACGCGATCTCCAGCGCGCAGGTGGTCCAGTCGCAACTGGCCGAGGTCGGCGTCTCGGTGACCATCGAACCGCTGGACTTCCCGGCGGTGTGGCTCAAGCAGGTGTTCACCGACCACGACTACGACCTGTCGATCATCCAGCACGTGGAAGCCCGCGACATCACCACGTTCGGCAGGCCGTCGTTCTACTGGGGGTACGACAGCAAGACGACCCAGGACCTGCTGGCACAGGCGGATCGCGGTACGCCGGAGGAGCAGGTGACCGCGATGCGCGAGGTGGCGCGGACGCTGTCCGCCGACGCCGCCGCGGACTGGCTGTTCCTCTTCCCGAACGTGGTCGCCGCCAAGAAGAAGGTGACCGGCCTGGTGCGCAACCAGGTCAGCGAGTCGTTCGACCTGACCACCCTGGGGAGGTCGGAGTGACCGCCCGGATCCTGCGGCGCACGGCGATCTTCGCCGTCAGCCTGCTCGCCGCCTCGATCGTGGTCTTCGTGTTCACCGCGGTGCTGCCCGGCGATCCGGCCCAGGTCGCGCTCGGCGTCAACGCCACCCCGGAACTGCTCGCGCAGACCCGCGCCGAATTCGGCATCGACCGGCCGCTGGTCACCCAGTACCTCGACTGGATGGGCGGCGTGCTCACCGGCGACTTCGGCAATTCCTACGTCACGCGCGACGCGATCGGGCCCGAGCTGGCCGACCGGCTCGGCGTGACGCTGTGGCTGGTCGGCGCGGGCATGCTGGTCGCGGTGCTGATCGCGATTCCGTTCGGCGTGCTGGCCGCGGTCCGGCACCGCCGGGCCAGCGGCACGGTGGTTTCGGCGGCGTCGCAGCTCGGCATCGCGGTGCCCGCCTTCCTCGCCGGGATCCTGCTGGTGCAGGTGTTCGCGGTGCGGTTGCAGTGGTTGCCGTCGGGCGGCTGGACCCCGCCGGTCCAGGACCCCGGCGAGTTCCTGCGCGGGCTGATCCTGCCCGCGTTGTCGCTCGGCGTGGTGCAGGGCGCGGTGCTCACCCGGTACGTCCGGTCGTCCGTGCTGGACGTGCTCGGCGAGGACTACCTGCGGACCGCGCGGTCGAAGGGGCTGATGCCGGGCCAGGCGCTGATCCGGCACGGCCTGCGCAACGCGGCCATCCCGGTGGTCACCGTGCTGGGCCTGCAACTGACCACGCTGCTGGTCGGGGCGGTGGTGGTGGAACGGGTCTTCGTGCTGCCGGGCCTCGGGAGCATGCTGCTGGACGCGGTGTCCGCCCGTGACCTGCTGACCGTGCAGGGCATCGTGCTGGTGCTGGTGGCCGGCGCGCTGCTGGTGAACTTCCTGGTCGACGTGCTCTACACCGTGCTCGACCCGAAACTGCGAGGTGCGCGGTGAAGATCGGCGGCGTTCTCGTCGGGCTCGTGGTGCTCGCGGCCCTGCTCTCGTTCGTCTGGACGCCCTACGACCCGCTGGTGGTCAGCGCCGGGGAACGCCTGCTCGGCCCGACCGGCGAGCACCTGTTCGGCACCGACAAGTTCGGCCGCGACGTGGCCAGCCAGATCATGGTCGGCGCGCGCACCACGCTCTACGTCGGTGTTGTCGCGGTCGGGGTGGCCGCGGTGATCGGCACGCCGCTGGGCATCCTGGCCGGGATGTCGAAGCGCTGGCTCGGCGAGTTCATCATGCGCGTCAACGACCTGGTGCTCGCCTTTCCCGCGCTGTTGCTGGCGATCCTGTTCGGCGCGGTGTTCGGCGCCGACACGCTCACCGCGATGATCGCGATCGGCATCGCCACCGTGCCGTCGTTCGCGCGCATCGCCCGCTCCGGCACGTTGCGCGTGATGAACACCGAATACGTGCTGGCCGCCCGCGCCGGCGGGCGCTCGAAGTGGCACATCGCCGTGCGGCACGTGTTCCCGAACATCTCCGGCCTGCTGATCGTGCAGGCGTCGGTGTCGTTCGCGATCGCCGTGCTCGCCGAGGCGGCGTTGTCGTTCCTCGGTTTCGGCACGCGGCCGCCGACGCCGTCGTGGGGGCGGATGCTCCAGGAGTCGCAGGAACTGCTCGCCGTGCAGCCGAGGCTCGCGCTGGTGCCGGGGATCGCGATCGCCATCGCGGTGCTCGGCTTCAACCTGCTCGGGGACGGCTTGCGCGACCGGTTCGACCCGAAGCTGGAGGTTCGCCGTGTTGCGGGTTGAGCACCTCTCCATCGAGACCGGTGGCCACGGCCTCGTCCACGACGTTTCGTTCACTGTGGACAGTGGCGAGCGGGTCGGCCTGATCGGCGAGTCCGGCTCCGGCAAGTCGCTGACCGCCGCGGCGGTGCTCGGCCTGCTGCCCCACGGCGTGACCGCCACCGGCACCGCCGAACTCGACGGCCGCGACCTGCTCGGCGCTTCGGAGCGCGAGCTGAGCGGACTTCGCGGGCGCGAAATGGCCATGGTCTTCCAGGAGCCGATGACCGCGCTGAACCCGTCGATGCGGATCGGCAAGCAGGTGGCCGAAGTGATGCGGGTGCACCGCACGCGGCCGGATCGCCGGTCCGCCCAGCGCGCCGCGCTCGACCTGCTCGACCAGGTGCGCCTGCCCGAGCCCGAGCGCATCGCCCGCGCCTACCCGCACCAGCTCTCCGGCGGTCAGCGGCAGCGCGTGGTGCTCGCGATCGCGCTGGCCAACAACCCCTCGCTGCTCATCTGCGACGAGCCGACCACCGCGCTCGACGTCACCGTGCAGGCGCAGGTCCTCGACCTGATCCGCGCGGGCGTCGACGGCAAGGCGCTGCTGTTCATCACGCACGACCTGGCCGTGGTCGCCCAGGTGTGCCAGCGCGTGCTGGTGATGCTGGACGGCCGGATCGTCGAGGAGGGGCCGGTGCGCGACGTGTTCCTGACGCCCGAGCACGACTACACGAAGAAGCTGCTGGCGGCGTCGGACCTGGAGGCGCGGCGATGATCGAAGTGCGGGAGCTGCGGCGCGCGTACCAGCGGGTGGAGGCGTTGCGCGGGGTGTCGTTCACCGTCGAGGCCGGGCAGCGGTTCGGCATCGTCGGCGAGTCGGGATCCGGCAAGTCCACTTTGGTCCGCCTGCTGGCCGCGCTGGACCAGCCGACCTCGGGCGAGATCCGCTTCCAGGGGCAGCGGATCGACGGCGTGCCGGAGCGGCGGCTGCACTTCCTGCGGTCCTCGCTGCAGATCGTCTTCCAGGACCCGATGGGCTCGCTGAACCCGCGGATGCGCGTGCGCGACATCATCGCCGAGCCGCTGGGCCGGGCCGCCGACCGAGCCGATCGGGTGGCCGAACTGCTCGACGCCGTCGGGCTGCCCGCCGATGCCGGGCAGCGCTACCCGCACCAGTTCTCCGGCGGCCAGCGGCAGCGGATCTCGATCGCCCGCGCGCTGGCGCCCCGGCCCGCCGTGTTGCTGGCCGACGAGGCGGTGAGCGCGCTGGACGTGTCCGTGCGCGGGCAGATCCTCGACCTGTTCGCCGAGCTCGCCGACCGCTTCGCGCTGACGCTGGTGTTTGTCTCGCACGACCTGTCCGTGGTGCGCCACCTCTGCGACACGGTGGCGGTGATGCGGGCGGGGGAGATCGTCGAGCTGGGCCCGGTGGACCGGGTCTACGACGCGCCGGAGCACGAGTACACCCGCGAGCTGATCGCGGCGGCGCCCACCTTGCGCAAGGTACTGAGCGAAATCGGGGAGAAATGATGCGGTATCCGGACGGCCTGCCGATCGGTACCGGCTGGGTGTCCACTTCGGACACCGAGCCGGTGCGGTTCCCGTTCGACGGGAGCGTGGTCGCCGAGGCCCCGGTGGGCACGGCGGAACTGGCCGCGCGGGCGCTGGACGAAGCGGTGGCGGTGGCACCGGCGGTGGCCGCGCTGCCCTCGCGCACGCGGCGCGCGGTGCTGACCGGTGTGCGCGACCGGCTGGCCGCCCACCAGGACGAACTGGTCGAACTGCTGGTCGCCGAAACCGGGAAACCGCTGGTCGACTGCCGGGTCGAGGTGGCGCGCACGCTGGTCACCTGGGAGGCCGCCGCCGAGGAGGTGGCGCGGTTGCACGGCGAGACCGTGCCGCTCGACCTGCTGCCCTCCGGGGACGGCCTGGTCGGGTTCTGGACCCGCAAGCCGATCGGCGTGGTTGTCGGCATCGCCGGGTTCAACTACCCGCTGCTGCTGGCTTCGCACAAGATCGCGCCGTCGATCGCAGCCGGGTGCCCGGTGATCGCGAAGCCCGCGCCCGCCACCCCGCTGGCCACGTTGTGGCTGGTCCACCTGGTGCGCGAGGCCGCCGAGGAGGCGGGCGCGCCGGTGTCGATGGTGCAGCTGGTCACCGGGGACGTCGAGGTGGGCTCGACGCTGGTCACCGATCCGCGTGTGGGCGCGGTGTCGTTCACCGGCTCGGCGGCGGTCGGGCACCGGATCGCGCGTGATGCCGCGCCGCGCAAGACGTTGCTGGAACTGGGGTCCAACGCGGCGCTGGTGGTCGCCGAGGACGCGGATCTCGACGCCGCCGCGGATGCCGTGCTGCGCGGTGGTTTCTACGCCTCTGGCCAGGCGTGCATCTCGGTGCAGCGGCTGCTGGTGGTCGATTCGGTGGCCGACGAGTTCACCGCGAAACTGCTCGCGCGCCTCGGCGAGGTGGTCATCGGCGACCCGCGCGAGGAGACCACGAGGGTGTCCGCGTTGATCGACGAACGGTCGACGCGGCGGGTGCTGGACTGGGTGGACCAGGCGGTCGAGGCGGGGGCGAAGGTGCTCGGCGGCGGGGGCGCCGAGGGCGGCATCGTGCGGCCGACCGTGCTCGCCGACGTGCCGGAAGACGCGGACTGCTGGGCCGAGGAGATCTTCGGCCCGGTCGTCTGCCTGCGTCGGGTGTCCGATGTGGACGAAGCGTTCGAACTGGTCAACGCGTCGCGGTACGGGCTGCACGCGAGCGTGTTCAGCCGCTCGCTGCACACCGCGTTCCGGGCGCTGGACCAGCTGGAAGTGGGTGGTGTGGTGGTCAACGAGGTGCCGGGGTTCCGGTCGGACACGATGCCCTACGGCGGGGTCAAGGACTCCGGCATCGGGCGGGAGGGGCCGCGGTTCGCCGTCGAAGAGCTGACGGTGACCAGGATGGCGGTGATCCGCCCGTGAACTACGAGAAGTTGTTCCGGCTCGACGGGCGCCACGCGGTGGTGCTCGGCGCGGGCAGCGGGATCGGCCGTGAAGCGGCGAAGGCACTGGCCGCGCAGGGGGCCTCGGTGGTCTGCGCGGACCGCGACGCCGGGACCGCGATCGCCACCGCCGAGATGATCGGCGGCGAGTCCTACGAGATCGACCTGCTCGACGGCGACGCCGTGCACCGGGCCGCCGCCGACCTCGGGAACGTCGACATCGTGGTGCTGACCGCCGCGATGAACGTGCGCAAGCGCCTGCTCGACTACTCGCGCGAGGAGTTCGAGCGGGTGGTCGGGCTGAACCTCGGCGCCACCTTCGAGGTGGTGCGGGCGTTCGGCGCGCGCATGGTGGAGCGTGGGGGCGGCAGCATCATCGGCTTCTCGTCGATCCGCGGTACCACGGTCGAACCGGGGCAGGGCGTCTACGCGGCCACCAAGGCCGGGCTGGTGCAGTTGTTCCGCACGGCCGCCGCCGAGTTCGGCCCGGCCGGGGTGCGGGTCAACGCGATCGCGCCCGGCGTGGTGGAAACCCCGCTCACCGCGCAGATCAAGGCCGACGCGGACTGGTACCGGGCCTACGCCGACAAGGGCGCGCTCGGCCGGTGGGCGAAGCCGGAGGAACTCGCCGGCGCGGTGGTCTACCTGGCTTCCGACGCGTCGACCTTCGTCACCGGCTCGGTGCTCGCGGTGGACGGCGGCTGGACCGCCGTCGACGGCCGCTTCACCCCACCCGCTTGAGTTTGGAGGACATCGCATGACCGAGCTGCCCGATCTCCCCGCCACCGAACTCGTCGCGGCCTTCCGCGCGGGCACGGTTTCCCCGGTCGAGGTGACCGACGCGGTGCTCAACCGCATCGAAGCACGCGAGCCCGAACTGCACGCGCTCTACGCCTACGACCCGTCGTCCGCCCGAGCGCTCGCGAAGGAGTCCGAGGCGCGCTGGCAGGCGGGGGAGCCGCTCGGCCCGATCGACGGCGTTCCGTTGACGCTCAAGGAGAACATCGCCACCGAGGGCACGCCGGTGCCGCTGGGCACGGCCGCCACCGAACTGCGGCCCGCACCGGAGGACGCGCCGGTCGCGGCCCGCGTCCGCGAATCCGGCGGGGTGCTGCTGGCGAAGACCACCATGCCCGACTACGGCATGCTGACCTCGGGCCTGTCCAGCTTCCACACCGCTTCGCGGAACCCTTGGGACGTCTCGAAAACCCCGGGTGGATCTAGTGCGGGCGCGGGTTCGGCGGCGGCCGCGGGTTACGGCCCGCTGCACGTCGGCACGGACATCGGCGGCTCGATCCGGTTGCCGGCCGGCTGGTGCGGTCTGGTCGGGCTCAAGCCGAGTTTCGGCCGGGTGCCGGTGGATCCGCCGTACATCGGCCGGGTCGCCGGGCCGATGACCCGCACGGTCGCCGACACCGCGTTGCTGATGGACGTGCTCGCCCGGCCGGACGCCCGCGACCACATGAGCCTGCCACCGGCGGACATCCCGTGGAACGCACTGGACTTCGACGTGCGCGGCCTGCGCATCGGTCTGCACACCGATCCGGGTGCCGGGCTGTCCGTCGCGCCGGCCACGCTCGCCGCGGTCACCGAGATCGCGCGACGGCTGGAGCAGGCGGGCGCGGTGATCGAGCCGGTGGACCCGTTCCTGACCAGGGATCTGCTCAACGGCCTCGACGTGTTCTGGCGCATCCGCGCCTGGTCCGACATCAGCGCGCTGTCCGCCGAGCGGCAGGCGAAGGTGCTGCCGTACATCGCCGACTGGGCGCGTGCGGCGGACGGCGTCGACGCGCTGACCGGGTACCGCGGCTTCTCCTGCATCGACACGATGAACGCGGTCACCCTGCGCGCCACCGAGCCGTACGACTTCGTGCTCTCGCCGACCTGCCCGGTCGCCGCGCCCCCGGCGGAGTACGCCTCGCCGACGAACGATCCCGAGAAGCCGTTCGAGCACATCGCGTTCACCGTGCCGTACAACATGTCCGGCCAGCCGTCGGTGTCGGTCAACTGCGGGTACACCGCGGCAGGCCTGCCGATCGGGCTGCAGATCTCGGGCCGCCGCTTCGACGACCTCGGCGTGCTGCGGCTGGCTACGGTTGTGGAGCGGGTTCGGCCGGAGCAACGTCCTTGGCCCGTGTGACGAGCTTCAGGGAGCGCCAGGCCACCGCGGTCACCACGGCCATCACCACCGCCGAACCCCAGAACGGCGCGGTGATGCCGAACTCGCCGGCGATCGGCCCGCTGACCAGGGAGCCCAGTGCCGCGCCACCGACGGAGAACACCATGTAGGCGCTGTGCACCCGGCCGCGCAGCTGGTCCGGGACCACCTTCTGGCGCCAGGAGATGGCGATCGTGCCCCACAGCGAGCCGTGCACGCCGAAGACCACCAGGATCACCGCGGCCATCCAGGCCGTCTGCGTCAGCGCGAGCCCGACGTGGGTCAGCGTCTCGATGGTCAGGCCGACGCGCAGGATCGCCGTGTTCGAGAAGCGCGCCTGCAGCGGCGCGGCGATGGCGGTCCCGATGAGGCCGCCGACCGCGGTCGCGGTGAGGAGCACACCGAAGCCGACTTCGCCGAGGCCGAGCCGTTCGCGGGCGTAGAGCACCAGGATCGCGAACGCGGCCATCAGCGTCACGTTCATCAGGCAGATGGTCACCGCGAGCATGCGCAGCACGCGGTGGTTGGCCAGCCAGCGCACGCCCTCGGCGAGTTCGGTGCGGATCGGCCGCTTCTCGGGCGGCGGGCCGGTGCGCTGCCCGCCCTTGATGCCGAGCACCAGCAACCCGGCGATCACGAACATCACCGCGTTCACGCCGAACGGCACGGCCGCGGCCAGCGCGAACAACGCCGCGCCCAGCGGGGGCGCGGCGAACTGGTTGGCCACCATGTGCACCGCGATCAGCCGGGCGTTCGCCTTGGGCAGCAAGGGTTCCGGCACCACGGCCGGGATCATCGCGTTGGCGGCGTTGTCGGCCAGCGTTTCCGCGGTGCCGACCAGGAAGAAGGCGAGGTAGATCAGCCAGACCGTGGCCACGTCGGCCTGGATGGCCACGGCCAGCCCGCCGATCACCAGCGCGCGGAACCCGTTCACCGCGGCGATCAGCTTGCGCCGGTCCAGGCGGTCCACGAACACACCGCTGACCAGCGAGAGCAGCAGCCACGGCAGCTGCTGGGCGAAGGCGGCGGCCGCGACCAGCCGGGGATCGCTGGTCAGCGATGCCATCAGCAGTGGGCCGGCGGCCAGCGCGACACCGTCACCGATGTTGGTCGCCGCGCTGGCCGACCAGAGCTTGGCGAAATCAGCCCCCAGTTTCCCCATTCCTCCAAGCTATTTCGCTCGGGGAGATGTGGCCACCAGTTAAGCCTGGGTTTCGCCGACCGCGAGACGCACGCAGACCGCGAGCCCGCGCGTGGCTGCCTCGACCTCCTCGATCTTCGGGAAGGTCGGCGCGAGCCGGATGTTGCGGTCGCGCGGGTCGGCACCGAGCGGGAAGGTCGCGCCGGCCGGGGTCAGCTTGACGCCCGCCTGCCCGGCCAGTTCGACCACGCGCTTGGCGGTGCCGTCCGGCACGTCGAGGCTGATGAAGTAGCCGCCTTCGGGCTTGGTCCAGGTCACGCCGTCGACCGCGCCCAGCTCGGCCTCCAGGATGGAGAGCACCAGGTCGAACTTGGGCTGCACGATGTGGCGGTGGCGGCGCATGTGCTCGGTGACGCTCTTGGCGTCCGGCAGGAAGCGCGCGTGCCGCAGCTCGTTGATCTTGTCCGGGCCGATGGTGCGCTTGCTCAGGTGCGCGAGCAGCCACTTCACGTTGGCCTCGGAGCCGCCGAAGAACGACACCCCGCTCCCGGCCAGCGTGATCTTCGAGGTGGAGGCGAACACGAACGGGCGATCCGGGTGACCGGCCTCGGCGGCCAGCTGGAGCACGTCGGCGATTTCCACCTCGGCGTCGCTCAGGTGGTGCACCGCGTAGGCGTTGTCCCAGAAGAGCCGGAAGTCGGCCGCGGCGGCCGGCATCGCGGCCAGCTCGGCGACCACCTCGGCGGAGTAGGAGGTGCCGGTCGGGTTGCTGTACTTCGGTACGCACCACATGCCCTTGATCTGCGCGTCCTCGGCGACCAGGCGCTTGACCTCGGCGAGGTCGGGGCCGTTGTCGCCGAGCGGCACCGGGATCATCTCGATGCCGAACTGCTGGCAGATGGCGAAGTGGCGGTCGTAGCCGGGCACCGGGCAGAGGAACTTGATCGGCTGGCCAGCCCAGGCCGGCCCGTCGGTGGTCCCGTTCAGCAACGCGGCGACCACGGTGTCGTGCATCAGCGCGAGGCTGGAGTTGCCACCCGTGATCAACCGCTCGGCGGGGATGCCGAGCACCTCGCCCCAGATCTCACGCAGCTCGGGCAGGCCCTGGAGGCCGCCGTAGTTGCGGGTGTCCGTGCCGTCGGCCGCCTTGAACCCGGCGCTGCCGGGGAGGTCGAGGAGCGCGGTGGACAGATCGAGCTGATCGGGCGATGGCTTGCCACGGGTGAGGTCGAGCTTCAGTCCTTCGGCGCACAGCCGCTCGTGCTCTGCCCGCAACGCGGTGAGATCGGTCAAGGTGCTTCCTAACGGGGAGGGGCCGTCTTCGCCCTGATTGTCGGCCATCCTCTCCCCGCCCGTTCCGCCAGGTCAGGCAGCGGCGCCTACTCCGCCTTGCTGATGGCTTCGGCCAGGTCCAGGATTCGGCGGGCGTTCTCCACGTGCAGGTTTTCGATCATCCGCCCGTCCACCGTGACCACCCCCTTGCCTTCCGCCCGTGCCTCTTCGAAGGCCGCGGTGATCTTCCGCGCCGAAGCGATCTCGGCCTCCGAGGGGGCGAAGATCCGGTTGCACGGCTCCAGCTGCGCCGGGTGGATCAGGGTTTTGCCGTCGAAGCCGAACTGGCGGCCTTGCAGGCATTCCGCTTCGAAGCCCTCGACGTCCTTCACGTCGTTGTAGACGCCGTCCAGGATCACCTTGCCGGTGGCCCGCGCGGCCAGCAGGGCCAGCGACAACCCGCCCAGCAGCGGCGCCCGGCCCGGCACGAACTCCGCGTGCAACTCCTTCTGCAGGTCGTTCGTGCCCATCACCAGCACGGTCAGCCGCTCCGAAGCCGCGGCGATTTCCGCCGCGTGCAGCAGGGCGACCGGGGTTTCCAGCATCGCCCAGATCTTCGTGTGCGAGGGGGCGCCGCCGAGTTCCAGCGCCCGCTCGATGTTGTGCACCTCGGCCGCCGAGTTCACCTTCGGCACCACCACCGCGGCCGGACCGGCCTGGGCGGCGGCACGCAGGTCGGCGTCGTGCCACGAGGTGTCCAGGCCGTTGACCCGGATCGTCACCTCGCGCGAACCATAGGTACCGACAGCCGCGCACACCCGCTCCCGGGCCGCCTCCTTGGCGTCCGGCGCGACGGCGTCCTCCAGATCGAGGATGAGCGCGTCCGCCGGCAGCGTCTTCGCCTTCTCCAGCGCGCGTTCGTTCGCGCCGGGCATGTAGAGCACGGACCTGCGTGGTCTCAAGACTGGGCCTCCCGGTAGGCCTCGGCCAGTTCCGGGTCCGAGGCGGCCAGCGCGTCGGCCAGCTCCGCCACCACCCGGCACTGCTTCACCGAGGCGTCGTCCTGCATCTTCCCGTCGATCATCACCGCGCCGGTGCCGTCACCCATCTCGGCGATCACCCGGCGCGCCCACGCCACGTCCTCCGGCGACGGCGAGAACACCCGCTTCGCGATGTCGATCTGCGCCGGGTGCAGGCTCCACGCGCCCACGCACCCGAGCAGGAACGCGTTGCGGAACTGGTCCTCGCAGCCGACCACGTCGCGGATGTCCCCGAACGGCCCGTAGTACGGCAGGATCCCGTGCATCGCGCACGCGTCGACCATGCGCGCGACCGTGTAGTGCCAGAGGTCCTGCTGGTACGTCGTGCGCCCGGCATTGAGGTCCTCGCCGACCGGGTCGGTGCGCACCAGGTAACCCGGATGTCCGCCACCCACCCGGGTGGTCTTCATCCGGCGGCTCGCGGCCAGATCGGCGGGCCCGAGCGAGATGCCCTGCATGCGCGGGCTGGCCCCGGCGATCTCCTCGACGTTGGCCACCCCGGACGCGGTCTCCAGGATCGCGTGCACCAGCAGCGGCTTGGTCAGCCCGGCCCGCGCCTCCAGCTGCGCCAGCAGCCGGTCGACGTAGTGGATGTCCTGCGCGCCTTCCACCTTCGGCACCATGATCACGTCGAGCTTGTCGCCGATCTCGGTGACCAGGGTGATCAGGTCGTCCAGCACCCACGGCGAATCGAGGCTGTTCACCCGGGTCCACAGCTGCGTGGCGCCGAAGTCGTTGGCCTTGGCGATCTCCACCAGCCCGGTGCGCGCGGCCTCCTTGCGGTCGGCCTTCACCGCGTCCTCGAGGTTGCCGAGCAGCACGTCGACCTTCTTGGCGATCTCCGGTGCCTTCGCCGCCATCTTCGCGTTGCTCGGGTCGAAGAAGTGGATCATGCGCGAGGGCAGCGCGGGGATCTGCCGCACCGGCTCCGGCGCGCCGACGGCGAGTGGCGCGAAGAAGTCCTTCGGCGAGCGCATCGAACCTCCAACGGGTTGGCGTACCGACGGGTAACCCTAACTCTGGTTGCCGGGAACCGCTGCGGTGTACGTCACCTCCAAGTGGGGGACATAAGGAGGCCGGGGTGAGTGAGCCGGGGTTCACGGAACTGGAGTCCCTCGGTGACGGCAACTTCGGCCGGGTGGTGCTCGCCAGCCAGGACAGCACCGGCGCGGTGGTCGCGGTCAAGTACCTCTTCGACTGGTTCCCGCTCGACGAATTCCGCGGTGAAGCCGCCGCCTGGCAACAGCTGAACAGCCCGTACGTGGTCCGCCTCCACGAGTTCATCGAGTTCTCGCGCGCGCTGGTGATGGAGGCCGTGCCCGGCGTCTCCCTGCACCGCGTGCTCCACGACAACGGCGCGCTGCCGCCGGAAGCCGCGCTCGCCGTGTTCAAGAACACCCTGCTCGGCCTCGCCGACGCGCATGCCGCCGACCTGGTCCACCGCGACCTCAAGTCCGCGAACGTGCTGGTCACCGAGGACGGCCAGACCAAGCTGGTCGACTTCGGCACCGCCGCGCTGGCCGGGGAGTCCGGCACGACCGCCGCCGACATCTACGCCGCGACCTGCGTGTTCTTCGAATGCCTCACCGGGCACCCACCGTACGAAGCGGACGATCCGGGCGCGCTGCGCCACCTCCACCGCTACGCGCCCATCCCGTTCGGCGAGGTGCCGGAACCGCTGTGGGGCCTGCTCAACTGGGGCATGGCGAAGGACCCGGCGTACCGGCCGGGCAGCGCCGAGCAGTTCGCCGACGCGCTGGAAGCCGTGGCGACCGAGACCTACGGCAAGAAGTGGGAGCGCCGCGGCCGGGCGATCCTGGCGGCCGACCCCGCCGAGGCACCGGCGAGCGGCCTCCTGCTGAAGAGCGGTGCCGTGGTGCTCGGCCTCGCGGTGCTCGCGGCCGGCGTGGTTTTTGTGGTGACCGCGGAGGAGGAGCCGCCGCCCGCCGCGCCGCCGCAGGCCCTCCAGCAGGTGCTGACCGTCGCGGTGGAACCGGTGTCCGAGCGCGTAGGAACCTTCACCATCACCGGCGACATCGTCCAAGTGCACGGTTACCAGGACCTCCTCGTCGGCTCGCGGGTCAACCAGGCGCTGCGCCGGCCGTTCGACGACCACCGCGAGAAGCTGCGCCAGGACGGGACCTCGAAACCGCAGATCGTGCTCCAGACCGACGAACTGCTTTCGGTGCGCTACGACAACACCGGCGGCGACGAAAAGCCCTACACCCGGACCGTCACCATCGCCCTCGACGAGGGCAAACCCCTTGGCGTGCGCGAACTGCTGACCCCGGACGCGGTGACCGACAACGGTCTCACCCAGCTGTCCCAGCGGATCGACCTCAAACGCCGGTGCCCGGACGAAACCCTGACGTCCGACGAACTCGTGCTCGCGCTCGCGCCGGACGGCGTGGTCTTCGTGCTCGCCTGCCAATCCGAAACCGTCGTGCTCCCGTACGCGCGGATGACCGACCTGCTCGCCCCGGAGGTTCTCAAACTGCTCCCCGACCAGCGGTCGGTGCCGCCCGCGCCGACCACGACGACCCCGCCGCCGAAGGACGAGGCGTTCCGCTTCGGCGGGCTGAACCTCCGCCTGCCCACCCGCTTCTCCCAGCAGAACCAGGGACTGGAGAAGGTGGTGGTGGACGGCACCGGCTGCGCGGACCCCAAGCGCTACTACAACTGCAAGTACTTCCTGGTCACCGACAACGCCCAGGCCAGCGACGAGCAACCCAAGTACGAACCGGGAAAGCCGTACCGCCGCAGCGCGAACGGCCGCGCGTGCAACGCCGTCGGGCGCAAGGACCTCAAGCAGGACGGCGCGGCCGCACTGGTCGACAGCGCCACGGTGAAGGTCGGCGACCAGGACGCGACCTACGAGAAGTGGACCGTCCAGTGCGTCGAACCCGGCTCCACCGAGAGCAAGGCGGAGCTGACGCAGCGGATCTGGTTCGTGCCGTCGAAGAACGTGGTGATCGAGGACGAGTGGGGCGTGGCCGAACTGGAGGACGCGCTGGCGAAGGCGGTCTGGCGGTGAGCGACTGGACGCTCCCCGGCTTCGCCGAAGTGAAAGCGCTGGGGGAAGGCGGTTTCGGCCGCGTGGTGCTGGCCAGGCAGGACGGCACCGGCGCCGAGGTGGCGATCAAGTACCTGTACGCCGAGCACCTGGGCGATCCGCGATTGGTGGACGCGTTCCGGCAGGAGGCCCGCGTGCTCTCGCAGGTCGTCAGCCCGCATGTGGCGCGCCTGCACGAGTTCATCGAGACGCCCGAGGGCGCGGCGATCGTGATGGAGGCTGTGCCGGGCGTCTCGCTCAGCGCGATCCTCACCGCGGAAGGGCAGCTCGCGCCCGAGGCGGCGCTGGTGGTGCTGAAGGGTTCGCTGCTCGGCCTGTCCGCCGCGCACACCGCCGGGGTGGTGCACCGGGACTACAAACCGGACAACGTGCTGGTCCAGCCGAACCGGCAGAGCAAGTTGGTCGACTTCGGCATCGCCGTGCTGGCCGGGGAAACCGGGCTGTCCGTCGGCACGCCGGGGTACATGGCGCCGGAGCAGTGGGCCGGGAAAGCGGCCACGCCCGCCACCGACGTCTACGCGGCGACCTGCGTTTTCTTCCAGTGCGTCACCGGAAACCGGCCCTATCGGGCGGATGACCGCGACACCCTGCGCAATCTGCACATCTACGCGCCCATCCCGTTCGGTGAGGTGCCGGAGTCGCTGTGGCAGCTGGTCGAGCGCGGTATGGCCAAGGACCCGGCCCACCGACCCGGCAGCGCGGCGATCTTCCTCGCCGAACTGGAATCCGCCGCGGTCGCGGCGTACGGGCCGGACTGGGAGGACCGCGGCTGGACGCGGCTGGCCCAGCGCGCGGCCGCGCTGCTCGCGGTGTCCCCGCTGGCGATGCTGGCCGGTGCCACCATGCTCGCGCCGGCGGGCGCTGGTGCCGTCGCGGGCTCCGGCGGCGTGGTCGCCGCGGGTGCCGGTGGCGGGGTGCTGGTCAAGGCGGGCGCGATCCTGGTCGGCGCGGCACTGGTCGGCACCGGCGCGGTCATCGTGGTCAACACGACCACCGGCGACGACCCGCCGCCGCCCCCGCCACCCGCGATCGAGCAGGTGGCGATGACCGCGAACGTGCTCAACCGCACGGAGAACTTCGGCACCTACGACTTCAACGGGCAGTACGTGGCGATCGGCGGCCTCGCCGACCCGGCCGTGCAGGAGCGGGTCAACCAGGCGCTGATGGCCCCGGTCGACGGCTGGATCGAGTACGTCCGGGAGGTCAACCCCGATCCGGCGACCGACACCCCGCACCTGAGCACCCAGGCGGAGATCCGGCGCCAGGACGACAAGGTGATCTCGGTGAAGTACACCCGCCGGATCGACTCCACCCAGTTCGGCAACCGCGGCGGGTTCAGCATTCGCGGGGTCACCGTGGACCTGAAGACCGGCGAGGCGATCGACGCGCCCAAGGTCTTCCCCGACGCGGCGGCGGGCCAGGCCGGGGCGACCGCGCTGGAGGAGCGGCTGCTGGCCCGTTCGCCCGGCGGCTTCTGCGGCGGGAACACCGAGCACGAGCCGATGGAGCCGAGGCACCTGACCGAGCCCTACACCGCGGGTGACGGCGATCCGGCCGTGCAGGCGATCTTCGCCGCCGACGCGGTCGAGTTCGACGTCTACGGCTCGGCCTTCGGCGGCCCGATGGCCTGCGACCACCAGACGGTCACCGTGCCCTACACCGACCTGACCGATCTGATGGCGCCCGAGGCCGCCCAGCTGCTGGGTACCGGCGCGGCGGCCCCATCGGCCGACCAGCGGCTCGACCTCGGGCCGTTCACGCTGACCGTGCCGCAGGAGTGGCGGCTGTCCAACGAATCCGCCACCGGGAGGCTGCTCGCGCGGGCCGCCGACTGCGTTCAGGACGGCTGCCCCGGCGTGCGGATCTACTACCGCTCGGCGGTCGAGCACCAGCCCGGCGAACCGTGCACCCCCGCGCCGGACCAGCTGATCACCGGCGCCGAGCGGCTCAAGCAGGAGCTGCGCCCCGTCGGCACGAAGAAGGCGGCCTACGAGGAGTGGCGCATCACCTGTTCCGGTGGCGCGGATTTTGTCGAACGGTCGTGGACGCTCCCGAAGACGGGGATCATCTTCGCGGACGACTGGAACACGCCCGGTCTGGACAAGATCCTGGAGGGTGCGACGTGGCGGTGAGCGAGTGGGCGCTGCCGGGGTTCACCGAGGTGGACCGCCTGGGGGAAGGCAGTTTCGGCCGCGTCGTGCTGGCCAGGCAGGACAGCACCGGGCACACCGTGGCGATCAAGTACCTGTTCTCGCGGCACTTGACCGATCCACGGCTGGTGGACGCGTTCCGGCAGGAAGCCCGCGTTCTGTCCCAAGTGGTCAGTCCACATGTGGCGCGGCTGCACGAGTTCATCGAGACGCCCGAGGGCGCGGCGATCGTGATGGAGGCCGTGCCGGGCGTGCCGTTGCGCGCGATCCTGACCAGCGACGGCGCCCTCGAACCGGAAGCCGCGCTGGCGGTGCTGAAGGGTTCGCTGCTCGGTCTGTCCGCCGCACACCACGCGGGCATCGTGCACCGGGACTACAAACCGGACAACGTGCTGGTGGACACCCGGCGCCAGAGCAAGCTGGTCGACTTCGGCATCGCCGTGCTCGCCGGGCAGTCCGGGCTTTCCGTGGGCACGCCCGCCTACATGGCGCCGGAGCAGTGGGCCGGATCGGCCGCTTCGCCCGCGACGGACGTCTACGCGGCGACGTGCGTGTTCTTCCAGTGTGTGGCCGGGCACCGGCCGTTCGAAGCGGACAGCACGGAGGTCCTGCGCAACCTCCACGAGTACGCGCCCATCCCGTTCGGTGAAGCCCCCGAACCGGTGCGCGGCCTGATCTCGCGCGGCATGGCGAAGAACGCGGCCGAACGGCCCGCCTCCGCCGACGCCTTCCTGACCGAACTGGAGTCGACCGCGGTCGCCGCGTACGGCGGGGACTGGGAGGAACGCGGCTGGGGCAGGCTCGCCCAGCGCGCGGGTGCCCTGCTCGCGTTGTCGCCGCTGGCCATGCTCGCGGGGGCTTCGGTGCTGGCCCCGGCGGGCGCGGGAACGGCCGCCGTCGCCGGTTCCGGTGGGGTGGTCGCGGCGGGTGCCGGGGGCGGGGTGCTGGTCAAGGCGGGCGCGATCCTGGCCGGCGCGGCACTGGTCGGCACCGGCGTGATCGTGGTGGTGACGAACTCCGGTGAGGACCCGCCACCGCCCGTGGTCCAGAACGTGGCCTTGCAGGTCAACACCAGCACCACCACCGAGCGGGCGCCGGGGTCCACTGTGGACGTGAACGCCCAGTTCCTCAGCGTGAGCGGCGGCGCGGATCCGGCGGTGACCGAGCGGATCAACGCCGCACTGCGCGCGCCGGTGGACGCCTGGGTCGCCGAGATCAGCCGGTCGGCCCCGGACTGGGGGCCGAACACCGGTGGCCCGCCGGTGGTCGGCAACGAACCGGTGATCGGCCTGCAGAACGACGAGCTGCTGTCCGTTCGCTACGACCACCGGGTGACCAATCCACCGCACTCCACCTGGACCTTCGAGAGTTCGGCGATGACCTTCGACCTGCGCACCGGCGAGCTGATCTCGCTGGACAAGCTGTTCGCGCCGGAGAAGCTGACCGCGCCGGGCATGGCGGAACTGGCCGGGACGATCTGGCCGGAGGGCGACCCGTGCCAGGAACGGGGTGGCACCCCGACCATCCCGGTCGACACGCTGCGCCAGGCGGAGTCCGTCGGCCGTCCGTTCGAGGCGATGCTCACGCCGGACGGCGTCGAGTTCACCGTGGAGATGCAGTCCTTCGGCGGCTCGACCGCGTGCGGGGTCAGCGATCGCAAGGTCTCCTACACCGCGCTCGGCGGGCTGTTCGCGCCCGCGCTGCTGGCCAAGGTGGACGCGAAGCCGCCGTCCTCGGCGCCGTCGAGCGCGCCCGTGCGGCCGGGCGAAAAGCTCGATGTGGGCCCGCTCACGATTGCCGGACCGGCCACCTGGACCCGGCGCTCCCAGGGTTTGGAACAAGTGATCGTCGACGCCGCGGAATGCGCCGATCCGGTGAAGTACTTCAACTGCCCGTACTTCATGGTGACCGACAACACAAAAGCGAATTCCGAACAGCCCGCATACGAACCGGGAAAGCCTTATCGCCGCAGTGCGAACGGTCGCGCCTGCAATGCGGCCGGCCGCAAGGACCTGTGGCAGGACGGTGAATCCACCCTGGAGGAGAGCGCCGCGGCGCAGGTCGGCGGCCGGGAAGCCCGGTTCGAGCGGTGGACCGTGGAATGCGTTCCGCGTGGTTCCGCCGGTGGTGCGACCGGTGTCCGGATCACCCAGCGAATCTGGTTCGTGCCGTCGGCGAACGTGGTGATCGCGGACGAGTGGAACGTGCCGGGACTGGACCGGATCCTCAATTCCGCCGAATGGAACTGAGCCCGGCGAACCCACCGTTCAGCGGGGTCTCACCCGCTTGGCCGCACCGCCGGGCCGAAGTCGGATGACCGCCCGTCGACCGGTCACCGATGGCTGACTGCCGCCGATCGCAGGTGACCGGTTGACGTGGCGCCATCCCCGGACCGCCCTGGTACCAAATTCATGTGCCTCTTTTCACGAGGCGCGGATGACTTGGGACTGGGCGAGAAGGAAAGAGGAGGCGGACCCGTGGCGGTGACACCAGGAGAGGTGGCGGTGACCGGCGGTGCGAACGGCACCCGGTCGTTGCCGAGCCGCGTCGTGCCGCCGCACCAGCTGCCGTCGACGCCCGACGAGCTGGCCACCGAGGCCGCCGCGAAGCTCGGCTGGCACGGGGTCGTGCTGCCGGAGATCCGGCTGCTGGGCCGCAAGGTGAACCTGGTGGCGCGGCTGCGCACGGTGGCGCACGCCGAGCGCATCGCGATGGGCGTGGCGCCGGTCACCGACCGCGCCGTGGTGGACACCTGGACCTGGCCCGAGTTCGTCGCCAGCGCGCCGGCCGCCGCGGTGGAGATCGTCGGCGTGCTCTCCGTGCAGCGCCACTGGCGGACCGGCCTGGCCGCGCTGGTGCCGTTCGCCCGCTACGGCGAGACCGCGATGGTGCTGCCCTCGGCCGCCACGCTGACCGAGGACTACGTGGACAACTGCCTGCCGCGGGCCCGCACCTACGGCATGGCCGTGCTGACCGCCGACGAGGAGGCCGCGGTGGAGACCGACCTGCTCGGGCACAGCGAGCGCCTCCTGGTCACCGGCGACCCGATCTCCCGCTGGGTCAACGAGGTGGCCTACGAGCTGCTGCTGGCCCACGATCTCCCCGCTGCCGTCGACTGATTCTCCGCATAGGGTCGGGGTCATGCGAGTTGTGATTGCCGGCGGACACGGACAGATCGCGCTGCGGCTGGAGCGGTTGCTCGCCGCGCGCGGTGACCAGGCGGTGGGCATCATCCGCAAGCCGGAGCAGGCGGCCGACCTCCGCGACTCCAGTGCGGAACCGGTGGTGCTCGACCTGGAGACCGCCGAGCTGGACGCGGTCACCGAGGTGCTCCAGGGCGCGGACGCCGCGGTGTTCGCCGCCGGTGCCGGTCCGGGCAGCGGGTCGGCCCGCAAGGACACCGTCGACCGCGGGGCCGCGGTGCTGTTCGCCGAGGCCGCCCAGCGCGCCGGGGTGCGGCGGCACCTCCAGGTCAGCGGGATGGGGCTGGACCGCGCCGACGACCCGGACATGGACGAGGTCTTCTCGAACTACCTGAAGGCCAAGGCCGCCGCCGAGGACGATCTGCGGACGCGTGACCTCGACTGGACCATCCTGCGGCCGGGCAGGCTCACCGACGAGCCCGGCACCGGTCAGGTCCACCTCGCCGAATCGGTCGACTACGGCACCGTCACCCGCGACGACGTGGCCGCCGTGCTGGTCGCCCTGCTGGACGAACCGCGGACCGTGCACCACACCCTCGAACTGGTCGAAGGCCACACGCCGATCGACGAGGCCCTCGAACGCATCTAGGTCGTCGGGCCGAGCACGCGGTCCAGGTAGCCGTTGGTGAACACCCCGCTGGGATCGACGTCCTTGCGCACCTTGAGGAAGTCGTCGAAGCGGGGGTACCGCTCGCGCAGCACGGTCGCGTCGAGGTCGTGCATCTTGCCCCAGTGCGGCCGCCCGCCGACCGCGCCGGCGATCTTCGCGAACGCGGCGAAGTACTCGCGGTAGGGCATGCCGACGAACTGGTGGATGGCGACGTAGGCGGAGTCGCGGCCGTACGCGGTGGACAGCCAGATGTCGTCGGCGGCGGCCACCCGCACCTCCACCGGGAAGGCCACCGGCGTCTCGAGCTTCGGCACCAGCGCGCGCAGCTCGCCGAGCACGTCGTGCAGGGATTCACGCGGGATGGCGAACTCCGATTCGACGAACCGGACGCCCCGATGGGTGACGAAGACCCGGTGCGAGGTGTCGCTGTACTCGCGCGCGGACAGCACCGACGAAGCGAGTCGGCCCAGCGGCCGGACCAGGCCCGGCACGGTCCGGCCGATCCGGCACAGCGCGCCGAACGCGGTGTTCTCCATGATCCGGTAGTCGACGAACTGGCGGGCCCGGCTCAGCGGCTCGGGCTCGGTGCCCGCCGGTTGCCGGTTGTTGCGCTTGACCAGCGCGTTCCGCCCGTACGGGAACCAGTAGAACTCGAAGTGGTCGTTGGCGTCGGCCTGGTCGTGGAACGCTTCGAGCACGCCCTCCAGCGGTTCCGGACGTTCCTCGGCGGCGAGCACGAAGGCCGGTTCGCACTGCAGGGTCACCGTGCTGATCACGCCGAGCGCGCCGAGGCCGACGCGGGCGGCGTCGAACAGTTCCGGGCGCCGCTCGGCCGAGCAGCCGACCACCGTGCCGTCGGCCAGCACCAGTTCCAGCGCGGCGATCTGGGTGGCGATGCCGCCGAACTTCGCGCCGGTGCCGTGCGTGCCAGTGGAGATGGCCCCGGCGATGGTCTGCGCGTCGATGTCACCCAGATTGGTCATCGCCAGGCCGAGCCGGTCGAGTTCGGTGTTCAGCTCGCGCAGCGTGGTGCCCGACCGGACGGTGACCCGCTTGGCGTCGAGGTCGGCCGAGGCCAGGCCCGTCCACTGGGTGAGGTTGATGGCGTCGGAGTCGGCCACCGCGATCGGGGTGAACGAGTGGCCGCTGCCCAGCGCGCGCACCCGGCGGCCGTCCACCGCGGCGTCGGTCACGGCTTCGGCGATTTCCGCGACGCTGCGCGGTTTGTGCACGCGTTGCGGGCTGGCCGTTGCGGTCCCGGCCCAGTTCGTCCACCGTGTCATCAACTGAGTCCCGTCGCTTGATGGCCTAAGTGGTCACGATCGGAAGTCTGCCGGGGGTCTCGGCGGCCCAGCTTCCCGCTGGACGCACGGCCGGAAGACCCGAGTACGACTCCGGTACGCAGGTCTCCCGGCCGCACGCCCAGCGGAAACCTGGATCCACCGAATACCCCCACCACACTTCCGATCGCAACCACTCAACGAACGATAAGTGAATAGTATTCGCGTTTCAAGCCTGTTTGTCGTACCGTACTGGGGGTGAACCTCCCAGACGCCACGGCGTTCGACCTGGCGACGAAGGACCTCGATCCGCCGCTGGCGATCGTCGACCTCGCCGCGTTCGACGCGAACGCCGACGACCTCGTGCGGCGGGCGACCCGGCCCATCCGCGTGGTGAGCAAGTCGGTGCGCTGCCGGACGCTGCTGGAGCGCGTGCTGGCGAAGCCGGGGTTCCGCGGCGTGATGTGCTACTCGCTGGCCGAGGCGTTGTGGCTGGTCGAGACCGGGACCACGGACGACGTGGTGGTCGCCTACCCGACGGTGGACCACGCCGCGCTGCGCCGCCTGGCCGCCGACGACCGGGCCCGCGCGGCCATCGCGATCATGGTGGACTCGCCCGCGCACCTGGACCTGGTCGACTCCGCGCTCGGCCTGGAGCACCCGGAGATCCGGGTCTGCCTGGAACTCGACGCGTCGTGGCGGCCGATGCGCGCGCTGCACGTCGGCACCCGGCGGTCGCCCGTGTTCACCCCGCGCCAGGCCCAGGAATTCGCCGCTTCGATCACCTCGCGGCCGGGGTTCCGGCTGGTCGGCATGATGGCTTACGAAGGGCAGATCGCCGGTTTCCCGGACGCGGCCGGCGGACGGCTCCAGTCGGCGGCGGTGCGCTGGATGCAGCGGAAGTCGGCGGCCGAGCTGCTGCGCCGCCGCGGGACCGCGGTGCGGGCGGTGCGGGAGGTCGCGGACCTGGAGTTCGTCAACGGCGGCGGGACCGGCAGCCTGGAGGTGACCGGTTCGGACGCCTCGGTCACCGAAATCGCCGCGGGCTCGGGCCTGCTGGGGCCGACGTTGTTCGATGGGTACACCCGCTTCCACCCCCGCCCGGCGGCGATCTTCGCCCTGCCGGTGGTGCGAAAGCCGACCCGCACGATCGCGACGCTTTTTTCGGGTGGTTACGTGGCTTCCGGACCGGCTGAAGCCACGCGGTTGCCTTCGCCCTATTTGCCCACGGGGTTGAAGTTGCTGGCGCTGGAAGGTGCGGGCGAGGTGCAGACCCCGGTTGCCGGGCGTGGGGCGCGCGGGTTGCACGTCGGTGATCGTGTTTGGCTGCGCCACGCGAAAGCTGGGGAACTGGCGGAGCGGTTCACGCACTACCACCTGGTTCAGGGGGATCGGGTGGAGCAGACCGTTCCCACGTATCGGGGCGAGGGGCAGAGCTTCGGCTAGTCCACTGTGGACCTACTCGCCGAGTCGGCTGGCCAGGTAGGTTTTGATCAGGTACTTCGTTTCCTCCACGACTTCGGCGTCGCCGTTGGGGTCGCGGTGGAAGGCGAGTTTGAGCAGCGAGTCCGCCGCTTCGTTGGCGATGGTGATGGCGAACCACAGGCGTTCCTGCGGCACGTCCAGGTAGTTCGACAGCAGTTCCGTCAGCGCGTCCGCGATCACGCGGTTGTTGTCCCGGCTTTCGTCCAGCAGCTGGCGGTCGACGACATCGCCGAAGTGGACCTTCGAGAAACCCGGCACGTTCCGGTGCATGTCCAGGTAGATGTCCAGGATCGAGTCCACGACATCCCACCAGTGCGAGTGCGAAACCCCGTTCAGCCGCTCGCCGATGGCGGCCATGAACTTGTCCAGGTTCCGCTGGGTGAGCGCCTGCACCACCGCCCGCTTGTCCGGGAAGAACTGGTACAGCGAACCCACCGCGACCCCGGCCCGCTTCGCGATCAGCGTGGTGGTCAGCGACTCGTACCCGATTTCGTCGATCAGCGCGGCGCCCGCGTCGAGCATCTGCTCCACCCGCTTGGCACTGCGCTGCTGCACCGGCTGCCGGCGCAGTGCGGTGGTTTCCCCGTGTGCCTTGTTCTCGGACACGTCCTGCTCCTCCCAGCCGCAACGCCCCGGCACTTGATCTTGCCGATGTCGCTCCCCGCTGGTCAGGACCCTACCGCGTACGAACCCTTCCCCCCGGTCGAGGGAACGGGTTAGGATATGAGAACTATTCACATTAGCTCGGCGCCACACCGAACGGCGAAAGCGAGTAGCTGGTGGAGAACCTGAACTTCCCGCCCGGCTTCCGCTGGGGCGTGTCCACCTCGGCCTTCCAGATCGAGGGCGCGGTCACCGAGGACGGGCGCGGACCGTCCATTTGGGACACGTTCACCGCGACGCCGGGCAAGATCGCGAACGGCGAGCACGCGCGCACCGCCGCCGACCACTACCACCGCTACCGCGAGGACGTCGCGCTGATGGCGCGGCTCGGCGTCGACGCCTACCGCTTCTCCTTCGCCTGGCCCCGGATCCAGCCCACCGGCAAGGGCGCCCCCGAACCCCGCGGCATCGGCTTCTACGACCGCCTGCTCGACGAGATCTGCGCGGCGGGCATCGACCCGGTCGCCACCCTCTACCACTGGGACACCCCGCAGGCGCTCGAAGACGCCGGCGGCTGGCTCGCCCGCGACACCGCCGAGCGCTTCGGCGAGTACGCCGAAATCCTCGGCACGCACTTCGCCGATCGGGTGAAGATGTGGATCCCGCTCAACGAGCCGATGGTCATGTCGATCTTCGGCTACGCCATCGGGGAGTACGCGCCCGGCCAGACCCTGCTGCTCGGCGCGATTCCCACCGCGCACCACCAGCACCTCGCGCACGGCCTCGCGGTCAGGGCGTTGCGCGCGGCGGGCGCGAAGTCCGTCGGCACGGCGAACAACCACTCGCCGATCTGGCCCGCCACCGACTCCGCCGCCGACGTCGAAGGCGCGCGGCGGCTCGACGCGCTGCTCAACCGGCTCTACGCCGATCCGGTGCTGCTCGGCAGCTATCCGGAAGAGTTCCACGAGCACCTCCCCGCCGGCTTCGCCGACGACCTGCCGGTCATCGCGCAGCCACTCGACTTCTACGGCGTCAACTACTACGAACCGCAGGGCGCCGCCGGGCCGGGCGAGGGCAATCCGCTGCCGTTCGAACTCCGGCCGGTCGAGGGGTATCCGCTCACCACCAACGATTCCCCGATCGTGCCGGACGCCTTCCGCGAACTCCTGCTCCAGCTCAAGGAGCGCTACGGCGACCGGCTCCCGCCGATCCACATCACCGAGAACGGCTGCAGCTTCGCCGACGAGGTCACGCCGGACGGCCGCGTCACCGATGTCGCCCGCATCGACTTCCTGCGCGAGCACCTGCGGGCCGTCCGCACCGCGATGGACGCCGGGGTCGACGTCCGCGGGTACTTCGTCTGGTCCCTGCTCGACAACTTCGAGTGGTCCAAGGGCTACGCGCCCCGGTTCGGCCTGGTCCACGTCGACTACGAGACGCAGGTCCGCACCCCGAAGGACTCGTACTTCTGGTTCCGCGAACTGATCGCGGCCGATGACCACCGCTAGGCCGGAGGCGCTCGCCGAACCGACCACCCGGGTCCGCCCCGGCTGGACCGCCCTGCTGTTCTTCGCGAACTTCGGGCTGTGGCTGGGTTTCTACGCACCCATCCAGGTGCTGCTGCCGCGTCAGGCGGAACTGCTCGACGCGGCGAACAAGGAACTCGTCTTCGGCATCGTGACCGGTGTCGGCGCGCTCGTCTCGCTGGTCGCCAATCCGGCCATCGGGCTGCTGTCGGACCGCACCACCTCGCGCTTCGGCCGTCGCCACCCGTGGACCGTGGCGGGCGCGCTGCTCGGCACGGCCGGGCTCGTCCTGCTGGCCGTCGCGCCGAACGTGGTGCTGATGACCCTCGGCTGGTGCCTGGTCCAGGCCGGGCTGAACGGCATGCTCGCCATGCTGACCTCCGCACTGCCCGACCGCGTGCCGGTCGGCCAGCGCGCGCAGATCGGCGGCTTCATCGGGATCAGCCAGATGTTCGGCACGGTGCTCGGCGCGGTGCTGGTCACCGTGCTCGTCACCAGCCTGCCCGGCGGTTACCTCGCCTGCGCGCTCGTGGTGCTCGCCGGTGCGGCGGCGTTCGTGCTGCGGACCCCGGACACCGTGCTGCCCGCCGCCTGGCGCCCGGCGGGTTCGCTGCGGGAGTTGCCGCGCCGGATGTGGATCTCGCCGCGTCGGCACCCGGATTTCGCGCGGGCGTGGAGCTGCCACTTCCTGATCGGGCTCGGCAACGCGCTCGGCACGCTCTACCTGCTGTTCTTCCTCAAGGACGCGGTCGGCCACCCGGATCCGGACACCGGACTGCTGGTGTTGATGGGCCTGTACGGCGTCGCGCTGATCGTCGGCGCGCTGGGCGCGGGCGTGCTGTCGGACCGGTCCGGCCGCCGCAAGCCGTACGTGGTCGGGGCGTCGTCCGCGATGGCGCTGGCCGCGCTGCTGCTCGCCTTCTCGCCGACCTGGGGCGCCGCACTGGCCGCGGCCCCGCTGCTCGGCGTCGGCTTCGGCACCTACTGGGCGGTGGCGATGGCGATCCTGACCCAGGTGCTGCCCGCCGCGCAGGACCGGGCGAAGGACCTCGGCGTGGTGAACATCGCGAACGCGCTGCCGCAGGTGGTCGCGCCGCTGCTGGCGACGGCGATCTTGGCCGGCCTCGGCGGTTATCCGGGCCTGTTCACCGCGTCCGCGGTGGCCACGCTGCTCGCCGGGGCCGGGGTGACCCGCATCCGATCAGTGCGCTGATCAGAGTTCCGGGAAGTGGGACCGCGGACCGGTGCCGGTCGGGGGAGGGGGAGTGCAACGGCACCGGTCCGCGGGGTTCTCGGGGCCCGCGTCAGGGCGGGATGACCACGGGTTGCGTTGTGCAATTTTGCGCCCGTGGGCTTGAGCTTCACGTTAGCGTTCGATTACTGCTCTGGCTAGCGGATTCTCACTAATTTTGCGATTAATCGCAGAAGCACCGATGGGGATCGGGGAGTTGGGGGGCGGTCGACTCATCTCGCTCGGGGGTACGGATGAGCCGACCGCCGGTCGGGGGCGCCCGCGGGGGATCGGGCGCACCGGTGGGGAAACCTCAGGTGGTGGCGACCGCCTGCCTCGGCGAGGTCACCAGTGCGTGGCGACCGGGGGTGCGGGCCGGGGCGGGCACCGCGCGGTTCTGGGCAGGCACCGAGCGGCGGCCCTTCACGTCGGGCTGGGTGGCCAGGCCGCCGGCCACCAGGTGCTCGTGGGCCACCTGCCACACCGAGCACGGCGCCTTGCAGCGGTGCCAGCGGGTCGAGCAGGTGGGGCAGTCACCGCGCTCGTCGGGTTCGTGCGCCCGGAGCATCGCGCGCCAGCCTTCGGTCAGCCGGGGCAGCTCGGAACGGGCCACCGAGACCAGTGACTGCGCGTCCGCGCGGTTGGCGAGATCGGAGAGCATGTCGAGGCGCTCCCACACGGCATTGCGGAGTACCTGTCCGAGGATCTGGTCCACCTGGAACTCACCGTTACCTTTCCGCCAGTTTGGCGGCTTCGTTGAGCGCGGTCCGGAGCTGGCCGAGCTGGCTGCCGGTCATCCGCGCGGTTTCCCCGGGCGGGCCGACGAGCACGACCTGGCTGTCGTCCACGAACACCGTGACGCAGCGCTCGCGGTTGATCAGGTCACCGCACTGCACGCGCCAGACCGTCTGGCCACCCTCGTGCCGGCGGAGGTTCGCCGAGCGCGGGTCGACCGCCTGGGGCACGGCGCGCGGGACGGAGGCACGCACAGGGGACACGGTGGCCGTACGACCTGTGGGGATCGAGTCCAGGAACTCCACCGGCTACTCCGCTCTGCTCGTCGCTCGCAATTCCGGGTCTTCTCGGGCCTTCGTAGCTCTCCGTGAGGGGCGGCCGCTGGCGGTCGCTGTCCGTGATCACCGGGGGTGCCGGAGTGCTCACGGAGAACTGCGATCTACATTGCGGTGAAAGCGAGGCGGAAAGAAGGCTGGATCGCCGTCATAGCGGCGACCGGCCAGAGTTCCACGATAAGCGGTCGGCGGAGTTCGGCCGGGCCGATCAGACTCAACAATCGGCGTTTCGCACGGTTGAATAGGTGTGCCTACGCTGTGGACAGACGCCCGACGGACTGTGAGGGGGCGCGAATGGACGCCATGAACAGCACTGAGTCCCAGCCGGGACAAGCTGGTCATCCCATCCCGCCGACTGCCTGGGAGCAGCCGGAGATGCGAGAGGCGCTCGCCGCTCGTGAGATCAGCTCGGTGTACCGCCAGTTGCGCAAGCACGGGGTATCGCAGCGCCAGATCGCCGCGATGACCGGCCAGTCGCAGTCCGAGGTGTCGGAGATCCTCAAGGGTCGGCAGGTGATGGCCTACGACGTCCTGGTGCGGATCGCCGACGGCCTGGGTGTCGCCAGGGGATACATGGGCCTCGCCTACGACGAGGCCACGGCGATACAGGTCGTCGGCAACGCCGACGGCCAGCAGGCTGAGGAGGACGAGTCCGTGAAACGGCGGAAGTTCCTCGCGCACGCCGCGCAGGTCACCATGGGTGCAGCGGTCTTCGGACCGGCGTCCGAGGCTTGGGCGACGCGTCCCGCGAGGACACCGGCGCCCGGCCGGATCGGGATGACCGACGTCCGGCAGATGGAGGCAGCCACCCGCGCACTGCGTGCGCTGGACTACCAGTACGGCGGCGGTTTCTGCCGCGACGCGGTGGTCGCGCAGCTGTCCTGGGGACAGCAGATGCTCGAGTCGAGCGGGGCCGAACTGGTCAAGTCGCGGCTCTACGTGGCGCTGGCCGACCTGCACAGCCTGGCCGGCTGGACCTCGTTCGACACCGGCCTGGTCGATTCGGCGCGCGGGCACTTCGCGAACGCGCTGGACCTGGCCAAGCAGGGTGACAACAACCCGCTGGTGGCCAACGTGCTCTACCGGATGGGCCGGGTCTACCTGCACCAGGACGCGCCGAACGACGCGCTCAAGCTGTTCCAGCTGGGCCAGATCGCGGCCCAGGAATCGGGCTCCGAGCTGGCGATCTCGGTGCTCTGCGCGAACCAGGCCTGGGCCTACGCGATGATGGGCAACGAGGAGCAGGCGGTCAAGCTGCTCGGCCGGACCAAGGACGAGTTCGCCCGCGCGGACATCGCCAGCGCCGAGTCGTGGGTGCAGTTCTTCAACGAGACCGACGTCTACGCGATGATCGGCACGGTGCACACCGCGCTGGCCATCGAGGGCAAGGTCGAGCACACCAAGTACGCGATCCCGGCACTGACCAGGGCGGTCGAGGCCTACGGCGACGACATGGCCCGCAGCCGGGTGTTCAACCTGAGCGCGCTGGCCACCAACCACCTGCTCGAAGGCGACCTGGACCAGGGCGCGAAGGTGGGCGGCAAGGCGCTGGACGCGGCCGAGGGGCTCAAGTCCGCGCGCATCAAGGACCGGATGATGCCGCTGAAGGTCGAGGCCGAGCGGCGCCGGAACAACGCCGACGCGCGCGACCTCGCCGACCGGATCAACGCGTTCTACGCCGCTTGAGCGAGGCGGGCAGGACCGGTGGCGACGACCCTGGAGACCGTCGTGGACGGCCGGTTCACCAGGGAGAAGCTGGACGGGGCGCTCGCTGAGGCGTGCGCCCTGCTCGGCGTGGGAGCGCGCGGCGCGCGGCTGCTCCGGTTCACCAACAACGCGGTCTACTCGCTGGCGGACGCGCCCGTGGTGGTGCGGATCGTCGGGTCGCGGACGCTGCGGCACCGCGCCTACAAGGTGGTCACCGTGGCCCGGCACTTCGCCCGGCACGGGGTACCGGCGATCCGCCTGTTCGGTGACCTGCCCCAGCCCATCGAGCTGGGCGAACACCTGGTGACGGTGTGGGAGCGGGTGCCCGGCGAGGCCGGGCACGGCACCGCCGCGGACCTGGCCTCACTGCTGCGCGAGGTGCACCGGCTCGAAGCCCCCGACGGCGTCGGCGAGTGGGCGCCGCTGGACGATGTCCGCGCCCGCGTGGCCGACGCCGAGGAGCTGGCGCCCGGTGACCGGCGGTTCCTGCTGGACCGGTGCGCCGAGGTGGAAGCCCAGCTGGCCGACGTCGAGTTCGCCCTGCCGAAGGCGCTGGTGCACGGGGACGCGCACCCCGGCAACGTGATCGCCGGGCCGGACGGGCCGGTGCTGTGCGACTTCGACTCCTCCTGCGTCGGCCCGCCCGAATGGGACCTGATCCCGCTGGCCGTCGGCCGCGAGCGGTTCGGCGACCCCGCCGGGCGCTACCGCGAGCTGGTCGAGGGCTACGGCTTCGACGTGACCCGCTGGTCCGGCTTCCCGGCGCTGCGGGCGGCCCGCGAGCTGAAGCTGACCACCAGCGTGCTCCCGATCCTGCGCAGCCACCCGTACGTCCGGGGGCAGCTGCGGATGCGGCTGGCCGACCTGCGGGCCGGGCGCACCGGTACCCGATGGAGTCGGTACCGCTGAACGGCGGTAAAAATCGTGGACATTCAGCGACGGTGAATGACCGTTCGTCGTTTCTGTTCCCGAGTCGTGCTGCGCCCAGTGAATTCGGCCCGACTGATCACCCCACTTAGATGATTCGTTACTCAGAATGAACGGCGGCCGATTACACACGGCCACCGCGAACCCGATCGAAGATCATCTGGCCTGCTCAGGCGAGTGAGCGGAGCTCTTCCGCGAGCGGTTTCGCCTCGGGACGGTTGAGCTCTGTGTAAATGGGCAACGCCGCTTCGTAACGCGACTTCGCCTCCGCGATATCGCCGGCGAGCTTCGCCACATCGCCGAGGGCGTGGATCGCGCGGGCCTGTTCGAAGGCGGAACCGGCCGATTCCATCGTCGCGAGGGCGGCCTCGACCTGGGCGCGTGCTTCGTCGAACCGTTCGTCGCAGGCGAGCGCGCGGCCGAGGTCGATCTGGGCGCGGGCCCGGTTGTACTCGTCGCCCTGGGCGTCGAGCAGGGACTTGGCCTGCTCCAGCCGGTCCACCGCCTCGGTCGCCCGCCCGGCCTTGACCAGCGTCACGCCGAGGTTGACCAGCGCGAGGTTCACGTCGTGCGCGCGTTCGAGGCGGCGGGCGTAGGTCAGGTTCTCCTCGAAGTGGGCCAATGCGTCGTCGACCCGGTCCCGCGCCAGCGCGACCAGGCCCAGCCCCTCCATCGACCGGACCGCGATGGCCTGGTCACCGCCGTCGGCCAGGGCTTCCTTCGCCGCGGTGTAGTACTCGACGGCCTCGTCGAACCGCCCGGCCCCCCGGCAGGCGGCCCCCGCGCGGTTCAGCATCAGCGCCTTCGCCGAGACGTTCCCCCACTGCTCGGCGCACGTCACGCCGAGCTGGCTGATGGTGAGGAAGTCGCGGTAGTGCTTGCGCAGCAGGAACAGCGGCCACATGGCGGCGGCGAGCTGCCAGGCCAGCTCCGGCAGCTCCTGCCGCGCGGCGGTCTGGATGGCGGCGATCAGGTTCGGCCGCTCGCGTTCGAGCCAGGGCAGCGCGTCGTCGTTGCCGGGCAGCGACTCGGGGTCCGGCCCGCGGTCGCCGAACTCGTACGGGATGCGGTCCTGGTCGGGCACGGTCAACGTGTCCTCGGTGCGCCGGGCAGCCCGCAGGTACCACTCCAGGATGCGGCGTTGCGCCGCGTCGGCCTCACCGGCCTCGGCGGCCTTCTCCTCGGCGTGGATCCGCACCAGGTCGTGGAAGCTGAACCGGTCCTGCCGCACGTCGAGCAGGCCGGACTGGACGAGTTCACCGAGCAGCACCTCGGTGTCGTCCATCGACCGCTCGGCGGCGCCGGTCGCCGCGCCCAGGCCGAACTCGGGGCCCGGGTGCAGGCCGAGCGCGCGGTAGAGCCGGGCCGCGTCTGGGGACAGGTCCTGGTACGAGAGGTCGAAGGTGCTGGTCACCGAGAGGTTCTCCTTGTGGTCCGCCAATGCCGCCAACCGCAATCGTTCCAGTTGGGCGGCGGCGCGCGCAGCGGACAGGTGCGGCTGGTTCGCCAGCTTGACGCCCAGCACGTGCAGGGCGATCGGCAGTCCGTCGCAGAACTTGACCATGTCGGTGAGGTGGACCGAGGGCTCGCCGGTGCGCTCGTCGTCGACGATCGCGGAGAGCAGCTGGACGCCGTGACCGTGCTCGAACTTGGTCAGGTCGAGGCGTCGCGCGCCATGGCTGGCGCGCAGCCCGCCGAGGCGGAAACGGCTGGTCACCACCACGATGCTGCCGGGCGCGGTGGGGATGAGCGGGGCCACCTGCTCGGAGGAGACCGCGTCGTCGAGCACCACCAGCAGCGGGCGGCCCGCGGTCTCGGAGCGGTAGAGCGCCTTGAGCTCGTCGAGCCCGGCGGGCTGCTTCTTGCCGTCGATGCCGAAGGCCACCAGGAAGCGCTTCAGCAGTTCACCCGTATCGGTGGGGCCGGTGGCGTTGAACGCGCCGAGATCGGCGTAGAGCTGACCGCGGGGGAAGCGGGCGCGGACCCGGTGCACCCACTGGCGCGCCAGCGCCGACTTGCCGATGCCGCCGAGCCCGCAGATCACCTGGACCACCGGCCGGTCGCGCGGGGCGTCGAGCAACGCGTCGAGCGCGGCCAGCTGATCGGTGCGGTTGGTGAAGTGGGCAGGCGGCTGCTCCAGCTCCCGCGGCACTGCCGGTTCCGCCTCGGGCGAACGCCGGGGCGCCGGTGCGGTGGTCATCGAACCCTGGCCGGTAGTCACACCTGCTCCTCCGCTGTGCACACGCGTGCTGACGGAGAGCGTGGCGGGCGGGTTCCGCCCACGGCAAGGCAGTCGCCGAGATGCGACCTTTCGGCCCAGCCCGGCTGGGCCGATCAGGCCACCGGCGCGCGGGTGAGCACCACGGCGAAGCCGAACGCCAGCCCCATCACGGTCAGTTCGAGCGTCGCCCAGAGGGCCAGTGCGGTGCGCTCGTGGCGGACGATCTTCGGCATCAGGCGCCAGCGGACGTGCGCGCCGAACAGCGCGATCACCCCGGTGCACACCAGTTTCAACAGCACGAGCTGGCCGTACGGGGTGGTGAACAGGCCGGTGAACAGGTCCATCGTCGGGTTCAGGTTGATCTCGACGATCCCGTTGAACAGCCCGGTCGCCGCGGACAGGAGCAGGCAGAGCGTGGCCAGCTTGGAAAACCGCGGCAGGGCGTGCGCCAGCAGCGTCCGGTTCCCGACCAGCAGCACCGCCATCGCGCCGAGCCCGCCGGTCCAGGCGACGGCGCTCATCACGTGCAGCTCCATCGAGATCATCGTGTAGTCGTGGTAGTCCCAGTTCGACGCGTGCCCGGTGACCGGCAGCGGCAGCAGCGCGAACAGGCCCAGCCCGACCCGCACCTCGGCGGGCACCTTCTCCCCGTGCCGCAGCGCGAGCACACCGAGCCCGGCGTGCAGCAGTGCCAGCACGCCGACCACGAGCAGCGCCTTGCCGGCACCGATCTGCACGATGTAGTCCCACACGTCGCCCGCGCCGATGGTCTCGTTCTGCGGGCGGAACTCCGCGGTCTGCAACACCAGCGCGACGAACGCGGTGACCGACCAGATCAACGCGCTGGCCACCGCGGCGGGCCGCGCCACGCGCAGGACCGGTTCGGTCAGCTTCGGCCGGTCGTACCCGACCAGCACGGACAACAGCGACAGCCCGATCGTGGCGACGGCCGCGATGTCCAGCAGCACCCGCACGATCGGGATGGCCACCGAGACCACCTCGCTCACCTCGGTCACGCCGGGGATCGGCGCGGTCGCCGACAGCGCGACGCCGATCAGCGCGCCGACCAGTGCGGCGGCGACCACGCAGAACAGCGTGGCGTAACGGATTCGCGAGGTGGTCTCGGCCTGTGTCATGACTTCGTCGGTTCCTTACCCGCTCGCAGCGCGAACACCAGGCCCAGCGCGAGCAGCACCACCGCGCCGGCGATCCACACCCACAGCGGCACCCCGCCGGAGTCGCCGTCCGCCGCGCCGCCGCCGGTCCCGCCGGAGCGGGCCGCGTCGGCCGCCGCCGGGGTGCCGGTGCCCGCCTTGGCCAGGGTGAACTTGATCTCGTCGCTCACCGCGTGCCCGTCCGCGGACAGGATGCGGAAGCCGAGCGTGTACTCGCCGGCCGGGCCGAGCGGGCGCAGCGGTGCGGTCACCACGTTGCCCTTGACCTCGACCGCGCCCTCGGCCCACTGCGAGCCGTCGGGTCCGGTGACCGCGACCTGGTTCACGTCGGCCGACTGCACGTACTGGTCGAAGGTCAGCGTCACGCGCTGAGGACCTTCCTGCAGCGACGCGCCCTTGGCCGGGTCGGAGGAGACGAGCACGTTGTGCGCCAGCGCCGGGGACGCCAGGCCGAGCAGTGCCGTCGCGGTCAGCACCGCGACCAGTAGCCGCCTCATGCGTCCGCCTTCGGGGCCGAACCGCGACGGGCGCGGATGGTCGCGCCCGCACCGACGCCGAGGCCCAGCGCGCCGACGGCGAGGCCGACCCCGCCGAGCCAGCGCGCGGTGTTGTCGGTGCCCGCGGCGGCCGAGGCCTCGTTGTGCCCGGAGGCCTGCTCACCGGAGTCGGCCGCCCCGGCACCGTGGCCGTGGTCACCACCGCTGCTCGCGGCGGCCAGCTTGATCGTCGGCGCCGGGTGCTCCGGTTCCGCACCGCCTTCGGGGGGCGGCGGGGCGTCCCACGCCACCACCTTGCCGCTCTCGTAGGTCTGCGTGGCCGGCAGCACCAGAGTGTCCACAGTGGACGGCAGGGTGGAGGCGTTGAACTCGAACTCCTGGTACTCCCCGGATCCGGCGGCGATCTTGGCGTCGCCCTGCGCGGTCCAGGTGATCTTGCTGACCACCTCGGCCACGTCGGCGCCCTTGCCGTTCTTCACCGGGGTCGGCAGCGTGGCCTTGGTGATCTCGGCGGACCAGCCGGGCACCGGCTTGGTGCGGGCCGAGGTGATCCCGTACTCGGCCGGGAAGGCGACCTCGACCTTGGTGGTGCCGGCGTCCGCCTCCTCGTTGGGCACGCGCAGCACGATGAGCCCGCGCCCGCCCTTCTGCGGCTCCTGCCCGTAGTAGTCCGCGGTGACGTGGGCCGAGGCGAGCCCGGCACCCATCAGGCCGGTGAGCCCGGCCACGCCCGCGAGCACCGCGGCACGCTGCACAAAACGCTTTGTCGACATGAAAGTGTTCGCTCCTGAATAGAAGTGGTGATGAGGAAAAGGGGTTCAGGCAGCGAGGGGCGGGCCGCGCCGGCCGAGCACCGTGCGCAGGAACACCGGGATCGCCCCGGCGGAGAGTTCGGGGTGGACGGTCACCGGGCGGACGGGTCCATCGTGGACCGGGGCCGGCGACCAGACCACCGGCAGCAGCAACCGCAGGCTCGCCACCGCCACCCGCAGCAGCGCTTCGGCGCGGGCCAGCAGCACCGCCGTGCCGAGCACGGCGAGCGAGTGCGCCGCGGTCATCGGCACCGTGCCGCTGATCACGCCGGTGCCGCCGTGCGTCTGCGCGTGCCCGCCCAGTTCGGTGAGGGCGAAGTGCATCACCACCTGCGCCGAGCCGAGCACGGTGAGGATGCCGGGCAGGCCGCTGGTCCGCTCGGCCAGCGCGGTCGCCAGCCACCCGATCAGGGCGGTCAGCAGCAGGGTGAAGGTGGGGCTCGGGATCTCGCCGTCGGCCAGCACGTGAGCGGTGGTCGCCAGTGCCGCGGAAGCCGCCGCGAGCAACAACCCGCGTACAACGCGTAACGCGCTGTGTTCAGGGCGGGGTCGGCTCACCAGACCAGCGTATGGGACCGCCCCACGGTCGGCGAAGCCCATCCCGACTCTTGAACGCAGTGTATCGGCGGGGTGCGCGGAAGAAGGAGAATTTCATGGTTATCGCAGGTGAAACCGGCTGCGGCGATAAATCGGGTTCCGATTGTCACGCCCCTGTGCTTGCCGATTCGGGGGTGATCCGCAAATGTAGTCGCACCCAATGGCGGCTTGACCCGGTCAGCGATTCGGGGCACGCCGCGTACGGGGTACGGGTTAGGGTGCTGCACCAAACGGGTTACTTCCGGCCGGAGGGAGGTCGCGCCGATTCGTCGGCGTGCGCATATGACTACGGGTTCGCAGGACGGCAAACCAGGCGAAGAGGAGGTCGAGGTCGCGGGCGCGCACAGCGCGGACACCCACGATCTCGCGAACGCGCCGGACACCACCGGTGCAGGCCATGCCCCGGATGAGCATGTCCCGCTCGAACTGGCCGCGGACCGGCCGGCCGAGACCGACAAGGTGGTCTTCGGCGTCGCCGCGGTGCTCGCGCTCGCGATCATCGCCTGGGGCGTCTCGTCCCCGACGAGTCTGGCGTCGGTCGCCAAGACACTGCTCAACAAAGCGGTAATTCCCTACGGTGGCTGGGCATTCGTGCTCACCGCGACCGGATTCGTGTTGTTCGCGGTGTGCCTGGCGATCAGCCGCTACGGCCGCATTCCGCTGGGCCAGGACAAGGAGAAGCCGGAATTCCGGACCTCCTCCTGGATCGCCATGATGTTCAGCGCCGGAATGGGCATCGGCCTGATGTTCTTCGGTGTCTACGAACCGGTTTCGCACCTCGCGAGCCCGCCGCCGGGGACCGCCGCGGCCGGCTCCGACGAGGCCGTGCACACGGCGATGGCGACCACGCTGTTCCACTGGACCGTCCACCCCTGGGCGATCTACGCGGTGGTCGGCCTGGCGATCGCCTACAGCACCTTCCGCAAGGGCCGCAGCCAGCTGATCAGCTCGGTGTTCGCGCCGCTGCTCGGCAAGCGCCGCACCGAGGGCCCGCTGGGCAAGGCGATCGACGTGATGGCGATCTTCGCCACGCTGTTCGGCTCGGCCGCTTCGCTGGGCCTCGGCGCGCTGCAGGTCGGCGGCGGGCTCGGCGCGGTCGGCTGGATCGACAACCCGGGCAAGGGCGTGCTGGTGGCGATCATCGCCATCCTGACCATCGCGTTCATCGCCTCGGCGGTGTCCGGGGTGGCCAAGGGCATCCAGTGGCTGTCCAACATCAACATGGTGCTGGCCGCGGTGCTGGCGGTGTTCGTGCTGGTGGTCGGCCCGACCGTGCTGATCTTCAACCTGGTGCCCGGCGCGATCGGGGACTACTTCCGCGAGCTGGCCGAGATGTCCGGCCGCACCGGGGCCACCGGTGGCGAGGACATGCAGACCTGGCTGTCCGGCTGGACGGTCTTCTACTGGGCCTGGTGGATCTCGTGGACGCCGTTCGTCGGCATGTTCATCGCGCGCATCTCGCGCGGCCGCACCATCCGCCAGTTCATCATCGGCGTGATCGCGGTGCCGAGCGTGGTGAGCCTGGTCTGGTTCGCCATCTTCGGCGGCGCGGCGATCGACCGGCAGCAGAACGGCGTGGACATCGCCGGCGCGGGCAGTGCCGAATCGGCCACCTTCGAGCTGCTCGAGACGCTGCCGTGGTTCATCCCGATCGCGGTGCTGGTGATGGTGCTGGTGTCCATCTTCTTCGTCTCCGGCGCGGACGCCGCGTCGGTGGTGATGGGCACGCTGTCGCAACGCGGTTCGGTGCACCCGAAGAAGAACGTGGTGATCTTCTGGGGCGTGCTGATGGGTGCGGTCTCGGCGGTGATGCTGCTGGTCGGCGGCGACGAGGGGCTGACCGGGTTGCAGAACCTGACCATCCTGATCGCCGTGCCGTTCGTGGTGGTGATGATCGGTCTCTGTATCGCCGTCTGGCGCGATCTGCGCCATGATCCGCTCGTGCTGCGGGAGGACGAGATGATGAGGTCACTGGAAGAGATCCACGAGGAGCGCACCAACGGGGGCGCCCGTCCCCGGCGCCGGCTGCTCAAGGGCCGCCGGCCGTGAACCTCTTCGAGTTCGTCGCCGACCGGTGGGATCGGATCTCGCTCGAGGCGTGGTTGCACGTGAGCGCGGTCGTACAGTGCACGATCATCGCCGCGGTGCTCGGCGTGCTGATCGGGGTGGCGGTCTACCGCTCCCCGATCGGCTCGGCCGTGGCCACCGCGCTGGCCAGCGCGGTGCTGACGATCCCGTCGTTCGCGCTGCTCGGCCTGCTGATCCCGGTGGTCGGCCTCGGCACCGAGCCGACCGTGATCGCGCTCGTGCTCTACGCCCTGCTGCCGATCGTGCGCAACACGATCGTCGGCCTCGGCGGGGTCGACCCGGCGATCGCCGACGCGGCCAAGGGCATCGGGATGAGCCGGTTCGGCGTGCTGACCAGGGTGGAACTCCGGCTCGCCTGGCCGGCCATCCTGGCCGGGATGCGGGTGGCTACCCAGATGCTGATGGGCATCGCGGTGATCGCCGCCTACGCCAAGGGGCCCGGCCTCGGTGACGAGGTGTTCTCCGGGCTGGTCCGCGCGGGCAGCGCCAACGCGGTCAACGAGGCGCTGGTCGGCACGATCGGCGTGGTCATCCTCGCGCTGCTCCTCGAGGGCGTGTACTTCCTGATCTCCCGATTCACCATCTCAAGGGGTGTCCGTGGCTGAGAACGTGGCAACGTCGGCGACCGCCGTCGAGAACGGCGAAGAGGTCTCCGGGGTGGAGATCCAGCTCGAGCAGGTGACCAAGCGGTACCCCGGGCAGGCCAAGCCCGCGGTGGAGAACTTCTCCATGGTGGTGCCCGCCGGGAAGATCGTGATCTTCGTCGGGCCGTCCGGCTGCGGCAAGACCACCACCATGCGGATGATCAACCGGCTGATCGAGCCCAGCTCGGGCAAGATCACCATCGGCGGCAAGGACGCGCTCTCGCTCAACCCGGACCAGCTCCGGCGCACGATCGGGTACGCCATCCAGCAGGCGGGCCTGTTCCCGCACTTCACCGTCGCGCAGAACATCGCCGTGGTGCCCGGCCTGCTCGGCTGGGACAAGCAGAAGATCGCCAACCGGGTCGAGGAGATGATGGACCTGGTCGGGCTGGACCCGGCCCAGTACCGCGACCGGTTCCCCCGGCAGCTCTCCGGTGGCCAGCAGCAGCGCGTCGGGGTGGCCCGCGCGCTCGCCGCCGACCCCCCGGTGCTGCTGATGGACGAGCCGTTCGGCGCGGTCGACCCGATCACCCGCGGCAACCTGCAGGACGAGCTCCTGCGGCTGCAGACCGATCTGAAGAAGACGATCGTCTTCGTCACGCACGACTTCAGCGAGGCGGTCAAGCTCGGCGACAAGATCGCCGTGCTCGGTGACCAGTCGACGATCCTGCAGTACGACACCCCGGACGCGATCCTGGCGAACCCGGCGAACGACACGGTGGCCGGGTTCGTCGGTGCCGGTGCCTCGCTCAAGCAGCTGACCCTGCTGCGCGTGCGGGACATCGACTACCGCGACGACGGCCTGCTCACCGTGGCGATCGGCGATTCGCCCGCCGAGGTGCGCAAGAAGCTGAGCGAAACCAAGAAGACCTACGCGCTGGTGCTCGACGACCGGCGCCGCCCGCAGAGCTGGGTGCACGTCCGCGACCTGGCCGCGGCGAGTTCGCTGAGTGCGGTCGCCCGCCCGATCGGCGACTCGGTGAGCACCCAGTCGACCCTGCAGGACGCGCTGGAGGCGATCCTCACCGAAGGCGGCCGCGCGGTGGTCACCGGGACGCGCGGTGAGTACGTCGGCGGCGTGGACATCGAGACCGTGATGGAGACGGTGCGGCAGCTGCGGGCCGAGCACGGGGACGAAGCATGACCACGGCGCAGACCGACACCTCGGGGTTCACCACCGAATCGGGCTCGGCGCGCGCGGAGCGGGTGCGGTTGTTCGCCCAGCCGCTGGTGGTCGTGGTGATCGTCGGCGCGGTGCTGGCGTGGGTGTTCTCCAGCGAGCTGAAGCCGAACGAGCAGAAGACGCTGAACGCGAGCACGTTGTTCACCACGCTCGGCGAGCACCTGCTGATCACCGTGGTGGTCACCGCCATGGTGGTGGTGATCGCGGTACCGCTCGGCATCGCGCTGACCCGGCGCTGGGCCAAGCCCGCCGCGCCGTTCTTCCTGGCCATCGCGAACATCGGGCAGGCCGCGCCGGCGCTGGGTGTGCTGGTGCTGTTCTTCCTGTGGACCGGCTGGGAGGGGCTGTGGGTGGTCGCCATCCCGCTGGCCTTCTACTCGTTGCTCCCGGTCCTGCGCAACACCATGGTCGGGCTGCAGCAGGTGGACCCGGCGCTGATCGACGCCGGCCGCGGCATCGGCATGTCCTCCTCGGCGGTGCTGCGGCGGATCGAACTGCCGCTGGCCGTGCCGCTGATCCTCGCCGGGCTGCGGACCGCGCTGGTGCTGGCGGTGGGTACCGCGACGCTGGCGGTCTTCGTCAACGGCGGTGGCTTCGGCGTGCTCATCGACACCGGTTACAAGCTGCAGCTCAACCGCGTGATCGTGGTGGGCGCGGTGCTGGCGGTGGGCACGGCGCTGATCGTGGACTGGCTCGGCGCGGTCGCCGAGCAATACCTGGGACCGAAGGGGCTGCGATGAAACGCCGCATCAAGGCGACGCTGTGCGCCGCACTGCTGGCCGTTTCGGTGAGCGCCTGCGGGCTGGAGACCAACGCCGCGCTGCCGTTCGCGGTCGGGCCGGGCTCGATCAAGGCGGTGCCGTCGCTGGCCGGCGTGGACGTCACGGTCGGCTCGAAGGACTTCACCGAGAACATCCTGCTGGGCTACATGGCCGAGCTGGCGCTGTCGGCGGCCGGGATGGACGTCACCGACCTGACCGACATCAAGGGCTCGACGAACGCGCGGCAGGCGCTGCTCGCCGGTGAGATCGACATGAGCTGGGAGTACACCGGCACCGGCTGGATCAACTACCTGGGCAACACCGATCCGATCCCGGACGAGCAGGCGCAGTACGACGCGGTGAAGAAGGCGGATCTCGAGCAGAACGGGATCAGCTGGCTGGACTACTCGCCGGTGAACAACACCTACGCCTTCGCCACCACGGCGGACTTCGCGCAGCAGCACAACCTGAAGACCACCACGGACATGACGAACTTCCTGAAGCAGAACCCGGCCGAAGCGGTGTTCTGCGTGGAAACCGAGTTCGCCAGCCGCCAGGACGGCTTCCCCGGTGTGCAGAAGACCTACGACTTCCCGTCGACCGAGGTCAAGCAGTTCGGCACCGGGGCGATCTACGCCTCGATCGCCAACAACACCTGCCGCTTCGGCGAGGTCTTCACCACCGACGGCCGGATCGCCGGGCTGAACCTGGCGGTGCTGGAGGACGACAAGAAGTTCTTCCCGCAGTACAACGTCTGCCCGACGCTGCGGCAGGACTACCTCGCCGCGCACCCGGAGATCGCCGACGTGCTGCGGCCGGTGGCCGCCGAGATGACCAACGACCAGATGATCCAGCTGGGCAAGAAGGTGGACATCGAAGGCCAGGACGCGGGCGTCGTCGCCAGGGACTGGATGGTCGAAAAGGGCTTCGTCACCGCCGGCTGAATGCTATGAGTGGGGCATTACTTGCAATCAACGCAAGTAATGCCCCACTCATAGCATTGGGGTCAGATGCCGAGGCGGTGCAGGAGCTGGCCCTCCAGGTGGTCCAGTTCGCTGGCCACGGCCCGGTGCGCCGCCTTCCGCCGGGCGGTGGGCATGCGCTCCGAGGCGCGGACCGAGGCGGCCAGCTGCTGGAGCGTCCCGGCAGCCTTGTCGGCGAACTTCGTGTCCTCGTCGGTGGCTTTCGACGACGCGCGCAGCTCGTCCAGTCCTTCGCCGACCCCGGCGATCCGCGCGTGCAACCGCGCGCCCCGGCCGGTGAACTCGCCGAGCCTGCCGACGTCGACCCCGAGCTTGCGCGCCTGGTAGCGGTCGTAGGCGTCGCGCGCGGCCCCGGCCGCCTGCACGGCGAACGGCGCGACCACCGGGATCACCGCCGGTCCGACCACCTTCGCCACCGCGATGGCGTTGCGGGCCTTCCTCGGGGTGAACAGACCCTCGGCCTCTTTCTCGATCTTCTTGCGGCCCATCGCTCGTCACCTTCCGTGCCCACCGGTGTCCTGCCGTGAACTTACTGCCCGTCCCGAATCGGAGCACGTCGGCACGCTTTGCCCCTAGAATCGTCGGCCGACGCTGGGGAAGGGAGCGCGGTGCCGGGAGAGTGGCCGGACCCAAGAACCGCGACGGACGCCGGTGCGTTCGTCGAAGCCATGCGCCAGGTGCGGATCCGCACCGGTTACAGCTACCGCGCCCTGGAACGCCGGGCGGAGCAGGCCGGGCTCGTCCTGCCCAGCTCGACGATCAGCGCGGCACTGGCCCGCGACAGGTTGCCGCGCGCGGAGTTGGTCGACGCGTTCCTCCAGGCCGCGGGCGCCGACGCCGAAACCACCGAGCGCTGGTTGGCCGTGCGCGCGGATCTCGCGGTCGGCACGGAAACCCCGGCGGAACCGGCGGCGGAGGAGTCGAAACCGGAACGCCGCCGGCTCGGGTACGCGCTCGTCGCGCTGGCCGCGGTCGCGGTGATCGCCGTGGTGATCGTGGTGATGACCACCGGCTCCGACCCCGAACGCCCGGCCGCGCAGCCACCACCCGCCAGCGAAATGGCGCCCTCGCTGCCACCGGCCCAGCCGATTCGCGTGGCCCACACCCAAATGTGCGTGGGCGAGGGCCCGGAGCTGACCGAGGGTTCCGATCGCGAGGTGTTCGGGCAGCACCCCTGCGACCTCGCCTTCCCGCCGATCAGCCTGGAACGGCTGCCGGGCGACCAGGTGCGCGTCCATCTGCAGCACCCGGACAAGGGGCCCGGTTGCCTGACCGTCGACCGCGGCGGCACCTACAGCGAAGTGCTGCTCGCCGGGGGAGACTGCGAGAACGGCAGACCGGACCAGACGTTCACGCTGGAACCGGTCGACGGGGGCTACCGGATGCATTCGGTGGCCGGTGCGCGCTGGTGCATCGGCGTGATGGCGGCCCGGACCGATCCCGGTGTCCAGCTGATGCAGGGCGAGTGCACCGGCGGCAGGGAACAGGTCTTCCAGACCGACGGCGCGTGATCTTCTGTCGTACCCCCGACCTAGAGTAGGGGGATGGAAAACGAGGTGTTGCTGGACGCGGGGGCCGTCACGCGCTGCCGCCGCCGGGTGCACCTCGACCACGACCCGACGGTCCGCGACGTGCCGCGTGCCCCGCAGGACCCGTCCGCGGCCCAGCGCATCGCCGACGCCGCGGCCCACCGCGACGAGATCGCCCGGCGGCTGATCGCGGCCATCGGCGAGGGCTGGGCGAGCGTGCCGCGCGACCTGCCGGTGCCGGACCGGGTCGCGCTGACCGAATCCGCGCTGGCCACGCGCACCCCGTTCATCTGGGGCGCGCTGCTGCCGGTGGACCTCGACGGCGGCCGCCGCGGCGGGGTCGAGGTGCTGGTGCGCACCGCGGACGGCTACGTGCCGGTGCTGGTGGTCCGCCACCGCATCACCGACCGCGGTGAAGGCGCGATGACCACCGGCCTGACCGATCTCGACCCGGACAACGCCACGCCCGATCCGGCGCGCAAGGTCCGCTCGCACCCGCGTGACCAGCTGCGCCTGGCGCACATCCGCCGCATGCTGCAGAAGCTGGGGCTGGCCGATCCGCGTGCCCTCGGTGGCGTGATCGGCCTCGACGCCGACGTGGTGGTGTGGCACGACCTCAACGCGCAGACCTGGCCCGGCGGCCGGGGCGCGCTCACCGAGTACGACGCCCGGTTCGCCGACCGGCTGGCCGTGGCGAAGGCGGCGGCCGCCGGGGAGGAGCCGCTCGCGCAGCCGTCGCGGGTGCTCGAATGCCGCCACTGCCCGTGGTGGCCGATCTGCGGGGACCAGCTGCTCGCGGCCAGGGACGTCAGCCTGGTGGTGCGCGGGGAGGACGGCGTGGAGCTGCGCCGCGCCGGTGTGTCCACTGTGGACAAGCTGGCCGCGCTGGACCCGGCCGAGGGCCCGCCGGTGCCGCTGACCGGGGAGTCCTTCGGCAACTCGGTGATGCTGGCCAGGGCGTGGCTGGCGGATCTGAACGTGGTGCGCAAGGTGGACCGGGTCGAGGTGCCGCGGGCCGACGTCGAAGTCGACGTGGACATGGAGAGCTTCGGCGATTCCGGCGCCTACCTGTGGGGCTGCTTCCTGTCCGGCGCGGACATCGGCGTGCCGCACGGGTACCACGCCTTCGCCACCTGGGAACCGCTGCCGACCACGGACGAAGCACGCTCGTTCGCCGAGTTCTGGGGCTGGCTGACCGAGGTGCGCCAGCGCGCCGAGAAGGCCGGGCTGACCTTCCGCGCCTACTGCTACAACGCGCTCGCCGAGAACCGCTGGCTCTTCGGCACGGTCAAGCGCTTCGCCGGGGAGGACGGCATCCCGCCGCGCTCGGACATCCAGTCCTTTGTGGACTCCGAGGAGTGGGTGGACCTGTTCCAGCTGGTGTCCGACCAGTTCCTCTGCTCGCACGGCAAGGGGCTCAAGGTGATCGCCCCGGTGGCCGGCTTCAGCTGGCGCGACCCGGAGGCCAGCGGTGAGGCCTCGATGCGCTGGTACCGGGACGCGGTCGGCCTGGACGGCGACGAGCCGCGTCCCGAACAGGCCGAACGCATCCTGCGGTACAACGAGGACGACGTGATGGCCACGTACACGCTCCGCCGCTGGATGAGCGACGAAGCGCAGAACGTGCCGTATATGGGCGATCTTTAGCGCGGAGCCATCCGCAGCGAGCCGTCCATGCGGATGACCTCGCCGTTGAGGTAGTCGTGGTCGATGATGGACAGGGCCAGCTTGGCGTACTCCTCCGGCTGCCCGAGCCGCTTCGGGAACGGGACGCCGGCGGCCAGGCTCGCCCGGAACTCGTCGCTGACGGTGGCCAGCATCGGGGTGTCGATGATGCCCGGCGCGATGGTCATCACCCGGATCCCCTGCGAGGCCAGGTCCCGCGCGGCCGACAGGTTCAGCCCGACCACCCCGCCCTTCGACGCGGCGTAGGCGGCCTGCCCGATCTGCCCGTCGAAGGCGGCCACCGAAGCGGTGTTGATGATCACCCCGCGCGCGTCGTGCTCCAGCGGCTCGGTTTTGGCGATCGCCTCGGCGGCCACGGTAACCACGGTGAACGTGCCGATCAGGTTGATCTCGATCACCTTGCGGAACAAGTCCAGGTCGTGCGGCCCCTTCTTGGACAGGATCCGCGCGGACGGCCCGATCCCGGCGCAGTTGACCACCACGCGCAGCGGCGAACCGGAGCCGGCGGCCTGCGCCACCGCGGTGCGGACCTGCTCCGGGTCGGTCACGTCGGCCTCGACGTAGGTGATGCCCTCGACCTGGTCCGCCTTCGCGATCGACGGGGCGAGGTCGAGCGCGAACACCTTCGCGCCCCCGGCCGCCAGCGCCTTGGCGGTGGCCCCGCCCAGCCCGGACGCGCCTCCGGTGACTACGGCCGCGGTGTCGGTGATCTGCATGGTCTGCTGTGTCCTTCCTGCCCGAGTACGCCACCAGGTTAACGCTCGTTCGCATCTCGTCCACCCCACCCGTCCGCAGGAGTACGCGGGTGTGTTCGCTGCTGTTGGTTTCGCGGTCAACTCCGGCTGTCACCTTCACGACATGAGTCCAGCTCGGATCGTGGTGGTGGGGACCGGATACGTAGGACTGACCACGGGCGCCTGCCTGGCGTCGATCGGTCATCAGGTGACCTGCGTCGACGTGGACGCGGCGAAGGTGGCCCGGCTCGCCGCCGGGCGGGTGGACATCCTGGAGCCGGGACTGGCCGAACTGGTCGGCCGGGGGCTGACCAGCGGACGGCTGTCCTTCGTGGTGGGCGCCAGGACCGCGGTCGCCACCGCCGATGGGATCTTCCTGTGCGTGCCGACGCCGATGGGGGCCGGGGGTTCCGCCGACCTGCGGGCGGTGGAGGCGGTGGCCGCCGAGATCGGCGACGTCGTCCCGGCCGGCTGCGCGCTGATCACCAAGTCGACCGTGCCGGTGGGCACCTCGCGGCGGATCCGCGACCTGCTCGGCCGCGACGACGTGCCGGTGGTCTCCAATCCCGAGTTCCTCCGCGAAGGCACCGCGGTGTCCGACTTCCTGCACCCGGACCGCATCGTGGTCGGCTCGGACGACCTGGCCGCCGCGCACTGGGTGGCCGGGCTCTACGACGAACTCGCCGCGCCCGCCGTGGTCACCGACGCGGCCAGCGCGGAACTGGTCAAGTACGCGGCGAACTGCTTCCTGGCCACCAAGCTCTCCTACGTCAACGCGATCGCCGAACTGTGCGAGCGCCTCGGCGCCGACATCGAGGCGGTCACCGAGGGCATGGGCTACGACCGGCGCATCGGCCGGTCCTTCCTCAAGCCCGGCCCCGGCTGGGGCGGCTCCTGCCTGCCGAAGGACACCCACGCGCTGACCAGGATCGCCGAGGCGGCCGGGTTCGAGTTCGGCCTGCTGCGCGCGGCGATCGACGAGAACGTGGCCCAGCGCGACCGGATCATCGCGAAGATCGCCGGCGCGGTCGGCGGCACGCTGAACGGCGCCCGGATCGGCCTGCTCGGCCTGGCCTTCAAGGCGGGCACGAACGACCTGCGCGATTCGCCCGCGCTGGCGGTCGCCTCGGTGCTCGCCGCGCACGGTGCCGAGCTGACCGCCTACGACCCGGCGGTCGGCGGCGAACTGCCCGGCATGACCGTGGTGGACGACGCCTACCAGGTGGCCAAGGGCGCGCACGCGGTCGTGGTGCTCACCGAGTGGGCCGAGTTCCGCAGGCTCGACTGGGAGTACCTGGCCGAGCTGATGGACGGCGACGCCGTGGTGGACACCCGGAACCTGCTCGAACCGCGGCGCGTGCTCGACGCGGGCCTCAGCTGGCAGGGCATCGGGCGGGCTCGGGAGGCACTTTTCCCGAAGACCGCGGTTTCCTGAGCACCAGGAACACGGCGAGCGCGCAGACCGCGACGCCGAGCAGGCCACGCACGTCGAGCGTCTCGTCGAAGAGCAGGAACCCGGCCAGCATGGTGGTCGGCGGGGTCAGGTAGAGCAGGCTGGACACCGAGGTCACCGAGCCGCGCCGCAGGTTGAGCCAGTAGAAGCCGTAACCGCCGAAGGTGGACAGCACCACCACCCAGCCGATGGCGAACCAGAACGAACCGCTCGCCGGCGGCACCAGCTGCCCGCTCGCGGCGGCCACGCCGGTGAACACGACGGCGCTGGTCACGCACTGGATGGCCAGGCTGTCGCCCAGTTCGACGGAGACGCCGGCGCGGCGTTCGAGCAGGGTCGCCGCGACCAGGCCGAGCATGGCCAGCACCGGCAGCGCGTAGGCGAGCGCGGGCGCGTTCCCACCGGAGAGGTCGCCGCCGACCACCAGCGCGACCCCGCCCAGCCCGATCGCCAACCCGAGCCACTGGGCCTTCGAAGCGTGCTCGCCGAGCACGAACTGGCCGAGCACGGTGGCCACGATCGGCTGCAGCGCGGCGACCAGCGCGGCCGTGCCGGACGGCACGCCAAGGTCGACCGACCAGAAGATGCCGGACAGGTACACGCACTGGGACAGCAGGCCGATCAGCGCTTGCAGGCCGAGTTCACGCAGGCCCAGCCGTCGCCGCCGGGTCAGCCACCACCAGCCGCCGATCAACACCGCCGCGACCAGGCACCGCCACATCAGTGTGGTGGCGGTGCTCGCCGTACCGGCGGCGAGCGCGGCACCGACGAACCCGGAGCTCCACATCAGCACGAAGCCGGTGCGCATCCACCCTCCTCGAAACGGGGTATACCGATCTGTTTACCCATTCGAGAGTGGTAGACAGAACGGTGTAGTGTCAAGTCATGGCTGCGACGGAACTGACGCCGGCGGCCGAGCGGGTGCTCGAGGTCGCCGGAAAACTCTTCTACGACCAGGGGATCCACGCGGTCGGCGTGGATCTGATCGCCGGGGAAGCCGGGGTCACGAAAAAGACCCTCTACGCCCGGTTCGGCTCGAAGGACGCGTTGATCGGGCACTACCTGCGCCGCCGTGACGAGCGCTGGCGGGCCCACGTGCACGCGGTGGTCGGCGACGCGCCCCCGGCCGACGGCCTGCTCCTGGTCTTCGACGCGCTCGACAGTTGGATGCGCACGATGAACCCGCGGGGTTGCGCGTTCGTCAACGCCCACGCCGAACTGCCGGACGGCGACCACCCCGGGCGCCGGGTGATCGCCGAGCAGAAGCGCTGGCTGCGCGACTACCTGCGGGAGTTGGCCGAGCGCGCCGGTCTGCCGGAGCCGGTCGAACTGGCCGGTGCGCTGCTGATCCTGCTCGAAGGCGCGACCGTGGCCGGTTCGCTGGACCTGGTCCCTGGCGCGGTCCGCTCGGCCAGGGCGATCGCCGCCGGGCTGATCGGGGCTCAGCAAAACCGTTAGCAACGCGTACTATCGGCCCTGTGTTCACGACTCGGCCGGAGCTGACCGGCACATACGGCATGGTGGCGTCGACACACTGGCTCGGCTCGGCCACCGGCATGGCGGTGCTCGAGAGCGGCGGCAACGCCTTCGACGCGGCGGTCGCGGCGGGCTTCGTGCTCCAGGTCGCCGAACCGCACCTCTGCGGCCCGGCCGGGCAGGTGCCCGCGTTGTTCACCACCGCGGACGACCCGACCCCGCGCCTGCTCGCCGCGCAGGGCCCGTCGGCCGCGGCCGCGACGCCCGAGCACTTCGCCGACCTCGGCCTCGACCTGATCCCCGGCAGCGGTTTGCTGCCCTCGACCGTGCCGGGTGCCTGGGACGGTTGGCTGCTGCTCCTGCGCGACCACGGCACGAAGTCGCTGCGCGAGGTGCTCGGTTACGCGATCTCGTACGCGGAAAACGGCGTGCCGCTGGTCGACCGCGTGAGCGCGACGATCGACCTGGTGGCGGACCTGTTCACCGACCACTGGCCCACCTCGGCCGAGATCTGGCTGCCGGACGGCAAATCCGCCAAGGGCGTGCACCGCAACCCGACCCTGGCGCGCACCTGGACCCGGCTGCTCGAAGAGGCCGAAGCGGTCAGCGGTCGCGAGGCGCAGATCGACGCCGCCCGCCGCGCCTGGTCGCAGGGATTTGTCGCCGAGTACGTGGACGCCTTCTCCCGCAAGGCTTTCCGCGACGACTCCGGCCGCGACCACGCCGGTCTGCTCACCGGCGACGACCTGGCGAGCTGGGAAGCCACCTACGAGGACGCCGTGGTGGTCGACCTCGACGGCTGGAGCCTGGTCAAGGCGGGCGGCTGGACCCAGGGACCCGCGCTGGCGCAGCAGGTGCTGCTGCTGGACGGCCTGCGCGACGAGCTGTCCTATGTGGACGGGAAGCCGACCGCGCGCACGGTGCACCTGGCGGTCGAGGCGGCGAAGCTGGCCTTCGCCGACCGCGAAGCCTGGTACGGCGATTCCGGCGACGTCCCGCTGGACGACCTGCTGTCCCGCGAGTACGCCGCCCAGCGCCGCGAACTGATCGGCGACGAGGCCAGCGGCGAACTGCGGCCGGGTTCACCCGGCGGGCGCACGCCGAGGCTGCCGAAGATCCTCGACTCCCTGCGTGACGTGACCGCCGCGGTGGGCGCGGTCGGCGAGCCGACGGTCATGCCGACCGGCGAGACCCGCGGCGACACCGTGCACATCGACGTGGCCGACCGGTTCGGCAACCTGGTCTCCGCGACCCCGTCCGGCGGCTGGCTGCAGTCGAGCCCGGCGATCCCCGAACTCGGCTTCTGCCTCGACTCGCGGGGTCAGATGTTCTGGCTGGAGCAGGGCCTGCCGAACTCGCTGGCGCCGCGCAAGCGCCCGCGCATCACGCTGTCGCCGTCGATGGCGCTGCGCGACGGCGAGCCCCGGATCGCTTTCGGCACCCCGGGCGGCGACCAGCAGGACCAGTGGCAGCTGTGCTTCTGGCTGGCGCACACGCTCGGCGGGCTCAACCTCCAGGAGAGCATCGACGCGCCGAACTGGCACACCACCGCCTTCCCCAGCTCGTTCTACCCGCGGTCGTGGAGCCCGCGCGAGCTCGTGGTGGAGTCGCGGCTCGGCCAGTCCACAATGGACCAGCTGACCGCGTGGGGACACCACGTCGTCGACGGCGGCGCCTGGGGACTGGGCCGCCTTTCCGCGGTGTCCCACGAGAACGGCGTGCTACGGGCGGCGGCGAACCCCCGCGGCATGCAGGGGTACGCCGTCGGACGTTAAAGGTTCAAGCCTCCCAGAGCCAGAACTCGATGCCCTGGTCGTCGACGCAGTCGGCGGTCAGGCCGTACGGCTCCTGCTTCGGGCCCTCGACGATCCGGCCGCCCGCCGCGCGGACCCGGTCGACCGCGGCCGCCAGGTCGTCCACCGCGTACATCAGCTTCCAGCCGACCTGGCGGTCCCCGCCCCACAGCCCGCCCTGCAGCCCGTGGCCTTCGATGCCCCAGGCGTCCGGGACCGAGCCGGGGGTGAACTGCCAGCCGAGCACCGAGCCGTAGAACGCCTTGGCGGCGGTGTCGTCGGGCACCTGGAAGGTGAAGTACAGGGCGTGCCCGTGCCGGATCTCCGGGCCGTCCTCGAACGGGCGCGCCGGCGCCGGGTTGATCAGCCAGCGCTGGCCGAACGGGTCCTTGATGCGCCCGGTCAGCCCGTGCCCGCGGTCCTCCACCCCGCCCTGCGCCTCGGCGCCCAGTTCGACCGCGCGGGCCACCGAGGCACGCACGTCCGGCACCTCGACCCGGATCAGCGGCCCGCCCTCGGGCGCGACCACGTTGCCCAGCTCGGGGAACTCCTCGGCGAGCATCAGCACGGTGTCGCCGATGGCCAGTTCCGCGTGCCCCACCCGGCCGTCCTCCATCACGATCGGGTCGGCCCGCCGGGTCGCGCCGAACACCTCGACGTAGAAGTCCAGCGCGCGGCGGGCGTCGGTCACCACCAGGTACGGGGTCAGCGAGCGCACCTGGGCCTGTGGCGTGGTTTCGGTGGTGGTCATCTCTCCTCCGTTCAGCACCGCGCGACGCAGCTGGTCGCGCAGTTCGTCGGCGAACCGCGGATCCGGGGCGACCGGCTCGGGCGCACGGCGGAGAGCGTCGAAGGGATCGGTCACGACTCTCCCTCCTCATACGCGCGGCGGAACGCGGATCGCGCCCGGACCAGCAGGGCTTCGGTGGCGTGCACGGTGCGCCCGAGGTGCTCGGCGACCTCGGGCACCGGCAGGCCGTCGAGGTAGCGCAGGCTCAGCGCCGCCTGGTGGTGGGCGCCGAGGGAACCGAGCACCTCGCGGGCCCGCAGCACGTCGAGTTCGGCGTCCCACGGATCGACGGTCTCCGGCTGCACGTCGTGCACCAGCCGCAACCCGCGTTCCTCGCGGGCGCGGCGGCGCCAGTGGTCGGCGAGCTTGTGCCTGGCCACCCCGATCAACCAGGGCACGGACACCGGCGCCGCGCCCGCCGACCGGCACGCGCGGACCGCGCCGAGAAAGGTCTCCGAGGTCAGCTCCTCGGCGACCACCCGGTTCCCGCACCTGGCCAGGAGGTAGCCGTAGACCTCCGGCAACGCCGCGTCGTACAGCTCCAGCAGCGCGAACGCCGGGTCCCGGTGCACCCTGGGTTCGTTCACACCCCCATCGTCGTCCGGCGGGCCGGTGCTCCGACGCCCTCGCGCCGAAATTCCTCCGGGAGAGCACACTGGCCGGATGGACGTGGTCGAACGCGTGCGGACCTGGCTCGCCGACCGGGACGTGGTCGAGGCCGACGGGGTGTGGCTGGCGCGCGGTGAGGAACTGGACGCCGACGAGGTCGCGCACGAATGGGCACGGGAGCTGCTCGAAGAACCTCAGTTGACCGGCTACGCGCGGCTGCTGCTCGGTTTCGGCCTGCTCGATCTGCTCGACGCGTACCCGGTGACGGTGGAGATCCGGCGGGCCCTCGAACCGGGTCTCACCAGCGAGTTCTGGGCGAACTACCGGCTTCGGCTGGAGGCGCCGAAGCCGCCGGAGGCGATCCTGGAGTCGCTGTGGACGGACCTGTTCGTCGACGAGGACACCGCGCCGATCGCCTTCGCCGAAGTGCTCGGCAACGACCTGAAGCAGCTGCACACGCCGGGCGGGCTGCGCCGGGCCCGGCGGGTGCTGGCCGTCTCCGGTCCGGTGCCGTGGACAGCGAAGGACCGGGCCTACCGCTATGCGGCGACCCGGCCCGACCTGCGTCTCGCTCTACCTCGTGAGTGGGAACTGACCACTCACGACCCCCCTCAGGGCCGGTGAGCGAGCTTCGCGGCGCGTGCGTACCGGTTGTTGGCCGGTAACCAGCACAGCACGACCGCGGCCAGGCCGGTCGCCACGGCGACCCAGCCCAGCGGACCCACCGCGCCCGGTGGGTAGTCGGAGACGATCAGCAGGTGCGTCAGCACCAGCAGGACCGAGCCGATGGTGACCAGCACCCTGGCCCAGGTGGCGGCCTTGCCGGCGCACAGCGCGAAGCCGAGCACCCACAGGGCGAAGAAGGCGGCGATCACGCCGCGGGCGGCGAGGCTGGTCGTGCGCGAGTCGATCATCTCCTGCCACAGCGGGCCGGAGAGCTCCTGGACGTCGGCGGCGCTCATCCCGGACAGGCCGAACTCGGGCGCGAGCTGGTCGAAGACCGAGCGCACGTTCTCCGCCGCCAGTTCCGCGCCGCCGGTGAGGACCACCGCGGCACCGGCCATCGCGGACACGGCCGCGGCCGCGGCCGTGCCCAGCAGGGCGGTGATCGTGCCGGGGCGGCGGGCCGGGGCCACGGGCTCGGCCGCGGCGATCGGTGGGTGGGTCACGGGCGTGTTTCTCCTCGACGGCCTGGAAGTAAGGGGGCGCCATCAGTGGCGGGCGAAATACTGGCACGGAACGGGTGGTGCTGAGAAGTAATTGTCGTAAGTAATTTCCAGATTTGTTCAAGTGGTGCCGGGATCAGTTTCGCCGGGTCTACACTCCGCCCTATGAATCGGTTGCTCCAGAGCCCGCAATCGTTGCTGGACACCACCATGGATCAGCTGCGCACCCTGATCGCCGTCCGTGATACCGGGACCGCGCTCGGTGCGGCCCGCGCGCTCGGCCGCGCCCAGTCCAGCATCCAGAAGCAGCTGGACACGCTCAACCGCAATTTCGGCGAGCTCTGCGGGGAGCCGCTGGTGGTCAAGCAGGGGCGCGGGCAGGACGTGCTGTTCACCGAGACCGGCAAGGCGATGGTGGAACGCGCGCGGCGCACGCTCGCCGACTGGCTCGACGAAATCGACGAGGGCCGCCGCCGCACCGGTGAAACGCTGACCGTCGGCACCACCCGATTCACCCTCGGTTTTGTCACCAGCGTGAGCGAGAAGATCGCCGGTGAACTGTCCCGGCTGGGCGTGGAACTGCGCTTCCTCCACCTGCGCACCAAGGACCTCCTGCCCGCGCTGGCGGACAAGCGCGCGGACGTGGTCTGCGGCAGCGTGGTCACCTCCGGCGGCGAGGAGTTCGCCGACTGCGAGGTGCTGGAATGGCGCCGCAGCGGGCTTTCGGTGATCACCAACCTGCCGGAGTCCCAGTTGCCGGGGCCGGTGCTGCGGGCGAAGGAACTGCACACGCTGCCGCTGGTGATCTCGGCGACCGGGCTGATCGCGGAGGTGCTGCGCGGCTGGTTCGGCTCCGGTTACCGCGACAAGCTGGACGTGGCCGCCGAGATCGACACGCTGAACTACGGGTTCGAACTGCTGCACTCCGGGCTGGTGCGCGGCTGCATGCTGGTCACCCGCGGCATCGGTGAGGCCGCCACCGACGGGCGGATCCCCGAGGGCGGCGGCCTGCGCGTCGTTCCGGTGGTCAACGACCTCGACCCGCGACTGGAAGTGCTCGTCGGCGCATTCGCCCGCCGGGGTGAGCAGTCCCCGGCGGTGAAATTGCTCTGGGACGCATTGCTGCTCCAGCACTCGGAATGGCGGGAATGAATTCGTCAGCGCGGGTCCGGCAATTTCGTCGAGAAAAGGGAAAGCAGCAGTGAAGTGACCGCCTGAATCGTCATGATCAGCACGAACGCATTCCGCATGCCGAGCACCGACGGTTCGGCGGCGACGGCGAACAACGTGCCGAAGGCGGCCACGCCGAGCGCCATCGAGGTCTGCTGCACCGTGGTCAGCGCCCCGCTGCCGACCCCGGCGCGATCGGCGGGCACCCGCGCCAGCACCACCCGGAACACCGTGGTCATGCCCGCGCCCTGACCGAGTCCGGTCAGCAGCAGGCCGGGGGCGAACGCGAGCACGTCCAGGTCGGGCCAGGCGGCCAGCGTGGTCGCCGCCAGCACCAGCACGCCCAGTGCCTGCAAGCCGGTGCCGTAGGTGATCACCCGAACCCCGAACCGGGCCACCAGCCTGCTGCTGACCAGCGAGGACACCAGGAAGCCGACGGCCAGCGGGCTCATCGCCAGCCCGGAGCCGAGCGGACCGAGCCCGAGCCCGTCCTGGGTGGCTACCGCGAAGGCGAACATGAACCCGGAGAACGCGGCGAAGAACGGGGACGCCAGCAGCAGGCCGCGGCCGAGGCCGGGGGAGCGCAGCACGGACGGCGGCAGCAGCGGCACCTTGCCCGCGCGCTCGCTCCGCCGCTGCGTCACGACGAACCCGGCCATGGCGAAGGGGCACACCGCGAGCAGCACCCAGATCCAGCCCGGCCAGCCGAGCGCGCGGCCTTCGAGCAGCGGGATCAGCAGCGCCAGCATGGCCAGGCCGAACAACGCGGTGCCCCGGCCGTCCACGCCGAGCGGGTGCGGCGACCGGCTCTCCGGGATCGTGCGCCGGGCGATCACCAGCCCGGCCAGCCCGATCGGCACGTTGACCAGGAAGATCGGCCGCCAGCCGGAACCGGCCAGGTCGGCGTGGATGAGCAGGCCGCCGAGCAGTTGCCCGGCCACCATCGAGATGCCACCCGCCGCGCCGTACAGGCCGAGTGCACGGGACCGGCGCTCGCCGGAGGTGCCCGCCTGGATGACCGAGAGCACCTGCGGCATCAGCATCGCGGCCGAAGCGCCCTGCGCGATCCTGGCCGCGACCAGTGCTTCGGCGGTCGGTGCGAGGCCGCACAGCAGCGAGGTGAGGGTGAACGCGGCGAGCCCGGCGAGGAACAGGCGCCGCCTGCCGAACGCGTCGCCGAGCCTGCCGCCGATCACCAGCAGCAGCGCGTACGCCGTGCCGTAGCCGGCGACCAGCAGTTCCAGCGTCGCGGTGGAGGCGCCGAGATCGGCGTCGATGGTGGGCAGCGCGACGTTGACGATGAAGAAGTCGAGCAGGGGCAGGGCCATGCCGAGCAGCACGGTGGTCAGCCCGGCGGTGGACAGCGGGCCGGCCGCGGGGATGGGCGGCCGCCGGATCGGGGTGGTGGTCACGGAACCCAGGTTCGGCGCGGGCTCAGCCGGGTACCAGACCGTGCTCATCCTGGTAGCGGGACTACCTGGTACCCGGCTCGCGGCGGTGTCATGGTGGACGGGTGACCACGATGATCGACGCGCCGCCGCGGCCGGGTGCCGCCCGCCGCCGCGCCCTCGCCGACTTCCTGCGCAGCAGGCGGGCGCGGATCGCGCCGGAGGAGGTCGGCCTGCCGCACGGCACCCGCCGCCGCACGCCGGGCCTGCGCCGCGAGGAGGTCGCGCAGCTCGCCGGGGTCGGCGTCACCTGGTACACCTGGCTCGAACAGGGCCGCGACATCCGCGCCTCCGAGCAGGTGCTGGACGCGATCGCCCGCACGCTCCGGCTGGACCGCAACGAAAGCGCCCACCTGTTCACCCTGGCCGACGTCGCGCGCACGACGACGCCGGACTGCCCGGTGATGTCGCCGGGGCTGGAGCGCATGCTGACCAAGCTGGAGCCGTTCCCGGCGATCGTGCAGAACACCCGCACCGACATCCTCGCCTTCAACCGCGGGTACGACTGGCTGATGGACGTCGCGGACGTGCCGGTCGACGAGCGGAACTCGATCCTGCTGGCGTTCACCCGGCCGGACTGGCGCGCCCGGATCGTCGGCTGGTCCGACAACATGCCCGCGTCGGTGGCCCAGTTCCGCGCCGCGATGGCCAGTCACCTCACCGAACCGAGCTGGAAGTGCCTGGTCAAGCGGCTGCGCGCGGAGTCGCCGGAGTTCGAGGTGATGTGGAACCGGCACGAGGTCGCGGCGCCGAAGAACTTCACCAAGCGCTACCGGCACCCGGAGGCGGGCCTGCTCGCCTTCGACGCCACCTACCTGTGGCTGGGCTGCCGGTCGGAACTGCGACTGGTCACGTTCACCCCGGCGGACGACGAAACCGCCGCGAAGCTCCCGGCGTTCACGTAACGCACACGTCGTAATCCAACAGCCGCTTTTGAACGGACGTGCTGGTCCATCCGGTGCCGTAGCTTTTCAAAGGTGGTGACGGGGAGTCGAAGGCGGGTACCGGGCTGGGCCGATCTGGTCCTGACCGGGCTGCTGCTGATCTTTGTGCTGGGCGTCACCAGCGCCGCGTCGCGCTGGCAGAACCAATGGGACCCGGTCGCCGAACCGTTCCGCCCGCTCGACCCGCTGGGCTACGCCTGGCTGGCGGCCGCGGTGCTGCCGCTGGTGGTCGCGCGCCGGTTCCCGATCGTGGTCTTCGCGCTCAGTTCCGTGCTGGCGATGACCTACTACTGGTCGGACTACCCCGGCGGGCCGGTGAGCGTGGCCTCGGCGTTCTCGCTGCTCGTGCTGACGATCGTCCGCGGTGCGCTGGCCGGCGCGATCGCCGGCGGCTCGCTGCTGGTGGTGATGTACGCGGCGTACGTGGTGTCCAGCGGCAACGCGGTGCCCTCGCCCGCGTCCGGGGCGCTGGCCGCGGCCGCGCTGGCGATGGTCGGCATCGGCGCCGCGGTCCGGGCGCGCCGGGAGGCCACCCGCGCCGCGCGGGACCAGGCCCGCGAGCACGAGCAGCGGCTGGCCGAGCAGGAACGGCTGCGGGTGGCGCGCGAGGTGCACGACGTGGTCGCGCACAGCCTGGCCATGATCAACGTGCAGGCCGGGGTCGCCGTGCACGTCGCCGACCGGCGGCCGGAGCAGGCGAAGGAAGCACTGCTCAACATCAAGGAGGCCAGTGCCTCGGCGCTGGTCGACCTGCGGGCCACGCTGGCCGTGCTGCGGTCGGGGCAGGACCGCGGGCCGGTCGCCGGGCTGGCGCAGATGGACGAACTCCTGGAGCACGCGCGGACCGCCGGGCTCGCCGTGCGGGTGCACGGCCAGCCGGGCGAGCTGCCCGCGCCGATCGACGGCGCCGCGTACCGCGTCCTGCAGGAGTCGCTGACCAACGTGGTCCGGCACGCCAACCAGCCGTCCACTGTGGACGTTCACTTCGGCCGCTCCGGCGGGCGGCTGGAGCTGCGGGTGCGCGACAACGGCATGGGCGCGACCCCGCCCAGGATCGGCAACGGGCTGCGCGGGATGCGCGAGCGGGCCGACGCGCTCGGCGGCAGCGTGGACGCGGGTCCGGTGGACGGCGGGTTCGAGGTCCGGCTGCGCTTGCCGGTGGACGGGAGGGACGGCGAATGACCATCCGGGTGGTGCTGGCCGACGACCAGGCGCTGGTGCGGGCCGGGTTCCGCGTGCTGCTGGAGACCGAGGACGGGTTCGAGGTCTGCGGGGAGGCGGGGAACGGGGCCGAGGCGGTCGAGCTGGCGGTCCGGGAGCGGCCGGACATCGTGGTGATGGACATCCGCATGCCCGGCACGGACGGGCTGGAGGCCACCCGGCGGATCACCGTGAACCCCGAGCTGGACGGGGTCAAGGTGCTCGTGCTGACCACCTTCGACGTGGACGAGTACGTCTACGAGGCGCTGCGGTCCGGGGCCAGCGGGTTCCTGCTCAAGGACACCGAGCCGGTGGAACTGCTGCGGGCCCTGCGGGTGATCGCGTCGGGGGAGGCGCTGCTGGCGCCGACGGTGACCCGGCGGCTGATCGCCGAGTTCGTCGGGCGGCCTGAGCACCGCCGGGTGGACACCGGCGCGATCCGCGAGATCACCGACCGGGAGCGCGAGGTGCTGGCGCTGGTCGCGGGCGGGCTGTCCAACGACGAGATCGCCGAGCACCTGGTGATCTCCACCGCCACCGCGCGCACGCACGTCAGCCGGATCATGACCAAGATCGCCGCGCGCGACCGGGCGCAGCTGGTGGTGCTGGCCTACGAGTCGGGCTTGGTGAAGCCGCGCGGGGCGTGACGGGTAGCGTTCGGTGACCCCCACCGCCGCGTCACCTGATCTCGTTCTCGATCATCGCCGGCGTCGATCCGAGCGTCAGCCTGTTCGCCTCGTTCACCATGGCCGTGGTGATCGCGATCGCCGGCGGCCGCCCGGCGATGATCTCCGCCGCGACCGGGGCGGTGGCACTGGTGATCGCGCCGATCTCGCGGGAGCACGGCTTCGAGTGCGCTTCGTGCCGCGCAGCGTGATGGTCGGCTTCGTCAACTCGCTGGCGGTCCTGATCTTCCTGGCCCAGCTGCCCGAACTGGCCGACCCAAGCTCACCAAGGCGGTGCCCGCGCCGCTGGTCTCGATCGTCGCGCTGACCGCGTTGACCATCGGCGCGGGCATCGCCGTGCCGACCGTCGGCGACCGGGGCGAACTGCCGTCATCACTGCCGGTGCCCGGGGTGCCGGAGGTGCCGTTCACCTGGGGCACGCTCGGGCTGATCGCGCCGTACGCGTTCGCGCTGGCGCTGGTCGGGCTGATGGAGTCGCTGATGACCGCGAAGCTGGTCGACGAGCTGACCGACACGCGGTCCGGCAAGACCCGCGAGGCCGTCGGGCAGGGCATCGCGAACGTGGTCACCGGTTTCTTCGGCGGCATGGGCGGTTGCGCGATGATCGGCCAGACCATGATCAACGTGAAGAACGGTGCGCGGACGCGGTTGTCCACCTTTCTCGCCGGGGCCTTCCTGATGGTGCTGTGCATCGTGTTCGGGCCGCTGGTTTCGGACATCCCGATGGCCGCGCTGGTGGCGGTGATGGTGCTGGTGTCGGTGGGCACCTTCGACTGGCACAGCATCGCGCCGGGCACGCTGCGGCGGATGCCGCTCGGCGAGACCTCGGTGATGGTGGCGACCGTCGCCGTGGTGGTCGGCTCGATCCTGGCGATGGTGATCTTCGCGCGCCGGGTGGCGCGGCTGGTCGAGGTCACCGCGGTCACCGATCCGGACGGCGGGGAGGTGGTCTACGCGGTGACCGGCGAGCTGTTCTTCGCCTCCAGCAACGAGCTGGTGCAGCGGTTCGACTACGCCGGCGACCCGGACCGGGTGGTGATCGACCTGTCCGGCGCGCACATCTGGGACGCCTCCTCGGTCGCGGCGCTCGACGCGGTCACGAGGAAGTACGCGAGCCGGGGCAAAACGGTCACCATCCTGGGCCTGAACGAGCCGAGCGGCGTCCTGCACAAGCGCCTGAGCGGCGAATTTTCCGCATCCGGCTGAATCTCACCCAAAGTCACAAAGCTCACGTTGAAAACGCTGCGGTTACGCCAATGGAGCGATATGGTCACTTCGGACAGTAGTTCGATCATGAGGGGACCGGATCCATGGCCGCATGGCCGACGCTCGACAGTGACCAGCAGGGCGAGAAGATCGAGGAGCTGACGAGCACCGTGCTCGCCGCGCTCCCCGCCGACTGGCAGCGGCTGGAGATCGAATACCGCCAGGTCGGCACGCACATCGATGTCCGGACCGGGCTGACCGGGGGGAACGGCGAGACCGAGGTGTGGGAGCCGCCGGTCGAGGCGTGGCACCGCTTCCAGGACCTGCGGGGTGGGATGTACCGCGAGGGTGAGGGCACCTGGTTCGCCGCGCGCTACGTGCTGGACGGGCCGGAGCACTTCACCATGCAGTACAACGATGGCGTCGAGCCCGCCTTCCGCGAGCCGCTCGGCTCCCAGGACGTCGAGGTCGAGCAACACCGCTTCCCGCGCGACGAGGCCCACATGCCCGACTGGTACCGGGACGCACTGACCGCCACCGCCGCCGCCTGACCGCACCGCCACGCCACGCCCCGACCGGCACCGGCCGAGACCTGGCCTGCGCCGCCCGACCGACACCGGCTGCGGCCCGACCGGCACCGCGGCCCGCGGGCGCCTGACCAGCCGCGACCCGGCTTCAGTCTCGTCGGAGTTGCATTGCCAGGCGCACCAGGAACACCACCCCGAGCACGGCGACGACGGTGATCTCCACCCACATGGCCGCCTCCCTTCTCCCTCGGATGCTCCTTCAGAGAGGCGCACGGGAGTGGGATGCGTTCCGCGCGTCGGCCGACCTCACCCGATCGGCCGACCCGGCGGCCTAACCAGCCTGAACAGCCGCCCACACGCGGTGCGGGTCGAGGTCGACCGGGCGCGGGGCGGGATCCGGGCGCATCCGGCGCAGCAGGACCTGCTGCACCAGCGTGCTCCGGTGCCCCCCGTCGACCACGCCGCGCCAGAACACGTGGTCCTCCAGCTCGTCGAACAGCGGGTCCTCGGTCCACCCGCCGAGGGTGTCCACCACCGAGCGGTGCACCAGGTACCCGCACCCCAGGTACGGCAGCCGCCGGAGGCGGCGGGCCTCGGCGGGCAGCGCGGCAACCAGGCCCTCGACCGGATCGCCGATCAGGCAGTGCGCCACGTCCGTCCCCGCTTCGAGTAGCCGTTCCAGCAGCACCGGCGAAGCACGCAGACCGGCGTCCACCACCAGCAGCCAAGGCGCGTCCGACCGCTCCAGCAGCGCGTTCCGCGTGTACCCGCGCCCGAGCGCGAACTCCTGCTCCAGCACGTCGAACGGCCGCGCCGCCGAACTGGTCAGCGCACCGTCCTCGCCGACCAGGACCCGGCGCGGCAGCACCGTGCCGTTGAGCAGGTCACCGGCCAGTTCCACCGGGTCCGGCTCACCGGGCCGCCGCACCAGCAGCACGTCGACCGGCGCCCGCGAGGCGTCCGCGAAGACCGGCGTGCCCGAGATCCACTGCCGCGTGGCGGCCCGGCGCGCGTACCGGATCCGGTCGACCGCCATCGCGCACGCCGAGGGGTCCGACTCCCCGGACGGCCCGTGCGGCCCCGGCGCGAACCGGACGTCCCACGCCGGGGTCTCCACCGACAGCGACTCCGCCGCCGAGCGCGACCCGACCGCGAGCCGGGTCAGCGGCGTCTCGACCAGTTCCGACGAGCCCGTGACCAGCCCGGCGGCCAGGTCCATCAACATCTGCGCGGACCCCGGCAGGTCCAGCTTGTTCCGCACGAAGTCGTATCCCGCGAGCCGCAGGTCCCGCTCGCGCGACGGCTGCGTGGCCAGCGCCGCCGCCGCGGCGCCCAGCGCCTCCGGCCGCGCGACCACCAGGTGCTCACCCGGCACCAGCGGGTCCAGGTCCGCCGACGGCTCGGTCAGCACCACGCACCCGTTGCACAGCGCTTCGAGCACCCGCACCCACTCCAGCGCGACCGTGGTGCCGCGGTGCAGGTTGATCAGCATCCGCGAGTTCGCCAGGTGCTCGTGCTTCGCCGAGCCCGGCAGGAAGTCGACCCGCGCCGGGCCCATCATCTCGTGCGGTGGCACCAGCAACCGCGAGCGCAGGCCCTCCAGGTCCCGCCAGTACGACGCGATCAGCCGCGACCGCCGCCGCTCCTCGGTGCCCAGGTAGGTGACGTCCACCTCGCGCGGGCTGTCCGGGTCACCGCCCCAGCGGTCCCACAGCGGGGTGTAGCCGAGCTGGAAGTGCTCGACGCGGTTGCCCTGCCGCCGCAGCTCCTCGGTGGAGTCGAGGTTGATGTCCACCCCGCACGCCAGCTTCGGCAGGTACTTCGCGGTCCGCTCGAACGACAGCGTGCCGGGGTGCTCCACGCAGAACCCGATCGTGCGGGCCAGCTGCTCCGGCGTCGGCTGGAGGTGTTCCGGGGTGAGGATGAAGTACTCGTGCGGCACGGTCACGTACACGGTGTCCGCGCGGGGTTCCGGGAACCGGCCCGCAGCGGTCCGCACGCGGCCACCGGCGCGCTGGACGGCGTCGGCGACCACGTCGAGCAGTTCGTCGATGAAGACCGAGCCGCCGATCCCCGACACGAAGCACAGGTCCACCATCAGCGCGCGGTCCGCTTCCGCACGGCTCGCAGCGGCGCGGTGACGCGCCAGCTGATCGTGGATCTGGTCGCTTCCAGCTCGTTCGACAACTCGGCGACCTCGGCGGCCAGCTGGGCGGCGCGCTCGTCGGACTCCGGGCCACCCGGCGCGCGGCGGACCGGCATCGGCTGCCCGGCCAGGCTCAGCTCGGCGTCGAGCAGGGTCAGGCGCAGCCGGTCGCGCTCACCGCGGGTAGCCGCCAGTTCCGCGCGCAGGGTGTCCCGCTCGGCCCTGGCGGCGATGGTCTCCTGGCGCTGGGCCTCGGCTTCCGCGGTCTGCTCGCGTGCCTCGGCCTCCGCCTCGTCGGCACGGCGGGTGAGCGAGGCGAGGTGCTCCTCGGACCGTTCGCCGTTCAGGGTCTCGGCCAGCTCGTCGCGCTCCGCGGTGACCTCGGCGAGCTTCGCCTCGGCCTCGGCCAGCTCGCCGCGCAGGCGGTCGCGTTCGGCGGTGTACACCTCGCGCTCGGCCCGCAGCCGGGTCAGCTCGGCGCGCACCGGTCCGGGCAACGTGCTGAATTCACGGTCAGTCATCATTGGTCCCCAAGCATTCCAGCACCTGCGAGTATTCGGCGGCATAACCCGCCGGATCGAGCCAGCCGGACAGTTCGGCGAAGGCCGCCGCGGCGATCTCCGCCCGCTCCCGCGCCGGGGTTTCCAGCGCCCGCAGCAGGGCGACGGCCAGCGCGTCCACGTCGTTCGGTTCGAACAGCCAGCCGGTGCGGCCGTCGGCGACGATCTCCCGCGCGCCGAACACGTCGCTGGCCACCACCGGCAGCCCGACGCACACCGCCTCCAGGATCGACCGCGGCAGCGACTCCAGATCGGAACTGTTCACGAAGAGGTCCGCCGCCTGGAACCACGGCACCGGGTCGCGCTGCACCTCGACCAGGTTCACCCAGTCACCGAGGCCCATCCGGCGCACCAGCTCCGCGGTGGCCAGCCCGTACTGCGAGTCGTGGTACCCGACCACGGTCAGCAGCACCTCGGGGTGCCGCCGCCGGACGCGGTCCATCGCCGCGATCAGCCCGGCCTGGCCCTTGCGCGGCTCCATGATCCCGACGTTCAGCACCACCAGCGCGTCCGGCGGCAGGCCGAGCCGCTCGCGTGCCTCGTGCCGCACCCGGCCGCTGGTCCGCCCGTCGAAGCGCACCATCGGCGAGCCGTAGCGAATGGTCCGGCCGCGGTGGGCCGGGCTGTACCGCTCGTACATCTCCCTGGTCGCGTCGGCGACGAAGGTGAGCTGGTCCGCCTCGGCGAACAACTGCTCCCAGCGCGCCCGCACGGTCGGGTTCATCCCCGCCCGCCAGGTCTCGTAGGCGAACGTGCCCAGCGGGAAGCTCTCGTGCACCGCCCAGGTCACCGGCAGCCCGGCGCGCTGGGCCGCGTCAACCCCGGGGAACGCGGTGATCGTGTTGACCAGCGCGACGCTCGCGCCGGAGGTCTTCGCGATGAGGGCCAGCTCGGCGACGTGGCCTTCGTACGCGGCGACGGTGTCCACCTGGTACGGCCGGGTCAGGTGCACGTCGATGCCGAGATCGGCGCAGTCCTGCCGCAGCGGCCCGTCCACCGGGGTGACCACGGTGACCCGCCAGCCGTGCTGCTTGACCAGCCCGTTCAGCAGTTCCTGCAACCACAGCTGACCGCCGCCGAGGTGCAGCCCGTGCGAGAAGACCAGCACGTGGCGCGGATCGGCCTCGGCGCGCACCTGGGTCAGCAGGCTGCCCGAGCGCGTGCGCAGCGCGGCCGCGAGCTGCTCGTCGTCGGTGTCACGCGCGGGATTGCGGACCGTGCAGTAGCGCGCGGGGGAGGTCCACTCACCGGCTTCGTGGTGGCGCAGCCGGACCCGCAGCGACACCCGGTGCTCGGCGCCGGGCGGCAGGTCCAGCGCCACGCGGGCCTCGAACCCGCAGGTGCCTGCCTCGCCGTAGTTCGGGAACCCGGCGGCCACGTCGGCACGCGGGATGCGGATGCGCGCGCTGACCGGTGCCGCGCCGTCGACCAGCACCTCGGCGAAGCTCGGCGCGAACCCGTCCAGCAGCGCCCAGCCGCTGACCGGCAGGACGTCGCCCGGCACCACGAACTCGGCGGGCGGGTGGTCGAGTTCGAAGTGGACTCTGGGACCGTCGCTCACAGGTCCGCCTTCAGCGTCGCGTTGGCGTCCTTGACCAGCACCATCACGTCCTGGTGGCGGTCCCACGCGGCCTCGTCGTACCCGGCGAGGCGCAGGTCGGGTGCCTCCAGCGCGCGCTGCACCGCCCAACCGGGCGAGCTGAGCGAGATGCCGTAACCGTCGTAGCCGACGTAGTCGTTGTAGCCGAACCCGCAGGCCTTGTACGCGGCGAGCACGCGATCGGTGGCACGCGCGTCCAGGCCGTAGTTGTGGCCGGCCTCGGCGCGCAGCGCCATCCGGCGGCCGTGCGTGGTGACCACCGCGACGCCGCCGGGGGCCAGCGCGCGCGAGAAGTAGCGCAGCAGCGGACCCCACTGCGGGGCGTCGAGATGGGTGAACACCGAACCGCACCAGATCAGGTCCACGTCGGTGACCTGCTCGATGTGGTCGGGGTCCGGGGCGCCGGTGATCGCTCGCGCGCCGAACGCCTCGGCGCAGCTGGCCAATGCGGTCGGATCCATGTCGCACGCGATCAGCTCGGTCGACGGGAAGGCGGCGCGCAGCGAGCGCAGCACCCGGCCGTAGCCGCAGCCGAAGTCCAGCAGCCGCTTGGGTTCCGGCCGCCCGGTGACCTGCAGCGCGGCGAGCACCGCGCGCAGCGCGTCCTTCGACACGCTGAAGTAGTGCTCGGTGCTGCCGGCGAACATGCTGTCGCCGTCGGCGATCGTGGTGTTCACGCCCGCCATCACGCGCGCGACGGTCTCGTCCAGCGTTTCGCTCATCCATCCACCCCTGGTAGTTCGTCCCGCACGGCCACGGCTTCGGCGAGCCGTCCGCGCCAAGCCGCCCGTATTGTGCTCTCCGTGTGTTCGGTCGGCGTGCCCCCGTGCACCCCGATCGCCTGGAACCGGGCCTCCCGGTCGACCGCTTCCTCGACGTAGTCCGGCGTCACGCCGAGCAGTGCGCCCAGCCACGCGGCCAGGTCGCGCACCGTGCTCGACGGGCCGGCGCCCGGCCACGCCAGCCCGGCGAGCCGTTCGGCGGTGAGCAGCAGGCCGCGCGCCACCACGGTGGCCGGGTCCGCCTCGGCGAACCGCCATTCCAGGTCGATCGGCCACAGCGCGCCGTCGCCGGTGACCACGATGTTGTGCGGCAGCAGGTCCCACAGCGCCGGGCCGAGCGCGGCCGCGTGCTCGTGGACCAGACCACGCCAGGCGGTCAGCAGTTCCTCGGCCAGCCAAGGCTGTTCGGCGAGCACGCCGACCATGGTCGGGCCGTCGTGGATCGGGTCGGTCCACGCCTGCACCGACACCGGGCCGTCGCCGGTTGGCGCGAGCAGCGGTTCGCGCCGGACCTCGTGCCGGGTCACCTCCGCGCCGGTGCACCACCGGGCCGCGCGATCGGTGTTGAAGTACTTCGCCAGCCTGCCTTCGGGCCACAGCGGGGAGGCGCCGGAAACCGTGGCCAGCACGAGGAAGGCGTTCGCGGCGTCCTCGGCCTGGCCGGCTTCGACCAGCTGCGCCCACACCTTCGCCTCGTCGACCGGGCGCGGGGCGTCGACGCCCTCGTCGGGACTGGGCAGGCGGGGTAGTTCGATCGCCAGCCGCGGGTGCGCGGCGAGCAGTTCGCGGTCGAAAACCACGCGGGTGAACCGGAAATCGGGGAAGCAGCCGAGTACGCGCGCGGTGCCGAAACCGGCTTCGCCCAGCAGCTTTCCCAGCGGGCGCCGGGCGATCAGCCGGGTGGGCCCGCCGAACGGGTGCCCCTCGACCGCGTCCCAGCGGCGGCCGGTGTGCCGATCCGGTGCGCCGGCGAGGTTTCGCACGCCGAACTGGTTCTCCACGGCCAGGCACAGCGTGCCGCCGGGAGCCAGCCGGTCGCGGGCAGCACGCAGGAAAGCCGTGCGCTCACCGAGTTCCAGCAACGTTTCCAGCACGCCGACCGCGACCACGACGTCGTAGTGGCCGTCGGGCATCGCGGACAGGACCCGCACCCCGGTCAACCCGGCGGTGCGGTCCTCGATGATCTTCGCCAGTGCGGCGTCCGGCTCGACGGCGTCCACTTCGGACACCGACTCGGCCAGGTAGCGGGTCAGCGAACCACTGCCCGCGCCCAGGTGCAGCACCTTGGCGCGGGCAGGCAGGTCCAGTGCGCGCACCAGGTTCGCGCGGCCGCGGTCCAGGTGCACGCGTTCCGCCGGCGCTTCGGCGGCGAAGTGCAGCTCGTCGCTCAGCGCCGACCGGTCCCCGGCGCCGGCCACGATCGCGCCGGCCAGCGCCGTGGTGAGCCGGGCAACCACTTAGCCGGACACCGGGAAGTTGCCGAGGGTGGCGATGACCTGGCGCTGCCAGCTCCCGCTCATCGCGGCCTCCGCGTCGTTGGCCGGCGAGGGCAGCGGGTCCAGCGAGACGTGCACCTGGATCACCACGTCGTCGGAAACCCAGACGCCGTAGTAGGCGGCCTTCTTCTCGTTGACGTCCTTGTAGAACTGGACGTCCGACGGGATGTTCTCCAGCGGGTCCTTCACCGAGATGTAGCTGAGGTCGTCCATCCGGCCGGTGATCGCGGCGAGCGAGGCCTGCGCCTTCTCCGCGTCCGGCAGCCGGACCGCGGTGATGGAGAACTTGTCCGGGTAGGGGCTGCTCGCGTCCGAACCCTTGACCGAACCGCGCCAGGCGGCCTCGGTGGCGCCGTTGCTGTTCAGCGCGGACACCATCTCACCGTCCATGATGGACTTCTCGCCGAGCTGGGCCAGTTCGAGCTTGCCGCTGCCGCTGTCCGCGGTGCCCGGGGGCAGCGGGATGCGCTCGATCAGCGGCGCGTTCTTGTCCACCGGCTTCGGCGAGCTCTTGGTCGGCGGGGCCGGGCTCGGCGGGCCGGGCGGCGGCGCGGTGGACTGCGCCACCGGCGGGGTCACCGGCTCCTCGTCGCCGGAGAACAGCAGGATGCCGCCGGTCACCAGGCCACCGACCACCAGCAGGGCGACCAGCGCGAGCAGGGCGACCTTGCCGCCCTTGCCCTTCCCGCTGGACTCCTCGAACAGTTCCGGGCCCTGGCGGGTCCACTCCGAACTCGACGCCGGCGAGAGCGGCGGGAATTCCGAGCCGCCCCAAGGCGGGCTGAGGTCGCCGTCGGGCTGGTTCCAGCCCGGCTGCGGTTGCTGCTGCTGCGGGTGCTGCTGGGCGAAGCCGCCCGAATGCGGTCCCGGCTGCTGGTACCCGGGCTGCGCGAACCCACCGGCGGGCGAGTTCGGCTGCGGCTGCTGCGGTTGCTGGTAGCCCGGCTGCTGGTAGTTCGGTTGCGGCGGGGCCTGGGTCTGCCAGCGCGGCACGGCCTGCGTGCGGTCGGCGCCCGGATCGGCGCTCGGCACGATCTGGGTGGCCTCGGCCGCGTTCGGCTGGCCCGTGCCCATGGGCGTGCCGTGCGGCGGGCTCACCGGTGCCACCACCTGCGTGGCGTCCGCGCCGCCCGGCTGGGGCTGCTGCGGTTGCTGGGGCGGTTGCTGCTGCTGCGGCTGGAACATCGGCTGCTGCTGCGGCGCCTGCGGCTGCGCGAACCCACCGGAGGCCGGGTTCTCACCCGGCGAGACCGCCGAGGAGAGCACCTGATCCCGGCGTACCCGGTAGTCATCGGCGGAAAGCCGGCCCGAGGCGAGTTCCTCGTCCAGCTTGCGGAGCTCCTCCTGCCAGGACACCCTCTGGCCCCTCTCTTCCGGCGGTCCGGATCTTGGTAACGGCCGCCTGCGACTACTGGTGCGGTGACCTGCGCCATTGTGCACGCCCGGGTGACCGGCCCTCGGATCGGGCCGGACTTCCTTCGGGTGACAACCAGCGCGTAATGCCGAGCGTTCGGCAAGTGATAAGCGAGTGTATTCGGGCCGGAAGGGGGAGGACCGCGACTTGACCGTTTTCGGTGGGTGGAGTTGCTGGGCCGCGGTCGGAGGCGGCACCCTCCTGGTCGCCGCGCACGGTCTGCTCTACGGCGACTGGCTCATCGACGACGCGGCGATCACCTTCGCCTACGCCAGGAACATCGCCGACGGGGCGGGCCCGGTGCTGCAGCCCGGCGGGGACGCCGTCGAAGGCTTCTCCAATCCGGCCTGGCTGCTCCTGCACGTTCTCGGCAAACTGCTCGGCCTCTTCGACACCGGCGTCTGGTTCGGCATCCCGGACTACGTGCTCTACCCGAAACTGCTCGGGTTGCTCGCCACCGCGGGTGTGCTTGCCGCGCTGCACCACGCGGCGAAGGGGTTCACCAAGCGGCCCGCACTGCTCACCTTCGGCGCCGGCGCGGTGCTCGCGCTCATCCCGTCCTATGTGATGTGGGTGGTGTCCGGACTGGAGAACTCGCTCTACGCACTGGCGGTCAGCTGGCTGGCGGCGATCATCCTGCGCGCGTTGCCGGGCAACGACCTCTCCCGCACCTCGGTCGTGGTGGGGGCCGGGCTGCTCGCCGCGCTCGCCGCGCTGACCCGGCCGGACGGCGCGCTGTACGTCATCGCGTACCCGCTGGCGCTGCAGTTGTTCGCGCGCCGGTACCGGCTGCCGAACGCGCTGGGCGCGGGGGCGGTCTCGGTGCTGGTGTTCGCCGTGCCGTACGGCGGTTACCTGCTCTGGCGGTACCTGACGTTCGACCGGCTGGTGCCGAACACCGCGGTCGCGAAGGGGCAGGACTTCCCGGGACTGGACACCTTCGCGCTCGCCGGCGACCTGCTGGCGTATGCCGGGGCGTGGCTTTCGCTGGTGCTGGCGGCCGGGATCGGCGTGCTGCTGGCCAAGGGGTCCGGGCGGCGGGACGCGCTGAGCGTGCTGCTGTTGTTCCTCGGGCTGGCGGCGGTGGTGTTCTGCGTGCTCGGCCCGGAACCCGGCGGGGAACTCCGGTTCGCCACGCCGTTCTGGCCGATCGCCGCGCTGCTCCTGGTCTTCGTCCTCGCCGAGGCGGTGGCGTTCGTGCGCGGGTTGCGGCGGCTGGCGGTGATCGGGGTGGTGGTGCTGGCCGCGTTGCCCACGGTCGCCGCCTTCGCCGAGTCGACCGAGAAGCACGTCGAGGCACCGATCGTGCCGGTGTGCCTGGTCGCCGACCGCTACGGCCGCGTGTTCAACGGGTACGCCGACGTGCTCGGGGTCCCGCCCGGGTCTGGCACGCTGCTCGTGCCCGACGTCGGCGGAACGGCGCTGACCAGCAGGCTGCGCGTGGTCGACCTGGTCGGCCTGACCCACGCGCGCATCGCCGACCTCGCCGGGTCCGGGCGGCACGACCGGCTGCGGGACTACGTGTTCGACGAGGTGAAGCCGACCTTCGTGCACTCGCACGAACCGTGGTCGCAGATCAGCGGCATCACCGAGGACGCCCGCCTCGACCGCGACTACTACCCGCTCTTCGAGGGCGGCCCCAAGGGCGACTGGGTGCGCAAGGACGCCGTGCCGTCGATGGCGAAGCTCCAGGAAGTCCGCGACTACGCCGCCGTGGTCACCAACCGGGTCAACCACGACCGCCGGGCCGACCCGCGCGGTTCGTGCGGGGACCGGCTGCGGCCGGGGCAGACCCCCTGATCAGCTCGGCGGCAGCGCGGTCTCGACCTTGGCCAGCGTGCCCTTGAGCCGCTCGCCCAGCGCGAACTGCTGCTTGTCGAAGCCCTGCGAGACCCAGACCGCGACGGCCAGGTTCTCCGAGGTGTACCAGGTCGCGTTCATCCGGCCGACCGTGTTGGAGCCGGCCAGCGCGCTCTTCCCCGGCGGCAGGCCGAGGTTGAGCTGGGTGAACCCGGTTTCCGACGCGGCCTTGCGCAACTGGTCGGCGATGTTCTTGGCGCCCTCCGGCGAACCGGCGGGCACCACCATCACCAGGTAGCCGTCGGTGCCGTCGGAGCTGGAGCGGTAGACCACCTCGCTGGCGCCGTTCTGCTTGAACATGTTCGCCGTTTCCGGCGCGTACAGCTTCAGCTCGGTGCCCTTGTCGATCGCCATCGTCGAGTTGTTCGCGTTCTGCGTGCCCGGCAGTTCGGGCAGGCGCTGCTCCAGCGGCAGGTCCGCGGGCGGCGGGGGCAGTTCGCTCGACTGCGCGGGGGCCGACGGCGGCGGCGGGGCCGCGGCGTTGCTCGCGGGCTCGTCCTTCGACAGCAACCACACGCCACCGGCCAGCAGACCACCGGCGAGCAGCACGCCCACCGCGAGGAACAGCCAGGTCGGGCCGCTGCGGCGCGGGGCGTGGTCGTCCTGGTCGTACTCGTAGGACGGCGGCGGCGTGGTCCAGCTGCGCTGCGCCTCGGTGGCGTAGGGCCGGGTCGGCTGGTGGGCCGCGACCGGGGAGAGCACGCTGCGCCCGCGGGCCAGGCCACGCGGTGGCACGGCCATCGCCTCGGTGGCCCGCTGGTCGGCCGGGCTCGGCGCGGTGGTCGGCCGGTCGCCGGCCAGCAGCGCCGCCGCGTTCGGCGGCTGCTTCGGTTCCTGGTTGCCCAGCGGCAGGGTCGGCCTGCTCTCCACCACCTTCGGCGCGGGCCGCCCACCGGCCACCGCGTGCGGCGGCGGTTTGGCCTGGCCGGCCGGCATCGGCTGACCGGCCACCGGGATCCGGGGCAGCACGGTGGTCTCCTGCATCGCCGGATCGGTCGACTCGCGCCGCGGCGCGGCCACCGGGGACGTCGAGCCCCCGCCCGAAGCCGCGGCCAGCAGCTCGTCGCGCATCTTGCGGTGCTGGGCCGGTGTCAGGCTGCCGTCGGCCAGCTTGGCGTCGAGCAGCCGCAGCTCTTCCTGCCAGCCCATCGCATGCTCCATGGTCGGTCTGTTCAGCGGGACCAGTGTGCCCTATCGGCAGGTTACCGGTCGCTGGATCGGGTGATTTCTCGCTTGCGCTCGGCCCGCCGGGCCTCCCAGCGGCGGAAACCCCGCGCCAGGGGGCGCTCGACGAACCGGTGCAGCAGTTCCGTTGTGATGGCGAGCACAGTAAGGCCGATGCCGAGCGCGGGCCAGAAGCCCAGCGGATCGGCGAGCAGGTTCAGCGTGCCCAGCACCACCGCGAAGTGCAGCAGGTAGACCGCGTAGGTGCGGTCGGCCAGCACCTTGATCACCCGCGAGCGCGCGATCCGGCCGTTCGCCCTGGTGCACAACAGCAGGAGGAGCAGGATCAGCACCAGCGTGCGGACGTAGGCCGGGCCGTCCGGGGTGCCGCTCCAGGTGGCCGCCGCGCGGGCGGCCAGCCACAGGTGCACCAGGCCGAGCGCGATCGCGGGCAGCGGGGCGAGCCGCTTGCCGCGCACCAGCATCACCAGCTGCCCGAGGAACAGCACCGGCAGGAACGAGGCAATGATGCGCAGGCTCGCCGGACCGCCCTCGGTGGGGTTGTTGGTGAACGAGATCAGCACCGAAACCAGTGCCGCCGCGATCGCGGGCGGCAGCCACGGCCACCGCTTCAGCAGCGGGATGGTCGCCGCCGCGAGCAGGTAGAAGACCACCTGCACGGTCAGCGTCCAGGTGACCGCGAGCAGCGTGGACGCGTCCGCGAAGCTGTAGTTGAGCAGGCCGAGGTTGAGCAGCAGGTCGCCGAAGTCCGGCGGGTGGTTCACGCCGAGCGCGCCGGTCAGCGCCAGCACCCAGGCCAGCAGGATCGCCACCCACAGCGCGGGGAACAGCCGGACCGCCCGCCGCGCGAGGAACTGCCCCGGCGTCTCGCGGGTGCTGACGTGCGTCACCACCACACCGCTGATCACCAGGAACGTGCCGACGCCGACGAAGCCGAGCAGTTCGTTGAGGTGCAGCGAGTCGACCACGCCGCCCTCGATCAGGTCCGCGATCCAGAAATCGCCGGCCCCGCGCATCTTCGCCCAGCCCGCGACGTGGTTGTAGAGCACCGCGACCGAGCAGATCACGCGCAGCACGTCGAGCCCGTGCATGTAGTGCGAGCCGCGGGCGGGCGCCTCGGCCGGCGCCGGTCGTTCGGCGGTCTGGGTCACACCGCCTCCTTGGTGCGCTGGACGAGCAGCCGGGCACCGCGGTGGCCGCACTCGGCGAGCAGTCCGACGCCGGCGACGGCCAGCAGGATCCCGGCCGGGTGGGGGAGCAGTTCGGCCAGCGGGTGGCCGACGGCGGCGTAGAGCGGGATGAGCCACCACACCCGGTCGGCGAGCCAGCCGACCACCGGGTTCGCCGCGATCCGGTCCGCGGTGGGCCCGGCCAGCAGGAAGGCGACCGCGCCGAGCAGCACGGCGTAGGTCGCGGCCAGCGGGTACCACCAGCCGTCCAGCTCGGGCACCACCCGGTCGGCGATCGAAACCACCGCCAGCGCGGCGGCGATCAGCAGGCCGCAGGCCCACGCGGGCAGCAGCCCGGCGCGATTGGTGTGCAGCAGCTGGCCGACCACGAACAACGGGAAGAAGGCGGCCGCGGCGGGCAGGTCGGGCACGAAGTCGGTGAGCGCCACGGCGTTCAGCGCGAGCACGAGTTGCGCCAGCTGGCCGGTCCAGCGGAACCGGGCCGGCAGCAGCGCGGTCCCCCTGGCCAGCAGGAAGCCCACGAGCGCGAGCACCGCCACCCAGCCCAGCGGCACCAGCCCGGCGGTCGGCGGCAGCAGGTGGGCGACGACCACGAGCGCGGCCAGCGGGTACAGCTCACCGGGCGCGCGCCCGGCCGCCGCCGCGTACCCGGCGGCGACCAGCAGGAGCATCAGCCCGAGCGGCCCGAAGTCCTCACCGAGCCCGAGCGGGCGGGCGATCCACTCCCTGGTCACGTCGAGGAGGCCGAAGCGCTGGTCGTGGAGGTCAGCCCACTGGCCGAAGAGGTAGCCGTACGCGGTGAGCACGGCCGCGCTCGCGGACAGCAGGATCACCGGGGTCCTCATCGCGGCTCCCCGGCGGGGAAGGCCTCGGTCTGTTCACCGAGCAGCGCGCCGAAGGCCTGGTCGATCTTCTCGCCGACCAGTCCGCCCTCACCGCTGGCGTCGATGCGCAGCACGTCCCGGCCGCGGACGTAGTGCGCGTGGTACGAGACGGTCGGGGCGTCGGGTGCTTCGGTGAACCGGCGGACGGTCACCCCGGCCGGCGCCGGTTCGACGCGCTGGTGCCCACCCGCGGCGTAGATGCCGTCGAGCGCCTCCTTGGTCACCTCCGGCTCGGCGTCGTCGCGCGCGGTGAACCGGCTGAGCAGGAGGTTCACCCCGTTCTCGCGGGTCATCCGCAGGTGCGCCACGGCCACCCCGGTGGCCACCAGCTCGTCGAGTTCCTCCTGGCTGAACAGCTGGTAGGAGACCAGCGAGGAGAGCCGGCTCGCGCGGTCGATCAACAGGTCGCCGGGCGGGGTGACCAGCGGCAGCGGCGGCGGGCCGGGGCGGCGGGGTTCGGGGTCGGCCAGTTCGGTCGGCTGGACCTCGCGGTCGGGGTTCGCGCCGCTGCCCCACGCCAGCCACGCGGCCGTCGGCGGGATCGCGAGAACGACGAGGAGCGCGGCCGTGACGACCACGCTGCGTTTGCCTCCCCGGTTACCCATGGTGGCTCTCATGGTGCGTGATCAGCTCCGGGAGTGGCTCGACCGGGGTGCGTACAGTGGTCCCATGTCGCTTCCCGGCCGCACCGAACCCCTGGTCACCCCCGAATTCCACGCGGTGTTCACCGACCGCCGGACCCAGCCGCCGTTCCCGTCGGGCCTGCGCACGGCGGTGTTCGGCCTCGGCTGTTTCTGGGGCGCCGAGCGCCTGTTTTGGCAGACGCCGGGCGTGTACTCGACCGCGGTCGGCTACGCCGGCGGCGAGACCCCGAACCCGACGTACGAAGAGGTGTGCAGCGGCCTGACCGGGCACACCGAGGTGGTGCTGGTGGTGTTCGACCCGGCCGAGGTCTCGTACGCGCAGCTGCTGAAGGTGTTCTGGGAGGGCCACGACCCGACGCAGGGCATGCGCCAGGGCAACGACGTCGGCACGCAGTACCGCTCGGCGGCGTACTACGCCGACGACGCGCAGCGCGCGGAGATCGAAGCTTCGCGCGCGACGTTCCAGCCCGCCCTGACCGCGGCCGGCCACGGCGCGATCACCACCGAAGTCGCGCCGCTGGGCGAGTTCTACTACGCCGAGGACTACCACCAGCAATACCTGCACAAGGTCCCGAACGGCTACTGCGGCCTTGGCGGCACGGGCGTTTCCTGCCCGGTCGGCCTCGGCGCCCAGAGCTGACCGTTCACTCCCGCCGGAGCAGGTCGTAGGCGGCGGCGCCGATGAGTTCGAGCGACACCTGCAGCCGCTCCAGGCTGACGTTGTCGGCGATGGTGTCCTCCGGGGTGTGGTAGGTCGGCTCCAGCGCGGCCGGGCCGGATTCCCCGCGCCAGCTGAAGTTGCCCGAGGCGATGCCCCGCTCGAAGAACGGCACGTGGTCGCTGGAGCCGCGGGCCACCGGGCCCTGCACGCGCGGGTCGTAGCCGAGGCGTTCCGCGGCCGCGCCGACGGCCTGGGTCACCGCGTTGTCGGCCCCGTCGACCGAGAGCAGCCAGTACACCGTCGCCGGGTCGTAGCTGGTGGCGACCATGTCGTTCTGGAAGCAGCCGGCGATCCGCTTCGCCTCGGCGTCGGGCAGGTTGTTGACGTAGTACCGGCTGCCGATCAGCCCGTACTCCTCCGAACCCCACAGCGCGAAGCGCACCGCCTTGCGCGTGGGCAGGTAGCGCAGCACGCGGGCGAGTTCGAGGCACAGCACGGTGCCGCTGCCGTCGTCGTTCGCGCCGGGGGAGCCGGGCACGCTGTCGTAGTGCGCGGAGATCATGACCACGCCCTGGTCCGCGCTGGGCACCGTGGCCGGGCGCTCGGCGATCACGTTGTACGAGGTCAGGTTCGTGTAGTGGTCCGATGACAGCTCGAGCGAGGTGCTGCCGGACTTCAGCCTGGCGCGCAGCTTCTCCGCCTGCACCTGGGCCAGCCCGAGCACCGGGATGGTCACCGGGGTCGGGATGGTCGGGGAGAAGGCCGACAGCTTGCGGTCGGCGGTCGCGCTCAGCCGCCCGATCAGCACCGCGGCGGCCCCGCGCTCGGCGGCGAGCTGGTAGGCGGTGGCGTTGTTGGTGACGCCCGCGTAGAAGACGATCTTGCCGGTGACGTCGGCGGGGAAGCTGTCCGCCGCCCCGCTGCCGACGTCGACCACCTCACCGGAGAAGGTGGCGTTCTGCGCGCCCTGCGGGGACGAACCGGTCTGCCAGGTCTCGTCGCCGACCCGGATCCGGCCGAGGAACTTGTCCGCGACCGGGAACGGCTGCACGGTCACCTGGTACCGCAGTTTCCACAGCGTGCTGGCGATGTGGTCGCGGGCCTTCAGCTCGCCGGCGGTGCCCGCGATGCGCGGGCCGATCTGGTCGCTGAGCACCTTGAGGTGTTCGAGCGCGCGCTGCGCCCGGACCCTGGCCACCACCGGGTAGTCGCCGAAGGCCAGGTCCGGCTTGGCCGCGGCGCCCGGGCGCTGCCTGCCCGCCGCCGCGGCGGTCGCGGGGTTCAGCCCGATGGCCGCGGCACCGGCGAGCGCGACCGCGCCCGTCATCACGTCGCGACGTCGAATCCCAGCCATCAGCGGCCCCCAAACGGTCGGATGTTTCCCCAGCGTTGGCCGAACCTTATGAAACCGGGCGAAATCCGGACAACCGCCGAACGTCGGCATGCCCGGCGGCGCCCGGTTGCCCCGGGCGTGGGTGAGGCGTGTTCGAACGCGGTAAATCCCCAGATAGAGGGGCATTTTTCGAACATGTGTTCTATACTTGAGGCAGTCGCGCGGGAGAGCTGGAGGGCGCTGTGGCCTATGTAACCTTGCCCACCTTCGTCAGTTGCAGCAGCAGTGCGGGCGCCAAGCGCGCCACGCTGGTGCGGCGGCAACGGCGGATGTACGACAACCCGGAGCCCTCGGGCTTCGACTTCTACCGGCGCGCGGCGGCGGCGATCCGCACCGGCCGGGAGGCGGACATGGACGCCGCCGCGATGGACATCCTGGTCGCGAACGCCACGCCGCGCTCGGCGCCGCACTACCGGGCGGTGGCCGACGGCTGGCTGCGTTACCTGGGGCGGCGGAAACCGGCGGTGCTGAACGTCGGCCGCGCCCGCTGGCGGTGTGGCGCGCTGGAGGTGGGGATCACCCCGCAGTTCGGCCTCCGCACCAAGGCGGGGCAGGACCACGCGGTGCACCTGTACTTCAAGGAGGAGCCGCTGACCAGGGACGCGGCGCACCTGGCGCTGCGCCTGATGGAGCTGAGGATGAAAGACCTCCTGCCCCACGGCGGCGACCCCCTGGTCCTGGACGTGCGCCGCGCGAAGGCGTACACCCTGGGCCGCCGCGACCGGGACCGGCTGGACCACTGGATCCGGAGTGAAGCCGCCGCCTTCCTCACCCTCTGGGAGCCGGTCGCGTAGGCGTGGTTGCGTCTGCTTCGTTTGTTGCGGATAATTCGAATAGGAGGTGTGATCATGAGTCTCGCGAGCTTGGCTTCAACGCATCCCGGAGAACAGGAGATCACCACCGCCGACGCGGCATTGGAGCAGGTGAAGGCCTATCTGGCGAAGCACCCGGACGGGCCGGACACCGTCCGGGTGCGGGTCGACGAGGAGGACGGCGGAGAACTGGTCGTGCCGCGGGCCGCGGTCGAACTGTTCGCCACGATCCTGGCGCACATGGCGGCCGGGCACGGGGTCTCGGTGGTGCCCGCGCACGCCGAACTGACCACTCAGCAGGCGGCCGAGTTGCTCAACGTTTCGCGTCCGTACCTGATCGGCCTGCTCGACGCGGGCGAGATCGAGTTCCGGCTGGTCGGCAAGCATCGACGGGTCCGCGCGGATTCGTTGCTCGACTACCTCCGGGACGACGATCGCCGCCGCCGGGAGGCCGCTGATGAACTGGCGGTGCTCACCCAGGAAATGGACCAGCCTGGGTGAGCTTCGTCGTTCTCTACGACGCCTGCGTGCTGTACCCGAGCACGCTGCGCGATCTGCTGATCCGGCTGGCCCAGTCGGGTCTGGTGCAGGCCAAGTGGTCCGACCGGATCCTTGACGAGGTCTTCGGCAACCTCGCCGAGAACCGGCCGGATCTCGACCCCGCCCAGCTCGACCGGACCCGCAAGCTGATGATCACCGCGGTGCGCGATTGCCTGGTCGTCGGCTACGAGCCGTTGATCCCGGCGATCGAACTGCCCGATCCCGACGACCGGCACGTGCTCGCCGCCGCGATCAAGGCGCGAGCACAGGTGCTGGTCACCGGCAATCTCCGCGACTTCCCGGCGGACGTGCTGGCCGCCTGGGACATCGAGCCGAAGAGCGCGGACGATCTGGTGCTGGACCTGATCGGGGTCAACGCCCACGTCGTCTGGGGTTGCGTGCAGCGGCTCGCCGATGCCTGGCGCCGACCCCCGGGCACCGCGGCGGACGTGTTGCACCGGTTGGCTCGCGACGGCCTCACCAGGTCGGTGGCAGAACTCAGCCGGGCGAATTCGTGATCTGGGGGTGAACTCCCCGACCACGACCCTTCAAAGAGCCCGCGTAGCCGCTGGAATTAGGCTCTTGACATGTTCGAATACCACGGGTGGGTGACGATCCAGGTCAGTGCGGACGGCGACGAACCGGACGGGCTGCTGGAACGTGCGGTCGAACGCGTGGGCCGCGTGGTGCGGGAGTTCGGCAACGCGCAGCTGGTCGACCTGCGCTACGCCAACGGCGTGCCGGTGCTGCACCTCGGCGGGGTGCTGAAGCGCCCGAGCACGGTGGGCGCCTCACTGCTGCACCTGTTCATCCGCGTCGGGGAGTTGGCGCCGGCCTCGTACGGGCTGCTGCACGTCCACGACGACGAGGACTTCGCGCACGGCAACGAGTTCCGCGTGTACCGGATGGTGCGCGGCCAGGTCACCGAGTGCGCCGACCCGTTCCTCTCGCCGGTCGTGCCGACCGTGGTCGACGAGGACGCCTACGCCGAATTCTGAAACCCGGGACGGACCGGCCGCAGCAGGGAGGCAGGCCGATCCGCCCCGGAGTCGGGGATCAACTCAGAACTGCACGTCCGCGCACTGGTAGAACGCGTTGCCGGTGTCGGCGATGTCCCACACGGCGAGGATCAGGTGCCTGCCGGACTTGGCGGGCAGCTTGCCGGTGTGCGTGACGGTCCAGCCGGGCCGCTGGCCACCGAACGGCACCGAGTAGAACGGCTGGCTCTCCAGCTGGTCGCGGGTCAGCGGCGCGCTCGGGTTCCAGCCGTTCTTGGTGATGAAGTAGCGGAACGACGTGGTGGCGTGCGCCGCGGTGAGGGTCCAGCTGAAGGTCAGGTTCGACCCGCTGCTCACCTGCTTGGCCGGCCAGCTGCCGCCGCGCGGGTCGTCGAGCTGGGCGAACTGCCCGAGCCCGCCGGCGCAGATCTTGCCGTTGGCGGGACCGGCGGCCGGGAAGCCCTTCGGCCCCTCGACGCTCTGCGGTTCCCACTGGATCGGGCCGCAGTTGGTGACCGCCCCGGTCTTGCAGTGGAGCGCGCGACTCGGGGCGTTGGTGGTGTAGCCGTGGCCCTGCGCCACGCCGGCGAGCACCACCGGCAGGGCGATGGCGCCGGCCGCGATCGCGGCGATTCTGCCCAGGATTTTCTTGGCCATGCTTACTCCTTGGTGGATAAGCGAAGCGAAAACGGGGGAGCTGGGTCCACCGAGTCTAGGTGACCACTGTCACCATGGTCTAGACCACAACACAATTGGACTAGACCAAGCCATCCATCCGCACCACCAGTGACCCCCGCCCGCTCACCCCGCGCCCAATCGGCCGCACCCCCACAGGAAAAACCCGACATTCGCCACAACCAGTGATCAACCCACCATCCCGTCACTACCACACCACTCCCACAACATCCAGGTGAATTCCCAACGCTCACAACGTCAAGCCCACGGCGAAGGCAACCCCAGGCACCGCAACAGAGAAACCCGAAGCACAACCCCAAGCGGCACGGTGGGGGACCGAGGTGCGAACCCAATCACCACGGTGGGGGGCAAGGCGAAACCCAGCCACTGAGATGGGGACCGAGGCGCAAACCCACTTACCGCGGTGGGGGCGAGGCAAAAACCCAGCCACAGAGGTGGAGACCGAGATGCAAACCCAACCACCACGATGGGGAACCCGAGGCGCAAACCCAACCACCACGATGGGGGTCCGGGGGATCCCCCCGGCTGGGGTGTGGGGGCTAGGCCCCCACAAAAAGGCGACACACGCCAACCGGGGAAGGTGGGGCGAAGCCCCACCGAACACGCAACACGAAGAGTGTGGAGCGGATGACGGGACTCGAACCCGCGACCCTCACCTTGGCAAGGTGATGCGCTACCAGCTGCGCTACATCCGCTTACCCGGCGATCTCCGCCGGTGCGGTGCAAACTATACAACGGCCCGGGACCGGCGACCCACGAGGGGGCACTTTTACCCACCCGGACTGTGGCTCTTTGGTTACCCTTGGCGCACGAGGGGTGACGGCCACGAGTTCGCTCCGTATGGTGTCCACATTCAACCGAACGGGTTAGCGTTTGGCGGGGAGGTGCCTGGCTGGATGACCGAGCAGAGTACGGCGCCGCCTCCGCTCAGTGCGGAGCCCGCGCTCCTGCAGCGCCTGCGCGACGGCGAGGACGCGGCCTTCGGCGAGCTGTTCGAGCTGCACGCGGCCGCCGTCCGGCGGCTGGCGCTGGGGCTGGCGTCGGACCGCTCCGAGGCCGAGGACATCACGGCGGAGACCTTCTTCCGCGTGCTCCAAGCCCTCCGCCGCGGCTCCGGCCCGCGGGACAACGTGCGCGCCTACCTGCTGACCGTCGCCCGGCGCGTGTCCTGGGAGTGGCACGGCGCCCGCCGCGATGTTCCGGTCTCCGAGGACGAGCTGACCCACCGCGCCGGCGCCGGTGCCGACGCGCATGCGCGCACCGCCGAGCACACGCTGATCACCCGCGCCTTCACCAGCCTCCCCGAGCGCTGGCGCACCGTGCTCTGGCAGACCGAAGTGGAGGGTGAGCAGCCCGCGGTGGTGGCACCCCACTTCGGCCTGAGCGCGAACGCGACAGCCGCGCTGGCCCGCCGCGCCCGCCAGGGCCTGCGCGCGGCCTACCTCCAGGCCCACCTCTCCGTGCACCGCGGTGCCGACGGCTGCCGCGCGGTGATCGAGAAGCTCGGCGGCTACACCGCCGGCAGCGTCACCGGCACCGAAGCCCGCCGCATCCAGGCGCACCTGCTCGGCTGCGCCTCCTGCCGCGCCACCGCGGACGAGCTCCGGGAGGTCTGCTCCTCGCTGCGGGCTCATTCCGGGGTGATCGTGCTGTTGCTGCCCGCTTCCGCGCTCACCCTCGAGGGACTCCAGGCGGGCGGGCTGCTGGCGGGCCTCAAGGGACTGCTGGTCGGCTCGAAGATGAAGGTCGGCATGGCGCTGGCCTCGACGGCGGCGGCCGGGGTGGTCGGGGTCGCGGTCGGCCCGATGGTGGACGAGACGGCGCAGCCGTTCCGCCTCGGCCTGCCGGGTCTTGCCGGGCAGGAACTGATCGCCGCCGAACCCGCGGTGGTGCCGCCGCCGGGTGCGCCGCGGCCACCGATGATCGCCACCGAGTCCCTGCACAACGAGGCGTCCCCGCTGCCGGGCCAGCCGCACCAGCCGGCGCCGCCGCAGCCGGGGCCGGGTGAACTGCCCGCGCTGCCCGGCGGCTCGGCCGACGGGGTGGTCCTGCCCGGCGAGCGCGACCTCCCGGGCACCACGGACCCCGGCGACGAGCCGATGGTGACCGACCCGAACAACCCGGACGAGAGCAACACCCCGCGCGACGACGTCGAGCCTTACCCGGACGAGACCCTGAGCACCACTGAAACCGCGCCGGAGACCTCCGAGCCGGCCACCTCCAAGCTCCCCGCGCCGACGAGCAGCATCAAGCCCACGAGCAGCGACGATGCCCCCGAGCAGACCGAGGAACCCACCGGCACCAGCGACGACGTGACCGCATCGACACCCTGAGCGACCACCGGGTGACTTTCCGATCTCGCGCTGGACGAGCGGCTCGCGGTACCGTGGTCGGGCTCATACCGCGCTGCTCGCCTGGAGGCTGTGGATGAACCGCCTGGTACATGGTGCCGACGGTCGTGAATGGGTTCTCCGGAGCCAGTTGGAGTGGCGTCCACCGGCCACCGCGGACGATTTCGAGCACGACGTGGCAGGCAGCCACGCGCCCGGCATCGCGATGCTGTTCGTGACCGTGGTGCTCGCGGTGATCCTGGTGGTGTGGATGCCCGAGGACGTGGTGGTGCCCAGCTGGGTGCTGCTGGCGCTGCTGCTGATCATCATCTTCTTCCCGCTGCGCTGGATCCTGCGGCGGCCGTGGACCGTGGTCGCCGAGACCGAGGGCGACGCCACCGGTGAACGCCCGTCGGAACGCTGGGTGGGCACCGTGCGCGGCATGTTCACCGTGCGCGGCGAGATGAGCCGGATCGCCAAGACCATCCAGAAGCACTCGCTGCCCGATTTCGACGGGCCCCTGCACCCGGTGGAGTAGAACGTGCCCGAACTGCCCGAGGTCGAAGCGCTGGCGCACCACCTGCGCGAGTTCGCCGTCGGGCGGGCGGTCAGCCGGGTCGACGTGGCCTCGATGACGGTGCTGAAGACGGTCAGCCCGGCGTGGACCGAACTGCACGGGCGCGAGGTCACCGCGGCCGGCCGGTTCGGCAAGCACCTCGACCTCGACTGCGACGGCATCCACCTGGTCACGCACCTGGCCAGGGCGGGCTGGCTGCGCTGGTCCGACTCGCTCTCGCCGACCCCGCCCAAGCCCGGCAAGGGGCCGCTGGCGCTGCGGGTGCACCTGTCCGGTCCGGGGTTCGACCTGACCGAGGCCGGGACGAAGAAGGGGCTCGCGGTGTGGATCACCCGCGATCCCACCGAGATCCCGAGCATCGCCCGCCTCGGCCCGGACGCGCTGACGGTGGACCGGACGAAGCTGGCCGAGTTGTTCAAGGGCCGCACCGAGCGGCTCAAGACCGCGCTCACCGACCAGTCCCTGATCGCCGGCATCGGCAACGCCTATTCCGACGAGATCCTGCACACCGCGAAGCTCTCGCCCTACGCGACCACCGGCAAGCTCTCCGAGGACGCGCTGGACCGCCTGTCCGGGGCGATTTCCGGCGTGCTCACCGACGCCGTGGAGCGTTCGGTCGGCCAGGCCGCCGCGCGGCTCAAAGGGGAGAAGCGCTCGGGGCTGCGGGTGCACGCCCGCGCCGGGCTGCCGTGCCCGGTCTGCGGGGACACCGTCCGGGAGATCTCCTTCGCGGACAAGGCTTTCCAGTACTGCCCGACCTGCCAGACCGGCGGCAAACTCCTGGCCGACCGGCGGCTCTCGCGCTTGCTCAAGTAGTCACTCCAGGCCCAGCGGCGCCAGGATGCGGGACCGCAGTTCGGTGCCGAAGTCGTGTCCGGCCTCCACGACCAGCCCGGTGAGCAGGTAGTTGGTACCCCCAGTCCTCGTCCTCCAGGTAGGGCGCTCGCCGTCGCGCACTTGAACGAGTGCACCGGGGAACCCGTTCGTGACGGTGGTCCTCAACGCAGCGTGAACCGGATCGGCCGCCGCGGTGACCGGGCCCGCGCCCGCCGCGACCAGTCCGGCGGCCAGCGCACCCACCAGGAGCTTCCGTGATCGCTTTGTCATGCACCGAGCGTGCCGCCGGGGCCGGCGGCCCGACATCCGGCGAACCACCAGGTCAGCGGTGCGGCGTCCCCCACCGGTGTAACAATGGGTAGCGCCGTGTCGTTGATCATGCACAGAAAGTGGAGGAAAGCCCCTTGCACCCGGATGCCGGAGCGCAGAGCATAAACGCCGTGTCCGGGTTGCCACTCGCGCAGATCATCCCGTGGAGCGTCGCGGCCGTCGCGGTGATCTTGCTGATCGTCGTGCTCGTCCGGAGCCGCCGTCCGGCGAGCTTCGTCGACGACGCCGTGCTCGAAGCCGTCCGCCGGATGTCCAAGGCCACGCCGGACCTGCGGCGCGGCCTCGACGGGAACTCCGCCGACCGGATCACCACCCAGATGCTGGAGACGCTCAAGTGCGTCGCGGTGGGCATCACCGACCGCGACGGCACCCTGCTGTCCTGGGACGGCGAGGCCAACGAGCACTACGACGACCTGCGCGACGCGATCGCGGTGACCATCCGGCGGCACCGGCGCGAGGTGGTCGGGCACGAGAAGCTGCCCTGCAACCACCGCGGCAACTGCCTGATGCGCACCGCGGTGATCGTGCCGCTGATCGTCGACGAGCAGACCCAGGCGGTGCTGATCGTGGTCGGCCGGACCCGCGGCAAGCGGCTGGTCGAGATGGCCGACGCGGTCTCGCAGTTCGTCCGCACCCAGTTCGAGCTGGCGCGGCTGGAGGACTCCAAGCTCCAGCTGCAGCAGGCCGAGGTCAAGGCGCTGCGGGCGCAGATCTCGCCGCACTTCGTCTACAACGCGCTGAACACCATCTCCTCGCTGATCCGCACCGATCCGGAGGAGGCGCGCGAGCTGCTCCAGGAGTTCGCCGACTTCACCCGCTACATCTTCCGCAGTTCCGGCATGTTCACCTCGCTCGCCGAGGAACTGCGGAACATCGACCGCTACCTGACCATCGAGAGCGCGCGGTTCGCCGGCAAGCTCAACGTCCGGCTGAAGATCGCGCCCGAGGTGCTCTCCGTGGTGGTGCCGTTCCTGATCATCCAGCCGCTGGTGGAGAACGCGGTCAAGCACGGGCTGTGGAACAAGCCGAACGGCGGCACGGTCACCGTGATCGCCCAGGACCACGGCAACGAGGCGCTGATCAGCGTGGAGGACGACGGGGTCGGCATGGACCCGGCGCGGCTGTCCGAACTGCACGACTCGCACCAGACCGGCGCGCACGTCGGCCTCGGCAACATCAACCAGCGCATGCGCCAGCTCTTCGGCGACGAGTACGCGCTGACCGTGGAAACCGCGCCGGGCGCGGGCATGAAGGTGACCCTGCGGGTGCCGAAGTACGCGCGCGGGGTCCGGGCCAGCGTGCCGGAGTACACCGAGTCCCCGCAGGACCGCGAGCCCGCCGCCGACTCGGTGCCCGCCGCCGTCGTACACCAGCCGGTGGTGCAGCCGCAGCGGGGCCGCAGCCACGCCGCGCGGCACCGTCCGCCCACGTCACGCGACGGAGGACGGCCCACCGCCGACCGCCGGTAGGGTGGCGGCATGAGCGTGACGGACAAGCTGACCTCCCGGATCCCCGGCCTCGCCGAGCGCGGCGAGCGCAAGGACGTGGTCTCGGTGGTGAAGCTGCACGGGGTGATCACCCCGCAGGCCTCGCCGCTGACCAGGGGAGCGATCAACCTGTCCGCGGTGGAGTCCGCGCTGACCCGCGCCTTCGACCACGAGCGGCTCAAGGCGGTCGCGCTGCTGATCAACTCGCCGGGTGGCGCGCCCACCCAGTCCGGGCTGGTCGCCGAGCGGATCCGGCAGCTCGCGGACAAGAAGGGCGTGCCGGTGCTGGCCTTCGCCGAGGACGTCGCGGCCTCGGGCGGGTACTGGCTGGCCTGCGCGGCCGACGAGATCTTCGCGCACCGCACCTCGCTGGTCGGCTCGATCGGCGTGATCAGCGGCGGGTTCGGGTTCACCGGCCTGCTCGAGCGCTTCGGCGTGGAGCGACGCCTGCACACCGCGGGGGAGAACAAGTCGCGCCTCGACCCGTTCAGCCCGGAGAAGCCCGAGGACGTCGAGTGGCTGAAGAAGCTCCACTCGCAGCTGCACGAGCTGTTCGTGACCTGGGTGAAGGAGCGCCGCGGTGAGCGCCTCAAGGGTGGCGAAGAGCTGTTCACCGGGGACGTCTGGCTGGGCGCGAACGCCGTCGAGCTGGGCCTGATCGACGGGGTCGGCAACCTGCGCGAGGTGCTCGCCGAGCGCTACCCCGACGCCGAGATCGCCATCGCCGAGCCGAAGAAGCCGCTGCTGGCGAAGCTCGGCCTGGGCGCGCCGGCCGCCGCTTCGGCCGTGCTCGACGCCGTCTCCACGAAGGCGGCGTGGGCCCGCTTCGGCCTCTAAGTCCTTTTTTACCTGAACGGGCTACAGACACCGGGTCGGGAGCTGGGGTTTCTTTAACCCTGTCTTTGTTGTTGGCCACAACAAAACCACTCTCCCCACTGGTACGGGTTGACAAGGAGGTCACCCCCATGCCCGTTCCTCCCCACTCCCCAGCACCCGCAAGAAAGCGCCTCACCCGGGCGCTCGGCGCCGCGATCGTCGGCGCCGCGCTGATCACCGTGCCCCTGACCGCGCCCGCCGGCGCGTCCGTTCCGCCGCCACCCACCGGCTGGACGCAGGTCTGGGCCGACGACTTCGACGGTGCCGCGGGCACCCTGCCCAACCAGAACAACTGGCGGTTCAGCCTCGGCCACGGGTACCCCGGCGGGCCCGCGAACTGGGGCACCGGCGAGATCGCCGCGCACACGAACAACCCCGCCAACGTCAGCCTCGACGGTGGCGGCAACCTGCGCATCACCCCGCTGCGCGACGGCGCCGGGAACTGGACCTCGGCCCGGATCGAGACCAACAAGCAGGACTTCAAGGCGCCGGAGAACGGCGTGCTGCGCGTCGAAAGCCGGTTGCAGATGCCGAACGTCACCGGCGACGCCGCACTGGGCTACTGGCCGGCGTTCTGGATGCTCGGCTCGCCCTACCGCGGCAACTGGTGGAACTGGCCCGGTATCGGCGAGTACGACATCATGGAGAACGTCAACGGCATCAACTCCGTCTGGGGTGTGCTGCACTGCGGCACCGCGCCCGGCGGGCCGTGCAACGAGAACAACGGCATCGGCGCCAGCCGCGCCTGCCCCGGGTCCACCTGCCAGTCCGGGTTCCACACCTACGGCTTCGAGTGGGACCGCAGCACCAGCCCCAACCAGTTGCGCTGGTACGTCGACGGGCAGCAGTTCCACCAGGTCAGCCAGAACCAGCTGGACGCGACCACGTGGAACAACATGACCAGCCACGCCGGGTACTTCATCATCCTGAACGTGGCCATGGGCGGCGCCTTCCCGAACGGCGTGGCCGGCTTCGGCACGCCGACCGCGGCCACCGTGCCGGGCCGCCCGATGGTGGTCGACTACGTGGCGGCGTGGACGCGGGGCGGCGGCGGGAGCAATCCCGGTGGCACCGACGCCTACGGCACCATCCAGGCCGAGAACTTCCAGCAGCAGAACGGCCTGAGCACGCAGACCACCACCGACGCGGGCGGCGGCCAGAACGTGGCCACCGCGGCGAACGGCGACTGGGCCAGGTACAACGGCATCCGGTTCGGCTCGCAGACGGCCACCCAGTTCAAGGCGCGCGTCGCCTCGGGCGCCGGCGGCGGGGTGAGCGGGCTGGTCGAAGTGCGGCTGGACAGCCTGTCGAATCCGCCGATCGGGTCGTTCTCGGTGGGCAACACCGGCGGCTGGCAGAGCTGGCAGACGATCCCGGCCAACATCAGCGGGGTCACCGGCACCCACGACGTCTACCTGAGCTTCCGCAGCGGGCAGCCGTCGGACTTCGTCAACGTCAACTGGTTCACCTTCGCACCGTGACCGATCGGCGACGTGGGGGCGGCAGACATCCGCTCCCACGTCGCCTATAACTGAGGCTGGACATCGCCACTTTCACTAGGCAGGATGCTTGTCACTGTGAGTACTCAAGAAGACGCTCCGGGTCTGCTGGTGCTGGCCGTCGACGACGAACCGCACGGGCTGTCCGAACTCGCCCACTGCCTGGAGAACAATCCGCACATCCGGCGGATCTTCACCTGCACCGACGCCACCGACGCGCTGCGCCTGCTCGCCTCCGACGACGCCGAGGTGCGCTACCGCAAGGACCGCGGCATGGCCCCGGTGGACGCGGTGTTCGCGGACCTCAACATGCCCGGCCTGTCCGGCATGGAGATGTCGCGGGTGTTCGCCACGCTGAACCCGGCGCCGGTGCTGGTCTTCGTCACCGGCCACCCCGAGGAGGCGGTGAACGCCTTCGACCTCGGCGCGGTCGACTACGTGCTCAAGCCGTGCAAGCAGGAACGCCTGGACAAGGCGATCAAGCGGGTGCTGCAGTCGCTGCAGGCCGCGCCCGCGCCCGCCGCGCCCGCCGGGCAGGAGCCGGTGAAGACCGACGACGAGGTGATCGCGGTCGAACTGGCGGGCAACACCAAGCTCATCCCGCGCGCCAACGTGCGCTGGGTCGAGGCGCAGGGCGACTACGCGCGCCTGTTCACCACCGACGGCAGCCACCTGGTCCGGATCCCGCTGGCCCAGCTGGAGGAGCGGTGGGAGAAGGCGGGTTTCGTCCGGATCCACCGGTCCTACCTGGTCGCGTTGCAGCTGATCACCGAGCTGCGGATGGGCCAGGGCGGCTACCAGGTGGTCATCGGCAACGAGGAGAAACTGCTGCCGGTGAGCCGCAGGCACACCCGTGAGCTGAAGGATCGGCTGGTCGGCTCCTCGCGGAACAGCTAGCCATGACCCTCGGTGGGGACCCGTACCGCCAGATCGGCGGGGTGCGCGAGCCCGACCCGACGCTGGGCAAGAACCTCGGCCGCCAGCCACCGCCCCGGGTCGAACCGCTGCCCACCTCGAAGACCGAGCCGGTGCCGTCCGGCTCGCTGCCCGAGGGCACGCACGAACCGGAGCACCACGCGCGGCCACGCCGCCAGCGGGTGGTGCTGTCCGGCCCGAAGCAGTCGAACGCCCTGCGCGCCCGCGTCGAGCTGGAGGAACAGACCAGCTGGGGCGAACTGCTGATCAAGGACCTGGTCAAGGCGCAGCTGCGCACCGGCCTGCTGCTCGGGTTGCTGGTGGTGGTGGTGCTCGGCGCGCTGCCGCTGGCGTTCTTCCTGTCGCCGGGGTTCGCCGGGCTGCGCGTCATCGGGGTGCCGGTGGCGTGGCTGCTGCTCGGCGTGGCGCCGTTCCCGCTGCTGCTGGGCGTCGGCCTGTGGTACAACCGGCTGGCCGAACGCCATGAGCGGGCCTTCGTCGACATGATCGAGAACTGACTTCCACGCCTCACGTGCGAGGATCTTCGAGTGCAGCTGAACCCGTGGGCGCTGACCGGCATCGTGCTGGTCGGCATGGTCACGTTCTACCTCGGCCACCGGTCGTCGCGGTTCGCCAGCAGCACGCACGACTTCCTGGTCGCCCGCCGGACCGTGCGGTCCCGGCGCAACGCGGCCGCCATCTCCGGTGAGTACCTGTCGGCGGCCTCGTTCCTCGGGGTCGCGGGCATCGTGCTCAAGGAGGGTGCCGACGCGCTGTGGTTCCCGATCGGGTTCACCGCGGGCTACCTGGCGCTGATGCTCTTCGTCGCCGCGCCGCTGCGGCGGTCCGGCGCCTACACGCTGCCGGACTTCCTCGAAGCCCGGCTCGGTTCGATGGCGCTGCGCCGGTTCTCCACCGCTTTTGTGGTGTTCATCGGCATTCTCTACATGGTCCCGCAGCTCCAGGGCGCCGGACTCGGGCTGACCACCATTCTCGGCACGCCCGCCTGGGCCGGTGCGGTGGTGGTGACCGTGGTGGTGACGATCAACGTGATCGCCGGCGGCATGCGCGCGATCACCGTGGTCCAGGCGTTCCAGTACTGGCTCAAGCTGTTCGCCATCGCGGCGCCCACGTTCGTGCTGTGCGTGGTGTTCATCGGCGGTGGTGCCGGGCCGACCGCCGGTTCGCTCGGCACGCCCGCGCCGCCGGTGTTCACCGAGGAAACCACGGTCGACGTGCAGACCCCGGTCAAGCTGGAGGTCGCCGTGCCGACCGTGCTCTACGCCGACGGCGTGGTGGACGGGATGCGCTCGGACGGCGTGGTGTTCTGGTCGCCGGAGGTCCAGCCGGAGGTCGGCGAGGGCACCAAGCTGCGCTTCCCGGCCGGGTCGCCGGTACCGGTGGTGGCCGGCGCGGTGACCGACAACGCGACCTGGCTGCTGCCCGCCTCGGACGACGTGACCGACCTGCTCAGCACGTACTCGCTGATGTTCGCCACCTTCCTCGGCACCATGGGCCTGCCGCACGTGCTGGTCCGCTTCTACACCAACCCGGACGGCAAGGCCGCGCGCCGGACCACCGTGCACGTGCTGCTGCTGCTCGGCCTGTTCTACCTGTTCCCGGCGCTGCTCGGCGCGCTGTCCCGGTTGTACGTGCCGGAGCTGCTGGTCACCGGGCGGACCGACGCGGCGGTGCTGATGCTGCCGTCGGCCATGCTGGGCGGGCTCGGCGGGCAGATCCTCGGCGCGGTGACCGCCGCCGGTGCCTTCGCCGCCTTCCTCTCCACCGCGTCCGGCCTGCTGGTCAGCGTGGCCGGGGTGCTGTCCACCGACGTGCTGCCCGGTCGCGTCCGCGACTTCCGGCTCGCCGCCGTGCTGGTCGCGCTGGCCCCGCTGGGCATCGCGCTGGCCCTGCGCCAGGACGACCTCTCGCTGAGCGTGGGCATGACCTTCGCGCTGGCCGCGTCCACCTTCAGCCCGATGCTGCTGCTCGGCATCTGGTGGCGGAAGCTGACCTGGACCGGGGCGCTGGCCGGCATGGTGGTCGGCGGCACGCTGGTGCTCGGCTCGCTCGCGGTCAACATCATCAGCGGCTACACCGGTGGCTGGGCGCCGTGGTTCACCGTGCAGCCCGCGTTGTTCACCGTGCCCGCCGCGTTCGTCGCCACCATGGTGGTCAGCAAGGCGACCGCGCACCGGGTGCCGGACGACCTCAACGCGGTGATGCTGCGCCTGCACGCGCCGGATCCGCTGGGCTTCATGCGGGACCGGGCGGTGGCGCGGTTCGGTCAGGCGGAGGAGAAGGCGCGCACCGGCCGCGGGCGCCACCGGAAGTAACGATTCTACTGACGGTTACCCCGTTCCCCTGATCGTGTGCCCTGCACAACTCCCCCGTCAGGAGGATGATCCTCGGCAAGCCGCTTGATCGAGGGAGGTCTCCTGTGAGCAGTAGCGAACCGATGACCGAAGCCGACTGGAAGCGAGTTCAGGCCAGTCCCGAATTCCGGCAACTCCGCAAACGCCTGCGTGCCTTCGTCTTCCCGATGACCGTGCTGTTCCTCGGCTGGTACCTGCTCTACGTGGTGCTGGCGGCCTACGCGCAGGGCTTCATGTCCACCAAGCTGGTCGGCAACATCAACGTCGGCCTGGTGCTCGGGCTCCTGCAGTTCGTCTCGACCTTCGTGATCACCGGGCTGTACGTGCGGCACGCGAACCGCCACCTCGACCCGGTCGCGGACCAGATCCGCGAGGACGTCGAGGGGGCGGCCAAATGAACCTCGCACAGGGTGTTCAGGGCTCGAGCCCGATCCTGAACATGAGCATCTTCGGCGCTTTCGTGGTGGTCACGCTGGTGATCGTGTTCCGGGCGTCGCGGAACACGAAGACCGCGTCGGACTACTACGCCGCGGGTCGCGCTTTCTCCGGTCCGCAGAACGGTGTCGCGATCGCCGGTGACTACCTTTCGGCGGCTTCGTTCCTCGGGATCGCGGGGGCGATCGCGGTCTACGGATACGACGGGTTCCTGTACTCGATCGGGTTCCTGGTCGCCTGGTTGGTGGCTTTGCTGCTGGTCGCGGAACTGCTGCGGAACACCGGCAAGTTCACCATGGGCGACGTGCTGGCGTTCCGGATGAAGCAGCGCCCGGTCCGCGCCGCGGCGGCGACCTCGACGCTGGCGGTGAGCTTCTTCTACCTGCTCGCCCAGATGGCCGGCGCGGGCATCCTGGTTTCCTTGCTGCTGGGCATTTCCAACACCGCCGGGCAGGCCGTGGTGATCGCCGTGGTCGGCGTGGTGATGATCATCTACGTGCTGGTCGGCGGCATGAAGGGCACCACCTGGGTGCAGATCATCAAGGCCGCGCTGCTGATCACCGGTGCCTTCGCGATGACGGTGTGGGTGCTCGCGCGGTACGGCTTCAACCTCTCGGAGTTGCTGGGCAGCGCGGTCCAGCGCCTCGGCTCCGAATCGATCCTGAACCCCGGTGCGCGCTACGGGGTTTCGGAGACTTCGAAGATCGACTTCCTGTCGCTGGGCATCGCGCTGGTGCTCGGTACCGCCGGGTTGCCGCACGTGCTGATGCGCTTCTACACCGTGCCGACGGCGAAGGACGCGCGGAAGTCCGTGGTCTGGGCGATCGCGCTGATCGGCCTGTTCTACCTGTTCACCCTGGTGCTCGGCTACGGCGCGGGTGCGATCGTCGGCAAGGACGCGATCAACAAGGCGCCGGGCAAGGAGAACTCGGCGGCGCCGTTGCTGGCCCAGGCGCTGGGTGGTCCGGTGTTGCTCGGGTTCATCGCGGCGGTGGCGTTCGCGACGATCCTCGCCGTGGTCGCGGGTCTGACGATCACGGCGTCGGCGTCGTTCGCGCATGACGTGTACGCCAACGTGATCAAGAAGGGCAAGGTCTCCGACAGCAACGCCGAAGTCCGCGTCGCCCGGATCACCGCGGTGGTGATCGGCGCGGTCGCCATCGTCGGCGGCATTCTCGCGAAGGACCAGAACGTCGCGTTCCTGGTGGCACTGGCCTTCGCGGTGGCGGCCTCGGCGAACCTGCCGACGATCCTGTACTCGCTGTTCTGGAAGCGGTTCAACACCTCCGGCGCGTTGTGGTCGATCTACGGCGGGCTCACCGTCACCGTGGTGCTGATCATCTTCTCGCCCGCCGTGTCGGGTCTGCCGAACTCGATGATCAAGGGCGTGGACTTCCACTGGTTCCCGCTCCAGAACCCGGGCCTGGTGTCGATCCCGGTCTCGTTCTTCCTCGGCTGGCTCGGCACGGTCCTGTCCAAGGAGCACAACGAGGACAAGTACGCGGAGATGGAGGTCCGTTCCCTCACCGGGGCGGGGGCGGAGAAAGCGATTCCGCACTGAGCACCGCTTCGACCAGTTCCAGGTCGGCGCGCAGGTGCGCCCGGCCGTTGTCGAACATGGCCTGCCAGAGCGGCGGAAGCGGTGCTTTCGCCGCCTGGCCGGTCTCCCAGTCGGCCAGCTGCGCGCGCAACGAGTGCGCCAGCGACTCAGCGAGCGAACGCACTTCCGCGGGCGGAAGCACGTCGACGAAGGTCAGCAGCAGGTAGACGCTCGCCGGGTAGGCGTTGGGTAGCTGTCCCCAGAGCTTCCTGGTGAGCCGCTTCAGTTCCTCGCGGCCGGCGTCGGTGATCGTGTACACCGACCGGTCGCGGCGGGCGGTCGGCTCGACCCGGTCCAGCTCGGCCAGCCGCTCCTTGGCGAGCTGGGTCAGCGCGTGGTGCACCGAGTACGGCTTGACCGCCGCCCACTTCTCGGCGTGGCTGTCGACGAGCCACTTGCGGATCTCGTACCCGTGCCGCGGCCGTTCCGCGAGCAGCGCGAGCACCAGCAGCCGGACGTTCACGTGGTCCGCTCGAAGGCGAAGTCGCAGTGGTCGCAGCCGTAGCCGATGGTCACCGGGCGTTCGGCGCGCAGGCCGTGCCGATCCGGGTCGACCGCGGCCAGCATCGGCTTGTCCCATTCGCACCACACGGCCGCGGTCAGCTCCGGCGCGCCGAGCCGGGTGCTCGCGTCGTGGTAGACGCAGCGGTGTGCGCGGCCCAGGTAGGCGCGGCTGTCGTCGGTCACCCGTTCCCAGGCGAATCCCTTGCCGTAGAAGGACTTCTCCTGTTCGCGCACGTTCTCGACCATGGCCGCGAACGGATCGGGCGCGCGGTCGAGGTCGGCGCGCACGGTGTCGGCGAGCCAGTCGCCGAACTGGCCGACCACCACCTGGCGCACGGTTTCGAGCGGGTCGGGCACGCGGCCGTCGAGCCAGCGGTAGGCGGCGACGGCGTACGCGGTGAGCACCACGTGACTGCGCGCGGCCTCGTCGACGACGAGGTCTTCGGTCTGGTCGAGCAGGTCCTCGGTTTCGCGTTCGAGCCGGGCGCGGACCTCCGCCGCGTCCGGTACGCCGTCGAGCAGAGCGGAGAAGAACGGTTCGACGAACCAGCTTCTCGGGTCGTTCAGGTCGGTCATGCCGGTAACGATAGACAAGTTTGTCTATCAAGACCAGTGCTGCCCTGTTCACACGCGCTGAACGTGGCTTCGTGCGAGCATGGTGGCGTGGTGAACCCTGCTGAAGTGCCCACTGTGGACGTGCCCGAGCTGCCCGCCGAGTTCGCGCTGCTCGACGTCCGCGAGAACTACGAATGGGCCGCAGGGCACGCCCCCGGCGCCGTGCACATCCCGATGAGCGAGCTGCCCGGCCGCGTGGCCGAACTGCCCGCGGCCGACCAGCTCTTCGTGATCTGCCGCAGCGGCGTGCGCTCGGCCAACGTCGCGGCCTGGCTCAACGGCCAGGGCCGCGAGGCGGTCAACGTGGCGGGCGGCATGCAGTCCTGGCACGCGCACGGCAGGCCGATGGTCACCGACCAGGGTGCCGAGCCGCAGGTGGTGTGAGCGTGCACCCCCAGCACCACCCGCCCCAGTACCCGCACCCGCACCGGCCACCGGTGCGGCAGCGGGTGCGCTGGGTGGCGACCCCGCCGTACGGCCCGTCACCGCGCCGCCGCGCGGTCGACCACCGCTACTACGGCCCGCCCGCCTACCGGGTGCCGCCGCGCTGGGGTTTCCCGAACGTGGTCTGGCGGCTGCCGACGGCGGTGCCCGGCACCCCGTCGAACGCGCCGCGCCCGGCCCAGCGGCTGCGCGCGCTCGCCCGCAACGCCACCGTCCTGCTGTGGGTGCTCGCCGGGTTCGCCGCGGTGGCCGCGCTCGCCGAGGGCTGGCGGTACGTGCTGCTGCTGATCAGCCGCGACTCCGCGCTCGACGCCGACCTGGTCGGCACCTCCGACGCGCTGGTGCTCACCGCCGCGCTGCTGACCTTCGTGCTCGCCCTGTTCGCCGCCGGGATCAGCCTGTGGTGGCTGCTGGTGGCGCGGGTGGTCGCCGCCGACGAGCTGGGGGAGCGCCCGCCCCGGCCGCCGTGGCAGGTGGTGGTCGGGTTCTTCGTGCCGGGGCCGAACCTGGTGATGGCCGGTTCGATCGTCGCCGAGACCGAGCACGCAGTGCTGCGGCGGCCCGGCACCGAGCGCCCGCGCCCGTCGCGGCTGGTGCTCGCGTGGTGGGGGACCTGGGCGTTGAACGGGGTCCTGCTGGTGGTCTCGGTGATCTGGCGCCTGCGCGACGGTGTCCAGGCGCAGGCCGACGGGGTGCTGCTGGCCGTGATGACCGACGGTTCCGCGGCCGCGCTGGCCGTGCTGACCGCGTTGCTGGTCCGCCGGATGACCGGCCTGCTGGCGCCGGTCGGCGAGGACAGGCTGCGGCACCTGCGCGTGCTCAGCGTGAGCGGCGCGCCTTCGCCGGAACTGCGGCCCGCCCGGCCGGCTACCGCACCCCGGTGACCGGTAGTTCCCGGTAGCCGCGCATCACGAACTCCGGCCGACGCGGCGGTTCCCCGGCGAGTTCGAGTTCCGGCAGCGCGGTCAGCGCGCGGAACGCGGCGGCGATCTCCACCCTGGCCAGCGGCGCGCCGAGGCAGAAGTGGATGCCCGCGCCGAAGCCGAGGTGCGGGTTCGGCGAGCGGTCGAGGTCGAAGGCGTCCGGCTCGGCGAACACCTCCGGATCACGGGCCGCGGCGCCGAGCAGCGCGCCGACCTTCTGGCCCGCTTCGAGGCGGAACCCGGCGATCTCCACGTCCTCGGTGGCGGTCCGCTCGAACAGTTGCAGCGGCGAGTCGTACCGGATGGCCTCCTCGACCGCGGTGTCGACGCTCGACGGCAGGCGTTCCCACTGGTCGCGGTGGTCGAGCAGGGCGCGGAGGCCGTTGCCGAGCACGTTGACCGTGGCCTCGTGACCGGCCATCAGCAGCAGCACGGCGGTGGCGACCAGCTCGTCGTCGGAGAGCTTGCCGTTGTCGTCGTCGCGGACGCGCACCAGGTCGCTGATCAGGTCGTCGCCCGGGTCGGCCGCGCGCTCGGCGGACAACTTCCGGAGGTAGTCGACGAATTCCCCGGCCGCTCGTTCGGCCTGAGCCCGTTTGTCGTCGGGGAGGCCGTACTCGTACATCTTCACGATGTGGTTGGACCACGGCACGAGGAGCGGCCGGTCGGCGTCGGGCACCCCGAGCAACTCGGCGATCACCTCGACCGGCAGGGGTTGTGCGACCTCGGCGAGGAAGTCGGCCTGGCCCTCGTCACGAATGCGCGCGGCGAGGTTGTCGACCAGCTGCGTGGCGACCTCCTCGACGCGGGGCCTGAGCCGCTCGACGTGCCCGCGGGCGAACGCCGAGGACACCAGGCGCCGCAGCCGCGTGTGGGCGGGAGGCTCGTTCTCCAGCAGGGAGTTGCGGTGCAGGAGGTTGAAGGACACGAACTGCTCGGCGGGTGTGGCGTCGCGCCAGATCCGACCGAGCGAACGATGCCTGAGCACCGAGGACGCCGCCTTGTGCGAGACCGCCACCGCCAGTCCGAGCCCGTCATGGTGATGCACCGGCCCCTGCGCCCGAAGCTCAGCAAAGGCGGGATAGGGATCAGCAAGAAACGCGACATCACTCGGGTCAAACACCCGCCGACTGTAGCTCCACCTGGCCGTACCATGTCGTCACGTGGCCACCGACGCGGATGGGCAAGAGCGGACACTGTGGCAGATCCACGATGAGCGCCTGATCGACGACACCCGGCGCCTGCGGTTGAGCATCGCGTCGGTGGAGCTACCCGACGGGGTGACCTTCGAGCAGTGGGTGCTCCGCATCCCCAAGGCCGCGGTGATGGCGGTGCTCGACGACCAAGACCGCGTGCTCATGCTGTGGCGGCACCGGTTCATCATCGACCGGTGGGTGTGGGAGCTACCCGGCGGCTACGTCAACCCGGACGAGGACCCCGCGGTGACCGCCGCGCGGGAGGTCGAGGAGGAGACCGGCTGGCGCCCGCTCGACATCGAGCCGCTCGGCAGCCTGCAGCCGATGGTGGGCAGTGCCGATGCCGAGAACCTGCTGTACGTGGCGCGGAAGTCCGAGTACGTCGGCGCGCCCCAGGACATCAATGAAGCCGAGCGAGTCGCCTGGTTGCCGCTCGATACGGTCCGGGACCGCATCACCAACGGCGAGATCCTCGGCGCTGCTTCGCAGGTCGCGCTCCTCCACGTCCTCGCGTTCCACCGCTGAGCCCACCACCGAGGAACGCGACATCGCTCGGGTCGAACACCCGCCGAGCGTAACCGTTCGGTACCGTCGGCCCGACCGAACGCGAGGAGGAACTGTGGGCAAGGCGGCGCGCAAGAAGGGGCCCAAGAAGAAGGACGGGGCGCCCAAGAAGGTTCGCGAAGTCTTCGTCGGGCAGCCGTTCGAGGGGCTGGCGGCGGAGCCTGAACTGATCGCGCTGCGTGAGTTCGTCCCGTCCGCGACGGTCGAGCTGCCGCTCAAGGACACCGACGGGCGCAAGGTCGTGCTCGGCACCGTGCTGCCGATGGCCGCCGCCGCGTTCGTGCGTTCCGACGGCCAGGCCTTCGTCGGCCTCCAGGTGCAGACCCGCTCCACCGACGTCAGCCGCGACATCGGCCGGTCGATCCGCTGGGCGCTCGAGGCCAAGGACGGCGACGTGCTCTCCGTGCCCGACACCATCACCCCCGGCGGCGAGGGCGAGCGCCTCCAGGACCTGCTCGACCCGGCCGCCGAGCTCGACGTCCGGATGCACACCGACTTCGCCTGGTGGCTGCCCGAGGGCACCGAGGCCGAGGGCGAGGTGGCGCTGTCGCTGGAACGCGCGAACGGCGCGATCATGCCCTCCGAGCGCCTCGGCACCGGCGCCTACTGGGTCGACGCCGGCGAGAAGGCGCACCTGCGCTGGGTCCGCCCGGAACCCGAGGGCAAGGTGCTCCAGGCGCTGGCCCGCCTCTCCGCCGCCGGTGAGATCGGCCTCGGCGAGGAGTCGCGCTACGCCGGTTCGTTCCGGGCCCACGGCCTGCTCGTGCCGGTCTGGGACCTCGACCCCGAGGCCCACGCCCGCGAATGGGCCGAGCCCGCGAAGCAGCTCGGCGAGCGGCTGGACAAGGCGCTCGCCTCGCTCGACGAGGAGCCCCTCAACGCCGCCGAGCGCCGCGCCCGCGACGGCCTGATCGGCCGCCAGATCACCATCCGCTAGTGCTCCTCCACATCTGCACCGAGCAGGACTGGCGAGCGAGCGAGGGCGCCTACACCGCGCCCTCGCTCGACGCCGTCGGCTTCATCCACTGCTCCGACCCCGGCACCGCGCACCTGCCCGCGGACGCGCTCTACGCCGGGCGCACCGACCTCGTCCTGCTCGAGATCGACCCCGCCCGCCTCGGGGTGCCGCTGCGCTGGGAGGAGGGCGACCCGCCGCACCCGGCCGGCGTGCGCTTCCCGCACGTCTACGGCCCGATCCCGCGCGAAGCCGTCGTCGCGGTGCACGAGTTCCCGCCCGGCCCGGACGGCCGCTTCCACCTCCCGCCGGCCATCGCGAACCGGTAACGCGCCACAACGCGTCACCCGTCGGTGCGTCCTTCGAACCGACGGACAACCTGCGGGGGCGCGGATGCGTGAGTCAGACGGTGGTGGGAAGCGGTCGAGAGCGCTCACCGGGATTGGAGGCGATACGGTGACCGCGTGCGCGCCGGTTGCGCCAGCCCTTTCGCTGGCCGGGAGCCGTGTCGTCGAGGCGCGCCAGGAGAGGGGATTGGCGGTGTCGGGCGACCTCGTTGACTTCGGGGAATTCGTCTCGGCCAACCTGCCCGGCCTGATGCGCTACGGCCACGCGCTGACCGGCAACCCCCACGACGCCGCCGACCTGGTCCAGACGGTGCTGGAGAAGATCGGCTCCCGCTGGACCCACGTGCAGCGCAAGACCGGCGACCCGATGGCCTACATCCGCCGCTCGATGGCCAACGCGCACATCAGCCGCTGGCGGCGGACCAAGCGCGAGAACCTGGTCGCCGACATCCCCGACGCCCAGCCCTTCGAGCACGCCGACCCGTTCGAGCACGAGCCGCTGTGGCAGGCGCTACGCGCACTGCCGCCGAGGCAACGCGCGGTGGTGGTGCTGCGTTACTACGAAGGACTGTCCGAAGCGGAGATCGCGGCGTCACTCGGCGTGAGCCAGGGCACGGTGAAGAGCCAGGCGAGCAAGGCGCTCGCCTCCCTGCGGCTGAAGCTGAAGCCCGCGGTGGAAGAAACCGGAGGGAGGGAAGCGGTATGAGCGCAGACGACGACGAACTGGCCGGTGAACTGCGCCGGTTGTTCGACGACGAACGCCTCGGACTGCGTCCCGCGCCCGATGCCGGGCAGCTCATCGTGGCCGGGGCCAAACGGCGCCGCGTCCGCCGTCGCCGGATGTCCGTGGCCGGTGGGGCGCTCGGCGTGGTCGCGCTGGTCGCCGGTGGGTTCGCGCTGACCGGCGGTGGGTTCCGGCACGAGACACCGCCCCCGGTGGCCCAGCCGCCGGGCCCGAATCCCAGCCTGCAGATCGGGCCGAGCGCCACGATGATCCCGGTGCCCGCGCCGACCAGCCCGCCACCGGGTTCCGCGCCCCCGCCGCAACCCCCGCCGAACCCGCACCCCGGGCACGCGTCCATGCCGCCGCCGACCGCGACGGCCAGCGACGCGCCCGCCGCCACGCCGAAAGCAGGGCCGCCGGTCCCGGTCATCGGCCCGGGCGGCTACGGCAAGCTGCGGTTGAACACCACCATGGAGCAGGCGTCCTCGGCGGGCATCAACTTCACGCCGGAGAACAGCGGCGGCGTGGACGGCGGCTGCACCAGCTACTTCTTCAGCGGAACCGGGGTGCCCAGCGGCGGTTCGGTGGTGGTCTCGCCGAACCGCGGCGTGGTGTACATCAACCCGTCGGTGCCCGCGACCACCCCGGAGGGCGTCGGCGCGGGCACCACGCGCGACCAGCTCCAGAAGACCTATCCGGAGGCGACCACCGGCCCCAACGGCGACGTGGTGCCGATCGGCAACGGCTACCGCTACCGCCTGGTGGTCGGCGAGACGGCCGTGGTCGAGCACGTCTACCTCGACGACAGCTACCAGGACTGCTACGAGTGAACCCGGGCGCTCCCACTGGGAGCACCCGGGTCCGGTCGAGCGGTCAGCCCTCGAGGGCCGATCAGATGGCGCCGCCGGCCACCGGCGGCATCAGCGGGTCGTCGCCGCCGTCGCCGACCGATTCGCGGGAGAGCCAGTTCTCCACCTCGAACAGGTTGCCGTCGGCGCGCTTGACGATGGTGAGCAGGGTGGACATCGCGGAGATCTCCTCCACCTGCTCCTTGAGGAACCACTGGACGAACTGCTCGGCGATGTAGTCGTCCTCGTCGCGGGCGGCCTTGGCCAGCGTCTTGATGTCGGCCGCGACCTCCTTCTCCTGCTCGAGGGCCAGCTCGACGAGCTCGCGCACCTCGGTGAAGTCGTTGCGCACGTCGCCGGTGCCCGGGATCTCGACGTGGTGGTCGGTGTCCAGCATGTACTGCACGAGGGCGAGGGCGTGGTTGCGCTCCTCGTTCGCCTGCCGGAAGAAGTGCTTCGCCAGCTGCGGCAGGTCCTCGTTCTCGAACCAGACCGCCAGCGCGATGTACTGCTGGGAGGCGTTGAACTCGTTGTGCACCTGCTGCTGGAGCAGCTCGTAGAACTTCGAACGCGGATTCTTCTTGGTGAGGGCCATGTATTCAACGGTAACCCAGCCGGGCAATTATCTCCAATTGTGGCTGGTGATTCTCGCCCCATTAGGTTACCATTCCCAAAAGAAGGCCGAACTAATTTTGTTTAGCCTAACCTAATCCCATTCATGCGTTGCCGCGCATTTCAGCATGACTCAGCGGAGCGAGTCGCGCACCACCGGGCAGGACATGCACCGCGGCCCGCCGCGCCCCGAGCCGAGTTCCGACCCGGCGATGCGCAGCACCTCGATCCCGGCCGCCTCAAGGCGTTCGTTGGTCTCCACGTTGCGCTCGTACCCGACCACCACGCCCGGCGCCACGGCGAGCGTGTTGTTCCCGTCGTCCCACTGCTCGCGTTCCGCGGTCACCGCGTCGAGGCCGGTGTCGATCACCCGCAGCCGGTCGATGTCCATCGCCTTGGCGGCCGCGGTCAGGAACGGTTCCGGGCCCTCCACCCGCAATGCACCGTCGTCCCCGGTGAACAGCGTGTACGCCACCAGCGAATCCCTGGCCAGCGGGTACATCACCACTGCGTCGGTGCCGACCATGGTGCACACGGTGTCCAGGTGCATGGTCGCCCGCGACTGCTCGATCGGCACCGCCAGCACGGTGTGCGCCAGGTTGTCGGCGAACACCGAGCGCGCCAGCGATTCGGCACCGGCCGCCGAAGTCCGTTCGCCGACGCCGATCGCCACCACGCCCGGCGCCAGCAGCATCACGTCGCCGCCTTCGATCGGCGCGGAATGCGCGCCGTAGGCACGGGCGGCCTGCCGGAACCGCGGGTGGTAGGCGTACACCAGGTCGAGCACCGCGGTTTCCCGGCGCCGCGCGGGCATGGTCAGTGAGGAAATAGCCACCCGATTGGCGATCCACGCGGAGGAATCACGCGTGAACAACAGGTTCGGCAGCGGGTCGACGGCGAAATCACGCGGGTGGTTCATTTTCCGGACCAGGGAGGCGCCTTCCGCGGCGGGCAGTTCCTCGAAGGTCATCCCGGCCATCAGCACCTCGGCCAGCGTCGCCGGGTCCACAGAGGACAGATGCGAGCGGAGCACGTCGGCCAGTTCGGCGCCGAGCCTGCGGTCGTCCACCGCGGCGTGCACCCCGGCGGCGTGCGCGCGCTGGTCGTCGAGCGCGCTGCGCAGCACCTCGGCCAGCAGCAGCACCTCGACCCCGCGCCCGCGCAGCACCTCGGCGAAGGCGTCGTGCTCCTCCTGGGCGCGGTCCACCCACGGGATGGAGTCGAACAGGAGCTGGTCGTTGTTGCGCGGGGTGAGGCGCTTCAGCTCGGCACCCGGCCGGTGCAGCAGGACCGAGCGCAGCGGCCCGACCTCGCTCTCCACCAGTGGCGCGGTCACGGTCTCGGCAGTCGCTCGCTCGACGGTCACATGCTGAGACTAATCACTGTGGCGGCGGTAATGGTTCGGTAAGCGGCGGGAGTCTTCTCGCCGCGCGGCCGGTGGCCCAGAGTGAACGCATGTCGCGCAAGAAGAAGTTCCTCCTGGCCGCGCTCGGGATCGGGCTGGTGGTGGCCGCCGCCGGGCTGTGGGCCTTCCAGCCGTGGAAGGCGTTCACCCGCAGCACGGTGGACGAAGCCCTGCCGGTCGCCGTGACCAGCCAGGCACCTCCCCAGCCGGTCGCCACCGCACCGGAGCAGCCGGCGCGGTCGGCCCAGCCGGAACCGCCGAAACCGCCCGAGCCGAAGGACCTGGCCACCGGCGAGTTCGTCAGCCAGGAGCACGACACCAGCGGCAAGGCCCGCGTGGTCGACCTCGGCGACGGCAACCGCGTCCTGCGCCTGGAGGGCTTCTCCACCTCCGACGGCCCCGACGTGCACGTGTGGCTCAGCGCGGCCACCGCGGGCGGCGAGTGGGGCAAGTACGACGACGGCGCCGTGGTCAAGCTCGGCAAGATCAAGGCCACCGACGGCAACCAGAACTACGCCATCCCGGCCGACGCGAAGCTGACCGGCCTGCAGTCGGTGGTCATCTGGTGCGACCGCTTCAACGTCGCGTTCGGCTCGGCACCGCTGGCTCTCTGAAATTCGCTGAAAAAGGCGCATCGCGGGAGTCGATCCGGCGGGGGTCCGTTCGTAGGTTCGGTGCGAGAACACACCACAAGAACGGAGAACCCCATGCCGAACGACTCCAGCCGCCCGCCCGTGGTCGACCAGGCGACCTGGCAGGCCGCCCGCGACGAGCTGCTGGCCCGCGAGAAGGCACACACCCGCGAGGCCGACGCGATCGCCGCGGCCCGCCGCCGGCTGCCGATGGTGGAGTTCGACGGCACGGTCGAAGTGGTCGGTGCGAACGGCCCCGTCCCGTTCACCGACCTCTTCGACGGCCGCGGCGAACTCGTGGTCTACCAGCACATGTGGCATGAGGGCGCGCCGCACCAGGGCCAGTGCGAGGGCTGCACGAACATGATCTGGCACCTGCGGGACTCCGCCGTCTACCTGAAGGCACGCGGGGTCTCGTTCGCCGTGGTGACCAGAGGCGGGTGGGACGAGGTGGCGCCCTTCGTGGAGTTCATGGGTTACACGGACCCCTGGTACTCGGTGCGCGACGTGCCCGCGCCGGTCGGCGGTGAGATGGCCTCCCTCTCGTGCTTCCTGCGCGACGGCGACCGCACCTTCCTCACCTACTCCACCACCGGCCGCGGCAACGAGGTGGCCAACGGATCCTTCGGCCTGCTCGACATGACGCCCTACGGCCGTGGCGAGGCGTGGGAGGACAAGCCCGACGGCTGGCCCGAGGGCAACACCCCGTGCTGGTACTGGCGTTCGGCCGCGGACGGGACCGCCACCTGGGGCCCGGACAGCCGCCCCGTGCCGCAGTGGACCCGCCCCGGTGCCACCCCCGAGGAAACCCTCGGCAGGCACGGCCACTGCCACTAGGGCAGGAAGGACACCTTGCCGCGCAGCAACGCGTACCCGACGAAGGCGAAGACGTCGAGCAGCGTGTGCGCGACCACCAGCGGCCAGAGCCGGTTCGTCTTCTGCCACAGCCTGCCGAACACCAGCCCCATCACCAGGTTGCCGACGAACCCGCCGAGGCCCTGGTACAGGTGGTACGACCCGCGCAGCACGGCGGCGGCGAACAGGCTGGAGTTCTCCCGCCAGCCGAGCTGCCGCAACCGGGTCAGCAGGTAGCCGACCACCAGCACCTCTTCGGCGAAGGCGTTGCCGAACGCCGAAAGGGTCAGCGTGATCGGCCGCCACCACGATTCGGTCAGCGTGGACGGCTGCACGGCGAGGTTGAAGCCGAGCTGCCAGCCGACGAAGTACAGCACCAGCCCGGGAATGCCGATCAACGCGGTGAGCCCGACGCCCCAGGCCAGGTCGCGCCGCGGCCGGGTCCGATCGAACCCGACCTCGGCGAGCTTCATCCCGCCGCGGTAGAGCAGGTACACGCCGAGCGCGCCCCAGCCGACCAGCTGCAGCGCGCTCAGCAACTGCTTGAGCAGGTCGATCAGCCCGGCCGCGGCCTGCGGCACGTTGAGCGCCACCTGCTGCTCGTTGAGCGGTTCGGGCCGCAGCAGCGAGTCCAGCAGCGACAGCAGGCTCCTGGCGCCGGAGAGCCCGAGCGTGATGCCGAAGACGATGAGCAGCTCGAACTTCAGCACGCGGCGTTGAGCCGGGTCGGTGACCACCTCGGGGTACGCCGGGCGGTCGCTGATCAACCAGGAGCGCATTCGCGCAAGCTACCCGGTGCCCGATAGCGTCGAGGTCATGCCTCGCACCATCGCCACCAACACCCCGGTCGAGCGCGCCGAGCTGCTCGACTTCCTGCGCCCGCGCCACCAGGGCATCCTGACCACCCGCCGCGCCGACGGCAGCCCGCAGCTGTCGCCGGTGACCTGCGGGGTGGACGAAGAGGGCCGGATCGTGATCGCCACCTACCCGCAGCGCGCGAAGGTGCGGAACCTCCGCCGCGACCGGCGCGCGTCGATGTGCGTGCTCTCGGACGAGTGGAACGGCGCCTGGGTGCAGGTCGACGGCCCGGCCGAGGTGATCGACCTGCCCGAGGCGGTGGAGCCGCTGGTCGACTACTTCCGGGCGATCTCCGGTGAGCACCCCGACTGGGACGAGTACCGCGAAGCCATGCGGCAGCAGGGCAAGTCGCTGATCCGGATCACCCCGGAGCGCTGGGGCCCGATCGCCACCGGCGGCTTCCCGCCGGAACTCGCCGACTGACTTGACCTTCGAGCTGGTCGAAGGCCCACGATGACGGGGTGACCGACCCCGAGTTGATGCCGATCGGCGCGTTCGCCAAGCGCGCCGGCCTGACCGCGAGCGCGTTGCGGTTCTACGACGACGCCGGCCTGCTCCACCCCGACCGGGTCGATCCGTGGACGGGCTACCGGCTCTACCGCGAAGCGCAACTGGCGCACGCGGCCCAGCTGCGCCGGTTGCGTGAGATCGGCATGCCGTTGCCGGTCATCAGCGAGTTCTTCGCGGCGGACGCGGAGGAAGCCGCGCGGCTGATCGACGAGCAGGTCGCCAAGGTGACCGCCGAAGCCACCGAGGTCCGGCGGGCCGCCGCGACGCTCAAGGCCGCCCTCGGCCAGGAGCCGCGCCTGACCATCTGCGTGGTGCCGGGCCCGGTCCTCGCCGCGGCCGTCGACCAGGTCCTGGCCACCACGGACCCCGAAATCCCGGTCCTGGGCGGCGTGCGCCTGGAAACCGACGACGGCGCGCTGGCCCTGGTCGCGACCGATCGGTACCGGCTCGCCCTGCGCACGGTGGTGCCCACCCGGCCGCCGACCGGTTCGTGGGCGGGCACCCTCGCCGGTGACGACCTGCGGGCGTCGAGTGCGCAACTCCGGCGCAGCTCGGTGGTGACGATCGAGGCGGGCGAGCGGACCGTCGGCCTCCGGACGGCCGACGACGTCGTCCTGCACTGCCGCCTGCTGACCGAGGAGTTCCCGGACTACCGGCTCCTGCTCGGCTCGCTCCCGCCGGTCACGCATCGCGTCACGCTCGGGAAGCAGCAGGTCATGCGCGTGCTGGAGCAGCGCGCGCCGGAAACGGTCGGGATTCGGGTGTCCGGTCGGCCGAGCCTGCTGATCGGCGACGGCGAAGTACCGCTCGACGGCTCCGCGACGGGTGCCGAGCTGGTGGTCTGGTTCGAGCTGACCACCCTGTACCCGGCGTTGAGCCAGGCCATCGGCCCCGACCTGATGCTCGACCTGCGCGGCGCCGACCAGCCCGCCACGGTCCGGTCCGCCGACGACGGCGACCTCACCACCCTTGTCATGCCCTGCCGGAAGGACGGAACCCAGCCATGACCGACCCCACGATGGAAACGATCAGCGCGGCCGTGGTCCGCGGCCGCGAAGGTGACGTGACGACGGCCCGGCGCGACCTGCTGACCGTCTGGCAGGAAATCGGCGCGGCGGGGGATCCGTTCCACCGGTGCACGCTGGCGCACTACCTGGCCGACCTGTACGACGATCCGGCCGAAGCGCTCGTGTGGGACGTCCGCGCCCTCGACGCCGCCGACGCCCTCACCGACGAACGAGCCCAGCAGCACGACGCCGGTCTCCAGGTGGCGGGCTTCTACCCGAGCCTGCACCTCAACCTGGCCGACAACTTCCGCCGCCTCGGCGCTTTCCAGGCCGCGGCCGAACACATCGGGCACGCCGAGCAGCGCAGCTCCGCGTTGCCGACCGGGCCCTACGGCGACACCCTGCGCACGGCCATCCGCGAGGTGGGCCAAGCCATCACCGACCGGGACACCACGCGCCGCGCCTCCGCGCCTAGCCCTCGCTGAAGAACGGGCAGCCCACCAGCCGCCGGATCTCCACCGCCAGCTGCGGCGGGCTGTCCACCGGCTGCGAGAAGGCCAGCCGCACGTCGTGGTCGCCCGCGGCGGATTCGACCCGCAGGCGCAGGCCGTGCCGGTCGAGCCCGAGCGGGCGGATCAGCCCGCCGCGCAACTCCTCCGGCAGGTGCCTGCCCAGCTGCTCGACCACGTCCGCGTGCTCGTTCTCCAGGTGCTGGAGCCACCGCGCCTCGTAGTCGTGGAACGGGTCGGGCGTGGCCGCGCTGAACATGTGCGGCCGCAGCGAGTGCGTGCCGTCGGCGTCCGCGAGCACCAGCGACGCCGGGGTGAGGCGCAGCATGGTGAGCCCGTGGTTGACGTCGAGCAGCCGGTGGTCCGGCCGGTCGACGGCGATCGCCACCGCCCGCGCCCGCGCTGCGGGCGGGTCCAGCGGGCGCAGCCACCCGGTGATCCAGAGCAGGCCGCGGATCGGCTCGCGCAGCGGCACCGGGGCGTGGTCGGCGAGTTCGAGCATCACCCCGAACTCGCCGCGCTGTGTTTCCGCGGCGGCTTCCACCAGCGGATGTCCATCGGGCAGGAGCAGGCTGACACTGCCGCTGGCGTGCACGTGGTGCAGCACCGGGACCACCCGGCTGCCGTCGTGCTCACCGCGGTCCACCGACGGGACCAGCGTCGCCGGGCAGTCGCGCGACGCGATCGTCTTCGCGCGCTCGGCGGGATTCGGCGCCGGCGGGCGGCGCGTCGCGGTCGTGGGCTCGGTCAAGGTCCACCTCCTACTTAGGTGAGGCTAACCTGTTGTCCCCGGTTTGCAAAGGGTCACGAACCCAGCACCCGCCGGGCGGCTTCGTCGGCTTCCACCACCCCGCGCCGGATGGCTTCCAGCTGTTCAGCGAGGCCGTCGAGCGAGGCCCCGGCCGCCGGGGCCGGGTCGGCGGTCGCCGAAAGTTCCACCACCCGGGTTACCAAGCTCTCCAGATCGAGCGTGCCGGCGTGCAGTTCGCCGAGCAGTTTCGCGCGCAGATCGGTGAGCCGTTTCGCGACCGCACGCTGGTCGCGGACGGCGTTCAGCGCCCGCAACGTCGCCTCGTCGGTCCCGCGTCGGCGGAGTCGTTTCTCCTCCGCGGCCAGTTCCGCCGTGTCGATCCGGTCCAGCGCGTCGCGAGTGGCCGACGAGCGTTCCGCCAGCCGCCGCAGGCTCGCCGCGGTCTCCGCGACCATCGACGCCATGAGCGGAACCTGCTCCGCGAGCGGTCCCGGCGGCAGGGTCGCGCCGATCGCGGCGAAGCTCTCCCGCGCCTGCTCAGCGCGTTCGTAGTAACCGGCCTCCTCCCCGGTGAGCGCGGGTTCCGGCACCGGCTTGCGGTCGACCGCCAACGCCGCCCTGGCGACCAGCACGGCCACGCCCACCCCGGCCGCGACGACCGGCGGCAGTTGCACCGCCCAGGCCACCCCGGCGGACGTGCCCGCCAGCAGCAACCCCCACGGCTCGCGCAGCTCTTCGCGGAATCCCATGCGGTGCCTCAGAAGTTCGAGATGACCGCGGTGAACACCTGGTTGATGGTGTCCGGCTTGGACGAGTCGTACTCCGCCGCCTGCGTCGCCTCCGCCATCCGCTTGAGCACGTCCTGATCGGCGTCACTGCCGTAGGCGATGGTGAACATGCGCACCGTCTCGCTGCCGCTTTCCACCTGGAGCCTGCTGATCAGGTTGTCGATGTCGAGGCTGCCGGGGTCCTCGTTGCGCCCGTCGGTGAGCACCACCACGGCGTTGATCGCGTCCGGCGCGAGATTCGCCTTGAGGTACTCGTGCGCGGCGAGCGAGGTGTCGTAGAGACCCGTTCCGCCTTGTGGCGCAAGGCCTTCCAACCTCGACCGCAGCGCGTCCCGCCGTCCGTCCTGGCCCACCGGCCCGATCGGCACCAGCTCGCGGTGGTCCCGGTCGCCGTCGAGCTTGGTGGAGAACATCCACAGCCCGACCTGGTCCCGGTCGCCGAACTCGCCGAGCGCGCTCACCGCCGCCTGCTTCGCCAAGTCCATTTTGGACTTCCCGGTGCCCTCGGCGGAGTCGCCCATCGAGCCGGACACGTCCACCACCAGCAGCACGTTCGCCTTCTTGCGCAGTTCCGACCACGACTTGAGGACCAGGTCGAGCACCGGCGGGCTGGGTGGCCGGATCACGTTCAGCTTCACCTCCGGCGTCACCCCGTTGTCCACGGTGGCCTGTGGGCCCGGCTTGTTGTCGAAGCTGCGGAAGCCCTGGTCCAGGAAGCGCTGCTGGGCGGCACCCGACTGCAGGAAGGCGAGGAAGTCGGCGGCCACCTGGCGCCGGAGGTCGTCGGTCCAGTTCAGCACCGCGTACGGGTGGTCGGAGTTGAGCGTGCCGTCGGCCGGGTAGACCGCCACCACCGGCACCTTCGGCCGCGGGTGCTGGCCGAGCTTCGCCGGGTCGTTGGTCGGATTGCCCTGGTTGTAGCCGATCAGCGAGTTCTCCTCGACGGCCACCGCGGAGATGTAGGACAGCGCCGCGCCCCGGTCGTCGGCCTGCAGCAGGTTGGTCAGGAAGGTGAGCGTGGTGTCGCCGTAGTGCACGATCGACTGCTCCACCCCGCCGACGAACGCCTTCACCTCCGGCTTGTCCAGGTCCGGCGCGGTCAGGTCCGACGAGGTGCCGGTGGCCGCGAAGTAGGTGCCGATGGTGGCGTTCAGCCCGGACGTCGACAGGTTCGGGTTCGTCTTGCCGAGCCGGAACGCGCCCCACTCGGGATGCCCGTACTTCGCCCAGCCCGCCGGATCGGTGGCCAGTGCGGCCAGATCGCGCCAGCCGATGCCGCGGCCGGGCCAGCCCAGCGCCTCGGCCATCGGCTTCGGCATGGCGATCACCAGCGGCGCGTTGGCCAGCGACGGCGGTTGCTGCTCGAGCAGCACGTCCGGCCGGTCCTGCGCGGCGAGCCGCTGTCGCAGCAGCGTCGCCCAACCGGACGCGGCCGGCGTCCAGACGTCCGGACGCGGGCCGTCGACCGCCTCGTTCCACCCGGCGGACAGCGCCTGCATGGCCGCGCCCGAGCTCTTCGACTGGACGAGCACGTCCACGCAGGTCCCGGCGACCGTGCGCCCGCTGTACTCGCTCGCCAGCTGCTTGACGATGCCCGCCTTCTCCGGCGACGAGGCCACGCGCAGCTGCACGGATTCCCCACCGCACTTGACTTCCTCCGCCTGGTCACCCTCGTCGGCGGTGACCAGGCGGAGCGTGACGATCAGCCCGGCGGCGAGCACGATCGCACCGAGGAAGGACCAAGTGCGCTTGCGTCTTCGACTTTCCTGGCCGGACAAGGTCATTTCGAACCTCCGCGCGCGGTCGGGAAACCATCATGCCCGGAAAGCACGCGAGAACGGGAAACCTTGTCGTTACGATCAGCGGCTGGGACCGCGTCCCGACCACGTCCACGCGTACCCGGGGTCCTCCGACGCGTCGGCCGCCTCACCGAGGTCCAGCGGCGCGAAGGTGTCCACCATGACCGCGGTCTCGTCGAAGAAGTCCGCGCCGATCGACGCCTCGGCCGCGCCCGGCTGCGGCCCGTGCGTGAAGCCGGACGGGTGCAGCGAGAGCGAGCCGATGCCGATGCCCGAGCCCTTGCGCGCCTCGTAGTTGCCGCGCACGTAGAACATCAGCTCGTCGGAGTCGACGTTCGCGTGGTTGTACGGCACCGGGATCGACTCCGGGTGGTAGTCCACCTTCCGCGGGCAGAACGAGCACACCACGAAGTTCGGGCCCTCGAAGGTCTGGTGCACGGGCGGCGGCTGGTGCACGCGGCCGGTGATCGGCTCGAAGTCGTCGATGTTGAACACCCACGGGTACAGGCAGCCGTCCCAGCCGACCACGTCGAACGGGTGGTTGGCGTAGGTGTAGCGGGTCAGCCCGGCGCGGTGGCGCACCAGCACCTCGACGTCCTCGCCCTCGGCCAGCATCGGCGCCGACGGGCCCCGGATGTCGCGTTCGCAGTACGGCGCGTGCTCCAGGAACTGGCCCTTGTTCGACAGGTACCGCTTCGGCGGGCCGATGTGCCCGCGCGCCTCGATGGTGAGCAACTGCAGCGGCTCGCGCGGCACCACGCGGTAGGTGCACGAGGTCGGGATGACCACGTAGTCGCCGTCGCCGATCTCCAGCGCGCCGTAGATGGTCTCCAGCACGCCGCTGCCGCCCTGGACGTAGAACAGCTCGTCCCCGGCCGCGTTGCGGTATAGCGGGCTCGGCACGGTCGCCACGGCGAAGCCGATGGTCACGTCGGCGTTGCCGAACAACCGGCGGCGGTCGGTCACCGCGTCGGCGTCGGCGGTGAACTTGAGGTCCTGGGTGCGGAAGCTGCGCGGCTTCAGCGGGTGGTTCGGGTTCAGCTGGCCGCGCTCGTCCGGCACCGCGACCGCGTCCACTATCGCGGTGGGCAGATTGCGGTGGTACAGCAGCGCGGAGTCGGCGGAGAACCCCTCGACGCCCATCAGTTCCTCGGCGTAGAGGCCGCCCTGTGGCGAGCGGAACTGGGTGTGCCGCTTGTGCGGGATCTCCCCGACTCGGCGGTAGTAAGGCACGGGCCCCTCCCGGAAGGCGTTCTTGAACACTGGTAATCGTGTCCGCTTTACGGACGTGTTTGTCCTCATGTCGTACGCTACTAGCGTGTCAGTCGTGTCAAGCGCAGTGGAACTCACGCCCCCCGGCCCCCGCGGAATTCCGCCCCTGTTCGCCCGGCTCGTCGACGACTCCGCGCTCTTCCCGCCGGGAGACGCCGCGATGCCCGAAGCCCTGCGCTCGTACCTGGAGACCAGGGCGGGTGCGCACGCGGGTCTCGTCGGCCTGTTCCTGTGCCAGGCGTCGAGGTTGCCGGAGCTGATCACCGAGCTGATCAAGATCAAGCCGAAGACCCCGCTGCCGTTGTCGCTGATCATCGACACCGGTCTCGGCGGGGTGCCGAAGGCGATCTCGATCGTGGAATCCCGCGACGAACTGCTCGACCTCCGCATGGTCGAGATGCCCGCCCCGTCGGACGTGGACGAGGTCTGGCTGGAGCGGGTCTCCGAGTTCGTGCCGGAGGACGTCATCCGGGTGGTCGAGCCGCGGCGCGGGGTCGGCTGGCTGGACGGCGTGCGCAAGGTGATCGAGCACGGCAGCCGGCCGAAGATCCGCTGCGGCGGGCTGTCCAGCGAGAACTTCCCCAGCGTGGACGAGGTGGCCGACTTCCTGGCCGTGGTCAGCGCGCACACCGGGTCCTCGTTCAAGGCCACCAACAGCCTCCACCGCGCCGTCCGGCACGCGGACGCCGACACCGGCTTCGCCCACCACGGCTTCCTCAACCTGCTGGTCGCCGCGGCCCGCTGCCTGTCCGGCAAGGACGTGCGCGCGGCGCTGGAGGAGACCGACGGCGAGGCGCTGGCCAAGGAGGCCACCGCGTTGTCCGAGCCGGCCGCCAAGGCGGTCCGCGAGCTGTTCGGGTCCTACGCCTCGGCCTCGCTGGACGAGCCGGTGGAGGACCTGAAGGGCCTGGGCCTGTTGTGAGCCGGAGATGAGTCGCGAGGGCTCGCTGACCCTGGAGCGGGGCCTGGCCCTGCTCCAGGCCGTGGCCGACGCGGGCAGCGAGGCCGCGACCATCTCCGAGCTGGCGGTCGCCATCGGGGCGAGCAGGCCCGCGGTTTACCGCCTGCTGGTACCGCTCGCCGAGCGCGGGCTGGTCTGGCGGGACGGGTCGAAGGTGCGGCTGGGCGTCGGGTTGCTGCGGTTGTCCGGTCAGGTGCTGCCGCAGCTGCGCCAGGCCGCCCAGCCGGTGCTGCGCGACCTCGCCGAGGCCGTCGGCGCCACCGCGCACCTCTCGGTCGCCGAGGGGGAGCAGGTGCAGGCGATCGCCGTGGTCGAGCCGTCGTGGACGAACTTCCACGTGGCCTACCGCGTGGGCAGCCGCCACCCGGTCACGGCCGGTGCCGCGGGCAAGGCGATCACACTGCGCGGGGAGCCCGGCTGGGTGGCCACCACCGGCGAGCTGCAGCCCGGCGCGTCCGGGGTGGCGGCGCCGGTGCGCGGCCTGCCCGGGCTGCGCGCCAGCATCGGGGTGATCTCGCTGGACCCGCTGGACGCGACCGCCGTCGGACCGAAGGTGGTCGAGGCGGCCGCCGCGCTCACCGGCGTGCTGAGCTGAGCAGCGGCCGGGTCATCGTCAGCAGCAGCGCCAGGTCGACGGCGAAGAGCACGCGCTCGAACAGGCCGAGCGTGACCACCGGATCAGCCGGTCCGGTGCTCATGATCCAGGCGAAGCTGGCCAGCACCACCACGAGCGTGGCCGCGCTGGCCACGGCGAGTCGTCGAATCGTGGTCCGGCGCGGTTCCCACGGGCACTGCCTGTCCGAGCGCCGCGTGAGCAGCCAGCCCGCGAGCGGCAGGGCGAGGAAGGCGAGCACCGCGCCGCCGTTGTGGATCTGACCGCTGAGCGTGCGCGCGGCGCCGTCCGGGTCCACCGGGAACAGCCCGCACACCACCAGCCCGGCGCACCAGAGCCCGAGCAGCACCGGCACCGCGCCGCCGCGCCGCGCCCGGGCGATGCCGATCAGCAGGGCCAGCGAGCCGGCCGCCAGCGCCAGGCACATCACGCCGAAGCTCGGCGCGGCACCGGCGTTCACGTACTCCGACAGCGTCCGCCACAGCGGGCTGACCTGGCCGGACAGCTGGATGTGCAGGTGGATCGCGATGAGCACGGCGACGCCCATGCCGGCGAGCGCGATGCGGCCGTGCGGACCGGCCTCGCGGGAGGGCAGCGTGCTCACTCGTGTTCACCTCGGCTTCGCAGAACAGACACGAGCCAGTCATGTTATGCGAATGAGACCTTCGCGGGGACGCTGGGTCGGGCTCGGGTCAGCTCAAGGTCTGCCAGAGCGCCGCGAGGCTGAACGCGGTGAAGACGAAGCCCGCGACCCGCTGGATCAGCTTCGGCCGGATCCGGTTGCGCACCTTCTGCCCGATGAACACGGCGATCCCGGCGACCGCGACCAGCGCGCAGAAGGCGCCGACGCCGACCGCCACCGGCTGTCCCAGCCTGGCCGCGAGCCCGGCCGTGGCGAGCTGGGAGGCGTCACCCCATTCGGCGGCGAACAGCACCCCGAACGAGGTCATCGCGGACCGCAGGAAGGTGACCGGGCCGGGGCCGCTGCGCGAGGCGTCCTCCTCGCCGTCCACCGCCGGGGCGAAGCCCTCGCGGAGCAGGAAGTAGGCGCCGACCCCGAACATCACCGCGACGATTCCGGAAACCAGCGTTTCCGGCAGCAGCGTCAGCACGCTGCCGAACAACACCGCGATGGTGCTCTGCACGGCAAACGCGGCGCCCACCCCGGCAAAAACCGGCCAGGCCCGGAAACGGGTGGTCAGCACCAGGGTGGCGACGAGCGTCTTGTCCGGCAGTTCGACGGCGAAGACCAGGCCAAAAGTGCTGATCAGAGCCAGTATCGCGGCTGACATCGCGGCGTTCGCCCCCTTTCACTTCAACGATAAAGGGGAGTGGTGGAAATGGCCAGCAGATGGGAATCGCGAATCGGCGTTTGAGTAGCCGTGACAAATTGTTTTCGCCGCGCCAAACATAATTCTTCCGGTCGAGGTAAAATGAATTCATGACTGCCGAGAACGTCGTCGTGACCACGACAACCGACAGCGAGGAGGCGGCCGGCGCACTGGCCGCAGGCGCGATCGAAGCCCGGCTCGGCGCCTGCGCGCAGGTGGTCGGCCCGGTCACCAGCGTCTACCGCTGGGAGGGTGCGGTGCAGACCGACCAGGAGTGGCGGGTGGAGATCAAGACCACCGCGCGACGGGCCGCGGAGCTGACCGCGCACCTGCTCGAACACCACACCTACGACACCCCGGAGGTGATCGCGGTACCGATCACCGGCGGCAGCCCCGCCTACTTGACGTGGTTGGAGGAAGAAACGCGTTGATCAGACCTGGCGCGCAGCGCTCCGTTGAGGGTGGTGGTGGGCGACGGGCGGGCGGGACTTTGGTCCTGGGGTGAACAGGACTGTTTGAACTGGCGGGTGCCCGCGCCCGCGACGAGGCTTGATCTCGTGGAGGTCTTGGAACTCGCGCGGTGGCAGTTCGGCATCACCACCGTCTACCACTTCCTGATGGTCCCGCTGACCATCGGGCTTTCGCTGCTGGTCGCCGGGATGCAGACGGCCTGGGTGCGCACCGGGAACGAGCGCTACCTCAAGATGACGAAGTTCTGGGGCAAGCTGCTGCTGGTCAACTTCGCCATGGGCGTGGTGACCGGGATCGTGCAGGAGTTCCAGTTCGGGATGAACTGGAGCGAGTACTCCCGGTTCGTCGGGGACGTGTTCGGCGCGCCGCTGGCGATGGAGGGCCTGGTCGCCTTCTTCGTCGAGTCGACCTTCCTGGGGTTGTGGATCTTCGGCTGGGACCGCCTGCCGAAGAAGGTGCACCTGGCCTGCGTCTGGGCGTTCTCGCTGGCCACGGTCGCGTCGGCGTACTTCATCCTGGCGGCGAACTCGTGGATGCAGCACCCGGTCGGCGTCGAGTTCGTCGACGGCAGGCCGACGATGAACTCGATTTGGGCGGTGCTGACGAACAACACCGCGCTGGCCGCCATCCCGCACACGGTGGCGGGCACGTTCTCGGTGGCCGCGGCCTTCGTGGTCGGGGTGGCCGCCTGGCACCTGTGGCGCAAGCGCTCGGCGGAGGACGAGCACCGCGCGGTGTGGCGCTCGTCGATCCGCCTCGGTGGCTGGGTCGGCGTGGTGGCCTTCGCGGCGCTGGCGATCACCGGTGACCTGCAGGGCAAGCTGATGTTCGAGCAGCAGCCGATGAAGATGGCCTCGGCGGAGGCGCTGTGTCATACGGAGGCCCCGGCGAGCTTCTCGATCCTGGCGATCGGCGACGTGGCGGACGCGCAGTGCGAGGACGTGAAGACGTTCACCGTGCCCGCGTTGCTGTCCTTCTTGGCGCACAACGACTTCAGTACCGAGGTGAAGGGCGTCGAGGACCTGGTCACGGAGTACCAGGCGCGCTACGGCACCAATTATCCGGACGACCCGCGCCTCGGCGAACTGGCCGGGCAGCCGATCGACTACGTGCCCAGCCTGCCGGTGACGTACTGGGGCTTCCGCGCGATGATCGGCTTCGGCGCGATCTCGGCGGGGCTCGGGGTGCTGGCCCTGTGGCTGACCCGGAAGGGGCGGATCCCGTCGAGCCGTTGGTTCCCGAGGGTGATGCTGCTGGGCATCATCACCCCGTTCGTGGCGAACAGCGCCGGCTGGATCTTCACCGAGATGGGGCGCCAGCCGTTCGTGGTGGTCCCCAACCCCACCGGCGTCGACGGCGTCTGGATGTTCACCGCGACGGCGGTGTCCAACCTGAGCGCGGGTGAGGTGTGGGTGTCGCTGATCGGCCTCACCGTGGTCTATGCGGTGCTGGGCGTGGTGGAGGTGTTCCTGCTGCGGAAGTACGTGCGCGGGGGCATCGAAGGCGTCATGCCCCCCAAACCCCCAACCACTCCGGACGAGGACAAAGCCCTCTCCTTCGCGTACTGAAGGCGACCACCATGCAGACACCCATGCCCCCCACCGGCGGACCGCCGCTCCCCACCGCGCCAGCCGCGCCCCTTCCGGCCTCGCGCCGACCCGCGACTCTTTCGCGCTCGCGCCGTGCGGCGCCCCTTCCGGCCTCGCCCCGGGTGGCCACACTTCCGGCCTCGCGCCGAGCCGCGGTCATCCCGACCTCGGGTCGAGCGACCACCCTCCCGGCCTCGTGCCAAGCCGCGCCCCGCCCGACTTCGCGCCGGACCGAGACCCTGCCAGCCTCGCGCCAAGCGGCCACCCTCCCGACCACCCCGCACTCTCCCGAACCACTCCCGCCGAGCCCACACCCCACCGCCCCCCAACCCCGCGGTCCACACCCCACCGCCGAGCAACCCCCGCCCATCCCAGGGGGGCGTTCCCAGGTCCAGCCTATCGGCGCTGGCGCCGGGGCGGGGCTGTCCACAGGTTTCTGTGGACAAGTGCGGTCGTTGTGCACAACTTGGGGAAAACAGGTTTCACGTGGCACAACGTGGTCGGCAGCTGGGCGCCGCGCGTCACTGACGGCCGGGCGCCTGGCGATGGTGCCCAGGCCGGTCGGTTCTGTGGCGACTGATCCCCGCCTCCAGACGACCGGTGCCCGAACGACCGGCCTCCAGAAGACCAGTGCCCGAAAGATCGGGTTGCGGATGGCCAAGACCACCACTCCGAAGGCGGTGAGCTGAAATGGATCTCGAGACCGTCTGGTTCATCATCGTCGCGGTTTTCTGGCTCGGGTACCTCTTCCTCGAGGGCTTCGACTTCGGCGTCGGCATGCTCCTGCCGTGGCTCGGTCGTGACAACACCGAGCGCCGCGTGATGATCAATACGATCGGGCCGGTTTGGGACGGCAACGAGGTCTGGCTGATCGTCGCGATCGGCGCGACCTTCGCCGCCTTCCCCGGCTGGTACGCGACCCTGCTCTCCGGCGCCTACCTCCCCGTCCTGATCATCCTGCTCGCGCTGATCGGCCGCGGCGTGGCCTTCGAGTACCGCGGCAAGGTCGACTCCGACCGCTGGCGCCGCACCTGGGACCGCGTGATCGTGCTCGGCTCGTGGCTTCCGCCCCTCGGCGTCGGCCTCCTGCTCGCCACCACGATGCTCGGCCTCCCGCTCGACGCCAACGGCGACCGCATCGGCAGCCCCTGGGAGGCCGTCCGCTGGGACACCGCGCTCGGTGCCCTCGCCTTCGCCGGGTTTTCGCTGGTCCACGGCGCCGCGTTCCTCGCGCTCAAGACCGAGGGCGAGTTCCGCGAGCGCGCCCGCACCGTCGCACTCCGGGCGATGCCGTTCGCGCTGCTGCCGATGTTCGGCTTCCTCGCCATGGTCCAGCTCCGCGAAGGTGCACTGTGGACGGTCATCACGCTCGCCATCGCGGTGCTGTCGGCGATCGTGGCCTGGCTCCGCCTCGCCGCCGATCGTGACGGGCAGGCCTTCGCCGCGCTCGGCGTGCTCATCGCCACCGCCGCGATCACCCTGTTCGGCGCGCTCTACCCGGACGTCCTGCCCTCCACCGGCGACCCGGCCAACACGCTCACCATCGACGGCACCGCTTCCAGCCCGTACACCCTGCAGGTGATGACCTGGGTCGGCGCGTTCGGCGCCCCGGCCGTGCTGATCTACCAGGGCTGGACCTACTGGGTCTTCCGCAAGCGCATCGGCACCCACCACATCCCCCCGGTGCACACCCCATGACTCCCGGCCGCACCACCCTTCCCGCCAAGAAGTTGTCCACAGTGGACAAAGTGCGGCCGGGACCCGGCCCGCTCGGCGCGCTGCCTTCCCTTTCGCCGGTGGCGCGCCGGGCACTGGCCACCGCCGCGGTGCTCGCCGCGGCCAACGCCGCGCTGCTGGTGGCGCAGGCGTTCCTGCTGGCTTCGATCCTCGCCTCGATCGTCGGGGGCGACGGTGAGATCGGGGGCCGCACCGCCTGGCTGCTCGGCGCCGTGGGAGGACGCGCGCTGGTCGGCTGGGCGGTGCGGGTGGTCTCCGCCCGCGCCGCGGCGGGCGCCAAGGAGGAGCTGCGCGCCAAGGTGGTCGACCACGCCGCGGCACTCGGTCCGGAGTGGATCGCCGCCCGCGGCACCGGCGAACTGACCGCGCTGACCACCCGCGGCCTCGACGCGCTCGATGCTTACTTCACCACGTACCTGCCCGCACTGGTCACCGCCGCCGTGGTCCCGCTCGGCGCGGGCGCCGCGGTGCTGTTCGCCGACTGGCCGTCGGCGGTGCTGATCGCGGTGACCCTGCCGCTGCTGCCGATGTTCGCCATCCTGGTCGGTAAGTACACCGCGGACCGGGTGAGCGACGCGACCGAAGCCACCCACCGGTTGTCCGGCCGCCTGCTGGAACTCATTCGCGCGCTGCCGGTCCTCGCCGCGTTCCGCCGTGCCGGGGCGCAGGCCGAAGTCGTGCGCGAGGTCTCCGACCGGCACCGCCGCGACACCCTGAAAACCCTGCGCGTCGCCTTCTCCTCGGCCTTCGTGCTCGAACTGGCCGCGACGCTTTCCGTGGCACTGGTCGCCGTGGTGATCGGGGTCCGGCTGGTCTCCGGCGACCTGACCCTGGCGATCGGCCTCGGCGTGCTGATTCTCGCGCCCGAGTGCTTCCAGCCGCTGCGCAACGCCGGTGCCGCCTTCCACGCCAGCGAAGACGGGGTCGAGGCGGTGCGCCGCGTCGCCGAGGTGCTCGCCGAACCGGTGCCCGACCCCGGCGCCCGGAAGCTCCACAAAGGACAAATCGAGGTCCGCGACCTGCGCGTGCGCCGGCGGGGTGGGTTCGCGCCCGACGGCGAGACCTTCACCGCCGACCCCGGCGAGATCACCTGGCTGCGGTCGCCGAGCGGCGCGGGCAAGTCCACCACGCTCGCCGCTCTGCTCGGTTTTGTGCAACCGGAATCGGGCGCGGTCACCGTCGACGGCCAGCCGCTCGCCGAAGCCGATCTGCCGCACTGGCGCCGCCAGGTCGCCTGGGTGCCGCAGTCGCCCGCGTTCACCGGCGGCACGGTTCGCGAGGAACTCCGGCTCGCACTGGCTGACCAGGACGTCGAACCGGCAGAGGACGAGTTGCTCGGTGTCCTGGTGGCTGTGTGGCTGAGTGGCCAAGTGGATCAGCCAGTCAGCCACCTATCCACTGGCCAGCGGCAGCGGGTGGCGGTGGCCAGGGCGCTGCTGCGGGCCCGGTACGGCGCCTGGCTCCTGCTGCTCGACGAGCCGACGGCCCACCTCGACGCCGCGTCGGCGCGCCGCGTGATGAAGGCGATCAAGGCGGTCGCCGCGGGTGGGGCCACCGTGGTGATCGCCGCCCACGACCGGCTGACTTCGCTCGCCGAGGACGAACCAGCGGCCATGACCGTCGCCGCGGACGCACCGGCCGAGCCCGACGCCAAGCCGATCGGCCTCCGCCGCCTCACCGACCGCGCGTTTCTGACCGGAGCGGGACTCGGTGCCGCGGCGTTCCTCGCCGGGATCGCGTTGACCGCGACCTCCGGCTGGCTGATCGCCAAGGCGTCCCAGCAACCGCCGATCCTCACGCTGACCGTCGCGGTGGTCGGTGTGCGCACCTTCGGCCTCGCCCGCGCCGGCCTCCGCTACCTCGAACGGCTCGCCACCCACGACGGTGCCTTCCGCACCGCCACCAGCCTCCGCGTCGACCTGTGGCGCGCGCTGGTGCGCATCGGCCCGGTCGGCACCAGCGCGCTGCGCGACGGTGAGGGCCAGCGTCGCTTGGTGTCCGATGTGGACACCGTGCGCGACCTGCTGCCGCGGGTGGTCTCGCCGCCGCTGGTCGCGGTGCTGGTGGTGGCGGGCGCGGTGGCCGTGCAGACCGCCGTGCTGCCGATCGCCGGGCTCTACCTCGCGGTCGCGGCGCTGGTCGCCGGACTGCTGGCGCCCGCACTCGCCCTCCTGCTCGAACGCCGCTCGACCTCGGCACTCGCCGAGGGGCGGCGGGACGTGGCGGCGCGCGTCCTCACGCTGTTCGAAGGTGCCGCGGAACTGCTCGCGTTCGGCGCCTACCGGCGGCAGCGGCAGGCCCTCGCGCTCGCCGACGACCAGCTGACCACGGGCACGCGGCGGCAGGCGTTCGGCGCCGGTGCCGCCGACGCGCTGGTGGTGCTCGCGATGGGCGGCGCGGCGGTCGCCGCCACCGTGGCCGCTGCGGCCGACGGCACGCTGAACCCGGTGCTTGCGCCGATCGTCGCCCTGGTGCCGCTGGCCCTCGCTGAGGTGCTCCTGCAACTGCCGCCGGTCGCTCAACACTGGGATGAATTACGCCGCGCCCGTACCCGGCTCGCGGCGGTGCTGACCGCCCCGGACGGTCCGCGATCGAGGCACGTCGACGGTGTTGAGGTGACTGCCCCGGGCGGTCTGCGGCCTGAGCATGCAGACGGTGTCGACGTGACCGCGTCGGATGGTCTGGGGCCCGAGCACGCCGATGACGTCGAGCTGACTGGTGTCGACGTGCGGTGGCCGGGTGCGGCGGAGCCGGTGTTGAAGGACGTAACGCTGACCATTCCGCGCGGAGCGACCGTGGCGATCACCGGACCGTCGGGTGCGGGCAAGTCCAGTCTGCTCGCGCTGTTGCTGGGCTTCCTCGCGCCGGAACGTGGCAGCGTGCGCACGCCCGCCGCGATTGCCTGGGCGCCGCAGGAACCCGGGCTCGTCGCGACCACCGTCGCCGAGAACCTGCGTCTTGCCGACCCGCACGCGACTTCCGAGCAACTGCGCGCGGCGCTCACCACCGCCGGTCTCGCCGACCTGCCCGCCGAAACCCTGCTGGGCAGTGGCGGGGCCGGGCTGTCCGGTGGTCAGGGGCAGCGGGTGGCGTTGGCGAGAGCAGTGCTCTCCAGTGAGAGCAGTGATCTCGTTCTGCTCGACGAGCCGACCTCGCACCTCGACGAGCAGACCGCCTACGAGGTCCGCGCCGGGCTCACCGAGGCCCTCGCAGGCAAGACCGTGATCTGGGTCACGCACCGCATGGAAGAGGCCGCCGTCGCGGATCTGCACCTCGACGTGCGGGACGGCCGAGTGCACGTGCTGTCGCGAAGCGGTGTTTAACTTGTTGACGCTGATGGACCCCACACTTGCCGCGCGCGCCCTTTCGGCCGCCACCGAGATCACCACCACCGCCCTGTCCGGCGACGACCCGGCGGCGGTGCTGGGTTCCGTCGTCCGCCACGCCGCCGAACTCGCCCGCGCCGACCTCGGCCTGCTGATGGTCCGCACCGAGGACGGCCAGGTAGTGGTCGAAGCCGTCGCGGGCGGCACCGGCGAGAACGTGCTCGGCCTGGTCCTGCCCGCCGAGTCCGCGGCGGGTCGCGTCGCGCAGGGAGCCGAGTCCGTGGTCACTGCCGACGTGACCACCGACCCGCGCACGGCCCCGTACGTGCCCGGCGAACTCGCCCGGTTCGGCCCATTCGCCGCGGCGCCGTTCGGCAGCGGCGGGCGACGGCTCGGCGTGCTCACCGTATACCGCGAACACGGCAGCGAGCCGTTCTCCGAAGAGACCGTCGAGGTGCTGACCGCGTTCGCCACGCAGGCCGGCGTGGTGCTCGCCCTCGCCGAGGGGGCCAACGCGCGCCACCGCGTGACGCTGTACCAGGAACGCGAGCGCATCGCCCGCGAACTGCACGACGTGATCGTGCAACGCCTCTACGCCGCCGGGATGCAGCTCGACCGGGTGCGGCGGCGGATGAGCAAACGGTTCGCGCGGGCCGACGAAGCACGTCTCGGCGAGGCGATCGACCAGCTCGACGAGACCATCGAGGAGATCCGCGGCACCGTCCGCGCGCTGCGTTCACCCGAGCCGGAGCAGGAACAACTGCCCGCCACCGATCTCGCCGAATCCGCGCGCGCCGAGGTCCGGATCGCCGGTGAACTCCTCGGCTTCCCGCCCACCCTGGAACTTTCCGGCGAACTCGCCGACATCCCGGCCGAACGCGCCGACCACATCCGCGCCGCGCTCCGCGAGGCACTGTCCAATGTGGTCAGGCACTCCGGCGCCAGCGAAACCCGCGTGACCCTGTACCGCGACGCCGACGAGATCCGGTTGCGCGTTCGGGACAACGGTTCCGGCGTCCCGCAGGACGTGGCCAAACGAGGTCTTCGTCACCTCGCCGAACGCGCCGACGCCTCCGGTGGGAAGTTCTACCTGAACTCCTCACCGAGCCTGGGCACGCTGGTGGCGTTCGACCTGCCGTTGGGCTAGGGCCGCCAGTCGGCGCAGGTGGTGACTTCGAAGTTCCGGCTGGGGAACACCTTGTCCACGAAGAAGTCGTGAATGGACGGATCGGCGTCGGCGCAGGCGTCGCGGAGCACGGTCACGCCGTAGCCGCGATCGGCCGCGTCGTAGCAGGTCGCCGCCACCATCGCGCCGGTCGCGACCCCGGTGATGGCGAGCTTGGTGACACCCTGCGCGCGGAGCACCAGGTCGAGGTCGGTGCCCGCGAACGCGCTCGCCCGCCGCTTCAGCACGATCACGTCCTCGTCGGCGACCGGGAGAGCGATGTCCGTGCCGGGCGAACCTTCGTGGAAACTGTCGCCTGCCTCGAAAAAGCTGGTGAGAACCTGGTCTTCCGGCGGCAGATCCGCGCGATTGACCCGGAACGCGGTGCGCACGAAGACCACCAGCGCACCGGTGGCACGGGCACGTGGCAGCAGTTCTGTCAGCGGCGGCACGACCACCTTGGTGAACGGGTAACCGTCCGTGATGCCTCGCTGGATGTCGCCGACGACGAGCGCGGTGGCCATGGTCCCCCTAGTGCTTTTCCCGGCGAGCGATCCACGCGGCGGCCTGCGTGCGCCGCTGCATGCCGAGCTTCGCCAGTACCGACGTGACGTAGTTCTTCACCGTTTTTTCCGCCAGGAACAGCCTTTCGGCGATTTCCCGGTTGGACAGGCCCTCGCCGATCAGTTCGAGGATGCTGCGCTCGCGCTCGGTCAGCTCCGCCAGTTCGTCCTCCGGCGGGTGGCGCATCTGCTCCAGCACCTTCGCCGTGGTCAGCGGGTCGAGCAGCGAGCGGCCCGCGGCCACCTCGCGCACGGCGTTGACCACGTCCTGCCCGCGCACCTGCTTGAGCAGGTACCCGGCGGCACCGGCCATGATCGCGCCGACGATCGCCTCCTCGTCGTCGAAGGCGGTGAGCATCAGGCACTGCGGCGGGTTCGGCCGCGACCGCAGTTCGCGGCACAGCTCCACCCCGCTGCCTTCGCCGAGCCGCACGTCCACCACGGCGACGTCGGGTTCGAGGTGCGTGGCGAGGGCGAGCGCCTCGTCCACGCCACCGGCTTCGGCGATCACCTCGATGTCCGGCTCGTCGCCGAGCAGATCGCGCAGCCCGCGGCGGACCACCTCGTGGTCGTCGACGAGCAGGACCTGGATCGGCACGCTTCGAAGGTTACGCGGCCTGGGCGACGGTGATGCGCCGGACGAGCAGGAGCGCCATGCCGGCGGCGATCGCCTGCAGCGCGGTGGCGACCGTGGTCAGCCGGGCCGCCTCGCGCAGCGACTCGGCGGAAACGGTGCGCAACACCACCTGAACCACGTACTGGTCGAGCAGCAGGCTGGCCAGCAGCACCGCCCACCAGCGTCCGACCAGCGGACTCGGCGGGAGGTGGGCGAGGTCGGTCTCCGCGCGGGCGACCGGTCGGCTGGCCTTCTCGATGTCGGCGACCACCTGGTACGGGAACCAGAAGTTCACCACCGGGCAGAACCAGCCGCCGAGCACCCAGCCGCGGGCGCGGCGGTGGCGGGCGGGGGAGAACGCTTCGGCGTTGGCGCGGGCGCGCCAGGTCCACAGCAGGAACAGGCAGGCGGCGAGCAGCGTGATGCCGAGGTAGACCCAGGCGGCCGCCGAGGCCAGCCGCTCGGCGGCGCGCAGGTCCGCGATGGTGAGGCCGGCGTTGTCGTCGATGTAGGCGTCGGCCACCGAGGAGGTGTGCCAGTCGGTGACCGTCACCGCCACCCCGGCGAGCGCGGACAGCACGATGAGCGCACTGGCCGCCGTCGCCGCCCCGCGCAACGGCAGCACCGGCCGGGTGGGCGACTGCTGTTCGGTCATGACTTCCCCCAGAAGACGCCGGTCAGCTACCGCACTGCCTGCTCATCGCCGGTGGAATCGGCCGCGTTTCACCTCCTGCGCCGAACACGGGTCATGAACCAGGTCAATCCGACGATCAGCAGAGCGAACAGCAGCAGGCCGGCGCCGAGCGTGGCGATCAGCACGAACCGGTCGCCCTTCGAGAGCGCGCCGTTGAGCGTGACCTGCAGAGACCCGACGGCGAACGCGATGGCCGCGGTGAACACGGCGACCACTTCGACCATCCGCACCGGCGACGACTGCACGGTGTCCCGCAGCGCGGCGTTCTCCGCTTTCAACTCGGCCAGCAGTTCCTGCTGTTCGGCCACCCAGCGGGCGCGCCCCTGCTCCGTCCGGATCGCGTTCCGCTCGGCCAGGTACTGCTCCTGGAGCTGGCCGTGGCTCCCTCGACTGCCCATCGCCGGGAGCAGTCGCAGTGCGGTGTCGATGCTGCGCAGCGCCTCGTCGAATTCTTCGCAGATCCGGTGAGCGGAGGCCAAGCGGTAGAAGAAGATGTGGTTCTCCGGGTACTGCTGGACGGCCTCGGTGGCGTGGGTGCGGAGCAACTCGCCCTGCCGGTCGAACGGGCGGCTCCACCACAGCCCGTTCAGGCAGATGTCGATCACCGCCAGCGTGCGACCAGGTGCGTTCCAGGCCTTCTCGAACAGCCGGACCGCGTGCTCCGACGTGACGGAGTGTCTGCCGAACGCGGCGAACGATTCCAGGGCGACGAACAGCGAACCAGTGCGCAACTCGCCCGCCGCGAGGGCCAGCAGCGAGGAATTGAGGAACTCGCCGAGTTCCTCGCAGTTGAAGTTCGCCCGGAACTTGCCCGCGTGGTACAGCGTGGCGAAGTAGGCGATCTCCGCGGAGTTGTCCACACCGTTGACCAGTGCGCCGGTCGCGTGCTCCACCTCCGCGCCGGACTCGACGTTGTCCCTGGTGATGAAGGCATAGCCGAGCGACCACTTCTCGGCGATCGGGGTACGGACCTCGCTCGCGACGTGCGCGGCCAGCCAGCGCGCGCACCGGGTGGCCGTTTCCACCGTCGGCCGGTCGAGGAACCGGAGTCGCCAGTAGCGGTCGGCGCAGATGAGCAGCCCGTCACCGGCGAAATCCGCTGATTCGACGGTGAAGTCGGGTTCGACGCCTTCGTCGAAGAGCCGTTGGGCGTGCCGTTCGCAGAGCCGGTCGAGTTCCCGGCTCCCGGTGGCGTTGGCGAGTTCGGCGGCGATCGTCTTTTCCATGTTCCCCTCGGACGGCGCGGTCATCTGGCCACTGCTCGGCCCGACCGATGGTAGTCAGCGGGATCGCCCCATCGGGTTACTCTGTGTAAAAGCACCCGCACTCTTGGTTTACTCGGTGGTCGGACCGGTGAGCGTCGGCTGAACGGGAGTGGGATGGCGGACTGGCGGGAGGAGGCCGCCCGGGCGGTCGTGGCGGAGCTGGGGCACGCCAGGGACGGCGGCGGCTGGCTGGTGCTGGGCAAGGTGCGGCCGCTGGCCGCCGGTGACTGGTATGCGGCGGATCTGCGTGGCCGCTGGATCGGTCGCGAGCACCTGGTCCGCCTGTGCGTGGCCGGGGCGGCCGGTGGGGTTTCGGTGCCGGTCCAGGAGTACCGCGTGCACGCCGGGGTGTTGCGGCTGCGGGTGGCCGGGCCGTTGCCTCGGGGGTGCGACCGGGTGTGGGCCGAGGTTCGGTCGCCGCGGGATTTGCGGCGGAGGGTGGCCGACGGGTTGCTGGGGCTGGCGGAGGCGCCGCTGGCCGATCGGCTCGCGGCTGGTGAGCTGGACCCGGTCGCCAAGGCTGGCTCGGCGGCTGAGGCTGAGCCGACGGCTGAGGCTGAGCCGGTGGCCCCGATCGAAGGACTCAACGAGGAGCAGTCCGCCGCTTATCGGGCATGTCTCAGCCCCGGCGTTCGTCTCGTGTGGGCGCCGCCCGGTACCGGGGTTACGCGCGTGCTCGGTAAGGCGGTCGAGGAGCTGGCTCAGAAAGGCAAGAGCGTCCTGGTGCTCTCCGCCGACGAGGCGCTCGCCGAGAAGTTCGCGCCCGAGCGGCCCCCCGCCGATCCCGAGCTGACCGCCGTGCTCGATGACCTCGCGGAGCTCGACAAGGTCATCGCCCGCATGTCCTTTGTGGACGAGCAGCTGGCCGGCTACGACCACGACGAGTTCCGCGCGCTGGCCGAGCGCATCGAGCACGAGGACCGCATCGGCGGACTGGAGGCCGAGCTCGCCGAGACCAGCGAACTCCACCGCGTGGCCACCGCCCACCTGGAGGACGCGCAGGCCGCGTTGCGCGCGGCCAGGGTCGACCGCGGCAAGGTCGAGTACGAGCGCGGCCAGCTCGCCCAGGCCGCCGAGCTGATCACCGAACTCGAACGCCTCACCCCGGAACGCCACCTGTCCAAGGTGAAACCCGCCGACCGGCGGCTGCTCCGCGAGCAGGCGCGGGTCAGCGAGCTGATCGAGGAACACCTCGCCGCCGCGCATCCGATCACCGAAGCCGACATCACCCGCCTCGACCAGGAACTCGCCGAGGCCGAGCGCGTGCTGGACGAGGCCGCCCGCGTGGAGAGCGACGCCTACCTGAAGGTGGTCGCGCTGCGTCGGCACATCCTCAAGGCCCGCGCCGCCGGTGCAGTGTCCGAAGAGGACAGACAACGGCACGCCGACCAGGCCAGACGCTCGCTGTCCGAACTGCACGAGGAACGCGAAACCCTCCGTGCCGGCGCCGACGAGCGCGCGCTCCGGCGGAAGAGACTCGAGAAGCGGCTGGTGTGGCTGACCGAGCAGGTCATCCAGCAGCACCGGGAGTTCGACGCGGAAACCGCCGCCACCCAGCGGGTGCTGGTCACCGACACGATCCCCGAACGGGACTTCGACGTCGTGCTGGTCGACCGCGCCGCCGCGCTGCGGGCCGCCGACGTGCTCCTCGCGGTGGCCAGGGCCGGGGAGACCGCGGTGCTGTTCGGCGATTTCTGCCTGCCCGGCCCGGAAGTCCGGCCCGCGAAGCTGACCGAGAACGCCGCCGTGCGCACCTGGCTGGCCACGAACGTCTTCGCGCACTGCGGCATCAAGACCCGCGAAGACGCGCAGCGCCACGACGGCTGCGTCGTGCTCCGGCGGCAGTACACCGGCGAACGCGCACTCGCGAACGCCGTCAGCTACGGCTTCCTCGACGGCGACCACCAGGCACCCGAGATCGTGCTCGTCGACACGCTGGCCCTGCCCGAACTGTGCCGCCCCTACCAGCGGGCCAGCGGCTGGTCCCCGATCGGCGGCCTGCTCGCCGGGCGCCTCACCGAGCTCCACGGCGGACAGGGCGAATCCTTCGGCCTGCTGACCGGCTACCCGCAGCGCCTCGGCGTGCAACTCGCCGCGGTCCGCGACGCCGACCCCGCGCTTTCCGCGGTGGCGGGCACCGCCCGCGCGCTGGCCGGGTTGCGCTTCGACGCGGTCGCGGTCGACCTGCTCAGCGCCACCGACTCGGTCCAGCGCACCCTGCTCACCGCCGGGACCGCGGCCGCCCGCGAACGCCTCTACCTGCTCGCCGACCTCGGTGCGGTCAAGGCCGCGCCGATCGGCAGCGCGCTGGGCGCGGTCAACGCGCTGCGCCTGCAGCAGGAAATCGAGGTGCGGCAGGCGGCGGACCTGCTCGCCCCCGGCACCGCCGCTGAAGTCGCCCAGCACATCGCCATGGCGCGGGAGTCGGTGTGGCTCTGGGCGCCGTGGAACGAGGAGGAGGTGCCGGACCTGCTGACCGCGGTGGCCGCCGCCGTCGAGCGCGGCGTCGACGTGTACGCGGTGCTGCGGCCGGACGGCAACCCGCTGATCCGCGCGCTGCGCGGGCGCGGGGTGACCGTGGTCCGGGCGCGGACCGCGCACCGCAAGATCGCCGTGATCGACCGGCGGACCGTCCTGTTCGGCGCCACCCACCTGCCCGTGCAGGGGGAACGCGCCGAGGCGCTGGTCGTCCGCGAAGGGCCGCGGCTCGCCCGCAAGCTCCTCGCCGACCTGCCGACCGAGGAGCAGCGGCACGACCACCCCGAACCCCAGGAGGTGCCCGCACCCCGTCGCGGCCGGAACCGGGTGAAGGCGGCTCGTTAACTCTTTCGGGGGAATCTGACCTCGTTGCGCTCGATCTTCGCGGCGGCGGCCTCGTAGAGGTCGATGCCGAGCACGTCGGCCAGCCTGACCAGGTAGAGCGTCACGTCGGCGATCTCGTCGAGCACGTTCGCCTCGAGCTCCGGATCCGACCGCCAGTTCGCCGATTCCTCCGGGGTCAGCCACTGGAACAGCGAGGTCAGCTCACCCGCCTCCCCGGACAGGGCCATCACCAGGTTCTTCGGCGTGTGGAACGGCTCCCAGTCGCGTGCGTCGGCGAACTCGCGGAGCCGCTGGATCAGATCTTCGATGGTCACCGGCACTGCCTATCACGCCCCGCCGGGCGGGCAGCCGCGCGTAACACCCCGAACCGCGCGGCGATAAACGGAACCATCCGCCGAATCCAGGTCCGTCCGGAGGATCCGTTCGATGCGCCCGTTCCGCTTCGCCGCCGGTGTTGTGCTGACCACCCTCGTCCTCGGCGCGGGCCCCGCGCTGGCACAGGACACCACGATCCCGCCGGGCATCCAGCCGCCCGCCAAACCCTCGTCGTCATCGAGTGCCACCAGCAGTAGCAGCAGCAGTTCGTCCAGCCCGGCGATCACCAGCACCACCGGCAAGGACAAGGACTGCGCCGATTTCGCCACCCAGGCCGAGGCGCAGGCCGAATGGGCGAAGGACCCGAGCGATCCGCACGGGCTGGACGCGGACGACGACGGGTACGCCTGCGAATCGCACTTCGGCGAACCCCAGGTCAAGAAGACGCCGTCGGGCGGGGTGGACACCGGTGGCGCGGACGACGGCTCCTCGCTCGGCGCGTTCGCCGGGCTGGGCGGGCTGACCCTGCTGGGTGGGGGCGCCGCGCTGGTGCTGGTCAACCGCCGCAGAGCCGGGCGCTGAGATGACGGCCCGCTGGAAGGTGGCCGGCGCCTGCGCTTCGGCCATGGTGGTGGTGATCGCGGTCGGCGTGATCCTCTTCGTGCTGCCGACGCCCGAACAGCACCCCGCGCCGTTCTCCGCCGCGGCGCCGGTGGCCGAGACGCCCTCGCCGGTCTCGTCCTCGTCCACGCTGGCCGCCGCGCCCGCGCCGCCGAGCGTGCCGGAGGTGAGCACCGAACGACTCGACGTGAAGGTGCTGCCGCCGGGAAAGCCCGCCACGCTGGAGATCCCGGAGCTGAACGTCCACACCGGACAGATCATGGACCTCGGCCTGCAGTCGGACGGCGCGCTCCAGGTGCCCGGTGACGCCACGACGGCGGGCTGGTACACCGAAAGCCCGACACCGGGTGAGGTCGGGCCGTCGGTGATCGCCGGGCACGTCGACTACAACCACGTGCCGGGCGTGTTCTCGCGGCTGGCCGAGTTGCGCGTCGGCTCGCGGGTCACCGTGCACCGCGGTGACGGGATCAGCGCGGTGTTCACCGTGTACCGGGTCGAGCGGCACCCGAAGTCGGCCTTCCCGTCCGAGGACGTCTACGGCGACACCGCGCAGCCCGAGCTGCGGCTGATCACCTGCGGTGGCGCGTTCGACCGCGACTCGCGCGAGTACGCGGACAACGTGATCGCCTACGGCCGGTTCACCGAGGCCTACCGGCTCAAGTCGACTACGGCATTCCGGTGATCCTCGGCGTCGCATTCGGGCTAATGCCCGAGAATGTGTGCCGATGACTGCGCATCCCGATTCCCCCGGTCTGCTCGAGTACCTGTGCACACTGGACGTCCCCACGCTCGCCGCGTTGCTCCACGAACAGGCCGAGCGGGACCCCGACCTGGGCGAACGCCTCCGCAAACGGGCCGCCGAGCTGGCCGAGGCCGAGGGTGCGGAGGAAACCGAGCACGGCATCGAGCCGGTGCTCGACACCCTGCAGCGGCTGCTCGACGCCGGCACGCGGGCCGATCTGGCGCCCTTGGCCAAACGGGCGATGGACAAGATCGGGGACGCGTTCGCGCGAGGAGAGGAGTCCGCCGGTCAGCTCCGGCGGGCGGTGGCGCTCTACGCGCGGGCCTGCGTGGCGCACCCGCCGCCGCCCGAAGCGCTCGCCGACTGGATCCTCAGCGTCACCTTCGACCGGCCCGGCTGGCCGGTGCTCGACCTGCGTGCCTTCGCGAAGTCGCTGGGCGACAACGGGATCAAGCGCATCAAGTCCTTTGTGGACACCATTGGCGACGACGACCGCAGGCGCGCGCCGGTGGCCGCGCGCCTGCGCGAGGAACTGGCCGAGATCTCCGGTGACGTCGACGCGCTGGTGGCCATCCTGTCCGCGAAACTGCCCAGCCGCGAAGTGAGCCTGCGCATCGTGCGCGTGCTGCGCGACGCCGGGCGGCACAGCGAGGCGATCGCGCACGCGGCGAAGGCGCTGGTGCGCGGCAAGGGGCCGGTGGTCAGCGCGCAGGTGACCGAGCCCGCCGAGCCGGCCGAGCCCGCCGAACTGCCGCGCCCCCGCCCGGCGCCGGAAACCGAGAACCCGCCCGAACCGGCCGATCTCGACGAGCTCATCGAAGCCGAAAAGTACGACGAGGCATGGGAACTGGTGAGTCGCGACGGTGCCTCGCTGGCCGATCGGCTCCGCGTGGCCGAGTTCCGCGCGCGGGAACACCCGGCCGACGTGCTGCCGGTCTACCGCGACCACGTCACCGAGCTGATCGCGTACGGCGACGCCGGGCACTACCAGCACGCGGCGAAGCAACTGCGGAAACTGCGTGGGTTGTACCGCCGCGCCGGAGTCGCCCAGGAGTTCGGCGAATATCTGGCCGAACTGGTCACCGAGCACAAGCGGAAAACGCGGCTCATCGCCGAGCTCCGCAACGCGCGGATCGCCCTGCCGAAAGATCGTCGGTGATCCGTGGAACGATGACCGCATGAGCCCCGTGAGCCGTGGTCGCAAGAAGAAATCAACCGGTGGCAAGAAGAAGCCGTCGGGTGGCGGTGTCGCGGACACCGGCTTCTACCGGGCGGTCCTGGCCGAATTCGCGGAGATCGGGCCGGACGAGGACCTGCTCGGCATCGAGCTGCTCGCCGCCGAGGTGGCGGCCCCGCCGCACGACCACCGGCGGAAGAAGACCACGCTGGAACAGCTGCTGGAGCTGATCGACTACGCGCGCCGCCACCCGGGCCCCGGCGCGGTGAACCTGCTCGCCGGGCTGCGGTGGTTCGCCACGCACGGGGACGCCGCGGACGCGGCCGCCCGCGCACTGGTCGAGGTGCTGGAGACCGGCCAGCAGCCGCCGGCCTGGACGGCGGAGATCGGCCGGGCCGAGCCGGGGGAGTGCTGGCTGTGCCGCGACCGGTTCGGCGAGCAGCACATCGTGCTCTGCACGTTCAGCCGCGCCGGCGAAGCGGATCACGGGGTGCTGGCGCTGATCGGGCTCGGCGGGGTGGTCGACGAGCTGGAGGTGATCGACGACCCGGCCGGGGTGCTCGCCGAACTGCGCGAGAACCTCGACGAGGAGGACACCCTGGAGCGGATTTCCGGGCCCGAGGCCCGGCTGGCGCTCACCGACGCGCTCCTCCGCACCGACCCGATGCTGCCCGAGCACCTCGCGGTCGAAGGGCTGGTCATCGCGCGGCTGCGGACGCTGGGCGCGATCCCGGACGAGCCGCCGCAGGACGTGAAGGTGGACCTCGACCAGGTCATCGGGCGGTTCTTCACCGCGAACCCCGAGGTCGAGGAAACCGAGGAGCACCGCGAGCTGGTCGAGTGGCTGGTCGCCTTCGCCCAGCAGCAGGAGCCGCGCTGGGAACTGCACGTCGGCCCGGAGCTGCTGCTGATGATGGCCGACGAGCTGCCGGCGGAGCTGTCCCCGGAGCTGCTGGAGGCCTGGATCCGCTGGCGGGCGGACGAGCGCGGGCTGTCCGAGGACGCGCTGGACGAGCTGCTCGAAATGGTCGAGAGCCTCTACGACGACAGCGACCCGTACCTCGACGGTGTCGAGGAGGACGACGACGTCGAAGCGGTGCTGGAGCGGCGGCGGTTCGCGCTGCCCGAAGCGCATACGACCATCGGTGACGAAGAGGTCGACCTGGACCCCGCCGACCCCGACGACCGGGTCCTCCTGGTTCTCGGAGAGCACCCCGAACTGCACGAGGCGGTCGCCGCTGAGGCGCTGGACGCCGGTTCGGCCGAGTTGATCGGCACCAAGGCGATGGTGGTGCACCAGCTGTGGGACAACGAGCCGCCCGAGGTCTGGGCGGCCGCGCGGACGCTGCGGGACAGCGGGCTGGACCGGTCGGCCGTGCTGGACCGGCTGCGGGGCGTGCTACGGGAAAGTGCCCACGAATCCGAGGACGGAATCGCGCTGGATATCGAGAACTATCAGCGGGCGCTCACCGCGCTCGGCTGAACCTCACGACTTGCCGTTTTTGACCTTGCGGTCCGCGGTGTCATCGAAATCGACGAAAAACGCCCCGGCGGCCATCACCAGCAGAACCGCGACACCGAACATCGCGCCGACCCAAGTCATGATGGTCGTGAACATGGCCGCGCCTCCTCCCTGGTCAGGATGTGATTCCTAGTCCAGGGTCGCCGGGGCGGGTCCGCCCCGGTATCGGCCAACCGGTTAGTGCACCTGCGAACTCCTCGTCCGATCGGCCGAGAAGGACAACGCAGCGTCGAATTCCACCGGGGTAATTACAACTTCCGCAACCGGACCCGGTTGATGGAATGGTCGGCGTCCTTGCGCAGCACCAGCGTGGCCCGGGGGCGGGTGGGCTTGATGTTGTCGATGAGGTTCGGCTCGTTGATGGTGCGCCACAGGTGCTGGGCCTCGGCGCGGGCCTCGTCGTCCGGCAGGCCGGCGAAGTGGTGGAAGTGCGAGGCGGGGTCGGCGAACGCGGTGTGCCGCAGCTTCAGGAACCGCTCGATGTACCAGCGCTCGATGTCGTCGGTGTGCGCGTCGACGTAGATGGAGAAGTCGAACAGGTCCGACACGGTCAGCCGCGGGCCGGGCTGGAGCACGTTGAGGCCCTCGATGATGAGGATGTCCGGCTGCTCCACCACCTGCTCCTCACCGGGCAGGATGTCGTACGCGAGGTGCGAGTAGACCGGCGCGCTGACCCGCTCGGCCCCGGACTTGACCTCGGTGACGAAGCGCAGCAGGGCCCGCCGGTCGTAGCTCTCCGGGAAGCCCTTGCGGTGCATGATGCCGCGCCGCATCAGCTCGACCCTCGGGTAGAGGAAGCCGTCGGTGGTGACCAGGTCCACGCGCGGGTGGTCCGGCCAGCGGGCGAGCAGGGTGCGGAGGATGCGCGCGGTGGTCGACTTGCCGACCGCCACGCTGCCCGCGATGCCGATCACGAACGGCACCTTGGTGCCGCGGCAGTCCTCACCGAGAAAGGTGGTGGTCGCTTCGTAGAGCCGTTGCCGGGCGGCGACCTGCAGGTTGATCAGCCGGGACAGCGGCAGGTAGACCTCCGCCACCTCGGCCAGGTCGACCTGCTCACCGAGCCCGCGCAGGCGGAGCAACTCGTCCGCGGTGAGCGGCAACGGGGTGGATCTGCGCAGCTCCCGCCACTGATCGCGGTGTAGCTCCACATAGGGGCTGAGCTCACGAACCCGTGGCATCCGCACTCCCCTCGGCGTCGAGGCCGGCTGCGCCGCATGAAATCGACGTGGGTTACAACGTCGATCTAACGGTAGGGCTTACCGAGGGCAAACGCGCTGTGACGAAGTCCACGCCGCCCGGAGTTGCCCGCCGAACCCGGCCTCAGCCTGGGAAGACCTCGGACCACGCGGCGGCGACCTGCCGGGCGCACGTGGTGGGCGCCACTCCGCCGACTCCGGTGCCGAGCCCGGGCATGGCGAGCGTCTCCACGCCGTGCCGGATCTCGCCGCCGTGCTCGAACTGCCCGTCGCGCCACAGCCGGAACACCGCGCGGGCGGCGAGGAACGGGTGCACGGTGTCGGGCGGCAGGCCCTCACCCGGCTCGCGCATGGTCGGCGCGCTGATCAGCCACGCCGGCGCCGGCTCGCCGGTCGGCACCACCAGCGCTTCACCGATCGGCAGCTCACCACCGTGGTAGGCGAGCACCGCGCTGCGCACGTGCTGCTCGACCTCCGGGAAGGCCTGCGAGTAGACCGCGTCGACGCCACCGCGCATCCAGCCGAGCGAGTTCGCCGGGCTGACCACGGCCTGGGCGGGGACGTCCAGCACCGAGCCGCGGTGGATCCGGACCGGACCGTCCACTGTGTCCACCACGTGCCGCCAGGCACGGGCGAGCGGTTCGTCGACGGCACACAACACCAGTTCGGGTTTGCTCGCGGAGAAACTGGCTGGCGAACTCTGGCGGCCGGCGTGTGTGCCCGGATGTGCGGTCACGCCCCCAGCATCGCAAAAAACGGCGGTGCGCGTAACCGCCGCGCCTACCGGCTATGCGAGTGAAAGTGGGTGCGTAGCCTTGCCGTGTGTCTCGAATCGCCTATTTCGGCCCGCAGGGGACTTTCACCGAGCAGGCCGCTCGCACGTTGACCGTTGACGACGAACTGCTCCCGGTGGAGACCATTCCGGCGGCGCTCGCCGCGGTGCGCAAAGGGGAGGCCGACGCGGCCTGCGTACCGGTGGAGAACTCGGTGGAGGGCCCGGTCACCGCGACCCTGGACGGCCTGGCCGAGCAGGAGCTGCTGGTGGCCTGCGCCGAGGCGCTGCTCCCGGTGCACTTCACCGTGCTGGCCAGGGCGGACGACCAGCCGATCCGCACGGTGGCCAGCCACCCGCACGCGCTCGCGCAGGTGCGGCAGTGGCTGGAGGTGAACCTGCCGGACGCGCGGCCGGTGGCGGCGGCCTCGACCGCGGCCGCCGCGGTGGCCGTGCAGCAGGGGGAGTTCGACGCGGCGGTGACCGCGCCGGTGGCCGCCGAGCACTACCCGCTGCGCGTGCTGGCGACCGAGGTGGCCGACGTGCGCGACGCCAGGACCCGCTTCCTGCTGCTGAAGCCGCCGGGCGCGCTGCCGGAGCCCACCGGGGCCGACCGCACCTCGATCGTGGCCGCCGCCGCGAACCGGACCGGCACGCTGGCCGAGCTGCTCACCGAACTGGCCACCCGCGGCATCAACCTGACCCGGCTGGACGCGCGGCCGACCAAGGGAAACTTCGGCGAATACCTGTTCTTCATGGACTTCGAAGGGCATATTTCGGAACCGCGCATCGGCGACGCGCTGGCCGCGCTGCGGCGGCGCTGCTCCGGCCTGCGCTTCCTCGGCTCGCACCCGCGGGCCGACCAGGTGGCGGCGACCATCCAGCCGGGCGCCGCGAACGACGATTTCACCGGAGCCGTGGACTGGGTGGCCGCGGTCCGGAGAGGAGAACTGGCGTGAAGCTGTACCTGATCCGGCATGCGCAGAGCGAGTCGAACGTGCTCAAGACGCTGAACACCGCGCTGCCGGGCCCGCCGCTGACCGAGCTGGGCCGGGAGCAGGCCGCCGCACTGGCGCGGCGACTGGCCGGCGAGCCGGTGCGCGCGGTGTACGCCTCGATGGCGACCAGGGCGCAGCAGACCGCCACGCCGGTGGCCGAGGTGTTCGGCATGCGGGTGCAGCCGGTCGAAGGGGTGCACGAGATCAACGTCGGCGACCTGGAGGACCGCGCCGACGAGGACGCGCTGAAGGCGTTCGCCAAGGTCATGCACGCGTGGACCGGTGGCGACCTGGACGTGCCGCTGCCCGGCGGGGAGACCGGCACGCAGGTGCGCGACCGGTACCGGAAGGCGGTCGCCGACCTGCGCGCCAAGCACGAGGCCGCGGACGCCGACGGGGTGGTGGTGCTGGTCGGGCACGGCGGTTCGATCCGGCTGGCCGCCGAATGGCTGTGCGACAACGTGCTGCCCGAGCTGGCCGACTCCAGCCTGATCCCGAACACCGGCATCGTGCAGCTGGAGTCGGTCGAGGGCGGCTGGCACTGCCTGCGCTGGGTGGACGACCCCGTCTGAGCTATCCGCGGAGGTGGGCGGTCGGCCAGGCCTCCATCCGGTGCGCCGAGTCCCAGAAGAGCCATTCGTACTCACACGCCCGGGTGAACGCGGAAAGCATGCGCGATCGGGTCACCGCGTCAGCCGATTCGGCGGCGCGGTCGACCGCTTCGCGGCAGCTGGTGACCGCGACGGCGAACTCCTCGTCGGCGTAGGTGTCGATCCACGCCTGGTACGGGTTCTCGGCGCCGTCGGCCTGGTTGGCCAGGATGTGCTCGCCGACGTGCTGGTAGATCCAGAAGCACGGCAGCAGCGCGGCGATCAGCTCCGGGTAGCTGCCCGCCTGGGCCACCGCGAGCAGGTACGAGGTGTAGGCCAAACAGGTGGGTGAGGTCTCGATGGCGTCGAGCTCGGCCTCGGTCAGGCCGAACTTCTCGAAGTAACCCTCGTGCAGGGCGCGCTCGACCACCACGGCTTCACGGGCCGCGCCGGCGAAGAAGCTGAGGTCCTCGGGGTCGGGCGCGCGGGTCGCGGCCACGGCCAGCGCGCGGCCGAACCCGATCAGGTAACGGGCGTCCTGGGCGAGGTAGAACTGGAACCGTTCGGGCGACAAGGTGCCCGCTGCCAGCTCTTCGTTGAACGGGTGGGTCAACACGGACTGTTGTAGCTTCGCCGTGTGCCGCCACGCTTCGTCACAGAATCCGGGCATGTGACGAACCTACCGGCGCAACCTCGGGTGTGGTCGGCACGTCTACGGGGTAGTCACCTGGTAACGGGGAGGCGGGACAACATGAAAAATCGCAACTGGGCCACCGTGGCCACCTTCGTGACGCTGGGCCTCGCCCTGACGGCCTGCGGGGAGCAGGCCCCGCAGACCGCGGCACCCGCGGCGAGCACGCCGAGCAGTTCGGCGGCACCGACGTCCGAGCCCACCACGACGCCACCGACCACCACCGAGAGCACTGCCTCACCGGGCGGGGAAGCACCCGCCGCGGGCAACGAGAAGCTGTGCAAGGTGGCCGACCTGACCATCACGCTCGGCGGCGGTGACGCGGCGGCGGGCACGGTCTACCGGCAGCTCGAGTTCATCAACGCCGGCAAGCGCACCTGCACCATCCAGGGCTTCCCCGGCGTCTCCTACGCCGCGGGCAGCGACGAGCACCAGGTCGGCCCGGCCGCCTTCCGCGAGGGCAGCAAGGGCGAGGCGATCGAGCTGGCCCCCGGCGAGAAGGCCTCGGCCGACGTGGGCTTCGTGCAGGTCCGCAACTACGACCCCGGCACCTGCCAGCCGACGGAGGTGACCGGCATCAAGGTCTACCCACCGCAGGAGACGGCGTACAAGATCGTGCCGTTCGAGGGCACGGGCTGCGCGGGTGAGCAGATCCCGGGCAACCAGCTCACCGTCAAGACGATCACCGGCTGATTGCTATGAGTGGGGCATTACTTGCATTCACCGCAAGTAATGCCCCACTCATAGCAATCGTCGGGAGGCGCTGGGCTCAGGTCCGCGAGCAGATCTCGGTCGCCTGGCTGAAGTGCCACCGGCCGCCCGCGTCGAAGTTGAGGCTGACCACCATGCGGTTCACCCCGTCGATGTGGTCGGCGAGCGGTTCGTAGGCGGGCTGCAGTTCGGCCGCGGCCTCGGCCAGCGACTTCGCCGCGGCCAGCCGGTCGAGCGTGCCCGGCGCCAGGCTGCCGAAGGTGGGCCGCCCCTCGGCCGGGTCGGGCAGGTCACCGAGCCGCGTCAGCGCGGCGCAGGCCGCCCGCGCGTCGGCCGCCGGCCCGGTTTCGGAACCGGACAGCGCCCAGAGCGTGCCGAGCACCGAACCGCCCAGCACGAACCCGACCACCCCGGCCAGCACCTGCCCCCTCGACAGCTGGGTGGCGGTGGCATCGTCGTCGCCCACGATCCGGTATTTAGCCACCCGCTGACCTGCGTGTACAGGCAAACGGGCGGGTTGAGATCTTCCCGTGCTCAGACGCCGGGGATCTGGCCGTTCCGGAACGCGTCGACGAACAACCGGTGATCATCGCGGGTCAGCTCCGCGTAGGCGGTGCCGAACTCGGTCAGCTCCTTGACGAACGCGTCCTCCTGGTCCCCGATGACCGACGCGATCGCCTCCTCGCACTGGAACTCGACCAGCGTCTGCTCGGAGTCCGAATCCGCCACGCAGTGCATCTTCGCGGTGGCGCGGCCGAGGTAGTCCAGCACCGGCGCCATCTCCTCCGGCTCGGTCAGCTCCGACCAGTCCAAATCGGTCACGTACGGCGAGAGCTCGGCCACCACGAACCCGGTGCCGTCGAGTTCGGTGTAGCCCAGCCACGGGTCCGCGTGCGCCTGGAGCGCGCGCTGCGAGACGGCGGTGCGGTGACCTTCGTGCCGGAAGTACCCGCGGATGCGGTCCTCGTTGACGATCCGGCTCGGCGCGGGCACGTTGCTCTGCTTCATCGACAGCACCACGTCGTTGTCCAGCGCCTGGGTCGGTCCCTCGACCAGGATGTTGTACGCGGGCAGCCCGGCCGAGCCGATGCCGAAGCCCTTGCGCCCCACCACGTCCTTGACCCGGTAGGTGCCGCTGCCGAACCGCTTGCCGGCCGGGATGGTGTCCAAATAGGACTCGTAGGCGCGTTCCACGGTGGCGCGCTCGGCCGGGTCCAGCTCGCGCACGCCGGGACCGAGGCGGAACCGGCGGTCGTAGTCCTCCACCACGGTCACCTGGTCGAGCAGGCCGACCCTGGTGGACAGCCGCGCCTGCAGCAGCACGTCGTGCAGCAGGCCCTCGGTGCTGTCCAGCTGCAGCTTGAACATCTCGTCACCGGGCCGGTCGGCGAACTCGCGCACCTGCCGCACGTAACTGCGCAGGTAGGTGCCGATCAGCGCCTCGATGTCCACGTCGGAGATGGCCTTGCCCCAGGCCATCAACGCCACCGAGGCGGCCAGCCGCTTGAGGTCCCAGGTGAAGCTGCCGAGGTAGGCCTCGTCGAAGTCGTTGATGTCGAAGACCAGCGCGCCCGCGGCGTCCATGTAGGTGCCGAAGTTCTCCGCGTGCAGATCGCCCTCGATCCAGACGCGGCTGGTGCGGTCGTCGGCCCAGCGGTCGCCCTCGGCGGCCATGTCGGCGTAGAACAGGCAGGCCGAACCGCGGTAGAAGGCGAACGGCGCGGCGGCCATCTTCCGGAACTTGCGGCGGAAGGCGCCCGCGTCCGCGCGCATCAGCTCGTCGAAGGCGTCCACCAGCACCTCGACGATCTCGGCCTGGCGTTGCTCGGCCGGGGTTTCGCGGATGCGTTCGACCACACTGGACAACGGGGTTCCTTTCGCCGGGGTCAGCGCTCAGTGAGCCGGACCAGCGGCAGGCGCGTCAACCCGGCCTCACCCGACTGTTCCAGGAACGCGACCGCGGTGCGGCCGTCCACGTCGATGGTGGCGATGGCGTTGCCGAAGTGCGGGCCGGAGGTGCGCGTCCAGTGCAGCGGCAGCGGTGGCACCCCGGCGCGGCGGGCCAGCGCGTCGGCCACCTTCTCCGCCGAGCGCCACCAGCCGAGCCGGAACACCAGCCGCATGAACCAGGGCACCGTGTTGTGCAGCGGGGAACAGGTCAGCTGGTTGATCGCGGCGGGCACCTCCGGGGTGTACCCGGCCTTGGCGATGTAGGCGTGGTGCACGTCGCCGGAGAGCACGGAGATCGACGCCGGCCCGCGCTCGCCCCGGCCGGTGCGGCTGATCAGGTCGGAGAGCCGGTCGAACGAGGTGCGGAAGGCCGACCAGTGCTCGAGGTCGCCGGTCTGGCGGACCCATTCGGCGATCCGCCCGCGCCACCCCGGCCGTTCGCAGGCCCGTTCGTTGGCGGACTGCAGCTGCGCCAGCGAACGGGGCAGCAACCACGGCAGCGAGGTCCCGATCAGCAGGTGGTCGTACTCGCCCTCGGCGTTGTGCTCGATCCAGGCGAACTCGTCCTCGTCGACCATCGACCGGTGGCCGTCGTGCAGCAGGCGCCCCGCCCTGGTGTCGATCACCAGCAGCCGGACCGGGCCGAAGTCCCGGCGGTACGACCACCGGGCGCCCTTCTTGCCGTCGGCCTCGGCGTCGGCCTGGCGGGCGAACTCCCGCAGCGCGGGCAGGTTGTCCTCGCCGGATTTGGTGACCTGGCGGAACATCGGGTCGTCGGCAAGTTCCGCCGGCGAGAGGTTGCCGATGTGCTGGTAGATCCAGTACGAGGCGAGCGCGCCCTGGATGCGCTGGGGCCACCAGTCGAGCCGGGCCATCTGGTGGCGCCAGGTCTCGGAGGTGTTCCAGTCGTCGCGCACGTCGTGGTCGTCGAAGATCATCGAGGTGGGCACGGTGGAGAGCAGCCAGCGCAGCCAGTCGTCGTGCCACGCCTCGTGGTAGAGCCGCGCGTACTCCTCGAAGTCCGCCATTTCGTTGCCCGGCGGCTCACTGGTGTCCCGCTTCGTGCGCAGCCAGGCCCGCATCTGCTCGGTGGTCTCGTCGGCGTAGACCTGATCTCCCAGCAGCAGCAAGGATTCCGGCCATTCGGCCTCGTCCAGCACGGCCATCCGGCGGGCGTAGGCGACCAGTGCGTCGTAGCCGAGCGAGGGCATCTCCCTCGGTTTGCGGCAGGACCCGAAGACGATCCGGAATCGTCCGTCCTCTTCGGACAGCGTGCGGATGCGGGGAGCGGGGCGGGTGTAATCCGGCGGCGGCCAGGCCACCTCGTCGTCCAGCCGGACCTGGTACGCGGTGCTGGTCGCCGGTTCGAGCCCGGTGATCACCACCAGCGCGTAGTGGCGGCCGCCCGCTTCGAAGGTGGGTGCCTCGGCACCGAGCACGCGCACGGTGCACGGGCCGTCGGTCTCCACCCAGACGGTGGCGGAATCCTCGTTCACATGCCGCAGCAGCGGGCCCAGCACCAGCTCGGTCATCTTCTCGTCCGCTCCTCACAGAACTGCCAGAGCGCTTCGCGCTGCGCGGCGGTTTCGCGGGTTCGCCGCAGGTAGTGCGCCGGACGCGGCGCGCGGTCGTGCCAGAACTGCCCGGTGGTCTCCGCGCGGCCGCCCTCCTCGGCGGCGGCCAGCCAGACCACGGTGTCGGCGCCCTGCTCGGCGTCCCGCAGCAGCGGGCCCATCACCTTGGCGAAGCCGGGCAGGGAGTCGGTCACCCCGGGGGTGGCGGCCCAGCCGGGGTGGGTGCTGTGCACGGCGATCCCGTCGCACTCCAGCCGCCGCCCCCAGAGCCGGGCGAGCACCACCTGCATGCGCTTGGTCCTGGCGTAGGCCTTGGTGCCGTTGTACTCGCCCTCGCGGTACTGCGGATCGTCGACGCGCAGTGGCTGTGAGTACATGCCGCCGGAGGAGACGAAGATGACCCGGCCCGGTTCGCCCGCGCGCAGGGCCGGGGTGAGCAGCTCGGTCAGCAGGTGCGGGCCGAGCACGTGGGTGGCGAGGGTGACCTCGTTGCCCTGCGCGGTTTCCGTGCGCTCCGGCGGCATCGTGCCCGCGTTGTGCACGAGCACGTCGACCTCGGTGACGGTGGCGGCGAACCGGCGCACGTCGTCCAAATCGGACACATCGCACCGGTCGACCTCGACCGGGGCGCCGGGCACCTCGGCCAGGATGTCCGTTTTGGCCTGTTCGCCGCGTTCAGCGCTGCGGACCACCAGGTGCACCTCGGCGCCGAGGCGGGCCATCCCGGTGGCCGCGGCCTTGCCCAGCCCCGAGTTCGCCCCGGTGATCAGCACCCGCTTGCCGCGCAAGGCATCCGGTGGGAGTGGGTCCCAGAACCGCTGGCGCAGCAGGAAACCCAGTTTGGTGTAACCGGGAACGACGGCGCGATCCGCGACCACGTCCAGGACTCTCGGGAGCACGCTCACGGCTAATACCGTGCCAGGCCCGACGCGGTTTCGCAGCGCTCCGGTCAGGGGTACTGCGTCGGCTTCGTGGGCCGTTCGGCGTAGTCGGGCTCGCGCGCGGCGATCACCTCGGGATCGCAGAGTTCCCGGAGCACCGCGAATCCCTGCGGGCTGCCGGTCCAGTGGTGGTGGATCGGGCCCATGCCGACCTGGCGCGCGATCGAGCGCAGCGTCGCGGTGGCGAGGATGGCGTCGTCACGCCTGCCGACCGCGGGCACGAAGTCGGGCACCAGGTCGATCGGCGAGGCGAGGTAGGCGAACACCAGGCTGATCCGGATCCGCACCCCGCCCGGCATGCTCTTGTCGGCGGCCAGGCTGCGCAGCAGGCGGAGCACGTCGGGCAGCAGCCGCACCGCCTCGGGCAGCAGCTTGCCCCTCGGCCGCCAGACCACCAGCGCGAGCAGCAGCGCGGGCCAGAGCAGCAACAGGCCGAGCACCAGGCCGAACACCATGTCGATCCAGAAAATGCCGGTCATGTCCCCCATTGTCCCGAACCGCCGGGTGTGCGGTCATCCGGCAAGTCCCCTAGGTGTTCCTACTCAGCCCCAGCCGAGTTCGTGCAGGCGGGCGTCGTCGATGCCGAAGTGGTGGGCGATCTCGTGCACCACGGTGATCAGCACCTCCTCGACCACCTCCGCCTCCGACGAGCACATCGCCAGCAGCGGCTGCCGGTAGATCGAGATCCGGTCCGGCAGCACCCCGCCGTAGTCGGAGTTGCGCTCGGTCAGCGCGATCCCGTGGTAGAGCCCGAGGATGCCCGGCTCCTCGTCGTTGAACTCCTCGACCAGCACCACCACGTTGTCCATCGCGGCGGCGAACTGCGGCGGGACCTCGTCCAGCGCCTCGGCGACCAGTTCCTCGAACCGCGCGAGCGTCATCTCGACCGGCATCAGGTCCCCGGCGGTGGCTGCGGGGTGTCCGGCGGCAGCGGCGACTCGACGCCGGACGGCGGAACCTGCTCGTGGTTGTCGGCGGGCGGCTCGTTGCCCGCGTTCGGGTCGGCCGGGACCGCGGAGGTCGGCGGCGGCTCCGGGGTGGCGGTGGAGGTCTTCGGCGCCTGGCCGTCGGAGTGCAGGCTGCCGGTGACCGGCGCCAGCCCGCTGCCGTCCTCCAGCTTCGCGCCCACCTTGCAGTTGACCTTGGTGGACCCGGCTTCCCAGCTCTCGGCCTCGCGCAGGTCCCAGGTCAGGATGAGCTTCTTCTCGGTCAGGTTCGCCCCGCCGGTGTACTCCTCGGCGATCTTGCTGCACTCGGTGTCCAGCCAGGTCTTCTGGTCGTCCTCCGAGGGCACCTCGTCGCCGTCGAACTTGTCCGCCAGGTCCAGCAGCCCGATGATCTCGTAGGCGTGCGGCTGGGCGCAGTCGATCGGGTCGCCGACGGTCTTGCCGGTCAGCGCCAGGCAGGTGCCCACCTGCCAGACGTTGGACTGGTCCTCGTCGGCCGCCTTGCCGGTCAGCTTCTGCAGCTGCCCGCCGGGCGCGGCCCACTGGAGCCCGCACCGCAACTGGCGGTCACCGTCTGCCCACTCCTGCTCACTCGGGTGGAGGACGCCGATCGACAGCTTGCCCTTCGGGTCGAGTGGTTTCCCCAGATACGTCTCGGCGGTTTCGCCGCAGCGCTCCTCGCCGAGCTTGCGCCACTGCGCCAGGTCCGGCGACGGCACGCCGGGCGGGTACTGCGGTGCGACGTCCACCACACCGAACACCTCGAACAGGTGCGGCTGCTCGCAGCCGACCTTCTTCGCGTCGCCGGCGTCCGGGAGTTCCCAGGTCAGGCAGCTGCCGGGGGGAGAGTGGAAGGCCTCGCGCGCGGCCTTCTCGGCCTCCGAGCGGCCACCGCCGCCACCACCGGTGATGTCCTCGTTCCCCCAGGAGAACAGCACGCTGAGCGAGAGCGCGATGATCGCGCCCAGCGACACCCCGGCCATCAGCAGCCAGGTCCGCAAGCGTTCGTTCCGGGAACGGAACCGTTCCGATTCGGCAGACATCTACTCCATGATGCCTGCGCCGCCCAAATGCGCCAGCATTCGGGTGACTAGTGTGGGCAGGGCGAAGTGCGGTTGGCCAGCGGTTACGGAGCGCTCGATGACGGAGAACACACCTGGGGGAGCGCAGCCCCCCGACCAGCCAAGGCGCGGATCCATGCGCTTCCAGGACGCGGAGAACACCACTCCCCGCGAACCCACCCTGGCGGAGCAGCGGGCCCGCAGGCAGGCGCTCGCCGCCGAGCGCGACCGGGAGATCGCCGAACAGCAGGCGCGCGCCGAAGCCGAGCGCAAGGCGTCCACCAAGCGCAAGGTGCTGATCGGCAGCGGGGTGACCGTGGGCCTGGTCGGCCTGGTCGCCGCCTGGTACATCGCGGCCACGCCGGACGAGGTCACCGCGACCTGCGTCGGTTCCGACGACGTGGTCACCGACAACGACGACTACTGCGACGAGGGCTACGCCACCAGCCACGGCGGGTACTACAACCACAGCACCGGGTTCATGTTCATCCCCATCCCCGGCGGTGGTTACAACCAGTACCACTACAACTACGGCGGCACCGGCGCGCCGGGGCAGAAGATCAGCGGCGGGTCCTACACCGCGCCCTCGAACGCCAACGTGACCACCAAGTCCGGCAAGTCGGTGCAGCGCGGCGGCTTCGGCATCAGCAACAAGGGCTCCAGCGGCACCGGCAAGAGCGGGGGCTCCTGACTTGCACAGGGAAACCAGCACTCCCCGGCGGGACTGGCAGCGCACCGTCGAGGAGCAGGGCCTGGTGTTCGGCACGCCCGCGCGGTACGGCAGCGGGCAGTCGCGGCCCTACTGGGACGAGTCGGTCCACTACGTGCTGCCGATGGACGAGGTGCTCTCGGTCGAGGCCGACGTCGAACTGCTGCACTCGATGTGCCTGGAAGCGGTCGACAACGTCATCCTGACCGAGCGCTACCGCGACTTCGGCATCCCGGAGTGGGTCTGGCCGCACATCGCCGAGTCGTGGAAGCGCCGCGACCCGCACGTGTACGGCCGCTTCGACCTGCGCTACGACGGCAAGAGCCCGGCCAAGCTGCTGGAGTACAACGCCGACACCCCGACCTCGCTGCTCGAGGCCGCGGTCGTGCAGTGGTACTGGAAGACCGAGGTCTTCCCGGACGACGACCAGTGGAACTCCATCCACGAGAAGCTGGTCGAGCGCTGGGCCGAGGTCGGCGAGCTGCTGCCGTCGAAGGAGCTGCACTTCAGCTGGTCCACCGCCGACCCGACCGGCGAGGACCACATCACCACCTCCTACCTGCAGGAGACCGCCGCCGAGGCGGGGCTGGACACGGTCGGCCTGGCCATCGAGGAGGTCGGCTGGGACCCGGTGCTCAAGCGGTTCGTCGACCTCGAAGAGGCCCCGATGAACACGCTGGTGAAGCTCTACCCGTGGGAGTGGGTGGTCGAGGAGGAGTTCGGCCGCTACGCGGTCGAGTCGCTGCCGCGCACGCTGTGGGTCGAGCCGCTGTGGAAGATGCTGCTGTCGAACAAGGCGCTGCTGGCGATCCTCTGGGAGAACTACCCCGGGCACCCGAACCTGCTGCCCGCCTTCAACGACGACCCCGGCCTGCTCACCGAGTACGTGCGCAAGCCGAAGCTGGGCCGTGAAGGCGCCAACGTGCAGATCGTGGCCACCGGCTACGAGACGCAGACCGGTGGGGTCTACGGCGCGGAGGGCTACGTCTACCAGGCGTTCGACCCGCTGCCCGAGTTCGACGGCTTCCGCCCGGCGCTGGGCGCGTGGATCGTCGGCGACAACGCGGCCGGCCTCGGCATCCGCGAAACCGCCGGTCTGGTGACCGACGACGGCGCCGCGTTCATCCCGCACCGCATCCCCGAGTAACGCGCGAATCGGGTGATCAGGCACAATCCGCGCTGATCACCCGCCCTAGCACCTGGGAGTACCTGTGACGACGACTCTCGCCCTGTCCGAGACCTTCGGCTCGGACCTGGTCCGCGGCATCGGCGCGATCCTGCTCTACGGCGTGATCGGCCTGCTGCTCATGCTGATCGGGTTCTACGCCATCGACTGGACCACCCCGGGCAAGCTGTCCGACCTGGTCCGCCGCGGGCTGCCGAACGCCGTGATCGTCACCGCCTCCGGGCTGCTGTCGATGGCGTTCATCGTGGTGGTGGCGATCTTCAACTCGGCCAGCGACCTGACCGAGGGCCTGATCACCTCGCTGGTCTACGGCCTGCTCGGCATCGTGGTCCAGGTGCTGGCCGTGCGCCTGCTGGAGTGGGCCACCCGGATCGACGTCGGCTCCACCATCGAAAGCGAGAAGTTCGCCCCGGCGAGCGTCGTGGTCGCGGCCGCGCACCTCGCCCTCGGTCTTGTGGTGGCCGTCGGCATCAGCTGATAGCAGGGTCCGCCTTCCACTAGCGTGGGAGACGTGCGCCTGCTGAGGACACCGGACGACCGGTTCACGGACCTGCCCGACTTCGACTTCCCCGTGTTCTACGCGGACCTGGAAGACCCTGCCTGCGGCATCGTCAGAATGTCCTACGTGGAGGCGGGGCCGCCGGACGGACCGGCGGTTCTGCTCCTGCACGGCGAGCCGACCTGGTCGTTCCTCTACCGCAAGGTGCTGCCGGTGCTGGCCGACGCCGGCCTCCGGGCGATCGCGCCCGACCTGGTCGGCTTCGGCCGGTCGGACAAGCCCGCCGACATCGTCGACCACTCCTACGCCCGGCACGTGGAGTGGGTCAGGTCACTCGTCTTCGACGCGCTGGACCTGCGCGACGTGACCATCGTCGGCCAGGACTGGGGTGGCCTGATCGGGCTGCGCCTGGCCGCGGAGAACCTCGGCCGGGTGGCCGGGGTGGTGGCGGCCAACACCGGCCTGCCCACCGGCGACCACGACATGCCCGCCGAATGGCACGCCTTCCGCAAGGTGATGGAGAACGCGCAGATCATGGACATCGCGCGGTTCGTCCAGGCCGGGACCAAGACCAAGCTGACCGACGCCGAGCGCGCCGCCTACGACGCGCCGTTCCCCAACGAGATGTACAAGGCGGGCCCGCGGGCCATGCCGGGCCTGGTGCCGATCACCCCGGACGACCCGGCGAGCGCGGCGAACCGGCTCGCCCTGGCCACGCTGACCACCGCCGACCTGCCGATCCTGTCCGCCTTCTCCGACAGCGACCCGATCACCGCCGGCTGGGAGCCCGAGGTGCGCAAGCTCCGCGGCGCCGCCGGGCTGGACCACCCGACGATCCGCGGGGCCGGTCACTTCCTCCAGGAGGACGCGGGCGCCGAGCTGGGGCGGGTGGTGGCGGGTTTCGTCGCCGGGCCTGCGACTACGCTCACCTCTCGTGATTGACCCCAGGACACTCCGCGAAGACCCGGAAGCCGTGCGCGCGTCGCAGCGCGCCCGTGGTGAGGACGAGGGCGTGGTCGGCAAACTGCTCGACCTCGACGCCCGCCGCCGGTCCGCGATCGCGAGTGCCGACTCCCTGCGCGCCGAGCAGAAGCAGCTCGGCAAGCAGATCGGCCGGGCGAAGGGTGAGGAGCGCGACGCGCTGCTGGCCCGGGGCAAGGAGCTGGCCGCGCAGGTGAAGGCCGCCGAGGCCGAGCAGTCGCAGTCCTCGGAGGAGTTCGAGGAGCTCCACCGGCTGGTGCCGAACGTGGTGCACGCCGACGCGCCGGTGGGCGGTGAAGAGGACTTCACCGTGCTCAAGCACGTCGGCACGCCGCGTGAGTTCGACTTCGGCGTCAAGGACCACCTGGAGCTGTGCGAGGGGCTCGACGCACTCGACATGGAACGCGGCGCGAAGGTGTCGGGTTCGCGGTTCTACTTCCTCAAGGGCGTCGGCGCGCAGCTGCAGCTGGCCCTGCTGAACATGGCCTCGGCGCAGGCCGCGGAGAACGGCTTCACGCTGATGATCACCCCGGTGCTGGTGCGCCCGGAGATCATGGCGGGCACCGGGTTCCTCGGCGCGCACTCGTCGGAGGTCTACCGGCTGCGCGACGACGACCTGTACCTGGTCGGCACCTCGGAGGTCTCGCTCGCCGGGTACCACGCGGACGAGATCCTCGACCTGTCGAACGGGCCCGCCCGGTACGCCGGCTGGTCGTCCTGCTTCCGCCGCGAGGCCGGGTCGTACGGCAAGGACACCCGCGGCATCATCCGCGTGCACCAGTTCGACAAGGTGGAGATGTTCACCTACTGCCGTCCCGAGGACGCGGAGGCCGAGCACGCCCGCCTGCTCGACTGGGAGGAGCAGATGCTGGCCAAGATCGAGGTGCCCTACCGGGTGATCGACACCGCCACCGGCGACCTGGGCACCTCGGCCGCGCGGAAGTTCGACTGCGAGGCGTGGGTGCCCTCGCAGCAGGCCTACCGCGAGCTGACCTCGACCTCGAACTGCACCACGTTCCAGGCGCGGCGGCTCGGCGTGCGGTACCGCGACGAGAACGGCAAGCCGCAGACCGCGGCCACGCTGAACGGCACGCTGGCCACCACCCGGTGGATCGTGGCGATCCTGGAGAACCACCAGCAGCTGGACGGCTCGATCCGGCTTCCCGAGGCCCTTCGACCCTATTTCGCCGGTCGTGAGGTGCTCTCCCCAGTACGGTGAGCGCATGTTCCGCCGGACCGTCCTGCTCGCCGCCGCCCTGCTGCTGACCGCCTGCACCACGCAGGTCGGCGGCAGCGCGCGGCCGGCGCAGGACGGTCCGCTGCTCACCGGGCTCGCCGCGCTGCAGCCGTGCGAGATCTTCACCCCGGAGCAGATCGCGTACCTGGAGCTGGAGAACCCGCAGTACTACCCGGCCGAGGTGAAGCGCAGGATCCCGCACGGCTGCCGCTGGACGGTCAAGGACGGCGGCAGCGTCGACGTCGGCATCAGCACGCCCGAGGTCACCGTGCGCGAGTACATGGCGGGCGCGGTGGCGGACACCTCGTTCGAGGCGGGCGGCCTGCCGTGGCAGGTGTACCAGGGCGTGGTGCTGGAGTCGCTGTGCGACCTGGTGGTCGAGTTCCCGGACACCAGCTGGATCCGGGTCGGCAGCAGCGACTTCTCCGGGGACGGGGACCCGTGCCGGGTGGCGAAGCTGGCCGCGCCGTTCGTCGCCGGGAAGCTGCCCGGCGGCGCGCCGGCGCCGCCCCCGCCGCCGAAGCAGGAGTCGCCGCTGGCCGGGCAGGACCCGTGCGCGACGCTCACCACGCAGGAAGCCGAGCAGATCGGCCTGCTGGCGTCGAGCGTGAAGCCGTTCCCCGCCGGCGAGACCTCCGACGGCTGCCAGTGGTCACCGGCCGACGAGAGCGGCGGCCGCGAGGACATCACGGTGACCTTCGAGAACGACCAGTCGGTGGAAGAGTCGGCGGCGGGGGAGAAACCGGACGCCGAGGAGGAACTGGGGGGCCGCCGGTGGAACGTCTACGACAAACCGGCCGAGATCAACGGGATGTGCCGGGTGGCCACGGCCACCTCGGAGACCTCGCACGTGGCGATCATGTCGAGCAACTTCGCCGACGAGAGCAAGTCCTGCGAGCTGGCGAAGGCCGCCGCGCCACTGGTCGCGGCGAAGCTGCCGGGTTCGTGAGGCGGTTCGTCGCGCTGGCCGCGGTGCTGGTGCTGGCGGGTGGCTGCGCGGCGAAGGTGCCCGGCCAGGCGCTCCCTGGTGCGCCGCCGCCGAAACCGGTCGCGAACGACCCGTGCGCGCTGCTCACACCCGAGCACGTGAAGCGGCTGGACCTGGTCGAGCCGGGGGTGGGCAAACCGGCGAACCCGAAGCTGGAGCTGCCGCCGATCTGCGAGTGGAAGCAGGCCACCGACGACCGGCGTGACCCGGTGAGCGTGGGTCTGAGCACCGACATGAGCCTGCGTGACTACTTCGGCGGCTCGAAGGCCGGGGAGACGGTCGAGCTGGGCGGGTTCACCTGGACCCGGTACCTGGACGAGCTGCTGGGCGAGAGCTACTGCACCTACGCCACCGAACTGTCCGCACGATCGTTCGTATTTGTCGGTTCCGGGGATCGGCGGACGCCGGAGAAGTCCTGCGAGCCGGTGCGCGAGGCCGTGCAGCTGGTCGCGTCGCAGCTGCCCGGCGGGCAGCCCGCCCCACCGCCCCCGGCGCCGAGCCCGCTGGCTTCGGTGGACGGCTGCGCGTTGCTCACCCAGTCCCAGGCCGACGAGCTGAGCCTCCGGCCGAACCCGCGCAAGCTGGAGAAGGGCTGGGTCGCCAGCCTTCCCGGGGGCTGCGAGTGGCAGGTGTCCGGGAACAGCGAGTTCGACGTGCTGACGGTGATGGTCTCGCCGGACCGTTCGGCCGACGAGCTGGACTACCACTACAAGGCGTCCGGCGAGACCTTCGACGCGGGCGGGCGCACCTGGGCCCTGCACCCCGGCGGGGACCGCGCGTGCTCGGCGATGCTCGCCTACGACGACAAGTCCGCCGTCCTGATCAACCGCGCCGACAGCGACAACGGCCCCTACTGCGACGAGGTCAAGAAGGCCGCCCCCCTGATCACCGCGAACCTGCCCGCCTGAATGCTATGAGTGGGGCATTACTTGCAATCAACGCAAGTAATGCCCCACTCATAGCATTGGGCTGAGGCCCGTCAGACCTGGTCGGCCACGTGCTTGGCGATCTCCAGCGCGCTGGTCGCCGCCGGGGACGGGGCGTTGAGCACGTGCACCTGGTTCGGCGCCGTCTCGATCAGGAAGTCGTCGACCATCGAGCCGTCCGGCAGCAGCGCCTGCGCCCGCACCCCGGAACCGTGGCGCACGATGTCCTCCGGCCGCACCGCCGGCACCAGCTTCGCCAGGCTGTTCGCGAACCGCTTCTTCGAGAACGACCGGCGCACCTCGTCCAGGCCGATCGGGTACGCGTACTTCTTCGCCAGCCGCCAGATGCCGGGGAACCGCGCCACCTCGGCCAGGTCGGCGGGCGAGATGTCGCCCCAGCGGTACCCCTCGCGGCGCAGCGCCAGCACGGCGTTCGGCCCGGCGTGCACGCTGCCGTCGAGCATCCGCGTCAGGTGCACGCCGAGGAACGGCAGCGACGCGTCCGGCACCGGGTAGATCAGCCCGCGCACCAGGTGGCGGCGGTCCTCGCGCAGTTCGTAGTACTCACCGCGGAACGGCACGATGCGTGCCTTCGGGGTCAGCCCGGCCAGCCGCGCGATCCGGTCCGAGTGCAGCCCGGCGCAGTTGACCAGCGCGTCGGCCCGCAGCACCTCGGTGCCGGTGGCGACCTCCACCTTCGAGCCCCGGCTGCGGATGCCCAGCGCGGGCGTGCCCAGCCGCAGGTCGGCGCCGGCTTCTTCGAGCAGGCGCACCAGCGCGCGGCAGACCCCGGGGAAGTCGATGATGCCGGTGGACTCCACCCGCAGCGCGCTGACGCAGGCGACCTCGGGCTCGTAGTCGCGGGCTTCCTCGGCGCTGATCAGCTTCGCCGGCACGCCGTTGGCCTCGGCGCGCTGGGCCAGCACGCCCAGCGCGGGCAGCTCGGCGTCGGAGGTGGCCACCACCAGCTTGCCGCAGACCTCGACGCCGACGCCGTGCTCCTTGGCGAAGTCGATGATCGACCGGTTGCCCGCCACCGACATGCGGGCCTTGAACGAGCCCGGCTTGTAGTACAACCCGGCGTGCACCACGTTCGAGTTGTGCCCGGTCTGGTGGGCTGCCCAGTGGTCTTCCTTCTCCAGCACGGTGACCTGGTCGCCGCGGCGGGTCAGTTCCCACGCCGTGGCCAGTCCGATGATCCCGCCGCCGATGACAACAACGTTCTTGCGCACGGTCCCGCAGCGTACGTGAGGCGCTCCGGTGACTCCGCACGCGTCAACCTAACGAGCGTCAGGTACAGTACCTAACCGATGTCAGGTAAGCGGTTGAGCCGGGTGGAGCGCCGGGAGCGCATTCTGGCCGCGGCGGCGGAGGTGTTCGCCGAGCGCGGCTACGACGGCGCGGGCATGCGCGAGGTCGCCACCCGCGCCGGGATCAGCACGCCGGTGCTCTACGACCACTTCCCGGCCAAGGCGCAGCTGTACTCCGGGCTGCTGCAGTCCGAAGTGGACAAACTGCAGGCGGCCTGGGGCGAACTACCGGAACCGGGGGACGCCGAGGAGTTGTTCACCACCGTGGTGGACGCCATCTTCGGCTGGATCGAGCACCACGAACAGGGCTGGCGGATGATCTTCGCCGAGGCGCCGGTGGACCCGGCGGTGGCCGAGGTGCACCGCCGGGCGCAGGCCCGTGCCACGGAGAAGCTGGCCGAGCTGTTCGCCATCGTGCCGCTGCGCACCGACCTCGACCGCACGCGCGCGAACGAGTTGTTCGCCGAGACCTACAAGAGCGCGGTCAACGCGATCGCCGGCTGGTGGTGGCACAACCGCGACCTGCCGCGCGCGCACGTGGTCGCGCTGACCACCGACCTGCTGTGGCACGGGCTGCGGCGGCTGACGGAATTACCCGAGGAGGCACCGTGACGGCGACCGAGCGTTACCGCGAAGGCGGCGAGAAGGCGGACCTGGAGCTGGTGATGAGCGCGTTCGCCGAGGACGCGGTGCTGATCTCCCCGCTGACCGACCGCCTGCGGTTCACCGGCAAGGACGAGATCGCGCGGATCGTCGCGGTCGCCTTCACCAAGATCGAGGGCATGCGGTTCCACACCGACACCGGCGACGAGCACACCCGCGCGCTGGTCTACACGGGACGGATCAACGGCGTGCCGATCGAGGAGTCGGCGGTGGCGCGGCTCGACGACGACGGGCTGATCCGGGAGCTGACCCTGTTCGTCCGGCCGCTGCCCGCGCTGGTCGAGCTGATGGGCGCGTTCGGCCCGGAACTGGCCCGCCGCAACGACCGCCCGGCCGCGGCGAAAGCGTTGGGCGCACTGGTCAAACCGCTGATCGGGATGGTGCGTTCCGGGGACAGGTTCGCCCTGCCGCTGGTCATGCCCCGGCGGCGTCGAGCGCCAGGGGCGGGCTGAGCGACTGCCCGCGCGCGTAGGCCCGGTCGAAGGTCTCGTCACCGAGGTGCTCGCGGACCGCGGCCGAGACGCGCGCGACGTCGGCGTCACCGGCGACCGCGACCCCGCGCAGGGCGACCGCGGCGCCGAGCAGGAACGCGGCCCGTTCCGGATCGCCGTGGCGCAGGGCGATCCCGGCGAGGCCGTCGACGGCGTCGGCCGCCGCGGTGTGGTCGCGGGCGCTGACCGGCGCGGCGAGTGCTTCGCGGTACCGGAGCTCGGCTGCTTCGACGGCACCCGTGGCCTCGTCGATCCGACCCTCGGTGACCAGCAACTGCGCGTGGATCATCTCCTGCGTGAACCCGGCGACCGGGCATTCCGCGCGTGACCGTGCGAGGAGTTCGCGGGCCAGTGCGAACTGGCCGCGGAGCCGGGCGATGTCGGCGAGCCCGTGGTACGCCGAGGACAGCGCGTCCGGCGTGCCCGCTCGGCGGGCCAGCGCGATCGCGCGTTCGTAGTCGGCCTCCGCGCCGGTGAGGTCGCCGTGCACCCGGCGGCGGTCGGCGCGCTGGTAGAGCAGCTCGGTGGTGTCGTCGGTGGCGCCGATCAGCTCGGTCAGCGCGAGCGCCTCGTCGGACAGCGACACCGAGGCGGGCAGGTCGCCGCGCCTGCCGAGCAGCAGCGCGTAGTGGCTCAGCGCGAGCGACAGGCCCCAGCGCTCACCCAGCGCGCGGTAGGCGTCGACGGCGGCGCTGAGCAGCCGTTCGGCCTCGGTGTTGTCGCCCTGGAGCATGCGCTTGAGGCCGGTGCCCATGAGCGCGAGGCCCTGGCTCCACGGATCACCCGCGAAGCCCTCCGGCCCGAGGCGGTCGGCCGGGGTCCCGGGATCGGGCGGCCCGGCGACCAGGCCGACCACCATCGCGACCATCGGGTACCGCGGCGGTTCGCGCCAGTCGCGGGCGAACCGGCGGACCGCTTCGAGGTGCGGGGCGAGCTGCTCGTGCGCCGGCGTGCCGATGGCCGCGTTGCCCACGCACAACACGAACTCGTCGTGCAGGCCGGGCGGCGGTTCGGGGCCGACGCGCAGCGCGACGTCCTGGCTGAGCATCGAGCCCTCGGACCGGCGCCCGCGCATCCACCAGTACGTGCACAACGGCGCCACGAGCCGCAGGGCCAGCGCCGGATCGGTGTCGGTGGCCCAGCGCAACGCGGCGAGCAGGTTCTCGTAGTCCGCGTCCAGCGCGGCGAGCCAGTCGAGCTGGTCCGCGCTGCGGAGGTGTGGCTCGGCTGTTTCGGCGAAGGCGAGGAAGTGCTCGGCGTGGGCGCGTCGCAGCTGCTCGGTTTCGCCAGCCTCCGCGAGTTTCTCCGCGCCGAAGGCCTTGATCGTTTCGAGCATCCGGTACCGGCCGTCCGGTCCGAGGTCCACCAGGGACTTCTCGGCCAGTTCGCCGATCTCCCCGGCACCGCAGACGGCCGCGACGGCGTCCGCGGTGGCCCCGCCCGCGAACACCGCGAGGCGACGCGCAAGCGTTTGCTCCTCGGGTTCGAGCAGGTCCCAGCTCCATTCGACGACCGCGCGGAGCGTGCGGTGGCGTGGGGCGGCGGTCCGATCGCCGCGCGAAAGCAGGGTGAAGCGGTCGTCCAGGCGCACGGCGATTTCACCGAGCGGCAGCGAGCGGACGCGGGCGGCGGCGAGTTCGACGGCCAGCGGGAGCCCGTCCAAGGCCGCGCAGACGCGCTGCACGTCGCCCACGGTCCGGTCGTCGACGGTGAAGCCGGGGCGCACGGCGGCGGCTCGTTCGGCGAACAGCCGCACGGCCGGGTAGGTCACCGCGTCGGCGGGCGGTACACCCGGCGGGGCCACCGGCAGCGGGGTCACGGCCAGCGTGGTCTCCCCGGTGATCGCCAGCGGCTCGCGGCTGGTCGCCAGCACCCGCAGCGCCGGGCAGGCGGCCAGCAGCCGGGCGGTGAGCTCGGCGGCCTCGTCCACCACGTGCTCGCAGTTGTCCAGCACCAGCAGCAGGTTCCTGGTGGCCAGCGCGGCGGCCAGGCGGTCGGCGGGCGGGGTCGCCGGGCGGTCGGCGGGAAAGGTGCCCTCGCGCAGGCCGAGTGCGCTGAGCACGGCCTGCGCGACGTCGGCGTCGATCGGGGCCAGTTCGACCAGGCAGGTCTCGGCGGGCCAGGCCCGCGCGGCCTCGATCGCCAGCCGGGTCTTGCCCGCTCCGCCGGGACCGGTGAGCGTGACCAGCCTGCCGTCGCCGAGGAGCGTGCCCACTTGGCGGAGTTCGACGGACCGGCCGACGAAGCTGGTCAGCGCGGCGGGCAGCGTGTTCTTCCGTGGTTCGGGCGGGTTTTCGGCGCGCAGCACGGCCAGGTGGATCGCGGCCAGCTCCGGTGACGGGTCGGCACCCAGTTCCTCGGCGAGCGTGCGCCGGGCGTCCTCGAACGCGGCCAGCGCCTCGGCCCGCCTGCCCCCGGCGTGCAACGCGCGGACCAGCTGACCGCGCAGGCGTTCGCGCAACGGGTGCGCGGCGATCAGCGCGCCGAGTTCGGCGACCAGTGCCTGGTGCGCACCGGTGCCGAGGTCGGCGTCGATCCGGTCCTCCAGCGCGGCCAGCCGCAGTTCCTCCAGCCGGGCCGCGGCGGCCGCGGCGAACGGCGCGTCGGCCAGCGCGGGACCACGCCAGAGCGCCAGCGCGTCCCCGAGTCGCGCGGCGGCGCCCGCGTGGTCCCCGGCGGCCAGCGCGCGGCGGCCGTGGTCCGCGAGCTGTTCGAACCGGTGCGCGTCCAGTGCCTCCACCTGGGCCGCGTCGAGCCGGTACCCGGCGGGCAGCAGCTCCACCGAGATCCCGGCCTGGCGCAGGCGGGACACCTGCGACTGCAGGGCGTTCACCGGGTTCGACGGCGGCCGCTCGCCGTAGAGGCCGTCGAGCAGCCTCTCGGCGGAGACCACCCGGCCCGCGTCGAGCAGCAGCAGCGTGAGCAGGGCGCGCACCCGCGGCCCGCCCACCGGCAGCGGGTCGCCGGTGGCGGTGAGGACCTCCGTCGGGCCGAGGATGCCGAACCGCACCCGCTCATCCTCCCCGGGTGGTGTGCCGGGGAGGGTGCTGGGGGACGGGAAACGCCGCCGATATCCCGCCCCCCAGCGGCTCTAGGTCATGGACACGTCTTCCAGGCGAAGTGGTACGTGGTGGAGAAGTTGCCGTCGGTCGAGTCCATCATCATGAAGCTGGTGGTCGTCTTGGGGTCCGAGGTGCCCACGTTGACCCGCAGTTCGGTGTTGATGTTGAAGTGCCGCTTCTCGCCGCACGGCGAGTAGACGATCGAAATGAGCTCGGTCTGGTCCGTTGCCTGCCAGCTGTCCTCGAGCGGCCCGTTGTAGGTGTGGCTGGTGTAGGCGGTCGGCGACATTCCCTGGAAATAGTAGTTCGCCCGTTCGGTTCCGGACGCTCCCTTCGCCAGTGCGGCGAAACCGCGGTAGTCGGCCTGCGCGATTCCGTAGGTGAATCCGGACGGCGCGTTGATCCGGAGGTTGAGCTGGCAGTTCTTGCGGAAGTCGGTGGGGGCCGCGCCGACACCCACTTGGGCCAGGAAATCGCTGTAGGTAACGGTGAATGCTTTGTTGTCCGGGGACACGGCGACGGCGGCGGTGCCCGCCGGACAGCCGGAACCGTTGACGGTGACCACGTCGATCGTGAAATGGTCTGGCGGCGGTGTGGTGCCGGGGGCCCCACCCGGCGGAATCACGATGGACATTGCCAATGCGGTAGCGGCCAGCGCGCTGAACATGTGCACACCTTTCCGGGGATTTCAACTCCAGGTGGCGGCGGTTCCTGAATGCTAGCGCGCCGACCGCTACCGCAATTCCGCTAAACGGGTGCCTTTTTTATTGTGGTTTATCGTCGGCGGAAAAGGGCAGGGTTGAGCAATGGTGGTGAGTGGTGGATTCTCAACATTTCTTCCACGAGAAATGGTACTTGGTGTCCACGTTGCCGTCGGTCGAGTCCATGGACATGAAGCTGGTGGTCGTCTTGGGGTCCGAGGTGCCCACGTTGACCCGCAGTTCGGTGTTCACGTTGAGGTGGCGCACTTCGCCGCAGGGTGCGTACACAATGGAGGCGAAGTCGGTCTTGTCGGTGGCCTGCCAGTTGTCGCTGTAGGGGCCGTTGTAGGGGTGCACTTCGGTGGCATTGGCCGATTGGCCCTGGAAGTAGTAGTTGGCCCGCTGGGAGCCGTAGGCGCCCTTGGCCAGGTGGGCGAAGCCGCGGTAATCCGCCTGTGCGATGCCGAAGGTGAAGCCCTGCGGGTAGTTCACTCGGAGGTTCAGCTGGCAGTTCTTCCGGAATTCGATGGGGGAGGAGCCGGCCCCGGTCTGCGCGAGGTAGTCGCTGTAGGTGACGGTGAAGTTGGTGTTGTCGGGTGACACCGCGACCGCGGATGTCCCAGCCGGACAACCCGATCCGTTCACCGTGACGATGCTGATCGTCACCTGTTCCGGTGGGGCCTCCGCCGGTGCGACGGAACCGGGGGTGGTTATCGCCGAGAGGGCAAGGGCACTGGCAGCCAGCGCAGTGAACATGATGCACCCTTCTGATGCGTCTTGAACAACTAATCGTGGCGGCGGTGGTTCAGGGTATCGGGGCCAGTTCCCCCGGCACTCCGCTGAACGGGCCCATGTTTTGCACTTGGTGCATCGAAATCATCCCCACTGCACCCATTCGGACGCCTGGCCGTAGTCCCGCGGCCGCGTACCTAGTGGAGCTCGGCATAGATTACGAAATGGGTTTACTAATGCTGCGCAGGGGTTGTCGTTCAATGCGGTGTTCACCTATGGTAATCGAACCGATACAGCAAATTCGATCTTGAGGGGGGTCGAGATGGCGGCCGGATACACCTTCGACGCCGACGCCCTCGCTGATCGAATACGCCAGCTCGAAGACATCCTGGGCCGCGTCGACGACAACAACCAGATGCTTTCCTTGGCTGCTTCGACGGTTGTCCCGCCATCCCAGGACGGGCCCGCAGGCGCTCAGGCGAAGGCGACGGTCATGTCCATCGCGCTCGCCATCTCGCACAACAAAGCGATGCGTGACTACGCGCAAGCCTATCTGGATCAGTTGTGCAAAGCCGCCGGGTGTTACGTCGCCCAGGAGGACGAAACCGGAGCGGTGTTCGTTCGATGATCTTCCGAAGATTCGGTCTCGCCCTTTTGCTGGTTACGGTCTTGCCGATTGCAGCTTGCGGATCGCCTGTTTCGGGGCGGGCGATACCCGCGCCCCTCGCCGCTCCGGGGTCCGCGCCGCCGGTGCTTCCGGCGCCGCCGGATTCCGTGGTCCCGAAGGTGAAGGAGCCGCTGGACCCGGCGAAGTTCGTCGCCGATCCCTGTTCGAGCCTGACCGCCGCGCGACAGGCCGAGTTCAACGTGACCTCCAGCCGGATCAACGAGCACGACTTCGGCTCCAGCTGCATCTGGAATGTCGGTTCCGGCAGAACCAGCCTTGGTGTCAGCTATGCGACAAAGGTACCGACCGGCCTCGGCAACATCTACGCGTTGCGGGACGCCGGATGGTGGGACGGCGGCTACTTCGAGCCGACCGAGGTCGACGGCTATCCCGGGGTCTACGTCGCGCTGGTGGACTACCGGGCGAGCGGCGACTGCAAGCTGGTGGTGGGGGTCAACGACAGCCTGTTCTTCGAATCCTCGGTGGTGACGCCGCCGAGCAACGATTCGTGTCTCGGGGCCAAGAACGTGGCCGAGGCGATCTTGCAAACCATCAAAGAGGGGGCCTGACGGCGATGAACGGGCAGGAGATCTACGAGAACTTCGCCAACGCCACCGGGCCGGGACCACTGATGGACACGCAGACGGTGCTGAATTCGGTCGCGGGTGAGTACCAGGAACTGGCGGCGTCGATCGCGGCGGTGGCGGCGGCGTTGGAGGAGGGGTGGACCGGGGACGCGGCGGGGGCTGCGGAGCGGGGGGCCGGGCCCTTGAGCGCGCAGCACGCGGGGGCCTCCGAGGCGTTGACCGTGGCGCAGGACCTGTTGGGCAGGCAGGTGGACTCGTTCCTGCTGGCGAAGAACTCGGTCGAGCCGGTGCCGCCGGTGCCCGCCGCGCCGTCGAGCATGGTGAACGTGATGACCCTCGGGTCGGCCGGGGCGAGTTACGAGGCCTTCGTGAGCGAGGCGAACTCGGTGGCCCAGCGCAACGTGGCGGCCATGGAACTGTGGGCCAACCACTCCACCTACAACACCGAGATGATGCCGACCAGCTACGGCGAGATCAGCCAGCCGGAGGTGTCGATCGCACTGGCGGAGCCGGTGACCGGCGGCACGGGTGGCGGACCGTCCGATTCGGATGTCGCGCCGGGACAGTCCTCATCGGACGCCTCGGCACTCCCGGAGAAAGCTGGAGCCGCCGAGCCCGCCCCCGGCAGCCAGCCCGGCCTCGGTACGCAGCCCGCGCCCGGCCCGCAACCCGGCACAGGCACCCAGCCCGGTTCCGGCCCGCAGTCCGACTCGGGCACGCAGCCCGGCTCCGGTACCCAGGCCGCTGTCGCCGTCCCGATCGAAGGGGCCACCCCCACCCCGGCCACTCCGGTCCCGACGCCACCTCCGGCCCAAACCCCGAGTCCCGGCGTGACGGTGGCCCCACCAACGACCGGCCCCGGCACCCCCACCCCCGGCGCCCCACGCCTCGGCACTCCAACACCAGGCACTCCAGCACCCGGGACCCCCGCCCCACGCCCCGGCACCTCGGCCCCCGGCGTCCCAGCACCCGGCACACCGAACCCAGGCCAAGCGACCCCCCACCGCCCCACCCAGCCACTCGGCACCCAAGCACCCACCTCCCCACCACCCACCAGACCCACCTCCAGAACCACCCCCCTCCCCGGCACCCCCGCCCCCACCCGCCCCGCCGCCGCGGACGACGGGGAGCACGAGCGCCGCTACGGGGTCCCGGAGGACAAGCACTTCCAACCCGCCGAGGACGGCAAGAAGGTCATCGACCCGCGCACCGGCCTCCCCGCCGCCGTGCCCGTCATCGGCGGCTGAACCGGGGCGATCGTCGTGTGGTTCGCCGAGCCCGAGCACTTCTTCGCCGACCGCCTCGCCGCACTGGTCACCGACGTCACCGGCGGCGACCCGCACCTGGTGCTCGCCCCGGAACCGGTCTGGCTGGACGCCGACGGCCGCGCCGAAGCCGACCGGGTGCTCGCCGAGGAACGCGCTCGCTACGGCACCCCCACCGACCAGGAGGAACCCGACCTCCACGCCGTCGCCACCCTGCTCAGCACCCCACCCGAGGCCCGCTACGGCTGGGTCTCCCACACCGGCGAACGCCGTCCGATGGGCGTGCTCGCCGCCCGCTGCTCCTGGTTCGGCCTGATCGCCGCCCGCCAGGACGACGACGTCTGGATCCGGACCTTCTGGCGCGAGGACCTCAGCGCCCTGCTCGCCGACGTCCTCTCCGACTGGCGCAAGCCCCCGGAGCAGCCGATCAGCGTGCTCCGCAGCGAGCTCCTCGACCCGGTCGTCCCCGGCACCGAAGTGCTCCGGGCACAGCGCGTGGCCTCCCTGCCCCAGTACGGCGTCGCCGAGTTCTACGCCGAAACCCGGCAAAACGGCACCCGCCGCCGCAGCCCGCACCCGGTGCGCGTGTACGACAACGCCGACGGCCGCTGGACCATGCGGATCACGCCGCTACCCTCGGACGAGCGGATCGAGCTGGCGCCGGCCGGAACCACCGACGTCATCCGCCTGCTCGACCAGCTGCGGCGCGACCTGTGACACTCCGGGCAACCTTCCCCCAGGTCGGTGCGTCGAGGTACGGGGCTGCTCGGACTCCAGCGGCGCTCTAATACACTGCGACCCGTCCTCGTGCAATGGGAGAGGTATGTCTGACAGCGCCAATCCGATCGTCCTTGGCCAGCCGACCGTCGGGGAGGAAGAGCTCGCCGCGGTCGCGGAGGTCTTCCGGTCCGGATGGCTGGCCGGGGCCGGCCCCACCTGCCGCAAGTTCGAAGAACGCTTCGCCACCGCGGTCGGGACCCAGCACGCGCTGGCGACCAGCAACTGCGGCACCGCGCTCTTCCTCGGCCTCAAGGTGCTCGGGGTCCAGCCCGGCGACGAGGTCATCGTCGGCGACTACACCTTCCCGGCCACCGGCCACGCCGTGCTCCAGGCCGGCGCCACCCCGGTCTTCGCCGACATCCGCCCGGACATCTGGAGCGCCGACCCGGCCTCGATCGAGTCGCTGATCACGCCGAAGACCGTCGGCATCCTGGCGGTGGACGTGTTCGGCCAGCCCGGTGACTTCGACGAGTACCGCGCGATCGCCGACAAGCACGGCCTGTGGCTGTTCGAGGACGCCGCCTGCTCGGCCGGCGCCACCTACAAGACCCGCCCCGCGGGCAGCCTGGCCGACCTGGCCGCCTTCTCCTTCCACGGTCGCAAGGGCATCACCGCCGGTGAGGGCGGTGCGCTGGTCTCCGACCGCGAGGACCTCATCGCGCACGCGCGCAAGCTGCACACCTACGGCATCGAGCCCGCGTTCAGCCGCGAGGGCAGCGACGAACTGCCCATCCCGAGCTTCCACGAGCTGGGCTACAACTTCCGCATGTCGGACGTGCAGGCCGCGATCATGAACGTCCAGCTGGACCGCCTGCCGAATCTGCTCTCCGTGCGCCGCTCGGCCGCGAAGCAGTACCACGAGGGCTTCGCCTCGCTCGACGGCGTCGAGGTGCCCGTCGCGCTGCCGGACCGCGAGCACCCGTGGCAGGCCTACGTGCTGACCATCGCGCCCGAGATCAGCCGCGACAAGGTCGCCCTGCGGCTGCGCGAGCGCGGCGTCGGCTGCAACTTCGGCACCTACGCTTCGCACGTCCAGCCGATCTACGGGCAGAAGCAGCAGCTGCCCGTCTCGGCGGACGCGTTCAAGCGGCACCTGGCCATCCCGATGCACTCGAACCTGACCGACGACGAGGTCAGCCGGGTGATCGAGGCGGTCACCGAAGTCGTCACCGAGCTTTCCTGATCCAGCGGACGAACCAGCAACAGGAGAAAACGCACACCATGTCCGAAAAGAAGACGGTCCTGTTCACCGGCGCCGGCGGCTTCATCGCGGGGCACGTGATCCCGATGCTGATGGAGCGCGGCTACTTCGTCCGCGCCTTCGACAACATGACCCGCGGCGACCGCGAGCGGATGAACGAGTGGGCCGCCACCGGCAACCTCGAGCTGGTCGAGAAGGACGTCCGCTACGGCGGTGCGGTGCGTGAGGCCATGCGCGGCTGCACCCACGTGGTGCACTTCGCCACCGTGTCGATCAACAAGTCGATCGCCGACCCGCACGAGTCGGTCGACATCAACATGACCGGCAACCACAACGTCTTCGCCGCCGCCGCGGACGAGGGCGTGCAGCGCCTGGTGTTCGCCTCGACCGCCTCGGTCTACGGCGACCCGGAGCGTCTGCCGATGCACGAGAACGACACGCTCCGCCCGCTCACCCCGTACTGCATCACCAAGCGCGCCGGTGAGGACCTGCTCGGCTTCTACGAGCGGCAGAAGGGCCTGTCCTGGAACGCCCTGCGCTTCTTCAACGTGTACGGCCCCGGCCAGAAGAGCGAGGCGTACTACACCTCGGTGATCAACCACTTCATCACCCGCCTGCGCAACGGCCAGCCGCCGATCATCGACGGCAAGGGCGAGCAGTCGATGGACTTCGTGCACGTGCACGACCTGGCCCGGTCCGTGGTCGCCGCGCTCGAGTCGGAGAAGTCGAACCTGCCGATCAACATCGGCACCGGCATCGACACCTCCATCGCCACCCTGGCCAAGATCCTCATCGACGCCGTCGGCGTGCAGGTGGAGCCGCAGTTCAACGAGCGCGACGTGCTGGTCTCGCGCCGGGCCGCGGACATCAGCCGGGCCAAGGAGGTCCTCGGCTGGGAGCCGACCATCCCGGTCGAGCAGGGCATGCACGACCTGGTCAAGCTGCACATGAGCCAGGCCGCCGGCTGATGGGCTTACCACCGGCCGGATCGGCAGAGGGGCGCTCGATGAACATCGTCGTGGTCAACAACTTCTTCCCGCCTCGGGTGGGGGGCAGCGCGCACATGTCGGCGTCGCTGGCCGAGCAGTACGCGGCCGGCGACAACAACGTGCTCGCCATCACCGCCGCCTACCAGGACGCACCGGCGGAGGAGGAACGCGACGGGTACCGCGTGGTCCGGCTGCCGGCGATGAAGATGCCGCAGCTGGGCCTGTCGATCGACTTCGACATGACCTTCGCGTCGGTCCGGCCGGGCAACTGGCGCAAGCTGTTCAAGATGCTGGACGCCTTCCAGCCCGACGTGATCCACCTGCACGGGCAGTTCTTCGACCTGTCCTGGATGGTCGGGCTGTACGCGCGCCGCCGCGGCATCCCGGTGGTCGTCACCATCCACACCCTGCTGATCAGCGACAAGAAGCTGTACAGCTCGGTGTTCCGGATGCTCGACGCGCTGCTGGTGCGGCCCATCCTCGGCATCATCAAGCCGCGGTACGTCATCCTGGACAAGCTGGGCGTGGACTACTGCGTCAAGCGCTACGGCACCAGCGACGCGAACTCGGAGTACTTCCCGATCGCGGTGGACACCGGGCACTTCGACAAGCCGCTGACCAGGGACGTGCGCGAGGAGAACGGCATCGGGGACGGCCCGCTGATCGTCTCGCTCGGCCACGTGATCCCGCTGCGCGACCGGATGCCGCTGGTCAACGCCATGCCGGCGATCCTGGAGAAGCACCCGGACACCAAGGTGATCGTGGTCGGCCGGGTCTACCACGACGCGTTCATCAAGCGCGCCGAGGAACTGGGCATCGCGGACAAGTTCATCGTCAAGGGCGCGGTGCCGAAGGCCGACGTGCCCTCGTACTTCGCCGCCGCCGACATCGTCACGCACGACCTCAACGGCGGCTGCGGCACGGCCTCGCTGGAGGCCATGCTGTCCGGCACCGCGACGATCACCTCGACCACCCTGGACAACTACCCGGGCATCGAGCTGCGCAACGGCGACAACATCCTGATCGTGCCGCCGGACAACAGCGAGGCCGTCGGCGAAGCGGTGATCGACCTGCTGGACGACCCGGAGAAGCGCGCCGAGCTGGCGAAGCGGCAGAGCGCGATGGTGCGGGACAACTTCGGCCTCGACGTGGTCACCGACGAGCACCTGCGCACCTTCGAGAAGCTGATCGCCGAGTCGACCCCGAAGGGCCGCTGAATGTTCTTCGACGACGAGCGCAGCAACCGGCTGCGCCCGCAGATCCTGACCGAGCTGGTCGGCGAGTACATGAACGACGCCGAGCGCGCGAAGCTGTTCGGCCTGCCGGAGACCACCCGGATCCGGCAGCGGGCGAAGATCGTCAGCCCGGAGAACCTGAAGATCGGCGAGCACTGCTGGATCGGCGAGGGCACCATCCTGGACGCCTCGGGCGGGATGGAGATCGGCGAGCACACCAGCATCGGGGTGAACACGCTGGTGTTCACGCACTCGAGCTGGCTGGCGAACATGACGCTGCAGAACCACTCGGGCAGCGACCTGATCGAGCGCAAGCCGGTCAAGATCGGCAAGGGCTGCTTCATCGGCGGCCTGGTGGTGATCATGGCCGGGGTGACCATCGGCGACTTCGCCACCGTGCAGCCGAACTCGGTGGTGGCCAAGGACGTGCCCGCCCGGTCGCTGGTGGCGGGCAACCCGGCCAGGGTGTTCCAGCGCTACGACGACGAGTACATCGAGAGCGAGGTCAAGCGCGTCCGCGAGGACAACGAGCGGCGTCGCAAGCTCGCCGAGGAGCGCGGGATGGCGGTCGGGTCGTGGGGAGCGCCCGCCGGTGACTTCAGCGAGGCCGACCCGGCCGAGTGATCTCCTCACCCTGGCAGGTGAACCCCGTTCAATAACCCTGCCAGGGTGATTGAGTCCACTGTGGATCACAACGAGAGTGGTCGTCGTGTCCACAGTGAGCCGGTTCGGCCGGGTTGTGCTCGCGGTGCTGTTCGCCGTTTCGAGCCTTGTCGCGTTCACCACCCCCGCTGCCGCCGCGGTGGTGAAGCCGTTCGCGTTGAACTTCAACGAGGCCGTCTACGGCGACTTCCTCTACGCCGGGAACGGGTCGTTGCGCTGCCCGGTGCCCGCGGACGGGGCGCCGGCCACCGGCTCCGGCAACTCCCCGGCGGACTGCGTGAGCAGCGCGAACCGCAGCACCACGCAGGTCAACGACAACTTCTTCATGCAGTGGTCCGATGTGGACTCCGACGCCGGGACCTTCGACTCCAGCCGCGCGTCGGTGACCATTCCGCCCGGTGCCCAGGTGAAGTTCGCCCGGTTGAACTGGGCGGGCAACACCGGCGTCTACAACAGCTCGCCGGGGCGGCCGTCGACCGTGAAGATGTGCCAGGTCCGCAACGGCAACACGCCCGCGGTCCTGCCGCCGGGCACGCCGGCAGGCCAGGCGGTCCGGCTCTCGGTGGGTGGCGCGAAGGCCGTCGACGTGAGCCCGGCCTCCTACACCGAGGACCCGTCGTCGACCTACAGCGGTGGCCAGTACTACTCCGCCTACGCCGACGTGACCTCGGCGTTCGCCGGGGCGCCGACCGGCTCGGCGCTGGACCTGACCGTCGGCAACGTGTGGGCGCCGAAGGGTTTCGGCTGCATGGGCGGCTGGTCGATCGCGGTGGTCTACGCCTATCCGGAGCGCAACCCCGCCTACGCCCCGGCCAAGCGCGAGGTGTTCATCTACGACGGGCACGTGCGGCAGAACAGCTCGGACCCGACCACCAGCGTGAACATCACCGGCTTCCGCGCCACCTCGCCGGAGTCGCGGGTCGGGGTGACCGCCTACGAGGGCGACTGGGGCCTGCCGCGCGACACGTTCGCGATCAACGACCAACCGGAGTTCGAACCGGACACCGGTGACGCGTCGAACTTCTTCATCTCCAACGGCCAGGGCGCCACCGCGCCCGCGGTGAAGAACAACTTCAGCGTGGACGCGAAGTCGTTCACCACCGGCAACATCCCGGCGGGCGCGACCAGCGCGAAGATGAGCTTCAGCACCGGCGGCGACGCCTACCTCGCGCAGAACCTGGCCTTCTCCACGCCGGTGCCCGAACTGCAGATCACCAAGACCGCCGAGCCGAAGGCCGTGCACGCCGGTGACCAGGTCACCTTCACCATCACGGTGACGAATCCGAGCGGCGCGCCCGCGTCCAACGTGCGGGTCGCCGATCCGCTGTTCCCGTCGTGCGCGAAGACCATCGGCACGCTCGGCGGCGGGCAGAGCACCAGCTACACCTGCACCGGCACGGCGGGCGGCGCCGACTTCACCAACACCGCGAAGGTGACCGGGACCAGCGCGCTCGACGACCCGCTCGAAGGCACCGCCACCGCCGAGGTGGACGTGCTGAACCCGGCGATCGAGCTCACCAAGTCCGCGGACAAGGCCGCGTACACCCCCGGTGAGCAGGTGGTCTTCACCATCAAGGTGACCAACACCGGCGACGCGCCGCTGTCCTCGCTCACCGTCACCGACCCGAAGACGGCGAACTGCGCGCGCGGCCTGCCCGGCACGCTGGCGCCGGGCGCCTCCACCGAGTTCACCTGCACCGGGACCGCACCGCTGCCGGACAACGTGAACACCGCGACGGTGACCGGCAGCGACCAGCTCGGCAAGCAGGTCACCGATTCCGGTGACGCGCCGGTACCGATCGCGGCGCCCGCCATCGACGTGCGGAAGTCCGCCGACCCGGCGGTGATCCACGCCGGTGAGCAGGTGACCTGGACGATCACCGTGACGAACACCGGGGGCAACGCCCTGGACCCGGTGGTGGTCACCGACGACACCACGCCCGCGTGCGGCCGGACGCTCGGCGCGCTGGCGCCGGGCGCGTCCACCGAGTTCACCTGCACCGGGAACCCGGCGGTGACCACCACGAACACGGTCACCGCGACCGGCACCGACGCGGTCGGGCAGCAGGCCACGGACACCGCGAGCGCCACGGTCACGGTGATCCGCCCGGGGATCCAGATCGAAAAGTCGGCTGAGCCCGCTTTGGTGCGGGAGGGCGATGAGGTCACTTTCACCATCACGGTGACGAATACGGGCGACGTGCCGCTTTCCGGGGTTTCGGTGGCGGATCCGGTGGCTTCGGCGTGTGCCAGGACGATTGGCACTTTGGCTCCGGGGGCTGTGCAGACCTACGAATGCACTATGTCCGCTCTTGCGGATGATTTCACCAATACCGCGACGGCCTCGGGGATTGACCCCATCGGTGGTTCGGTTTCGGATTCCGATGATGCCGTGGTGGACGTGATTCATCCGGCGGTGACGATCACGAAGGACGTGTCGCCGGAGGCGGTGCGGGAGGGTGACCTGGTCACGTTCTCGATCACGGTGACGAACACGGGTGATGTGCTGTTGTCTTCGGTGTCCGTTGTGGACGATCAGACTCCTTCGTGTGCCAGGGAAATCGGTGTGCTTGCACCTGATGGCTCGACCACGTACACGTGTTCGGTGACGGCGGGTGCGGCTGGGTTCACGAATACCGCCTCGGTGACCGGCACCGACCCGACCGCACGCCCGGTGAGCGACACCGACGACGCGACGTTCGTGGTGCAGCAGCCGGGGATCTCGATCACCAAGACCACCGAGGGCGGCCCGTTCCGGGTCGGTGACCAGGTGACCTTCACCATCACGGTGACCAATACCGGGGACGTCCCGCTGACCACCGTCGAGGTCACCGACCCGCTCGCGGCCGACTGCGCCAGGGAGATCGGGTACCTCGGGGTGGCGGGCTCGACGAGCTTCACCTGCACGATGGCCGCGCCGGAGGACGACGTCACCAACGTCGCCACGGTCACCGGCACGCCACCGACGGGCGCGGAAGTGACCAGTCAGGACGACGCCGTGGTGGACGTCATCCACCCGGGTATCCAGGTGGAGAAGTCGGCGGAACCTTCCTTGGTGCGGGAGGGTGATGAGGTCACGTTCACGATCACGGTGACGAATACGGGCGACGTGCCGCTTTCCGGGGTTTCGGTGGCGGATCCGGTGGCTTCGGCGTGTGCCAGGACGATCGGCACTTTGGCTCCGGGGGGTGTCCAGACCTACGAATGCACTATGTCCGCTCCTGCGGAGGATTTCACCAATACCGCGACGGCCTCGGGGATTGACCCCATCGGCGGCTCGGTTTCGGATTCCGATGATGCCGTGGTGGACGTGATTCATCCGGCGGTGACGATCACGAAGGACGTGTCGCCGGAGGCGGTGCGGGAGGGTGACCTGGTCACGTTCACGATCACGGTGACGAATACCGGTGACATACCGTTGTCTTCGGTGTCCGTTGTGGACGATCAGACTCCTTCGTGTGCCGGGGAAATCGGTTTGCTTGTGCCTGATGGCTCGACCACGTACACGTGTTCGGTGACGGCGGGTGCGGCCGGGTTCACGAATATCGCCTCAGTGACCGGGACTGACCCGACCTCGCGCCCGGTCTCCGACACCGACGACGCCACCTTCGTCGTGCAGCGGCCCGGGGTGGAGATCACCAAGACCGCCGAGGGCGGCCCGTTCCGCACCGGGGACCAGGTGACGTTCACGATCACCGTGACCAACACGGGCGACGTGCTGCTGACGAACGTGCAGGTCGCCGACCCCGTCGCGCCGGACTGCGCCCGGACGATCGAGGTGCTCGAACCGCAGGGCACCAGCACGTACACGTGCACGATGGCCGCACCCGAAGACGACGTCACCAACGTCGCCACGGTCACCGGCACACCACCGACCGGACCGGTGGTGACCGATTCCGATGATGCCGCCGTGGACGTGATCCACCCGGCGGTCACCATCACGAAGGATGTCGCGCCGGAAGCGGTGCGGGAGGGCGATCAGGTCACCTTCACCATCACCGTGACGAACACCGGTGATGTGCCTTTGTCGACTGTGTCCGTTGTGGACGATCAGACTCCCTCGTGTGCCAGGGAAATCGGTTTGCTTGCGCCTGATGGCTCGACCACGTACACGTGTTCGGTGACGGCCGGTGCGGCCGGGTTCACGAATACCGCCTCAGTGACCGGGACTGATCCGACCTCGCGCTCGGTGTCCGACACCGACGACGCCACCTTCGTCGTGCAGCACCCGGGCATCGGCATCACCAAGACCGCCGACGAAGGGCCGTTCCACGCCGGTGACCAGGTCACCTTCACCATCACCGTGACCAACACCGGGGACGTGCCGCTGACCGACGTCCAGGTCACCGACGCCATCGCGCCGGACTGCGCCAAGACGATCGAGGTGCTCGAACCGCAGGGCACCAGCACCTACACGTGCACGATGGCCGCGCCCGAGGACGACGTCACCAACGTCGCCTCAGTGACGGGGACGCCGCCGACCGGGCCCGACGTGACCAGCTCCGACGATGCCGTGGTGGACGTGATCCATCCCGGCGTCGAGATCGACAAGTCGGTCGAACCCGGTCAGGTGCGGCCCGGCGACGAGGTCACCTACACGATCACCGTGACCAACACCGGCGACGTGCCGCTGACCGCGGTCACCGTCACCGACGACAAGGCCCCGGCCTGCGGGTTCACCCTCGCGCGGCTCGACGCCGGTGCCACCGAGACGCGGACCTGCACGATCGTGGTCAGCGAGGACGTGACCAACACCGCTTCGGTCACCGGCACCGATCCGATCGGGCAGCGCGTCACCGACACCGACGAGGCCGAGGTGGACGTGATCGGCCCGGGCATCACGGTCACCAAGACCGGTCCGGCCAAGCCGGTGCTGCCCGGCCAGAAGGTCACCTTCACCGTGGTCGTGAAGAACACCGGCGACGTGCCGCTCACCGACGTCCGGCTGGCCGACGAGGTGGCACCGGGCTGCGCTGTGGCGATCGGGTCGCTGGCGGTCGGTGCGGAAGCCGAGCCGGTCACCTGCGAGGTGACCATGGGCGAGCAGGACATCACGAACACGGTCACCGCGACCGGGAACGACCCGACCGGCAAACCCGTCGACAGCTCGGACGACGCCGTGGCGAAGGTGGCGAAGCCGGGGCTCGACGTCACCAAGACCGCGTCGGCGGACCGGGTCGAGCCGGGGGCGACGGTCACCTTCACGCTCACCGCGACCAACACCGGCAACGTCGCGCTGGCTCCGGTGGTGGTCACCGACACCACGCTGCCCGTCTGCGCCCGCACCTTCGACCGGCTGGACCCCGGTGCCAGCCGGGAGTGGACGTGCACCACGACGGCGCCGCGGAGCGGTGACCTGGTGAACGTGGCGACGGGCACCGGCACACCCGACACCGAACAGCCGGGCAAGCCGGTCACGGACACCGGTACGGCGAAGGTGACCGTCGTCGACGACAGCACGCCGCCGCCGGTGGGGCCGAAGCCGCACCAGCCGCCGCTGGCCAAGACCGGGGCCCAGGTGTGGACGCCGTTGATGATCGGTGTGGGGTTGCTGGTGAGCGGTCTCGGCCTGCTGTTCGCGGGACGGCGGTCGCGGCGGGGTTAGTGGTGTACCGCGGATGTATCCGCGCTGGACCGGGGCGGTTCAGGCTCACGTCGTCAGTGCTGGATCGACGAGGTGGGGTCGATGAACAAGTCGAGCAATCTGAAGCGCGCCGCGGTCTACGGGATGGCCGGCCTGGTCACCGCGACGATCGGGGCGTCCACGGTCAGCGCGATGACCGCGGAGGACGAGAAGCCGGAGGCCGGTGCCGCGCAGGCGGTTCCGGCGCTCACGGCCCTGGCCCCCGCTCCGGATCCGGCGCCGCAGCAGGGGAAGGTGGCTCCACCGCCCGCCGCCCAGCCCCCGGCCGCGCAGCCGCCGGCCGCAGCCGCCGGCCGCGCAGCCTGCCGCCCCGGTCCAGCCTGCGCCGCAGCCCGCCCCGCCGGAGCGGCCCGCCCCTGTGCCACAGGCCGAGCCGACGAAGCAGGGTGAGTCGCAGAAGGCCGAGCACGGTAAGTCCGAGCCGCGGGTGCAACAGGTGGCCGAGCGGCCGCGCCGGGTGGTGGAGAAGGTGGTGCGAAAGCCGGTCATAGTGCAGGCCGCCGCGCAGCCGTCGGTGAGTGCGGAGGCTACGTCGACCGGTCCCTCGGCGAAGTCCTACGCCATCGTCAGCGACGGCACCAAAACGGTGATCGCCGAATCCGGCAAGCCGGTCGTGGTTCAGCAGCACAAGCCTGCCGAAGCCAAGAGCGAGAAGAAGGCCGAAGGTAAATCGGAGAAGAAGGGCGAGCAGAAGGCTGAAGCCAAGTCCGAGAAGAAGGGCGAGCAGAAGGCCGAGAAGTCCGCGAAGGCCGCGAAGGCCGCGAAGTTGGACAAGGCCGTCGCCAAGTTGGATGAGGCGGAGCAGTCGGTCTCGCAGGCGGAGAAGTCCCTGTCCCACGCGAAGACCAAGCTCGCCGAGGCCAAGGGCGAGGTCGACTCGATCCGCAAGGACCTCGCGAAGGACAAGAAGGTCAAGATCAAGCTGCCGGGCAAGATCGACGTCTCCCCGGAGGTCGCCAAGAAGTTGCGCGACCTGGCCCAGCAGAAATGACCGCCATCCTGGCGGCCCCCCGGACGATGAACCAGGTCGTGCGGGCCGCGGTCGAGCGGGCCGGGCTGCGCCGCAAGCGTCAGGCCACCCGGTTCATGGTCATCCCGAACGACACCTGGCTGCACCAGCGCGTCCCCGGACCCGAACCGGTGGTGGAGCCCGTCGAGGACTACTACCACCTCGACCACGAACACCGGCCGATGAGCCGGGCCACCGCCACCGGCCTGGGTGGGTTCGCCGCGTCGGTGGTGTCCGGGGTCCTGCCGAGCCTGGTGGTCAGCCCGGTCGCCGGCGTGGTCGCGGGCGTCGCCGCCGGGGTCTTCGGTGGGCTGATGGGGCGGTCACTGGCCGAAGAGGCCTACGAACGCAAAACCGGACCGAGCGACGGCAATACCGGACCGGGCGACGGCAATACCGGACCGGGCGACCACAAAACCGGACCGGGCGACGGCTGATCCCAAGACCAGCCGTCGCCCGGTCGCGGCGTCACGCCGGGGTCGAGGCGGTTTCCTTCACCGTCGCCACCACCTGGTGCGACGGCAGGATCGAGTCGCGCTCGGCGGCCGCGTCGATCTTGCCCTCCAGCAGGTCCACGAACCGGTCCAGCTGCGTCGCCAGCGGCTCGCGCGCGGTGACCAGTTCCGGGATCTCGATCACGGTCTGCTGCCGGTAACCGAGGCCGTCGGAGCTGGCCGAGTCGTGCGACACGTGGCGGTAGATGGTCACGTCGCGCCGGAGCAGGTCGATCTCGATCAGGCGGTCCAGTTCGGACACCACCAGCGAGCGCACCTTCCGCTGCCCCAGCCGCGAGGCGGACACCGTGGCCAGCCCGGTCGGGAAGGTCAGCACCGTCTCGATGGTGTCCTCGGCGCCCTCCACCGACGACGGGTGGAAGTACCCGGCCCCCGAGGTCACCCGCGCCGGGGTCTGCCCGCCGAAGAACTGGATCGCGATGTCCACGTCGTGCACCAGCAGGTCCCAGGCCACCCCGGTCTTGATCCGCGGCGCGTACGGGCCGTGCCGCCGGGCCATCAGGTGGATCGGCTCGTTGACCAGCGCCCGCGCGGTCATCACCGCCGGGTTGTAGCGCTCCAGCAACCCGCACATCAGCGGGATGTCCTTGGCCGCCGACAGCTCGACGATCTCCTTCGAGGACTCCAGGCTGTTCGACACCGGCTTCTCGACCAGCAGCGGCTTGCCCTGCGCCAGCACCTCGAGCGCCAGCGGGTGGTGCACCTCGGTGGCCGCGGCCAGCACCACGGCGTCCACATCGGACAGTTCGCCGATCTCCGGGGTCCACCGGGTCTCGAAGCGCTCGGCCGCCTTGCGCCCGGCCTCCTCGCGCGGATCGATCACGCGGGTCAGCTCCACGCGCTCGTTCTGCGACAGCACCCGGGCGTGCAGCGAGCCCATGGTGCCGGTGCCCACCAGTGCGATGCGGTGCGTCATGCGCCGAGTACCTCGCGAACCGTCTCGATGATCTTGTCCAGGTCGTCGTCGGTGAGCTTCGGGTGCACCGGCAGCGAAAGCGCCTGCGCGGCCACCGACCGCGCCACCGGCACGCTGTCCAGGTTCGCGTCCGGGATCAGCTCGTGCCCGCGGTAGCAGTCGTAGTCGAAGACGACCTTCGGGTAGTAGATGCCGTTGCCGATGCCGCGCTCGGTCAGCGCCGCGGCCAGTTCGTCGCGCGAGAGGAACGCGTGCGGGCCGACCAGCACGGTGTACTGGTGCCAGACGTGCTCACGGCCGGGCAGCACCTGCGGCAGTTCGAGCCCCGGCGTACCGGCCAGGCCCTCGTTGAGCCGCTTCGCGTTGCGCTGGCGGGCCGCGGTGATCGTGTCCAGCTTCTCCAGCTGCGGGATGCCGACCGCGGCGTGCAGGTCGGTCATCCGGTAGTTGTGCCCGGCGACCTCGTACTGGTAGCGGGCGCGCATGCCCTGGTTGCGCAGCACGCGCAGCCGGTCGGCCAGCTCGTCGTCGTCGGTGGTGATCACGCCGCCCTCGGCGGTGGTGATGTTCTTGGTGGCGTACAGCGAGAAGCAGCCCAGCCCGAACGAGCCGGAGCGGCGGCCCTCGAAGGTCGCGCCGACGGCCTGCGCCGAGTCCTCCACCAGGTGCAGCCCGCGCTCGGCGGCCAGCGGCGCCAGCTTGCCCATGTCCGCGGTCTGGCCGTAGAGGTGCACCGGCATGAGCACCTTGGTGCGCGGGCCGATGGCCGCGGCCACCGCGTCGGGGTCGACCGCGAAGTCGTCGCGCCGGATGTCGGCGAAGCGCACCGTGGCGCCCGCCTCGAGGATCGCGTTGAGGGTCGCGACGAAGGTGAACGGCGAGGTGATCACCTCGTCACCCGGCTGCAGGTCCAGCACCTGGAGCGAGGCGACCAGCGCGGTGGTGCCGTTGTTCACCGCCACCGCGTGCTTGGTGCCGGAAACGGCCGCGAAGGCTTCCTCGAATCGCTTGACCATCGGGCCCTGGGCGATGGCGCCGGATCGCAGCACTTCGACGACCAGGTCCTCCGCGTCGCGGACGTCGACCACGGTAATGGGGATCATGCAGCAGTCTTTCACCTCGGCGGACACATCTGGCGCGTCAGGTACAGTCGTGCCTCGGCATGGCTAGTAGCCCCCTGGGTCGGCACCGGTGCTGGCACTGACGCGGGCGTCACGATACCCGCCGGTCGCAAGTGGCTTCCCGCTGCCGCCTCGGCCCTGGTGCGCGGGCCTGAGCAATAAGGGCGAACACACACAAAATGAGCAGTGCACGCATTCTGATCACCGGCGCCGGTGGCTCGGCCGCCTACAACTTCCGGGACGCGCTCGCCGTGTCGCCGAACGAGTACTCGGTGGTCGGCACCGACATCAAGCCGTACCACCTCGAGCTGCTCAACGTGGACGCGAAGTACCTGGTCCCGCCGGTCTCCGACGCCGGGTACGTGGACGCCATCAACCGCGTCATCGAGGCCGAGCGAATCGATTTCGTGCACCCGCAGCCCGACGTCGAGGTCGGCTTCCTGGCCGAGCACCGGGACAGGCTGAACGCCCCCACGTTCCTCCCGGACGCCGGTGCCATCGCACTCTGCCACGACAAGATGGCCTTCAACGCGCACATGAAGGCCAACGGCGTTTCGGTGCCGGAAGCGGTCAAGATCGATTCCCAGTCCGATCTCAAGGGCGCGCTGGAAGAACTGCTCAAGATCAATCCGAGGGTGTGGCTGCGGGCCATTCGCGGTGCCGGTTCCCGGGGCAGCCTGCCGATCAACTCCTACTATCAGGGCGACGCCTGGATCGACTACTGGCGCGGTTTCCGCGGCCTCGACTACGGCGACTTCATGGCCAGCGAGTACCTGCCCGGCGAGGAGTTCGCCTGGCAGAGCCTGTGGCACGAGGGCGAGCTGATCACCTCGCAGGCCCGCTCCCGGATCGAGTACATCTTCGGCAACCTCACCCCCAGCGGGCAGAGCTCCTCGCCGTCGGTGGCCAAGACGGTCAACCGCGACGACGTGAACAAGATCGGCGAGGCGGCCGTCCGCGCGGTCTCGGCCAAGCCGAGCGGGGTGTTCTGCGTGGACATGAAGGAGAACGCCCAGGGCGTGCCGATGGTCACCGAGATCAACGTCGGCCGCTTCTTCACCACCAGCAACTTCTTCGCGCACGCCGGGCTGAACATGCCCGACATGTACATCCAGCTCGGCCTGGGCAACCAGCTCGCCGAGAAGCCCGCCGTGTACAACCCGCTGCCCGACGACCTGTACTGGGTCCGCATGATCGACATGGGCTACCAGCTGGTCAAGGAAGGCGAATGGGCAGCCAAGCAGATCTGAGCGCGATCGCGTTCGACTTCGACGGCACGCTGTTCCGCCTCCCGGTGGACTTCGCCGGCCTGCGCGCCGAACTCGGCCTCGACCCGGACGCCAAGCTGGGCGACCTGTTCCAACGGTTCCTCGACGAGGGCAACACCGAGGGCCTCGACGTGGTGACGCGGTACGAGCGCGAGTCGGTGCCGCGCGGTGAGTTCACCACCGGCGCGCGCGAGCTGCTCGAAGCGCTGACCGGCCGGTACAAGCTGGCGATCGTGACGCGCAACTCACGGCACTGCGTGTTCGACGCGCTGGGCAACCTCGCGGACGGCCTGTTCGTCATCGGACGGGAGGACGTCGCCCGGCTCAAGCCGGACCCGGAGGGCGTGCACGCGGTGCTCAAGCACCACGGCGTCACGGCCGACGAGGCCGTGCTGGTCGGCGACACCTACCACGACGTGGAGGCCGCGCACGCCGCCGGAGCACGCAGCGTGATCGTGCGCAACGACTCGCTGAAGTTCCGGCCGGAGGGCGCGGACACCTACCTCGAAACGCTCAGTGAGCTGCTGCCCGCGCTCGCGGGCTGAACCGCCGGGGTTGGTACCGTCGTCGGTGGTCATCGGCCTCGTTCGCGAAGGCTCTATTCGACAAGGAAGTGCCAGGTAGACATGGCTGTGCAGGACAAGCTGAAAGAGGTCTTCGTCGAGGCTCTCCAGCTCGAGGACGGGGTCGACGTCGAAAACCTCAAGTACCGCGACATCGAGGCGTGGGACTCGGTCGGCCACATGGCGCTGGTCGCCGCCATCGAGGACGAGTTCGACGTGCAGTTCGACACCGACCAGGTGATCGACATGAGCAGCTTCAAGGTGGCCGTTGACATGGTCAAGGAGCTGCAGGAGCAGGCGTGACGCTCTCGGGAAAGGTCGCACTGGTCACCGGCGGTACCCGCGGCATCGGGCTGGCCACGGTCCGGGCGCTCGCCGAGGCGGGCGCCACCGTGGTGCTCACCGGCCGTGACGAGTCGGCGGCCAAGGAAGCCGCGGACTCGGTCGGCGGCGCGGTGAGCGGGCTCGCGCTGGACGTCACCGATCCGAAGGCGATCGCCTCGCTGGTGCGCGGGGTGGCCAAGGAACACGGGCAGCTCGACATCGCGGTGGCCAACGCCGGGATCATGGAGGGCGGCCTGCTCGGCATGATCCGCGCCGAGGACGTCGACCGCACGCTGGCCACGAACGTGGCGGGCACGCTGCACACGGTGCAGGCGGCCGCCCGCGCGATGATGCGGAAGAAGACCGGCTCGATCGTGGTGCTGGCCTCCGTGGTCGGCGAGTACGGCAGCGCCGGGCAGACCGTGTACGCGGCGTCCAAGGCCGCGGTGGCGAACATCGCCAAGTCCGCGGCGAAGGAACTGGGACGATCCGGCATCCGGGTGAACGCGGTGGCCCCCGGCGTGATCGAGACGGCGCTGACCGAGAGCCTGACCGACGAGGTGCGCGCGTCGAACGCGCAGAGCACCCCGCTGGGCAGGCTCGGCAAGGCCGAGGAGGTCGCCGCCGCGATCCGCTTCCTGGCCGGCGACGAGGCTTCGTTCATCACCGGTCAGGTGCTGGGCATCGATGGAGGCTTGGTTCTGTGACTCTGCTGGGTGCGGGTGCTCGGCTGATCGACGCGGCCGGGGGCCGCACGCTAGCCGGAGCGGAACTCACCGACGAGGTCGCGCGGCTCGCCGCCGGGCTGCAACTGCTGCCGCCGGGCGTGCTGTTCGCGCGCACCTCGGTCGACCTGGACAGCGTGCTGCGGTACCTGGCCGCCTTCGAGGCGGGCCGGGCGATCGCGCTGATCGACCCGGCGCTGGACGCCGACGTGCTGGCCGGGCTGATCGAGCGCTTCCGGCCCGCGGCCGTGTTGCAGGCCCCAGAGGCCGATGCGCCCGCCGGGTACGCGCTGACCGACGGCCACTGGGTGCGTGAGGCGCTCGACGGCGTCGAACCGCACCCGCACCTCGCCGTGTTGCTGCCGACCAGCGGTTCCACCGGCAACCCCAAGCTCGTCCGGCTCTCGCGGGCGGCGGTGCTGTCCAACGCCGACGCCATCGCCGAGGTGCTGGAGATCGACGCCGACGAGGTCGCGCCGACCAGCCTCCCGCTGCACTACAGCTACGGGCTGTCCGTGCTGAACTCGCACCTGGTGCGCGGCGCGACGGTGGTCGTCGAGCCGTCCGGGGTGCTCGGCCGGGGCTTCTGGGACGCGGTCGACGAGCACAAGTGCACCTCGCTGGCCGGGGTGCCGTACCACTACGAAATGCTCCGGCGGCTCAAGTTCGACCCGGAGAAGTACCCGAGCCTGCGCACGCTGACCCAGGCGGGCGGCAAGCTCCGCAGCGACCTGATCACCGAGTTCAACGACAAGATCCGCGCGGTCGGCGGCCGGATGTACGTGATGTACGGCCAGACCGAGGCCGCGCCCCGGATCTCCACCGTGCCCGCCGACCGGCTCGCCGAGAAGCTCGGCTCGGTCGGTCCCGCGCTGCCCGGCGGCAAGTTCACCATCCGCCGTGACGACGGCGAGGAGACCACGCACCCGAAGATCGTCGGCGAGGTCCTCTACCGCGGGCCGAACGTGATGATGGGGTACGCGGAGAACGAGGGCGAGCTGGCCGCGGGCGACGAGTACGGCGGCGAACTGGCCACCGGCGACCTCGGGTACCTCGACGCGGACGGTTACCTGTTCATCACCGGCAGGCTCAAGCGGATCGGCAAGGTCTTCGGCAACCGGGTCAGCCTGGATGATCTCGAGCAGGCCGTGCGTTCTGCTTCGGTGGGGATCGACGTGGTGGCGGCGGTCGCGGCCGGGGACAAGGTCGTGCTGTTCGCCGAAGGCGCCGACCGGGACACCTGCAAGGCGGCGTCCCGCGCCCTGTCGGAGCGGCTGCACCTGCACACCAGCGGCTTCGACGTGCGTCCCCTGGACACCGTGCCGCTGCTGGCCAGCGGCAAGATCGACTATCGGACGCTGGAGAGCCAGGTATGAGCGTGTTCACGCTGTCCCAAGCGGAGCGGGAGGCGACGCTGCTGCCGCAGCTGGCCGAACTGACCGCCCACCACCGGGCCAATTCGGCCGGGTACGACCGGATCCTGTCCTCGCTGGGCATCGCGCGCGACGCGTCCTTCGGCTCGATCGCCGAGTTGCCGTGGCTGCCGGTCCGCATGTTCAAGACGCACGACCTGAAGAGCGTGCCGGACGCCGAGGTGTTCAAGACGCTTACCTCGTCCGGCACCACCGGGTCCGGCGCCTCGCGGATCTACCTGGACAAGGAGGCGGCCGGCGCGCAGACCAAGCAGCTGGGCGCCACCCTGCAGACCGTGCTCGGCGGCGAGCGGCTGCCGATGCTGATGGTGGACACCGTCGGCATCATCAAGAACCGCCGGTCGTTCTCCGCGCGTGGCGCCGGCGTGCTGGGCATGGCCAACTTCGGCCGCAAGCACGTCTACGTGCTCGACGAGAACGACAAGCCGGACGTCGAGGCGGTCAAGGGCTTCCTGGAGCGCCACGGCGACCAGCCGTTCCTGATCTTCGGCTTCACCTTCATGGTGTGGCTGTACCTGTACGAGGTCGCCAGGGACAACGGGCTCGACCTGTCCAACGGCATCCTGATCCACTCCGGTGGCTGGAAGAAGCTGATCGACCGGTCCGTGGACAACGACGAGTTCCGCAGGCGGTTCCGCGAGGACACCGGCCTGCACCAGATCTACAACTACTACGGGATGATCGAGCAGATCGGCACGGTGTTCCTGGAGGGGCCGTCGGGCGGCTCGCTGTACTGCCCCGACTTCGCCGACGTGGTGATCCGCGACCCGGAGACCTGGGCCGAGCAACCGGTCGGCAAGCCGGGCGTCATTGAGGTGGTGAGCACCCTGCCGCGTTCGTACCCCGGTCACGTCCTGCTGACCGAGGACCTCGGGGTGTACAACGGCATCGACGACGGCGACTGGCCCGGCAAGCACTTCTCGGTGCTGGGCAGGCTGCCCAAGGCCGAGGCCCGCGGTTGCTCGGACACCTTCTCGGGGCAGGCGGCATGAGCCTCACGCAGCGTTTTCCCCTTGGTGACTCGGTTGCGGTCGGCGAGCTGGTCGACCGGCTCCAGGCCGAGCCCGACGGTGGCCGCCTGAAGGTCGGCGACCCGCGCGTCGTCGAGTTCCTCACCAAGTTCGCGCGCAAGCTGCTCGCGCCCGCGGTGGCCCGCCGGTACCCGGAGCTGGCCTCGCTCGGCTTCTTCCTGCGCAAGGCGGAGATCCAGAAGGCACTGGGGCGGCTCGCTTCGGACGACGAGAGCGCCTTGCGGTTCCCGCGCGGGCTGGTCTTCCACGTGCCACCGGCCAATGTGGACACCATTTTCGTCTATTCGTGGGCGTTGTCCGCTTTGGCGGGGAACCACAACGTGGTGCGCGTTTCCTCGCGTTCGGCGGGGGCCGCGGAAGAGGTGCTGACCGCGCTGAACGCCGCGTTGTCCGAAGTGGACCCGGAAACCGCCGCGCTGATCACGCAGACCCAGCGGATGATCACCTACGACCGCAGTGACGAGATCAGCGGCGCCCTGTCGCTGGCCGCCGACCTGCGGGTGATCTGGGGCGGCGACGGTTCGGTGAAGGCGCTGCGGCAGTACCCGCTGGCGCCGCACGCGCGGGACCTGACCTTCCCGGACCGGTCCTCGTTCGCGGTGATCTCGGTCGACGGGTGGCGGGCCGCGTCCGAGGCCGAGCGCCGGGGTGCCGCCGAGGGCTTCTACAACGACTCGTACTGGTTCGACCAGGCCGCCTGCTCCTCGCCGCGTGCGATCTTCTGGGTGGGGGACGAGTCATTGGCCGCCGAGGCCGGGGTCGAGTTCCGGAGGCTGCTGTCCGAGGTGCTCGCGGCGAAGCAGCACGTCACCGAACCGGCCATGGCCGTGCAGAAGCGGGTCTCGGCCTACGGTGCCGCGGTCGACGGGCTGGTCACCTCGATGACCTTCGACGGCAACGCGGTCGCCACCCTCGAACTGGCCGATCCGTCCTCGCTGCCGCGTGAATGGCTGGGGGCGGGCACGTTCGGCTCGGCGAGTGTGCGTACTCTCATCGACTTGGTGCCGATTGTGGTGCGCAAAGATCAAACCGTCAGCCAATTCGGGTTCGGCCGCGAGGAATTGGTTGAGTTCGCGACCGAACTGGCGGGGCGCGGCGTGGATCGAATCGTTCCGTTCGGATCCGCGCTCAGTTTCTCCGCCGTCTGGGACGGTTACGACCTGCTGGCCGAGTTCAGCCGCTTGGTGAGTGTTCAGGTGTGAGCACGCCCGACGAGGAGACACGACGACCGATGACGACCGTCGAGCCCGACGAGACCGCCGTCGAGGTGGCAGGCAAGGCGCCCAAGTCCACCAAGGCGAAGCTCATCGACGCCGCCCGGTGGCTGGCGATCGCCGTGGTCATCTTCTTCGCCGCTCGTTCGCTGATCACCAGCTGGGACGAGTTCTGGGTGACCATGAAGGGCATCCCGTGGCTGTCCTCGGCGTTGTCGCTGGTCGCGCTGGTCGGCAGCATCGCGGTCGGGGTGTACGCCTGGCAGATCGTCGTCGACGAGCTGGGCAAGCCGATCGGGTACGCGCGGGGCGCGCAGATCAACCTGGTCGGTTCGCTCGGCAAGTACATCCCCGGTTCGGTGTGGGCGTATCTGCTGCAGATGGAGCTGGGCCGCAAGGCCGGGCTCGCGCGGGCCCGGATCTTCACCGCGTCGCTGATCCACCTCGGGGTCGGCGTGGTCGCCGCGCTGGTGCTGTCGATCCTGGCGATGCCCGCGGTGTTCGCGAACAGCCCGCACGCGTGGTGGCTGCTGGTCCTGCTGCCGGTCGGTTTCACCGCGCTGCACCCGAAGGTGCTGACCTGGGGCACTTCGCTGGTGCTTCGCATCCTGCGTCGTCCGCCGCTGGACCACCAGCTGTCGTACAAGCTGATCGGCAAGGTGTTCGGCGCGCTGGTGCTGGTGTACGCCCTGCAGGGCACGCACCTGTGGCTGCTGGCGAACTCGGTGGGTGCGCCCGGTTTCGGCGGTTTTGTGCTGTGCATCGGCGCGATGGCGATCGCGATGACCTCGGGCACGTTCGCGTTCATCCTGCCGAGCGGGGTGGGCGCGCGGGAGTTCGCCATGGTCGCGGTGCTGACCGCGACGGCGATCTCGGGCCCGCAGGCGCTGGCTTTCGCGGTGGCTTCGCGGGTCATGTTCACCGTCGCCGACCTCATCACCGCGGGCGGCGCGGCCCTGACCGCCCGCCTCCAGGCCCGCCGGACGGCCACCGCCTGACCCCTGTGGGGTACTGCCCGGTCGGTACGCTGTTATATATGCCCTGAGCAGGGGAAACCCGCTTATCCCCAACCGCGCCCACCCCTGTGGATAACTCCGTCCACAGGGGTGGGTTTTGGGTGCGCTCCGGCGGGTGGCCACCGCTCGGGCGGGTGGCCACCGAGGGCCCGCTGTGAATGTGGCTTTCACTGCGCGAAGCCGCGCCGCCCCGCCTCCCGGTGTCACGAATGTGGCTTTCTCAGTAGTGGGTTTTGGGGGTGGGGTGAGATAGCACGGAGAGCCTCGCCAGGACTGAATCCGTGAAGATCAAGTCCGACCGCGAAGGCTCTCCGTGATCACCTGTCGTGCCGCGCTCGATATCGCCGCCCGATCGGCTACCCCACCTCGCCTGACCGCCACCATCCTGCGCGGGTGCCCGCTGCACAGCGGAGCGCCGAGGTCGCTACTGAGAAAACCTCATTCGTGACATGGCCGGTGGCGAGCCCCGCGGCCTACGGGGTCAGCTGGTACAGCGAAGCGTCCGCGTTCCGGTAAACCAGCTTCACGAACGGCTGCCCGTCCAAACCGACGAGGCCCTTCTGCCGCGTCGCTTCCGGCGGGTAGCCGTACTGGCCGACCAGCACCCAGCGGATGTTCAGCCGCTGCACGGCGGCCCGTACGGCCGGGTCGGTGGCGTAGTCGCGGAAGCGGTCCGCCAGCAGGAGCGCGTCGGCCGGGGGGAGGGCCTGGTCGTAGTGCCCGGCCACGCCGCGCACCCCGCTGATCGCGTACACCCACGCCCCGCCGTCGAAGCGGTCGTTCATCACCCAGTCACCCGGCTGCGCGCGCTTCTCCAGCTCCAACATCGCCTGCGCCTCGTCCGGGCTGACCGGCAGCTTGTGCTTGTCCACCCCGGGCCCGTTGCCGTACCCCGGCGTCACCCAGCCGGTGTTCGCGCCTGTGTACAGGCCGTTCGTGATCCCCACGAACCCGGCCAGCACCACCACCGCGGTCACCGGGGCGAGCCACGTCGCCGAGCGCCACCGCGCGATGCCGTCCTTCAACCAGGTCGCCAGCTCGGCCAGCCCGTGCCCGGCGATCACCACCAGCGGCACCATGGCCATCGACACGAACCGGTACGGGTCGTCCCACCACGGCCGGGAAATCGCCATCACCAGCGGATGGTTCGACGAGGACACCGCGATGTACAGCAACCCGGACACCAGCGCGGTGCCGCCGATCCAGCGCAGCCCGTTCAGCTTCCGGAAGAACACCAGCCCCAGGAACAACGCGGCGGCCAGCCAGATCTGCGGCCGCGGCATGTCGTGCTGGAAGCTCAGCAGCGTGCCCAGCGCCGAACCGGTGGTGCCCTGGCTCGGCCAGCCCCAGTACGGCACGTCCCCGCTGGCCAGCCCGATCGCGCCGAACAACTGCATCGCGGCGACCACCATGCTGGCCACGCCGATCGGCAGCAGCGCCAGCAGGTCCCGCCCGATCGGCTTCCACTTGCGGGCCGAAAGCCACCGCTGCGCGATCATCGGCAACGCGAACACGATCCCGGCGAACAACGTCGACGAGTGCACGGTCAGCAGCCCGACCGCGGCGAGCACGAAGACCAGCCCGGTGTCCAGCGCCGGGCGCACCAGGTACCGGTGCAGCGCTACCGTGCCCAGCGGGGTCAGCGCCAGCCCGAGCAGGAACGGCAGCAGCGGCCCGCGCGACATCGACTGGTACATCACCGCGGTCGGCGCGATCGCCACCAGCGCCACCGCGCCGGCCATCACCGCGCGCCCGCGGAACTCGCGCACCACGGCGACCAGCGACAGCGACAGCAACCCCGGCAGGAGCAGCGTGTTCGTGTTCATGATGGCCGGGATGGTGGCGCCGCTGAGCTGGTAGGCGACCGTGCCGATCAGGTGGTAGGCGTTGGGGTAGAACAGCCCGCCGCGCTCGGCGTACCAGTTCGTCAGGCTGGTGCCGAACAGGCTGCCGTCGCCGGTGTCGGCGATGTACCGGATCGCGTTCGCGTGGTACACCGCGTCGAAGCCCTGCGAGATCGCGTCCAGCTCGACCAGCCCGCGCCACACGGTGAAGATGCCGACCGCGCCCGCGAGGAGCAGGCACGCCAGCACGGACAGGTGGCCGGCGCGGGCCCACAGCGGTGCGTCCGGTTCCGGCCGGGACCGCCGCGAAACGAGCCACCGCAGGCCGAACGCCACACCGGTGAACACGATTGTGGCGATGACGAACGTGAGCACGTTGAACGGCAGGCCGATGGCCGCCAGCCACGGCCCGGCCAGCCCGCCGATGGCGTAGGTGAACAGCGGCGCCATGCCCGCCAGCACCCAGCCGCGCAGCCCGGCCGCGAACCCGGTCAGCAGACCCGGCAGGAAGATGACCAGCGCGTAGAGCGCGATGGTGAGGGCGTCGAACACTGGGCTGGTACTGGTGGGCACACTTCCCCCGGGCTAGGTGGTTCCGCGCGGAATCTCGGGTGAGCCTAACGAGGCCGGTGTTCACCCGATTCGGGGCCTGGTACTGCCGATCACCCCGGTGCCGCTACGACGTTCGTCTCCCCCGGTGCGTCCGCGCGGAGGATCCGGTAGAGCGTCGCGTCCGGGTTGCGGTAGACGACTTCGAGGAACGGCAACCCCTCCAGCGAGGCCATGCCGGGGGAGCGCTTGGTCGCGTTGGCCTCGCCCGCCTTCGCGGTGACCAGCACCCAGTGCAGGTTGCGGCGCTCGACCGCGTCGCGCACGGCGGCGTTCGTGCCGTACTCGGCGAAGTGCTGGGTGAGCAGCTCGGTGTCGGCCTGCCTGCCCGCGCGCTCGTCGTGGGCGATGATTGTGCGCACGCCGCCGATCGCGTAGGTCCAGACACTGCCGTCGAACCAGTCGTTCATCGCCCATTCACCGGGCTTGGCGCGCTTGCCCAGCTCCAGCATCGCGGCGGCTTCGTTCGGCGTGACCACCACGACCGCATCCGGTTTGCGTGCGGTGTTGCCCCAGGTCAGCGCCACGTAGTCGGCGTTGTTGCGCAGGTAGGCGCCCTGGGACGCGACCAGGAAACCGCCGAGCACGACCACCGCGGCGAGCGCGCCGGCCACCCGTGGCGCGAACCGGCCGCCGACCTCGCGCAGCACGCGCTGGACCTCGGCGATGCCGTGCCCGGCCAGTACGCACATGGCCAGCCCGGCCATCGCGACCAGCCGGAACTTGTCGTCCCACCACGGCCGCGAAATCGCCATCACCAGCGGGTGGTCCGAGGTCGCCACGAGCAGGTAGAGCACGCCGAACACGGCGGCCGACCCGGCGAGCCAGCGCAGGTCGCCGAGCCGCCGGAACCCGATCAGCCCGAGCACCACGGCACCGGCCAGCAGCAGCTGCGGGTCGAGTGAATTGTGCGAGAACAACAGGAGTTCGCCGACGGCCTGCGTGGGCGTGGTGTTCGCGACCCAGCCGGTGTAGGTGAAGTTCCCGGCCAGGTTCAGCGCGCCGAGCAGGTGCGGCAGCGCGAGCACCCCGCCGCCGAGCAGGACCGGCAGCAGCGCCAGGAGGTCGCGGCCGAGCGTGCGCCAGCGCTGCACGAGCAGCGGCACCACGAACAGCAGGCCGCCGAACAACGCGCTGGAGTGGATGGCGAGCAGGGCCACCGCGCCCGCGGCGAGCACCAGCCCGGTGTCGAGCGCCGGGCGCAGCAGGTACCGGTGCCCGGCGACGACGATCAGCGGCGTCAGCGCGACGGCCAGGGTGTACGGCAGCAGCGGGCTGCTCCACGCGCCGTAGGTGACCATCGTGGCGCCGACCGAGGTCAGCGCGCTCGCGCCGGCGAGCACGGCACGGCCGCCGAAGTGCCGGACCATGGTCACCACCGACAGCGCCAGCAGCCCGCCGGAGAGCATGGTGTGCGCGTTCAGCACCGCGGGCACGGTGGCGCCGGTGAGCTGGAAGACCAGCGCGGCGGGCAGGTGGTAGCCGTTCGGGTAGAAGAGGCCGTCGTCGTACCAGTGCAGCGAGCCGAGGCCGAACAGGCCGCTGTCGCCGCTCTCGGCGATGTAGCGGATGCCGTTGGCGTGGAAGGGCGCGTCGAAGCCCTGCGGGATCGCGTTGATGCCGCCGAGCCCGCTGTACACCGCGTACGCGCCGATCCCGGCCGCGAGCAGCAGGCAGGCGGCGACCCCGGCGTGCGCCCGCGGGGTCCACACCCGGTCGTGGACGGCGTCACGGCGGTAGCGGCGGGTGGCCGCGGCCACCGCGGTGAGCAGCAGCGTGCACGCGACGAACGAGAACCCGTTGAACGGCAGCCCGAGCAGCGGCAGCAGCGGTCCGAAGACACCGCCGACGGCGTACCCGAGCAGCGGCGCCAGCCCGGCCAGCCGCCAGCCGCGCAGCCCGGCGGCGGCGCCGACGAGCAACCCCGGTGCGCCGAGCACCAGCAGGAAAGCGCAGACCGGTCCCAGCGTGGACCAGCCGGACGTGGAAATGGGCACAACCCACCCGCACCTGGTGAGGCCGCCGGTCTCCCGGCGGGAAACGGAAATTCGAGTGTCGCCGAAACTCCCCGGTTTCCCCGGCGATACGTGCGGTTCACGCCCGGCCGGGTGGTGTGGTTGCCTCGAATGGGTGGAATGAAACGTTCCAGGTCGAATTTCGATACCTTTACGTGACCCACCGGATGGGGGCGGTGCTGCGGCGGAGGGTGAGGGTCTGGTGGTCTTCGTAGTGCTGGGCGTGTGGCTGGCGCTCGCTTTCGGCGTGCTCGCGGCCTGGCGGTCGATCAACGCGGTGAAGACGTGGCGGGTGGCCGCGTTGTCGCTGACGCTCGTCCTGTCGCTGATTCACCAACTGTTGTTCGCCACGGTTGCCGAAGACGCGTTCATCAGTTTCCGCTATTCGCAGAACATCGCCGAAGGCCACGGCCCGGTGTTCAACGCGGGGGAACGCGTCGAGGGTTATTCGAACTTCCTCTGGGTGGTACTGGTCGCCATCCCGAAGACGCTGTTCGGTTTCGACGTGGTGGTCACCGCTTCGGCGCTCGGGGTGGTGTGCGCGCTCGGCTGCGTGCTCGCCGCGTACTTCACGGTGAACCGGATCGTCACCGAAACGCCGGGACTCGGTGTCGCCGCGGCGATCCTGACCGCGGGCGCGACCGGGCTCGCCGCGTACGGCCCGTCCGGGCTGGAGACCCCGCTGTTCATCCTGCTCGCGCTGGTGATGTGCCACGCGCTTGCGGCGGGGCGCGCGGTGGTCGCCGGGGTGGTGGTCGCGCTCGCCACGATGACCAGGCCGGACGGGGTGGTGCTGGCCGTGGTCGCCGGGCTGTGGCTGGTCAACGCGGCCGCGCGCGGGCGGGTCACCTGGTGGGGGCCGGGCGGGTTCACCCTGGGCGCATTGGTGCTGGTGGTGCCGTGGACGGCCTGGCGGGTGACCTACTACGGGCACCTGGTGCCGAACGCCGTGGCGGCGAAGGTCGGCGGCTCGCTCGACTGGCAGCTGGCGCAGGGCGGGCAGTACCTGTCCTCGTTCTCCCTGGTGCACCAGGGGTATCTGCTGATCGCCGTGGCCGCGATGACCGCGTTGCTGCGGCGGCGCCGGGAGATGTCCGCCGAGGAGCGCCGCGGCCGGTCGGTGGTCTGGCTGATCTTCGCGCTCGGGGGCGCGTACCTGCTGTTCATGACCTACGTCGGTGGTGACTGGATGCCGGCGTGGCGGCTGCTGGCGCCGGTGCCGGTGCTGTTCGCCGTGGGCGCGGTGGCCGCGTACGGCGTGGTGACCGGGAGCGTGCCGTCGCCGCGGCCGCGCACGCAGCCGGTCGGCGGGAAGCTGGTGCCCGCGGTCGCGCTGGGGTTGTGCCTGCTGTCGTTCCTGGTGTCCGCGATGAGCCCGGCGGCGCTGCCGCTGATGCGGGAGTGGCGGCACAAGATCGGGCAGATGGAGGAGATCGGCTCGTGGCTCGGGGAGCGGCTGCCACCGGGCACGGTGATCAGCACCTACGCCAACGGCGCGCTGTCGTACCGGGCGGGCACCAAGATCGTCGTGGTCGACGTGCTGGGCCTGACCGACGAGCACATCGCCCGCGAGGGGCGGCGTGACGAGGCGCTCGGGCCGGTCGGGCACATCGCCAACGACTACGACTACGTGGTCAACGGCAGGCGTCCGGCGCTCGCGGTGACCACCGGCAACGGTTACGCCGACCGCCAGCGCTGCGGGGCCGATCCGGCGTACGCGGCGTTGTACTCGGTGGCCACCTTCCGCCGTGAGGGCACCGACCAGTGGATCGCCGTGTACCCGAGGGCCGAGCAGGCAGCCCGGCTGATCGAGCGGCTGGACGCGGATCCGCGGTTCACCTACGTGCCCTGCCCGTGAACACGAACTGGACAGTAACCTACGGTCGCGTAACCTGACCGGTATGGCTGAACTGGTGTACCCGCCCGTCGTGCTGGCGGCCAAGTTGATGTTCCGCGTGCTCGACAACAAGCTGCGCGTGGCCGGGGCGGAGCACATCCCCGCCACCGGTGGCGCGGTGATCGCCTGCAACCACGTGAGCTACCTGGACTTCATCTTCTGCGGGCTGGGCGCGCAACCGGCCAAGCGGCTGGTGCGGTTCATGGCGAAGCAGGAGATCTTCGCGAACAAGGTGGCCGGGCCGCTGATGCGCGGGATGCACCACATCCCGGTGGACCGGTCGGCCGGGGCCGCTTCGTACCGGGAGGCGGTGGCGCGGCTGCGGGCCGGTGAGGTCGTCGGCGTGTTCCCGGAGGCGACGATCAGCCGGTCGTTCACCGTGAAGGAGATCAAGTCGGGCGCGGTGCGGATGGCCGCCGAGGCCGGGGTGCCGGTGGTGCCGATGGCGCTGTGGGGCACGCACCGCCTGTGGACGAAGGGGCGCCCGCGCACGCTGACGAAGCGGCACGTGCCGATCTCGATCCTGGCGGGGGAGCCGTTCAGCCCGGGCCCCGACGACGACGCCGAGGTGCTGACGAAGGACCTGCGGGCGCGGATGAGCGCGCTGCTGGACCGCGTGCAGGCCGACTACCCGGAACAACCCGCCACCGAGGACGAGCGGTGGTGGCTGCCCGCGCACCTGGGCGGCACGGCCCCCACCCCGGAAGCCGCTGCCGCCCTGGACGCCCGCCGGGAGTGACCCCCCGCCTCAGCCCAATGCTATGAGTGGGGCATTACTTGCGTTGATTGCAAGTAATGCCCCACTCATAGCAATCGGGGACCGCGTCAGAACCACCGTTCCAGGACTTGGGCGACGCCGTCTTCCGAGTTCGGGGCGGTGGTTTCGTCGGCGACTTCCAGCAGGGCCGGGTGCGCGTTCGCCATCGCCACGCCGTGGCCCGCCCAGCGCAGCATGTCGATGTCGTTCGGCATGTCCCCGAAGGCGACCACCCGGTCGGCCGGCACGTCCAGCCGCTCGGTCACCCAGCCCAGCCCGCTGCCCTTGGTCATGCCCGGCGCGGCCAGCTCGATCAGCCCCGCATTCGACGAGTACGTGATGTCCACCGCGTCCCCGAGCACCTCGCGCGCCGCGGCCGCCATCTCGTCCGAGGTCATGCCCTGGTGCCGCACCAGCAGCTTGACCGCCGGGTGCCCGAGCGTTTCGGCGCGCGGGACCGAGAACCCCTCGCCGTCGCCCCACGGGTTGCGGTAGCCCGTCTCGTACACGTAGTTGTGGATCTCCGGGTCGACCGCCCGCCTGCCGACGCGCTCCGCGGCGAACTTGCAGCCCGGGATCGCCAGCTCGACCTCCTTCGCGTAGTCGATCAGCTGCACCGGTTCGAGCCGCCCGCGGACTTCGACGACCTCGTCCTTGCCGATGTGGTAGATCACCGCACCGTTCGAACACACTGCGTAACCGGTTAGACCGGCTGGGCGAGCGACGGGCGGGATCCAGCGTGGCGGGCGACCGCTCGCGAGCACCACCGGCACCCCGTCCGCGGCGGCGCGCCGGAGCGCGGTGAGCGTGCGCGCGGTCAGCTCGGCCAGCGGCGAGAGCAGGGTGCCATCGATGTCGGACGCGATCAGCAGGGGTTTCTCCACGCCCCCAGTTTTCCAGAGCGCACCTGATCGGGGCGCGACCCGGCATGGTCACCCACCGCTTCGCCCCTACGCTGAGCTGGTGCGAGTAGGCATTGTGATCCTTCCCGAAGATCGTTGGTGGGCGGCCGAGCCGAAGTGGCGGGCCGCCGAGGAGTACGGCTTCGACCACGCCTGGACCTATGACCACCTCGGCTGGCGGGACCTCGTCGACGGCCCGTGGTTCAGCGCCATCCCGACGCTGACCGCCGCCGCGACGGTCACCGAGAAGATCCGCCTCGGCACCCTGGTCGCCTCCCCGGTGGCCCGGCACCCGGTGCCGTTCATGCGCGAGCTGATCACCCTCGACGACGTGTCCGACGGCCGCGCGCTGCTCGGCGTCGGCGCCGGGGTGACCAGCGCGCACTACGACGCGGTGGCCATCGGCGAGGCCGAGCTGACCGACCGCCAGCGCGCCGACCGCTTCACCGAGTTCGTCGAAGCCCTCGACGGCCTGCTGACCCAGGACAAGTTCGACTACCCCGGCGAGTACTACACCGCGCGCGGCGCCCGGAACCTGCCCGGCTGCGTGCAGCGCCCGCGGCTGCCGTTCCTGATCGCCGCGAACGGGCCGAGGACCATGCGCCTGGCCGCCCGGTTCGGCTCCGGCTGGGTGACCACCGGTCAGAAGACCGACGACCAGGACCGGTGGTGGGCGGGCGTCGCCGAGAAGGTGGCGAAGTTCGACGAGATCCTCGCCGCGGCGGGTCGCGAGCACCACGCGATCGACCGCTACCTGAGCCTGGACGCCGCGCCGGTCTTCTCGCTGAGCAGCGTGGAGGCCTTCACCGACGCGGCCGGGCGCGCGCAGGAGCTGGGCTTCACCGACGTGGTGTCCCACTGGCCGCGGTCGAGCAGTTGGTACGAGGGCCGGGAGGCCGTGCTCGAACAGGTCGCCGCTGACGTCCTGCCGCGACTGCAGGGTCGGTAAGTTCACTCGATCGAGTGACGCTGGGTCGAGAAGGAAACCGATTACCGGTCTCCGGAGTCATCGTTTTAGTAGGCGGGACAGACTGAGTCGGGTGAGTACCCGGGCTCGAAGGATCACCCCGGGGGTGATGGGGGGCGAGACGACCTCCGTGTGGCGCCGACGGGCAAGGGGCGGCCCGGCCACGCGGAGGTCTCTCCGTTTCGCGGGTAAAAGCTTCGCGGGGGAGAGCTCAGCGCAGGATGCGGTAGATCATCGCGTCCGGGTTCGCGTAGATCTTCTCCAGGAACGGCAGCCCGTCGAGGTCGCGCAGCCCCGGCGCCCGGATCACGTCCGGCTTGATCGAGCCCGAGCCCAGCAGCACGTGCCGCACGTTCAGCCGCTCGACAGCTGCGCGGACGTCCGGGTTCGTGTCGTACTCGCGGAAGTGGTTCGACAGGAAGGTGGCGTCCGGCGGCGCCACCCCGGGGTCGTAGTGCCCGGCCACCGGCCGCACCCCGGAGATGGCGAACAGCCAGGCCGTGCCGTCCAGCCGGTCGTTGAGCACCTTCTCGCCGGGCACGGCGAACTTGCCCATCTCCCGCATCGCGTCGACCTCGAAGTCGGTGACCGGCACCGGACGGCCGATCGACTCGGGCCCGTTGTGGTACGCGTACGCCACCGCGGTCGCGTTCGCCGTGGTGTAGAAGCCGTTGGTGCCCACCGCGAGCACGCTGACCAGCAGCACCGCGCTGGCCACGCCGATCCGGGCGGGCAGCCGCGGCCGGGCCTTGACCCAGTCCCAGCCCGCGGCCACCTTGGCCAGCAGGCGCTGCAGTTCGGCCAGGCCGTGCGCGGCGAGCAGGCACAACGGGATCGCGGCCAGCGACATCAGCCGGTACCGGTCGTTCCACCACGGCCGGGAGAACGAGATCACCCACGGCAGCGCGCCGTAGCAGGCGACCAGCACGAAGGTGCCGGACAGCAGCAGCGCGGAGAAGGCCACCCAGCGCATGGCGCCGAGCGCCCGCGCGGTCAGGATGCCCGCCACCAGCAGCACGCACAGCACCATCTGCGGTTCCTGGAGCACCTGCCGGAAGGTCAGCAGCTGCGCCAGCGCCGAGGACACCGGGATGTCCGACGCCCACGGGATGTACGGGTACGAGCTGGAGGTGAACGCGATCGCGCCGAGCACCTGTGGCGCCGCCAGCACCAGCGCGGCGAGCCCGGCCGGGACCATCCGCAGCAGGTCGCGCCACCACACGCCCTCGCGCCGGAACCAGCGCTGGAGCAGCAGCGGGATGGTGAACAGGATGGCGCCGAACAGGGCGCTGGAGTGCGCCAGGAGCAGCCCGACGATGGTCAGCGCGAACACCATGCCGGACTCCACGTCCGGCCGGGTCAGGAACCGCTGGAGGGCGACCGCGGCCAGCGGGGTGAGCACGATGCCCAGCGCGAACGGCAGCAGCCCGCTCGACACCGACTCGTAGGCGCCGGTGGTGGCCGCCCCGGCCACGATGGCGGCGCTGCCGGCGAAGGCCGCGCGCCCGCCGAACTGGCGGATGGTGGCGGCCAGCGCCAGGGCGAAGATGCCGGCGATCGGCACCGTGATGCCGTTCAGCGCGGCCGGGATGGAGGCGCCGGAGATCGAGTACACCAGCGCGCCGACCAGGTGGTAGGCGTTCGGGTAGAAGGAGCCGTCCGGGTACCAGTTGATGGTCGACATGCCGACCAGCGAGCCGTCGCCGGTCTCGGCGATGTAGCGGATGCCGTTCGCGTGGTAGACGGTGTCCCAGCGCTGGAAGACCGAGCTGGCACCGTCGGCGGCGGAGAGCACCACGATCATCGACAGCGCGGTGGCCAGCAGCACGCAGCCGATCACCGCCGCGTGCGCGCGCTTGGTCCAGTGCGGCCCCCGAGGCAGCGGCACCTTCGACACCCAGCCGCGCGAGCGGGCCAGCATCCGCACGCCGAAGGCGAGGCCGGCCAGCAGCAGGGAGAAGGCGGCGGCGGTGGCCGTGTTGTAGGGCAGGCCCGCCATCGACAGCCACGGCCCGGCCGAGCCCAGTGAAAAGTAGGTGAACAGTGGCGCCAGTCCGGCCAGGGCCCAGCCCCGCAGGCCGGCGCCGATCCCGATCAAGCCGCCCGGCACCGCCAGCACGACCAGGTAGACACTGATCGTGCTCAGGGAGGTCCAGAACGTATCCGGTGTTGGCACGGCTTCCTACGGTGTTTTCAAGGGGCTGGAACTGGGCGGGGCGCAGTCCGTCCGGAGTACGTGAGTACCCTGGGCGCCCGTGAGCGCGCAGACGAACCCCGTCAAGATTACTGAACACGAATTCGCCGGTTACGACCTGATCGTGGTTGGGTCGGGTTTCTTCGGCCTGACCGTGGCCGAGCGAGCCGCCACCCAGCTGGGCAAGCGGGTGCTGGTGCTCGAACGCCGCGGCCACATCGGCGGCAACGCCTACTCCGAGGCGGAGCCGGAAACCGGTATCGAGGTGCACAAGTACGGCGCGCACCTGTTCCACACCTCGAACAAGCGCGTGTGGGAGTACGTGAACCAGTTCACCGAGTTCACGAACTACCAGCACCGGGTGTTCGGCAAGTACCAGGGGCAGGTCTACCCGCTGCCGATGAACCTGGCGCTGATCAACCAGTTCTTCGGCAAGTCGCACACGCCGGACGAGGCGCGCGAGCTCATCGCCAAGCAGGCTTCGGAGTTCAACACCGAGGACGCGCAGAACCTCGAGGAGAAGGCGATCTCGCTGATCGGCCGTCCCCTCTACGAGGCGTTCATCCGCGGCTACACGGCCAAGCAGTGGGAGAACGACCCGAAGAACCTCGGCGCGAACATCATCACCCGCCTGCCGGTGCGCTACACCTTCGACAACCGCTACTTCAACGACACCTACGAGGGCCTGCCGGTCAACGGCTACACCGCGTGGCTGGAGAAGATGGCGGAGCACGAGAACATCGAGGTGCGGCTGAACGTCGACTACTTCGACGTGCGCGAGGCCATCCCGGCGGGCACCCCGACGGTCTACACCGGGCCGCTGGACCGCTACTTCGACTACTCCGCGGGCCGGTTCACCTGGCGCACGGTCGACTTCGAGTCCGAGGTCGTGCAGGCCGGTGACTTCCAGGGCACCTCGGTGGTCAACTACAACGACGAGGAAGTGCCCTACACCCGGATCATCGAGTTCCGGCACTTCCACCCGGAGCGCAAGCACTACCCGAACGACAAGACGGTGGTCTTCCGCGAGTACTCCCGGTTCGCCGACGAGAAGGACGAGCCGTACTACCCGATCAACACCCCGGAGAACCGCGACAAGCTGGAGAAGTACCGGGAGCTGGCCAAGGTCGAGGCCAAGGAGCGCAACGTGCTCTTCGGCGGCCGCCTCGGCACCTACAAGTACCTCGACATGCACATGGCGATCGGCTCCGCGCTGACCGCGTTCGACAACAAGATCGCCCCGCACCTGACCGACGGTGCCCCCCTCGACGGGTCGCTCGATGCTTGAGCGGAACGAGCCCGCTCCCGAGGTCAAGGTCCTCGCCAAGGTCCAGGGCGCGATCAAGCGCCCGGTGACGGTGAAGGCCGCTCGCGGCCTGAGCCACTTCGGTGAGCACAGCGCGGGCTGGTTCGCGCTCGGCCTGGTCGGCGCCGCGGTGGACAAGGAACGGCGCCGGGACTGGCTGGTCGCGGCGGCCGGCGTGGTCGGCGCGCACGCCGCGTCCATCGCGGTCAAGCGGGTGGTCCGCCGCCCGCGACCGGAGCACCCGAGCGTCGAGGTGCTGGTCGGCACCCCGAGCAAGCTGAGCTTCCCGTCTTCGCACGCCACCTCCACCACGGCGGCGGCGGTGCTCTACTCCGGACTGACCGGGCGTAACCTCGTGCCTGCACTCGTGCCGCCGATGCTGGCCTCACGCCTCGTGCTCGGCGTGCACTACCCGACGGACGTGCTCGCCGGAGCGGCACTGGGCGGGGTCGTCGGCGGTCTCATCCGACGGAAGCTGAAGCAAAGATGAGTGAAGCAACCGAGCGAACCGACGAGAAGGACAAGGTGGAGGAGAAGCCCACCCTGTCCGACGAACTGGAGACGGCCGAAGACGCGCCGGAACCGGAGCCGGTCGCGCCCGCGAAGGGCCGTGGCCCGCTGGGCACCGCGAAGGGGGTGCTGAAGACCGCGCGCCCGCGCCAGTGGGTGAAGAACGTGCTGGTCTTCGCCGCGCCCTTCACCGCGGCGCAGTTCGGCAACGGGGGTGTGCTGCTCGACGCGGCCATCGCCTTCGTGGCGTTCTCGCTGGTGGCGTCCTCGATCTACCTGATCAACGACGCGGTGGACGTGGAAGCCGACCGCGCGCACCCGACCAAGTGCAAGCGGCCGATCGCGGCGGGCATCGTGCCGGTGCCGGTGGCCTACGTCTCGGCGGTGGCGTTCTTCGCCGTCGGGCTGGGCATCTCGTTCCTGGCCAGCCCGCAGCTGTCGATCGTGCTGGTGGTCTACGAAGCCGTGCAGCTCGGTTACTGCTTCGGCCTCAAGCACCAGCCGGTGATCGACCTGGCCATCGTCGGCTCGGGCTTCCTGATGCGCTCGATCGCCGGTGGTGTCGCCGCCGGCATCGCGCTCTCGCAGTGGTTCCTGCTGGTCACCGCGTTCGGCTCGCTGTTCATGGTGGCGGGCAAGCGGTACGCCGAGGTGATGCTCTTCGAGCGCACCGGGGCGAAGATCCGCTCCTCGCTGAAGAAGTACTCGGCGAGCTACCTGCGGTTCGTCTGGGCGACCTCGGCCGCCATCCTGATCATGTCCTACAGCCTGTGGGCGTTCGAGCTGCGTGAGCGCGCCGACGGTTCGGTGTGGCCGGTGGTCTCGATGGTGCCGTTCGTGGTCGCCGTGCTGCGGTACGCCGTCGACGTCGACGGCGGCAAGGCCGGTGAGCCGGAGGAGATCGCGCTCAGCGACCGGGTGCTGCAGGTTCTCGGCGTGACCTGGGTCGTCACGCTGGGCTTGGCCTACTACTTGTAAACGGAAGACACACATGTCGATAGGGCAGACGGTGGAGCCGATCTCGGCGGGTTCGAACACTGGCGAAGCTGAGGTGACCACCTCTGTCCGCGACCACGTGCGGGCGGCGTGGTGGCTGCCGGTGTTCGCGGTGGTCGCCACGGCGGCGTTGTTCCTGGTGGTCAAGGACAGCCTGACCGACGACGCGTACATCACCCTGGCGTACGCGAAGAACCTCGCGGTGCACGGCGAATGGGGCCTGATCGCCGGGGAGCACGCCAACTCGGCGACCTCCCCGCTGAACATCCTGCTGCTGGCGCTGGCCACCCTGCTCACCCGGATCTTCGGCGACGCGCACCCGGTGATCGCGCTCGGCCTGGTCACCGTGGCCGCCGGCGCGGTGATCGGCTGGGCGTGGATGCGTCTGGTCGCCGCGCTCCGGCTGCCCTCGTTCGCCGGCGTGCTCGGCATCGCGGTGGTGCTGCTCAACCCGTTCGTGCTTTCCGCGATCGGGCTGGAGGTGCTGCTGATCCCGGCGGCGCTGATCCTGCTCACCGTGTTCGCCGTCGAGGGCCGCCCGGTGTGGTTCGGCGCGATCGCCGGGCTGGCCGTGATGATCCGGCTCGACCTGGTCGTTTTTGTGCTCATCCTGGCGTTCTCCTCGGCCGCGATCCGGCGGAAGCTGGTCAAGGCGGTGCTCGCGGCGGTGGCCGTGGCCGGGCCCTGGTACCTGTTCAGCTGGATCGCCTTCGGCTCGGCGGTGCCGGACACCCTGGTGATCAAGCAGCTGCAGGGCGGGCTGTTCGGCGAGTGGAGCTTCTTCACCGGCCCGGTGATGTACTTCACCGGCCGCAAGATCGTCACCGCGGTGGCCTTCGCGCCCGCGCTGGCCGGGCTGTTCGTGCTGGTCAGCTGGTTCCTGGTGCGGTTCGCGGTGCGGTGGGAGAAGTTAGAGGGAGGGCGGGGGGGCCTTAAAGAGATGGCCAAGATCGGCCCGCTGGCCGCGCTCGGTGCCGGCGGCGTCGTCTACTACGGCGTGTACACGCTGATGGGCGTAGGCCCGTACCACTGGTACTTCGTCGCGCCGATCGTCTCGCTGAGCATGTCGGGCGTGGCCATCCTGGCCTTCTGGCTGGCCCGCTCGCGCGAGCAGGAGCGGCTGGAGTCGCGGCCGCCCGCGCTGGCGCTCGGCCTGGTCGGACTGGCGCTGCTGGGCAACATCGCGGTGGTCGCCAAGCCGGGCGTGCCGTGGGAGTCGCCGCTGATCTTCGGCAACTGGGCGAGCGCGCCGGACTACGCGCGCGTCGGCAAGGCGCTCGGCGAACGCCTCGACGGCGCCACGGTGTCCAGCCCGGGTGAGATCGGCACGCTGGCCTACTACTGCGAGTGCAAGATCGTCGACGAGTTCTCCGACCGCGGTCGCGTGGTGGACAAGGTGGAGAAGCGGATCGCCGAGGCCAACCCGATCACCAGCTTCGCGCTGCGGGTGAACTACCTCTTCTTCGACCGGTCGATCAAGCCGGAGCCGATCCAGTACGAGCTGAAGTACGCCTCGGGTCCGGCCGTCGGCCCGGACAGCTGGACGGTGCATTCGGCGGCGAAGGGCGTCGGGCACTTTTCGCTGGTCCCGGCCGCTCGGCCGTAGGTAACCGGAACTTAATCTCGCGCAGATAACGGACCGATCACAGCAGGAGTTACACTCTTCAGCGATGCGTAGCGCCTTACCCGAAGCCGCCGAGTCCGTCACGACGCCGGACTCGGGCGGCAGACCGGGTCCGCGCTCGGCGAGGTTCTGGTACTTCCCGGCCGGGGTGGCCGCGGTGTCCACCGTGGTGTTCGCGCTGGCCAAGCCCCATTTGATCGACGACACGTACATCACGCTGTCGTACGCGAAGAACCTCGCCATGCACGGCCACTGGGGGCTGATCGCGGACGGGGTGGCCAACACCGCGACCTCGCCGATGAACGTGCTCTCGCTGGCCGCGCTGACCCTGGTGCTGCGGGACGCGGTGATCGCCGCGGCGGTGCTCTTCGTGCTGGCGCAGGTGCTACTGGCGCTCGGGCTGCGGCGGCTCGGCGACCGGATCGGCCTGCCGAACTGGTTCGCCCCGCTGGCGGTCGCGCTGACCACGATCAACCCGCTGCTGATCTCGTCGATCGGGCTGGAGATCGCGCTCGGCGCGGCGGCGGTGGTCTGGGCGCTGGTGTTCGCCACCGAACGCCGTCCGGTGGCGCTGGGGCTGGTGCTCGGCGTGCTCGCGCTGATCCGGCTCGACCTGCTGGTGATGGCGCTGGTCATCTTCGTCGCGCGGCGGTCGTTCTGGACCGGGATCTGGCGCACCTTCTTCGCCGCGCTGGCGGTGGCCGGGCCGTGGTTCACCATCAGCTGGTTCGCGCTCGGCTCGGCCGTGCCGGACACGGTGATCATCAAGACGCTGCAGCGGTCGTGGGGCGAGTGGAGCTTCACCAACGGCCCGCTGCTGTACTTCCGCGACTACCCGGCGCAGACCGTGCTGTCGTTCCTGCCGGTCGTGCTGGCCGGGATGCTGGTGCTGTTGTGGCTGGCGCTCCTGGTGCGCGGCAGCGACACCGCCCGGCGGATCCTGCCGTTCGGTGTGCTCGCGCTGGCCGGTTTCGCCCACTACCTGGCCTACGCGTGGCTGAACGTGCCGCCGTACCACTGGTACTACGGTCCGAGCATCGCCGCTACCACGGTGTTCCTGGCGGCCGCGGTCGCCTCGGTGGACGGCGAGGCGTTCCGGCAGCGCGTGCTCGCCGGCGCGGGCCTGGTGGGCACGGCGGTGGTGGCCGCGGTGGCCGTCGCGGTCTACCTGGCGCCCGGGCTGCCCCGGCAGTACGCGCCGCTGACCAGCAACCACGCCGCGTCGGAGCAGTACCTGGAGATCGGCGAGCAGCTGGCGCAGGTGGCGCAGGGCCGGAAGGTGCACAGCGCGGGCGAGATCGGCGCGCTGGCGTACGCGTGCGACTGCCCGATCGTCGACCTGTTCTCCGACCGCGGTGCGGTGGCGCCCGCGATCGCCGAGAGCGAGAGCCGGGCGAGCGCGCTGGGCAAGGCGCTGATCGACCTGAACTTCCGGTTCTTCGACCATTCGATCGCCCCGGCGGACACCGACCTGGTCCTCGAAGTCACCCATGACGCCCCGCCGCCGACCGCGCTGGCGAGCTGGACGATCAGCTCACCCTGGTCGGGCACGCAGCAGCTGTACCTGGTCTCCGCCGCGAACGCGCGGCCGACCGGTCAGCCCTGGTGAGCAGCGGTCGCGGTGACGTCGAGGGTGAGTTCGAAAACGCTGCCCCCGAGCCCCCGCAGGGTAGTGACGCCGAAGTCCGTGCGGTTCACCTTCGTCCGCGCTCGCACGGTGAAGCCGTCTCCGGCGCGTGAAGCGGTTTCGATGTCGAGCGCGACCTCGCGCGTGGTCTCCCGCACGGTCAGCTCGCCGGTGAGCTTCCACGCCCCGTCGTCCACCGCCACCCGGCCGGAGATGAACTCGATCAGCGGGAACCGGCCCGCGTCGAGGTAGCGCGGCGAGCGGACCTCGTTGTCGCGCTGACTGTTGCCGGTGTCGAAGCTGGCCACGTCGATGGACGCCTCGGCGAGCGAGTCGGTGATCGGGTCGGCGACCTGGATGGTGCCCGCCCGGATGGCAAACCGGCCGCGCACCGGGGCCAGCCCGAACAGGTGACGGCCGGCCAGGCCGACCACCGAACTGGCCGGATCGATGCGGTAGGTGCCGGGAGCGGGCAGTTCGACGGTCATACCGCCATGATTTCCCGGCGGCGACCGGAAATCCATTAGGGAGCCGGTGGAACCGCCGTCAGCCGATCGGTGGATGTGCCGCCGCCCCGGTGGGTAATTCGGCCGTCCGGGAGCGCCACGATTTGGTGAATTCTCGACGTGGTCAAACCGGATGCCAAGCCGGATCGAGAGGAGTCCCCGTGGCCGGAGAGTACCGAATCGAGCCAGCCGAGGTCCGCAGCATCACCAGCACCGTGCGCGAGCTGGGATCCACGGCCTTGGAGACCACCAGAGACCTCGACCGGCTGGTGCTCGACGGGCTGGCGTTCGCGCAGATCGGCGGTTCGGTGGCCGGCGCCAACGCGAACCTGCAGCAGCAGCTGGTCAGCGGGCTGAGCCGGTTCGTCAACCTGGTCGAGGACCTGACCGAGAAGCTCAAGTCCGCTGTGGACGGTTACGACGACGCCGACCGCGCCACCGCGCAGGGTTACGGTGGCGGCAACGGCGAGGTGCAGCTGGCCCAGGCGCAGGGCGGCGGGGCCGCGGCGGGTGGCAACCCCGACCAGCTCGACCCGCGCGTGGTGGAGTCGATCATGCGGTCCGAGGGCGCGTCCGGCGAGCAGGGCGGGCGGCAGGAGGCGTACGGCTTCCGCGAGGGCAACGGCACCGCCTACCGCGAGATCATGGAGGCGCGCCGGCTGCACGGGCAGGGCAGCGCCGAGGAGATCGCCGTGGTCACCCGGCACATGTCGGACAGCGCGCGGCAGGCGGGCGCGCTGAACTTCACCGACGCCGGTGTGCAGGCGGCGATCATGTCCGGGGCGCACATGCGCGGCGTCGGCGGTGTGCAGGCGATCCTGAACTCCATGGCGGGCGCGGACATCGTGCGCAGCGGGCAGCTGACCCCGGAGACCATCCAGCACATCCAGGGCCTGTCCTCGGAGCAGTTCCAGCAGCAGTTCCGCGACACGCGCCTGGAGTACGACCGCGAGATCTACGGCGACACCACCACCCGCCAGGGCGGTCAGGTGCAGAACTGGTGGGACCGCTACGGCAACGGCCTGACCCAGCGCTACGACCGCGAGCAGCAGGAGTTCCTCGGCTTGGCGCGCGAATGACCCTGCGGATTCACGTACCGAGGCGGCGCGAGGTGAGCGGGTCGCGGACCAGCAGCGTGGAGCCGTCGGCGAAGTCGAGCCGGATGACCGGCGCCGACGGCAGGGTGCGCCCGACGATCTCGGCGCTCAGGCTGCGGATGCTGGACGCGGGCAGTTCACCGAATGTGGTGAACGGGTTCCTGTCGGCGTCGGCGTCGGCCAGCAGGCGGGTCGGGTAGACCACTGCCGCCCGGTGCGAGGTCAGCGTCAGCCGCGCGTCGCCGCGGGTGTGGGCGAAGTGGTCGGCGAAGCGCACCGCGTGCTGGTCGGGGCGCGTGGCGTGCGCCCAGAACGCGACGGTCGGGTCGTCGACCCAGTCCTCGCCCCCGGCCTGGGAAGTCCGGTCGGCCGGGCGCGGCCACTTCAGCCTGCCGAGCTCGACCTCCGGCACCTCGCCGAGCGGTTCGTGCGGCAGCCGGAGTTCGCCGTCCAGCACCACGCCGGTGTAGCCGTTGATCGGCGCGCAGGCCAGCACCAGCCGTTCTCCCGGGTGCAGCCAGTGGCCGGTCATCTCCTTGGTGACGGTCTTCAGCTCGTACTCGGCGGTCGAGGTCTCCCAAGCGGGTCCGGTCACCCCGCGCACGAAGTCGATCCCCGAACCGTCCACAAGGGACACCCGCGAGCCGTGGGCCCCGGCGATCAGCGCCGCCGGGATCTCCGCCGCGAGCACGAAGTCCTTGGGCGCGACCGGTTCCCCTTCGAGGTTGTCCCCGAACTTGGCCCGGGTGTCGGTGATGATCCGGCCGATCTTCGCCAGCCCCTTGCCGAACCGCGAAGCCTTGCCCAGCAGCGAATCCTCGACCGGCGAAGCCTCGACCGGCGCGCGTTCGGTGAACACCACCAGCCGCTGCGAGGTCAGCACCCACAACCGCAGCAGCGCCCGGCTGATCGACGGCACCGCGCTCAGGTGTTGGTGCGCGAGGCAGCCCGCCCGCGGCCCGGACACCAGCACGTCCGCCGGCGGCGGCTTGTCCGTTCCGTTGTCCGCGCCGTCGAGCACGCCGGCGACCACGGCACCGGCGAAGCCGCCGACCGCGCCCAGCCCCCGGCTAACCACGCCGCGCTTCGGTTCCCCCGTCGGCGTCAGATGCTGGATGTCGTAGTAGTGCGTGCGCGCGAACCCCGCCCACACCACGGACTCCCCGGGCCGGACCAGCGCGCGGGCGTGCGCGCCGGGTCCGAGCGCCCGGTGCAGGTAGTTGCTCAGAGCGGGAGCTTGCGGAAGATCGGCCGGGGCACGTGCCGCAGCGCCGACATGACGAACCGGAACGGCGCGGGCGACCACACCAGGTCCTTGCCGCGCCGGGCCGCGTCGACCGCGGTGGCCGCGACGTCCTCGACGTTCGTGGTCAGCGGCGCGTCCTTCATGCCCTCGGTCATCTTCGTCCGGACCTGGCCGGAGCGGACCACGGTGACCTTGACCCCGTGCGGTGCGAGCGCCTCGCCGAGGCCGAGGTAGAAGCCGTCGAAACCGGCCTTGGTGGAGCCGTAGACGAAGTTCGACCGGCGCACCCGCTCACCGGCCACAGAGGACAGTGCGATGACCGTGCCGTGGCCCTGCTGCTTGAGCTTCTCCGACAGCGCCACGCCCACCGAGACCGCGGCGGTGTAGTTCACCGTGGCCGCCTCGACGGCCTTCGGGTGGTCCTGCCACAGCTCCTCGGCGTCGCCGAGCAGCCCGAACGCGACCACCGCGACGTCGATGTCACCACCGGCGAAGGCCTGCTCGACGACCGCCGGGTGCGAGGCGGTGTCCTTGGCGTCGAAGTTCACCGTGGACACCTCGGCCCCGGCGTTCTTCAGCCGCTGCGCGGCCGCCTCCAGCCGCTCGGACGGCCGCGCCGCCAGCACCACCCGCAGCGGGGCGGCGCTCAGGTACTTCTCGGCGATCGCCAGCGCGATGTCCGAGGTGCCGCCGAGCAGCAGCAGCGATTGCGGGTTTCCCACGGCGTCGATCAAAGTCCCAGCCTCCGGCTCATGTCGGACGCGAACACGCCCTCGGGGTCAACGGAATTGCGGATCTTGCGCCATTCGTCCAGGCGCGGGTACATCCTCGCGAAGGTCTCCGGCGCGGTGCGCGAGTCCTTCGCGGTGTAGAGCCTGCCGCCGGCGGCGAGCACGTGCTCGTCCAGCTCGGTGCAGAACCGGCCGAGATCACCCCGGATGGGGAAGTCCACGCTGAGCATGAAGCCCGGCGACGGCCAGGACAGCGGCGCCGGGTTGGCGTCACCCATCCGCTTGAACACGTTCAGGAACGAGTAGTGGCCCGACTCGGCGATCCGCAGGCACAGCCCCTTGAGCTGCTCCTCGGCGCCGAACGGCACGGAGAACTGGTACTGCAGGAAGCCCTTCGAGCCGTAGCCGCGGTTCCACTCGCTGAGCATGTCCAGCGGGTGGTAGAACTGCGTCAGGTTCTGGATCTTGCCGCGCACGCCCTTCTTCGGCACCGTGCGGAGCCAGAGGTTGCCCGCCAGCGTGGTGGTGAACTTGTTGACCAGTCCGCTCGGGAACACGTCCGGCAGGGTGAGCAGCTGCGGCGCGTCGAACTTCAGCGGGTCGGCCCGCAGCTTCGGCGGCAGCTCGTCGAGCTTGGCCAGCGAACCGCGGGAGAAGGTGGCCCGGCCCAGCCGCCCGTCGCGCGAGATCAGGTCCGGCACCGACATCGAGTAGTCGTAGTTGCGATCGGAGCCGTTGGTCAGCAGCTCCAGCGTCTCGTCCAGGTTGTCCGTGCGGTCCGCGTCGACCACGAAGTACGCACTCTCGGTCTTCTTCATCGCGATGGTCGCGCGCAGGATGATCCCGGTCAGGCCGATCCCGGCCACGGTCGCCCAGAAGAGCTCCGCCTCGGGACCCTCCGGCGTCAGCGTGCGCACCTGGCCGTCCGCGGTGAGCAGGTCCATCGACCGCACGTGGTTGCCGAAGCTGCCCGCGGAGTGGTGGTTCTTGCCGTGGATGTCGTTGGCGATGGCCCCGCCGATGGTCACCTGCCGGGTGCCCGGCAGCACCGGCACCCACAGCCCGTGCGGCAGCGCCGCGCGCATCAGCTGGTCGAGGTTCACCCCGGCGTCCACGTCGACCAGCGCGTTGTCCGGGTCGATCGAGTGGATGCGGTTCAGCGCGGTCATGTCGACCACCAGGCCACCGGCGTTCTGCGCCGGGTCGCCGTAGGAGCGGCCCAGGCCACGCGCGATCACGCCGCGGCCGCCCGCCTGGGCCACCGCCTTGGCGATCAGGTCGGCATCGGGCGTGCTCAGCACTTCGGCGACGGTCGGCGCGGTGCGCCCCCAGCCGGTCAGTGTCCGCCGCTCGGTCTGGAGTTTCGGGCTCGGATGGCTCACCCGGACCAGGGTAGCCACCGCCCCATCACGGGCCTTTAACCAACCGCTTCTACACTGGCTGCCGTCAATGACCCCAGGTCGATGAGGTAGCGCGGTGGTGTCAACCGAGCCAGAGGCGGTCCCGGACCGATCGGCCTCGCCCGGATTAGTGGGCCAGCTCGTCCGGTTCGTGCTGATCGGCGGCTTCTGCGCGCTGGTCGACTCCGGCCTCTACTGGCTGCTGCTGCAAGCCGGGACCTGGGTGCACCTGGCGAAGGCCGTGAGCTTCATCGCGGGTACCACCACCGCGTACTTCCTGAACCGCCGGTTCACCTTCACCGCCGGCAGCACCGGCGGGGCCGGGCAGGTCGGCGGTTTCGTCCTGCTCTACACGGTCACGTTCTTCGTCAACGTCGGCGCGAACGCGCTGGCGTTGAGCCTGCTCCCCGATTTCCGCTGGCGGGTCGCGCTGGCCTGGGTGATCGCCCAGGGCCTGGCGACGACCATCAACTTCGTGATGCTCAAGTGGGTCGTGTTTCGCGAGAAGTCGTGACTCAGTGACCGTCTGTGAAGACTTCACAGACTCAACCTGTACTTTGTGACCGCGTGTTGGAATCCCCCTTGGAGGACTGAGGATTAATGCCCGGTAAAGCAGTGACCGGACAGCCCGGCGGCGCGGCGGTCAAGGACCCGGCGGCGCCGAACGGTACCCGCCCGAACGCTTCCGGTGAGGAGCAGACGGTGTTCTCCGAGCGCGCCCCCCAGGATCGGCTGCTCGCGCAGCGCGGCCTGTTCGCCGGCCCGTCCGACGTGGTGTCGAAGGACCTCTACGCCGAGGTGACGCTGGGCGTGGCCGCCCGCCGTCGCGGCGGGGTCACCCTCGAACCGTCGGCGAAGGTGTCCGGCAACACCTACTTCGGCCGGTTCCCGGCCAGCTACTGGCAGCGCTGGACCACGGCGGACAAGGTGCGGGTGGAGGCCACCGTCACCGGTGACGGCCTGCTCACCGTCGGCGCCTCCGACTTCGAGGGCGAGCACCGCACGGTCACCGCCCGTGAGATCACCGGCGCGGACCACACCCAGGTCACCCTGGAAGCCAAGATCGACAAGTTCTACGACGGCGGCGCGCTGTGGCTGGACCTGTCCACCGAGTCCGGCCAGCGGCTGACCGTGGAGCGCGTGCGCTGGACGGTCGACTCGCCGGAGCAGATCCGCCCGACCGCGGTCACCATCTGCACGATGAACCGCGCCGACGACTGCCTGTCGAACCTGCAGGCGCTGGCCGGTGACCTCAACTCGCTGGAGACCCTCGACGCGATCTACGTCGCCGACCAGGGCACCGACCGGGTGGAGACCCGCGAGGGCTTCGCCCAGGTGGTCAAGGACCTCGGCGACAAGCTGCACTACATCACCCAGCCGAACCTCGGCGGGGCGGGCGGGTTCACCCGCGGCCTGTACGAGGTCGCCGGGCACACCGAGACCGAGCACGCCAACGTCCTGTTCATGGACGACGACGTGCTGCTCGAGCCGGACCTGGTGATCCGGCTGACCGCGTTCTCCAACCGCGCCGCCAACCCGATCATCGTCGGCGGCCAGATGCTGAACCTGCTGCACCCGGACCAGCTGCACGTCGGCGCCGAGTACGCCCGGCTGAACACGCTGGAGCCCGGCCAGCCGGTGGAGCACTCGCTGGACACCGCCGACCTGCTCGGCGTGGACGAGGAGACCGGCAAGCCGAACCGCCAGGAGCGCCGCCTCGACGCCGGGTACAACGGCTGGTGGTCGTGCCTGATCCCGTACGAGGTGGTCAAGGAGATCGGCTACCCGCTGCCGTTCTTCTTCCAGTGGGACGACGCGGAGTACAGCTACCGCGCCCGCGGCAAGGGCTTCCCGACGGTCACCCTGCCCGGGGCCGGCGTCTGGCACGCCGACTTCGGCTGGAAGGACTGGGACGAGTGGCACCGGTACTTCAACCTGCGCAACTCGATCATCACCGCCGCGCTGCACAGCCCGTTCAACCTGAACCTGCTCTCGCGCGTGCTGGTGGCGCAGCTGGTCCGGTACCTGCTGGGCATGCAGTACGGCCTGTCGGCCACGCTGATCAAGGCGGTCGAGGACTTCCTCGAGGGCCCGGAGATCCTGCGTGACGGTGGCGTCGCGGCGATGAAGGAGATCCGGCGGATCCGCGAGGAGTACCCGGAGACCAAGCGCCACAAGGCCACCGAGGTGCCGGGCATCGCGTCCGCGGACATCGGCATCATCAACGCCGCGCCGCGGCCGAGCCTGCAGCGCGTCATCCTGCTCAAGCGCATCATCGACCGGCTGCTCGGCAGGCACCGGTTCGGCCTTGGCGCGGTCCCGAACGACGAGGCCTCCTGGTGGCACATCTCGCTGTTCGACACCGCCGTGGTGACCGACGCCTCGCAGGAGGGTGTGCGGGTCCGCAAGTACGACCGGGACCGCATGTTCGAGCTGGGCAAGCGCGGCGTCAAGGTGCTGCAGCGACTGCGGAAGGAGGGCGCCGCGGTGCAGGAGCAGTACAAGCGCGCGATGCCCGAGCTGACCAGCCGCGAGAACTGGACGCGTCTCTACGAGCTCTGAGCTAGTGATTCTCGCCCATGGACTTAGGTTAGCCTAAGTCCATGGGCGATTTCCTTGAGCGGGCCCGGCGCATCGCCGACGAGGTGTTCTTCCCGGCCGCCAACGCGGTCGACGCCGCGGGCGAAGTGCCGCGCGAGCACTTCGACCTGCTCGCCGAGGAGGGTTTCTACGGCCTCGCCGCCCCCGCCGAGATCGGCGGCCCCGGCCTCGAACTGCCCGAGATCGTCGCCGTGCTGGAGACGCTCGCCGGCGGCTGCCTGAGCACCACCTTCACCTGGATGCAGCACCACGGCGTGGTGCTCTCGCTCGCGTCCACCCCCAACACCGACCTGCGCGACCAGCACCTCGCCGCCGCGCTCAAGGGCGAGACCCGGTTCGGGGTCGCCTTCGCCGGGGCCATCCCGCCGGTGCCGCGGTTGCGTGCCGAACGCGTCGACGGCGGGTTCCGGCTGCACGGCGAGGCCCCGTTCGTCAGCGGCTGGGGCGCGGTCGACCTGCTCCAGGTCTCCGCCCGCGACGGCGACCAGGTGATCAACGGCCTGGTCGAACCGGCCGCCGGGCGCACGCTGCGCGTCGAGGGCCTCGACCTGGTCGCGGCGCAGGCCACCGGCACCGTCCGGCTCGAATTCGACGGCTACGAGCTGCCGTCGAACCAGGTGGTCAGCGAGATCACCCACGAGCAGATGCTCGCCGGGCAGGTGGTCGGCTCGCGGCTCAACGGGTGCGTCGCGTGCGGGCTGGCCGATCGGATCATCCGGCTGCTCGGCGCCACCGAGCCCGCCGCGAAGCTGCGCGCCGAACTCGACGACGTCCGCGGGCGCCTCGACGCCGGGATGGCGGACCTCGAACTGCTGTACCCGGCTCGCGCGGCGGCTTCCGAACTCGCCTTCCGCGCGGCCGGGGTGCTGGTCACCGCCACCGGCAGCACCAGCGTGCTCCGCGCGAACCACCCCCAGCGGCTCGCCCGCGAGTCGGTGTTCACCCTCATCGCGGCCTCGCGCCCGCAGACGAAGGCCGCGTTGCTCGAACTGCTCGTCTAGCCCGCCCGTCGCCCGCCGCCACCCCCAACGGAGCGCTGCGCGCCGTCTTCAATGCAAGCCGAAGACCTTGCCCTTGCGCTGGAGGTCTTCGACGTAGGCGGCGGCGACCTTGCCGTAGTGCACGAAGACGGTGGTGCCCTCCTTGGTCTTCACCGAGTCCACCGAACCGTGCTCCAGCTGCAGCCGGAGCCGCTTCTGGAACTCGACCAGGTCGACCTCCGGTTCGAGGGCGAAGACCAGCGGCTCGCCGCCGGTGGCCAGGTGTACGACGAGTGCGGGCCTGGATTCGCTCATGGGACCAGCACAGCAGCGTTGATCAGGCACGGACAAGGCGGTTCGCTGACAGCGGAGCGCGTGGGTGGGCTAACGTGCTGTGGCGAGAAGTTCCGCGCGCAAAACGGGGGAAGAGGAAATGGCCCACTCGTTCTCGCTGTCGCTGGCGGCGGTGGACATCCTGCTCGAGCACACCCGCCTCGGCCGCGCGCCCTTCCCGTTCCAGGTGCCGCACATCGGCACCACGCACACCCAGCGCAAGCAGGTCCGCGACGCGGTCTTCCGCGACCTGGAGTCCCGCGGTGTGCTGCGCCGCGGCCGCCTCGACGGGGACGTCGAGATCGCGCTCGGCACCTTCGTCCGGTCACCGGTGGCGATCACCGCGGCCGCCCAGCTCGAAGGCGGCAAGCGGCTCTTCGCCCGGTCCGCCACCAACGGCCAGTTCGGCGTGATGGTCCGCCAGGACGAGAACCTCCTGGTGTTCGAGGAGGCGCGCCCGACCGGGGTGGTGCCCGCCATCGTCGACCTGCTGCCGATGACCCCGGCCGGGCCCGGCCAGTCGGTGACCATCGCCAAGCCGGCCGCGCGCCCGAAGCGCCCGCGCGAGGACGGCTACGACCCGTTCGCCGGGGTCGCCGCACCGCGCTCGCACTCGTCGGCGCCGCCGCAGCTGCGCGCGGTCGAGCGGATCTTCGAGAAGCCGAAGAAGCGGATCGGCCAGTTCACCGCCTTCGTCCGGGCGCAGGACGGCACCGCGGTGAACCTGGCCCCGGTCGCCTGGTTCGACAACGAGGACGGCCGCTATTTCAGCACCATGCGCCAGGCCGCCGACGGCCAGCAGTGGCTGACCTACGCCCCGGCCGACAACGCGCGCATCGCCCAGCAGTTGTTCCAGCAGCTCGAGGGCTATCTGTGAGCGCACTCATTTGCACGCGGAACCGTTCGTGATTCACCGGCGTCGGAGTGCTGAGTAGAATCCCGGTGGGCACAGCTGTCGGCAGTGAAGGGTTGGGCAAGGATGATTCCCGCTGAAGGCGCATTCATGAGCATGAAGCCGCTCGCGGGTTCGATGAACGCCGATGCGATCGCCTCCACCAAGGCCGAGACCCAGAAGCTGGTCGAAGCGGCCAAGACCGGCGGCTTCAAGATCGAAGAGGGCGCCGTCCACGACCTGATCGACTCGATCACCAAGATGCGCGACCGGCTCAAGGCGCAGATGGTCTTCAACACTACGCTGAGCCAGGTGCCGCAACTCGGCAGCCACGACTACGGGCACACCGTGGCCGCGCACGACCAGAAGGGCGCGGACAACGAGGTGGGCTCGGCGAACGTGGTGCTCAAGCAGTTCGACGAGGTGCTCGTGGCTGCCACCGAGGCCCTCCAGCGCGCCGCGGGCATCTACGACGAAACCGAATCGACGGCCCAGTCCGACGTGGCCACCTACAACGTCTGAGGGGAACCGAGATGACCACGCCGTCCGCGCCGAAGTCCCCGCAGGAACTGCAGGAGATGTCGCCCTCGCAGCGCGATGCCTACCTGCAGGAACAGGCGGCCAACGGGGTGCCGAAGGACAGTTGGCTGCTCGGCCCGATCCTGGAGATGCAGGCCAGGATGAAGGCGCAGGGCGAGGCCGACAAGATGGGCGAGAACAACGTGAAGACGTTGTCCTCGAACAGCGACATCCAGTACGTCGAGGGCCTCAAGCCGTCCGACGCCGACTACCTCGGTCACGACCACGCCCAGATCAGCGGGTACGTGAACAACAACCTCAAGCCGGAGCAGATCGTCCAGGTCTCCGACGCCTACCACCAGCTGCACAAGGACTTCAAGGACTTCGCCACCTCGCTCGGTGACGCGGTCAACAAGTCCATGGGCGCGTGGGAGGGCGAGGGCGCCAGCTCCGCGCGCAAGTACTTCAGCAGCCTGGCCACCTGGTCGGACGGCAACTCCGAGAACGCGAAGCTGGCCTCGGAGGTGATGTTCCAGCAGGCGGACGCGGCCACCCGGGCGAAGAACAAGATGCCCGAGGAGATCCCGTTCGACTGGAACACCGAGATGGAGAAGTGGGGCGGCAACCCGCTCGACCTGATGTCGAACATCAACGACTCCATCGACACCTACCACAAGAGCCAGCAGGCGCACACCGAAGCCGCCGGCGTGATGGCGGACTACGACAAGGAGCTGTACGAGGCCGCGTCGAAGCAGCCGGTGTTCGCCGAGCCGCCGAAGTACGACGCGGGTGGCGGCGGCACGGTCACCCCGCCCGGGGGCAACGGCAACGACGGCACCAGCGGTTCCGGTTTCACCGGCGGTTCGGCGGGCAACATCCCCGGCGGCGGTCCCGGTGCCGGGGGTGGCTCGGGTTCCGGTGGCATCGGTGGTGGGTCGATCGGCACCCCGCCGCCGATGCAGGACGGGTCGAAGATCGGCGCCGGTTCGCTGCCGTCGAACACGAACCCGGCCGGCTACCAGCCGCCGAACTTCGGCAACCCCGGTGGGCAGAACCTCAACACCAGCAACCCCAGCCCGTACGCGCCGATGCCGATGGGCGGTATGAACCAGTTCGGGCCCGGTGGTGGCGGGTCCGGTGACTACAACAGCAAGATCGGCCGCGGCGGTGGCGGCGGCGCGGGCACCCCGGGCTTCGGCCCCGGCGGTGGCGGTAGCGGTGCGTCCTCCGGCGCCGGCCTGGCGAAGCCGGGTGGGGTCGGTGCGGCCGAGGCCGCTGGTCGCGGCATGGGTGGTCCCGGTGGGGCCGCCGCCGGTCGTGGTGCCGGTATGGGCGGTGGCATGGGTGGTGCCGGTGGCCGCGGTGGCCAGGGCGAGGAGGACCAGGAACACACCCGGCCCGCCTACCTGCTCGAAGGCGACCCGGACGAGATCTTCGGCACCGACCAGCGCACCGCACCCCCGGTGATCGGCGAGTAAACGGGAACCGCGGGTACCCCGCTGACCGTCATACCCTTCAGGTGTCGCTGAGGGGGACGGATGAGCAATCCGCTGGTAGCGCAGGCGCAGTCGCAGACGACCGGGGTGACCGGGATCGGGATCGCGGAGTCCGCGGTCGATCTGGCCAACGGTGTGTCCGATGGTTCGTGGGTCGAAGCCGGACTCGGCGCGGTCGGCGTCGGGCTCGAAGTGCTCTCGCTGGTGGTCGATCCGATCGGCACGCTGGCGTCGTACGGCGTGTCCTGGCTGATCGAGCACGTCCAGCCGTTGAAGGAGGCGCTGGACTGGCTGGCGGGTGATCCGCCGGTGATCCAGTCCTTCTCCGACACCTGGGCGAACGTCGCCGCCGAGGTCAACGCCATCGCCGGAGACCTGGGGAACGAGGTCACCAACGGCACGGCGGGCTGGCAGGGCGAAGGCGCTGAGGCCTACCGAGGCGCGGCCGCCGAGCAGGCCGACGCCCTCGCCGGAGCCGCCTCGCTGGCCGACGGTATCTCGGCGGGCGTGATGATCATGGGCACCGTCGTCGCCGCCGTGCGTGAGCTGGTGCGCGACCTGGTGGCCGAACTCGTCGGCAAGCTGATCACCTGGGCCCTGGAAGCCGCGGGCACCCTCGGCTTCGCCACCCCGGTGATCGCCGTCCAAGCCACGACGGCGATCACGAAGACCATCAACAAGATCAGCGAGTTCATCCGCAAACTGGTCAAGACGATCGGCAACGTCTCGCCGAAGATCCGCAAGATCATCGACAAACTCGGCGAGATCATCGAGAAGCTGTCGAAAATGCTGCGCAAGGGCGGGAAACCCGGGAGCAGCACGACCCCGTCGAGCGCGAAGCCGAACACCACCAAGACCCCGGACACCACCCCGAATTCCCCGGACACCACGCCGAACTCGACGGACACCCCGTCCGGCGCGGACACACCGGGGACGACACCCACGAAGGACGGTCCCGGCCAGTCGGACCGCGGCAACGGGAACAACCGCCCGAAGGACGCGGACGACACCAAAACGCCGGAGCAGGACCGGCAAACCTGCAACGACCCGATCGACGTGGTCACCGGGGAGATGGTGCTCGGGCAGACCGACGTGCGCCTCGACGCGGTGCTGCCGCTGGTGTTGCGGCGAACCCACGTTTCCTCGTACCGCGCCGGGCAGCTCTTCGGCCGGTCCTGGGCGTCCACAATGGACCAACGGCTGGAGTTCGACGACGAGGGCGTGGTCTACGTCGGTGAGGACGGCATGCTGCTGGTCTACCCGGACCCGCCGGTCGACGGCGAAGTGCTGCCCCGGGTCGGACCGCGCTGGCCGCTGGCCCGCACGGCGACGGGATTCGCGATCACCCGGCCCCAGCAAGCCGATGTGCTGCACTTCGAACCGGGCCGGGACCGGGTGCATTGGCTCGGTGCGGTCGAAAACCGGGCAGGCGTCCGCATCCACTTCGACCGCGAAGACTCGGGAATGCCGACTTCGGTGCGGCACGACGGCGGTTACCGGATCGAGGTGGACAGCCGTGACGGCCGGGTGCGCGAACTGCGGCTGCACAGCGACGCGGGCGACGACATTTCGCTGGTGCGCTTCACCTACCACGACACCGGGCACCTGGCCGAAGTGATCAACTCGTCGAATTCGGCGATGCGGTTCGACTACGACCACGCCGGTCGCATCGTCGGGTGGACCGACCGCAACGGCGAGTGGTACCGCTACCTGTACGACGGGGACGGGCGGTGCGTGGCCAACCAGGGTTCCGGCGGTTTCCTCAACGGCACCTTCACCTACGAACCCGAAAACCTGCTCACCAGGTTCACCGACGCGCTCGGCCGCACCACCACCTACCGCTACAACGAAGCCAGGCGCGTGATCGCCGAGACCGATCCGCTCGGCCACACCACGACGCAGGAGTGGGACGAACTCGACCAGCTGCGCTCGCGCACCGACCCGCTCGGGCGCACCACCCGGTACGCCTACGACGAAGCGGGCAACCTGGTTGCGCTGACCCGGCCGGACGGCAGCCAGGCGTTGTCGGAGTACAACCGGTTCGGCAGGCCGACCACGGTCATCGCGCCGGACGGCGCCGTCTGGCGGCAGGACTACGACCACCGCGGGCTCCTGGTCGCGCTGACCGATCCGGCCGGGGCGACCACCCGGTACGCCTACGACGAGCGCGGCCACCTGACTTCGATGACCGACGCCGCGGGCGGGGAGCGCCGGGTGGAGACGAACGCCGCGGGCCTGGCCGTGGCGACGGTGGACCCGCTGGGGGCGGCCGTGCGGTACACCAGGGACCAGTTCGGCCGGGTCAGCTCGGTGACCGATCCGCTCGGCGCGGTGACCACGCTGACCTGGACGGTGGAGGGGCGGCCGCTGACGCGGACCTATCCCGACGGCGGGGTCGACCGGTGGCGGTACGACGGCGAGGGCAACCAGGTGGAGCACGTCGATCCGGCCGGGCGGGTGACGCGGATGAGCACCACGCACTTCGACCTGCCCGCGAGCCGCACCGACCCGGACGGCAGCACCGTGTGGTTCGCCTACGACGAAACGCTCCAGCTGATCTCGGTGACCAACGCCCACGGCGCGGTCTGGCAGTACACCTACGACGCCGCGGGCAACGTGGTCAGCGAGACCGACTTCGACGGCAGGCAGCTCACCTACCGCTACGACGCGGCGGGCAGCCTGATCGCCCGCACCAACGGCGTCGGTGAAACGACGGAACTGGTGCGTGACGCCCTCGGTAACGTGATCGAGCAGTGGGTGGCGGGCGAGGTCACCAGGTTCGAGTACGACCCGGCCGGGCGGCTCGTCCGCGCGACGAGCCCGGATGCCGAGCTGAGCTACACACGTGACGTCCGGGGCAGCGTGCTGACCGAGTCGGTGAACGGCCGCACGGTCACCTCCCGGTACGACGTCATCGGCAGGCGGGTGGCCCGCATAACCCCCGGCGGGGTCGAGAGCACCTGGACCTACGACGCCAACCACCAGCCGGTCGGCCTGACCACCGCGCGGCACGCGCTGAGCTTCGGCTACGACGTCACCGGGCACGAGGTGGAGCGGCTGCTCGATTCGGGCACCGTGGTGGCCCAGACCTGGGACACCGGGCGCCGGCTCGAATCGCAGACGGTGTCCGTGGTGGGCGGCACGAACCCGCGGGCTCAGGTGTTGCAGCGGCGGCGGTACCACTACCGGTCCGACGGGTACGTCAGCTCGATCGACGACCACCTCGCCGGGACGCGGCGGTTCCAGCTCGACCCGGTCGGCCGGATCACCGGCGTCGACGGCGCTTCGATCGAGCGGTATTCGTACGACGCGGCGGGCAACATCGCCACCGCCGGGGCACCCGCGCAGCCCGAAGCACGTGAGTACGAGGGCAGCCGCCTCCGTGCCGCGGGCGGGGTCAGCCTCCACCACGACGCACAGGGCCGGGTCGTGGCGAAGCAGCAGAAGCGGCTCTCGGCGAAACCGGCGAGCTGGCAGTACTCCTGGGATGCGCAGGACCGGCTGACCGGGGTCGTGACCCCGGACGGCACGAGGTGGCGCTACCGGTACGACCCGCTCGGCAGGAGGATCGCCAAGCAACGCCTCGCCGCCGACGGATCGGTGCGCGAGCAGGTGGATTTCGCTTGGGACGGAACGACTCTGGCCGAGCAGTCCCACTGGCGGGACGACCTCGCCCCGGTCCGGACGACCACCTGGGAGCGGGCACCGGGTGGCGTGGCGCCGCTCGTCCAGTTCGAGCGGTCCACCTCGCCCGGCTCGGCGGAATGGTTCGACGAGCAGTTCTACTCCATCGTCACGGATCTGCTCGGTACCCCGGCCGAGCTGATCACCGACGACGGCAGGCTCGCTTGGCGGCGGACGAGCACGGCCTGGGGGAAGCGGGCGGAGGAGGCACCGGGCACGCCGTTCGGTTTCCCCGGGCAGTACCACGACGTGGAGACGGGGCTGGAGTACAACCTCTTCCGGTACTACGACACCGCGCTGGGGAACTACTACTCGAGCGACCCGCTGGGGCTGGCCGGTGGCTTCAACCCGCACGGTTACGTGCCCAACACCACCGTGTTCGCCGATCCGCTGGGGCTGACGCCCTGCCGGATCAACCAGCTGAGGATGGATCTCGGGCGGGCCGGGATGAGCGTGCGCGACTACGACATCGTGCACGTACCCGAGATCATCGGGCCGGACGGGCGACCGGCCTACGCCCGTTCCCCGGCGAACGCCGGTGTGGACCCGCGTGATCCGGACGTCCCGATGACCGGTCCGCGCGGGCGGCCGCTGATCGAGATCACCGATCGGGGCCTGGAGAACCGCGACACCGCGATCGCCAGCCTGTTCCACGAGATCTACCACCAGGACTCGCGACGGCTCTGGGGTCACGGTGGCACCGAGGCGCAGGCCGAGGAGTACGGTCAGCGCATGCTGGCCGAATTCAACCGGAGGACCGGCCGGTCATGAGCCGGTGGCGGACCTACTCACCGCGGGAGATCGAGGCGCTGGGGCGCTCGGCGCCGCCGCTCACCGAGGCGGTGGAGCGCGTGTGCCCGGCGTGCGGCAAGAAGGCCGTGCGCCGGTACCTCTACGACCACGACGGGCCGCGCCGGGTCGCCATGTCGTACGTGTGGTGTGCGAACTGCCGCCGCTACGCGTCGTCGACGGGACCGCCGCTCCACCCGGATTTCGAGTTCGACGATCCAGGGGAGAAGTCGGCGGAACTGCGGGCTCTCCGGGACAAGGACCTGATGGCCCTGCTCGACCACCTCGACGCGCTCTGGGATTCCGGCGTGCTGCCGCAAACCTTCACCCCCAAGCGATGAGAACCAGCCGGCGCGGTCACCAGTACAAGGTCACGAAGTACGGCGAGGCCCACGACCCGGAGGAGTGGACCGCGTACTCCGACATCGGGGAGCTGGTCGACCGCGCTGAGTACGAGCGCGTCGAGGGGTTGTACCTGCAGGCGGTGCGGACCGCGGCCGAGCTTTCCGGGGTGACGCGGGTGCGGGTCCGCGGCCTGGAAGGCGAGGACGCGGCGATCCGCGAGGGGCAGTGGCTTTCGCTGGACGAGGCGGTCGAGGTGTGCCGGGCGATGCTGCGGGAGGCGGGCATCTGGTGCCGCCTGGAGGACGACGACCGGTTCTACGCGCACGTGGGCAACGACTTCTACCTGTACGTCGGGTCCACAGTGGACGCCCATCGGGAGCTGGCCGGGCCGGGCCTGTTCGTCGAGCCGAACTGGCCCTCGCCGTACCGCGAGGAATGATGCGATGAGAACCGGCGACCCCTGGCCAGTGGGTCTCCGTCGAGCTCGAACCGGGGGCTGTACCCCCTACACCACCTGAGAAGCCTCAGTAGCGGAAGAAGCGCTCCCGCTGCCCCTGCCGCACCAGTTTCAGCCACTGCACGAAAGCCTTCGGGTCCCGCTTCACGCCGACGAAGTACAGCCCGAACCGGACGATCTCCAGCGCGCCGATCTTCCGCATCCCCGGCTGCGACAGCAGGTACCCGCGATTCCGGTAGGTGTAGTACCGCTTCACCTCGTTCGACGGGTCCTGCGCGTGGAACCGCCCGCCCAGCATCGGCTTGAACTCGTCCGAGCCGTCCGGGTGCAGGTAGGTGGTGCGCAGCGAGGTACCGAACGGCAGCCCCGAGCGCACCAGCCGCCGGTGCAGTTCGACCTCGTCGCCCCGGAAGAACAGCCGCAGGTCCGGCACGCCGACAACGTCCAAAGTGGACGAACGGAACAACGCGCCGTTCATCAGCGAGGCGATGCCCGGCAGAAAGTCCTCGCCCAGCTCCGAAGCCGAGCGCTTCCAGGTCAGGCCGCGCCGCAACGGGAACGCCAGCTTGTCCGGGTTCTCGATGTTCGACACCACCGGCGAAACCTCGGCGAGGTCGCGCTCCTCGGCGACCTTCAGCAGCACCGCCAGCACGTTCTCGTCGGCAGGCCTGCCGTCGTCGTCGGCCAGCCACACCCAGTCCGCGCCCAGCGAGAGCGCGTGCAGCATGCCCAGCGCGAACCCGCCCGCCCCACCGAGGTTCCGGTGGGAGGGCAGGTACGTGTACGGCAACGGGAAACCGGCGACCACGTCTTCGGCGGACTGGTCCGGCCCGTTGTCCACCACCACCAGGTGGTCCACCGGCCGCGTCTGCGCGGCGATGATCTTCAGTGAGTCCGCGAGCAGTTCACGCCGGTGGCGCGTGACCACCACGGCCACCACCGAACCCGCCGCCAGCGCTTGCTCCACGTCTACTCGCCGCCGTTCCCGCTCAGGACCGGGGCCTGCCCGATCCGCTCCAGCACCTCGGGGCTCAGGTTTTGGAAGGGGTCCCGGCCCTTGTAGGCGGTGAGCACCTCCCGCAGCGAGCCGTGCTGCTTGACCTCACCCTCGTCCATCCAGATCGCCGAATCGCAGAACTCGGCGAGGAACTCGTCGGAGTGGTTGGCGAAGACCAGCAGGCCGGACCGGCGGACCAGGTCCTTGAGCCGGTCGCGCGCCTTGGCCATGAACGCCGCGTCCACCGCGCCGATGCCCTCGTCCAGGATCAGGATCTCCGGGTCGATCGAGGTGACGATGCCCAGCGCCAGGCGCACCCGCATACCCGTCGAGTAGGTGCGCAGCGGCATCTGGAGGAAGTCGCCGAGTTCGGTGAACTCGGTGATGTCGTCGACCCGCTTCTCCATCTCCTTGCGCGTCATGCCGAGGAACAGGCCCCGGATCATGATGTTCTCCAGGCCGGAGATCTCCGGGTCCATGCCGACGCCGAGGTCGAACACCGGCGCCACCTTGCCGACCACGCGGGCCGAGCCGCGGGTGGGCTCGTAGATGCCCGACAGCAGGCGAAGCAGGGTGGACTTGCCGGCCCCGTTGTGCCCGACCAGGCCGACCCGGTCGCCCTCGGAGAGCGAGATCGTCACGTCGCGCAGCGCCTCGATGATCGGGATCCGGCTGCCGGTGCCGATCTTGCCGCCGACCTTCCCGATCACCTTCTTCTTCAGCGACCGGGTTTTCGCGTCGAAGATCGGGAAGTCGACGTAGGCGTTGCGAACTTCAATGCTGACCATTGGTTTCCTGTCACACCCAATACGAGACGCGGGCACGGTAGTTGCGCATGGCGACCAGCGCCAGCGCCCAGCCGACGATCGCCATCCCGGCGACCGCGAGCCAGCTGTAGATGCTCAGGTGCTGGCCCAGCAGCGGCGCGCGGACCACCTGGACCAGATGGTAGATCGGGTTGAGCTGGATGATCGGCAGCACGGTCTCGGCCAGCTGGTGCCGGTTGCCGCCGACGGCGCTGACCTGGTCCAGCGGCCAGACGATCGGGGTCAGGTAGAACAGCAGCTGGACCAGCGCGTTGATCACCTGGGGGATGTCGCGGAAGCGGGTGGAGATGATGCCGAGCAGCATGGTCACCCAGCCCGCGTTCAGCGCCACCAGCATGAAGCCGGGGATGGCCAGCAGGATGTCGAAGCCGATGCCGGGGTGGCAGGTCCACGCGGTGTTCACGCCACCGCAGGTGCCGTCGCCGGTCAGCGTGTACGGCCCGCTCAGCGTCCCGACGTAGATCAGCATGATGACCACGTAGACGATGATGTTGTGGGCGAACATCAGCATCTGGCGCCACACCGTGCGCAGTGCGTACACCGACAGCGGCGAGGGCAGCTGCTTGATCAGCCCCTCGTTGGAGATGAAGCACTCCATGCCTTCGGTGAGGCAGCCGCTGATGAACGTCCAGACGATCAGGCCGGTGGCCACGTACGGCAGGAAGGTCGCCACCGGCGCGCCGAACAGGACCGCGTAGAGGACCCCGAGCCCGAGCGCGATGACACCCTGGCTGATGGTGATCCAGAACGGGCCGAGCACGGAGCGGCGGTAGCGCTGCTTGATGTCCTGCCAGCCGAGATGGCTCCAGAGCTCACGATTGGCGTAGCCCTGCTTGAGATCGCGGATGGCGCGCTTGAACGTGCGGCTGTCGGAGACCGCAGGGGGCGCGGGAACCTGTTCGATGGTGCTGGTGGCGTGCACGAGATACGAGGGTACCGACGGGCTCGACCTGACTGAGACCAGCCCTCACCGCCCGCCGATGCGGACGATGACCTGCTCGTCGGAGTAGGTGTAACCCTCATAGGTGAATTCCACGCCGGTCGCGCCGACGTACTCCATCCACGCCCGGTACTCGTGCCGCTGCCAGCCCGGGTAGTTGAAGAACTCGTCGAAGACCACGATGCTGCCCTCGACCAGTCGGGGGCCGACCAGGTCCAGCACGGTCTTCGCCGAGCTGTACAGGTCGCCGTCCACGTGCAGGAAGCCCACCGGGCCGGGGTGCTCGTCGAGGAACTTGGGCAGCGTCTCGTCGAACCAGCCGGGCACCAGCTCCGCGCCGGAGACGTCCGGCAGCCCGTCGACGGTGAAGGTGCCCGCCGGGAAACCGTTGCGCCAGTCCTCGGGCAGGCCCTGGAACGAGTCGAAGCCGTACACCTCACCGGCGCGCGCGGCGGCGATGATCTTCAGCGTGGTCCCGGTGTAGACGCCGAACTCCAGCGCCATGCCCTCGGCCGGGGCCAGCGACAGCGCGTGCTCCAGGGTGGCGTGCGGGTCGCCGAAGTGCGGGGCGGTCGGCATGTGGTTGCGCACGAAGCGGTTCGCCTCGATCGCGGCCTCCTGGTCGGCCGCGTAGACGATGTCCCGCCTGCTGCGGATTTCGAACTCGACCAGGCGGTCGAAGGCGTGTTTCGCGTCCTGGCGCAGCTCGTGTTCGAGCCGGTCGAGGCGTTCGCGCTGCTCGTTCTGCCACGGTTCCATCACCTCGGCCATGGCGCGGAGGAACTTCTCGCGCATCGACCGGCGCACTGCTTCACCTCTGAGCAGCTGATGGATTCTTTCGCGCACCGCAGGGGCCTCCCTCGTTCGCAGGCTCGGCAGGTGGGGCCCCCAATCGCCCCGATGCCTTGGCCGCGCCGAAAGCCAGGAGTGTACGCACGCGCCGACTCGCCGTGAACCGGTAGTTGCGTTATAGGGCGCCTTATTTCCCCGGCCCGCCGGCTCAGCCGGCGGCGAAGAGCCAGCCGAGCCCCGCGGGAACGAGAACCGCGGCGGCGCCGGAGACCAGGGCGGGAACGGTGCGCCGCTGCCGCGCGGAGGAGTCCAGCGCGGTGAACGGGATGGCGGCGAGCGCGCCGACCACGACGAGTTCGGTGATGGTGGGCCGCGCCACGTCCTGGACCAGCGAGGAAACCAGGGCGGTGAGCACGAACGCGGCGAAGGCGACGGCCAGCCGCGTGGGCAGCCACCGCTCCTGCGCCGAGATGACCGAGTCACCCCAGGTGCTGCCCCCGGCACGAGCCCGCACGGTGGTGCGCACGGCGAGCGCGCACACCACCAGCGTGGCCACCGGGAGCAGCACGTAGAACAGCGCGAGCGCGGGGCCGTCCAGGCCGCGCATGGCCCCACCCCCTAGAAGCAGTTGTCCAGGATCCCGTCGATGCTGAGCACCTCCGCGGCGATCGCGCCGACGCCCTGGCCGGCTTCCTCGAACACCTCGCGGAGTGCGTCGAGCGCGTCCTTGTCCTGCTCCTTCGAGCGCGCGAAGGCCTTGTTGATCAGGTCGACGATCTTGCGCGGCCCGCCGAGGTCCTTGACCAGCTTCCACAGCTTGAGCACCTTGCCCGCGGCGAACAGGTTGAACCCGATCGCCGCGGCGATGCCGGACAGGCACTTGCCGACGTCCGCCCTCGGCGCCACGTCGGCGTAGCACTTGAGGCAGATGTACCCGCGCTTCTCGAACTCGCCGCGCACCCAGTTGCCCGCGGCCTGCTCGTCGTTGGTGAGCTCGACCGGGATGTTCGCCACGACCTCGTACACCTGGGGCGCGGCTTCGCCGGTGTCACTGGGCAGCGGGCCGGGTGCGACCCGCTGCACCTCCGCGACGGCCGGGCTGACGCCCGCCGACGCGCCCAGCGCCACGATCAGCGCGACGGCCAGGGCGCGGACTGCGTTCCGCATCTTCGGTTCCCTTCGTCGTGGTGGGGAACCGATCGACGGGGGGAACCGAGTCTATGTTGGTCGTTGACCAAGTAGCAAGATCAACGGTTTGTAGTTGACCGACTAGAGGTACTGGCCGGTGCCGCTGATGCCGGGGCCGGGGTTGTCGCCGCCCGCCGACGCGCCCGGCGGCAGCCCGCGGCGCATCTGCTCCAGCTGCACCCGCGCGGCCATCTGCTGGGCGAACAACGCGGTCTGGATGCCGTGGAACAGCCCCTCCAGCCAGCCGACCAGCTGCGCCTGCGCGATCCGCAGTTCGGCGTCGGTGGGCGTGGTGTCCTCGGTGAACGGCGAGACGAGGCGTTCCAGCTCGTCGCGCAGCTCCGGCGCGAGTGCCTGCTCCAGCTCCTTGATCGAGGTCTCGTGGATCTCGCGGACCCGGTTGCGGCTGGCGTCGTCGAGCGGTGCCGCGCGGACCTCTTCGAGCAGCTGCTTGATCATCGTGCCGATGCGCATCACCTTGGCGGGCTCTTCGACGAGGTCACCGACGGTTTCGCTCTGCTCGGCCTCTTCGCTCGGCGCGATCCTGGCCGTGCCGACCGGGGACCCGTCCGGCCCGACCACCACGACGTGCTGGGCGGACTCGCCGTTCGTGTCTGCTTTCGGGTAATTCGGCTCGGTCATGCCCCGAGCCTACTGGTCCGTGGCTGGTCACGCGGTTCCCAGGCCAACCCCGGAGCACACGGTGATTCCCGGGCTCCGTACCGTGTGCCCATGGCCTTCGACGTCGCTCGGATTCGCGGGTTGTTCCCCGCACTGGGTGATGGCTGGATTCACTTCGACGGCGCGGCCGGGATGCTGGTGCCCGAGCAGGTGGCCTCGGCGGTCTCCACGGCGATGCGGGCCCCGGTTTCCGGGCCCGGGGGCGCTTTCCCGGCCTCGCAGCGCGCCGAGAGCATCGTGTCCGCGGCCCGGCGGGCGGTGGCCGACCTGGTCGGCGCGGAACCGACCGGCGTGGTGCTCGGCGCGAGCGCGTCGGTGCTGATCCAGCGCCTGGTCGACGCGCTGTCCGAGCGGTGGACCATCGGCGACGAGGTGGTCGTCTCCCGGCTCGACGAGCAGGCGAACCTGGCGCCGTGGCGGCGGGCGGCCAAGCGCGTCGGCGCGGTGGTGCGCTGGGGCGAGATAGACATCGAGACCTGCGAACTGCCCGCCTGGCAGTACGAGAACCTGGTGTCCGCGCGCACCAAGGTGGTCACCGTGACGCTGGCGTCGGGCTCGGTGGGCACCCGCCCCGACGTGCCGACGATCATCGAGTTCGCCAAGCGGGTCGGCGCGCTGGTGGTGGTGGACGCCACCTACGCGGCCCCGTTCGTGCCGCTGGACCTGCAGGAGCTGGGCGCGGACATCATGGTCGTCTCGGCGCAGGCCTGGGGCGGGCCCGCGGTCGGCGCCCTCGTCTTCCGCGATCCGGAACTGCTGGAGCGGCTGCCGTCGGCCTCACTGGAGGCCAACGCGCGCGGCCCGGCCCGGCTCGAACTGGGCCCGCACGCCTACCCGCTGCTCGCCGGGCTGGTCGCCTCGGTGGACTACCTGTCCGGTTTGGACGACGCCGCGATCGGCTCGCGGCGGGAGAAGCTGGTCACCTCGCTCGGTTCGGCGAAGTCGTACCACGCCGGCCTGCTCGCCCAGCTGAGCACGGAACTGCGCTCGCTGCGGCACGTGATGGTGATCGGCGACGCGATGCGCCGGATCCCGTCGCTCGCCTTCACCGTGGCCGGCAAGAAGTCGCCCGAAGTGGCCGAATACCTTGCCTCGCAGGGACTTTGCGCGTTCGCCGACGACGGCACCAGCGGGGTGTTCTGGGCGCTGGGAGTCGGCGAGGTCGGCGGTGCGGTCCGCATCGGCCTCGCCCACTACTCCAACGTCTTCGAGATCAACCAGCTGGTGCGCGTCCTCGAAGAACTGCGCTGACTCAGGAGCGCGCGGCCAGCAGGATCTTGCCGAACACGCCGCCCTCGTCCAGCGCGGCGTGCGCGGTGCCCGCCTCGGCCATCGGCAGCACCTGGTCCACCACCGGCGCCACCTCACCGCGCTCGACCAGCGGCCACAGGTGCTCGCGGACCGCGCTGACGATGCGTGCCTTGTTCTCGACCGGCCTGCCACGCAGCCCGAGCCCGGTCACGCTGGCGCGCTTGCCGAGCAGCGCACCGAGGTTCAGCTCGCCCTTGACCCCGCCCTGCATGCCGATCACCATCAGCCGTCCGTCCGGCTTGAGCACGTCGACGTTGCGGCCGAGGTAGGACGCGCCCATGTTGTCCAGGATGACGTCCGCGCCGCCGGTTTCCGCGCGCAGCACCTCGACGAAGTCCTGGTCGCGGTAGTTGATGGTGAGGTCGGCGCCGAGTTGGCGGCAGCGGTCGAGCCGGTCCGCCGAGCCCGCGGTGACCGCCACCGTGGCGCCGAGCGCCTTGCCCACCTGGATCGCGTGCGTGCCGATGCCGCCCGCGCCGCCGTGGACCAGCAGCACCTCGCCCTCGGCCAGTCCCGCGTGCATGACCACGTTCGACCAGACCGTGCAGGCCACCTCGGGCAGCCCGGCGGCGGCGATCAGCTTGACCTCACCCGGCACCGGCAGCAGCTGCCCGGCGGGCACCACCACCTTCTCCGCGTAGCCGCCGCCCGCCAGCAGCGCGCACACCTCGTCGCCGACGGACCAGCCCTCGACGCCCTCACCGAGTTCGGCGATCACCCCGGAGCACTCCAGGCCGATGATCTCGCTGGCGCCCTTCGGCGGCGGGTACAGCCCGCGGCGTTGCAGCAGGTCGGCGCGGTTGACCGCGCTGGCGGCGACCTCCACCAGCACCTCCCCGCTGCCTGGTTCCGGGTCGGGGACCTCGGTCCAGCGAAGGTTCTCCGGTCCGCCTGGTTCGGTGATCGTGATCGCGTGCATACCGTCGACCATAAACCCACAATGTCAATTCGTTACCAGCGCCCGTAAACGGCGGTTAAACGGTTACTGTCCCGGAATCCAACGAATGCATCTTGACCGGGAACGGAAAACACCTGAAGGTGATGCGCACTGCGGCAACCGGCTGTGTCGGGGGACATGCGGAGCCGGCTGCCGATTCCACGTGAGATTGGGGAACCGCTCGATGTCATCCGTGAGAAAAAAGCTCGCGCCCGCGGTCGCTCTGGCGGCCTGCGCGGGCTTGGCGCTGGGCACCGCCCCGGCCGCAGGCGCGCAGGCGCAGGCGGTGCCGGACGGGCCTGCACTGGCCAAGCAGCTGGTGAAGAAGGTCGACGTAGGTGGCGTGAACCGGCACCTGATCGCCCTCCAGCGCATTTCCGACCAGAACGGCCGGACCAGGGCCGCCGGCACGCCGGGCTACGACAAGTCCGCCGAGTACGTGGCCGCCAAGCTGGAGTCCGCTGGCTTCACCGTGACCCGGCAGCAGTTCCCGTTCACCTACTCCGAGACGCTCGCCGAGAGCCTCAAGGTGGCCGGGGCGGACGTGCCGGTGATCGTGATGACCTACAGCCCGTCCACGCCGGTCGGGGGCATCACCGCACCGCTGGCCGTGGTCCCGTCGGACGCCACGCCGGGCTGCGAGGCGACCGACTACAGCGGGGTGACCGGCAAGATCGTGCTGGTCTCGCGCGGGGCGTGCTCGTTCGCGCAGAAGCAGCAGGCCGCCGCGGAAGCCGGTGCGGTCGGCGCGGTCATCTACAACAACACCGACGGCGACCTGAACGGCACGCTCGGTGACCCGACCGCGGCGAAGATCCCGACCGGTGGCATCACCAAGGCCGCCGGCGAGTCGCTGGCGAGCCAGAACGGCGCCTCGGTCACCCTGGAGCTGCGCACCATCCAGGAGCAGCGCAGCACCTACAACGTGATCGCGGAGACCAAGACCGGCCGCAAGGACAACGTGGTGATGGCCGGTGCCCACCTGGACAGCGTGCCGGGCGGCGCCGGGATCAACGACAACGGCACCGGCTCGGCCGGGCTGCTGGAGACCGCGTTGCAGCTGGGCGGCAGCCCGAAGGTGAACAACGCGGTGCGCTTCGCCTGGTGGGGTGCCGAGGAGTTCGGCCTGGTCGGCTCGGACTACTACACCGCGCAGCTGAGCTTCGAGCAGCAGCTGGACATCGCGCTGTACCTCAACTTCGACATGATCGGCTCGCCGAACGCGGCGTACTTCGCCTACGACGGCGACGACTCGGCCGGTGAGGGTTCGGGCCCCGGCCCGTACGGTTCGGCGCAGATCGAGCAGCAGTTCGTCGGCTACCTCGGCTCGCAGGGCATCCCGGTGGAGGACACCGACTTCAGCGGCCGTTCCGACTACGGCGGCTTCATCGCGCTGGGCATCCCGGCCGGTGGCCTGTTCACCGGTGCCGAGGGCATCAAGACCGAGGCGCAGGCGGCGAAGTGGGGCGGCAAGGCGGGCGTGGCCTACGACCCGTGCTACCACCAGCCGTGCGACAACCTCGGGAACGTGGACCGCAAGGCCCTCGACCGCAACTCCGACGCGCTGGCCTGGGTGACCGCCACCTACGGCATCAGCACCGAGGAGGTCAACGGGGTCGGCCCGCAGGGCGCGAAGAACAAGAAGGCGACCGCTGACCAGCGGAAGGCGCAGCGCAGCTTCTCGGCACACGCCGAGCACACGCACGACGTCGCCGCCTGATCGGCAGTGGTTTCCGGGGGCCGTGAGCCAGGTGCTCACGGCCCCCTCTTCGTGCGCTCAGCCCAGGTCGCGCGTGCTGAAGGTGTCGCAGCGGGCCGGGTCGCCGGTGGTGATGCCGGTGGTGAACCACTTCTCGCGCTGCTTCGAGCTGCCGTGGCTGAACTTCGACTGGTCCACCCGGCCGCCGCCGAGTTCGCGCTGGATGTAGTCGTCGCCGATGCGGGCGGCGGTGTCCAGTGCGCGCTTGACGTCGTCCTGGGTGATCTCGGTGACCAGCGGCCTGCCGGTCTCGGTGGGCGTGGTGGTGGCGTGGTTGGCCCAGACGCCCGCGTAGCAGTCGGCCTGGAGTTCCAGCCGGACCGAGTCGGAGGCGGGGCCGCTGCGGCTGCGCACGCGGTCGGAGGTGCCGTTGAGGTTCTGCACGTGGTGGCCGTACTCGTGGGCCAGCACGTACGCCTCGGCGAACGGGCCGCCCTGCGCACCGAAGCGCGAACGGAGTTCCTGGAAGAACGCGAGGTCGATGTAGACCTCGGAGTCGGCGGGGCAGTAGAACGGGCCGACGTCGGAGCTGGCGCTGCCGCAGCCGGTGCGCACGCCGCCGCTGAAGAAGTTCGTGGTGGCCTTGCGGTAGGTCTGGCCGGAGCGGGCGAACTCGGCGGCCCAGTAGTCCTGGATGGAGTTGATCACCGCGACCGTGGCGCAGTCCTGGTTCCGGTTGGCGTCGGCGCCGGTGCGGCACTCCGAGGAGAGCGAGGTGTTGTCGGTCTGCTGGCCGGACCCGATGCCGGACAACCCGGAGCCGCTCGGCGAGACCCCGCCGAACTGGCCGAGGAGGAAGTAGACCACCAGGCCGAGCACGCCGAGCCCACCACCGCCGAGGGCGACCCGGCCGCCGATCCCGCCGCCGCCACGCTGATCGGAGACCTCGGACAGGTCGAGGCCCGCACCTTCGTCGAATCGCACGCGGCAAAGCCTAGTCCTCGCCGGGAAACCCCGCCTGGGCAAGAAAAAAGCCTGGGTGCACGCACCCGCAGCGGGGGCGTGCACCCAGGACTACCGAGGTTGTCATGGAAAAACTAACGCGGTCGGCCGCAGTGCCGGGCCGGCGTTGAGCACCGGCGGTGTGGGCACGGAGGCCACACCGAACACGAGCTCGAACGACGCCGAAATGCGCGTTTCAAGACCCGAGCGCACGTGGAATACCCGCGCTCGCACTGTTCACAATCACGACCTGGTCGCCAATCGGGCCGCCCCGGTCGTGGGGACACAGCCGTCGGTCAACCGCGAGGAATCATCCGTCACTGCACCACCTAACCCTCTCCCGGGTGGAGGCCCGTCCCGGCGCGCCTGGCCGGTGTGCCGCGGTTCGGGTCGTGCCATCCGCTTGCGACCAGAATGCGCCTCCGACGGCGGTGAGACAACCGTTTCGGCAGCCACTTTCGGCGGAAGATCCCCGCTGCGGAGGAGGCGGGTGCGGGATCTACTCTGCGTAGCATGAGCGAGGAAGAGCCGCGGTGGCTGAGCGAGCGCGAGATGCTCGCCTGGCGGTCGTACATCGTCGCCACCCTGCACCTGCGGCAGCGGTTGCACCGGGAGCTCGCCGAGGAGCACGACCTCTCGCTCATCGACTACGAGGTGCTGGTGGCGCTGTCGGCGAGTGAGGACGGCCGGGCGCGGATGTCGGACCTGGCGGCCATGCTGGGGTCGACGAAGAGCAGGCTGTCGCACCAGGTGGGGCGCCTGGAGCACGAAGGCCACGTCCAGCGCGAACGCGACCCGGCGGACCGGCGCGGGGTGGTCACGGTGCTCACGGAGAGCGGCCGGGCCCTGCTGCGGAGGGCGGCCCCCACGCACGTGACGGGGGTGCGGGCGCACCTGATCGATCTGCTCACCGAAGAGGAGCAGGTGGTGCTGGGGGAGGCGTTCAGCCGGGTGAACAACCACCTCGGGGGCGCCTGGTAGGGCGAGGCGCTAGGCTCGGGGCAGGGAAGCGTGGCAGAGCGGCCGAATGCACTCGCCTTGAAAGCGAGCGTTGGGAAACCAACCGGGGGTTCAAATCCCTCCGCTTCCGCCATGGGGTCGAGTCGCCACCGGAATCGGTCGGACGGACCGCTCAGAAAGCTTCCGAATCAGGCGTCGCCGGTACCGGAAGTGAAACGCGCGATCAGCCCTGAGCGGCCTTCGCTGCCTCTCGGGCGGCGATCCGCGCCTGCACCTCGGGCCGCCGCAGCGGGGGCACCACGGCCGGCGGCTTCCGCCGCGCGGGCAGGGCGTTGATCAGCTTCTCCGTCGCCGCGGCGATTTCGGCGACGGCGGTCTCGTACGCCTCGCGGTTGTTCTTCGAGACGGAGCTGACCCCGCCGACCTTCCGGACGTACTGCTCGGCCGCGGCCTGGATCTCGTCGTCCGTGGCGACCGGCTCCAGACCACGCAGGTTCGTGATGTTGCGGCACATGGCACCAGGGTACGTCGCCGGGCTCGGGAGTGGCTCGAAAACGCAGTTCACCCTGGCGCACCCTGTGCTCGCGACGGCTCACCGGGCATTCTGGAACAACCGGCGAAGATGGGAGGAACCATGCAGGCAAGCGTCGGCGACCAGTTGCTGACCCACGGCCGGGTGGTCGGCCAGCAGGACCGGTTCGCCGAGATCGTCGAAGTGCTCGGCGCGGACGGCACGCCGCCCTACCGCGTGCGTTTCCCCGACGGGCACGAAGCGCTGGTCAGCCCCGGAGCCGACTCCGTGGTGCGCAACCGGGACGCCTGAGCGGGCGCCACCGGCCGGCGGGAGGGGGAACTCCGTCATGCCCGTGACCTGGCGGGATCCGCTCCCGAAGGCCGGCCCGAACACCTTCTGGGGTGCGCTGGAGCCCCCCGACCGGCAGGCGCTCGCGGGCGCGGGCGCGCTGTGCTCCTATCCCCGTCCGGCTACGCTCTGTCGCGAAGGCGAAGCCGCCGATGGAGTATTCGTGCTCTACGGCGGACTGGTCGAGGTCTACCGAGCCGACTCCAGCGGCAACCGGACGGTCCTCACACGCCGCGGTGCCGGTGAGATCGTCGGCGACATGGCGGCGGTCGACGGCGGCCCGGTTTCCGCCACGGTCCAGGTGTTGCGGCAGGTCCGCGCGCTGGTGGTGCCCGCCGTCCGATTCGCCGCGCTGTGCCGCGAACGGCCCCGCATCGCCTGGCCGGTGCTGACCAACGCGGTGGCCCGCCTGCGCGACAGCGATCTCCACCGCCACCAGCACCGCCTCGACACCCGGCGACGCACCGTGCAGTGCCTGCTCGAACTGGCGCGCGCGGAGAGCCGATCCGGGGAACTGGTGACGATTCGCTTGACTCAGCGAGAACTGGCGGACATGGTGCTCGCGTCACTGGTTTCGGTGACCAGGGTGCTGGAGGAACTCCGGCGGCGGGGCGTGGTGTCCACCGGCCGGGGCTGGATCCGGGTGCACGTGCCGTCCCTGCGGGCCGTGCTGGACGAGGGTGCGCGCTGAGTTCCGCGTTGCACGTCATTTGACGCAGAAGGTTTCCGGTAGCCGGGATATCGTGATCTTGCGACGGTAAATGGCTACCGGAAAAGGTGATTCCCGATGCGAATGATGTGCGCCCCGGCGGTGATGATCAGGATTGTCGCCACCGCCCTGCTGGTCGGGTTGATCAGTGGTTTCGTGCTCGGTGTGCAGCTCAACCCGGTTTTCGGCGAACCGGTTTCGGCGGGCTACACCCCGGTGGCGCCGACGGTGTACGAGCAGGCCGACGGCCGGTGAGCGGTCCCGCTTCCGCTCGGCGGTAGTTGTCCCCGAAACGTCATCTTTTTTGCCAGCGGTATGGCCTTGTTTTTTCCCACTACTCTCTTTGAGACTGGCCGCGTACGGCATTCAGCGCAGGACCGGAGATTCATTTCCGGTCCGCATGGTGCGTTGGCGCTTTTCCGAGAATGGAGTGCTGGTGGCGGATCCGACCTTCGACCCGATCCTGGAAGTGCGCCGCCCCCGTGCGGTCCGGTTGTTCGCGCCGATCACGCCGCCGCGGCGCGGCACCGCCCTGGTGCTCGAACCCCGTGAGGGGGAACCGGTGGTGGTGGACGCCGACGGGCGCGTCCCCGACGCCTGGCTGGGCAACTACCTGCGGTCGTGGGTGGTGGACCTGGCCGACCACGAACTCGGGTTCACCGAACCACTGCCCGCCGAGGACCCGGACCTGCTCTTCGACGCCGAGGTGCGCTGCACCTGCCGGGTGGACAGCCCCGGCCAGGTGGTGCGGCGCCGCGTGCGCGACGCGGCGGCCACCGTGCGGCCCGCACTGGCCGCGTTCCTGCGGCGGATCTCCGCCGGTTACGACATTTCCGACTACGCCGACGCGGAGGCGGATCTCAACGCGCAGCTGGAGTTCTTCACCGCCGACCCCGCGCTCCACATTGGACCCTGCGTGGTGCGGCTGCGGGTCGACCCCGCGGTGCGCGGCCGCGCCGGGCACCCGCGGGGCCGCCTCCGCATGGGGCAGATGCACCGCGGTGCCCTGGGCAGGCTGGTCACCAGCGGCGATCCGGCACTGGCCGCCCGCCTGCTCGCCGGGGTCGACGTGGAGCACGAGCGGATCCCGACCATTTCCCACCCGCCGAAGCACCGGGCGGAGCCCGCGGTGGAGCCCGCCGGTGCCGCCCTGCGGGAACGGCTGATCGCGCACCTGCGTCAGAACAACCAGCACCACTGAACGAGCTGAGCCGGCGGTCCGTTCGCCGAAGGGGGGCGAACGGCCCGCCGGCTCACCGATTTCCTCGTCACCCGATCGAGTTGTTCTCGGCGCACCGGCCGTGGAAGTGGGGCGGGTGCGGTTCCGCCCGGGCTGAACGCGCTGGTAGCTTCGCCTCACTCGCGTGGTCACTGTCGGCGCAAAGCCGGTGACACCAAGCATCGGAGGTTTGGTCTGGTGACGCGGACTCTTCGGCAGCGGCAGGGACGGCTCCCCAGTGGCACGCCCGCACCCGCGAACCTGCACGACCGCACCGGGATCATCGGGGCGAGCGAAGCGGGCCGCCGCGCCGGTGAGCCGACGAACCCGGCCGAACGCGGTGGCCTGCGCCACGCCGCACTGGTGATGGGCGCGGCCGCGGCGTTGTTCTTCGTCGGCTGGCTCGGCACGCACGGGGTGGAATCGGTGCCCACGCCGCTGGAAACCGCGCAGGCGCCGGTCCAGGCGCCGCCGCGGGTGGTCACCCAGCCCGAGCCGGTGGTGGAAAAGCCGCCGGTGCAACCGGAAACGCCGCCGACGGAACCGAAGGCGGCGCCCAAGCCGGCCACCGCGGTGGTCGCCGCCTCGGAGACGAAGAAGAAGCCCGAGAAGAAGAAGCCGGCCGCGGCGAGCGCGGGCGAGGCCCGTGACGACCTGCCGGAAACCACCCAGCCCAAACCGAAGAACCCGGTCGAGCAGTTCGAGGACCAGGTGGAGCAGTTCATCGGCCCGGTGTTCGACCAGATGGTGTCCCAGGCCAGGGGCGGCCGCTAGCCGCCACGACAAGAACCGGCCCGCCGCAGGGGAAATGCGGCGGGCCGGTGTCGTGCGTGGACGGATCAGCCGACGTAGAGCAGCTTGTTCGGCGAACCGGAACCCGGGTTCTTCACCACGTTGTTGGTCGCGGCGTTCTTCAGCGCGGTCTGCACCTGGGCCGGGGTGGCCGAGGGGTTGGCCGACAGGTAGATCGCGGCGGCACCGGCCACGTGCGGCGAAGCCATCGACGTACCCGACATCGACGCCGTGCCACCGCCGTTGCGGGTGGAGGTGACGCTGACGCCCGGCGCGAAGATGTCCGAGCAGGTGCCGTAGTTGGAGAAGCTCGCGCGGTTGTCGCTGGAGTCGGTGGCGTTCACCGTGATCGCCTCCGGCGCGCGGGCCGGGCTGTAGTTGCAGGCGTTCGCGTTGGAATTGCCGGACGCCACCACCACGGTCACGCCGGCGTTGCTGGCGTTGCGCACCGCGGTGTCCACAGTGGAGGCCGCACCGCCGCCGAGGCTCATGTTCAGCACCGCGGGCTTCTTCGCGTTCTTGGCCACCCAGTCGATGCCGGCCACGATCTGGGCGTAGGAACCGGAACCGGAGCAGTTCAGCACGCGCACCGCGACCAGGCTGGTGGACTTGGCCACCCCGTAGGTCGTGCTGCCGACGGTGCCCGCCACGTGCGTGCCGTGGCCCTGGCAGTCGGAGGCGTTGGTGTCGTTGTCGATGAAGTCGTAACCGCTGGTCGCACGGCCACCGAAGTCCGGGTGCTGCAGGTAGATCCCGGTGTCCGCGATGTACGAGGTGACGCCCTCACCGCCGTTGGGGTAGGTGTAGGTCTTGCTCAGCGGCAGGTTGCGCTGGTCGATCCGGTCCAGGCCCCACACCGGGTTGTTCTGCGTGCCCTGGATGGTCAGCACCGCGTTCTGCTCGACGTACTCCACCCGCGGGTCGGCGGCCAGCCGCTTCGCCTGCTTCTCGCTCATGTTCACCGAGAAGCCCTGCAGCGCCGCGGTGTAGGTGTGGCCGACCGAACCACCGTGTCTCGCGGTCAACTCCGCCGCGGTGCCGTCGACCGAGCTGATGCCGATCTGGTCCTTCAGCTTGACCACGTAGCTGCCCGCGATGGCGGCTTCGCTGCCGGCGCCCTTGATCTGCCCCTCCGGCTGCTGGGCCGTGGCGGTTCCGCCGACCGCGACGGTCAGGCCGGTCACCGCGGCCAGCAGGCCCACGTACAGGGGCTTGCGGATGTTCACCATGGGTACTCCGTTCGATCCGGTGGCTGGGGTCCCTCACGAAAAATCCTCACCCGGGGCCACCAGGCGAACAATCCGCAAAACTTTCACTAGGGGTACGTATTTAAAGAAGTTTTCCGACCGACTTCGGTGCGTGACCGCGCGCCGAGTTTTCGCAGCACATTCGCCACGTGTTGCTCCACGGTGCGTGGCGACAGGAATAGGCCGTTCGCGATTTCCCGGTTGGTGCGCCCGGCCGCGAGCATTTCCGCGACCTCCTTCTCGCGCGGCGACAATTGCTGTCCGTAACCGCGCCTGCCGCGTTGTGACGGGGCCCAGGCGCCGTGTTCGCGCAACCGGTGGCGGCACCGGCCCGCGTCACGCGCCGCACCGAGCGTTTCGTAACCGTCGGCGGCGGCGCTCAATTCGGTGAGCGCGATGCTCGTGTCACCCGCTTCGAGACGGGACAGCGCACCGCGTTCCCGTGCCCAGTGCGCCAGGTACGGCATCGGCATCGCGTCCGCCAGCTCGCGCGCGCTCGCGAAGCGTTCCGCGGCTTCCGCGTGCTTCCCTTGTGCGGCAAGCAAAACGGCCTGGGCGGAAGCGAGTCCCGCCGAGGCCGCCGGTGCGTCGCGCCCGGCGATGCCTCTGGCGAAGTCCTCGATCGCCCGCTCCGCGTCGTCGAGGCGCCCGGCGTGCACGTAGGCGTCGACCGCGGACGGCACCAACTCCGCCGCCCACACCCAGATCTCCTTGCGCCGCGCGGTCGCCATGCCGTGGTCGGCCGCCGCGCACGCGCCGGGCAGGTCACCGGCGGCGAGGCGCACCCGCGAGAGCATGCCCGCCGCGCTGAGCACCACGGTCATCACGCCCTGGTCGGGGTTGAGCAGGTTCGTTGCCGCCAGGTGCTTTTCGGCTTCCTCGAACTCACCGCGCACGCACGCGAGCCCGGCCAGCACGAGCGCCGACTCCGAGGTGATCGCCGCGAGGTCGCGGTACTTCTCGCGCAGCGCTTCGGCGGATTCGGCGAGCCCGGACCAGTTGCCGGTCAGCCAGTCGAGCCGCGCCCTGGTGGACTGGCCGTTGCCGGTGACGAAGAGCGCGCCGGCGCAGTTCGCGATGCGCAGGCCGTCCTTGAGCAGGAGCGCGGCGCGGTCGAAGTGGCCGACCCAGGCGCCGGCGTCGGCGAGGTTGCACCAGAACCGCGCCTGCTGCACGCGTTCGGCCACGGTCACCGCGACCTCGCCCGCCTCGGACTTGAACCGCTCGAACTCGTCCCACGCCGAGCCGTCGCCGATGTGCGCGCGCCCGGCGATGCGGTCGGCGGTCAGCGCCAGCCGCAGTTCGGGGTCGTCGAGCTGGTCGTGGACCTGGCGCGCGCGGTCCATCCAGCGCTGGTGCCAGGCCAGCGGGGTGGTGCCGTCGATCGGCTGGGCCAGCAGGTTGATGCCGCGGGCGGCGAGTTCCGGGTCGCCGGCGAGTTCGTCGATGGCCTTCTGCACGGCGGCGCGCCCGCGGGACAGTTCACCGCTCTTGCGCACCAGCAGCAGGCCGGTGTTCATCCGAATGGTGCCGCGCACCACCGGGGAGAGCTCGTACTGGCCGATCACCTTCTCCAGCGTCCTGGTGACGTCGGGGCGCAGCCCGCGCAACGCCACCCGGCTGAGTTTTTCGGCCATCCGGCCCGCGTCCTCGGCCGCGGGCGTGGTGCCGTCGAGCACTGCCTGCAGCGCGTCGATGGCCAGTGAGGTCTCACCGAGTTCGACTGCCTGGTCCGCCGCCGCCTCGGCGTACCGCTGCCATTCGCCGATGCGACCGGCCGCCTTCGCGTGCCCGGCCAGCTGCACCAGTGGTGGGGGTTCGGTAGCTGCCAGCGCCCGCATCGCGCGCGCGTGCAGCAACTGTCTTTCCGGGCCGCTGATCGCGTCGTAGACCGATTTCATCGCCAGCGCGTGCCGGAAGCCGTAGCGGTCGCGGGTCACCTCGCGCAGCACCCCGGCGTCCAGCGCCTGCGCCAGCGCGGTGGACAACGGCCGCCCGCGCAACCCGGCCAGCGCGCCGAGCAGCGAGATCTCGGCGGGCACGCCGAGCACGGCGGCCGAGCGCGCCACGCGCACCGAGGTGTCGGACAGCGTGCTCATCCGCTCGGTCATCGCCTCGCGCAGGAGCACCGGCACTTCGAGGCTGTCCAGCAGCCGGTGCCCGGTGGCGCGATCGACCTCGACCGCACCGGCCGGACCGCGCAGCGCGCGCAGGGTCTCCTCCACCACGAACGGGATGCCCGCGGTGCTCTCGTGCAGCTTCGCGGCGAACTCCTCGGCCACGCGCGGCGCGTCGAGAATGGTCGACGCCAGCATGCGCACCGCGGGCACGTCCAGCGGGCCGAGCTGCACGCGGGCCGCGCGCACGCCCTCGGCCGGGCGGTACGGCACGCCGAGCGGGCCACCGGTGCGCAGGTCCTCGCTGCGGTAGGTGACCACCACGCCGAGCTGCTCCGGCGGGCGCGACAGCACGAACCACAGCAGGTCGCGCGTGCGCTCGTCGGCCCAGTGCAGGTCGTCGATGACCAGCAGCGCGGGACCGCAGGCGCCGAGCAGTTCGCGGATGGCGCGGAACTCGCGGTGCCGTTCGGCGGCGGTGTCGGCCAGCGGTTGCGGGCGCGGCGGCAGCAGGTCGGCGATCTCCGGCAGCAGTGGCCGGAGCACGCCGGCCACCGGGCTCAGCGGCCCGATCGGGAAATCGGCGACCCCGCGCAGCGCTTCCAGCACCGGGCCGTAGGGAAAGGGTTCTCGCAGCGGCTGGCACGAGCCGGTGAGCACGCGCGTGCCCGCCAGTTCGGGCCGCCGCAGCAGCTCCTGCACCAGCCGGGTCTTGCCCATGCCGGCTTCGCCTTCCAGCAGCACGGCCGACGGGCGTTCGGTGACCAGCTCGACGAGCGTGGTCAGCTCGGTGTCCCGGCCGACGAGCACGGGTGAACTCGTCCGCACGGACAGCACCGACGACAACGGCGGCATCAGCGGCACCGTCGGCACGGCGGTTGCAGGGCGTTGGGCCATCCACATCATGGCTCGCTCCTCGACAACGGGTGACTGGGGCAGGTCACCGCGCTGAGCGGAGCCTAGGCAGTCCGGCACCCCCGGGTAAACCTTGTACAGCCCGGCGAATCTCCTGGTGAAAAGGTCGATTCGGAACGGAATGTCACCGTTTTGCCGACTTCCGGTGGACCCCGGATGACACTGAGTAGTCAACTGGTGTTCTTCACCTGTTCCGGCGGTAACTCCCTCGGACGTGTGAGGCGAGATGTCACGTCCAGTAAGCGACCAAAATTCCTACGTACGGACCCACACGTTCGGGTGAATATCGAATAACACTCTTGCCACGGTGGCCACATGGCACACTGAGCCGATGTGGCGGCCGTGGCTGATCGGACTGGGCTGTCTGGCCGCGGTGGCGCTGCTCCTGGTCACCCTGTTGTACGCGTTCCAGCGCAAGATCATTTACTTGCCTTCACCGGGTGCGGTGCCGCCGGCGGCGTCGGTCCTGCCGGGCGCGCGGGACGTCACCTTCGACACCGAGGACGGCCTGCGACTGGGCGGCTGGTTCGTGCCGGCGCGCGGACCGGACACGGGGTTCACCGTGCTGGTCGCGCCCGGCAACGCCGGTGACCGGTCGATGCGGGCGCCGCTGGCGCGCGCGTTGTCGGGGCGCGGGCTGAGCGTGTTGCTCTTCGACTACCGCGGTTTCGGCGGCAACCCGGGCTCGCCGAGCGAGGAGGGGCTTACGCAGGACATCCGCGCGGCGCACCGGTTCCTCGTCGGCGAGGGCGTGGCGGCGGACCGGCTGCGGTACTACGGCGAGAGCCTCGGGTGCTCGCTGGTGACGAAGCTGGCGACGGAGCACCCGCCCGCGGCGCTGATCCTGCGCTCGCCGTTCGTCGACCTGCCGTCGGTGGGAGAGCTGCAGTACCCCTTCCTCCCGGTGCGGTCGATGATGTGGGACCGCTTCCCGGTGGCCGAGGATGTTCGGCGCATCAACGCCCCCGTCGTCGTGATCTACGGGGATGCGGACTCGATTGTGCCGCCGGAACAGAGCATCGAGGTGGCGGCCGCGGGCCGGGCACGCGCCGTCCCGGTTCACGGCGCGGACCACAACGACCGCTCCCTGCTCGATGGCCCCCAACTGATCGATGCCGTCGTAACCCCTTAGCGATCCCCCTCAACCGCCGCGACGGCGGATGGTGTCTGCGTCGCCCCACACTGACCACCGCCGTGGTTTCCGTCCCGTTCTCGCGCTAATCGTGGGGCGCGGCCGCCTTCGTTCTCGCACTGATCGCCGGGACAGTTGCCTCGTTCCCGCGCTGCCTGCCCGCGAGGCCGCCCGCGGTGCTGGTCTCGCCGCAGTGGCCCCTCAGCCCTTGACAGGCGTCGGCCTGGCGGGTGACCCTCGAGAATAACTGATCCGTCAGTTAACTATCCTCTCGCCGCCGTCGTCGACAGGAGAAAGCCGATGCCCCACGTCCTTCGCGACGCCGTGCCGCTGACCCCGGAGCAGCGCCAGTTCCGCGAGCTGGCCACCGAGTTCGCGGCCAGGGAGATCCGCCCGATCGCCAGGGCGGTCGACGACGCGCAGACCGAATCGCCGCTGGAGCTGTGGCGCCGCGCGGCCGCGGTCGGCCTGACCTCGTTCATGCTGCCGGAGTCCGCCGGCGGTGGCGGCGTGACCGATCTGGTCACCCAGTCGCTGGTGCAGGAAGCCTTGTGCCACGGGGACATCGGCATCGGCAACCTGATCACCTCCAACGGCTTCTTCGCCGACCCGATCCTCGAACTCGGCAGCCCGGAGCAGCGCGACCGCTGGCTCACCCCGCTCACCGGCGACGATCCGCCGCTGACCGCGCTCGCCGTCACCGAGCCCGACGCCGGTTCCGACGCCGCCTCGCTGCGCACCCGCGCCGTCCGCGACGGCGACAGTTACGTCCTCAATGGACAGAAGGCGTGGATCTCCAACGCGCCCTACGCGAAGTGGTTCGTCCTGTTCGCCACGGTCGATCCCGGGCGCGGGGCCAAGGGCGTGACCGCGTTCGTGGTCGACCGGGACACCCCCGGCCTGTCCGTCGGCAAGCCGATGCGCAAGCTCGGCCAGCGCGCGATCGTGAACGCGGAGGTCTTCCTCGACGACGTCCGTGTGCCGGTGGCCGACCGGCTCGGCGAGGAGGGGCGGGGTTTCTACGGGCTGATGCGCACCTTCGACGCCTCGCGCATCCTGATCGGCGCGGCCACCACCGGCCTCGCCCGCGCCGCGCTGGACCTCGCGCTCGACTACGCCGGCCGCCGGATCCAGTTCGGGGTGCCGATCATCGAGCACCAGGCGGTAGCCTTCCGGCTCGCCGACATGGCGGTCAAGGTGGACACCTCGCACCTGCTCACGCAGCGCGCGGCCCGGCTGTTCGACGCCGGGGAACCGGTCACCGCCGAGGCCGCGTCGGCCAAGCTGGTTGGTTCGGAGAACGCTATGTGGTGCACTTGGGCGGCTGTGCAGACGCTCGGCGGCTGGGGCTACTCACAGGAATTCCTCGTGGAGAAGTGGATGCGCGACGCCAAGCTCGAAGAGATCGAGGAAGGCACCTCGGACATCCAGCGGCTGGTCATCGCCAGAAGGCTGGCCAGGGCATGAGCGAGGAACCCCGGCCCTTCAGCGATCCGGCGTCGGTCGCCGTGGTCGGCGCGAGCGCGGACCCGGCCAAGTGGGGGCACTGGCTGGCCAGGGGCGCGCTGACCGGCGAGGACCGCCGCCGCGTCTACCTGGTCAACTCCCGCGGCGGCGCCGTGGTCGGCCGCGTGCCCTACGCCAGTCTCAGTGACCTGCCGGAACCGCCTGAGCTGGTGGTGTTCAGCGTGCCGGCCCGCGCGGTCCCGGAGATCGTCGACGAAGCGCTGGAGCTGGGCGCCCGCGGCCTGGTCGGGATCAGCGACGGCATCGAGGACGACTACGAGCTCGCGCGCCGGGTGCGTGCGGGCGGCGCGCGGCTGCTGGGCCCGGCCTGCCTCGGCCTGTTTGACGCGGAAACCCAGCTGGAGCTGGCCTGGGGCCAGTTCGAACCGGGTGCGCTCGGCATCGTCTCGCAGAGCGGCCAGGTCGGGCTGGAGCTGGCCGGGCTCGCCGCGTCGGCGGGCATCGGCGTCTCGCGGTTCGTCTCGGTGGGCCGCCAGGCGGACCTGACGCTGGAGGAGATGGTCGGCGAACTGGTCGAGCACGAGTCCACGCGCGTGGTGGCGATCTACGCGGAGAGCTTCGGCGACGGCCGCGAGCTGGTCCGCACGATCACCCGGCTGACCGAGGCCGACAAGCCGGTGGTGGTGCTGACCGTGGGCGAGAGCCACGCCGGGCGGACAGCGGCGAGGTCGCACACCGGCGCGCTGACCTCCTCGCTCGACGTGGTCGACGCGGCCTGCCGCGCTTCGGGCGCGGTCCGCGTGCGCACCCCGGCCGAGGTGGTCGACCTGGCCCGTTACCTGCAACTGACCACGCGACCCAAGGGCAAGCGGGTGGCCATCGTCGGCGACAGCGGCGGACAGGGCGCGGTTGCCGCCGACGTGACCGCGCGCGCCGGCCTGCGGGTCACGCCGCTGCCCGCGGTGCTGGCGGCCCGGATCGAAGCGGGCCTGCCGGACGCGGCGAACTCGATCAACCCGATCGACCTGGCCGGCGGTGGCGAGCAGGACCTGCGCAGCTACGCCCGCGTCGTGCGCGAGCTGACCGGCAGCGGCGAGGTGGATTCGGTGCTGCTCACCGGGTACTTCGGCAGCTACGGCGAGGACACGCCGACGCTGCGCGAGACCGAACTCGGGGTGGTCGCCGAACTCGGCTTCGCCGTGCACCGCACCGGGATCCCGGTGGTGGTGCACAGCATGTCGGCCGATTCCGACGCGGTGCGCGCGCTGCGGGACTGCGGCGTCCCGACGTACCACACCGTCGAGGCGGCGGCGGGCGCGCTCGGCACCGCCTCGCAGTTCGCGCCGCCGTGGCCGTTGCCGCTCGTGTGGGGCAGCGCCGCCCCGGTCGGCGAGGGCTATCTCGCCGCCCGCGACCTGGTGGCGTCGGCGGGGGTGCGGTTCCCCGCCGGTGAAGCGGTGACCGATCGCGAAAGCCTGCTGGCCGCCGCGGAACGCCTGCAACCGCCGTACGCGCTCAAGGCGGACTTCCTCGCGCACAAGAGCGATTCCGGCGGGGTGGCGCTCGGGCTGACGGATGCCATGTCGGCGGTGTGGACGCTGGAGGACATGCTGCACAAGCTCGGCCCCGGCCGGTACGTGCTGGAGGAGATGGACACCCGCGAGTCCACAGTGGAGATCATCATCGGCGCCCGGCGCGATCCGGCGTTCGGGCCGTTGGTGCTGGTCGGCGCCGGGGGTACGGACGCGGAACTGCAGCGCGACACCACCATCGAACTCGGCCCGGTCGACACCGAGCGCGCGATGACGATGCTGCGTAGGCTCCGGTGCTATCCGCTGCTGGACGGCTGGCGCGGGCGAGAACCGCTGGACGTGAAGGCGCTGGCCGAGACGGTAGCGGCGGTCTCCTCGGTGCTGGCCGGTTGCGCAGCGGTGGCCGAGATCGAACTGAACCCGGTGCGGGTGGGCGCCGACGGTGTGGTCGCCGTCGACGCGCTGCTCACCAGGGCCGGAGAGGAACGCACGTGAAGCTCAGCGGTGGAGCCGCGCTGGTGGAGTCGCTGGCCGCGCACGGCGTCGAGGTGCTGTTCGGCATTCCCGGCACGCACAACCTCGGGATCTACGCGGAACTCGGCCGGTACGGCGTCCGGCACGTGCTGACCAGGCACGAGCAGGGCGCCGGTTTCGCCGCCGACGGCTACGCACGCGTCACCGGCAAGCCCGGCGTGTGCCTGACCACCAGCGGTCCGGCCGTGCTGAACGCGGCCACCGCGGCCGCGCAGGCGTACTCCGACTCGGTGCCGGTGCTGGTGATCTCGCCCGGCCCGCCGGTACGGCATCCCGGGCGTGGCAACGGAATCCTGCACGAGGTGCGCGACCAGACCGGCGCGATGGCGGCGGTCACCGCGGGCAGCCACCGGGTGACCAGCGTGGCCGAGCTTCCGGCCGCGGTGGCGCAGGCGTTCGCGCAGCTGGGATCCGGACGGCCGCGTCCCGTCCACTTGGAACTCCCGCTCGACCTGATCGACGAGGCGGACGACGTCGACCCGGTGCCCCCGATCCCGGTCGCGCGGCCGGTACCCGCGCCGGAAGCGCTGGCCAGGGCGCTCGAACTGCTGAACGCGGCGGAACGGCCCGGCGTGCTGGTCGGCGGTGGTGCGCGAGGTGCCGCCGAACCACTCGCCGAACTCGCCGCCCGCCTGGGCGCCCCGGTGCTGTCTTCGGCCAACGGCAAGGGAATCCTGCCCGAGGACCACGCCTGCGCACTGGGCGCCGGGCTGCATCATTTGTCCGCCGCGGACTTCACCGCCGACTGCGACGTGGTGCTTGCCGTCGGCACCGAGCTGGCACCCGCCGACCTGTGGAACGGCCCGCTGCGCTTTCCCGGTCGCCTGATCCGCATCGACATCGATCCGGCTGGCGTGGTGACCAACGCCAATCCGGACGTGCCGCTGGTCGGCGACGCCGCGAGCACGCTGCGCGCCCTGCTCGACGGCATCACCCGAGTTTCTATTTCGGATTCTTTTGAGCGGGTCGCGCGCTGGCGCCAGCAGATCTTCGCCGAGGCGACGCGACAGGGCGGCCCGTGGTTGCCGATCCTCGCCGCCCTCGACGAAACATTGGGCCGCGACGGCATTCTCGCCGCCGACAGCGCGATGGTCTGCTACTACGGCGCGTTGTCGAACCTGCCGCGCTACACCCCCGGCTCCTTCCTGTACCCGACCGGCCTCGGCACCCTCGGCTACGGCCTGCCCGCCGCCATCGGCGCCCGCGTGGGACGCCCGACCGCGCGAGTCGCGGCTCTCCACGGTGACGGCGGCATCATGTTCACCGTGGCGGAACTGGCCGCGGCCGCCGCTCTCCAACTTCCGCTGCCGGTGCTCGTGGTGGACAACGGCGGCTACGGCGAGATCCGCGACGAAATGGCCGAACGCGGTGACCTCCCGCTCGCCGTCGACCTGCCCAGCCCCGATTTCGCGGAACTGGGCCGGTCCCTGGGCTGCCACGGCCTCACCCTGCCCGACTACGACGGCCTCACCGAGGTCCTCCACGACGCCTTCGACGCCGACCGCCCCACGGTGATCCACCTGCGTGGTTAGTCGCCGACGGCGATCCGGGTGCGGTGGTGCTTGGGCGTTTCGATCTCGTCGAGTACGGCGATCGCCAGGTCCGCGTAGGACAGGTGACCCGGCTCGCCGGGCGTGAGGACCTCGTCGCCGCCGGTGCGGTAGCGGCCGGTGCACGGGCCCTCGTCGAGCACCATCGGCGGGGTGAGCATGACCCAGTCCACCTCGGCCGGCGCGGCTCGCAGCACGTGCAACCCGGCGGTGTGCCCCAGCGCGAACGGTAAGTATTCGGCCGGGAAGTCCGGCTCGTCCATCAGCCGCACCCCTGGCGAGACCTCCAGGTTGGCGGCCATGCCGATGGCCACCAGCCGGCTGACCCCCGCCCGCGGCAACCCGTCGAGCAGCGCCAACGCCGCCTCGGCGAAAACCAGGTCGGCCGGTCGAGCCAATGCGGCCGCAGCGTGCACCACGGCGTCGTGTCCCGCCACCACCCCGGCGACGCTGCTCGCACTGCCGATGTCCCCGGCGACCACGCTGATATCGCCCGTGCCGTCGGTCGTCCCCGCGGCCAGGTCGGGGTATTTCGCCGGATCCCGCACCACGGCCGTCACCCGGTGTCCCCGCCTGGTCGCCTCGGCGAGGATGGCCCGGCCCGCCCGGCCGCCGGCCCCAAAAACCACGATTGCGCTCATCCGGTTCTTCCTCTCGTTCGTCGCGGACCGCACCGAACGTATTCAGGAAAAATCCGTTACTGCAACGAAAGTCAGTTACCCCGAGGGAACCTTCAGATCGTCGAGGAAGGCGAGGCAGGTGGCCCGCATCCGGCTCACCGGCATCGCCGTCGAGCCGAGCAGTACCTGGTAGGCGAGGCCGTCGATCATCGAGATGAGCATGTTCGCCAGGTGCACAGCGTTGCCCGGCCGCAACTGCCCGCCGCGCTGCCCGTCGCGGATCACCCCGGCCACGATGCGCCGCCAGTCGCCGTACATCCGGTCGTGCAGTTCGCGCAGCTCCGGCTGGTGCATGCCCTGCGACCACAGCTCCGCCCAGACCTTCCAGGCCTCGGTCGTCTCGTCGCCGTCGGGCAGGTACGAATCCACCACCAGGCGCAGTTTCTGCACCGGATCGTCGGTGGTGTCCAGGATCCACCGACGCCGTTGCAGGGAACGCGTGTAGTTGTCCTCGAACGCGGCGTGCACCAGATCCTGCTTGGTGTCGAAGTAGTAGTGCACCGTGCCGCCGCTGACCCCGGCCGCCACCGCCACATCGGACACTCGCAGCCGCGCGAACCCCTTGTCCGCGATGACCGCGCACGCCGCCCGCAGGATCTGCGCGCGCCGCTCGGCTTCCACGCTGGGACGGGGCATGATCAGACGCTACCAATCGATCCGGAAATCGTGGCCCTTCGCGGTGGGTTCGGCGAACCGGAGCAACTCCGCGCCCTCCTTTTCCAGCGCCCGGATGTCCTTTTTGGAAATCTTCTCGAACGGTTCCACGGCCAGCGTGGCGATGCCCTTGTCCCGGCCGAGGCTCCACCGGCCGCACACGAAGCCGTCGACCAGCACCACCTGCGGGATGAGCCCGTTCTTGGTGAAGATCCGCTTGCGGTACTCCTCGCTGAGCACGCGGGTGCGGTCGGCGAAGGAGAGCACGTTCTGGTCGAAACCGCCGAGGAAGCGAGCCGGCGCCGGGGTGTCCGGATCCGGACGCGGGGCGCCGGGCAGGTCGAACAACTCGCGTCCGGCCTCGTTGCGGAAGGAGCGCAGTCGCGGCCGCAGCCGATCGACTACTTCGCCGAGCCTGGTCAGGCCGCACCAGGCCTGCACGTCCTGCACGCTCGCCGGACCGAACGCGCGCAGGTAGCGGAGCACGAAGTCCTCCGGCGATGGGTTCGAGGGAATGGCCTCGCCGATCCAGTCGTCCAGCGTGACGTAGGTGGGCTGGCCCGACTTGCCCCACAGACCGCGCGGCGGGATCTGCACGAGTGGCAGCAGGTTCCTGGCCACCTGGGTGAGCGAGGACGGCGCGCGTCCGGGCCACCGCTCGGCCAGTGCCTCCCCGAGCACCTTGGCCGATCGTGGCTCCTCGGCGAGCAGTTCTCGCGCGTGTGCCGCCACGGCGGCGAAGTCCAGGTCCTGCCAGTGCGGGGAGTGCTGGGTGTTGCCGCGGAGATCGGTCTCCATGATCGGCTGGGTGAGCGACCGCCAGTCGAGCGCGTCGCGTGCGGTGAGCAGGTGCACGGTGCCGCGCATGGTGACGATGCGGACCACCCGGCGGTCGAGCAGCAGTTGCGCCAGCTCGTCCGGCTGGAAGCCGACCAGCCGCGTCCACAGCGCGAAGTACGGCGGAGACGGGGACTGCGCCTGGAGCCCGGCGAGGTGCTCCACCGCGTCGTACGCGGACATCCGCTCCCGCTCCAGCAGCAGCTGACGGCTCAAGGTGGCGCGGTTCAGCGCACGCGTGGTCAGTACGTCCCCAGTCGACATGCACCGAGCCTAGATTCCGCGGCGAATGGTGTAGCCAGTCCCACCGCGCTGAGGGGGTGAGGCGGTGAAGAATCAGCGGTATGGACAACCTGTGGCGGCGTGCGGTCGCGGCCTTCCGGTACTGCCTCGGCACCCTGGGTACGGGCATCGTCACCGCCTTCATGCTGCCGGTGATGCTCTTCACCGCCGCGGTGAGCCTGCTCGGCATCGGGCTGGTGGCGCTGCCGCACGAACTGCGGTGGCTCGGCCGGACCGCCGACTTCGAGCGGCGGCGGGCCGGCGCCCGGCTCGGCCGGGAGATCCCCGGCCACGAGCGGTCCGACGGTGACCTGCGCGCGCAGCTCGCCGACCCGGCCACCCTGCGCGATCTGCGCTGGCTGCCGGCGAACATGCTGAGCGGGCTGGTGCTGGGCACGTTCGGCACCAGCCTCGCGGTGCTGCCGCTGATCGCCGTGCCCGCCATCTCGCTGTGGTGGTTGTTCCCGGAGGACGACCCGATGCGGGTGATCGCGAACATCCCGGTGACCAGCTGGGGCAGCGCCGCCGGGCTCGGACTGGTGCAGCTCGTGCTGTGCTTCGGCCTGGCGGTGTTCGTGGCCCCGCTGGTCGCCGACCTGAGCGCCCGCGTCTCGGGGCTGCTGCTGGCGCCGTCGGCCAGGGAGAAGCTGACCGAGCGGGTGGAGACGCTGGAGGAGACCAGGGCCGGTGCGGTCGACGCCCACGGTGCCGAACTGCGGCGCATCGAACGCGACCTGCACGACGGCACGCAGGCCAGGCTGGTGTCCATCGCGATGCGGCTGGGTCTGGCCGAACAGCAGCTCGCGCGGGATCCGCAGGCCGTCGCCGCCCTGCTCGCCGAAGCACGGGAGGGCGCCGAGGAGGCGATGACCGAACTGCGCGGGGTGCTGCGCTCGATGTACCCGCCGATCCTGGCCGACCGGGGGCTGGAGGGCGCGCTGGCCGCGGTCGCGGCGAACTGCCCGCTGCCGGTGGAACTGGATGTGCCCTCGCTCGGCAAGGTGCCCGCCCCGGTGGAGGCCGCCGCGTACTTCGTGGTGAACGAGGCGCTCACGAACGTGGTCAAGCACAGCGGCGCGACTGGCGCGCAGGTCACCGTCACCCGCATCGGCGATACATTGAGCGTGGTCGTGCTGGACAACGGGCGCGGCGGCATCAGCGAGGAGAGGGGAACCGGCGTGGCCGGGATGAGGCGCCGGATCGCCGCGCTGGACGGGCAGTTCGTGGTGGACAGCCCGGTGGGCGGCCCGACCGTGGTGGCGATGGACTGCCCGTGCGCGTCCTGATCGCCGAGGACAACGTCCTGCTGGCCGAAGGCCTCAAACTGCTGCTGGGCACCGCCGGCCACGAGGTGGTCGACGCGGTCACCGACGCCCCGGCCTTCATCGAGGCGGCGGCGCGGCACCGGCCCGACGTGTCCATTGTGGACGTCCGGCTGCCGCCGTCGTTCACCGACGAGGGCGTCCGGGCCGCGCTGCGTGTGCGGAAGGAGACGCCGGGCTCGCCGGTGCTGGTGCTTTCGCAGTACGTCGAGCAGACCTATGCCGGTGAGCTGCTTTCCAGCGGGGAGGGCGGGGTCGGGTACCTCCTGAAGGACCGGGTCGCCCGGGTGGCGGAGTTCCTGGACGCGCTCGAGCGGGTGGCCGGTGGCGGCACGGCGATGGACCCGGAAGTGGTCGCGCAGTTGCTGACGAAGCGCCACGACCCGCTGGCCGCTCTGACCGCGCGTGAGCGCGAGGTGCTGGAACTGATGGCGCAGGGCTTCGCCAACGGTGAGATCGCCCGGCGGCTGGTGGTCACCGATCGGGCGGTGCACAAGCACGTCGGCAACATCTTCGCGAAGCTCGACCTGCCGCCGGACGAGACCGGGCACCGGCGCGTACTGGCGGTACTGGCCTTCCTCGGCTGACTCCCGGCCCGCGGTGCTGTCGTACTTCCCGGATGCCCGCGCCGACCCGGCGCGGGTGGGCTCCGTCACGCACGCGCCCGGCGACCTCGCGGACCTGTTCCTCCCGCCCGTTCCCGTCGAACACTGAGGCCACGCTGGTTCCGGTGATCGTGAATCGCGCGGGACGAATGACCATTCCGGTACCCCGGCAAGGAATGCGAAATTTCTTCGAATTGAGACCTGGGACACAACCCACCGGTATACCGAGAGGTAGGTCTTAAAAGAGAGGAGCGGCCAGGTTTTCCCTCCCTCTGGCCGGTGGAGGAATCTGTAGTGGCCGCCGTGCTCTGTGGACTCGGCGCGTGGCTGCCGCCGCGCGTGCTCGCCAACGAGGAGATCGCCGCCCGGCTCGACACCTCCGACGAGTGGATCCGCAGCCGTACCGGCATCGCCGAGCGGCGGGTGGCCGAGGCTGGAACGTCCACTGTGGACATGGCAGTGGCCGCGGGCAGGCAGGCGCTGGACTCGGCCGGGTCGACCGAGGTCGACGCGGTGGTGCTGGCTACCGCCACGCCGGACCAGGTGTGCCCGGCCAGCGCGCCGCAGGTGGCCGCCCGGCTCGGCCTCGGTGAGGTCAACGCGGTCGACGTGAACGCTGTGTGCAGCGGGTTCCTCTACGCATTGGCGACCGCGAGCGGGTTCATCGCGGGCGGGATCGCGCGGCGGGTGCTGGTGATCGGGGCGGACACCTTCACCACGCTGGTCGATCCGGACGACCGCGGCACCGTGCCGATCTTCGGGGACGGCGCGGGTGCCGTGGTGCTGCGGGCCGGCGACGCCGACGAACTCGGCGCGCTCGGCCCGTTCGCCCTGCACAGCGACGGTGCGCTGGCGGACCTGTTGATGGTCCCCGCCGGCGGCGCGAAGCAGCGGCGGTCGGACAACCCGCACGACTACTTCCTCGACATGCACGGGCAGGCCGTGTTCCGGCAGGCCGGTACGCGGATGGCCGAGGCCTCGCGCAGTGTGCTGGACCAGGCGGGCTGGACCGTCGGCGACGTGGACCGGTTCATCGGGCACCAGGCCAACATCCGCATCCTGCAGGCCACCGCGAAGTACCTCGGCCTGCCGCAGGACGCGCTCGTGGTGAACATCGAGCGGACCGGCAACACCAGTGCCGCGTCCATCCCGCTCGCGATGGCCGACGCGCAGCGCGACGGCACGCTGATCGCCGGTCAGCGGGTCCTGCTGAGCGCGTTCGGCGCCGGCCTGACCTGGGGCGCGACGTTGTTGCGCTGGCCCACCTTGGCGACGGCGTGAGGCCGTTCTGATTTCTCGGAGCACTCCCTGACTGTGCGCTGCAGCGCGCCTCGGCGGAACGCGTCGGCCCCGGCCGGGGCAAATCTGTGGACAACCACCCCACCTGTGGACAACTCGGGGCGGATTCAGGCAGTCGGTGTGTAGGTGACCGTAGGCTGTTGTCGTCCGCGGAGTTGCAGGCGTCGGTGACGGCGCCAGCGACCTCGTTCGGTGGTGGTGGCGGCTTCGACAACGACTTGGCTGGCCAGGATCCGGTGGCGCACCTTCTTCGCGCTGTCGGTGAGCCGGGCCGCTTCGTTGACCGCGTCACCGATCACCGTGTACTCGAACCGACTACTCGACCCGAGCTGCCCGGCGAACACCCGGCCACTGGCCACGCCGATGCCCAGGTCCAACTCACCGGCTTCGCGGACGGAGTCCCGGATGGACCGGGCCGCCTGTAGTGCCGCCGTCGCCGGATCAGCCAGCCGCGTCGGCGCACCGAAGATGCACAGGGCCGCGTCGCCCTGGAACTTGTTGACCAATCCGCCGTGCGTGCCCACGGCGTCGACCACGGAGGCGAAAAAGCGGTTGAGCTTGCGCACCACTTCGACCGGCGGCGACTGGTACGCCATCGCCGTCGAGTCGACCACGTCCACGAACAGCGCGGTCACCTCGCGCACGTCCCCCGAGAGGGAGGCGCCGTACTCGAGCGCGTGCCGCGCCACGTCCGCGCCCACGTGCCTGCCGAACAGATCACGCAGCCGGGCCTGCTCACGCAGCCCGTCCACCATGTCGTTGACCGACGCCTGGAGCTTGCCGATCTCACTGGAGTCGTCGACCGGGACGCGCACGTCCGTGCGCCCACGGGCGACGCGGTCCAGCGCGACCTTGAGCTGGTGCAACGGCGTGGCGACCGAGCGGGCCAGCAGTGCGGTCGTGATGGCCCCGATCACCAGGCCGAGCGCCGAGAGCAGGACCAGGCTCGGGCCCGGATCGCGGGTGCCGAGGTTCGGCGGCAACACCACGAGCAGCACGCCGAGCATCGGCACGCCGCTGGCCAGCGCCCAGGTCAGCACCAGCCGGGTGAGCACGGTCACCGAGAGCGTGCCGTCGGCCGGGCGGGCCTTCAGCGCCAGCGTCATCACCGGGCGGGCCAGCCGCTCGGCGAGCAGGTACGTCAGGCCGGCCGTGGTCAGGCCGCCGAGCAGGATGATCAGCCCGACGCCCATCGCGTCCCACACCGAGCCCAGCACCCAGGCGAGCGTGCCGAGCACCAGCGAGCCGGTCAGCCACAAAGTGCCGCTGACCAGCGCGAGATCGATCGGGATGCGGAGCGCGCGGCGAACCTCGTCCTCGGTGGGTTCCCGGTCGAACAGGAACCAGACGGCGGTCCGGCGCTGCAGTAGCGCTGTCCACAGTGAACCGGCGAGCAGGGAGAACAGCGTGTACGCGGCGGCGCAGATGGCCATCGTCCAGCCGTGCTCGCCGACGTCGTGCGGAATGCCCTGCAGCGCGAGCAGCAGGAACACCACGCCCGAACCGCACACGCTGGATCCGACGCCGAGCGCGGCGAAGCCGAGGCTGGTGCGCAACAACAGGGGGAACCGCGGAGGAAGGCTCTGGCGGAGGCGGCTGGTGCGCACATGGTGATCGTACGGAGAGAAAATGCGTGGCCGCGCCGCGCAGCGGAAATTACCCTGGCCGGTCGTTGGACGCGAAAGGGGAAACGCGGTGGAGCCGCTCACGGAGCCCGAGATCAGGGCGTCGTTCGTCAACTGCTCGAAAGGCGAGGCGAAGGGGCTGACGCTACCGGCCCGGACGGAGGAGATCCGCTGGTCGGACCTGGATTTCCTGGCCTGGCGGGACCCGCGGGCGCCGCAGCGCGCGTACCTGGTGGCCCGGCACGACGGCGAGGTGATCGGCATGTCCCTGCGGGCGACCGACCCGCCCAAGAGCCGGTTGCGCAGCGGGATGTGCGGACTGTGCACGACCACGCACGGCCTGATCGACGTGGCGCTCTTCTCCGCGCGGCGGGCGGGCAAGTCCGGAAAGGACGGCAACACGCTCGGGCTGTACATCTGCGCGAACCTGCGTTGCTCGGACTACCTGCGCGGGAAGCTCAAACCGGACACGCCGCAGCCCAACGAGACCGTCACGCTGGACGAGCGGATCGAACGGCTGGAAGGGAAACTGCACCGGTTCGTGGCGCAGGTGCTGGAAACCCGCTGAGACCGGGGTGGTCAGGACGCCTTCTTCTGCTTGCCCGAACTGGTGGAGGCCTTCTTCACCGCCTTCTCCAGTTCGGCGCGGCTCAGCTTCGAGCGGCCCTTGATGTCCAGCTCACGGGCCATTTTGTCCAGGTCGGACTTGCTGAGCGAAGACAGGTCCGTCGAGGGCTTGCCGGTCGACGGCTTCCGGCCCTTGATGCTCTTCGACAGCGCCTCGAACAGGTCCACCACCTGCGTGGCCTGGGCGGGCTCCTCCTCCGGCGTGACCGTGCGCCCGGCCTTCTTGTCCCGCACCAGCTTTTCCACCCGCGCGGTGTAGGTGTCCTCGTAGTCCTCGGGTTTCCACGGCTCGGACATCGAGTCGACCAGCGCCACCGCCATGTCCAGTTCCTTGCCGCGTGGCTTCTGCTTCGACGGCAGCTTGCGCAGTTCCTTCGACGGATCCCGCAGGTCGGCGGGGAAGTGCAGGGTGTTCAGCACCAGCACGCCGTCGCCGGCCCGCACCGCGGCCAGGTATTCCTTGCCCCGCATGACGAACTTCGAGATCGCCGCCTTGTTCGTCTTGTCCATCGCGGCCAGCAGCAGCGTGTACGCGCGGTCGAACTCCTCCTTCGACGGCGTGAGCCAGTACGTCTTCTGGAAGTAGGCCGGATCGATCTCGTCGAGGTCCACAAAGGCCTCGATGTCCAGCGCGCGCGACCGGCCAGGCGCGATCTCGTCCAGTTCCTCCGGCTCGATCAGCACGTAGTCACCGTCGTCGAGTTCGTAGCCCTTGACGATGTCGCTGTAGTCGACTTCCTTGCCGGTGCGCTCGTTCACCCGGCGGTACCGGATCCGGTCCGAGGTGCCACGTTCGAACTGGCGGAAGTGGATGGTGTGGTCCTCGGTGGCGCTGTACAACTCGACCGGCACCGTGACCAGGCCGAAGTTCACCGCGCCGGACCAGATCGGTCGTGCCATGCGAGCCTCCAGAACTCAGCGGAACTCTGCGAGCTGCGCCCTGGCCGCCTCGGCCGAGCCCGCGTGCTCGGGCATGTCCTGCCAGGGGTCTTCCTTCTGCGCCAGGCGGCGGCGCAGCTTCGGGATGTCGTAGGCATCTGGTTCGGTCCGGCCCAGCTCGTCCCAGTCGAGCGGGGTGGCCACCCTGGCGCCGGGGCGTCCGCGCAGCGAATAGGGCGCGACGAAGGTCTGCGCGTACCCGTTCCTCGCCGTGTCCAGGAAGATGCGCTTGCCGCGCTTGTTCTTCCGGAACTCCGTGGTGAGCATGGCCGGCGCCTTCGAGGCCAGGAAGTCCGCCGCCTCGCGGGCGAACGCGACCACGGTCTCATGTGGACTCTTGCGGTCCAGCGGAGCCACCACGTGGTACCCGCGACCGCCGGTGGCCTGCACGTACGCGGTCAGACCGACGGCCTTGTACAGCTCCCGCACCGCCCGCGCGACCTCGCGCAACGAGTCCACCGCGGTCCCGTTCGGCGGGTCGATGTCGATCACCACCAGGTCGGGGTGGTCCAGCGCGTCCCAGGTCGAGGTCCAGATGTGGAACTCCAGCGCGGCCTGGTTCGCCAGGTAGACCAGGGTCGCCGGGTCCTCGGCGAACACGTGGCGGGTGGTGTCCCGGCCGTCGTGCTGCGGGACGTCTTCGGTGCGCATCCAATCCGGCCAGTGCGACGGCGCTTCCTTCTGGAACCAGTTCTCCCCGCCGACGCCGTGCGGGTAGCGGCGCATGGTCAGCGGGCGGGCGCGCAGGTGCGGCAGCATCACCTCGGCCACGGTCCGGTAGTGCTCGATCACCTCGCCCTTGGTCACCCCGTCGGCGGGGTAGTACACCTTGTCCAGGCGCGTGGTCTTCACGTCCAGGGTGGGCATCTCGCTCTCCACCTCCCGCGGTGCCTTGTCCGTCCGCAGCCCGAGGTACCGGGCGTGCCGCATCCGGCCGTCCGAGGTCCATTCGGCGAACCCCGCCTGCACCACCAGCTCCGGCTCGACCCAGTGCGGCCGCCGCTCGGGGACCTCGCCGGTGAACGGGGAGTCCGGTCTGGACAGTTCCCGCAACCGCCCGTGCAGCTCGCGCAGCGTGCGCTGGTCGAACCCGGTGCCGATCTTGCCGGCGTACCGGAGCACTTCGCCCTCGTAGTACCCAGCCAGCAGCGCGCCGAATCCCGCCCGGGTGCCGGTCGGGTCGGTGTACCCCCCGATCACCACCTCCTGCTCGCGCACGCACTTCAACTTCAGCCAGTCGGAGGACCTCCCGGCGCGGTACGGCGCGTCGGCGCGTTTGGCGATCAACCCCTCCCAGCCCTCGTCGCGGGCTTCGGCCAGGAACTTCTCGCCCTCGGTGTCCCGGTGCTCGGACAACCGCAGCGGGTCGTCGAAGTCGAAGGCGTCCGCGAGCAGCTGCTTCCGCTGGCGCAGCGGCAGGCTGGTGGCTTCCATCCCGCCGAAGGCCAGCAGGTCGAACACGTACAGGAAGACCTCGATCCCGGTGGCCACCGAGGCCTTCGGGTCGCGCAGGTGCATCCGGTGCTGCAGGCGGGCGAAGCTGGTGTGCCCCTGGTCGTCGAAGGCCACCACCTCGCCATCGACGACGAAGTCCGGCCCGCCCTGCTCGGCCAGCGCCGCGACGATCTCCGGGTAGGCGCCGTTCATCAGCTTCTGGTTGCGCGACCACAGCTGCGGCTCGCCACCGCCTTCCCGGACGATCAGCGCCCGTACGCCGTCCAGTTTCCGCTCGAAGATCCAGTTCGGATCGGTGAACGGGCGGTCGGACAACGTGGCCAGCATCGGCTCACGCTGGACGTTCATCGGCGTACCCCCGCGAAACTGTCAGAACCGGCAGCGGACTATGCGCCCCATCCTGTTCACCGCGGGGAACCACCGCAACGCCTTGAGCTGGAGCCGGGGCACCACGCCCACCTTCGGCAGGTCCTCTTCGGACGCGAACTGGGCCGCGTTGTGCTCGTCGACCAGTTCGAGCCCGAAGCGCTCCAGCTCGCGCGAGTCGTCCACGCCCCAGTACAGCGTCGAGCCGCTCTTGCGCACGACCGGGTTGATCTTCTGCGCCTTGATGCCCAGCTTGCTGAACAGGTCGAAGACGAACTCACCGGACGGGAAGCGGTCGACGATCCGCCGGATCAGCGCCTCGATCTCGGCTTCGCGCAGGTACATGGTCAGGCCCTCGGCGACGACCACCACCGGCTTGTCGGCAGGCACCTCGTCCAGCCAGGCCGGATCGGTCACCGACGAGGCGATCAGCCGGTAGCCGGGCCGCTCGTCCAGTTCGGGCCACAGCTGGTGGCGCAGCTCGGCGATCTCCGGGAAGTCCACGTCGAACCACCGGGTCTCCGGTGGTGGGTCGAGCCGGAAGACCCGGGTGTCCAGGCCGCAGCCGAGGTGCAGCACGGTGGCCCCCGGCTGGGCCTGGAGCGCCTCGCGCGCCCAGGCGTCGATCGATTTCGCCCGCATCGCCACGCTCAGCGCCATGCTGGGCTTCATCAGTTTGCCGAAGTCGTAGTCCAGCCTGCTGATCGCCTCGTCCGCGGCGGTGTCCCCGAGCACCGGTCGCGCCGCCCGGCTGTCCAGGGCCCGCCCCCAGAGCGTGGCGAGCATCGTCTCCTTGGTCCCGGTGAGCTGCACTCGCACCATGCTCCATCACCCCAATCACAAGTTTCACAACATTGTGAATCGAGCGTACTCTCATTCGCCGGGGCGGTGGCTGAGCCCTTCACGGAGTTGGGTGAGCGTGCGGGCGAGCAGGCGCGAGACGTGCATCTGCGAGACGCCGATCTTCTCCGCGATCTGCGTCTGCGTCAGGTTGTGCACGAACCGCAGTGCCAGGATCTTCCGCTCGCGCTCGGGCAGGTCGCGGATCAGCGGCTGGAGCATCTCGTGGTTCTCCACGTCCGCGAGCGCGCTGTCCTCCTCGCCGAGCGTGTCGCCGAGCGAGACGTTGTCGGTGTCCCCCGAGAGCACCTCGTCGAGCGACATCGAGTGGTAGGCGTTGCCCGCCTCCAGGCCCTCGTACACCTCGTCCTTGTCGATGCCGAGGTGCGAGGCCAGCTCGCTCGGCGTGGGCGCGCGGCCCAGCCGTTGCGCCAGTTCGGTGCTGGCGTTGCTGATCGTCAGGTGCAGTTCCTTGAGCCGCCGCGGGACCCGGATCACCCAGCCGGTGTCGCGGAAGTGCCGGCGCACCTCGCCCATCACCGTCGGCACGGCGAAGGACAGGAAGTCGAAGCCGCGTTCGGCGTCGAACCGGTCCACCGCGTTGATCAGGCCGACCCTGGCCACTTGGACCAGGTCCTCCTTGGCCACCCCGCGACCGGCGAAGCGCTGGGCGATGTGCTCGGCCAGCGGCAGGTACCCGGTCACCAGTTTGTCGCGCACCTCACCGCGCCGCGGATCGTCTACGGCCAGCGCGGCCATCTCGCCGAACAGTGGTGCGAGGTGCTCGTACCCGTTGGTGTCCGGCGGCTGGATACCCGTCACGCGCCCGGCCGTACGTCGGCGCGACGCTTGGCGAGTTCGATGTGGACTACTTGCTCACCACCGGCGGGCTCGTCCACCCAGCTGGCCGCCGAATCGGCCAGCGTGGTGAGCACGCGCCAGCCGAACGAGCCGGTGCTCGGTGCTTCCCCGTCGGCCGACGGCACCGTGCCGCGGAAGCGCAGCTGGCCGTCTTCGAGCACGAAGCGGCAGGTCAGCAGGCTGCCGGGTTGGGCACGGGTGATCAACGTCGAGCAGGCCTCGTCGATCGCCAGCCGGAGGTCGGCGATGGTGTCCAGATCGAAGTCCGCGCGGACGGCGAGATTGGAGACCAGCGCGCGGATGATCGGCAGGTGGGCCAGATCGGCGCCCAGTCGTACCTCGATGTCGTCCAACGGCCCGATCTCGTCCAACGCGGGCTGTTTGCCGTTCGTCACGTCCACCTCGTCACTCGACCGTTGCGAAGCATTGCTACCCCGCGAGCGAAATCCCGAAACCCGTACCGATCCTCCTGGGACGCTCATCACGTTGTCTAGCGGAACACACCCGCTGCGTGCACGAGCCTGCCGATGCTTAGGGTGCCGGTTGTGATGACCCAGTGACTTGGTGGCATGCGATCCTGATCGCGCTGGCGGGGGTGTGGGCCGGCACCATCAACGCGGTCGTCGGTTCGGGCACCCTGGTCACCTTCCCGGTGCTGGTCGCCTTCGGCTATCCGCCGGTGACCGCGACGACCTCCAACGCGATCGGGCTGGCCCCCGGCACGATCAGCGGTGCCTGGGGCTACCGGCACGAGCTGCGCGGGCAGGGCAAGCGCCTCGCCATCTACGGCGTCGCGTCCTTCCTCGGCGCGGTCGGTGGCGCGATGCTGCTGCTCGCCCTGCCCAAGGACGCCTTCGAGACCGTGGTGCCGGTGCTCGTCGGGCTGGCCGTGGTGCTGGTGATCATCCAGCCGAAGGTGGCCGGCTGGGTGAGCGCGCGCCGGGAACGCAAGGAAAAGCCGGAGAGGACCTACGGCCCGCTCCTGCTCTTCCTGCTGTTCCTCGTCGGCATCTACGGCGGCTACTTCACCGCCGCGCAGGGCATCATGATGGTGGCCTGCATGGGCATGCTGCTGTCCGATCCGGTGCAGCGCATCAACGGCATCAAGAACGTGCTCTCCGCCGTGGTGAACGTGGTGGCGGGCACCATCTACGCCTTCGTCGCCCCGGTCGACTGGGCGGTGGTCGGCCTGCTGGCCGCCGGCTCGGTGCTCGGCGGCCTGCTCGGCGCGAAGATCGGGCGGAAGCTGTCCCCGGTGGTGCTGCGCGGGGTGATCGTGGCCGTCGGGATCGCCGCGATCGTGCAGCTGGTGCTCAGGTAAGCGCCGGGAACGACCGGGCGGCGGCGAGGAAGGCCTCGTTCTCGTCGGGGTGGCCGATGGTCACGCGGGCGCCGTCGCCGGCGAACGGGCGCACGATCACCTTGTTCGCCAGGGCGTGCTCGGCGAAGTCGACGGTCTTCTCGCCCAGCGGCAGCCAGACGAAGTTCGCTTGCGTCTCCGGGACCTGGTAGCCGGCCTCCAGCAGGGCGTCGCGCACGCGCGAGCGCTCGGCGACGATCTTCGCGCAGCGCGCCAGCAGCTCCTCCTCGGCGTCGAGCGAGGCGATCGCGGCGGTCTGGGCCAGCGAGTTCACGCTGAACGGGATGTAGACCTGGCGCAGCGCGGCGGTGATGTGTTCCGGCGCGACCGCGTACCCGACCCGCAGCCCGGCCAGCCCGTACGCCTTGGAGAAGGTGCGCAGCACGGCCACGTTCCCGCGTCCGGCGGCCAGCTCCAGGCCGTCCGGCACCTCGCGGTCGGTGACGAACTCGCGGTAGGCCTCGTCCAGCACCACCAGCACGTGCGGCGGCACCGCGTCGAGGAAGCGCTCCAGCTCGGGACGGCGCACCGCGGTCCCGGTCGGGTTGTTCGGGTTGCACACGAAGACCAGCCGCGTCTTCGGCGTGATCGCGGCGAGCATGGCGTCCAGGTCGTGGGTGTGCCCGGCGTCCAGCGGCAGGGGCAGCGCGGTGGCGCCGACGATCTGGGTGAGGATCGGGTAGGCCTCGAACGAACGCCAGGCGAACATCACCTCGTCGCCCGGTTCGCACAGCGCCTGGATCAGCTGCTGGCAGAGCGCGACCGAACCGCAGCCGACGGCGATCCGCTCCTGCGGCACCTCGAACCGGGTGGCGATCCGGTCGACCAGCGCCCACGCGCCCATGTCGGGGTAGCGGTTGATGTCAGCCGCCGACGCCGCGATCGCCGAGGCGACGCTGGGCAGCGGACCAGCCGGAACCTCGTTGCTGGCCAACTTGATCGCTCCCGGCACGGACCGGCCGGGCACGTACTTCGGCAGCGACTCGAGACCGGCGCGGGTCGGCACGACGGACGGAGTGGACATCAAGGCTCCTCGTGGGTCACTTGGTCTGCTCCTGCCACGTTAACCCGGCTGGATCCGCAGGTTGAGGTTGACTCACGTTCACCCACCAGTGGTTGAGTAGGCGCATGACGCAAACCCACACCGACGACTACCGGCGCGCCGACGGCCGCGCGCTGCGCCTGACCTTCGCCGAGCCCGACGGCGTGGTCCGCGGCGGACTGGTGGTGCTGCACGAAGCGGACGGCGTCACCGATGGCGTGCGCTTCCTGGTGTCCAGCCTGGCCGAGGAGGGCTGGCTGGCGGTGGCCCCGCACATCTACGACGGCGCCCAGAACGGGAAGCTCACCGGGCAGGACGTGCTCGCCGCCACCGACATCACGCTCGCCTGGCTGGTCGAGCGCGGGGTGCAGGCCGATCTGCTCGGCGTGGTGGGCTTCGACCTCGGCGGCACCGCCGCGCTGGTGGTGGCCTCGAGCCGGAAGCTGGGGGCGGCGGTCAGCGTCGGCGGGCAGTCCTCGGCGAACGACCTGCCCGCGCTGGTGGACATCGCGGGCAAGCTGACCAGTCCGTGGCTCGGCATCTACGGCGACTCCGGCGACGAGAGCGGGGTGGCCGAGGTGGAGCGCCTGCGCGAGGTCGCCGCTTCGTCGAAGGTGGCCACGAACGTGGTCCGCTACCCGGGCGCCAACCACCGGTTCGACGCCGATCCGGGGGCCGCCGCGGAAGCCTGGCAACGCACGTTGAGCTGGTTCGACGCGCATCTGCGCTGACCGGGAGCGAACGGGTCCCCGCCCGCGTCCAAGCCCGGTACAGTTCAGCTTTGAGTGTCACGCAGGGTGGGGATTCGAAATGGCTGCTGTGAACAAACCGACGGGTTCGAGCACCCCGCCGCCGGCCTTCGCGCCGGCGGCCGGCGGGGCGCTCGTCCCGATCGCCGGCCAGGTCCGGGACGTCAAGATGCAGGCCAAGAAGGGGAGCCTGCAGCTCAGCGACGAGGCCGCGGAGGGCCTGCTCGGCGCGCTCGCCGAGATCCAGGCCACGGTCAACCAGCTCGTCCGGGATTCGCAGGAGCTGGACGTGCCGCTGCGGTTGGGTGCCAACTTCGTCGGCCGCACGATGAGCGAGCGCCTGCGCGAGGCGGCCACTTCGGCGGCGACGCCGGTGCTGCAGGACTTCGGCAGCGTGCTCAACGACCTCGAACTGACCGTGCGCGCGGCGCGGAAGAACTTCAAGACCACCGATGCCGACGCCCAGGACCTGCTGGCGGACGCGCGTCGCAGGCTGGACGACGTGCACGGCTACGGCGGTGAGGCGAAGTGAACCGCCCCGACGAAGTCCAGTGCCTGCCCTACCCCTCGCCCTACCCACCCGACGAGCCCGACCCCGTCGGCGGTGACCTGGGCACCCCGGTGGACTGGCTGACCTACCAGCACCCCGAGTTGTACACCATGGTGCACGAGGAGGTGGACCTCGTCGGCGCGCAGACGGTCGCCGCGACCTGGGCCACCATCGGCGACAAGCTGACCGAGATCGCCAACGACCTCCGCGCCGCGATGGCGAAGGCGAGCCAGGGCTGGACCGGGGCGGGCGCGGAGAAGACCAAGGAGACCGTGGAACGGCTCTCCGCCTGGTGTGACGAGACGGGCGTCCGGGCGACCGAGGTCTGCGCGTGCGTGACCAGGCAGGCGGAGAACGTGCGGGTGGCGCAGAACGCGATGCCCGAACCGCGGATGACCGTGCTGCCGTACCCGATGCCTGCCGGTGGCACGGCGGCGATGTCGTTCTCGGCGGGGCCGGAGCTCGTCGCGGACGACGAGGAGGGCCGCCGCGGCAGCGACGAACTGCACCAGCGGGCCGCCGACGTGATGAAGCAGTTCCAGCAGGACTCCTACGAGGTCTACGGCACCGTCCCGGAGTTCAGCACGCCGGCCGGCGACCCGATCATCTACCGCGATCCCGAGGTGCCGCCGGACCAGCCCAAGCAGCCGGAACCCGAACCGGAGGAGGAGCCCGAGCAGCCCGACGACTCGACCGGCGCGAGTGGCGTGACCGGCGGCGACGGCCCGATCGACGGCGTGATCGGCGGTTACGCGCCGCGTGAGCCGGCGCCCGCGACGCCGGTGCCGATGGTCGGCGGTGGGGGTGCCCAGGTCGGCGGGGCCATGCAGGACCCGGCGCCGGGCGGCCGGGCGGGCAGCCACCCTGGTGCCCCCGGCCCCGGTGTCGCTCCCGCTGCTGCCGCCTCCGCTGCCCCGCGGGGCGGTATGGCCGGGATGCCGATGGGTGCGATGCCGATGGGTGCCGGTGGGGCGCGGCAGGAAGACGTCGAGCACAAGCTGCCCGGGTACCTCCAGGAGGAGGAGAACATCTTCGCGGCCGATCTGAAGGTCGCGCCGCCGGTGCTCGGGGAAGAGGGGCCGCGTCGCCGTGCGTGATCCGGAAACCGGGTGGATTCGGCTCTACCCCAACGAGTTCTTCCTGCTGTGGACGCGGCTCGGGCTGGGTGAACCGCCTCCGGTGCTCGGCATCGGTCACGTCGGGCGCACGGTCGCCGCACGCCGTTGGCAGGCCGAGGCGGCCGACGCCGAACTGAGCGCGCGCGACCTCGGCACGTTGGACTATCCCGCGCCCGACCTGGTGCAGGCGCTGAAGATCCTCGGTGAGAGCGAGCTGCGCCTCGACCTGCACGTCGCGGGCGACGGCGGTGAAGTCCGGTCGTTCTCGGCCGCGGGTCGGCAGGGCGCCGCGACCGCCGAGGTGGTCGGCCGGGAGGTCCGGGTCGGCGTGGTCCGCGAGCCGATGCTGGTGGCGACCATGCTCGACGCGCTCAAGCCGCTGCCCGCGGCACCCGGTGGTCCGGCGAACGTGCGGGTGGAGGACTTCCACGACGCCTGCGCCGAAGGTGAGCGCGACGGCCGGTCCGGGTTCCTCGGCAGGCTGGAGGACAGCGGGGTCCGCGGTGGGGAGGCGGGCGTCCTGCTGAAGCTGTTGACCGGGCGCACCGGTGGCGGGCAGATCGGCGCCGGTGTGCGCGGGCGGTCGGGCCGCTGGTCGCGGACCGGGAGCGTGGTCAACTGGGTGGACACCGAGGAGGGCCGGTACGCGCTGCGCACGCGTGGCGGCTGGCTCACCGCGACGCCGGTCGACCCCGTACGGCTGAGGGTGTGGGCTCAGGACATGGTCGGGGAGCTCGTCGGTAGCTAGGCTCCGCCGCATGACCAGCGACACCCCTGAAGTGCTGTGGCGGCCGGATGCGAACCGGGACACCAAGGTCGAGGACTTCCGCAGGTGGCTGCGGGACAACCGGGGTGTCACGACGGAGGACTACCAGTCGCTGTGGGAGTTCTCCACCAGCGAGCCCGCGGACTTCTGGTCGGCGACCGCGGAGTACCTGGGCGTTCGTTGGCACGACGAGCCGACCGAGGTGCTCTCCGGTGAGATGCCGACCGCGCGCTGGTTCGAGGGCGGCACGCTGAACTACGCGGAGCACGCGCTGAGCCCCGGGGTCGCGGGCGCGCCCAAGGCCGACGACGAGCTGGCGGTGATCTTCCACCGCGAGGACGGGCTGGCGTCGCAGCTGACCTACGGCGACCTGCGCGCGAAGGTGGCCGCCGCGCGGTCGGCGTTGAAGGAGCTGGGCGTGCGCAAGGGCGACCGCGTGGTCGCGCTCGCGCCGAACTGCCCGCAGACCCTGATCGCCTTCCTGGCCGCGGCCAGCCTCGGCGCGGTGTGGTCGTCGTGCTCGCCGGACTTCGGCGTGCGGGCCATCGTGGACCGGTTCGCGCAGATCGAGCCGGTCGTGCTGATCGCAGTGAACGGCTACGCGTACAACGGCCGGTGGTTCGACACGCGGCCGACGGTGACCGAGCTGCGCGAGGAGATCCCGGGGCTCAAGGCGACCGTGCTGGTCGACTACGCGGGCGGGCCGCTGGCCGGCACGCACGACTGGGACGACCTGCTGGCCTCGCATGCCGGCGCCGAGCTGGCCTACGAGCCGGTGCCGTTCGCGCACCCGTTGTGGGTGCTGTATTCGTCGGGCACCACCGGGTTGCCGAAGGGCATCGTGCACGGGCACGGCGGCATCGTCGTGGAGCACCTGAAGGCGCTGGCGCTGCAGAGCGATCTGGGGCCGGGTGAGCGGTTCTTCTGGTTCACCACCACCGGCTGGATGATGTGGAACTTCCTGATCTCCGGGCTGCTGGTGGGGTCGACCATCGTGCTGTTCGACGGGAGTCCCGGGTACCCCGACCTGAACGCGCTGTGGCACCTGGCCGAGCAGCACCGCGTGACCTACTTCGGCACGTCGGCGCCGTACATCCAGAGCTGCCTGAAGGCGCACATCTCGCCGTCGCGCGACTACGACCTGACGGCGATGCGCGCACTCGGGTCGACCGGAGCGCCGCTGAGCCAGGAGGGCTTCCGCTGGATCGCCGACGAGGTGGGGCGGAAGGTGCAGATCTGCTCGGTCTCGGGCGGGACGGACCTGTGCACGGCGTTCGTGGGGTCGTCGCCGGACACGCCGGTGTGGCTGGGTGAGCTGTCGAACCGGTCGCTGGGCGCCGCCGTGCAGGCCTTCGACGAAGCCGGGAACGCGGTCGTCGAGGAGGTGGGCGAGCTGGTGATGACCGAGCCGATGCCGTCCATGCCGGTGTTCTTCTGGAACGATCCCGACGGCAGTCGCCTGCGTGAGGCGTACTTCGACGTGTATCCGGGCATCTGGCGCCACGGAGATTGGATCAAGATCACATCCCGCGGCTCGGCGGTGATCTACGGCCGCAGTGACTCGACGCTGAACCGCGGTGGCGTCCGCATGGGGACGGCGGAGTTCTACCGGGTGGTGGAGAACTTCGAGCAGGTCGCGGACTCGCTGGTGATCGACACCTCCGCCGCGGGCGCCGAGGGGGAGCTGCTGTGCTTCCTGGTGCTGGCGCCGGGGGCGTCGCTGGAGGAGGTCGAGCCCTCGCTGCGGAAAGAGCTGCGCAGCGCATTGTCGCCGCGTCACGTACCGGACCGGTTCGTGGTGGTTTCGGAGGTGCCGAGGACGCTGAACGGCAAGAAGTGCGAGGTGCCGGTGAAGAAGATCCTGTCCGGCGTGGCCCCGGACCGCGCGGTGAGCCGCGACGCCCTGCTGAACCCGGACGCGCTGACCCCGTTCGTGGCCCTGGCTGCCCGCTGACCTGCGGATACGGCAGGTTCGGGGGGTGCCTTCACGCGACCGGGGGGCGGTGTGTAATCTTTACGAGCAGTGGTCGTTCGACCTGGGAGGCTTCGCCTAGTCTGGTCTATGGCGCCGCACTGCTAATGCGGTTGGGGGTAACCCCCCCTCCCGGGTTCAAATCCCGGAGCCTCCGCTGGAGTTCGGTTCGCCGAGCCCCACACCCGGTCGTCCGACCGGCACAACTGAACACGAGCGCCCGTAGCTCAACGGATAGAGCATCTGACTACGGATCAGAAGGTTAGGGGTTCGAATCCCTTCGGGCGCGCGTCTGGTTGAGACAGCGAAGGACCCCCTGGCAACAGGGGGTTCTTTTCTTTGTGTCGGTCCCTCGAAAGCGCTACCGCGGGATCACGCGAAGCTGATCAAGAAGCGCAGGTTCTCCGGCTCGTCCTTGGTCAGCAGGAGTGGGAAGTGCGGCTCGTAGAGACCGCTCGCCACGCCCTTGAACCAGATCATCGGCCGCTTCTCGGTGAAGGCCCGGCGCATGGCCACGTTGTGGAAGTGCTGCGGATCGGTGCCCCGGTACATGTAGTAGCGGATGAGGCCGTTCTCATCGAGTTCGTCCTCGTACGGGCGCTGCTTGCTCGGCGGCGTGTAAGAGGTCCGCAGCGACAACGCCGCGCTGAGCTCCTTCGGCTTGCGAATGCCGGCCTGCTGGTCCATCAGGGCGATCCGCTTGCCCTCGAACCTGAACTCCTGCAGCAGACCGAACGGAATGCGGCCCCCGTGCTCCTCGTTCAACTCGGCCAGCCACTCGAACGCGTGGCGCCGAAGACGACCGTCGTAGTCCGTGGTGTCGATGACTGACTTGATCGGCTTCGTTGCGGTGGTGGTGGACAGGGCGACCACCGGAGATTTCTGGCGGTAGACCCGGTGCAGGCCCGCCGCCTTGATGATCTGGTCGGCCTGGTGCTCGTCGAGGTAGAGCTCGAACAGCAACTTTATTGCCGTTGAGAGCGTTTGCGGTCGTTCAACGTGATCAGCCACCTCGGGGCGCAACCGGCCACGGGCGGAGTTGTCGCGCAACCAACTGCCAGTCCGGGACGGCGTGGGCGGGATCGGGTTGCCGGCTCCGTCTTGCAAGCTCCAGAGACTGCGTTCCAGGTGCACAAAAGGCATTGCGGCTCGATCGCGCTGACCGCGCTGGCTGGCTGGGCTGAACTCGTCAATGAGCTGGCCGACGGCTTCCTCTGCTTCGGCGTAGGTGGTCTGGGTCGTCTTGTTCTTGACCTGGCGGGCAAAGAGCCACAGCAGGAGCAGGGGTTTGTGAATCGCTCGACCGTTTGCGGTGCGTAAATTACGCAACTGGTCGAAGAATTCGCTCTCGTTCACTGAACTTCACACCCCTGCGGTCCCCGTCACGCTTGGGTGTGATCATAGCTTCGACTAGGAGTTGCGTCTTGACCGCTGAGCGGGTGCAGAGCCAGTACGGTCGGGCCATGACTGATCCACACGCGGGGGAAGCGGGCGAGCTCAGCGCGGCACTCGATGACGTTGATCTTGACTCGCCGAGCACCACCAAGTTCGCCGAGTTCGAGTACGTGCTCGCGACGCTGATCCAACTCCCGCGCCACCAGGTGTACGCGGTGGCGGTCGATCGCGCTGCTGAATTGGCCAGTCAGGTCCAGTCGGTGCCAGCGAACCACGCTGTTCTGCTGGCTGTGGTGGTCAAAGATGCTGACCAACTCGCAGCCGTGCAGGAGGCGACCAAGCGCTACCTGAGCAGCGGCGGAGTGCCGGCTGCCTTGGTGTTGGTGCGCCGTTCCGCCGGCGGGTGGGCGTCTTCCTGGCTGGCCATGCAGGCCGATAAGGAGGAGTACGCCGGGCAGGTGACCGAGTTGGCCGGGCACCTGTCGCTCCGGGTTGAGCGCGTCGAGGCCCAACCGGCGAGGAAGTGGCCGGGGCGATCCCTGCGCGCCACTGACCAGCCGTTGGTTATCGACGACCGAACCCGCCGGATGCTGCGTGGTGCGGTGGCTTCGCGCAGTGCGGTAATGCTGGTCGGACCGCCGGGAACCGGCAAGACCCAGTTGGTCGGTGAAGTGATCGACGACGTGGCCAAGGAGCCGGAGCGCTACGGGATGACCATGGCGCACGACTACCTCGTGGTGACGCCGGACGAATCGTGGAGTGCCCGAGAACTGGTCGGCGGTGAAACGGTCGACGACAACTCCAAGCTCCGGTTCAGCCCTGGTTACGTGCTGGAAGCGATCGCCGAAGACCGGTGGTTGGTGCTGGACGAGGCGAACCGCGCGGACCTGGACCGCATCTTCTCCGCGCTGTTCACCTGGTTGACCGGCAACACGGTGATCGTCGGCCGGGTGAGCGGTGATCCCAAGTCCAGTCCGATCTTCCTGGGCTGGGCCGACGGCCCGAAGAGCGAGGTGATCGGTGCTGAGCTGCTCCGGTCCGACACCGCGGACAACGGTCAGGGCGCGGTGCACTACCTCGCCGGCAAGGAATGGCGCATGTTCGGCACCTACAACGCCGTTGATGCGCAACGGGTGTTCCGCTTCGGGCTGGCGCTGGGACGCCGCTTTGCGCACGTGCCCATCGAAATGCCCTCGACGGAGGGGTTCAGCCAGGCGTTGAGGAACCGACTTTCCGCCTTGCCCACACCGTTGGAAGACCCGGTGCAGACGGAGCTGATTTCCGTGTTGCAGCGCCTCTACCGTGCGCACGTGGGGTTGTCTGGCGTCGAAATGGGGCCGGCGGCGCTGCTGTCGATACCCGAGTACCTCGACGCCAAGGACCTGGCCACCTCACCGACCGAGCTCCGGCAGCGCATTGCGGAGGCCTACCTCATGGGGATGGGGACCTGGCTGGCCACGCTGGACGACGAGTCACTCGCGCGCATGCAAGAGACGCTCCGGCAGGCCGACGTGCTCGGCGACCAGTGGGACTGGATCGAGACCAAGCTCGGCGGCTTGCGGTGACCGACAGGGAAAGCCGGAAGACCAGAACGCGGCGGTTGGCCCTGCCCTGGGAGGGCGTTCAGGAACTCCTTCGGTACTGGTCGGGCAAAGGGGCGCTGTTCGCCGGGCTCGCCGCGGTGGCCGATGATGATGGGCGCCGCTGGTCCGACGACGACGTGCGACGACGGGCCCATCGGATTCTCTTCCAAAGGTGCTTGGAGGTGATCCCGCACCTGCCAACCACGGCTGACAAGTGGTTGGCCGAGCTGCCGGTCACCTCGACTCGGCTGCGCTACCGCGGAAGCGCGCCGAGCTCGGGCACGGATTGGGTGGCCACGCGCCGACACGGTTGGTCGCCGCGAACCTTCGAAGGCCGGACCCGAACCCGGCGTTCTGATCCGATCGCGGTCTCGGTGTTCCACTGGGTGGCGCACCGGTTGCCCAAGGTGCAGGACGACGCCGCGCGGGTGGAGAGGGACATCGACAAGGACGTGCAGCCACAGCTGGCGGCGCTCCACGAGGCCTCAGCTGAACTTGGCGCAGGCTCGACCGCCTTGGCGATTCCGGACCGCGTGACGCTCTCCGCTCTCGGCCGATCTGGGGCGCTTTGGCGACACACGTCGCAGCTCGCCGATTTGCTGCGTCTGGAAGACACCCAAGATCTGCTTCGCCTGTCCCGAGAGCAGATCGAGCCGGACGACGAACTCCGCTACCGGTTGTTCCACCTCGGCGTTCTCGGCCTCGTGTTGGGGGCCGTACGGCAGTTGAGCTGGCAGGTCTTCAGCCTTCGACCGCTCTCCGGCGCGAAGAAGCCAGGCCCGGCCTTCGAGCTCGTCGATCCCGGTGGTGGCTCGTGGGAGTTGTGGTTCGAGGCAGGGGCGATCTGGAGGCGGGCCAAGGTGAAGGAGCCCTACGTCGCCGCGACGGCCGGTGTGCGCCAATCGGGGAAGGTGAAGGCGCCCGACCTCTTGTTGATCGAACGGAAGCGGCGATTCACCGTTGTCGTTGAGTGCAAGTTGAGCTCGGAGTCGAGCTATATTCGTGAGGGGTACAGTCAGGTGGTCACCTACCTTTCCGAGCTCAGGATGCACTTTGCCGACGCGGGAGAAGCTTTTGTGGTTGGCCCGCAGGAAATGATCACCGAGACGTCGACGGGGGTGACCCACTCAGGGCGCGTCACCTTCTGTTCTTCGCAGACCTTCCAGAACGACCTCGCGGATGTCTTGCGGGAGGCCGTCGCATGAGCATCGCGGACATCTCGCGGGACAACGTGCTCGACGCGATGGCGGAGTACGACGACCTGGGGCGCGAAAAGTTCTTGGGCCAGTACGGCTTTCGAGCCTCCCTTCGCTACTTCGTGGTGGAGTCGGGTAGCGAGTACGACTCCAAGGCGTTGCTCGGGGTGGCGCACAAATACGCCACCGGGGTGCCGCTCAGGGCAGCGGAGTTCAGCGGCGGCGAGGCCACCGTGGTGGCGAAGGTCAAGAGCCTGGGCTTTGCCGTCCACGATCGGCGGCCCAAGGCCAGCAAGAAGAAGGCCGTGGTGGTGCGCGGCGAGATCGACGGGGTGCCGGAGGGCACCACGTTTGTCGATCGCCAGGAGGCGTCGGATCGGGGAGTTCATCGGAACCCGCAGGGTGGGATCGTCGGCAACAGGCGCGACGGCGCGGAATCGATCGTCGTTTCCGGTGGTTATGAAGATGACGAGGACTACGGCGACGAGATCACCTACACCGGGGAAGGCGGCCGAGGCGAAAACGGCCAGCAAATCGCTGACCAGACCTTCGCCAGCAACGGAAATGCGGCTCTGCAGACAAGCGCGCTCTTCGGCACGCCGGTGCGGGTGATCCGCGGCAACAAGGCAACGGGGTGCAGCTACGACGGGCTTTTCCGGGTCGAGGAGAGCTGGCTGGCAACGGGACGGAGCGGGTTCACCGTCTGTCGCTTCCGGTTGACCAAGTTCCGGCCGGACGACCTGGTCGAGGTCAAGCCGGTCGCTCCGGTGGGCAATGCGAAACCCGTCCGCCGCACCACGGAGGTGCAGCGGGTCGTGCGCAACACGGCAGTCGCCGACTTCGTCAAGCAGATCCACGACCACACCTGCCAGCTGTGCGGGATCCGGTTGACCGTCCAGGGACGCGGATACTCGGAAGGCGCGCACATCCGCGCGCTGGGGCGACCGCACAACGGACCCGACGAGTCGGAGAACGTGCTCTGCCTGTGCCCGAATTGCCACGTGCGCTTCGACCACGGCGAAGTGGTGCTCCAAAGCGATCTTTCCTTCACTCTGGACGGCACCACGAGGCAGCTGGCCCAGCACCCCGACCACGTGGTGAAGCAGGAGCACGTGGACTATCACCGGGCTCGACACGGTTGAGGGGCTTGGTTCAATGGTGGACGTGACTTGGTTCAGTGAGGACGAGCTCCGCGCCCTTGCCGGTAATGCTGTCTTCCAGCGGGGCCGGGGCATGGTGGGGAAGGTGGAGGACCTCGGCGGCCTGGTCGACGGGGTGACCGCCGTCGTCGTGGGGTCGGAGCCGTATCGGGTGGGGCTCAAGCAGCGCCAGGGGACCGTGGAGGCCCGCTGCACGTGTCCCTTCGCGGCCGACGGGGCTTTCTGCAAGCACGCCGTCGCCGTGGGGTTGGCGTGGCTGCGCGGGGTCAAACCGGTCGGGGATCAGGGGCTCGTGCGCAAGTACCTCGACGAACTCGACAAGGAAGAGCTCGTCGAGCTGGTCGCCAACGAGGCGGCCAGGGACGCCTCGCTGCTCAGGCGCCTCTCCCTCCGGGCCATGGCCAAGCAGACCGGCACGTTGAGTGGACGCGTCGACGCGCTCGCCCAGGAACAGGTGTTCCTCGAGGACGCGCGCGACGTGCTGGACCTGCTCGAGGAGGACCTCAACGCGAACCGCGACCTCATCCGGCGGGCCGTCGAGGTGATGGCCGAGGTGGCGCCCGACATCGACGACGAGTCCGGCGCCGCGGCCGCTCACCTCCTCCGGGCCATCGCGCTGTACGCGCGCGCCTGCGTCCCCGACGCCCCCGAACAACTGCCCGAGTGGATTGCCGGCTTCGAGAAGAAGCTGCCCGGCTGGCTGGAGATCCGCCCCTTCGCCGAGGCACTGGGCGAGGACGGGCTCCGCCACCTCGTCGAACTTGCCGGCGACGATCGCAAGTTCCGCGAGCAGGCCGTCGAGGCGCTCGGCGACGTGGACGAACTCGTGAGCCTGCTCGCCGAGGACCCCCGCGTCGACCACGTCCGGATCGCCAAGGCGCTCTACGACGCCGGCCGCGTGGACGAGGCGATCGAGCGCGCCGAGCACAGCATGACCGAACTCCCCGCCACCCGCTGCGGCGAGCTGGCCGAGTTCCTGGTCGGCGTGCACCTCGAAGCCGACCGCCCGGCGCAGGCCTCCGCGGTGCTCGAGCGCTTCCTCTGGCGCTCGCCCACCAAACAGGCCTACGACCAGCTCAAGGAACTCTGCGAGCGCATCGGCACCTGGCCCGAACCCCGCAAGCGCGTGCTCCGGGTGCTCCGCGCCTCGGCCCGCGAGCGCCAGGCCGACCAGCTCATCGACGTCCTCCTCGCCGAGGACGAGGCCACGCAGGCGTGGGACGCCGCCGCCGAGTTCGGCTGCTCGCAGTCGGCCTGGCTGCGCGTCGCCGACCGGGTCGCCGAGGACCGGCCCGCCGAGGTCGCCGGGGTCTACCGCCTGCTCGCCGCCGACTGCGTCAAGCAGGCCAGCCGCGACGGTTACCGCCAGGCCGTGGTGCTGTTGAAAAAACTTCGCCGGGTGCACGAACTCCTGGAAAGCGACGAGGAGTTCGACGACTACGTGGACGGTTTGCGCCGCGACAACGAGCGCAAGCCCGCGTTCCTCGACGAATTGCGCAAAGCCGGGCTCTGAAAAAGAATCATTCCTCGCGGTTCCACGCGGCGCTGAGCACCGCCGCGGTTTCGGTGATCTCACCGGGGGTGTGGGACGCCGTGACCATCAGCGCCAGCGCCGTGCCCCCGCGGCAGTCGCGGCGCAGGAACGCGTCGATGCCGGCCGCGGCCAGCCGGTCGAGCAGCCGTTTGCCGCGCCGCGCGGCGACCGGCGGGGTTGCCTGCACCGGGAACAACCCGCCGGACAGCGGCAGGCCCTGCTCCCCGCAGGTGCGCCGGAGCAACCGGACGCGCGCGGCCAGCCGTTCCCGCAGCGCGTTGCCCTCCACCTGGTTCAACCGCAGTGCGTGCGCCGCCGCCGCGATGTCCACTGTGGACGGCGGGCTGGCGTGCATGGCGCTGCCGCCGTGCTTGCGGATCTTCTCGGTCAGCACGGCGGGCCCGGCGATCGCGGCGATCGGCGCGCCGAAGGCCTTGGCCAGCGAGGACACCAGCACCACCGGGCCCTTGGTACCGGCCAGCCGCAACGAACCGCCACCGCCGTCGCCGAACGGGTGACCCGGCCCCGGCCGGTCGCCGAACAGGCCGAGCGACTGGCTGTCGTCGAGCAGCAGCAGGCCGTTCTTGGCCGGCAGCCTGCTGGCCGCGGTGGCCAGCGGGAACGGCTTCCCGCACCCACCGCACACGCCGTCGGCGACCACCAGCGGCCGCAGCCCGCGCGCGTGCAGCCGGTCGAGCGCGGCGGCCAGTGAACCGAGGTCCTGGTGCGGGATCCGCAGCACCGGACGGCCCAGCCCGGCCGCCCGCCGGACCGCCCAGCGCGCGACCGGGTGGGCGGCCACGTCCAGCACGATCCCGGTCTGCTCCCCGGCGAGCACCTCCAGTGAGTCGGCGAAGGCGTGCAGGGTCGAGCGCGCGAGCAACGCCGTCTCCGTGCCCTGCAACTCGGCCAGCGCCTTCGCCACGCCCTCGGCGATCGGGGGCAGCCCCAGCACGGCGGGCCGCCCGGTGGTCAGCGCCGACCAGCCGGGCAGTTCCGTGCTCGCGTGCCGCATGCCCAGGTAGAGCGACGACGTGAAATCCGCCCGGCGCCGGTTCACCTCGCGGGCACGCGGCGGCCGTCGTCGCGCGGCTGTTTCATCGTGTCCACCCGGCCCATCCCATCCTCCGCATACGGCACCATAACCCGCCCGGCGGGAATTCCCGCATTTCCGATCGGGTAAGCCATTTCTGGGAAGATCGTCAATGACGACCGGTCAGTGGAAGGTTCAGGAGGAAACGACCGTTTTGGTGAGTTCGGTAATCCGGTTGGCCGATTCGCGGAACGGGGTGTCCTTCGCCTGCAACGTCAACACCACCACGATCTTCTCGTCGTTGCCGCCGACGGTGCCGCTGGTGTGCATCAGCGGGCTGGTCAGGTCGACGTCCGAAGTGGACGGTCCTTCCGGGGCGAGGTCGCCGCGCCCGCCCGCGCACTCCTCGCCGGCGGGCGGTGCCTCGCCCCAGGCCGACCAGCCCTGCTTGACCGCCCACGGATCGCTCACCGCGCTCGGGATTCCCCACGACTGGTCCCACACGTCCGAGCACTTGGTCGACGCGCGCAGGTGGCCCATGATGAAGTCGCGGTGCCCGGCGTCCGCACTGTCCAAAATGTACTCGTACGTCTTCGCGATGTCCGCCGCGCTGGTCGCGGTGAAGCCCCACATGCCGGGGTCGGCCGGGGGAGCGGTGTCGGTCAGCCCGAGCTTGGCGACCATCCGGTCGACCACCGCGCCGGAACCGCCGCGCACCCACAGTTCGCTGGCCGGGTCGTTGGCGCTGCTGCGGAGCATCGGCTGCATGAGCGCCGCGTCGGCGGGCGGGATCGGGTTCCCGGCGCCGAGGGTTTCCAGGTAGTCGAGCGCGATCAGCACCTTGACCAACGACGCCGAGCGGAACTGCACGTGCTCGTCCTGCGCCACCCTCTTGCCGGAGGCGCGGTCGATGGTCAGGTAGCTGGCCGTCATGCCGGGCGGGAGGTCGATCGCCGCGGCGGCGGGCGGCGCGAAGAGGGCTGCGGCCATGGTGGCCGCGGCCAAGGCCGGAGCCAGTTTGCGAAAACTGATCACGATATACACCCCAGTTCTGGTCACTTGGTAACGCGGGACCGTACTCCGGGGGTTTCGCGGCTCGCAGCCCTCTTCAACCCTGCCTGAATCAGTGGTGGTGCGCAGCGTCCGCCGACCCGATCGGGGCACCCCGCGGCGGGATCTGCTCGGCCAGTGCCGGGTCGATGTCGTCGACCGAGCCGTCACCGGCACCCTTCGCGATGGCCAGCATGGCCGCCAGCGCCGAGCGGATCTGCGCCTGTTCGTGCTCGGGGCCCATGTCGCTCAGCTCGATCAACACGCTGCCGGCGCCGGTCAGGCCGTAGCCGTTGCGCGCGATGCCCTGGTAGTCACCGCCGGGGTACTGCGAGACGTTGCCGCCACCGGCGTCCATTGCCCGCTGGGCCAGCACGGTGAGCTGCTTGGCGTAGTCGACCGCGGCCGGCTCCACATCCGGGTGGGTCGGCCACATCGCGGACGCGGTGATCTCGCGCCCGTCGTCACCGCGGTAGCGGCCCTGCATGTGGTAGTCGACCACGATGGACGGCTTGAAGGCCGCGGCGTGCCGCTGGATCAGACCCGCTTCGGTGGCGGGGTTGTCCTCCGGCGCCACTGCCGGGTCGTGGTAGCGGTTGATGTCGTAGCCCTTGCCCTTTTCGCCGTACTCGGGATCGGCGTCCGGGTCGTAGTTGAAGCGCCAGTCGCGCTCGTGCCCGTCCGGGTTCGCGCGGACCACGATGTCCACGGTGACCTGCGAACGGAGCTTGCGCTGCCAACTCCCGTTGCCGGTGCCGACCTGGCGCAGGAACTCCAGCGCGGCCGGTGTGCCGAGCGGTTCGTCGCCGTGTTGCTGCGTGACGTAGAGGATGCGCAGCGGGCCGGTGCCGACCTTGGCGTGCCAGACTGGGCGGCCTTCGTTGGACTTGCCGATCTTGCCGACCTGGACTCTGCCGTGGCTCTGCCAGGGCAGCTTCTGCAGTTCCCAGGCCAGTTTCGCCGTGCTGGGCCGTGGGTCGAGCTTGCGTTCCCCGGCGGCCTGGGCCGGTGCGGCGACCGCGGTGGTGAACACGAGAGCGGCGAGTACGCCGATGATCCGCTTCATGGCAGCCGAGTCTGCCAGCGCGACCCGCCCGCCGGAACCGCCGATGATCGCGATCAGTGCCGGGACGGCGACTCCGGGTTGTGGACTATGCCACCTCTGTTGTAAGGTGGCCTAGTCCACTGATCAACCGGGGAAGGTCAGGAGAGGGGGTACGGGTAGAGCAGCTTCCACACCTCGGCGGGGTACACCGATTCGTCGAACCGGATGGCGTTGCCCTCGGCGTCGAACAGGATCAGGTGCTGTTCGAGCACGGCCGACGGGTTCGGCAGGGTCAGCCGCGCCTGTTCGTTCGCCGTGGCGAGCCGGGCGGACACCTGGTCGCGGCCGTAGGAGGGCTTGCGGCCGGTCTGCGCCGTCACGTACTCGTCGATCGTGGTTGGTGACTTGGTGCGGTCGAGCAGCAGTGGCGCCTGCTCGGCGAGCTCCTTGGTGAACCACGAGGTGCGCAGCTCGGACGGGGTGCCGTTCTCGTCGTTGACGAGCACCTGCCGCCGCACCGCGGGCACGTCGGCATGCTGGCCGAACGCGTCGGCGACGTGCGAAGGCACCGAGGTCTCCTCGGCCAGCAGCACCTCGAGCACGCCGCTGAAGCTCACGTCGATCGTGCGCGGTTGCGCGAACCGGCGCCCGTGACCGCCGGGGAGATCGGCGCGCACGTAGGTGCCCGAACCGTGGCGGCTCTCCACGTATCCTTGATGTCGCAACAGGCGCAGTGCGTCCGCGGCCGTCGGCCTGGCGACGTTCCAGTCCTTTTCGAGGCGGCGCTCCGACGGCACGCTGTCCCCAGGCTTCAGCTCGCCAGTGATGATCTGCTGGCGGATGCTGTTCGCGATCTGGTGGTATTTCGGAGTTCCGTCAGTGTTGTCCGGCATGCACGTCCCGGGTCTGTGTGGGTGTCAGCACACACGTAAGTGGCACAGTTGTTCGGACTTTAGCAGCGAACTTTCCACCTCCGGTGCTTCCGCGCCGGAGGTTCACGCGTTTTCTGACGGCCGCACTACTCCCAATGGATGACTTCACCCCGGAGGACTTGAACTCTGAGTGCGTCCTCCGGGGTTCGAGCTCAGTCTTCGAGCGGGTACGTGTGCGGGAAGTTGATGGTGCAGACCAGTGCGTCGCGGCGGGCTGTACCGATTACGGGCGGAATGATCGGTGTGGTGCCGTGGCGGAAGCGGCTGTCTTCGAAGACCAGCAGATCACCCGGGTCCAGCGTTTCCTCGAGGACCACCGCGTCCGACTCGACGTCGAGCAACACGGTTTCCGCGCCGCTGCCGCGTTTGTCCACCACGTAGACGAAGATGAACTCCTCCTCGTCCTGGTGCGGCCGGGTGACCACGTTGGTGTGGGTGCGGAACAGGTTGACACCGAAGGTGCCGCGCGGTTGGCGCCGCGGCTCGGGTACCAGCGAGATCGCCGCGTGGATCCAGCTGGCGCAATCGGCGTGGCCGAGCAGCGGTACCTGCTCGAATTCCCGGCGCTCCGAACTCCAGTCACCGCGCCTGTCGATGGCGACGCAGTCGTGTTCGCGCAGGCTCAATTCGTCGCCGTGCCAGTCGTACCGGATCACGTCGCGGGCGCGCTCGCGGTCGGCCGGGATGTCACCGGGGTAGTTCCGCAGCACTCCGCTCTGGAAGAAGTCGCGGTGGATGTTCTCCCGAACGGAACCGGGCAGGCCGAGTTCGCGATCGGTGATGACCACATAACCCTCACGGCTGAGGGTTTTCCGAGCCAGCTCAACGGCTTCACGGTCGAGTCTCGGCAGCAGACCAGGAATCATGGTGTTTTCCAGTGAATGTCGGGGTGCCTGGCCGGAAGGGCTAGGAGAACAGTTTCTCCTGCACCGAACGGATCAGTGCGCGTGTTTCTTCCGGTGGCAGTGAGTGGTTGTAGAGGTCTTCGTAGTACCGCCGGTACTGGCCGACCTGTTCGGTGGTTTCGATGTAGCGGAATCCGGCGTGGGTTTCGACGTTGACCACGTCGCGATCCATCGCGTCGCTGTATTCGAAGTACGCGTACATGCAGGTGCTGGTGAAAAGCGGTGGGGACGAGAACGGGAAGATCCGGAACTCGATGTTCGGCTCGGTGGAGCGTTCGACCAGGTGGTCCAGCTGCTCGCGCATGATCTCCTTGGTGCCGACCAGTTGGTGGACGCTCGACTCGTGCGTGATCGCGATGAGCTTGAGCGGCGGCTGGTTCTCGCGGGAGGTCAGCGCGGACTGCCGCAGCAGGCGCACCTTGAGCAGTTCTTCGATGTCGTGGTCGGACCACCAGGGTTCCGCGCTGCGGTAGATGGCCCGGATGTAGGCGGGGGTCTGCAACAGCACCGGCAGCATCGGAATGGTGTAGACCCTGGCCACCGAGGCCTCGGTCTCGTAGGCGATGTGCGAGTCGAGGCCGCTGGGCAGGGTCTGCGAGTAGTCGGCCCACCAGCCCTGCTTGCCGGCGTTGCGCGCCCAGCGCATGAGCTTGTCGGCCAGTTCGGTGCCTTCGATGCCGTAGAGCCGGATCAGGTCCCTGACATCCCGCGACTGCGGGCTGCCCTGGGCGTTCTCCAGCCGGGACAGCTTCGAAGTGGAGATCAACAGCTCCGAGGCGACCTCTTCGAGCGTGCGCCCGGCTTCCTCGCGCAGTCGGCGCAGGTGCTCGGCGATGCGCCGCCGCGGGATGACCGGGCCTTGGATCGTTGCCATGGGACCTCGTTGGGGAGTGCCGCCGGTGACTATCTCGCTGAGGGATGTACCTCGTGGGAATCCCAGAGCGGGAGCGTACACCACGGCGGTCGAGCGTGATTGGGGTCGGCTAATGCGTGTCTGAAGCGAAAGCACTGGGCTGACCGAGTGAACAGGGTGCGGTGGGTTGCTCTTGTTGGGCAGTTCGTTACGGGATCGACGTTTTGGGAATTGCACAGCGGGCGTGCGATGCGGGATGCTAACCCTGTCGATCCCACCACTTCGGCGTCAGCGCACCCCCGCGGTGGCGCCGCCCGGCGGAGAGGACTGATCATGCTCGTCGCACTCCGGTTAGGGTCGCTGGTTCGCGCCGCGGCAGTTGTCGCACTGCTCGTCGGCTTTCTGGTTCTCCTGTTGTTCTGGCCGCAGACCGCGGAGCCCGCCTCCGGTGACCCGGCGCCGAGCGCCCCGGTCGGGCAACTGGCCCTCGGCGAACTGCCGAGTGTCGAATTTTCGCTCAGTGGCACCGCGGCGCTGAACGTCCGCGACTGCCCCGAACCGGCCTGCGCGAAGGTCGGACTGGTCGCCGGCGGAGGCCGGTTCGCCGCTCACTGCTGGGTTTCCGGCACGGCGGTGGACGGCGACGACCTCTGGTTGCGCGGCACCTTCGACGGGCGGACCGGGTTCGCCTCGGCGCACTTCCTGGACGGTCCGGGATTCACCGCCACCACCGACCTGGTGCCGGGCTGCGTCGTACCGGCCGAACTGCCGGAAACCCTTGCCGCTGGCTGACTCCGGCGGACTCGCGGGTGTCCGCGAGTCCGTCACCAGCGGTGATGTAACGGAGGGTCATCAACCACGGAGGGTCAGCCCGATAGGGTGGATCCGTCTGGTTGAGGCTGCGTGACAACGTTCGGCCTAGTATCTTGGTCCGACTTTGTGAGAAATGCACCCACCAGGCCCTGGTTTCCGGTAAAAAGACGGTCTCTGCGCGTCTTCTACCTCGAGGGGTCTCCGCGTGAAACACGAAGTGACGGTCGCGCAGCTGCTGGAACGCGAGGGTTGGGACGCCAGACGCCGGCCGAAATCGCGTTCGCGGTTGCAGCTGTTGTCCGTGATGGCCGCCGTGGTGATCGGGTGCGGGATCGCCGCGCTGCTGGTCCGCGTGGTCCACGCGCCGTCGCCGGAACACCGCGCGGAAACCATCGTCGAGGACGTCGGCATCGTCCAGCCGCCGGCGCGCACGCCCAGCGGGGTGGCCGGCCCGGAGGCCACGGTCGCGTCCGACGAACCGAAACTGGTGCCGGGCGGGGGCGCTTGGTACGAGGAAGAGACCACCACCCGCGAGCGGGAAACCACCACCCCGCCGACGACCACCTCGAAGAAGCCGACCACCACGACGACGAACGAAACGACCGACCCCGGCGGCGGCACGGACCCCACGACCACCACCACGTCGAATAAACCCCCGACGACCACGACGACGAAGTGCGTGCTCTGGCCGCTGATCTGCTGAGGCGATGGGCCGGGGCGGTGGGCCGGGTGCTGGCCGATTGGCGCGGTCAGCACGGCGATTTTCTGGGTCAGGCGGCCAGGCGTCAGCCGATGATTCGCTGAGTCGGGCGGCTGGGCGTCAGCCGATCAGGGCGCTCAGGTTGGTGATCGAGCGTCGTAGCTCGCCGCGGACTGCGCGGCTGATGGCCATGCCGACCGGGCCGAACACCGGCTTTCCCCGCACGTCCGCGTCGATGCTGACCTCCGAGCCCGAGGCCACCGGCCGGATCCCGAGCGCCAGCGCGATGCGCACACCACCGACACCGTCCCCGGAGATGGACAGCGCGCTCGGTTCGTCGTAGCTGTCCACCCGCCAGGTGATTCGGTTTCGGAAGCCCTTTACCGACACCACCGAGGTGAACGTGGTGCCGTGGGTGATCTCCGGCGGGATCGGGCTGCGCCAGCCTTCGTGCAGCACCAGCCATTCGTCGAACCTGGTCAGGTCGGCCGCCACCGACCAGGTCTGTTCCGGCGTCGAAGCGATTCGAGCCGACACGCTCACCTTGGCCACCGGCGCAGGTTACCCGCCGGGGCAATTACTGTGTGCGCCTGTCGACCGATGGAGGAGAGTCTGTGATGCGCACCCGTTCACTCGGCACCACCGGCCCCGAGCTCCCCGTGCTGGGACTGGGGTGCATGGGCATGTCGGACCTCTACGGCCCGGCCGTCGCCGACGACGGGATCGCCACCATCCACGCGGCGCTCGACGCGGGCATCACGCTGCTCGACACCGGTGACTTCTACGGCGCCGGGCACAACGAGCTGCTCATCGAGCGGGCGCTGCGCGGTCGCCGGGAGAAGGCCGTGATCAGCGTGAAGTTCGGCGCGCTGCGTGGCCCGTCCGGGGACTGGCTCGGCTTCGACGGCCGCCCCGAAGCGGTGAAGAACGCGCTGGCGTACTCGCTGGGCAGGCTGGGCGTCGACCACATCGACATCTACCGCCCGGCCCGCCTCGACCCGGCGGTGCCGATCGAGGAGACCGTCGGGGCCATCGCGGAGATGATCGAAGCCGGGTACGTCAAGCACATCGGACTGTCCGAAGTGGGGGCCGAGACCCTGCGCCGGGCGGCCGCGGTGCACCCGATCGCGGACCTCCAGATCGAATATTCGCTGCTGTCACGCGACATCGAGCGCGAGATCCTGCCGACCTGCGCCGAACTCGGCATCGGCCTGACCGCGTACGGCGTGCTTTCGCGCGGACTGCTGTCCGGGCACTGGACCCCGGGGCGCGACCTGCCCGCCGACGACTTCCGCGCGATCAGCCCGCGCTTCCAGGGCGAGAACCTGCGCCGCAACCTCGAACTCGCCGACGCGCTGCGCGGGGTCGCCGAAGCCAAGGGCGCCACGCCGGCGGCCGTGGCCATCGCGTGGGTGCTCACCCGCGGCGAGCACGTGATCCCGCTGGTCGGCGCGCGCAAGCCGGAGCGGCTGACCGAAGCGCTGGCCGCGGTCGACCTCGAACTGACCGACGAGGACCTCGCCGCGATCGAGGGCGCCGTGCCCGCCGGTGCCGCCGCCGGACCGCGTTACCCCGAACCGCTCATGGAGCACCTGGACTCAGAGCACTGAGCTGCCGGTCGTGCGGGCGCCGGAGCAGCAGTTGGGCCGCGACGGCGCCGCACAGGCAGAGGAACATGTCCCACTGGGTGTCCCAGATGTCGCCCTGGGTGCCGAGGAAGTCGTCGGCGCCACCGCCGAGCACCACGGCCGAACCCCATTCGACGAACTCGAAGCAGGCCGCGAAGGCGAGGCAAACGCTTGCGGTGAGCACGAACGTCCAGCCGCCCCGGCGCAGCGGGGTCAGCCGCAGCAGCAGTTCACGCACCAGGATGGCGGGCACGAAGCCCTGCACGACGTGCGCGAACCGGTCGTAGTGGTTGCGCGAGGTGCCCCAGGTTTCCTGGACCCAGTTGCCGAGCGGGGTTTCGGCGTAGGTGTAGTGGCCGCCGTAGCAGAGCACCAGCGCGTGGAAGACGAGCAACCAGAGCAGCAGCCGGGTCGGCGGGAAGCGCTTGCGGTAGACCAGCAGCAGCGCCCCGCCGATGAAGATCCAGACCACTTCGAGCAACCAGGTCAGCGGGCTCTTCGCGCCGATCCCCGACCACAGCAGCGCGGCCGCGACCACGGCCAGCGCGATGAGCACTTCGGCGCGGCGGATCATTGCGTGGCCAGCACCATGAACAGCCGGGTGTTGATCCGCTCCATCACCTCGTGCGGCACCGTGCCGAGCCGGTCGCCGAGCAGCGACTTCGGCAGGTGGTCCAGCCGGGTGTAGGCGACCCGCGCGCCGTCGGCCAGCGCGACGTCCATCGGTTCCGGTACCGAGGTGATCTCCATGGTGATCACGTACGGCACGTCCGGCAGGTCGTTGAACATGTTGCCCGAGTAGACGAGCACCCGGCGGCCGGAGTCACCGGCGACCCGCCGGATCTCGCCCCTACGCGGCGGAGGAGTCACGGCCGCCCTGCCGGAGGCGGTATTCGGCGACCTGCCGCTCGGCGGCCTCGGGCCGGTTCGCCCACCAGTCGTTGGTGTCCTGGCAGAGCTGGCGGAAGTTCTCGCGCTCGAGCGCGGCGATGATCCACGAGTGCACCGAGACGCCCGCCGCGTCCGCACGGGCCTTGATCTGCGCGTGCGTGTCGTCGGGCAGGTTGAGGCCAAGGCGCTTCGACATCGCGCCATGCTACGACGCCGGTTCGTGGCGCCGGTGGACGGCGTGGCCGGACGGCGTGGCGGGGGCGGGTGGGCGCCGCGGCGAAAAACCGGTGGACGACCGTCCGACAATCGGCACTGTGACTGGAAACCAGCTGCTCAACTGGTCGGTGGCCCGCGTCGCGCCCACCGAGCCCGAAGCGCTGCGGGCGTTGTTCCGCTACTACGACGAGATCGGCAGCAGGTACTACGGGCGGCCGATGGAACCGGGCGAGGTCGAGCAGATCATGATCGACTTCCCCAGTGACGACCTGGCGCCGCCGACCGGCGCATTCCTGCTCGCGCGGCTCGACGGCGAGGTGGCCGGGTGCGTCGGGGTCCGGGTGTACTCCCCGGAGATCGCCGAGCTGACCAGGATGTTCGTCGACGGCGCCCACCGCGGGTCCGGGTGCGCCGGGGTGCTGATGCGCGCGGCCGAGGACGCGGCACGCGAGTTCGGCGCGAAGTCCATGTGGCTCAACACCCGTGACGACCTGGTCGAGGCGCGGGCGCTCTACGCCCGGCGCGGCTACCAGCCGATTCCGCCCTACGGCGACGATCCGTACGCCGAGCACTGGTTCGGCAAGGGGCTTTGACTCACCCGGTGGTGTGACGCCCGGCCGATTCCCGGTTAGATGGTGGGACTGAAGGGGCTGCCGGGACTGCTGGGGGATGCGCGGAAATGATGGGGCGGACGCACGCGCTCACCGGCTGGTGCGCGGGGCTGGGACTGGCGCCGGTGGTCGGCGCGGGCACGGTGCACCAGGCGGTCGCGTTCGCCGCCACCACCGCGGGTTTCGCCCTGCTGCCCGATCTCGACCACCCCGGCGCCCGGGCGTCGAAGCTGCTCGGGCCGATCACCGGCGGGTTGTCGTGGTTGCTGCGCCGGGCCTCGGCCGCGCTCTACAAGGTGACCAAGGGGCCCAAGGACGAACGGCGGACCGGTACGCACCGGCACCTGTCGCACACCGTGTTGTTCGCCGCCGCGCTCGGCCTGCTCACCGCGTGGGGCACCGAAGCGGGCGGGCACTGGGCGGTCGCCGGCGTGGTGATCTTCGGCCTGCTGCTGGCCGAGGACGCGCTGGGCGACTGGGTGCTCCCGGTGGCCGGGGTGGCGATCGTCTGGTGGATCTTCAGCGTCGGGCCGGACGCGTTCGGCGAGCTGGAGCAGATCTCCGGCTGGCTGGGCATCGCGGTCGCGGCGGGCTGCTTCACGCACTGCCTCGGTGATTCGCTGACCGAATCCGGTTGCCCGTTCCTGTTCCCGCTGCTGATCAAGGGCGAGACCTGGTACGAGATCCGGCCGCCGCGCAAGCTGCGGTTCCGCACCGGCAAGAACGTGGAGAACCGCCTGGTCTTCCCGGTGTTCCTGGTGCTGGCCGTGTTGCTGGTGCCCGGCGTGTGGGAGTTCCTGGTGGACAACTTCACCCGGCTGACGAGTCCCGCCGAGGTGCAGGCGGTCCCGTGACCAGCGGCTCCGACCAGCGGAAGGTCGGGCTGTCGGCGAGGTCGGGGAAGGCCACCGCCATCCCGCGTTCCGGCGACATGGACCACAGCGTGAACTTCGGCGAGAGCGCGTGCGCCGCCCACTCGTCTGTCCATTGTGGAACGTAACGGAGGTAGAGCCGGCGCAGCCGCTCGGCGTCGGTGGCCTCGATCCGCGCCGGGCCGGTCGTGCGCAGTTGCCGCACGTCGCCGGGCGGGTCGAAGGTCGACACCAGCACGGCGACCTCGCGCCCGGCCCGTGCCGCGGCGAGGAACGGGCTCGGCTGGTCGTTCGGGGTGTTGAACCAGAAGCGGTTGTCCTCGGCGAGGAACCACATGGTCGCCAGCGCCGGTCCACCCGCCCGGCCGGTGGTGGCCACGCTCGCCGGGCGGAGGCGCTCGGCGAGGAAGCCCGGCAGGTCGAAGCTGGGTCCGTCCATGACGAACATCATGCCGCGCCGGGTACATCCGCATCTGCCCGTTCGGCGAGAGGCGCTGGCAAGCTGGCCGGAGTGATCTACGCCCTGGCCCCGCTGGAGCCGGTCCGCCTATTCTGGCGGCCCCTCGGGCGATCACGGGTGATGGAGCTGAACGATCAGCAGCGGTCGAGCCGGATGATCCGGCTGGCGACAGTGGGCGTGGTGCTCTACGGCGCCGTCGCCCCGGTGCTGACCATCTACCGCGTGGCCACCGTGCCGATCGACACCGTGCGCGTGCTGCCCGCGCTCATCTTCACCATCTGCTACCTCCCTCCGCACATCCGGAACGTGCTCTACGCCGCCCGCGGCGAGCGCCCGCCGCGCTCACTGTGGACGGTCGGCGTGATGATGGCGCTGATCATCAGCGCCATCCCGGTGGCGGGCATCGACTGGCTCGGCGCGCTCTACGCGCTCGCGGCCTCGGTGCTGCTGGTCATCCCGCCGCCGCTGTCCTTCTTCACCTTCGCCGGGGTGGCGGCCGCGCTGGTGCCGCTCGCCTCGGTCTCCGGGCACCTGGAGTGGGCGATCTCGCTGGTGCTCGACGCCCTGTTCCTCGCCCTGTCGCTGGCCCTCCTGACCTGGGTGATCGCCACCGCGCGGCAGTTGCACGAAGCCCGGCTCGAACTGGCCGACCAGGCCGCCGTGCGCGAGCGGATCCGGATCGACCGGGACGTGCGCCGCACCGTCGGCGTCGAGCTGGAGGGCATCGTCGAGCAGGGCACCCGCGCCGCCGCGCTGACCGGCAACCCGGATGCCGCCGACGCCGAACTGCGGGCGCTGGCCCTGCGGTCGAGGGCCACGCTGACCGCGGTGCGCCGCCGGATCGCGCGCGGGCTGAGCGCTTCGGACGGCGATCGGTGAACCCCTTCTGGACCACCCGGCGGACCGGGTTGTTCCTGGTCGTGGTCAACCTGCCGATCGCGGTCGCACCACCGGTGTTCACCATCGTCGGCACCCCGACCACCCCGCCGACGGAGTACCCGGCGGTGATCCCGATCGCGCTCGGGCTGCTGCTGGCCGCGCTGGAGGTGCGGCACAGCATGGCCGCGGCCCGCGGCGACCGCCCGGCCGGCTGGCAGTGGACGCTGGCCGCGATGGCGGTGCTGGCGTACCTCCCGTTCGTCTGGTTCGGCAGTCCGTGGCTGGACGCGCAGGTGCTGCTCGCCGCGTCGGCGCTGATGGTGGTGCCCCGGCGGTGCGCGGTGCCGGTGGCCGCCGTGCCGCTGGTGGTCACCGCGGTCTCCTCGGCGCTGCAGGCCGGCCCGGAGGACGACGTGCTCCAGTTCGGTTACATGGTGCTGTCCGGGATCCTCCTTTCGATCATCGCCGTGGCCCTCTACGGCGCGGCACGGCTGGTCCGGCTGGTCGACGAACTCCAGGCCGCTCGCACCGAGCTCGGGGAGCTGGCGGCCGAGCGGGAGCGGCTGCGCCTTTCCCGCGACCTGCACGACCTGCTGGGGCAGAGCCTGTTCGCGGTGTCGCTCAAGGGGGATCTGGCCATCCGCCTGCTGAGGCAGGAGCCCGGCAAGGCGAAGGCGGAGATCGAGAGCCTGGTCGAGGTGGCGCAGGAGGCCCTGCGCGGGGTGCGGGCGGTGACGCGGGACGAGCACGTGGCGTCGCTGCCGAAGGAGACCGACGGCGCGGCGGCCCTGCTGGCGGCGGCGGGCATCGACGCGCGGATCGAGCTGGACCTGCCACCCCCGCACGAACTGCCCGACCGGGTACACGCCACGCTCGCCTGGGCCCTGCGCGAGGGGGTGACGAATATCCTCAGGCACAGCCAGGCCAGCAGGTGCGCGATCACCGGGCGGACGCGGGACGGCCGGTACGCACTGGAGATCGTCAACGACGGCGCGGGCGACGGGTTCGGGGAAGGCAGCGGGCTCGCCGGGTTGTCGGACCGGGTGGCCGCGCTGTCCGGTTCGGCGGTGGCCGAGCACACCGGCGACGGCCGGTTCCGGTTGTCGGTAGAGATTCCGCGGGAGGCAACGTGATCCGGGTCCTGATCGCCGAGGACATGCACATGATCCGCGGCGCGCTGACCGCGCTGCTGGCGATGGAGGACGGCGTCGAGGTGGTGGCCGAGCTGGACCGCGGCGATCAGATCGTGCCGGCGGCGCTGCGGACCCGCCCGGACGTGGCGGTGCTGGACATCGGCCTGCCGGGGCTCGACGGGCTCAGCGCCGCGGAGGCGTTGCACGAGCAGTTGCCGGACTGCCGGACGCTGGTGCTGACCGGGATGAACCAGCCGGGGCACCTGTTGCGGGCGCTGTCCGCGCACGTCCGGGGGTTCATCGTGAAGAACGCCCCGGCCGAAACCCTGGCCGACGGCGTCCGGCGGGTCGCCGCGGGGGAGCGCGTGATCGACCCGGAACTGCTGGCGATGGCGCTGGAAACCGGTTCGAGCCCGTTGACCCCGCGCGAAACCGACGTCCTGCGTGCCGCCGACAGCGGTATCGCCACCGGCGAGATAGCCCGGCGGTTGTCGTTGTCCCCGGCGACCGTGCGGAACTACCTGTCCAACGCCATCGGCAAGGTCGGCGCGCGCAACCGGATCGACGCCATCCGCATCGCCAGGGACGCGGGCTGGCTGTAGTCGCGTCCGGGAGAAAACCAAGTGTGGCAACGGAATTCCTCATTTCTTGGGTCACGGAGATGCACCGGGTACGTGGCCTCATTCGGCACGCAGGAGGGCATCGTGGTGCTGGACGGGGATCGATCATCGTCACGGGTAGCGGCTGCTGGCCGAAGGCGGCGCGGCCGTGGTCTACCAGGGCGCACGCCATCCCGCGTCTGCGTTCGCGGGTCGGCGGATCGATCATCTTCACGCTTCGGCACGCGGACTGCGCGCGCTCGCTGCTACTGAAATCAACCATAGCGGCTCCGCCGACTGTCCCCAGGAGTTGTCCACAGGTGGGCCCAACTGTGGACAACTCGCGTCGATTTCCCGGGACCGTCGCCGCCGCGGGATAGGGTGGCCGGGCGGCGTGGGCAGTGGGGAGAATGCTTCCGCGCAGTCGGTACTAGGTAGAGGCGGTTCAGGGTTTTGGCTACTTCCAGTGGCACGGTCAGCATCGAGCGCAAGATCGCCGAGGAGCTCGGCGTGGCGGAGCGGCAGGTCACCGCCGCGGTGGGGCTGCTCGACGGCGGTTCGACGGTGCCGTTCATCGCGCGGTACCGCAAAGAGGTCACCGGCATGCTGGACGACACCCAGCTCCGGACCCTCGAGGACCGCCTCCGCTACCTCCGCGAGCTGGAGGACCGCCGCACCGCGGTGCTCGACTCGATCCGCTCGCAGGGCAAGCTCGACGAGGCGCTCGAGGCGCAGATCCTCGCCGCCGACTCGAAGGCGCGCCTGGAGGACATCTACCTCCCGTACAAGCCCAAGCGCCGCACCAAGGCCCAGATCGCGCGCGAGGCCGGGCTCGAGCCGCTGGCCGACGGCCTGCTCAGCCAGCCGGAGACCGATCCGCAGGCCGCCGCGGCCGCCTTCGTCGACGCCGACAAGGGCGTCGCCGACGCGCAGGCCGCGCTGGACGGGGCGCGCGCGATCCTGGTCGAGCGCTTCGCCGAGGACGCGGACCTGCTCGGCGAGCTGCGCGAGAAGATGTGGACCGGCGGCCGCCTCAGCTCGAAGGTGCGCCAGGGCAAGGAGGAAGAGGGCGCCAAGTTCGCCGACTACTTCGACTTCTCCGAGCCGTACACCAAGCTCCCCTCGCACCGCATCCTCGCCATGTTCCGCGGTGAGAAGGAGGAGATCCTCGACCTCACCATGGAGCCGGACGAGACCCCGGAGGGCGAGGTCATCGCCGGGCCCGGCGAGTTCGAGGTGCGGATCGCGCAGCGCTTCGGCGTCGCGGACAAGGGGCGCGCGGCCGACAGCTGGCTGCTCGGCTGCGTCCGCTGGGCGTGGCGCACGAAGATCCTCCTGCACCTGGGCATCGACCTGCGGATGCGGTTGCGCCAGTCGGCCGAGGACGACGCCGTGGCGGTGTTCGCCGCCAACCTGCGCGACCTGCTGCTCGCCGCGCCGGCCGGCAGCCGCGCCACGATGGGCCTCGACCCCGGCTTCCGCACCGGGGTGAAGGTGGCCGTGGTCGACGCGACCGGCAAGGTGGTCGCCCACGACACCATCTACCCGCACCAGCCGGCCAACCGCTGGGACGAGGCGCTGGCCAAGCTCGCCAAGCTGGCGCACGCGCACAACGTCGAACTGATCGCCATCGGCAACGGCACTGCCTCGCGCGAGACCGACAAGCTGGCCGGCGACCTGATCAAGAAGTTCAGCGAGCTCAAGCTGACCAAGGTGATGGTCTCCGAGGCGGGCGCTTCGGTGTACTCGGCGTCGGCCTTCGCCGCGCAGGAACTGCCTTCGCTGGACGTGTCCATCCGTGGCGCGGTGTCCATCGCGCGCCGCCTGCAGGACCCGCTGGCCGAGCTGGTCAAGATCGACCCGAAGTCCATCGGCGTCGGGCAGTACCAGCACGACCTGTCCGAGATCTCGCTGTCGCGCTCGCTCGACGCGGTGGTCGAGGACTGCGTGAACGGCGTCGGCGTGGACGTCAACACCGCGTCCGCGCCGCTGCTCACGCGCGTGTCCGGGATCGGCTCCAGCCTCGCCGACAGCATCGTCGCGCACCGCGACCAGCACGGGCCCTTCCGCTCGCGCACCGCGCTCAAGGACGTGGCACGCCTGGGGCCGAAGGCCTTCGAGCAGTGCGCCGGCTTCCTCCGGATCCCCGGCGGGGACGACCCGCTCGACAGCTCGGCGGTGCACCCCGAGGCCTATCCGGTGGTCCGCCGCATCCTGTCGGCCACCGGCAAGGAGCTGCCCGCGCTGATCGGCAACTCGCCGGTGCTCAAGCAGCTCGACGCGCGGAAGTTCGTCGACGACACCTTCGGCCTGCCGACGGTCACCGACATCCTGACCGAGCTGGACAAGCCGGGCCGCGACCCGCGCCCGGCGTTCAAGACCGCCACCTTCGCCGACGGGGTGGACAAGCTGTCCGACCTGAAGCCGGGGATGACGCTGGAAGGCGTGGTCACCAACGTCGCGGCGTTCGGTGCCTTCGTCGACGTCGGTGTGCACCAGGACGGCTTGGTACACGTCTCGGCGATGTCGAAGAACTTCGTGAAGGACCCGCGCGAGGTGGCCAAGCCCGGTGACATCGTGCGGGTGAAGGTGCTCGACGTGGACGTGCCGCGCAAGCGCATCTCGCTCACGCTGCGCCTGGACGACGAGCCCACCCCGGGCGGCCGTACCGAACGCGGCTCGAACGAACGCCGTCAGCAGCAGCCGCGGCGTCAGGGCGGCGGCGGTGGTGGTGGCCAGCGACGCGGTGGCAACGACCGCGGCGGCAACAACCGCGGTGGCAACAGCGGTGGTGGCGGCGCACTGGCCGACGCGCTCAAGCGCGCCGGCTACCGCTGACCCGAAGCACGCTCAGGCCCCGCGCACCGGGTGCGCGGGGCCTGGGGAAGTGCCGGACGGGTGCGCCGATCAGGCCGGGGGCTTCAGCGCGACGATCTCCGCGCTCAGGTCGCCACCCGGGGTGCGGTACGTGATCGTGTCGCCGCTCTTGCGGCCGACCAGGGCCCGCCCCAACGGGCTGTCGCTGGTCAGCGCGGAGGCGTCCGGCGCGGTGGCTTCATCGGCGAAGTCGACCACCCGCATGGTCTCCTCGTCCCCGTCGGCGAAGCGCAGGGTCACCTCGGTCCCGCCCGGCAGCAGGCCTTCCTTGGCCGCTGACGTCTGGCTCTTGCCGTGCGTCAGCAGGTCGGTCACCTCGCGGATGCGCCGGTCGATGAACGCGGTGGTCTCCGCGCGCTCGATCACGTCCGCCTGGTCGGCGCTGTCGCCGATCGGGTCCTCGTCCCGGAAGTTGGGCGCGTTCACCGCGCGCTGCTCACGCAGGCGCGCGAGTTCCGCCTCCAGCCGCTCCCTGGCGGCGGGGCTGAGTTGTGTACCGCCCTGTTCACTTCCGGTACTGGGCATGCGGGCCTCCGTCACTTCTTCTGGTCTGTCCAGTACCAGTCTCCCTGTCCGGAGCCGTGCTCACCACCGTAAAACGGGTCACGCCAGGCAGTCGCGGACCGTCGCCAGCACCGGTCCGTCCAAAGAGGTCAGTGCGGCCAACTGCTCCGGCCGGGTGAGCAAACCGCCCAGTACCAGGTCCGCGAAGCAGGCCCCGACCTGTTCGGCGCTGTCCGGACCGGCCGGGTCGAACCAGGTCCACGCCCACTGCGCGGAGCCGAACATCAACAGGCTCCGGAGACGGAAATCACCCTCGCGGAACTCACCCGTGTCCTGGCCGGCGGCCAGGACCGACCGCACCAGCGCCAGGTACTCCTCCCGGAGCCGCACCCCTTCGGCCATCGACTCGTGTTCGGCCAGCCGGGCGATCTCACGCTGGAAGGCGACCGTGGCCGCCCGGTCGTGCACCTGGTAGAGCATGAACGCGAACAGCAGCCCGGCCAGTCGCTCGGGCGGGGTGCCCAGCCGATCGACGATGCGCCGCGCCTCGGCGAGGCGCCGCTGCATGTACGACTCGTGCAGCGCGGCGAGCAGGCGGTCCTTCGTGCCGAAGTGGTGCACGATGGTGCCCTTGGAAATGCCCAGCTCACCGGCGATGTCCCCGAAGTTCGTGCCGTCGTAGCCACGTTCGGCGACGCTGCGGGTGAAGGCGGCCAGGATGGCCGGTGACTTGCCAGCGACCGGCCATCCCGGGGTGCTCATCCCCCCATTGTGCTCACTTCGCCGCCGCGCGTTTGATGGCCTCCCTGATCCGGAAGTAGGTGCCGCAGCGGCAGACGTTCTCGATCTCGTCGATCTCGGCGTCGGTCGGGTTCGGGTTCTTCTTCAGCAGCGCGACGGTGGCCATGATCTGGCCGGGCTGGCAGTAACCGCACTGCGCCACGTCCAGCTCCAACCAGGCTTCCTGCACCGGGTGCAGTTTGTCGCCGTCGGCGAGCCCCTCGATCGTGGTGACCTCGCGACCCTCCACCTCGGCGAGCGGGGTCACGCACGGGTTGATCGCCTCGCCGTCGAGGTGACTGGTGCACGCCTTGCAGACGTCGATGCCGCAGCCGTACTTCGGGCCCTTCACGCCGAGCTTGTCCCGCAGCGCCCACAGCAGGGGCAGGTCGGCCGGGGCGTCGACGGTGACGGTCTTCCCGTTCACGGAAAAGGTGTAGTTGGGCACGGGAGCACTCCTCAGCGGGGGAACGGGTCGAAGTCGACGTCGAAGTTGATCGGGAAGCTGCGCGGCTGGGTGCCGGTCGCCCTGGCGTAGGCGTTGGCCACCGCGCCGACCGCGGCGGGCAGCCCCAGTTCCCCGGCGCCGCCCGGCTCCCCGTTCGCCGGCATCACGAAGACCTGCACGTCCTGCGGGATGTCCTTCTGCCGCGCGTAGTGGAACTGCGAGTAACTGCCTTCCAGCGGCAGTCCCTTGTCCAGGTGCAGGCCCGCGGTGAGCACGGTGGCGATCCCATCGGTGAGGCCGCCGAGCATCTGCGCCTCCAGCCCGCGCGGGTTGATCGGCTTGCCCACGTCGACCGCGATGGTGGCCTTGGTGACGCGCGGCTTCTTCGGATTGCGCGCGTCGATCTCGACCAGACACGCGGTGCGCGACTTGTACTCCTCGTGGAAGGCGATGCCCTGCGCGAACCCGGCGGGCAGCTTCTTGCCCCACTGACCGGCTTCGGCGACCTTGTCCAGCACCGCGCGCTGCTTGTCGTCCTTGAGCGACGCGCGCCGGAACTGGTACGGGTCCTTGCCGAGCTTCTTCGCGATCTCGTCGACCACGATCTCCTCGGCGCCGCGCGTGGTGGCCGAGTACACCGACCGCCAGCTCGCGGTGTTCATCGGCAACGCCACCTCGTTGAGCAACTCGGTGACCACGCCGAAGTTGTAGGGCACCTTGACCGTGGTGAGGAAGACCGTCTGCGCGAAGCTGAGGTTGCCGGCCACCGGCAGACTCGCCGCGGTCGCGGTGAGGATCTCGCCGAGGCCGTGCCGGAAGTCGGTCTCGACGCTGGCCACCCGGTGCTCGTAGGTGAGCACGTTGCCCAGCGCGAAGGTGGCGCGCACCTTGTGGTGGGTGGCGGCGCGGGCGCGGCCGTGGCGCATGTCGTCGATGCGGGTCCACATCAGCTTGACCGGGCGGCCCGCCTTCTTCGACACCTTGGCGGCTTCGAGTGCGCCGTCGAAGAACAGTCGTCGGCCGAACGAACCGCCGCCCTGCACCACGTGCACGGTGACCTTGTTCTCCGGCAACCCGATCTCGGCCGCGATGGTCTGCTTGGCCACCACCGGTGACTTCAGCGCGGACCAGATCTCGGCGCGGTCGGCGCGCACGTCGGCGATCGCGGAGTTGGTCTCCAGCGGCGCGTGGCTGACGAAGGCGAAGTCGAACTCGGCGTCCACGTGCTGGGTGAGCAGCGGCGGCACGGCGAACGGCAGCGCGGCGGCGCGCAGCTTCTTCTTGATGTCGGCGTCGGACAGGTCGTCGACGGTGCCCTTGTTCCAGGTGACCTTGAGCTGGTCCTTGGCGTTGATGGCCTGGCCGAAGGTCTCCGCGATGACCGCGACCCCGCTGTCGATGGCCACGATGTCCACCACGCCCGGCATGCCGCGGGCCACCGAGTCGTCGAAGGACTTGACCGTGCCGCGGATCGTCGGCGGCCGCTTGAGCACGGTCGGCAGCGCGCCGGGCACGTCCAGGTCCAATGTGTACTGCTTCTTGCCGGTGACCATGGCGAGCGCGTCGATGCGCGAGGTGGGCTTGCCGACCAGCTGGTGCTCGGACTCGGCCTTGGGCTCGGTGCCCACCGCGGCCCGCTGCACCTTGGCCGCGGCGGTGGTGAGCGAGCCGAAGGTGGCCTTCCGGCCGTCCGGCGCCACCACCGAACCGCTGCGCACGGTGTACTTCGCCGCGTCACCGCCGAACTTCTCGGCGGCCGCGGTGACCAGCCTGGCGCGGGCGGCCGCGGCGGCGGCGCGCACCGGGCCGTAGACCGAGCGGATGGTGTTCGAACCACCGGTCAACTGGTTGAACAACAGTTCCGAGCGCGCGTCGGAGAGCGGAACCTCCACTTGGGACAGTGGAACGCCGAGCTCCTCGGCGACCAGCATCGCCACCGCGGTGGTGATGCCCTGGCCGACCTCGGCGCGGGGGAGCTGCAACCGGATCCGGCCGTCCTCGGCGACTTCGAGGACGAGCATGTGCGCGGTCGGGGTGCCGGCCAGGATGAGCACGTCACCGAGGTCGACGATGTCGGCCGGGCCGGGCAGGCTGGGGATCTGCGCCTCGGCCGGCTGGTCGATCGCGACGTCGGCGGCGATGGTCAGGGTCGGCGCGGCGACCAGGAAGGCCAGGAAACCGCGCCGGCCGAAGCCCGAGCCCGTCTCCTGGCCGCTTTCGTTCGTGGTGGGGGTAGCCATCAGGACTCCTCCTGCGGGCGCCAAGCCACACCCGCGGGCGGCCGCCGGGCGGGGTCGGGGCTCACAGCACGTCGTTGAGCTGTTACCGCGGTCACCGTAACGGCTGACCGGGCGTACGGTCCAGGCTTGGCTGTTACCCCGTTCGGGTGTTGCTCGGCGTCCGTTCGCCCGAGCGCAACGGCGAGAAGATCACCCAGCCCGCGGACAGGAGCATGCCGAGCGCCGCTGTCCACAGGGTCGCGCGAAGGCCGATGAACGGGGTGAGCGCCGCGGCGGCGACACTGCCCATCGGCACCATGCCGAGCGCGAGGAACCGCACGGTGGCGTTGGCCCGCCCGAGCAGGTCCTCCGGCACGGTCAGCTGCTGGTAGGTCAACTGCAGGACGTTGACCACGATGACCCCGAACGCCGTGCCGAAACCGGCCAGGCACCAGAAAACGAGGCCCCACCCGGGCGTGGTCAGGGGGTAGAGCAGCGAGGCGAGCCCCAGCAGCAGCGTCGTGAGCCACAGGGCGCGTGCGTGCCCGAGGGCGCTCGCGAGGCGCCGCGCGCTGAAGGCGCCGGTGAGCGCGCCGGTCAGGCCGAGGGTGCCGAGGAGACCGACCGCGCCGGGGTCGAGGCCGATGTCGCGGATCAGGAACACCACCGAACTCGCGATGTGCATCGACTGGAACACCGAGATCGACGCGCCGCTCAACGCCAGGGCGCGGAGGACCGGGTGCCGGAAGACCAGGCGCAGGCCTTCCCCGATTTCCGTGCGCAGCTTGCGTTTCGCCACCACCGGGCGGGTTTCGCGCGCGCGGATCCGGGCGAGCCAGCCCGCCGAGGACAGGTAGCCGAGCGCGGTGGCGCCCAGCGCCGCGGGCGCGCCGAGCCACTGCACGAGGAACCCGCTCGCGGTGGGGGCGGCGACGGCCGCCATCGACATGTTCGTCTGCAGCTTCGCGTTGCCTTCGAGCAGGTCGTCGCGGTCGACCAGCCGGGGGAGGTAGGTCTGGTGCGCGACGTCGAAGAACACGGTGAGCAACCCGGTCAGCAGGACCACGGCGAACAGCTGCCACAACGTGAGCACGCCGAACGCCGCGCACACCGGCACCGACGCGATGAGCAGCGCCCGCCCGAGGTCGGCGATGATCAGCACCGGCCGGACGCGCAGCCGATCGCACCACGCGCCCGCTTGCAGGCCCAGCACCAGGTACGCGCTGGTTTCCAGGGCCCGCAGCAGGGCCACCTGCGTGGCGCTGGCGTTCAACGTGGTGGTCGCCAGCAACGGCACGCCGAGGAACGCCACGCGCGTGCCGAACTGGCTCAGCAGGTCCGCGGTCCAGAAGGACCGGAAATCAGGATTCCGAAGCAGCCCCCAGGTCGCCATGATCCCCAGCCTGCCAGTCGATCGCGACCGAGGTGGCGCCCCGAATCGGGCCCATTGCCTCGGCCTCCGACTCGACCGCGCGCTTCGGCAGCTTCCGCACGGCCTCGATGCGCACGGTCAGCCGACGGCCCTGCTTGCGCGGACGCCAAAGCCCGGCGAAGACGCCGTTGTGCAGGATCACGCCCGGATTCGCCGTGGTGCGCCACACCTTCCGCTGCATCGCGGTGTCCTCGACCAGTGCGCCCTTGTCCCGGAGCGCGAGCAGCGGATCGTACGGCGGAAGCAGGAGCACACCGCGGACCTCGGCATCGACGGGATCCAGCACCCAGCCGGACCGGCCGTTGTAGTCCACTTCGGACAGTTCCGGCGCCACCCGCTCCCACGAGCGACGCGCGAAATCCGGGGAAACCCCGGCCCAGGAAGCAAATTCCGTCACGGTGGTGGGACCGAAGCAGCGGACGTACCGGCGCACCAGCTCCTCCCCGGCGTCCTCGCGCGGCGGCACCGGTTCCGCCAGCAGCGTGAACCGCGAATTTCGCGTGAAGCAGAACGTGCCGTGCAACGCGGCGACGTAGAGGCCGAACCGCACCAGGCTTTCGCCGTAGGTGTTCTGCCGCAGCCCGTCGGGCTCGGTCCAGCCCGGCGGCGACGGCAACGCGGCCGCGAGTTCGACGCCCAGCTCGTCCTTGGTCAGCTCCCGGCCCCGCAGCACCGACGGAATCGCCTCCAGCACCAAGTCCACCAACGCGGTGGCCGAAAGGCCGAAGCGATCGAGGTGGTCCCCGGCGCCGCGGATGAAGTGACGGCAGGACGCCTCGTCGTCCGGCCGCAGGCCCTCGGTGAAGATCCCCGCGTCGGCGAACGGCATCACGTGCGGCGCACCCCGCATGCTCCACAACTGCACCAGGTCCCGCACGCCGGACAGCTCGCGAACCCGCAGGGACAAAGCCTGCTCCGCCGACCCGGGCGGCGTCTGCTGGACACCGACGCGTCCGGCGGCGGTCAGCAGGTCGGAGTCGCGCGACACCAGGCCGTGTGCCGCGAGCCGGATCCGCATCGCCTGCCGCCGGTCCATCCGGTCACGGTAACCGAGGCAACCGAAGAAGGCCCGGTGCACGTCTTGGCGGTATGCGCGTTCTGGTCCCGCTGGTGTTCCTGCTCGCCGTGCTCACCGCCTGCGTCGGTGAAGGGAAGGCCTGCACGCTGATCGCCACCCGCACCGGCGTCGGGGTCGAAGTCGATCCGGCACTCAGGGCGGCCACCGGCACCCTGGAACTCTGCTGGGACAACCGCTGCAAGACCCACGACCTGGGCCTGCGCCACGGCACGGACGGCTTCGCCGACGTGCCCGACCTGCCGCTGACGGAAATGAGCGCGACCGTCCGGCTGGCCGGCGCGGCGGGTGAGCGACTCGTCGAGCAGAGCTTGCTCATGACCGCCGCGCAGACCTTCCCGAACGGTCCGGACTGCGGCGCGGGCGGCCCCCAGCAGAACCTCGTCGTCGAGGCGAGCGGGGCCGTCCGCGTCCGCTAGATCGGAAACTCAGCCGATGTCGCGCCGGCGGAACCCGATCAGCCCGGCGCCGAACACCACCACCGCGATCCCGGTCAACCACACCAGCGGCGTCGCGGTGAACTCGGCACCCGGCAGCTTGGGGATGTGCGTGAACGGCGAGAGGTTCAGCGCGGTCTGGCTCAGCTGGAGCACCGGCCCGAACAGGCTCAGCGTGACGAAGACCCCGGCCACCGCCCACGCCACCGCGGCGTACTTCGGCAGCAGGCCGAACAACAGCACGGTCACCCCGATCACCACCCACACCGCGGGCAGTTGCGCCATCGTCGCGCCGAGCACCGACGGCACCTGGTTCGCCACGTCGCTGACCCGCAGCCCGTGCAGCAGCCCGGCCAGCGCCCCGGCCACCGCCATCATCACCGCCGAGCCGAGCAACGCGAACAGCAGGTGACCGGCGGTCCAGCGCAGCCGCCCGACCCGGGTGGCCAGCACCGGCTCCACCCGGACCGCGACCTCTTCCGACCGCATCCGCAGCGCCGCCTGCACCCCGTACATCGACGCGATGATGGCGAAGATCTGCCCGAGCGTGCCGAGGAAGGCGTCGACGATCTTGTCGGCGCCACCCATCCGCTCGAAGATCTCCTTGGTCGCCTGGCTCTCGCCGACCACGTCGCCGATCCCGGCCGCGAGCGAGCCGAACAACGCGCCCATCACCGCGAACGCGATGGTCCAGCCGACGAACGAACCGCGGTGCAGCCGCCACGCCAGCGCGAGCGGGCTGCGCAGGCCGGTGGCGGCGGTGGCGGGGCCGGGCCGCGCGGGCAGCAGGCCGAGGCCCACGTCCCGGCGCGTGCTCAGGAAGTAGGCGACCGCCCCCGTCGCGATCGCGGCTCCGAGCAGCAGCCCGAGCACCCACCACCGTTCCCCCGCGAACGGCCGGACCTGGGTGGACCAGCCGATCGGTGACAGCCAGGACAGCCAGCCCACGTCCTTCGCCGCGTCCCCGATGGCGCGGAGCAGGAAGGCGATGCCGAGCACCGCCATGGCCAGCCCGTTGGCTGTACGCGCGTATTCGGCGAGCTGCGCGGTGACCGCGGCGACGCCGGTGAAAACGAGTCCGGTCAACGAGATCGCCGCGCCGAAGGCCACCGCGCCGGCGGCGGGCACCCCGGCTCCGGTCAACGCGACCACGGTGAGCAGGCCGGTGCCGAACGCGGTCAGGGCGCCGGTGAGCACCGCCGCGGTCAGCGCGGCGAACCGGCCGAGCACGGCCGAGGACAGCAGCTCCTGCCGCCCGGTGTCCTCCTCCTGCCTGGTGTGCCTGGTCACGGTGAACACGCAGGCCATGGCCAGGAAGAAGGGGATGATCGTGCCGTAGCGCCAGACGGTGAACCCACCGGCGTCGGACAGGTCGAACGGCGGCCCGTAGATCAGGTTCAGCGACGGGTTCGCCGCCATGCCGGTGGTCAGCGACTGCCGTTCGGCCTCGGTTCTGTACAGCTCGCCGTAGGAACCGGCGACCGCCGCCGGGATCACCCCGAGCAGCACGATCCAGACCGGCATGGTGATCCGGTCGCGGCGCAGCGCGAGGCGGACCAGGTGCCGCGTGCCGAGCAACGGGTGCGTCATCGGACCGCCGCCTCTTGCTGCGCCTCGGTCGTGTAGTGGCGGAGGAACAGCTCCTCCAGCGTCGGCGGCTGGCTGACCAGGCTGCGCACGCCGACGTTCGTCAGCTGCCGCAGCACCTCGTCCAGCGAGTGCGTCTCCACGTCGAACCGCACGCGGTTGCCCTCGACGTGCAGGTCGTGCACGTTGGGCAGGTTCGACAGGCCGTTCGGGTGGCCGGCCAGCTCGGCGGTGATCGAGGTGCGGGTCAGGTGGCGCAGCTCGGCCAGCGTGCCGGTCTCCACGTTCTGCCCGTTGCGGATGATGCTGACCCGGTCGCAGAGCGCCTCCACCTCGGCCAGGATGTGGCTGGACAGCAGCACCGTGCGGCCCTGCTCGCGCTCCTCCTGGATGGCGTACTGGAAGGTGGCCTCCATCAGCGGGTCCAGCCCGGAGGTCGGCTCGTCCAGGATCAGCAGGTCCACTTTGGACGACAGGGCGGCGACGATGGCCACCTTCTGCCGGTTGCCCTTGGAGTAGGTGCGCCCCTTCTTCTTCGGATCGAGGTCGAACCGCTCGATCAGCTCGGCGCGGCGGCGCTGGTCGAGCCCGCCCCGCAGGCGCCCCAGCAGGTCGATCACCTCGCCGCCGGAGAGGTTGGGCCACAGGTTGACATCGCCGGGTACGTAGGCCAGCCGCTTGTGCAGGGTGGCCGCGTCACGCCACGGGTCGCCGCCGAGCAGGCGGACGTTCCCGGAGTCGGCGCGCAGCAACCCCAGCAGGACGCGGACAGTGGTCGACTTCCCGGCGCCGTTCGGGCCCAGGAATCCGTGCACCTCACCCGAGGCGACGGACAGGTCGAGGCCGTTGAGGGCCTTCGTCCGGCCGAAGGTCTTCACCAGGCCGGAGATGGAGATGGCGTTGTCCATGCGGCAGAAGCTACACTGTTTTCACAAAGTTGTGAAGTTAAGAAAACGTATGGACCACGTGAGTCTTGTTCACCTCGTCGGGAAGGATGGGAAGCATGTCGACCACCCCAGAGGAGCACGGTCCGCCAGGTGACGCGGAGACCAGGAAGTTCATCGAGGACTTCGCGATCATGATGACCGACGCCGGCCTGCAGCGCATGGCGTCGCGGGTGTTCACCGCGTTGCTGGCCACCCAGAAGGGCAGCCTCACCGCGGGTGAGCTGGCTGACGTACTGCAGATCAGCCCCGCCGCCGTCTCCGGCGCGGTGCGGTACCTGACGCACGTCGGCCTGGTCACCCGCGCGCGCGAGCCGGGGGAGCGACGCGACCACTACCTGATCAGCGACGACCAGTGGTACGAGGGCTTCGGCCGCAAGGACACCATCTACCAGCAGCTCACCGAGGTGCTCGGGCGCGGCGTGGACGCGGTCGGCGCGGACACCCCGGCGGGCAGGCGGATCGCCGAGACCAAGGACTTCTTCGAGTTCATCAGCAAGGAGATCCCGATCCTGATCGACCGCTGGCGCCAGGAGCGGCGCGGATGAGACGGCGGGCCGACCTGGCCACGCTGCTGCTCGCCCCGGTGCTGATCCGGCAGGGCCTGCGCGTCCGCCGCGACACGCCGCGCCTGCCGGGTGCGGCCGGCCCGGTGCGCGGGCTGGTGCCCGGCCCCGATCCGCTGCGGCTGCTCGTGCTCGGGGAGTCCACTGTGGATGGCGTGGGCGCGCGGGACCACGAGGAGGCGCTCACCGGGCGGCTGGCGGTCGCGCTGGCCGCCAAGACCGGGCGCGGGGTGGCGTGGCGGGTGGCCGGGCGAACCGGCGCGAACGCCCGCGTGGTGCACGACGAACTGCTGCCGGACGCGGTGACCGAGCCCGCCGACCTGGTGGTGATCGCGCTCGGCGTGAACGACACGATCGAGCTGCACTCGCCCGCGCGCTACCGGCGTGACCTGCTGCGGCTGGTTTGCGGGGTGCGGCGGGCGCTCGGGCCGGTGCCGGTCGTGCTCACCGGCGTGCCGCACCTCGGCCGCTTCCCGGCGCTGCCCCGGCCGCTGCGCGACGTGCTCGGCCTGCGGTCGGTCGCGCTGGACGCGGCCGCCGCGTCGCTGGCCGCGCTGCCCGGCGTGCGGCACGTGGTGATGCCGGTGGACCGGATGACCGCGGCCGCGTTCGCCGCCGACGGGTTCCACCCGGGACCGGAGGGGTACCGGATCTGGGCTGATTACCTCGTGTCGGGATGAGACAGTGAGCGCGTGAGCTCGCGCGATCTGTCCGCCCCGAACTGGCTCGTGCACCTCCTGCGCAGCAAGCCGGACCCGACCCCGTGGACCCGGGCGATCCGTGCGCCGATCGCGCTGGCGCTGCCGCTGGCCATCGGCTTCGCGCTGGGCGACATCACGCTCGGCGCGGTGGTCTCGACCGGTGCGCTGCCGACCGTGCTCTCCGAGGCGGCCGGTCCGTACCGGTACCGCGCGCGGCGGATCACGGGCGCGGCGGTCGCCGCCTTCGCCGGGTACACCGCCGGCCTGCTCAGCGGCGGCAATCCGGCCGTGTCGGTGCCGGTGGTGATCGTGGTCGCCGCGTTGTCGGCGCTGATCAGCGCGGCCGGGAGCAACGCCTCGATCGCGGCGCTGCAGATGTTCGTCTTCTGCGTGCTCGGGACCGGGCAGCACCTGCTCGGCGTCCAGGTGGAGATCTCGCTGCTCTGCTTCGTGGTGGGCGCGGTCTGGGGGCTGGGCGTCGCGTTGTTCGGCTGGACGGTCCGCGCCACCTCACCCGAGCGGACCGCGGTCACGCAGGTGTTCATCGAACTGGCCGCGATGCTCTCCGCCGAGGACGAGGACACCCAGCGCGCCGCCCGCCACCAGCTGACTTCCGCGCTCAACACCGCCTACGACCGGCTGCTCACCGCGCGCTCGTGGTTGTCCGGGCGCGACGAGACCTACCGCAAGCTGCTCACCCTGCTGTCGGCGAGCACGCCCGCGGTCGAGGCGGCGGTGGCCATGGTCAACGCGGGCGAGCGCCCGCCGCGCGAGCTGGTCGACCACCTGGTCCGGCTGGCCACCGCGGTCCGGATGGACGCCGGACTGCCACCGGTCCCGGAGATCGAGAGCGATGAGCCGATGGCCGTGGCGCTGCGGGCCGGGCTGGTCAAGATCGGCAAGGGCAAGGAGCGCAAGCGCCGCGAACCGGTCCCGCTGCGCAAACGCTTGCGCGACTACTTCGGCGAGCTCGCCGGGCCGGTGACCTGGAGCGCGACCCTGCGGCTGACCCTGTGCGTGGCGATCGCCGAGGTGGTCAGCCTGCTGGTGCCGTTCGAGCGGTCGTACTGGATCACGCTGACCGTCGGCATCGTGCTCAAACCCGACTTCGGCTCGGTGTTCGGGCGCGCGGTGCTGCGCGGGATCGGCACGGTGGCCGGCGTGTCCATCGGCGCGGCGGTGCTCGGGCTCGGCGCGCAGGGCTGGTGGCTGGTGGTGTTCAGCGCGGTGTTCGCCGCCGGGGTGGCCATCGGCAAGGTGCGCAACTACGGCCTGCTGGCCACCTTCGTCACCCCGCTGATCATCCTGCAGATGGACCTGTCCAGCCACGGCGACTGGTCGGTGGTGCTGGCGCGGCTGGTGGACACCGTGCTCGGCTGCGCCATCGTGCTGGTGTTCGGCTACCTGCTCTGGCCGGGCAGCATGCGGCCGCGGGTGGGCGGGCAGCTGGCCGACGCGCTGGACAAGGTGACCACCTACGCCGGTCGCGCGCTGCAGCCGGTCGAATCGGCCGAGGACCGGGCGGAACGCTCACGGGGCCGTCGCCGGGCGTACCGGGCGCTGGCCGACCTGCGGACCACGTTCCAGCAGGTCATCGTGGAACCGTCGGCGGCGGGACGGCAGGCCGTGGCGTGGTGGCCGGTGATCGTCGAGCTCGAACGGCTCACCGACGCGATCACCGAGGTGGTGGTCACCGTCGAGCACGGCGTGGCGCCACCGGAACCGGACGCGGTCGAGCACGTCACGGCGGCGCTGACCGAGCTGGCGGCGGCGGTCCGCGAGCAGCGAGAACCGGCCAGCATGGCGATGCCGGGCGGCGACCAGCTGTCCGGCGTGGTCGACGGGCTGACCGCGGTGTTCGACGCGGTGCGCGGCCCGGATCTGACCGAACGCTCACCGATGCGGTTCGTCCGGCGGTTCCTCATCGATCGCTGGACCTGACGGCTCCGCTTGCGGTATCGCTGAACTGCGGTTCCATGGGTACATGGGCATTAACTTCGACGAGTTGAAGAACAAGGCCAAGGACGCGCTGGGCAAGAACAGCGAGAAGATCGAGCAGGGCCTCGACAAGGCCAGCGGGGTGGCGAAGTCGAAGTTCGGCAAGCACTCCGACAAGATCGACAACGCCACCGGCAAGGCGAAGGACTTCCTGCACAAGAACCAGGGTGGCGGTGAGCAGCCACCGGGCGGGCAGACCCCGCCGCCGCAGCCGCCTCCCGCGCAGTGAAGCTAGCTTGATTCGGCGGTGGCCTGGTCGCCGGAGATCCCGGTGATCCGGCCGCCCCGCTCACCCAGCGCGCGCAACGCCTCCCTGGCGTCCGGCGCCGAAAGGCTCAGCTGGACGCCGACCCGATCCTGCTCGCGATGCTCGGTGAAGGCCAGCGAACCCTGGTGACCAGCTTGGATGGTCTTGGCCAGCCCACCGGTCGAGGCCAGCGAGCCGCGGGCCGCGCCGAGCCTGCCCAGTGCGTCGTCGAGCACCGACAGCAACGCGTCCCGGTTGCCCTCGGTCATCGCCCGCACCAGTTCGGGGCGGCTGCCCGCCACCCGGGTGCCGTCCCGGAACGAGCCCGCGGCCAGCGACATGGCCACCGGCCCACCCTCCGCGCCGACCGCGGCCAGCACCGCGGCGAGCAGGTGCGGCAGGTGAGAAATCCGGGCCACCGCCTCGTCGTGCGCGGTCGCCGACAACGGCACCACGTGCGCACCCAGCGAAACGGCGAACTCGGCGACCTCCGCCCACAGCGCCAGGTCGGTGTCGTCCTCGATCTCCACCACCCACGCGGCATCGCGGAACAACTCCGCGTCACCGGCGTCCCAACCGGACCGCGACGTGCCCGCCATCGGGTGCCCGCCGACGTACCGCGCTTCCGGCGCCCAGCGCCGGACCGCCCGCAGCACCGGTGCCTTCACACTGGTCACGTCGGTGAGCAGCGCGTTCGGCGCGTGCTCGGCCAGCAGGTGCAGGGTCTCGTCGATGACGGGCAGCGGTACCGCCAGCACCACCAGCGCATCCGCTTCGGCGGCCCGGCGCAGCGCCGCGGCCACGTCGGTTTCCGCGTCGTAGCCCTGCGCTCTGGCCGCCGCGGCGTCCGATTCGGACGTGGTGGCACCCCACGCCGTCCTCTTCGCCGCGGCGGCGGCGCGCAGCACCGAACCGCCGATCAACCCGAGCCCGATCACGCAGACGTCTCGCACGGGGGACATCCTGCCAGTTCTAGCCGCCCAGGTGCGCGAGCGCGAAGGCCGCGTGCATCGCCACGCCGTTCGCCATCGCGTCCTCGTGGTACTGGACGCGGTTGGAGTGGTTCGGCGCCACGTCGTCCAAAGAGGTCTCCGGCGGGCAGGCGCCGATGAACGCGAAGGCACCCGGAACCCGTTGCAGCACATAGGAGAAGTCCTCGGCGCCCATGACCGGTTCCGGCATCGGCTGGGCGTACTGCACGCCGAGCACCTCTTCGGCCAGCGAGGTCACCAGGTCCGCCTGCGCCGGATCGTTGGCGGTGACCGGGTATCCGGGCTCGATGTCCACCATGACCCGGCAGCCGTGCGCGGCGCCGATGCTCTCGCAGACCTTCGGCAGTTCGGCGCGCACGAGGGCGCGGGTGCGCTCGGAGAGCGTGCGGATGGTGCCCTCGAGTTCGGCGGTCTCCGGGATGATGTTGGAGGTGGTGCCCGCCGAGATGCGGGTCACCGACAGCACCGCCGGGTCGAACACGCTGATCCGGCGGGTGATCATCGTCTGCAGCGCGCCGACCATCGCGGCGGCGGCCGGTACCGGGTCGAGTGCCTGGTGGGGGGCCGAACCGTGGCCGCCCTTGCCGGTCACCCGGACCAGGAAGCTGTCCGCCGAAGCGAGGATCGGGCCGTGCCGGGTGAGGATCTTTCCCGATTCGGCGTTCGCGTAGGTGTGCAGCGCGAAGGCCGCGCTGACCTGCTCGCCTGCCGCGTCCAGCACGCCTTCGTGGATCATGTGGCGCGCGCCGTGGTACCCCTCTTCACCGGGCTGGAACATGAACACGACCGAACCGGCCAGGTCCTCTTTGCGCTCGGCGAGCAGGTGCGCGGCCGAAGCCAGCATCGCCACGTGCGTGTCGTGCCCGCAGGCGTGCATGGTGCCCTCGACCTCGGAGGCGTAGTCCAGGCCGGTGTCTTCGGTGAGTGGAAGCGCGTCCATGTCCCCGCGCAGCAGCACCGACGGGCCGGGGCGGGCGCCGCGCAGCACCGCGGTCAGCGCGGTGGTCGACTTGCCCCGGGTGATCTCCAGCGGGAGGCCGTCGAGCGCGCGCTCGATCGCGGCCTGGGTTTTCGGCAGGTGCAGGCCCTGCTCGGGGTGCCGGTGCAGGGCCCGGCGGAGGTCGACGGTCTTCGGCTGCAACGCCTTGGCCGCGGCCAGCAACCCGGCGAAACGGGCACCCGGCAGGGGCGGGAGATCGGTGGGACCGGAAGGGCTCATGTCCCGATAGTGGCATCAGTGGTGCCCGAGGTGTGTTTCGCGGGCGCAGTGCGGTCAGCGCGCGGTATACGGTGTGCGCATGGCGGGGCAGGAGGCGATCACCGGGTTCGCGGTGGCCGTGGTGCGCGAGGACGGCCGTTGGCGTTGCTCGCAGTTGGACACCGGGGCGCTGGCGGAGCTGGACGCCGCGATCACCGAGCTGGCGAAAATGCGGTCCACCGGGGCCGTTTTCGGCCTGCTGGCGGTGGACGACGAGTTCTTCGTGATCGTGCGGCCGAGCCCGCGTGGCGCGTCGCTGCTGCTCTCGGACGCCGCGGCGGCGCTGGACTACGACATCGCGGCCGACGTGCTCGACCTGCTGCGGGTGGATCCGCCCGAGGAGGACGACGACGCGATCTGGCCGGAAGGCGACCTGGAGATCCTCGCGGACTTCGGCCTGCCCGCGGTGGAGTTGCAGGTGATCGTCGGTGAGGTGGACCGCTACCCCGACGAGCAGCTCCTGATGATCGCGCAGCGCTGCGGTTTCGGCGACGAGTTCGCGAAGCTGCTCGACGAAGTGTGATGCGGTTCGAAGGTTCCGTGCGCGCCGCGCTGGAGGTGGCGCGTGAGGCGTTCGTCACCGGCGACGTGCCGATCGGCGCGGTGGTGTTCGCCCCGGACGGTTCGGTGCTGGCTCGCGCGCGGAACGCCCGTGAGGAACTGGGCGACCCGACCGCGCACGCGGAAATCCTGGCCCTGCGCGCGGCGGCGCGTGTTTTCGGCGACGGCTGGCGCCTGGACGGCTGCACGCTGGCGGTGACGGTCGAGCCGTGCACCATGTGCGCCGGCGCGCTGGTCCTTTCGCGCGTGTCGCGATTGGTGTTCGGTGCGTGGGAGCCGCGGACGGGCGCGGTCGGTTCGCTGTGGGACGTGGTGCGGGACCCACGGTTGAACCACCGGCCGGAGGTGTACGGCGGGGTGCTGGAGGCGGAGTGCGCCGGGCTGCTGGCCGAGTTCTTCACCGGGCGGCGGGCTCACCCCGGCGAGTGATCGGGTGGTTGTTCCACATCGTGGTGGGTACCCGGGTGGGACACCGACCGAAGGAGGAACCCCGATGAGCCTCGCGGACAAGGCCAAGGACAAGGCCCAGCAGGCGATGGGCGCGGCCAAGGAGAAGCTCGGCCGGGCCACGGACAACGAGGACCTGCGTGACTCGGGCAAGGCCGACCGCACCGAGGGCGAGGTCAAGGAGGCGGGTCACGACCTCCGGGACAAGGCGAAGGGCGCCGTGCAGGACCTGAAGCGGGACCGGTGACGGCCCCCGGATGACCCCGGTGTGGGGCATGCAGTAACCTAGTCGGCGGTAGCGTGTCCGAGCGGCCGAAGGAGCACGCCTCGAAAGCGTGTGACGGGTAACCCCCGTCCGTGGGTTCAAATCCCACCGCTACCGCCACACAAAACCTCCGCCCGGTAAGCCGGGACGGGGGTTTTGTTTTGCCTCAGGCCAGTTCCGCCTCTCCTAACGACGTCGACCGGTGCGCCGGGCGCTTCCGAGATTGGCTCCGAAGTAGAAGCCGGTCGCCGCGCCGACCAGGGTGACGACCGGCGTTGCGAGTAGCTCGATGATCAGGCGCAAGTCGGAAAAGGTGAGCTGAGTGAGACTCGTGGTGAAGGCGAGGGCGAACGCGCCGACGATCACCAGCGCCAGCAGCCCCATCAGGCAGAAAGCCAGCTTGGCTCGCACGGTGTCCAGGCGTTCCTGCGGGTCGTACTCCGGCGCCTTCTGGACGTAGGTCAGACCCTTGGCCGGTTCGGTGGCCGCCGTCTCGTCGATCGCCGGGCCGTCAGCGGGGGTTGGTTCCTCGATGGGCTCAGCCATCTTGCTCGCCGCCCTCAGCGATCAACGTGACGACGCCGTCGAGACCACCACCGATGAAGATCGTTTCGTCCACCTCGTGAGCGGTGCCGAGGTGATCGTCGTGCGAACCCGATGCCGTCGAACGCGGGTAGGCGTGTGCTGACATGGGCCGGCCTCCGATCACAGGGCGAGCGATGCAGGGAGAGCGTCGTTGGCCCTTTACGTCGTCTGGATCAAGGTGGTCCGATGGTTCCCATTAGTGCACCTGACCTGCGGCGACGCCGTCAACTCGACATCGGGAAAACATTGACATTGTGGCCGAGCCGTGTGGATGATTGGTGCCCACCGACGCCCACCTTGGTCCCCACCCAGCCACGGGAATTGCCAAAATCAGCTCCCAAAACGACACCTGAGCCTGGCAAGCTCACCATGGGACGTCCAACGGCTCGCTGGCGCGGACCGGAGCTTGCTTCACGGTACAAGGACTGCATCGAGCAAGGGAGTGGATCATGGAGCAGCAGCCGCCGCAGGGTGGTCCAGCCTCGGCCGACGACTACACGAAGCTGAGCGTCTACCTCAATCCGGAGGCGGCGGCAGCACTCAAGGAGTACACCAGCAAGCGAAACATCAGTTACACCGAGGCGATTCGTCGGGCTATCGCCATACTCAAGTTCGTCGACGAGGAACTGGCCGCTGGTCACGAACTGCAGGTGAACGACGGCGAATCGGTGCAGAAAATTCTTCTTGTGGGTTGATTTGCCGGATTCCAGTGAGAAAGCGGCCAGTGTTAGTGGCCGCCCCCCGCGTCATTCGTCGTGCACGTCGAGCCCTCCCCTCTGAGACGGAGGGGCCCCCGGGGTCTTTTGCCACTTCCACGCCAGGCCGTACTTGACGCCGTGCTGGCAGCTCTTGAACTCCTTGTGAGCGAAACCCAGTCGATTCACTGTCACGAACCTTGGAGATCCCGGCGGAGGCTCGATGTAGGGTTGAGCATCGTAACGAGCCGCGAAACTCCACACCTTGACGGGTAGGCAGCTTGGATCGAACTGGGCGTTGCACAGGAGGTGCTTCACCCCAGCTGATCTCACGCCGTGGTAGAAGAGGGGTTCCATTTCCTTCTGGGAGCGAACCGCGACTCGATAGGCGTAGAAGTAGCCTTCGCCTCGCCGTAGTGTCCTGGCGAACTTCAATTCGGTGTGCCGCAGTCCTCTGCCGTAAAGGGAAACCTCGCCCTTTTCGCAGTTCATGATCGGCTCGACTTCGCAGCTTTCCGGACTGTCATCGCTGAAGTACCACGATGCCGCTTCCACGCCTGTCACGTTGTCTTCGTGAGCTACTATCCACCGTTGCGTCATCAACTCCGTGGCGGTCCGCTTTCGGAACAGCCAAGAAACCTCTATGCGGTCGAATGAATAAGTTGGCGGGTGGTCGTCCGAGTCGAAGTTGTCGCCAAGGGAAAATGGGTGGTATTCATCCCAGAGCGCTTGGTCGATATTTAGTTCGCGAATTCGCTGCGTGAGCAGCGACGCAAGCTGGCCAGCTTCGGTTTGCCACCACGTGCGCACTGTGTCCGCGTGCACATCGAGTTTCCTGGCGAGAACGGTCTGCCGCTCCAGCAATCTGCCGGAGACCGGATGCGTGCCGATGTTGAGACTGGTCTGGACCGCCATCTTGTGATTTTCGTTCGGCAGGGAAGAGGCCAGGTCGTCGACAAGGCGTACTAATGCACTGCAGATGTCTTCTTTTCGCCAACTCTCCGGCGGGGAGGCAAGCCTGAAGATGTTCGTACCGACGAGTTTGCCGGCGGCCAGTCCGTCGCCTTGGGCGAGTTGGCGCAGTTCGGCCTCAACTTGTCCAACCGTGCTGTCCTCAGACACGAAGCCTCGCCATGAGCTGGTTGACCTGGACAACCTGCGAACTGCTGACCGAGGGTACCAGCGGAAGTGAGCAGGCCCGGCAGCGGCGTGTCGGGTACGACGAACAGTCGCACCACCGGCCTCGCCCATGAGCTTTCCATCGGCTCGGGCTGGGGCTTGCGTGAGTCGCTCGAACGGGCGGGAGTCGCCGTCGCGGGCAGCCCCTCGCGGTTGCTGTTCGCGGGCGGGGAAGCCAAGGCGCGTCGCCGACTAACGGTCGTTATAGCGCGACGAACGGTCTTGCCAACATGGAACGGGCGTCTGCACGTGCGCATGCACATCAAGATCTACCTCGGTGCGAAGTCGGTGCGCCCGGAAGGATCATTCGCCGGAAGGTGATTCACGAAATCGGGTGATGGAGCACCTGGCAGTGCGTACTGAATCAGGAAAGTGGCTCCCTGAACGGGTGAGCAATGTCGATTGAGTGATCAGTTTCGGCCCGCCTGGTCGCAGGTTGATAGCTCGGCAACCGCTTGGCGCTTCATGCCTTGATCAGCTCGACCGGCCGGGTCGGCCTTCGCCATCATGTGTTCCGTGAACGGAGCTCGGGCACCCGTACACGCTGGTAAGAGATGTGGCCCCCTGTTGCACCAGGGGGCCACATAGGTGCTTGCACCTTCGTCAGCCGTTGAGAACCACAGGAAGGAACAAGCGTGACAACGATAGCTTTGGCTGCAGGCGATTGGCCAGAGAACGAACGGCCCGGTCGGGTCGACCCTGCTCGCGGCCGCCGCGCCTTGCGGGCCAACGAAACAACCTTCGTCGGCATCGAGGAACTGCTCACCGCCGCCGAATCGGCACCTCCGCAGGCTCGTCGACAGTGCGTGAGCTGGCATGCCATCACCCATCAGCTCTTCTACGGTCGCCGGAGCACTGCCTGCCGCGTCTTCGGAGTCTTGCTGATGACCACGGCGGTGCTGGTGGCCGCGGCCATGCTGCTGGGTGAAACCGGTTTGCAGACCGCTGTTGGATTGATCGGCTTCATCTACATGTTGCGCTACCGGCAGCACCAGCTGACCGACGGCTGACAGTCAGGATGTCAGGCACGCCGCGCGGACGACCCCCCGCGGCGTGCCTGTAACTTCCACTGCCGAGCTGTAACTCCGTCGACGCCCCGGGCGACTCACAACCCAGATATCCGCGCCTGGTGATTTCGGGGTGATGTCATCAAGACCTGGCTCAAGTCGCACCTGCTTCCGCTGCTTGCGACTGTTATCAGTGCGGCGCTCGGCGTTGCGATCAATCTGGCGACGGAGCACGTGGCGAACGTGTGGGCGTGGGGCGCCGTCGGTATCCTGGTCGCGGTCAGTTTCGGCGTCGGGTTATTCGTCGAAAAACGTCGCCGCGCCGTGGGGGCGGCGAGCGCCGACACTGCTCCTGTCGAGCAGGCGATGGCACATGACGGTGGCGTCGTCAGTCACAACGGTGGAGCTGGCGCCAGCGTGTCGATCGGCGGGCAGGCACGCGATGTCACGATCGGCCCGACTCCGAAGGTCGTCCTCGCTCTCGTGCTCGGACTGGCTGTGGTTCTCACCGCGGCGTTGGTGATCGTCGCGAGCACGGGAACCGGTGGGGCCGGGGCGGGCGCTCTCCCCTCGGTTCCCACCGCCGTTACGACTGGAACTTTGACGCCCGGCCCAGGGGTGAGTTCTCCATCGGCAAGCCCATCGCCAGCGGGCACCAGGTCAACCTCGTGCCAGAAGGAAGGAAGTGAGGCCGCCGTCGGTGACCTGCCATTCACCTGCACGGTGGAAATGATGGACGTGACCTGTGGGCTCGGCAACAAGTGGGTGGTGGGCAAGGATGCCACCGAAATCAGAGAACCGATGCCCTCGGAAGCAAGCTCAGTCGGGTGGAGGGCGTGGGCGGCAGTAGCCGACGGAGTGCAAGGTTCGGGTGGGCGACAAAATCTGATCATCCAGGGGAAGGGCGATGCGCGGGTCGTGCTGACCAAAGTGGTGGTCAGGGTTCTGGCCAGGCGACCGCCCGTCGTGGGCAACACCTTGGAAAGAGAATGCGGTGGAGATGGGGTTTTCCGCAGCATGACGGTGGATCTTGACAAGACTCCCCCTGCTGTCTTGCCGAAGTTCGACACGGGGAATGTCATGGACGGTGCCCCGGAGTACGAAACCAAGCCGATCAAATTCCCCTACACCGTGGCCCTTGAAGACCCGGAGAGCTTCGTGATCGAGGGCGAAACAGAGAGGTGCGACTGCGACTGGGTGGTCGAGCTGTCGTGGTCGTCACAAGGGAGAACGGGTACCACAACCATCGACAACAACGGTGCCCCGTTCCGGACAACATCCACTGCCAACGCGCCTACCTGCTACGTCCGTGAAATGATCGAGTGCTGAGCGGCGTGGCTGAACCGGGGTGACCGGCTATTGCGGACTGTCCGCGCCAGTTGGTTCGGGCCGGCGAGTTCGCTGAAGCAGTACGTACCCGACACCGACGACCACCGCGCCTCCCAGGTAGCCACCGATCAAAGCGACCACGTTGCCCGAAGAAGGCGGCAGCAGCACCGAGAAAAGCGCCAGCCCCAGAGTCAGCCACGTCCGCGGGCGACCGGCTGGAAGGCAGGCGGCCAAAGGGATCGCGGCCCAAAGCACATACCAAGGCTGCACCACCGGGCCGAAGACGACGACGAGGGCCATCATCGCGCCCAGGGCGGGCACGAAGGCCAGGCGCCCGGTCAGCTGGCGGTGGATCACGAACGCCACCCCGACGGCGATCACCACGTAACCGATGACCTTGCCGACCCCGATCATCGTCTGCAGGATGCTCGCGCCGAACAGCGAACCGACGCCGCCGGTCAGGAAGCCGAACCAGTTCGTCGGGGCCATCCAGCTGTTCACCGTGCCGGAGGTGGTCAACGTCCGCAGCCAGCCGAAGCCGAAACCCGTGCCGAGCGAAACCGCGGTCGTGACGAACGCCATCGCCAGCACCATGCCCGACCCCCACAGCACCAACCGGCCGAAGGTGGCGCCGTACCGCCTGGCCAGCGCCGTGCCGATCACCGCGAGCGCCACGATGGCGGGCAACTTCACCAACGCCCCGGCCGCCACCAGGACCACGCCCCACGTCAACCGCGCCCATTCGATGCGGTCGCCCAGCGCCGCCAGCGCCAGGGCCGTGCCGGCCAGCATGAGCCCCAGCATCAGCGAATCGTTGTGCACCCCGGCGACGAAGTGCCACAGCACCAACGGGTTCAGCACGCCGAGCCACAGCGCCACCCGCTCCGGCACGCCGGCCGCCTCCGCCAGGCGCGGCGTCGCCCAGACGATGAGCGCCAGGCCGACCAGCTCGACGAACCGGTGCGCCAGCAACCCCGCGACCAGGTTCTCGCCGACCAGCCGGGCGATCCACTCCTGGAACTCGGTGAACAGCGGCCCGTACGGCGACGGCGACTCGCGCCAGTAACCGCTGACCCGGTCGGTCATCGCGGACGCGCCGAGACCCTCCAACGGCCCCACGGTGTACGGGTCGAGCCCGCGCGCCGCGATCTCCCCCTGGGCCAGATAGCTGTGCAGGTCCCCGCTGAACAGGGGCGGCGCGGCCAGCAACGGCACCGTCCACAGCACCTGCGTCCACCGCAGCCACCGCGCGTCCGGCAGCTCCCGCCCGAGCAGGAACCACGACAGCACCAGCAGGCCCATCCCGGCGATGCCGACCGCCAGCACCGGGCCCTTGATCAGCGCGGTCACCACCAGCAGCAGCACGCCCGCGAACCCGGTCCAGCGGAGTTGATCAGCCCGGAGCATCGCGCCATGCTAGCCACGGCACCCGGCCACCGGTGCCGGAATTACCGGTCCACCCGGTCGGGCTGTGGCAAAAGTCCTAGTGGGGCGGACGCACCCAGTTGGTGATCCCCTAACCCCCTAATGGGTGAGTGGGTGACCCCTCGTTCGGATGAGGGGGATCGCCGCGCGTGATCCCCGATGACCGTTCGGTCTCGAGTCCATAACGTCAGATCCGGCACGCGGGCCGGTTTTCGCCGTCGTGCCTGGACGCTTTCCCGCCAATGAGGAGTTCCACCTTGTCTCTCCAGGACGTGACCCTGCACGACTTCGTGCTCAACCTGCTGACCGACGACGCTGCCCGGTCCGCCTTCGCCGCCGACCCCACCGCCGTGCTGAGCGACGCCGGCCTGGGTGACGTCACCGCGCAGGACGTGCAGGAGGTGCTGCCGCTGGTCGCCGACCAGGCCGGGCTGCCGACCACCGACCTGCTCGGCGCGCTCCCCACCGATGGGGCCGGGGACGTCGTGCAGACCCTCGAGTTCTTCGCCCACCAGGTGACCGGCCAGGTCGCCCCGGTGCTGGGCGACTTCGCCTCCGCCACCCAGGTCGAGGACGGCGCGTTCGCCAACAGCTTCGGCTTCGCCAACGAGCTCCTCACCGGTGGCAGCGCCATCGCCGCCGACGGCACCGAGTTCGCCGCCAGCCAGGGCGTGGGCACCGCCCTCGGTGACCTGGGCCTGGCCACCGCCGGTGGCTCCGAGGGCCTGGCCGGCAGCCTCGGCTTCGGCAACGACAGCCTCGCCGCCCAGGGCGCGACCGCGGTGGGCCTCGACGGCCTCGCCGCCAGCGGTGGCGTCGGCACCGACGCCGTGGGCGCGGGCCTGGCCGCGGCCGGTGGCCTCGGCGGTCTGTCCGCCTCGACCGGCCTCGACGCCAGCGTGGTCAGCGGCGACGCCGCGCTCGCCGCCAGCACCGAGGGTGTGGGCGTCGAAGGCGGCCTGGACACCCCGCTCGGCGAGTTCGGCGTTGGCGTCGGCGCGGCCGTGACCGGCGACCCGACCGAGGCGCTGAACCTCTCGATCGACTCGCCGCTGGGTTCGTTCGGCCTGGACGACGTGACCTCGAAGCTGCCGGTCGACGGCCTGGGCGACGTCACCTCGGCCCTGCCGGTGGACTCGCTCACCTCGGCCCTGCCGGTGGACAGCCTCACCTCCGCCCTCCCGACCGAGCTGCCCGCCGCGGACTCGGCCCTGGGCTCGTTCGGCCTCGACGGCCTCGGCGACCTGACCTCCGCGCTGCCGGTGGACCTGCCGACCGACCTGTCGGCGCTGCCCGTCGACCTGCCCACCGAGCTGCCCACGGACCTCCCGGTCGACCTCCCGGTGGCCAACGAGCTGCCCGCGGTCGGCGAGCTCACCGACACCGTCGGCGACGTGACCGGCACCGTGACCGGCGCGGTCCAGGACAGCCCGGTCGGCGGCCTGGTCGACAGCACCCCGGTGGGCGACCTGGCCCCGCAGGTGGGCAACCTGCCGGTGGTCGGCGACCTCACCGACGGCCTCGGCCTCTAAGCACCACCCTCCTCGACGCACCGACGAAGGCGGGCACCGGGATCTCCCGGTGCCCGCCTTCGCTGTTCGTCGCCGGTCCCCCTCGCTGGTAACCGTTGTGCGAACGACTTCCCTCGTTCACCCGTCTGGGTAAAGATGCCTCCCGTACTTCCGAACGAGAGGAATGCGGGTGACCTCGCTCCGACGCAGACGAACCGCGGCGGCCACCACCGCCGGTGCGGTGGCCGTCTCCCTTGCCGTCACGCTCGCCCCCGCCGCGCTGGCCGTGCCCAGCCCGGACGCGGTGATCACCGAAGTCTACGGGGGTGGCGGCAACTCCGGAGCCACCTTGACCTCGGACTTCATCGAGCTGGCCACCGCCTCGGCCGCGGTACCGCTGGACGGCTGGAGCGTGCAGTACCTGCCCGCCTCGGCGAGCCCGTCCAGCCAGTGGCAGGTCACCCCGCTGGGTGGCAGCCTCCAGCCCGGCGGCCGGTACCTGGTCGCCGAGGCGAGCGGTGCCGGGGGCACCACGCAGCTGCCGTCCGCCGACGCGACCGGCACCATCGCGATGTCCGCCACCGCGGGCACCGTGGCGCTGGTCAACGGCACCGAACGGCTGACCTGCCGCACGGCCGCCGACTGCGCGGCCGACCCCCGCGTCCGCGACCTCGTCGGGTACGGCTCGGCCGTGGTCCGCGAGGGCACCGCCGCCGCGGCGACCGCCAACGGCACCTCCTCGGCGCGCGCGACCCTGGCCGATACCGACAACAACGCGGCCGACTTCACCACCGGCGAGCCGACCCCGGTGAACAGCAAGGGCGAGACCCCCGGCGGCGCCGACCCCGGCACCCCCGCGCGGATCCACGAGATCCAGGGCACCAAGCGCCTTTCGCCGTTCGACGGCAAGCGGGTCAAGGACGTCACCGGCGTGGTCACCGCGCTGCGCACCTTCGGCAGCGCCCGCGGTTTCTGGCTGACCGACCCGAACCCGGACGACGACCCGCGCACCAGCGAGGGCCTGTTCGTCTTCACCGGCAGCACCACGCCCGCGGTCAAGGTGGGCGACGCGGTGAGCGCGGCGGGCACGGTCAAGGAGTTCTACCCGGACAACCCGGCGAGCTCGAACTACCAGTCGCTGACCGAGCTGACCAGTGCACAGTGGACGGTCACCTCCGGCGGCAACGCCCTGCCCGCGCCGACGGTCGCCGGTCCGGACACCGTGCCGGGCGCGCTGGTGGCGCAGCCGGGCGGCAGCATCGAAGGCCTCGACCTGGAGCCCGCCAAGTACTCGCTGGACTTCTGGGAGGCCCACGAGAGCGAGATCGTGCAGATCTCCGACACGCGGATCGTCGGGCGCAGCACCCAGTACAACGAGCTGTACGTGACCACCAAGCCCGAGGAGAACGCGACCGCCCGCGGTGGCAGCGCCTACCTCGGCTACGACCGGCCGAACACCGGCGTGCTCAAGATCGAGTCGCTGATCCCGTTCGCCGAGCGGCCGTTCCCGCAGGCCAACACCGGTGACGTGCTCACCGGCCTGACCTCGGGCCCGGTGGAGTACGACAGCTTCGGCGGCTACACGCTGTTCGCCACCGCGCTCGGTGAGGTCAAGGACAACGGCCTGGTCCGCGAGACCACGCGCAAGCAGCGCACCGGGGAGCTGGCCGTGGCCACCTACAACGTGGAGAACCTGTCCGCGGTCGACGAGCAGTCGAAGTTCGACGCGCTGGCCGACGGCATCGTGACCCACCTGGCGGCGCCGGACGTGGTGACCCTGGAGGAGATCCAGGACAACAACGGTGCCGAGGCCGAAGGGGACGGCGTGGTCGCCGCCGACCAGACGCTCAAGCGGTTCACCGACGCCATCGCGGCGAAGGGCGGCCCGCGCTACGAATGGCGGCAGATCGACCCGGTCGACGTCAGCGACGGCGGTGAGCCGGGCGGCAACATCCGCGTCGGCTTCCTGTTCAACCCGGCGCGCGTGTCCTTTGTGGACCGCCCGGGCGGCGACGCGACCACCCCGGTGGGCGTGGAGAAGGAGCGGGGCAAGGCCAAGCTGACCGTCTCGCCCGGCCGGGTCGACCCGGCGAACGCGGCCTGGGCGAACAGCCGCAAGCCGCTGGCCGGCGAGTTCGTCTTCCAGGGGCGCAAGGTTTTTGTGGTGGCCAACCACTTCGCCTCCAAGGGCGGTGACCAGCCGACGCACGGCCGGTACCAGCCGCCGTCACGCGGTTCGGAGACGCAACGGCTCCAGCAGGCCGAGGTGCTGCGCGGGTTCGTCGACCAGCTGCTGGCCGCGGACCGCAACGCGAACGTGGTGGTCGCCGGTGACCTGAACGACTTCCCGTTCTCGCCCTCGGTGCGGAAGCTGACCGCGGGTGGTGCGCTCACGGCGCTGATCGACACGCTGCCGGAGAACGAGCGGTACAGCTACGTGTTCGAGGGCAACTCGCAGGTGCTGGACCACATCCTCGCCTCGCGGGCGCCGCGCGGTGTCGACTACGACGTGGTGCACATCAACGCCGAGTTCGCCGTGCAGGCCAGTGACCACGACCCGCAGGTGGTCCGGTTCCGGCCGGGCACCGGGAACGCCGTGCAGGACGGCATCTTCGACCTGCTCGACTGGCTCGAGCAGATCCTCGCGAAGAAGCCCGGCGTCTAGCGGGCGCGCCAGCCGAGCTTCAGTATCGCCTGCACCAGGTCCTGGTACGCGGCGCGGACCTCTTCCAGATACCGGTCGAGGTACGCGCCGCGGGCCGAGGGGCTCGGCTCCGGTGGGAGGCCGACCTCCAGCCACGACAGCCGCGAGACGTTGTCGTCGGCCATGCGCCACCAGCGGTTGACGCGCTCGATGGTCTGCGCCTCGCGTTCCTTCGCGGCGGCGACGGCCTCGTGCGCGTCGGCCAGTACGCGCTCCAGTTCGTCGGCCCTGGCCAGCTCCCAGGTGCGGAGGTTCTCCTCCGCGCCCCTGGCCAGGCCGATGATCTCCTTGTACCGCATGGCGGCGGTCCCGGTCATGCGCTCACCTGCTCCGGATCGGGGTGGAAGAACGGGATCAGCACTTCGGGACTGGCGTGCGTGGTGCGGTCGAAGAACAACGCGCGCCCCGGCCGCGGTGACCAGTGCACCACCTGCCCGGCGCAGAACGGGCTCAGCTCGCTGCCCTGCACGTCCAGCGCCGCCCAGGCGCCGATGTCGTCGGTGCCGGTGAAACCGAGCGTGTCCTTCAACCTGGCGATCGCCCGCCACCAGCCGATCGTGTGGAAACCCGCACCGGGCCCCTGCTTCAGCAGCACCCGGAAGTGGTCCAGTCCGCTCTTGAGCACGCCGGGGGCCTTCGCCTCCAGCGCGGGCAGCGCGGCCTCGGCGCCGAACAGCAGCAGGATGCGCTGCTTGTCCACTGAGGACAGCCCTTCGACGAACTCTGCCAGCTTCTCGGGCAGCTCGGGCCCGGCGATCGTGGTCACCTCGTGCCCCTGGCCGGCCAGCTTCTTGGCGATCTCCTCGACCGACGACTCGACCCGCTCGACCAGGTTGCACACCACGAACTCGACCGAGCCGGTCGAGTACTGCTGCGCCAGCGACCGGGCACACGAGTCCATGATGGACAGTGCTTCCCGGACGGCGGTGCCGAGCACCGCGAAGTTCCGCCCCGGTGTCGGGGACAGCTCCACGCCGTGCGCCGCGTTCTGCACGTCGATGGTCTGCCCGACGAGCGTGCGCGGCCGGGTGTTGTGCCGCAGGTCCTTGAACTCCTCGTTGTCCTCCAGCAACGGGGAGATCGCGCCGTCGAACAGCCGGGGCACCGCCGTGCCGCTGGCGTAGCGCTCCCACAGCTGGCGCTGGAGCGTCGGGAAAACGTCCTTTGTGGAGGCATCCGGCACGTGGGCCAGCTGGTTCCCGTGTGACACCCCGGAATCGTGGTTGATCACCGCGTGCCAGCGCGGCGCGGAGACGGCCGCCTCGTTGGTCTCGGCCAGCACCCGGCGCGCCTTCGGCATGGCGATGCGCAGCGTGCACTGCTCGAAGATGGCCGGTTTGCCCCAGAACGCCTCGATCCCGGCCACGTCCTGGCTGGCCAGCACCAGGTGGATGCCCTGCGACCGGCCGCGCCGCGCGATGTCCTCCAGCAGCGAGGTCGCCTGCGCGGTCACCGTGTCGCGGCCGGCGAACAGGTACTGGAACTCGTCGATCACCGCGACGATCCGTGGCCAGTGCCCGTTCGGATCCTGTTCCCGCAGGTCGGCGAGGTTGGTCACCTCGTGGTCCTTGGCCGCGGCCGAGCGCTTGCGCAGCTGGTCGGCGAGGAAGCGCAGCAGGGCCAGGCCGAACTCGCGGTCGGTGTTGACGTTCACCCCGACCAGTTGCGCGTGCGGCAGCCAGCTGGCGTCCTTGCGGCCGGGCGCGAGCCCGGCGAAGGACACGCCCTCCTTGAAGTCCAGCAGGTACAACGCCAGTTCGCTGGGGGAGTACCGCGCGGCGAGGCTGCCGAGCAGCGCGTAGAGGAAGTTGGTCTTGCCGGACCCACTGGGCCCGCCGATCAGCGCGTGCGGGCTGGCGTCCCCGATCACCACCTCGACCGGATCGCCCTCGTGGAAACCGACCGGGGCCCGCAGTTCGTGGGCCGAGCGCTCCTGGCCGAGTTCGCCGGGCAGCAGGTCGGCGAAGGTGCGCGGGCCGCCCTGCTTCTGGATCAACGCCTCGGCGATCCGGGTCGCGGCCGTGCTGACCTGCCCGGACGGCAGCGGGGGATCCAGCGTGACCACCAGGTCGGCGCCGGTCATGCTGGTGATCGCCTTGCGCTCCTCGGACTTCAGGCTGATGCCCTCGACCGAACCGCCGAGCGTGGTCGGCACGTCCACCAGGATCAGCGAGATGCCCGCCGAGAGCGCGCCGCTGGCCACCCGGCGCAGGTCGCGCAGGCGCTCCGGCTGCAACTCCTCGCCGTTGCCGAACAGCACCGCGATCCGCCACGGCTCCGACCGCTTGCCGGTGGCCAGGCGCATGGCGCGCAACGAGGTGTGCCCGCCCTGCATGGTGTGCGCGTGGATGCGGCGGATGTGCCCGGCCAGTTCGTCGAGCAGGTCCTGCAGTCGGGTCGGGTCGCAGATGTTGAGCGCGCCGGTCCGGCTGAGCGGGTACAGGTTCGGCAGCACCGCGGTGAGCTGGCCGACGTCCCACAGGTGCACCCGGACCGCACCCGGTTCGAAGGTGGACAGCACCCGCATCAGCAGGTTCTCCACCAGCGCGTCCACCGTCGCCCTGGTCTTCGGCGCGGAGGTGATGGACAGGTGCGACTCGTCGAGCAGCGGGACCGCCACGTCGAAGGTCTGCGCCACGCCGGTGGTTTTGCTGTCCACTGTGGACGTGCCGATCCGCCACAGCTCGGGCACCTGGTCACCGGGGTTGGTGCCGACGCGGCCGAGCCAGTGGCCCGGCGGTTGCCCGGCCGGGCCCGGTGCCGCCGAGGCGACCAGCTCGCGCAGCGTGTTCGGCCCCTCGGCCCAGTCGCTGTAGAACTGGCCGCGCACGGTGTGCAGCCAGTTCACCACCTCGGCCATGCCCGGCTGGCGGGCGCGGTCGGCGATCGCCTCGTCGGCGCCGGCCCGCTCGATGCCTGCCCGCACGATCATCCGCTCCAGCTCGAGCTTGGCCAGGTCGGATTCGGCGGTCTCCCGGGCGCCCGCCGCGGCGCCCAGCGCCAGGCCGAGGTGACGGCGGAGCTGATCCAGTGCCGCCGTCACGCGTCCGCGTTGCTCGCTGCGCTTGTTCATCTCCGCCTCACGACTACGACTACAGCATGGCCAGATAGGTACCCAGCGCCTCGTCGGCCCCGGCGATCCGGGCTTTGTGCGTGTCCAGCTGGTCGACCGCCTGCGCCAGCTGCGGCGGGACCCAGGGGTCCGCCTGTGCCTGCGGATCGACGATCGCACGGCGTGCCTCGGCGAGCAGTTCGCCCGCCCGGTCGAGGTGCGCCACCGCGGTCTCCGCGGCGGCCCGCACCGCGGTCAGCCGTTCGTGCAGTTCGGAGACGGACATCGTCAGAGACGCGCCGAGTAGGAATCGGCGGCGGAAATGGCCGCCTGGATGGTGCTCTGCGTGCCGGTGATGCCCTGCAGCGCCTCGGCGAACATGCCGTGGGCCTGGCCCACCTCCGGTTGGCTGCTGCCGGAAGTCGCCTGCGCCAGCGAGAGCTGGGCTTCTTCGAGTGCCTGGGCGGCCTGCTGGAGCGCGGCGACGCTGGCGGTCGCCTTCTCCTTGGAAAGCGCGATTCCCGCGCGGATCTCATCCACTCCGGGCATGGGGCTGCGGACTCCTTGAGAAATCGGGGCTGGTGCGTGGTTGTGTCCGGTCTTCGGCGAGGGTGCCCGGCCGCGACCCGGAACGGGTCAAGCCCCGGACGAGGTGCCGTCCGGGGCCGGTAGACGGCCGAAACACTAGTGCCAGCGCACGGCAAGCCAGTACCGATCCCCCGGCAAGATCGTCCGGCTGACAGTATTAGCGTCGGCGCCTTTCGCGCCCGGGGTGGGAAGCCCGCGGCCGCGCGAGTTCGTGGCCTCATCGGCGGACTCCAACTATGGGCGGCGGCACTAGTGTCAATGCAGTATGCGTGCCGGGAGGTGGCACGGAGAATCCAGCGAACGGGTTGGCCGTGCTCACACGCAGCGAGGTCCCCGGCACGGTGCTCACCGGGGACCTCGCTGGCTGGCGGAGGATACGGGATTCGAACCCGTGAGGGCTTTTACACCCAACACGATTTCCAATCGTGCGCCTTAGGCCGCTCGGCCAATCCTCCGCCGAGAAGGCTACAGGACCCCCGCACGGCCCCCGGTTGCGGGGTCTGAGCTGGGCGAACACCCGCTCAGCCCGCCGGGCAGCCGACCAGGTCGCGACTGCCGTCGGTGCCGGTCACGCGCAGCGCGCCCCACAGGCCGGTGGTCACCGTGGTGCAGCTGAGCTGGTTGAACGCGGCCTCGGACACCGCCGCCAGCGGCACCGGGAAGACCACCCCCAGCTGGCCGCTGAACCCGACTTTGCCGCCCGGCGGCACCTCCGAGGACAGGCCGCGCTTTTGTTCTTCCGCGGTGGGCCCGCTCACCAGCGCGCTCAGCACGCTTTCCGGGCTCGCCAGTCCCGGTGTCGACCGGGTGATCGGGTAGATGCGTCCGCCGAACAGGAAATAAAGGGTCATTTCCGCCTGGTTCCGGTCCGGGAAAGCGGGACCGGGACCAGCCGGGATGGGACCGTCGGTCGGCCGCACCCCGCACGCGGTGAGCAGGAACACCAGCAGGACCGCCAGCACGCGCTTCATCACGGCACCGCCAGGAACCGGGGCAGGAACAGGGTGAACCGCGCGCCGCCGTCCGGCCGGTTCTCCGCCTGGATGCCGCCGCCGTGCATGCGCGCGTTCTCCAGCGCGATGGCCAGGCCGAGTCCGCTGCCGTCGGACCGCGTGCGGGCGCTGTCGGCCTTGTAGAAGCGCTCGAACACGTGCGGCAGCACGGCCGGATCGATGCCGGGACCCTGATCGCTGACCTCCACCGACACCATCGTGTCGTTCGCCCGGAGTTTCACCTCGACCGGGGGGCCCCCGTGACGCAGCGCGTTCCCGACCAGGTTCGCCACGATCACGTCGAGGCGGCGGCGGTCCACCCTGGTGCTCACCCCCTCGGGCAGGTCGAGCACCAGCTCGGGCCCCTCGCGCCAGCCCCGCGCGGCCATGCTGTCGGTGATCGCGGTGGCCAGGTCCCAGTCGTCGAGCTGCAGGTCGGCGCGGTTGGTGTCGAACCGCGAGATCTCGATCAGGTCCTGCACCAGGCGCGCGAGCTTGCGGGTCTCCGCCGAGACCAGGCGGGCGGCCACGGCGGTGTCCGGCGGCAGCTGACCGGCGTCCTCGTCCAGCACCCCGGTCACCGCGCTCATCGCGGTCAGCGGGGTGCGCAGCTCGTGCGACACGTCGGCGACGAACCGGCGGGCCGCGGCCTCCATCTCGCGCAGCTCACCCACGGTCCGGTCCAGTGCGACCGCGGTCTCGTTGAAGGTGGCCACCAGCTCGGCCAGTTCGTCGGAACCGCGGGCGCGCAACCGGGTGTCCAGCTTGCCCTCGGCCAGCTGCCGCGCGGCGAGGTTGAGCTGGCGGACCGGCCGCAGCACGCCGCGGGCGGCGAGCAGCGCCAGCCCGGCGGCCAGCGGGAACACCAGCGCGACGGTCAGCCAGGCCCACCGCGCCAGCTCCTCGATGGCGGTCTGCTGGTCGGACAGCGACATCGAGGCGTACACCTCGATCCCGGTCGGCGTGCTCCGGCCGGTCGCGTCCGGCCCCAGCACCGGCATGCCGACGAAGAACATCGGCGTGCCGTTGAGGTCCACCCGCTGGAACTGGATGCGTTCTCCCGACCCGACCGCGGACCGCAGCACCGCGGGCACCGAGGTGATCGGCAGACCCTGGCTGGCCGAGCTGCGGCCCTGGTAGACCACCACCGCGGCGCCGTCGATCCGCCGGGCGAGCGTGTCCAGGTCGGCCTGGCCCGGTGGTACGGACAACTGGGACAGGGTGTCGGTCACCCGCTGCTTGACCTCGTTCATGAAGTCGTCCTGCGCGGTGGCGAGCATGGTGTTGCGGGCCGAGACGTAGCTGGCGCCGCTGGCCGCGGCCGCGCCCAGCACGGTGGCCAGCGCGAAGGCGGCCAGCAGCCGCGGCCGCAGTCCGGACAGCCACTGCCACGGGCGGTTCCGGTTCATGGGCGGGCGAAGCGGTACCCGAACCCGCGTACGGTCTCCACGTGGCGCGGGCTCGCCGGCACGTCCTCGATCTTCGACCGCAGGCGCTGCACGCAGGCGTCCACCAGCCGCGAGTCACCGAGGTAGTCGTGCTCCCAGACGGCTTCGAGGATCTGCTGGCGGCTGAGCACGCGCCCCGGGGTGCGGGACAGTTCGAGCAGCAGCTTCAGCTCGGTCGGGGTCAGCTGCACCGCCTCCCCGCGCAGCGTGACCACCAGGCCGGTGCGGTCGATCACCAGGTCACCGTAGCGCTCGGTGTCGCTCTGCTGCTCGCTGACCGCACGCCGGAGCACGGCGCGGATGCGGGCGTCGAGCACCCGGGGTTCGACCGGTTTGACCACGTAGTCGTCGGCACCGGCCTCGAGCCCGGCCACCACGTCGAAGTCGTGGCTGCGCGCGGTGAGCATGATGATCGGCGTCTCCCCGCCGGCGCGGATCCGGCGGCAGGTCTCGAACCCGTCGATCCCCGGCAGCATCAGGTCCAGCACCACGATGTCGGGCCGGTGCTCACGCAGTTCGTCGAGCCCGCGCTCGCCGGATTCGGCGGCGTGCACGACGTGCCCCTGGCGGCGCAGGGCCAGCCCGAGGCCCTCACGCACGGCGTCGTCGTCCTCCACCAGTAACACCATGGCCACCCGGTCATTAAACCGACGACCCGCCGGGCCCGCGATCCGTGCCCGCCTTTGTGGCAAAACCATGACATTACCCGGACGAGACCGCTAAACAGCGCGGTCAGCATGGGATTCATGCAGGTCAGTCTGGTTCTGGAGAACGCAACCGGCCCCGCCGGCGCGCCCGCCGAGAAGGTGCACGCCTACCCGGCGCGGCACGGCAGGCGACGCCGCCGGGTCGCCACCACGCCGCTGCTCGGGGCGCTCGGCTGCGTGCTCGCTTTCGCCTACACCTACTGGTTCTTCGTGCTCACCCCGGCCGGGCAGCGGATCGAGAACACCACCCTGCTCGCCGGTCGTCCGTCCACAACGGACTCGATCGCCGGGTTGCTGCGCGACGTGGACTTCGTGCCGCTGCTCGGGGTGACCGCGGTGGTGCTGCCGTTGCTCGCGCTGGCCAGGCGCCGGTACGCGCTCGCCGGTGGGGCGCTGGTCACGCTGCTCGGTTCGCTGGCGGCCGCGCAGTTCCTCAAGCTCGCCGTGCTGCCGCGGCCCCAGCTCGGCGAAAGCGACGGCGCGCCGGGGCACAACAGCTTCCCGAGCGGGCACGTCACCGCCGCGATCGCCGTGCTGCTGGCCACCATGCTGGTGCTGCCGCGCCGGTTCCGGCTCTGGGCCGCGGTTCCCGGCGCGGTCGGCGTGGCCTGGGTCGCCGCGTCCACCGTGGTGCTCGGCTGGCACCGGCTCAGCGACACGCTCGGCGCGGTGTTCCTGGTCAGCGCGCTGTGCTGCCTGGCCATCGCGTTCCGCGGCACGCAGCGCACGGCCTCGTTCGGCGGGCAGGCGGTCGCGTTGCTGGTGCCCGTGCTGGTCGCCGGGACCGGTTACCTGGCCACCACCGCGGGTGCCGAGGGCGGCGGTGGCGTGCTGGTGATGGCGGTGGTGCTGGCCGCGGTTTCGTCGGTGGTGATGGTGGCGCTGGTGACCTGGTTGATGCTGGGTGACAAGGCACCGCCCCGGCATCGGGTCCAACGGCCCTAGTGGACCGCCGCGGTTCCCGGCACGGTGTCGCCATGGGGGAACTCGCGGCGGTGAGGACGGGTGGGAAGGCGATGCTCGACTCGTTCGGCCAGGAGGTGCTCAACCGGGCACAGTCGCTGGAACTGCTGGGCAGCACCGGGGTGGGCCGGGTGGTGTTCACCGACCGGGGCATGCCCGCGGTGCAGCCGGTCCGGTTCGCGCTCGACGAGCACGCGCTCCGCTTCGAGGTGCCGGCGGGGAGCGTGCTCGCGGCCGCCGCCCGCGGCAACGTGCTGGCTTTCGAGGCCGACTCGCTCACCCCGGAACTGGGGTCCGGGTGGTGGGTCACCGTGCTCGGGCACGCGAGCCCGGCCGAGGTGACCGCCGGCGAGTGCCTGGTGCGGATATCCCTCGAAGTGGTGACCGGGCGCCGGATGCGCGTGGGCCAGTAACGAACAGTCCGCCGAAGTCGACCATTCTGGCGGAAGATCCCCCTGCCGAACGGGACCGGTGCGCACCCAGTGAACGACCTGAGCGCCCAGCGCATGCTGGACGCGGTCATCAGCATCGCCCACGGCGCGACCGTGCCCGAGATCCTGGACCGGGTGGCGGGCGCCGCGTGCGCGCTGACCGGTGCGCCCGAAGGCGTGGTGCTGCGGGCCGGGGCGGCGCCGCCGAGCGCGGGGGACGCGCTGGTGGTGCCGATCGAGGTGCGCGGGGAGCGCTTCGGCGAGGTCCGGCTGACCGGCAAGGAATTCACCGAGGCCGACGCCGAGCTGGTGCGCACGCTGCTCACCGCGGCGGGCGGGTCGATCGGCAACGCGGCCCTGTTCGAACAGTCCGAGCAGCGCGAACGCTGGCTGCGTGCCTCGCACGACGTGACCTCGGCGCTGCTGGCCGGTGAGGATCCCGAGGCCACCCTGCGGTTGATCGCCGAACGGGCGCGGCAGGTCGCCGGGGCCACCGCGGGTGGGATCGCCCGGCCCGGCAGTGACCCCGCTGACGGCACCGTGCTGGTGTTCGAGGTGGTCGAACCACCGGGACCCGATGCCGACCGGCTGACCGGGCTGACCGTGCCCGCCGACGGCACCGCCACCGGGATGGCCTTCACCAGCGGGGAACCGGTGGTGGTGCGCCGCTACGGCGACCACGTGACCGCGCAGCAGGCGGGCACCGGGGTGGACCTGCCGCCGGTGGTCGGCGACCTGGACTCCGCGGTGGCCGTGCCGCTGCGCGTCGGTGGCGAGTCGCTCGGGGTGCTGGTGGTGGCGAAGCTGCGTGACGAGGTGCCGTTCACCGACACCGAGGTCCGGCTCGCGCTGACCTTCGGCGCGCACGCCGCGCTGGCCATGGAGTTCGCCAGGGCCGAGCAGGACCGGCAGCGCCTCGCCGTGCTGGAGGACCGCGACCGCATCGCGCGCGACCTGCACGACCTGGTGGTGCAGCGGTTGTTCGCGATCGCGCTCGGGCTGGAGTCGACCGGGTTGCTGCTCGACGAGCCGAGGGTGGCCGAGCGGCTGCGGCGGTTCGTCGACGACCTCGACGCCACCATCACCGAGGTCCGCAACAGCATCTTCGCCCTGCAGCAGCCTGCCGAGGGACTGCGTTCGCGGATCGCGCGCGCCTGTGCCGAGGCGGCGGGGAGCCTCGGCTTCGAACCGCGCGTCGGCTTCACCGGTGCGGTGGACGCCGCGGTGCCGTCGGCGGTCGAGGCGGACCTGTTCGCCACGCTGCGGGAGGCGCTGTCGAACGTGGCGCGGCACAGCAAGGCGACGAAGGTGTCGGTCACCGTGGCGGTCGACGGCCGCGGCGACGGGCTGCGGTTGACGGTGGTGGACAACGGGATCGGCCTGCCCGCCGAGACCACCCGCCGCAGCGGGCTGGCGAACCTGGCCGCGCGGGCCGAGCGCTGGCGGGGCACCAGCGTGGTGCGGGGCGAACCCGATCGTGGAACCACCCTGGACTGGGTGATCCGGCTACCGGAGGTCCGATGACGGTCTCGGTGTTCCTGTTGGACGACCACGAGCTGGTGCGCACCGGGTTGCGCACGGTGCTGGAGGCCAGCGGCGACCTGGTGGTCTGCGGCGAGGCGGCCACCGCCGCCGAGGCGCTGGCCCGGATCCCGGCGGCGCGACCGGACGTGGCGATCCTCGACGTGCGCCTGCCCGACGGTGAGGGCATCTCGGTGTGCCGGGAGATCCGGGCCGCGGTCGAGCCGCCGCCCGCCTGCCTGATGCTGACCTCGTACTCCGACGACGAGGCGTTGTTCGGCGCGATCATGGCCGGCGCGGCGGGGTACATGCTCAAGCAGGTCTCCGGCGGTGACCTGGTCAACGCGGTGCGCACGGTGGCGGCGGGCGGCTCGCTGCTCGACGCGCACCTGACCGCGTCGGTGATGAGCAGGCTGCGCGGGGACGACGGTCCGGCCGATCCGGGGTACGCCCAGCTCAGCCCGCAGGAGCTGCGGGTGCTGGACCTGATCGCGGCCGGGCTGACCAACCGCCAGATCGCCGGGCGGCTCGGGCTGGCGGAGAAGACGATCAAGAACTACGTATCGTCGTTGCTGCACAAGCTCGGGTTCGAACGCCGGACGGAGGCCGCGGTGTATGCCACCAAGCGCAGGCGGTCCCATCCCTGACCGCGACACCTACCGCACCATCGCCGCGGCGGGGGTGCACGAGATCGAGGTGCGCCGGTCGCGGTTCCTGTGTGCCCTGGCGCCGGTCGACTCGGCCGAGGCCGCGCGCGAGGTGATCGCCGAACGGCGTCGCGCGGAACCGGCGGCCCGGCACCACTGCCACGCCTTCGTGCTCGACCCGGACGGCCGCACCCAGCGCTCCAGCGACGACGGCGAACCGGCCGGCACCGCGGGCACCCCGATGCTGGAGGTGCTGCGGCGGCGCGAGCTGACCGACACCGTCGCGGTGGTCAGCCGCCACTTCGGCGGGGTGCTGCTCGGCGCGGGCGGGCTGATCCGCGCGTACGGGCAGGCGGTCGCGGACGCGATCGACGCCGTCGGCACGGTCGAGCGGCGGCTCCTGTGCCTGCTGCGGGTGAGCGTCGACTACGGCCGGGCCGGTCGGGTCGAAGGCGAACTGCACGCCTCGAAGTACCAGGTCACCGGCACGCACTACGACGACGCGGCGCGCTTCGAGATCGGCGTCCGCCCCGACCAGGTGCCCGGTTTCCTGGCCTGGCTGGCGGATCTGACCGGCGGCAGCGCGGAGGTGGCCGAGACCGGTCGGTACTGGGTCTGAGAAAAACCCCGCGTTCCGGTGTATCTGGCGGGTATTCGCGCGCCTCCTTGTTTCCGTGGTGCTCGCGGTAGGGCCTTTGGACCCTGAGCGGTGCGGGGCATGGGGCCCTGGCCGGTCAGCCGCGGACATTGAAAGCTGGGAGCGATCCTCGGCTAGCAGGGGAGAGCGCCGATGAGAAAAGTGATCCAGGTCGAAGACATACCCATGTACCTGCGCACGCTCGCCGTGCTCGCGGTACTGCTCACCGCTTCGGTGCAGGCGCCTTCGGGATGGCGCTCCACCGGGGGTCCCGTGGCGGTCGTGGTCGTTCCGGCCCAGTCCGTCGGGGTGCTGGGGGAGCAGAGCGGGCCGGAGGCCGAGCGGACCGGCAACCCGCTGGGCCGTTCAGTCGCGCACTGACCACCGAGGCTGGCTTAATGCGGCACAACGCCCCGGGAACTCCATCGGTCGCGGACCGGGTGCTGGACGTGCTCGACGCGTTCAGCACGGAGCGCCCCGAACTGACCCTGTCCGAGCTGAGCAGGCGCACCGGCCTGCCGTTGTCCACCACCCACCGCATCGTCGGCGGGCTGGTCCGGCGTGGTGCGCTCGAGCGTGCCGAATCCGGGCGATACCGGGTCGGCCTGTGGTTGTGGGAGGTGGCCTCGCTGGCGCCGCACGGCCTCGGCCTGCGCGACACCGCGATGCCCTTCCTCGAGGACCTGCACGAGGCCACCCGGCAGAACGTGCAACTGGCCGTGCTGGACGCACCCGACGTGGTGTACCTGGAGCGGATCTCCGGGCACAGCCCGATGCCGTCGCGAGCGGGCGGGCGGTTGCCCGCGCACGCCACCGGGGTGGGGCTGGCGCTGCTGGCGCACGCGCCGGCCGGGGTGGCCGAGCGGGTGCTCGCGCGGCCGATGAAGCGGTTCACCGACAAGACGATCGCGTCCCCGGAGCGGCTGCGGCGGGTACTCGCCGACGTGCGCCGCGAGGGCATCGCGATCAGCGACGGCCAGATCGAACTGGTGGGGCTCTCCGTCGCCGCACCCGTGTTCGGCGCCGAGGACACCGCGGTGGCGGCGATCTCGGTGGCGGTCCCGGCGACCGGGACCGATCCGCGCACGCTGGTGCCCGCGGTGCGCGCGGCGGCCCGGGGGATCTCCCGCACCCTGGGCGCGCCGCGCGCCAAACGAGCCGGCCTGGTGGTCGGCGGCCGGGGCTGAACTGGTCAACCTGGGGTTGACGGCCGCTGGTCGTCAACCTAGGGTTGACGTATGAGCAATCCTGTGAAGCTCGACGAACTGATCGAGCACATCAAGAACCAGCACCCCGAAGCCGACCCGCTGCAGCACCTGTCCGACGCGGTGCTCGCCGCCGATCACCTCGGGGAGGTGGCCGACCACCTGATCGGGCACTTCGTCGACCAGGCCAGGCGGTCCGGCGCCTCGTGGACCGACATCGGCCGCAGCATGGGCGTGAGCAAGCAGGCCGTGCAGAAGCGCTTCGTGCCCAAGGAGAACGACGGCCAGCCGCTGGCCGAGCTGATGCAGACCTTCACCCGCTACACCGACCGCGCGCGGCAGGCGGTGGTCGGCGCGCAGCAGGTCGCGCTCGCCGCCGGGAACGCCCGGATCGACCCGGAGCACCTGATGGCCGCGTTGATCAGCGATCCGGAGAACCTGGCCACCCGCACCTTGGTCGCCCTCGGCGCCTCGCCCGACGAGATGCGGGCGAAGCTGGTCGAGGGCTTCGAGCCCGCCGCGGGCGAACCGCCCGCGCAGGCCACCATCAGCGCGCGCGGCAAGAAGCTGTTCGAGCTGACCGCGCGGGAAGCGCTCCGGCTCGGCCACAACTACATCGGCGCCGAGCACTTCCTGTTGAGCCTGCTGGAACTCGGGGACGGCGACGTGGCCGAGGTGCTCGCCGGCGCGGGGATCACCAAGGAGAACGCCGAGGCCGTGGTCACCCAGGCGGTGGCACAGGTGCTGGCCGAGCGGTCCGCTTCCGGTACCTGAGGTCGGCGATCCCCGCGTAGAGGATCGAGGGCGCCGCGATGAGCACGGCGTCGCCCCAGGTCGCGGTCACCGTGCTCTGGTCGGGAATGGGGGCCCCGCCCGCCAGCACCATGGTGGCGATGTTGTTGACCGCGTGCAGGCCGATCGCCGCCTCCAGGCCACCGGTGCGCACGGTGAGCCAGCACAGGATCATCGCGAAGACGAACAACTCGGCCAGGATCGGTGCCGACGTGTAGCCGTGCGTGGCGACGAAGGCGGCCGAGCTGAGCACCGCACCCGGCCACGGCGTGCGGAACCAGGCGCCGAAGGCCTGCACCAGCCAGCCGCGGAAGACGTACTCCTCGGCCGCCGCCTGGAACGGCACCAGCAGCAGGGTGAGCGCCACGATCGAGAGATAGGTGGACAGGCCGGGAAAACCGTCCCAGCGGGCGCCCAGCGCCAGGTCCACCGCGGCCGCCAGGGCGAAGGCGGCCACCGCCCAGCCGGTGCACTCGGTCAGCCACCGCCACCGCAGCCGACCGTCCACACTAGACAAAGTGCCGGGTTTGCGGGCTTCGCCGAAGCGGGCCGCGGCGAACACGGCGGGCAGCGTGACCGCGATCGCGCCGAAGCTCAGCACCATTTCCCAGCGCTGGTCGGTGCTCTGCGAGATCGCCGCGGTGACCGCGGAAAACGTTGCCAGCAAAGCAAAACCGACCGCGACGAGGACCGCGGCACCGAGCAGCGGCCGCCACCAGCGATAGGCGGGGCCGCGGGTCTGCAGGTGGTAGCTCACCCGCCCAAACCTAGCCGACACCCGTTAGTGCAAACGGGACGCTCACGCAAGGTTCCTTTGGTCAGTCCGTCGGGTGAATAGGAACTTTCGAAGGGTGTTAATGATTTACCAACATTGCTTACGCTGCGTCTCATCCCCCACGGGAGGCTAGGGGGCAGGGAGAAGGAGATGCGGATGAAGGTACGTGCTCTGGTCGTCGGCCTGCTCACCGGCGTGGGCGCCGCGGTGGCCGCGGTAGCCGGTGCGGCGCCGGCCGGCGCCGACGTCACCCCGTTCATCGTCGGCGGCAACGACGCCGACCAGGAGTACTCGTGGATGGTCTCGCTCCAGGAGGGCGGCAACCACTTCTGCGGCGGTTCGCTGATCTCCCCGGAGTGGGTGCTGACCGCGGCGCACTGCGTGCAGGGCTCCTCCGCCGACTCGATCAGCGCGCGGATCGGCAGCAACGACCGCACCACCGGTGGCGAGGAGGCGCAGGCCGCCGAGGTCATCGTGCACCCGGACTACACCGGCACCGGGGCGGGCGGTGACATCGCGCTGGTCAAGCTGTCCGCGCCGGCCACCTCGGCCCCGGTCTCGCTGGGCACCACCACCGACGCGGGCACCAAGACCCGCCTGCTCGGCTGGGGCCAGACCTGCCCCGAGCGCGGTGGCTGCGACGCCCCGATCAAGCTGCAGCAGCTGGACACGCAGGTGGTCGAGGCCGACAAGTGCACCGGCATCGACGGCAGCCTCGAGCTGTGCACCGACAACCCGGGTGGCAACGCGGGTGCCTGCTACGGCGACTCGGGCGGCCCGCAGGTCGTCGAGGCCGGCGGCAAGTACGAGCTGATCGGCGTCACCAGCCGCACCGGCAACGGCGACCCGACCTGCGCCACCGGCCCGTCGATCTACACCTCGGCCCCGGCGTACTCGGACTGGATCTCGCAGAACGTCGGCTGACCCGGTAGCTGAACGCTATGAGTGGGGCATTACTTGCAATCAACGCAAGTAATGCCCCACTCATAGCATTGGGGGGAGGGTCAGGCGGGCTTTTCCGGGCGCGAGTCGGTGGCCCACTCGGTGTGGAACGAGCCGTCCCGGTCGACGCGGCGGTAGGTGTGCGCGCCGAAGTAGTCCCGCTGGCCCTGGATCAGCGCCGCCGGGAGGCGTTCCGCGCGCAGGCCGTCGTAGTAGGCCAGTGACGTGGCGAAGCCCGGCGCCGGGATGCCGAGGCGCGCGGCCGTGGAGACCACCGAACGCCAGGCGTCCTGCGCGTCCTCGACGGCCTTGCGGAACAGACCCGCGGTGAGCAGGGTCGGCAGCTCGGTCTCGGCGGCGTACGCGGACCGGATGTCGTCGAGGAACTTCGCGCGGATGATGCAGCCGTCACGCCAGATGGTGGCGACCTGACCGAGGTCGATGTCCCAGCCGTACTCGGTGCTCCCGGCCTGGATCTGGTTGAAGCCCTGCGCGTAGGCGACCACTTTGGACGCGTACAGCGCCTGCTCCACGTCGTCGGCGAACTTCTCCGCCTCCGACCCGGTCAGCTTCGACCGCGACGGACCGGCCAGCCCGCGCGCGGCGGCCCGCAGCCCGGCGTGCCCGGACAGCGAACGCGCGAAGGTCGCCTCGGCGATCCCGCTGATCGGCACCCCGAGGTCGAGGCCGATCTGCACGGTCCAGCGCCCGGTGCCCTTCTGCTCGGCCTGGTCGGCGACCACGTCGACGAACGGCTTGCCGGTGGCCGCGTCGGTGTGCGCGAGCACCTGCGCGGTGATCTCGATCAGGTACGAGTCCAGCCTGCCGGTGTTCCAGGTGCGGAAGACCTCGGCGATCTGGGCGGGCTCGTAGCCGGCGGCACCGCGCAGCAGGTCGAACGACTCGGCGATCAGCTGCATGTCGGCGTACTCGATGCCGTTGTGCACCATCTTCACGAAGTGCCCGGCACCGTCCGGCCCGATGTGCGCGCAGCACGGCGTGCCGTCGACCTTCGCGGAGATGTCCTCCAGCAGCGGCCCCAGCGATTCGTAGGACTCCGGCGAACCACCCGGCATGATGCTCGGGCCGTGCAGCGCGCCCTCCTCGCCACCGGAGACGCCGGTGCCGACGAAGTGCAGCCCGCGCTCGCGCAGCTCGGCTTCGCGGCGGCGGGTGTCGGCGAAGTGCGCGTTGCCCGCGTCGACGATCACGTCGCCCTTTTCCAGCAGCGGGGCGAACTCCTCGATGACCGCGTCGGTCGGCGCACCCGCCTTGACCATGATCACCACCTGGCGCGGGCGCTCCAGCGAGTCGACGAACTCCCGCGCCGAGTACGCCGGGATGAACTCGCCCTCCGAGCCGAACTGCTCGACCAGGTCACGCGTGCGCTGCTCGGAGCGGTTGTGCAGGGCAACCGTGTGCCCGTGCCGGGCCAGGTTCCGGGCCAGGTTCCGGCCCATCACCGCCAGCCCGGTGACCCCGATGCTCGCCTTCTTGCTCATGTGCCGCCTTCCGTATGGGACCTGCTCCGCAGATTAGTCGCGTACTCCCGGTTACGGGCGAGTCACCGAACCCGCCCGCTGCGGCCGGTCGATTTCCGCTGCGTGAGAGGGTAATGTCAGAGCGTCATCGCGCGATTAATTCGAAACGTCTGTGTGGGGTGCCGTGGTACTGGCCGGTCGGTCCGGGGATAGCTGATGGCGAGCACCATCACCTCCCGCCGCAAGCAGCTGGGCAACGAACTCCGCCACGCGCGCAACGCGGCGCGGATGACGCAACAGGCGGTGGCCGACGTGCTCGGCTGCACCCAGGGCAAGGTCAACAAGATCGAGTCGGGCGCGGTCGGCGTCAAGCTCGGTGACGTGCGCGCGATGCTGGACGCCTTCGGCATCGTCGGCGACGAGGCCGAGACCCTGATGAACCTGGCCCGCGCCGCGGCCGGGCAGCGCGGCCACTGGTCCGGCTACCGCTCCGTGGTGCCGCACTGGTTCCGCACCTTCACTGACCTCGAACCGGCCGCCGCGGAGATCCTCACCTGGCACGGTGAGCGCATCCCCGGCCCGCTGCAGTCCGAGCACTACATGCTCAAGCAGTTCACCGAGGCCGGCGCCACCGACGTCACCTCGCTGGTGCGCAACCGGCTCGACCGCAAGGCCGTGTTCGACCAGCAGCAGCCGCCGTACTACCGGTTCATCCTGAGCGAGGCCGCGCTGCGGCGGGCGCCGGGCGGGCATTCCCCCGGCGTGATGCTGGACCAGGTGGAACACCTGCTGGAGCTGGAGAAGCGCGCCCGCGTCTACCTGCACGTGCTGCCCTTCGACGCCCGGCTCGCCTCGGTGCCCAACGACTTCACCATCATGCGCTTTCCCGATCGCACCAGGGACTTCGTCTACATCGAGCACTCCGCGGGCGGGCTGTACCTGGACGACGTCAAGGACTTCCAGCTCTTCGTCGACTCGTGGGACCGGCTGCGCGGGGCGGCGCTGGAGCACCAGGACACCCGCCAGTTCTTCAAGGAACTGGCCGAGCACTACCGGGCGCAGCTGGCGAAGGACAGCGCCGCCAAGAATTAGCGCTGGCGCGAAGCGCTCCGTTGAGGGCGGCGGCGGGTGACGGGTGGGCCTAGGGCGACGGGGATAAGCTGGTCCGGTGACCGCACAGGGGGTAGCCGCGCGATGACCGACAACGACGAACCCGCCTTCGCCCCGCAGGGCATCGACCTGGAGCGGCCGAACGCCGCCCGCATCTACGACTGGTTCCTCGGCGGCACCGCGAACTGGGCGATCGACCGCGAATTCGGCGAGAAGGCGCTCAAGGCCGTGCCGCACGGCAAGCTCAACGCCCACGTGAACCGCGAGTTCCTCGGCCGCGCGGTGACCTACGCCGTGCGCAACGGCATCACCCAGTTCCTCGACCTCGGTTCCGGCGTGCCGACCGTGGGGAACGTGCACCAGGTGGCCGACAAGCTCGACCACGGCAGCCGCTGCGTCTACGTGGACAACGAGCCGGTGGCCGTGGCGCACAGCCGGATCCTGCTGGAGGAGAACGGCGATCCGAGCAGGCACGCGGTGATCAACGGCGACCTGCGCGACGTGGAGCACGTGTGGCAGCAGGCTTTCCGCACCGGGGTGCTCGATCCGGCGAAGCCGATCGGCCTGCTGATGGTGGCGGTGCTGCACTTCGTCTCGCCGGAGGACGGCGGGGAAGCCGCCGTCGCGCGTTATCGCGAACTGCTGCCGCCGGGCTCGTTGTTGATCATGTCACACGGCACGACCGACGGGGTGCCGCCCGAGCATCTGGTTCAGCTCCAGTCCGTCCACGAGCAGTACAAGCAGTCCAGCACCCCCATCAGCCTGCGCACCCGCGCCGAGTTCAGCGCGCTGTTCGGCGACTTCGACCTGGTGGAGCCGGGGGTGGTCTGGCTTCCGGAGTGGCGTCTTGACGAGGCGGAATCCGAGGCTACCGCCGAGGTCGCGCATAATCCGCCAGCGTCCTTCATGCTCGGCGGGGTCGCCAGGAAGGGCTGAGTCCGGCTCCTCGTGGCGCTCGGTCGGGGCCAGCAGGCGCACGGTCATGGGTCAGCTCCTTCCGGCTCCGTTGGCACGGATGTTGTCGATGTTGTCGGTGCGATCCGAAAAAACGTCCACCCCTGTGTCCTCCCCTGAGGATCCGCTGGCCGGTCGGGTCCGCCGTGCGGCGATATCCTGACCGTGCCCCCCATCCCGCTAGGAATAATCCTACTCCTAGATTAATCTTGCTGTCGAGCGATCGACGGGTGATCACCCGGGTGGCCCCACCCACAGGGCGGTTTTCTCACGGAGGGTTGCCAGGAGCAGGTCCACCTGGGCCGGGCGTGGCGGGTCCCTGATACATGCATGGAGGTAGGTCAGATGGCGGATTATCCCCGGGTCACCGATTACGACCCGGGCACGGCCGTGGCGCGGTTCGAGGCCTCGGCCTGGGAGAAGTCCTTCGCCAGCGAGCCCAACGGGGGCAACTGCGTGGAGGTCAACCTCGGCGTGCCCGGACTGGTCGGGGTACGCGACACCAAGCTCACGGAGAGTCCGGTGTTCGTTTTCGACGCCGGTGAATGGAACGCCTTCCTGACCGCGGTGAAGGCAGGTCAGTTCGACCTGCGCTGAAATCCCGCCGGGAGAGCCGCGCATTCTCAGCCCGTGGAAGAGCGTGCGCTAATTCACAGATCTGGTCAGAGAATTTTCACGACCTGCTGAATTGTCTCTCCCGGCGGCAGGTGGATCAGCCGACTCAGCCGGCTCGGCTGGTGAGGCGGCCGCGGGTGCGCCGCCATGCCACGGCCAGGAAACCGATCAGGCCGACCAGCGGCAGCACGCTGATCGACCAGCTCAGCGCCATCGGCGGGCCGGGCTGTTCGAGCACCGGCAGCTTGCTCAGCTCGCCCTCCCCGCGCCCGGCCGGGCCGTCGATGACGAACCGGAACTTCCAGTCGCCCTGGCTGTTCAGCGCCCTGATGTCCAGGCCCCACACGTCGAGCTTGCGCGGGTGCCTGGTCAGCGGGTTCTCCCGGCCCTCGCGGCCGAGCTCGGGATTGGTGGTGGCGAACACCCCGGACTTGTCCGCGATGCCACCGTCCGGAATGAAGGTGAAGTCCAGTGACTGCATGGCCTTCAGCGGCCAGGTGCTGAACCCGACGGTCAGCCCGTACGGCCCGGCCTGCACCCGTTCGGTGTGCACGATGTTCACCGGTTCGTAGGCCGAGGCCAGCGGGGCCGAGGCGACCAGCAGGCCGATGGTGGCCAGCAGGGTGAGCAGTTTGCGCATCACACCGTCTCCTTCTCACGCGCGGGAGCCAGCAGCCGCAGCATTCCGCCGAAGCGCCAGCCGAGGAAGCCGCCGAGCAGGCCGAACGCGGCCCCCACCCCGGCGGTGGCCAGTAGCTGGCCGGTGGCGGGCAGGCGCGCGCCCTCGTAGATCAGGACGTCCTGGAACGGCTGCGCGCCCGCGACCACGAACCCGGCGACCGCGCCGGCGAGGGCACCGCCCCAGCGCGGGGTCGTGCCGCGCCTGCCGCCCGCCCAGAGCACCAGCTCGGCGAGCAGGGCCGCGACCACCAGGAACATCGGCATCAGCGCGGGCATCGAGGCCACGTCGTCCACGTTGTCGCGCAGCGGCAGGCCGACCGCCGAGGCGTAGGCGTGCGCGGCCCACTGGGAGAACCACCACGAGAACGCCTGCCAGGCCCCGAGCAGCACCGCGGCGCCGAGCGCGCCGCCCGGCCGGCCGAGGAAGCCGCGTGCCACCAGGATCAGCATCACCGACAGGAAGGTCATGCCGATGGTCACCGCGTTCACCGCGGTGTCCACATCGGACAGGCCGAGCACGGTGACCGAGCTGAACGAGAGCAGGACCGCGGTGCCGGCCAGCGTGCCGAACACGCCCCACCGGTGCGCCCGCGCGGCGGCGAACACCATCACCGTGCCGACCATGGTCAGCATCACCGACAGCAGCAGCCCGATGTGCGGGGGCGAGTCGATCACCGCGTCGAAGCCGTACAGGCTGTGCCACCACAGGTCCCACAGGCCGTACAGCAGGAACAACGCGCCGCCGGTGCCCGCGACCAGGTACCCGACCGGGGCGGCGAAGGTCTTGCCGAACACACCGACCGCCTGCCCGCCGACCGCCGCGTCCACCGGCCGCCCGGCGCGCTGCGCCGCGGTGGTGGACAGCACCACCACCAGGCTGACCAGCCCGGCGATCGCGCTGCCGGTGTAGAGGAACAGGTGCGGCATGGTGAAGAAGGTGTCCGGGCCGACGTCGTCGTGCCACTCCACGTCCCAGGTCAGCCCGACCAGGGTGATCAACGTGCCGGTCAGCAACCCGGCGGCCGGTAACCAGGCCTTGGTACCCGCCCTGGCTTCGGCGGTGGCCGCCGAAGCCATCGATGCTGTGAGATCCATCGGTTCCTCCCTTAGTGGTCGCGATCGGAAGTCCGTCGGGGGTATTCGGTGGATCCAGGTTTCCGCTGGGCGTGCGGCCGGGAGACCTGCGTACCGGAGTCGTACTCGGGTCTTCCGGCCGTGCGTCCAGCGGGAAGCTGGGCCGCCGAGACCCCCGGCAGACTTCCGATCGTGACCACTCAATTCCCCACGAGTAATGGGAAGACGAGTTCTTCGGTGCCGGTGTGGTCGCGCAGGCGCACGGTGATCTCCCACTGGCCCGACATCGGCAGCAGGGTTTCCGCGGCGTGGTAGCGGCCGGGGCCCTTCGCCGGTGCGGTCACCGGCTCCAGCGCGTGGCCCATCTGCGCCATCACCGGCTCGACGGTGACCTCCAGCCCCTCGGCCGGGTGCCCGAGCGGATCGGTGACCTCCACGTCGAAGGCGTTCAGCCCGGTCTTGGGCTCCTCCACCCGCAGGTGCACGGTGTGCCGGGCGGAGGCGGCCTGCGCGGTGGCCGCGCCGTCCGAACCGCCCGGCCACAGCAGCCACGCCAGCACGGCGAGCAACGCGGTCCCGGCGAGCGCCAGTGCGACGGGCTTCTTCACGGGCGGTCTCCTTCGGGCACAACGAGTTCGACGGGCGCGGTGAGCACCGCGTAGTCACGCATCCCCTGGAACCACAGGCGGTACCGGCCGGGCGCCGGGAAGGTGAAGGTGAACCGCACCTCGGGGCCGTAGGCGGCGACCGTCTCGTCGGGCTGCCCGGCCGCCGAGCGGCCGGACATCACCGGCAACCCGGTCATCGAGTGCACGTGGGCCCAGGTCGGCGCGGTGGCCGCGGCGGCGCCGACCGGAGCTCCCTCGGGCAGCGGGCCGACCACCATCAGGTGCCCGGTCATGCCCAGCCACGGCTGGAGCGTGGCGGAGTCACCGAACTTCGCGGTCATGGTGGTCGCGGCGTTCGCCCGGACCTCACCCGCGCCCAGCGTCACCGGGACCTCGCCGACGGTCTGCGTGCCGAAGCCCGGCGCCGGTACCGGGGCACCCGGTGCGCCGTCGACGTCCAAAGTGGACCGGAGCAGCTGGGTGCCGCCGCCGCGCCTGGCGACCTCGGCCGACAGCGCGTACCGGCCGGATTCCGTGGCGGTGAACCGGGCGGTGTAGGTGCCGGGCGCGGTGCGCACCGGGTGCAGGTGCCACAGGTGTCCCGACGGCCCGATGGCCACCAGGTGCACCAACGCGTTGTGGTGCACCACCAGGTCGTCGGCGGGACGGCCGGTGGCGCTGTCGGTCAGGCGCAGGGTGAACCCGGCCGGGCTGCCGCTCACCGCCAGGTTCAGCGGCGGCCGATTGGTGTCCATTGTGGACGGCGGGAGCGCGTACGGGTCGTTGACCGTGTCGACCGTCGGGTCGAGCACGTCACGCGCGGGCGGCGGGATGCTCGACGACAGCAGCGCCGCGGTGACCGCGACGGCGAGCGCGGCCACCATTCCGGTTGCCGGGACCAGCGCGTGCCAGGACTTCCGCGCCCGCACGGCGGCGTACAACGCCACCAGCAACAACGCGCCCGCCGCGACAAAACCGCCGTACGCGGCCTTTTCCCACGGCGCGGGGACCTGCGCGGGCACCACGAACGGAATGCGGGCCACCTGCGTGCCGTCCCCGATGGCCAGCTCCCACGGGCCGGCCTGGCCGACGGTGAGCAAACCGCTATACGTGCCCGGCACCGCGCCGAGGTCCACCTGCGTGCGCGAGACCGCGGTACCGGCGAAAACGGCGGCTACGTCGAGCTTTCCCGGCGCGGTACCCGCGTGCGTGATGACGTCCACGCTCAACGGCCCCGGCACCTCGGTCACCCGCCGGATCACCACGGTCAGCTCGCGCTCGCCCAGCGTCTGCGCCACGTGCACGTCGGTGCCGATCGGCCCGCCGTCCGCGGCCGCCTGCCCCGCGCCCAGCAGGAAACCCAGCAACCCCACCAGAACGGCCAGCGCCCCCGCGCCCCACCCCTTGACCTTCACGCTTCTGAAAGTTATAGAGCGGGAAACGGCAATGCGTCACAGCGGCGGGGGATTCCGGTGTCCCCAACACGGGGGACAACCCCCGGGGTCAGTCCCTCGGGGCCGCCCTGACCAGGCCGTGCTGATAGGCGTAGACCACCGCGTGCACCCGGTCCCGCAGGCCGAGCTTGGCCAGGATGCGGGAGACGTGCGTTTTCACCGTTTCGTCCCCGACGTGTAGTTCCTCGGCGATTTCCGCGTTGCTGCGGGCATCCGCGATGAGCAGCAGAACTTCGCGCTCGCGCGAGGTCAGCCGGTCCAGGCCGGCGGGTCCGGCCGGTGGCTCGATGCTGGTGGTGAACCGCGAAACCAGGCGCCGCGTGACCGACGGATCGATCAGCGCGTCCCCGCGCGCGACCACGCGCATCGCCGAGACCAGTTCTTCCGGCGGCAGGTTCTTGAGCAGGAAGCCACTCGCGCCGGCTCGCAGCGCGCGGTAGACGTAATCGTCGTGGTCGTAGGTGGTGAGCACCAGCACCTTCGTCTCGCAGCCGGGCGTGCCGAGGATCGCCTCGGTGGCGGCCAGCCCGTCGAGCTTCGGCATGCGCACGTCGAGCACGGCCACGTCAGGCCGCAGGCGGGCCACTTCGGCCACCGCGGCCCGGCCGTCGGACGCCTCACCGACGCATTCCAGGTCCGGCTGGGTGTCCAGCACCGCGCGCATGCCCGAGCGGAACATCGCGTGGTCGTCGGCGAGCAGGACGCGCGTGCTCATGAGCTCTCCAGCGGAAAGGTCGCGGAGACCAGCCAGCTGCGGCCGTCGTCGGACGGCCCGCTGGAGAACTCACCGCCGAACATCGCGACGCGCTGGCGCAGCCCGGCCAGGCCGCGCCGGGTGCCCTCGTCGGCGGTCGACGGCCTGCCGGGCGTGATCGGATTGGTCACGCTCAAGGTGATCTCCTCGGTTCGGTAGCACAGCTTCACGTCCACCGGGCCGCCCGCGCCGTGCCGCAGCGCGTTGGTCAGGCCCTCCTGCGCCACCCGGTACACCGCGACGTCCACGGACCCGGGCAGCTCGCCGGGCACGCCCTGGGTGTGCAGGCGCGCGGGCAGCCCGGCCGCGCGGGTGCCCTCCAGCAGTTCCTCCAGATTGCCCACCCCCGGCTGGCGGACCGCGGCCTGCTCGCCGTGCAGCAGGTCGAGCATGCGCCGCAGGTCGGCCATGGCCGCGCGGCTGGACGTCTCCACCGCGGACAGCGACCGGTGCACGGGTGTGTCCGTGTCCCCGTTGAGCCCGAGTCTGGCCGCCCCGGCGTGCATGCCGATCGCGCTGACGTGGTGCGAGATGACGTCGTGCAGGTCGCGGGCCACCGAACTGCGTTCCTCGGCGACGGCCCGGCGCACGGCGGCCTCCTCACGGCGTTCCAGTTCGGCGATCCGCGCGCGGCGCTCGGTGGTGTAGCGGCCGACCAGCCAGGGCAGCACGGTGTTGGCCAGCAGGATCGCGCTGAGCAGGCGCCAGTCGCGCCCGGCCAGGTTGCGCTCCAGCAGCTCACCGATGACCGACCCGGTGATCAGCGCCAGCAGTGACGCGACCGCGGGCAGCGTGCTCAGCCAGGCACCCGCGCGGTACCCGGCGATCAGCATGCCCGCGGTGTTGGAGGCCTCGGCGCCGGGCAGGTCGTTGAGCAGCAGCGGGGTGAGCGGGTAGAGCACCGCGTGACCCAGCGCGACCAGGCCGGACAGCCGCGCGGGCCCGGCCAGCGCCAGGTCGACGGCGACGGTGGCGAGCAGCACCGCCCAGGCCCGCCAGCTGGTCAGCGGCGGTCCGATCATCAGCGCGATGCTGCCGTCGGAGACCATGCAGACGACCGCGATCAGCCACGCCTGGCGCGCCAGCGATCCGGTGATGTCCCGCATGCCGCGAGCTTGGCACAAGCCGCGTTCACAGGTGGCGCACAGGCGTTCCACAGGCGCGGCCTACGCCGGTGGCCGACACTGCTGGTTATGACCGGAATGCCTGGGCGCGCGGTGCGCGTGCTCGTCGTCGACGACGAGCCGCCGCTGGCGGAGTTGCTGTCGATGGCCCTGCGGATGGAGGGCTGGGAGATCCGCACGGCGGGTGACGGCACCACGGCGGTGCGCGTCGCGCGTGAGTTCCGGCCGGACGCGGTGGTGCTGGACGTGATGCTGCCGGACTTCAGCGGGCTCGAGGTGATCCGGCGCCTGCGCACCGAGTTCGAGCACCTGCCGGTGTTGTTCCTGACCGCGAAGGACGCGGTGGAGGACCGGATCGCCGGGCTCACCGCCGGTGGCGACGACTACGTGACCAAGCCGTTCAGCCTGGAGGAGGTCACCCTGCGGTTGCGCGCGCTGCTGCGCCGGGCCCGGGTGGTCACCTCGGCGTCGGACTCGCTGCTCACCGTCGGCGACCTGACCATGGACGAGGACACCCGCGAGGTGCACCGCGACGGCGAGCCGATCACGCTCACCGCCACCGAGTTCGAGCTGCTGCGGTACCTGATGCGCAACCCGAAACGAGTGCTGAGCAAGGCGCAGATCCTGGACCGGGTGTGGAGCTACGACTTCGGCGGGCAGGCGAACATCGTCGAGCTGTACATCTCCTACCTGCGCAAGAAGATCGACGCGGACCGGGCGCCGATGATCCACACCATGCGGGGTGCGGGCTATGTCCTCAAACCTTCGCGCTGAGCTGCGGCGGCCGTGGTCGCTGCGCGGCCGCCTGATCGCCCAGGTGCTGGCCCTGCTCGCGCTGGTGTGCCTGGTGATCGGCGTGGTCACCGAGTTCGCCCTGCGGGACTTCCTGCTCGAACGCGTGGACCGCCAGCTGACCACCATCGACAACCGCCTCCCGCCGCCGTTGGAGGGCGGGCCGCCGGGGCCGCGGGTGCGCTTCGAACTCGGGCAGCCGCCCGACTCCGTGCTCGGCACGGTCTACAACGGGCAGGTCGTGGAGGCCAAGATCCTGACCAACGGGTCCGCGATCCAGCTCAGCCCGGCGGACGCGGCCACCTTCACCGGGCTGACGTCGCCGCGCCGCCCGGTCACCATCACCATCGGTGACCTGGGTGAATACCGGATGCAGGCGGGCATGGGGCCGGCCGGGGAGATCCGGTTCCAGGCGCTGTCGCTGGCCGACGTCAACGACACCCTGTGGCGGCTCGGCTGGATCTTCGGCGGTGTCGCGCTCGGCGGGCTGGTGCTGGCCGGCGGCATTGCCGCGCTGACCGTGCGCCGCACGCTGCGGCCGCTGGACCGGGTGGCGGCCACCGCCGCGGAGGTGAGCAGGCTGCCGCTGGACCGGGGTGAGCCCGCGCTGCCGATGCGGGTGTCCGAAGTGGACACCGACACCCGGACCGAGGTGGGCAAGGTCGGCGCGGCGCTGAACCGGATGCTCGACCACGTCTCCGCCGCACTGGCCGCACGCCAGCGCAGCGAAAGCCGGGTGCGGCAGTTCGTCGCCGACGCCAGCCACGAGCTGCGCACGCCGCTCGCGTCGATCCGGGGTTACGCCGAGCTGACCCGCCGCAGCACCGCCGACCTGCCCGAGGACTTCGTCTACGCGATGAGCCGCGTCGAATCGGAGTCCACGCGGATGACCACGCTGGTCGAGGAACTGCTGCTGCTGGCGCGGCTCGACGAAGGACGCCCGGTGGTGCACGCCCCGGTCGAGCTGTCCGGCCTGGTCGCCGACGCCGTGGCCGACGCGCACGTGGCCGGTCCGGACCACCGGTGGCTGCTGGACCTGCCCGCCGAGCCGATCAGCGTGGTCGGCGAGTCCGGGCAGTTGCAGCAGGTCGTGCTGAACCTGCTGAGCAACGCCCGCGCGCACACCCCGCCGGGCACCACCGTCCGCACCTCGTTGTCGACAAAGGACGGTGAGGTGCGGCTGGTGGTGGCCGACGACGGGCCGGGCATCCCGCGTGACGTGCTGCCGGAGGTGTTCGAGCGCTTCGCCCGCGGGGACACCTCGCGCTCGCGGGCGGCGGGCAGCACCGGGTTGGGGCTGGCCATCGTGGCCGCGGTGATCGCCGCGCACGGCGGGAAGGTGTGGGTGCGGAGCAAGCCCGGGCGCACCGAATTCTGCGTCGTGCTGCCCGTGACCACACCGCCATGAGCGGTTCACTTGTCGGTGGTCCACGCGTCAGGTAGGCCGGGTTCGGTGTCCGAAGCCGAACTGAGGAGCGCTGAATGCCGCTGAATCGACGGGATCTGTTGCGCGGGGCCGCCGCCGCGGGAGCACTGGGGGTGGCCTGGCCGCTGAGCGGCGGGCTGACCCTCGCCCAGGCGGAGGAGGCCGCCGCCGCGCTCGGGGCCAGCTGGGACGAAGCCCCGTTCACCGTCGGCGTCGGATCGGGGGATCCGCTGCCGGAGAGCGTGGTGCTGTGGACGAGACTCGCGCCGCAGCCGCTCGCCGAGGAACAACCGCTGCCGGAGACGGTCGAGGTGGAGTGGGTCGTCGCGACCGACACCGCCTTCCGGAACCGGGTCGCCCACGGCACGGCGCCCGCCACCGCCGCGCTCGGGCACAGCGTGCACATCGCGGTCACCGGGCTCGAACCGGCGCGGCGGTACTACTACCGCTTCCGCGCGCTGGGCAAGACGAGCCGCACCGGCCGCACCCGCACCGCGCCCGCCGGGCACGTCCGGCGCGTGCGCTTCGCCGCGGCCAACTGCCAGGCGTTCCACGACGGCTTCTACGCGGCCCACCGCGGGATCGCGCGGGAAGAGCTGGATTTCGTGGTGCACCTCGGGGACTACATCTATGAGCACGGGAAGGTCGGCGGCGACCACGTCCGCGACCACGAGGGCCCCGCGGTGACCACGCTGCCCGCGTACCGGCGGCGGCACGCGCTGTACAAGGGCGACCCCTCGCTGCGGGCCGCGCACGCTGCCCATCCCTGGTTCATCACCTGGGATGATCACGAGGTCGTCAACGACTACAGCGGCACCACGCCGTCGCTGCGCGCCCGCCGGGACGCGGGGTACCAGGCGTGGTTCGAGCACCTGCCGGTCCGGCCGGACCACCCGACCACGCCGCAGGTCTACCGGCAGCGGTCGTGGGGTGACCTGCTCGACCTGTCGATCCTGGACCTGCGGCAGTACCGGTCGGCGCAGAACCTGCCGAACGGCACGATCCTCGGGGCCGAGCAGAAGGCGTGGCTGAAGGACCGGGTCAGCAACGCCGGGGACGCGTGGCACTGCTGGGTGAACTCGATCATGCTGAGCCAGCTGGCCAAACCGGGTGGCGGGTACTACTTCACCGACCAGTGGGACGGCTTCCTGGCCGAGCGCCGCGAGGTGCTCACCCACGTGCACGACACCGGCATGGAGGACCTGGTGGTGATCACCGGCGACTGGCACTCGGCCTTCGTCGACGACATCCGCCCCGACTTCGACAACCCGGACGCACCGGTGATCGGCACCGAGTTCACCGCGCACTCGGTCTCGTCCGGGGCCTACTCGCCCGAGTGGAACGCCCAGAACGGGCCGGTGATGGGCAAGGCCAACCCGCACCTGAAGTACTTCGAGGGCAACCGCTACGGCTACGACGTCTACGAGGTCACGCCGCGGCGGTGGAGCACGCACATGCGGGTGATCGGCGACCGGCGCGACCCGAACTCGCCGGTCAGCACGCTGACCACGTTCCACGTCGACCGCGGCAAGGCCGGTTCGCACGAGGATCGCGGCACTCGGACCTCCCCGGCCCAGTACCGGCGTGATCGGTAGGTACACTGATGGCGGACCCCCGCGGCGTCCACCCTGTGAACCTCCCCAGGGCCGGAAGGCAGCAAGGATAAGCAGGCTCTGACGGGTGCGGGGGTCCCCTTACGTTCCGGGGCCCGATGGGGTGTCGGTGGCTGCCGGTAGGCTTCCGCCGTGGCATTAGCGCTGTATCGCAAGTACCGCCCGGCCACCTTCGCCGAGGTGGTGGGTCAGGAGCACGTCACCGACCCGCTGCGCACCGCGCTCGCGGCCGGCCGGATCAACCACGCGTACCTGTTCTCCGGGCCGCGCGGCTGCGGCAAGACGTCCAGCGCCCGCATCATGGCCCGGTCGCTGAACTGCGAGAAGGGCCCGACGCCCGACCCCTGCGGGGAGTGCGGTTCGTGCCGCGCGCTCGCGCCGGAGGGCAGCGGCAGCATCGACGTCACCGAGCTCGACGCGGCCAGCCACGGTGGCGTCGAGGACGCCCGTGAGCTGCGGGACAAGGCGTTCTACGCGCCCGCCGAGTCGCGGTACCGGGTGTTCATCATCGACGAGGCGCACATGGTCACCACGCAGGGCTTCAACGCCCTGCTGAAGATCGTCGAAGAGCCGCCGGAACACCTGATCTTCATCTTCGCCACCACCGAGCCGGACAAGGTGCTCACCACCATCCGGTCGCGGACGCACCACTACCCGTTCCGGTTGATCCCGCCGAGCGCGATGCGGGAGCTGCTGGAGCGCAACGTCGCGGCCGAGGGCGTGCCGGTGGAGCCGGCGGTGTTCCCGCTGGTCATCCGGGCCGGTGGGGGTTCGGCGCGGGACACGCAGTCGGTGCTGGACCAGCTGCTGGCCGGCGCCGGGCCGAACGGCGTGACCTACGACCGGGCGGTCTCGCTGCTCGGGGTGACCGACGTCGCGTTGATCGACGACATGGTCGAGGGCCTGGCCGCGGACGATTCGACGGCGGTCTTCGGCACGGTGGAGCGCCTCGCCGAGGCCGGGCACGACCCGCGCCGCTTCGCCACGGACCTGCTGGACCGCCTGCGGGACCTGGTGGTCCTCCGCTCGGTCCCCGACGCCGCGGCGCGCGGCCTGGTCGCGGCGCCGGAGGACGAGCTGACCCGCATGGTCGCGCAGGCCGAGCGGGCGGGGCTCGCCACGCTGTCGCGGTACGCGGAGATCGTGCACAACGGGTTGCTGGAAATGCGGGGCGCCACGGCTCCTCGGCTGTTGCTGGAGCTGCTGTGCGCGCGGATGCTTTTGCCCTCCGCCGCGGAGGGCGAGGCGGCGCTGTTGCAGCGGTTGGAACGGCTGGAGCGGCGCGTCACGGTGGGGGGACCGGTCGAGTCGGCGCCTGCCGCGGGTGCCTCGGCTGCTGGTGCTTCGGCTTCGGGCTCTTCGGCTTCGGCTGCTCCGGTGGCCGCTGCTGCTCCGGCGCCTACTGCTTCGCCGTCTGCTGCTTCGCCGGGGGCGGGTGGCGCGGAACGCTTCCAACGCCCCTCCCAACGCCAGGCGGCGCCGCCCGCGCCAGAAGCCCCGGCTCCGGCCGAACGCCCAGTTCAGGCTCCAGTTCCGGTTCCGGCGGAGCGCCCGGTTCCGGCGGTGGTCGAACGCCCAGCCGAGCAGCCCGTTGCCTCGGCGCCGAGTGCGCCGGAAGCGGCGGCCGAGCCCGAGGCGGCCGGGGGCATGGACGCGGCGGCCGTGCGCCGGGTGTGGCCGGAGTTGCTGGCGGCCATCCGCAAGATCCCGGGCGGCCGCAGCACCGAGGCGATGCTGACCCAGGCCGGCGTGCAGAGCGTCGAGGGCAACTCCGTGGTGCTCACGCACACCGCCGAGCCGCTCGCGCGCCGGCTCGCTGATCCGCACAACTCCGAGAAGATCGCCGCCGCTCTCCGCGACGTCCTCGGCGGGGACTGGCGCGTCACCTGCGTGCACGGCAACGCCAAACCGCAGGCCGCCCCGGCGCCGCAGCAGCAGCGGCAGGCGCCCCAGCAGCAGCACAGCGCGCAGCAGGCGACCGAGGAGAAGCCGCAGCAGCGGTTCCGGCGGCCGTCCGAGGGCAGGCAGGCTCCGCCGCCGCCCCCCGCGCCGCCGAAGCCGAAGGTGGCCACCACCGAGCCGGACATCCCGCTCCCCCCGGAACCCGAGGACGAGGACGAGTACCTGGAAGCGGCGACCACCCCGCCGCCCCCGAACGGCTCGGTGCCGCCGCCCCCGCCGCCGCCCGTGCCCGCCGCGGACGAGGTGGAGGAGAAGGCGCACCGGCTGCTGTCGGAACAGCTGGGCGCCCGCCCCCTCGACTGACCCCGGTTCAATGCTATGAGTGGGGCATTACTTGCATTCAACGCAAGTAATGCCCCACTCATAGCATTGAGAGCTCCGGCGAGTCAGGCGCCGAGGTAGGTCAGGATGCCGTTGGCGATGCCCGCGGCGTACTGCTGCCGCCCGTCCGAAGTGGACATTCGGGCGGCTTCGGTGGCGTTCCGCATGTTCCCGCATTCGACCAGTGCCGCCGGGCGTTCGGAAAGATTCAGCCCCGCGAGGTCGTTGCGGCCTGAGAGGCCTTCCTCGCCGAGGTAGTCCGAGTATCGGAAACCGTTCTCCCGCAAGGAATCTCGTAGGGAGCGCGTCAACTGCTCAGACGGCTCGCCCTGCGCGTCGTTCAGTGGCGGTGACGAATAGGCGACGTGGAAACCGTTGGCACCGGGGGAGGTGTTGCCGTCGGCGTGGATGGAGACCACGGCCGCCGCCTGGGCCGTGTTGCCGATCTCCGCGCGCTGGTCGACGCACGGCCCGACCGAGTCGTCGTCCGACCGCGTGTAGATCACCCGGATCCCCTTGTCCGCCAACAACTTCCCGGCGCGCTGCGCCACGTCGAAGGTGAACTCGTGCTCGGGGTAACCGTCGTTCGTGCTGGTTCCCGTGGTGTTGCACGGCTTGGTGCGACCGCGCCCCGCGGGCACCTGCCGCTTGATCGCCGCCGGGTTCGCCGCGTTGCCGCCGTTGTGCCCCGGGTCCAGCACCACCACCGGCGCCTCCGCGCTCGACGAAGGCGCCGCCGAAGAGGAAGGCGCCGGAGAAGGCACCCCCGAAGGCCCCGAAGGCCCCGAAGGAGCAGGCACCGGACCAGACGCCGGACCAGGCACCGGACCCGGCGTTTCCGCAGCGCAGCCGACCACCAGCAAGACCGCCGTCACGGCCAGCGCCCGTCGAATCACACCGACACCGTGTCACACCGGCGGCCCCGGCTAGGCTGGAGGTAGGCGTACTCACCCGAGCTAGTGATCGGAATCGACATGGTGCAACCCGGCGGCGGCGGCTTCGACATGCAGCAGATCCTGCAGCAGGCGCAGAAGATGCAGGAGCAGCTGGTCAGCGCGCAGGACGAACTGGCGAAGGCCGAGGTCACCGGCACCGCGGGCGGTGGACTGGTGACCGCGGTGGTCAGCGGCGGCCTGGAGCTGAAGAGCCTGACCATCGACCCCAAGGTGGTCGACCCCGAGGACACCGAGACCCTGGCCGACCTGGTGGTGGCCGCGGTCCGCGACGCCACGGCCAACGCGCAGAAGCTCACCGAGGAGAAGCTCGGCCCGCTGGCCGGCGGCCTCGGCGGCGGCATGCCGGACCTGGGCGGCCTCGGCCTGCCGGGTCTGCCCGGTCAGTAGAGGCAGCGACCTTTGTACGAAGGGGTAGTCCAGGACCTCATCGACGAGCTCGGGCGGCTGCCCGGGGTCGGCCCGAAGAGCGCCCAGCGCATCGCCTTCCACCTGCTCGGCGCCGATCCGGTGGACATCGGCCGGTTGCAGGAGGTGCTGGGCAAGGTCAAGGAGGGCGTGCAGTTCTGCGAGATCTGCGGCAACGTCTCCGAGCAGGCGAACTGCCGCATCTGCCGGGACACCCGCCGCGACCTCTCGCTGATCTGCGTGGTCGAGGAACCCAAGGACGTGCTCGCGGTGGAACGCACCCGCGAGTTCAAGGGCCGCTACCACGTACTCGGCGGCTCGCTCGACCCGTTGTCCGGCATCGGCCCGGAGCAGCTGCGCATGCGTGAGCTGCTGGCCCGCATCGGCGGCGAGGAGGTCAAGGAGGTCATCATCGCCACCGACCCGAACACCGAGGGCGAGGCCACCGCGACCTACCTGGTCCGCATGCTCCGCGACTTCCCCGGGCTGACCGTCACCCGGCTGGCTTCGGGCCTGCCGATGGGCGGTGACCTGGAGTTCGCCGACGAACTGACCCTGGGCCGGGCGCTTTCGGGACGCCGCGCCCTGTGATCGTCGAGCGGGTGCTCGCGGGCCGGCCCGCGCTCGGTGGGGTCCGGCTGGCCGCCATCGACGGGCCGTCCGGCGCGGGCAAGACCACGCTCGCCGAGAACGTGCTCGCCGAGTTCGCCGAGCGCGGGGTCGACGCGCTCGGCATCGGCACCGACGAATTCGCCACCTGGGACGACCCGGTTTCCTGGTGGCCGCGCCTTCGCGACGGCGTGCTCCGCCCGTTCGCGCGCGGCCTCGGCGGCTCCTACCGCCGGATGGACTGGGCCTCCGGCACCCCCGTGCCGGGTGGGTTGATCACTGTGCGTGTGCCCGAGGTGCTGGTGCTCGAGGGGGTTTCCGCCGGGCGCGCCTCGGTGCGCGCTCACCTAACGTGCCTGGCCTGGCTCGATGGTCTGGACCAGGCCACGCGGCTGGAACGCGCCGTTTCGCGCGACGGGGAAAGGGAGCGAAAGCACCTTTCCGATTGGCAGGACTTCGAACTCGGCTGGTTTGCCGCCGACCGCACCCCGGATGCCGCAACCGTGCGCATCGAGTCCAACGCGGTGCGTCCGTTTGTACCAGTGGGGCCGAAATTCGCCACCCACAGTCACCATTCGTGAGCGCATTGCGCCGACTGCGTCACTCACGTAGCGCGATCGTAACCTCGCGTGCTTAAGTGAGCGCCCGATAACCGACTAGTGTCGGCCACCACACCAATGTGCCGCCCGGTTGTCCGATATCCGGGCGGTCTCGATCTGAACATGTCCAAGGGGTGCCAACATGCTCCAATCGCGAGGCGCTCGAACGCGCCGTATCGCCCTGATCGGGCTATCCGGTGCGCTCGCGCTCTCTGTGACCGCCTGTGCCGAATCCCAGCGTGACGCCGGGGCTGACAACGCGGGCACGTTCATCTTCGGAGCCGCCGGCAACCCGAAGATGTTCGATCCCATCTTCAACGACGAGGGTGAGACCTTCCGCATCACTCGGCAGATGTACGACACGCTGCTGATGAACAAGCCCGGCACCGCCGAGGTGGTCGGCTCGCTCGCCGAGAAGTGGGAGTCGAGCAACGAGGGCAAGACCTGGACGTTCACCCTGCGCAAGGGCGTCACCTTCCACGACGGCACCCCGTTCAACGCCGCCGCCGTCTGCTTCAACTTCGACCGCTGGTTCAACATGAAGGGCCAGGCGGCCCAGAGCCAGATGATCTACTACGGCGACGTCTTCGAGGGCTTCGCGGCCAACGAGGGCGACGCGGCCGGTGACCCGGTCTACAAGAACTGCGAAGCCAAGGACGACTCGACCGCGGTGCTCAACCTGAACAAGGCCAAGGGTGCGTTCCCGGCCGCGTTCACCCTGCCGTCGCTGTCCATCTCCAGCCCCGAGGCGCTGAAGAAGTACAACGCCGACCAGGTCACCCAGACCGGCGACTCCTTCTCCTACAGCGACTACGCGAACCTGCACCCGACCGGCACCGGTCCGTTCAAGTTCGAGGGCTACGACCAGGGCAAGGGCGAGATCACCCTGGTCCGCAACGACGCCCACTGGGAAAAGGCCAAGCTCGACAAGCTCATCTTCAAGGTGATCAAGGACGAGAACGGTCGCAAGCAGGCGCTGAAGACCGGCGACATCCAGGGCTTCGACTACCCGGCCCCGGCCGACTACCAGCTGCTGCGCAACGAGGGTCAGAACGTGCTGATCCGCCCCTCGTTCAACGTGCTCTACCTGGGCATCAACCAGGCGGGCAACCCGAAGCTGGCCGACGTCAAGGTGCGCCAGGCGCTGGCCCACGGCATCAACCGCGAGCAGTTCGTGAAGAGCAAGCTCGCCGAGGGTTCCGAGGTGGCCACCGAGTTCGTGCCCAAGGCGATCGCCGGGTACACCGAGGACGTGCCGAAGTACCCGTACGACCCGGAGAAGGCCAAGCAGCTGCTCAAGGAAGCCGGCGCCGAGGGCCTGTCGCTGAAGTTCTACTACCCGACCGAGGTCACCCGGCCCTACATGCCGAACCCGGCGGACACCTTCACCGCGATCTCCGAGGACCTCAAGGCCATCGGCATCAACATCGAGCCGATCGCCAAGCCGTGGAACGGCGGTTACAAGGACGACGTCCAGAAGCTCGGCAAGCACGACCTGCACCTGCTGGGCTGGACCGGTGACTACAACGACGCCGGCAACTTCGTCGGCACGTTCTTCGGTCGCGAGAAGCCGGAGTTCGGCTTCAAGAACGACCAGCTGTTCCAGGCCCTGTCGGCCGCCGACGGGACCCAGGGCGAGGGCCCGCACGCCCAGGCCTACCAGGGCGTGAACAAGCAGATCATGGAGTACCTGCCCGCGGTCCCGATCGCGTACCCGACCCCGGCGCTGGTCGTCGGGCCGAAGGTGCAGGGCATGGTGCCCAGCCCGCTCACCGACGAGCGCTTCAACACCGTGAGCCTCGGATAGCCCGGGCCGATCACAGCTAGCCGACCAGGGGCGGGACGCGCGACACTGCGTCCCGCCCCTTGGCCCGCCACCACTCTGGGCTATTAAGAGAGACCGTTTCCCATGCTCCGATTCATCGTGCGTCGGTTGCTACAAGCGATTCCGACGCTCCTGATCCTGTCCATCCTGGTTTTCGCCTGGCTCCGCGCTTTGCCCGGCGGACCAGCGGGTGCGCTGCTCGGCGACAAGGCCACCCCCGAAAAGATCGCCGAGCTGAACCAGATCCTCGGCCTCGACCAGCCGATCTTCGTCCAGTACTTCAAGTTCCTCGGCCGTGTGCTCACCGGCGACTTCGGCAACTCGCTGATCTCCACCCAGCCGGTGCTCTCCGAGATCGGCTTCGCCCTTCCCGCCACGCTCGAACTGTCCATCGCCGCGCTGCTGCTCGCGGTCGGGCTCGGCATCCCGCTCGGGTACGTCGCCGCCCGGTTCCGCGGCGGCTTCCTGGACAACACCACCATCATGGCCACCCTGGTCGGGGTCGCCGTGCCGGTGTTCTTCCTCGGTTACCTGCTGCAGTTCATCTTCGCCGAGCAGCTGGGCCTGTTCCCGGTCGGCGGCCGCCAGGACACCCTGATCGGGGCCACCAACGTCACCGGCTTCGCCGTGCTCGACGGCATCCTCACCCAGGAATGGGACGCCTCCTGGGACGCCATCGTGCACCTGGTGCTGCCCGCGGCGGCGCTGGCCACCATCCCGCTCGCGGTGATCGTCCGGATCACCCGCGCCTCGGTGCTCGACGTGATGAACGAGGACTTCATCCGCACCGCGCAGTCCAAGGGCCTCGGCGCGCCGACCATCCGCCGGCGCCACGTGCTGCGCAACGCGCTGCTCCCGGTGGCCACCACGATCGGCCTGCAGACCGGGCTGCTGCTCGGCGGGGCCGTGCTGACCGAGCGGGTGTTCAACCTCAACGGCATCGGCTCGCTGCTGGCCGAGGGCATCGAACGGCGTGACTACCCGCGGCTGCAGGCGCTGATCCTGCTCGGCGCGGTGGTCTACGTGCTGGTGAACATGCTGGTCGACATCTCCTACGGCATCATCGACCCGAGGGTGCGTGTGCGATGACCAACATGTTGTCCCGCAAGAAGGACAAGGTCGACGACCTCGCCGCCAGCGCCGGGCACAGCCTGGCGCAGCAGGCCTTCCGCCGGATGGCCCGCAGCCCGGTGGCGATCACCGGCGCGGTGATCACCGGGCTGTTCGTGCTGCTGGCGATCCTCGCGCCGTTCATCGCGCCGAAGGACCCGTACGAGCGCTACCTCCAGGGCGAGGTGGCACTGGGCCAGGGCATCATCCCCGGCCCGCAGGCCGGCTTCCCGCTCGGCGTCGACGACTTCGGCCGCGACCTGCTCTCCCGCATGCTCGTCGGCGCGCAGCAGACCCTGCTGGTCGGCGTGATGGCCACGCTGATCGGCCTGGTCATCGGCATGATCATCGGTGGCATCGCGGGCGCGTTCGGCGGCTGGGTGGACACCGTGCTGATGCGCCTGGTCGACGTCATGCTGTCCATCCCGAGCCTGCTGCTGGCCATCTCGATCGCCGCGCTGGCGGCGAAGCCGAGCCAGTGGACGGTGATCATCGCGGTCGCCATGGTGAGCGTGCCGATCTTCGCCAGGCTCCTGCGCGGCACCATGCTCGCGCAGCGCTCCAGCGACCACGTGCTGGCGGCGACCTCGCTCGGGGTCAAGCGGCACACCATCGTGCTGCGGCACATGCTGCCGAACTCGCTGGGCCCGGTCATCGTGCAGGCCACGCTGACCCTGGCCACCTCGATCATCGAGGCGGCCGCGCTGTCCTTCCTCGGCCTCGGCGACCCCGACCCGACCCGCGCGGAATGGGGCCTGATGCTGGGCAAGGCGGCCAGGCAGTTCCTGGACATCCGCCCGGAACTGGCCTTCTACCCGGCCATCGCGATCATCATCGTGGCGCTGGGCTTCACCCTGCTCGGGGAGTCCATGCGCGAGGCACTCGACCCGAAGAACAGGCGGTGAGATGACATGGCTCTGCTCGAGGTACGCGACCTGAAGGTCGTCTTCCAGCGCAAGGGCGAGCGGCCGTTCACCGCGGTGGACGGGGTCAGCTTCGACGTGGAACCCGGCCAGACGGTCGGCCTGGTCGGCGAGTCCGGCTGCGGCAAGTCGGTGACCTCGCTGGCGATCATGCGGTTGCTGGCCAAGCGCGGCAACACGGTCACCGGCACGGTCAAGTTCGAGGGCACCGACCTGCTCAAGCTGGGCGAGGGCGAGATGCGGGACCGGCGCGGCCGGGACCTGGGCATGGTCTTCCAGGACCCGCTGTCCTCGCTGAACCCGGTGATCCCGATCGGCATCCAGGTCACCGAGGTGCTCGAACGCCACCGCGGCATGTCCCGCAAGGCGGCCATGGTGGAGGCGGGCGACCTGCTGGCCAAGGTCGGCATCCCGGACCCGACGCGGCGGTTGTCGGAGTACCCGCACCAGCTCTCCGGCGGGATGCGGCAGCGCGCGCTGATCGCGATCGCGCTGGCGTGCCGGCCGCGGCTGCTCATCGCCGACGAGCCGACCACCGCGCTGGACGTGACCATCCAGGCGCAGATCCTGGCGCTGCTGCAGGAACTGGTCCGCGACACCGGCACCGCGCTGATCATGATCACGCACGACCTCGGTGTGGTCGCCGGGCTGTGCGACGAGGTCAACGTGCTCTACGGCGGCCGGATCGTGGAGCGGGCCGAGCGGCACTCGCTGTTCGCCACCCCGCGGCACCCGTACACGCACGGCCTGCTCGCCTCGATCCCGCGGCTGGACGCCGGGCGCGGGGAGAAGCTGGTGCCGATCCGCGGTTCGGTGGCCGACAACATCCCGTGGGACGGCGGTTGCGCGTTCGCGCCCCGCTGCCCGAACGCGGTGGACGCCTGCCGCCAGGTGAGCCCGGAACTGGAGCCGGACGGCCCGGGACTGCTGCGCTGCCACAACCCGGTGGAGCTGCCGACCGCGGCCACCGCGGGGGAGGGGACCCGATGACCGAGGCGAACAACGAGGTGCTGGTCAGCGTCGAGGGCCTGAAGGTCCACTTCCCGATCAAGCGCGGCGTGGTGATCGACAAGACGGTCGGTTACGTCTACGCGGTGGACGGGGTGGACCTGTCCATCAACCGCGGTGAGACCTACGGCCTGGTCGGCGAGTCCGGCTGCGGCAAGTCCACCCTCGGGCGGGCGCTGCTGCGGCTGACCGAGCCGACCGACGGCTCGGTGGTCTTCGACGGCACCGACGTGGCCCAGCTCAAGGGCGAGAACCTGCGCAAGATGCGCCGGCGGATGCAGATGATCTTCCAGGATCCGCTGTCCAGCCTCGACCCCCGCCAGTCGGTGGAGTCGATCCTGGTCGAGGGCATGCGCGCGCACGGGCTGGACAAGGGCAAGGAGCAGACCGCGGCGCGGTTGCGCGAACTGCTCGCCGCGGTCGGCCTGCCGGAGAGTTCGCTGCGGAAGTACCCGCACGAGTTCTCCGGTGGTCAGCGCCAGCGCATCGGCATCGCGCGGGCGCTGGCGGTGGAGCCGGACCTGATCGTGGCCGACGAGCCGGTGTCCGCGCTGGACGTGTCGGTGCAGGCGCAGGTGGTCAACCTGATGGAGGAGCTGCAGGACTCGCTCGGGCTGACCTACCTGGTGATCGCGCACGACCTGGCCGTGGTGCGGCACATCTCCGACCGGATCGGCGTGATGTACCTGGGCTCGCTGGTGGAGGAGGCCGACTCGGACGCGTTGTACGAGGAGCCGCTGCACCCGTACACCCGCGCGTTGCTGTCGGCGATCCCGGTGCCGGACCCGGTGGTGGAGGACAGCCGCGAGCAGATCCTGCTCGCCGGTGACCTGCCCTCGCCGGCCAACCCGCCGACCGGCTGCCGCTTCCACACGCGGTGCCCGTGGAAGCAGGAGACGCTGTGCGACACCGAGCGCCCGCAGCTGCGCGTGCTCGACGGCGCGGCCACCGGGCACCGGGTCGCCTGCCACTGGGCCGAAGACATCCGCGACGGCCGCATCCAGCCGCACGCGGTGTCCGCGGAACTGGTCGAGGTCGACTCCGGCGTGAACCCCGACGTCCCGCACGTGGCCTCGGTCGTCGAGGCGATGGACGTCTAGTCCGGTCCGCACAAGCAGCTGATAACGGCTGATAACGGCCCCACCGGCTTCCCGCCGGTGGGGCCGTTTTCATGGCAACATCGCTGTTATGCGGATCACAGTGCTGGGGGCGTCCGGGCGGACCGGGATCCACGTGGTGCGGTTGCTGCTGCGGCAGGGCCACACGGTGCGCGCGGGCGTGCGCAGCAAGCGCCGCGGCGAGGAGGCGGCCGCGCTCGGTGCCGAGCCGGTGATCGCCGACCTGGCCTCGTTCCCGGACGCGCTGGTCGACGCCTGCGCCGGGTCCGAGGTGGTGTTCAACACCGCCGGCGCCGCCGATCCGGACCCCTCCGCGGTGAACCTGGTCGACCGCGACGGCGCCATCGCCGCGGTCCGCGCCGCCGAGAAGGCGGGCGCGGTGCGGTTCATCCAGCTCTCCGCGCAGTTCGCCGACTCCCCGGACCAGGGCGACCGGCTGGTCCGCTCGTTCCTGCTGGCCAAGCAGGTCTCCGACAGCATCCTGCGCCGGTCCAGCCTGACCTGGACGGTGGTCCGCCCGGGCACGCTCACCGACGACCCGTTCACCGGCCGGGTCAAGGTCGCCGGGCACCTCGAACCGGGCCGGGTGTCGCGGCCGGACGTGGCCGCGGTGCTGGTGGCGTCACTGAACGAGCCGCTCACGGAGAACCGGGGCTTCGACGTCCTCGCCGGTGAGGTCCCGGTCGGCGCGGCGCTGGCCTCCCTGGGTTGACCCGAGCAGCACCCCGGCCACCAGCACCACCCCCGAGATGATCTCCACCGGGTGCGGCCGCTCGCCGAGGAACACGAACGCGGCCGACATGCCGACCACCGGCACCAGCAGCGAGAACGGCGCGACCCGGCCCGCCGGGTACTTCTGCATGAGCATGGTCCACAGCCCGGACCCGGCGATCGTGCCGAGCAGCACGATGTAGGCGAGCCCGGCCATCGAGGTCCAGCCGCTGGTGGTGCCGATCGTGGTCAGCGCGTGCCACCCCGCACCGGGCCCTTCGACGACCATCGACAGCGCCAGCATCGGCAGCGGTGGCACCACCGACATCCACAGCGTGAAGTGCAGCGCGTTCGACGGCTTGGCCCGGCGCGTGCTCAGGTTGCCGACCGCCCAGCTCAGCGCGGCCATCAAGGTGAGCAGGACGGGCAGCAGCGCGGCGTTCTCCGCGCGCTGCGCGGCGATCATCACCATCGCCGCGATCGCGACGGTGATGCCGACGGTCTGGCGGACGCTGAACCGCTCGCGCAGGAACACCGCGCCGAGCAGCACGGTGAACGGCGCCGACGCCTGGAGCACCAGCGACGCCAGCCCGGTCGGCATGCCGTTGTCCATCGCGATGAACAGGAAGGCGAACTGGCCGGTGCCGAAGCCGAGGCCGTACCCGAGCAGGTGGCGCAGCTTCACCTTCGGCCACGGGACGAAGAGGACGGTCGGCACGGCGATCACGGCGAACCGCAGCGCGCCGGCGAACAGCGGCGGGAAGTGGCCGAGCAGCGCGTGGATGGCGAGGAAGTTGCAGCCCCAGAGCACGGCGACCAGCAAGGCGGTGAACAGATCTCGGCGGGCCATGCCCCCACTGTGCAGTGGCTGATCGTGAAGGACCAGCGAGAATATCTGCAATGACCTTGAAGTGCGTCTTCAGGATTGTCGTAGGCTGGCGCGCATGGACATCGGCCGCCTGCGCACCCTCCGCGAGTTCGCCGACCGCGGCAGCGTGACGGCCGCGGCCCGGGCGTTGCACTGCACGCCGTCGGCGGTTTCGCAGCAGCTCAGGGCGTTGCAGGCGGAGGTCGGCCTGCCGCTGACCGAACCGGCCGGTCGCGGGCTCCGGCTCACCGACGCGGGCCGGGCGCTGGTCGGCCGGGCGGACGAGGTGCTCGCCGCGCTCGACCGCGCGGAGTCCGAATTGGACACCTACCGCAGCGTGCCGCGCGGGCGGGTCCGGCTGGCGATCTTCCCGTCGGGCGCGCTGCTGTTGCTGCCCGGGCTGCTGCACCGCGTGGCCGAGTTCGACGGGCTCGAGGTCGACGTGCGCGACATCGACATGATCCCGTCGGCGGTACCCGGGCTGGTCGCCGACTTCGACGTGGTGGTCACCCACCGGGACGAGCACGCGCCGCCGTTCGACTCCGATCGGCTGGACGTGGTCCACCTGCTGCGTGAACCGCTGGACGTGGCGCTGCCGCCGGGGCACCGGCTCGCCGGTGAGGAGCGGGTGGACCTGGCCGACCTGGCGGGGGAGCGCTGGATCGGCGTCGACGTCGGGTTCCCGGTGGACGACGTGCTGCGCTCGCTGACCGTGCGCACCGGGGTGCAGCCCACGGTGTTCCAGCGGATCAACGACTTCCGGGTGATCGAGGCGCTGGTGGCGGCCGGGCACGGGGTGGCGCTCCTGCCCAGGTACGCGATCAGCCGCCCGGCCGGGGAGTGCCTGCCGCGGCGGCCACTGGCCGGGATCCGCGCCGCCCGGCACATCGAGGTGGTGCTGCGCAAGGGCGCGGCCAGCCGCCCGGCGGTGTCAGCGGTGCTGGACGCGCTACACGCCGAGGTCGCCGCGACGACCCTGCCGGAGCCGGTCGACCAGGGCGATCAACGAGCCCAGCCCGACCGCCACGGCGAGCGAGGCGAGTAGCCCGAAGACCGGTTCGTCGATCAGGCTGCCGCCCACGTACCCGATCGTGGCGATGTAGGCGCACCAGAGCGTGACCCCGATCGCCGACGCGACGAAGAAGTGCCGGAACGGCCAGCGCAGGGCCCCAGCCACCAGCGCGCCGATCGTGCCGCCGCCGGGCAGCCAGCGGATGAGCACCAGCGGCGCGCGGGGGTGCCGGGTACTCGCCTCGGCCAGGCGGTGGAGGCCGTTCGCCACGCTGGGCCTGCTTCTCAGCCGGTCGACGAGGCCCGTACCGCGGGCGCCCGCCAGGTAGACGAGCTGGTCCGAAACGAGGCAGCCGATTGCGGCGACGGTGAACACCGGGAGGAGGGACTCGTCGCTCTGCGCCACGGTCGCGGCCATGCCGATCAGCGCGACCTCGGTCGGGAGCAGGGGCACCACCGCGATCACGAACAGCGCCAGCAGGGCAACGTCCACACCAAACTCAACGTGAGCCGCACTGAGAGCCGTCTCAGGTGGTTTCGCGGAAACCATGCCAGGTTCTGTCATGGTTCGGTTCGATGCTGGTCCTCGTCGGAACGCACGAGAAGGAGCAGGCATGGGAGCAGCACTGTCGGGCAAGGTCGCGGTGGTCGCCGGGGCGACGCGCGGCACGAGCCGGGCGATCGCCGTCGAACTCGGCCGCCTGGGGGCGACGGTGTACGTCACGGGCCGCACCACCAGGACGCAGAGGTCCGAAGTGGACCGTCCGGAGTCCATCGAGGACACCGCGGAGTTGGTGGAGGCGGCCGGGGGCAAGGCGATCGCGATCCGGGTGGACCACCTGGAGAGCACGCAGGTGGCGGAACTGGCCGCCAGGGTCGATCGCGAGCAGGGCAAGCTGGACATCCTGGTCAACGGCCTCTGGGGTGGCGACGGTTACCTGGAGTGGGACGCGCCGATCTGGAAGCACAACCTGGAGAACGGGTTGCGCCAGCTGCAGTTGGGCGTGCACTCGCACCTGATCACCAGTCACCACCTGCTGCCGCTGATGATCCGGCAGCCGGGTGGGGTGGTGGTGGAGATGACCGACGGGACGCAGGAGTACAACGCGAACTACCGCACGGGGACGACGCTGCCGTACTACGTGGCGAAGGCGACCGGGCACCTGCTGGCGATCGGGCAGGCGGCGGAGCTGGAGCCGTACGGGTGCACGGCGATCGGGTTCACACCGGGGTGGTTGCGTTCGGAGGCGATGCTGGAAGCCTTCGGCGTCACGGAGGAGAACTGGCGGGACGCTTGTCAGGAGCACCCGCACTTCGTCATCTCGGAAACCCCGACGTTCGCGGGCCGGACGGTCGCGGCACTGGTCGCCGACCCGGACCACGGCCGGTTCGCCGGTAAGACGGTGAGCAGCGGCCAGCTGGCCCAGCTGTACTCGATCGACGACGTGGACGGCAGCCGCCCGGACGCGTGGCGGTACATCGTGGAGGTGGAATCGGTCGGCAAACCCGCCGACGCCACCGGGTACCGGTAACACCCCGATGCGTGGTTTACGTCGGGATTCATGAGGTTTCCCTAGGTCGGGGCGGGTATTGCGCGGTTGCGCGGTGTCCGCCCCCGCCGCAATCCCGCGAAATGTCGGGTCCCTACCGTTGTCGCGGTGATGGTGAAGAAGAAGGTGCCGGTGATCCGTACCGGCCCATCCTCCGACGACGCCCATGACATCGTCTATTTCACCCGCCACCCCGATGACGACCCCGGCGAGGCCACGCCCGGCCGCGATTTCCTCCGGCAGGTCTGTCCCGGCAAGGTGCGGGTGAAGATGCAGGCGGTGCTGGTCGCGGTCGCCGCGGCGCCACCCAAGCGCTTCGCCGGTGGCGGTTTGTGGGAGGCGATGCACGGCGAGATGACCGGCTGGTTCGAGGTGCGCTGCGACGGGCCGAGAAGGCACCACTACCGGCTGTTCTGCCTGCTCGACTACGAAGCCGAAGGGGTGGACAAGCCCTGCTGGTGGTCGTGGACGGGCGTGACAAACCATTCCGGACAGAACTCAGGGATGCCGACTACGCCGCCGTCCGCGCCCTCGGGGTCGAATACCGACAGCGCAACCCGCGCTCCATCAGCTGATCAGTGCGCGTCGATCGACGATGTCCTTGGCGACCTTTTCCGGCTCGTCCGTCATTCCGGTCCGCAGCGGCCTGGTGACCCTGGCCTGCTCTTCGGCCGCGAGCGGTTCCAGCGTGATGCGGAGGCCGAGGGCCGCCGCGACCTCGGCCAGTGTGCCGATCGTGGGGTTGCGCTGCCCTGGCGTCGACAGCAGCCGCCGCACCACGGAAGGGGTTTCGCTGATGGCCCTGGCCAGGTCGGCCTTGCTCAGCTCATCGTCCTGACGAGCCTGGTCCAAGCCGTTGATCAGGCGGTCGACGGTCTCGATCCGGACGCTCTCGACGATGTAGGCGCGCAGCAACTCCGGGTCCCGGAGATCGTCGAGCAGGTCGTCCCAGAACTGGGAACGCGTGGCCATCATGAACACCTCCCGCCATGTGTGACATATATGCTACGCATGGTCGGCCTGATCGGCAACGGCCGGTCTCGGAGCGTTCCGCGCGGCCATCTGCGTGCCGATCTCGGCCAGTCCCGCTCGAACCGAGGGCGGGGAGACCACCTCGACGTCACCGCCCAGCGACACCAGCTGGCCGATCGCGATCTCCTCGGTTTCCATCGCCAGGCGCGCCTCGATCCAGCCGTCCGGGAGATCGTGCCGGGCCAGCAGCGCCGACGGCATGGACTCCGGCCCCAGCACCCGCGGCAGTTGCCGGAAGGCGCGCTGGCTCAACCGCAGCGTCACCTCGATCTTCATGGCGAACTGTTCGAAAGCCGCCGAGGATTCGCGCCACCAGGCCGCCAGGTCGAAGTCCGCAGGCCGCGCGAACCGCTGGTCCAGCAGCTCCGCCTCGCTGATCCGCCCAACCCGGTACGTCCGCAGCGCGTCGTCCTCCGGGACGCGGGCGACGAGGTACCAAACCCCCGCCTTCAGCACCAGGCCGAGCGGTTCCAGCAACCGCTCGGCCAGCTTGTCCCGCCGCCGGTACGTCACCCGGAGCTGCCGCGACTCCCAGACCGCCCGGGTCACCGTCGCCAGCGCACCCGCCGAGTCCTCCCCGCGGAACCAGCCGGGCGCATCCAGGTGGAAGCGCCCGGCCACGTGTTCCGCCTGCTCGCGCAACTCCTTCGGCAGGCTCGCCGACACCTTCGCGTGCGCGGCCGACACCGCGGTCCCGAGGCCGAGCGCGCCCAGCGCCTCCGGCACCCCGAAGGCGAAGATCGCCACCGCCTCGCGCGAGGTCAGCCCGTCCAGGCGCGCCCGCCAGCCGTCGACCAGCCGCACCCCGCCGTTGCGCCCCTGCTCCGTCCACAGTGGAACGCCCGCGTCGCGGAGCGCGGCCAGGTCGCGGTGCATGGTGCGCTCGGACACGCCGAGCTCACCGGCCAGTTCCGCCGCCGTCGCGCCCCGCTTGCGCTGCAGGGTGAACAGCAGGGCGACCAGTCGCTCGGCGCGCACGGCTACCGGTGCGAGCGGTTCACCGCGGAGACCACGGCACGCAGCGAAGCGGTGACGATCGACGCGTCCACGCCGACGCCCCAGAACACGCGGTCGTCGATCGCGCATTCGATGTAGGACGCCGCCTTCGCGTCGTCGCCGGGGGAGAGCGTGTGCTCGCTGTAGTCCAGCAGCCGCAGGTCGAAGCCGACCCCGGCCAGCGCGTCGAAGAACGAGGCGATCGGGCCGTTGCCGCGGCCGGTGATGTCGTGCTCGTCGCCGTCCACCCGGACCGTGGCGGCGATCTCGTACTCCCCGCCGCCGCTGTCGGTCACGTGCTGGCGGACCAGCTCCAGCGGCACCTTCGGCTCCAGGTACTCGGCCGAGAACGCGTTCCACATGGTCGTCGGGTCCACCTCGCCACCGGCGGTGTCGGTGTGGCGCTGGACGGTCTTGGAGAACTCGATCTGCAGCCGCCGCGGCAGGTCCAGCTGGTGCTCGCTCTTCATGATGTAGGCGACGCCGCCCTTGCCGGACTGCGAGTTGACCCGGATCACGGCCTCGTAGTTGCGGCCCACGTCCTTCGGGTCGATCGGCAGGTACGGCACCTCCCACGGGTGCTCGTCCACCGGGACGCCCGCCTTCTCGGCCTGCTTGGCCAGCGCGTCCAGGCCCTTGTTGATCGCGTCCTGGTGGCTGCCGGAGAAGGCGGTGAACACCAGGTCGCCACCCCACGGGCTGCGCTCGGGTACCGGCAGCTGGTTGCAGTACTCGACGGTCCGCTTGATCTCGTCCATGTCGGAGAAGTCGATCTGCGGGTCGATGCCCTGGCTGTACAGGTTCATGCCCAGCGCGACCAGGTCCACGTTGCCGGTGCGCTCGCCGTTGCCGAACAGGCAGCCCTCGATCCGGTCCGCGCCGGCCTGGTAGCCCAGCTCGGCGGCGGCGATGCCGGTGCCGCGGTCGTTGTGCGGGTGCAGCGACAGGATCACCGAGTCGCGGCGCTCCAGGTTGCGGTGCATCCACTCGATGGAGTCCGCGTAGACGTTCGGCGTGGCCATCTCGACCGTGGCGGGCAGGTTCAGGATCGCCGGGCGGGCCGGGGTCGGCTGCCAGATGTCGGTGACCGCGTTGCACACCTCGGCCGCGTAGGACAACTCGGTGCCGGTGTAGGACTCGGGCGAGTACTGGAACCGGAAGTCGGTGTCGGAGTACTTCGCCGCGTACTCGACCACCAGCTCGGCGGCCTGCAGCGCGATCTTCTTGATGCCCTCGCGCTCCTCGCGGAAGACCACCCGGCGCTGCAGGATCGAGGTCGAGTTGTAGATGTGGACGATCGCGCGCGGCGCGCCCTCCAGTGCCTGGAAGGTGCGCTCGATCAGCTCCGGGCGGCACTGGGTCAGCACCTGGATGTGCACGTCGTCCGGGATCGCTCCCTCGTCGATGATCTCGCGGACGAAGTCGAAGTCGGTCTGGCTGGCGGCCGGGAACCCGACCTCGATCTCCTTGTACCCCATGCGCACCAGCAGTTCGAAGAACTTGCGCTTGCGGGCGGGCGACATCGGGTCGATCAGCGCCTGGTTGCCGTCGCGCAGGTCGACCGCGCACCACAGCGGCGCGCGCTCGATGCGGCGGTCCGGCCAGGTGCGGTCGGCTACCTCGATGTTCTCCACCAGCTCGAACCACGGGCGGTAGCGGTGCACCGGCATGGAGGTGCCGCGCTGGGGGTTCCACTGGGGCTGGTCCGCGGGCGCGGGCCGGGACGGCTTGCGGATCCGGCTGGCCGCGGGCTTCTCGGGCGTGCTCATGATCTGGCTACTCCTGCTGCTTCGTGACTGCGGGGGAACGACCGGCGCGGTGTTTTGCCAGCACCACAAAGCCCCGCGACGAGGAGCCGGTCTGGTCAGGCCCCGTCGCGGCAGCGAAGCAGGAGAGCGCGTGCCACGCCGGTCAGCTTAACCACGGTTACGGCTCGGGAACAAACCCGCGGCAGTTACTCACAAGTAGCCTCGACCCCGGTCCGCGTGCGAAACTGCCAGTCATGGGAGAGCACTCCGAGAGGTCCGCGAAGGCCGAGGAAGAGGCCCCGACGCAGGCGTTGCCGCCGGTCGCGGGCACGCCGGCGCGCGCGGAGATGTTCCGTGACGAAGAGGTGGTGGCGGCCGAGGAGCGCCGCCGGTCGAACTGGCGCGCGACCAGGGCGAAGACCGGCAGCGTGCTGGCCGCGGTGGTCCGCTGGATCGGCCTCGTCTTCGCGCTGGTGCTGGCGGTCCACGTGATCCTGACCGTCGGCGGCGCGAACCCGGACAACGGCATCACCCAGTTCATCCGGAGCTGGGCGGAGCCGCTGTCACTGGGCTTCGGCGACCTGTTCACCAACATCTCCGACCCGAAGGCCCAGGTCCTGGTCAACTACGGCATCGCGGCGATCTTCTGGCTGATCGTCTCGTCGATCGTGGCCAAGATCTTCCGCAAGCTCGGCGGGGTCTAGAAGGACCGGCCCCAGCGGTCGGTGAAGGCGAATTCCGACAGCGGCACCCGCCGCCGGGGGGCCAGTTCGCGGTCCCGCCGTCGCTCGTCCAGGAGGGCTGGGTCGCCCGGGGTGCCGACGGCGATGGCGACCAGCGGGCTCACGTCGTCCGGCAGGTCGAACTCGCGGCGCACCCGGTGCGGGTCGAACCCGGCCATCTGGTGCGCGACCAGGCCCTCCGCGATCGCCTGCAGCACCAGGTTCTCGCTCGCCAGGCCCAGCCCGTACTCGGCGTACGGGATGTCCCCCTTCTCGTTCGCGGTGACCACGGCCCCGATCAGCAGGGCCCCGGCCCGGTGCGCCCACGCCTGGTTCCCCGAGTTCAACGCGCCCAGGATGCCGGCGAACGTCCTGTCCCCGCGAAAGCCGACCAGGTACCGCGCCGGCTGCGTGTTGCCGTAGGACGGCGCCCACCGCGCCGCCTCCAGCAGCGCGGTCAGCTGCGCCCGGCTCACCTCGGCCGTCTCGTCCAGCGCCCGCGGGCTCCAGCGCCGCCGGATCAGGTCGTGGACCGGCACACTCGTCTCGGCGTCCTTCATCAGATCGCATACTGCCAAATCGTCAGCGAGTACGCGCCGAACCACGCGCTGGCCACGGCCGCCCCGACCAGCACGAGCACCACCGTCGACGTCCGCCGCTTGGCCAGCGCCAGCGCGATCGGGATGAGCAGGGTGAACGCGGGCACCAGCAACCGGGCCTTCGAGTTCATCAGCCCGTTCGAACCGAGGTCCATCGCCAGCACACCGACCCCGTAGAGCACCAGCGGCAGCTCCAGCCGCCGCTTGATCGCGATCACCACCAGCACCAGCGCCAGCACCAGGATCGCGACGGTGGCGATCTCCAGCACGTTCCCCGACCGCCCGAGCGCCTTGCCGGCGAAGGTCACCGTCGCCACGCCCCAGTCGAAGCGCGAGTCCCAGCCGCGCTGCTGCAGATCGGTCCAGGCCTGCAGCTGGTCGAACCAGCCGGCGCCGGGCCGCAGCCGCGTGCCCACCCAGGTCAGGTAGCCGACCAGGCCGACCGGGGCGAGCAGCAACCCGGCCAGCGGGTGCCAGACCTCCCGCTTCCGCACGAGGTGGACCACCGCGGCGACGCCGATGGCCAACAGCACCGCGGCCGCGGTCGGGCGCACCAGCCCGGCGATCGCGGTGCACGCCCCGGCCGCCAGCCACTGCCGCTCCAGCACAAAAACCAGCGCCCACGCGGCAGCCGCGCAGAACATCGACTCCGAGTAGGCCATCGACAGCACCACGCCCATCGGCGAGGCGGCGAACAGCACCACCAGGATCAGCCCGGTCCTCGCCGAGCCACCGCGGATCATGCTGCCCAGGCGCATCAGCGCGTAGGCGGTGACCACACCGAAGAAGCCGCTGAGGAAGAACGCGGCGGTCGGCAGCGACAGCCCGGTGAGGTCGGTGAGCCAGCGCACGGCGGTCGGGTAACCGGGGAAGAACGCGAGCGGGGTCTCGAAGCTGCGGTTGCCGAACGCGTCGACCAGCCCCTGCGGCACCCCGGCGTACCCGCCCTGCGCGATGCCGAGGAACCACTCACCGTCCCACGACCGCAGCGCGGCCTCGGTTGTGGTGTTGTTCACTCCGGAAAGGACGGACAGCACCACCACGCCGAGCTGTCGCACGCCGAGGAAGAGGAGCGCGGGCAGCAGGAAGAAACCTGCTCTGCGCAGCCTCTCCCGGCGTTCGTCCGGCCGGCGGTGGTGCGCGCCGCCGGAATTCCCGCCCCGCCCGGCATCGGCGGCGCCAGTCAGGTCGGTCACCGAGGTGCTGGACACGCCGGCCAGCCTAGTCGAGCAGGCCATTCGCAGTGGTCGGGGCCACATGACGGCACGCCTGAACTGCCCGATCCCGGTAGGCTCCCCGACTGAGTCGAATTCGATGGAGCGGGCTCGGGGCCCGCTCGGCGAGGAGGTTCGGGCCGTGGCGCTCGTAGTCCAGAAGTACGGCGGATCGTCGTTGGAGAGCGCTGATCGGATCAAGCGCGTGGCCGAGCGGATCGTGGCCACGAAAAAGGCCGGGAACGAGGTGGTGGTGGTCTGCTCCGCGATGGGCGACACCACCGACGAACTGCTCGACCTGGCCCAGCAGGTGAACCCGGTTCCACCGGAGCGGGAGATGGACATGCTGCTCACCGCGGGTGAGCGCATCTCCAACGCGCTGGTCGCGATGGCCATCTCCGCCCAGGGCGCGCAGGCCTGGTCGTTCACCGGATCGCAGGCCGGGGTGGTGACGACGGCCGTGCACGGCAACGCGCGGATCATCGACGTCACACCGAGCCGGGTCAGCGAAGCACTGGAACAGGGTTACGTCGCGCTGGTCGCCGGGTTCCAGGGCGTGGCGCAGGACACCAAGGACATCACCACGCTCGGCCGCGGTGGCTCGGACACCACCGCGGTGGCGCTGGCCGCGGCGCTGAACGCCGACGTGTGCGAGATCTATTCCGATGTGGACGGTGTGTACTCCGCGGACCCGCGGATCGTGCCGGACGCGCGGAAGCTGGACACCGTGCCGTACGAGGAAATGCTGGAGCTCGCGGCGAGCGGCTCGAAGATCCTGCACCTCCGCTCGGTGGAGTACGCGCGCCGCTACGGCGTGCCGATCCGAGTCCGTTCTTCCTACAGTGACAAGCCGGGCACGACGGTGGCCGGATCGATCGAGGAGATCCCCGTGGAACAAGCGTTGATCACCGGTGTGGCGCACGACCGCTCCGAAGCCAAGATCACGGTGACCGGGGTGCCGGACCACGCCGGTGCCGCCGCCCGGATCTTCCGGGTGATCGCCGACGCCGAGATCGACATCGACATGGTGCTGCAGAACGTCTCCAACACCTCGTCGGGGCGCACGGACATCACCTTCACGCTGTCGAAGGCCAACGGCCCCAAGGCGGTCGCGGCGCTGGAGAAGATCAAGGAGGAGCTGGGCTTCTCCTCGGTGCTCTACGACGACCACGTCGGCAAGGTCTCGCTCGTCGGCGCCGGCATGCGCTCGCACCCCGGCGTCACCGCCACCTTCTGCGAAGCGCTGTCCAAGGTCGGCGTGAACATCGAGATCATCAACACCTCCGAGATCCGCATCTCCGTGCTGATCCGGGACGCGCAGCTCGACGACGCGGTGCGCGCCATCCATGACGCATTCGAACTGGGCGGCGACGAAGAGGCCGTCGTCTACGCGGGAAGTGGGCGGTAGAAATGGCTCCTGTACTGGCTCTGGTCGGTGCCACCGGCGCGGTGGGCACGGTGATGATCGACATCATCAACAACCGGGAATCCGTGCCGTGGGGCGAAATCCGGCTGATCGCCTCGGCGCGCTCGGCGGGCAAGAAGCTCACCGTGCGCGGTGAGGAGCTGACCGTCATCGAGCTGACCGCCGAGGCGTTCGACGGCGTCGACGTGGCGATGTTCGACGTGCCCGACGAGATCTCCGCGGAGTGGGCGCCGGTCGCGGCGGCCCGCGGTGCGGTGGCGGTGGACAACTCCGGCGCCTTCCGGATGGACGACGAGGTGCCGCTGGTGGTGCCCGAGGTGAACGCCGACAAGGTCGGCGAGCGCCCGCGCGGCATCATCGCGAACCCGAACTGCACCACGCTGTCGATGATGGCGGCGCTCGGCGCGCTGCACCGCGAGTTCGAGCTGAAGGAGCTGGTGGTCGCCTCGTACCAGGCGGTTTCCGGCGCGGGCAAGGAAGGCGTCGACCGGCTCTACGCCGAACTCGAGGCGGTCGCGGGCAAGCCGGTCGGGGTCGCCGCCGGTGACGTGCGCCGGACGCTGGAGGCGGCCGGTCTGTCCATTTCGGACTCCCCGTTCCCGGCGCCGCTGGCGTTCAACGTGGTGCCCTCGGCCGGTTCCTACAAGGGCGACGGCTGGTACTCCGAAGAACTCAAGGTGCGCAACGAATCCCGCAAGATCCTCGGCATCCCGGACCTGAAGGTCTCGGCGACCTGCGTGCGCGTCCCGGTGGTCACCACGCACTCGCTGGCGGTGCACGCCACCTTCGCGCGTGAGGTCACCGTGGAGGAGGCGCACAAGGTGCTCGAAGCCCAGCCGACCATCGTGCTGGTGGACGACCCGGAGAACAACGTGTTCCCGACCCCGGGCGAGGTCGTCGGCGAGGACCCGACCTACGTCGGCCGGGTGCGCCAGGCGCTGGACTTCCCGAACACGCTGGACTTCTTCGTGTGCGGGGACAACCTGCGCAAGGGCGCGGCGCTGAACACCTACGAGATCGCCGAAACGCTGGCCCCGCAACTGGGCTGAGGCGTCAGGGAAAGGGCCGTGGGTGCGAGGCGCCCACGGCCTTTTCCGTGCCTCAGGGCCGCTTGGCCTTGCGGCAGGCCTCCCCGCGGGCGAGCAGGAACTTCAGCCGGGGCAGCTCGGTGTAGTGCCAGATCCACGCGTCGGCGTGCCTGCCGATCGCGCGGAACTGCGCCACCGCCAGGTCGTACCGCTTGGTCTCGACGAGGGCGAGCGCGGCGATGCTGTGCTCGGTGCGGGCGTACGGGCCGGTGGCGCCGCCCTCGGCGAGCCAGGCCAGCAGCGCGTCGGTCTGGGTCCGGATCCGGCGTTCCTGCCAGATCTTCGGGTGCCCGAACGAGGCTTCGAACGCGGCCTCCAACGGGAGCGCGGCCAGCGACGGGTGGTCGGCGGCGGCCGCCTCGGCGAAGCCGAACATCTGCTCGTCGGAACCGGACCACTTCGCGCACCAGAACTGCAGCGCCTGGGTGTGCCCGGAGCGGTGGGCGGGGGCGCGGGCGATCAGCTCGGCCCACCACTGGCGGAACCGTTCGTGCCCGACCCGCAGGCCGCGGGCGATGGTGAGCAGGCTGACCCACGGCGTGGGGTCCTCCGGCGCGGCGGCGCACGCGCGTTCCGCGCTCTGGTGGGCTTCGTTGAGCAGGCGGTGGAAGCCGGCGAACTGGGCGTCGGTGGTGTCCTTGGCCGGTGCCGCACCGCGGACCTTCCAGGCCAGGCGGACCAGTGCCTCGGTCTGCACCACCAACCCGTTGACGTCGCCGGGCGCCTCCGCCCGCCAGGATCTCAGCCAGTCCTTGTCCTCGGCGGCGGCTTCGGCCAGCGCCTCCACCAGCGCCGACCGCCGGTCCCAGTCGGTGCGCTCGGCCAGCGCGGCGGCGGCCGGCCACCAGTCCCCGGATCTCGCCGCGGCGACCAGGCGGTTTTCCGGTGGCTCCACGGTGATTTCGGCGTCGGGGACCAGGCCCCAGCGCGTCACGTCGGGCAGGTTCTCCGACAACAGGTACAGCTCTTCGGGGGTGAGCTGGTCGCTGAGTTCGTCGTAGCTGATGCCGCGGCGCTTCGCTTCGCGCGACATCGCGCGCATGAGCCGGATTTCACGGGGCAGGGACCGCAGGGACAAGGAGTGCTCCAGTCTTCGTGAATGTCGATCCTGTATCGGGCCCGGCCGGGTGTTCGTTGCAAATCCGGTTGAGCTGATCGACATTTGCGGTGATTCTGTGGGGGTCAAGAACTTCCTGGGGAAAGGAACCAGCCATGTACACCGCGGTGGAGGGTGCTCGCGTGCCGATCCGGATGTGGGCGGACCCGCATTCGGTGGAGGAGCAGGCGATGCGCCAACTCCACAACGTCGCCAACCTGCCGTGGGTGCACGGCGTGGCCGTGATGCCGGACGTCCACTACGGGAAGGGCGCCACCGTCGGCAGCGTGATCGCGATGCGCGACGCCGTTTCCCCGGCGGCGGTGGGGGTCGACATCGGCTGCGGGATGAGCGCGGTGCGGACCTCGCTCACCGCGTCGGACCTCCCGGACGACCTCGGCAAGCTGCGGCGCCGCATCGAATCCGCGGTGCCGGTCGGCTTCAACATGCACCGCAATCCCGTGAACACCGCGCGCGTGCACGGGGTCGGTGGCTGGGCGGAGTTCTGGAACCGGTTCGGTGAACTGCATTCCGGCGTGCAGGACCTGCGCAAGCGCGCGCACCTGCAGGTCGGCAGCCTCGGTGGGGGCAACCACTTCATCGAGGTCTGCCTCGAACATGGTGGGCCGGACGAGGGGCGGGTGTGGCTGATGCTGCACTCGGGTTCGCGGAACATCGGCAAGGAACTGGCCGAACGGCACATGGCGGTGGCGCGGAAGCTGCCGCACAACGCCGACCTGCCGGACCGCGACCTCGCCGTGTTCGTCGCGGGGACGCCGGAAATGCAGGCGTACCGGCGAGATCTGTTCTGGGCGCAGGACTACGCCGCCCGCAACCGGGCGACGATGGTCGCGCTGGTGAAGCAGGCGCTGAAGGACGAGATCCCCAGCACCGGTTTCGACGACGCGATCAGCTGCCACCACAACTACGTGGCGGAGGAGACGTACGACGGTGTCGACCTGCTGGTGACCCGCAAGGGTGCGATCCGCGCGGGTTCGGGTGATCTCGGGATCATCCCGGGAAGCATGGGTACCGGTTCGTACATCGTGCGCGGGCTGGGAAACTCGCACTCCTTCGAGTCCGCCTCGCATGGGGCGGGGCGGCGGATGTCGCGGAACAAGGCGAAGAAGCTGTACACCGCTGCCGACCTCGCCGCCCAGACCGACGGCGTCGAATGCCGGAAGGACGCGGGCGTGGTGGACGAGATCCCGGCCGCCTACAAGGACATCGACTCGGTGATCGCCGCCCAGTCGGACCTGGTCGAGGTGGTGGCCCACCTGAAGCAGGTCATCTGTGTGAAGGGCTGAGCCATGTCACGAATGTGGCTTTCGAGACGCGCAACGCCTCGAAAGCCACATTCGTGACACTCGCCGACCTCGCAATCGGAGCCCGCCCGCCCGAGCACCTCGGTACGCTGGACCAAGACACCACCCACGTGCCGGTTTCGAGTAGGTTGGGCGCTATGACCAAATTCGCTGGACGACACCTGATCGGGATCGCGGTGCTGGGGCTGGTGCTCGCCGGGTGCGACGAGGTGTCACAGGCGGTGAATCAGGCCAACAACGCCACCAGCAAAGCCGCCGCCTGTACCGAGGCGCTCGGGATCGCGAACTTCGATCCGAACATCAACCCCGAGCAGCTGCAGGCCGAAGCCGGCGAGAAGGCCACCAAGCTGCGCGAACTCGGCAACCAGGTCGCCGAGCAGGACGTCCAGCAGACGCTCTTCGCGATGGCCGACTCCTACGTCGAACTCGAACAGCGCAAGTCCGACCAGCTCGGCAACGTCAACGACTGGCTGCAGCGCAGCCTGACCAATCTCGAGCAACTGCAGAAGGCCTGCCTCTAGGACCCGCTCGGCGCCCGTACCGCGGTGCGGGCGCCGAACCGGAACCGCAGCGCGATACCCACCGAGGCGAGCGCGAGCCCGCCGAGGCCGGAGGCCACGAAACCCCAGCCCGGCGCCGAATGGTCCATCACGAACCCGACCACCGGCCCACCCGCGGCCAGGCCGATCCGGGTGGCCGAGTCCTGCAGGCCCATCGCCTCCCCGCGCACGCGCGCCGGGGCCAGCGAGCTCACCGCCTCGGTGGTCGCGGCCAGCGTCGGCGCGCACACCAGGTTCGACGGCACGAGCACCAGCGCCAGCAACCACCACGGCGTGTCCACCAGGCCGACCGGAATGGTCAGCACCGCCAGCAACACCATCAGCGTCACCTGCGAAAGCGACCGGTGCACCGCGCCGTGCACGATGCCGCCGACCAGTGAAGCCACGCACATCAACGAGATCACCACGCCGGTCCAGTCGACCTCGTCGTTCGCGCGCAGCGAGGCCAGCGCCGCCAGCTCCATGCCGACCAGCACGAAGGTCGCGGCGGCGGCGATCAGCAGGGTGGCCACCAGCTCCCGGCTCAGCCACGACCGCAGCGGCGGCCGCACGCCGGTGATCGCCTCGTGGCCCGCGCGCACCGGCGGGTTCATCAGGTACAGCAGCACCGCGACCAGCCCGGACACCACGCCGATCGAGGTCAGCGCGGCGGTCGAGGAGAACTGCGTGCTGATCAGGATGCCCAGGCTCGGGCCGACCATGAAGGTCACCTCCACCGACACCGTGTCCAGCGAGTACGCCGTCCGCCGCTGTTCGGTGGGCACCAGCGCGGCGAGCACCTGCCTGGCGATCGAACCCGCGGGCACCGCCAGCAGCCCGGCGGGCAACGCGACCAGCACGAGCGCGAGGTACGGCAGGTGCGGCGTGGCCAGGTAGTAGCTCGTCGAGACCACCCCGCACACGGCCACCACCGGCCGCAGGCCGTACCGGTCGATCGCCCGGCCGATCAGCGGGGCGCCGAGCGCGCTGCCCGCCGTGGTCGCGGTGCCGACCAGCCCGGCCTCGCCGTACCCGCGGCCGAGGTCGGTCACCACGTGCAGGGTGAGCGTGATGCCGATGGCGGTGATCGGCAGCCGGGCGAAGAACATCAACAGCATCGAGGTGGGCACCGACGGCACGGCGAGCAGTCGGCGGTAGGGCTGGAGCGGCACGTGACCGATGACACCAATTCCTGGTACACCCGTGCAACTTTTTTAGTTTTCTTGACTCATTCCAGAAAACGCGTCATGGTGGAGGGGCCATGTCAGATCAGCAAAGCCCCGTGCGGCACCACCTCCGAGCGGCCGGTCTCCGCGTGACCGCGCCGCGGGTGGCCGTGCTCGAGTGGCTCGCGGAGCACCCGCACACCACGGCCGACCAGGTCGCGGCGGGGGTGCGCGAGCGGCTCGGCTCGGTGTCCACCCAGGCCGTCTACGACGTGCTCGGTGCCTGCGCCGGGGCCGCGCTGGTCCGGCGGATCGAACCGGCCGGGCACCCGGCCAGGTTCGAGACCAGGACCGGCGACAACCACCACCACCTGGTGTGCCGCACCTGCGGCCGCACCGAGGACGTCGACTGCGTGCACGGCGAGGCCCCGTGCCTGGAGCCGTCCGCGACCGCGGGCTTCCGCGTCGACGAGGCGGAGGTCGTCTTCTGGGGGCTCTGCCCGGACTGCACCCACCACCAAGAGGAGGCATCGGCGTGACGAAGCCGACCACGAACAACGTGGGCATCCCGGTCGCCAGCGACAACGACTCGCTGACGCTCGGCGCCAACGGCCCGATCCTGCTGCAGGACCACTACCTCATCGAGAAGAACGCGCAGTTCAACCGCGAGCGCGTGCCGGAGCGCGTGGTGCACGCCAAGGGCGGTGGCGCGTTCGGCTTCCTCGAGGTGACCGAGGACGTCAGCCAGTTCACCAAGGCCGCGCTGTTCCAGCCGGGCACCCGCACCGAGAGCGTCATCCGCTTCTCCTCGGTCGCCGGCGAGAACGGCTCGCCGGACACCTGGCGCGACCCGCGCGGCTTCGCCGTGAAGTTCTACACCAGCCAGGGCAACTACGACCTGGTCGGCAACAACACCCCGGTCTTCTTCATCCGCGACCCGATCAAGTTCCCCGACTTCATCCACTCGCAGAAGCGCCGCGCCGACAACCACCTGCGCGACCACAACATCCAGTGGGACTTCTGGACCCTGCGCCCGGAGTCGGCGCACCAGGTGACCTGGCTGATGGGCGATCGCGGCATCCCGTCGAACTGGCGCGAGATGAACGGCTACGGCTCGCACACCTACCTGTGGGAGAACGCCGGCGGCGAGAAGTTCTGGGTCAAGTACCACTTCAAGACCGACCAGGGCATCGGCTACCTGACCCAGGACGAGGCCGACCGCATCGCCGGCGCGGACGCCGACTTCTACATCCGCGACCTGTTCAAGAACATCGAGAAGGGCAACCACCCCAGCTGGACGCTCCACGTCCAGGTGATGCCCTACGCCGAGGCGGCGGACTACCGGTTCAACCCGTTCGACCTGACCAAGGTGTGGCCGCAGGGCGACTACCCGCTGATCAAGGTCGGCCGGTACGTGCTCGACCGCAACCCGTCGAACTACTTCGCCGAGATCGAGCAGGCCGCCTTCGAGCCGGCCAACCTGGTGCCGGGCATCGGCCCGTCCCCGGACAAGATGCTCCAGGGCAGGCTGTTCGCCTACCCGGACGCGCACCGGTACCGGATCGGCGCGAACTACACCCAGCTGCCGGTCAACGCGCCGAAGTCCCCGGTGAACAGCTACTCGCGCGACGGGCAGATGCGGTACAGCAACCCGGGTGACCCGGTCTACGCGCCCAACTCGTTCGGCGGCCCGCACGCCGACGCGAGCGAGACGGCCTCCGCGTACGGCGTCGAGGACGAGGTGATCCGCTCGGCGTACAAGCTGCACGCCGAGGACGACGACTTCGGCCAGCCGGGCACCCTGGTCCGCGAGGTGATGGACGACGCGCAGCGCGAGCGGCTGGCGAACAACATCATCGGCCACGCGTCGAACGAGGTGTCCCAGCCGGTGCTGGAGCGCGTGTTCGAGTACTGGCGCAACGTGGACAAGAACCTCGGCGACAAGGTCGCCGCGGCGTTCCGGCAGTAGACCCCCGCCCTCGGGCGGACGCTCCCACCACACGCGGCCCGGCGGAGTCCACAACGGACTCCGCCGGGCCGCCCTCGTTCGGGCTCACCCGGCGCTGGGACGGCTGGGAAGATTGCGACGAACGTGGGTGAGTGCTGCACCGATGGTCTAGCCGACACGCCTGCACCACGGGGTGATGGCGGGAATTGATCATCCAATTAGGTCCATCGGGTGGCCGGGCGCCTCGAACGGGTGGCCCGGTGGCTGTGCGTGGCGATCCGGCGCCGTCCGGATGATCAACCTAGCGAGGCTCAAGCTCTTCAGCGTCATCACTTGCGGGCGAATTCCGGTGAAACAAATTCATCAAGTGAGCGCTGGAAAAACTGCTTCGCCGGTGATCGGGTGGCCATGGGCCAACACGGTTGGTATCCATTACCGGGTCAGGTCTGAGACATTCAGAGGCCGGAGGTAGGAAATGAAAGGCATTATTGCCCGCTCGATTGCCGCGATCGCGGTCGGCAGTCTGCTGGCGGTGGCCTCGTCCGGAGTCGCCGCGGCGAGCGTCCTGGACAACGGCAAGGGCGCCTCGAGCACCCAGGCCGCCGGCGCCAAGGTGCTCGAACTGCGCGACCAGCTCGCCAGGGTCGCCTACGCCGGGGACGTGGCGGGCACGGAGGGCGCGGTCGGCCAGCTCGATCCGCTGCTCACCGATCTCGCCGACGGCAAGCGCTACACGATCCAGTCCGAAGCCCAGGAAACCGCTGGTGTGGCCCGGGATTACAACTCCGAGGTGTCCCGGGTGCTGAAGACGCCGGGCACCGAACCGCGGCAGGTGCCGCCGGTGCCGGGGCTGCCCCCGCTGCCGGACCCGCTGACCCTGGTCCAGGGTCTGCTCCAGTCGCTGCTGACCACGCTGTCGACGTTGCTGGGCAGCCTGCTCGGTGGCGCCGCCATCCCGGCCGTGCCGCTGCCGGTGCCCGCGGTACCCGCCGTGCCCGCACTGCCCGCACCCTGATCCCACCGCAGAACACGCTGGAATCCGACCCGATGAATCGGGGGGATCCGTAATCCCGGCGCGGGAGAAATCCCGCGCCGGGATTACGGTTGTTCAATTCTTCTTCTTGCTCAATCCGAGGCGGAGCGCACCCGCCGCTTCGGCGGTTGCCTCGCGGAAACGGCGGCCGATGCCGAGGAAGTTCACATATCCGTGGATCAGGTCTTCTTGCCGGTGCAGCGCCACTTGCACGCCCGCGGCTTCGAGCTTCTCCGCGTACAGCTCGCCCTCGTCGCGCAGCGGGTCGAAGCCGGCGGTGGCCAGGTAGGCGGGCGGCAGTCCGCTGAGGTCCTCGGCCAGCAGCGGCGACACCCGCACGTCGGTCCGGTCGACGCCCTCGGGTGCGTAGTGGTCGGCGAACCAGGTCATCTGGGCGTCGGTGAGGAAGAACCCGTTGCCGAAGATCTCCCGCGACCGCCGCCGGGTGCTCATGTCCACCCCCGGGTAGAGCAGCAGCTGGAACGCCGGGGCCGGGCCGCCGCGCCGGGTGGTCACCAGCGCGGTGACCGCGGCCAGGTTGCCACCCGCGCTGTCCCCGCCGACCGCGATGCGCGCCGGGTCCGCGCCCAGTTCACTCGCCTTGGCGTACGCGTAGTCGAAGGCCGTCACCGCGTCGTCCGCGGCCGCCGGGAACGGGTGCTCCGGGGCCAGCCGGTACTCCACCGACAGCACCCGCACCCCGGCGTGCTTGGCCAGGAAGCGCGCGGTGTTGTCGTGGCTGTTCCTGGTGCCGACCACCCAGCCGCCACCGTGGAAGAACACCAGCAGGCCGGACGGTTCCGGCAGGCCTTCCGGGGTGTACAGCGTCGCCGGGATGCCACCGGCTTCCGCGGGGATGAGCAGCTCGCGGGTGTGCACCGGCTGGATCGGCTTGCCGCTGACCAGGTGGCGGGACACGTCGAGTTCGGCGCGTGAGCGTTCCACCGACTGTCCGGCGAGTTCGGCGCCGGTGAGCTGCTGCAGCCGGAGCAGCAGTTGCGCGTCCAGCGCCAGTTCCTGCCCGTCCAGCCGGATCGGGCGCCCGGCGATCAGCCGTTTGACCGGGGTCGGCAGGGCGTAGAGGGCCTGGGCCGCGGCGGCTTGCACGCGGATCTGCACGGGCACGGTCATGATCAGCTTCCTCCCGGCCGAGATACTGGCGGTATGAGGCTACTCGTCAGTAGCCCTCGGGGCCAAGCGGCGGGTGTGACGGGGAACTCCGGTGGAATGACTGGTCCTCCAGTTAAGTGGAGGGACTAGCCTCGAATGAGTGAAGGGTGTCAGGCTGGTCGGGGACGGGAAGGCGCGGTGATGGGGATGGCCATCAAGGTGGTGGGCGTCGGCGGCTCGCTGCGGGACGGCTCCCAGACCGAGCGGGCGCTCCGGCTGGCGCTGGCCGGTGCCGAGAGCGCGGGCGCCGAGACCGTCGCGATCACCGGATCCGACCTGGTGCTGCCCTTCTACGACGCCACCGACGTCGACCGCGGCCCGGAAGCCGCCCACCTGGTCGAGACCCTGCGCACCGCCGACGGCGTGATCATCGCCTCACCCGGTTACCACGGCGCGCTGTCCGGCCTGGTCAAGAACGCCCTCGACTACATCGAGGACCTGCGCGGCGACGAGCGCCCGTACCTCGACGGCCGCGCGGTCGGCCTCGCCTCGATCGCCTTCGGCTGGCAGGCCTCGGTCGCCACGCTCGCCCAGTTGCGCACGATCACGCACTCGCTGCGCGGCTGGCCCACGCCGCTCGGCGGCGCGATCAACTCCGCCGAGGTCAAGTTCGACGAGAGCGGCGGCTGTTCCTCCGAGAAGGCGGAGTTCACGCTGCGCACCATCGGCAGCCAGGTGGTGGAGTTCGCGCGGTTCCGCGCCGGCCGCTGATTGATCTTCCGGTGCCGGGGTAACCGGACGGGTGACACCCGTCATGACCCGGCATGCAACTCCGGCCGCCTGGCGTTATACCAGGTGGACACCGGACAACGGAGGAAGGCGACGATGGTCCAGGCGCTCTACACCGCCGAGGCGATCGCCCGCGGCGAAGGTCGCGACGGCGAAGTCACCTCGACCGACGGAATCATCGACGAGACCCTCGCCACGCCGAAGGAACTCGGCGGTCCCGGCGGGGAGCACACCAATCCGGAGCAGCTGTTCGCGGCCGGTTACGCGGCCTGCTTCCACAGCGCGCTCAAGGTCGCCGCCCGGCAGCACAAGGCCGACCTCGGCGACTCCGAGATCACCGCCAGGGTCGGCATCGGCAAGAACGACCAGGGCAAGTTCGAACTGACCGTCGAACTCGACGCGAAGCTGATCGGGATGGAGCAGGGCAAGGCGGACGAACTGGTCGCCGAGGCGCACCAGATCTGCCCGTACTCCAGCGCCACCCGCGGCAACATCGAGGTCAAGGTCACCGCCACCACCACGAAGTGAGAGGACACCAACCCATGGCCAACGCGCCGATCAAGAGTCCGCTCAGCGAGAGCGACAAGGAGGTCACCGGCAACGCGCTGCAGGCGACCCTGGTCGACCTCATCGACCTGTCCCTGATCGCCAAGCAGGCGCACTGGAACGTGGTCGGGAAGAACTTCCGCAGCGTGCACCTGCAGCTCGACGAGCTGGTGGACACCGCGCGGACCTACACCGACTCGGTGGCCGAGCGCGCCAACGCGATCGGGGTCTCGCCGAACGGCAAGGCCAAGACCGTGGTCGCCAGCTCCGGCCTGGCGGACTTCCCGGACAACTGGCAGTCCGACGAGGCGACCGTGGCCGCCATCGTGGACATCCTCGCCGACCTGATCCAGCGCCTGCGCAAGCGGATCGACGAGACCGACAAGAGCGACCTGGTCACCCAGGATCTGCTGATCGAGATCACCAACAAGCTCGAAGAGGCCCACTGGATGTGGCAGGCCCAAGCCGCCTGACCCCCCGGGCCAATGCTATGAGTGGGGCATTACTTGCGTTGATTGCAAGTAATGCCCCACTCATAGCGTTCAGCGGAGGCCGAGGGCCCGCAGGGCGAAGTGCACCTCGATGGAGCTCTGCTTGACCGTCTCCGCGATGACCAGCGAGCCGTGCCCGGCGTCGTAGCGGTAGAACTCGTACGGCGCCGAGCGCGCGTCCAGTTTGTCCAGGTAGTTCTCGATCTGCCGGATCGGGCAGCGCGGGTCGTTGTCCCCGGCCAGCACCAGCACCGGCGCGGCGACCGCGTCCACGTAGGTGATCGGGGAGCACTCGCGGTACACCGCGGGCACGTCGTCGGGGGAACCGCCGAACAGCGCCCGGTCGAACGAGCGCAACTGCTCCATCTCGTCCTCGTAGGCGGCGACGTAGTCCGCCACCGGCACCCCGGCCACGCCCGCCGCCCAGCGCGACGGCTGCGTGCCCAGCGCCAGCAGGGTCAGGTACCCACCCCAGGAAGCGCCGTTGGCCACGCACTTCTCCGGGTCCGCCAGTCCACTTTCGACAGCCCAGTCGTGCACCGCGGCGACGTCTTCCAGCTCGGTCAGCCCGGGGCGGCCCTCGATCGCGTCCCGCCACGCCGAGCCGTACCCGGTGGAGCCCCGGTAGTTCACCTCGACCACGGCGAACCCGGCGTCCAGCCAGACCGCGCGGTACGCGGAGAACCGGTCCTCGTCGGCTGCGTGCGGGCCGCCGTGCAGCGCGAACACCGTGGGCAGCGGGCCGTCCGGCGCGTCGACCGGCCGCGAGACCAGCGCGTGGATGCGCCCGCCGACCCCTTCGACGAAGGCGTCCACCACCGGCGCCGACTCCGGCGAACGCTCACCCGGCGGCGTGAGCAGCACGTTCTCCGCGCCGTCGGCCGTCCGCGCGCGGATCACCGGCGGCTTCGCGGCGTTGGACCAGGAGTACTCGACCGTGCCGTCCGGGCGCACGCCCGCGCCGCCGATCCGGCCCGGCGGGGTGTCCAAAGAGGACAGCTCGGTGGTGGAGAGGTCGTACCGGAACAGGGAACTGCGGCCCTGGTGGAAGTGCACCACGAGCAGGGCGTCGGCCTGCGGGTACCAGCCGGCGCTGACCTCGCCCGGCAGGTCCAGCTTCAACTCGGTCTCGGTGTCCGCGGCGACGTCCCAGACGAGCAGCTCCTCGCGGCCGCGGCGTTCGTGCAGCAGCAGGAGCCGCTGGTCGCCGGACACCGGCGAGAACTCCAACGGGGTCAGGCCCTTGCCCTCGCCGTCCCACTTGTCGGCGACGGCGGTGAAGTCCTCGGTGCGCAGCACGCGGACCGCCGGGTGGCGGGAGTCACCGTGTTCGGAATGTGAGATGGCGACGAGCGTCTCGTCGCGGGACAGCCCGGCCACCCCGGCGTCGTCGGCGTGGCGGTAGAAGGTCCTCGTCTCACCGCCGGTGTGCGCGAACAGCTCGCTGCCGTCGTCGGTGGACACGCCGACCACCACCATCCGGTGCCCGATGTCCAGCCCGGCGGGGTAGCCGTCGTGCACACCGGGGATCGCGGGCGTGGCCGCGCCGGGCTCCGCGTCGAACGGCTGGCGCACCCACGAGCCGAACTCGTCGCCGTCGGTGTCGTTGAACCACCAGATCCAGCGGCCGTCGGGGGAGGGCACGGCGTGCATGGTGCCGTTGGGCCGGTCGGTGACCCGGCGGTGCGCGCCGGTGGCGCGGTCCCAGGCGTAGACCTCCCAGACGCCGCTGGCGTTGGAGACGTAGATGTTGGCTTCGGGCGCGTCGATGGCCCACTCGGGCACCGACATCCGTGGCGCGCCGAAGCGGGCGCGCCACCGCGCTTCGGCCGCCTCGTCGTCGAAGAGCCGGTCGGGGACCTGTGCGGGCGGGTACTGGGTGCTCACGGCTCGATCCTGCCAGCTTGGGCCATCGGGGTGGGGACCCCGGGGTTCGGGAATCTTTTTCGCCAACCGGGGTCGTGCTGGCCGTACTGTGTGCGGGGTGCAGGAGGCATTCGCGCCGGGACGGCCCCCGTTCGAGCTCTCGGAGGTGTCCGCGCGCGTCGGCGCCGAGCGGACGGCGTTCGCCCTGCGCTGGATCAGGCCGGGCATGCGCGTGCTCGACCTCGGCTGCGGTACCGGGGTGACCACGCACGGGCTGGCCTCGGCGGCCGACGAGCTGCGGGTGGTCGGGGTGGACCACGTGCCGGGCCCGGTCGGCGAGACCGCCGGTTACGCGGTCGGCTCGTCCATTGTGGACTTCGTGGCCGGTTCGGAGTACGCGCTGCCGTTGCCGGAGGGCGGTTTCGACCTGGCCTTCGCGCACGGCTTGTTCGAGACGGTGGCCCGGCCGGACGCGGTGCTGGCCGAGCTGTGGCGGGTGCTGCGGCCCGGTGGCGTGCTCGCTCTGTCCACTCCGGACTGGAGCCGGGCCAAGCTGCGGCCGAAGACGGCGAACGTGGTCGCCGCGCTGCGCGGCTACTACCTGCTCCGGCGGCGCGACGGCGGGGACCCCTTCGCCGGTCGCGGGATCGCCGCCGCGGTGGCGCGGGCGGGTTTCGGTGACGTGCGCGAGCACGTGCGCCACCGGGCGGACCTGACCTACCGGGAGCTGTCGCGCGAGGTGGAGAACGGCCTGATCGCCGGGCTGGAGTCGGCCGGGGCGGACCACCCGCAGCTGGCCAGCGCCGCCCGGAGCGCCTGGGTGTGGTCGCGCGGGGGAGACGGCCAGTTCAGCCAGTGCTGGGTGGACGTGGTCGCCACTCGCTAACCAACTATCACCCACACCGGTCAATAAGCAACCTGCGCTGATCGGAGACGTCTCCCTATCCACACGGAGGGAGACAGGGATGAGCGCGATCACAACCGGCCTGACCGCCCTACTGGCCTCGGGGTTGCTGGTGACCCCAGCGGATGGAGGCGCCGTACTCGGCCCGGGCGGCTACAAGTCACTACACCTGAACCAACCCGAAGCCGCCGCGGAGTCGACGGGCCTACTGATCGACAAGGACGCCACGAACAGGTGCCACCTGTACTACCTGCACCCGAACGAGGGCCAAACCAACGTCGGCAGCGGCGTCTTCGCCGACCCCACGATCGGCCTGGTCATGATCGGCGGCACCAGCACCTCGCACACCCCAGAAGGCGTCACCCTAGGCACCCGAGAATTCCAGGTACGCAAGGCATACCCCCACCTGGAACCAGTCCCACCGGTGCCCAACGTGATGCGCACCCCAGTACCGGGCCACCCGGACCGCTACTACCGCTTCGCCTTCGACCAAGGCCGCGTCACCGACTTCGCCCTAGAAGCCGCCAACATGGGCACCTGCTGACCCACCTGCACCCGCCCACGCCCACCCTCACCCCCACCTATGGGGGTCCAGGGGGCTAGCCCCCTGGCGGGGGTCTGGGGGTCCGACCCCCAGAGAGCACAACGTAGTGAAGGCCCTGTGTTCGCGCTTTCTGCGAACACAGGGCCTTCACCTTCACACGTCGGGGTGGCGGGATTTGAACCCACGACCTCCTCGACCCGAACGAGGCACGCTACCAAGCTGCGCCACACCCCGAGGTACTGCTTACTGGGTCGTGGAGAAGTCTAGCGGACGTCGGTACGGGCCTCGCGGCGGGTGGCCTTCTGGGGTTTGGCCGCCTGCTGGTCGCGTGCGACGAGGGTGAGCAGGCTGGCCTCCGGCGGGCAGGCGAACCGGACCGGCGCGTACGGTGACGTGCCCAGACCAGCGGAAACGTGCAGCCACATGTTCGCGCCCCAGCGGGACAGGCCGCGGGCGCGGCTGCGGTCCAGCTCGCAGTTGGTGACCAGCGCGCCGTACCCGGGGATGCGCAGCTGCCCGCCGTGGGTGTGCCCGGCGAGCACCAGGTCGTAACCATCGGCGGCGAACGGGTCGAGCACGCGCGGCTCCGGCGAGTGCGTCACACCGATGCGCAGCGCGGCGCCGCGGTCGGCCTGGCCGGAGATGTCGGCGTACCGGTCGCGGTGCAGGTGCGGGTCGTCGACGCCGGCGGCGAACACCTGCTGCCCGGCCACCTCGATGGTGCGCCGGACGTGGGTCAGGTCGAGCCAGCCGTGCTCGATGAGCGCGGCCCGGAGGTCCCGCCACGGCAGGTGCAGCCCGTGGATGAGCTTCTTGCGGCCCTTGGGCATCAGGTACCGCGCCGGGTTCTTCGGCTTGGGACCGTAGTAGTCGTTGCTGCCGAAGATGAAGATGCCGGGCACCTCCAGCAGCGGGTTGAGCGCGCGCAGCACCGACGGCACGGCCTGGCGGTGGGCGAGGTTGTCGCCGGTGTTGACCACCAGGTCGGGCTTCAGTTCGGCGAGCGCGGCCACCCACTCCTGCTTGGAGCGCTGGCCCGGCACCATGTGCAGATCGGAGATGTGCAGCACCTTCATCGGGCGCGAACCCGGTGCCAGCACAGGGATTTCCTCGGTGCGCAGGGTCCAGCGCCTGCGCTCGATACCGGCGGCGTACCCGAGCCCGGCGGCGCCGACGGCGACCGTGCCCAGTGCGAGGTTGCGGATCCGCTTGCCCTGCTGTCCGTTGTTCCCAGTGCTACCCTGCGTGCTCACGTCATCCACAATACGGTGTCAACGCCCTGCCCGGGTGACGATGTCGTCCAAGCGGCCTATCGGCGGCCGCCGGGACGACTCGACCGCGATTCCTAGTCCTGCCACCTATCGGCGTCCCGCGCGTTCGAACCGCGGGTCGGACGGCGGCAGCGGCAGGGCCTCCTGGCCCTCCAGGATCTTCGACATCGCCCCGAACCAGGTGCGGGCCGGGGTCTTGCCGCCGAACATGGTGCCGTTGCCACAGGTGTAAACGTTCCCGACGCCACCGTCGCAGATACCACCCCGGCCGCCCTCCGGCCGGAACACCATCGCCGCGCCGGCGAGCTGCGGGGTGGCGGCGACGAAGGTGGCCGAGCCGTTGCCCTGGGTGGTGCCGGTCTTGCCGATCATCGGCCGGGTCCAGCCGACGCCCTGCGCCGCGCCCGCCGAGGTGCCCGGCGCGATGTCGTCCTTGCTCATGCCGATCGCCAGCGAGTTCGCCAGCGGCTCCTCGATCACCTGCTCGCAGCCCTGCTCCTTGATCGGGATCGGCTTGCCGTCGCGGTCGAGCACCTGCGCGATCGGCGTCGGCGGGCACCACACGCCGCCGCTCATGATGGTAGCCGCGACGTTCGCCAGCTCCAGCCCGGAGGTCGGGCTCGGGCCGAGGGTGAACGAGCCCTGCCCCGGCGACCGCTCGCTCGGGCCGAAGAAGGTGCTCTGGCTGACGTTCTCGCCGGATTCCGAGGATTCCGGCTTCACCGTGCCACCGCCGAGGTTGCTGGCCATCGTCTCGCGCATGCCGAGCCGGCTGGCCATTTCCACCACCGGCCCCATTCCGGTCTGTTCCTCGAGAATGACAAAACCGGTGTTCGGTGAGGTGGCCAGCGCGTTCTGCAGGCTCATCGAAGCGCCATAACCCTCACCGGCGTTGGTAAGGCAATAGGCGCGGGTACCGCGGGCCACCGTCGGGCACTGCGGACCACCACCGGTGAACACCTTCGAGGTGTAGGAACCCGGGGTTTGAATGGTGCTGTAGATGCCGGAGACACCCTTTTCCAGCGCCGCCGCGGCGGTGAAGATCTTGTAGCTCGAGCCCGCGCCACCGGTGTTGTAGATGCCCGACGGCAGGGCGTACGTGGTTTGCCCGCGACTGGCGTCCGTCCCGTAGTCGCGATTCGCCGCGAGCGCCACCACCTCGTGGCGGTCCTTGCCCGGCTTGATCAACGAAAGCGTGTTCGCGACGTTCTTCTGGTTCTTCTTCACCTGCGTTTCCGCGGACACCTTGGCCTCGTGGTTGGCCTTCTGGTCCATGGTGGTGCGAATGGTGTACCCGCCGGTGTAGAGGTCGTCCTTGGACATTCCGCTCTTGAGCAGGTAGTCCTCGACGTACTGGCAGAAGAAACCGTTCTCGGTACCGGCGCCGGTGCAGTTCGCGGCCGGTTTGGTCGGGGCGCCCTCGACCACGCCGAGCGGTTCGGCCTTGAGCCGGTCGGCGTCGGGGCGGGCCAGTTTCGCGTTGTCCACCATGCGGTCGAGCACCAGGTTGCGGCGCTCGGTGGCGCGCTCCGGGTTCTTCCACGGGTCGAACATGATCGGGTTGTTCACCAGGCCGGCCAGCAACGCCGATTCCTTGGCGTCGAGTTCCTTCGGCGTTTTGTTGAAGTAGGCCTTGGCGGCCGCGCCGATGCCGTAGATCTGCCGGGAGAACTCGACCACGTTGAGGTAGCCGGCCAGGATCTGGTCCTTGCTCATCTTCGTTTCGAGCTGGATCGCGATCCGCGCTTCCTTGAGCTTCCGGGCAATGGAAGCTTCCTGGGCTTTTTCCTGCCCGACCTTGTTGTCCCGGTAGACCACGTTGATCAGGTAGTTCTTCACGTACTGCTGGGTCAGCGTGGACGCGCCCTGGGTGTCCCCGTCGCTGGCGTTGGAGATCGCCGCGCGCATGGTGCCCTTCCAGTCCACCCCGCGGTGCTCGAAGAACCGGCGGTCCTCGACCGAGATCAGCGCGTACTTCATCGCGTCGGAGATCTCGTTCGCCGCGGTCGGGATCCGGTACTGCGAGTACAGCGTCGCGATCGGCTTGCCGTCCTTGTCGGTCACCGTCGTGACCAGCGGCGGAGGGTCGGTGGCGAGATCCGACGACATGCTGTCGACGGTCTCGCTCGCCTGGTTGGAGACCACCCCGGCGGCACCGGCGACGGGGAACAGCACCCCGGCTACCAGCACCCCCGCGAGCAGGCAGAGGCCGAGCAGTTTGAACAGTCCGTCCGCTTTCCGCACGGGCCCCAGCCTACGCGTGCCGCGTGTGGCTCCAGTGACCTCCGCCGGGCGTGTGCAGAGGTAACGAAAGACCACCGGCAACTTGGCGGGGGAACCGATGGCCAATACAGTCCGTCACAACTCACGGAAAGAGCCAACGGATGGGTTAGTCCTCCACCAGGTGGACTAGTCGGTTCGGCGGTACCGGTGGCCAAGGGAGGGCCCCGGGTCGACGTGAGCAGAGGGAGAGCCCGGCTCGCGGCCACCTGGGGGTGTCTATGCTGCACCCCGGGGGAGGCCCGCCTGCGGGGATCGAACAGGTAGGGAGCTTGGGGGCATGGAAAACAACCAGTCGGATTGGCGAGTCCACGCGTCCTGCCGGGACACCGATCCGGACGAGCTTTTTGTCCGGGGTGCCGAGCAGAACCGCGCGAAGCTCGTCTGCATGGGGTGCCCGGTCCGCACGGAATGCCTGGCCGAGGCGCTGGACAGCCGGATCAGCTTCGGGGTGTGGGGCGGCATGACCGAACGGGAGCGCCGCGCGCTGCTGCGCCGCCGCCCGGACGTGGCGTCCTGGCAGGAACTGCTGATGACGGCGAAACGGGAGTTCGCCGGGATCGACGAGGAAGAAGCCGCGCGGGTCGGTTAACCGCCGGCGAGGCGGTCCCCGATGTCACGCAGTCCGTCGAGGTCGTGCACGTCACTCGGCAGTGCGGGCACCCCCACCACGGGGACCCCCGGATGGGCCTTGGTGAACCTGGCCAGCAGCCGCCGCTCGCGCTCGGCCAGCGCCACCCGGTCCGCGTGCAACCGGAGCACGGCCACCGCCAGCGGTGCCGGATTGGCCGCGCGCTCCAGCGAGTCCGCCGCGGCCAGCGCCTTCGGCGCGGACAGCTCGGCCAGCACCGGGTGGGTGCGGTTCGCCACCAGCCCGGCCAGCGGCATGGACTCCTCGGACAACCGCTCGACGAAGTAACTGGCCTCGCGCAGGGCGTCCGGCTCGGGCGCGGCCACCACCAGGAACGCGGTGCCCTGCGAGCGCAGCAGCTCGGCGGTCTTGCGCGCCCGCTCGCGGAAGCCGCCGAACATGGTGTCGAAGGCCTGCATGAACGCCGACGCGTCGGTCAGCAGCTGGCCGCCGATGATCGTCGAGACGGCCTTCGCGAACATGCTGAACCCGGCGCCGACCACCTTGCGCAGGCCCCAGCTGCCCGCCTTCGCCGGACCGGTGAGCAGCCGGATCATCCGGCCGTCGAGCGCGGTGGACAGCCGGGTCGGCGCGTCCAGGAAGTCCAGCGCCGACCGGCTCGGCGGGGTGTCGACGATGATCAGGTCCCAGTCGCCGGTGGCGGCGAGCTGGCCCAGCTTCTCCATCGCCATGTACTCCTGCGTGCCGGAGAACGAGGTGGAGATGGTCTGGTAGAAGGGGTTCGCCAGCAGCTGCTCGGCGCGTTCCGGGCCGGCGTGCACGCGCACCATGTCGTCGAAGGTGCGGCGCATGTCCAGCATCATCGCCCACAGCTCGCCCTTGGGCTCGAAGCCGTCGACGCTGACCTGCCGCGGGTGGTTGCCGAGTTCGCGCAGGCCCAGCGCCTGGGCCAGCCGCCGGGCCGGGTCGATCGTGAGCACCACGGTCTGCCTGCCGCGTTCGGCCGCGCGCAGGGCCAGCGCGGCCGCGGTGGTGGTCTTGCCGACGCCGCCCGACCCGCAGCAGACGATCACGCGGGTGTTCTCGTCGTCGATCAGGGCGTCCATGTCCAGCGTCTCGGCCACGTCAGCGCACCCCCTGCTCGAGCAGTGCTTCGGCGAGGTCGTAGAGCGCGGCCACGTCCACCCCGTCGGTCAGGTCGGGCAGTTCGACGGTCGGCAGGTCGGCCTCGGCCAGTTGCTCGCGGGCGCGTTGCTCGGCGGCCACCCGGATGGCGTGCTCGACGGTCTCCTCGACGAGCGCGTCCAGGGTCTCCTCGCCCAGTTCCAGCCCGGCCGAGGTGAGCCCGGCACGCACGCGCGAGGCGTCCACCCGGCCGTCGGCCGCGGCGGTGACCGAGCGGGCGGGCAGCCGCGGCGGCCGGACCCTGTTCACCAGTACGGCACCGGGACGCAGGTCGGCGCCGTCGAGTTCGGCGACCGCCTCGACGGTCTCGCGCACCGGCATCTCTTCGAGCAGGGTGACCAGGTGGACGGCGGTTTCGCCGGAGTGCAGCAGGCGGACCACGCCCTCGGCCTGGCCGCGGATCGGGCCGGTCTTGGCCAGGTCGGTGAGCGCCTTGGTGACGTCGAGGAACTTGACCACGCGGCCGGTGGGCGGCGAGTCCACGATCACCGCGTCGTAGGCGTAGCGGCCGTCGGACTCGGTGCGCCGGACGCACTCCTTGATCTTGCCGGTGAGCAGCACGTCGCGGAGGCCGGGCGCGAGCGTGGTGGCGAACTCGATGGCGCCCATCCGGCGCAGGGTCCGGCCGGCGAAGCCCAGGTTGTAGAACATCTCGAAGTACTCGAGCAGCGCGGCCTCGGCGTCGATGTGCAGGGCGCGGACCTCACCACCACCCGGCGCGGAGGCGATCCGCTGCTCGGCGTAGGGCAGTGGCTCGGTGTCGAAGAGCTGGGCGACCCCCTGCCTGCCCTCGACCTCGACCAGCAGCACCCGGCGGCCGCCGTGGGCGAGCGCCAGCGCCAGCGCGGCGGCGAGCGTGGTCTTCCCCGTCCCGCCCTTGCCGGTGACGAAGTGGAGCCGGGCTCTGGCGAGTTCGTCGGTCCAGCCGGCCAGGGGTGTGGTCACCCCGCCAGCCTAATTGAGCTACTACCCGGTGAGCAGCAGAACGCCGACCGCGGCGACCACCGTCACGGCCGCCACCCAGCTCGGGATCGGCGGCAGCACGGTGAGAACCAGCAGGGTGAGCACGGCGAGCGCGGTCACCGAGACGGCGCCGGAGACGGCCACCGACGCCGAGGACTGTGTCCGATCACGCACCTTCGCCATGATCACCGGCACCGCCACGAGCCCGGGAAGGACCAGCAGCACGGCCGCGACTATCCGCCAGGTCTCCACCCGGTCGAACCTAGCCGAGTGTCACGAATGTGGCTTTCGAGACGTCTCGCGTCTCGAAAGCCACATTCGTGACACCTAGCTGCCGAGCGGGCCCGCCGGTACGCACGGCACGGGCCCGGCGTTGGCCGGGTCGAGCGCGTTGAGCACGTGACCGGCGGTGTTGCGGTCGGCGGCGACCCCGGCGTGCTCGGCGAAGTCGAGTCCGCAGGTTTCCTGCAGCACGACGTTGTGCACGTTCGGCCCGGTGCCAAGTCCGCTGGTGTAGGGCAGGACCAGTTCGTCGTACTTGGTGACGATGTTCGTGTACTCGACCCCCGGCGCGAAGGTGCCGCTGTCGTGCAGCTTCGCCAGGTAGTCCGAGCCCTTGAGGAACTGCGGGCACGAGCCGCAGATCGGGTTGAGCACCCCGTCGACCACCGGCTCGAGCCCGAGCACCTGGCCCCACTGGTACAGGGTGGACAGACCGGCCAGCGTGGTGCCCTGCCACAGCGGGGTCAGGCTGACGTACTTGTCCACTTTGGCCGCACCGCCGAGGAACTGCACGTAATAACTGGGCATCAGCGTGCCCTCGGAGTGGCCGAGGATGTCCACTTTGGTCGCGCCGGTGCGGTCGAGCACCCGGTCGATGAACGCGCCGAGCTGGGCCGCGCTCTGTTCCATCGGGAGCAGCCCGCCCGGTTGGTAGATCGGGTTCGGCGTGCCGGGCACGCCGTAGGTCAGGGAGAACACGCAGTAGCCCTCGTTGGCCAGCAGCGGGCTGAAGGTCTGCCAGTTGACCGTCTGGTTCGCGCCGAGGCCGTGCGTGAGCACCACCGGGTTCGGGTGCTCGTCGCCGGGGCGGCAGGACCAGTCGTTCGCGCCGGGTGGCGGGCCGCCGGGATTCGCGAGCTGGGCGGGCACCGCGGCGGCGAGCGTCCACGGCACGAAGTACCGGGGCGCCGCCTGCCCGGCCGGGGCGAGCCCGATCAGCAGGAGCAGGGACAGGGCCACAGCGCCCAGGGACCTCGTTGTCCGCATCTTCACTTCCTATCTACTCGTGAGTAGGTGTGAAGTGAAACACATTCTGACCATATGTCGGCGAAGATTCACCATCTTGGCCGAATGCGGGTTCGTCCCCGCCGGTCTGGACGGGGTCGTTACGCTCGCGGCCATGAGCGCCAAATGGGAGTACGCCACCGTTCCGCTGCTGATCCACGCGACCAAGCAGATCCTCGACCAGTGGGGCGAGGACGGCTGGGAACTGGTCACCGTGCTGCCGAACCCGACCGGCGAGCAGCACGTCGCCTACCTGAAGCGGGAGAAGGGCTGAGCATGAGCTGGAGTGCCAGGCTGGCCGAACTGGGCATCGAGCTGCCCGGGGTGGCCGCGCCGGTGGCCGCCTACGTGCCGGCGGTGCGCAGCGGCTCGCAGGTGCTGACCTCCGGTCAGCTGCCGTTCGTCGAGGGCAAGCTCGCCGCCACCGGCAAGGTCGGCGCCGAGGTCAGCCCCGAGGAGGCCAAGGCGCACGCGCGCACCTGCGTGCTGAACGCGCTCGCCGCCGTGCACGCGCTCGCCGGCGTCGACTCGATCACCCGCGTGGTCAAGGTGGTCGGCTTCGTCGCCTCCGCCGAGGGCTTCACCGGGCAGCCCGCCGTGATCAACGGCGCTTCCGAGCTGCTCGGCGAGATCTTCGGCGAGGCGGGGGTGCACGCCCGGTCCGCGGTCGGCGTGGCCGAACTGCCGCTGGGGGCGCCGGTGGAGATCGAAGTCATCGTGGAGGTGTCGTGATGGACCCCGATATCGAGCAGGCGACGCACGAGCTGCTCCTCCGGCTGGCCGGGCGCCTGCCGGACAAGACGCTGTGGCGCTTCCGGGACTGGCTCGCCGAGGGCGCGATGGCCACCCTCGCGCGGACCATTCCAAGATCTTTGCTGAAGCACAGCATCGACCTGGACCAGCCGGAGTATCGCCTGCTCGTGGCTGGATTGATTCCGCACGGCGCGGATTGGCACCAGGTCAGTTCCACGCTGGGGGTGGACGACGGCAGCGAGAACCGGTACACATTCACGAAGAGTGCCCCCGATCGGGTGAACTCCGTCGACTCTGTGTCCGTGGTCGTGCACGCAACGTTGCGTGGTCGCCCAGACGTGGGTGAGGTGCGGGCGAGCTGGCGGCATAACGGCACTCCGGGTGATCGCGAGCCCAAGAGGGTCCTCTTGGTGAGCGCGGTGTCCGGAATGCCGCGGCTGACCGGTGAGCTGCAGCGGGTATTGCGTGTGCTGGGGGACGAGGAACCCAGCATCGAAGTGCTTCCGCCGCGGTTCGAGCTCCCCGAGTACCACCGAGCCGCGCTGGCGAACTCCGAACTGGTCTGCGTGGGCGCCGTGGACGCCGGGCACCGACTCGTCGCCGCGTAACGGCTCGCTCCTCCAGCGAGCTTGGAGGGAGAGATCGCGATGGTGGAGGCCCACGACGGGCTCGGTGTGCCGCTCCGGCTGCACAACCTGCTGCTCGCCATGGCCGGCCGCCTCGACGACAGTGCGCTGTCCGAGGCACGGGAACTGGTCGCGCGTTCGCGCCTCGACGAGGCCGCGGAGCTGACCGCCGGTGCGTTGATCGCCGGCAAGATCCCGGTCCGCTCCGTCGAGCAGCGCGAGCTCGCGCTGATCCTGGAGATGAGCCGCTCGGACGCCACACTGGTCGACGAGGTGCTCATCGACGAGAACGAGCCCGACGTATCGCACCGGTTCACCGGCGAGAACGAGCCGGAGCGCGGCATCGCCGACGCACTGGACCGGGCGCTGCAGGTGCTGCCGGACCTGCGGTCGGTGCACGCGGTCTGGCGCAACACGCCGGCCGGCAGCGTGCCCGGCCCGCTCCCGCAGCGGGTGGTGCTGGTGGAGATCGGCCCCGAGGGCCACCCGCCCGCGGTCGCCTTCCGGGTGGACACCGCGCTGCGGCGGGTGGGCATCCGGTCGGTGGTCGAGGTGACCGGCCCCGGCGCCGACCGCACCGGCTACTACAAGCACGCGATGACCTCGGCGAACCGGGCCTGGCACGCCGGCACCGCGCCGTCGGGCGGGCAGGCGCCCTCGGTGCCGCCGCCCGCCAAGGCGGCGTCGCACGCGCCGGCCCCGGTGGCCTCGGCCCCGGCACCCGCCGAGGCGTCGAAGCCGCGGCACGAGCTGGCCGACGACCGGCGCACCCCGGAACCCCCGGCCCCGGTCGAGCACCGCACCGAAGAGGTCCAGCGACCCGACCCGGCGCCCGAGCCGGCCCCGGTGGGAAAAGCTGAGCCTCCTGCGATCACCGCCGCACGGCAGGAGGCACTCAGCCACCAGGCCGAGTACTCCAGCGGCGTGGAGAGCACCACGGACATGAGCTCGGCCGAGGTCGCGCAGCTGCGGCGGGCGCTGGCCGAAGACCCGGAGACCGGGCGCGCGATCGCTTCGGCGAAGCTGCCCGGCGGGGACGTCGTCGAGCTGCCCGAGCTGGATCTGAACGACCCAAAACTCAGCGACCGGGACCGCAAGCTCCTCCGGGAGCTCCACGCGGAGCTGGCCCAGCGGGAGCGGGCGGAAGCGGCCAGGCTGCGCCTGAACGGGGCGGGCCGGGGGCCGGAGAACCGGCGCTGGGTGGACGGTTTCTCCGGCGCCTGAAACGCTTCCGGAGACGGCATTGACTCCGTGACGTATGTTGCGGGACGTGGCCGAACTACCTGACGAGGTCATCGTCGACCTGACCCAGATGCCGCTGACGTCCTCTTCGGACCTGCCGACCCCGGAGGGGCCACCGGCCACTCCGAAGGACGCCGCGACGGTGGTCCTGCTCCGCGAAGGCGGCGCGGGCGTCGAGGTGTTCCTCCAGCGCCGCGTGGCCGCGATGGCCTTCGCCGCCGGGATGACCGTGTTTCCCGGCGGCGGGGTGGACAAGCGGGACGCGGACGCGTCGATCAGCTGGGCGGGTCCGGACGCGGCGTGGTGGGCGTCGAAGTTCTCCTGCTCCGAGTCGCTCGCTCGCGCCTTGGTGTGCGCCGCCGTGCGGGAGACCTTCGAGGAGTCCGGCGTGCTGCTGGCCGGTACCGAGACCAGCGTGGTCGCGGACACCGCCGAATTCGCCGGCGTGCGGGACCGGCTGATCTCGCGGGACCAGTCGCTGGCCGGGTTCCTGGCCGAAGCGGGCCTGACCCTGCGGGCGGACCTGCTGCGCCCGTGGGCGAACTGGGTGACCCCGCCGCAGGAGAAACGGCGGTACGACACCAGGTTCTTCGTCGCGGCGCTGCCGGAGGGCCAGCGCGCGGACGGGGCCACCACCGAAGCCGACGCCTCCGGCTGGCAGCTCGCCGCCGACGCGCTCGGCGACGCGGCGGCCGGTCGCAGCACGCTGATGCCGCCGACCTGGTTCACCCTCACCGAGATCGGCGAGTTCGCCAGCGTGCGGGAGGCGTTGACGGCGGAGCGCTCGATCAAGAAGATCACGCCGACCCTGGTCCGTGAAGGCGACCGGGCCCGGATCGTGCTGGAGCCGTCGTGACCCATCCCGCCTACGGTGTGCTGCGCCAGGTCTCACCGACCGCCTCGGTGCTGCTGGAGAACAACCCGTCGTCGATGACGCTGGAGGGGACGAACAGCTGGGTGCTGCGTGCGCCGGGTGCTTCGTCGTGCGTGGTCGTCGACCCCGGCTACGACGATCGGGAGCACCTCGAACTGCTGGCCGCGTCGGCCCCGCTGGCGCTGATCCTGCTGACGCACCACCACCCGGACCACGCCGATGGGGCGCCCTGGCTGGCTTCGAAGGTCTCCGCGCCGGTGCGGGCGTTCGACGCTTCGCTCTGCCAGGACGGCGAACCGCTCCAGGCGGACGAGGTCCTTTCGGTGGCGGGGCTGGAGATCGGCGTGCTGCACACGCCGGGGCACACCGCGGACTCGGTGTCGTTCCGGGTCGGCGGCGAGGTGCTCACCGGCGACACGATCCTCGGGCGCGGCACCACGGTGCTGGACGACCTGGGCGCGTACCTGGGCTCATTGCGCCTGCTGGCCTCGGTGCCCGAGGGCACGCCCGGCCTCCCGGGGCACGGCCCGGAACTCCCGGACCTCCGCGCGACGGCCCGCGAGTACCTGGCGCACCGGGAACAACGCCTGGACCAGGTGCGCGGGGCGCTGCGTGAACTGGGGCCGGACGCCACGCCCCGGCAGGTCGTGGAACTGGTCTACGCGGATGTGGACCGGGCGTTGTGGGTGCCCGCGGAACACAGCGTGCGCGCCCAACTGGACTACCTCCGCACGCTGTGAGCCCGGTGCAGTGAATGTGGCTTTCACTGCGTCAGACGCAGTGAAAGCCACATTCACTGCGTTGCCACCCTAGGCGGCGGCCGTGACCAGTTCGGCCGGGGCGGGGGTGGTGACCGGGCGGATCGTGCCGCGCAGGCTCCACACGACGGCCGCCAGCGCGACCGCGGCCACCCCGGCGGCGAGGAAGGAAGCGGGCGGCCCGCTCGCTTCCACCAGGTAACCGCTCACCGACTGCCCGAACGCCAGCCCCAGCGTCACCGCGGTGATCACCCAGCCGAACGCCTCCGCGGCGGTGCCCTTCGGCGCGACCAGTTCGATCGCCGCCGAGTGGGCGGTGGACTGCGGTGTGATCAGCGCGCCCGCGCCCAGCATGGCCAGCGCCAGCCCCCACAGCGAACCGGGCACCGCGAGCAGCGCCACCATCGCGCCGAACGCGGCCAGCAGCACCGGCAACCGCAGGCCCATCGACCGCGGCCACGGGCGCAGGCTGTACGCCACGCCGAACACCACCGAGCTGACCGACCAGGCCGACAGCAGCAGCCCGCCGATCGTGGCGTGCCCGGCGTTGGTCGCCGAGGCGGGCACCGCGACCTCGACGAAGCCGATCACCACACCGAACCCGAGCGCGGCGATGGCGAGCGTGCGCATGCCGGGGCTGGCCAGCGCGCCCAGCAGCGGGCGGCGGCCGGACGACGGCATCGCGCCCCAGGCGCGGACGACCGGACTCAGCGCGAACAACGTCGAACCGGCGATCATCACCGAAGCGCCGACCACCAGCCCGGTACCGGCCCACGGCGCGGCCGCGAGCGCACCGGCGAACCCGGGCCCGAGGATGAAGAAGACCTCCATGCTGATCGCCTCGTAGGAGTACGCGGCGGCCCTGGCCGGACCCGCGGGCACCAGCCGCCCCCACAGCGCGCGCGAGGCCGAGCCGACCATCGGCTCGGTGATCCCGATCCCGCCGGCGAGCAGCACCAGCAGCGCGGTCGGCGCACCGGCCTCGATGAAGGTGATCAGCGTGGTGACCGCGACGGCGAACAGCACCGTGGTGATCAGCAGCGGCCGCGTCGGGCCGAACCGGTCGATCAGCCGTCCCTGCACCACCGAACCGGCCGCCACGCCCACCAGCGAACCGGCCGAGACCAGTCCGGCGGCGGCGAACGAGCCGGTCTCCCGCTGCACGTAGAGCAGTGCGGCGATGCCGATCATCGCGATCGGCAGGCGGGCCAGCACGGAGGCGAACACCGGGCCGCGCGAGCCGGGAGCGGTCAGCGCGCTGCGGTAGTCGGCCAGCGTGGTGCCGCCGGAGGCAGAGTGGGACATGCGTACCAGTATGCGCCGACTGGTACGTCAGTACCACTTATTTCCTGGCGACCTTCGTCACCAAGCTGTGACCAGAAATCTTCCACGAGGCCGGGGCGAGACGGGAATGAATCCGGCGGCCGGGGCGTTGAACGGGCAAGATGGACAAGGTCCACGCCACCGCGTTGGGCCGTTCGTGTCTCGGTTGGGTAACAACCCGAAGTTTTTGCGCGAAACGGCGCAACAAACTACGGCGGTTGGCGTCCTTGAGAGTGAACGGCCTTGATGTGAGGCCGGTAGGCCGTTCATGGTGGATGGATAGCCAGAACTGCATATGACTTCTCTGCTCCCTCCGGCATAAGGGTCGGGGCCTGCGACCGGAGGGCGGGGAGCGCGGATCGTCGGGGGATGGTCCGCGCACAGCATGAGGGGCCGGTGCGCCACGTCGGGGGTGGCGCCCGGCCCCTCATGCTGCGTCAGCTCAGCGAGCCCGTCGAGCCAGTCGCTCCGGGTCCAGGATCAGCACGCTCTTGCCCTCCAGCCGCAGCCAGCCGCGGTGGGCGAAGTCGGCCAGCGCCTTGTTCACGGTCTCCCGCGAGGCGCCGACGTACTGGGCGATCTCCTCCTGCGTCAGGTCGTGGGTGACCCGCAGCAGGCCGGCCTCCTGGCTGCCGAAGCGCTGGGCCAGCTGGAGCAGGGCCCGCGCGACGCGGCCGGGAACGTCGGTGAAGATCAGCTCGGCGACCATGTTGTTCGTCCGGCGCAGCCTCCGCGCGACCACGCGCAGCAGCTGCTCGGCGATCTCGGGCCGGGTGGAGATCCACTGGCGCAGGGCAGGCCGGTCCATCATCACCGCGCGCACCTCGGTCACCGTGGTGGCGCTGGAGGTGCGGGGGCCGGGGTCGAAGATCGACAGTTCGCCGAACATGTCCGACGGGCCCATGATCTGGAGCAGGTTCTCCCGCCCGTCCGCGGACTTGCGGCCGAGCTTCACCTTCCCGGACTGGATGATGTAGAGCTTGTCGCCGGGTTCGCCCTCACTGAAGATCACGTGGCCGCGGGGGAACTCGACGCTCTCCAAGGTCTGCGCCAGCGCCTCAGCTGCGGCAGGTTCCACCCCCTGGAAGATGCCCGCGCGGGCCAGGGTTTCGTCCACCTCGTGCCTCCTCATCGGTGGCGACCCGCGGTCCAGGACGGATGAGCGTGTCGCCGATCACTTGCGTGCAGTGTAGGGCGTGCCAGCGAGATCGCCTCATGGCTCGCCGAAGCCAGGGCGATCGGTGTTCACCCGGACACCGCTCGTCGCTGGGACGAGAGGAGTAAGACGATCTCGGTCGGCGGCAGAGCTTAACTCCGCACCTTCCGGGGCCGCAGCTTGGCCGCCCGTCCGCCGAGCCGGCGGAGCCGGAACAGCTCCAGCGCGCGCCCGATCCCGTGGCCGTGCAGCGCCCTGATCTCGTTGGGCTGGGCCTGCTCCAGGAACTGTTCGACCTCTTCCTCCTGCACGGCGACATGCCGGAGGCGGCTCTCCACGCGCTCCATGATCAGGGCGAAGAACATGATCACGAGCGGTACCGCGATAACGAACCAGACGGTCATAGCTTTCAGATCCTCGCTTGCGGCTCGGTCCTTTTCGCGCCTGAACTGATGGCGCCCGTAGGCTATCGGGGTGCCGCCCGAAGCCCGTAAAGCCCCCCGTAAGGGTGGCGCCTCCGCCCGTTCCGTCGACGGCGAAAGCCGGTTGGCATTGGTGAGACGCGCGCGACGGATGAAACGTTGCCTCGACGAGGCGTATCCCGACGCGCACTGCGAGCTGGACTTCACCACGCCGCTGGAACTGCTGGTCGCCGTGGTGCTCTCGGCGCAGACCACCGACGTGCGGGTGAACCAGGTCACCCCGGCGTTGTTCGCCCGCTACCGCACCGCCGCCGACTACGCCGGCGCCGACCGCACCGAGCTCGAGGAATACCTCCGGCCGACCGGGTTCTTCCGGGCCAAGGCGAACTCGGTGATGGGTCTCGGCGCGGCGCTGGTCGAGCGGTTCGACGGCGAGGTGCCGGGCAACCAGAAGGACCTGGTCACCCTGCCCGGCGTCGGCCGCAAGACGGCGAACGTGGTGCTCGGGGACGCCTTCGGTGTGCCGGGCATCACCGTGGACACGCACTTCGGCAGGCTGGTCCGCCGCTGGGGCTGGACCGAGCTGGACGACCCGGTGAAGGTCGAGCACGCGATCGGCGAGCTGATCCCGCGCAAGGAGTGGACGATGCTGTCCCACCGGACGATCTTCCACGGCAGGCGCGTCTGCCACGCCAGGAAACCGGCCTGCGGGGCCTGCCCGCTGGCCCGCGACTGCCCGTCCTACGGCGCCGGGCCGACCGAGTTCGAAGAGGCCGCGAAGCTGGTCAAGGGGGAGGAGCGCGAACACCTGCTGGCGATGGTGACGAAGTCTTGACCACGGCGACCAAATGGGCGCTGGCGGTCGCGGTGCTGGTGCTCGCGGTGATCGTCGCGGTGCTGCCGCGCAACCAGGGCGCCGCGCCGAGCGAGGACCTCGGGCCCGCGCGCGCGAAGGCGGCGCTGGCCGCGTGCACCACCGGTCAGCCGAGCCCGGCTCTTGTCGGCGTGGGCACCGAATGCCTCGGCGACGGCGGCCAGTTGGACCTCGCGGCGGCGCTCGGGTCCGGCCCCACGCTGGTCAACATCTGGGCGACCTGGTGCCAGCCGTGCCGCACCGAGCTGCCGGTGCTCGCCGCCTACGCGGCCGAGCCGGGGGCCGCGCGGGTGCTCACCGTCCAGGTCGCCAGCTCCCCGTCGGACGGCCTGGAGCTGCTCGCGGAGCTGGGCGTCCGCCTGCCCGCCGTGTATGACGGAGAAGGGCAGACCGGTCCGGTGCGCACCGCGCTGAAGGTGCCGCCGGCGCTGCCCGCGTCCTATTTGGTCACCCCGGGCGGTGAGGTCCGGTTCATCGACAACCCGCGCCTGCTCGCCGATGTGGGGCAGGTGCGCGAAGCCGTCGCGAGGTACTCCGCATGAGCGAACAGGGGCCGCTGGTCGACACCGAGAGCGTGCCGGAGTGGCTGCGCGGGCTCGTCGCCGCGAGCGGCCAGGTGGACGCGTCGGCGTTCACCCGGTTCCGCCCGCCGCGGGGCACGAAGACGCGCCCTGCGGCGGTGCTGGTGCTCTTCGGCGAGGGGCCGCGCGGCCCGGACGTGCTGCTGCTGCGACGGGCCGACACGCTCGGCTCGCACGCCGGTCAGGTCGCGTTCCCCGGCGGTGGCGCCGACGAGGGCGACGGCGGTCCGGTCGGTACCGCGTTGCGGGAGGCCGAGGAGGAGACCGGGGTGCTGCCGTCCGGTGTGCGCCCGGTTGCCGTGCTGCCGGACCTGTGGGTGCCGGTGTCCGGGTTCTCCGTCACCCCCGTGCTGGCCCACTGGGTGAACCCTTCCCCGGTGCACGCCGTAGATCCGGGGGAGACCGCGGCGGTGGCGCGGGTCGCGGTCGTGGACCTGCTCGACCCGGCCAACCGGTTCCAGGTGCGCCGGAAGGGATACGACTGGGTGGGACCGGTGTTCGAGGTCGACGGGCTGTTCGTGTGGGGCTTCACCGCGGGCCTGCTGGCCACCGTGCTCGGGCTCGGCGGCTGGGACCGGGAGTGGGACAAAACCGACGTACGGGATCTCGATGAAGCACTGGCCGCGCACGCGGCGCGGGCTCGGGCGGTGTACAACGGTGGCTCCAGGGAGAGGGAGCAATCGTGAACTGGGTCGACGTGCTCGTGGTGCTGCTGGCCGTGCTGGCGGCGATCTCCGGTGCGCGTCAGGGCGTGCTCGTCGCGCTGCCCGCCTTTCTCGGGGTGCTGGCCGGGGCCGTGCTCGGCATCCGGCTGGCGCCGCTGATCGTGGACCTGTTCGACAACCCCGCGCTGCGCGTGGCGGTGGTGGTCGGCGTGGTGGTGTTCCTGGTCGCGCTGGGGGAAACGCTCGGCGTGTGGGCCGGGCGCAAGCTGCGGAACAAGATCAGCTCGCCGAAGCTGTCCGGAGTGGACAACACGCTCGGCGCGATCGTGCAGGGCCTGGTGGTCTTCGTGGTCGCCTGGCTGATCGCGGTGCCGCTGACCAGCGTGGCCGGCCTGCCCGGGCTGTCCAAGGCGATCAACAACTCGACCGTGCTCGGCGGGGTCGACCAGGTGATGCCGGATTCGGCGCAGGGCCTGCCGAACGAGCTGCGCAAACTGCTCGACGCGTCCGGCTTCCCGTCCATCGTGGCCCCGTTCCAGCAGGCGCCGAAGGCCGATGTGGCGCCGCCCGACGAGAACCTGCAGGCGAGCACCGTGGTGCGCCAGCTGCGCGGCAGCGTGCTCAAGGTCAGGGGCAACGCGCCCGCGTGCTCGCGCGCGCTGGAGGGCAGCGGCTTCGTGATCGCGCCGCAGCGGGTGATGACCAACGCGCACGTGGTCGCGGGCACTGATGAGACCGCGGTCGAGACGCCGGAAGGCAAGCTCCCGGCCAGGGTGGTCCACTTCGACCCGGCCACCGACGTCGCGATCCTCGCCGTGCCGCGGCTGGAGGCCGAACCGCTGGAGTTCGCCGACCAGCCGGCCCGCGCCGGGGACGACGCGATCGCGCTCGGCTACCCGCTCGACGGCCCGTACACCGCGACCTCGGCCAGGGTGCGGCAGCAGATCACCCTGCGCGGACCGGACATCTACGACACCAACACCGTGCAGCGGGACGTGTTCACCGTGCGCGCCGGGATCCGTAGCGGGAACTCCGGTGGTCCGCTGGTGAACCCGCAGGGCGAGGTGATCGGTGTGGTCTTCGGTGCCGCGGTCGAGGACCCGGACACCGGCTTCACGCTGACCGCCGCGGAGGTGGCGCCGGAGGTGGCGGCCGCTTCGGGCTACGGCGCCGCCGTCAGCACCGGCCCCTGCGCGGCCTAGCGCTGGTCGGCTCGGCTCAGCGCTTGGTCAGGAATTGGGTCAGGATTTCGGTGGTGCGCTGAGGGGCTTCCAGGTGCGGGTAGTGGCCGACGCCGGCGAGCGTGGCCAGCACCGAGTCCGGGCCCAGCCAGCGTTCGGAGGCGGTGACCGTGCGCGGCAGCACGCAGCGGTCCTCCTGGCCGTGCAGTTGCAGCACCGGCACCGGGCTCGGTTTGTCGGCGGCTTCGGTGAACCGCCTGCCTTCACCCCGGAACTGCGCCCGGAAGGCCCAGCGGTAGTACTCCAGCGAGCTGTGCGCCACCCCGGGCACCTGGATCGCCTGGCGGAACTTCGCCGCCGCTTCGGTGAACTCGGCCGTCTCCGTCCACTGAGGACCGGACCAGCCCCGCATCAGCCGCTCCACCTCGGCGGCGTCGTCCCGGACGAGTTTGCGTTCCGGCGCCATCGGCACCTGGAAGCCGAAGAGGTGCCCGATCGCGCGCGCCTGGTTGCCGCCCCGGCCGCGCCACGCCGTTCTGGCCACGGAACCCCGCAGCGCCAGCGGGTGCGCGGCGCCGAGCGCGCTCACCGAAGCGGCGACGCGCGGGTGCAGGGTCGCGGCGGTCCAGGCGAGCATGCCGCCCCAGGCGTGCCCGACCAGATGCGCGCGGCGCTCCCCGAGCGCCTTGACCAGGCCCGCGACATCACCGGCGAGCGTCCACGCGTCGTACCCGCGTGGCGGTTTGTCGGAGTCCCCGTACCCGCGCAGATCCGCGGCGACCACCCGGAACCCGGCCTCGGCCAGTCCGGTCAGCTGGGCGTGCCAGGCCCACCAGAACTCGCCGAAACCGTGCAGCAGCAACACCAGCGGCCCCGAACCCAGTTCGGCGACGTGCAGCCGGATGCCGTTGGCCGAGACGTCGCGGTGGGTCCAGGGCCCGTCGATCCGCACGATCGACGGATCGGGGCCGGCGTGCACGCGCAGGCTCAGTCGCGCACCGCGGGGAGTTCGTCCCCGGACGGCTGGCGCGTCTTCAGCGCGGCGGCGGTTTCCTTGACGCTGTCGATCGTGCGTTCCGGCGCGCGGATCTTCTTCACCTTGCGGTAGCCGAGGAAGCCGAACAGCGCGGCGACCACCAGCATCAGCGCGAACACGATGCCGAAGGCGGCCCAGCGCTGCAGCCACTCGGACAGCAGTTCACCGAGGAAGAAAAAGAAGAAGAACGAGCTGTACAGCGCGACGACCAGGGCGATGACGAAGAAAACGCTGCCCTTGACGCCCTTCTTGACCTCGCCGACGACCTCCGATTTGGCCAGTTCGACCTCGGCCCGGACCAGTGTCGACAGGTGCTGTGTGGCGTCCTTGACCAGCGCACCGATCGACTGGTCCCCGTTGCGCTCGCTGTCGTCGGACAGCGGCAGGTAGGGGACGGCGCCCATGCCATCGGCATCGTTGAGTTGGTGCTTGGGGCTGCTCACGGGCTTCATCGTGCCACGTGCTCGATGATCGGGCTCGGCGGGCGCGCCATTAATCCTCGGTGACCTCAGTATTCGCGTGGACGCGGCTGCGCCGCAGCAGCAGCGCGGCCGCGGTGAGCGAGGCCACCGCGGAGGCGATCAGGACCGCCGCCTTGGCCTGTTCGGCCAGCGCGCCGTCGAGCGCGAGGTCGGCGATGAGCAGGCTGACCGTGAACCCCACGCCGCCGAGCACCGACAACGCGGTCATGTCCCGCCAGCCCATGCCGCGGGGTTTCTCGGCGAAGCCCAGTTTCACCGCGAGCGCGCTGGCGCCGAGGATGCCGACCACCTTGCCGCCGATCAGCCCGATCATGATCGCCAGCGGCAGCGCCGAGGTGAACACCGCGCCGAGCGCGTCGCCGTCGATCTCGATGCCCGCGGCGAACAACGCGAACAGCGGCACGGCCAGCGCCGCCGACCACGGCTGCAGCCGGTGCTCCAGCCGGATGGCCGGCGCGTGCTCCTCGTCCTTGTCCGGCCGGACCCGGGTGAGCAGGCCGAGCGCGACCCCGGCGATGGTGGCGTGGATGCCCGCCGAATGCACCGCCACCCAGGTGATCACCGCCAGCGGCACGTACAACCACCACGCCCGCACCCGCCGGTGCTGCAGCCAGGCGTAGAGCGCCAGCGCCACCACCGCGATGCCCGCGGCGAGCAGGTTGAACCCGGTGGTGAACAGCACCGCGATCACGATGATCGCGCCGAGGTCGTCCACCACGGCCAGGGAGAGCAGGAAAACCCGCGCGCTGCTGGGCAGGTTGGAGCCGGTCAGCGCGAGCACGCCGAGCGCGAAGGCGATGTCGGTGGCCACCGGCACGGCCCACGCGCGATCGATGCCCGGCTCGCCCCAGCCGACGCCGAGCGCCACCACCGCGGGCACGACCATGCCGCCGAGCGCGGCGAAGATCGGCAGGATGGCCTGCTTGAACTTGGACAGCTCGCCGACCACCAGCTCGCGCTTGAGCTCCAGCCCGGCGACGAAGAAGAACAGCGCCAGGAGGCCGTCCTTCGCCCAGTCCCCAATGGACAGGTTCAGGTGCAGGAACTCCGGCCCCAGCTGGAAATCCCGGAGGCCGCGGTAGATGTCGCCGAGCGGGGAGTTGGCCACCAGCAGGGCGAGCGCGGTGGCGGCCAGCAGGATCATCCCGCCGGTGGTCTCGGTGCGCAGGTAACGCGCGAATTCGGCGGCTTTCGCGGGAAGGCGGGATTCGGGTGTGCTCACGCGGGCTCCGTTTCCGGGGTCGGGTCCAGCTTCGCCGACCAGACTTCCCGGCACACCTTTACGCGATTTTAGCGCTCGAACGGGTGGCCGCGGTGGCGAAGGTGGCCTTCCCCACGGGTGACTTGGCAGACACCACCGTCAATACGACCGGACCTGTTCGTTGTTAACCGGCAGTCCTACCATGCGCGTTGACAGTGTCTGACAACGATGTCTCGACAGGATGGACACATCGTGAGTACTACCTCTACCGAGGTCGGCAAGGACAAGGGGTTCTTCGGGCACCCACGAGGGCTGGCGAACCTCTTCGGCGTCGAGATGTGGGAACGCTTCTCCTTCTACGGGATGCAGGGCATTCTCGCCATCTACCTCTACTACTCGACCACGGACGGCGGCCTCGGCCTGGAGAAGCCGACCGCGCTCGGCATCGTCGGCGCGTACGGCGGCCTGGTCTACCTCTCCACCGTCGTCGGCGCCTGGATCGCCGACCGCCTGCTCGGATCCGAGCGCACGCTGTTCTACAGCGCGGTGCTGATCATGATCGGGCACATCTCCCTGGCGCTGCTGCCCGGGTTCGCCGGGGTCGGCGTCGGCCTGGTGTGCGTGGCGCTGGGCAGCGGCGGGCTGAAGGGCAACGCCACCGCGCTGGTCGGCGGGCTCTACGGCGAGCACGACGAACGCCGCGACGGCGGCTTCACGCTGTTCTACATGGGCGTCAACCTCGGTGGCTGGATCGGTCCGCTGCTGACCGGGCTGGCGCAGGAGGAACTGGGCTTCCACTACGGCTTCGGGCTGGCCGCGATCGGCATGGCGGCCGGACTGGTCCAGTACACGCTGGGCCGGAAGAACCTGCCGGACAGCGGGCGCGAGGTGCCGAACCCGTTGCCCGCCAACCGGCGTCCGCTGGTCGCGGGGATCGCGGTGGCCGCGGTCGCGTTGATCGTGGTGGCCGTGCTGACCGGGTTCGTCACCGCGGAGAACCTGTCCGACCGCACCATCCTGGTCATCGTCGTCGCCTCGGTGGCGTACTTCGCGGTGTTGCTGACCAGCAAGAAGACCACGCCGGTGGAGCGCAGGCGGGTGGTCTCGTTCGTGCCGATGTTCATCGCCAGCGCCGCCTTCTTCGCGTTGTTCCAGCAGCAGTTCACCGTGATCGCGGCGTACACAGACGAGCGGCTGAACCGGAACCTGTTCGGCTGGGAGATGCCGGTGTCCTGGATGAACTCGGTGAACCCGGTGTTCATCCTGCTGCTGGCGCCGGTGGTCGCGGCGGTCTGGACCAAGCTGGGCGAGCGGCAGCCGTCGTCACCGCTCAAGTTCGCGCTGGGCACCGGGATCGCGGGCGTTTCGTTCCTGCTGTTCCTGCCGCTGGCCGGGGGCGGTCCGGCGTCGACGCCGCTGCTCGCGCTGGTCGGGATCATCTTCGTGGTGACGCTGGCCGAGCTGAGCCTCTCGCCGGTCGGCCTGTCGTTGTCGACGAAGCTGGCGCCGGCGGCGTTCCCGACGCAGATGGTCGCGCTGAACTTCCTGTCGGTGGCGCTGGGCACGGCGCTGTCCGGCTGGCTGGCGCGGTTCTACAGCGCGGAGAACGAAGGGGCGTACTTCGGCACGCTGGGCGCGATCTGCATCGGCATCGGTGTGCTGCTGGTGCTGGCCACGCCGGTCATCCGGAAGTTGATGTCCGGGGTGCGCTGAGGCGTGCCAAGATGAAGGCCGTTCTCGTCGCTGAGGGGGAGTCTTGCGGGACAAGATCTATGCCGTCCTGACCACCGTGGTGGGAGTTTTCCTGCTGATCGGCGGCATCGTGACCCTCAGCGACGACACGGTGAAGTGCGGCAGCCAGACGATGAGCGCCGGCGACACCTGCCACGAGACCTCGTCGTCTCGGCGTGGTGGTTCCTCGTCCACCGAGCGCTCGATGGAGGAGCAGCAGGCGAGCAACACGCGGACCGGCTGGCTCCTCCTGGGCGGCGGCGTGCTGATGCTCGGCGGTGGGGCTTTCTGGACCTACACGCAGTTCCGGAAGAAGCGCCCCGACGGACCGGTGTCCGGCCAGTTCCCGCCCGCGGGCCCGCCGCCGGCGCAGCTGCCGCCCTCGGGCCCGCCGCCGGGATTCCCGCCGCAGGGCCAGCAACCGGTCCACCCGCCGCAGGCCCAGCAAGCCGGGTACCCGCCGCAGGGTCAGTACCCGCCGCAGGGCCAGCAACCGGGCTACCCGCCTCAGGGATATCCGCAGCAGCAGTACCAGCAGCCGTACCCGCCGCAGCAACCGCCGCAGCAACCGCCGGGCTACCCGCCGCCGCAGTACCCGCCGCGCGGCTGACCAATGCTATGAGTGGGGCATTACTTGCATTCAACGCAAGTAATGCCCCACTCATAGCAATCAGCCGATGGGCTCCGGCAGCGGGCGCACCCGGTAGGCCAGGTCGATCACGTTCCCCGTCGCCGGGTCGCTGAGTTCCACCCGCCACGACGAGGTGAACTGGTCCACCCCGTGGTGCATCGGGATCGTGCCCGAGATCAGCACCACGCCCGGCTCGTACCACCCGCGCGCCCGCAGCACGTCCAGCCAGTACGCGGGCGTCAGCAACTCCGCGAGCTTCCCGTTCTGGATCTCGACGTCACCCGCCCACGCCCGCAGCACCAGGTCGTCGAGCCGATCGGCCACGTCGACGAGCCGCCACGCCTTCCGCGCGAGCACGTCCGGTCCGGCGTTCTTGCTCCACGCCACCCCGTGCACCTCCAGCGCGCGGTCGGTGTGGTCGCAGGCCGCGGTCAGCAGCACGTCCTCCGGCGCCGGGCCGGTGATCACCAGTGCCCACTCCGCCTCGCCCGAGGTGCGGTCGTGCTGCACCGGCACCTCGTCGGTCTGGCTGGCCAGGTACGGCGCCACCGGGTACAGCGCGGGCGTGGTCGCCGGTGCCGGAACGCCCAGCTCGGCCAGCTCCGCGACGTGCGCGGCGACGTCGTCCTGACTGCGGCCGGCGTAACCCGCGTTGAGCAGCGTGTGCACGTCCGTGTGCACTTCGCTGCCGTCCGGAAGGGCGAAGCTGAGCCGTGGGTACTCCGGCATGTGACCTCCTGACCAGGGAAAACTCAATTGGGACTTGCGCATGCAAGATGTATACAACCAGTATTACCGCAACTCGGCACCATAGCCAAACGGGATGTGAGCGATGACTGCACAAGAACAGGTGGACGGCCGCTCGCTGCGGCGCGCCTTCGCGGCGAGCCTGTCCGGGACCGCGCTGGAGTGGTACGACTTCGCCGCCTACTCGGTCGCCGCGGCGACCATCTTCGGCGAGTTGTTCTTCCCGGCGGGCGACAAGCTCGTCGGCACCATGGCCGCCTTCTCCACCTACGCCGTCGGTTACCTGGCCCGCCCGCTCGGCGGTTTTGTCTTCGGCAGGCTCGGCGACGTGATCGGCCGCAAGCGCGTGCTGGTGTTCACGCTGATCCTGACCGGCGTCGCCACCTTCCTGATCGGGGTGCTGCCGACCTACGAGAACATCGGCGGCCTCGCCGCGGTGCTGCTGGTCACGCTCCGGTTCGCGCAGGGCGTCGGCATCGGCGGCGAGTGGGGTGGTGCGGTCCTCCTCTCCAGTGAGTTCGGGGATCCGCGGAAACGCGGGTTCTGGGCGTCGGCCGCCCAGGTCGGCCCGCCCGCGGGCAACCTGCTCGCCAACGGCGTGCTCGCGCTGCTGGCCGTCCTGCTCACCGAAGCCCAGTTCAACTCGTGGGGCTGGCGGATCGCCTTCCTGCTCTCCGGCGTGCTCGTCCTCTTCGGACTGTGGATTCGCCTGAAGCTGGAAGAAACCCCGGTGTTCAAGAAGATCGCGGAGAAGGGCGACCGGCCGGAGGCGCCGATCTCCGAGGTGTTCCGCGACGAGCGCCGCGGCCTGGTCGCGGCCGTGCTGATCCGCGTCTGCCCCGACGTGCTCTACGCGCTGTTCACCGTTTTCGTGCTGACCTACATGACGCAGGAACTCGACATGTCGCGCAGCGAAGGGCTGACCGCGGTGATGATCGGCTCGGCCTTCCAGCTGGTGCTCATCCCGGCGGCAGGCGCGCTCTCGGACCGGGTCAACCGGCGCAAGCTCTACCTGGCGGGCACGATCGCCGCCGGGATCTGGCCGTTCATCTTCTTCCCGATGGTCAGCACCGGCTCGTTCCTCGCCGTGGTGGTCGGCATCGTGCTCGCGCTGGTGATCCACGCGCTGCTGTACGGCCCGCAGGCCGCGCTGGTCACCGAGCAGTTCTCGCCGCGCCTGCGCTACACCGGCAGCTCACTCGGCTACACGCTCGCCGGGGTGGTCGGCGGGGCGCTGGCGCCACTGCTGTTCACCGCGTTGTTCGCCGGGTTCGGCACCTGGCTGGCGATCGCCGCCTACGTGCTGGTGACCGCGATCGTGACGATCATCGGCGTGCTGATCGGGCGCGACCCCGACCCGGCCGAGTACGAGGCCCACGACAACGCCGGTCAGCTGGTCAACTGAAGTTTGAGGGTGGTGCCGAGGTGGTGGTCGATGGCGGCGTGCGTGGCGGCGAGGTCCCGCGCCGCCAGGCCGTCGACGATCGCCTGGTGCTCCTCGCAGACGGCGTGCTGGCGGTTCGGGCAGGCGAACAACGCGACCAGCCCGGCCCGCAGCTGCCGGTCACGCAGTCCGGCGTAGGCCTTGCTGAGCATGGCGTTGCCCGCGGCCTCGATCAGGTGCGTGTGGAACACCGTGTCCAGCTCGATGAACTCCTTGGCCTGACTGGGATCCGCCAGTTCGGCCTGCTGCCGGAGGGTGGCGCGCATCCGGTCGACCGGGGCGCCGTCACCGGCGATGGTCTTCTCCGCGGCGAAGCGCTCCATCATGCCGCGCAGTTCGATCAGCTCGGCGAGGTCGCGGCCGGTGAGCGGGGCGATGTAGGCACCGCGGTTGGGCACGAGCTGCACCAGGTCCTCGGCGGCGAGCATGAGCAGCGCCTCCCGGATCGGCGTGCGCGAGACACCGATCCGGCTCGCCAGGTCCTGTTCGCTGATGAACTGGCCCTGTGCGGCGGGATCGGGCAGCACGGCACCCTTGAGGAACTCGTAGGCCTTCTCGCGGCCGGACCGGGCGGCCATCCATCCCCCTAGGTTTTGTATACGACCTGTATACGAATAGTACATGCCACGGAACTGGAGGACGTGCGTCAGATGAAGGAACACCGCTACGCCATGACCGTCACCTGGACGGGCAACGAGGGCAACGGCACCGCGCGCTACCGGGACTACTCGCGGGCGCACGACATCTACATCCCGGGCAAGCCGGTGCTGGCCGGTTCGGCCGATCCGGCCTTCCTCGGTGACCGCACCCGCTGGAATCCGGAGGAACTGCTGGTCGCCTCGCTGTCGGAGTGCCACATGCTGTGGGTGCTCGCGCTCGCGTCGGCGCAGAAGGTGGTGATCACCGGCTACACCGACGAAGCGGACGGCGTGATGGTCGAGGAGGCCGACGGCGGCGGTCAGTTCCGCGAGGTGACGCTGCGGCCGGTGGTCACCGTGGCCGAGCCGGAAATGGTGGCGGCGGCGGAGAAACTGCACGCCGTCGCGCATTCGAAGTGCTTCATCGCGCGGTCGGTGAACTTCCCGGTCAAGCACGAGGCGCGGACGCTGGCATGAGCGACTGGCAAACCTTGTCCACTGTGGAGGGTCTGGCGCTGCTCGGCGGCACCGGTACCTTCCGCACCCGCGAGACCGCGGTTTCCGGGCTGCTGTACGAAATCCGGTATCCGGCCGGGGTCGGCTCACCGGAGCACACGCACGATCACGACAGTGTCATCTACCTGCTGTCGGGCGAACTGCGCGGCACCATCGACGGTCGCGAGGTCCGGCTCGCCGCGGGGGAGACGGTGGTGCACCCGCGCGGTGTGCCGCACACGGTGGAGGCGGTCGAGGACAGCCACTGGCTGGAGTTCAAGTCCCCGCTGCCCGGCCGTTCACCGCTGAGCACCTGAGCGAAACGAAATCGGGGCTGCCGCGTTTGGTCGCGACAGCCCCGATTTCCGTTGTGAGCAGGTTTACTGCTCGAGTTCCGCGAGGGCCTTCTTGGCCTCTTCGAGCTCAGCTTCGAGCTGGGCCACCTTCTGCTGCTGCTGTTCGCGAGCGGCGTTGATGACCTCGTCGATCGGACCGGACAGCTCCTCGTGCAGCTCCTTGGCCGCACGGGAGACGGCGGCCGCCGGGATCTCGATGCCCCGGGCGATCCACTTGCTGCCGTGCTTCAGTTCAGCCTGCCATTCGCCGTCGGCCGTGCCGGTGACGGTCAGCGTCAGCTCGACGGTGCGGGTCTTCTTGGCGGTGGTCTGGCCCTTCGGCCGGCCGCGCTTGGGCTTGGCCTCCTCGGCCGAGGGCGTCTCGGTCGTCTCGGGAGCTTCCGCCTGGCCGTTCTCGGAGACCGGCGCCGGCGCGGCGGCCGGGGCCTCGGGTTCTGTCAAGGAATCCACGGTCATCGCAGGTCTTGTCTCCTTGCCGCAATCGATGGGTTCTCCCAGCGCGACAGCCTAGAACATGCGTTCGATCATCGCACGCCGGGGGTGGGCAAGCGTAGCGTGCCTCGCTATAGTCGAGTTCGACTAGCCGACTTCGACTATCTGGAGCCCGGATGCGTGCTCGCCGGACCCCGCTGCACCTCGCGGTGCTGAGCCTGCTCAACGAGCAGCCGCGGCACCCGTACGAGATGCAGTCGCTGATCAGGGAACGCCACATCGCCGACGTGGTGCGCCTGCGCGGCGGTTCGCTCTACGACGCGATCGGGCGGCTGCTGAAGCTCGGCCTGATCGAGGTTTCCGGTACCGCACGCGAAGGAGCGCGTCCCGAACGCACGGTCTACGCGATCACCGACGAAGGCCGCGAGGAGATGTTCTCGCTGCTGCGCGAGTACGTGGGGGAGCGGGCGGAGGAGTACCCGGTGTTCGGCGCCGGACTGGCGCACCTCGGCCAGCTTTCCCTTGCCGAGGCGGAAGAACTGCTGCGCAAGCGGGAGCGGGAGCTCGCCGGGCTGACCGAGTTCTGGGCGAACGGCCTGCGGGACGCGCTGGCGAGCGGGTTGCCGCGGGCGGTGTTGCTGGAAGTCGAGTACGCGCAGGCGATGCGGCAGGCGGAACTGGCCTGGCTGCGGGAAGTTCTGACGGATCTGCCCGGAATGGGCTGGACTGGGGGTTGTACATGACCAAGAAGAACAGAGTCGCGCTGCCGCGCGGGTTGCGCACTTTCAACCGCGTGCTGAAAGCCGTGCTGGGCACGGGAATCCGGGTTGGTGGCATCCGGGTACTGACCGTGCGGGGGCGCACGAGCGGGCAACCGCGCAGCACCCCGGTCACACCGTACGAAGTGGACGGTGCGTGTTACGTGCTGGCGGGCATTCCCGGCGCGGACTGGGTGCGCAACGCCCGCGCGGCCGGGGAGGGCGTGCTCGCGCACGGCCGTCGCAAGAAGCGGGTGCGGCTGATCGAGGTGCCGACGGCGGAGCAGGGGCCGATGCTGCGGGCGTTCCCGGAGCAGGTGCCCAACGGCGTGGAGATGATGGTGAAGGCCGGGGTGGTCACCGGCGGCAGCCCGGACGAGTTCGAGGCGCTCGCCGGGCGCTGCACCGTCTTCCGGGTCGTGGACGCCTAGCCCACGACCCGGAAGCGGGCGTCATTCGTCGGACTTGCCGGAGTTCAGGCCCGAGGAGATCAGGTCCATCACCGACGAGTCGGCCAGCGTGGTGACGTCGCCGACCTGGCGGTTCTCGGCCACGTCACGCAGCAGGCGGCGCATGATCTTGCCCGAGCGGGTCTTCGGCAGCTCCGGCACGACCATGATCTGACGCGGCTTGGCGATCGGGCCGATCTCCTTCGCCACGTGGTTGCGCAGCGCGGTGATCGCCTCCTCGCCCTTCGCCTCGTCCTGCGCCACGTTGCCGCGCAGGATGACAAAGGCGACGATGCCCTGCCCGGTGGTCGGGTCGGACGCGCCGACCACGGCCGCCTCGGCCACCGTCGGGTGCGACACCAGCGCCGACTCCACCTCGGTGGTGGAGATCCGGTGCCCGGACACGTTCATCACGTCGTCCACCCGGCCCAGCAGCCAGATGTCGCCGTCGCCGTCGTACTTCGCGCCGTCACCGGCGAAGTAGAAGCCCTGGTCGGCGAACCGCGACCAGTAGGTCTCGCGGTAGCGGTCGTTGTCGCCCCAGATCCCGCGCAGCATCGACGGCCACGGCTTGTCGAGCACCAGGTAGCCACCGCCGCCGTGCCCGACCTCGGTGGCCTGGTCGTCGACCACCTTCGCGGAGATGCCCGGCAGCGCGCGCTGCGCCGAACCCGGCTTCGCCGCGGTGACGCCCGGCAGCGGCGAGATCATGATCGCGCCGGTCTCGGTCTGCCACCAGGTGTCCACGATCGGCGCCTTGCCCGCGCCGATGTTGTCGCGGTACCAGATCCACGCCTCGGGGTTGATCGGCTCGCCGACGCTGCCCAGCACGCGCAGCGAGGACAGGTCGTACTTCTCCGGGATCTCCTTGCCCCACTTCATGAACGTGCGGATCAGCGTGGGCGCGGTGTAGTAGATGGAGACCTTGTACTGCTGGATGATCTCCCAGTGCCTGCCCTCGTGCGGGGTGTTCGGCGTGCCCTCGTAGACCACCTGCGTGGCGCGGTTCGCCAGCGGCCCGTAGACGATGTAGCTGTGCCCGGTGACCCAGCCGATGTCGGCGGTGCACCAGTAGACGTCCTCGCCCGGTTTGTGGTCGAACACGTTGTGGTGCGTGTACGCGGCCTGGGTCAGGTAACCGCCCGAGGTGTGCAGGATGCCCTTCGGCTTACCGGTGGTGCCGGAGGTGTAGAGGATGTAGAGCGGGTGCTCGGCGTCGAAGGCCTCCGGGGTGTGCTCGTCGGACTGGCCGTCGACCAGTTCGTGCCACCACAGGTCGCGGCCCTCGGTCCACGGCACTTCGCCCTCGAGCTTGTCGCCGGTGCGCTTGACGACGATGACCTTTTCCACCGTCTCGGCGCCTTCGAGCGCTTCGTCCACGTTGGCCTTCATCGGCGCGGCCTTGCCGCGGCGGAACTGGCCGTCGGAGGTGATGACCACCTTCGCCGCCGCGTCGTCCACCCTGGACCGCAGCGCGGTGGGGGAGAAACCGCCGAACACCACGCTGTGCGTCAGGCCGAGGCGTGCGCAGGCGAGCATGGAGAAGATCGCTTCGGGCACCATCTGCAGCTGGATCGCCACGCGGTCGCCCGCGACCAGCCCGAGCGAGGCGAAGGCGTTGGCGGCCTTGGAAACCTCACGCTTGAGCTCGGCGTAGGTGATGTCCCTGGTGTCGCCGGGCTCGCCGACCCAGTGGATGGCGACCTGGTCGCCGTGGCCGTCGTCGACGTGCCGGTCCACGCAGTTGTAGGCGACGTTCAGCTTGCCGCCGACGAACCACTTGGCGAACGGCGCGTCGGACCAGTCGAGCACCTGCGTCCACTTGGTCTCCCAGTGCAGCCGCTCGGCCTGCTTGGCCCAGAACGCCTCCCGATCGGCGTCCGCTTCGGCGTACAGGTCCGCGTTCGCGTTCGCCTGCGCGGCGAACTCGTCACTGGGAGGAAAGGTCCGGCTCTCGGTGAGCAGATTGTCGAGCGCCGGCGACTGCTCGGTCATGGTGCGCTGCCTCCTGATTCGCGAATCCTGGGCTACCCCGGGGGGCACCGTAGCGACGTTGGTACCCGAAGTAAAAGGTTGCCTCGAGGTTACACACGAGCAGGTGGATCGGCTGGTCCGACGAATGGCGGCCGGGCGGGGTCGAACGGCGGTTCAGCCCAGCCGAGCGGCCAAGGAATCGCGTACGAATGGCCATTCCGGTTTGGTGACGGAGTAGAGCACGGTGTCCCGGATCGAGCCGTCCTTGCGGACGCGGTGCCCGCGCAGCACGCCCTCCCTGGTCGCGCCGAGCCGTTCGATCGCGCGCTGCGACTGGGTGTTGTTGATGTCGGTCTCCCACGACACCCTGTTCGCGTCGAGCTCGTCGAAAGCGTGGTGCAGCAACAGGAGTTTGGCCTCGGTGTTCAACGCCGTGCGCTGCCAGGGCTTGCCGATCCAGGTGTGGCCGATGCTCAGGATCCGGTGCTTGGGCACGATCCCGTAGAAGGAGGTCGTGCCGGCGACCGCACCGGTACGCACGTCGACCTGCGCGAAGGCCAGCCGGTCCGGATCGCCGAGGATGTCGGTGACCATCGCTTCGGCTTCGGTCCCGGTCTCCGGCCGGAACCCGCTCAGCCAGGTCCAGACCACTGGATCGGACCCGGCGGCCAGCAGTCCGGGTGCGTGGTCGGCGGTCAGGGGTTCGAGGCGCACGTGCTTGCCGACGAGGGTCGGGCGGCGGGTCCAGTCGTTCACGCCGCTCAATCTACGAAGCCCAAGTGGACGCTGCACAGGGCCATTTTCACCCAGGTTCAGCAGTCCACTTGGTCGTGCTTATGCTCGGGAAGTGGCAGAACGCGAAGAGCTGACCTGGGAACTGTTCGGCGAGGCGAGCCGGGCGCTGGCCGAAGAGGTCGCCGGCAGCGGGTACGACCCCGACCTGATCCTGTCCATCGCGCGCGGTGGGCTGTTCGTCGCGGGCGCGCTCGGGTACGCGCTCGACGTGAAGAACCTGCACGTGATGAACGTGGAGTTCTACACCGGCGTCGACCAGCGCCTGGACCTGCCGGTGATGCTGCCGCCGGTGCCGAACGTGGTCGACCTGACGCAGAAGAAGGTGCTGATCGCCGACGACGTGGCGGACACCGGCGCCACGCTCAAACTGGTCCGCGACTTCTGCGCCGACCACGTGGCCGAGGTGCGCTGCGCGGTCGTCTACCAGAAGCCGCACTCGTCGGTCGACAGCGAGTACGTCTGGCGGCGCACCGACAAGTGGATCAACTTCCCGTGGTCGTCGCAGCCGCCGGTGGTCCAGCGGGCCGAGCAGGTGCTGGACGCATGACCGATCCGCTCGCGCCGCTGCTCGACCTCGACAGGGTGGCCGCCGCGGTGAAGTCCGCGCAGGACGCCGTGTTCGCCGTGCACCGCCACCCGGCCAACCTGCGCGCGGGCGCCGCGACGGCCGCGGAAGCCTCGGTGCGCGCGGCCCGCGCGTCGGCCGGGATCGACGGCGGCGATCCCGACATCCCCGCGGCCGGTTCGGTCACCGACCCGGTGCTCGCCGGATCGCTGCGCGTGGCCGAAGCGGTGGAGTCGCTGCTGCCGGTGTGGCGCCGGGCGCCGTTGCAGGCGCTGGCGAAACTGCACGTGCTCGCCGCCGCGGACCTGGCCGCCGACGCCGACGCGCTTGGCAGGCCGCGCGAGGGCACCGCCGAACGCCTCGAACTGCTCGGCCAGCTGGTCACCGGCGCGACCTCGGTGCCGGGTCCGGTGCTCACCGCGGTGGTGCACGGCGAACTGCTCACCCTGCGGCCGTTCGGCACCGCGGACGGCGTGCTGGCACGGGCCGCCGCGCGGCTGTCGATGGTGGCCACCGGACTGGACCCGAAGGCGCTCACCGTGCCGGAGGTCGCCTGCTTCCGGCACGTGCGGCGGTATACCGCGGCCGCCGAGGCGTTCGCCTCGGGCGAGCCGGACGGTGTCCGCGAGTGGTTGCTGTTCTGCTGCCAGAGCTACGAAACCGGTGCCCGCGAGGCGACCGGCATCGCCGATTCAGCCGGCTAGTCCTCGACGGGGCGCTGCCTCAACTAGCGCGCATGTGCAGCGACGCCAACGCGTTGCGCACGTGCCCCTGGTTGGCCTCCAGCGCCTTCCCGGCGGTGGAGGTGTCCACTCCGGACAGCAGGTGCACCAGCGCGACCTTGAGGTCGTCCCCGGACTCGGCCAGCGCCTCCGAGCAGTCCTGCTCGCTCATCCCGGTGGCCTCGCGCAGGATGCGCACGTTGCGGCCGCGCAGCTTCGCGTTGGTCGCCCGCATGCTGACCATCAGGTTCGAGTAGGTCCGGCCGAGCTTGATCATCGTGGCGGTGGAGAACGCGGTCAGGATGATCTTCTGCGCGCTGCCCGCCTTCATCCGGGTGGAGCCGGCGATCGCCTCGGGACCGGTGTCCACCGCGATCAGCACGTCCACGCCCGGCACGGACTGCGTGCGCGGGTTGCCGGAGACCAGTGCCGTCCGGCACCCCGCCTCCGAAGCGGCCGCGAGCGCGCCGAGCACGTACGGGGTGCGCCCGGAGGCGGTGAGGCCGAGCACGAAGTCGCCCGGCTCCACCGACTCGCGGAGTTCGGCGGCACCGGCGGTGTCGTCGTCCTCGGCGTTCTCCACGGCCTGCCGCAGGGCACGGGGCCCACCGGCGTGGTGCGCGACGAACCAGTCGTCGGGCACGTTGAAGGTCGGAACCAGTTCGGCCGCGTCGAGCGTGGCCAGTCTGCCGGAGGTACCGGCACCGACGTAGTGCACGCGGTGGCCCGCTCGCAGGGCCTCCACCGCGAAGTCCACCGCGCGGGCCAGCTGCGGGAGCACCGCGTTGACCGCGTCGGGGACCAGCTTGTCCTCGGCGTTCAGCGCGCCGAGGATGCCCACGGTGGACATCAGGTCGATGTCCATGGTGCGGGGGTTCCGCTGCTCCGTCGGGGAATCCACGTGGACCACCTGGCGACGCAGGCCTACCAGCGGCCGAACTGTGTCCTTCACCTTCACATCACTCATTTCCCGGTCTCCCTCGGCCGGCGGCGGCCGTCCGGCCGGACGCCGAGCCGGTGGTGGCCGACGGCGTCGCGGGTGGCGTCCAGCGCGGACACGGCGGCATCCATGTGCCGCTGCGCCACGCCGATGAACATGCAGTCGATGACGGTGAGCTGGGCGATCCGGCTGGCCGTCGCCCCCGAGCGGAACGTGGTCTCCCGAGCCGCGGTGGTCAGCACGTGGTCGGCCACCTCGGTGATCGGGGAGCGGGGGAAGTTGGTCAGCGCGACGGTGATGGCGCCGTGCTCACGGGCCACGCGGAGCGCTTCCACGGTGTCGGTGGTGGCCCCGGTGTGCGAGATGCCGACCGCGACGTCGCCGGGCTTCAGCACGGCCGCGGAGGTCAGCATGATGTGCGTGTCGGACCAGGCGAAGCTGACCCGGCCGATGCGGTGCAGCTTCTGCTGCAGGTCGGCGGCGACGAAGGCGCTGGCGCCCACGCCGTAGACGTCCACCCGGCCGGCGCCGGCGATCAGGTCGATGACCCGCTGCAGCGCGGCCACGTCGAGCTGGTCGGCGGTCTCCTCGACGGCACGGGCGTCGGCGAAGCTGACCTTGCCGATCACCGCGGCCAGGTCGTCGTCGGGGCCGATCTCGCCGCCGAGGTTGCGGCTGGAGCGGGCCTCGGTGCGCGCGGTGTCCGCGGCCAGCGCGATGCGCAGCTGCGGGTAGCCGCCGACGCCGATGGCCTTGCAGAACCGGGTCACCGTGGTCTCGCTGGTGTTCGCGGCCAGCGCCACCTCGGTGATGCTGCGTCTGGCGACGCTGGACGGGTCGTCGAGCACGACCTTGGCCACGCGCTGCTCCGCTCTGGCCAGGCCGGGCAGCAGGGAGCGGATCCGGACCAGCGGGCTGGCCTCGGACTCCCGCACGGGGGCGGGTTCCGGGGCGGAGTCGGTGACGGACTCAGGGCTGGTCACCGTGGGAAACTTACTAACCGTAGGAATCTGCGACAAGGCAACCCACACCCTTCGGAGGAGAGTGCCACCCGACGGTGTCTCCTGGTCGGGCAGCTCATGCTTGGTTGCTGTGAAAGTCGCTAACCAGGTCGAAGATGTTAACGTTCACTTGTTAACAACTTCGCAACTTGCTACACCCAGTGAAACTATCTGCGCCGATTGGCCCAAATGGGTAACGATGTTGTGACTTGTCGTAGAAGATTCAACATCTTTGCGGCCGTTCAATCAGCGCGGCGTGACTCACCGATTACGCAACTGCCATCCCTGCGGCGTTACAGCTTCCGGCGTGCGTTCCAGGTCCAGTACCGCGTTACCGGACACAACGGCCTTAACGCCGTCCAACAGCACGCCGCGGGCGGTGTACTGCTTGTCCGTGGTGTAACGCCAGCGCAGGGCCACATTCGGCGCGGCGGGCACCATCGCGCTGACCGTCCACCAAGATCGGTGCCCGGTGCCGGAGAGCGCCGGGACCTCCCCGCCGGGCGCGCCGGGACCGGCGGCCCGGAGTGACACCGGCTGCCACGACGTCCCGTCCACCGAGGACTCCAGCACCAGCTGATCGGTGCTTTCGCTGTCGACGAAGGTGTCGAAGGTCACTCTCAGCGGCCGGTCACCCACGGTGAGCGGCGCCGTGGTGAGCGTGGCCGACGTCTGGTTACCGATTTCCGAGAACCACGCGTCGGGTCCGTGCTTCGGCGGCACCGCGAGCGCCCGCGAGAGCGCGGTCGCCCAGGCCTCCCTGGCCACGTTGATCGAGCCCCAGGTCCGGGTCGGGTGCACGCGGTTGGTCAGCAGGATGGCGACCGAGCGCGAGGTCGGGTCGATGACCAGCGAGGTGCCGGTGAAGCCGGTGTGCCCGGCGGTGGCCGGCGAGGTCAGCCCGCCCATGTACCAGAGCTGGTCGAGCTCGAAGCCGAGTCCATGCGCGTTACCGGGGAAGGCCTGGTTGTAGTCGGTCAGCATCTGCCGGACGCTGTCCTGGCGCAGGATCCGCTGACCGCCGTACGAACCGCCGTTGAGCATGGCCTGCCCGAGCACGGACAGGTCGGCGGCGGTGGAGAACACCCCGGCGTGCCCGGCGACCCCGCCCAGCGACCACGCGTTCTCGTCGTGCACCTGGCCGCGGACCATGCCGCGGTCCGGCACGGCCATGAACTCGGTCGCGGCGATCCGGTCGAGCTTCTCGGCGGGCGGGTTGTACCCGGTGTCCACCATGCCGAGCGGTTCGGTGATGCCCTCGCGCACGCGCACGTCCAGCGGCTGCCCGGTGATCCGCTCCACCAGCACGCCCAGCGTGATCAGGTTCAGGTCGGAGTACTTGTAGGTGCTGCCCGGCACGTACATCGGCTTGACGTCCATGACCGCCTTGATGCGCGCGGCCTTGTCCGGCCAGTCGCGCCACAGCGGCAGGAACGGCTCCAGCCCGGAGGTGTGCGTGAGCAGCTGGCGAACGGAGATGCCCTCCTTGCCGTTCACCCCGAACTCCGGCAGGTAGGTGGCCACCGGCTCGTCGACGTCGACCTGCCCGGTCTCGACCACCTGCATCACCGCGAGCGAGGTGAACAGCTTCGAGATCGAGGCCAGGTCGAAGATGGTGTCGAGGCGCATCGGCACCTGCTGCTCCGGCGGCAGTTCGGTCCCGGCGCCGTCGGCGTACCGCAGCGCGAACCCGGCGGTGTGCGTGTTCACCACCATGCCGTCGTGGATCTGCAGGCCCACCGCGCCGGCGAACAGCGGGTGCCCGGTGCTGTCCGGTTTGGTCCAGGCGTCGATCTTCTGCTCGGCGGCCAGCAGCGGGGCGGGATCGAGCCCGGCCTCCTCGGGCGTGGCCGGGCGCAGCACGGTGCCCGGCGGGGCGAACCCCTGCTGCGGCCGGTCGAACCGGCCCGTCACCGCCTCCCCCTCGGCGGCGACCACGCTCGAGGTCATACCCGCCATGGTGACCGCCGCGATCGCGATCAGCGCGCCGAGCCTCATCCGTCCGTCCCCCTACTTGTAGAGCAGGTACTGCCGCCGTCTGCGATCGAAGTCCGCCAGCTCGCCCTGCCACGAACCGACGATCTCGTCCACGCCGGCCCCGGCGTCGACCATGGTCCGCAACCGGGCCGATCCCGAGAGCTTGTCGATGAAGTTGTCCGGCCGCCAGCCGAACAGGTCCGGGTGCACCTTCTTCGCGGTGACCAGCATGGCCACCCCGGTGCGGACCGCGTCGAAGGCCCGCGGATCGGTGACGGTCAGCTGCACCCCACCGCACGTCTCGCCGACGAACTTGTGGAACGTCGGCACGAAGTAGTTCTCGCGGAACCGCGCGCCCGGCAGGTTCAGCTCGTCGAGCGCCTCCCGCCACCGCCAGTCCAGCTTCGGCGCGCCGATGATCTCGAACGGCCGCGTGGTGCCGCGGCCCTCGGAGAACACCGTGCCCTCGAACATCCCGGTGCCCGGGTAGGCCAGCGCGGTGTCCGGCGTCGGCATGTTCGGGCTCGGCGGGGTCCACAGCAGACCGGTACCGGCGAAGAAGGTGTCCCGCCGCCAGCCCTTGACCTGGATGATCTCCAGCTTCGGCGGTTCGACGCCGTCGGCTGGCAGGAACTCACCGGCGAAGTACCTGGCCAGCTCGCCCACGGTCATGCCGTGCTGCTGCACGATCGGCTTGCGGCCGATGCCGGAGGCGAACGCCGGGTCCAGCATCGGGCCGTACGCCCGGCCGCCGAGCGGGTTCGGCCGGTCCAGCACGACAAAGGCGGCGCCGGTCTTCGCGGCGGCCACCATCGCGGTGTACATGGACCAGATGTAGGTGTAGAAGCGGGCGCCGACGTCGGCGATGTCGAACACCACGGTGTCCACGCCCGCCTTGGTCAGCATCCCGGCCAGCTTGGTGGCGTCGGCGCCGTACGCGTCGTACACCGGGATGCCGGTGCGCGGGTCGACGTAGTCGCCTTCGGAGCCACCGGCCTGCGCGCTGCCGCGGAACCCGTGCTCCGGCCCGAAGACGGCCACCGGCCGAACACCGGCCGCCACCATCGAGTCGACGGTGTGGTCGAAGTCCGCCACCACGCCGGTCGGATTGGACAGCACGCCGAGCTTGCGCCCGGCGAGCGGCTGCCAGCCCTGCTTCGCCAGCTGGTCGGCGCCGGTGACCACCGAGCCGTGGTGCTGGGTGTCGTTCTCCTGCGCGCTCGCGCTGCCCACGGTGAGCAGGGAGGCCGCGGCCGCGCCGCCGAGCAGTCGCCGTCGTGTGAAGCTCATGGGATTACCAGCTCAGTCCGTGGCCGAAGGGGAACAGGATCTTGCCGTCGGCGGCCGGGATGTTCACCGGCAGCTTGCCCTGGGGCGAGGCCTCGCCCTTGAGCACCTTCGCCAGCGAGTTCATCGTGACCTCACGCCAGTCGTAGGTGGCGACCCAGGTCGGCACGTCCGCGTAACCGGGGTCGTACGGCTCCTGCACGGCCACCGCGACCACCGGCTTGCCGGTCGCCTGCAGCGCCTTGACCAGGTTGACCTGGTTCGCGCTGGTGCGCAGGCCGTTGGTCAGCACGACCACGGTGTCCGCGCCCTTGGCCGCCTCGACCGCCTTCGCCACGGTGTCCGCGTTCGGGCTGGTGCCGGTGGGCAGCCCGGTGGCGCCCAGCGCGTTGGCCAGCACGGGGACCGGCGCGGCCGGATAGCCGGGGTAGTCCGGCCGGTGGTACCCGGTGACCAGCGTCTTGCCCGGGTTTGGCAGCGGCAGCAGGTTCGCGTCGTTGCGCAGCACGGTGGTGGTGCGGTCGGTCAGCGCCTGCACGTCGGCGAGGTGCTGCGGGGTGCCGACCTTGTTCTTGACCGCGCCCACGTCCGCCATCGGCTTGGCGAAGATGCCGCGCTTGAGCTTCAGCTTGAGGATGCGGATCACGCTCTCGTTGATCCGGTCCTCGGTGATCCGGCCGCTCTTCACCGCGTCGAGCACGCCGTTGATCGCCACGTCCAGGTGCGGCGGCATGAGCATCTGGTCGACGCCCGCCTCCAGCGCGAGCACCGGGATCTCGTGGTCCGGGTGCAGCTTGCGCACGCCCGCCATCTGGAGGGAGTCGGTGACCACCACGCCGCGGTAGCCGAGTTCACCGCGGAGCAGGTCGCCCATGATCGGCTTGGACAGCGTGGCCGGGTTGCCCGACGGGTCCAGGCTCGGCACGGTGATGTGCGCGGTCATGATCGAGTCGGCGCCCGCGTCGATGGCGGCCTGGAACGGCGGCAGGTCGATCGCGCGCCACTCCGCCTCGGTCCGCTTGATCTCGGGGAGGCCGGTGTGGCTGTCCTCGGCGGCGTCACCGTGGCCGGGGAAGTGCTTGGCGGCGGTGGACACCGTCTCGGTCGCGCGGCCGGACCGCTGGTAGCCCTCGATCTCCGCGGTGACCAGCGAACTGGCCAGCGCCGGGTCGGAGGAGAAGGAGCGCGAGCCGATCACCGGGTTGAGGTGGTTGGAGTTGATGTCGGCGTCCGGCGCGAAGTTCTGCGCGATGCCGACGGCCCGCAGCTCGTGGCCGTTGATGGTGGCCAGGCGCTGGGCGTCCTCGGTGCTGCGGCCCGCGCCGACCGCCATGTTGCTGGGGTACTCGGTGGCCGGCTTGCCGAGCCGGGTGACCCGGCCGCCCTCCTGGTCGACCGACAGGATCAGCGGCAGCTTCGCGCCCGAGTTCAACGCGGCCTGCTGCAGGCCGTTGGAGAACTTCGCGAGCTGGACCGGGTCGTCGATGTTGTCGGTGCCGGGGTTGTTGAAGTAGATGACCCCGCCGACGCCGAACTTCTCGACCACCTCGGCGGGCGTGCCGACGCCGTACTTGTTCTGGTTGCTCTGGTGGACCTCGGTGGCCGACTTGCCGAAGACGTCGGCGACGAACAACTGGCCGACCTTCTGCTCCAGCGTCATCCGCGCCAGCGACTGCTGCGCCTCGGCGGTCTCGGCGTCGTCCTGCCGCTGGGCGGCCTGCTGGCGCTTCGCCGGGGTGTCGGCCGGGTTCATCGCGGACGCGGGCACGGCCCCCGCCACCCCGGTGGTGGCCAGCAACGCGGCCACCGACGCGGCGAGCGCATGGTTCCTCCGTGGGTGATTGCGCGTGCGCCCGATGCTCACTTCGGCCTCCCTGTTCGGTTCTGCTCGGCTGACAGGTATAGCCGGTATGGAGTTGGGGACTCACCTGTTTGGACCGGCATCGGGAAGCTACTCACCGAAACTGTGCCGGTCAACGACCCGCTGTGCCGTTCGGAGTACGCAGCGCTCACACCGTGATTCCGGCGTGTCCCAAACGTTCGTGCGCACCCCGAACATGCTGCAGGCGGCGCCGACGAATCGGCGCCGCCTGCTCGCGCGGACTGCTGGGTTACCAAGCGTGCAACTCCAGTCGTACCTACCTGGACTCGGCGTCCGGCGTCCCGGTACGCAATCCCTAGACGACAAGCCTCCCGCGGCGTGCTGCGCGTGGGTGCCCGGAGTCCGCGCACGGAGCCCTTTCGGGGTGGAGTAAGGCTTCTCTTCGCCTCGTCCCTGGCCGACAAGAGGTCCGCACTCACTTTGTACGCCAGTGATGCCGGTCACTACAAGGGCGCGATCGGGTGCACCGGTACAGAGACACGATTCAGAACCGCTTGCACCCTGTTCTACCTGCGGTTATGTCAACCGGGTGAGGTTTCAGGACTTGCCTTTGCGGCGCTTGGCGAGCCCGTACCAGGTGGCTCCGGCGGCCACCGCGCCCATCCCGATACCGACCGCGATCGCCGGCCCCGCGAGGCGGCTCCGCAGCGGCACGGGGTGGGTGAAGGCGAGCACCGGCCAGTCGCGCTCGGTGGCGAGCCGGCGCAGCATCCGGTCCGGGTTGACCACGTGCGGGCGGCCGACCACTTCGAGGAGCGGGATGTCCGTGCTGGAGTCGGTGTAGGCGGCGCAGTCGGCGAGGTCGTACCCGCGTTCGGCGGCGAGCCGCTTCGCCGCGACCGCCTTGTTCTCGCCGTAGCAGTAGAAGTCCACCTCGCCGGAGTACCGGCCGTCGACGATCTGCATGCGGGTGGCCACGCTGTGGGTGGCCCCGAGCATTTCCGCGATCGGTGCCACCACCTCTTCCCCGGTGGCTGAAAGCACGATCACGTCATGGCCCCGGGCGCGGTGCTCGGCGATCAGCTCGGCGGCCTCGGCGTAGACCAGCGGGTCGACCACGTCGTGCAGGGTCTCGGCGACGATCGCGCGGACCTGCGAGACGTCCCAGCCACGGCACAGCGCGGAGATCTCGGCGCGCATCCGCTCGGTCTTGCTGGCGTCCGCGCCGGAAAGGGAGAAGACGAGCTGGGCGTAGGCGCTTTTCAAGGCGGCCCTGCGGTTGATCAGTCCCCGGCTGAGCAGGGGTTTGCTGAAGGCCAGCGCGCTGGAGGAGGCGATGATCGTCTTGTCGAGGTCGAAGAACGCGGCCACCGGCGAGCCCGGCGGCGTGAAGCGGGGGTCTGCCACGTGTTCAACAATAGGCGTGGCCGCGGCACTGTTCCCCGGTGCGGGCGGAAAATCCACGACAGGGGAGGGTGGGCGATCCGGAGTTCCGTTACCGAATTGTGGGCGTCTTGAACAGCGATAACGCGCTGATCGGGTGGTTACAGTGGTGGTGCCCGGTGTCACCCGGGCCGGTTCAGTCCGACCCCCCGGGGCTGGACCTCCAGCGACCCCCGCCCCTCCCCCCTGGCGGGGGTCGCTCTATTTGCGCCCCGCGCCTTCCCGCCCCCGCGCTTTCCCACCACCACGCCTTCCAATCACGGCACTCCTTCATCCCCTTGAAGTCCGGCGCCCCACTCGCGCCCCCAAGCCCTGGCGTTCCTCTCGCCCGCATCTGGTGTTCCGGCTCTCGCCCGCGCCCTCGTGCCCCGGCTGCGGCACTCTCACTCCCGACCTCAAATTCTGGCGCCTATCGCTCATGACCCGGCGTTCCTGACGCTCGTTCCCTCCGTGCTCTGCCGTTCCTCTAGCGACTTCGTGTCCCGAAATCCCCTCATCTCGTGACTTCCTAGTTGCTTTCCGTGCCGTTACTCGGCCATCCCGCCCGCCGCCCGAGTTGTCCACAACCAACCACTTGTCCACAGGCGACTCATTCCCACCTTGTCTCACCCCACCCACCCCGGTGACCGTGGAAACCGGGCCACCCCAGGCCCGCCCAGCGGAACAGGGGGACAACTGTGACCGGAAAACGTGCCCTCGTCGTCGCGACCGACCCGGTCGTACTCGACGAAGTACTCCGCCTCGCCGCGGTCGCGAATTGCGAAATCGAGCGGGTTCCCGACCTCTACGACGCGCGGGTGCGCTGGAAAGACGCACCGCTGGTGCTGATCGACGAAGCTGCCGTCATCGAGCACGACCCCGTGACACTGCCGCCGCGAAAAGACGTGCTGGTGATCTGCAAAGGGCCACCGGAGCCGCGCACCTGGCAATGCGCCTTCGCCGTCGGCGCGCAACAGGTGCTTTCCCTCCCGGACGACGAAACCGCCGTACTGAAAGCCTTCGCCGAAATCGTCGACGGCCCGCCGCGCCCCGGCGGCCGCGTCCTCACCGTCGTCGGCGGCTGCGGCGGCGCCGGTGCGACGGTCCTGGCGGCCGGCCTCGCGACCGCCGCCGCCCGCTCCGGCGAACACACCCTGCTCCTCGACTGCGACCCGCTCAGCGGCGGCCTGGACGTCTTGCTGGGCGCGGAAAACCACCAGCACGCCCGCTGGCCGGACCTCCGGGTGAACTCGGGGCGCATCCTGCTGTCCGCCCTAGAAGACTCCCTCCCACACCACGACTGCACCCCACCCGCGTCCACCCTCCTCACCCGATTCCGCCCGCTCCCCACCACAACGGCGCCCCGCCGCACCCACTTCGCCTTTCTCTCCAGCAGCCCACCGTCCACCCGCCACACCCCCAACACCGGCAACCGCCCGCCCGCTCCCTCCCGCACCACCCACCGCACCACGCCCTCCGACCCGGATCACTCCACCCCACCGCCCAACTCGTCCCACCATCCCCCTTCACTTAGCCCGCCCCGCCCCACCTCGTCTCTCAGCGCGACCCACCCCACCTCATCTGTCGGCGCGACCCGCCCCACCTCGTCTCTCGGCGCGCCGCACTCCACTTCGTCTCTCAGCGCGGCCCGCCCGCCCTCGTCCCTCGGCGCGGACCGTCGCGCCTCTCCACCGGGCGCCAGACGCGCCAGCCCTTCCACCGCCGACCACCACAGCCCCCATCCACACAGCGCGGCCCGCCCCTCTCACAACCCCGATCTCCACATCCCACCCCTCAACGGCGAGGCAATCGCCACCGTGATCGAAGCCGCCCGCCGCGCCGGCCGGTTCGTCATCTGCGACCTCCCGCGCCACCTCGGCAACGGCTCCGCCGAAGCCGCCGCCCGTGCTGACCTGGCGCTCGTGGTCGTCCCGCTGAATTTCCGAGCCTGCATCGCCGCCAAACGCGTGGTCGCCCTCCTCCGCGGCACCGGCGCCGAAATCCGCCTCGTCGCCCGAGGCCCCGCTCGCTCCGGCCCCTCCGCCAAACAGGTCGCCGCCGCCCTCGACATCCCGCTCCTAGCCGAATACCGCCAGGAATTCCGCCTTAACCGCGGCGCATTCCACCCCAGACCCCGCGGCCCCCTGCTCACCGTCGCCGCTTCCGCACTAGCCGCTCTCCCACGCCAGGAGTTCACCCCATGACCACCCCATCCCGCCCCAACCCACCCGCCCCCAGCAAGCACCCCATCACCAAGCCCCTCACCACTCCCGACCCCCTCCGCCCGCCCGTCCCCATGCCACCCCGAATCCCCAAACCACCCCCCATCCCCAAACCGCCACCGACCCCCAAACCGCCGCCCACAAAACCCACCCACCCGAACGCGATCCCCGCCCCACCCGACACGGGAGCGCCGTCATGACAACCGAACTCGTAGACCGCGTCCGCCGTCGCCTCGCTCGTGAGGGCACCAGCACGACCGCGCTCGCCGAGGCCGTGCGTGCCGAAGCCACCGGCATCGCCGGTCACGAGGAACTGCTCGAGACCCTGCGCCTGGTCCGCCACGAGTTCATCGGCGCCGGCCCACTCGAACCACTCCTCAAAGACCCCGACGTGACCGACGTCCTCGTCACCCACCCCAGCGAAGTCTGGGTCGAGGCCGCCGACGGCCTCCACAGAACCGAGGTCACCTTCGTCGACGAGGACGCCGTCCGGCGCCTCGCCCAGCGTCTGGCGATGACCGCCGGACGTCGACTGGACGACGCGCAGCCGTTCGTCGACGGCTGGATCCCCGGTCCACACGGGCGCGTCCGCCTGCACGCCGTGCTCCCGCCCCTGGCGCCGGACGGCACCTGCCTTTCCCTCCGCGTGCTCCGCCCGGCCAAACACGACCTCGCCGAACTGCAACGCCTCGGCACCTTCAGCGCGACAGGCGCCGCGGTACTCCGCGAGATCGTCGCCGCCCGACTGGCCTTTTTGGTCACCGGCGGCACCGGAGCGGGCAAGAGCACGCTGCTGTCCGCCCTCCTCGCCACCATTCCGCCGACCGAACGCATCGTCTGCGTCGAGGACGCCGGCGAACTGCAGCCCTCCCACCCCCAGTTCGTCCGCCTCGTCGCGCGTCCGCCCAATGTGGAGGGCGTCGGTGAGGTCACCCTGCGCGAGCTGGTCCGCCAAGCCCTCCGCATGCGACCGGACCGGCTGGTCGTCGGCGAAGTGCGCGGCCGCGAAGTCTGCGAGCTGCTCGCCGCCCTGAACACCGGTCACGAAGGCGGTTCCGGCACGCTACACGCCAACTCGCCGAGCGAAGTCCCGGCGCGTCTCGAAGCACTGGCAGCGCTGGGCGGACTTTCCCGCGACGCCGTGCACAGCCAGGTCGCCGCCGCGATCCGGGTGGTGCTGCACATGGTCCGCGGCCGGGACAACACCCGCCGCCTCACCGAGATCGCGGTGGTGCGCCGAAGTGTCGACGGCCTCCAGGTGGACACCGCCTGGCAGGACGGCATGTGGACCGAGCACGGACCGGCTCTGCGTTCCCTCCTCCCCAGACCCGGAGGCCGACGATGCTGACCCTTGTCCTGCTGCTCGCCGCGGCCGCGTTGCTCACCTGGCCCGGGCGGGCCACCGACCGACCCCGCAACCGTCTACTCGCGACAGTCATCGGTTGCGTGATCGCATTGCTGACCGCCTTTCTCGCACTGGGTCCGGCCGGGCCGGTGGCAGTGGTCGTGCTCGCCGCGGCGGGCCGGTACTTCTGGCGCTCGACCAGAACGGGCCGAACGCAGATCGCGGAAGCCGAAGGCATGGCCGAGGCCATGCGCACGATGGCCGCCGAACTCAACGCCGGAGCCGACCCCGCCACCGCAGCCGAAGTGGCCGCCGTGGACTCACCGCCCGAGGTGGCCAAGGCCGTGCGAGCCGTAGCCGGCGCCGTGCATTTCGGTGACGACACGGCCCCGGCAAACGACGACGTCGGGCAGTTGGCCCACAGTTGGCGGCTCGCCCACCGTCACGGTCTGCCGATGGCCGGCGTGCTCAGCGCGGTTCGCCGGGACATCGACTCGAGCCTGCGGTTCGCCCGGCAGGCCCACGCCGCGATGTCTGGACCGAGGATGAGCGCGGTGGTGCTCGCCGCGTTGCCGGTGCTCGGGATCCTGCTCGGCGAGGCACTCGGTGCGCGACCGCTGCACCTGCTCGCGAGCACCGGCCTGGGGCAGTTGCTGCTGCTGTTCGGCGCGGGTCTGCTCGCCGCGGGCGTGGTCTGGACAGCTCGGCTGACCAGGATCGCGTCATGACGGCCGCCGCGGTGGCGCTGATGGCCGGAGCCGTCGCGCTGTGGCCGAGCGGGATGCCGCGCAAGGCCAAGCCGCTGCCCCGGTTGGTGCCCGAACTCGCCGTGGTGGGCTTGGGAGTGGCGGTGGCCGGATTTTGGGGCGCGGTGTTGGTGACCGTGCTGGTGGTGGTCACACGACTGCTCGCCAGACGGCCACGCGCACCTTCGGCCGCTGACGCTCGTCGGCTCGCTGCCGGCTGGGATCTGCTCGCCGCGGCGTTGCGAGCCGGGCTGCCGGTGCCGGTCGCGATCCGGGCGGTCGCCGTCGGCGCGCCCGGTGAAGTGGCCGCGACGCTGCGATCGACGGCCGAGCTGCTCGCGCTCGGTGCGGATCCGGCCGAGGCCTGGTCGGCGGCCGGTGCGTGCCCCGAAACCGCCGAACTGGCGAGGGCCGCTCGTCGCACGGCTCGGTCGGGCTCGGCACTGGCCGGGGTTGCCGAGGTGATGGCCGAGCGCGTCCGAGCGGCGATGAAGGACCAGGCCGAGGCGAGGGCGCAACGCGCCGGAGTGCTCGTCACCGCTCCTCTCGGCCTGTGCTTCCTGCCCGCCTTTCTCTGCTGGGGCGTGCTGCCCGTGCTCGCGGGCCTCGCCGGGCAACTGACCCTTCCCTGAACTTCAGAAGAAAGGAGCCAACCAATGATCTTGAACGAGGCGCATCCGGACGCCGGCTCGGTGACCATCGAGCTCGCGTTGGTGACCGTGGCCCTCATCGCGCTGGCCGGGCTGTTGTACGTGGTGCTCACCAACGGGACGGTCGAGGGCCTGCTGACTTCCGTGGTCGAAGATTCGCTGGAGGAACGGACATGAGCGTCGACCGCGGCGCGGTGACCGTCGAGGCCGCCATCGCGATCGGTGCGCTGACCGCCTTCTTCTTCCTGCTCATCGGGGGACTGGTGGCCATGGCCGACCAGCTGCGGTGCGCGGACGCGGCCAGGGAAGCGGCCCGGCTGGTCGCCCGCGGGCAGCCGGAGACGGTCGAGCGGGCGGTCCGGGAGATCGGGCCCGCCGGTGCCGAGTTCGCCGTGCGACTGGAGGGGGACGCCGTCACCGTCGAGGTGGCGGCCGGGGCCAGGTTCCTACCGGGGCTCCGGCTGAACGGTCGCGCCTACGCGCTGTACGAACCGGCGGTGGCCAGTGCGCCGGGATGACGGTGCCGCCACCGTCTGGGCGGCGTCCGCGGTCGCCGCGCTGGTGCTGGTGGCGACCGCGCTGTACGGCCTCGGGGCCGCGGTGCTCGCCCGGCAGCGGGCGGCGGCTGCCGCTGATCTGGCGGCGCTGGCGGCAGCCGGAGCGGCCGTGGACGGGGTGGAGATCGCCTGCGCGAAGGCCGGGCAGGTGGTCACGGAAATGCGGGTCGAGCTGGTCGGATGCCGGCTCGACCGGTGGGACGCACTGGTCGAGACGCGGGCCGTGCTGCCCGGTCCGCTGGCCCGGTTCCCGGCCGCTTCGGCCAGGGCGCGGGCTGGGCCGATCGACAGCTCGTCGTGAGCTCCTGCGACGAACGGCAGGGATGAACGGTCCCACTGCTCGCGCGTACGGCGAACGGTCACCCGCAGCCACGAGCAACGGTCGGCCAGGCGCGGTGAGCGGTATCACGTTCTGTTGCGCGCACGTATCACTGTGTGCTGCCGGATCGTCGTCTGGTTCGCGAAAACCGTTGGTAGAGCGTGGAAATGTCCGCTTCAGGTGAACAGCGGGCGTCGCGGAGGTCCCGAATCGGGAGATCTTCGGTTCTCCGGTGGCCTGGGATTCATTCGTCGTCCGATTCGCACCGGCCGTCGCGTGAGTACTTCCGGCGTTCTGCAACTTGCCGTTTATTTGATTGCAGAGCCGCTCACGCGGTTGAAGCAGCTAGGAGAGCAGGCAGGAAATGTTGGACACAGACTGGTCGGACAGCTGGCGCGGCGCTTTCCGCATCGAACTGCGCGCCGAGGCGATCGGACTCGCCGGGCGTGGCTGGCCGGTGCTGCCGGGCACTTACCCGGCCGTTCCCGAGTCGGCGACCGACCAGGCCGGGGCCGACGCCGAGTGGCAGACGCCGGTTCCGGTGCACCAGAACTGGCGTGACGAGGTCGGCGCCCATCCGCACCGGGTCGCCGCCTGGTGGACCGAGGCGCCGTACAGCCTCCTGGTCGCCACCGGCACCGTGGTCGACGCGGTCGAGGTGGACGACGAGCTGGGCCGCCGCGCGGCCTGCCTGCTCCGCGCGCTCGGCCAGCCGGCACCGATCGTGGCCATGCCGAACGGGCGGTGGCTGTTCCTCACCACCGCCTCGGCCACCGGGTGCCCGGCTGAACTGGCCGGTCGCGAGTCGGTCCGGTACCACGGCGAGGGCAGCTGGATCCCGCTCCCGCCGACCCCGTTCCAGCACGGTGTCGTGCACTGGCGGGTCAAGCCCGAGGTCTGGGGCTGGCGACTGCCGGACGCGGCGGTCGTGCACGACGTGCTTTCCCGCGCGCTCGAGGGCGCGCGTGTTCAGCTGGCCGTCGCCGAACCGTCGGCGGCCTGATCGACCCCGTGACCACGCGGGAACTCGTGACGACCAACAGCCCCTAACACGAGATCCAGCACGGTCACCGCCCCCGCCTTGTCCAGTGGTTCGTTCCCATTCCCGCACTTGGGCGACTGAACACAGGACGGGCATCCCGCCGGGCACTCGCAGGAGACGATCGCCTCCCGCGTAGCGGCCAGCCATGGGACCAACGCGGCAAAACCGCGATCGGCGAATCCCGCACCCCCGGGATGGCCATCGTGCACGAACACCGTCGCCTCCCCGGTGTCAGCGTGCAGCGCGGTTGACACACCGCCGATGTCCCATCGGTCGCACGTAGCGAACAGCGGTAGCAGGCCGATCGCCGCGTGCTCGGCGGCGTGCAGGGCACCGGGGACCCGCGCCGGTTCGACCCCGGCGCGACCCGGTGCCCTGCACTCAACTTCCCCGTCCCCACCGGAAGACTCCACCCGGTCCCCGCCGGAAGGCTTCGACTGGCCCCCGCCGGAAGGGTCCCCACCGGAACGCTCCGAGTCCCCACCGGAAAGTTCCTGGTCCCCACTCGGGAGTTCCCAGTCCCCGCTGGACAGCTTCTGGCCCTCGCCGGAAGGCTTCGCGTCCCCACCACTGACTTCCCGGTCACCGCCGGGGAACTCCTGGTCCTCACCGGCGCCTCGCGGCGACTTACCGGAGACCTGCGGCGATCCAGCGGAGACCTGCGGCTTGGCGGAGACCCGCGGCCCGGCGGAGACCTGCGGCTCGGCGGAGGCGCGCGGCGACTCATCAGAGAGCTGCGGCGATCCGGCGTCCTGCGGAGATCGAGCGGAGGTCCGTGCCGAGCCACCCGTCAGTAGGTCCTCGGCGATGGTGTACCAGACGGCTCGGGTGCGCAGCACCTGCTCAGGCAGGTCCAGCGCCACCTGGTCCAGCACCCCACCCGACGGTAGGCGGCGCAGGTACCCAACCACCTGCGAGGTCACCGCGACCTCACCCAGGCAGACCGTCACCCCGCCGAACTTCTGCCGTTCGTGGGTTTCCAGCACGGCGATGTCCACGACCTCCCTGGCCGACGTGCTCCACTCCGGCTCCTCGGCGTGCACCATCGCCAACCCCGACTCCAGGTCCAGCTCGTCCACCACGTACGACGAGCCCTGGTGCAGGTACAACGCCCCCGGGTGCACCGTGCTGCACGCCGAGCCGGCGTCGACCGTGCCGAGCAGGCGGCCGGTGTCGCCTTCCACCACGGCGACCGGCTCGCCGCCGGAACCGCGGATGTCCACCTGGTGCTGGGGCCGGTCCCGCGAAGTCCAGTACCAACCGCTCGAGCGGCGCCGCAGCACCCGGTCGGCGACCAGTTCGTCGAGCACCGCGCGGGCGCCCTCGCCGCCGAAGGCGGGTAGTTCGTCGGTGGTCAGCGGCAGCTCGGCGGCGGCGCACGCCAGCTGCGGAGCCAGCACGTACGGATTGCCCGGGTCGAGCACCGCCGTCTCGACCGGTCGGTCCAGCACGGCGGCGGGGTGGTGTACCAAGTACGTGTCGAGCGGATCGTCGCGGGCGACGAAGACCACCAGCGCCTGGTCACCCGAGCGCCCCGCTCGTCCGGCCTGCTGCCAGAACGAAGCGAGCGTGCCGGGATAACCGGCCAGCACCACGGCGTCCAGCCCCGCGATGTCGACGCCCAGCTCCAGCGCGTTCGTCGTGGCGACCCCGAGGAGCTCACCCGACATCAGGGCCTTCTCCAGCGCGCGCCGCTCCTCCGGCAGATAACCCGCGCGGTACGCGGCCACCTTCTCCGGCAGCATCGGGTCGACCTCGGCGAGGATGCGCCGCGCGCCGAGCGAGGTCAGCTCCGCGCCACGCCGCGACCGCACGAAAGCGAGCGAACGGGCGCCTTCGACGACCATCTCCGCGAGGATGCGCGAAGCCTCCGCGCCGGCCGAGCGGCGGACCGGGGCCCCGTTCTCCCCGGCCAGCTCATCGAGCAGCGGCGGCTCCCACAGCGCGACCGTACGCGCGCCGCGCGGGGACGCGTCTTCGGTGACCGGCACGCATTCGACGCCAGTGAGCCGTTCGGCGAAGCCGGCGGGCTCAGCCGTGGTCGCCGAGGCGAGCACGAAAACCGGCGAACTGCCGTAGTGCCGCGCCACGCGCTGCAGCCGCCGCAGCAGCAGCGCGACGTGCGAGCCGAACACCCCGCGGTACGTGTGGCATTCGTCGACGACCACGTAGGACAGCTTGCGGAAGAACCGCGACCAGCGCGTGTGCGCCGACAGGATGCCGCGGTGCAGCATGTCCGGATTGGAGAACACCCAGCGCGCGTGCGCCCGCACCCAGTCGCGCTCGGCCATCGGGGTGTCGCCGTCGAACGACGCCGCGCGCACCCCCGGAATGTCCAAAGAGGACACAGTGCGGAGCTGGTCGGCGCCCAGCGCCTTGGTGGGGGACAGGTACAGCGCGCACGCCTTCTCGTCGGCGGTCAGCGCGGAGAGCACCGGCAGCTGGTAGGCCAGCGACTTGCCGGACGCGGTCCCGGTCGCGAGCACCACGTGCCGCCCCGACCACGCCGCGTCGGCGGCGTCGACCTGGTGCGCCCACGGGCGCTCGACCCCGGCCGCGACGAACCGCCCGGTGACCGCCTCCGGCGCCCACGACGGCCAGTCGCGGTAGCCCGGCGGCCGCGCCGGGAGCTCGGCGACGTGCGTGACCGGGTTCCTGGACTCGGGAATGCCCGCGGTGATCCGGCGCAGCAGGTGTCGCCCTCGGTCACCGCTCGTCGCTGGTCGCACTCGACGAGCTTCGCACAGGCCACCGACAGCTTTCGCGACTCCGTTGGGGGGCAACAAGAACGGTCAAGTGATCAAGCTCACGGCCTTCACGCAGCGTGTTCTCGCCGGGACGCCTTGCCGACGCCTCTCTCAGTACCAATACACTCCGGCGCAGCACACCACTTGTGGTGTAGATCCCATGTCGGCGTCGACACGGCTTTCTTCGAGCCTGGTCACCGCCGATTACAGGCGACATTTCCAGGAGGACGAATGTCCCGGCAGTTCCTCGCGGAGGGCTTAACGCTCTCCGGAGGTGACTACAGCATCGTGGCTGTGGTCGCCGTGGTCGCCCTTGCCGCACTGGTCGTTGGCTATTTCCTGCTCAAGGAGGTGCTGGCCGCCGGCCAGGGCACCGAGAAGATGCAGGAGATCGCCAAGGCGGTGCAGGAAGGCGCGGCCGCCTACCTCAAGCGCCAGCGCAACACACTCGCCATCTTCGGCGTGGTCGTGTTCTTGCTGCTGTTCGCGTTGCCCGCGGAGGACATCGGTGAGCGCATCGGGCGCTCCATCTTCTTCCTCGTGGGTGCGGGGTTCTCGTTCGCGATCGGTTATCTCGGCATGTGGCTCGCCACGCAGGCGAACCTCCGGGTCGCGGCCGCGTCGCGCGAGGACGGCGGCAGGGAGAAGGCCATGCGCGTCGCCTTCCGCACCGGTGGTGCGGTCGGCATGGCGACGGTCGGCCTCGGCCTGTTCGGCGCCGCGGTCGTCGTGCTGGTGTACGCGGGCCAGGCGCCGAAGGTGCTCGAAGGTTTCGGCTTCGGTGCCGCGCTGATCGCCATGTTCATGCGCGTCGGCGGCGGCATCTTCACCAAGGCCGCCGACGTGGGCGCGGACCTGGTCGGCAAGGTGGAGCAGAACATCCCCGAGGACGACCCCCGCAACGCTGCCACCATCGCCGACAACGTCGGTGACAACGTGGGCGACTGCGCCGGGATGGCCGCGGACCTGTTCGAGTCCTACGCGGTGACCCTGGTCGCCGCGCTCATCCTGGGCAGTGTCGCCTTCGGGGTGGACGGGCTGCTGTTCCCGCTGATCGTGCCCGCCATCGGCGTGATCACCGCGGTGATCGGTGTCTACATCACCAAGGCGAAGGTCGGCGAGAGCGGGCTGACCACGATCAACAAGGCGTTCTACATCTCCGCGGTGATCTCCGCGGTGCTCTCCACCATCGCCGCGTTCGTCTTCCTGCCCGGCAGCTTCGCCGACTTCGGCACCGAGTTCGCCGGCAACACCGGCAACCCCGCGGTGATCGCCACCGTTGCGGTGATCATCGGCATCGTGCTGGCCGGCGTCATCCTGTGGCTGACCGGCTACTTCACCGGCACCGAGTACAAGCCGGTCAAGGACGTCGGCCAGACCTCGGAAACCGGTGCGGCCACGGTGATCCTGTCCGGTCTGTCGGTCGGGTTCGAGTCGGCCGTCTACACCGCCATCGTGATCGGCGGCGCGGTGTTCGGCGCCTACCTGCTGGGTGGCTCGGTCGCGCTGTTCGCGGTCGCGCTGGCCGGTACCGGCCTGCTGACCACGGTCGGCGTCATCGTCGCGATGGACACCTTCGGCCCGGTCTCGGACAACGCGCAGGGCATCGCCGAGATGTCCGGTGACGTGGATGAGAAGGCCGCGGGCATCCTGACCGAGCTGGACGCGGTCGGCAACACCACCAAGGCGATCACCAAGGGCATCGCGATCGCCACCGCGGTGCTCGCGGCGACCGCGCTGTTCGGTTCGTACCAGGACTCGATCCGCCAGGCGCTGGAAGGCGTTTCCGGCGCGAGCGCGGACGCGATGAAGTGGTTCATCAGCGACATCGTCCAGCCGAACACGCTGGTCGGCGTGCTGCTCGGCGCCGCGGTGGTGTTCCTGTTCTCCGGGCTGGCCATCAACGCGGTCTCCCGCGCGGCCGGTGCGGTGGTCTACGAGGTGCGCCGCCAGTTCCGCGACATCCCGGGGATCATGGAGGGCACCACCCGTCCCGAGTACGGCCGCGTGGTCGACATCGTCACCCGCGACTCGCTGCGGGAGCTGGCCACGCCCGGTCTGCTCGCGGTGTTCGCCCCGATCGCCGTCGGCTTCGGCCTCGGCACCGGCGCGCTCGCCGGCTACCTGGGTGGCGCCATCGCCACCGGCACGCTGATGGCGGTGTTCCTGGCCAACTCCGGTGGGGCCTGGGACAACGCGAAGAAGCTGGTCGAGGACGGCAACCACGGCGGCAAGGGCTCCGAGGCCCACTCCGCCACCGTCATCGGTGACACCGTCGGTGACCCGTTCAAGGACACCGCCGGCCCGGCGATCAACCCGCTGATCAAGGTGATGAACCTGGTGTCGCTGCTGATCGCGCCCGCGGTCGTGCAGTTCTCCATCGGCGAGGACGCGTCGATGGGCATCCGGATCGCCATCTCGCTGGTCGCGGTGGCGATCATCGTGGTGGCGATCGTGGTGTCGAAGCGGCGGAGCACCTCCATCGCCGACACGCCCGCCAGCGCCGAGGCCGCGAACGCGTCCTGACGCAACCCGGTCACGGGCCCGCCCACACAACGGCGTGTGGGCGGGCCCGTTTTCGTTGGGTGATGCGGAGCAATGCGTTGTGCTGAACGGAGTACGCTCGGCGCGCTCGTCCGCACACGAACGAAGGAGCACAGATGGGGCTGAAGGCTTCACGCCTCGCCGTGGCCGCCGCCGGACTGGCGTGCGCGCTGACGCTTACCGCCTGCGGCAACGACAAGCCCGCCGACAACGCGGCGGCCCCGCCCGCCGCGCCGCCGTCGGCCGCGCCGTCGTCCCCCGCCGCGGCGGACGGGGACACCGGTGCCTGGGTCAACGAGTTCTGCGGTGCGCTCGGGCCGCTGGCCGACCTCGGCCAGTTGAAGCCGCCGGACATGCAGCCGGGTGACCTGGCCGGTGCGCGCAGCGCGGTGGGGGACTTCCTCGGCAAGATCGAGGGCAGCGTCGGCCCGGTGGTCGACGACCTGGAAAAGCTCGACAAGGCGCCGATGCAGGCCGGTGAGGACGCCAAGACCTCGGTGCTGGAGCTGTTCAAGCCGGTGCGCGACGAGGCCAAGGCGGCCAAGGAGAAGCTCGACGCGGCGCCCGCCGACGACGCGAGCGCGGTGAAGGAAGCGGCGACCAGCCTGCAGAACGTCGGCAAGGGCTTGCAGAAGGCCAGCACCGGCATGTCCTCGGCGAAGGGCACCGCCGAGGTCGAGGCGGCAGGCAAGAACCAGCCGAACTGCCAGAAGCTCAACGGCTGAGCGGTCGTTACCGGGGGCTCGGTCAGGCAGAAAATTGCCAACCGAGCCCCCAATGGGTTGCGCATGCCCCCGGGCGCTGTACCGTCGAACACGGCTTTGCCCCCGGTGTCACAGGAGGTGTAGGCGTTGCGGCCCCGGATGGGTGTTTTCGCCGCGGTGGTGGGTGTTGGTGTGCTGCTGGGCGCCTGTGGGCAGCCGGCGGGTGAGATCGGGACGGGGAGCCAGGTCGGGCCGGGCGCGCAGCCGCAGTCGGCGCCGGAGGGTGACCCGGAGGTGACCTGGGCCAACCAGTACTGCGGGGCCGTGGTCGGCCTGCTGGAGACGATGGCGGGCATGCCGAGGGTGGATCCGACGAGTCCGCAGTCGGCCGCCAGCACGGCCAGCGAGATGCTCGGCACCCTGGTCGGCGGCCTCGACCGCACGCTGCTCAACCTCAACGGCCTGCCCGTTTCGCCCGCGCCCGGTGGCGACGAGGCGAAGCGCGCGGCGGTCGACAGCTACACCGGGATCCGTGAGCGCGTGGTGCAGGCCAAGCAGGAGCTGGACAGCTCCGGGCCGGGTACCCGGCAGGGGCAGGAGGCGATCAGCTCCGCGGGCAACGCGCTCGACGAGATCGCCAACGCCGACCTGCTCAGCGGGCTTTCTTCGGCGCCACGCCTGCTCGACGCCAGCCGTCGCGCGCCGACCTGCAGTTCGCTGACCGAGGAAGGCACTTCGCCGAGCCTGGCGACGCCGGCTCCGCCGACCGCCTGACGCACGAGATCGCCGCCGTGCCGGAGGCGCGGCCGAACACACGGTTACTGTTCATATTCGAACGGATGTTCTACGCTGTCGCGGTGCGGCAGATCTCGTTCTTCTCGGTGGAAGCGAGTGGGCCCAGGTTGTCCGACCTGGCCGGGGTGCTGTGCGCGCAGGGGCAGGCGACCGCGTTCGGGCGGACGGCGGCGCGGTTGCAGGTGGTGGTCGAACAGGCGTGGCGGGCGCGGTTGCTGGCCGCCGAGTTCGCCTGGCGGGGTGTCCGGGTGACGCTGACCACGGCCGACTGCGGGAGTCCGCTGGTCCGCACGGCCTTCCAGGTCGACCTGCTGCCGATGGCCAACGCCTGGCTGGACGGGGACGAGAAGGTGGTGCCGCCGGGGTTCCGGCTCGATGGCGGCATGCTGCGGCTGTGGGCGCTCGCGGGCGGGCGGGCCGAGCAGCGCGGGTACTTCCTGCCGATGGACGTCGAAGCGCCGCAGACGCACGCTCCGCTGACCGCCGCGCTGGCCGCGGCGGGTGTGCCGGGCCCGGTGGTCGGGCCGCGCGGGGGCGGACCGGCCGTCCGGGTCACCGGCAGGCGGCGGCTGGACACGCTGACCGAGCTGATCGGCGACCCGCCGCCCGGCGCGGAAGCGCTGTGGCCGGGCGGCGCGCCTCCCGAGGACTACGCGCGGTCAGTCATGGCTTGAGGCGCGATCGCCCGGCCCGCGATGGTTGGGTCGAGCGTCGCCCGGCGAAGCCATGGCTCGAGGAGCGGGCAGCCGCACCGAGGCGAGGTCATGGCTCGAGGAGCGGGCTGCTGCGCCTGGGCGAGGTCATGGCGTGAGCGGGCTGCTGCGCCCGGGCGAGGTCATGGCGTGAGCGAACTGTCGCGCGTGGGCGAGTCGTGGCTTGGCAGCGGGCCGCTGCCGCGCGGGTCGCTATGGCTTGAGCAGCGAGGACTTGAGCAGCGAGGACGGGCTCGGCAGCTCACACCCCGCCTGGTTCAGGTCGATCCGGCTCCCCGCGGTCAGGCAGCCCGGGATCTGGTGCGTCTGCTGCCCGTAGTTCCGCCCCTGCCGCACCGTCACGTTCCCCTGTTCGTCCACCTCGCAGGGGTTGTTCATGGTGCACCGCTCACCCGACTCGTTGCCGGTGTTGTTCACGCCGATGACCTTCCCCGTACCCGCGTCCACGATCGGGGAGCCCGAGGTCCCGCCGATCGTGTCGCACTCCGGGGTGTACCGGATGGAGTCGCGCCAGGACCAGTCCGCTTCCCTCAGTTCGGGCACGAAGGCATCCACCGAACAGCTGTACACCTTCTTCCAATAGCCGGACACCACGTTGATCGGCGTACCCTCCGCCGTCCGCCCCGCCAGCTCGAGCGCGCTGATCCCGTAGGACTGCTCTATCTGGGTGTAACTGACGTCGAGCCGGTAGAGCGCGGCGTCCGTCCCGGTCATCGTGGCGTACTCCAGCCGGTTGGCCCGCAACTCGCCGACCGAACTGGCGCCGTCCGGGCTGAGCAGGGAGAAGGTACGGGAGGACGGCTGGTCGACGATCACCTCGCCGGCCTGGGGAAAGCCCTCTTCCAGGCAGTGGCCGTTGGTCAGGACGAGCGCCGGATCGTCCGCGGCCGCCGAGGCGGTCTTCACGACCGAGCCGGAGCAGTTCGACAGCGCGACCGTCCCGGCGAAGTCCACCGCGGTCGTCGCGGCCGCGGGCACGGCGCTGACCAGCGCGAACCCGGCTGTGGCGGTGAGGGTGGCGCCCAGCAGGCGTCGGATCATCTTGGCGGCCTTTCCGGATCGGTGAGGTGGTCACCGCAGAGGGTAGGCGATCGGTTACGCAGGGGGCCGATGAATATTCCGGTGGACGAGGTGTGTTAGCTCTGGAAAGAGAAACGTCATCGACCCCGGCGCCGATGCGCTGGACGTGCGGTCAACGGCGTGTTGCGCCACCTGTGCGGACACGAACGGGCATCGGCGTGCACACTGGCGGGTCGAACAGGCGTCGCGGTGACGGCGACGAGGGATGAGCGGAGAGCGGAACAGCGTGGCTGGATCGACACGGACGAAGAAGACTGCGGGCACTGGTGGCTCCGCGGGCGGCCGGGCGACGGGGCGCGGCGCCGGAAGCAACGGGGCCGTGCGGCGCCTGGTGATCGTCGAGTCGCCGACCAAGGCCCGCAAGATCGCCCCCTACCTCGGCGGCGGCTACGTCGTCGAATCCTCGGTCGGGCACATCCGTGACCTCCCCCGTGGTGCCGCCGACGTGCCCGCCCAGTTCAAGGGCGAGTCGTGGGCCCGCCTCGGCGTGGACGTGGACAACGACTTCAAGGCCCTCTACGTGGTCACCCCGGACAAGAAGTCCAAGGTGACCGAGCTCAAGGGCCTGCTCAAGGACGTCGACGAGCTCTACCTCGCGACGGACCCCGACCGCGAGGGCGAGGCCATCGCCTGGCACCTGCTGGAGACGCTCAAGCCCAAGGTGCCGGTCCGGCGCATGGTCTTCCACGAGGTCACCGAGCAGGCCATCCGCGCCGCCGCGGACAGCACCCGCGAACTGGATGCCGACCTGGTCGACGCCCAGGAGACCCGCCGCATCCTGGACCGGCTCTACGGCTACGAGGTCTCGCCCGTGCTGTGGAAGAAGGTCATGCCGAAGCTCTCGGCGGGCCGCGTGCAGTCGGTGGCCACCCGGATCGTGGTGGAGCGCGAACGCGAGCGGATGCGCTTCACCTCGGCGTCCTACTGGGACATCTCGGCGACCATGGACGCCGGCCCGGACGCCTCGCCGCAGACCTTCCCGGCGCGCCTGCTCTCGGTGGACGGCTCGCGCCTGGCCACCGGCCGCGACTTCGGCCCGGACGGGCAGCTCAAGTCCGCCGCCGCCGACGTGCGCATCCTCGACGAGACCGGGGCGAACCAGCTCGCGCAGGCCCTGCGCGACCAGGCGTTCTCCGTGTCCAGCGTGGAGGAGAAGCCGTACACCCGGCGGCCCTACGCGCCGTTCATGACCTCGACGCTGCAGCAGGAGGCCGGGCGCAAGCTGCGGTTCTCCTCGGAGCGCACCATGCGCACCGCCCAGCGGCTGTACGAGAACGGCTACATCACCTACATGCGTACCGACTCCACGACGCTGTCGGAGACGGCGATCCAGGCGGCCCGCAGCCAGGCGGCGCAGCTGTACGGCAAGGACCACGTGGCCGACAAGCCGCGGCAGTACACGCGCAAGGTGAAGAACGCGCAGGAGGCCCACGAGGCGATCCGGCCCGCCGGCGAGGTGTTCCGCACGCCGGGGCAGGTCGCCGGGGAGCTGGAGGCCGACGAGTTCCGGCTCTACGAGCTGATCTGGCAGCGCACCATCGCCTCGCAGATGGCCGACGCCAAGGGCACCACCATCTCGGTCCGGATCACCGGCAACGCGACCTCCGGCGAGGAGTGCGTGTTCTCCGCGTCGGGCCGCACGATCACCTTCGCCGGGTTCCTCAAGGCCTACGTCGAGGCGGTCGACACCGAGACCGGTGGCGAGGCCGACGACAAGCAGAGCAGGCTGCCGCAGCTGGTCAAGGACCAGGCGCTGACCGCCACCGAGCTGAGCCCGGACGGCCACACCACCTCGCCGCCGGCGCGGTACTCGGAGCCGAGCCTGGTCAGCAAGCTCGAAGAGCTGGGCATCGGCCGCCCGTCCACCTACGCCTCGATCATCAAGACCATCCAGGACCGCGGGTACGTCTGGAAGAAGGGCTCCGCGCTGGTGCCCTCGTGGGTGGCCTTCGCGGTGATCGGCCTGATGGAACGGCACTTCGAGCGGCTGGTCGACTACGACTTCACGGCCGGCATGGAGGACGAGCTCGACCGCATCGCCGCCGGTGACGAGCAGCGCACGCAGTGGCTGTCGAAGTTCTACTTCGGCGGCGACATGGGCGTGGACGGCTCGATCGGCCGGCTCGGCGGGCTGAAGAAGCTGGTCGAGGGCAGCGTCGAGGACATCGACGCCCGCGAGATCAACTCGATCCCGCTGTTCAGCGACGCCGACGGCCGGACCGTGGTGGTCCGCGTCGGCCGCTACGGGCCGTACCTGGAGCGCGAGGTCGAAGGCGAGTCGCAGCGCGCGAACCTGCCCGAGGACCTGCCGCCGGACGAGCTGACCGCGGAGATCGCGGAGAAGTTGTTCGCCACCCCGCAGGAGGGGCGTTCGCTGGGTGTCGACCCGGTCAGCGGGCACGAGATCGTGGCCAAGGAGGGCCGCTTCGGCCCGTACGTGACCGAGGTGCTGCCGGAGCCGGAGCCGCTGCCGGAGGGCGCCACCGCGGCCCAGAAGAAGGCGGCCAAGGCGAAGCAGCCGAAGCCGCGCACGGGTTCGCTGTTCAAGTCGATGGCGATCGAGTCGATGACCCTGGAGGACGCGCTCAAGCTGCTGTCGCTGCCGAGGGTGGTGGGCAAGGACCCGGAGTCCGGGGACGAGATCACCGCGCAGAACGGGCGCTACGGGCCGTACCTGAAGAAGGGCACCGACTCGCGGTCGCTGGAGACCGAGGAGCAGCTCTTCTCGATCACCCTGGAAGAGGCGCTGAAGATCTACTCGGAGCCGAAGCGCCGGGGACGCCAGGCCGCCGCGAAGCCGCCGCTGAAGGAACTCGGCGAGGACCCGATCTCGAAGAAGCCGATGGTGGTCAAGGACGGCCGGTTCGGCCCGTACGTGACCGACGGCGAGTACAACGCGACCCTGCGCAAGACGGACAGCATCGAGTCGCTGACCGCCGAGCGGGCTTCGGAGCTGCTCGCCGAGAAGCGGGCGAAGGGTCCGGCGCCGAAGAAGAAGGCACCGGCCAAGCGCAAGGCGCCGGCGAAGAAGACCACCGCGAAGTCCAAGAGCTGAGGTAGCCCCCGGGCAAGACAGCGCAGCGTGACGACAAGCCTCAGCCATTGGGCGGATTCAGCTTGCTCGTTCGTGGATACCCTGGAAAGGACCGCTTTCCAGGGACCACGAGGAGCGCGCGTTGGGCGACGACAGGCTGTACGACGGCGACGGGACGCAACCCCCGGCACCGCCTTCGGCGTTCGCCGATCCGATGACCGGGCTGGCCGGTGCCGTGCGCGACGACGTGTACCAGGTGGAGATCGCCAAGCCGATCCAGCCGGACGCCGACGCCGTCCAGGAGATGGTGCGGGCGGCGATGGCCAACGAGCCCGAGCTGTTCGGCCCGCGCACCTCCCCGGAGGCCGCGCCCGAGCAGGCGGAACCCGAACCGGAAGCACCACCGGCGGCGAAGGAAGCGCCCACGCCACCCAGCGGCGCGCCGGCCCCGATGGGCGTGATCCCGCGCCAGCGGACCTGGCCCGCCCGGCCGCAGCAGCTGCTCCGCCAGCGCCTGCGCGGCGCTCGCCAGTCGGCCAAGGCCCGGGTGCCGCGCTCGGCCGTGCCCAGGACACCCGCTTCCCGCGGTTCGGCAGGGGTGGCCATCGCCGTGGTGCTGCTGATCCTGTTCGTGGTGATCGCGATCCAGCTGGTTTCCAGCCTGGTCAGCGGGATCAGCGGCATCTTCAGCTAACCCCTCGCTGGCTCCCTCTCAGCCGATTGGGGATACCCTGGCCCGCGAGGCCGGGGGATCCGTTGTGCGAGGTGGGGCAAACAGTGAGGGAACGGGCGTGACCGCGGAGGCGGACGCGAAACCGTCGACGAACTCGTCGACGATCTATCGCGCGCGCCGGGTGCTCGCGATCAAGCCGTTCCGCCGGCTTTGGGGCGTGACCGGGTTCTGCAGCACCGCGGACTGGCTGCAACTGCTCGCGGTCTCCGCACTGGCCAGCAACATGGCCAGCGGGTACATCGCGAAGAACTTCGCCTTCAGCAGCGTGATCTTCACCAGCCTGATCCCCGGTCTGCTGTTCGCGCCGCTGGGCGGGCTGCTCGCGGACCGGTTCGACCGCCGCAAGGTGATGGTGGTCGCCGACATCTTCCGCGCCGGGCTGCTGCTGTCCATCGTGCTGGTGGACACGCTGTGGTGGATCTACGCCGCGATCTTCCTGCTGAACTGCGCGGCGAGCATGTGGATCCCGTCGAAGGACGCGGCGGTGCCGAACCTGCTGCGCCGCCCGGAGCAGGTGGAGACGGCCAACCAGCTCGGCCTGGTGATGACCTACGGCGTCTCGGTGCTCTTCGGCGCCGGGATCTTCACCGTGATCACCGGTGTGCGCACCACCTTCCACCTGCCGGACGACCTGTTCGGCGCGAACGGCGTGATCAAGCTCGGCATCATCATCGCCGCGTTGTTCTACCTGATCAGCAGCCTGAGCATCGCCACGCGGATCCCCGAGCTGTCCCTGCGGAACGTGCACGCCGCGCCCCGGCGCAGCGAACTGGCCAAGCCCGCCGACGACCAGCCCGGCTTCTTCCAGATGATCAAGGAAGCCGGTGGCTACATCCGCACCACGCCGCTGGTGCGCGGGCTGCTGATCGGCATGATGGGCGCGTTCGCCGCCGGTGGGGCCGTGGTCGGGTCCGCGCAGACCTACGCGCTGAGCCTGCTCGGCGGTGAGTCCGCCTGGGGCCTGCTGCTCATCTCGGTGTTCCTCGGCCTGATCGCCGGCATGGTCGGCGCGCCGAAGCTGGCGCGGCGGCTGCCGCACGACCGGCTGTTCGGCATCGCCATCGTGCTCGCCGGGCTGGCGCTGATCCTGGTCGCGCTGTCCCCGCACCTGGCCGTGTCGATGATCGTGGTGGCGGTGGTCGGCGCCTGCGCCGGTGCGGCGTTCCTGACCGGCGTGACGATCATCGGCTCGCAGATCGACGACGCCATCCGCGGCCGGATCAACGCGATCTACCAGTCCATGCTCAAGGTGGTGCTCGGCGGTTCGATCGCGCTGGTGCCACTGCTGGTCGGCCTGGTGCAGCCGCGCAAGGTGCCGGTGTGGGGCGGCGAGATCATCGTCGACGGCACGCGCCCGGTGATGCTCGGCGGTGGCCTGCTGGCCGCGCTGGTCGGCGTGATCGCCTACCGCCAGATGGACTCGCGCCGCAGCGAGCCGATCCTGTCCGACCTGCGCAACGCGCTGCGCCGCCGTCCGCGCCGGGTGAACGGCCTGCTCATCGCGGTCGAGGGCACCACCGCCACCGACACCGCCCGCCACGCGGCGAAACTGGCCGAGTGGCTGGGCAAGGGCCCGCGCACGGTGGTGCTCGCAGCGGACCCGGCGCTGGACGAGAAGCGGCTCGAAGCCCTGCTGTCCGGGGCGTCGCTGTCCGGGGCACGGGCGCAGGCACTGGCCGCGGCGGCGGTCCGCGCGGACATCGTCGAACGGGACGTGCAGCCCGCGCTCGACGCCGGTTCGGTGGTGGTGATGGAGCGGTTCGTCGACTCGCCGCTCGCGCACCTGTCCGCGGTGGCCGGGCTGGACGCGGAGGAGTTCGAAGGGCTGGCCGACTGGGCGACCGGGCAGCTGCGCCCGGACGTGACGGTGTTGCTGGACGCGGCTCCCGACGTGGTCACCGAGCCGGCGCCGCAGCACGTGACCGATCAGCAGTGGCGGGTGCAGCACGTGCTGACCGAGCTGGCCTCGGCCAACCCGGAGCAGTACGTGGTGGTCGACGCCGAAGGCAGCGAGGAAGAGGTCGGCGAGCGCGTGCAGACCGCTGTGCGCGCGGTGCTGGTGGGGCCGTACGCGGGGCTGGCGCCCGCGTTGCAGGAGGAGGGCGCGCCGTGACTTCCGGCGTCTGGTCGCAGTTGGTGGGCCAGGAGCCCGCGGTCGAGGTGTTGTCCGCGGCGGCCGCCGCGGCCGCGAAGATCGTCGACGGCGAGACGGCCGCGGCGGGTGCGATGACGCACGCGTGGTTGTTCACCGGACCGCCCGGCTCGGGCCGGTCGGTGTCCGCGCGCACCTTCGCCGCCGCGTTGCAGTGCATCGCCGGGGTCGGCTGCGGGGAGTGCCCCGGGTGCCGGACGGCGTTGTCGGGCACGCACGCCGACGTGCGGCTGGTGGTGCCGGAGGGCCTGTCGATCTCGGTGGCCGAGATGCGGGCCCTGGTGCAGGCGGCCGCGCGCCGGCCGACCACCGGGCGCTGGCAGGTGGTGATCATCGAGGACGCCGACCGGCTGACCGAGGGCGCGGCGAACGCGTTGCTGAAGGCGGTCGAGGAACCGCCGGAGCGCACGGTGTTCCTGCTGTGCGCGCCGTCCGACCACCCCGAAGACGTGTCGGTGACCATTCGCTCGCGGTGCCGTCTGGTGAACCTGCGGACGCCCACCGCGGCGGCCATCGCGCGGGTGCTGGCCGAACGCGACGGCGTGCCGCCGGACCGCGCGGAGTGGGCGGCTTCGGTGTGCGGTGGGCACGTCGGCCGCGCCCGGCGGCTGGCCACCGACGAGAACGCGCGCGAGCGGCGTGAGTCCGTGTTGCGCATCCCGCTCGGCCTCCGGACCCCGTCGGACGTGTTCACCTGCGCCGACGGGCTGATCAAGGTCGCCGAGGCCGACGCGACCGAGGAGAGCAAGGTCCGCGACGAGTCGGAGAAGTCCGAGCTGCGCACCGCGATGGGCGGCGACGCGACCGGCCGTGGTGTGGCCGGGGCGAAGCGGGCCGCGGAGGCCGCGGTGAAGGCGCTGGAGAAGAAGCAGAAGTCGCGGGCCACCCGTACCCAGCGCAACACGCTCGACCTGGCGCTGATCGACCTGGCCGGGTTCTACCGGGACGTGCTGGTGACGCTGAGCCGGTCCGGCGCCTCGCTGACCCATCCCGACCGGGCCAACGACATCACCGCCGCCGCGCGCCAGTGGTCCCCGGAGTCGACCCTGCGGCGGCTCGAAGCCGTGCTGGAGTGCCGCGACGCGATCGAGTGGAACGTGAAGCCGCGCATCGCCATCGAGGCCATGGTCACCACCCTGCGCCAGGGCTGAGGCCCCGGCGCAGGGCGCGTGCTCACTTCCGCGGTCGCGGTGAGGGCTTGAACGCGGCCGGTGCGGCCTTCCGCGTGCGGCGCGGGATCGCGGCGACCATGACCACCCCGATCAGCAGCAACGCCGTCCCGCTCCAGAACAGCGGCACGGTGGCGTACGCGGCGCTGGTCTGCGCGAGCTTCTTCGGCACACCGGGCGCCTCGCCGCCGGCGGGCGGCTGGGTCGAGGTGCTCCCGCACTCCACGCCGTTCTCCGGCGCGTAGGCCCGCGCCACCTGCTCGCCGAGGGTCAGCTGCGCCAGCGACGACGGCAGCGCGCCACCGGCCTCCCCGAGCGACTGCTTCAGCGCCTTGGTCGGCAGCACCTGGAGGTCCAGCAGCCGGGCCGCGGCGCCGAGCTGGAAGCCCTTGAACGGGTCGGTCATGTCGAGCTTCTTGTCGTCGAGCTGCGCGATGCCCAGCCGCAGCACGCCGAGGTCGAGCACCTTGCCCGCGGTGTCGCCGACCGGCTGCACGCCCTTGGTCAGCGTGGACACCAGCCCGCCGACCACCGGCACGCTCTCCACCGGGCCGAACTGCTGGGTCAGCGCCTCCAGCGGCAGGCCGATCGGGAGGTCCTTGGTCGGGTTGGCCGCGTCGAGGGTGAACAGCACCTTGCCCTGGCGCTCCACGGTGAGCACCGGCGCGGTGTACTCCACCTTCGAGGTCTCGCGCTTGCCGGTCGAGGTGACCCGCAGCGTCGGCTGGCTGGCCACCTTGATGGTCAGCTCCAGCGGGGTGCCCTTGAGCAGGTTGATGTTGGCCGCCTGCATGGTCGAGGTGGACTCGACCGCCTTGTTCTTCGAGCCCGGCATGTCCACCAGCCGCACGGTGGACCGCGCGGACAGCGTGTTCGGCAGGCTCAGCAGCGCGTTGGTGCCGTCGGCGTTGGTCTGCCCGCCGCCGGAGAGCAGCCCGCCGAGCGCCTGCAGGCCCTTGCCCGGTTCGAAGCCCTCCGCGAGCTTGGCGCCGTCGGGCAGCTTCAGGTCGGGCAGGCCGACGCTGGGCAGGGACGGGATCACGTTCAGCACGGACAGGCTGGCCACCTCGGTGGCCGCGTCCGCGATGGTGCCGACGCACGGGCCCTTGGTGGCGCTCCAGCGCGCGTGCGCGCTGCCGTTGAGCAGGCCGACGTTGAGGAGCGGGTTCTTCGGGGCGTTGAAGCCGCCGGTGCGGGGTTCCGGGTTGTCCGGGAGCGCGGTCTGGACCAGCGTGCCGGGCGCCTGCGGCGAGTTGCCCGCGATTGAGATGCCGAACGGCGACGACTGCGCGACCGACCGCTCGTAGGACAGGTAGGACTCGGAGTTCGCCTGCGCGCTGGCCAGCCCCATGCCGGCTTCGAGCGCCGCCTGCTTGGGCAGTTGCTCGCCGACGCCGGGCAGGATGGCGTTGGTCGTCACCGCGTTCGGCAGCAGGCGCAGCACGCCCAGCCCGGTGCCGGCGTCGCCGACCGCGTGGCCGAGCGGTGCCGGGTTCGGCGGCTGTGTGATCGGCGCCTGGCCTGGGTCGTTCGGCTGGGGGATCGGCGTGGTGGGGATGGTGGTCTGGGCCATGGCGGGCACGGCGGACAGGACGAGCACCGCTGCCGTCAGGGGCAGGGCGAGCGTCCGGGGCAGACTCGACCGCATCGGCGGGGTCCTCCTGAGCTGGGCAGGCGCTGGTGCCCGGGATAACGACGGCGGGGTGGTGAAGTGACGCCGGAGGTTACCGTTACACTGGGAACCGGTCCTGCCGCCTTAGCTCAGTCGGCCAGAGCGATTCACTCGTAATGAATAGGTCAGGGGTTCGATTCCCCTAGGCGGCTCCACCGTTGACCAGGGTCTTTCCGGAATCCGGAGAGGCCCTGGTTGCGTTCGCGCTCCTTTCCGCGCCCGCCTGAGGTTCACCCGATCGAGGGGGCGAAGTCAACCGTCTTCCGTAGGTGCCAGGACTTGGTTAATCACTGGCAATCTCATCCGGGCTACGGGTAGTTACGGCCTTTTGATCCGTAGCGCTACGGATTGTGCCGACCCCCCAGGGTGAGCAAGGTGGGTCGACAGGCCCCGTTCCGGGCTTGACGACGAGGAGAGCAGATGCGCAAGAGAAGAAGCGTGGCAGCCGCCCTGTCGGCGGCCGCACTGATCGCGGCAGCGGTTGCGGCGAGCCCCTCGGTGGGCGCGGCACCGGACACCGCCGCGGCCGAAGCCGCGACGCAGATGGACTTCTACGAGGTACTCGGCACGAACTCCCCGCAACTGCGGACGAAGGTCTCCGCCACCGGCGTGGACGTGGTCACCGCGGGCGAGACCACCACCATCATCGGCACCGGCGCCGACGCGCAGCAGTTGCGCGGGCTCGGCTTCAAGGTCGAGAAGCGGCCAGGGTTCGAGCAGTACCGGGCCAACCGCAGCGCCGACGTGACCACCGCGGCCGCCGACTTCCCGGCGGGCGACGAGAAGTACCACACCTACGCCGAGGTGGTCTCGGAACTGCAGCAGACGGTCACCGACCACGCGAGCCTGGCGAAGGTGTCCAGCATCGGCACCTCGTACCAGGGACGCACCCTGCCGGTGATCAAGATCAGCGACAACGTCGGCAGCGACGAGGCCGAGCCCGAGGTGCTGTTCACCTGCAACCAGCACGCGCGCGAGCACCTCACCACGGAGATGTGCCTGCACATCGTCAAGCGGTTCACCGACAACTACGCCACCGACACCAACGTCAAGAACATGGTGGACAGCAAGGAGATCTGGGTCGTCCCGACGGTGAACCCGGACGGCTCCGAGTACGACATCGCCGGCGGCAGCTACAAGATGTGGCGCAAGAACCGCCAGGGCCAGGGCACCGACCCGAACCGCAACTGGGGTCACAAGTGGGGCTGCTGCGGTGGTTCCTCGGGCAGCCCGTCCAGCGAGACCTACCGCGGCACGGCGGCGTTCTCCGCGCCGGAGGTCAAGGCCGTGGCGGACTTCGTCGGCACCCGCCGGGTCGGTGGGGTGCAGCAGATCAAGTCGCACATCGACTTCCACACCTATTCGGAGCTGGTCCTGTGGCCGTTCGGCTACACCTACGCCGACACCGCGCCGGGCATGACCGCGGCCGAGGCGCAGAAGTTCAAGAGCCTCGGCCAGCAGATGGCCGCGACGAACGGGTACACCCCGCAGCAGGCGAGCGACCTGTACATCACCGACGGCTCGGTGGACGACTGGATGTGGTACGCCCACAAGATCCTGAGCTACACCTTCGAGATGTACCCGAAGGGCTCGAACCCGGGGTTCTACCCGCCCGACGAGGTGATCCCGGCGCAGACCGCCCGCAACGACAAGGCCGTTGACATCCTGATCAACGCCTCGGTCTGATCGCACATATGGTGGGGCTCATGCCGCTGTTCTCCTTCGAGGGCGTGAGCCCCACCGTGCACCCCGACGCCTGGATCGCCCCCACCGCCACGTTGATCGGCGCGGTGACCGTCGAGAAGGACGTGTCGATCTGGTACGGCGCGGTCATCCGCGCCGACTTCGGGAAGATCATCATCCGCGAGGGCGCCAACATCCAGGACAACTCCGTCGTGCACGTCAACGACGGCGTGTGCGAGATCGGCCGCAACGTCACCGTCGGGCACATGTGCCTCGTCCACGACTGCACGGTCGGCGAGCAGGCGCTGATCGGCAACGGCGCGACCATTCTCGACCAGTCCCAGATCGGCGAGCGCGCGCTGATCGCGGCGGGTTCCACCGTCACGCCGAACACCGTGGTCCCGCCCGAGGTGATCGCGATGGGCAGCCCGGCGAAGAAGTTCGTGCCGCTCTCGGACTCCGCGCGCGGCTGGGTCGAGTACAACGCCGAGATCTACCGGCAGCTGGCCCGCCGCCACGCCGACGGGATCGAGCCCGTCGAGGGTTGACCCTCCAGTGACCGGAGCCCTTAGCGTCCGGTGAATGGCACCGAAGAAACTCCAGTTCAGCACCACTTTGCAGCTCCCGGCCGGTGAGGCGCCGGTGGTCGACCTCGGCAAGATGCTCGGGCAGACCGGCGTCAACCTGGTCGAGGTCAAGCGCGCCTACGACGCGGCCACCGCGGCCCAGCGCGGCGACGTGGTGCCGGTGGTGGTCTCGGTGTTCGACGACCGCTCGTTCGAACTGGTCTACAAGACCCCGCCGACCGCCTTCCTGATCCGGAAAGCACTGGGCGGCAAGGGTTCCGCGCGACCGGGGCACGAGACCGCCGGAATCCTGAGCCACCAGCAGGCGAAGGAGATCGCGCTGCGCAAGCTCCCGGACCTCAACACCGGTGACGTGGCGGCGGCGATCCGCACGATCGCCGGCACCGCGCGGTCCATGGGGGTGAAGGTCGAGGAATTCCCTTCGCGGTGATGTCGAACGGGGGCCAGGCTGTTCGTAGCCATGGTGAGAGACCACCCCACGCGAGGAGCGCACCATGACCGCGACCTACACCTTCGACGTCTTCTCCAGCCTCGACGGCTTCGGGGCCAACACCGGCAGCTGGGGCGGTTACTGGGGCAAGCAGGGCCCCGAGCTGCTCGACCACCGCCTCGGCCTGTACCGCGAGGAGCAGCGCATGGTCTTCGGGGCCACCACGTTCCGGTCGACCGCGCGGATGCTGGCTGACGGCGAGGAGACCATGGACCCCTGGGTCGAGCGGATGCGCGACCTGCCGGCCACGGTGGTGTCGAACACGCTTCGGGAGACCTTCGACTGGCCGGACGCGACCATCGCGCGCGGTGACGCGGTCGAGATCGTCACCCGGCTCAAGGAGGAGTCCGACGTGCCGTTGCGCTCGCACGGCAGCCTGTCGCTGAACCGGGTGCTGATGGCCGCCGGGCTGGTCGACCGCGTCCAGGTGACCATCTTCCCGGCGCTGACCGGCCGGAGCGGGGTGGACCCGGTCTTCGAGCGGGCCGCGGACTTCGACCTCGACCTGCTGGAGAGCCGGACGCTGGACGGCCGCACCCAGGAACTGGTCTACCGGCCGGTGCTGCGCCGCTGAGATAGAGTTCGCGGCGCAGCAGCGACTGGCGCCTTGAGGTGGAGCACCACCGGGAAGCGAAACGTGAAGGCCCGCACCGCGCGCCTGGGTCGGGTCGAGCACCGTCTGGAGAGACCATGACGCACCAGCCCGCCCTGCCCACGCTCGCCGCCGCGGATCCCGAGATCGCCGGTCTGGTCGAGGCCGAGGCCCGCCGCCAGCACGAGAAGATCCGCCTGATCGCCTCGGAGAACTACGTCTCGCAGGCGGTGCTCGAAGCCACCGGCACCGTGCTGACCAACAAGTACTCCGAGGGCTACGCCGGCAAGCGCTACTACGAGGGCCAGCAGAACGTCGACCCGGTGGAGTTGCTGGCGATCGAGCGGGCGAAGGCGCTGTTCGGCGTGGACCACGCGAACGTGCAGCCCTACTCCGGTTCCCCGGCGAACCTGGCCGCCTACCTCGCCTTCGCCTCGCCCGGCGACACCGTGCTCGGCATGGCGCTGCCCGACGGCGGCCACCTGACCCACGGCTGGAGCGTGTCCGCCACCGGCAAGTGGTTCAACGCGGTGCGCTACGGCGTGCGCAAGGAGACCGGCCGGGTGGACCTCGACCAGGTGCGCGAGCTGGCGCGGGAGCACCGGCCGAAGCTGATCTTCTGCGGTGGCACGGCGATCCCGCGCACGATCGACTTCCCGGCGTTCGCCGAGATCGCGCGCGAGGTGGACGCGGTGCTGGTCGCCGACATCGCGCACATCGCCGGGCTGGTGGCCGGTGGTGCGCACCCGTCGCCGGTCGGCCACGCGCAGGTGATCACCACGACCACGCACAAGACGCTGCGCGGCCCGCGCGGCGCGATGATCCTGTCCGACGCCGACCACGCGAAGGCCGTGGACAAGGCGGTGTTCCCCGGTCTGCAGGGCGGCCCGCACAACCACACCACGGCGGCGATCGCGGTGGCGCTGGGCGAGGCCTCGACGCCGGAGTTCGGTGCGTACGCGCACGCGATCGTGGACAACGCCAAGGCGCTCGCCGAAGCGCTGGTGGAGCGCGGCTACGACCTGGTGTCCGGCGGCACCGACAACCACCTGCTGCTGGTGGACCTGACGAACAAGAAGATCGGCGGCAAGCCGGCCGCGCAGGCGCTGGACCGGGCGGGCGTCGAACTGAACTACAACACGGTGCCGTTCGACCCGCGCAAGCCGTTCGACCCGTCGGGCATCCGGCTGGGCACCGGCGCGATCACCACCCGCGGCCTGCGGCCGGAGCACCAGGTGCGGGTGGCCGAGTGGATCGACCGCACCATCACCGCGGCGGCCGCCGATGAACCGTCTACTGTGGATTCAGTCGCCGCGGAAATCCGCGAATTCCTCGCGGACTACCCGATTCCGGGTTACACCGCCTGAGCCTTCACCTCGCCGCCGCGATCACCCACCCGCGGCGGCGAGGGTGGCCCACTCACCATCTCGCTCCTCGTCCGGAGCCGGCGCGCCGGGTGCCCATCCTTTCGGCCAGATGTGGAGAGCGTCGTCCGCTGCCTTGACCTTCGCGTCGTTGAAGTCGGGATGTTGGGCGAATGCCGTGTTGCTGAACCCGGCGCCATTCACGAACGCTGCGTAGTCAAACCAGGCCCCATCCTCGAAGACCGCATCGTGGAAATCGGCTAGGAAGACGAACTCCGCCTTGCTGAAGCTAGCCGTTCCCTCGAACGTTGCTTCGACGAAGTAACTGCTCTCGTTGAATCTGGTGCCGCCGAAGCTGGTGTCCCCGCGAAACTTGGTGCGGTAGAAGTCGGCTAGCCTGAGAAATTTCGCTTCCTGGAAGAACGCTAGGTGAGTGAACTCGGCCTCATCGATATCGGCGTCGCTGGTGAAGGTCGTCTCTCTGAAGTGGGCGTCGCCGAGGAACTTCGCGCGAGTAAATTTGGTCGAGGGGTGCACGCGCCGCTCTGCGAGATCGAAGTTGATGAGGGTGGCGCCCGTGAGGTCCACGTCGATGTCGTTCCCCCAGTACGCCGGGTCCGGGTCACTGCCCAGTTCCGGGACGTTGTGAGCGTGCTCTCGCAGGAGGCGCTGGATGGTCAACCGAACCTCGCGCTCCCGCAGCCGCGTATCGAGATCAGCGCCGGCCTCCTCGGGATCCAGGTAGGGCATGCGCAGGTAAGCGCACAGCACGCTCACCACCGGCCGTCGCTGGTCGTGGTGTTCTTGGGCCAGTCGCTCCAGCGCGTACAGCCCGCCCAACCGGACGGCGGCCCGCTCGTGGCCGAGTTGCTCTACTGCCTTGGTGTACTGCTCGGTCACCTGACGCGCCCTGGCGTCCTGTTCGGCGTGGAGCTGCGTGCGGTCGCGCTGGGCCAGTTCGGTGTGGCGGACGCGCAACTCCTCTTCCTGGGTCCGCTGCCGCCGCGCTGCCAAGTACAGGGCGAACACCCCGCCACCGGCGACCACGATCGACGCCGCGATCTTCACCGCGTCCAGCTGAGCCGTGGCCCGGTCCTTCGAGTTGGCCATGGCCAGGCCGTCGATCCACCGCCACAACCACAACAACACCACCGCGGCGACCGCGAGCACCAGAACGGTGGCCAGCGGCACCAGCCAAACCGGGAGCGGCGCGCGTGACTTTCTGTCGTTCATGGTCGATCAGTCGCGGACTCGCGCCTGAAGGTCACATCGTTCACTCAGCCGCGGCGGCCGTTTTCATTCGCCTGCCGCGGCGAGGATCCGGTCCACCAGGCCGGGGAAGCGCTGGTCCAGTTCGGCCAGGCGCAGCGTGTTCATCCGCTGCCGCCCCACGTCCTCCTGCCGGATCAGGCCCGCCTTCCGCAGGCTCCGGAAGTGGTGGCTCAGCGTCGACGGCGCCACCTTCAGCCCGAACGTGCCGCACGCCCGGTCGCCGTCCTCCAGCAGCATGCGCACGATCCGGCGCCGCGTGGGGTCGGCGAGGGCTTGCAGCACGTCGTCCAGCACCACCTCGTCGATCTCCGGGTGGGTGAGCGGCGTCCAGCGTCCGAGCGGCAAGCGGGCTCCTTCTTTTCGACGGTTCACGAAGACTCTACCGGCGCCGTGTTCTATTCGAGAGGTCTCGAAAAGACGACAGGAGGCGTCATGCGATCCACGATCAAGCTGTTCGTTCTCGCCACCCTCGCCACCGCCGCGGGCAGTCTTCTGCCCGCGGAAGCCGCTCAGCCGAAGTTCCCGCACCCGACCCCCGGCGGGCCCGCGCCCGTCGCCGAGCCCGACGTCGCGGGTCCGGAGAACATCGACCACCTCGACGTCACCGTGCGCCCCGACGGTGGCACGCGCGACGGGATCGAGATCTTCTACGACCGCACCAGCCACACCGCGAGCGGCGAGAAGCCCGCCGCGATGCGCCAGTTCGTGTTCCTCTTCGACAAGTCCATCCGGTTCACCCCGGAGGCGTTCCCGACCTGCGACCGCGCCACCTTCGAGGCCGGCGGGCCGGCCGCCTGCCCGCCGGGTTCGAAGGTCGGCTCCGGCCAGGCCGACCTGTACCCGTCGACCGTCGCCGAGGTCGCCGTGTTCAACACGAAGTACGCCAACGGCCGGCGCGGCGTGCTGATCACCGTGCCCGCGGGCGGGCTGGTGCTGGAGAACACCTTCGAGCCGGTGGTCGGGAAGTACCGCGCCGACTACCGCTGGGGCTCCGACGAACTGGCCAACCCGTCCACCGTGCCTCCGCAGGACCGGGCCGCGACCACGCGCTTCCAGGTGTCCTTCGGCGCGACGATCACGGAGGGTGGTCGCACGCACAGCTTTGCCGAAACCAGCGCGAAACCGGGCAAACCGCTTGATTTCGGGCTGTGGAGCCACTTTGTCACCGGGCAGGTGGCGCTGCCGGAGGATCGGACGATCCGCCCCTGGTGACGGAGCGCACAGAAATTTAGTTGCACGCTACAACAGGATCTCGGAATACTTGCGTCAGGCATGTAGTTGAATGATGCAAGCAAGTAGGCCCGCTGGGGGCACGATCCGAGGAGCGAGACATGGCCGATTCCGTCGAAGAAACCGGGCCCGGGGCTCGGGGAGGGCTGTCGCACCGGCAGATCCTCACCGTGCTCTCCGGGCTGATGATGGGCATGTTCCTCGCCGCGCTCGACCAGACGATCGTGTCCTCGGCGATGAAAACCATCGCCGACGAACTGCACGGGCAGACCCTGCAGGCGTGGGCGACCACCGCCTACCTGATCACCGCGACCATCTCCACCCCGCTCTACGGCAAGCTGTCCGACCTCTACGGCCGCAAGCCGATGTACCTGACCGCGATCTCGCTGTTCCTGGTCGGCTCGCTGGCCAGCGGCATGGCGGGCTCGATGTACGAACTCGCCGCCTTCCGCGCGTTCCAGGGCCTGGGCGCCGGTGGCCTGATGTCGCTGGCGCTGGCCATCGTCGCCGACATCACCGCACCGCGGGAACGCGGTCGCTACCAGGGTTACTTCATGGCGGTGTTCGGCATCTCCAGCGTGCTCGGGCCGGTGGTCGGCGGGGCCTTCGCCGGCCTGGACTCGTTCGCCGGGCTGGCCGGGTGGCGCTGGGTGTTCCTGATCAACGTGCCGGTGGCGCTGATCGCGCTGGTGGTGGTCACCAAGGTGCTGAACATCCCGCACACCCGGGTCGAGCAGCGCGTCGACTACCTCGGCGCGGCCACGCTGACCGTCGGGCTGGTGCCGTTGCTGATCGTCGCCGAGCAGGGCCGCGAGTGGGGCTGGGGCTCGGCCACCTCGGTGCTGATGTACCTGGTCGGCGTCGCCGGGCTGGTCGCGTTCGTGTGGAACGAACGCCGGATGGGGGACGCGGCGCTGCTGCCGCTGCGGTTGTTCCGGCGCTCGGCGTTCGCGCTGAGCACGGTGGTCACCTTCGTGCAGGGCGCCGGGATGTTCGGCGCGATGATGTCGCTGCCGCTGTACCTGCAGATCGTCAAGGGCGCGACGCCCACCGAAGCCGGGCTGCAGCTGCTGCCGCTGACCGCCGGGATCATGGTGGCGAGCCTGCTCTCCGGCCGGATCGTGGCCTCGACCGGGCGCTACAAGATCTTCGGCGTGCTCGGCCTCGGGCTGATGTCGGTGGCGATGTTCCTGTTCAGCACGATCGGCGTGGACACCCCGCTGGCGATCGTGATGGCGATGGCGTTCCTGATGGGTCTTGGCCTCGGCGGGGCCTTCCAGACCCTGCAGCTGGCCGCGCAGAACGACGTCGCGCCGTCGGACCTGGGCGTGGCGACCTCGTCGACCACGTTCTTCCGGCAGATCGGCGGGACGGCCGGGACCGCGGTGTTCCTGTCGATCCTGTTCGGGTCGGTGGGGGACCGGATCGTGGCGGCGGTGGCCCAGGTGATGTCGAGCCCGGCCTATGCGGCGGCGCTGGCCAACCCGGCGAACGCGGAGTTCGCGGCGAAGCTGTCGAGCGGGCAGCTGGACCTGAACGACACGTCGTTCCTGAATGGACTGGACCCGGTGCTCGCGCGGCCGATCCTCGAAGGCTTCTCCAGCGCGATGAGCACGGTCTTCGTGGTCGGCGGGGTCCTGCTGGCGGCCGGGTTCGCGCTGCTGTGGTTCCTGCGGGAGACGCCGCTGGCCGACAAGTCGGCGCTGGAGCTGCGGCAGGAAGAGGAAGAGTCGCGGCCGGTGCCCGCACTGGCCCACTGACGGAAAGCGGGGCGCCACCGTTGTCGGTGACGCCCCGCTTCCGGGTGGTACTAGTGCTGCTCGCCGCCCTCGGCTTCGAGCTTGGCGAGGTGGTCCTTCTCGCGCTCGTAGGAGCGCTGGATCTCCGCCTCGGCCTCGACGCGGCCGGCCCAGGTCGAGCCCTCGACGCTCTTGGCCGGTTCGAGGTCCTTGTAGACCTGGAAGAAGTGCTCGATCTCCAGCTTGTGGAACTCGTTCAGGTGGTGGATGTCCCGCAGGTGCTCCAGGCGCGGGTCGTCCGACGGGACCGCGAGGACCTTGTCGTCCGGGCCCTTCTCGTCGGTCATCCGGAACATGCCGATCGCGCGGCAGCGGATCAGGCAGCCGGGGAAGGTCGGTTCCTGCACGAGCACCAGCACGTCCAGGGGGTCGCCGTCCTGGCCCAGGGTGTCGTCGATGAAGCCGTAGTCGGCCGGGTACTGGGTGGCCGTGAACAGGGTGCGGTCCAGCTTGATGCGCCCGGTCTTGTGGTCCACCTCGTACTTGTTGCGCTCCCCCTTGGGGATTTCGATCGTGACGTCGAACTCCACGCCGATCCTCGCTGATCTTGTTTGGGCAAGCCCGAGCAAAGGCGGGCGGCTCACCGGTTCGTTGGCTTGACACCACTAGTGTGGACCACGCGTGACCACGGACCCGCACCGATGGGTTCTTGGTGTGAGCTGGGGGACACCGGAGGAGGGGTGCGTGCCGGACAGAACCAGGCCGGACGAGCCGGGATGGCCCGCCGAGGAGCAGTGGCCCTCGGCCGATCACGACGACTCGCCGGGGAAAGCCGTACCGCCTTCGCTGGCTGAACAGGACACGCTCTGGGTGCGCACCGATTCGGTCCCGCAGGCGACGCGGCCGGTGCAGCAGCTGCGGGCGCAGGGGTCGCTGTTCCAGCCGAACACCCCGCCGGAGCAGGCGACGCAGCCGTACCGGCAGTCGCAGCCATCGGCTCAGCCTCCGCAGTCTTCGCCGTCGTCGTCGCAGTCGCCGTCGCAGCAGCCGTCGCCGTCGCAGCAGCAGCCGTCGCCGGAGACCGAGCAGACGCAGTGGCTGGACCAGCGCTCGCAGCAGGCGCCGCCGCCGGAGCGGCCGCAGCCCCAGCAGGTCGAGCGGCAGCAGCCGCGGCCCCCGCAGGCGCCGTCGGAGCAGCAGGCCTCTCAGCAGAACCAGCAGGCCGAGTGGCCGCAGCGCCCCCACCCCGCCGACGCACGGCAGCCGTGGGCCGAGCAGCAGCGGCCACCCCAGCAGGCCGAAGCGCAGCAGTCCTGGCCGCATCAGGCCGAGGCCGACCAGCGCGGCCCCCAGGTGCCCGTCGTACCAGCCGTGGTCCATGCCCAGCCGATGCGCATCGAACCGTCCGGTGAGCAGCATCCCGCTCCCGCGACCACCGGCGCCGAGGAGCCCCCGCCCGCACCCACCGAGACCGAACCCCGCCGCCGGAGGAAGTGGCCGTGGATCGCGGCCGTGCTGGTGGTGTTGCTGCTGCTCGGCGGCGGGGCGTTCGCCGCCGTTCAGCCGTCCGTGGCGAATCGCCTCGAACTGCCGTGGGCGCCCAACAAACCCCGCGGCGAGGCTCCCGCCGCCCTCGCGGTGAACCGCCAACTCCAGCCGCCCGGCCCCTCCGCGCCGAGCCCGACCCCCGTTGGGGTGGCGGCGGCGCTCGAAGGGCCCGCCGGCTCCGCCGCGCTCGGCACGCTCAGCGGCAGCGTGATCGACCCCGCCACCGGCACCGAGCTCTGGGCCAAGGACGCGAACAAACCGCTCACCCCCGCCTCCACCACCAAGGTGCTCACCGTCGCCGCCGCGCTGCTGGCGATGGACCACGGCCACCAGATCTCCACCAAGGTGGTGCAGGGCGCCGACCCGAGCACCGCGATCGTGGTGGCGGGCGGCGATCCGACGATCAACTCCCTGCCCGCGGGCAAGGACTCCATCTACCCCGGTTCCGCGCACCTCGACGACCTGGTCAAGCAGGTCAAGGACGCCTCCGGCGGCAAGATCAAGCAGGTCCAGCTGGACCTGAGCGTCTACTCGGGCGAGACGATCGGCCCCGGCTGGGCGCCCGAGGACGCGCCGTCCACCTACGCCGCCGCGGTCGAGCCGGTGATGCTCGACGGCGGGCGCTCCAGCGCCACCGACGAGAAGTCCATGCGCGTCGGCACGCCGGCGAAGTCGTTCGCGGAGAAGTTCGCGAGCAAGCTCGGCGCCTCCGCCGGTGGCAACGCGAAGGCCCCCGAGGGCGCCAAGGTGCTCGGCGAGATCAAGTCCGCGCCGCTCGCCGAGTTGATCAGCAACGTGCTGAACCACTCGGACAACCTGATGGGCGACGCGCTCGCCCGGCAGACCGCGCTGGCCACCGGCGGGAAGGCCTCCTTCGACGGCGGCGCCAAGGCCACGCTCGACGTGCTGAAGAAGAACGGCTTCAACCTCGACGGCGTGGAGCTGTCCGACGGCAGCGGCCTCTCGGTGAACAACCGGATCCCGGCGAAGGTGCTCTCCGAGGTGCTCGCGGTGGCCGCCGCGCCGGACGGCAAGGACCCGCGGACGGCCAAGCTGCGGCCGTTGCTCGGCGACCTGTCGGTGGCCGGTGGCAGCACCGGGCGCCTGGTCAGCCGGTACACCTCCGGCCCGGAGGAAGCCGGGAAGGGCTGGGTGCGGGCGAAGACCGGCACGCTGTCCGGGGTGAACACGCTGGCCGGCGTGGTCCTGGACAAGGACGGCCACCTGCTGGTGTTCACCCTGATGTCCCTCGGCTCGGAGTCCGACGCGGCCAGGAGCGCACTGGACGTGGTGGTCGCCGAGTTGCGCGGTTGTGGTTGCCGATAAGCCGTATCGTCGAGGTATGACCGTCGACTCCTCGAAGTCCCCGGAATCCGCTGGCGAAACGGACCGCACCAGACCGGTGGTCGACTGGTCCCTGGCCGCTTCCACCGGTGCCTTCCTGGTCCGCAGCGGGCCGGTGGTGCCGCGCGAGGAGGCGGACACCGCGGTCACCGAACTCCGCGAGCTGACCATCCCCGCCGAGGAGCACGTCCGCGAGCTCACCGGCCTCGGCACCGGGCTGCCGCTGCTGCCCGGCGAGGTGGTCGACCGGCCGGCCTGGGTCCGCTCCGCCGCCGCCGGGCTGGACGCGCTCACGCACAAGGCGCTGGCCAGGGAGAACACCCCGTTCGCGCCGGTGCTCGCGGCGGGCGCCGGGGTGCAGACCGGCGTGGTCCTCTCGTTCCTGGCGTCCCGGGTGCTCGGCCAGTACGACCCGTTCGGAGGGCCGGACAAGGCAGGCCAGCTGCTGCTGGTCGCGCCCAACGTGGTCGCCGCCCAGCGCGCGATGAACGTGCCCGCCCGCGACTTCCGGATGTGGGTCTGCCTGCACGAGGTCACGCACCGGCTGCAGTTCACCGCGGTCACCTGGCTGCGCGACTACTTCGCCGACGAGGTGGAACGGCTGGTCGGCGGCCTCGCCGACGCCGACGGCCTCGGTGACCTGCTGGGCAGGCTGCCGGACACGATCAAGGACGTGAAGAACAAGCGGAACCTGGCCGAGCTGTTCCAGTCCCCGCAGCAGCGGGCCGTGTTCGACCGGCTGCTCGCGCTGTCGACCCTGCTCGAAGGGCACGCGGACTACGTGATGGACGCGGTCGGCCCGGCCGTGGTGCCGAGCGTGGCCACCATCCGCGGCCGGTTCACCGAGCGGCGCAAGGGCGGCGGCCTGCTCGACCGCCTCCTGCGCAGCCTGCTCGGCCTCGACGCGAAGATCCGCCAGTACGCCGAGGGCGCCGCGTTCACCAAGCACGTGGTCGCCAAGGCGGGCATGGACGGCTTCAACGCGGTCTGGACCTCGCCGAACACCCTGCCCAGCCGGGCCGAGATCGCCGATCCGGACGCCTGGCTGCGCCGCATGGGCCGGTGAAGCCGGATCCCGCCGTGGCGCGGGTGCGCCGCGCTGTGCGGGAGTTCTTCGGCCAGGCCGGAAGGACCTCCGGGCTGACCTCGGGCGAACTCGGCGTCGCGGTCTCCGGCGGCGCGGATTCGCTCGCGCTCGCCGAGGCCGCCGCCTTCACCGGTCACCGCCTGGGCGTGCGGGTGCGCGCGCTGGTGGTCGACCACGGACTGCAGGACGCCTCCGCCGAGGTGGCCGAGCACGCGGCGGCGACCGCGCTCAAGCTCGGCGTGGACGAGGCGACCGTGCTGCCGGTCGAGGTGACCGGACCCGGGGGACCGGAGGCGGCCGCGCGCAAGGCGAGGTACGCCGCCCTCGCCAAGGCCATGCCGGACGCGCTGGTCCTGCTCGGGCACACCCGTGACGACCAGGCCGAGACCGTGCTGCTCGGGCTGGGCCGCGGGTCCGGCCCGCGGTCGGTGTCCGGGATGCGCCCGCTCGACCCGCCCTGGGGCCGTCCGCTGCTCGACCTGCCGCGCTCGGCGACCGAAGCCGCCTGCGCGGCGCTCGGTGTCGAACCGTGGTCCGACCCGCACAACACCGATCCGCGGTTCACCCGGGTCCGGCTTCGCCGCGAGGTCCTGCCGTTGCTGGAGGACGTGCTCTCCGGCGGGGTCGCCGCCGCGCTGGCCCGTACCGCGAAGCAACTCAGGGAGGATTCCGAGGCGCTGGACCAGCTCGCCGACGAGGTGCTGCTGGCCGCCCGCAACGGCCCCGTGCTGGAGATCGAGCCGCTGCTCGGCGCTCCCGCGCCACTGCGGCGCCGTGCGCTGCGGCGATGGCTGATCGAGTCCGGTGTGCGCGATCTCACCGACGCCCACCTGCGCTCCGTCGACGACTTGGTCGGTGCCTGGCGGGGACAGGGCGGTGTTTGGTTACCCGGCGACTTGGTGGCCGGGAGGGCGCATGGCAGGCTGACCGTGCTCCCACCCGGACAGATCAAGAGTTAAAGGGGACACCCGTGTACGAAGGCGACATCGCCTCCGTGCTCATCACCGAGCAGCAGATCAACGACAAGATCACCGAACTGGCCGAGCAGGTCGCCGCCGACTACCCACCCGGTGGCACGGACCTCCTGCTGGTCGGGGTGCTCAAGGGCGCGGTCATGTTCATGACCGACTTCGCCCGCGCGCTGCCGGTGCCGGCACAGCTGGAGTTCATGGCGGTGTCCTCCTACGGATCGGCGACCTCGTCGTCGGGCGTGGTGCGCATCCTCAAGGACCTCGACCGCGACATCGCCGGGCGGGAGGTGCTCATCGTCGAGGACATCGTCGACTCGGGCCTGACCCTGTCCTGGCTGCTGAAGAACCTCGCCAGCCGCAACCCGGCCTCGCTGCAGGTGTGCTCCCTGCTGCGGAAGCCGGAGGCGGTGAAGGTGGACGTACCGGTCAAGTACATCGGATTCGACATCCCGAACGAGTTCGTCGTGGGCTACGGCCTCGACTACGCCGAGCGGTACCGCGACCTGCCCTACATCGGCACACTGGACCCGAAGGTCTACTCGTCCTGACCGGCGGGAAAGCGGGAACCTTCTTGCGGGAGAACGCGTCATAGGTCCGCATCGGTTGCGTTAACCTATGCGAAGGACGGATCTGGTCGCGGCGTGGACGCGACCTGGACCTGGGGACAGGAGAGGCAGGATGGGGAACAGCAGCTTGGCGGACGCCGCCGCCTTCCGCAACGCCGCGGCCACCGGCCAGGTGGGGGTAGACCCCGACGCCGCGCAGACCGTGCTGAACAAGATCCGCACGGGCAAGGACGCCGTGGAAGCGCTGCTCAGCGGGGCGGGCACGCTCGCCGAACCGCCGAAGCTCGGGGCGAACCCGGTGGGCCAGGCCATCGCCGCGAAGGTGTCCGACCGCGCCCAGGGTGGCGGTGACTCCTACGCCACCGCGCTGCAGAACCTGCTCTACCAGTACGAGCAGGCGGAGCAGGGCATCCTCGCCGCGATGAAGCACTACCAGGACTTCGAGCACGACACCGTCAACGCGCTCAACGGCCGCGCGTGAGACTCAGGGGGTAACCGAGCATGGCACCGCAGGATGGGTCGAACGTCCCACTCGGGGACAACTCGTCGACCGTCGACATCGTGGAGAGCGCCCGCGGCCGGTCCGACGGCCCCGACATGGGCGCCGACCGCGCGATCACCAACCCGCCGAACTGGCAGGCGCAGGAGAGCCAGCAGCTCTACGAAGGCGCCACGGTGAACAACGACCCCGGCACGGCCGAGGCCACCAGCCAGGTCTGGAGCCAGCACAGCAAGGACCTGACCCAGGCGGCCAACGACCTGTACAACGCGATCAGCGAACTCGGCGCGGCCTGGGTCGGCCAGGGCGCCGGCGCCGCGCAGGGCACCCTGGTGGCCATCGCCAACTCCAGCTCCACCGCCTCGGAAGCGGCCAGCACCATGTCCACCCGGCTGGCGCAGCAGGCCGCCGCGGCGGCCGAGGTGAAGAAGATGCCCGCCCCGAAGCAGTTCGACCCGCAGAAGCAGACCGAGGCCATGCTGGCCGGCGGTCCGGCCGCGATGGTCGCCGACATGAAGGCCCAGTCGGACGCCGCGGACGAGGTCAAGGCCCAGCAGGTCGCCTTCTTCAACCGCTACACCCAGGCGATGTCCGAGGTGGACAGCGCCACGCCGAGCTTCGGCCCGGAGTCGCTCGGGCTCAAGCCGTTCAGCGGCAACGGCCCGTCGGGGCTCGGCCTGACCGGCGTCAGCGGTGGCGTGCCCTCGGTCGGCGGTGCCTCGGTGACCGGCCCGTACGGCGGTTACAGCGGTGACTACGCCGGCAGCGGGGCGCCCGGGCTGGGCAACAGCTCGTCCGCCGCCGCGCCCGGTGCCTCGGTCAGCTCGGCCACCACGCAGGCCGGTTACGCGCCGGGCCAGGGCGTGGGCGTCGGGACCGGCGTGGGTGCCGGTGCCGCCCCGACACGCCGCCGCCCGCCGCACCGGCAGGCAGCCCGCTCGGCGCTCGGTGCCGCGGAGGCTCAACGTACCGCCAGGCTCGCCGGTGGCCGCGCGCTGGGCAGCGGGAACCGCAGTGGTGCCACCAAGTCCGCCGCTTCGGAGACCGGTGCCGCCGCGCAGCAGGCGCCGAACAGCGCCGCCAGCGCCGCCCCGCAGAACACGGGCGTGGTCTCGCCGGGCGGCACGATCGGTGGCCAGGGCGCGCCCCCAATGGGCATGGGCGGCATGGGTGGCATGGGCGGGGCCCACGGTGCCCAGGCCCAGGAGGAAGAGGAGCACACCCACGCCTCCTTCCTGATCGAGCCCGACCCCGACGACGCGTTCGGCGCGAACGAGGCCACGCCGCCGCCGGTGATCGGTGCTTGGACCGACGACGAGGACCGTTAATGGCGCAGGCGGAGCTGCTGACTCCGCTGGAGCTCGACTTCCTGTGGGAGTCCTTCGGCAACGCCGAGTTGCCGTATCCGCTGAAGGCCCGCTCGCACGGCGACACCGTCGACGAGCGGGCCACGCTCCGGCAGCAGGTGCTGACCGGGCTGGTGCAGCGCGGGGTGGCCGACAGCCGCGGCCGCCCCGAGCCGTACATCGAAGACTGGTTCGGCGTGCTCTCCGGCCCGGAACTGAGCCTGGACTCGGTGCACCTGCCGAACCCCGGCATCGAGCCGATCCTCGCGGTGGCCTCGGCGCTCGGCGCGCAGGGGCTGCTCGCCGTGCAGGACCACCGAGGTCTGCACCTGCACCAGACCCCGGCCGACGGGCTGGCCAGCGCGATCGTCAGCCTGCTGCCGCCCGCCCCGCGTGGCAGTGAGAAGTCCATCACCGTGCCGCTGGAGCAGTTGATCTCCGGTTCGGGCGTGGACTTCATGCAGCGCCGCGGTCCGGCCGGGGCCGACGGCCGGTCGAGCGCCGACGAGGACCGCAAGGCACTGGCCCGGCTGCACGCGCAGCCCCGCCTGCGCGGCGGCCAGATCGGCGCGAACGCCCGCAACCGCACCGGCGGCAAGGTGCGCACGCCGGTGCTGAGCTGGTTCGACACCGAGTCGGGCCGCTACTTCACCCAGGCCACCCGCGGCCGCGACGGCCGCGACTGGATCACCATCGCCCCGGCGGACGCGGCGACCCTGCGCAGCCGCCTCGGTGAGATGCTCGCGGGCGCCGCCAGCGACGCGGGCGCCGCCCGCATCTGATCGCTTCCGTACCGGAGGAGGAGCAAGTGCCCGCACAGGAGTTCTTCACGCCGATGGCGTTCGACTTCCTCTGGGAGGCGATGAACATCGGGGAACTCCCGTACCCGCTGCGGGTCCGCTCGCACGGCGACAGCGAGGACGAGCGGATCGCGCTGCGGCAGCGGGCCAACGCCGAACTGAAGGCCCGCGGCGTGCGCGACGGGCACGGCAGGCTCGAACCGCACATCGAGGACTGGCTCACCCTGCTGGCCCGGCCGACCAGCAGCATCGACGCGCTGCACATCCCCGACTTCCAGGCGCCGCCGGTCGGCGTGCTCGCCGCGTCGGACGGCCGGGACGCGGTGGTCGCGGTGCAGGACAACGACGGCATCTGGCTGCGGCCCGCCTACCCGGAGAGCCTGGTCTCCTCGGTGGTCGACCTGCTGCCCGCCGGTCCGCGTGGCACCGAGGCGTCCATCACGCTGCCGTTGCACGAAGCCATGCGCACGCCGCCGAAGCGGCCGGTGCTCTCCGGCGCGGCGAAGGAGGGCGAGGCCGCGGGCAAGGGCCGCGAACGCCGCCGCCCCTCGCTGTCCGAGCGCCCCACCGATCCGCGTGAGGCCTACGCCCTGCTGTCCGGGCAGCCGCGCATCCGCGGTGGTCAGCTCGCGGCGAACACGCGGAACTCGATGGGCACCCGCCGCCGGTCGCCCGTGCTCGCCTGGTTCGACACCAGCACCGGGCGTTACCTCAGCCTTTCCCGGCCCGGTCGCGACGGGAGCGAATGGGTGACGGTGGCCCCCGCCGACCCGAAGACACTGCGCAGCCGCCTCGGTGAGATGGTGGCCGCACTGGGTGAGACCCGGTAGGGAACACACACGTACGCACATCCGTTGACCTGCGGGAGGCTCGCACAGGTGCCCGTCCGAGGTGGGCGGTACCCTGGTGGGACGCGTAGCCCCGTGCGCCGCTGAACTTGTCAAGATCGTGACGGCGGATGTCACACAAACCGCCTAATCAGGGAGGGCTGAGGCCAACCACGGCCGAGTCATATGGACCGGAAGCGCCTGCTCAAGAACCCACTGCTGTGGATCCTCGCCCTCGTGCTGCTCTACTTCGTGTTCTCCACGATCTTCGACAGCGATCGCGCCTACACGCAGACCCCGACCTCCCAGGCGATGGCCCAGGTCACCAGCGGGAACGTCAAGGAAGCGAACCTCGAGGACAAGGAACAGCAGCTCAAGCTGACCCTGGCCAACCCGATCGAGGTCGACGGCAAGCAGGTCACGCAGATCCGCACGCAGTACCCGGCCGAGGCCGGGGACGAGATCTACAACGGCCTGATCGAGGCCAAGAACAACGGCCAGCCGATCAAGTTCGCCACCACGGTCAGCCAGGACTCGATCTTCACCCAGCTGCTGATCTACATGATCCCGCTGGCGCTGCTGCTGTTGTTGCTGATGTGGATGATGAACAACGCCCAGGGCGGCGGGAACCGCGTCCTCAACTTCGGCAAGTCGAAGGCCAAGCAGCTCAACAAGGACATGCCGAAGACCACCTTCGGTGACGTGGCCGGCGCCGACGAGGCCGTCGAAGAGCTGTACGAGATCAAGGACTTCCTGCAGAACCCGGCGCGCTACCAGGCGCTCGGCGCGAAGATCCCGAAGGGCGTGCTGCTCTACGGCCCGCCCGGTACCGGTAAGACGCTGCTGGCCCGCGCGGTGGCCGGTGAGGCCGGCGTGCCGTTCTACACGATCTCCGGTTCGGACTTCGTGGAGATGTTCGTCGGTGTCGGTGCCTCCCGCGTTCGCGACCTGTTCGAGCAGGCCAAGCAGAACGCGCCGTGCATCATCTTCGTCGACGAGATCGACGCGGTCGGCCGCCAGCGCGGCGCCGGCCTCGGCGGTGGCCACGACGAGCGCGAGCAGACGCTGAACCAGCTGCTGGTCGAGATGGACGGCTTCGACGCGCGCGGCGGCATCATCCTGATCGCCGCCACCAACCGCCCGGACATCCTGGACCCGGCGCTGCTGCGCCCCGGCCGGTTCGACCGCCAGATCCCGGTGTCCGCGCCGGACATGCGCGGCCGCCGCGCGATCCTGGCCGTGCACTCCAAGGGCAAGCCGATCGCGCAGGGCACCGACCTGGAAGCGCTGGCCAAGCGCACGGTCGGCATGTCCGGTGCCGACCTGGCCAACGTGATCAACGAGGCCGCCCTGCTCACCGCCCGGCAGAACGGGCACGTGATCACCGACGCCGCGCTCGAGGAGTCGGTGGACCGGGTGATCGGCGGGCCCGCCCGCAAGAGCCGGATCATCTCCGAGAAGGAGAAGAAGATCACCGCCTACCACGAGGGCGGGCACGCGCTCGCCGCGTGGGCGATGCCGGACATCGAGCCGGTCTACAAGCTGACCATCCTGCCCCGCGGGCGGACCGGCGGGCACGCGTTGCTGGTGCCCGAGGACGACAAGGAGCTGATGACCCGCTCCGAGATGATCGGCCGCCTGGTCTTCGCGATGGGTGGCCGGACCGCGGAGGAACTGGTCTTCCACGAGCCGACCACCGGTGCCTCCTCCGACATCGAGCAGGCCACCAAGATCGCCCGCGCGATGGTCACGGTACGGCGGCATGAGCGCGCGCCTCGGTGCGGTCAAGTACGGCCAGGAGCAGGGCGACCCGTTCCTCGGCCGGTCGGCGGGTCGTCAGGCGGACTACTCGCTCGAGGTCGCGCACGAGATCGACGAAGAGGTCCGCAAGCTCATCGAGACCGCGCACACCGAGGCGTGGGAGGTGCTCAACACCTACCGCGACGTGCTCGACGAGCTGGTGATCGAGCTGCTGGAGAAGGAAACCCTGCAGCGCAAGGACCTGGAGCGCATCTTCGCCACGGTGGAGAAGCGGCCGCACATCACCGTGTTCAACGAGTTCGGTGAGCGCACCCCGTCGGACAAGCCGCCGATCAAGACCCCGGGTGAGCTGGCCATCGAGCGCGGTGAGCCGTGGCCCCCGCCGCAGGAGAAGCCGGTGGTGCGCCCGGCGCCGACCCCGGTCGGTACCGCGCCCGGCGGCGGTGACCTGCCCGGTGGGCCGCCGCACGGCGCGCCCGAGCCGCCGCCGAACCCGAACCCGTTCGCCCCGCCGCCCCCCGGTGGTTACCCGAACGGTGCCCGGCCGCACAACGCCCCGAACGGCACGGCGCACTGGCCGCAGCCCCAGCCGTACGGCGGTCAGCCGCCGTACCAACCGGGCAGCGGGCAGAACCCGGCCGGCCCGCCGCACTACGGCGCGCCTCCCGGGTGGACCCCGGCCACCTCGCCGGGTGGTCAGCCCGCCCAGCCGTGGCGCCCGGCCGACCAGCCGCCGCCGCCCGACCAGGGTGGTCAGCGGCCCGAGGGTGACGATCAGGACGGCCAGCAGCGCCGCTGAGGACCGGGTCAGCGATGATGGACCGGTGTTCGATCAGGATCGTGCGGAGAAGGCCGTGCGCGAGCTGCTGCTCGCGTGCGGCGAGGACCCGGACCGCGAAGGTCTGCTAGAGACGCCTGCCCGGGTGGCGCGGGCGTACCACGAGATGTTCGCCGGGCTGTACAGCAATCCGGACCAGGTGCTGGACCGCACCTTCGACGAGAGCCACGAAGAGCTGGTCCTGGTCACCGACATCCCGATGTACAGCACCTGCGAGCACCACCTGGTGCCGTTCCACGGGGTGGCGCACGTCGGGTACATCCCGAACAGCCACGGCAAGGTGACCGGGCTGTCGAAGCTGGCCAGGCTGGTGGACCTCTACGCCAAGCGCCCGCAGGTGCAGGAGCGGCTGACCTCGCAGATCGCCGACGCGCTGCACCGCAAGCTGGAGCCGCGCGGGGTGATCGTGGTGGTCGAGGCCGAGCACCTGTGCATGGCGATGCGCGGGATCCGCAAGCCGGGCGCGCGCACCACCACTTCGGCGGTGCGCGGCATCTTCAAGTCGTCCGCCACCTCGCGGGCCGAGGCGCTGGACCTGATCAAGGGCCGCCGGTGAACCTCCCGGCACCGGACCGGTGCGCGGTGATGGGCGTGCTGAACGTCACCCCGGACTCGTTCTCCGACGGCGGCCGCTACCTCGACCTGGACGCCGCGCTCGCGCACGCCCGCGAGATGTGGGCGCGGGGCGCGGACGTGATCGACGTCGGCGGGGAGTCGACCAGGCCGGGTGCGTCCAGGGTGGACGCGCCGACCGAGATCCAGCGCGTGCTGCCGGTGATCCGCGCGCTCGCCGAAGAGGGCATGGTGCTCTCGGTGGACACCACGCGGGCCGCGGTCGCCGCGGCCGCGGTGGACGCCGGGGCGCGGATCATCAACGACGTCTCCGGCGGGCTCGCCGATCCGGACATGGCGAAGGTGGCCGCGGCCGCCGAGGTGCCGTGGGTGCTGATGCACTGGCGCGGGCACAGCCGGGAGATGACCAAGCTGGCCGTCTACGCCGACGTGGTCGCCGAGGTGCGCGCGGAGTTGTCGGAACGGGTGGACGCCGCGCTGGCCGCCGGGGTGGCCGAGGACGCGATCGTGCTGGACCCCGGCCTCGGTTTCGCCAAGCAGGCCGAGCACGACTGGGCCCTGCTGCACGGACTGGACTCGGTGCTGTCGCTCGGGTTCCCGGTGCTGGTCGGGGCGTCGCGCAAGCGTTTCCTCGGGCGGCTGCTGTCCTCGGCCGGGGAGCCGCGGCCGCCGGCTGGCCGTGAGCACGCGACCGCCGCGGTGTCCGCGCTGGCCGCCGCGGCCGGTGCCTGGGGCGTGCGGGTGCACGAGGTCGGTGCCTCGCTGGACGCCGTGACCGTAGCTTCGGCTTGGAGGCGGGGATGACCGATCGGATCACGCTGACCGGGCTGCGCGTGTTCGGCCGGCACGGGGTGTTCGAGCACGAGAAGCGCGATGGGCAGGAGTTCGTCATCGACCTCACCGTGTGGCTCGACCTGGACGAGGCCGCCGCGACCGACGACCTGACGAAGACCGTGCACTACGGCGAACTGGCGCAGCTGGCCGCGGACATCGTGGCCGGTGAGCCGTACGACCTGATCGAGAGCGTCGGCGGCAAGATCGCCGACGAGGTGATGAAGGACTCGCGGCTGCACGCGGCCGAGGTGACCGTGCACAAGCCGTCGGCGCCGATCCCGCTCACCTTCGACGACGTGGCGGTGACCATCCGCCGGTCGCGGCGGGGGGCGCGCGGATGAGCCGCGCGGTGCTCTCGCTCGGCTCGAACCTCGGTGACCGGCTCGGGTTCCTGGCCTCGGTGGTCACCGCGTTGCGGCCGGTCGCGGTGTCGTCGGTGTACGAGACGAAGGCGTGGGGCGTCGAGGACCAGCCGGACTTCCTGAACGCGGTGTGCGTGGTCGACGACCCGGCCCGCGACCACTGGGCGTGGCTGCGGGCCGGGCAGGACCTGGAACGCGCGGCGGGCCGGGTGCGGGAGCGGCGCTGGGGCCCGCGCACGCTGGACGTCGACGTGGTGACCGTCGACGGGGTGTCCTCCGCCGACCCCGAACTGCTGCTCCCGCACCCGGGCACGCCGGACCGCGCGAGCGTGCTGATCCCGTGGCTCGAGATCGAGCCGGACGCGGTGCTGCCCGGCCACGGCCCGATCGCGGACCTGCTCGCCGCGCTGCCCGACCAGGGCGTGCACCGCCGCCCGGACCTCGTCCTGCGCTAGCCGATCGCCGCCCGCATCGCGTCGGTGAGCCACTGCACGGCGGGTGCCTGCGTGGGAATCGGCGGCCAGCCGTTGATGATCGCGAGGAGCTGCCAGTACCGCTCAGCGCGGGGATCACCACCTTGAGCGAATCGATCAAGGACTTCACGCCGATATGACACGTCCGACGCGTCCCGGTCCCCGGCGCCCGCGTTGAACAGTTCGTCCGCCGCGGCTCGTCCTTCCGGGGAATCCGGCGTTAGGCCGGATGCCAGCGCCTCGTGCGCCCGGTTGAACAAGGCGGTGTAGTCCGGTTGGTCGGCCGGCGCCATCGACTCGCCCCGTTCGCGCGCGGCGGAATGGTTCTCGCTCATCTCGCGGATCAGCGCGCGGAAGCTCGCGTCCTGGACGAGTTCGGCGAGTTCGATCCAGGCTTCCAGCTGCTCGGCCGACGGATCCTCGGGCAGGTCCGGTTTCGCCGACCGCATCCGGTCGTAGAACTCCTGGTGGACGTCGAGGCCCGCGACCATCTCGTCCCAGAACTCGTCGATCAGCCGTCGGCGCTGCTCGTCGGACATCGAGGCGAGTTTGCTCATCAGTTTCACTTCCTCCAGTTCGGATCCCCGTTTCGCGACCGCGCGCAGCACCGACCGCCGCAACCGCAGCCGCCGGATCTGCTCGTCGAGCGCGTCCACGTGTACCGCCGCGAGCTCGGCCACGCTGGTCTGCCCGGCCAGCGCGCGTTCCACGTCCGGCAGGCCGAGCCCCAGCTCACGCAGGGTCTTGACCAGTTCGAGCCGGGCCATCGCGTGGGCGTCGTAGAGCCGGTATCCGGCGTGGGTGCGGCCGGTCGGCGGCAGCAGGCCCTCGTCGGAGTAGAAGCGGATGGTCTTCACCGGCAGGCCCGTGCGCCGGGCCAGCTCGCCGATGGTGAACGCGGGGTGCACGGCAGCCATGCTGAAGCCTCCAGTCACTGGAGAGTCAAGCCAACCAGACGCGGCTGGGTACCGTGGCGTAATGCAATTCACCAGGCCTCGCGAGCTCGTCGTCGCCGGGCTGATCGGCCTCGTCCTCGGCTTCGGCCTGTTCGAACTCTTCTACGGCGAACTACCGCGGTTCCCGCTGCTCGCCGGGTTGCCGCTGCTGATCCTGGCCGCGGTCGAGGGCATCCTGGGGTTCACCCTGCGTAGTCGCATCCGCGCCGGTCGGGTACTGGACGCCATCGCGATCGCCCGTGCGGTGGCGCTGGCCAAGGCGTCCTCGCTGCTCGGCTCGCTGATGGTGGGTGCGTGGATCGGCGCCTTGGCGTACCTTGTTCCGCGCGGCGGTGACAACGCCGCCGCCGCTGGTGACACGCCTGGTGCGGTCGGGGGAGCGGTGTGCGCGGCCTTGCTCATCGGTGCCGCGCTCTGGCTGGAGCACTGCTGCCGCGCGCCGGAGTCGCGTGATTCCGATCATCCCGGACGGCCTACCGGTTAACGCACAGAAGTCACCGCTCGAAGTACCGAATGGGTCTCGGTCGGGTTACTAGAAGGTACGGTATTGAGCATGACTGGCGTGGGTGACGACTCGCGCGGCCGCCGTTCGGGTAGGCCGTGGCTCGTAGTCGGCTTTGCCCTCGTGGTCGCCGCGACCGCCGCTCTCGTGCTCGCCCAGGACCTCCGCTGGCTGCGTCTCGGCATCATCGCCGCCCTGTGGGCCGCGCTGATCGGTGCCTTCATCGCCGCCAAGTACCGCAAGCAGGTGACGGCCACCGAGGACGAGGTGGCGCAGGCGCAGGCGGTCTACGAGCTGGAGCTGGAGCGGGAGGTCGCCGCGCGCCGCGAGTTCGAGCTGGAGATCGAGGCGGAGAGCCGGGAGCGGGCGCAGGAGGATTCGCGCGAGGAGCTGGACGCGCTGCGCGCCGAGGTGATCGCGCTGCGGGAGAGCCTGCAGTCGCTGTTCGGCGGTGAGGTGCTGTTCGAGCAGGTCGCGCTGACCGCACAGGCGACCAGGATGCGCTCGCTCAACGAGGACCAGCGCCTGGTGCAGGCATCGAGTTCGACGGTGAAGCCGGCCCAGATCGCCGCCGCGAAGCCTGCTGCCGAAGACCCGAACGACCGGCCGACCGAGCTGATCGAGCGGGTGGTCGAGCGCAAGGTGGTCACGCCGGAACGCCGTCGCCGGATCATCGACGCGGAGATGGTGCAGAAGCCGGGTGAGAGTTCGCAGAGCCTGCCGAACGTGCTCAACCCGCCGTCGCAGCAGCCGCCGCGGCCGCCCGCCGAGGAGGCCGGCCCGCCGACCCGTCGCGTGCGCCCGGCCGACAACGTCGGCTCCACGCCACTGCCGTGCGACGCGAAGGTAGGGGCGAGTCCGCCCGCCGCCAGGCAACAGGCCGAGCTGGACCAGGCGTGACCCCACCGCCGTCGAAGCGCCGGGTGCCGCCCGCCGCGCCGTTGCCGCGCCGGTGCCGCCCGCCACGCAGAGTACCGCCGCCCGCTGCGCCGGTGCCGCCCGCCGCGTCAGCCGAGGCGCGCCCGCGTCGCGAGACCTGACGCGACGTCCGGCATCACGCCGCCGCGTCAGCCAGCCGCGCGGGCCCAGGCCGCCGAAGCCAAGCCCGCGGCGCCGAGCCGGCCGCCGCGCGTGCCGAGGCCGATCGTACCGCCCACCGGGCGGCCGACCGAGCTGTCGAAGGAGTTCGACCTCGACTGGGCGGCCGAGCCCGCCTGGGACTCGGGCCGCCGGAACGGGGGCGCCGCGCGCAACGGGGGCACGCAGCACAACGGCGGTGTCCAGCGCAGCGGTGGCCGTCGTCGGGCCGAGACCGGTGAGTTCGAAGCCGTGCGGCCGGCGGCGTCGAAGCAGCCGGCGCAGCAGCCCCAGGAGCGGCCGAAGCCCGCCGAGCCTGCCCGTCCCGCGCGCCGTCCGGCCGAGCCCGCCGCGGAGAAGCAGAACCCGACGCTGCCGCCGTCCGTGCGGGCCATCCAGAGCGAAGGCCGCCCCGGTGGCCGTCGCCGCCGGGACGACGAGGGCGGTGGGTACCAGTCGTCGGCGAGCCTGCCGCTGCCGAAGCCCGCCGCGAGTGCCGAGCCCGCGAACGGTGGTGGGCGCAGGCGTCGCGCCGAGGGTGAGCCGCCGTCGTGGGAACGCCTCGCCGAGGCCGCCCCGGCGAACGGCTCGCGCCACACCGGCGGCCACTCGAAGCCGGAGGCCGAGAAGGAGCCGGAGGGCACGCACGCCGCGGGCCGCTCGGTGAACGAACTGCTCGCCGCCCACGGCGCCACCGGCAGCACCCCCCGCCGACGCCGCCGAGCCGAAGACTGACCCCAGCCCGGCGACACGAATGTGGCTCTCGGAGCGGACTACGCCCCCGAAGCCACATCCGCGTCCCACGCCCGCCACGCCACGGCGCCCCCGCCGCGCCCCGCTGCTGCCCCGCGCGGCGCCCGCCGCGCCTCCGCCCGCCCGCCGCCCCGCCACCGTAAGCCATTCACTGCATTCCGCTGTAAAGCCACATTCACAGCACGCCGCCTGCCCGCTCGCCGCCATCGCCCTGCGCCCTTTGCCCGTGCGCCGCCCCGCGCACGCTGCCGCGCCGCGCTCGCCGCCGCGCCGCGCTCGCCGCCGTGCTCGCCCGCCTCCGCCCCGCGCGGTGAAAGCCACTTTCACTGCACATTCCGCTGTGAAAGCCACATTCACAGCACGCCGCCCCCGCCCGGTACCCGCGTCCGGAGTCACTCCCGTGTCCGCCGGGCGGAGGACGGGGCGCTGCGCCGAGGAGACCTGCGTATGGTCTGCAGACCGTGATCGCCACTTCGACGATTCAGCGACGGCACCGGCCGCGCCGGGTCACCGTGCTGCTCCCGGTGCTGGGCCTGATCGTGCTCGCCCTGTGCGGGCTGGTCCTCTTCGGCGTGCTGACCTCCCGCGTCGGCGTGCTCGCCGTGGTCATCGGCGTGGTGGCCGCCCTGGTACCGGTCGGCGTGGTGGTCGCCGCCTTCCTCTGGGTGGACCGCTGGGAACCCGAACCCGCCGGCCTCCTGCTGGTCACCTTCGCCTGGGGCGCCTTCGTGGCCACCGCCACCGCGCTGCTGATCAACAACACCGCGGAGACCGTCGGCGACCTGCTGCTCGGCAGCGGCAACGGCAGCACGTTCAGCGCGGTCGTCTCCGCCCCGCTGGTGGAGGAGGCGGCCAAGGCGGCGATCGTGCTGATCGTGCTGATGCGCCGCCGCAAGGAGTTCGACGGCGTCGTGGACGGCATCGTCTACGCCGGCTTCTCCGCCGCCGGGTTCGCCTTCACCGAGAACATCTACTACTTCGGCCGCGCCTTCGCGGAGAACGGCTTCGGGGACGGCTCGCACCCCGGCGTGCTCGCCGCGTTCATCCTGCGCGGGGTGCTCTCGCCGTTCACCCACCCGCTGTTCGCCGTGTTCACCGGGCTCGGCATCGGCCTGGCCGCGCGTTCGACCGTCCGCGCGGTCCGCGTGCTGGCCCCGCTCGGCGGTTACCTGGCCGCGGTCGCGCTGCACGCGCTCTGGAACGGCGCGGCCACCATCGGCGGTGCCGATGCCTTCCTCAACATCTACTTCCTGATCATGGTGCCGATGTTCATCGGGGTGATGATGCTGGTGGTCTGGCACCGCCGCCGCGAACAGCGGATCGTCGCCGCGGCACTGCCCGCGATGGCCAACGCGCGCTGGATCGCACCGTCCGAAGTGGACCTGCTGGCCAGCCTGCCCGGCCGGCGGAAGTGGCGCCGCCAGGCGGCCAAGGAGTCCGGCCGGGCGGCGGCGCGGGCGGTCGGCGCCTACCAGTCCGCGGTCACCGAACTGGCGTTCCTGCGCCGCGCGATGGCCACCGGAACGGCGCCCGCGGACGCCGCCACCCACCAGGACGAGCTGATCACCACGATGCGGGCGTCCCGGGCCGAGGCGGTCCGGTTGTCCAGGCGGAACGCCCCGCGCGAGGGGAACCGGAGCGGGTGAAGCTCATCACCTCCCTGCCGACACCGCTCCGGGCGGCGGCTAATCTCGCCCAGTTGCCGAGGCCGGGCGCGATGAGGCGGGACCGGAACGCATGAGGGAGCATGACCGCTATGAGCGTCGGAGATAGCCGCGCCATGGATCGGCCGGCCAGGCTCGCCGTCGGAGTGGTTTCGGCCGGCCGCGTCGGCAGCGTGCTCGGGGCCGCGCTGACCAGGGCCGGGCACACCGTGGTCGCCGCTTCCGGACTGTCCGCCGCGTCCGTGCGCCGCGCCGAGCGCCTGCTGCCCGGGGTGCCGCTGCTGCCGCCGGACGAGGTGGTGCGCAGCGCCGACCTGGTGCTGCTGGCATTGCCGGACGACGCGCTGGCCGGCATGGTCCGCGGCCTGGTGGCCACCGATTCCCTGCGCCCCGGCCAGATCGTGGTGCACACCTCTGGCGCGCACGGGGTGGAGATCCTCGCACCCGCCGAGAAGGCCGGCGCGCTGCCGCTGGCGCTGCACCCGGTGATGACCTTCACCGGGCGCGAGGAGGACATCGAGCGGATGGCGCACTGCTGCGTCGGCGTGACCGCCGCCACCGGCGACGACGCGGCGTGGAACGTCGGCGAGGCGCTGGTGATGGAGATGGGCGGCGAGCCGGTGCGCATCCCGGAACCCGCCCGCCCGCTCTACCACGCCGCGCTGGCGCACGGGGCGAACCACCTGGTCACGCTGGTCGCCGACTGCGCGGAACTGCTGCGCGGCGCCGGGATCGCGGACGCCGAGCGGGTCCTCGGCCCGCTGCTTTCCGCGGCATTGGACAATGTGCTCCGTCAGGGCGATCGCGCGCTGACCGGTCCGGTGGCCAGGGGAGACGCCGGGACCGTTCGGTCGCACCTGCGGGTGCTCGCCGAACGCGCGCCCGAGGTGTCGGCCTCCTACACCGCGCTGGCCCGTCGCACGGCGGCCCGCGCGGCGGGTGCCGGACTGCTGGCCACGGATACCGCGGCGGACCTGACCGGCCTGCTCGACGACCACGCCCGAGGGGCTGATTCCTGAATGACCACACCGAAAACCGCGCCCAAGTTCACCCGGGGCGGGTTGAACAGCTACCAGCGCCCGGCAGACCTGCGCCGGGTCACCAGGGCGTTGCGCCAGGTGGGCCACCAGGTGGCGCTGGTGCCGACCATGGGCGCGCTGCACGCCGGGCACCGCGAACTGCTGCGCCGGGCCAAGCGCCTGCCGAACACCGTGGTCGGCGCGTCCATCTTCGTGAACCCGCTGCAGTTCGGCGAGAACGAGGACTTCGACGCCTACCCGCGCCCGCTGGAGCGGGACCTGGAGGTGCTCGGTGAGGTGCGGGCGGAGTTCGCCTTCACACCCACCGCCGCCGACCTGTACCGCCCCGGCGCGCAGGTGACCGTCCACCCCGGACCGCTGGGGGACGAACTGGAGGGCGCCGCCCGGCCCGGCCACTTCGCCGGCGTGCTGACCGTGGTGGCGAAACTGTTCAACATCGTCCGTCCGGACTACGCGTTCTTCGGCGAAAAGGACTACCAGCAACTGGTCCTGATCAAGAAGATGGTCGCGGAACTGGACTTCGAGACCAAGGTGATCGGCGTGCCCACGGTGCGGGAGGCCGACGGCATGGCCCTGTCCTCGCGCAACGCCTACCTCAGCGAAGGTGAACGCGCCGACGCGGTGGTGCTGTCGAAGGCGCTGACCGCGGGAGCGCACGCCGGCGTCGGTGGCGCCGAGGCGGTGCTCGACGCGGCACGCGCCACGCTCGCCGCCGTGCCGTCGGTCGACGTGGACTACCTGGAACTCCGCGGGAACGATCTCGGCCCGGCCCCCGTCGATGGGGAAGCACGGTTGCTGATCGCCGCACGCGTGGGCCGCACGCGCCTGATCGACAACGTATCCGTCCTGCTCGGTGCGGCCGCCGAGCACGGCATCCCGACCGGGGAGTAGTACAGCGACATGTACCGGACGATGCTCAAGTCCAAGATCCACCGGGCCACGGTGACCCAGGCGGACCTGCACTACGTGGGCTCGCTCACCGTCGACGAGGACCTGATGGAGGCCGCCGACCTGCTGGCGGGCGAGCAGGTGTGCGTGGTCGACGTGACCAACGGCGCCCGGCTGGAGACCTACGTCATCGCCGGGGAGCGCGGCTCCGGCATCATCGGCATCAACGGTGCCGCCGCGCACCACGTGCACCCCGGTGACCTGGTCATCGTCATCTCCTACGCGCAGCTGGACAACGCCGAGGCGGCCGCTTTCCGGCCGCGGGTGGTCTTCGTCGACGCGGACAACCGGGAGCTGGTGCGGGGCCAGGACCCGGCCGAGGTGCCGGACGGGTCCGGCCTGCTCAACGGCTCGCTGCCGGTGATCCAGCAGGGGCTGGACGCGGCCGGGTTCCCGGTGGCCGAGACGGTGGACGCGGCCCGGCTGGACGCGCTGCTCCAGGAACAGTCCGAACGCTGAGTATGTCCGGTTTCCGGCACCGCGGAAACCGGACGCGTTCGCCGGTCACCGGATTGCCATTTTCGGTAATCCGGTTGGCGTAGCCGATCAGCGGGTTCGTACCCTGTGCGCATGAGCGAGAACCCCGCATCCGTTACGAGTGAAGACGACCTGCCCGAACAGATGCGCGTCCGGCGGGAGAAGCGGGAGCGGATTCTCGCCGAGGGCGTCGAGCCCTATCCCGTCGAGGTCCCGCGCACGCACGGCCTCGCCGAAATCCGCGCCGCGCACGACGGCCTTCCCGCGGACACCGCGACCGGGGTCCGCGTCGGCGTGACCGGCCGCGTGATGTTCATGCGGAACACCGGGAAACTGTGCTTCGCCAGCCTGCGCGAGGGCGGCGCCGAACTGCAGGCGATGATCAGCCTGGCCAAGGTCGGCGAGCAGGCGCTGGCCGCCTGGAAGTCCGATGTGGACCTCGGTGACCACGTGTTCGTCACCGGTGAGGTGATCACCTCGAAGCGCGGTGAGCTGTCGGTGATGGCCGACGGCTGGCAGCTGACCTCGAAGGCGCTGCGGCCGCTGCCGGTCGCGCACAAGGAACTGGCCGAGGAAACCCGCATCCGGCAGCGTTACGTCGATCTGATCGTGCGCCCGAAGGCCAGGGAAGTGGTGGAAACCCGCGCCGGGGTAATGCGTTCCCTGCGTGATTCCTTCCACCGGCGCGGATTCACCGAGGTGGAGACGCCGATGCTGCAGACGCTGCACGGCGGCGCGGCGGCCCGGCCGTTCGTCACCCGGTCCAATGCCTTCGACATGGAGCTCTACCTGCGCATCGCGCCGGAGCTGTACCTCAAGCGCTGCGTGGTCGGCGGGATCGAGAAGGTCTTCGAGATCAACCGCAACTTCCGGAACGAGGGCAGCGACTCATCCCATTCGCCCGAGTTCGCCATGCTGGAGTACTACGAGGCGTACGCCACTTACGACACCAATGCGGTGATGACCAGGGAGTTGGTGCAGGAAGCCGCCGAGGCGGTCTTCGGCACCCAGGTGGTGACCCTTTCCGACGGCAGCGAGTACGACCTGTCCGGCGAGTGGACCTCCCTGACAATGTATGGCTCGTTGTCGGAGGCACTCGGTGAGGAAGTAACCCCGGAGACCTCGGTGGAGAAGTTGCGCGCCTTCGCCACCGCGCACGATCTGGAGTTCGATCCCAAACTCGGCCACGGCAAACTGATCGAGGAACTGTGGGAACACTTCGTCGGCGATCACCTGCACGCCCCGACTTTCGTCCGGGATTTCCCGGTGGAGACCTCCCCGCTGACCAGGCAGCACCGCTCGCAGCCGGGGGTGGCCGAGAAGTGGGACCTCTACGTTCGGGGATTCGAACTGGCGACCGGGTACTCCGAGTTGGTCGATCCGGTGGTCGAACGGCAAAGGCTCGTGGCGCAGTCCCAGCTGGCCGCCGCCGGTGATAGTGAGGCCATGCGGCTGGATGAGGATTTCCTTCGCGCCCTTGAGTACGGAATGCCGCCGAGCGGGGGAGTGGGAATGGGTATCGATCGCTTGCTGATGGCGCTGACCGGGCTCGGTATCCGGGAGACCATCCTGTTCCCGCTGGTTCGACCCGAATAACCCAATCGAGATTTGCGTTTACTCGCGAGAGCGAGTATTAATGTCTTAACCGACAGCTCCTGTCACGGGGCTTGTGGCCCCACACCGATCTTTACTGACCAAGTTGCGAGCTAGCCCCAAGCAGGAGGAAACCAATGGCGCAGAAGGTCCTTGTCTCACTTGTGGACGACCTGGACGGTTCGGAAGCCGAAGAGACGGTCGAGTTCGGTCTGGACGGTGTGAGCTACCAGATCGATCTGTCGGCCGACAATGCCGAGGAACTGCGCGACGCGCTCGCCCAGTACGTCGAGCACGCCCGCCGCGCCGGTGGCCGCAAGCGCTCCGGTGGCCGTCCGGCCACCAAGGCCGTTGCCCGCCCGGCCACCGTCGACCGCGAGCAGAACCAGGCCATCCGCGCCTGGGCGCGCAAGAACGGCTATCAGGTTTCCGACCGCGGGCGCATCCCGTCCGAGGTTGTCGAGGCCTACCACAAGAAGAACTGAGCATTACCCGGCTCTTCCTGCAGACAGGGGCATCGGCGAGAACGCCGGTGCCCCTGTCCCATGTCGTACTGCGGAATTGGCCGCCTGCACCGCCTCGGCGGAGTGCGTTGCGCCACTTAGTGGGCACCACCGGACCGCCCAATTCGCTGGTTGCCGCCCTATTGGATCGAGAATCGCGGACACCGTATTCACCCTTGATGGGTGGTCAACTCGAACGGCCAACCTTGTCGCGTTTGTTCAAGACGGCGGCCACCGGGTGTGAGCTAATCGGCGCATGCCAGAACTACTTCCGCTCGCGGCCGATCGGTTCACCGGGATCGTCCGCGCTATCGAACCGGGCGAACTGGGCGCGCCGACGCCCTGCGCCGACTACGACGTCCGGGCGCTGCTGAGGCACCTTTTGTACTGGGGACCATTCCTGCTCGCCGGTGCGCGCCGCTCGGCGCCGCCCGAAGCCGGGGCCGGTGAGGCCGGGGTCGAACTGGGTGACGACTGGGCCGCCCGGCTGGACAAGCAAGCCGCTGACCTCGTCGAAGCGCTGGGCCGTCCCGGTGCGCGGGAGGGCATGGCCGACTTCGGCGGCGCGGAACTCCCGGCCCCGATGCTCTACGGAATGGTGTTCGGCGAGTTCGTGGTCCACGGCTGGGACCTGGCCCGCGCCACCGGCCGCCCGTTCGAACCGGAGCCCGAGGTGGTCGCCGCCTTGTACACCGACGTCGCGGCGAACGCGGAGACCGCGCGGCAGATGAAGGTGTACGGCCCGGAGGTGCCCGTTCCCGCGTCGGCGCCGGTGCTGGACCGCCTGCTGGGCCTCACCGGCCGCGACCCGTCCTGGAAACCCCTGGCATAACGGATGTTCTACGACGAGCGGGCGCAGGTGCGCGGGCAGCCGGCGCATTCGGCTTCGGCCGGGAGCAGGTACGAGAAGCAGCAGCTTTCCCGCCGCCGCGCCCACTCGCGCTGTTCGGTCATCCGCAGGGTCGAGGCCGACGTCAGCGGCGCGTAGGTGGCGTCGAGCACCAGCGCCGCGTCGGCCACGCCCGCGCCTTCGTCCCCGCCGTGCCTGCCCGCCCACCACAGCGAGTTGTCCAGCGCGTCGGTGGCCGCGGCCCACAGCGTGCGCGGGCCGAGCGGGCTCACCTCGCGGTAGGCGCGGACGAACCGGGCGGCGTGCGCGATGTAGCGGGCGCGGAGCACGGCGACCAGTTCGTGCTCGTCGGCCACCACGGTCGCCTCCGGCAGCACCGAGCCGGGGTCGCTGGGCAGGCAGTAGAACTCGGTGCCGAGCACCGCGATGCCGTCCGGGTGCGGCCGGTCGCCGGAGAGCTTGAAGGCCAATTCGCCCGCGCGCAGCGAGGGCACCCGGCGCTCGTGGTGGAACAGGAGCGCGGCGGCGTACGCGGGAACGTGCAGGTACCACGACATCACGTACCCGGCCGCCGTCCGCTTCGGCGCCGAACCGTGCTGCGCGCGCAGCCAGTCGCTGAGCAGGTCGTGCCAGTCGGTGAACAACGCCGGGCGCGCCAGCAGCTCCTCGCAGCGCTGCCACTGCCCGCGGTCCGGCCCGGTCGGCAGGTCGAACCGGATGCCGGCCCGGTCCTGCAGCCCGTCGACCCGGCGGAGCGACTCCGCCAGCCCGCCGACCGCCACCCGCGTCCGCTCGCCGGGGCCGCCGAACGACATCGAGCCTCCTGCGTGGGCTGATCGGGTGATTAGGCGTGCCTTACCTTACAGGCGGTCCGGATCCACGCCACTCCTGTTCCCCGAAAGTGGGACGAACACCCGTCTTCGGGTTGTTCGCGCTGAGCGGACAGCGCGCCGCGCCCGGAATCCCACGGCGACCTGCGACGTTGGACCACACGTCAACCATCAGCGGAAACGTCTGGATTCGAGCCCGGCCCGATGGCGGCCGGGTATGCCGACTGACTGAGGCACCAACTGACGTAGTGGTACGCCAGCGCGACCGCATGGCTACTACAGTGGTCTTACGGTGCTGAACTCATCGTGGAAGGAATCGGTGGGTACTCACCGCCGGCGCAGCAGTCGAGGGAGTGGGAATGTTCGAGAGGTTCACCGACCGCGCGAGGCGGGTGGTCGTCCTGGCCCAAGAAGAGGCCAGGATGCTCAACCACAACTACATCGGCACCGAGCACATCCTCCTGGGTCTCATCCACGAGGGTGAGGGTGTCGCCGCCAAGGCGCTCGAGTCGCTGGGAATCGCCCTGGAGGGCGTTCGCCAGCAAGTCGAGGAAATCATCGGCCAGGGGCAGCAGGCGCCCAGCGGGCACATCCCCTTCACGCCTCGGGCGAAGAAGGTGCTGGAGCTCTCGCTGCGCGAGGCACTGCAGCTCGGCCACAACTACATCGGCACGGAGCACATCCTGCTCGGCCTGATCCGCGAGGGCGAGGGCGTGGCCGCGCAGGTGCTGGTCAAGCTCGGCGCGGACCTCAACCGGGTGCGCCAGCAGGTACTGCAGCTGCTGTCGGGTTACCAGGGCAAGGAGCCCGCCGAGGCCGGTGGCGGCCGCGGCGAGGGCACTCCGTCGTCCTCGCTGGTGCTCGACCAGTTCGGCCGCAACCTGACCTCCTCCGCCCGCGAGGGCAAGCTGGACCCGGTGATCGGGCGCGGCAAGGAGATCGAGCGCGTGATGCAGGTGCTCTCCCGCCGCACCAAGAACAACCCGGTGCTGATCGGGGAGCCCGGCGTCGGCAAGACCGCCGTCGTCGAGGGGCTCGCGCAGAACATCGTCAAGGGCGAGGTCCCGGAGACGCTGAAGGACAAGCAGCTCTACACCCTCGACCTCGGCTCGCTGGTCGCCGGCTCCCGGTACCGCGGTGACTTCGAAGAGCGCCTGAAGAAGGTGCTCAAGGAGATCAAGACCCGCGGCGACATCATCCTGTTCATCGACGAGATCCACACCCTGGTCGGTGCGGGTGCCGCCGAGGGCGCGATCGACGCGGCGTCCATCCTCAAGCCGATGCTGGCCCGTGGTGAGCTGCAGACCATCGGTGCCACCACGCTCGAGGAGTACCGCAAGTACGTCGAGAAGGACCCGGCGCTGGAGCGCCGCTTCCAGCCGATCCAGGTCGGCGAGCCCTCGCTCGAGCACACCATCGAGATCCTCAAGGGCCTGCGCGACCGGTACGAGGCGCACCACCGCGTCTCGATCACCGACTCGGCGCTGGTCGCCGCCTCCACCCTGGCCGACCGGTACATCAACGACCGGTTCCTGCCGGACAAGGCGATCGACCTGATCGACGAGGCCGGCGCCCGGATGCGCATCCGCCGGATGACCGCGCCGCCGGACCTGCGCGAGTTCGACGAGAAGATCGCCGACGTGCGCCGGGACAAGGAATCGGCCATCGACGCGCAGGACTTCGAGCGCGCCGCGCGCCTGCGCGACGAGGAGAAGACCCTGCTGGGCCAGAAGTCCGAGCGGGAGAAGCAGTGGAAGGACGGTGACCTGGACGTCGTCGCGGAGGTCGACGACGAGCAGATCGCCGAGGTCCTGGCCAACTGGACCGGTATCCCGGTGTTCAAGCTCACCGAGGAGGAGACCACCCGGCTCCTCCGCATGGAGGAGGAGCTGCACAAGCGGATCATCGGCCAGGAGGACGCGGTCAAGGCCGTGTCCCAGGCGATCCGCCGCACCCGCGCCGGCCTGAAGGACCCGAAGCGCCCGTCCGGCTCGTTCATCTTCGCCGGCCCGTCCGGTGTCGGTAAGACCGAGCTGTCCAAGGCGCTGGCGAACTTCCTGTTCGGCGAGGACGACGCGCTCATCCAGATCGACATGGGTGAGTTCCACGACCGCTACACCGCTTCGCGGCTGTTCGGTGCCCCTCCGGGCTACGTCGGCTACGAAGAGGGTGGCCAGCTGACCGAGAAGGTGCGGCGCAAGCCGTTCTCGGTGGTGCTGTTCGACGAGATCGAGAAGGCGCACCAGGAGATCTACAACACGCTCCTGCAGGTGCTGGAGGACGGCCGCCTGACCGACGGCCAGGGCCGTACCGTCGACTTCAAGAACACCGTGCTGATCTTCACCTCGAACCTCGGGACGCAGGACATCTCGAAGTCGGTGAGCCTCGGCTTCACTTCCGGCAACGACGTTTCGTCGAAGTACGAGAAGATGAAGCAGAAGGTCAACGAGGAGATGAAGAAGCACTTCCGGCCGGAGTTCCTGAACCGGATCGACGACATCATCGTCTTCCACCAGCTGACCAAGGACCAGATCATCCAGATGGTCGACCTGATGATCGCGCGGGTCGAGACGCAGCTGAAGTCCAAGGACATGGACATCGAGCTGACCGAGAAGGCGAAGTCGCTGCTGGCCAAGCGCGGGTTCGACCCGGTGCTCGGCGCCCGGCCGCTGCGTCGCACCATCCAGCGGGAGATCGAGGACCAGCTGTCCGAGAAGATCCTGTTCGGCGAGGTCGAGGCCGGTCAGATCATCGTGGTCGACGTCGAGGGCTGGAACGGCGAAGAAGGCGAGAAGGACGACCAGGCCAAGTTCACCTTCCGCGGTGAGGCTCGGCCGTCCAGCGTGCCGGACTCCCCGCCGGTGAGCATCGGCGCTTCGGCTGCCGGTGACGACCACCAGGAGAACGACGGCGAGTAAAGCAACGCCAAGGAAGCGCCCCCGGAGCAGCCCGCTCCGGGGGCGCTTTCGCTTCTCCGGGATCAATGCGGCGGCGCGCACCACGGCTCGTCTGGAAGGCTGGGGTGGTGCGCGTAGTACTCCTCGGCCCGGTCCGCGTGCACGCGGACCAAGGACCGCCGGTCACGCTCGGCGGTGCGCGCCTCCGCATGCTCCTGGCCCGGCTGGCGCTCGCCGCCGGCCGGGTGGTCACCGCGGAGGCGCTGGCCGCCGACCTCTGGGGCGGCGAACCGCCCGCCGATGCGGCCAACGCGCTCCAGTCGCTGGTCTCCCGCCTCCGCAAGGCCCTGCCCGAAACCGGCGTGCTCACCTCGGCGGGCGGTGGTTACCAGCTGGCCGCCGACGTCGATGCCGCCCGCTTCGAGACCCTCGCCGCGCAGGGGCGCGCCGAGCTGAAGGCGGGCCGTCCGGAGAAGGCGGCCGCGCAGCTCAGCGCCGCACTCGCGCTCTGGCAGGGACCCGCGCTCGCCGACATCCTCGACGCCGGGTTCGCGCACGCGCCCGCCGCCCGCCTCGACGACCTGCGCACCGCCGCCCACGAGGACTGGTTCGACGCCGAACTCGCCGTCGGCAGGCACGCCGAGGTCCTCGCCGACCTGGAAGCCGCCGCCGACCGCCATCCGCTCCGCGAGCGCCTGGCCGCGTTGCGCATGCGCGCGTTGTCCATGGCCGGGCGCCAGTCCGAAGCCCTCGCCGTCTTCGAGAACGTGCGCCAGACGCTCGCCGACGAGCTGGGCGTGGACCCCTCGCCCGAACTGACCGAAACGCACCTGGCCGTGTTGCGCGGGGATCTGCCGAAGCCGGTCCAGGCCGTGGCCGCGGCCCATCCCGCCGCGTTCCCCGCCCGCCTGACCAGCTTCGTCGGGCGTGACGACGAGCTGGCCACCATCGCCGCCCGCCTCGCCGAGCACCGCCTGGTCACGCTGGTCGGACCGGGTGGCGCGGGCAAGACGCGGCTCGCCACCGAGGCCGCCGTGCGGCACCCCGAGGCCGAACACGGCCGCGCCTGGTTCGTGCCGCTGGCCGGCGTGCGCAACGCGGCCGACGTGCCCGCCGCCGTCACCGCCGCGCTCGGCATCCGCGAACGCCGCGTGATCGACAGCGCCTCGCTCGACCTGGCCCTGCCCGACGCGCTCGACCAGGTCGCCGAGGTGCTCGGCCACCGCCCGTGCCTGCTCCTGCTGGACAACTGCGAGCACGTCATCGAGGCCGTCGCCGACTTCACCAGCGACCTGCTGGCGCGCGTGCCCGGCCTGCGCGTGCTGACCACCAGCCGTGAAGCGCTGGCGATCACCGGCGAGGTGCTGTGCCCGCTCGGCCCGCTGGGCCTGCCCAGCCGTGAGATCCCCGCCGCGCGGGCCGCGGCCGTGCGCCTGTTCACCGATCGCGCCACCGCGGTCAGCCCGGCGTTCACCCTCGACGAGTCGAACACCGCCGCGGTGGTGGAGATCTGCCACCGCCTCGACGGCATGCCGCTCGCGCTCGAACTGGCCGCCGCCCGCCTGCGCTCGATGACCGCGACGCAGATCGCCCAGCGCCTCGACGACCGGTTCCGGCTGCTCACCTCGGGCAGCCGCAGCGCCCTGCCGCGCCAGCGCACGCTGCGCGCGGTGGTCGAGTGGAGCTGGGACCTGCTCGACGAGCCGGAACGCGTGCTCGCCCGGCGGCTGTCGGTGTTCTCCGCCGGCGCCACCATCGAGGCCATCGAACGGGTCTGCGACGCCGACGTGCTCTACGTGCTCGGCTCGCTGGTCGAGAAGTCCATTGTGGACGCGCGACCGGACGAGGCGGGCCAGCCGCGCTACCGGATGCTGGAGACCATCCGCGCCTACGCCGACGAGCGGCTGGCCGAGGCGGACGAGCGGAGGACCTACACGCGCCGGTACGTGGACTACTTCGTCGAGCTGGCCGAGCGGCAGGAGCCGCGCACCCGCACCCCGGAGCAGATCGAAGCGATCGCCGTCTTCGACGCCGAGTACGACAACATGATGACCGCGCTGCGCTGGGCGATCCGCGAGCACGAGCCCGATCCGGCGCACCGGCTGGCGCTGGCCATGCTCTGGATCTGGATGGTGCGCGGCCAGCACCCGCAGGCGGTCGAGATCGCCGGCGAGATGATCGCCTTCGGGGACGCCATCCCCCGCTACGCCGGCGCCACCTTCCGGCTGATCCACGGCATGACCGAGGTGATACTGGGCGACGGCGGGAGCGGCCCGGACTTCCGGCAGCTGGTCAACGACTGCGTGGACAGCGGTGCCGCGGAACGGTTCCCGATGCTGGCGATCGCGTTGCCGATGGTCTCGTTCATGACCGGCGACCGCGAGCTGGCGGACCGCGAGATCGACCGGGCCCGCAACAGCGGCGACAAGTGGGCCCGCGCCTCCGGGCAGTGGGTGCACGGGTTCGTGCTGGGTGATCGCGGGGACCGGGAGGGCGCCAACGTGGCCAGGGCCGGGGCGCTGAGCGAGTTCGAAGCGCTCGGGGACCGCTGGGGCATGAGCATGGCCTGGGGCATGGTGGCCGAGGACCGGTCGTTGCGCGGGGACAACGAGGGCGCGATCGAGGCCTACCGCCGCGGTTACGAGATGGCGCGCGAGCTGGACCTGGTCGAGGAGATGGGCCAGCAGGTCTGGCGGCTGGCGATGGAGCGGGCGAGGGCGGGCGATCTGGTCGGCGCGTGGGCGGACATGGCCGAGCTGGAGCGGCTCCAGACCGACTACGCGCACGACGAGCTGGCCATCTTCAAGTTGTACGGCAAGGCCGAGCTGGCCCGCCGGAGCGGCGATTTCGCGCTCGCCCGCGAGGTGCTGGCCGAGCTGGCGGCCCGGCCGATGGACGGTCCGTTCCCGCCGAGCACCACGGTGGAGTGGACCAGCCGCGGGCTCTCCGCGCTGGCCCTGTCCGAAGGCCGGTTCGACGAGGCGCGGCGGCAGATCGCCATCTCGGCCAAGGCCTCGACCACCCGGCGGGACATGGCGGACCTGGCCCGCAACGCGGAGGTGCTGGCACTGGTGCGCCACCGCGAAGGCGACGCCCCCGGCGCGGCGACCATGCTCGGCCTCAGCGAGGCGCTGCGCGGAATCTTCGACCTCGGTGAGCCCGAGCTGACCGAGGTCGTCGAGGACCTGACCGCGATGTTGGGTGAGTCGGCCTACGAAACCGCCTACCTGCGCGGTTCCCGACTGTCCAAAGAGGAGGCAGTCGCGGAACTGCTCGCGCAGGTAGGCGATTCCGACTAGGTGACGCGCTTGCGGTAGGAGCGCATGGCGAGCGGGAAGAACACCGCCAGCACCGCGGCCATCCAGGCCAGCGCGCCGACCAGTGGGCCGGCCACCGCGCCGCCGTTGAGCAGGCCTCGCAGGGCGTCGGAGAGCAGGCTCACCGGGCTGATGTCGGTCCACGCCTGCAGCCAGCCGGGCATCGTCTCCGACGGCACGAAGACGTTGCTGCCGAAGGTCAACGGCATGATGAAGACGAACATCAGCCCCTGCACCGCGCCCGGGGTGCGCATCACCATGCCGACGAAAACCGAGATCCAGCAGAAGCACAGCCCGAACAACACCACCAGCGCGGAAGCGGCCAGCAGGGACGCCGGATCGGTGCTGATCCGGTAGCCCATCAGGGTGGCCACCACCAGCAGCACCACCAGGCAGACCAGGTACCGCACCACGTCGGCCAGCACCGCGCCGAACAGCGGGGCGGACCGCGCGATCGGCATGCTGCGGAACCGGTCGTAGAGGCCCTTGGACACGTCGGTGTTCATGTGCACGCCGATGGTCAGCGCCACCTGCATGATGTTCATCACCATCACCCCGGGCACCACCATGGTCAGGTAGGTGCCGGTGTCGCCGGAGATGGCCCCGCCGAACAGGTAGACGAACATGGCCAGGAAGACGATCGGCATCAGCACCACGTCGGCCAGCTGCTCGGGGTTCTTGCGCACCTTCAGCACACCGCGCCAGGCCAGGGTGAACCCGTGGCGCACGCTCCTGGCCGGGCTGACGTACCGCGGTGGCGCGGTCATCGTGGTCACACCAGGCTCCCTTCTCGTTCGGTGGTCTCCTCGGCGGTGTGCCCGGTCAGCGCCAGGAACACCTCGTCCAGGCTGGGCAGGCGCAACGCCAGTTCGTCGGCGGTCACGCCGGCTTCGTCCAGCCTGCGGACCAAAGTGGACAGCAACATCGGGTCGGCGACCGGCGCGGTGAGCAGGCCGGTGGCGGTGTCGCGGTGCGGCCGGGCGCCGGTCAGCTCGCCGAGGATGCGCTCGACCAGGTCCAGGTCGGCGACCGCGGTCGGGCGCACCTGGAGCGTCTGTCCGCCGACGCGCCGCTTCAGCTCGTCGGAACGGCCGTTCGCCACCACCCGGCCGTGGTCGAACACGGTGATCGTGTCGGCCAGCTGATCGGCCTCCTCCAGGTACTGCGTGGTCAGCAGCACCGTGGCGCCGTCGGCGATCAGCCCGCGGACCACGCCCCACACCTCGTTGCGGGCGTGCGGGTCCAGTCCGGTGGTCGGCTCGTCCAGGTACAGCACCCGCGGCCGGCCGACCAGGCTGGCGGCCAGGTCCAGCCGCCGCCGCATGCCGCCGGAGTAGGTCCGGATCGGCCGGGTCGCGGCGTCGGTCAGCTCGAACTGCTCCAGCAGCTCCTTGGCCCGTGCTCGCGCGTCGGCTCGGCTGAACTCCAGCAACCGCCCGATCAGCACCAGGTTCTCGGTGCCGGACAGGTCCTCGTCCACCGAGGCGTACTGCCCGGTCAGGCCGATCAGGCCGCGGACCCGCACCGGGTCCTTCACCACGTCGAACCCGCCGACCTCGGCGTACCCGGCGTCGGGCTGGATCAGCGTGGCGAGGATGCGGACGGCGGTGGTCTTGCCCGCGCCGTTGGGCCCAAGCACCCCGACCACCTTGCCGGTCGGCACCTCCAGGTCCACCCCGGCCAGCGCCTTCGTCTCCCCGTAGGTCTTCACCAGGCCCTCGGCCCGGATCGCGTGCGACATGTTCTCCTCCTTCACGTGTCGCGCTTGATCCCAAGATGACCGGGTGCCCTGGCAGACCGCGCACAGCGCGCTGTCAAGGTCTGTCAGCGGATTTGGGCATACTGGCGGCATGATCGCTCAGCAGGAGGCACCGCCACGCAAGGTGAGCCCGGGTGCGCGCGTGGTGACCGGACTGCTGGTGCTGGCCACCGTGCCGTTCGTGGTGCTGGTCGCGATGCGCCTGTTCGGCATCGACGGCAACGCCTACACCACGGCCGCACTCGCGCTGACGCCCTACCTGACCGCGGCCGGGCTGCTGCTCGGTGTGCTCGCGCTGGTGCTGCGGCGGTGGAAGACCGGCGCGGTGGTGCTGCTGCTGGTGGCCGCCCTGGTCTCGGTGCTGGTGCCGCGGTTCGTCGCCGAGGAGCAGCCCGCGGTGACCGGGCGGGACCTGCGCGTGATGGCGTCGAACCTGTTCGTCGGCCGGGCCGAGGCGCAGTCCATTGTGGAACTGGTGCGGGCCAACCAGGTCGAGGTGCTGAGCCTGCTGGAGCTGAGCCCGGCGATGGTGGAGGACCTCGACCGCGCGGGCTTGTTCACCCTGCTGCCGCACCGGGTGCTGCACCCGATCCGCGGGGGCGCCGGGTCCGGGCTGGTGTCGAAGTACCCGCTGACCGAGGCGCAGCTGGCCGGGCCGTCGAAGCTGCGCCAGCCGAGCGCGCGGGTCGAGTTCGGGGACGGCAGCGGCGTGGAGATCGTCGCGGTGCACCCGATGCCGCCGGTGGAGTCACCCGTGGACTGGAAGGCCGAGCTGGCCGGACTGCCCGAGCCGACGGCCGACCTGCCGGTGCGGATCCTGGCCGGTGACTTCAACGCCACCTTCGACCACGCGTCGTTCCGCGAGCTGATCGACGCCGGGTACGCCGACGCGGCGGACGAGCTGGGCAAGGGGTTCCGGCCGACCTGGCCGGGCAAGCTGTTCCCGCCGCCGGTGACCATCGACCACATCCTGGTCGACGACCGGGTGGCCGTGCGCGACTTCCAGGTGTTCGACGTCGCGGCCAGCGACCACGACGCGGTCTACGCCCAGCTCACCGTGCCGGTGTGAGCGCGGAGTCGATGAGGGACAACGCTTCCAGCGACGGGAGCGGCAGCGAGATCCCGCGCCCGTGCCGCACCTCGGCCTCGCGCGGGTTGATCCGGATCAGCTTGCCGGTGGCCGCGCTGGCGAGCTCGGCGTAGCGGCGCACGGTCGGCACGGCCTGCCCCGCGCCCAGTTCGACGACCACCAGGTCGCGGTGCTTGCGGCGCCAGGCGGTGAGCGCTTCGAGCGGGCCGTCGCTGCGGTGGGGGAGCCAGCCGAAGTCGTCGAACATCAGGATGTTCGGGCGCGCGAGGCCACCGCAATCGGGACAGGCGGGTAGCGGCGGGTGCGCCCGCATGGTGTCCGGGTCGACCTGGACCTCGATGCCGTCGGCGGACCAGATCCGGTCCGAGCAGCCGGTGAAGCACTGCAGGTGGTGGATCGAGCCGTGCACCTCGCCGACGTGGTCCTCGGGCCAGCCCGCCCGCTGGAACTGACCGTCCACATTGGAGGTGAACACCCTGGTGCTCGCGTGCCACCCGCGCAGCAGCCCGAACCCCCGGTGCGGCACGGTGTTCCGGTACAGGTCCAGCCGGTGGCCGAAGAACCCCCAGGCCAGTTCGGGATCCGCGCCGAAGTGGCCGGGGTCGGCCAACTCGGCGAAGCTCAGGCCGAGGCGGGCGTACGGCGGGTAGGCGCGCCAGAAGCCCTCGTCACCGCGGTAGTCGGGCAGCCCGGAGTCGACGCCCATGCCCGCGCCCGCGCAGACCAGCACCGCGTCCGCGCCGCCGATCCACTCGGCGGCGCGGTCGATCTCCGCGGTCACTGGTCGGTGCTGTCCACGGTGCTCAGCACGACCTCGAACTCGAGCAGGCTGGCGCCACTGGCCACCGGCTTGCGCTGGCCGCCGTGGGCCTCCTTGGCCGGGCCGTCGGCCCACGCCCGGAAGTGCTCCTCGGTCTCCCACTTGGAGTAGACGAAGTACCGGTTGTCCCCGGCGACCGGCCGCAGCAACTCGAACGAGATGAAGCCGGGCTGCCCGTCGACCGCGTGGAGGCGCGCCATGAACCGCTTCTCCAGCTCGGGGCCGGCGCCCTCGGGGACCTCGATTGCGTTGATCTTCACCACTGCCATGGGGCCAGCCTACGTCGTGGCGGGCCACCCCGGCTTCCGCCGCCTCCTCGTCCTGCTTGGTGCAGTGAATGTGGCTTTCACTGCCGATTCCGCAGTGAAAGCCACATTCACTGCACGACGGTCGCCGCGAATCAGGGGCGCAGGGAGCCGGGGTGGAGGAACTCGTCGGGGGGTAGGTCGGTGCCGCGGAACCAGGCGTCGAAGAAGGGGCCGAGGTCCGTCCGGCCCGCTTTCGCGCTGATGAAGCCTTCGAACTCCCGCCAGGTGGCGTTCCCGTCCTTGTGCAGCCCCGGCCACTCCCGCAGCACCGCCGCGAACGGCTCCTCGCCGATGGTCCGCCGCAGGGCGTGCATGGCCAGGATGCCCTTGTCGTACACCCCGTCGAACTCGGCGCCCGCGGGCGCTTCGTGCAGTTTCGCCGACCACAGCCGCGTGCTCTCCCTGGTCCGCTCCACCGTCGAGCGGTACCGGTCGTCCAGATCGGCCTCCTCCTTGGCCTCCGCCCACAGCCACTGGCTGTAACTCGCCACGCATTCGTTCAGGCAGACATCTGACCAGTCCCGGACCGACACCGAGTTCCCGTACCACTGGTGCGCCAGCTCGTGCACCACCGTCTCCAGATCGGCCCAGTTCGCGTAGGTCGGCCGCCCCTGCGTCTCCAGCGAGTACCCGATCCGGTCGTCGGTGTAGATGCCGCCGGTCGCGGTCTGCGGGTACGGGCCGAAGCGCGATGCCAGGAACTCGACCGCCTCGGCCGTGCGCGCGGCCACCTCCCGCTTGCTCTCCGCACCCGGCGCAAACGCGTTCACCAGCGGTTTCCCGTCGGGCAGCGTGCTCCGGTCGAAGGTGAAGCGGTCGATCGCGACGGTGGTCAGGTAGCTCGCGGCCGGGGTGTCGTCCCGCCAGGTGGAGGTGGTCTGGCCGTTGGCCGTCGTGGTGCTCTCCTCGACCCCGCCCGACACCACCGACCAGCCCTCCGGCACGCGCGCGGTCACCCGGAAGGTGGCCTTGTCCCGCGGCGTCTCGTTCACCGGATACCAGTACGCGGCCGAGTGCGGCTGCCCGACCACGTAGGCCCCACCGGACGGCGACGGGTGCCAGCCACCGGCCCCGAGGCCCTCCTCACCACTGCCCGGCTCACCGGAGTACCGCACCCGCGCCTTGAACGTCTGCCCAGTTGCAAGCGTTTGCGCCGGGGTGATCACCAGCTCGAACTCGCCTTCGCGGGTGAACGAGGCCTGCTGCCCGTCGACCTCCACCGAGGCCACGTCCAACCCGCGCAGGTCCAGGTTGAACCGGCTCAGGTCCTGCGTGGCCTTCGCGGTGACGGTGGAATCGCCGTCGAGCCGCTTCGAGGCCGGGTCGTAGCCGATCGAGACGTCGTACCCGAGCGCGTCGTACCCGCCGTTGCCGTCGTTCGGGTACGCGGGATCACCCGCACCCGGCGCACCCGGCGACGCCGTGCCGGGCGCGGCGGCCGGTGGTGCACCGGGACGGTCGGGGGTGCAGCCGATAATGAGCGGCACCAGACCGCAGAGGACGAGGTGGCGGCGCATGGGCGGGAGCATAGATGGACCAGCGTGACACTGTTGTTGACTTCGGTGGCGACGGCCCGCCGATCCTGCTGCTCCACGGCCTGATGGGCCGCGCGCGGACCTGGTGGACGGTCGCGCAGTGGCTCAAGCCGTACGGGCACGTGGTCGCGCTGGACGCCGCCGGGCACGGGCGGGCCGCGAGGACCGGTCCCTGGCGGACGGAACGCTTCGTCGACGACGTGCTCGACACCATCCGCCACCTGGACGAGGGACCCGCGATCCTGATCGGCCACTCCATGGGCGGGTTGCACGCCTGGGGTGCCGCGGCGGCCGCGCCGGAGCTGGTGCGCGCGGTGGTCTCCGAGGACATGGCGCCGGACCAGGTCGGCAAGACGGTGGACCAGTGGCGCTCGTACTTCGACTCGTGGCCGGTCCCGTTCGAATCGCTCGCGCACGTCCGCGCCTTCTTCGGCGACCTCGGCGACTACTTCACCGAATGCGTGGTCGAGCGCGAGGACGGCTTCCACCTCGCGGCGGACCTCGAGGACCTGTACCGGATCGCGGCCGAATGGGGCGAGCGCGACTACTGGTCCATTGTGGACTCGATCAAGTGCCCGCTGCTGGTGGTCGAGGGCGGCCGGGGCTCGATGCCGCCCGGTCAGCAGGCGCAGGTCGCGGCGCGCGCGGCGGACGGCAGGCACGTCGAGGTGCCGGGCGCGCACCACGTGGTGCACCTCGCCGCGCCCCGGGCGTACCGGGGCGCGGTCGAGGCGTTCCTGTCCGAAGTGCTCAGCCGTTGAGCAGTTCTTTCCAGGCCTGCGTGGAGAGTTCGGTGGCGCCGGCGGAGCGGGCACCCGCCGCGTCGGTGAGCACCGCGGCCGCGCGGGCGGCCTCGCTGTCGGTGCCCGGCTTCACCGGACGCGCCAGCAGCGGCCAGATGTCCGCGCCGAAGAACCCGGTCTCGTCGGCGTGGGCCGAAGCGGTGCACTGGTGTGCTTCGATCCCGCGCGCCGCCACCAGTCCGGTCACTGCGTCCTTTGTGGACTGTCCGAACACGCCGTCGGTGGGCACGGCGCGGGCGCCGGAGTCACGCAGCAGGTGCTGCGCGGCGAGCACCCGCGGCCCGGTCTCGCCCGGTTTGAGCAGCGGCCACTCCAGCGGCTGCTCGATCGGCGTGCCGAGCGCGTTGCCCACCGCCGTGCGGAGTTCGGGCAGCCGCCCGTAGAGCACGCCACCGGGGCATTCGGTGGAGTTGAAGTCCCGGTGCCCCTTGATGTTCGCGGTGCCGATGCCGTACTGGCTTGCCATGTACGCGACCAGCTTCACCAGCGAGTCCCACAGCGCCTTCGGCACGTCGACGTCGACGTAGAGGCCCTCGTTCTCGATGCCGATGACCTGGCTGTTGTGCCCGCCGACGTTGGCGCCCTGGACGTGCTTCGTGCCGCCGCGCAGGGTTTTCAGGCTCTCGTGCCTACCCTCGGTGATGTAGCCGCCGCGGCTGTTGGTGAACTGCTGCCCGGTGTCGATCCAGCCCCGGCTGTCCATGTGGAAGTTCTGGATCGCCTTGGAGATGGCGAACGCGCGTTCCTTGGAGAAGTCGTCGGTGTTGCCGGGATCGACGGTGTGGTGCACCACGATGTAGGTCGGTTTGTGGTTCTCGATGGTGATCGCGCCGCTCGGCGGTCGGGCGCCCCAGTCAGCGGTGCTGTAGATCGTCGGTTCCGGCGCCGCGCCCGCGGCGAGTTCGGCGTTGGCGGCGTGTGCCGTCCAGCTGCCGAACGCACCGACCGCGGTCACGGTCAGGCCGCCCTTGAGCGCTGTTCGTCGGTCGAAACCCGGTTTTCCGGCCATTCGATCTCCCTCGGACAGGGCGCGGCGGTACGCGAGGCCCACCGGCCCAGATCGGTTTCTGGCGGTCATTCGGTTATGCGCAGGTGTTCATCGCAGGGTGCGCTCCGGAACCGTAACCGCCCGCTGACGCACAGACAATAGATAACCAACTTTGGTCTGGAAATGTGAGAACCTGCCCTAAAGATCAATGTTCACCGGGCAGGGCGAACAGCCCGTCGGCCGTTTGCTCGACCAGGCCGTCCACCAGCAGCGAATCCAGGCAGCGGTCGCGTTGCCCGGCCTGCGCCCAGGCCAGGTCCAGCCGCGCCTTCTCGACCGGGCCTTCGGTGCCGCGCAGCACGTCCAGCAGCAGGCCGCGAACCTGCCGGTCGGTGCCGGCGAACTTCTGCACGGCCTTCGCCGGGCCGGCGTAGGCCGGACGGCCCGCGCGCTGCCACGCGCATTCGGCGTACACCGGGCAATCAGCGCATCGCGGCGTGCGCGCGGTGCAGATCAACGCGCCGAGTTCCATCAGCGCGGCGGACAGCTTGGCCGCGCGATCTTCTTCCGGCGGCAGCAGGGCTTCGACGTCGGCCAGGTCGCGGGTGGTGGACGGCGGACCGGCGTCGCCCGCCCCGTGCACCGCGCGGGCCACCACCCGGCGGACGTTGGTGTCCACCACCGGGGCGCGCTTGCCGTAGGCGAAGGTGGCCACCGCGCGGGCGGTGTAGGCGCCGATGCCGGGCAGCGCCAGCAGTGTGTCCACATCGGACGGAACAACGTCGCCGTGCTCGGTGGCGATCACCCCGGCCGCGGCGTGCAGCCGCAGCGCGCGACGCGGGTAACCGAGCTTGCCCCAGGCCCGCAGCACCTCGCCCTGCGAGGCGGCGGCCAGCGAGGACGGCAGCGGCCAGCGCGCCATCCACTCGTGCCAGATCGGCTCGACCCTGGCGACCGGGGTCTGCTGCAGCATGATCTCGCTGACCAGCACGCCCCAGCCGGTGCACTCGGCGTGCCGCCACGGCAGGTCGCGGGCGTGGGTGGCGAACCAGTCGATCATCGTGTCGGCATCGATGGACATTGCCGAGAGTTTATGCGGCGCGGAGCGCTCCGTTGAGGGTGGTGTCGGTCCGGGGGCGAGCCGTTCGTCGGGTGGGAAAGCCCGTCGGACGAAGGAGAAGAGATGACCACCGAGCTCGCGCTGGACCGGTTCGAAGCACTGCTCACCGCCGTGCCCGCGGACGGCTGGGAGCGCCCGACCCCGTGCGACAAGTGGGCCATCGCCGACCTGGTCGCGCACGTCATCGCCGTGGTGCGGCTGGGTCGCGAACTGGCACTGGGCGCCGACTTCCCGCAGGCGGGGGAGCAGTCGCGCGAGGCCGATCCGGTGGCGGCCTGGCGGGAGGCGCGCCGGTCGCTCGAGGACGCGCTGGCGAAGGCCGATTTCACCGCGGAGGTCGCCGCGCCGGTCGGCCGGGTGCCGTTGCGGACCATGCTCGACACGTTCTTCCTGACCGAGATCGTCGCGCACAGCTGGGACCTGGCCACCGCGCTCGGGGTGCCGCCCGCGCTGGACGCCGAGCTGGTGCACCGCGTCCAGGAATACGTACGACCGTTCGGTCATGAAGGGGTGGAAGGCCTGTTCGAGCCCGGCGTGCCCTCCTCGGACGACGCCGACGAGACCACCCGCCTGATGAACCAGCTGGGGCGAAGCGCCTAGGGGCCGAACCACATCTGCTCGGCGGTGCGCGGCGGGGCTGAGGTCGACCGGACCTTCAGCTCCGTCGGCAGCGTGATCACCCGCGGTGCCCCGTGCTCGGCGGTGGCCAGCAGCAGCTTCCCGGCCGCCTTCCCCTTGTCCAGCACGGGCTGGTGCACGGTGGTCAGCCCGTGCCGCTCGGCCTCGGCGATGCCGTCGAACCCGGTCACCGTCAGCTCGGCGGGCACCCGCAGGCCGCGGCGGTCGGCTTCGGCGAGCGCGCCGAGCGCCAGGATGTCCGAGGTGCAGACCAGCGCGGTGACCTGCGGATACGCGTCCAGCAACTGCCGGGCCGCGGAGGCGCCGTCGTCCACCGTGTGGTCGAAGCGCTCGACCACCGGCACGCTCGCCCAGTCCACGCCGACCGCTTCGAAGGCCTTCGCCAGCGCGGCCAGCCGGGTGCGCTGCACGTGGAAGTGCGCCTCCCGCTGCCGCTGCACCGAGGCGAAGTCGTCGTTGCGCTCGCGGGCCAGCCGCATGCACAGCACGCCGACCTGGCGGTGGCCCAGTTCGACCAGGTGGTTGGCCATGCCGGTGATGGCGGCCGCGTCGTCCGGGCCGACCCGGTCCACGCCCTCCACCCGCGGCTGGTCGACGATCACCGTGGGCACCGGCCGCTGCAGCACGGCGGCGAGGTGCGGGTCGTCGTCGGGCACGGAGTAGACGACAAAACCGTCGACGCCGGCGCGGTGCACGGCGGCCACGTCCTCGCGGCCGGGGCTCGCGGGCACCAGGTGCAGGCCGACGCCCGCGTCCTCGCAGGCCAGCGCGAGTCCTTCGAGGACTCCTATGGCGGCGGGGTCGCGGAAGGCGTAGGAGAGGTTCTCGGTGAGCAGCAGCCCGACCGCGCCCGCCTTGCGCGTGCGCAGCGAGCGCGCCACCGGGTCCGGCCCGGGATAACCCAGCCGGCGCGCGGTTTCCAGCACGCGGCGGCGCAGCTCGGGGGAGAGCTGATCGGGCCGGTTGTAGGCGTTGGACACCGTGGTCCTGGACACACCCAACTCCGCGGCCAGTGACGCCAGCGTCGCCTGCCGCCTGGTGCGAATTGGACGACCCATCCGGTCACCGTAACGGTTCAGTTCCCGATGGTGAAGCGGGTGCCTGGTCACAGTTGATCTGGTCGCCTCACCCGATGGGGTAAAGTGAATTCGACAACGGTTTCCATTAGCTACTGGCGGTGCCCGGACCGCCCCGTTCAGGAGAACCAGCCATGACCTCTCGCCGCCCGTACCGCCTGGCCGCCACCACCACGGCCGTCGCCGCGCTCGCCTTCGGGGCGGTGGCCTGCGGGAACGGCGAGCAGGCCGCCTCCACCGACGGCAAGGTGCCGGTGGTGGTGTCGACCAACGTCTGGGGCAGCGTGGTCAGCGCGGTCGGCGGGGACAAGGTGTCGGTGAAGGCGATCATCGACGACCCGAGCGGCGATCCGCACTCCTACCAGTCCACCCCGGAGGACGCGGCCGACGTCACCGGCGCCAAGCTGCTGTTGGCCAACGGCGGTGGCTACGACGAGTTTTTCACCCAGATGGCTGACCAGGCCCCGGACGCGCGCAAGGTGAACGCCTTCGACGTCAGCGGCCACGGCGCCGAGGCCGGTCAGGAACCGGCCCCTGCCGAGCCGGGCCACGAAGGCCACGCGGAACCGGGCCACGAAGGCCACGCCGAACCCGGTCACGAAGGCGAAGCCGGGCACGAAGGCGAAGCCGGTCACGAGGGCCACGCCCACGAGCACGGCGAGGTCAACGAGCACGTCTGGTACGACCTCCCCACCGTCAGCAAGGTCGCCGACCAGATCGCCACCCAGCTCGGTGAGCTCCAGCCCGCCGACGCCGCCACGTTCACCGCGAACGCCACCCAGTTCAAGGGCAAGCTCGACGAACTGGTCAAGCAGGCCGAGCAGATCGGCACCGCCCACCCGGACCGCAAGGTGGTCGCCACCGAGCCGATCGCGCACTACCTCCTGGAGACCGCGAAGGTCGCCGACGCCACCCCGCCGGAGTTCGCCAAGGCGATCGAGGAGGAGTCCGAGGTGCCCGCCGCCGCGCAGGACGCGATGAACCAGCTGGTCACCGGGAAGCAGGTGAACGCGGTGATCAACAACGCGCAGACCACCACCCCGGCCACCGAGCAGCTGGTGACCACCGCGAAGGGCGCCGGCGTGCCGGTGGTCGACGTGACCGAGACGCTGCCCGCCGGCGTCACCGACTACATTGCCTGGATGACCCAAGAGGTGAACGACCTGGCCGCGGCGTTGGGCAAATGAGCCGGACCGCCGTCGAGATCTCCGGGGCGCGGCTGAGCTTCGGCGACCGCACGCTCTGGTCCGGCTTGGACCTCGAGGTCCAGCCGGGGGAGTTCCTCGCCGTGCTCGGCCCCAACGGTTCGGGCAAGACGAGCCTGCTGCGGGTGCTGCTCGGCCAGCAGGGGCTGACCGCGGGCACGGTCCGCGTGGCCGGGCACGCGCCCGGCGGCAGCAACCCCAACATCGGCTACATCCCCCAGCAGCGCGCGCTGGACGAGGGCCTGACCCTGCGCGGCACCGACCTGGTCGGCCTCGGCCTGGACGGACACCGCTGGGGCACCGGCCTCTTCGGACTGTCGAAGCGCCGCCGCCGGATCGCCGACGCGCTGGAGTCCGTCGGCGCCGAGTCGTACGCGAATTCGCCGGTGGGCAGGCTTTCCGGCGGTGAGCAGCAACGGCTCCGCGTGGCGCAGGCGCTGATCGGCGACCCCGAGGTGCTGCTCTGCGACGAACCGCTGCTCTCCCTCGACCTCGCGCACCAGCGCGTGGTCAGCGGCCTGATCGACGAGCGGCGCCGCCGCGCGGACACCGCCGTCCTTTTCGTCACGCACGAGATCAACCCCATCCTGTCCTATGTGGACAGGGTGCTGTACCTGGTGAACGGGCAGTTCCGCATCGGCACCCCGGACGAGGTGATGAGCTCGGCGACGCTGTCCGAGCTGTACCGCACGCACATCGAGGTGCTGCGGGTCGGCGGCCAGATCCACGTCGCCGGTGCGCAGAGCGCGCTCTGCGAGGACGAACCCCACCACCTCACCGACCAGGTGTCCTGAATGGACAAGCTGTTCGACTTCACGCTCACCGAGCGGCTGCTCGGCCTGCCGTTTGTGCAGAGCGGTCTGCTCGCCGCCGCCGTGCTCGGCGTGGTCGCCGGGTTGCTCGGCCCGCTGATCGTGATGCGGCGGATGTCCTTCGCCGTGCACGGCACCGCGGAACTCGCCTTCACCGGTGCCGCCGGCGCGCTGCTGCTCGGTGTCGGGGTGGAGTACGGCGCGCTCGCCGGTGCCGTCGCCGCCGCGCTGCTGCTCGGCCTGCTCGGCGGCCGCGAGTCCGAACGCGACTCGGTGATCGGCGCGATCCTGTCCTTCGGGCTCGGCCTCGGCGTGTTGTTCCTGTGGATCTACCCCGGCCGCGCGGCCAACAAGATGGGCATCCTGACCGGGCAGATCATGTCCGTGGACTCGGTCGACGCCACCGTGCTGGTGATCGCCGCGGCGGTGGTGCTGGCCGTGCTCGCGGTGATCTACCGGCCGCTGCTGTTCGCCAGTGTGGACCGCTCGGTCGCGCTCGCGCGCGGGGTCCCGGTGCACGCGTTGTCCGTGGTCTTCGCCGTGCTGGTCGGCATCGCCACCGCGATCGGCGTGCAGATCGTCGGCGCGCTGCTGGTGGTCGCGCTGATGGTGACCCCGGCCGCGGCGGCCGCGCGGGTGACCGCCAGCCCGCTGCGCGCGACCGTGCTGGCCATCGTCTTCGCCGAGGTGGCGGCGCTCGGCGGCATCGTGCTCTCGCTCGCGCCCGGCGCCCCGGCCAGCGCCTTCGTCACCGCGATCTCGTTCCTGATCTACCTGGTCTGCCGGATCATCTCGTTCGTGCGCGGCCGGGCCCGGCGCACGGTCAGCGAATCGGCCGAGCGGCCAGCTGTGTCCGCACCGAGTCGATGAACCCGTCCTGCAGGAAGGGCAGGTTCCCGGCGGCCACCCCGCGCTCGACCACCTCCAGCACCACCACCTCGGAGTCGGCGAAGGCCTTCACCGCGCTCGCGGTGTCGTTGCGCTGGTTGTGGTACGCGAGCATGGTCACGTCGCTGAACGCGGCGCTCAGGTAGCGCGAGCTGACCTTGATGAACGAGTCGCCGTAGAGCAGCGTCTTCTTGGTGACCATGCCGGGCAGCGGGCGCTGCGTGCGGCGCTGCGGTTCCTCCATGGTCTCCACCGACTCCCCGGCGCGGTCGTCGATGCCGTCCGGGCGCAGCTCGAACTTGGTGTTCGTCTTCGGCGCGCGCTTGCCGAGCAGCGGCGGGAGATCGGCGTCGATGGTGTAGGGCGCCACCGGCGGGGTCTGCCAGAGCCGGGTCACCCCGGGCCGGATGGCCTCGGCCACCTGCCGCGACAGCACGATCGCGCCCTCGTCCGACCAGTGCGAGTCGTTCGACGGGTAGATCGGGTGGTTCATCTTCCGCTGCGCGTCGTGGAGGTACGGCTGCAGGTCGATCGCGCCCGCCTGCCCGACGACCCGCCGCCACAGTTCCGGCGTCGCACTGGTGACGCAGTCCTTGCCGGGATAGCTCGACGGCAGGTGCTGCGGCACCATCGTGGTCTTGTCCGGCGCCACCACCAGCACGAACTGGCGCCCGGAGCTCTCCACCGCGTCCCGCAGCTTGGCCAGCTGGCCCGCGGTCTCGTCGATGGTCCGCGTCGGCGCGCACTTCGCCTCGGCGTCGTAGCCGTAGTACAGCCAGCCGTCCGAACCCTCGACGACCTGCCGGAACCCGGCGTCGCCGTTGGTCGGACCGCCCGGCCCGACCGGCGGCTGCGGCCCGGCGGGCGGCGGCGGGCTGCCCGGCAGCGGCCCCGACTTCGGCGCGCCGCCCTGGTCCAGCGGGGCCGATTCGCCGAACAGCGCCCGGCTGATCCCGTCCGCCGCCTGGATCGCGCCGCTGCGGAAGATCAGCTGGTCGGTGGCCCATTCCGGCAGGTCGGTGACCAGGCCCCAGCCGTCGGAGAAGCTGGGGAAGGACTTGAGGCTGTGGTTCTCGATCTCGGCGGGCCGCGCGCCGAACACCCAGAGCAGAGTCGGGGTGACGAAGAACGCGAGCGCGCAGATCAGCGCCGTCCGCTGGCGGCCGCTGTGGCGCGGCCGGTAGAGGGCGTGTTCGCGGGGCAGCCACGCTTCGTGCACCGCGGGCAGCTGCTGGGGTCGTCGGGACACGCCCCCACCGTACTCAGTGGAGCATGAGCAGGACCTGCAGTTCGCCGACCAGGAAGCCGATCACCCCGCCGACCGCGATCAGCTTCCACTCGTCCTGGCGGAACGCCGGCCGCAGCAGGTTCTCGTACTCCTTCGGCGTGAGGTTGAGCATGCGCTCCTCGACCATGTGCGCCACGTCCATCGCCCTGGTCAGGTAGCCCTCGGCGTACCGGACGGTCTCGGGCAGCCGCCGCACCGCGCGCGCGGCGGCGGCCTGCTTCATCTCGGTCAGCCGCCGCGGTCCGATGGTCATCGCCACCATCGGCTTGGCCATGCTGGTCTGCTCGTCGATCGCCTTGGCCACCATCCGCTGCACCAGCGCCACCAGCCGGTCCGACCGCGGTCCGCGCAGGATCGCGTCGACCAGGTTGTGCACGGTCAGCACCTCGTGCGCGATCAGCTCGCCGTACTGGCGCGCCACCTCGGCCCGCCGCCGCTGGAACTTGCCCTGCAGGGTCACCCTCGGCAGCACCCGCACCGGCTCGCGCGGCACGAAGATCAGCTTGATCGCCAGCCAGTCGGTGAACAGCCCGATGCAGCCGCCGAAGATCGGCAGCACCCACGGTTCCTTGGTCAGCGCCCAGACGATCGCCTGCACCACGCCGAGGCCGAAGCCGAAGTAGATGCCGGTGCGCGCGATGAACGCCATCTCCGGGCGCGAGGTCTCCCGGATCAACCGCACCAGCAGGGCCTTGTCCCTGGTCAGGTGCTGCACGGTCATGTGCTTGACGTCGAGGAACTCGTCGAGGTTCTCGCGGATCTCCAGCATCAGCTCGCGCACCACCCGCGGTGACGACGCCTGCATCTGCTTGATGATCAGCTCCTGCGCCATGGTGGGCAGGGCCTCCCACATCCGCGGGTGGTACTCGGCGAGCACGTCGCGGGCGATCTCGTCGACCGCGCGCAGCAGCGGCTGCTCGATCTCGCCGGCGATCTGGTCCGGGTCGATCCGGTCGACGATCTCCTTGAGGTCGAGCAGGTTCGCGGTGAGCAGGTCGGTGGCCACCGCGGCCATCCGCCCGCCGTGCTTGGGCACCACGCCCTGCCAGCCGAGGAACGGCCGGAGCCCGACGAACTCCAGCGGCCGGAACATCATCTCGATGGCCACGCGCTTGGTCACGTAACCGATCAGCGCGGCGATGAACGGGATCAGCGCGTAGAGCGGCCAGTGCTCGGCGAGATCGGCCAGCACCGCGTCCACCGTGTTCCCCCTTGTCGCCGTTCCGGGGTGCACGGTAGCGGGCGGGGATCAGTGCAGCAGCAGGAGCACCTGCAGTTCACCGACGATTCCCCCGATCACCGCGCCCACGGCGATCAGCTTCCACTCGTCCTGCCGGAACGCCGGGCGCAGGATGCCCTCGAACTCCAGCGGGCTCAGCTGCCGCATCTTGTCCACGATCGTGTTGCGCACGTCGAGCGCCTCGGTGGCGTACTTCTCCACGTGCCGCACGGTTTCCGGCAGGTGCTCGATCGCCTTCGCCGCGGCCGCGCGCTTGAGCTCCTGGTACTCCTTGCCGCCGACGGTCAGCGCGACGAGCGGTTTGGCGATGCTGGCCTGCTCGTCGATGGTGCGCTGGACCTCGCGCTGGATGAGCGCGAACAGCCGGTCCGACTTGGGGCCGGTGAGCACCGCCTCCAGCACGTTCGACACGGTCAGCACCTCGTCGGCGATCAGCGTGCCGTAGTCCTGGGCGACCTGGCGGCGGCGCTTCTGGAACAGGCCCTGCCAGCGGAAGAACAGGAACCGCTTCTCCTCGCGCGGCAGGAAGATCATCTTCAGTGCCAGCCAGTCGGTGACGAACCCGGTGAGGAAACCGAACAGCGGCATGATCAACGGTTCCTTGGTCACCGCCCAGGCGGCGAACTGCACCAGGCCGATGACGAATCCGAAGTAGACACCCGAGCGGGCGATGAAGCGCAGCTCCGGCTGGGCCACCTCCTCGATGAGTCGCACGGTGAGCGCCTTGTCGCGGACCATCGCCTCGATCAGCATGGCGTTGACGTCGAGCACGTCGTCGATGTTCGCGGAGACCTCGCGCAGCAGCCGCGCGACGACCTTGGGTGCCTGCGCGCGGATCCGGTCGAGCAGCAGGCGCTGCGCCCTGGCCGGCAGCAGTTCCCACAACCGGGGCTGGTGCTGTTCCATCACTTCGCGGGTGACGTCCTCCACCGCGCGCAGCAGCGGCTCCTCCAACTCGGCGACCATCCGGTCCGGGTCGAGCCTGGCGAAGAGCTCACGCGGGTCGACCAGGTGGCCGGTGAGCAGTTCGACCGCGGTGGTGGCCATGCGCCGCGCATTCGCCGGGATGACGCCCTGCCAGCCGAAGAATGGCCGGATCCCGCGGAATTCGAGTGGCTTGAACATCATTTTGATGGCCACGCGTTTGGTGACATATCCGATGAGCGCGGCGATGAGCGGCATCGTCGCGTAGACGTGCCAATGGGCCGCGATGTCGTCGAGTATGGCGCGCACGAACCCCTCCGCTCGTTGGCCGCCCGGCAACAGTAGCCGATACCCCATTTGGCGGTATGGGCTGTGAGCCCTCCCATCACTACAGTGCACGAATGGTTGCTGCCGACAAGACCGCCCCGGCTCCGGCTCCCGGCCCCGCCCAGTTCGAGATGACTCGCCGCGGATACAACCAGCGTCAGGTTGACGAGCGCATTTCGCGCATGTCCACCGACCTGAAAGCCGCGTCGCGAGGACGTGATGAGGCGCTGGCCTCGGTCGCCGAGTTGTCCAAGGCGCTCAGCTACGCGCAAAAAGAACTCGCTGAAGCAAAAGACGGCCTCGCCAGGCTGACCGCGAGCCCCACCGGGGCCTCCGCGATGGCCGAGCGCGTCCGCATGATGATGCAGCTCGCCGAGGAGGAGATCGCCGAGCTGCGCGCCAAGGCGGACGAGGACGCCGCCGCCACCAGGGAAGAGGCCGACAAGTACTCGCGTGACGCCCGCCGCGCCGCCGAGCAGTTGGCCAAGGAGCGCACCGCCGAGCACGAGCAGCTGCTCGCCGACGGCCGTGCCGAGATCGAAAAGCTCAACGAGGCGGCCGCCGAAGACCGCCGCAAGCTCGACGCCGAGGCACAGGGCCGCCGCGACGAGGCCGACCAGAAGGCGGCGGAGGAACTGCTCGCCCGCAAGTCCGAAGCCGAGGCCGCGCTGGAGAAGCACGAGGCGGAGGTCAAGGCGCGCGCGTCGGCCCTGCTGGCTGACGCGGAAAAGAAGCTCGCCGACGCCACCGAGGACCGCAGGCTCGCGCTGGACCTGCGCCGCAGGGTCACCGAACGGATCAGCGCCGCCCAGAGCGCGGTGCTCGAAGCGGTCAAGCAGCTCGGACCGGCCGAGCCGGAGGAAGCCGCTGAATCTGCGGCCCCGTCACCGAAGCCTTCGCCGGTCAGGTCGTCGTGACCGCGTGAAGTTCGTCGTCGATCCAGCCACGCTCGTGTAGTTCGCTGCAGAACCGGTGGTACGAGGCCGAAAGCGCATCTTGTTCGGCCGCCACCGGTTCGACCAGCGTGCCACTGCTGTCGACCCGGAGGGCGCCTTTCCGCGCTCCGGCGGCGGCCAGCACCGCCGCGCCGTAAGCCGGTTCCCCGTGCGATGCCAGCCGGATCGCCAGGCCGGTCGCGGTCGCCCTGATCTGCGTCCACAGTAGACTTTCCGTGGCCGGCCCGGTGGCCAGCAGCGGCTCCACGGGCGCGATGCCCAGCCGTCGCAAGTGGTCCAGCACCAGCTTCTCGACAAAGGCCGCGCCCTCCAGCCGCGCGCGGTGCAACTCCACCTCGTCGGCCGGTTCCGCGCTGGTGAATTCGCGCGTTTCCTTGGTGTCGAAGGGCTTCCGGTACACCACCAGCTCCGCCGGTCCGCGGTCGGCGGCCGCTGCGTCCAGCCGTGCGATGTCCGGCAGCGCCTCGCCGCCCGTGCTCGCCACCGCTCCCGGCATCCACCAGTCAATGGGGAACCGGTGGCTGTGCACCAGCCCGCCGGGGTCCGGCACCAGGGTCGCGGTCACTCCTTTGAGGACATACATCCGGTCGAGCCGGGTGGCGAACCGGCCGGGGGAGACCGCGCCCGCGGCGATCGCGCCCGCGCAGTCCGAGGTCATGCCCGCCACCACCGGACAACCCTTCGGCAGCCCGGTCAACGCGGCGCTGGTGCGGGAGACGGTGCCGAGCACGGTCGCCGGCGGTACCACCGCGGGCAACCACTTCCGCGGCACGTTCAGCGCGTCGAGCACCTCGCACGCCCACTCACCGGCAAGCGGGTCGTAGCCGGTTCCCAGTGCGTGCGCGGAATCCACCGCGACGCGCTTGCCGGTCAACTGCGTGCCGATCACCTCTGGCACATGCCGGATCCCCGCCGCCTCACGCGCGTTCGTGGCGAGCCAGGCGAGGCGGCCGAGCGCGGCGGTCGGTGGTACGTCGAGGCCGAGCGCCTGCCAGCGCCGCGCGCCGAGCTCGGCCGCGCGCCGGTTGAACTCCGCGCCGCGCCGGTCGTCGGGCAGCAGCGCCGGTCCGGCGGGCAGGCCCCGTCGGTTGACCGGCACGATCGTGCCCGCGGTGGCCGTCACCGCCACCGCGCCGATCTCGGCGCGCGGGAGATCCGCGGTGACCTGGCAGAGCGCGCGTTCCACCGCCGGCCACCAGGTGCGCGGGTCGTGTTCACCGCGGCCGGTCCGGTCGTGGAGCGGGGCGGGCAGCGGGACCATGGCCGCCGCCAGTACCCCGCCTTCTTCGGTGACCGCGACGGTGTGCACGCGCGGCGCACCGAGGGTCGCCATTCCGATGCCGATCGTGATCGAGGTCAGAGGACTCACCGTGCCGTATGCCGTTTCGCCCAATTCTCGCAGGTTTCGCGCGGACCGGCTGAGCTTTGGCCGGTTGAACAATGTCCGTGCGCGCATAGGTGAGTAGGGCAAGCAACCTTCTGAGCGCCAGCTGAGACTTTTGCTACGGTTCTGTCGCGACCACACCGTTTTTTTCCGAACACCGATATTTTCTCGCTGGCGATCTTGGCGAGTGGGGTGAATTCGGTGCCGGTGGTTGGTGAAGAATTGTCCGAAATACAGGCCCGGCCGTGGTGGTGGCGGGGCGCTCCGTTCATCCTGCTGCCGTTGCTGATCATCGGCGGTTTCCTGGTCGCGTTCGGCTTTCTGCACCCGCGCATCACCGCCGCGCTGGATGGTTCGGACCAGGCGGTGCAGACCGCGGTGGCCGACCGGTCGATGGGCGCCGCGTATACCCCGGGAAGCCTGCTGTTGCTGGGAGAACCGGCCGAGGTGCACCGCGGTGACGTGGTCGTGGTGGACGCCGGTGCGTGGCAGCGCGAGGGGCAGCTGGTCAGCCGGGTGATCGGGCTCGGCGGTGACGTGGTGGTCTGCTGCGGTGAACGGGACGAGCTGGTCGTGAACGGCATTCCGGTGTACGAGGAGTACCTCGGACCGGATCGCGGCACATTTCCCTTTACGGTGACCATCCCGCCTAATTCGGTGTTCCTGCTCGGAGACAACCGCGGTAATGCGTTCGATTCACGGGCGTTCTCCGAAACGCCGGAACGCGCGGCGCTGCCGATGTCCGCGGTGCGTGGCCGGGTGGTCGCCGAGCGTGGCGCCGACGGCACCGAACGCACGCTGCCGCAGGCGGGCGCCTTCGTCGCCGCCGGGCTCGCCGAGCCGCGGCAGCCCGACGTCCTGCCCGGCCCGCTGACCTGGGCCGTCACCGCGGGCATCGGGGTCGGCGCGGTCGCCGTGCTGACCGGGTTCGCGATGGTGGTCGCGCGGGTGGTCAGGAAACGAGCTTCCGGTGGTCCTCGTGCAGTTGCGCCGGACGCGGCAGATTCGGCTTCTTGATCTCGGCGAGCGCGGCCGGGCCGAGGCGCTGGCGGCGGGAGAAGCCGTACTGCTGGGTGTCGGTGACCTTGCCGAACTCGAGGTCGTCCGGTTCGACGCCGATGCCGTAGGCCAGCAGGTACTCATCGGTCAGCGTGTCGGTGAAGGCGCACCAGGCGCCGGCGAACCGCCAGACCTTCGCGGCGAGGATCTCGCCGTCGAGTTCCCAGGAGGCGTTCTCCCAGCGGGTGTGGTTCGCGGCGGCGTGCTCGACCTCGGCGACGACGGCGTCCAGGACGTTCTCGGGGCGCTGGTCGGGTGCGCTGGGCAGGGTGAAGTTGGACATCGCGAAGGCGGCGGTGAAGGCCACCTGGCTGAGCCGGTCCGCGCCGGGGGCGGTGTGGAGCTCGTCGTGGCGGGTGCGGGCGGCCGAGCCGGTGAAGACGGCGGCGTCGTGGGAGAAGTGGCCGAGCCAGGCTGCCCACAGTGGAGCACCGGGCTTGCCCTCCAAAGCGGACAGCCAGCGCGCGCCCTGCCAGGAGTCGCTCAGGCCGTAGAGCGCGAAGTCCAGCGGGGGTGAGTCGTCGACGCGGTCGGGCATAACTCGGGAATTCCTTTCCGGTGCCGGTCGACAGGCGGGACCCGGATCCTCTCACCCCGGTGTGGGGCGGGCAACCAGCCCCCGGGGCAAACTGGTCCTTTACTTCGAGTTTGGTCGAGGTCATACGGTCGCTGAACAGGACAGAGAGGATGGTTGAGATGACCGTAGTGCTGGGCCTCGGCGAAATGGGCCATGCGTTGGCGGCCGCGTTCGTGGCAGGTGGTCACCCGACCACGGTGTGGAACCGCACGCCGGGCAAGGCACCCGCCGGTGCCGTCGAGGCTTCCAGCGTGCGGGAGGCCGTGGCCGGTGGTGGCTTGATCGTGGTCAGCGTGAAGGGCAACTCGGTCGCCCGCGCACTGCTGGAGTCAGCCGGCGACCTGCGAGGGCGGGCGGTGCTGAACCTGACGGACGGCACTTCGGACGAAGCCCGTGCTGTCGCGGACTGGGCTGCCTCGGCGGGTGTGGAGTACCTGCACGGCCAGATCATGACCATCGCCCCAGGCATCGGACACCCGGACGCCGTGATCTTCTACGGCGGGGCGGCCTCCGTCCACAGTGCTCACTCGGCGGAGCTGTCGTTACTGGGCGGCCGGGGAACCCTGGTGTCCGCCGACCCGGGTGCCCCCACCTTGTTCGGCATGGCCGTCCACGACACCATGTGGGGCACCCTGAACGGCTTCCTGCACGCCGCGGCCCTGCTGACGGACGCCGGAATCCCGGTCACGGATTTCCTTTCGAAGGCTTCCCCCTCGATGTCGGCCCTGTTGGGCTACCTACCGTCCTTGGCCTCCGAAGTGGACTCTGGTTCGCACGCCCTGGAATTCGGTGCGCTGCAACACCATCTGCCGTCGGTCGAAGACCTGGTCCGGGAAAGCAAGGCACGGGGCATCAACACGGAATTCGCCGCCTACACCCAACGTCTGGTGTCGGACGCCATCGAAGCCGGCCACGCCAACGACAGCTACTCGCGCCTCATCGACCACTTCCGCAAAGGGGATTAGGGGAGCAGGTCGAATGACCGCACGTGCTTGGGCCTGACCACGGAAAAATGTCGTTCATCGAGTGTCGCTATGCGTGTTACGCCAAGCCTTTCCGCCAATGCGACCACGCAGGCATCAGCTGTGCCCAGCGGTAGATCCGCGTACTGCTCGACCAGATCCGCCGCCCGTCCGACATCGGCTCGATGCAGGGACTCCACGGTGTAGATGCCGTCCGCGATGTCGCGGAGAAAATCGGCTTCGGCCTGCGCGCCCGCGCGGGAGCCGAGCATGTAGCCGATTTCCGTGATCAGTGGTTCGGGCAGGACCAATGGTTCCAGCGTCGTGGTGAGCAAACGGGTACAACGTTGATGATCATCGTCCCGGCGGTTGCTCATGGCGACCACCGGGCCGGTGTCCAGGATGATCACGCTGTTCTGTTCGACCTGCCACCGAGTTCGCGGCGGGTTATTTCCTTGGCACGCCTGCCGAGGTCTGGTTCACCGTCGAAAACGCCGACCGTCCGGAAGCGTCGCCGGGGTTGGTCGACTTGTTCCGGTTCGGCGAGTTCGCGGAGGAAGGCCGCGGCTTCGTCCAGCCGGGAACCGGGAACTCGATCCAGCAACTGGTGCGCATCCGTGCGCCGGTCGTCCTTTGTCTGGCGCGTCACGGGGCTGTGGCGGATCCGCGTCCCGGATTCCGCCAGGAGTTCGCGCACCACCCGGTAGGGGAGCTCAGCTTCCTCGGCGAGGACGCGAATGCTCTTGCCCTCTTCGTACTTGCGCTTCAGCTGCGCGGCAGCGCGGGCGCGCGGCAGCCCGTTGACCTGCTCGCGCTTCCCCAACTCCGCCATCTCGAGCTCCTCCACGTCAGCGTCCCTCCCCAGTCTAAGTAACCGACGCCAACTCGCGAGCCAGCGCACGCGAGCATTGAGCTCAGCGTAACTGATCGTGACGCTCTGTCAGAACTGGTAATACAAGAACGGGCTGAAGGTCCCCGTCGCCACCAAAATCGAGGCGTACACCAGCCCCACCGTCATCACGGCGATTCGCAGCCCCGTGGCTGGTTTGCTCCGCGAGGACTCCAGCAGCGGACCCGTCACCGGATGCGCCGGGAGGAACACCACCACCAGGGCGATCAGCAACAGCACCAACCGCTGGTTCGTCAGGGCCGACTCCACCACGTCCGTCAAACCATTGAAATCAGGCATCAGCATGTGCCCGATCATGTTGAGCGCCCTGGTCAGATCGGCCGACTTGAAGAACACCCAGCCGAACACCACCAGCACGAAGGTCAACGCCCGTCGCGCGATCATGGCGAGGCCAGCCGAGGGGGCCTGGTCCCAGCCGAAGGCGCGTTCGATGATCAGCAGCGCTCCGTGGAACGCGCCCCACACCAGGAAAGTCCAGTCCGCGCCGTGCCAGAAGCCGGTCAGTACGAAGACGATGCACAGGTTGCGATACGTCTTCCCCGCGCCACCGCGGTTGCCGCCCAGGGGGATGTAGACGTAGTCCCGGAACCACCGGGACAGCGACATGTGCCACCGCCGCCAGAACTCGGTGATAGTGACCGACGAATACGGCCGCGCGAAGTTCTCCGGCAACCGGAACCCGAGCATCCGCCCCAGCCCGATCGCCATGTCCGAGTACCCGGAGAAGTCGAAGAACAACTGCAGCGTGTACCCCAGCGCGCCCAGCCACGCCACCGCGAAGGTCATGTCGCCCGGCGGCGTGGAGAAGCACGCGTCGACCATCGGGCTGATCGAGTCCGCGATGATCGTCTTCTTGCACAACCCCAGCGCGAACCGCGGGAAGCCCGCCGCGATGTCGTCCAGCCGGTGCGAGCGGTGCTGCGGCAGCTGGTCGGCGATCTCCCGGTACCGCACGATCGGCCCGGCCACCAACTGCGGGAACATCGAGATGTACGTCGCGAACGACACGGGATTACGCAGCGCCTGCCGCTCACCGCGGTAGATGTCGACCACGTACGAGATGTGGTGGAAGGTGTAGAACGAGATCCCGATCGGCAGCGCCAGCTGGACGATCGGGAAGTCACCGCCGAGCGCCTGCGCGAACCACGCGATCTGCTCGGTGGCGAACCCCGCGTACTTCCACACCACCAGCATGCCGACGTTGAAGCCGATCACGCAGAGCAACAACACCCGACGGCGCGCGTCGCCGCTGCGATCCCACTCGTTGGGCTCGAGGTGCGGCCCGGCGAGGAAGTTCAGCACCATGCACGCCAGCAGCAGCAGGGTGAACACCCCGGCGCCGCTGGCGTAGAAGATCAGGCTGCCGACCGCGATGATGCCGTTCCGCCAGCTCCGCGGGCACACCAGCACGGCGACCAGCACCGCGGGCATGAAGTACCACAGGAACAGTGGCGAAACGAACGACATGGCCGAGCGGCTCCCCCTGGTGACGTGTCAGTTCTGTGACCCTAGTGGTCACGATCGGAAGTCTGCCAGGGGTCTCGGCGGCCCAGCTTCCCGCTGGACGCACGGCCGGAAGACCCGAGTACAACACCGGTACGCAGGTCTCCCGGCCGCACGCCCCGCGGAAACCTGGATCCACCGAATACCCCCGGCGGACTCCCGATCGCAACCACCCAGCCGAGGGGAGTCCGCGCTAGCCGTCAGATCCGGCCGGTCACTCGCCGCAGTCGGGCCACCTCGGCCAGCAGCACGCCGGCCGCCACCGAGGCGTTCAGCGATTCCACCCCGGCCGCCATCGGGATCGACACCGTCGCGTCGCACGTCTCGCGCACCAGCCGCGACAGCCCGCGCCCCTCGGAGCCCAGCACGACCACCAGCGGGTCGGTGGCCAGGTTCAGCTCGTCGATGTCCATCGAGCCGTCGGCGTCCAGCCCGACGATCATCAGGCCGTCGGCGGCCCACGACTTCAGCTGCCGGGTCAGGTTCGTGGCCATCGCCACCGGCAGCTTCGCCGCCGTCCCGGCACTGGTCCGCCACGCCACCGCGGTCATGCCCGCGCTGCGCCGCCCCGGCAGCACCACGCCGTGCGCGCCGAACGCGGCCGCCGAGCGGATCACCGCGCCCAGGTTGCGCGGGTCGGTCACCCCGTCCAGCGCCACCAGCAGCGGCGGCTCACCGGAGTCGCGGGCGGCGACCAGCAGGTCGTCCGGGTGCGCGTACTCGAACGGCGGCACCTGCAGCCCGAGGCCCTGGTGCATGGCCCGGTTGGTCTTGCGGTCCAGCTCCTCGCGCGGGATCTCCAGGATCGAGATGCCCTTGTCACCGGCCAGCCGCACGGCCTCGGTGACGCGGTCGTCGGCGTCGATGTTGAGCGCCACGTACAACGCGGTCGCCGGCACGTCCGCGCGCAGCGCCTCGACCACCGGGTTGCGCCCGGCGATCAGCTCCGGCGCGTCCGCCTTCTCGGCCCGCGTCTTCGCCGCGCGCGCGGCCGCCGCGGCCCGCCGCTGCTTCGGGTGCCCGGGGCGCATCTCGGCCTTGGGCGTCGGGCCCTTGCCTTCGAGCCCCTTGCGCCGCTGGCCGCCGGAACCCTTGACGGCACCCTTCTTGGTGCCCTCCTTGCGAATCGCGCCGCGACGCTGGGAGTTGCCTGCCATTGCTACGAGTCCTTAAGGGTCCACTGTGGACCGTTGGGGGTGTCCTCCACCGCGACACCCGCGTTGAGCAACCACGCGCGCACCGAATCCGCGAGCGTGAAGTCCTTGTCCTTGCGTGCCTGCTGCCTGGTCTCCAGCAGCCCGCCGACCAGCCCGGCCAGCGCCTGGTCCGCCGGGCTCTCCCGGCCGGCCGCCCAGTGCGGGTCGAGCGGGTCGAGCCCGAGCACCGCGGTCATCCCGCGCACCGAAGCGGCGAGTTCGAGCGCCCGGTGGGTATCGCCCGAGTCCAGCGCCGCGTTGCCGTCGCGCACGGTGTTGTGCATCACGGCGAACGCCTGCGGGGTGGACAGGTCGTCGTCGAGCGCCGCGGTGAACTCCGCGGGCAGTGCCCCCGGCTCGACCGCACCCGCCGCGCCGGCCACCCGCCGGAGGAACTGCTCGATCCGGCGATAGCCCTGCGCGGCCTCGGAAACCGCCGCGTCGGAGTACTCGATGGTCGACCGGTAGTGCGGCTGCACCAGGTAGTAGCGCAGCTCCACGGCCCGGTACTTCCGCAGCATCTCCGGAATGGCGACCACGTTGCCCAGCGACTTCGACATCTTCTCGCCGGACATGGTCACCCAGGCGTTGTGCAGCCAGAACCGGGCGAAGCCGTCACCCGCCGCGTTCGACTGGGCGCGCTCGTTCTCGTGGTGCGGGAAGACCAGGTCGACGCCGCCGCCGTGGATGTCGAACTCGCCGCCGAGGTAGGCGGTGGCCATCGCCGAGCACTCGAGGTGCCAGCCGGGCCGCCCCTCACCCCAGGGCGTCGGCCACGAGGGCTCGCCGGGCTTCGCGCGCTTCCACAGGGTGAAGTCGCGCGGGTCGCGCTTGCCCTCGGCCAGGCTCTCGCCCTGCTGGACGTCGTCGAGCTGCTGGCCGGAGAGCGCGCCGTAGCCGTCGAACGACTTCACCGAGAAGTAGACGTCTCCACCGGCCGCGTAGGCGTGCCCGCGCTCGATCAGCCGCTGCATCAGCTCGACCATCTGCGTCACGTGGCCGGTGGCCCGCGGCGCGATGGACGGCGGCAGGCAGCCCAGCGCGGTGTAGGCGTCCTCGAAGGCGCGCTCGTGCGTAGCTGCCCACTCCCACCAGGGCCTGTCGTTCGCCGCGGCCTTGGTGAGGATCTTGTCGTCGATGTCGGTGACGTTGCGCACGAACAGCACGTCGAGTCCACTGTGGACAAGCCAGCGCCGCAGCACGTCGTAGTTCAGCGCGCCGCGGACGTGCCCGATGTGCGGAATGCCCTGCACGGTCGCCCCACACACGTAGATCGACGCCGTTCCGCTGCGGGCGGGCTGGAACTCCCGCGCACTCCTGGACGCCGTGTCGTATAGGTGTAGGGCCACGCGGAAATGGTACGGGCTCGCCGTGACGTCGGCCGCACCGATCCGGCTTCAGCGCAGTTGGTGCGCCCGCAACGCGGTCAGCAGCGCGTCCGGGCGCTCGCTCGTCGGCAGCGGTTCGACCAGCGCGAACTCGCAGCCCAGCGCCCGTGCCCCGCCGTCGGCCTCCTCCGCGTCGCCGATCATCAGCGCCTCCGGACCGGTGACCCCCAGCTGGTCGAGCGCGGCCTGGAAGATCTCCGGCTGCGGTTTGATGGCCCCGACCTCGAAGGACAGCACGAAGACGTCCACGTAGGCGTCCCAGCCGCGGGCGGCGAAGGCCGGGCGGATGTCGAAGGCGATGTTGCTGATCACGGCCACCTTGGTGCCGCGGCCGGCCAGCCCCTTCAGCGCCTCCTCGGTGTCCGGGTACGGCGTCCACATCGCGGGATCGATCAGCCGCCGGTACAGCGCCTCGCGCTGCTCGCGGTTCGGCACCCCGGACTGGCGGAGCACGTCGAGGTAGACCTTGCGGTGCAGGTCGACGTCGAGGTCCCGGTTCTCCCAGGCGTGCTGGTGCTCGTCGTCGAAGTCGGCCACCTGCCCGACCGGGGCGGTCATCCGCCGCATCAGCTCGGTCTGGGCTTCGAGGTCGAGCGGGGCACCGCCGTCGTCGGTGAGTTCGGCGAGCCAGGACTCGTCCTGCTCCAACCGGAAGACGGTCCCCGAGAAGTCGAACATCGCCGCAGTGATCGTCACGGCGTCAGGCTACCGGGATCAGCAGGGCGGTGGCGATCGCCGCGATGCCCTCACCACGGCCGGTGAGACCAAGACCATCCGAGGTGGTGCCCGCCACGCTGACCGGGCCACCGGCGGCCTCGGACAGCACGCGCTGGGCCTCGTCGCGGCGCTTGCCGATGCGCGGCGCGTTGCCGATCACCTGGACCGCCGCGTTGCCGACGGAGAACCCCGCCTCTTCCACGCGCCGGCGGGCTTCGGCGAGCAGTTCCACGCCGTGCGCGCCGGCCCAGCGCGGATCGCCGGTGCCGAAAACGGCGCCGAGATCCCCGAGCCCCGCGGCGGAGAGCAGGGCGTCGCAGAGCGCGTGGGCCGCGACGTCGCCGTCGGAGTGCCCGGCGCAGCCGTCCACGCCCTCCCAGTGCAGACCGGCGACCCAGCAGTCGCGGCCGGCTTCCACCGGGTGCACGTCCACACCCTGGCCGATCCTGGGGATCACCGCTTACCTCCGGCTTCGGCGAGCGCCGCTTCGGCGAGCGCGAGTTCGAACCCCGACGCCAGGCGTGCGGCGTCGGGATGACCGTCGACCAACCGGACGGCGGCACCGAGGCGGTCGAGCAGGCCCTCGGGTCCGTGCTCGGCGAGTTCGTCGCGGAGATCGGGGTGGAAGGCCATCGGCGTCTGCAGCGTGCGCAGGCGCGTGCGATCGCTGGTGCCGGTGATCCGCGCGGTGTGGTCGACGAGCTTGACCGTGTCGGTCATCGGCAGCACCGGGACCGCGGCGGGCGCGCCGTCCCGCACGGCCGCCACCACCGCCCTGACCAGCGACGCCGGGGTGCGCGCACGAGTGGCCTCGTGCACCACCAGGACTTCGGAGCGTGTTGGGGCGACCACGTGCAGGGCCCCGCGGAGGGACTCGCTACGATCCGCGCACCCGGAAAAAACCCGGTAGCGCTGGACGGCTCCGGGCACGACTCGAACCGCCGACTCGCTTTCGGCGAGCCGGCGGTCCGAATCCAGCACTATCGTCAGATCTTCACAACCGGAATCGATCAGGCCACGAACCGCATGAGTGAGCAACGCTTCGCCACGGAGGGACGCGAGTGCGCCCTGGCTGGTGTCCGCGACGAGCAGAGCGACATGCTTCATCGCCGTGATCTGTCCGGTGGTTCCGCCGCTCAGACCGCCGCGGTTTCCAGAACCTCGTCGAGCAGGACCTCGGCCTTGCCTTCGTCGGTGCCCTCGGCCAATGCCAGTTCACTCACCAGAATCTGCCGTGCCTTGGCCAGCATCCGCTTCTCGCCGGCGGACAAGCCACGGTCCTTCTCTCGCCGCCAGAGGTCGCGCACCACTTCGGCCACCTTGTTCACATCGCCGGAGGCGAGCTTCTCCAGGTTGGCCTTGTACCGACGAGACCAGTTCGTGGGCTCCTCGGTGTGCGGCGCACGCAGCACGTCGAACACGCGATTCAGACCGTCCTGCCCGACGACGTCCCGCACACCGACGATCTCGGCGTTGTCTGCGGGCACGCGAACGGTGAGGTCCCCTTGCGCGACCTTGAGGACGAGGTATTTCTTCTCCTCGCCCTTGATCACACGGGTCTCGATCGCTTCGATGAGTGCGGCACCGTGGTGCGGGTAGACGACGGTCTCTCCGACCTTGAAAACCATGTGTCCTCTGCCCCTTTCGCTACCACCATCCTAGCACGGCTCGACTGGCACCATCTAGCGCCCCGAGTTCCGTCGTCGCAGGTCAGCGGCCGGATCGTGGGCCGGACGGGGGTTGACAAACGTGCATTTCCCATGCTCATGCAGGTGAGCCGCAAATCGCGGCGCGGTCCCCGCGAATTCCACTGTGGACCATTGATCTTCGAATCCGCCGCGCACAACGGCCACCGGGTTCCGGTGGGCGCGGGAGGCCGGGCTACCCTTCGCGGGGAACTGGACGCGCAGGAGGGACACGAGACCGTGAGGCAGCAGAATCGACGCGTGCTCGGCGTGGCCGCGCTCGGCCTTGGCGCGGTACTGGCGCTCGCGGGCTGCGGCGCCGGTCAGATCACCCAGACCGACACCCAGCTGCCCGCCGTCACCGGCGGCTTCGCCGATCTCGGCAAGCTCGCGGTCCGGGACGCGAAGCTGACCTTCCCCGGCGAGGCCGCGTATTACCCGGCCGGCGCCGACGCGCCGGTGGAACTGGTGGTGGCGAACAACGGCCCCGCCGACGACGAGCTCGTCGACGTGACCGCCGAAGGGGCCACGGACGCCGAGATCCAGGGCTTCAAGGCGGTTGTCGCGGGCAGCAAGCTGACCGTCAGCCCGATGGCGAGCCTGCCGCACGAGCACGAGCCGGCCCAGCCGAAGCCGGGTGCGCCGGCGCAGCCGCCGTCCGGTGCCCAGCAGCCGAACCAGCCGAGCGGCGCGAACCAGCCGAGTGGTTCGAACCAGCCCAGCGGTGCCAACCAGCCCAGCGGTGCCAACCAGCCCAGCGGTGCCAACCAGCCCAGTGGTTCGAACCAGCCGAGTGGCGCCAACCAGCCGAGCGGGGCGAACCAGCCGCCCGCCGGTTCGCAGGCACCGGTTCCGCCGCCCGCGGACGCGGTCGAGGAGCACCCGGTCGGGCATGCGGTGATCAACCTGCTCGGCCTCAAGGCGCCGATCTACCCGGGCCAGACCCTCAAGGTCACCCTCATCTTCCGCGACGCCGGTTCGGTCGTCGTCGACGTGCCGATCGCCAGCTCCACCCGGCCGCGCCTCGAGCACGGCGGCGAGGGTGAGCACGGTGCCGAGCACGGCGAGCAGGCCGCGCCGCCCGCCGGTGCCCCGCAGGAGCACGGCGCCCCGCCCGCTTCCCACGCCGGCCCGGTCGATGGCGAACACGGCAACCACGGCGGTTGAGCGCGAAACTGTCGTACCCGCTCACTAGCCTGACCGCTCGTGGCTAAGAAGAGCGGCACCTCGTACCGCTGCGGTGAATGCGGGTACGAGGCGGCCAAGTGGGTCGGCCGGTGCCCGGAGTGCCAGGCCTGGGGCACCATCGAGGAACGCGGTGACGCCCGCCCGGCGATCGCGCGGGTGGTCGCCGGGGCGCCCAGCGCGCCCGCGCGGCCGATCGGCCAGGTCGACGTCGAGGCCGCCAGGGCCCGCCAGACCGGGGTGCCCGAACTGGACCGCGTGCTCGGCGGGGGACTGGTGCCCGGCGCGGTCATCCTGCTCGCCGGCGAGCCCGGTGTCGGCAAGTCGACCCTGCTGCTCGAAGTCGCCTACCAGTGGGCGGCGGGGAAGACCGGCGAGCACCCGTCCCTGTACGTCACCGGCGAGGAGTCGGCGGGGCAGGTGCGCCTGCGCGCCGAACGCACCGGGAACGTGCACGAGCAGATGTTCCTCGCCGCGGAGAGCGATCTCGGCGCCATCATCGGCCACGTCGACGACGTGAAGCCCGGCGTGCTGATCGTCGACTCGGTCCAGACCATGTCGTCCCCGCAGGCCGAGGGCGCGCCCGGCGGGGTCACGCAGGTGCGGGCCGTCACCGCGGGGCTGGTCGCGCTGGCCAAGGAACGCGGGCTGCCGATCGTGCTGGTGGGGCACGTCACCAAGGAGGGCTCGATCGCCGGGCCGCGGGTGCTGGAGCACCTGGTGGACGTGGTGCTCCAGTTCGAGGGCGACCGCCACTCCACCCTGCGCATGGTGCGCGGGGTGAAGAACCGGTTCGGCGCCGCCGACGAGATCGGCTGCTTCGAACTGGGGGAGAACGGCATCGTCGGCGTGCCCGACCCGTCCGGGCTGTTCATGAACCGCACCACCGAGCCGGTGTCGGGGACCGCGATCACGGTGGCGATGGAGGGCAAGCGCCCGCTGATGAGCGAGGTGCAGTCGCTGGTCGCCGAGTCCACCCTGCCGCAGCCGCGCCGCGCGGTGAGCGGGCTGGACGCGTCCCGGGTGCAGATGGTGCTCGCGGTGATGGAGCGCCGGGCCGGGATGCAGCTGGCCAAGCGGGACGTCTTCCTGGCCACCGTCGGCGGCATGAAGATCACCGAGCCCGCGGTGGACCTCGCGCTGGTGCTGGCGATCGCGTCCTCGGTGGCCGACGTGGCGCTGTCGCCGCGGCTGGTCGCGGTCGGCGAGGTCGGCCTGGCCGGGGAGATCCGGCGCGTCTCGAACGTCGGCAAGCGCATCGCCGAAGCGGCTCGCCTCGGCTTCACGCACGCGCTGGTGCCGCCGGACTCGGGCAAGTTCCCGTCCGGCATCAGGGTGCTGGAAGTGGCCGATGTCGGCGTGGCCCTGTCCGCGGCGGAGCACGCTCGCGCCTAGCCCGCTCCCGGTCCGTGACGCTCGCCGCGCCCGGAGTCGGTGGCCCGAGCCCGAGCCCGAGCCCGCGCCCGAGCCGGTGCCGGTGCCGGTGCCCGAGCTGGGTGCTGGAGCCTGAGCCGATGGTCGGAGCCCGAGCCGGTGGCTAGAGCCCGAGCCGGTGCTGGAGCCGGTGGCTGATGGCTGGTGGCCGGAATCGGTAGCGGTGGCCAGAGCCGAGCCGGTGGTGGCGGCTCCGGCCGGGCACAAGGACGCTCGGCGGCGCCGGGGTATTTCGGGCCTGCCTGAAACCCCTTGTGCTCAGTTGCCCGCTTTCTCCAGGATGACCGCTATTCGACGGAAAATAACCGACGAAATAACTGGGGAAGGAGTAACAAGTGCAGCGTAGAGGTTTCTTCAGGGCGATCGTCGGGGTCGCCGCGGCTGGTGCGCTCGTCCTGCCGGGTGCCGCCTTCGCGGCGAACCCCGCGCCGGCGAACCCGGCACCCGCCGACGTCAACGTGGCCGGCGCCAAGTCGCTCAACGTGCAGTACCAGGTCCAGGAGACGGGGTACTGGTGCGGCCCGGCGGCGGCGCGGATCGCCATGTCCGCGCGCACCGGCACCCTGCCGTCCCAGGGTGACCTGGCCGCCCAGATGGGCACCACGGAGAACGGCACCGACCACATCAGCCAGATCGCGAACGCGCTCAACGCCAACCTCGGCACCACCTGGTACGAGGTCAAGGAGATGCCGAACGACCCGCCGACGCAGGCGCAGAAGGACCTGCTCTGGCAGGACATCGTCTACGACGTCGACAACGGCTACGCGGTGGTGGCCAACATCGTCGCCCCGCCCGACAACCACCCGCCGGGCTACCCGAACGAGACGATCTACCACTACTTCACCGTGATCGGCTACAACAGCGACAACATGACCGTGCACATCGCGGACTCGGCCAACTTCGGCGGCAACCAGATCTACTGGCTGTCCTTCGACCAGCTGGCCTCGCTGATCCCGCCGAAGGGATACGCGGCCTGATTTCCGCGCGACCACGGCGGGCGTTGACAGGAGTCACAATTTTCCGGACTATTTCTCCCGTGTGACGGAAACCAACCGCCAACGCACTGGGGAAGGAAACTCCGAAATGTTGAGACGAAGGCTTCTCGCTGTCCTCACCGCCGTGGTCGCCGGAATCAGCACCGCTCCCGCACTCGCCTACGCCGCCCCCGCGGCGCCGGCTTCCCGCCCGGCCGAAACGGCCGAGATCGACATTTCCCAGCTGCCCGCCGTCGTCGAACTCAACGTGCGGCACGAATGGCAGCAGACCGGCTACTGGTGCGGTCCGGCGGCGACCAGGATGGCGCTGTCCGCACGCATGGCCAACCCGCCGACGCAGGCCAGCCTGGCCCAGCAACTTCCCACGCACACCGGCGGAACCGACCACATCGGCCAGGTCACCAGGGTGCTCAACAACAACCTCGGCACCGGCTGGTACGAGACCAAGGAGATGCCCAACGACCCGCCGACGCAGGCCCAGCGCGACCTGCTCTGGCGCGACATCGTGCTGGACATCAACAACAATTACCCGATCGTGGCGAACATCGTCGCCCCGGCGAACAACCACCCGCCCGGCTACCCCAACTACACCGTTTACCACTACTTCACCGTGACCGGTTACAACAGTGACAACATGACGGTGAAGATCGCCGATTCAGCCGGTTTCAGCCAGGGCGTCTACTGGCTCACCTTCAACCAATTGGCGACGCTCATTCCGCCAAAGGGGTATTCCGCGTAGCACAGTTTCAGGCTGGGGTGAAATTGCTCGACAGCACCCGGGCGCCGTGGTTAGCTTCCGGCGAACTCCGGCGCCCGGGTTTTGTCGGTCCCCGCGCGTAAGCTCTCCCGCTGTGATCCGAACCACACAGGGAGGCATCTGATGGAAGCGCTGCTCGCGATCGGCACGCGCAAGGGGCTCTGGCTGGCGAGGAGCTCGAACTCGCGCGCCGACTGGACGGTCACCGGCCCGCACCTGCCGATGACCGACATCTACGCGCTGGCGATCGACACCCGCTCCGGATCGCCCCGCCTGCTCGCCGGGGTGACCAGTGAGCACTGGGGGCCGGGCGTGGCCACCAGCGACGACCTCGGCGCCACCTGGCAGGAGCCGGAGCGGGCGCCGATCGCCTTCCCGGAGGACACCGGCGCCGCGCTGGCGCGGGTCTGGCAGCTCACCCCCGCGCCCGAGCCGGACGTGGTCTACGCCGGGGTCGAGCCGTCCGCGTTGTTCCGCTCGGCCGACGGCGGCCGGTCCTTCGAGCTGGTCCGCGGCCTCTGGGACCACCCCCATCGTCCACAGTGGACGCCCGGGTTCGGCGGCATGGCCATCCACACCGTGCTGCCCCACCCGACCGAGCCGCAGCGGGTCACCGTGGCGATGTCCACCGGCGGCGTCTACGACACCACCGACGGCGGGGCCACCTGGAACCCGGCCAACCAGGGCATCCACGTCAAGTTCCTGCCGGAGGAGTACCCGGAGTTCGGCCAGTGCGTGCACAAGGTGGCGCGGCACCCGGCCCACCCGGACACGCTGTTCGCGCAGAACCACCACGGCGTCTACCGCAGCGACGACCACGCGAAGAGCTGGCAGTCGATCGCCGACGGGCTGCCGTCGGACTTCGGCTTCGCCATGGTGGTGCACCCGCACAAGCCCGAGGTGGTCTACAACTTCCCGCTGCAGGCCGACGAGCACCGCTTCCCGCCGGACGGCCGCTGCCGGGTGTACCGCAGCGAGGACGGCGGCGGCAGCTGGACCGAGCTGTCCGGCGGGCTGCCGGACAGCGGCTTCTACTCGGCGGTGCTGCGGGACGCGATGTGCGTGGACGACGCCGACCCGGCCGGGGTGTACTTCGGCTCGCGCTCCGGCGAGGTCTGGGCCAGCGCCGACGAGGGCGACAACTGGCAGCGCGTGGTCGAGCACCTGCCGGACGTGCTCTGCGTGCGGGCCGCGGTGATCTAGGTGGCCAAGGTCCACCTGCCGTCGATGCTGCGCCCGATCGCCGGCGACCAGACCGTGCTGGAGGTCGGCGGCGCCACCATCACCGCGGTGCTCGACGAGCTGCGTGCCCGCTACCCCGCGCTGGAACGGCGGCTGCGGGACGAGTCGGGCGCGCTGCGGCGGTACGTCAACTTCTACGTCGACGGCGAGGAGTGCCGCCGGCTCGCCGGTGCCGACACCCCGCTCTCCGCCGGTACCGAGCTGATGATCATCCCCTCGGTGGCCGGCGGCTGAGGCAGCGATGAGTTTTGCCGCCTGGCCGGGTCTGCCCCGGTACGAGCGGCAAAGCTCATCGCCACGAGGAGGCCACCATGGGCAGGCTCATCTGCGACATCACCGTTTCGGCGGACGGGTACTCGGCCGGGCTCGACCAGACCGAGGACCGCCCGTTCGGCACCGACGGCGGGGACGGCACGGGCGACCGCCTGCACGCCTGGATGTTCGACACACCGGACGAGAACCGGGCGGAGCTCGAGAGACTGGCGGCGGGCAGCGCGTTCATCATGGGGCGCAACATGTTCGGTCCCGTGCGCGGCGAGTGGGACCGGCCGTGGAACGGCTGGTGGGGCGAGGACCCGCCGTTCCACGCGCCGGTCTACGTGCTCACCGGGCACGCCCGCGAACCGCAGCCGATGCGGGGCGGCACCACCTACTACTTCGTCACCGACGGCATCGAGTCCGCGCTGGCGCGGGCCCGCGCGGCGGCCGGTGACGGCGACGTGCTGATCCTCGGCGGTGCGACCACCATCAACCAGTACCTCACCGCCGGGCTGGTCGACGAGCTGCGGTTGCACGTCGTGCCGTTCACGCTCGGCGCCGGGACCCGCCTGTTCGACGGGGTCCCGGCGCTGGAGCTGGCGCAGGTGGAGTCGCGGTCGGCGACCGCGATCACCCACCTGACCTATCGCGTCACTGGGCGAGCAGGTTCGCGCACCGGATGAGCCCGATGTGCGAGTACGCCTGCGGGTGGTTCCCCAGCGAGCGCTCGGCGATCGGGTCGTACTGCTCGGGCAGCAGACCGGTCGGGCCCGCGGCGTCGACCAGCTGCTCGAACAGCTCCTCGGCCTCGGTGCGGCGGCCGGTCAGCAGGTAGGCCTCGACCAGCCACGCGGCGCAGATGTGGAAGCCGCCCTCGCTGCCGGGCAGGCCGTCGTCGCGGTGGTAGCGGTAGACCGTGGAGCCGCTGCGCAGCTCGGCCTCGATCGCCGTCACGGTCGACTGGAACCGCTGGTCGCTGGGGTCGATCAGGCCGGTCAGCCCGACGAAGAGCGAGGCCGCGTCCAGGTCGGTGCCGTCGTAGGCGGTGGTGAACGCCTGCACCTCGTCGTTCCAGCCGTGCTCGAGCACGTCGGCGGCGATGGTGTCGCGCAGCTCCGGCCAGCCCGCCGGGATCTCCCGGTCGTAGATCTCGCCGAGCTTGATCGCGCGGTCGATGGTCACCCAGCCCATCACCCGGGAGTACACCCGGTGCCGCGGCACGTGGCGCTCCTCCCAGATGCCGTGGTCCGGCTCGTTCCAGCGCCGGGTGACCGCCTCGGCCATCGCCCGCACCATCTGCCAGTCCTGGTCGCGCAGCTCACCGCGCGTCTCGGCCAGGGTGACCACCAGCTCGACCACCGGGCCGAACACGTCCAGCTGCACCTGGTGGTTCGCCAGGTTGCCGACGCGGACCGGCCGCGAACCGGCGTAACCGGGCAGCGACTCGATCACCGCTTCGGCACCGATCACGCTGCCGGACAGGGTGTACAGCGGGTGGAGCCGCTCCGGGCCGGCCAGCGTGGCCAGCACCCCGTGCAGCCAGCGCAGGTAACCGTCGGCCTCGTCCAGCGAGCCGAGCGAGACCAGTTCGCGCACGGTCATCGCGGCGTCGCGGATCCAGCAGTAGCGGTAGTCCCAGTTGCGGACGCCGCCGATCTCCTCCGGCAGCGAGGTGGTCGCCGCCGCGAGCACGCCGCCGCTGTCGGTGTTGCACAGCCCGCGCAGGGTCAGCGCCGAGCGCGACACCAGTTCCGGCTGCACGGTCGGCACCTTCAGGGTGGCCGCCCAGTCGCTCCAGTACGCCCCGGCCCGGGCCCGGCGGTCCATTTCGGACAGTTCGTGCGGGCCGAGATCCGTGGTGCCGCAACGGAGTTCGAGGATCACCGGGCGCTCCGGGCGGGGCTCGACCAGCGCGACCGCGGTGTCGTGCATGCCGTCGGAGTTGATCTCCCAGCGCACGCCCGGCGCACGCAGCACGATCGGCTCCGAGGTGCCCAGCACCCGCAGCCCGTCCTCCTCGGTGACCAGGCGCACCGGCACGCCGCCGAATTCGGGCCGCGGCGCGAAGACCACCTGCGCCGCGGTCTCGCCGGAGATCACCCGGACGATGTCGGTGCGGTGCTGCGGGCTGTCCGGTTCGAGGTAGTCCGTGACCAGCAGCCGCGACCAGCGCGTCTCCACGGTCATCGTGTTCGGCAGGTAGCGCTGGCCCAGCGGCAGGCCGTTGCGGTGCGGTTTGATCGAGAAGTGGCCGGCCCCGGGGCCGCCGAGCAGGTCGGCGAACACCGCGGGCGCGTCGGGCCCGGGGTGGCACAGCCAGGTCAGCTTGGCGTCCGGGGTGAGCAGCGCGACCGAGCGCTCGCTGGCCAGCATGGAGATGCGCTCGATCGGCGGTGCCTGCTCGCCGTAGAGCCAGTGGCGCCGCTCTTCGAGCAGGAAGGCGAGCACGGTCGCCACGTCGACGGTGTCCGGAACCCGGTAGGCGGCAAGGCTTTCCCCGTCACCGACCTTGACCCCGAGGTCGGGGCCGGACAACCGGGCGAAGGCCTTTTCGTCGGTGACGTCGTCGCCGAGGAACACCGCGGCGGTGGCGTTCACCTGGTGGCGCAGGGTGTCCAGGGCCCGGCCCTTGTCCGTCTGCACCACCGCCAGCTCGACCACCTCCTTGCCGTCGGTGGTGGTCACCCCCGGCCAGGTGCATGGTCCATTGTGGACATCGGCGAGCACGCGGCGCCCGGCGTCGTACTCGGCGCGGCGCACGTGCACGGCGATGCTGGCCGGCTTCACTTCCAGGGAAACACCTGGAACATCGAGCACCAGCTGTTCCAGCTCGGTTTCGAGTCTGCGGTGCAGTTCGCGGGCCTTCGCGTCGAGCGCGTGCACAAAACCGATGTCGAACTCCGAGCCGTGGCTGCCCACCAGGTGGACTTCGGCCGGGAGCCGGGACAGCGTGGCGAGATCGCGCAGCGCGCGGCCGGAGATGACCGCGGTGGTGGTTTCGTGCAGGCCGGCAAGTGATCGCAGGGCACCGACCGATTCGGGAAGTGGGCGGGCCTCGTCCGGGTTGGACGTGATCGGAGCCAGCGTGCCGTCGTAGTCGCAGGCGACCAGCAAGCGCGGCGTCCGCGCGATCTGCACGATCGCACGCCGCAGCTCGGCGGGCAGGGCCTCGGCGGTCAACACTCCTCCTAGGAGCAAGTACGTGGGGTATGGGAGTTGGGAGAGTTTCTCAGGCGGAGGGCTCGGACCCGAGTGCTTCCAGGAACGAGCGCGCCCAGCGGTCGACGTCGTGGGTGAGGACCTGACGTCGAAGCGCGCGCATTCTCCGTCTTCCCTCGGCCGGGTCGAGCGTAATGGCAGCCGCCAAAGCGCTCTTAACCCCGTCGAGATCATGCGGGTTGACCAGGAAGGCGCTGCTCAACTCGGCGGCCGCGCCGGCGAACTCGGACAGCACCAGCGTGCCGCCGAGGTCGTGGCGGCAGGCCACGTACTCCTTGCACACCAGGTTCATGCCGTCCCGCAAGGGGGTCACCACCATCACGTCGGCGGCGGAGAAGAAGGCGGCCAGTTCCGTTCGGTCAACGGATTGGTGCAGATAGTGCACGACCGGGTGACCGACCCTGGCGAACTCCCCGTTGATCCGGCCGACCATCTGCTCGATCTCACCGCGCATGCGCTGGTAGTGCTCGACCCGTTCACGGCTCGGCGTGGCGAGCTGGATGAACGCCACGTCCTCCGGTTTGACGCGGTCCTCCTGCAGCAGTTCGTGGAAGGCCTGCAGGCGCAGATCGATGCCCTTGGTGTAGTCGAGGCGGTCAACCCCGAGCAGCACGGTCTTGGGATTGCCCAGGTCACGGCGGATTTCCGCAGCGCGCTCGGCGACCTTCCTGGTGCGCGCGAGGTTGTCCAGCCCGGCGGCGTCGATGGAGATCGGGAACGCGCCGACGCGCACGGTCCGGTCACCGACCTGGACCACACCGGGCCGCGACCGCACGCCGACCGCGCCGCGGCTGGGCTCCAGCCCGATCAGCTGGCGGGCCAGCCACAGGAAGTTCTGCGCACCACCCGGTCGGTGGAACCCGACCAGGTCGGCGCCGATCAGCCCGCGCACGATCTCCGCGCGCCACGGCAGCTGCATGAACAGCTCGACCGGCGGGAACGGGATGTGCAGGAAGAAGCCGATCCGCAGGTCGGGCCGGAGTTCGCGGAGCATGCTGGGGACCAGTTGCAGCTGGTAGTCCTGCACCCAGACGACCGCGCCCTGGCCGGCCACCTTCGCGCTGGCCTCGGCGAACCGGCGGTTGACCTTGACGTAGCTGTCCCACCACGACCGGTCGAACACCGGCCGGGCGACCACGTCGTGGTAGAGGGGCCACAGCGTGGCGTTGGAGAAGCCTTCGTAGTAGTCGGCCACCTCGTCGGAACTGAGCGTGACCGGGTGCAGCACCAAGCCGTCGTCGGAGAACTCGTCGACCTCCACGTCCGGCACGCCCGGCCAGCCGACCCAGGCGCCCTTGCGCGAGCGGAGGAACGGTTCGAGCGCGGACACGAGCCCGCCGGGGCTCGCCGTCCAGCGCTGCGTCCCGTCGGCGGAGCGGTCGAGGTCCACCGGCAACCGGTTGGCCACCACGACGAATTCGGCGGCCGTGCTGACAGGCTCGGTCATGCACCGCAGACTATCGCGCCCCGCGCGGCGGGGACCGGGCGAGAACGTGAGACATGTCCCGCCCGATCACCCGGCTTGCGGTTTCGTGTGGGTGCCACCGGGAGTAATTCGTGGGTATCGGCGGATCCAGGTTTCCGCCGGGCGTGCCGCGCCGAGGCCCTCGTACCGAGTCGTACTCGGGCCTTGACGCGGTGCGGCCAGCGGGAAGCTGGGCCGTCGAGACCCCGAATTACTCCCGGTGGTGACCACTCAGTCCAGGCGGCCGGACTTGGGCCGCAGCGGGCCCGCCATCCGGGGGCCGGCCAGCTTCCGTTCGAGCCTGCCCAGGCCGGTGCGCACCGGCTGCGCGAAGTACTCGCCGAGCACCACGCCCGCGGCCAGCGCCAGGCCGACCGCCACCGCGGTCATCAGCGTGCCCAGCTCACCGCCCGGCGACACGCCCATCTCGTACAGCCCGCGGTAGGTGGACAACCCCGGCAGCAACGGCGTGATCCCGGAGACCGCGATGACCAGCGGGGTCTCCTTCAACCGCCGGGCCAGCACCCCGCCGGAGAAACCGACCAGCGTGGCCGCGACCGCGGAGGCGGTGATCTGGTCCGCGCCGAACAGGCCGAGCACGCCGTACCCGAGGCTGCCGACCGCGCCCGCCGCGGCGGCGATCAGCAGCGACCGCAGCCGCGAGTAGCTCGCCAGGGCGAAGCAGGCGGCCGCGCCGGCCCCGGCGATCACCATGATCGGCAGGTCGAGCGCGGTGCTGTTGTACACCGCGGGCGGCGGGGTCTTCTGCACGATGGCGAACAGCGGCGCGGTGTTCAGCGCGAGCGCCACCCCGGTGATCAGCCCGGCGGACATCATCGCCACCTCGGTGGTGCGCCCGGCGGCGGTGACGTTGTACCCGGTGATCGCGTCCTGCACCGCGGACACCGTGCTCAGCCCGGACAGCAGCACGGTGATCGCCGCGGCGACCACGATGGTGGGTCTCTCGATCGGCAGCCAGCTCGTGTTGACCACCAGCACCGCGGCCAGCGTCGCGACGAACCCGCCGACCACCTGCTGGAAGAAGAACGGCAGGGCGAACCGGTTGAGCAGCCTGCCCACCCGGTCGATCACCGAGCTGATCACGAAGGCGATCAGCGCGGTCGCCCAGTCGCCGCCGATCAGCAGGGAGATGAACGCGGCCATGCCGCCCCAGGCCAGGGTGGAGATCCAGCGGGGGTACGGGTGCGGCCGGGTGGTGATCACCTGCAGTTCGGTGTAGGCGTCCTCGGCGCTGACGCGGCCGCGGGTGATCCGCTGCACCAGGCTCTCGGTGTCGGTGAGGCGGCTGTAGTCCAGGCCGCGGGCCCGCACCACGCGCAGCGCGGTCACCGGCGAGAGCTCGGAACCGCGGTGGCAGGTCACCGTGATCGAGGTGAAGATGACGTCGACCTCGCAGTGCGGCAGGCCGAGTGCCGAGGTCAGCGCCAGGATGGTGGCGGTGACGTCCGAGGCGCCCGCGCCGCTGGCCATCTGCACCTCGCCGATGCGCAGGGCGAGGTCGAGCACGAAGTTGACCCTGGCGTCGTCCGGCAGGGCGGGCCCGATCGCGCTGTCCTGCGCGACCGCCGGCTGCTCGCCGGTGTCCGCCTCGAGGATCTGCCAGGCCCGGCTGCGCGGCTCGGAACCGCGTTCGACCCGGCGGCCGGATCTGCGCGGTCGCTCGTTCGCCGGCGCCTCCAGAAGCTGCCAACCGCGTTTGCGGTCCGCCGCCCGGCCACGCTGGTTGATCTTCATCTACCCGTCCACCTCCCTGGTCATTCCCGGGGACCATCGACGTTGGAGGTCTGACCGTTGCATGATCGGAACAGTGGCGTCCACCACGTTCCGCGCGTTGGTTATGGATCACCCGAACCGGGTATTCCCGCCGGGTCACGGCGACCCCGCGAAGGAGCACTGGATGGCCCTGGGCGACGAGGAACTGACCTTCGGCGTCGAGGAGGAGTTCTTCCTGGTCGACGCGGACGGGCAGCTGGTCCCGAGCGGGCCCGAGGTGGTGCGCGGGACCGCTGAGCACGGCGGCGAGTTGCAGCAGGAGCTGATCAGTTCGCAGGTGGAGACCGCCACCGTGGTGTGCCGGACGGCGGAGGAGCTGCTCGGCAACCTGACCAAGCTGCGGGACGACCTGGCGGGCAGTGCGCACGAGCGCGGGCTGCGGTTGCTGCCGAGCGGCACCCCGTTGCTGCCGGAGGCCTCGCACCAGATCACCCGGAAGCCGCGTTACCGGCGGATGGCCGACCAGTTCGGCGCGATCGCCCGATCGAGTGCCACCTGCGGGTGTCACGTGCACATCGGCGTAGCCGATCGCGAGACGGCGGTCCGGGTCAGCAACCACACCAGGGCGTGGCTGCCGGTGCTGCTGGCGCTCACCGCGAATTCGCCGTTCGATGGCGGGGCGGTGACCGGGTACCGCAGCTGGCGGCACGTGCTGTGGTCGCGCTGGCCGTCGGCGGGGCCGCCGCCGATGTTCGTGTCGCTGGAGCACTACGAGAACAGCGTGGCGGCGATGCTGCGCAGCGGCGCGATGATGGACCGGGCGATGCTGTACTGGGACGTCCGGTTGTCCGAAAACCAGCCGACGCTGGAGTTCCGGATCTGCGACGTGGCGGCGTCAGCGGCGGAGGCCACCCTGGCGGCGGTGCTGATCCGGGGGTTGGTGACCCTCGCGCTGCGCGACATCGAGGCCGACCGGACACCGGTGAGCACGCCGGACGAGGTGCTGCGGGCGAACCTGTGGCGCACCGCGCGCGACGGGCTCAGCGGTTCGTGCCTGCACCCGGAGAGCGGTGAACTGGTGCCGATCTGGACGGTCGTGGACGAGCTGGCGGCGAACCTGCGCTCGACGCTGACCGCTACGGGGGATCTGGAGTTCGCGTCGGAGCAGCTGGCGCGCCTGCGGTCCACCGGCGGCGGAGCGGACCGGCAGCTGGCCGCGTACCGCAGGCGGAGCCGCCTGACCGACGTCCTGGACGAGCAGTGCGTGTGACATCTATATACTCCGGAGCACAGGCCGACATAGCTCAGTTGGTAGAGCAGCTGTCTTGTAAACAGCAGGTCAGGGGTTCGAGTCCCCTTGTCGGCTCTCTGTTGTTGGCCATGCCTCCGGCATGGCGGGCGAGGTCGCTTGGGATCCGGTCACTGGGCTGGGCAGCGCCATGCCGCTGGGCGGCCTGTCGCCGCCCAGCCCAGTGACCGGCGCGACCTCGCGGTGGTGCGGATGTTCGTTGGGGAGACCCGGTGCGACCTCGCGGGTGTGCGCTGGGGTGATCGGCGCGGCTCGGGGGTGTCTGGGTCAGGGGGTCAGGGTGGTGACCTGGTCCTCCGGGAGGTCGATGCCCAGTGACTGCAGGGTTTTGTGCAGGTCACCTGGGGTGATCGTCCGTTTTGTCTGGTCGCCGCCGGCGTGTTCCGTGGTGAGGGTGTCGCCGACCAGGCGGGTGCTCAGGTGGTCACCTCGCGTCATCGCGACCAGCTGCCCGCTGAACGGCGACTTCGGGTTTGTCGCGATGTAGTGGTTCGACACGTCGTAGTCGATCTGGTGCTGGGGCAGGTCGTCGGTGGCGTGCAGGCGCGTCCAGCCCTCGGGCTCCCGGCGCCACAGGATCCACAGTGGACCTTCGCGGGTGATCCGGTGCGGCCAGCCGTTCTGGTCCTGCTCGTGCCCGTCGACCAGGGGCATCGGGGTGACCAAGCCGGTACCGAAGCCGACGTCGGCGAGGTGGTCGATGCCCGCCACCCGCACCAGCACGACCATGTGGGTCCGGGGCCCGTTCTTGTCGGGCTGCACCCGCGCCATCCGGCGCCGCACGTCGAAGCCGAGCAGCTCCAGCGCCGCGGCGAACAGCAGGCCGTGCTCGTAGCAGTACCCCCCGCGTCGTCGGTGGACCAGCTTGTCGGCGATCACTTTCAACCGCAGCCCGGGATGTGGACCGAGGAGCACGTCGAGGTTCTCGAACGGGATGGACCGCACGTGCGCCTCGTGCAGCGACCGCAACGCCGCCGCCGACGGCTCGACGCGCGCGTGCCCGATGCGCGCCAGGTAGGCGTCGAGGTCCAGATCCTCCAGCTGCCATTCACTCATTGCGCCTGTCCCTTCAGTAGCCAGCGCGAGACCGGGATTTCGAACAGCACCCGAGCACCACCGCCCTCGAACGGGGTGGTGATGTCCCAGCCGTACTTGGCCTGGAAGGCGTCGACCACGGCGCCGGGGAAGGGGCGGATGTGGATCTTCGCCGAACCCTCGGCGACCACCGGGTGGTCACCGTGCTCCAGCGCGATCGACACCCGCGGGTCGGCCGCTATGTTGCGCGCCTTCACCGAACGCTCGCTCGCGCACACCCACCAGGTCTCGTCCAGTACCACGAACCACACCGGCGTCAGGTGCGGCGAACCGTCCGGGCGGAGCGTGCTCAGCCAGGCGTTCTCGGTGCTGTCCATGCCGCGATGCTGCACCCTCGACCACACTGGAGGTCTAGAGGCGAGTGGCCGTCCCGCTGACCGAGATGCCGCCGTCCGCCGGGATGTCCACCAGCAACAGGCTCGGCCTGCCCATGTCCTCGCCCTGGTGGATGCGGATCCGGCCGGTGGTGCCCTGCTCGCGCAGGTAGGCACCGAACGCCGCCGCGGCGGCGCCGGTCGCCGGGTCCTCGTAGACGCCGCCCGGCGGGAACGGGTCCCTGGCGTGGTAACCGTCCGGGCCGGACCAAACCAGTTGCACGGTGGTCCAGTCCTCCCGCGCCATCAACGCGCCGAGCGCCTCGAAGTCGTAGTCCAGCGCGGCCAGGCGTTCCCGGGACGACACCGCCAGCACCAGGTGGTGGTTACCGGCGAAGCCCACTCGCGGCGGCAGCGCCGGGTCCAAATCGGACGCGTCCCAGCGCAGCGCCGCCAGTGCCTCGCCCAACACGGAAGGAGTCACCTCCCGCACGGACGGCGTGACGCTGGTCAACGTCGCGAGCAGCTTGCCGTCCTCGTGCCGCGTCTCCACCGCGACCTCACCCGCCGCGGTCCGCAGGGCCAGCGTCCCGACGCCGAACCGCTCCGCGTGCGCGACCGCCGTCGCGATCGTGGCGTGCCCGCAGAACGCGACCTCGGCCAGCGGGCTGAAGTACCGGATCCGGTTCCCCGGGAACAGGAACGCCGTCTCGGAGTACCCGAGTTCCGCGGCGATCTCCAGCATCCGCGCCTCGTCCAGGCCCTCGGCGTCCAGCACCACGCCCGCCGGGTTGCCCCCTTCACCGTCTACGTCGAAGGCCGTGTACCGCTCGATGTTCGTCATGCGTCCAGCCTGCGGCCACACCTGCCATCATGTCCAACGATGACTTCCGATGCAGACGATCGGAGAACCCGATGGACACCCGACTCCTGCGCAGCTTTCTCGCCGTGGTGCGCACCGGCAACATCACCACCGCCGCCGGCGAGCTGACCTTCGCCCAGTCCACCGTCACCGCGCACGTCCAGGCGCTGGAGCGGCTGACCGGCGCCCGCCTGCTGGACCGTCACGCCGCCGGGGTCACGCCCACGCACGCCGGCGGCCGCCTCGCCGAACACGCCCGGCAACTGCTCGACCTCGAAGACCGCATGCTCGCCGAACTCACCGAGCAGCGCCCGGCCGGACCCGTGCGGCTCTACGCACCCGAGTCCGTCTGTGCCTACCGGCTGCCGCCCGTGCTGCGCGAGATCACCCGCCAACTCCCCGAAGTCCGCCTCACCCTGGTTCCCGCGGCCACCCGCCCGGCCGTCCAGGCGCTGGGGGAGCGGCAGGCCGATCTCGCGCTCGCCCTCGAACCCGGCATCCGATACTCCACAGTGGACACCGTCGACCTCGGGCGGCAGCGGCTTTCGCTCGTCGCGCCGCCGGACACGCCGCTGCCGCGCACCCGGCCGATCACCGCCGCCGAACTCACCGAAGCCGGCGTGCTCCTGCTCGAACGCGGCTGCGGGTACAACGACGAACTCGCCGAGATGGTCGCCGACGCCCCACCGCGCTACGGCGGTGTCGAGGTGGTCAAGCGCTGCGTGGAGGCGGGCCTCGGCCTCGCCCTCCTGCCCACCGTCACGGTGGCCCCCGAACTCGAAGCCGGACGCCTCGTCGAGCTCCGGCCGCCGTCGATCCAGCGCTACCACCTGTGGCTGCTGCGCCGCCGCGACCAGTGGGCGTCACCGGCCGTCGAGGCGGTGGCTGAGCTGCTCACCACACTATGCACCTAGTTGCAATGCACCCAGTTGCATATTAGCCTTCGGAACCATGGCCCTGGAACACGCGATCCTGGTTTCGCTGACCGAACGGGACGGCTCCGGCTACGAGCTGGCCCGCCGGTTCGACCGGTCGATCGGCTTCTTCTGGGGCGCCACCCACCAGCAGATCTACCGGGTGCTCAAGCGCATGACCGAGGCGGGCTGGCTGTCGAACGAGCTGGTCCCGCAGGACGGCAGGCCGGACAAGAAGGTCTACCGGGTCAGCGAGCGGGGCCACGCCGAGCTGCGGCGGTGGCTGGCCGAACCGGGGGAGCCCGCCATCCTGCGCGACGAACTGGCGGTCAAGGTCCGCGGTGCCAGCCTCGGTGACGGTGCCGCCGTGCTGGCCGAGGTGCGCCGCCACCGCGACCGGCACGCCGAACGCCTCGACGTCTACCGCGAGATCGAGAAGCGCGACTTCCCGGACCCGGCCGGGCTCACCGGCCAGGACCTCCACCAGTACCTCGTGCTGCGTGGCGGCGTGCGCGCCGAGCAGTCGTTCGTCGAATGGTGCGACGAGGTCGCCGAGGCGTTGGAAAGGGATGGCCGATGAGCGAGTACCCGAACCTGCTCTCCCCGCTCGATCTCGGGTTCACCACGCTGCGCAACCGCGTGGTGATGGGCTCGATGCACACCGGGCTCGAGGACCGGGCGCGCGACACCGGCAAGCTCGCCGAGTACTTCGCCGAACGCGCCCGCGGTGGCGTCGGCCTGATGATCACCGGCGGTTACGCGCCGAACCGCGAGGGCTGGCTGCTGCCGTTCGCGTCCAAGCTGACCACGCACGCCGAGGCGCGCGGACACCGCCGGATCACCGGCGCGGTGCACGAGGCGGGCGGCAAGATCGCGCTGCAGATCCTGCACGCCGGCCGGTACGCCTACCACCCGCTGAGCGTGTCGGCCTCGGCGATCAAGGCGCCGATCAACCCGTTCCGGCCGCGCGCGCTCTCCGATCGCGGGATCCGGCGCCAGATCGACGACTTCGCCCGCTGCGCCGCGCTGGCGCGGGAAGCCGGGTACGACGGCGTCGAGATCATGGGCTCCGAGGGTTACTTCATCAACCAGTTCCTCGCGCCGCGCACCAACAAGCGCACCGATCGCTGGGGCGGCCCGGCGGAGAACCGGCGCCGGATCGCGGTGGAGATCGTGCGCCGCGTGCGTGCCGCGGTCGGGCCCGACTTCATCATCGTCTACCGCCTGTCCATGGCCGAGTTCGTCGAGGGCGGGCAGACCTGGGACGAGATCGTCGCGCTGGGCAAGGAGGTCGAGGCGGCCGGGGCGACCATCATCAACACCGGGATCGGCTGGCACGAGGCACGCGTGCCGACCATCGTCACCTCCGTGCCGCGCGCGGCGTTCACCGGCATCACCGCGAAGTTCAAGCCGCACGTGGACATCCCGGTGGTCACCTCGAACCGGATCAACATGCCGCAGGTGGCCGAGGAAGTGCTCGCGCGCGGGGACGCGGACCTGGTGTCGATGGCCCGGCCGCTGCTCGCCGATCCGGAGTGGGTGCGCAAGGCCGAGGCCGGGCTGAGCGACGAGATCAACACCTGCATCGCCTGCAACCAGGCCTGCCTCGACCACGCCTTCGTGCACAAGAAGGTCTCGTGCATGGTCAACCCGCGGGCCGGGCGCGAGACCGAGCTGGTGCTGCTGCCCACGCGGCGCGGCAAGCACGTGGCGGTGGTCGGCGCCGGTCCCGCCGGGTTGTCCGCCGCGGTCACCCTGGGGCAGCGCGGGCACCGGGTCGAGCTGTTCGAGGCGGACGACGAGATCGGCGGCCAGTTCGGCATCGCCAGGCTGATCCCCGGCAAGGAGGAGTTCGCCGAGACGATCCGGTACTACCGGCGCCAGCTGGACCTGTCCGGGGTGAAGCTGCACCTGGGCACCCGCGCCACCGCGGCCGAGCTGACCCGGTTCGACGAGGTCGTGCTGGCCACCGGCGTGACCCCGAGGGTGCCCGCCATCCCCGGCATCGACCACCCCAAGGTTCTGTCCTATGTGGACGTCGTGCGACATGGGAAACCGGTGGGGGACAGGGTCGCGGTGATCGGGGCCGGTGGCATCGGGGTGGACGTCAGCGAGTTCCTCACGCACGCGTCCTCGCCCGCGCTGAACCTCGACGAGTGGCGCGCGGAGTGGGGCGTGGACGGTGGCGGGCTCACCGAAGCGCGTCCGGAGCCGTCACCGCGCCAGGTGTACCTGTTGCAGCGCAAGGCCGAACGCATCGGCAAGGGGCTGGGCAAGACCAGCGGCTGGGTGCACCGGGCGGCGTTGAAGGCCAAGGGCGTCGAGCAGCTCACCGGGGTCAACTACGAGCGGATCGACGACGCGGGCCTGCACCTGACCTTCGGGCCCAAGCGCGAACGGCCGCGGGTGCTCGACGTGGACACCGTGGTGGTCTGCGCCGGGCAGGAACCGGTGCGGGAACTGGCCGATCAGCTGGATGGCCTACCGGTGCACCTGATCGGCGGCGCCGAAGTGGCCGCCGAGCTGGACGCCAAACGGGCGATCGAGCAGGGCACCCGGCTCGCTGCGCGGATCTGACCCGGCGCGTCGGTACCGCCGGGGCGGGTCCCGGCCGCATACTCCAGGCCGTGATGAGGTCGCGGTGGGTGTTGCTGGTGTTGTTGGTCTTCGTCTCGGCGTGCGCCGCCCCGGTGCGGACCGAGCCCGCGCAGCCGGCGGGGGACGCCGGGCCGCCGCGGCAGTTGCTCGACCAGCTGGTGATCGGTGAGCGCGGCAGCATGGCCGGGTACGACCGCGAGCAGTACCCGCACTGGTCCGCGCACGAGAACAACTGCAACACCCGCGAGCTGGTGCTCAAGCGCGACGGCAAGGACGTCAAGGCCGGGTCGGACTGCGCGCCCAGTTCCGGCTCGTGGACCAGCCCGTACGACGGGGAGACCTGGACCAAGGCGTCCGATGTGGACATCGATCACATGGTGCCGCTCGGGCACAGCTGGGTCAGCGGCGCGCGGTCGTGGACCAAGGAGCAGCGCGAGGCGTTCGCCAACGACCTGGAGCGCCCGCAGCTGCTGACCGTCACCGACAACGTCAACCAGCAGAAGAGCGACAAGGCGCCGGACGAGTGGAAGCCGCCGCTGGTCTCCTACTGGTGCACCTACGCCGGGGACTGGATCGAGGTCAAGCACCACTACGGGCTGACGATCACCGAACGGGAGAAGACGGCGCTGTCGGAGATGCTGAACCGGTGCTGAACTCCCGCGCGCGGTGGGCGAGCAGGGTGCCGCCCGCCATCGCCGCGGGCAGCACCACGATGCCGGCGAGCGGGATCAGGCAGAGCAGGTAGGCCGGGGTCGCGAAGCCGAGCGTCATCGCACGCTTGCGCCCGAGCGTGCGGCGGCGGGTCTTGAGGGTGAGCCCGCGCCGGGTGAACGGGATCGCGGTCAGCTCCAGCGCCAGCAGCCAGGCGCCGACCAGCGCGGCGAGGACCGGCACCACGGTCTGGCCGAGCACCGGGATGAAGCCGGCCAGGAACAGCGGGATGCCGAACAGGATGGCCAGCAGGATCAGCAGCACGGTGTCGCGCAGGCCGATCCAGGCGGCGCGGCCCCAGCCGACCTGGTGCGCGTCGGGCACGCCGCCGAGTTCGTGGTCTTCGACGTGCTCGGCGATCGCCTCGTAGAACGGGCCGCCGATGATCAGCGTGAGGCCGGAGAAGAGCAGCAGCGAGATGGCCACCGCGGCGACCACGATCGACACCCCGGCGGCCACCCGGAGGATCGTCTGCCAGGTCTGGGACCAGTCGTCGGCGAACGGGGTGGCCCAGGTGATCAGGTCGTCCGCGTTCAGCGCGAGCGCCAGGATGCCGCCGAAGAGCAGCAGGCTGGTCAGCAGCGCCGGGACGGCACCGAGCAGGAACAGTTTGCCGTTGCTGAAGATCAGGCCGAAGCCCCTGGCCAGCAGACCGGCCCCGGCACCGAAGTCACGTAGCGTTTTGCCCACCAGCGCGAGCTTAGTCACCCGCGAGGCGTCGGCGGCGGTATTCGCCGGGTGGGAGGCCGGTGGCGTCGCGGAACAGCCTGGTGAAGTGCGCGGCGTTGACAAAACCGCAGCGGGCGGCGATCTGGGCGATCGAGTCCTCGCGGTGCGCCGGGTCGGCCAGCAGCTCCCGCGCCCGCTCCATCCGCGACTGCCGGATGAACTCGGCGATGCCACCGCCCTCGCCGGTGTCCTCGAACAGCTGGTAGAGCCGCCGCCGCGAGACCGCGTGCGCGCTGGCCACCGAGCTCACCGACAGCCCGGGGTCGGCGAGGTGGCGCAGGATGAACTGCTCCACCTCGAGCCGCCGGGTGGTGCCGCTCCTGGCGGCGCCGAGCCGCGGGCCGACCGAGCGCAGCAGCAGCTCGGCCAGCCCGGTCAGGTAGTGGTCGAACCCGGCCGCGTCGATCTCGTCGCCGGGTTCGTCGGCCGGGTGCTCCGGCAGCGTGTTGACCACCAGCCGGGTGAGGACCTCCCCGATCGGCAACGGCCGGAACAGCAGCTCCTCGACCGCGCGGTGCGGCAGGTGCACCGCGGCGGCGTCCACCCGGATCGCCCACCACTCATTGGGTCCATTGTGGACTATGGAGTGGGCGATCGAGGAGGTGCTCACCATCAGTTGCCCGGCGGGCACGATCAGCCGCCGCCGGTCGACCAGCACGGTCCGCTCGGCGGTACCGCACAGCGAGAGCAGCAGCCATTCGCTGTCCTCGTCGTCCGGGTTGACGTGCCAGATGCAGCGGTCGAGGTCGTAGTTGCCCGAGCCGATCGCCGTGCCCAGGCCGGCTCGCACCCTCATCCGAGCCGAACTGGGCTTGAGCCCCCACAACACCCCTTCCACCCTGGCGCGGCCGATCAGCAGGGCGGCCACCTGCTCGACGTCCCCCTCCACCGGTCCCTTGGCGGAGTTGAACTCGAGCGCGTAGACCGCGCTGACCGGGGCGCCGTCGCCGGAAGAGGGGTGCGTCATCTCCCACCTCCCTACCCCACCGCCATTATGCGTCCGATCTGCCCGGTACCGCCCGAAGTGGACGGATGGACAAACATTTTGTACCCCTGGGCAAAAAGTCTCGCCGACTGCGCAAACCCGCAATAGTGCCGCACAACTGGGCAAAGTAATCGATATACGGGTGTCTACAGTGGCAGGAACTCGCCGGAGAAATTTTTCTCCGCGCCGCCGCCGAGGAGGAAACAGATGTCGTACGTCACCGAGGGGCAACCGGCGGACAGAGGTAGCGAACAGGGGCACAACGCCGCCAATGGGGTGCGACGCTCGCTGCAAATGCGTCCTTTTCCGGTCTTCGACGAGCGCCAGGCGCCGCGAATGGAGGTGCCCGCGGCCGTTGTGGTCAGCCCGGTCCCGCTGATCCGCGAGGGAATGGCCAGGGCGCTGGAACAAATCTTCGGCCGGGTGGTGGTGCATTCCGCCACCGATCTGGAAGCCGCCACCCGTTTGGCCCAGCGCGTTGGTGACGGATTGTTCTGGGTGCACGAGAAGGCCTATCCGCACCTGGGCTTCGTGCAGGTGTTCGCCCGGCGCCGGTCCACCCGCGGCATCGTGGTCATGCTCGATCCCGGCGGCGACCGCCCCGTCCCGGTGCGGGTCAGCGAGGCCGTCCGGGCCGGCGCCACCGTGGTGCTGGACAGCGCCAGCCCGGCCGAAGTGCTGGCCACCGGCCTGCGCCGGGCCGTGCACGGGCAGAACTACCTCTCGCCGCGGCTGCGCCCGGGGTTCACCGCCGCCACCTCGGCGCCGACCTCCCGGCCGCACGTCAGCCCGCTCACCGTGCGCGAGTCGCAACTGCTGCGGCTGATGGCCGAGGGATTGGACAACCGGACCATCGGCGAGACGCTGAACATTTCCGTGGAAACCGTGCGCACGCACGTGAAGTCCATACTGAAGAAGCTGTCCGCGCGAAACCGGTGCGACGCCGTCGGCCGCGCATTCCGGCTCGGGATCGTGGAGCCGGAAGCACTGCCGCCGGTGCGGTTCTCCGCCTGATAAGGCCGCTTACCCGCCGCGGAATTCACTCGGCTTCGCGCCGAAGGTGCGGGTGAAGACGCGGCTGAAATGGGCGTGGCTGGTGAATCCGGCCTGACGGGCGATCGCGCCGATGGTTTCGTTCGTCCGGTTCGGGTCCGCGAGCATTTCCTTCGCCCGGACGAGGCGGCGTCGCCGGACGTAACCGGCGACCCCGTCCTCGTCCTCGAAGATCTGGTACAGCGCGCTGCGGGAGATGTGGTGGGCGGCGGCGATCGAGTCCACGTCCAGCCGCGGGTCGTCGAGGCGGTCGTGGATGTACTGGCGGATCTGCTGCTTGCGGGCCTGCCGCGGCTCGGGCGCGGCGGTCATCCCGAGCAGCGAGCGCACCACCAGGTCGCCGAGGCCGGTCAGGTAGTTCTCCGCGCCGAGCACGTCGAGTTCGCCGTATTCGGCCAGGCTGTCGGCGGCGGTGGTGAGCAGGGTGCGCAGCGCGGGCGGCAGCGGCGTCGGCCGGGTGCGCAGCCGGTCCAGCTCGCGGCGGGACACGGTGAGGCGGTTCGCGGCCACCCACAGCCCGGTGGCCAGGCCGCGGGCGCGGCTGATCGCGCGCAGCGGCCCCGGCGCGGCGATCAGCAGCTCGCCGGGGGCGTGCATGATCTCCTGCCCGCCGGTGGTGATCCACCACGGTGAGTGCTCCAGCACGTAGAAGCCGACGAACTCGTCCGACTCCTCAATGGACACGCGCACCGGCGGCAGGTCGGCCTGGGTGATCTTGCTGGTCGGCGAGCTGACCAGGGTGAGGCGGGCGGCCCGGTCGGCCTGGCCGGGCGCGGCCGGTTCGATCGCGGCCAGCCCGGCGGTGGACACCTGCACCGAGGCGGCGAACTCGGCCCACGCGATGCCCTCCGGTGCGGAGGACAGGCGGCACCGGTGCACCTTCGAACTTCCGTACCACCTGTGCATCCGGCACCTCCACCCGTGCTGCGGGAAACGATTTCCCGTGCCAGGCGCGCCCCCGAGCGCGTCTGGTCCGGTACGTGTGTGACGCACGGACCAGACGCTCATCACGCGGGTTTCATGTGACGCACGTCACAGTATTACGAGGAGCAGGTGTTCACCATCGACTGCAGCGCGCTCTTCTCGGCCGACTGCGCGCGCAGGCCCCAGTAGTACTTCGAGCGGATCCACATCTTGGCGTAGGTGCAGCGGTACGAGGACACGGACGGCTGCCAGGACGCCGGGTCCTGGTCGCCTTTGGACTGGTTGACGTTGTCGGTGACGGCGATCAGCTGCGGCCGGGTGAGGTCGTTCGCGAACTGCTGGCGCTTGCTGGTGGTCCACGAGTTGGCGCCGGAGCGCCACGCCTCGGCCAGCGGCACGATGTGGTCGATGTCCACATCGGCCGCGTTCGTCCAGGTGGCGCCGTCGTACGGGCTGAACCAGCTGCCCGAGACCGCGGCGCACGACGAGTCCTGGACCACGTTCTGCCCGTCCCGCTTGAGCACCGTCTCCCGCGTGTTGCAGCTGCCGGACACGGTGGACCAGTGGGGGAACAGGTCGCGCGAGTACCCGCTCAGGCTGCCCTCGGTGGCCACGGTCAGCGCGTTCAGCTCGGACTGCGCGGTGGCCTTGCTCGGGATGTTCGGCGGGGTGGCACCGGCGGGCGTGGTGATCGTCACGGTGAGGGCGGTGGCGGCCAGTGCGGTCGCGACGGCCGGGACGGTCCAGCGGATCACGGTTCCTCCAGGTGGGGACGTGGATGGGCCCTGTGACGGTGCCGGATCCGCATTGCACCTCGGTCGCCGGTGCGTAACCGGTTCGCGACGCTTGGTGGAAACTTTCCACGTGGTCGAACACGGGCGTACGGAACGATCCGGGCAGGCGGCTCGTTGCCCGCGCATGCGTCGGGCGAGGGTGGAACTGCCGGTGCCGGTCCACGGGCTGGTGGTGGTCGCCGGAATTCCCGGTGCGGGCAAGAGCACGCTGCTCGCCCGCGCGGAGAACCAGGCGGGGGCCGCGCTGCTCGACTCCGACCAGGTGCGGGCCTGGTTCAGCCGGGTGCTGCCGTCGTGGGTGCGCTACCGCTGGTACCGCCCGCTGGTGCACCTCGGGCACCGGTCGCGGATCCTGCTGTTCTCCCTGCGCCGTGGCCGGGCCGTGGTCGCCCACGAGCCCGCGACCAGGGCGAGCACCCGGGTGATGCTGATCGTGATGGCCGTGCTCGCGGGGCGCAGCCGTCACCTGCTGTGGGTGCACACCACACCGGGTGAGGCCGCGGCCGGTCAGCTGGCCCGGGGGCGGGTGCTGGGCGCGCGCTCGTTCACCCGGCACGTGCGGCGGGCGGAACGGGTCGAACGCGCGCTCGCGGAGGGCAGGCCGCCACGCGGGTGGCACAGCGTGGAGGTGCTGGAGCGGCCGTCACTGGACACCCCGATCGTGTTGTGCACACCCTGAGCCGGCCGTTGTGCACAACTGGCCGCCGGAGTTATCCACAGGCTTTGTCCACATGTGGGTGAACGGAACATCACCCCGGGTCACCAGCCGCTGGTGGCCGATCGACGTCCGCCTTCGCCCTGCGCCATCGCCGCGGTCAGGTCGTCCCTGGCGCGGAACACCCTGGACCGGATGGTGCCGACCGCGCACTCGCAGAGCTCCGCGGCCTCGGCGTAGGACAGCCCGGTGATCTGGGTGAGCACGAACGCCTCGCGCCGGTCCTCGTCCAGTTCGCCGATCAGCTGCTGGAGGATGACCAGCCTGCCGTGGTCCGGCGTCTTCACGGCCTCGGTGCCCGACTCCTCGAGCGGCGTGGTGCGCGGGCGGCGGCGGTTGCCGCGCAGGTGGTCGGCGGCCACCCGCTTCGCGATGGCCAGCAGCCACATCCGCGCGGGGGAGCGCCCGGCGAACCGCGGCAGCGCGGCGAAGGCACGCAGGTAGGTCTCCTGGACCAGGTCCTCGGCGGAGCCGGGGTCGGACAGGTAGCTCAGCAGGCGGTGCAGCTGGTGCCGGGTGGCGGCGACGAACTGCTCGGCGGCGCGCCGGTCGCCGCCGGCCGCGCGGAACGCCTGGCGGGTGATCTCGTCGTCATCCACAAGGGATCACCCTATGCGGTGGTGGAACCATTTTGCCACTACGTGTCGCTATCCGGGAACTTTCCCGGGTCGGCCGACGACTGAACAGCCATGGAGTGTTCGACCGTTCGCGAGGGGATTTCGGCGACGCTGGACGGTGAGGATCCGGGCGTGCCGATGACCGAATTGGAAGCACACGTCGACGGGTGCGCCGAGTGCGCCGCCTGGTGGGAGGCGGCGGCGGGGATCACCCGCCTGGCCAGGCTGGCGCCGGTGGGCGAACCGCCCGCGGTGCCGGAGCGGGTGTACGCCAGGGTGGCCGTGAAACCGGGGGTGGACCGGCTGCGGTGGGCGCTGGTGCTGGTCGCGGTGTGCCAGTTCTCGGTGGTGGTCTCGCAGTTGCTGATGCCGATGCCGGGCATCACCGGGGCCGCGCACGGCGGGCACCTGCAGCACGAGACGGCGGCGTTCAACTTCGCCATCGCGGTCGGGCTGCTGTTCGTGGCGGCCCGGCCGTTCCGCGCGCGGACGCAGTTGCCGCTGCTGCTCAGCTTCGCCGGCGTGCTGGTGTTCCTGTCCATTGTGGACGTTCTGGGTGGGCAGGTCGGCTGGTACCGGCTCAGCGGGCACGTGCCGCTGCTGCTCGGGGTGCTGTGCACGCTCCTGCTCGGCTTCGGCCGGTGGCGGGCGCCGGAGCCCGGCAGCCACGTGCGGGAGGACGCCGAGCTCTTCACCGCCAGTGAGGACGCGGAGTCGTCCCGCCCGCGTCGCCGGGCGAAGAGCGACCGGCACCAGCCGCCGGCGGCGAAGCGGAGGGTCGCCTAGTTCTTCCTGGCACCGGAGAGGGCGCGGACCACGGCCATGCACTGGTCCTCGACGTAATCGAGGCCACCCTCTTCGGCGATCCGGCGTGCTTCGGGGGAGACGATTCCCTGTTGCAGCCACAAGGCCTTGGCGCCGATGGCCACCGCCTGCCGCGCGATCTCGGGTGCTTCGGCGGCCGGGCGGAACACGTTCACGATGTCGATCGGTTCTGGGATTTCGGCCAGTTCGCGATAGGCGGGCTCACCGAGGAGTTCGGGCGCGCTGGGGTGCACGCCGAGCACGCGGAACCCGGCCGCCCGCATCGCGGCGGGCACGGAATGCGCGGCCTTCTCGGGATTGGTGCTCAGCCCGACCACGGCGATGGTGCGGTGCTCGGCGAGCAGGCGCTCGGCCAATTCGATCATGATTCGCCTCCGGTGCTTTCCTGACCGGTGCAACAGCGGCGCGGGTTTACCGATTCCCGGCCGGGTAATCCACCGCGAAATGAACGCGCGCCGGCGGGCCGGGCGGGCGTAAAATCGGCGCGGCGAAGGAGGCGTCATGAGGACGGTCACCGGGAACAAGGGGCGGGGGTCATGACGGGCGGAGCCCGGCGGTTCGGCCGCCGGTGCCGGCATGACTACGAACTCGCCGAGGCGCACCACCACGAGGTGGAGCAGCAGCCGCGGCAGCAGCAGGCCGCGGAGCAGAGACCAGCCGAGCGCACGGACTCACCCGCGGGGACGGCGGATCATTCGCATCAGGACCCGGCCCACTCGTAACTGGGGGCATCAGGACCCAGCCCACTCGTAGCTGGGGTCCGACGTGGAGGGTTGCCGCTCGCGCGGCCGGGCGCGGCTTCAGGCGGCGCGGGTCCGGCGGATCCAGAGCAGGCCCAGCACCGGCAGCACCAGCGGGATGAAAAGGTAGCCCTTCCCGTACGCGGACCAGACCGTCGCATGCGGGAAGGCTTCCGCGTCCACCAGGCTGAACGTACCGATCGCCAGCACGCCTGCCAGTTCGAACAGGCACGACGCGGTGGCCACCTTCCGCCCGCCGCGGCTGCCCCTGGCCAGGCCGAAGGTGGCCAGGATGTACACCACCGCGGCCACCGCCGACAGGGCGTAGGCCAGCGGCGCCTCGTCGAACCGGGTGGCGATCTGGACCACCGAGCGCGAGGTCGCGCCGATGGCGAAGATCGCGTACACGGCCACCAGCACCCGCCCGGGCCCGGTGCTGGTGGTCGGCTGGGTCTCAGGCACCGCGCAACTCCCAGATCTGCTGCATCCGCACGATCATCACCGGCAGCGCCAGGCAGGCCACGATCAGCACGCCGGTACCCCACCGGGTGCGCTCGGTCATCGACCACAGCACCGCGATCGGCAGGATCACCAGGATTCCGACCAGGTAGGCGATGAACTCGGGTCCGTTCACCGGCCGGTCGGTGTTCGCGAAGTTCACGATCCCGGCGACGGTCTGCACCAGCAGCGCCACCTCGATCACCGCGAGCGCACCGTAGAGCGGCCGGTTCGGCGGCCGGTCGCGCAGCACGTGCACCAGCGCCCACACCGCCCCCACCAGGGTCGCGATGATCAGGGCGGTCGCCAAGCTATCGATCATGATTTCACCGAGTCCAGCCTAACTAGCCCAGATTCGCGTCGACGAAGCACCAGCGCCAGGTTTCGCCGGGCTCGTAGCTGCGCATGACCGGGTGCCGCGTGTCGTGGAAGTGGGCGGTCGCGTGCTTGCCCACCGACGAGTCGCAGCAGCCGACGTGCCCGCACTCCAGGCACAGCCGGAGGTGCACCCACGTGCCACCGTCGCGGAGGCATTCTTCGCAGCCGTCCGGGGTTTCGGGTCGGGTGTCGTCGGGGGCCTTGGCCAGGTGCTTGCAACTCCCCGCGGTGGCGGCCGGTGTGCTCAACTCGCGCTCCTCGTCCAGGTCGACGTCTTCCGGTTCGGTGAGCATGGACTCCTCGATGTCGAGCGCCTCCAGTACACGCCGCAGGACGTCGTCGTCGACGCGGCCCGAGGAGCGCGCTTCGAGCAGCACGACCCGCTCGGCCTCCAGCATCTCCCGGCGCAACCGCGTGTACACGTCGCTCGGGGTCTCGGTCAGCTCGCTCTGCCGCCCGAGCTGCTCCCAGGCCGAATCCGACCGGTGGCTCAACCGGTCGCGCAGCCGCTCGACCACCTCCGGCGGATCCTCCGGGCGCCGCACCTTCTCCAGCTCGTCGAGCGCGGCGCGGGTCATGTCGTGCAGCAGGGCCGCCTCCTGGAGCGCGTCCTCGGCGGGATCGGGCGGCGGCAGCCCGAGCCACCGGACCAGCTTGGGCAGGGTCATGCCCTGGAGCAGCAGCGTGCCCGCCACCACCACGAACGCGGCGAGCACCAGCACCGCCCGGTGCGGGGTGTCGGCGGGCAGCACGAACGCGGCGGCCAGCGTGACCACCCCGCGCATCCCGGCCCAGGAGATCACCGCCGAGTACGACCACGGCCAGGCTTTTCCCCGCAGAAGCCGTCGGATGCCGCCGATGGCGAACATCCAGGCGATGCGGGTCAACACGGTGGCCGCGAGCACCGCCGCGCACACCCCGACCAGCGCGCCGATGCCCAGCTCGGACCGGCCCGCTGCCTCCAGGATGCGCCGCAGCTGGAGGCCGATCAGCAGGAAGACCAGGTTCTCCAGCAGGAACTGCACGGTCCGCCAGTTCAGCCGGTTCGCCAGCCGGGACGAGCCGGAGAGCATGCGGGGTTCGTGGTTGCCGAGCATCAACCCGGCGATCACCACGGCCAGCACCCCGGAACCGTGGATCTCCTCGGCGGCCAGGTACGCGGCGAACGGGACCACCAGCGAGGTCGCGGTGTCCAGCACGGGGTCTTCCATCCGCGCGCGCAGCAGGTAGGCGACCTTCCCGGCGATCAGGCCGACCAGCACCCCGCCACCGGCGGCGAGCAGGAAGTCGCCGCCGACCTCCAGCAGGGACACCGAACCGGCGATCGCCGCGATCGCGGTGCGCAGGGCGACCAGCGCCGACGCGTCGTTGAGCAGGCTCTCGCCTTCGAGGATGCGCACGATCCGGCGGGGCATGCCGACCCGGCGGGCGACGGCGGTGGCGGCCACCGCGTCCGGCGGCGCGACCACCGCGCCCAGCGCCAGCCCGGCGGCCAGCGGCAGGCCGGGGATGACCAGCCAGGTGACCAGCCCGACCCCGATCGTGGTGAACGCGACCAGCCCGACCGACAGCAACCCGATCGGCCCGCGGTTGCGCCGGATGTCGACCAGCGACGTGCGGATCGCGGTGGCGTAGAGCAACGGGGGCAGCAGCCCGAGCAGGACCACCTCGGGGTGCAGTTCGTAGTCGGGCACACCGGGCACGAACGAGGCGCCGACGCCCGCGAGCACCAGGCACAACGGCTCGGACCAGTCGAACCGGCGCGCGATCGCGGTCACCACGAGCACGGCCACGATGAGCCCGACGATCTGAGCGGCTATCTCCACCGGAACATCATCCCCCGGCTCCACCCGCCGACGCCGTGAATGTGGCTTTCACGGCACGTTCGGCTGTGAAAGCCACCTTTACGGCACCTGGCTAGGGCTGTCGCAGGCCGGTGAAGGCGATCTTGCAGATGGCGTCCGCGAGTTCCTCGCCGGAGGCACCACCCCGCGGGCGGTACCACTCGATCAGCGAGTTGACCATGCCGAACAGCAGGCGGCTGGTCACCGCCGGATCCACGTCCGGCCGCACGTCCCCTTCGGCTTCGGCGGCCTTCACCAGGTCCGTGACGATCCGGTCGAACTCGCGGCGGCGGGCCAGCGCGGCTCGTTCCACCTTCGTGTTGCCGCGCACCCGAAGCAGCAGCGTGACGAACGGCAGCCGCTCGACCAGCACCGCCACACTCCCGCGCACCAGCCGCTCCAGCCGGTCGATCGCGCGGCCGTCCCCGGCGGCCACCTCGTCGGCGACCGCGAACAGCCCGTCGAGCGCCCGGTCCACGGCGAGCCGGAGCATCTCCTCCTTGCTCGGCACGTGGTGGTAGATCGCCGACTTGGTGATGCCCAGCTTCTTGGACAGATCCTCCATGCTGGTGCCGTCGTAGCCGCGCTCGTTGAACAGCTTCACCGCGACGGTCAGCAGCGACTCCAGGTCGTAGCCCGGCCGGCCCCGGCGGCCCGGTTTCGCCGTGGTCATGCCCGCTCTCGCCGGTCGACCACGCGCCGCATCTTGCCCATCGAACGCTCCAACGTGTCCGGATCGACCACCGACACCCCGACGGTCACCCCCACCCGGTCCTTCACCTGGCGCACCAGGTCGGCGGCCGCCTCCGCGCGCTGCTCGGTGGTGGCGCCCTCGCGCGCCTCCACCCGCACGGTCAGGTGGTCCATCCGCTCCGGCCGGGTCAGCACCAGCTGGAAGTGCGGGGCCAGCGCCTCGGCACGCAGCACGATCTCCTCGATCTGGGTGGGGAACAGGTTGACCCCGCGCAGGATGATCATGTCATCGGTGCGCCCGGTGACCTTCTCCATCCGCCGGAACTCCGGCCGCGCGGTGCCCGGCAGGAGCCGGGTCAGGTCCCGCGTGCGGTACCGGATGATCGGCAGCGCCTCCTTGGTCAGCGAGGTGAACAGCAGTTCCCCGCGCTCGCCCTCGCCCAGCACGTCCTCGTCGATCGGGTCGATCACCTCGGGGTAGAAGTGGTCCTCCCAGATGTGCAGCCCGTCCTTGGTCTCCACGCACTCCTGCGCCACGCCGGGCCCCATCACCTCGGACAGCCCGTAGATGTCGACCGCGTGGATGTTCATCCGCTCTTCGATCTCCGCGCGCATCTGCTCGGTCCACGGCTCGGCGCCGAAGATGCCCACCCGGATCGAGGTGGACCGCGGGTCGACGCCCTGCCGCTCGAACTCGTCGAGCAGGGTGAGCAGGTAGGTCGGGGTGACCATGATGATCTCGGGCCGGAAGTCGGTGATCAGCTGCACCTGCCGCGCGGTCATGCCGCCGGACGCCGGGATCACCGTGCAGCCGAGCTTCTCCGCGCCGTAGTGCGCGCCGAGGCCGCCGGTGAACAGGCCGTAACCGTAGGCCACATGCACCTTGTCACCCGGACGGCCGCCCGCCGCCTCGATCGAGCGGGCCATCACGGTGGCCCAGGTGTCGATGTCGCGCTCGGTGTAGCCGACCACGGTCGGCTTGCCGGTGGTCCCGCTGGAGGCGTGGATGCGGCGGACCTGGTCCTGCGGCACGGCGAACATGCCGAACGGGTAGTTGTCCCGCAGGTCGTTCTTCGTGGTGAAGGGGAACTTCGCCAGGTCGGCCAGCGTGCGGCAGTCCTGCGGCTTGACCCCGGCCTGGTCGAACTTCCTGGTGTAGAGCGGCACGTTGCGGTACGCGTGCTCGAGTGTCCACTGCAGACGTTCCAACTGGACGGCCTGGAGCTCGGTTCTGTTCACGACTGGTCCTTCTGTCCGATCACGCGGCTGCGGCCGCGGAACTCCGCGATCACCGCGCCGTCCGCCCGGCACACGGTCACGTCGTAGATCCCGTTGCGCCCGTACGTGGTGCGCTCGGCGGCGGTCGCGGTGAGTTCGTCACCGAGCCGGGCCGAGGCCACGAAGTTGATCTCCGCGCCCGCCGCGACGGTCACCGGGCCGTGGCTGTTGCAGGCGCAGGCGAACGTGGTGTCGGCGAGCAGGAAGAGGTAGCCGCCGTGGGCGATGTCGTGCCCGTTGACCATCGCCGAGGTGACCTTCATCCGCGCGACGGCGTGGCCGTCGGCGGCTTCGACGAGTTCGATGCCCAGTGCTCGCGACGCTTCGTCGGCCTCGAACATCCGGTGGGCGGCGGTGGAATCCATCGGCTCCCTACTCTTGCTAACTGACCGAATGGACGGTTAATAATGTTTCCGGCCGGTGTGGGTGTCAAGTGCGGAGGTGCGGGTGGAAGCGATCGGGGTGATCGGCGGGGGCCGGATGGGCGCCGGGATCGCGCAGGTGTTCGCCGCGACCGGGGCGCGGGTGTTCGTCGTGGAAGGCGACTCCGAGGCGGCCGAGGCGGCACACGAACGCGTGCTCGCCGGGCTGCGTGCCACCGCCGAGCGGGGCAAGCTCGAGGGCACGCCGGAACAGGTCATCGAACGGGTGAGGGTGGGTACGGCGATCGAGGAGCTGCCGTCCGACGCCGCGCTGGTGGTTGAGGCCGTGCCGGAGGTGGTCAAGCTCAAGCTCGACGTGCTGACCGCCGCCGAACGGGTGGTCGGCCCGGACACCGTGCTGGCCACCAACACCAGTTCGCTCTCGATCACCGAACTGGCCGCCGCGCTGACCAAGCCGGACCGGTTCGCCGGCATGCACTTCTTCAACCCGGTGCCCGCCTCGAAGCTGGTCGAGGTGGTGCTCGGGCCGGAGACCGCCGCCGCGGTGCGCGACCAGGTGCTCGACTGGGTCGGCCGGCTCGGCAAGAGCGAGGTCGTGGTGCGGGACTCGCCGGGCTTCGCGACCAGCAGGCTCGGCGTGATGCTCGGCCTCGAAGCCATCCGCATGCTGGAGGAGGGCGTGGCCGACGCGGAGTCGATCGACCGCGCGATGGAGCTGGGTTACCGCCACCCGATGGGCCCGCTGCGCTCCACCGATCTGGTCGGCCTCGACGTGCGGCTGGCCATCGCCGAATACTTGGCGAGCAAGCTGGGGGACCGCTTCGCGCCACCGCGGCTTCTGCGGGAAAAAGTCGATCGCGGTGAGCTGGGGCGCAAGACGGGCAAGGGTTTCCACGACTGGAGCTGACAACCATGCCGGACGTGTTCGATCCGACGGTTTTCGCCGGCGGCCTGCCGCACGACGCCTTCCGCGAGCTGCGGGACACCGCACCGGTCGCCTGGCAGGAGGAGCCGGAGGTGCTGGGCTGGCCCGCCGGTCCCGGCTACTGGGCGGTGACCAGGCACGCCGACGTCAAGCACGTGCTGCGCGCGCCGGAGGTCTTCTCGTCGTGGCTCGGGGCCACCCAGATCCGCGATCCCGAGCCGGACGACCTGGCGTTCATCCGCCGGATGATCCTGAACATGGACGCGCCGGAGCACAACCGGCTGCGCAAGGTGGTCGCCGCGGTGTTCACCCGGCGGCGGCTCGAACGCTCGGCCGAGCGGATCGCCGACCGCGCGCGCACGCTGATCGGCGCGGTCGCGGCCAAGGGTGAATGCGATCTGCCGGTCGAGGTGACCGACGACTTCCCGCTGCTCAACCTGGCCGATCTGCTCGGCGTGCCCGCCGAGGACCGGGCACTGCTGCTGCACTGGACCAACCGGGTGATCGGTTACCAGGACCCCGAACACGCCGAGGTGATCCTCGGTGACGACGGCAAACCGCTGAACCCGCGGTCACCGGCGATGCTGGCGGACATGTTCGCCTACGCGCGGCAGCTCGCCGAGCGCAAGCGGGCCGAACCGGGCGACGACCTGATGACCGCGCTCGTCCGCGCCGACCTCGACGGCGCCGAGCTGGAGATGTTCTTCTTCCTGGTGGTGATCGCGGGCAACGACACCGTGCGCAGCGCGTTGCCCGGCGGCGTGCTCGCCCTGGTCGAACACCCCGAGCAGTACGCGCGGCTGCGTGCCCACCCCGAACTGCTGCCGAGCGCGATCGAGGAGATGCTGCGCTGGCACCCGCCCGTGCTCAGCTTCCGCCGGACCGCGAGCCGGGACGTCGAACTGGGCGGGCAGCTCATCCGCGAGGGCGACAAGGTGGTCGTCTACCACGCGTCGGCGCACTACGACGAACGCGCGTTCCGCGATCCGTTCACCTTCGACCTCACCCGCGAGCCGAACGACCACCTGGCCTTCGGACAGGGCCCGCACCTGTGCCTCGGCGCGCACTTCGGCCGGTTGCAGATGAGGATCTTCTTCACCGAGTTCCTCCGCGCGCTGCCGCAGGTGGAGCTGGGTGGGCAGGCGAAGCACCTGACGTCGAACTTCATCAACGGCCTGCTCCACCTGCCGCTGCGCTGGTGAGCGGCCTGGTGTTCACCGGCTCGCCCGGTTACAGTACTTACTGAACGTACGGTTGGTAATTCCGGGAGGTCGGACTCGATGGCACTGCTGCGCAGCTACGTCTCCGGTGGTTGGCACACGCCGGACGCGGAGGGCGTCCCGCTGCACGACGCGGTCACCGGCGACGAGGTCGCCCGGATCTCCTCGGCCGGGGTGGATATGGGCGCCGCGCTCGCGCACGGCCGCCGCGTGGGTGGCCCGGCGCTGCGCGAGCTGACCTTCCACCAGCGCGCGAACCTGCTCAAGGCGCTCGGGCTGCACCTGCGCGAGCACCGCGACGAGCTGTACGCGCTCTCCGCGCGCACCGGCGCCACGCTCGGCGACTCGAAGTTCGACGTCGACGGCGGGATGGGCGTGCTGCTCAGCTACGCCAGCAAGGCCAAGCGCGAGCTGCCGAACGACACCGTCTACGTGGACGGCGCGGTGGAGCCGCTGAGCAAGGGCGGCACCTTCGCCGGCCAGCACATCGCCACCCCGCTGCGGGGCGTCGCGGTGCAGATCAACGCGTTCAACTTCCCGGTGTGGGGGCCGCTGGAGAAGTTCGCGCCCGCCTTCATCGCCGGGGTGCCGAGCCTGGTCAAACCGGCCAGCCAGACCGCGTACCTGACCGCGCGGCTGGTCGAGCTGATCATCGAGTCCGGGCTGCTGCCGGAGGGCTCGCTGCAGTTCGTCGCGGGCAGCGTCGGTGACCTGCTCGACCACGTCACCGGGCAGGACCTGGTCTCGTTCACCGGTTCGGCCTCGACCGCGCAGCACCTGCGCGCGCACCCGGCGATCGTGCGGAACTCGGTCCGGTTCAACGCCGAGGCCGACTCGCTGAACCTGTCCGTGCTCGGCCCCGACGCCAAGCCGGGCACCACCGAGTTCGACCTCTTCGTCAAGCAGTTGTGCACCGAGATGACGGTCAAGGCCGGGCAGAAGTGCACCGCGATCCGCCGCGCCTTCGTGCCCGCCGAGCTGATCGACGACGTCGCGCAGGCCGCGAGTGAGCGGCTGGCCAAGGTGACCGTCGGCAACCCGACCAGCGAGGGCGTGCGGATGGGCGCGCTGGCCAGCCTGGAGCAGCGCGAGGAAGTGCGCCGGTCGCTGAAGTCCCTGCTCGACGCCGGTCGCATCGTGTTCGGTGACCCCGAGCGCGTCGACGTGGTGGACGCGGACGCCGAGCGGGGTGCGTTCATCTCGCCGGTGCTGCTGCGCGCCGACGACGCCGACCGCGCCGAGCCGCACGAGGTCGAGGCGTTCGGCCCGGTGTCCACGCTGATCCCGTTCACCTCCACCGACCAGCTGATCGACCTCGCCGCGCGCGGCCAGGGCAGCCTGGCCGGTTCGGTGGTGACCGGCGACGCGGCCTTCGCCCGCGAGGTGGTCATCGGGGTCGCGCCGTGGCACGGCAGGCTGCTCGTGCTCGACGCCGACGACGCCAAGGAGTCCACCGGGCACGGCTCGCCGATGCCGCAGCTGGTGCACGGTGGTCCCGGCCGCGCCGGTGGTGGCGAGGAGATGGGCGGCATGCGCGGCGTGCTGCACCACCTGCAGCGGACCGCCGTGCAGGGCAGCCCGAAGGTGCTCGCCGCGGTGACCAACCGCTGGGTCGAGGGTGCGGACCGGGCCGCCGCCGAGGTGCACCCGTTCCGGAAGTCGTTGGCGGAGCTGAAGATCGGTGACTCGGTGACCGCCGGGCCGCGGACCGTCACGCTGGCGGACATCGAGCACTTCGCCGAGTTCACCGGGGACACGTTCTACGCGCACATGGACGAGGAGGCCGCCGCGGCGAACCCGTTCTTCGGCGGGCGGGTCGCGCACGGGTACCTGATCGTGTCGTTCGCCGCCGGGCTGTTCGTCTCCCCGGAGCCCGGCCCGGTGCTGGCCAACTACGGCCTGGAGAACCTGCGTTTCCTGACGCCGGTGTTCCCCGGTGACGCGCTCACCGTGACGCTGACCGCCAAGCAGATCACCCCGCGCGAAAATGCCGAATACGGCGAAGTGCGGTGGGATGCGGATGTGACCAAACAGGACGGTACGTCGGTCGCCAGGTACGACGTGCTCACGCTGGTGGAGAAGGAGGCGAAGTGACCACCCTCGCCGAACTGTCCGAAGCGGACCTCCAGGCCCACTTCGAGCACACCATCGAGCGCGACCAGCGGATCGAGCCGCGGGACTGGATGCCCGAGGGCTATCGCAGGACGATGATCCGGCAGATCGCGCAGCACGCGCATTCGGAGATCATCGGCATGCAGCCGGAGGGCAACTGGATCACCCGGGCGCCCTCGCTGCGCCGCAAGGCGATCCTGCTGGCCAAGGTGCAGGACGAGGCCGGGCACGGGCTGTACCTGTACTCGGCGTCGACCACGCTGGGTGCCGACCGCGCCGACCTGACCGACAAGCTGATCAGCGGCAAGCAGAAGTACTCGTCGATCTTCAACTACCCGACGCTGACCTTCGCCGACGTCGGTGTGATCGGCTGGCTGGTGGACGGCGCGGCGATCTGCAACCAGGTCCCGCTGTGCCGCAGTTCCTACGGGCCCTACGCGCGGGCGATGATCCGGATCTGCAAGGAGGAGTCCTTCCACCAGCGGCAGGGCTACGAACTGCTGATGACCATGATGCGCGGCACCGAGGCGCAGCGCGAGATGGTGCAGGACGCGGTGAACCGCTGGTGGTGGCCGTCGCTGATGATGTTCGGCCCGCCGGACGCCGATTCGCCGAACACCGCGCAGTCGATGGCCTGGAAGATCAAGCGCCACACCAACGACGAACTGCGCCAGCGGTTCGTGGACATGTCGGTGCCGCAGGCCGAGGCGCTCGGGGTGACCTTCCCCGACGACGATCTCAAGTGGAACGCCGAGCGCGGGCACTACGACTTCGGCGAGATCGACTGGTCCGAGCTGAAGCGGGTGATCTCGGGCAACGGCCCGTGCAACGCCGAGCGGATCGAGCGGCGGCGCAGGGCGCAGGAGGAAGGCGCCTGGGTGCGCGAGGCAGCCGCCGCGCACGCGGCGAAGAAAGCGAAGGGGGCGGCGTGATGCAGCACGACTGGCCGCTGTACGAGGTGTTCGTTCGGGGCAAGCGCGGGCTCAACCACGTGCACGTGGGCTCGCTGCACGCCGCCGACGACGAGATGGCCGTGCGGCACGCGCGCGACCTGTACACCCGCCGCAACGAGGGTGTGAGCATCTGGGTGGTCAAGGCCGCCGACATCACCGCGTCCAGCCCGGACGAGAAGGACCCGTTCTTCGCGCCCAGCGGCGACAAGGTGTACCGGCACCCGACCTTCTACGACATCCCCGACAACGTCCCCCACATGTGAGTGCCTGATGTCCTTTGACAACGCCTACGAAGCGCTCACCGAGGGCTCGGACGACTCCCGCTGGGCGTTCGGCACCGGTTTCGACGATCCGCTGTCCGGAGTGGACACCACGGTGCCCGACGGGCTGGACGCCGGGGAGCTGGCCGCGCACTGCCTGATGCTCGGGGACGACGCGCTGGTCATGTCGCACCGGCTGCAGGAGTGGTGCACGAACGCGCCCGAGCTGGAGGACGAGGTCGCACTCGCGAACATCGGCCTCGACCTGCTCGGCCAGGCGCGGTTGCTGCTGGCCCGCGCGGGCAAGGCCGACGGCACCGGGCGCGGTGAGGACGACCTCGCGTTCCTCCGCGACAGCCACGAGTTCCGCAACGTCCGCCTGGTCGAACTGGCCAATGGGAACTTCGCCTTCTCGGTGGCCAGGCTGCTGGTGTTCAGCACCTGGCGGCTGGCGGTGTTCCAGCGCCTGACCTCGTCACCCGACCAGGTGCTCGCGGCGATCGCGGCCAAGGCGATCAAGGAACTGGTCTACCACCGCGACTACGCGGCACAGTGGACGGTCCGCCTCGGCGACGGGACCGAGCTGTCGCACGAGAAGATGCAGGCCGGTCTGGACGCGGTGTGGCCGTACACCGCGGAACTCTTCGCGGGCGCGGAATCCGGCGTGCGCGCGGAGTTCGACGACGTGCTCGCGCAGGTGCTTTCCGCTGCCACGCTGCGACTCCCGGTGGTGGCCGAGGCCGAAGGGGGTGGCCGGGACGGTTCGCACACCGCCGAGCTGGACTCGCTGCTCGCCGAAATGCAGAGCGTGGCCCGCGCGAATCCCGGGGCCACCTGGTGAACACCATGCTGGACGCGCGCTCGGTGGCCGAGACGGTCACCGATCCCGAGTTGCCGATGGTGACGCTGGCCGAGCTGGGCGTGCTGCGTGAGGTGTCCGAAGAGGACGGACGGGTGACGGTGGCGATCACGCCCACCTACACCGGCTGCCCGGCCATGGACACCATGCGCGACGACCTGGAACACGCGTTGCGGCGGGCCGGGTACCGCGAGGTCGAGGTGCGCACCGTGCTGCACCCGGCGTGGACCACCGACTGGATCAGCGAATCCGGCCGCCGCAAGCTCGCCGAAGCGGGCATCGCGCCGCCCGGTGACGCGCCGGTCCGGCCGTCCGGCCCGATCCCGTTGACGCTGAGCGCACCGCGCCTGCTGGTCACCTGCCCGCACTGCGGTTCCGCCGACACCGAGCGCCTGTCGGAGTTCAGCGGCACCGCGTGCAAGGCGCTGAACCGCTGCCGCGCCTGCGCCGAACCCTTCGAGCACTTCAAGGAGATCTGAGTGACGACGACGAAAACCCGCCGGCGCTCGGAGTTCCACTCGCTGCGGGTGGCCGGGGTCGAGCGGTTGTGTGCCGACGCCGTGGCGGTCACCTTCGACGTGCCCGCGGAACTGGCCGAGGAGTACGCCTTCCGGCCGGGGCAGTCGCTGACCCTGCGGCGGATCGTGGACGACCGCGAGGAACGGCGGTCGTACTCGATCTGCGCGGCGGCGGGCGCGAAGCCGCGGATCGGTGTGCGCGAGGTGCCGGGCGGGGTGTTCTCCAGCTGGCTGGTGCACGAGGTGGCCGCCGGGGACACCGTCGAGGTGCTGCCGCCGACCGGGAACTTCACCCCGGACCTGGACCAGGCCGCGCACCACGTGCTGATCGCGGCGGGTTCCGGCATCACGCCCATCCTGTCCATCGTGGCCTCGGTGCTGGCCGACCCGTCGTCCTCGGCGACCCTGCTCTACGGCAACCGCCGCAGCGACACGGTGATGTTCGCCGACGAACTGGCCGATCTGAAGGACCGCTACCGCGAGCGGCTGGAACTGGTGCACGTGCTGTCCAGGGAACCGCGTGAGGCGGAGTTGTTCAGCGGGCGGCTGGACGGGGAGAAGCTGAGCGCGCTGATCGACCGGCTGATGGTGGCCGAGCAGGTGGACCACTGGTGGCTGTGCGGTCCGTACGGCATGGTCACCGACGCGCAGGACGTGCTGGAACGCCGGGGTGTGCCGCGGGAGCGCGTGCACCAGGAGCTGTTCTACGTGGACGACCTGCCGCCGGCGCCGGTCCGGCACCCGGACGCCAGCATCGAGGGGCCCAGCAGCGACGTGACCATCGTGCTGGACGGCCGCGCCACCACCGTGCCGCTGTCCCGCGAGGAGTCCATTCTGGACGGTGCGCAGCGGTTGCGGCCGGACCTGCCGTTCGCCTGCAAGGGCGGGGTGTGCGGCACCTGCCGGGCGAAGGTGACCGACGGGAAGGCCGACATGCGGCGCAACTTCGCCCTCGAACCGTCCGAAGTGGACGCGGGCTTCGTGCTCACCTGCCAGACCTTCCCGGCGGCCGACGCGTTAACCGTGGACTTCGACTCGTGACAGGCTGACCTGGCGCAGCAGCACCGCGACCAGTGCGGCGGCGGCCAGCAGCACACCCGCGCCGATCAGCATGGTCACGCTCATGCCGTCGGTGAACGCTTCGTAGGCGTCGCGCAGGAATCCGGGGGCCAGTCCGGGCGGCAAGTTGGCGGCGACGGCGACCGCGCCGCCGAGCGTGTCGTGCGCGGCCGCCGCGGCCTCCGGCGGCAACCCGGCCGGAACGTCCACAGCGGACCGGTAGACCGCCGCGCCGATCGTGCCCAGCACGGCCATGCCCAGCGCCCCACCGAATTCGGTGCTGGTCTCGGACAGCGCCGAGGCCGCGCCCGCGCGCTCCGGCGGCGCGGTGGCCAGCACCACCTCGGTGGCCAGCACGGTCACGATGCCCACGCCGAGCGTCATCAGCCCACCGCCGGTGAGCAGCAGCGGCAGCCCGCTGTCCGGGGTGGAGAAGCTGAACACCACATACCCCGACGCGCCGATCGCCAGCCCGCCACCCATCAGGTAGGCCGGGCGGACGCGGGTGGCGAGCGTGCCGCCGAGCGCCAGCCCGATGAACATGCCGACCATCGTCGGCAGGGTCCACAGCGCCGCCTCGAGCGGGCTGAACCCGAGCACCGACTGCAGGTACTGGGTGCTGAAGTAGGCCAGGCCCATCATCGCGAACTGGGTCACCGTGGTGGTGCCGATGGCGGTGCTGAACCGGCGGTTGGCGAACAGGCGCAGGTCGATCATCGGATCCTCCTGCGCGCGTTGCCGGTGCACGAAGACCACGCCGACGACCAGTCCGGCGGCCAGCGACGCGGCCGCCTCCCAGCCGCTCGCCCCGGCCGCGAACTCCTTGATGCCGTAGATGATCGGCAGTACCGCGGCCAGCGAGAGACCGGCGCTGACCAGGTCGAACCGGCCCGGCCGCGGATCGGTGAACTCGGGCAGCACCAGCGGCGCGAGCACCAGCAGCAGCACCATCACCGGCACGTTGATCAGGAACACCGAACCCCACCAGAAGTGCTCCAGCAGGAAGCCGCCGACGATCGGGCCGATCATCACGCCGCCGGCGAAGCCGCCGGTCCATATGCCGATCGCGGCCCGGCGCTGATCGGGATCGGTGAACATGTTCCTGATCAAGGCCAATGTGGACGGTGCCAGCGTGGCGCCGGCGACGCCGAGCAGCGCGCGGGCGGTGATCAGCAGTTCGGGGCTGGTGGAGAAGGCGGCGGCGACCGAGGCCAGGCCGAACAGGGCCGCGCCGGAGAGCAGCAGGCGCCGCCTGCCGATCCGGTCGCCGAGCGAGCCCATCGTGATCAGCAGCCCGGCCAGCAGGAAGCCGTAGATGTCGATGATCCACAGCAGTTGGGTGCTGCTCGGCGTCAGGTCCTCGCTGAGGAACGGGATCGCGTAGAGCAGCACGCTCATGTCCATCGACACGAGCAGGCAGGCCAGCACGAGTACGGCTAGGCCGAACCAGTCCTTGCGGCTGGCTTTGGCGGTCATTTCTGGTCCCCTCGGAATACGGTGTACGCGATGCGGTTGCGTACAAGATACGCATGCCGAAATCGGTCAGGCAAGCAGCATTTCCGCTGGTAGATACGTCACGCAGCTGTTTTCGTCACGGTGCTGTGGTATCTTTTCGTCACGAGATTGGGGTGTGCGGAAATGACCTGTGTGGAATGTGGTGAGCCACTGGCGGTGCCCGCGCGCGGTCGTCGGCCGCGGTACTGCTCGCGGTCCTGCCAGGCCAAGGCGTACCGCGCGCGGGTGGCCGCGGGCGCGACGGTGACCAGGGCCGCGCCCGCCGATCCCGAGCGGTCGCTGACCGTCGCGGCGATCGTGCAGGCGGCCATCGACGTGGCCGACGCCGAGGGCGCGGGGGCGTTGTCGATGCGCCGGATCGCCGCGGAACTCGGCGCGGGCACGATGTCGCTCTACCGGTACGTGGCCGACAAGGAGGAACTGCTCCTGCACATGGTCGAAGAGGTGATCGCGCGCGGGTCGGCGCGCACCCCGGAGCTGACCGGCTGGCGGGAGCGGATGACCGCGGTGGCGCGCAACGACTGGGCGCTCTACCAGCGGTACCCGTGGGTGCTGCCGTTCGTCACCAGCCCGCGGACGGTGCTGCTGCAGAACATGTCCAGCGAGGTGGAGTGGGCGCTGGCCTCGTTCGACGGGTACGACCTGACCCCGGTGGAGAAGTTCCAGCTGGTGATGACCGTGACCAACTACACCAGCGGGGTCGGCCTGCTGATGGCCAACGACCTGGAGGCGCGGCGGGCCTCCGGCGTCGAACTCGCCGACTGGTGGGAGAGCACCGGCCGCGACATCTCGCGGGACGTGGTGGCCGACGCGACCCATCCCCAGCTCTCCGCGCTGATGGCGACGCAGCCCGGCGTCGCCGATTTCGGCCAGGCCTTCGAGTTCGGCCTGGCCAGGGTGCTGGACGGGATCGCGGTGCTGATCGAGGGGCGACGCCCACTCCCGGCATGATCGGCGAGGCGGCAGAATCAGCGCATGGATTCTGCGGTGGTGGCACTGGACATCGGCGGGACGGCGATCAAGGCCGCCCTGCTCGACCGTGACCTGGCCGAACTGAAGGTGCTGCGGCAGCCGACGGCGCGGGCGCTCGGCGGGCACACCACCGCGGCGGCGGTCGCCGAGCAGGTGGTGGCGCTGACCGCGGAGCTGACCGGCGGCGGCAAGCCGGCCGGGGTCGGCGTGGTCGTGCCGGGCATCGTCGACGGGGGCGTGGCGCACTACTCGTCCAACCTGAGCTGGCGGGACGTGCCGTTCGAGGCGATCCTCGCCGAACGGCTGGGCGTGCCGGTCGCCTTCGACCACGACGTGCGCGCGGGCGGGCTCGCCGAGGCGACCGTCGGCGCCGCGCGCGGGGTGGCCAACTCCGCGTTCCTCCCGGTGGGCACCGGGATCGCGGTGGCGATCATGATCGACGGCAAGCCGTACGCGTCGGGGGGTTACGCGGGGGAGATCGGGCACGCCGACGTCGGGCACGGGGTGCCGTGCGCGTGCGGGGCGGTCGGATGCCTGGAGGCGGTCGCGTCGGCTTCGGCGATCGGGCGGCGGTTCGCCGAACGGACCGGGCGGCCCGACGAAGGCGCGCGTGGTGTGGTCGACGCGGCGCGAGCCGGTGACCCGGATGCGAAGGCGGTCTTCGACGAGGCGGTGGACGCGCTCGCGCGCGGACTCCGGTTGCTCACCACGGTGCTCGCGCCGGAGGTGGTGGTGCTCGGGGGCGGGTTGTTCAGCGCGGGGGAGTTCCTGGTCGATCCGGTGCGCGAGGCGCTGACGGGGTACCTGACCTTCCAGCGGGCGCCGGAACTGCGGATGGCCGAACTCGGGGATCGCGCCGGTTGCCTCGGCGCGGGGCTGCTCGCCTGGCAGGTGACGGATGCCGCTGGTATCGGCGCGTGAAATCCTGCGGCCGGGGCGGGTCGCGTTCGACGTCATCCAGCTGGAGCAGCTGAGCGCGGTGATCGACGGGGCGCAGGCGGTGCGCTCGCCGGTGCTGCTGCAGATCAGCCGGGCCGCGGTGCGGTACCACGGCGCGCTGGCCCCGATCGCGGCCGCGGCGCTGGCCGCGGCGAAGTCGGCGACCGTGCCGGTGGCGCTGCACTTCGACCACGTGGACTCGTTGTCGCGGATGACCGAGGTGGTCGAACTGGGCTTCGGTTCGGTGTTGTTCCGGGTGTCCACTTCGGACTTGGCGGTGACCCGGGAGGTGGTGGAGTACTGCCACCGCAACGGGGTCTGGGTGGAGGCTGGGCTCGGCGGCCGGGTCGACCCGGTGAACGCCGGCGAGTTCGCGGCGGCCACCGGGGTGGACACGCTGGCCGTCGGCGCGCGGGACGGCCAGCCCGACCTGGACCTGATTTCCCGGCTGCGCCAGCGAACCGGGGTTCCACTGGCGCTGGCCGACTGTCCGGTGGGGACGGACGAGGAGCTGGCCGCCGCGGTGCGCGCCGGGGTGATGCGCCTGACCTGCGCCGACCTGGTGCGGCGGGTGTTCGCGGACGGGGTGATGGAGTACCGGCACCGGAACCCGTCGATGCACGACCCCTGTGCCTACCTGGCCGCCGGACGGGACCGGCTGGCCGCCGAAGTCAGCCGGATCCTGGAACTCCACGGCGCCTGACCGATGCGGTGAATGTGGCTTTCACAGCGAAATCCGCAGTGAAAGCCACATTCACCGCACTCGCTAGGAGCAGACGGCACCCTGGGCGGCCGAGCCGACCAGGCGCGCGTACTTCCCGAGCACCCCGGTTCGGTGCCCCACCGGTGGCGTCCAGCCTTCCTGCCGTCGCGCGAGTTCGTCCGGGGCCACGACCACGTCCAGCGTGCGCGTGGTCAGGTCCAGCACGATCGGGTCCCCGTCGGCGACGAACGCGATCGGCCCGCCGTGCGCCGCCTCCGGTGCCACGTGCCCGACGCACAAACCCGTGGTACCACCGGAAAACCGGCCATCGGTGAGCAGCAGGACGTCCTTGCCCAGCCCGGCGCCCTTGATCGCGCCGGTCACCGCGAGCATCTCCCGCATGCCCGGCCCGCCACGCGGCCCCTCGTACCGGATCACCACCACGTCACCGGGTTGCAGCGTCGGCAGCGCGTCCATCGCGGCCTGCTCGCCGTCGAAAACCCTTGCGGTGCCTTCGAAACGCGTCGAGTCGAAGCCCGCGCTCTTCACCACCGCGCCCTCCGGGGCGAGGCTGCCGTGCAGGATGGTGAGCCCGCCGGTCGGGTGGATCGGGTCGGACAGCTTGCGCACCACCTCGCCGTCCAACTCCGGCGGCGCCAGTTCGGCCAGGTTCTCGGCCAGCGTCTTCCCGGTCACGGTCAGGCAGTCACCGTGCAGCAGATCCGCGTCCAGCAGCGCCTTCATCACCACCGGCACCCCGCCGACCCGGTCCACCGCGGTCATCACGTGCCGCCCGAACGGTTTCACGTCGGCCAGGTGCGGGACCCGGTCGCCGATCCGGGTGAAGTCGTCCAGGGTCAGCTCGACCTCGGCCTCGTGCGCGATGGCCAGCAGGTGCAGCACCGCGTTCGTCGACCCGCCCAGTGCCATCACCACGGCGATCGCGTTCTCGAAGGCCTCGCGCGTGAGGATCTGCCGCGCGGTGATCCCCGCGCCGAGCAAGCCGACCACGGCCTCACCGCTCTCGCGCGCGAACCGGTCGCGGCGGCGGTCCACCGACGGCGGGCTCGCCGAACCCGGCAGCGACATGCCCAGCGCCTCGGCCGCGCACGCCATCGTGTTCGCCGTGTACATGCCACCGCACGCGCCCTCACCGGGGCAGATCGCGCGCTCGATCTTGTCGACCTCCTCCCGGGAGATCAGCCCGCGCGCACACGCGCCGACCGCCTCGAAGGCGTCGATGATGGTGACCTCGCGGCCGTCCACCGTGCCGGGCAGGATCGACCCCGCGTAGAGGAACACCGAGGCCACGTCGAGCCGGGCGGCGGCCATCAGCATGCCCGGCAGGCTCTTGTCGCACCCGGCCAGCAGCACCGAGCCGTCCAGCCGCTCGGCCTGCATCACCGTCTCCACCGAATCGGCGATCACCTCGCGGGACACCAGCGAGAAGTGCATTCCCTCGTGCCCCATGGAGATCCCGTCGGACACCGAGATGGTGCCGAACTCCATCGGGAAGCCACCGCCGGCGTGCACGCCCTGCTTGCTCGCCTGCGCCAGCCGTTGCAGGGAGAGGTTGCACGGGGTGATCTCGTTCCACGAGGACGCGATGCCGATCTGCGGTTTCGCGAAGTCCTCGTCCCCCATGCCGACGGCACGCAACATGCCGCGCGCGGCCGCTCGTTCCATTCCGTCGGTGACGTCCCGGCTGCGTGGTTTCAGGTCGGCCATCGCCCCATTCTGTCCGCCACCCCGGCGGTTCGCGAGTCCTTGTGTGTGATCAGCCCCGGTGGCGGGTATCCCGATCACAGGTTGAGTTTGTGCCCGGGCGCTTACTCGGCCGAGGCCCCGCAGGTTGTGCAGTCCAGCTTGCGGGGCCGCGCCTTGACATCGCAAATGCCTCGTCGGCTATATTGCCCGGGTGGCAACTACGTTCGAAGTGCTGGCCGAGCCCCGGCGCCGCGAGATCCTCGACCTGCTCCGCGCCGGGGAACGCCCGGTCGGGGACCTGGTCGACCGGCTGACGCTCACCCAGCCCACGGTGTCGAAGCATCTGAAGGTGCTGCGCGAGGCGGGTCTCGTCGAAGTGCGCCAGGACGCGCAGCGGCGGTGGTACCGGCTGTGCCCCGAGCCGCTCGCCGAGATCGACGCCTGGCTCGCGCCCTACCGCGCGTTGTGGGAGTCGCGCCTCGACGCGCTCGAACGACACCTGGACACCATGGAGGACCCGTCGTGAAATCCGAACTGAACACCGTCGAGGGCAAGCCCGTGCTGCGGTTCGAACGCACGCTCCGGCACTCGCCCGCGAAAGTCTGGCGCGCGATCAGCGAACCCGCCGAAATGGCGCACTGGTTCCCGGCGCTGATCACCGCCGAACCCAAGCCGGGCGCGAAGATGGAATTCGCCTTCGAAGGTGAGGAAGAAACGACTTACGGTGAGGTGCTCGAATACGACCCACCGAAGGTCCACGCCTTCCGCTGGAACTCCGACGTGCTCCGGTTCGAGCTTTTGCCCGCGGAAGCCGGTTGCGTGCTGGTTTTCACGCACACCGTCGACGCCGGGGCGCGGTTCACCGCGGCGCGTACCGCGGCGGGCTGGGACGTGTGCCTCGCGGCGATGGTGGCGCGGCTCGACGGGCGCACCGAGGAACCGCTCGACCACCGCCCGCTCATGCAGTCCTACCTGCGGGAATTCGAACTGGCGCGGGGCGAGGAGACCGAGGACGGGGTGCGCTTCGTGCTCGACGTGGTGTGGCGCCCGTTCGACACCGTGTGGGCCGCGCTCAGCGGGGGGAAAACGGTTGAAATCGGGCAGGAGCCGCCGTTACCGTTCACCATCGGCCCGGTGCCCGCCGGACAGGTCGTGGCGGTGGACGCGCCGCGGGACCTGACCTACCGGTGGCGGCACGACGGGGAGAACGCCGGGCTGGTGCGCTGGCGCCTCGTCCACGACCCCGAACTCGCCACCTACGTGGAGCTGACCCAGACAATTCCGGCGAAATTGTCGGGGGTGCGCGCTACCGTCCTTGCCGCCTGGCAGGAACGGCTCGAGCAGTTGTTCGCCGACCTGCTGCGTGGAACTTCATGATCGATTTCGGCGCTCTACCCGATGGGGGTTCGATGGATTTGGCGATCGAGGCCAACGGCCTGGTGAAGACGTTCGGCAAGACGAGAGCGGTGGACGGGGTCGACCTGGCCGTGCCCGAGGGCCGGGTCTACGGCTTCCTCGGGCCGAACGGCGCGGGCAAGACCACCACCATCCGCATGCTCGCCACCCTGCTCAAACCGGACGGCGGCACGGCGCGGGTGTTCGGGCACGACCTGGCCACCGAGGCGGACGCGGTCCGCAGGCGGGTCAGCCTGACCGGTCAGTTCGCCTCGGTCGACGAGGACCTGTCCGGGCTGGAGAACCTGGTGCTGCTGGCCAGGTTGCTCGGGTTCTCCCGGCCGGGGGCGAAGAAGCGGGCGGGCGAGCTGCTCGAGGCGTTCGGGCTGGAGGAGGCCGCCGAGCGGCTGGTGAAGACGTACTCCGGCGGCATGCGGCGGCGGATCGACATCGCCGCGAGCATCGTCATCGCGCCGGACCTGATGTTCCTCGACGAGCCGACCACCGGGCTCGACCCGCGCAGCCGCAACCAGGTGTGGGACATCGTGCGCGCGCTGGTCGCCGGTGGCACCACGGTGCTGCTGACCACGCAGTACCTGGAGGAGGCCGACCAGCTGGCCGACCGGATCGCGGTGATCGACCGCGGCAAGATCATCGCCGAGGGCACTTCGGGGCAGCTCAAGGCCTCGGTCGGCACCGGCGCGCTGCACGTCCGCGTGAGCGAACCGGAAATGCGCGAGGAAGCGGGCCGGGTGCTCGGGCGGGTGCTCGACGTGCCGGTCGAGCTGGATTCCGACCCGGTGGCGCTGACCGTGCGCGTGCCCGACCCGGACAAGGTGGCCGCGGCGCTGGCCGAACTGCCCGCCGCCGGGGTGCGGGTGGCCGCCTACTCGCTCGGGCAGCCGAGCCTGGACGAGGTGTTCCTGGCGCTGACCGGGCACACCGCCGAAGAAGCCGAGGACGAGCTCGAGGGGAGCGTGGCATGACCACGACGTCCGCGCAGGCCACCAGTTCCCAGGTGGTCGACGACGCACTGCTCAAGGCGCTGGCGACCCGCGAGCGGCCGCCGAAGCCGAGCGCGCTGTCCACCTCGTTCACCTTCGGCTGGCGTGCGTTGCTGAAGATCAAGCACGTGCCGGACCAGTTGTTCGACGTGACCGCGTTCCCGATCATGATGACGCTGATGTTCACCTACCTGTTCGGTGGTGCGCTGGCCGGGTCGACCGAGAACTACCTGCAGTTCTTCCTGCCGGGCATCCTGGTGCAGAGCGTCGTGATGATCACCATGTACACCGGGATCGGGATCAACGAGGACATCTCGAAGGGCATCTTCGACCGGTTCCGCTCGCTGCCGATCTGGCGGCCGTCGGTGATCGTCGGTGCCCTGTTCGGGGACGCCGTCCGGTACCTGCTCGGGGCCACCATCACCATTCTTCTGGGGCTGCTGCTGGGTTTCCGGCCGGACGGCGGGTTTGTCGGCGTGGTCGCCGCGGTGGCCATGCTGCTGGTGTTCTCGTTCAGCCTGTCGTGGGTGTGGACGATGTTCGGGCTGAAGCTGTCCACGTCGAAGTCGGTGATGGGCTGGAGCATGATGGTGCTGATGCCGTTGACCTTCGGCAGCAATATCTACGTCGACCCGGCCACCATGCCGTCCTGGCTGCGCGCGGTGGTCGAGGTGAACCCGGTGACGCACCTGGTCAGCTCGGTGCGCGGCCTGATGCACGGCACGGTCGCCGGCTCGGACCTGCTGTGGGTGTTCGGCTCGTGTGCGGTGCTGATCGCCATCTTCGGCCCGATCACCATGCGCCTCTACGGCCGCCAACGCTGAACCCCCCACCCCGGTTTTTCAGTGTGACTACGGCGAAGACCCCGATGTCAAGGCGGGAAAGATGCCTTGACATCGGGGTCTTCGCCGTGTTTTGGCTTTGGACCGGGATGGGGAAGGGGGAGTCTGGGTGGTGTCCTGGTTTGGGCGCCCGGCTCGCTGACCGGGAGCGTCCCCGGCCCTTGTGCCAGGCCCATTCGGCCGCCTACTCTCGGCGCTAGAGCGATCTATCAAATCTGGGAGGCGGCCATGGATGTCCGGCACGAACGCGGGTTCCGGATCCTGCGCTGGGTCCTGCTGGGGAGCCTGCTCACCACGGGCCTGCACTACGCGCACAACACCATCCGCGCCGAGGACTACCCGCCGGTCGAAGGGATGAGCCTCCTGGCCACACGCATCTTCGTCGGCGCCGGGTGGTTCCTCTTCGCGGCCTTCGCCCTGCTCGCGTTCGTCGCCTACCAGCGACGCCGGTACTGGGCGGCGAACGCCTACCTGCTGGTCTTCTCGCTCTCGGGGCTGGCGAGCCTGGGCCACTTCCTCTTCGGCGTGCCCGACATCCCGGCCTTCTGGTTCGCCACGATCTTCACCGACCTGCTCTCTTCGCTGGTCGTGTGGGCCTTCGTCGTCTGGGTAGCGGTCGGCATCCGCACCGAGGCCGCGGCTCGCGCGGAGGCGCTCAGCGCCTAGGAGTTGTGCGTCCGAAGGGTGCGCATGGCGTCGGCCAGTGAGGTCGACGCCTCCGTGCCGAGCGGGGCCAGCACGATCTTCCGCAGGATCTCGGCACAGGCCCGGCGTGCTTCCAGCGCCACCGAAAGGCCGTGGTCGGTGAGCACCGCGTAGGTGACCCGCCGGTCGTCCGGGGAGGGGACGCGGCAGATCAGGTCGGCCGCCACCAGGCGGTCGGCCACCTTCGTGAACCCGCCGCTGGACAACGCCGCCTCACCGGCCAGCCGGGTCATCGGCATCCGGTTCTCCGGGGAACGCACCAGCCGCAGCAGGATGTCGAACGAGGCGGGCGCCAGGCCGAAGCGCTCGGCGATCTCGCCCATCAACTTGTTCTGCGTGGCCAGGTAGCCCTCGATCACCAGGCCCCACCAGGTCACGATCTCGTCGTCGTCGGTACTCGGATCCGGTCGCGTCACGGGCGCCAGTGTACCCCAGATCTCTCGCCGGAATATATCTTGCGCGCGAGAGGTTTACCGGTTAGCTTGAGTGCACCCCCGCTTCCCGAGGAGTAGCGATGTCCATCAAGACCAGCGGCCTCCACCACGTGACCGCCATCGGCGGAGACCCCCAGCGCAACGCCGACTTCTACCTCCGCACCCTCGGCCTGCGGCTGGTGAAGACCACGGTCAACTTCGACGACCCCGGCACCTACCACCTCTACTACGGCGACCAGTCCGGCAAGCCCGGCACGCTGATGACCTTCTTCCCGTGGAAGGACGCGCCCGGCGGACGGCACGGCACCGGCCAGGCGACCACCACCTCGTTCTCCGTGCCGGAGAACTCGATCGGCTGGTGGAGGCAGCACCTGGAGGGCACCGGCCTGCGGACCAGCCGGGTGACCAACCGCGACAACGAGGACGTGCTGACCTTCGCCGACCCGGACGGGCTCAAGCTCGCGCTGGTCGCGCACCCGCAGGGCGACCCCCGCGACCCGTGGGACACCCCGCTGGTGCCCGCCGAGCACGCCATCCGCGGCCTGCACTCGGTCACCCTCTCGGTGTCCAAAGAGGACGCGACCGCGGAGATGCTGACCGACGGCATCGGCCTGAGCTTCACCGAGCAGGACGGCAACCGGTTCCGCTTCGCCGCCGGTGACGGTGGCCCGGGTGCGCTGGTCGACGTGCTGGTCACGCCGGACGCGCCGCGCGGCCTGGTCGCCTCCGGCACGGTGCACCACGTCGCCTGGCGGGTGCCCGACGAGCAGACCCAGGTGGCCTGGCGCGAGGAACTGGTCGACCGCGGGGTCAACGTCACCTCGATCCTGGACCGCCAGTACTTCCGCTCGATCTACTTCCGCGAGCCGGGCGGCACGCTGCTGGAGATGGCCACCGATGAGCCCGGCTTCTCGATCGACGAGCCGCTGCTGGAGCTGGGCCGCGCGCTCAAGCTGCCGCCGTGGCTGGAGCCGACCCGCGACCAGATCGAGGCCGCGCTGCCGAAGCTGGAACTGCCCGCGGAAAACGACATGGAGCGGAAATGACCGACCTCCAGTTCGAGCACAAGTTCGTCGAAGGCGACCCGTCGGCGCCCGTGCTGCTCCTGCTGCACGGCACCGGCGGCGGGCCCGAGGACCTGGTCGGCCTCGCCGGGGAGCTGAACCCGGACGCGACGCTGCTCGCGCCGGCCGGTCCGGTGTCCGAGCACGGCGCCGCGCGGTGGTTCCGCCGCCTGCGCGAGGGCGTGTTCGACACCCAGGACGTGCTCTTCCGGGCCAACCAGCTCGCCGACTTCGTGCTCGAGGCGCGGGAGCTGTACGGCCTCGGTGACCGGCGCCTGGTCGCGGTCGGCTTCTCGAACGGCGCCAACATCGCGGGCGCGACGGCGTTGCTGCGGCCGGACGCGCTGACCGAGGCGATGCTGTTCGCCGCGATGTCGCCGGTGCCGGACCCGCCGAAGCGGGAACTGCGCGGCACCCGCGTCTTCCTGTCCAACGGCGAGCGCGACCCGATGGCGCCGCTGGCCTCGACCGAGCAGTACGTGGACTTCCTGCGCGAACGCTCCGCCGAGGTCACCGAGCACCGGCACGCGGGCGGGCACCAGATCACCCTCGACGGGCTGGCCGCCGCGAAGGCCTGGCTCGTGGTGTGATGGAGGCAACGGGCGTCCGTTCGGACCAACGAACCTACTGAAAAGTAGTATCCGGGGCGTCACGAGGGGAGAGCGCGTCGTGGGAGCTCCGGAGAACTTCGCCGAGCGGGCGGGCAAGCTGGCGAGCATCGCCGCCCGCGCCGGTTACACGCTCGGCAAGCGCCTGCCCGGCGCCGACGCCGCCGAGCGCGGGCTGCGCTCGCTCGAACGGCTCGCGCTGACCGAGTTGCGCAAGCGGCTCGAAGAGGTCGACGACCCGTACCTCGCCGCGCTGAGCGCCGCGTCCGCGATGAACGTCGGCAACGGGCGGCACATCCAGCCCCCGCTGACCGGCGAGATCCGCGGCACGGTGGTGGTGATGCCGTCCTCGGAGACCATCGAACCGCTGCGCGCGGCGATGGCCGAGCTGCTGAACCGGTCCATCGGCTTCGGCCGCGAGCGCGCCCGCGAGTACCTGTACGCGATCATCCTGCGCCAGCTCACCCCGGACGAGGCACGCATCCTCTCCGCGCTGGCCGACGGCGCGCCGTTCCCGCTGATCGACGTCACCGAGCGCAACGGCCTCGGCGGCACCGGGCGGGTGGTGCTGCGCAACGCGTCCACCGTGGGCAAGGCGGCCGGGGTGACCTTGCTCGACCACGTGCCCAGCTACGTCACCCGGCTGCTCGGCCTCGGCCTGGCCGAACTGGACGAGGAGGTGCCGGAACTGGAGACGCAGTACGAGATCCTGATGACCGACGACGCGGTGCGCGCCGCGGAGAACTCGGTCAAACGGGTGAAGTTCGTTCGCCGGACCGTGCACATCTCGCGGCTCGGCAAGGAATTCTGGGCGGCCTGCGATCCGGCGCGAAGCTGATCATTGTCCCAGGTGGACCCCCGTGTGATCATGAGCCATGAGCGGCATCGTTGACGACTTCGCGCGGAACTGGCCGCTCTACTGCTCCATCCCGCTGATCGCCGCGCTGATCGGGTACACCACCAAGCTGGTGGCCATCCGGATGATGTTCCAGCCGGTGGAATTCGTTGGCATCAAACCGTTCCTGGGCTGGCAGGGGGTGGTGCCCAAGCGTGCGGCCCGGATGGCGGGCATCGCCTGCGACACGATGACCCAGCAGCTGATCAAGCCAAGGGACGTGCTCAACCGGCTCGATCCCGAGCGCATCGCCAAGGAGATCGAGAAACCGCTGCTGGCCGGGGTCGAGGAGATCGTCCGCGAGGTCGCCGCCGAGTACCAGCCCGGACTGTGGGAATCGCTGCCGACGCGGGTGCAGCGGCTGGTGATCACCCGCGTGCAGGCCGAGTCGCCGCGGATGGTCGCGTCCATCATGGACGGGGTCAAGGAGGACGTGGACAGCGTCTTCGACCTCAAGGACATGGTGGTCACCAGCCTGGTCAAGGACAAGCGGCTGCTCAACCGGATCTTCCAGGAGGCAGGCGACAAGGAGTTCAAGTTCATCGCCCGCTCCGGCATCTTCTTCGGCGGGGCGATCGGCGTGGTCCAGATGGTGGTCTGGATCCTGTTCAAGGCCCCGCTGATCATGCCGCTGTTCGGCCTGTTCACCGGGTGGTTCACCGACTGGCTGGCGTTGAAGATGATCTTCCGGCCGCAGCAGCCGAAGCGCTACCTCGGCCTGTTCGAGTGGCAGGGCCTGTTCCTCAAGCGCCGCGCCGAGGTGTCCGAGGCCTACGGCGCGCTGATCGCCAAGGAGATCATCACCCCGCACAACGTGATCGAGGCGGTGCTGCGCGGACCCGCCTCGGACAAGGTACTGGCGCTGGTCCAGCGGCAGGTCGACGCCGAGCTGGCCAAGCACACCAGCCTGGCCAGGCCGCTGGTGGTGATGGCCGTCGGCAGCAAGCGCTACCAGTCGATGAAGCTGCGGATCTCCGAGCTGATCATGGCGCGGCTGCCGGAGACGATGACCTACATCGAGGACTACGCCGAAGACGCGATGGACATCCGGAACCTGCTGGTCACCAAGATGAAGGAACTGCCGCCCGCCGAGTTCGAGGGCCTGCTCCGGCCGGCCTTCCAGCAGGACGAATGGATCCTGATCGCCACCGGCGCGCTGCTCGGGTTCGCCGTCGGTGAGGCGCAGGTTCTGCTGCTGGAGCACTTCGCCGCCTGATACCTTTTCCGCATGTCGAACTCCAGTTCGGGAGAAATGGCGGAATCGGTGGCCCGGTACTGGCCGGAAACCCGGGCGGGCGACGAGCTGACGCTGCTCTGGGGCTTCCTCGACTTCCTGCGCGCGACGGCGGTCAACAAGGTCGCCGGGCTGAGCCGGGCCGAGGCCGCGGGCTGCCCGTTCCCGGCGTCGCCGGAGATGAACGCGCTCGGCGTCCTCCGCCACCTGACCGCGGTCGAGCGGTGGTGGCTGACCATCGTCGGTGGCGGCAGCGACCGGCCAGACCTCTGGGGCGACACCGGCGACCACGACTACCTGTTCCGCCTGGGCAGGACGGGGACGCCGGCCGAGCTGGTGGCCGCCTACCAGGAGGAATGGCGGATCTCGCGCGAGGCGCTGGCCGGTTTGACCGCTGATGACGCGGTGCGACGACCGGGCGAGGACAAGACCGTTCGGTGGGTGCTCACCCACCTGATCCAGGAGACCGCGAGGCACGTCGGGCACCTCGACGTGCTGCGGGAGTTCGCCGATGGCGAGGTCGGGGAGTAGGCTCCTCCGGCTGGGAAAAGTACCGGAGTACCCAACGTATGCTTAGGCCAAACGTGCACTTTGGGATGCATCTGGTGAGCGTGACCACTACCGTGTCCGAAGTGAGACCGCTTCGTCACGAAGCGGTATCGATTGGCTGCGGCATTATAGGCGACGGAATCGGCCGATCCTACGTTACTGTTGCCATACTCACAGGGTTTTCTGTGTCTGCCCTGGTAGGGCACCTGCACTAGTTCGTTCGGGCTGAGCCCCCTTTGCGATTCTGTTAAGTTCGTTTGACATGTCCGGAAAGCACTTGATCGAATCCCCGACCAAGGCAGATGGTGCCGCGCTCTGGCGAATCGCGCGCGATTCCCAGAAGCTCGATCTGAACTCGGCCTACGCCTATCTGCTGTGGTGCCGCGATTTCGCCGACACCTCGGTGGTCGCGCGTTCCGACGGCGCGGCGGTGGGCTTCGTGATCGGCTACCGCAAGCCGTCCGAACCCGAGGCGGCACTGGTCTGGCAGGTCGCCGTCGACGCGTCCCAACGCGGAAAAGGGCTGGCCGGAGCGTTGCTCGACGCCCTGTTCGACCGGTTGGTCGGCCAGGGCGTTCGCTACCTCGAGACCACCATCACCCCGGACAACCAGGCTTCCATCAAGCTCTTCGAGTCCTTCGCGAAGCGCTGGGAAGCCGATCTGGAAAGCGCTGAACTCTTCGGTTCCGCCGATTTCCCGGATGACGACGGCGCGCACGAACCCGAGCACCTTTATCGAATCGGGCCGTTGGCGCGCAGGTAATTCGCACATAACCACGGGGCAACTCCACAGGGACGGACGGAACTGGCGATGAACATGGAAATCTTTTCGAAACTCGAATCCGAGGTCCGCAGTTACAGCCGCGGCTGGCCGGTGGTCTTCGACCGGGCGCAGGGCAGCATGCTCTACGACGAGACCGGCAAGGGCTACCTCGACTTCTTCGCCGGCGCGGGCGCGCTGAACTACGGCCACAACAACCCGGCGCTCAAGCAGGCGCTGATCGACTACATCGCGCGCGACGGCGTGACCCACGCGCTGGACATGTTCACCGTGGCCAAGCGCGACTTCCTGGAGACGCTGCAGGAGAAGATCCTCGGTCCGCGCGAGCTGGACTACAAGGTGGTCTTCCCCGGTCCCGGTGGCGCGAACGCCGTCGAAGCCGCGCTCAAGCTGGCCCGCAAGGTGACCGGCAAGGAGTCGGTCATCAACTTCACCAACGCCTTCCACGGCATGACGCTGGGCGCGCTGTCGGTCACCGGCAACTCGATGAAGCGCGGGGGCGCCGGTGTGCCGCTGGTGCACGCCACCCCGATGCCGTACGACAAGTACTTCGACGGCGCCTACCCCGACTTCCTGTACTTCGAGCGGCTGCTCGAGGACTCCGGCAGCGGGCTGAACGAACCCGCCGCGGTGATCGTCGAGGCGCTGCAGGGCGAGGGCGGCATCAACGCGGCCCGGCTGGAGTGGCTCAAGGGCCTGTCCGACCTGTGCCAGCGGCACAACATCCTGCTCATCCTCGACGACGTGCAGATGGGCTGCGGCCGCACCGGCCCCTTCTTCAGCTTCGAGGACGCCGGCATCAAGCCGGACATCGTCTGCCTGTCGAAGTCGATCGGCGGCTACGGCCTGCCGCTGGCGCTGACGCTGATCAAGCCGGAGCTGGACGTGTGGGAGCCGGGTGAGCACAACGGCACCTTCCGCGGCATCAACCCGGCGTTCGTCACCGCCGCCGAGGCGCTGCGCGTGTACTGGAGCGACGACAAGCTCGAGCAGTCCACCCGCGCCAAGGGCGAGCGCATCGCCTCGGTCTTCGAGGAGATCGTGCAGGCGTACCCCGAGGCCGGGCTGGTCGCGAAGGGCCGCGGCCTGGCCCGCGGCATCGAGTTCGCCAGCGGCGAGCTGGCCGGTTCGGTGTGCGGGGAGGCCTTCGACCGTGGTCTGCTGATGGAGACCTCCGGCCCGGACGGCGAGGTGATGAAGCTGCTGCCCGCGCTGACCATCAACGACGCCGAGCTGGACCAGGGCCTGGAGATCATCGGCGAGTCCGTTCGCGCCGTGCTGACCAAGTAGGAAGCTAAGGAGACACGACTTTGATCGTCCGCACCCTCGACGAGATCACCGACACCGACGCCGACATCAAGACGCCGAACTGGCGCAGCAAGCGCATCATCCTGGCGAAGGAGAAGGTCGGCTTCTCGGTGCACGAGACCACGCTCTACGCGGGCACGGTCAACGACTTCTGGTACGCCAACCACATCGAGGCCGTTTTTGTCTACGAGGGCGAGGGCGAGCTGGTCAACAAGGCGACCGGCGAACGCCACCAGCTCAAGCCCGGTTCGCTGTACCTGCTCAACGACCACGACAAGCACCAGGTGCTGCCCAAGACCGACATGAAGACGGTCTGCGTCTTCAACCCGCCGGTCACCGGTCGCGAGGTGCACGACGAGAACGGCGTGTACCCGCTGGTGACCGAAGAGTCCTGACGGAAAGAGCGAAGCACGAGGAGGCGAGCAGTTTGACTCTGATGGACACCCGGATCGGGGACGCCTACCCGACCCGACTCCCGGCGGGGGAGGCCGGGGCGATCGACCGCCTGGACCCCACGGTGTGGGGCACCGAGGCGGACGGTCCGATCGACGCGGCGACCTTGGCTTCGCACGACGCCAAGGGGTACTCGGAGGTGGAGGGCCTGCTCTCCCCGGCCGAGGTGCAGGCCTACTGGCAGGAACTCGTCCGGCTCTCCGGTGACGAAGAGCTGAAGGCGGACGAGAGGGTGATCACCGAGAAAGCCAGTGGTGAGGTCCGCTCGATCTTCGAAGTGCACAAGATCAGCGACCTGATCAACGAGCTGGTCCGGGATCCGCGAGTGCTCGACCGGGCGCGGCAGATCCTCGGGTCCGACGTGTACGTCCATCAGAGCCGGGTCAACTACATGCCCGGGTTCCGCGGCAACGGCTTCTACTGGCACTCCGACTTCGAGACCTGGCACGCCGAGGACGGCATGCCGGTGCCGAGGGCGGTCAGCTGCTCCATCGCGCTCACCGACAACTACCCGTTCAACGGCGGGTTGATGGTGATGCCGGGTTCCCAGCGCACGTTCGTGCAGTGCGCCGGGCGGACCCCGGAGGACAACTACAAGTCCTCGCTCAAGGAGCAGAAGGTGGGGGTGCCCCACGAGGACGAGATCGCGAAGCTCGCCGCCGAGCACGGCATCGAGCAGTTCACCGGTGCCGCGGGCTCGGCGCTGTGGTTCGACTCGAACATCATGCACGGCTCCGGGAACAACATCACCCCGTACCCGCGCTCGAACATCTTCCTGGTGTTCAACAGCGTGGACAACGCGGTGGTGGAGCCGTTCGCTGCGGAGAAGGCGAGGCCGGAGTTCATCGCCGGCCGCGACTTCACCCCGGTCCGGCGATAATCGTTATCAGGCCGCGAGGGGTAGCTCTTCGCTAACCCTTCGTGGCCTGTTACGTTGTCTCCGTCACGGTTGTTGTGACGCGACGGTTACTCCTTGCTCGGGGTGAGACCGTCCGCTCGCCGGCCGTGGCAGTCGGCAACACCGCCCTGCACCATCAGATCGGGACTGATGGTGCAGGGCGGTGTTGTGTCCGGGGTTGTGTCAGAGGGCCTTGAGCGCGGCGCGGGCGGAGCTGATCTTCATCACCAGCCGGTCCTCGGTCTGCTTGACCGGTACGAAGCCGAACCGGGAGTAGAAGGCCGCGGCGTTGTCGTCGATGGCGTCGACGACGATCAGGCGGCCGCCATAGGCTTCCGAAGCACCGATGATGCGACTGATCGCATCGAAGAGGAGTTCTCCGCCCAGTCCCTGGCCGTGCAGGGTTTGGTCCAGCGCCAGCTTGGCCAGTAGGTAACCGGGGATGGCCGAGGTGTAGCCGGAAGCTTGTCCGCCACTGAGGTCGGCACGGGCGACCATCGTGGGCGTGATCGAGTAGTACGCCCGGATCTTGTCGCTCTCGGGTTCGGTCCACACGTTGGTCCGCGCGGTGTCCGCGCGCTGAGCGCGCCAGGCTTCGTTCGCCAACCACCGGTTGAGGTCGGTGACCTTGCAGTCGAACTCGCCGGAATCGTGGTGCTCGGCCAGGAACTGGGACTGGTAGATCACTTGCGTTCGAACCGCCTCGGGCGGGCAGCCACCTCGGCGAGCTTCGGTGCGGGATCGGGAGCGTCCAGTGACTGCAGCAAATCGTCGAACTGGTCCTCGGGCATCAGGGTGATGGCGGTGCGGGCCAGCACCTTCTGCGCGCGTTGCACCGCGGCACTGCGGGTGAAGTCCGACAACGTCTCGTGAACGTGCTCGGCGGCGCTTTCCAGCAGTTGCCGGTCGGCGCTGCTCATGCGCAGCTCCACGCGATCGTTCTTCGTGCTCATGCTGACAACTGTACGGCAGGTGTACGGACACGCCAAGGTGGTTTACCGGCGATCGGTGACACGCCGCTTCTCGCCCGGTTTGCGAGTAACGTCTTCCCCTGCTCGTCCACGACGCAGGGGAGGCGTAGTGAGCGAAGGGGATTTCGCGTCCCGGCAAGCCTGGTTCCAGCTGCTCGGGCCGGTGCAACTGCTCGCGGGCTCGCGCCCGGTACCGGTCGGCGGGCCCGGCGTGCGCGGCCTGCTGGCGCTGCTCGCCTTGCACGCCAACAAGGTCGTTCCACTGGACGACATCATCGACGCGTTGTGGGGCCACGATCCACCGGCCACCGCGCGGACCATAGTCCACGGCAACGTGTCCCACCTCCGCCGCGTGCTGCGGTCCATCCAGGGCGACGGCGGCGACGGCGCGCAGATCCACACCAGCCCGCCCGGCTACCAGCTGACCGTCGACCCGTCGCAGATCGACGTGCACCGCGCGCGGGCGCTGCTCGAGTACGCCAGCGCGGCCGGCGCCGAGCGCCGCGCCACCGTGCTCGCCGAGGCGCTCGCGCTCTGGAAGGGCCCGGTGCTCTCCGGCGTCCCGGATTCGGTGCACGCGCCCGAACTGGAGGACCTGCGCCTCGCCGTGCACGGCGCCCGGGTGGACGCCGACCTCGAACTCGGGCGGCACGCCGAGTTGATCTCCGAGCTGACCACGATGGTCCGCGAGAACCCGTTGGCGGAACGCACGATCGGCCAGCTGATGCGCGCGCTCTACCACGCCGGCCGCCGGGCCGACGCGCTCGCGGTGTACCGCCGCGCGGCCCGGCACGTGGTCGGCACGCTCGGCATCGACCCCGGCGGCGAGCTGCGCGAACTGCACGACCGCATCCTGCGTGACGACCTGGCCGACCCGTCGGTGCCCAAGGGACCGCCGCCCCGGCTGGTCCGGGTGAGCCCGGCGCAGCTGCCGCCCGCGGTGCCGCGGTTCGCCGGGCGCGCGGACGAGCTGACCTGGTTGGACGGTCTGGTCGAGCACGCGCGGCACGGGGCGAGCGTGGTCGGCGTGGTCACCGGCGCGCCCGGCGTCGGCAAGAGCGCGCTGGCGATCTCGTGGGCGCACCGCACCGCGGGCGACTTCCCCGACGGCGTGCTGTTCGCGACGCTGCGCGGGTTCGACCCCGAGCACCCGCCGCTCGCGCCCGGTGAGGTGGTCACCCAGTTCCTGCTCGGCCTCGGCGTCCGGCCCGCCGAACTCCCGGAGAAACCACACGAGCGCATCGCGCTGTACCGCTCACTGCTGGCCGATGCGAACGTGCTGGTCGTGCTCGACGACGCGCGTTCGGCCGAGCAGGTCCGCCCGCTGCTGCCGCCGGCGCCGGGGTCGGTGGCCGTGGTGACCAGCCGCGCGCGGTTGGACGGGCTGGTGGTGTCCAGTGCGGCGCGCCTCCGGGCGCTGGAGACGATGCCGCCTGCCGACGCGGTGCGGTTGATCGAGGAACTGGCCGGGCCCGGTGACTACGGCAAGCTGGCCGAACTGTGCGCGTACCTGCCGCTGGCGCTGCGCATCGCCGGCGCCCGGCTGGCGGTGAGTCCACAGTGGACCGTCGACGACCTGGTCGCGGAGCTGGCCGACGAGCGGACCCGGCTGACCGCGTTGGACGTGGCCGGGGTGGACGTGGCGGAGACCAGCGTGCGGGCCGCGCTGGACGTGTCGCACCGGGGGCTGCCCGAGCCGGTCGGCGCGTTGTTCCGGTTGCTCGGCGCGTTCACCGGGCCGTCGATCGGGCCGCACCTGGCCGCCGCGCTCGGGGGTACCGGTGTCGCCGAGGCGCGGCGGTTGTTGCGCACGCTCGCGGCGTACCACCTGCTCACCGAGGTCGGCCGGGACGTGTTCGCGCCGCACGACCTGATCCGGCTGTACCTGCGCGGGCTGGCCGAGACGGAACTGGCCGCCACCGAACGCGAAGCCGTGCTGCGGCGGTCGGTGCGGTACTACCAGGCGGCGGGCGACCGGGCGCGGCGGCGGCTGCTGCGCATCGTCGACTCGCTCGACTTCTCCGCCGCGGTGCCGGAGTCGGAATTGCCCGGCTTCGCCGACTTCGACGACGCGCTGGACTGGTTCGCGCTGGAGTGGCCGAACCTGCTCGAAACCTGCGAGGCCGCCTACCGCGCCGGGCGGTTCGAGGACGCCTGGCAGCTCGCGCGCGTGGTGCACACCTATCGCGTGGTGCGGCCGCTGCGGGACGAGTGGACCGGGTTGGTCGAGCTGGGCCTGGCCGCGGCGAAGGCGTCCGGGAACCCGCTCGCGCACTGCTGGATGCTCATCTCGCGGTGCGCCATCGCGCTCACCTTCGGCATCGACGGCGGTGGGCTCGCCGATGCCGAGCGCGCGCTCGAACTGGCCGTCGAGGTGGGGGACAAGCGGTTGCTGGTGTCGGCGAACATCCACGTGGGCGCGGCGCTGAGCAGTTCCGGCCGGTACGACGAGGCGATCGAGCGGCTGCGGCACGCGATCGCCGAGACCGAGCGGACCGGCGATCCGGCGTTGCGCGGGCAGGCGCTGAACAACTGCGCGGAGGCGGAGAAGCTGTCCGGGCGGTTCGCCGAGGCGATCGAGCACCAGCTCGGCTCGCTCGCGATCGACCGTGAACTCGGGGACGACAGTTACGCTGTGGTATCGCTGAACAACCTGGCGGAGCTGTACCTGGAAACCGGCGAATTGGGCGAAGCGGAGCGGTATGCGCGGCAGGCGATCGGCCTGACGACCAGCCGTGGATTCCTTCTGCAGGAGGGCGTTTCCCGGGCGGCGCTGGGTCGGGTGCGGAAGGCCCGTGGCGACCGGGTGCAGGCCCGTGAGCAGCTCGAACTCGCCGAGGAACGGTTCCGGCAGGCGGGCGCGCCGTGGCCGGTGGAGCTCGGTGCGGAACTCGCCGCGCTGGACGAATAGCGGTAAGTCACCGGCGAAGTCCAGTGAGCGGAAGATCTTCGCGGACAGGTGAAATATCTACTTAGTGAACTCTTAGCAGGGTGGCGGCGCTCACGCGTAGTGTTCAAAACGCGGTGATCGCCCGGCGGCCGGGGAGGGCCACAAGCCGGCGATCACCGCGGCTTCCGGTGCCGCGGTGGGACGCGAGCGGAAGCCACCGCGCCGGACCGGGCCAGGGGGAGGGTCCGGCGCACCACCAGCCGGCCGGCGCGCCGAGGGGGAGCGCCGGCCGGCTGTCAAGCTTCCTCCGCTGTCCGCTGTCCGCTGTCCGCTGCCCGCTGCCCGTTGCCCGCTGCCCGCTGCCCGCTGCCTCACGCTCGCTTCCTCGCTGGCTGCCGCTGCCCGCCTCGCCGCCCGCTACCTCGCCGCTCGCTGCCTCGCTGGCTGCCGTCCGCTGCCCGCTTCCGGCTGCCTCGCCGCCTCACGCTCGATGCCTCGCTGCCTGCCGCCGCCCGGTGCCCGCTTCCGGCTGCCCGGCGCCTCATGCCTGCTGCCTCGCTGCCTGCCGCCCGCTGCCCCGGCGCCCGTGCTGTGAATGTGGCTTTCACTGCCGAATCCGCTGTGAAAGCCACATTCACAGCACTCGGGAGGCACCCCGGCAGGCCCGTGACACCCGAGAAAAGGGCGTTAGAAGAGGCTGGTTTCTGGCGTGATTTCGAGCAGTTCGTACACCGGGCGGCCCCGGCGGCCGTCGATGGTGGTGGTGCGGACCACCCGCAGGCGCGCGGTGACCGGCCGGTCGAGGTTCAGTTTGATCTCGTCCAGCAGGTCCGGCGCCACCGCACCCTGCACCGTGCCGCCCGACTCGCGCTCCAGGTAGAAGATCCGCCGCCGGGTGCGCACGCCGTCGAGCCTGCCGGACACCGTCTCGTACCCGACCTCCTCGCGCGACTCCCGCAGGCTGCCCCGCAGCACGCGCGCCTGCTCGGTGGTCATGCTCCGCAGCACGTCCTCGCCGGCCGTCGTGGTCAGCTGCAAGCCGATCCCGGCGTTCTTGCTCACCGCCGCCACGATGTCGCTCACCGCGTTCCGCACGGTGTCGCGCTGCAGCAGCACCGCGTCCAGCGCGCCGTCATCGGAACCGTTGGCGGGCAGGAAGTCGCACAGCTCCTTGACCGCGCGCTCCGACAGCGTCTCGATGCCGTCGTGGATGAGGGCGTCGGCGGGCTCCGGCTCCGGGAAACCGAAGAACAGCGTGTTGCCCGCCTGCCCGCGCTGGATCAGCGGTGCCTTCTCGCGATCAGCGGGCTGCACGTAGGTGATCTCGCTCTGCGGATCGCGGATGATCCGGCCGATCTTCGCCGTCGCGTCCTGGAGGGCGCGGCCGATGTCCGAGAACGTGTACGCGTCCTGCTGCGACGACCCGATCACCGACACCCGCAGCAGCGGCGACCGCGAGGTGCGCTCGAACTTCGCGTGCGCCGCCATCGCCGACGCGCGTGCCAGGTCGTCCAGCCACGTCCCGCCGGGGATGTCCTCGGCCAGCTCGCGGAACTTGTTCACCAGCGGACCTCCGCGTACCCCTTCACGAGCCCTTCGATCGGCCCGTACGGCCCGCGCACCGACGACCAGGTCTGCGCCCACGCCTCCTCGTGCCCCGGCACGCACAGGTAACCGTCGAGCAGGCCACCGACCGGCTGCACCTGGTCCAGGTACATCGCGGGCTGCCCGATGATCGCGCCGCGCAGCGTGACCATGCCGTACAGCGCGGCGCGCGCGGCGCCGTCGAGCTTCTTCAGGCTGCCCCACTCGTCGGGGATGAGCACCACGTCGACGGTGCCCGGCGGCTCGTTGGACCACAGCGCCAGCCCGCCGTCGATCCAGGCGCGCCCCGACGGGATGACCCGGCACACCACGCCGAGATAGCTGCTCAGCGCGCCGAACAAGATCTCGCGCTCGTTCTGATAGGGCGCGTCGCAGACCAGGCGCTCGTAGATATCGGCCAGATCCGCCGGATGCGCGCCGGGTGGGAGCACCCCGTCCGCGGTCCAGTGCGGCAGCGGCATCGACCCTCCTCGAATGGACAGCCGAAATTACCAGTTGCGCTGCCGGGGCTCCGCAGGCGGCCAGTCCTCGTCGGTCGGCCACGCGGGTTGGGCGTTCTCCACCGGCCACTCGATCTCGTCCGGCTGACCGCCGCGCGGCCGCTCGTCCGGGTAGTCGTCCCGGGGGTAGCCGTCGTCGGGGTAGGCGTCGACCGGGTGCAGGTTGCCCGGGTACGAGTCCGGGTACGGGTCGTGGCCGGCGTAGGGCTCGTCCTGGTCTTCCTTCGGGAAGTCGTTGTCGTGCCCGTAGGCGTTGGGCTCGGGGTGGGCGTGGCCGTTGCGGGGGCGCTCGTCGTAGGTGAAGCCGTCGTCGTAGTCGTCTTCGGGATAGACCACCGGAGCCGCCGGCGCCTCGTCCTCGTAGAACGGCCTCGACGGCAGCGCCGCCGCCTCGGCCCGCGCCAGCTCCTTGCGGTGCACCACGGACAGCACCACCCAGGTCAGCAGCACCCCGAGGCCGAAGGCGACCAGCAACCAGACCCAGATCTGGCCGAACAACCACAGCATCGTCGAATCCCCCTACTTGACCGTGATCTCGACCCGGCGGTCGTCCCCACCGCCCGCCTTGGGTCGCGTGTCCCCGTAGCCCTTCGCGGTGATCCGCTCGGCGGGCACCGCTTCACCGGCGACCAGCTTCGCCACCGCTTCCGCGCGCTGCCGCGACAACTCCAGGCCGGACTCCTCGTCCCCCGGCGTCTTCGCGACGTGCCCGCCCACCTCGAAGGTGGCGTCCGCGGGCGCCTTCGCCAGCACCTCGCGGATCCGGGAGACGGTCTGCTCGCTCTCCGCGGTCAGCTCGGCGGTGTCCGGGGTGAAGGTGATCGGCTCGGCCGCGAGCAGCTGATCGATTTCGGCCTGGAGCTCGCGCTTCGCGTCACCGCCCTCGGCGCCTTCCGCGGCGATGGCGGGCTGGGCCGGGGGCGCCGCGGCGGGCGTGCCCGACCGCTGCGCCAGCTCCGCCTCCAGCCGGGCACCGTCGGTCCAGGTGATGACCAGCGCCAACGCGGCGGTCACCACCAGCGCCAACGGGATCAGCAACAGGCGGCCGGACATCTTCTGACCATAACTTGAGGGTTCATCCGGGTGCTAATCCTCAGTAGGGCCGGAGGGCGGAATCCGCCGCGTGCAAATGGCGCACCATCGCCTCCGGCGTGCCGGAAGCGCAGTTGACCTGCGGTTCGGCGCCCTTGCCCTCGGTGACGAAGGTCATCACGCGACCGCGTCCGGCGAGGTCGAGCACGGTCAGCGGCGCACTGCGCCGCCGGGAGCCGCCGCGGTCCGGGCGGGCGGCGTGCAGCTTGTGCACCCCGGTGCGCCGCGAGCTGGTCAGCTCGGTCACCGCGTCCGCGCCCGACTTGGGCACGCGCAGCTCCGGCACCTTGGCGGGCGGCACCCGCGGCAGCGAGTCCACCAGGCAGCGCTCGGGCGCGTGGTACTCGGCGTGGTCCAGCCGGATGTGCGTGTCGTCGCGGAACACCCGCACCGCGCTGCCGAACTCGTCGGTGGCCACCAGCACCCCGGCCGAGTTGCCGGAGTCGACCAGGCCGACCCAGCCGTAGAACTCGCGGTCGGCCTCGGCGAGCACCTTCAGCACTTCCTTGAAGTGCCTGCTCAGCACCCCGTTGCGGGCCAGCCCGGCGCGGTTGAGCCCGTCCACCACGCGGCGCTCCAGGTCGCGCTGGGTGTCCGAGTCGGCCCAGCGCTCCTCGATGCCGATCACCGGGTGCAGCGGGCCCAGCCGCTGCCACTTCCACGCCTGCCGGAACGCCGCCAGCGGCAGCACGATCGGCTGGGGCAGTCGCACGCTCACTGCCCGATCACCGGCGGCGCCGTCCGCTCGTCCGTGCCGAAGATCGCGTCGGGATCGGCTTCCTCCAGGTAGGAGGCACGGCGGTGCTCGCTGTCCTCGCCGCCCTGTCCGCCCTGGCCACCGCCGCCGCCGCCCATGCCGCCCATACCGCCGCGGGCACCCGCGCCGGAACCGGAGCCGCCCGGCGCGCCACCGGGTGCGGCGGGCCCACCGGCACCGGGCAGGCCGCCCGCGCCGACCCTGGCGCCCGCTCCGGGCGCACCGGCGCCACCGCCGGCCCCCGAACCACCACCGACACCCGAGCCACCGCCGCCGACCCCGGCCGACGGGATGCCGCCACCGGGACCGAAGGCACCGGCGCCGAAGTCACCACCGGCACCGCCACCGCGCGGCCCGAAGCCGTTGGGGCCGCCCTGCGGCAGGCCGGGGATGCCCGGCCAGGCCGGCTTGTTCGGCTTCGGCGGCTGGTACCCGGACGGCGTGGTGCCGATCGGGATGGGCGGGTTCGGCGGCTGCACCGGCGGGTGGTGCGGCGGCTGCACGGGCGGCGGGATGTTCGGCGGCGGCGTGGTCGGGTGACCGGTGAATCCGCTGACGCTGGTCGAATCGTCTTTTTTGGGAATTCGGTATTTCCCGTCCTGATCGCCCTTGTCGTCGCCGGGATCGCCCGGTTTGCGTGGTTCGACCTCGAAATCGTTTCCGCTGTAACCGGGGACGTGCCCGTAATCGGTGACCATCGACGCTTTGTTGTCGTCACTGGTCTGCACGTAGACCGAGTACTTCTCGCTGTTCTCGGAGACCTGCTGGTTGCGCTGGTTGATCTGGTCCTCGGTGTCGGTGTCCCACGGGGTGGCGCTGTCCCAGAACCCCTTTTCCGGCGGGTCGTTCGACACCTGGTGCAGGTTCGCCTTGAGCGCGTCGAAGCTGTGCACCTGGTTCTGCACGATCTCCGAGTTCACCTTGAGCGTCTTCGCGGCGACCTCGGCGACGGTGGCCAGCGGCTGGATGTTGGCGCGCGCCGAGTCGGAGGCGCTGCCGGTCCACGCCGATTCGAGCTTGGCCACCAGCCGGCGCGCGCCGTCCTCCAGTTCGCGCTGCTCGTCGTGCTGGTTCAGGCCCAGCTGCCGCGCCTCCTGGAGGCTGGCCGGACCGGCGCCGTCGCGGATCATCTGCACCAGGTCGCCCGGCGGGATGAACGCGCCGTCCTCCTCCAGCTTCTTCAGGTACTCGTCGAGCCCGCTCCAGGAGCCGCCCGCCTGACCGAGGAACCAGCCCATCAGTGCTCGCCGGCCTTCCGTGCCGCGGCGGCCGAGTTCGCGTCGGCCTCTTCGACGTTGCCCAGCGCCTTGTTCAGCTTGCCGACCAGGTCACCGAGGTACTTCGACTGCAACCGCAGGTGGTTGATGTAGTTGACGCCGGTGGCGTTGGCCGCGGCCACGTAGCGCTCGCTCGCCGGATCCCGCCCCGGTGGCGTGATCCGGCTGAGCGGCGCGGTGGCCATGATCTGGGTGTCGACCAGCACCCGCAGCTGCTTCGCCTCGGTCAGCACGTTGATCATCTCGCTGCGGCTCATGGCGAACCCGCCGGCGGGCGGCCCGGCCGCCCCCGGCTGCGAGTCCGTGATCACCCACGGGACCACGTCGAGCCACTTGCCGATGTCAGCGGGCTGTTGCCATGTGGACACGACGAAACCGCCTCCCCCCAGTCACTTCAGGTGACGGACAATAGTCCACACCTGACGCTCCTGTCCGGAAAACCCCTCAGGGAGTGGGCTGGGACTCCACCAGCCCACCGTCCGAGGGACGCAGCGGGTCCAGTCGCGGCCGCTTCGGCGTGAGCCCGTCACCCAGCGACTCGCCGCGCAGGTGGCGGCGGATCCACGGCAGCAGGTGCGTCCGCGTCCACTCCAGATCCGAGCGCCGCAGCGAGATCCAGGTCGGCTCCGGCTCGGCGGGCCACGGCTCGCGCCAGTCCTGGCTGGTCGGCACACCGAGCACCTCGGCGGTGCGCAAGGCGATCCGGCGGTGCCCGTCCGGGGTGAAGTGCAGCCGGTCGTCGCTCCACGCCCGCAGGTCGTGCAGCGCGTCCATCGACCACAGGTCCACCACGTGCGCGCCGTGCCGGTCGGCGATCGCGCGCACGTGGGCGTTGTAGATCGCCACCTTGCCGCGCAGGCGGTTCATCACCGACATCACCTTGGTGTCGGGACCGGTGTACACGGCCACGGTGATGCCCGCGGCGCGCAGCGCGACCACGGCCTCCTCGAAGCGCGCGGCCACCGCGTCCACGTCCACGCCGGGCACCACGATGTCGTTGCCCCCGGCGCACAGCGTCACCAGATCGGGTTTGAACTCCAGCGCGAGCGGGATCTGCTCGTCGACGATCTCGGCGAGCATCTTGCCCCGCAGCGCCGTGTTGGCGTAACGGAAGTCACTCCGGCCCCCAGCCAGAATCTCGGCCAGCCGATCGGCGAATCCCCGGAAACTGCCGTCCGGAAGCTCGTCGTTCAGCCCTTCGGTGAAGCTGTCGCCGACGGCGACGTAGCTGTCAAAGCCAAACACTCTGGGTCTCCCTCCACCCCGTGCCCTGCGAAAACCTCTCCGGTAACGGCATCAACACTCGAAGATCGCCCCACAATCCCGATTGCCGCAACCTCTGTTTTGCTCGGACGTCACAGTGTCGTACGTCCACCGTCATCTTGGCACCCGTAATTAGACGCCCTCGACCGGCCGCCCGGCATCATCCTGCGGAATGATCTAGCGGATCCCCGGAAGGTAAGGGTGCCCTTCGCTGGCGGTTTGAGGCAGGCTGTAGGGGTGACCGAGTCCCCTTCGACCGAATCGCGCGAGTCACTGGCCCAGCTGCTCGGCGGGCGCAAGGGCGCGCTGGACGCGAGCGTGCCGCCGGCCGCCTTCGTGGTCGGCTGGCTGGCCGCGGACTCGTCCATCGCCTGGGGTGCCGGGGTGGCCATCGGGGTCGCCGTGGTGTTAGGGGTCTTCCGGCTGGTCACCGGGGACAAGGCGCGGGCGGTGGTGGTCAGCCTCGCGGCGGTCATCGCGGCGGCGCTGATCGCGCTGCACACCGGGCGCGCGGAGGACTTCTTCCTGATCCAGCTGCTGTCCAATGTGGCCAGTGCGCTGCTGTGGGCGGCGAGCATCGTGGTGCGGTGGCCGCTGCTGGGCGTGGTGGTCGGCTTCGCGCTCGGGCAGAAGACGCGCTGGCGGCGCGACCCCGAGCTGCTGCGTGCGTACTCGCGGGCGAGCTGGATCTGGGTCTTCGGCCAGTACACCCTGCGCGTGCTGGTGTACGGCTCGCTGTGGTGGAGCGGCCAGGTGGTGGCGCTGGGCATCGCGCGCACGGTGTTGTCCTGGCCGCTGGTGGCGCTGACGCTGGCGGTCAGCGGCTGGGTGCTCTACCGCTCGCTGCCCGCCGAACACCCCGGTCTGCGGCACCCGCGGCTGCCGGAGGAGCGCACCGGGGAGAAGTAGACGGCCCCCGGCGAGGGGGGAGGGTCCGGGGGCCGGTTACCACCGTACTCGCCGAAGCCGCGGCTCGTCGATGACCGAGTTGGTGCGCTCTACTGGATTTCGAGCACCGGTCGCGGAGCGTTCTCGCCGAAGGCGTCCACTGCCGCCAGCCAGGCGGCGCCGAGTACGCCATCGGTGGCCGAACGGATTTCCAGTGCACGGAGCGTTTCCCGCACCTTCGCGCCGACCGGGCTGTCGCCGACCAGCACGCTGCCGACGAGCACCAGCGGGGTGTCCTCGTCGGGTTCGCGGGCCGCGAGGGCGTTGGCCACCAGCAGTTCCGCCGCGCGGTCGGTGATTTCCCGTGCGGTCGCGTCACCTTCGGCGGCGGTCGCGCTGACCAGCGGGGCGAACCTGGCCAGCCGGATCGGCGATTCGAAGTTGCAGGTGGTGATCAACCGGCGGGAGGTGAGCAACCGGTCGGTTTCGGTCTGCGCGCGCAGGGCGTCCAAATCGGACAGGTGCAGGGCCTCGCGCAGCACGGCCAGCGGCAGCCCGTCGAACGGGCCGCCCTTGCCGAGCGCGGTCAGCGTGGCCCGCACCGCCTCGCGGCCGATCCAGAACGCCGAGCCCTCGTCGCCGAGCAGCCAGCCGTAGCCGCCGGTGGTGGAGACCAGCCGCCGCTTGCGGATGCGGGCCGAGATCGAGCCGGTGCCCGCCACCAGCACGGTGCCGTCCGGGGCGTCGGTGGCCGAGGCGAAGGCGGCCTCGGCGTCGGCGACCATGCGCACCCCGCAGCCGAGCCCGAGGCCGAGCCAGGCTTCGTCGAACACCTTCGCCATCGCGGGATCGGTGAGCTTGCTGACCCCGGCCATGCCGACCACGCAGGCTCTGACCGCGCCGGGGTCGGCGTCGCGCAGCGCGTCGCCGATGGCGGCGGCGATGTTCGCCGCGGCCTGTTCCGGCGGGTGCGCGTTGGGGTTGGCACCGCCCGCGCGGCCGCTGCCGAGCACGATGCCGTCGGCGTCGACGGCGAGCGCGCGGGTGGACGTCCCGCCCGCGTCGACACCGACGACGCAGGGACGGCTGGGGTCACTCACTGGGGGCCTCCTCGCAACACGATGGTGACTATGCCGTGAATTCGGTCACGAGTCACCAGTCGTGGCGAGAAGATCAGCGGGTTTTGGTGACCTTGTTGAGCCCGCGCGGCCGGTCCGGGTCACCGCCCCTGGCCAGCGAAAGGCCCAGCGCCAGGCTCTGCGCCGGGAGCACGTCGAGAATCGGTGCGAGCTCCTCGGCCACCGGCGGCACGTCGATCCGCAGTGCGGCCGGGACGTCCGCGGCGGCCGAGCCGATCGCCAGCACGTCGGCCCCGCGGCCGGCGACCGCGTCCAGCACCTCGCGCATGGCGTCGCCGCCCTTGCCGCGGTTGGTCAGCGCGAGCACGGCCGTCTCACCGTCGATCGCCGCGACCGGGCCGTGGAGCAGGTCCGCCCCGCTGTACGCGCGCGCGGCCAGGTAACTGGTCTCGGCGAGCTTGAGCGCGGCCTCCAGCGCGCTGGCGTAGGAGTACCCGCGGCCGGCGGTGATCACCCGGTTGACGAAGCGGTACCGGTCGACCGCGCGCTGCACCCCCGCCGCCGAGCGGTCGAGGGTCTGCTGGGCCAGCTCGCCGAGCCCGTCGGCGTCCGCGCCCTTGCCGCCGCGCACCGCGTCGACGAGCAGGTACAGCGCGAGCAGCGTGGCCGAGTAGGTCTTGGTCGCGGCGACCGCCTGCTCCTGCCCGGCGCCGATGTCCACCGCCAGCTCCGCGGCGGCGCTCAGCGGCGACGACGGAGTGTTGCTGACCGCCACCGTGCGTGCGCCCTGCTTGCGGGCCGACTCGGTGAATTCCACCAGATCAGGTGAACCTCCACTTTGGCTGACCGTCACCAGCAGCACGTCCCGGAGGTCCGGAGCGGCCCCGTAGAGCGTCACGGTGGACGGCGAGACCAGTCCCGCGGGCAGGCCGAGGAGCACCTCGATGAGGTACTTGGCGTAGAGCGCGGCGTGGTCGCTGGACCCCCTCGCGGCCAGCAAAGCGAAGCGGGGCGGGCGTTTCGCGATGGCGTCGGCCACCTCGGCGATCTCGGGCTGCCGCTCCCGCAGGGCCGCCAGCACGGCGGGCTGCTCGGCGATTTCGGCGGCCATGTGCGCGCCGGGCTGCTGACCCTCTACGGTCATGGTGCACTCCTCTTGTCTGGTCTAGACCAATGCTAGCTGGTCGACCCAGTCCCGTCGAAGAGTACTTTTTCCGTGAGGAGTCGCGCGTGTTGTGAAGGAGCCGCTCATGTTGGAGACATCACCGCCCGGGGAATCCGGCTCGGCCACCGGGACCAGGGGGCAACGCGAGCCGAAGTACTGGGCACTGAAGCAACACCTGCTGGACCTGCTGGACGCACTGCCCGCCGGGTCGTCCATCCCCACCGAGCGGGCGCTGGCCGGCGAGTTCGGCGTCTCGCGGACCACCGTCCGCCAGGCGCTGGCCGACCTGACCGTGGAGGGCCGCCTGCACCGCGTGCAGGGCAAGGGCACCTTCGCCGCCGAGCCGAAGTTCGCCCAGCGCCTGCAGCTGTCCTCCTACACCGAGGACATGCGGGCGTCCGGGCGCGAGCCGTCGTCGAAGCTGCTGGAGATCGACGAGCTGCCCGCCGAGGGCGAGCTGGCCAAGCTGCTCGGCATCCGCGCCGGGGCGAAGGTGCTGCGCATGCGACGCCTGCGCCTGGCCGACGCCGAGCCGATGGCGCTGGAGACCACGCACCTGCCGCTGGGGCGCTTCCGCGGGCTGCGCAAGCACGTCAGCGCGGGCGGTTCGCTGTACGCGGTGCTGCGCGAGCAGTTCGGCGTGGAGATGGAACGCGCGGAGGAGACCATCGAGACCGCGCTCGCCGGCCCGCAGGAGGCCGAACTGCTCGGCGCCGACGTGGGCATGCCGATGTTGTTGCTGTCGCGGCACTCGTTCGCCGCCGACGGCAAGCCGGTGGAGTTCGTCCGCTCCATCTACCGCGGTGACCGGTACAAGTTCGTCACCACGCTGAACCGGCCGTGACCGCACCCGATCTCGTCCGCTGGGGAACGCCCGCCGCGCGGGGCGTGCTCGCCACCACCATCCTGGGGTCGGGCATGGCCATGCTCGACGGCACGATCGTCAACGTCGCGCTGCCGCGGATCGGCGAGGAGCTCGAGGCCTCGGTTTCCGGTCTGCAGTGGATCCTCGACGGGTACATGCTGGCGCTCGCGTCGTTGATCCTGATCGCCGGTTCGCTGGGGGACCGGTACGGGCGGCGGCGGGTCTTCGTCATCGGCGTAGTCTGGTTCGGCGTCGCGTCGGTGTTGTGCGGGCTCGCGGTGACCACCGAGATGCTGGTGGCCACCCGGATCCTCCAGGGCATCGGCGGCGCGCTGCTCACCCCCGGTTCGCTGGCGATCCTGCAGTCGGCGTTCCCGCGGGCCGAACGGGCCAGGGCGATCGGCGCCTGGTCCGGGCTCGGTGGCATCGCGGCCGCGATCGGGCCGCTGGTCGGCGGGCTGCTGGTGCAGGTCTGGTCGTGGCGGCTGGCCTTCCTGATCAACCTGCCGATCGCGGTGGTCTGCGTCTGGCTGGCCCGCAAGTACGTGCCGGAGTCGTGCGACCAGCAGCAGCACACCGGCAAGCCGAACGTGCTGGCCTCGGTGGTCGGCGCGGTGGGGCTGGCCGGGATCACCGCGGCGCTGGTCGAGCTGCCGGTGCGCGGGGCCGGTGACGCGCTGGTGCTCGGGTCCGGCGTGGCCGGGGTCGCCGGGCTGGTGGCCTTCGTGGTGCTCCAGCGGCGGTCGGCCGATCCGCTGGTGCCGCCGCAGCTGTTCGCCAACCGGACGTTCACCCTGGCCAACGGGCTCACGCTGGTCGTCTACGCCGCGCTCGGCGGCGTGATGATGCTGATGGTGCTGCAGCTCCAGGTGTCGCTGGGGTACTCGCCGACCGCGGCCGGGCTGGCCGGGCTGCCGATCACCGTCGTGATGCTGGTGCTCTCCGGGTACTCGGGACGGCTGGCGCAGAAGATCGGGCCGCGGCTGCAGCTGGTGGCCGGGCCGATGCTGGTCGCGGCGGGCATGCTGCTGTTGCTCCGCGTCGAACCGGGGGCCTCGTACCTGGGGGCGGTGCTGCCCGCGGTGACCGTGTTCGGGCTGGGGCTGGCCACCGTGGTGGCGCCGGTGACGGCCACCGTGCTGGCCGCGGCGCCGGACCAGTACGCCGGGGTCGCCTCCGGGGTGAACAACGCCATCGCCAGGACCGGCGGGCTGCTCGCCATCGCGCTGCTGCCCGCGGTCGCCGGGCTGACCGGGGCGGCCTACGCCGATCCGGTGGCGCTGACCGCGAGCTGGCGGACGGCGCTGCTGGTGTGCGCGGGGCTGGCGGTCGCCGGTGGGCTGGTGGCCATCGGCGTGCGCAACGACGTGCTCAGTGTGCCGGAACCCGAGCACGACCACCCGGAACCGGGCGAGTGCCTGCACTGCGGGGTGGACGCGCCGCCGTCGGCCTACGCCCGGTCACGCCCGGAGTAGCTCGGCGAGCAGGGCCGCGTCGATGTTGCCGCCGGAGACGACGGCCACCGTGCGGCCCTCCGGCAGTTCGTCGCGCCGGAACAGGTAGGCGGCCGTGGTCACCGCGCCGCTGGGCTCGGCGACCAGGTTCGCCCTGGTCGCCAGCACCCGGACGGCCGCGCGGATCTCGTCCTCGCTGACCGTGACGATGCCGTCGACCACCCGCTTGAGGTGCGCGAAGGTGAGTTCGGACGGTTGCGCGCGCAGGCCGTCGGCGATGGTGCGCGCCCGCCATTCGACCGGCCAGTCGACCCTGGTGCCGGCGAGCAGGCTTTCCGCGGTGTCCGCGGCCAGTTCCGGCTCGACCGCGTACACCCTGGCCGAGGGCAGCAGGGACTTGATCGCGGTGCCGATGCCGGAGGCCAGCCCGCCGCCGCTGACCGGCACCAGCACCACCTGCGTGCCGGGCAGGTCCTCGGCGATCTCCAGGCCGATGGTGCCCTGCCCGGCGATCACCTCGGGGTGGTCGAAGGGCGGGATGAGGTTGAAGCCGCGCTGGTCGGCGAGGGTCTGGGCAGCGATCTCGCGCTGGGCGATGGGCACCTCGATCACCTTCGCGCCGTGCGCGGTGGTGGCCTCGACCTTGTTGCGCGGGGTGCTGTCCGGGACCACGATGACCGCCGGGACGCCGAACATCTTCGCCGCCACCGCGACCGCCTGCGCGTGGTTGCCGCTGGAGTAGGCGACCACTCCGCGTTGGCGCTGGGGTTCACTCAGCGCGGCGATCGCGTTGTACGCGCCGCGGATCTTGAACGCGCCGATCCCTTGCAGGTTCTCGGCTTTCAGCCAGAGCGGGGCGCCGGTCGCCCAGTGCTGGGGCAGCAGTGGGGTGCGGATCGCGGCGCCGGCGATCCGGCCGGCCGCGGTCCGGATGTGCTCGAGGGAGATCAGCTGCATAACGGTGAGTATGTCAAGGATCGGTGAATCGCGCGTAGTCCACAGTGGACAGACAGCGTGGCGGGGCTCACCATCGGGCAACGCGGGGAGCATCCCGGACGCCTTGTTCGTTGGGAGAAGGAGTAGTCGCAGGGGTGGAGAAGAAACGGATCCATGTCAGAGGAGACGGAAAAGAAATCAGGAATCAGACCGATCCAGGTGGCGGCGGCCGCGCTGGCCGCGGTGACCGCGGCCCTACTCGGTTCGACCCTGGGCGTCGCGGGCACGGTGCTCGGCGCCGGGTTGGCGAGCGTGATCACCACCGTGGGCGGGGAGCTGTACCTGCGGTCCCTCGACCGCACGAAGGCGGCGGCGCTGAAGGCCCGCACGCTGACGACGCGACCCCAGGTGGCACCCGCTTCGGGCGCCACGGCCGCTTCGGGCGGCGTGACTTCGGAAGGCCCGGCTTCGGCGGGCCCGGCTTCAGGCGACGCGGCTTCGGGAGGCCTGGCTTCGGCGGGCCCAGCTTCGGGCGACGCGGCTTTCGGAGGCGCGGCTGCGGGCGGCGCGGCGCCTGGTGTGCCGTCGGCGCCCGGCGAGTCTTCGGAGGCCGGTGAGCCATCGGGAGCGACGGCGGAGTTGCCGGTGACCTCTACCGATGGTGAGGCGCCCGAGGGTGAGCAGCAGGTCAGCCGCCTGCGGAAGTTGCGGTGGCCGCTGGTCATCGGCACCAGCGTGGTCGGGTTCGTGCTGGCGATCCTGGTGATCACCGGGTTCGAGTTCGCCACCGGCAGCAGCATCTCCGGGGATGGCCGGAGCACCATAGGCCACATCGTCAGTGGCGGTGGCGGTGGCAAGCAGGACGCGCCCACCGAGCAGGCGCCGGCGTCGGAAACCCGCGAGGCCCCGGCGAGCAAACCCTCGCAGGCCCCGGCGACCGAGTCCAGCGCCCCCACGACCACCGCCCCGGCCGAACCCTCGGACCCGCCGACGAGCAGCGCCCCGAAGCCGTCGGTCACCACCACCGAGAAACCGGCACCGAGCACGCAACCGAGCGCTCCCCAGGGCCAATCCGGCGACGGGGGCTGAGACCGCGTCGAACCGCCCGGCGGCGGCCGCACCGCCGGGCGGTCGCCGTCTCCGGTGTGGGCGATTTCCTGCGATCGGAAACGAAAGAGTTATCACTAATCGGCGGCCGGGCAGAAACTGGACAACTTGTGCGGGTGCCGCAGGCCAGTCCGGAGTAGTGAAGTCGCTGTTCGGCGAAGTTCCAAACAGCCGGTCTACCTTTCCCGACGGCTATTGCGACGTTTGAGCTAACCTTCCGGCGAGGGTTCGAGTTCGCGCAGCGCATGCGGAAAAATGCCGCTACACCAGGCCGCATCGCGACGCGACGTCGGGGGGAAAGATGATCACTGCCGTGCAGTGCACGGGGGCGGATTTCTGCGAGGAAATTTCCGGTGCGGCCGATACCTCGTTCAGCCGTTTCTACGAAGGCGACCCGCCGTCGAGGCGAGTGCATTCGACGGAGAACTTCGAGTTGCTGGCCGACCTGTCACCGTTGACCGACGGCCACCTGTTGCTGCTGCCCAAGCAGCACTACCTGTCCTTCGCGCAGGTGCTGACCGTGCACCAGCGAGAGGCGGTGGAACTGATCGGCCGAGTGGCCGAACTCTACCGCGAGGCTTTCCGGGAGCCGCTGTTTCTCGAACACGGTTCCAGCAGAGGAGAAGTGAGCCACGCCTGCATCACGCATGCGCACCTGCACCTGCTTCCCGTTTCCCCGGCCGCGGTGGACCGGATCATGATCGGTGACGGGCTGGCTTACCGCGATCTCGGATCACTGGCCGAACTTTCTCTTCCGCCGTGGCCGAATTCGGCTTATTTCCTGCGCTTGCACGAGCAGGGCTGCCGCGTTTACCTGCCGACCACGCAGCGGCGGCAGTACCTGCGTGCGGTGGTCGGCGCCACCCTTTCGATCGAAGACCCGGAATGGGATTACGCCGTGGTCATGCGCAAGGAAGTGCTTCGTTCGACCATGCGGGAGGTCCGGTCGTGGTCGGCCAGGCTGGCCGGCGTCCACAGCCGAGCGGAGGACCGACGGCATGCGTACTGACCCGACGTTTTCGGACGAACCGACCAGGCTGGCGAACGTGGTCGTGCCGCTCTTCCGCGGCCAGCGCGACGCCTTCGAACCGGTGAGCCGGCCGGACCGGAGCCGAGTCGAACTGCTGGCCGGGGTCGAGGCGCAGGACGACTGCGCGGTGTTCCGCTTCCACGGCGACCACGAGCTGGTGGCCGGCTCCGACTACGTTCGCGGACCCAAGTTCCGGCTGTACGAAATGGGGTATTTGGCGGAGTACGACCTCGGCTACTACCTCGTGGTGGCGAACCTGAGCGACATCGCCGCGATGGGGGCCAGACCGATCGGCCTGCTCTCGGTGGTCCGCTACCCGCCGGACATGACCGACGCGGTGTTCGAGCGGGTGCTGGAGGGCATCCGCGACGCGTGCGCGGCCTCGGGGTGCCCGAACGTCGGTGGTGACATCGGTGGTGCCGAGCGCCTCATCCTGTCCGCGTCGGCCCTCGGCGTGTGCCCGGCCGGTGGGGTGCTGTTCCGGGCCGGCGCGAAGCCGGGTGACGCGATCTGCCTGACCGCACCCACCGGTTTCGCCGGAGCCGCCATGGCCTACCTGCGCGCCGCCGACCCCCACCCCGTGATCGAGGAGCGCCACCTCGAAACCATGCTCGCCTACTGGCGGCGACCGGTGGCCAGGGTCGAGAGCGGTGTGGCGCTCAGTGCCAGCGGGGTGGTGACGAGTTGCCAGGACACCTCGGATGGGCTCAAGGCGGCGCTGCACGGCCTCGCGTCGGCTGGTGCTGTCGGGGTCGAGGTCCACGAGCGGGCCTTGCTGGTGCCCGGCGCGGTGTCCGCGGTGGCGGCGCACCTCGGTCTCGATCCGTTGTCGGTCGTGTTCGGCGACTCGGTCGACTTCGAACTGCTGTTCACCGCACCGGAGGACCAGCTCGGCCGGCTCGCGGACCGGCTCGACTTCCACCAGGTCGGCGTGGTCACCGAGCAGCGGGACGTGGTGTTGGTCCGCGACGACGGCACGCGCACCGAACTGCCCGGCAAGGCGTGGCGGCACGCTCCCCGAGACCCGGCTGACGTCGGAGCGTGAAGCGCTCGACGGCCAAGCTCCTGGACAAGGCGTTCCTGCTGCTCGCGACGCTGGGCCTGGCGGGAAAGGCGTACCACGTGCCGTCGAAGCCGTTCTGGGACGCGCTGCTCGGCAACCGGCCGTACGTCATGCTCGTGCTGCTCGGCATCGCCGGCGTCTTCGGTGCGCTGACCCCGTTCGAAGCCTGGCAGGCGCGCGCGATGGCGGACCGCAACGTGATCATGCGGCGGAGCATCCTCTCCAGCTTCGGCAAGCTGCTGGTGATCAGCCAAGCCATCGAGCCGCCCCTGGAGACCGGGGACCTGGCGTTGCACGTGTGGCGGAAGCGGAGAACGCTGCGCCACCCGATCCGCGGGGTGCTCAAGCGCCTGGCGACCTACCGGATGTCCACCCACCCGGTCACGCGGCGGTTCACCCCGGTCCTGGGTGAGGGTGTGGTCGGCCTGTGCTGGAAGTACGACCGCGAGTACGCCGTCGATGTGGGGCCGTTGGCCGCCGAGCTGACTGATCGAGATGCGTTCGACCGGGTCCGGGAGGATGATCCGGAGAGGGTGATGAACCTCACTTGGGAGGGCTTCGACCGGGTCAAGCACCGCGCCGCGGTCCTCGCGACACCGATCCGCAACGGCCGGAGCAAGTTCGTCGGCTGCATCAGCCTCGACGCCAGCCACGGCTACCCCGTGCTCTACCGCCGTGAGGTGCTGGAGGAGATGACCAACCTGGGCATCTACATCGGCCGGGAGGACTTCGAGTGCATCTGAACCTCCGTGGCGCGGCGGAGATCGCGCGGGCGACCAGGCACACCTACAACGAGTACGCCGACCAGTTCGAGCAGGCGACCAGGACCCTCGACCAATTCCCCGGGTTGGACCTGGAACTGGACCGGTTCGCCGCCGCGCTGCCGAGCGGTCCGGTGCTGGACCTGGGTTGCGGGGCGGGCCGGGACACCGAGTACCTGCTCGGCAAGGGGCTGGCGGTGATCTCCGGTGACATCAGCGAGCGCATGCTCGAGAAGACCCGAACTCGGTGCGCCGCGGCCGAAATCGTGCAGCTCAACCTGCTCGATCTGCCGTTCCGCGACGCGGTGTTCGCTGGTGTGTGGGCCTGCGCGAGTGTGCTCCACGTGCCCCGTGACGACCACCGCCGCAGTTTCTCCGAGCTGAAGCGAGTGCTCCGGCCAGGAGGAACTGCCGCGATCAGCCTCCAGGCCGGCGACTACGACGGGTGGAAAACGGGGAGGCGACTGCCCTGTGAGCGGTGGTTCGCGCTGCGCACCTCGGAATCGGTCGAAGCGGATCTCCTGGCTGTGGGGTTCATTTCCACCACGACCGTGTACAGCTCGCGTGGCGACTGGTTCGTCACCGAAGCTCTCAAGTCCTAGAACTCCACTCGTCCGGGTGGGGGCCAGGCAGCACTCCCCGCACCCCGCCCCGTGGATCGGGTACGTCGCCTTCGTGGCGTGGAATCAGGTGGATGTGCAGGTGGTCGATCGTGCGTCCCGCCGCTCGTCCCTCGTTGACCCCGATCGTGTAGCCATCCGGCTGGTACTTCTTGTCGAGGAGTTCGCGCGCTTTCTTGATGGTCTCGTACGCTTCGGCGGCTTCTTCGTCGGTGAGGTCGAAATAACTGGCCACGTGCCGTTTGGGCACGATCTCGACGTGTCCTTCGGCGATGGGGAAGTTGTCCCAGCGAACGTAGAACAACTGTCCGTCGAGCAGGACGCCGTTCAGTGACGGGTCGTCGGTTTCGCAGAACAAGCAGTCCGTCACGTCGTCACCGTCCGATCGCCGGGAGTCGCCACCGCGACGTCGGGCGTAGGGCGACTCCATCGTTCCGTCGTTGTCGATCATGAAATTGCTACACCCCGGGTTCGGCAAACGTCGACCATTCGGTCCACCACCTGGTTGACGGAGAGTGAAGTGGTGTCGATTTCCACCGCGTCAGGGGCCGGTTTCAGCGGGGAGACGCTCCGTGACATATCGGCTTCATCACGCCGGATGACGTCCTTCAGCACTTCTTCGTAGGAACCGCGCCCCTCCTGCTGGACCCTTCGCCGCGCCCTGGTTTCCGGTCGCGCCGTCAAGTAGAACTTCGCCCGTGCCGAGGGGAACACCACGGTGCCGATGTCCCGCCCCTCCACCACGCACCGGGCTTGCGCGTTCGCCCACAGGTGGATGAGCTCGGTGACGCGGCCGCGTAATTCGCCGATCCTGGCCACCGCGGAAACCGTTCGGTTGACCGAAATCGATCTCAGCTCCTGGGGCTCGTATCTGGTGGAGGCGAGCAGGTTGGTGCTGCGGCTTTCGTCTATCAGGTCGTCGCAGAGGCCGACCACGGCTCGCCCGTCCTCCACGGCTACGCCGCGGCGCAGCGCTTCGTAGGCGACGATCCGATACGTGCGCCCGCTCTCCAGGTAGCGCAGGCCAAAGGTGTCGGCCAGGGCGAGACAGGTCGTCGTTTTGCCGGCGGCGGCGGGCCCGTCCACGGCTATGACCACTTTTTTTCCACTTTTCTCGGACAAGGACTTGTCCCCTCGCAGTCAATTGTCGCACGATTGTTTCCGTTGGCGGGGCACAGAGGCTACCAGGTCGAATTGCATCGAAAGATTCGGAGCTATGGCGTTTTCGGGTGATTCGAATCGCACTCTGGGTGCGAGTTTGAGGCAGAACTTTCGACGCGGCGGGAATCCAGTCGTCTGTGCTATCAAGTGACGCAGTGTCATCCGCGAAAAAGATCAAGTGCGGCCCACCTCACTCGTTCCGGGGGCCGATTGGTTTTCCCGGGTGAGGGGCCGGGCGGTCGTGTGGGCACGCGGGCGGTGTCTGCTCGGTCGTGTGGTGGCGCGCGTGTGCATTGCCCGGGTGAAAATGTGTCCCTGCTCGTCACACGATGAGGTAGGCGGTGGTGCGGACGTACGTCGCCGTCGCACTTGTGCTCTCCTCTGCGGGTGCAGAACAGGTACAGGTGCCCAGTATGGTGGTTTCGCCCCGGGACGACAAAGGTTTCCGGCGCGAGTCGGCGACTCGAACACGCCGCTGTCCGGCCTGCCGGGTGGTGTTCGGCTCGGCCGGACAGCTGGGTATAACGCTTGACCGGCAGTTCTACACGCGCGGTCTGTCGCCATTGTTCAACGTTCTGCCGCGGAGTCGGCGCGGCTTTAGACCATCTGGCCCTGCTGGTCGCGGAAATAGTCGGACCAGAACGCCGAACTCCACCGGTAGTGACTTTCCGGCCGGCGAAGGACGTTAAACGAGGGCGGATTTCAGCGCGCGAGCCGCCGCCGTGGGATCCTCCGCGTCGGTGATGGCGCGGACCACCACGATTCGCGTGGCGCCGGCCTCCAGGACTTCCGGCAGCCGCGACTGGTCGATGCCGCCGATGGCGAACCACGGCCGGGTCGTGCCGAGCGAAGCGGTTTCCCGCACCAGGTCGAGGCCCGGCGCTTCCCGGCCCGGCTTGGTCGGCGTTGGCCAGCACGGCCCCGTGCAGAAGTAGTCCACGCCCGCCTCGGCGGCGGCCGCGCGGGCTTGGGCGCCCGAGTGCGTCGAACGCCCGATCGCCACGTCGTCACCGAGGATGCGCCGGGCCAGCGGCACCGGGATGTCGTCCTGACCGAGGTGCAGCACGTCGGCCCCGGCCGCCAGTGCGACGTCCGCGCGGTCGTTCACCGACAGCAGCGCGCCGTGCCGGGCGCACGCGGTGGCGAACACCTCCAGCGCCGCCAGCTCCTGCTTCGCCTCCAGCGGCGCGCCGCTGGTCTTGTCACGCAGCTGCACCACGTCCACCCCACCGGCCAGCGCCGCGTCGAGGAACTCCGCGAGGTCCCCGCGGGCACCCCGCGCGTCCACGCACAGGTACAGCTTCGCCGCGTCGAGGCGCTTCCTGATCTCGTCACCATCCAGCCCAGGCATGTTCGCGACGGTACCCCGCGGTGTTACGGTGGAAATGTCCGCACGGGAGCCCGAGGCACGGGCTGAGAGGGAGCTGCCGCTCCGACCGTGGAACCTGATCCGGGTCATGCCGGCGCAGGGAGCGTGATTTCCATGAAGCGAAAACACCGCGTCACCGTGGTCGGCGGCGGAGTCGTCGGCCTCGCCGTCGCCTGGCGCGTGAAAACCCGAGGTCACGAGGTCGAACTGGTCGACCCGTGGCCGAAGACCGGCGCCTCCTGGGTGGCCGGCGGCATGCTCGCGCCGGTCACCGAGGCCTGGCCCGGCGAGGAGGAAGTGCTCACCCTCGGCGAGGAGTCGCTGCGCCGGTGGCCGCGGTTCGCCGCAGGCCTCGGCGGGTGCGGACTGTCCGAAAAGGGCACCCTCGTCGCCGCTCTGGACAGCGCTGACCTGGGCGTGCTCGACCAGCTCGCGGCCTACCTCCACCACGTCGGTCGCGAGGCCGAAAAGCTGACAAGTCGACAACTGCGGCAGCGGGAACCCGGCCTCGCGGGCTCCATCCGCGGTGGCCTGTCCGTCCCGGGCGACCTCTCGGTGGACAACCGCGCCCTGCTCGACGCCCTGGCCCGGCACCTCGACCCGATCCGCGAGGAGGTCGTCGAACTCGGCCCGGAGACCGTCCGGACCACCGGGCGCACGCTGACCAGCGACCTCGTCGTGCTCGCCGCGGGGGCGTGGAGCGCCCGCCTGCACCCGGCGCTGGAAACCGCGGTCCGCCCGCTCAAGGGCGAGATCCTGCGCCTGCGGGCCCGCCGCACCACGCTCGGCCCGCCCGCCCACACCGTGCGGGCGTACGCGGAAGGCCGTCCCATCTACCTCGTGCCGCGCGCGGGCGGTGAGCTGGTGCTCGGCGCGACCCAGTACGAAGCGGGCTTCGACGAGGTGGTCACCGCACGCGGGGTGCGCGAGCTGCTCGAAGGCGCCGAACGGGTGTTCCCGGCGATCGCCGAGTACGAACTGGCCGAGACGGCCGCCGGGCTGCGGGCGGCCAGCGTGGACAACCTGCCCTTCATCGGCAGGCTGCCGGACGGGGTGTTCGCCGCGACCGGGCACCACCGCAACGGCCTGCTGATGGCGCCGATCACCGCCGACGCGGTGCTCGCCGCGCTCGACGGCGCACCGGCGCCGCCCGGGGTGGCCGCGGCCGATCCGGCCCGGCTTCGTGAGAAGGAGAGTGTCTGATGCGGATCGTGGTCAACGGCGACGAACGGGAGTTCCCCGACGGCACCACCGTGCGGGACCTGCTGCGAGCGCTCGGCATCGGCGAGAAGGGCGTGGCGGTGGCGGTCGACGCCGACGTGGTCGCCCGCCGCGACTGGGCCGGGTTCGTGCCCGCCGACGGGAGCTCGCTCGACATCCTCACCGCCGTGCAGGGAGGCTGACATGACCGAAGCGGAAACCGGCGACCAGTTGCTCATCGGCGAGCACAAGCTGAACTCACGCCTGATCATCGGCACCGGCGGCGCGAGCAGCCTGGCCGCGCTCGAACGCGCACTGGTCGCCTCGGGCACCGAGCTGACCACCGTGGCCATGCGGCGGGCCGATGCCGAAGGCGGTTCCGGCGTGCTGGAGTTGTTGCGGCGCTTGGGGATCAAGCTCCTGCCCAACACCGCGGGCTGTCGCAGCGCGGCCGAGGCGGTGCTCACCGCGCGCCTGGCCCGCGAGGCGCTCGAAACCGATCTGATCAAGCTCGAGGTGCACGCCGACGACCGCACGCTGCTGCCCGATCCGCTGGAAACGCTGGACGCCGCCGAGCAACTGGCCGCCGACGACTTCACCGTGCTGGTGTACACCAACGACGACCCGGTGCTGGCGCTGCGGTTGGAGGAGGTCGGCTGCGCGGCGGTGATGCCGCTCGGCGCGCCGATCGGCACCGGCCTCGGCATCCGCAACCCGCACAACATCGAGCTGATCGTGTCCAGGGCGCGGGTGCCGGTGGTGCTGGACGCCGGGATCGGCACCGCGTCGGACGCCGTGCTGGCGATGGAACTGGGCTGCGACGCGGTCCTGCTGTCCACCGCGGTGACCCGCGCGCAGGACCCGGAGCGCATGGCGCTGGCGATGCGCTCGGCGGTCACCGCCGGGCGGCTGGCGCGGGGTGCGGGCCGGATTCCGCAGCGGTTCTGGGCGCAGGCCTCCTCGCCTCCCCGCTGAGCGGAAGGGCTCCATCACAATCACGGTGGGTTCACGCGGAACCCCGGGTTGCGGCACGTATGGTTGACGGCACTTTCGACCACTCGGGGCTGACCCGCGCCACACCTTACGTGCGCGGTAAGGAGCGTGAGGTGACCACGTCGCCGTCTCAGGACGTGTCCGGCCGGCTTTTCCTGGCTGTGGGCAGGCTTTCCCGCTCGCTGCGGCAGGCGGGCGCGCCGGGCCCCGGCCACGGTGCGATCTCCGCGCTGGCCACGCTGGTGAACTACGGGCAGTTGCGCCTCGGTGATCTGGCGGCCAAGGAGGGCGTGGCCGCCGCGACCATGTCCCGGATAGTGGCCGCGCTGGTCGAGGCCGGGTACGTGCGCCGCGAGTCGGATCCGGTGGACCGCCGGGCCTGGCTGGCCACCGCCACCGAGGAGGGCGAGCGCATGGTCTCCGGCGTCCGCTCGACCAGGGTGCAGGAGCTGAACCGGCGGATCGACCGGCTTTCCCCGGACCAGCGCCGCCAGCTGATCGACGCGTTGCCCGCGCTGGAGGCCCTGCTCTCCGACGACGAAGACGGTTAGGGGCGCTGTCCCGCGAGCGTGACTCGTAGGACGGTGCCTAGGGGCGCTCGCGCTCGGCTCGCAGTTCGGCGATCTCCGAGCGCAGCGCCCGCAGTTCGTCCAGGATCTCGCGGTTCGCCGCGGCCTGGGCGGCTGCCTGCTTGTCCTCTTCTTCGCGCAGTTCGTCGCGCAGTTCGTCCTCCATCGCGCTGACCACCACCGCGATGAAGAGGTTCAGCACGGCGAAGCTGGAGATCAGGATGTAGACGACGAAGAAGATCCAGGCGGCGGGCGCCTGCGCCATCACGTCGTCGGCGATGTCCGGCCACGCTTCGCCGGTCATCACCTGGAAGAGGGTGAACAGCGAGGAGCCGAGATCGCCGAAGTGCTCCGGGGTGATCGTGCCGAACAGCTTGGTGGCCATCACCCCGGCCACGAAGATGATCAACGCCAGCAGCGCGGCGATCGAGGCCATGCCCGGTACCGCGGCGAGCAGGCCGGTGACCACCTTGCGCATCGACGGCACCACGGAGATCAACCGCAGCACGCGGAGCACCCGCAGCGCCCGCAGCACGGCGAACGGGCCGGTGGCCGGCACCAGCGCGACGCCCACCACGGCCAGGTCGAACAGGTTCCACGGGTCCCGGAAGAAGGCACCGCGGAAGGCGTAGAACTTGGCGCTCAGTTCGAGCACGAAGATGCTCAGCGCGAGGTAGTCGAGGGTGTGCAGGAGGGTGCCGTGGTCGGCGACCATCCGCGGTGAGGTCTCGAGCCCGAGCGTGATCGCGTTGCCGATGATCACCGCGATGATGAAGTTCTGGAACCGCTTGCTCTCGACGACCGCCCCCACCCGTTCTCGGGTCACGCGCGGTCCTCCGGAGCCAGCCGCCAGAACGCCGAGACCGGGCCGACCTTGGCGCCCATCGGGTACGAGTTCGCCACCGCGTTGCTGACGAACCACTTGCCGAACCTGGCTGCTTCGACCACCGGCATGCCGCGGGCGAGGCCGGCGGTGAACGCCGAGGCCATCGCGTCGCCGGCGCCGTGGGTGTGCGGGGTTTCGTGGCGGGGCCCGGTCAGCTCGACGAACTCCTCGCCGTCGAAGAGCAGGTCGACGCATTCGGGGTCGCTGACCAGGTGGCCGCTCTTGACCAGCACGTGGCGCGGGCCGAGCGCGTGCAGTGCGACGGCCGCGTCACGCATGCCGTTCCGGTCGGTCACGTCGATACCAGTGAGCAGCCGCACCTCGTCGAGGTTCGGGGTGAGCACGGTGGCGCGGGGGAGCAGCAGTTCGCGCAGGGCGTCGAGGCCGGCCGCGTCGAACAACGGGTGCCCGTGCATGGACGCGGCCACCGGGTCGACCACGAACGGGATGCGCCGGTCGCGGCCGATCTCGGCGGCGTCGCAGGCCGCGGCCACCGCCTCGATGATCTCGGCGGAGGCGAGCATGCCGGTTTTGGCCGCCCCGACCCGCATGTCCGCGGCGACCGCCTCGATCTGCCCGGCGACGATGTGCGGTGGGATGTCCGTGCGGTCGTGCACGCCGAGCGTGTTCTGCACGGTCACCGCGGTCACCGCGACCAGGCCGTGCACCCCGCAGGTGAGGAAGGTGCGCAGGTCGGCCTGCAGTCCGGCGGCCCCACCGGAGTCGGAGCCGGCGATGGTCAGCGCGGCAGGCGGGCTCGTAGCTTCCGTCATGCCCACCAGTGTCTCTCGCCGGTGCGGGGGAGGTGGGACGGCCCGCTGGCTCGTGCCGCACGGTGGGGTGACCGCGGTGGTGGCCTGGGTTGGCTGGCGCCGTCTCGTGGCTCGGTGGGGCTGGCTCGCTGGCTTGCGCCGCTTGTTGCCGCCTCGGGTCAGGCGGTTTCGGTGCGGGTCAGGCGGATGACCGGGATGAGCCGGTCGGTTTTGGCTTCGTAGTCCAAGAAGCTGGGGGCTTCGGCGGTCACCCGCGCCCAGACTTCGGCTCGGCGCTCGCCGTCCAGTTGTTCGGCGGTGACCGGGATCCGCTGGCCGCCGATTTCGATCGAGACGCGGTCGGGGTGCTTCGCCACGTTGTAGTACCACGCCGGGTTGTTCACCGAACCGCCCGCGGAGGCGATCACCAGCCAGCCGTCACCGTCGCGGAAGTAGGCCAGCGGGGTGGTGCGCGGCTCACCCGACTTCGCGCCGATCGCGGTCAGGTACAGCACGTCCATGCCCCGGAACTTGTCGCCCTGCTTGCGGTGCTGGTTGATCAGCCGCTGCCGCAGGTGCTTCATCACCCACAGCATCGCCTTGGTGCCGCGCGCGCCGCGGGTGCCGTTCTTCGTGGTCACGATTTCCATGACAACTATCGTAGCGACAATCGTTAGTGCGTCAACTGTGTGGTTCTCCGGCTAGACTGGACGGGTGATGGCAGACAGTGACGCGGCCCGGGCCTGGGGGAACCTCCAGCAGCTCTACGGCGCCGTCCGGCGCCGGCTCGACCAGGGGATCGAGGGTGAGGCGGGGTGTTCACTGGCCGATCACGACCTGCTTACGGCGTTGCGCTGCAGCGAGCGGGGGAAGCTGCAGATGCTCGACCTGGCCGACCGGCTCGGCGTCACGCGGGGCGGGTTGACGCGGATCATCGATCGGCACGTGGATCGCGGCTGGGTCCGGCGGGACCGGCCGGAGCACAACCGGCGAGAGGTCTACGCGGTGCTGACGGAGGAGGGGGGCCGGGTGCTGGAGGCGGCTCGGGCGGTGTATTTGCGGGTGCTGTCGGAGACGCTGGAGCGGCATCTGGATGAGGGGGAGTTGGCTGGGTTTCTTGAGTGCAGCGAGAAACTGCTGCGGGAGGTGGCTGGGACGGGATGCGGTGAGGGGGGCCACCCCGGTATTTCAGTGTGACTACGGCGAAGGCCCTGATGTCAAGGCGGGAAAGATGCCTTGACTTCAGGGCCTTCGCCGTGTTTTTGGCTGTGGACCGGGGATGGGGAGGGATGGGTGGGTAGGTGGGCGCGTGGAGTGGCCGGCTGGCGGTTTGGTGGTGGGTGGCTGGTGTCGGCTGGCGGTGGTTTTTAAGGCTGCGCCAGTTTCCAGAAGGGGGAGACTGGGCCGACGCCGGAGCCTAGGGGGTAGGCCTCGGCGACGGAGCGTTCGATGAAGTGCTTTCCGGCGCTGACGGCATCCGGCATGCCTAAGCCCTTGGCCAGGCCTGCGGTGATGGCCGAGGCCAGGGTGTCGCCGCCGCCGTGGGTGTGGGGGGTGTTGTGCCGGGGGCCCGTGAGTTCGATGAACTGCTTCCCATCGGCTAACAGGTCGGTGCAGGTCGGGTCGTCGTAGAGGTGGCCGCCTTTGACCAGGGCCCATTGGGCCCCGAACTCCAGTAGGGCACTGGCCGCGTCCCGCTGGGTTTCGCGGCTGGTCACCTCGACGCCGGTGAGCAGGCGCACCTCGTCCAGGTTGGGGGTGACCAGGCTGGCCCGCGGAAACAACTCGGTGCGGATGGCCTCCAGCGCCTCCTCCCGCAGCAGTGCGTCCCCGTGCATGGAGGCGGCGACGGGGTCCACCACGAACGGGATCTCCGCGTGCCGTCCGATGTGGACCTCGTCGAGCGCCTTGGCCACCTCCTGGATGATCTCGGCGGTGGCCAGCATGCCGGTCTTCGCCGCGTTCACGCCCATGTCGCCGGCCACCGCCTTGATCTGGGCGGTGACCACCTCCGCCGGGATCTCGGTGAACCCCTGCACACCCAGCGAGTTCTGCACGGTGACCGCGGTGATCGCGGTCATGCCGTGCACCCCGTTGGCGAAGAAGGTGCGCAGATCGGCCTGGATGCCCGCTCCACCACCGGAGTCGGAGCCGGCGATGGTGAGCGCGGTGCGCGGCGTCGCGGTCACGGCTTCTCGACCACCGGGAGGTAGACCTTGCCACCCTGCTCGCCGAATTCCTCGGACTTCTCCCGCATCCCGGCCTCGATGGCCTCCACAGTGGACAGCCCGTGTTCCTCGGCGTACTTGCGCACGTCCTGGGTGATCCGCATGGAGCAGAACTTCGGACCGCACATCGAGCAGAAGTGCGCGGTCTTGGCGGGTTCGGCCGGTAGCGTCTCGTCGTGGAACGAGCGGGCGGTGTCCGGGTCGAGCGCGAGGTTGAACTGGTCGTTCCAGCGGAACTCGAAGCGGGCCTTGGACAGCTCGTCGTCCCACTCCTGGGCGTAGGGGTGCCCCTTGGCCAGGTCGGCGGCGTGCGCGGCGATCTTGTAGGTGATCACCCCGGTCTTCACGTCGTCGCGGTTGGGCAGGCCCAGGTGCTCCTTCGGCGTGACGTAGCACAGCATCGCCGTGCCGTACCAGCCGATCTGCGCCGCGCCGATGGCCGAGGTGATGTGGTCGTAGCCGGGCGCGATGTCCGTCGCGAGTGGACCGAGCGTGTAGAACGGGGCCTCGCCGGTGAGCTGTTCCTCCAGCTCCACGTTCTCCTTGATCTTGTGCATCGGCACGTGGCCGGGGCCCTCGATCATCACCTGCACGTCGTGCTCACGGGCGATGTGGGTCAGTTCGCCGAGGGTCTCCAGCTCGGCGAACTGGGCGCGGTCGTTGGCGTCCGCGATCGAACCCGGGCGCAGGCCGTCACCGAGCGAGAACGTCACGTCGTACTCGCGCAGGATCTCGCACAGCTCGGCGAAATGCGTGTACAGGAACGATTCCCGGTGGTGCGCCAGGCACCAGGCCGCCATGATCGAGCCACCGCGCGAGACGATGCCGGTGACCCGGCGGGCGGTCAGCGGCACGTACCGCAGCAGCACCCCGGCGTGCACGGTCATGTAGTCCACGCCCTGCTCGCACTGCTCGATCACGGTGTCCCGGTAGATCTCCCAGGACAGCTTCTCCGGCTCCCCGTCCACCTTCTCCAGCGCCTGGTAGATCGGCACCGTGCCGACCGGCACCGGCGAGTTGCGCAGGATCCACTCGCGCGTCTCGTGGATCCGCTTGCCGGTGGACAGGTCCATGATCGTGTCCGCGCCCCAGCGGGTGGCCCACACCATCTTGTCCACCTCCTCCTCGACGGAGGACCAGACGGCCGAGTTGCCCATGTTCGCGTTGATCTTCACCAGGAAGTTCTTGCCGATGATCATCGGCTCGCTCTCCGGGTGCCTGCGGTTGACCGGGATCACCGCACGGCCGCGGGCCACCTCGTCGCGCACGAACTCCGGTGACACCCGCTCGCGGGCGGCGATGAACTCCATCTCCCTGGTGATCACGCCGGCCTTCGCCCAGCCCAGCTGGGTTTTGTGCTCGCGGCCGTCGGCCCAGCCGGCGCGCAGCCGGTGCAGTCCACTGTGGACGTCGATGGCCACGTCGGGATCGGTGTACGGGCCCGAGGTGTCGTAGACGTCGAAGTGGTCCCCCGTGGACAGGTCGATCCGCCTGGCCGGGACGCGGAGCCCCGATTCGGTGCGGTGGTAGACCTTGTGCGATCCGGTGATCGGCCCGGTGGTCACGCTGGGCGCGACGGTGGCGTCATTTTCCAGTGTCGTCAACGACATTCACTCCCTACGCCGGCATTACCCGGTCAGGTTCATGCGGTCGGCGGCACCGGGTCCCTTCGACAGGACACCAGCCACCCTCTCAGCCCGCCAAGGCGCGAGCTCCCGCGGTTGCGGTGTTCGGTTGTCCCCCGACCATGCCATGCCGACCGCCGGATGAACAAGGGGGTCAACGAGTGGTGTCGAACGCCAGCCGGACGCCGAGGCCGATCAGGACCACACCGGTCACCCGTTCCAGGCGTCGCCGGATCTCCGCCCTGCGCAGCCAGCCGGTGAACCGGCTCAGCACGCTCGCGATCACCAGGCCGGCGCGGAAACCGGAGGCGGCCGTCGGCGGTTCGGGGGCGGCCACCCGCGATCCCCGCAGCGCCTGGAAACCCAGCCACAGCAACACGCACACCCCGGTGATCCGCAGTGCCTGGTAGGCGATCTCGGACGCGGTGAGCAACGCCGAAACGCCGAGCGCGGCGGACACCGCCCAGACCAGCACGCCGGTCTCGATCCCGGCCACCGCGGCGAAGGCGGCCCGCTTGCCGTGCACCGACTGGCGCACCAGCAGGGCGGTGGCCGGGCCGGGCACGAGGGCCAGCACGACCGAACTGAGCAGGAACGCGGTGAGGTTTCCCCAGGTCATCCGCGCAGTGTGCCCAGGGGGCCGGTGGCCGCGCGACCGGTTTTCGCGGTCAGAAACTCACCTGGATGGGCCATGCGCGGTGGGGCGGCAACGAGCAGAATGGGCCCGCTTCTGTAACGGTGCAGATTGGGGTGAGCATGCGCAGGTCGTTGATCCTCGCGGTGACCGGGATGCTGGCCGCGGGGTTGTTACCCGCGGTGGCGACGGCTGAGCCGGACGGGGGTGCGGCGCCAGGCGGTCCCGGCGCGCACCCGTTGTGGCTCCCCGCGGGGAAAACCGGGTTCGGTGGCTCGCGGGACCAGGCGAGCAACGTCTGGTTCACCCTCCACAGTGGCCAGCTGTCGGACGTGTACTACCCCGATCTGTCGACGCCGAGCATCCGTTCGCTCAGCTTCGTGGTGACCGACGGGAAGAGCTTCGCCGCCACCGATGCCGACGCGAAGTTCGAACAGGTCCGGCGCACCGACGGGCTGACCTACGAGCAGACGATCACCGACGAGAAGAAGCGCTGGAAACTGCGCAAGACCTACGTCACCGACCCGGACCGCGCGAGCGTGCTGGTCGACGTGGACTTCACTTCGCTGACCGGGAAGCCGTACCAGCTCTACGCCGTGCTCGACCCGGATCTCGACAACAACGGCACCGACGACATGGCCAAAACCGTGGGTGACGCGCTGGTCGCCAGCGACGGCAAGGTCACTTCCGCGCTCGCCGCGAACCCGTCGTTCACCAAGACCAGCAACGGTTTCTCCGGAACTTCCGACGGCGCGACGCAATTGCTCAAGTCGTTCCAGCTGAAGAGTTACGACAGCGCGGGCAAGGGCAACGTCGTCCAAACTGGACAACTCGATGCAGACGGCGTCAAGTCACGGAAGGCGACGCTTTCCCTCGGTTTCGGCGGAAAGGCCGTCGAAACGGCGAAAGCCTCGCTGAAGACCGGATTCGGCCCGGCGCGCAAAGCGAACGAAGCCGGTTGGCGCGATTATCTGCGCGACCTCAAGAAAACGCCGTCCTCGGTCGCCGGGAAACGCGATCTGTACGAGGCGTCCATGCTGATGCTCGCCGCGAGCGAGGACAAGCAGAACCCGGGTGCCTTCATCGCGTCGCCCAGCATGCCGTGGCAGTTCGGCGACAACGGCCCCGGCTGGCTGCCCTCGGGCACCTACCACCTGGTCTGGCCGCGTGACCTGTACCAGATCGCCACCGGCATGCTGGCCGCCGGCGACGAGGGCGCGGCGCACCGGTCCATCGAGTACATGTTCACCAAGCAGCAGCAGACCGACGGGCACCTGGCGCAGAACACCGACGTCGACGGCACGCCGTACTGGACCTCCATCCAGCTCGACGAGACCGCGTTGCCGATCGTGCTCGCGCAGCAGGTCGGCATCGACCCGGAGCTGTGGCCGAACATCCGCAGGGCGGCGGACTTCCTGATCGACTACCGCGGTCCGAAGGGCCAGGCGTCACCGTGGTCGCAGCAGGAGCGGTGGGAGGAGCAGGACGGGTACTCACCGTCCACCATCGCCTCGGTGATCGCCGGGCTGGTCTGCGCGGCCGAACTGGCGAAGGAGCACGGTGACGCGGCCTCCGCCGAGCGTTACCTGGCCAAGGCCGACGAGTTCAAGGGCAAACTCGCCGAGTGGACGGTGACCACGAACGGGCCGCTGTCGGACGACCCGTACTTCGTGCGCCTGACCAAGGACGGCAACGCGAACAACGGCACCGTCTACAACCTGGGCAACTCCAGCTACGACGCCGACCAGCGCGCGGTCGCCGACGCGGGCTTCCTCGAACTGGTGCGCCTCGGCATCTACGCGCCGGACGACCCGGTGATCCGCAACAGCCTCGCCGTGGTCGACGCGGAGATCTCCTTCGCCACGCCGACCGGGCAGTTCTGGCACCGCTACACCGGCGACGGGTACGGCGAGAAGGCCGACGGCTCGCAGTGGGAGATGGAGCTGCCGCCGGGTTCGCGGCAGACGTTCGGGCGGCTGTGGCCGCTGCTCGCCGGTGAGCGCGGTGAGTACGAACTGGCGAACGGCGAGCCGGCCGCGGCAAAGCGGCGCCTGCGCGACCTCGGCCGGGTGGCGGGCAGCGGCGACACCATGCCCGAGCAGGTGTGGGACGAGAACGCGCCCTCGGGGCAGCCGGGCTTCCCGACCGGCAAGGGCAACCAGTCGGCCACGCCGCTGGCCTGGACGCACGCGCAGTTCGTCCGGCTCGCGTGGTCGGTGCAGGAGGGGAAGGTGATCGAGCAGCCCGCGGTGGTGCGGTGCCGCTACCTCGGTTCCTGCTGACGGGCGGGCGACCCCGGGGACTCAGTCCTCGGGGTCGTGCTCCGGGTCGGGCAGCCACGAGTTGCCTGGCACGCCCCACTTGTTGCGCTTGAGCATGCGCTTGGCCTCGCGGGCGTACCGGCCGACCAGGCGGTCCAGGTAGATGTAGCCGTCGAGGTGGTCGGTCTCGTGCTGCAGGCAGCGCGCGAAGTAACCGGTGCCCTCTACCTCGATCGGGTTACCGTCGAGGTCCTGTCCGGTGACCTTGGCCCAGCTCGCCCGCCCGGTCGGGTAGGACTCGCCGGGGGCCGACAGGCAGCCCTCCCAGTCGTCGTCCGGGTCCGGCATGGTCTCCGGGATCTCGCTGGTCTCCAGCTTCGGGTTGACCACCAGGCCCTTGTGCCGCACCCCCTCGTCGTCGGGGCAGTCGTAGACGAAGATGCGCAGGTCCAGGCCGATCTGGTTGGCGGCGAGGCCGACTCCCTGCGCGGCGTACATGGTCTCGAACATGTCGTCGGCCAGCGTGCGCAGCTCGTCGTCGAACTTGTCGATCTCACGCGTTGGCTGGTGCAGGACGGGCTCGCCGGCGATCACGATGGGGTGGACGGTCACAGCCCGGGAGCTTACCGACGGCTTCCCCGTGACGCGCCGGGAGTGATGCCGGGACGGACGGCTACGCGCGTGATCTAATGGGCGCCGCGGAAACGACAACCGTGTGATTCGCGCACGCAAGCGAACTTGATTGCGAGGGCCCAGATGGACGCCGCGGAGTCGATGGCTCGCCGTCGCCGCCCGCCGGACGCCGCCGATCAGGCCGGGCTCTCGCCGCGGGAGCAGGAGATCCTTGCTTTCGAACGGCAGTGGTGGAAGTACGCCGGGGCCAAGGAGCAGGCCATCCGCGAGCTCTTCGCGATGTCGTCCACCCGGTACTACCAGGTGCTGAACCAGTTGATCGACAAACATGAGGCGATGCAGGCGGACCCGATGCTGGTCAAACGCCTGCGCAAGACGCGTGCCGCCCGTCAGCGGACCCGCGCGGCACGACGGTTGGGGATAGATCTGCCATGAGCTGGATCCAGGGGCGGCCGCTGCGGTTGGCTGGCTTGGTGCTGATCGGCCTGGCGCTGGTGGCCGCCGTGGCCGGCGGCGTCACCGCGCTCAGCGGGGGGAACGGCGGCGATACCGCCGCGCCCACGTCGACCCCGCCACCGGGGGATTCCGGCAGCGCGCAGAACCCGCCGCCGTCGGAGGTGCCGCCTTCACCACCCGCTTCGTCGGAGGTCCCGCCGCCGTCCTCGGCCGCGCCGCCCACGCCGCCCGCCTCCACGCCGCCGCCCGGTGAGCCGGTGCCGCCGCCCGCGCCGGGGGGTACCCCGGAGGACCAGGCCGCGGCGAAGTGGGTCACCGTGCGCGTCTACAACAACAGCACGATCCACGGCCTCGCCGCCCGCGCCGGGGACGACTTCCGGGCGCAGGGGTGGAACGTCGCCGAGACGAGCAACTACTCGGGCGGCATCATCCCGACGACCACCGCCTACTTCCGCCCCGGCGTGGCGGACGAGGAGACCGCCGCGCGGGCGCTGGGCGCCGCGTTCGGCATGCGCGTCGAACCGCGCTTCGAGGGCATCGCGGGTTCCAGCGGCGGGGTCATCGTGATCGTCACCAACGACTACCGGGGCGCCACCACCAAGGGCAAGTAGCCCCCAAGGGCCACCGCCAGCGCACCCAAACATGCTGTGAATGTGGCTTTCACGCCGGAATCGGCAGTGAAAGCCACATTCACAGCATCGGTGGGGGGTCAGTCGGCGCGGTTGGCGGCGTAGGCTTCCAGGTCGGCCAGTTGCGCCGGGTCCAGTGAGGGGCGCACGGCACCGCGGGCCTTGTCCAGGTGGGCGGCGGTGACCTCGGTGGCGTCCAGCGACTCGCGCATGGCGGTCAGCGCGGCCTCCCGGATCAACGCGGCGCAGTCCGCCGCCGAGTAGCGGTCCAAAGTGGACGCGAGCTGGTCCAGGTCGACGTCGTCGGCCAGCGGGGTGTTCTTCGAGCTGGCCCGCAGGATCGCCGCGCGGGCTTCGGCGTCGGGCGGCGGCACGTAGACCAGGCGCTCCAGCCTGCCCGGCCGCAGCAGCGCCGGGTCCACCAGCTCCGGCCGGTTCGTCGCACCGAGCACGACCACCTCGCGCATCGGCTCCACGCCGTCCAGCTCGGTCAGCAGCGAGGCCACCACCCGGTCCGAAACCCCCGAGTCGCTCGACTGGCCGCGCCGCGGTGCCAGCGCGTCGATCTCGTCCAGGAACACCAGCGACGGCGCGGCCTCGGCGGCCCGGCGGAACAGCTCGCGCACCGCCCGCTCCGACTCGCCGACCCACTTGTCCATCAGCTCGGCGCCCTTGACCGCGAACACGTTCAGCGCGCCGGTGCCCGCGAGCGCGCGCACCAGGAAGGTCTTGCCACCACCCGGCGGCCCGTACAACAGCACCCCGCGCGGCGGCGCGACCCCGAGCCGGGCGAAGGAGTCCGGGTACCGCAGCGGCCACAGCACGGCCTCGGTGAGCGACTGCTTCACCTCGGTCATGTCCCCGACGTCCTCCAGCGTCAGCCCGCCGGTGGCCAGGTTGTCCGAAGTGGACATCGAGATCGGCCGCACGCTGGCCACCGCGTCGAGCAGGTCCCGCGCGCCGATCACCGGTTCGTCGGTCTCGCGCTGGCGCAGGGCGGCGCGCAGCGCGGCCTCGCGGCGCAACGCGAGCAGGTCCGCCGCGACAAAACCGGGCGTGCGCTCGGCGATCGCGCCGAAGTCCACGTCCCCGTCGAGCGGCACGTCCCGCAGCAGGATGCGCAGCAGTTCCGTGCGCACCTTCGCGTCCGGCAGGGCGAGCGAGAGCTCCCGGTCGAGCAGGTCGCCCGCGCGCAGCCGCGGGTCCACGCCCTCGGGGTGCGCGGTGGTCGCGATCAGCGCCACCCCGGTCCGGGTCAGCGCCCCGCGCAACTGCTCCAGCAACACGGTCGCCACCGGCGGCGGGGATGAGGCGGGCAGCAGCGTGTCGATGTCGGTGATCAGCAGGACCGCCGGCGTGGTGCCGCCCGCGGTGCGCTCGATCGCCTCGTCCAGCCGCGAGGCCGCCGCGTTCGGCTCCAGCACGGCGAGGTTCGGCGCGGCCAGCGTCACCACGCGCACGTCCTCGGCCTGCCCGACCGACCGCACCAGCGTGGTCTTGCCGACGCCCTCCGGCCCGGACACCAGCACGCCGAGCTGTGCCGAAGTCCCCAGCTTCGCCAGCAGTTCCGGCCGCTGGAAGGCGAGTTCGAACCATTCGGACAACCGCCGCGCGCAACTGGCCGCCCCGGCGAGGTCGGCGACCGGGACCACCGGCTCGTCCTCGGTCTCCTCCACCACCTCGGCGTCGATGAAGTCGTCCACAGTGGACTGAGGGGCGGCGGCGGTGACGGTGACCGCGGTACCGGGCCGGGACGAAGCCGAAGCCGGGGGCACCGCGTCCCCGGTGCGCGCGCCGTCGCGCCAGGCGACCACAGTGGACGGTCCGACCGCGACCGGGCCGGACGGCTCGGCGGCGGTGACGGTCAGCAGCTCACTGGTCCACGTGCCGCCGATGGCGTTGGACAGCTTGCTGCGCACCGCGGTGACGTCCGAACCCGGCGGCGGCGCGAGGTCCTGGGGGAGCAGGGAAACCGCGTCCCCGACGGTGAGCACCTTGCCGATCAGCGCGAGCCGGACGGTCGACGGCGAGAGCGAGACGCTGGCCAGCCGCGAACCGGCGACGGTGATCGACTTCGCGGCGGCGACCTCGGCCGGGGCGACCACCACTTCCGCGCCCTCGGTGACGCCGAGGTTCGACATGGTCACGTCGTCGAGCAGCACCACCCCGGGTGGGCCGTCGCCGTCGGACGGCGCGGCCAGCGCGGCGCTCACGCGCGCGCCGGTCAGGTGCACCGCGTCCCAGGCGTGCAGGCCCAGCGCGTCGAGCACCTCCGGGTGCAGGCGGACCACACCGCGGCGGGTGTCGGTCGCGGACGGGCTGTGGCGGACGGTCAGCGTGATCTGCGGGGCACTCACGCCTGAACCCTATCCGGAACGGGCGGCTCAGTCCGAGCGGTTGCCGCGCGGGCGGATGCCGAGGCTGCGCCAGCTGCGCCCGCGGTCGCGGCGGCCGCTCGGGCCTTGGCCGCCACCGTCGTGACCGTTGCGCCGCACGGCCCGGCGGGGCCGCACCGGCCACCCGGCGCCGCAGCGGCCGACGGAGGCCGAGCCGTCGCGCGCCCGGGCCCGGCGGATCGCCCGGCGCTCGCGCGCGGGCACGTCCCAGGCCTCGGGGTGCCGGGCCAGCCAGCGGTAGCGGCGCACCGCGTAGGGCAGGTGCACCAGGTACAGCAGCATCGCCACGGCCAGCGCGATGAGCGGGTAGAGGATGATCGTCGCGGCCAGCACGCCGACCGCCACCAGCAGCGGGCCGACCGCCTTCGGCGCCACCTTGACCGTCTTCAGCGACAGCGTGGGGATCCGGCTGATCGCCAGCGCGGCGATCGCCACCGTCCACACCCACACCACGACCTGCGCCGACCACCAGCCCTCGCCGAACTGCAGGGTCAGCGTCAGCGGCAGCAGGACCAGCAGGCCGCCGGCCGGTGCGGGCACGCCGACGAAGAACTCGGCCGCGTACGGCGGTTGCTCGGTGTCGTCGAGCAGGGTGTTGAACCGGGCCAGGCGCAGGATCATGCAGACCGCGAAGACCAGTGCGGCCAGCCAGCCGACGCGTTCGCCGTCGGAGTGCCAGACGTAGAGCACCAGCGCCGGGGCCACGCCGAAGGAGATGCCGTCCGCCAGCGAGTCCAGCTCGGCGCCCATCTTGGAGGTGGCGTCGAGCAGGCGGGCGATGCGGCCGTCGAGGCTGTCCAGCACGGCGGCGATGCCGATGGAGGCGATCGCCATCGCGTAGTTGCCGGTGAGCGCGAACTGCACGGCGGACAGGCCGGCGCACAGCGCGAGCACGGTGATCGCGTTCGGCAGCAGCCGAACGCCCGGATTGGTCCGGACGGTCACTCGGGGCCCCTTACCTAGCGCTGCGGCAGCTCGGCGATGGGCGTCTCGCCGCCGATCGTGCGCTGCCCCTTGCTCACCAGCACCCGGCTGCCCGGCGGCAGGTAGGTGTCCACCCGTGAGCCGAACCGGATCAGGCCGTAGGTGTCGCCGGCGTCGACCTTCTCGCCGTCGCCGACCTCGCACAGGATCCGGCGCGCGACCAGCCCGGCGATCTGCACCACCACCAGCTCGTGGCCGTCCTCGGTGCGCAGCAGCAGCGAGTTGCGCTCGTTGTCGTCGCTGGCCTTGTCCAGGTCGGCGGAGAGGAACTTGCCCGGCCGGTACGCCACCTTCTCCACCACACCGGTGGCCGGCGCGCGCTGGACGTGCACGTCGAACACGGACAGGAACACGCTGACCCGCATCCGCGGCTCGGCGGGCAGGCCCAGCTCCGGCGGCGGGGTGGCCTCTTCGATCAGCGAGACCAGGCCGTCGGCGGCGCCCAGCACCAGGCCGGGACGGGTCGGTGGCACGCGGGCGGGCTCGCGGAAGAAGGCGGCGGTGGCCACCGTGCCGAGCCCGGCGATCAGGCCGAGCGGCTTGGAGAACCGGCGCAGCACCAGGGTGGCGGCGAGGCCGCCGAGCACGAAGGGCCGCCCGGCGCGGTGCATCGGCGGCACGGTCTCGCGGGCGAGGGTGATCGCGTGCTTGATCGGGTTGCCCGGCGCGTTGGCGCTCATCTCTGCTGAATCCCCGGGGGTCGTGGTCGGCGGCGCGGCTGGCCCGCCGCGTGGTGTGGCCACGCTACCGCCCAGCCGGGAACGCCGGGTTACCGACCGGGTACGTGCACCCCCCGACGAGTGCACGCGCCCGGTACTTTCGGCTGAATACCCGCGGAAGCCGGATTCTATTCCACCCAACGGCAGTTTGACCACTCCCCGTGCGGGGGCAATGACACGCAGTCAGAGCAGCAGCACGTTGACCTCGGCGCCCTGCGGCACCTCGGTGACCTCCTCCGGCAGCACGATCAGGCAGTTCGCCTGGGCGAACGCGGCCAGCAGGTGCGAACCGGGACCGCCGCGCGGGCCGACCTCGCCGGTCACCTCGCCGTCGGTGTGCGAGTAGAAACCACGCCGGAACTGCACCTTGCCGGCCGGCGAGCGCAGCGCCTCGGTCAGCTTCGCGCGCACCCTCGGGCGGTCCACCAGCGCGTGCCCCATCGCGGCGAGCACGGCGGGGCGGACGAAGACCTCGAACGAGACCAGGCTGCTCACCGGGTTGCCGGGCAGGGTGAACACCGGCACCCCGTTCCACCGGCCGAGCCCCTGCGGCCCGCCCGGCTGCATGGCCACCTTCCGGAACTCCACCCCGGCGCCGGTCAGCGCGTCCTTGACCACCTCGTAGGCGCCCGCGCTCACCCCGCCCGAGGTGATCAGCAGGTCCGCCGAGGCCAGCTTCGGCTCGATCACCGCGCGGAACTCGGCCACGTCGTCGACCACGCTGCGAACGGTCTCGACCTCGCAGCCGAGCGCGCGGAGCGCGGCCACCAGCATCACGCTGTTCGACTCGTAGATCTGCCCGTGCTTCAACGGGTTCGGCGCGGTGACCAACTCCGAACCGGTGGACACCACGAGTACCCGCGGCGGGGTGAACACCAGCAGCGAATCCAGCCCGACGGCGGCCGCGAGGCCGACCTGCGCGGGGCCGAGCAGGGTGCCGCGGGTCAGCGCGGTGGTGCCGCGCTGGACGTCCTCGCCGGTCCGCCGCAGGTGGTTGCCCGGTGGCACGGCGGCGAAGACGCGCACGGTTTCCGCGCCGCCGTCGGTCTTCTCCACCATCACCACGGTGTCGGCGCCCGGCGGCATCGGCGCGCCGGTCATGATCCGGTGCGCGGTGCCGGGCAGCAGCGGGGGCGAATCCACCCGGCCGGCCGGGATGTCCTCGGCGACCGGCAGGGTCACCGGGCTGTCCTCGCTCGCCTCGGCGACGTCGACCGCGCGGACCGCGTAACCGTCCATCGCGGAGTTGTCGAACGGTGGCAGGGAGACGTCGGCGGTCACATCCTCGGCGAGGATCAACCCCGCGCATTCGGCCACCGGGAGCCGTACCGGGGTCCTGGTGCCGAGCAGGGCGGTCACCTCGGCGCGATGATGTTCGACGGAGATCACGCGGACCATCCTCCTCGGCGGCGCTCGCCGTGCAAGACTCTCCCCGCCGCACGGCGATTCGACATGAAGTCACGGAGGGGTTCCATGCAGGTCAATGTCCGCCAGCAGCCGTCTTTCGCGGTCGCCAGGCTGATGCTCGCGCCGGGCGAGCCCGCCCAGGTGGAGGCAGGCGCGATGATGGCGACCAGCTACGGCGTGCAGGTCCAGTCCAAGGCGCAGGGCGGGATCATGAAGGGGCTGGGCCGGGCGTTCCTCTCCGGGGAGTCGTTCTTCATCTCCACCTTCACCGCGCCGCAGAACGGCGGCTGGGTGGACGTGGCCGCGAACCTGCCCGGCGACATCCAGGTGATCAACCTCGACGGCCGCACCGGCTGGTGTGTGACGAAGGGCTCGTGGCTGGCGTCCGCGCATTCGGTGACCACCGAGACCCGCTGGGGCGGCTTCGGCAACCTGGTCGGCGGCGAGGGCGGCTTCCTCACCCACGCGCACGGCCAGGGTCCGCTGGTGGTGGCCTGCTACGGCGCGCTGGAGACGGTCACCCTGCAGCCGGGCGAGGTGGTCACCATCGACTCCGGCCACGTGGTCGCCTACGCCGACACCGTGCAGACGCAGACCCGCAAGGTGGCCAGCGGCATCATGCAGTCGATCAAGAGCGGGGAGGGCCTGGTGTTCGACTTCGCCGGGCCGGGGCAGGTGCTGACCCAGACCCGCAACCCGTCGGCGCTGGCGGCGTGGGTCGTCGCGCAGGTGCCGCAGCGGTAGGGCGCGGGCAGATGCGGGTGCACACGCGGCACACGCCCGCGTTCGGCGTCGCCAGGGTCGTGCTCGGTCCTGGCGAGGCCGTGCAGGCGGCCGCGGAAGCGTTGCTGGCCAGCAGTTTCGGGGTGGCGCCCAGCGCACCGGTCCGCAAGGGCGGGCCGGTGGTGTTCACCGCGCCCGCCGAGGGCGGCTGGGTCGACCTGGCGCCGAAGCGGGCCGGTGACGTCTACCCACTGGAGTTCGACGGCACCCAGGGCTGGTGCGTGGCGAAGGACGCGGTGCTCGGCCGTCCCGCCGGGGTCCGCCGGGACCAGCACTGGCCCGCGCTGCAGTCGCTGTTCGGCGGCGACGGCGGGTTCCTGGAGCACTACGGCGGGGTCGGGCCGCTGATCCTGAGCTGCACCGGGCCGGTCGAGGTGTTCAGCCTCGACCCCGGCGAGATCGTCACGGTGATGCCGGGCTTCCTGGTCGCCTACCCGGACAACGTGCAGGTGCGCCTGCGCGCGGTCGACCCGGCCGGACCGCAGTCGGTGCGCACCGGCGAGGGGCTGGCCCTCGATTTCGCCGGCCCCGGCCGGGTGCTCGTGCAGGCCCGCAGCACCCGGTAGAACGCCGTGATTTTGCGACGAATTGACCATTGCCGGGCCGGTTCGATCCGGTAGCGTGAATCCACCTCACCTTGCGCTTCGGCGTGCAATACAAGGAGGAACGGGCGTGGCGGTCGGCACGGTCAAGTGGTTCAACTCGGAAAAGGGCTACGGCTTCATCGAGTGCTCGGACGGTCCCGATGTGTTCGTGCACTACTCGGCCATCCAGGCCGATGGATTCCGCACCCTGGACGAGGGGGACCGGGTCGAATTCGAGGTCCAGTCGGGCCGGGACGGCCGCAGCCAGGCGGCCGACGTCCGCAAGGTCTCCTGAGCTCCCTTTCGTCCAGTGAAAATCGCCGAGACGCCGAACCGGGAGCGGCGCCCGTGGACAGGGCATTAGGCTGCACGGCGTGACAGGCGATGTGTCGGGGGACCTCACCGGTCGCCGGCTGGGCAACTACCGCATCGACGGGGTGCTCGGCAAGGGCGGCATGAGTGTGATGTACCGGGCCACCGACGTGCGACTGGGTCGCAAGGTGGCGTTGAAGGTGATCGGCGAGCACCTGGGCGCCGACGCCGAGTTCCGCGAACGGTTCGTCGACGAGGCGCGCAGCACCTCGGCGATCGACCACGCCAACGTCGTGCCGTTGTACGACTTCGGCGAGCTCGACGGGATGCTGTACATCGCCATGCGCCTGGTCGACGGCAAGGACCTGGCCGGGCTGATCAACGGCGCGCCGATGGCCCCCGACCGCGCGCTCGGCCTGCTCGAACAGGTCGCCGACGCACTGGACACGCTGCACGACCGCGGCCTGGTGCACCTCGACGTGAAACCGGCGAACGTGCTGGTCACCAGCCGCGAGTCGGCCCGCGAGCACGTCTACGTGGCCGACTTCGGGCTGACCCGCCGCGGGGCCACCGGGCACCGCACGCGCGGGGGCGACTTCCTCGGCTCGCCGACCTACGCCGCGCCCGAGCACCTGCGCGGGGAGCCGCTGGACGGGCGCACCGACCAGTACGCGCTGGCCTGCGTGCTCTACGCCTGCCTGACCGGCAGCCCGCCGTTCAAGGGCGACGTGCCCGCGGTGATCAAGGGCCACCTCCAGGGCGAGCCGCCGTCGGTGTCGCGGGTGGTCTCGCTGCCGACCGCGGTCGACGCGGTGGTCCGCAAGGGCATGGCGAAGAGCGCGGGCGACCGGTACGGCAGCTGCGTGGAGCTGATCGCCGCGGCCCGTCGCGCGCTGGAGACCGCGGGACCGACGTCGCAGCCGGTCCCAGCGGGCCCGCCGTCGCAGCCGGTGCCCGCCGGGCCGCCGTCGCAACCGGTTGCCGTCGGCTCGCCGGCACAGCAGAGTGCACCTCAACGACCACAGGGCGAGGGGGCCCGGATGCACCCGTACGGACAAGGCGGTCCTCAGCAACCGCAGCAGCAACCGCCGCCCGGCTACGGGCCCCCGCCGGGCATGCCCCCGCAGGGGATGCCGCCGCAGGGCCCGCCGCCCGGGTACGGTCCGCCGCCCGGCTACGGCCAGCAGCCGGGACAGCCCCCGCAGGGCCAGCCTCCCCAGGGCATGCCGCCGGGCATGACGCCCCAGGGGATGCCCCCGCAGGGCATGCCGCCGCAGGGTCCCCCGCCCGGGTACGGTCCGCCGCCCGGCGACCCGATGCGGCTGCGCCCGCCGTCCCCCGCGGGTGGTTCCCCGTGGGAGGAGAAGAAGAGCGGCAGCAAGGCCTGGCTGATCTGGCTGCTCGTCGGCCTGGCCGTGGCGGCCGGTGGGGTGGTGCTCGTGCTGGTGCTCACCAGCGGCGACGACAGCGCGGGCGACGCCCCGACCGATCGCGGCACCAACCAGCCCGCGCCGTCCATCCCGGTCGGTGAGGGCCCGGCGACCGGGCAGCCCGGTGACACCGGTGGCAACAAGCCGCCGCCCGCCTCCATCCCGATCAAGCCGGGCAACTGAGACCTGGCTTTCTTGCACTCGCCCTCCGAGAGTGCTAAACAGGAATTAGCACTCGGTATGCCTGAGTGCCAGCCGGGCGGTCACCGATCGTCCGGTTGAAAGGTCGGGACGGTGAGGCCGGGCCGGGAAACCGAGCCGGTCGTCCGTCGCGGGCACCGAACCTGGCCGAGGAAGTGTTCCTGCCGCCCCCGTGCGAGGTGGCGGCGCCCAATATCGGAGGACCACACCGTAATGGCCAAACTGATCGCGTTCGACGAGGACGCCCGCCGCGGTCTTGAGCGCGGCCTCAACACCCTCGCCGAAGCCGTCAAGGTGACGCTCGGCCCGCGTGGCCGCAACGTCGTGCTCGAAAAGAAGTGGGGCGCGCCGACGATCACCAACGACGGTGTCTCCATCGCCAAGGAGATCGAGCTCGAGGACCCCTGGGAGAAGATCGGGGCCGAGCTCGTCAAGGAAGTTGCCAAGAAGACCGACGACGTCGCGGGTGACGGCACCACCACCGCCACCGTGCTCGCCCAGGCCCTCGTCCGCGAGGGGCTGCGCAACGTGGCCGCCGGCGCCGACCCGATCAGCCTGAAGCGCGGCATCGAGCAGGCCGTCGAGGCCGTCATCGAGCAGCTGCACAAGGCCGCCAAGGACGTCGAGACCAAGGAGCAGATCGCCGCTACTGCTTCCATCTCGGCCGCCGACCGCACCATCGGTGAGCTCATCGCCGAGGCGCTGGACAAGGTCGGCAAGGAAGGTGTCGTCACCGTCGAGGAGTCGAACACCTTCGGGCTCGAGCTCGAGCTCACCGAGGGCATGCGCTTCGACAAGGGCTACATCTCCGGTTACTTCGTGACCGACGCCGAGCGCCAGGAAGCCGAGCTGGAGGACCCCTACGTCCTGCTGTACGGCTCCAAGATCTCGAACGTCAAGGACGTGCTGCCGCTGCTGGAGAAGGTCATCCAGTCCGGCAAGCCGCTGCTGATCATCTCCGAGGACGTCGAGGGCGAGGCCCTGGCCACCCTGGTCGTCAACAAGATCCGCGGCACCTTCAAGTCCGTCGCCGTCAAGGCGCCCGGCTTCGGTGACCGCCGCAAGGCCATCCTGCAGGACATCGCGATCCTGACCGGTGGCCAGGTGATCTCGGAGGACGTCGGCCTCAAGCTGGAGAACGCCGACCTGTCGCTGCTGGGCCGCGCCCGCAAGGCGGTCATCACCAAGGACGAGACGACCATCGTCGAGGGTGCTGGCGACGCCGACCAGATCCAGGGTCGCGTCAACCAGATCCGCGCCGAGATCGAGAACTCGGACTCGGACTACGACCGCGAGAAGCTGCAGGAGCGGCTGGCCAAGCTGGCCGGCGGCGTGGCCGTGATCAAGGCCGGTGCCGCCACCGAGGTCGAGCTCAAGGAGCGCAAGCACCGCATCGAGGACGCGGTGCGCAACGCCAAGGCCGCCGTCGAAGAGGGCATCGTCGCCGGTGGTGGCGTCGCGCTGCTGCAGGCCGCCGAGGCCGCCTTCGCGGGCCTGAAGCTCGAGGGTGACGAGGCGACCGGCGCGAACATCGTCAAGGTCGCCGTCGAGGCTCCGCTCAAGCAGATCGCGATCAACGCCGGCCTCGAGGGCGGCGTTGTGGTGGAGAAGGTCAAGGGCCTGCCGCAGGGTCACGGCCTGAACGCCGCCACGGGTGTCTACGAGGACCTGCTCGCCGCCGGCGTGCCGGACCCCACCAAGGTCACCCGCTCCGCGCTGCAGAACGCCGCTTCGATCGCGGCGCTGTTCCTGACCACCGAGGCTGTCGTCGCGGACAAGCCGGAGAAGGCTGCCGCCGCTCCGGCCGACCCGTCCGGCGGCATGGGTGGCATGGACTTCTGAGTCCAGCCCGGCGCTAGACACAACGGCCCGGTCCACGTTCGCGTGGGCCGGGCCGTTCGTCGTTCCTGGGTCGGTCGCTGGGGTGGCACGGGCGGGTCAGCTCGCGGTGTCCTCCGGCATCAGCACCCAGCAGGCGGCGTAGATCAGCACCGGGGTGCCGACGCCGAAGATGGTGGCGGCGACGAGCAGGATGCGCAGGATCGCGGCGTCCACGCCGAGCATGCGCGCCCAGCCGCCGCACACGCCGGCCAGCATCTTGTCGGTGGTGCTGCGGCGGAGCTTCTTGGTCTCGGGCTGGTACACGTTGTTCGTCATGAGTCCATGGTGGAGCGCCCGCGCACCACGGACATCAGGGAACGGCCCTGGCCGAACCCGGAATCGAGACCCTGAGAGTGTGGTTGGCTTCGGGTATGACGGTTCGGAAAACGGCGCTCTGGCTGGTCGCACTCGCCCTGCTCGGCATGGGGACGGCGAGCGCGGCGGGCCCGGTGAGCCACGCACGCAGCGAACTCGACCGCATCCTCGCCCGCGGTGAGGTGAAGGTCTGCTCCACCGGCGACTACCGCCCCTTCACCTACCGAGACCCGGCCACCGGGCAGTGGAGCGGGATCGACGTGGACATGGCCGGTGACTTCGCGAAGCGCCTCGGCGTGCGGCTGACCATCGTGCCGACCACCTGGAAGACGCTGGTCGACGACCTCGGCCGCACCTGCGACCTGTCCATGGGCGGCATCTCGATCACCCTCGACCGCGCCAAGCGCGCCTTCTTCACCGAGGCCTACGTCAAGGACGGCAAGACCCCGATCACCCGCTGCGAGAACGCCGAGCGCTTCCAGACGCTGGAGCAGATCGACCAGCCCGGCGTGCGCGCGATCGTCAACCCCGGTGGCACGAACGAGCAGTTCGCCGACGCCAACCTCAAGCAGGCCACCATCGTCCGCCACCCGGACAACAACACCATCTTCACCGAGATCATCGAGGGCCGCGCCGACCTGATGATCACCGACGCGGTGGAGACCCGCTGGCAGGCCAAGCAGCACCCCGAGCTGTGCTCGGTGCACCCCGACGAGCCGTTCACCTTCGCCGAGAAGGCCTACCTGCTGCCGCGCGGGGACGTGGTGCTCCAGGAATGGGTGGACCAGTGGCTGAACCTGGCCCGCAACGACGGCACCTACGACCGGTTCGCCGAAGCCTGGATCGGCTGAACCCTGGCCAGCCGGTCGAGCCACCACGCGGTCCGGTCCGGTGGCGCCAGTACCGCGTCGACCAGGTCCGGTTCCGGCGCCCGCCGCGGCACCGGCAGATAACCGTCCACGGGGGACAGTGGAGTCGAGGTGACATCGTTGGACAGCAGGGCGGCCGTGCCCAGGCCGCAGGCGAACTCGAGGGAGGGCAGCGCACCGGCCAGCGCCAGCCCGGCGGCCAGGCCGACGCTGCTCTCCACCGCCGAAGACACCACGCACGGCAGGCCGCAGGCCTCCGCGACCCGCAACGCCCGCCGCACCCCGCCGAGTGGGGCGACCTTGATCACCGCCACGTCGGCGGCCCCGGCGACGGCCACCTTCAGCGGGTCGTCGGCGCGCCGGATCGACTCGTCCGCGGCGATCCGCACGTCCACCCGGCGGCGGACGGCGGCCAGCTCCTCGATCGTCCGGCACGGCTGCTCGGCGTACTCCAGCCCGCCCGCCGCGCGGTCCAGTTCGCGGAGGGCGTGCACCGCCTCGTCCACCTCCCACGCCATGTTGGCGTCGACCCGGACCTTCCCACCGGGGCCGAGCGCCGAGCGCACCGCGGCCACCCGGTCGCAGTCCTCGGCGAGCGTGGTGCCCGGTCCGGCCACCTTGACCTTGGCCGTGCCGCAGCCGGAGGCGGCGACGAGGTCGTGCGCGCGGTCCGGGTCGAGCACCGGCACCGTGGCGTTGACCGGGATCCGGTCGCGCACCGGTTCCGGCCAGCCGTGCTCACCGGCTTCCACCGCCGAGGCCAGCCATGGCACGCTCTCCGCGTCGGAGTACTCGGCGAACGGGCAGAACTCGCCCCAACCCGCTTCTCCCCGCAGAAGCACACCTTCCCGGGTGGTGATGCCGCGGAAGCGGTGGCGCATCGGCGCCGCGTAGACCAGTACCGAGGGCATCGACGGCGAGGAGGACATGAACCACATGGTGGCAAACCCGGGGCCGGCGCTCGAGTTCGGTGTGCTCGGGCCGGTCGAGGTGCGGGCGGGTGGCGTGCCGGTCCCGGTCGGCGGCAGCAAGCCGCTGATCGTGCTGGCCGGGCTGCTGCTGCGGGCGAACCGGGTGGTCGGTGTCGAGGAGCTGTCGTGGTGGCTGTGGGACAGCGACGAGTCGCGCTGGTCGAAGGGCGCGCTGCAGACCTACGTGCTGCGGGTGCGGCGCGCGCTCGGCACGCACGCCAGCATCCGCACCGAGCGCGGCGGGTACGTGCTGGAGGTGGCGCCGGAGGCGCTGGACCTCGGGCGGTTCCGCGCCGGCGCCGAACGCGGCAGGCAGGCCGCCGAACGCGGTGAGCTGCGCGAGGCCGCGGCCGCCTTCGCCGAGGCGCTGGCCCAGTGGCGTGGCCCCGCCTTGTCCAATGTGGACTCCGACGCGCTGCTCCGCGACGAGGTCGGCCAGCTCGACGACGAACGCCTCGGCGTGCGCGAGCAGTGGGCCGAGGTGATGCTCGGACTCGGCGAGCACCACGCCGTCGTGCCCAGGCTGATCGCGCTGGCCAGGGAGAACCCGCTGCGGGAACGCCTGCACGAGCAGCTCATGCTGGCCCTGCACCGGTCCGGGCGGCAGGCCGACGCGCTGGCCGTGTTCCGCTCGATCAGCACCGCGCTGAGCGAGGAACTCGGCCTCGATCCCGGTCCGTCGCTGCGGCGCGCGCACCAGGCGGTGCTCGCCGGAGAGCACGGTTCGCACACCCGCCAGCGCGGCGAAACCCTGGTGCCGCGCCAGCTGCCCGGTGACTTCGCCGGGTTCACCGGCCGCCGCGACGCGCTGGCCAAGCTGCGCGACCTGGTCCGCGCCGAGTCCGCGCCGATCGCCTCGATCGAGGGCATGGGCGGGGTCGGCAAGACCACGCTGGCCGTCCACTTCGCGCACGAGGTCGCCGAGCACTACCCGGGCGGCCAGCTCTACACCGACCTGCGTGGTTACGGCCCCGGCACGGCGCTCGAACCGCTGGCCGCGCTGGAGATGATGCTGACCGCGATGGGCGTGCCCGCCGACGACATGCCACCCGGGCTGGCCGAGCGCTCGGCGCTGTGGCGCACGCACACGGCGAGCCGTCGCGTGCTGGTGGTGCTGGACAACGCGGGCAGCACCGAGCAGGTGCGCCCGCTGCTGCCCGGCACCGGGTGCCTGGTGCTGGTGACCAGCCGGTCGCGGCTGCGGTCGATGGCCGCGGTGCACGGCGCCCGCCGGATCCCGCTGGAGGAACTGCCGGTGGCGGACGCGGTCGACCTGCTGGCGGGCATCGTCGGCCGGGAGGCGGTGCGGGCCGATCCGATCGCCGCCCGCGAGTTCGTCGCGCGGTGCGGCCGGTTGCCGCTGGCCATCCGGATCCTGGCGGTGCGGGCCTCGCAGTTCCCCGAGGTGCCGGTGGCCGATTTTGTCGCCGACTTCGACCGGGAACAGGACAAACTGGACTCGTTCGACCTCAACGACGGGGACGAGACCGATCTGCGCGCGGTGTTCGCCCGCTCGTACCACGCGCTGGACGAGGCTTCGGCGCGGTTGCTGCGGTTGCTCGGGTTGCCGGAGGAGGAGCAGGACTTCACCGCCGCGTCGGCCGCGGCGCTGGCCGGGGTCGGCCTGCGGGACGCGAGGATGGCGCTGGACCGGCTGTCCTCGGCGCACCTGATCGCCGAGCCGCGTCCCGGGCGGTACCAGTTCCACGACCTGATCCGCGAGTTCGCCGCGGACCTGTGCCGCCGCACGGAAAGCTCGGTGGCCCGAGAACAGGCGCTGGCCCGGTTGCTCTCGTGGGCGCTGGACAGCACCGTCGAAGCCGCGCGCCGCCTGCGGCCCGGTCGTCGCTACGAGCTGATCCCGCACCGGGGCCTGGTCCCGCACGAGACGTTCCCCGACCGCACGGCCGCGCTGACCTGGCACGACGCCGAGGCGGGCAATCTCGCCGCGCTGGTCAGGCTGGCCAACCGGATCGGCGCGCACGAGCAGGCGTGGCAGTTGGCCTGGGTGCTCCAGTCGTACTACCTGGTGCGAACCCGGTTGCACGCCTGGAAGGCGGTGTTCGACGTCGCACTGGCGTCCGCGGAGGCGTGCGGGGATCGACGTGGGCAGGCGGGCATCCTCAGCGGGCTCGGCGTGCTGCACGGGGTGGCGCGCGAGGAGCCCGAGGCCATCCGCTACCTGGAGCGCGTGCTCGCCATCCAGCGCGAGATCGGGGACCGCGAGGGGGAGGCCCGCGTCCAGTACAACCTGTCGATGGCGTACCACAACACCGAGGAGGTGCACCGCGCGCTGGAGCACGGGCGGGAGGCCATCCGGCTGGCGCGCGAGCTCGGTGTGTCCACTTTGGAGGCCGACAGCCTGCAGGCGATGGCCGACACGAACACCTACCTCGGCCGCCACGCCACCGCGCTCGCACTGGTCGACGCGGCGCTGGACATCTGGCAGCGGGTGGGGCTCGCCGACAGCCAGCCGTTCCTGGTGCACAGCCGGGGGCGCGCGCTGCTCGGGCTCGGGCGCCGGGAGGAGGGCGTGGCCTGCGTGCTCCAGTCGATCGAGATGTTCACCGCGCGCGGCGAGCTGTACGAAGCGGGGGACGTGCTGGCCCAGCTGGGCACCATCTACCTGCACTTCGGTGATCGGGAGGAGGCTCGCGCGTACTGGCTGCGCGCGGTGCACGTGCTGACCGAGAGCGGGCATCCGTTCGCCGAAGAGGTACGGGCCAAGCTCGCCGGGCTGGTCGGCACGGACATGCCCACGCGCTGACCCCCAGTAGTGCAGCGCGTGAGCACCCAGCGGTCACCGGCGGTAGTCCGCCGGCAACCACTTCGCCCGTACGTGTACTCAACACCACCCCGCTCACTGCTCGCTGACTCCTCGCTGTCATCCGCTGATCATGCTCGTCACCTGCGCTAACATCGCGCGTGCGCGTAGTGCACAGGAGGTGGGATGAGGGCCGTCGTGCTGACCGGTCCCAGCCGGCTCGAGGCGGTCGAGCTGGACCCGCCGGAGTGCGGTCCGCACGAGGTGCTGCTGAGCATGAGCGCGCTCGGCCTCGGTGACCTGGACGTGGCCGCCTTCCGCGGGCGTCGTCCGGTCGGGCCGGTGCCGTGGTTGCTCGGGCGCCAGGGCGTCGGCGAGATCGCCGAGATCGGCGAGCGGGTGAAGCGGCCCTACCGGCTCGGGCAGCAGGTGGTGGTCGAACCCGACTACTGCTGCCGAGACTGCCGTGCCTGCGCCGCGTGGTTTTCCTCCGCCTGCGCCGAACGGGTGTCGATCGGGCTGGACCGGCCCGGGTTGCTCGCCGAGTTCGTCGCGGTCCCGGCGCACTTCACCTGGCCCGCCCCGCGCGCGGTCCCGCTGGAGGACCTGGTCTGCGCCGAACCCCTGGCCGAGTCGGTGGCCGCGGCGCGACGGGCCGCCGTGCAGCCGAGGCAGCGCGCGCTGCTGCTCGGCGCGGACACGCGCGGCCTGTTCCTGTGCCTGGTGCTGCGGGCGCGCGGGCTGGAGGTGATCGTGCGCGAGCCGATCACCGAACGGCTGGACCTGGCGTGCTCGCTGGGCGCGCTCCCGTGGTCCGACGGCGACGACGAGTTCGACGTGGTGTTCGACAACTCGGGCAAGCGGGCCGCGCTGGCCGACGGGCTCGACGGCCTGCTGCCCGGCGGCACGGTCGTGCTGCTGACCGGCGCCGCCGCCCCGCTGGACAACTCCGCCCTGCTCCGGCGGCAGCTGATCGTGCGCGGCTCACGCGGCTACGACCACCCCACCGACTTCCCGGCCACGGTGGACGCGCTGGCCAGCGGCGAGTTCGCCCCCGGCAAGCTGGCGCGACGGCGGTACTCGCTGCAGCAGGCGAACCGCGCCTTCGAGGAGGCCGCGGTCAACGTGGCCAAACCCTGGTTGTCCTACGACTGGTGATCCGGCTTCGCCCGCGCGGACACCCCGGCCAGGTACGCGCGGCCGAGCTCCATGGTGCGCGGCGCCAGCCGGAACACGCGGTCGTGCCGGGTCACGTAGCCGAGTTCGGCCAGCGTGAGCAACAGCCTGCGCACGGTGGCCCGGTCGAGCCCGGTGGCCTTGGCCGCCTGGCTCAGCGTCAGCTCGGGTCTGTCCGCGCTGAACGCGTGCAGCACCGCCATGGCTCTGGCGACGGACCGGACGAAATGTCGGCCGTGGGACATAAGTAAGCCCTTTTCTGACCAGATGTGCGTATGGCGAACATTCTACGGGCGTTTGGCGATCTCCGCCGTCGTCAATCCGAAGAGAGCCACTAGTCACTGGTCAGATCGACGCCGAGGAACTCCGCGAGCGTCTCGGCGTCACCCGGGGCCTTCACCTTCATGTCGTTGTCGAAGTAGACGTAGACGTCGAGGCCCCGCTTGTGCCAGGCGCGGATCTTCTTGGCCCACTCCTTGAGCGCCTGGTCGGTGTAGCCGCTCGCGTACAGCTCCTCGTCGCCGTGCAGGCGGACGTAGACGAACTCGGCGGTCACGTCCTCCAGCTGCGGCCAGATGCCCGCGCTGTCCGCGACCACCAGCCCGATCTCGTGCTCCTGAAGCAGGTCGACGGCCTCCTTCGTGGCGAAGCTCGGATGGCGGACTTCGAGCGCGTGCCGCAGCGACCTGCTTTTGCCCGCAGAAGCATGTGCCTCGCCCTTGAGCTTGTCGTCGTGGTCCTTGGCGAGGTTGGCGGCCTTGCGCGTGGTGCGGGGCAACTCGTCGAAGAACTCGGTGAGCCGCTCGGCGTCGAACGCCAGGCGCGGCGGGAGCTGCCAGAGGAACGGCCCGAGCTTGTGCTCCAGCGCGAGCACCCCGCTGGCGAAGAAGTTCGCCAGCGGGGTGTGCACGTCACGCAGCTGCTTCAGGTGGGTGATGAACCGGCCGCCCTTGACCGCGAACACGAAGTCGTCCGGGGTCTCGGCGAACCAGCTCCGGTACCGCTCCGGCTTCTGCAGCGAGTAGAACGAACCGTTCAGCTCGGCCGAGTTGAACCGCCGCGAGAGGTACTCCAGTTCCCGCCGCTGGGGCAGGCCCTTCGGGTAGAACTTCCCGCGCCACGGTCCGTAGCGCCAGCCCGAGGTGCCGATCCTGATATCCGCCACGCACCAGGGTTGACGTCCGCCGGGCGCGGCAAACCTCAGCGCCCTTCGCGGAGGTCGTCGGCGTCGCGGATGGTGTAGGCGTAGCCCTGTTCGGCGAGGAAGCGCTGCCGGTGCGCGGCGTACTCGGTGTCCACCGTGTCCCGCGCGACCACCGAGTAGAAGTGCGCCTGACGGCCGTCGGCTTTCGGCCGCAGAAGTCGCCCGAGCCGCTGGGCCTCCTCCTGGCGCGAGCCGAAGGTGCCGGAGATCTGGATCGCCACCGAGGCCTCGGGCAGGTCGATGGAGAAGTTGGCCACCTTGGACACCACGAGCGTGTCGATCTCACCGCGGCGGAACTTGTCGAACAGCTCCTCGCGCTCCTTGTTCCTGGTCGCGCCCTGGATCACCGGGGCGTCCAGTTCGGCGCCGAGCAGCTCCAGCTGGTCGAGGTAGGCGCCGATGATCAGCGTCGGCTCGCCGCGGTGGCGGTCCACAATGGACTTGATCACCGGGGTCTTGGTGTCCGCGGTGGCCGCGATCTTGTACCGCTCCTCGGGCTCGGCGGTGGCGTAGAGCAGGCGCTCGTTGTCGGTCAGCGTGACCCGCACCTCGACGCACTCGGCCGGCGCGATCCAGCCCTGCGCCTCGATGTCGCGCCACGGCACGTCGTAGCGCTTCGGCCCGATCAGCGAGAACACGTCGCCCTCGCGGCCGTCCTCGCGCACCAGCGTGGCGGTCAGCCCGAGCCGCCGCCGGGACTGGAGGTCCGCGGTCATCCGGAACACCGGCGCGGGCAGCAGGTGGACCTCGTCGTAGACGACCAGGCCCCAGTCGCGGGTGTCGAACAGCTCCAGGTGCTTGTACTCGCCCTTCGACTTGCGGGTGATCACCTGGTACGTGGCGATGGTGACCGGGCGGACCTCCTTCTTCTCCCCGGAGTACTCGCCGATCTCGTCCTCGGTGAGCGAGGTCCGCGCGACCAGTTCGCGCTTCCACTGCCGCCCGGCCACGGTGTTGGTGACCAGGATCAGCGTGGTCGCCTTGGCGTGCGCCATCGCCGCCGCGCCGACCAGGGTCTTGCCCGCGCCGCACGGCAGCACGACCACGCCGGAGCCGCCCTTGAAGAAGGCCTGCGCGGCCTGGCGCTGGTACTCGCGCAGCTGCCAGCCGTTCTCGTCGAGGTCGATCGGGTGCGCTTCGCCGTCGACGTACCCGGCGAGGTCTTCGGCGGGCCAGCCGACCTTGAGCAGCAGCTGCTTGAGCCGCCCGCGCTCGGACGGGTGCACCACCACGGTGTCCGGGTCGAGCCGCGTGCCCAGCATCGGGCTGATCTTCTTGCTGCGGGACACCTCCTCCAGCACCGCGCGGTCGGTGGTGGTCATCACCAGCCCGTGCGCCGGGTGGTTGGTGATCTGGAGCCTGCCGAAGCGGGCCATCGTGTCCACCACGTCGATCAGCAGCGGTTGCGGCACCGGGAACCGCGAGTAGGTGGTCAGCGCGTCGACCACCTGCTCGGCGTCGTGCCCGGCGGCACGCGCGTTCCACAGCGCCAGCGGGGTGACCCGGTAGGTGTGGACGTGTTCGGGGGCGCGCTCGAGCTCGGCGAACGGCGCGATCGCGATCCGGGCGTCCTCCGCCCGCGGGTGGTCGACCTCGAGCAGCACGGTCTTGTCGGATTGCACGATCAACGGGCCATCGGTCACGCCCTCCTTTATACGTTCCCCGGGGTTCCGCTGAGTCGAAGAGGCCGGGGTGCGGGTACTTATCCGCACGTCACCGGGCGCTCGGCTGGCTACCATGGAGGGGTGGCTGAACAGTTGGGCCTCCGGGAGCGCAAGAAGCAACTGACGCGCAGGCTCATCTCCGACACCGCGATCGACCTGTTCCTCGCTTCGGGGTTCGACTCGGTCTCGGTGGCCGAGGTGGCCGACGCGGCAGAGGTTTCCAAGCGCACCCTGTTCGCCTACTTCCCGACCAAAGAGGACCTGGTGGTCCACCGCTACGCCCACCACGAGGGCGAGAACGCGGAGGTGGTGCGCCGTCGCACGGCGCGGCAGACGCCGCTGATCGCGCTGCGGGCGCACTTCCTCGACGGCCTGCTGCGGCGTGACCCGGTCACCGGCCTCAACGACGACCCGAACCAGATCGCGCTGTACGCGATGGTGACCGCGACGCCGAGCCTGGCCGCGCGGCTGCTGCAGTTCTACGAGGGCAGCGAGCGGGAGCTGGTGAAGGAACTGGTCGGCGGGGACGGTGCCGACGAGCTGATCGCCCGGCTCGCCGCCGCGCAGATCGTGGCCACGCAGCGGACCTTGCTGATGGACAACATCCGCCGGCTGACGAACGGCGCCCGTGCCTCGGACGCCTACCCGGACGCCGTCGCGGACGCCCGCAAGGCCTTCAAGCTCCTCCGCAGCGGCCTGGCCGAGTTCGGCCTGGGCTGACGCGCGCGTCAGCCGGGGGCGGGGAGCAGGGACTGCACGTCCAGCCGTTGCTTCAGCACGCCCGCGCTGTGCATCAGGTCCGCGACCCGTTGCAGGCGCACCCCGCTCAGCGAGCTGGGGTAGCTGCCCAGCGAGACCAGCGCGGCGGTGTTGGCGTTGATCCCGGCGAACGCGGGCAGCGCCTGCCGCACGATGGCCGGGTCCGCCGCCTTCTGCTGCGCCTGGTTGAGCAGCGTGCGGAACAACGCCAGGGTGCGCGGGTTGGCCTGCGCGAACACCGCGTTCGACGCGTACGCGGAAACCGGGAACTCCAGTGTCGCGCCGCGGGCGGTGTCGGCCAGCACCTTCGCACCGAACTCCTGCTGCGCCAGGGTGATCTGCGGTTCGACGAGCCAGGCGGCGTCCGCGTCGCCGTCCCGCAATGTGGACAGCATCTCGTCGGGCGCACGCTGGGTGAACCTGATGCGGTTCACGTCCACCCCGGCGGTGGCCAGCACCGAGCGGCTGGTCAGCGTGCCGAGTCCGTCCAAGGTGTCCACCGCGATCGTCGGCGAGCGCTTCGCGGTGGGTGTGTTGTAGGCCGAGTCGGGCAGCGTCACCAGCGCCATGGTCTTCGCGCCCGCGGTGTACGCCTCGCCCTGGAGTTGAAGCGCCACACCGTTTCCGGCGGCCTTGAACAGTTCGACGTCGCGACCGAACGCGACGTCGAGGTCACCGGCGGCGAGCTTGCCGAGCCCGTCGCCCGCGTCGGCCTGCTCGACCAGTTCGATCTTGAGCCCGGCCGCGGTGAAGGTGCCGTCGGCGACCGCCATCCGCAACGGGGCGCTCTCGATCGGGTTACCCACACCGACACGGAGAGTGTTCCGCTCGGGTGCCGCCGGGGTGGCCTGCGGGTTCTGCTCGAAGGCCGAGCAGCCACCGAGCGCGACCGTGAGCAGGACGATCAGCAGCGCCGGGAAAGCTCGCCGCGCTCCGGTGCCCATGTTCGCCTCTCGTGGCCGGGAAATGTCGCATCTGTTTGGAGCTTAAAGGCTTCTGCCCATACCATCGCGGCAAGGGCGGTGCTGGCGGACAGCTACCATCGGACTACTCGAGACGCACGCTACCCTCCGGTAGGTTGCCGGCGACTGGTCCGCGATCGAACGAGCTGGGTGGAAAAGGAAGCCAGGTGAACCGTCGCGGAAACGAACCCCGAAAGGGTTATGCGACGGATTCCTCATCTGCGCAGAGTTTGACCGGGGACCCCGGCGGCCGCTGGCGGCTGCGGAACTGGCGTCTGCGCACCAAGCTCTTCGCCGTGCTGCTGATCCCGTCGGTGGCGATCATCGCACTGGTCGGCCTGCGCGTGCGGCTCGATCTCGGCGAGGCGGGCAGGCTCGCCGAAGCGGCCACGCGGGTGCGCGTGGACACCACCGTCGCCGAGCTGACCCACCGGCTGCAGCGCGAGCGCGACCTCACCGTCCGCTTTGTCGCCACTGGGCGGAAAACCGGCATCGAGGAGTTGCGCGGCCAGCGCGACAAGGTCAACGAATCGCTGGGTGCGTTCGAACGTGCGCTGAGCGATGACGAATCCCGGCTGGCGCCCGAAGTGGCTGCCGATTTCCGCCAACTGCGCGATCAGCTGGGCGGGCTGACCGGGCTGCGTTATGCCGGGGAGTTCTCCAATTTCCCGCCGGATTCGGTGCTCCGCTCCTACAGCGACCTGATCACCGCCACGCTCACCGTCGGTGATCAATCCGCTGCCGAGATCACCGATCCGGAACTGGCCAGGCTGCGACTGGCGGTGAACGCGCTGGCCAAGGTGAAGGACACCATGTCGGTCAAGCGCGCGGTGCTCGCCGACGCGCTCGCGCAGGGCTCGCTCAGCGTGGACCGCACGCGCGCACTGCTCGGCGCGGAGGCCGAATTCGACGCCGCGCGCGAGGATTTCCGCCAGTTCGCCACCCCCGAGCAACGCCGGATGTACGACGACACGGTGCTCGGCATGGTGGTCGACAACGGCAACAACATGGTCGAGTCGGTGCTGCGCCGGTCCGAGGCGAACCAGCCGCTGACCGGCCTGGATCCCATTCAGTGGGATATCGCGTCGACCTACACCATCAACCTGGTGCGCCAGGTGGAGGACGCGCTGCAGCAGAACAGCCAGTCCCGCACCGAGGCGCTGGCCGCCACCGCGCGGGCCTCGGCCATCCGCGACTCGGCGATCGTGCTCGGCGTGGTGCTGATCGGCGGGGTGCTCGCGGTGATCGTGACGCGCTCGCTGCTGCGGTCGCTGCGGATCCTGCGCCGCAGCGCGCTGGAGGTCGCCGAGCACCAGCTGCCCGCGGCGGTGGAGGGCATCCTCACCGACCCGGAGCCGCCGCACCCCGGCACGCCGTCGGCACCGCGGATCGCGCCGGTGCCGGTGTTCAGCAAGGAGGAGCTGGGGCAGGTCGCGCGGGCCTTCGACGCGGTGCACGGCGAGGCCGTGCGGCTGGCCGGGGAACAGGCGCGGTTGCGGGAGAACGTCAACTCGATGTTCGTCAACCTTTCACGCCGCAGCCAGGAACTGGTGGAGCGGCAACTGTCCGTGCTGGACCGGATGGAGGCCGACGAGCAGGACCCGGAGATCCTCGGTGGTCTGTTCGAACTGGACCACCTCGCCACCCGGATGCGCCGCAACAGCGAGAACCTGCTGGTGCTCTCGGGCACCGACCCGGCGCGCGAGGTGGCCGGCCCGGTCAGCGCGGACGAGATCGTCGGCGCCGCGCTGTCGGAGGTCGAGCACTACCAGCGCATCGAACTGCCCGCGGCGCCGGAGCTGACCGTGCGCGCGGAGGCGGTCAGCGATCTGGTGCACGTGATCTCGGAGCTGCTGGAGAACGCGACCGCGTACTCGCCGCCGGCCACCATGGTCTCGGTGGTCAGCACGCTGCTCGACGATGGCGCGTGGAAGATCGACATCGTGGACCGGGGCAGCGGCATGGCCGAGGCGGAGGTCCGGCGCACCAACGCGCGGCTGGCCGAACCGCCCAAGGTGGACGTCGAGGTGTCGCGGCGGATGGGGCTGTACGTGGTGGCGCGGTTGTCCACCCGGCACCGGATCAGCGTGCGGCTGGCCAACCGGCGCAGTGGTGGGATGACCGCGACGGTGGTGGTACCACCGGAACTGGTCAGCGCGGCCGCCCCGGTTTCGCTGCTGCCGCCCGAGCCGGTGGCGGCGCTGCCGGTGCTGAACGGGCCCGCCGCGGAGGTCGTGGTGGCCCCGCCGGAGCGGCAGCCGGACCCCGACCCTTACCAGCCGGAGCCGTCCTACGAGCCGGAGTCGGAACCCGAGCCGTACCAGCCAGACGCCGAGCCGCGCCAGTCGGAGTCGTACCAGTCGGAGCCGTTCTACGAGCCGGAGCCCGAGCCCGAGCCGTTCTCCGAGTACGAGCCGGAGCCGGAGTGGCCCGCCGAGCCGGTCGCCGAGGAGGCCCACGAGGCCTACCCGGCCCACGCGGTCGCCGAGCCACGCGACGCCTACGAGGTCGCCGAGGCCCACGACGCCTACGAGCCCGACTGGCCCGAGTACGACCCCGAGCCCCCCGAACCGCGCCGGCCGGTGGAGCCGCCGACCCGGGCGCCGGTGTACCAGGCACCGCCGGACTGGCCGACCGAGGACGACGCCCACCTCGACGACGAAGCGGGCATCGACGGCCCGACCGAGCGCATGCCCGCCTACGCCGAGGTGCTCACCCGCTGGTTCCGCGACGACGAAGGCGCGGCCGACGAGCGCACGGCCAAGCACGCGCGCGCGAGCGCGGAACAGGCGGTACTGACGCTGAGCCCGGATGCCGTGCGCGGAAGAATGGCGAGTCTGCAGAACGGCTTCGAGCGCGGCCGCTACGTGCGCGACCGGCAACGGGAGAAGGGGTACGAGTGAACCGCGGCTTGCTGGAAGTGATCGTGCTCGACGCGCGGGACGCCGAACAGGCGCAGCTCGGCGGTGCCGATCGGGTGGAACTGGTCGCCGAGATGGCGCTCGACGGGCTCACCCCCAGCGACGACGTGGTCCGCGAGGTGCTCGCCGCGACCGACCTGCCGGTACGCGTGATGCTGCGGGCACGCGGCTCCTTCCTGGCCGCGGACCTGCCCGGCCTGCGTGCCCGCGCGAACGAGCTGCTGGCGCTGGGCGCCAAGGAGTTCGTGCTCGGCTTCCTCACCGACGGCGGCATCGTCGACGAACCAGCCACCCGCACGCTGGTGCGCGAGCTGGACGGTGCGAGCTGGACCTTCCACCGCGCGGTCGATCACGCCCGCGACGTGCGCGCCGCCTACGCGACGGCCGCGCGGCTCGGCTGCGACACGATCCTCACCGCCGGGCACCCCGACGGCGTCACCGAAGGCGCGCCCGCGCTGGAACAGCTGGCGCTGCACGACGAACCGCCGGTGCTGATGGCCGGTGGCGGCCTGCGCGCGCAGCAGGTGGCGCGGTTGCGCGAGGCCGGGGTGCACGCCTTCCACGTCGGTTCCGGGGTGCGGCCGCTGGGCTGGGTGGAGGCGGTCGACGCGATCGCCGTGCGCCGGTGGGCGGAACTAGTCCACGGCTGATTTCGACCGCACGGCCAGCAAACCGGCCGAGGTGAGCGCGGTGAGCGTGCCGGCGAACAGCAGCACCCCGGTGGGGCCGAGCGAATCCACCCACAGCCCGCCGAACAACGCGCCGAGCGAGATGGACACCTGGAACGCGGTGACGAACAGCGAACCGGCGACCTCCCGGCGGTCCGGCACCGCGCTGCCCAGCCAGATCTGCAGGCTGACCGGGACCGCGCCGTAGGCCGCGCCCCAGACCAGCAGCAACGCGACCAGACCCGGCAGCGAGTGCCCGACGACGTCGAAGAGCAGCAGCGCGGCCCCGAGCCCGGCCGCCGCGACGATCAGCGTGCGGCGGGGATTCCGGTAGGCGGCGGTGCCACCGAGGAAGTTGCCCGCGAACCCCGCGCCGCCGTAGGCCAGCAGCAGCGCGGTGCTCAGCGCCGGGGCCACGCCGCCGGTCTCGCGCAGGATCGGGGTGATGAAGGTGTACGCGCTGAAGTGCCCGATCACCAGCAGGAACACCGCGACGAAGCTGACCCGGATCTCCGGGTGGCGGAACAAGGAGAGCAGGTCGCCGAGCTTCGTGGTGCGGCTGGCCGGCAGCGGTGGCAGCAGGAACACCTGCGCCGCGAGCACCCCGAGCGCGACCACCCCCACCACGGCGAAGGCGGTGCGCCAGTCGGTCAGGTCGCCGAGCAGCTTGCTGGCAGGCACCCCGGCGACGGTGGCGGTGGAGACCCCGGCGAAGATCGTCGCGGTCGCCCGCCCGACCACGCGCTCCGGCACCAGCCGCACGGCGATCCCGCCCGCGATGCCCCAGAACCCGCCGACGCTCAGCCCGACCAGGATGCGCGCGACGAGCAGCACGGTGAAGTTCGGCGCGAGGGCGCTGACCAGGTTCGCGCCGACGAGCAGCGCGCTGAGCCCGGTCAGCACCAGCCTGCGGTCGAGCCTGCCCGCGGCGACCACCAGCGCGGGCGCCGCCACCGCGGCGACGAAGCCCGGCACGGTCAGGGTCAGCCCGACCGTGCCCTCGGACACGCCGAGCGTGGCCGCGATCTGCGGCACCAGGCCCACCGGGAGCAGTTGGGAGGTGACGATCGAGAAGGTCCCGACCGTCACCGAGAGCACGGCGAGCCAGTACCTCAGCGGGGTTTCCTGCTGCACGTCCACCGGCGCAGCGTAAGCAGCCGCGCTAAAGCCCCAGCTCAGCTCGCCGGGCCCGCCGACCCGATGCAGTGAATGTGGCTTTCACAGCCGATTCCGCAGTGAAAGCCACATTCACAGCGCTGCGGCCGCAAGCTCAGATGATTCCGGGGTCCGCGGGGGCGGCGACGTGACCGACCCGGCGTTCCCGCCGTTCCAGCCACCGCCCGAGCCGCGACAGCGCGAAGTTCACCACGAAGTAGATCAGCGCGATCACCAGGTACGTCTGGATCAGGTACCGGTTGTACGAGGCCAGCTGCTTCCCGATGGTGATCACCTCGGCGAAGCTCAGCACGTACCCGAGCGAGGTGTCCTTCACCGTGCCGACGGACTGGCTGATCAGCGACGGCAGCACGTGCCGCAGCGCCTGCGGCAGGATCACGTGCCACATCGCCTGCCACGGCCGCAGCCCGAGCGCGGCCGCCGCCTCGCCCTGGCCGGCGTCCAGCGACAGGATGCCCGCGCGGAACACCCCGGCCAGCTGCGCCGACCGGTTCAGCGTCAGCGGCACCACCAGCTTCCACAGCGTCGGCAGGTCCAGCCCGTACCGCGGCAGCGCGAACAGCATCATGAACACCATCAGCAGCGCGGGCACCACCCGGAACACCTCGATGTAGGTGCGCGCGGGCAGCCGGATCCAGCGGTACCGCGACATCCGGCCGAAGGCCAGCAGCAGACCCAGCGGCATCGCCAGCACCAGCACCAGCCCGGCCGCGAGCAGCGTGCCGCCCAGGCCGTTGAGCAGGTACTTCCACATCGGCCAGGTGCCGTACGGCTGCCACTTCTCCGGATCCAGCTGCCCGTTCACGCCGAACTGGTACAGCGCCAGCCCCAGCAGGGCCGCGCCGAGCACGAACGCGCCCGCGGTGGCGATCCGGATGCGGCGCCTGCCGCGCGGGCCCGGCTCGTCGAAGAGCACGTTCATCGGTGGATCACCAGCTTCTTCTCCAGCCGCGAGGTGGCCAGCGAGATCAGCAGCGCGAGCAGCCCGTAGACGATGCCGGCGCCGATGTAGACCGGCAGCGGGTCGGAGGTGATCACGTTGACCGCGTTGGCCGCCGCGGTCAGTTCCGGGATGCCGGTGCCCGCGGTGATCGCGGTGTTCATCAGCAGCCCGATGGTGATGTTGCACAGCGGCTGGAGCACCGAGCGCAGCGCCTGCGGCAGCACCACGCTGGACTGCGTGCGGAAGAACCCGAGCCCGAGCGCCCTGGCGGCCTCGGCCTGCCCCTTCGACACGGAGTTGATGCCCGAGCGCAGCGCTTCGGCGTAGTAGGCCGCCGAGTACAGCGAGAGCGCGAGCACCGCGCACAGGAACAGGTCGAAGTTGATCGCGATCTCCGGCAGCGCGAAGATGATCAGGATCAGCCAGAGCAGCAGCGGGATGTTCTGGAAGACCTCCACGTAGACGATGGCGAACGCGCGCAGCGGCTTGACCGGGGACACCCGGCACGAGACCACCAGCAGCGCGACGAGCATGGCGCCGGCGAAGGACAGCACGGTCAGTTCGATCGTGGTGAGCACACCGCGGCCGAACTCGGGGAGGTAGTCGAGGAGGACGTTCATCTAGTCATGGCCTGCCGCGGACGGGCCGGGAACCGGGTGCCCGGCCCGTCGAGCGGGGATCAGGAACCGGCGACCGAGCCGATGGCGGGCGGGACGGGCGGCTCACCGGGGATCACCGTGCCGAGCGACTCCTGGTACGCCTGCTGCCACAGCCCGGCGTCCTGGATCTTCTTCAGCCAGCCGTTGACGAACTTCTTGAACGCGTCGTCCCCGTGCTTGATGCCGATGCCGTACGGGTCGGTGCCGAAGGTGCCGCTGGCCAGCTGGATCTTGTCGTTCAGCTTGGTCTCGCCGGCGATCACCGGCAGGTCCTTCACCCAGGCGTCGCCGCGGCCCTGCTCCAGCGCCTGCACGCACTCCGGGTCGGTGTTGAACGAGATCTGCTGCGCCTGCGGGGCCAGCTCCTTGACCACCCCGGCGCCGGTGCTGCCGGTGGCCACCAGCACCTTCTTGCCGTTGAGGTCCTCCGGCCGGGCGATGTCCGGCTTGCCCTTCAGCGTGGCGACCGCCTGGCCGGACATGAAGTACGGCCCGGCGAAGGCCACCTTCTCCGCGCGCTTCGGGGTGATCGAGTAGTTCTGGATGACCGCGTCCACCGTGCTGTTCTGGATCAGCGCTTCCCGGATCTGCGGGGTGGTGGTGATGATCTTGCGCTTGGGCTCGCCGAGGATGTACTTGGCCAGCAGCTTGCCGAGCGTGGCGTCGAAGCCCTCGGCCTCACCGGTGGTCGGGTTCTGCTGGGACATCAGCGGGGTCTCCAGCGAGGCGCCGATGAACAGCTCACCCCGCTGCTTGATCGCCATCGCGGTGGGGCTGGCCGCCAGCTCCGCCTCGGTGGCCACGGGGGCCCGGTCGAGCATGCTCTGCGCGGCGTTGTTCGCCCCGGGGACCGCTTCGGTGCCGCCGGAGCAGGCGCCCGCCGCCGCTCCCAGGGTGACGACCGCGCAGAACAGCGCGATCCTCGTGCGCGTCGAAGACGCCTTGGCCATGGTGGACTTGTTCCTTTCCCGACTGGCGGCCGTGTGTGCCGGGTCCGAGCGGTGCCACCGCGGAGTGCTACTTCTGGTAGCACGTGACGTTCCGAAGCTCACCCAGTGGTGCGAAGCGGACACACGGCGCTTGCGCCGAAGAATGGTTCAGTCCGCCGGGGCGCGTCAAGCTGCGGTGATCTCCGCCGCGGGTGCCGCCGAGGCCTTAAAACACTGTTGTCACAGGTCCAGGCCGGTCTCTCACATCATGGGAACCGATGATCGATGCGAAATATTCACCGGAAGATCACCAGGTGGGCGCGAAGATCACCATAGTGCCGGGTGGACGAATTTCGGTCGGTTGACAGTTGCCCCGTTCGCCCGAGTGACGCAGGTCGCCCTGCTTCCGTTTCGCGCTTGTTATCGATACCCTCTAGCCCCAATCGGGTGACCGACGTCATGTGCCTGGCTTGGGGGCGGCCAATTTCTCGGCGACCCAGCCGGGCGGATCGGGCTGCCCGGGCTCCCGGCGCGTGGGAACCTGGTTGCCACCGGACAGCGGTAACGGAAAACGGGAAGGAAGTCCTCGGTGCCCCAGCTCACGAGCGGGGAGCACGGTCGAAAGGCGGTGTCCTCGGCGCACCCTCGTGTCGCAGAAGGTAATGACGCGGCAGCACAGGACGGCCCGAACGGAGTAACCCCGTCGCGGTCCGGTGCCCTCGCCCCGCCACCGGGGGGACCGCGCACCCGTGGGCTGAGGAACTGGCGGGTCAGCAACAAGCTCGTCGTGGTGTTCCTGCTCCCCACCATCGCCGCGCTCTTCCTGGGTGGCCTGCGCGTCTACGAGGGCTTCGAGGACATCGGCGTCTACGACCGCGCCGAGCAGCGCATCGCGCTCAGCCAGAAGGTCGCCGCCACGGTCGACGAACTGCAGTCCGAGCGCGAGACCATGTCCGCCTGGATCGTCTCCGGGCGGCCGCAGGGCCGCGGTGAGCTGGACGACCAGATCGCCCGCTCCGACCGCGCCGCCACCACGCTGCGGGACGCCCCCGAGGTCGAAGGCATCGACGACCCGGTGACCACCGCCTTGTTCGGCCAGGCCACCGCCCGTCTCGACGGCCTCGGCCAGCTGCGCGTGTCCGCGAATGACGCCTCCTTCGCCGCGCTGGCCGCGCTCGAGTCCTACGCCGGCGTCATCGACGCGCTGCTCGCCGTCTCCGACGAGTTCGGCGCCGACGTCACCGACAAGGGCCTGCAGGACCGGCACGACGCGCTCGCCGCGCTGTCGCACGCCAAGGAGTTCTCGGCCCAGCAGAACGCGTTCCTGCGCAACGCGGCGATCCGCGGCAGCTTCGAGCCCGCCGAGCTGTCCAGCATCAACAGCGCCGAGGCGAACCTGGTCTCCCAGATCGACGCCTTCAACAACGTCGCCACCTCGCAGGCCCGCCAGGACTACGCCAACACGATCACCGGTGAGCTGGTCTCCCGGCGCTTCCAGTACCAGCAGCTGGCGCTGCTGCGCGCGGAGGCGAAGATCAACGTGGCGATCGACCCCGGTGCGGTCGCCCAGTCCTCGGCGGCCACGCTGAACCTGATCAGCCAGGTGGAGAACCGCCTGCTGGACGAGGCCGGTTCGTACACCGGTGACCTGGCCGGCAGCGAGCAGCGCACGCTGATCTTCGTCTCGGCGGGCATCCTCGCCGGGTTGCTGGTCGCGCTGACGCTGATGTTCGTGGTCGCCCGCTCGATGCTGGTCCCGCTGCGGAGCCTGCGCACCAACGCGCTCGAAGTGGCCGAACGGCACCTGCCCGAAGCGGTCGAGAAGATCATGTCGGAGTCGGACCCGAAGGCCGCCGCCGAGCGCGCCATCGATCCGGTGCCGGTGCACACCACCGAGGAGATCGGCCAGGTGGCCCGCGCCTTCGACGTGGTCAACGCGCAGGCCGTGCGACTGGCCGCCGAGCAGGCCCTGCTGCGCGAGAACGTCAACGGCATCTTCGTCAACCTGTCCCGCCGCTCGCAGCGGCTGGTGGAGCGCCAGCTCGGCGTGATCGACCGGCTCGAGGCCGACGAGCAGGACCCCGACCACCTCGCCAGCTTGTTCGAGCTGGACCACCTCGCCACCCGCCTCCGCCGCAACGGCGAGAGCCTGCTGGTGCTCTCCGGCGCCGGGCTGGCCAAGTCGGTGCCGCGGCCGGTGCCCGCCGCCGACGTGATCGGTGCCGCGGTCTCCGAGATCGAGCAGTACTCGCGCGTCGAGGTCGGCGTCATCCCGGACGTGGCCGTGCAGGGCCTGACCATCCACGACCTGGTGCACGTGCTGGCCGAGCTGCTGGACAACGCGGCCTACTTCTCCGAGCCGGAGACCAAGGTGACCGTGCGCGCGGTGATGACCCGCCGCCGCGCCCTGGCCATCCAGGTCACCGACAAGGGCGTCGGCATGTCCGACGACCAGATCTCCGAGGCCAACCGCCGCCTGGCCGACCCGCCCGACCTGGACGTGTCGGTGACCCGCCGGATGGGCCTGTACGTGGTCGCGCGGCTGGCCCAGCGCCACGGCATCGAGGTGCAGCTCCGCGAGAACGAGGACATCGACGGCGGCATCATCGCCAGGGTGGTGGTCCCGGCGCAGCTGCTGACCAGCGTGCCGGCCACCGAGCGCCCGCGGTCGGAGTCGTCGCTGCCGCAGATGTCGCCGATCGGCGGCCCGCCGCCGCAGCCGCCGAGCGAGCTGGGTGTCGATTCGCTCACCTCGCCGATGACGCTGACCCCGCTGAACCAGCAGGCCCCGCCCGAGGAGCCCGCCGAGATCAGCCGTCCGCAGGCCCCGGTGCCGTCCGCGAGCTCCGGTCCCAGCACCGGCGGGCTGGTCGCGCTCGACCAGCCGATCAGCCTCGACGACCTGGTGCACGGTTCGTCCAGCGCGGCGGGCCCGTTCCTGAGCGACGTCCCGGAGCCGCCGAAGGAGCCGGTGGACGACCAGGGCTTCCCGGTGGCCGAGTTCGACGAGAACGCGTTCCCCACGGTCACCACGCCCGCGCCGACTTCGCCGGCATCGCCGTCTTCGCCGTCTTCGCCGTCTTCGCCGTCTTCGCCGTCGAGCAACGGCACCAACGGCAGTGCTCCCGCCGAAACCAACGGGCACGGCAGCGAGCCGTTCCCGCTGGCCCTGCCCACCCGTGAACCCACCTTCGTGCCGCCGATGGGCAGGCCGGAGCCGGACACCTCGGACGAGAGCGGCCGCAGCGCGCTCGAGGACGACGTGCCGACTCGCCGGTTGCCGATCTACCAGTCCGTGCTCTCCCGATGGTTCAGTGAAGCGGAGGAGACTGGACCGGAAGAGACCGGCTGGCCCGCGGAGACACCGGAGGGGACCGCGGCCGCGCCGGAGGGGCGAGAGGGAGCGGGCGTGACCGACGGAGGATGGCAGAGCGCCTCGGACGAGGGCTGGCAGGCGGCGCAGTCGTTGCTGGAGGACAAGGCCGAGGGCGTCACCGAGGCCGGCCTGCCCAAACGCGTGCCCAACGCCTACCTGGTCCCCGGCTCGGTGACCGGGGAATCGGCGGATCAGAGCGCTTTCACCGACAGTTCCTCCCCGCAGCCGGAGGCGGCCCCGTCAATGACTAGGTCGGCTTCGGTGGCGCGAAGCCGTATGGTCAGTTTTCAGCGGGGTTACCAGAGCGGCAGGCATGCCGTCCAGGAGAATCCGGAGGCCGGTACCGCGGTGCCGGAAACGCGTCCGGACGCCGTAGAGGACGGCGTCGCGGGACGACCTACTGAACCAAGCGCGAAGGAGTGAGAGTGACACGGGCGGGGTCAGTGCAGCCGGGCGGGCAGGCGCAGCCGGGCAAGGCGGTGCAGCAGCCGGGGGCCGGTCAGCAGGGCAGTTTCGCTTGGCTCATCACCGATTTCGTGCACCGGGTACCCGGTGCCGCGCATGCGGTAGTGGTCTCGGCGGACGGGTTGTTGCTGGCGGCCTCACGAGGGCTGCCCAAGGACCGGGCCGATCAGCTCGCCGCGGTGGCCTCCGGGCTGACCAGCCTGGCGCGCGGGGCGGCGAAGGTGTTCGACGGCGGAGCCGTCGCGCAGACCGTGGTCGAGATGGCCAACGGGTTCATGTTCCTGATGTCGGTTTCGGACGGTTCGTGCCTGGCGGTGCTGGGTGCACCGGACAGTGACATCGGGCTGGTCGTCTACGAGATGACGCTGCTGGTCGAGCGGGTCGGGCAGCAGATGACCCCGGAACTGCGCGCTCAGCTGCAGGGCGCCGCCCGCCGCTAGGGCGGTCGGCGGGACACAGAGGAGATAACCGTGGACTCGGGGCGCTCGAGAGGCGAACGTCGGTTCGACGACGACTTCTCCAGTGCGCGTTGGCCGAATGAGTCGGACAACTCGAACATTTCGGACAGCCGTGGGGGCGAGGTCGCAGGGGAGGACTGGAAGAGTTTCCGGGACCGGATAGACCGCGAGTGGCGGTCCCGGCGAGGCGGTGACGAGGTGGCACCGGAGCCGGTGGCGCCGGATCCGTCGTCGTGGCTGAACCCGGCGGACGAGCCCGGCACGCGCGGGCCCGCCGAATTCAACGTCGACGACTTCCGCGACCGGCTGCTCAGCGGGCCGGTGTCGGAGTTGTACGGCGTGGGCGGCGGCTCGCTGCGGGACGCGGCGGGCGGGTTCACCGCCTTCGGCGGCCCGGAGGAGCCCGAACCGGAGCAGTTCATCCCGTCGGCGCGCCCGAGCACGCCGCCGGAGGAGCCGGTGGAGACCTCCGGCCTGGTCCGGCCGTACTTCCGGACCGGCGGGCGGACCAAGCCCAGCTACGACCTGGCCATCGAGGCCTTGATCTCGACCAGTGAACGGGGCAGGCTGATCGATTCGGTTCGGGTGCCCGAGCACCGGTCGATCTGCGACCTGTGCCTGGACACCCGGTCGGTCGCCGAGATCGCCGCGCATCTGCGGCTGCCCCTCGGTGTGGTGCGGGTGCTGATTGGTGATGTCGCCGGTCTCGGACTGGTTCTCGTGCACAGCGGGAGCACGGTCGTCGGGGACAGGCCGAGTATCGAGTTCATGGAAAGGGTGCTCAGTGGGCTTCGGAGAATTTAGCTCCGACGCGAACACGTCGGCGGCCGCGGGACCGACCTCGTCGGCGAAGATCGTGGTGGCGGGCGGGTTCGGGTCGGGAAAGACCACGCTGGTGGGTGCGGTCTCCGAGATCGACCCGCTGACCACCGAGGCCTCGATGACCGAGGCCAGTTCCGGCGTCGACGACGTCTCGGCGACGCCGAACAAGACGACCACCACGGTGGCGATGGACTTCGGCCGGATCACCCTGGACTCGGACATCGTGCTGTACGTGTTCGGCACGCCGGGGCAGCACCGGTTCTGGTTCATGTGGGACGACCTGGCACTGGGCGCGATCGGCGCGGTGGTGCTGGTGGACACCCGCAGGCTCTCGGACGCGTTCCCGTCGATCGACTTCTTCGAGAACCGGAAGCTGCCGTACGTGGTCGCCATCAACTGCTTCGACCGGCTGCTGCACCACCAGATCGAGGACGTCCGGCACGCGCTGACGATCTCGCCGAGCGTGCCGATCATGGCTTGTGACGCGCGCGAGCGGGAGTCGGCGAAGCAGGTGCTGATCTCGGTGGTCCAGCACGCCATCCAGCACGACACCGCGTTGCGGGCGGGCTGAAGTTCCCCTTTTCACCGCGGGGCGGGGTCGAACCCTGCCCCGGACGCGAATACGCTGGTGCGAAGCAGTTGTGCGTGCCGGGTAGTCGCCGGAGCAAGGAGGGACAGTGATGGCTACCACCTCATCCGGTGGGTTCGGCTGGCTGGTCACCGACTTCGTGCGCCGGGTGCCCGGTGCCGCCCACGCGGTGGTGGTGTCGGCCGACGGTCTGCTGCTCGCCAGCTCGGACGGGTTGCCGGTGGAGCGGGCCGAGCAGCTGTCCGCGGTGTCGTCCGGGTTGGTCAGCCTGACCCAGGGGGCGGCGAGGTGCTTCGAGGCGGGTGTGGTCAACCAGACGGTGGTGGAGATGGAGCGGGGGTACCTGTTCCTGATGTCCATTTCGGACGGTTCGAGCCTGGCCGTGCTGGCCGCGCCGACCAGTGACATCGGGACGGTGGCGTACGAGATGACGCTGCTGGTGGACCGGGTCGGCCAGCAGCTGACCCCGGAGCTGCGCGCGCAACTGCAAGGCGGGGTACGCGGCTGACGATGGGCACTCCGCGGGACTTCGGGCGCGATCCGGTGAGCGCCGACTGGGACGCGCTGCACGCCGGCAGCGAGCGGGAGGCTTTGGACAACCCAAGCCGCTTCGACATCGCGAAGTACACCACGGGCCGCTTTTCGGTTCCGGTCACGCCTTCTTCAGGTGCTTCTTCTTCGGCTTCCTCTGGTGCTTCTTCTCCGGGCGCTTCTTCTTCGCGGTCTTCTCCTGGTGCTTCTTCGCGCTCTGCTTCGCCTTCCGCGCCACTGCCTTCGGTGCCGCCGCCGCCCGCTCCGCCGCCTGGGCCGCTTGCTCCATCCGGGCCACCCGCCTGGTCCGGACCACCCGCACCCCCCGGCTTCTACTCGAAAACCGAGCCATACGCCTACGACGAGCCGGATCCGTACGCGTCTCCAGAGTCCCCAGCTTGGCCAGAGTCGCCCGAACCGCACGAACCCTACGACTCCTATGCGCAGCCTGAGTCTTACGCGCCTTCCGAGCCGTACTCGCGGTCCGAGCCTTATGCGCCATCGGAGCCGTACGCGCGCTCCGAGCCTTACGCGTCACCCGAGCCTTACGCGCGCTCCGAGGCTTACGCGCCGCCCGAGCCCCATGAGCCGTATGCGCCCCACGAGCCGTACTCGCGGTCCGAGGCCTACGCGCCACCCGAGCCACACACCCGACCCGAGCCATACACACCCCCCGAACCCCCGGCCCCCGCTCGCTACGAGCCTCCCGAACCCATGGAGCCTGCGCCGATGCGCGCCATGGCCCCCGTCCGCCCCGCCCCCCGGCCCGCGGCGCCGGCGTGGCCTGCCGGGCGCGCGTCCCGCTCGCTCGTCCGTCCCTACGCCCGGACCGGCGGCCGCACCCATTCCGCGCACGACCTCGCGCTGGAAGCCCTGATCTCCACCACCGACCAGGGCCGGACCCAGACCACCACCCTCCCCACCGAGTACCGCCTCATCTGCGAGCTGTGCCACGACACGCACTCCATCGCCGAGATCGCCGCCTACCTGCGGCTGCCGCTCGGCGTGGTGAAGGTCTTCGTCGGCGATCTGGCCGACGCCGGGCTGGTCCTGATCCACCAGTCGAGCCTGATCCAGGGCGACCCGTCCGCCCGCGAGTTCATGGAGCGCGTCCTCCAGGGCCTGCGCGAACTCTGACCCGGCTAGTCCTCGACGAGGGCGGCGGAAGTGATGCGGTGCAACGGATACCGCTGGTTGTCCGTGCTCTCCAGCATCCCACCGCCCACGCGCGCCGGGGTGACCACGCGCTGCGCCGCCGTGCCGCGGTCGTCGACAAAACCGATCCACACCTCGCGCTGCTCCCGCGTGGCCCTGGCGAGCAGCGCGAGCGTCATCGACGTGTCGGCGCCGCCGCCACCGGGGGCGCGCACCGCGGTGCCGCGCCGCGTACCCGCCGCGCGGTCGCCCGCCCGCAGGTTCGTCACGATCGACGCGATCTGGTCACCACCGGGCGAAGTCGGTTCGGCGTGCACGCGCCGCGCGTTCCGGCTGCGTGCCGGGATGCGCCGACCGCGGTTGCGGTTCAGGTCGACCACCCGCCCGTCCGGCCCCTCGGCGGCCGGGGCGAATCCCGCCGCGCGCAGGCCGTCGAGCACCTCGGCCAGCGGGAACGTGCTGATCAGCACGGTCGGCGCGATCTTGCGCAGATCGAGCTGCTCGGCCGCCGGATTGCTGAGCACCTCGGCGAGCAGCACCTCGTCGTCGCAGCGCAGGAACGAGCCCGCCACGCCACCGCGCAGCCGCCCGTGCCGCCGCGCCACGTCGTCGATCAGGTAGGTCAGCGACTGCGGCACCGGCGTCGCCGACCGCTCGCCGAACAGCGAGTGCAGCTCCGCCGCCGTGCGCCCGGTGTCCAGCGCGCGCCGGACCGACGTCTCGGTGACCCGGTACACCGTGGCGTGCCCGGCGGACTCGATGTCGGCCACCGCGGTGATCTCGGTGGCCAGGTCGGCCTCCAGCGGACCGGGCGCGACCACCGTGAGATCCGCCTGCACCAGCACGTGGTTCACCGGGTCCGGCAACGCCTCCGCCATCGCGAGTGTCGCGTTCGGACGGTCGTCCTCGAGCAGCATGCCGGTGGCCGTGGTGATCGCGCCGAGCGCGACCAGGCCGAGCGCGGTCGCCTCGGCCATCGCCCAGCGCACGTTCTCGTCGCGGAACCGGCCACCCCGCCGCGGCGCGTGCCAGGCGAGCGACGCGACCAGTTCCTCCACGCTCTTCACCCCGGTGCCCGAGGGCAGTTCGGTGAGCGTGGTGAGCACCCGGCGGCGCCCGGCTGGCGCGAGCGGTCGGCGCAACTCCTCCGAAAGCGGGGCTAGCGGCTTGTCCTTCGCGTCGCGCTGCCCGGCGAGCCCGGGGGAGCGCGGCAGGTCCAGCCACGCCTGCGCGAGCACCGCCCAGCGCGCCGCCGGTTCCGAGGCGAGCCAGCTGTCGGCGAGCACCGTCGGCACCCACTCGGGCGTGCCGCTCTGGTCGTCCCCGGCCAGCCCGGCGCCGACGACCACCTCGGCGACCAACGTCGCGCGCTGGTCGTCCACGTCCAGCTCCCGCGCCAGCTTCCGCAGCTCGCGCACGCCGAGCCCGCCGGACTTGAGCACCGGCGGCGGTTGCTCCGACCAGAGCGCGATCAGCCGTTCGGTGTGCCGCAGGAACTCCATCGCCTCACCGGCCGCCGCCTCGTCCACTGTGGACTGCTGGTGCGGGTGGGTCGGCAGCTCCGGCTCGGTCAGCTGCGCGTCGCTGAACACGTGCCCGCCGCGCAGCAGGACACCGAGTTCGCGGGGAAGTTCGACGGTGGTGTCGTCGCGGCGCAGCAGCAGCCCGCGCGCGAGCAGCTTCTGCACCGGGGTGGTGGCTTCGTCGAGCGGGACCATCGCGCCGGCGTCGCGCGTGTTGCCGATCGGCGGTCCGGCGGCGAGCTTCTGCAACAGCGCGCGCTCGGCGTCGGTCACCTCGTCGACCGCGGCGGCCAGGTCCGTTTCGGAGAGCGCTTTCGACGGGCTGCCGAGCCCGGCCGGGAACGGGCCGAGCGCCTCCCGCGCCGTCGGCGGCACGCGGATCGCGTCGTCCTCGCCCCAGGCGAGCGCGCGGTCGCGCAGCCGCTCCAGCCCGCGCTTCGCGGACCGGCCGAGCAACTCGTCCACTTCGGCGGCGGTGACCGCCTCGGTGTCGGCACCGGCGAGCAGCAGCGCGTCGAGCACGGCGAGGGTGAAGGTGTCCAGGTCCTCACAGGCGCGGGAGATCGAGCCCGGCGTGCCCGCGCGGGTGGCCAGCACGGTGCTGTTGGACGGCGGCGGCGTGGCCAGGTCACGCCGGGTCCGCAACAGCGCGACCAGCGTTCCATCCGGTCTGGAGCGCAGCCAGTCCGCCAACGAGGTTCCGGGCATCCGGTCCAGAATATCGCCTGTTCGGACCCGTGCCGGGGTCACCTGGCACACTGGACCCGCGAGTTCGAACCATGGAGGACGACGTGGCGAAGGCCAAGACCGGTAAGAAGAACGGCATCGACCCCACCTGGCCGCACGTGGCCGAGGGGGAGCACCCGGTGTCCGAACTGGCCGCGGACCGCCAGGGCGCGCTGTCCCCGTTCGGCGACGTGACCTTCCCGCTGGACTCGGTGCCCTACGTGCACCCGCGGACGGAGATCAACAAATAGCGGTTACCGGCTGGTAAACCGGCAGATCGCCAGTGTCGGCGATCACGGGGCTAGGGTTCTGTGCACCACTGTTCCAGCGCAGATCGCGGGGGTTCTCCCATGCCGGTTCCCGGTCCCGGATATTCGATCACCGTCCGTGTCGAGGCACCCTCCTCGGCGAGTGCGGCGGGTGACCTGACCAGCGCGGTGGGCCGCGTCGGCGGCGTGCTCACCGCGTTCGACGTGGTCGAGTCGCACCCCGCCTCGATCGTGGTGGACATCAGTGCGAACGTGCTGTCGGCCAACCACGCCCAGGACATCACCGAGGCGCTCGACGCGCTGCCGGGCGTCCGGGTGCGGAAGTTCTCCGACCGCACCTTCCTGATCCACCTCGGCGGCAAGATCGAGGTCACGCCCAAGGTCGCGCTCCGCAACCGTGACGACCTCTCCCGCGCCTACACCCCGGGTGTGGCCCGCGTCTGCCAGGCGATCGCCGCCAATCCCGAGGACGCGCGGCGCCTGACCATCAAGCGCAACACGGTCGCCGTGGTCACCGACGGCTCGGCCGTGCTCGGCCTCGGCAACATCGGCCCGGCCGCGGCGCTGCCGGTGATGGAGGGCAAGGCGGCGCTGTTCAAGAAGTTCGCCGACGTCGACGCCTGGCCGGTCTGCCTGGACACCCAGGACACCGAGGAGATCATCAGCATCGTCAAGGCGCTGGCCCCGGTCTACGCGGGCATCAACCTGGAGGACATCGCCGCGCCGCGCTGTTTCGAGATCGAGGCGCGGCTGCGCGAGCTGCTGGACATCCCGGTCTTCCACGACGACCAGCACGGCACCGCGATCGTGGTGGTCGCCGCGCTGCGCAACGCGCTGCGCGTGGTCGGCAAGCGCATCGAGGACTGCAAGATCGTGGTCAGCGGGGTCGGCGCGGCCGGTTCGGCGATCATCCGGCTGCTGCTGCGCAAGAAGCCGGCCGACATCGTGGCCGCCGACATCGACGGCATCGTGCACTCGGCCCGCGGCAACCTCGACGACAACCTGACCGAGATCGCCGCGGCCACCAACAAGGACGGCATCTCCGGCACCCTGCATGACGCGCTGGTCGGCGCGGACGTGTTCATCGGGGTGTCGGCGCCGAACCTGTTCGGGGCCGAGCAGGTCGCCACGATGAACTCCGACGCGGTGGTGTTCGCGCTGGCCAACCCGGACCCGGAGATCGACCCGCTGGAGGCCCAGCGGCACGCCGCGGTGGTCGCCACCGGCCGCAGCGACTACCCGAACCAGATCAACAACGTGCTCGCCTTCCCCGGCGTCTTCCGCGGCCTGCTCGACGCGCACGCCCGGCACATCGACGACGAGATGCTGCTGGCCGCCGCCGACGCGATCGCCGACGTGGTGGACGGCGACCGGCTCAACGCCTCGTTCATCGTGCCGAGCGTGTTCGACTCGGCGGTGGCGCCGGCGGTCGCGGAAGCGGTGAAGAACGCGACGCGGGTAGTCTCCGGCGGGTGAGCGAACTTACGCACGTCGACGCGGCGGGCGCGGCTCGCATGGTCGACGTCTCCGGCAAGGATTCGACGGTCCGGATCGCCTACGCCAGTGGCGTGGTGCGCACCACCGAGGAGGTGGTCGGGCTGCTGTCGTCGAACGGCCTGCCCAAGGGCGACGCGCTGGCCACCGCGCGGATCGCCGGGATCATGGGTGCCAAGCGCACGCCGGACCTGATCCCGCTGTGCCACCAGCTGGCGCTGTCCGGGGTCGAGGTCGAGTTCGCACTGGGCGCGGCGGAGATCCGGATCCTGGCCACGGTGCGGACCAAGGACCGCACCGGGGTGGAGATGGAGGCGCTGACCGCGGTGGCGGTGGCCGGGCTGACCGTGCACGACATGATCAAGGCGGTGGATCCGGCCGCGACGCTCGACGAGGTGCGGCTGGATCGCAAGGAGGGCGGGAAGACCGGCCTCTGGGAACGTCCGGCGGGAGGCGCCCGGTGAAGCGTGCGGCGAGGGTGATCGTGGCGTCCAACCGGGCGGCGGCCGGGGTGTACCCGGACCGCACCGGCCCGGTGATCGTGGACTGGCTGGCCCAGCGCGACTACGAGGTGCCGGAGCCGATCGTGGTCGAGGACGGGGAGCCGGTGGCGCGGGCGCTGCGGGCCTGCCTGGCCGAGGACGTGCACGTGGTGATCACCACCGGTGGGACCGGCATCTCGCCGACCGACCGCACGCCGGAGGCGACCACGTCGGTGCTGGACTACCAGCTGCCGGGGGTGGCGGACGCGGTGCGGGCGGCCGGGCTGCCCGAGGTGCCGACGGCGGTGCTCTCGCGGGGGGTCGCCGGGGTGGCTGGGCGGACGCTGGTGGTGAACCTGCCGGGGTCCCGAGGTGGGGTGAAGGACGGTCTCGGGGTGCTGGAGGGCGTGCTGGACCACGCGGTCGAGCAGCTGCACGGGGGCGACCACGTGACTGCCACGTCGGCTGCGTCGGGCACGTCGGGCATGTCGGGCACGTCGGGCATATCGGGCACGTCGGTCGCTCCGGTCGCCGCCGGGGCGCGCATCGCGCTGGCCGCCGTGACGGACGCCCCGATCTCGGTCGAGGAGCACGCCGCCTTGGTCGGCGACGACGCGGCGGGTGCCGTGGTGACCTTCTCGGGCGTGGTCCGCGACCACGACGGCGGGAAGGGCGTGCGGGGCCTGGTGTACGAGGGCCACCCGAGTGCCGGGGACGTGCTGGCGCGCGTGGTGTCGGAACTGGCGACGCGGTTCGAAGGCGTGCGGGCGGTGGCGGTGAGCCACCGGATCGGCACGCTGGCGATCGGTGACGTGGCGCTGGCGTGCGCCGTGGCCGCCGACCACCGGCGGGAGGCGTTCCTGGCGTGCTCGGACCTGGTGGACGAGGTCAAGGCGCGGCTGCCGGTGTGGAAGCACCAGACCTTCACGGACGGCACGGACGAATGGGTCAACTCCCCCTGAGGGCTTGGCTGACCTGACCGCCCGACGGCTCACGCGCCGCATCGGGTGGCTGAACGCTCTGCTGGCTGGATCCGACCCCCAGCTCGAATCTCGCATTCGGGCGGCTGGATGCCGCATGGAACGCATGGGGGCCCGCTCAAGGGCGGCATCAGGCGGCTGAATGCCGCCTCGGCGCCTGGTGGCCGCTCGCGGCGGTATCGGGTGGCTGTGGGCTGCCGGGTGCATCCGGCAGCTTGCTCGCGACCTGTGTTCGGCTGGCTGAACGCCGCCTCGGGCGCTTGGCGGCCCGCATTCAGCGGCTGATGGCTGCCGGAGGCCTCTGGGCCCCACCTGCGGGCCGTATTCGGGTGGCTGAGGGCGGCTCTCAAGCCTCCGCATTCCCCACTGAAGGCGTAACCATCGACCCCGCGGGGAAATCGGTTGCTGGGGCCGGGATTCAGCGGAGCGGAATGGCGGCGCTCAGTAAATGCGCGGCGACGTTATGTTGTTGAACGCACGAAAAGGTCCCACCGCCCAGGGGATTGGCGGTGGGACCTTTTCGCTTGTCACGGCGTTATCGGGCCGTGATCGCGCACGCTGGTGTCACTTGGTGGCGATCTTCTGGCCGACCACGATGAAGTCCGCGTTCGGGATGAACTCCTTGTTCAGCTCCTGCAGCTTGGCGAACCCACCCTCGACGCCGTGCGCCGACGCGATCTTCGACAGGGTGTCGCCCGCGACCACGGTGTAGTCACCGGCCGGGTTCGACTTCGCCACGCCGGTGGCCACCGGGGCCGACTGCTGGACCGGGGCCGACTTCGGGGCGCTCTTCTTCGCCGCCGGGGCGCTCTTCTTGGCCGAGCCCTGGGTGTTCTTGCCCTTGTAGCTGGCGGACGAGCCACCCTTCTTGCCACAGGTCGGCCACGCGTTGATGCCCTGACCAGCCTTGACCTTCTCGGCCACGGCGATCTGCTCCTCGCGGGAGGCGTTGTGGGCGCTGCCCTTGCCGCCGTAGGCCTTCCAGGTGCTCGGCGAGAACTGCAGGCCACCGGAGTAGCCGTTGCCGGTGTTGGTGGACCAGTTGCCACCGCTCTCGCACTGGGCGATCGCGTCCCAGTTGGTGCCTTCGGCCTGCGCGGGGGTCGCGGCGATGGCGAGCGGGGCGCCGACCGCCATACCGGCGATCGCCACGCGGGCGATGTGCTTGGTGGCGGCGGACATCTTGCGGTGCTTGCCTCGGTAAGCCATTGGTTACTACTCACTTCCCGCGCCTGCTGAACATCGGGGGGTTCGTGTCGTCCCTGTCCGGAAGTTTTCTTTCGCTCGGGGTATGGGCCGGGATTCCGCCGGACAGGGTTCGGCGCTTCGGAATCCCGGTGTTGCTCTGGTCGGTCGGGGCCAACCGAAAAGCGACGGTACGTAACCTTCGGCGTGATCGGAAATTATTCGAGGTGTGACCTGCATCACTGTAACAGCGGGCAACCTCTGACGATTCCGGTGTTTTCGCAGCTCAGGTGGCCGTTACCGGGCCGTTTCCTTCTCGAGATAATTCACTGATCGTGAGGCTTGGGTCACGTGTAAAACGCATCCGTAGGCCGTTAGTGCACTTACGCACAAAGTGCGTTAATCCCGGAGGAAGGCCGCCAGCCCGGCCAGGTCGTCGGTGTTGATGTGGTCCACACCCGCGTCGGCGAGTTCGGTCCAGATCGCTTCACGGGCCGGTCCTGGCGCGTCCGGCGTGGCCCAGAACCGCACCCGCTGGCCCGCCGCGTGCGCGGTCGCCACGATCTCGGCCAGCCGGGCCCGCTCGGCCGCAGGGAACGGGCCCTCGCCGGTCCAGGTGAACAGCTTCGTCCAGTTGTCCGAGACCAGCGGCACCAGGCGGGCGTCGGAACCGGGCCCCAGATCGTCCTGAGCGGCGATGCGGCCGTCGTAGAAGGCCAACCGGTCCCGCTGCCCCGCCAGCACCTCTCGCGGCCGGTTACCGGACAGCACGACCTCGACGGCCTTGTCCCGCACCCAGCCGTCCCGGTAGGCGGTGAAGAGGAAGGAGTACCGCGGGGACGCCAGCACCTTCGCGAGCGCCGCGTAGGTGTCCTCGGCGCCGCTCTTGAGGTCGACCAGCAGCTGGAACGGCACGCGCCGCGGGTAGACGTGCCCGGAGTTCCGCAGCACCCGCTCCCGCAGCGGCTCCAGGTACAGCGACTCCAGCGTGCGCTCCGGGGTCACGTCCGCCAGGTCGTGCGCCACCAGCAACTGCCCGTCGACCAGGTAGATGTCCGCTTCGACGCTGGTGAACCCGTGGTCCAGCGCGTCGTGCAGCGGCCGGTCGTGCTCGTAGTCGTTGTGCGCGTGCGCCTGTGCCAGCGGCTTCACCCAGTGGGAAGCCGACGCGGGCGTGGCCAGCCCGGCCACGGCGAACGCGGTCAGCAGGAGCACGAGGAGGCGGCGCATGCGCGACAGCCTCGGCGAACTCGACGTCCGGTGGGTGACGCCCGGGTTAACCACCGGCGAAAGGCGGCAGGACGTCCAGCTCGGCCCCGTCGGGCAGGCGGAACGACGTGTCCCGCACCGCGACGCCGTCCAGCAGGAAGCTGGCCACCTCCAGCACCTTCGGCAGCCGCTCCGGGTGCCGCTGCCGCAGCTGCTCGACCGCCTCGGCCACCGACGAACCGGCCGGGAGCGTGAGCACCTCGCTGTCCACTCCGGTGGCGGCCCGCGCCGAGGCGAAGAACCGCACTTGGACCGTGGTCACCCGCATCAACCGCCGATCGCGCTCATCGGCCGGATCGGCTGCGCGAACCCGGCCTCGTTGATCTCGTGCCCGGCCAGCTTGCCCCACATGGTGTCGCGCCAGGCGCCCGCTATCTCCTCGTCGCGCGCGCCCGCGCGCACGAGGGCCCGCAGGTCGGTCTCGTCGTTGCTGAACAGGCAGGAGCGGACGGCCCCGTCGGCGGTCAGCCGGGTGCGCTCGCAGGCCGAGCAGAACGGCCGGGTGACCGAGGCGATCACGCCGACGTCACCCGGGCCGCCGTCGACCAGCCAGCGCTCGGCCGGCGCGCCACCGCGCGGCGCTTCGCTCGGGGTCAGCTCGAACTCCGCGCCGAGCAGGTCGAGGATGTCGGCCGCGGTGATCATGCCGCGGCGGTCCCAGCCGTGCTGCGCGTCCAGCGGCATCTGCTCGATGAACCGCAGGTGGTAGCCGTTGTCCAGGCAGAACCGCAGCAGCGGCGCGGCCTCGTGGTCGTTGACCCCGCGCATCAGCACCGCGTTGACCTTCACCGGCGACAGCCCGGCGTCGCGGGCGGCGGCCAGGCCCTCCAGCACGTGCCGGAGCCGGTCCCGCCTGGTCAGCCGGGCGAAGGTGTCGCGGTCGATGGTGTCCAGGGACACGTTGATCCGGTCCAGCCCGGCCGCGACCAGGCCCTCGGCCCGCTTCGCCAGGCCGATGCCGTTCGTGGTCATCGACAGCCGGGGCTTCGGCCGCAGCGCGGACACCTCGGCCACGATCCGCTCGAGCCCCGGTCGCAGCATCGGCTCACCGCCGGTGAGCCGGATGTCGGTGACCCCGAGCAGCTCGACCGCGATGCGCAGCAGCCGGAGCAGCTCGTCGTCGGTGAGCACCTGGTCGCCGGGCAGCCAGTCCAGGCCCTCTTCGGGCATGCAGTAGGTGCAGCGCAGGTTGCACTTGTCGGTCAGCGACACCCGCAGGTCGGTGGCCACCCGGCCGAACGAGTCGATCAGCCCGGGGTGGTCGGGCCGGGGTTCGGCGGGGTTCTGCCGCTTCCCGGATGGTCGGGGAATGCCAAGATCTACCGCCGTCACGCTGCCCAGGGTAGTGCCGATCCCGACGATCAGCGGTCAAGCTTCGGACGAGCCCGTAGCGCATCCGCATCTGCGGGTTTAGCCTCCTGCTCATGCCGCAGTTTCGGTTGGCCGAGGTAGCCCGCTTGCTCGGGGTCAGCGACGACACGGTGCGCCGGTGGGTCCGCGCCGGCCAGTTGACCGCCGTCGACGACACCAGCGGCCGCAAGGTGGTCGACGGGGCCGAGCTGGCCGCCTTCGCCAGGGCGCAGGCCGACGAGCCGCCGGACCCGTCGCGGGTCGGGCGGTCCGCGCGCAACCGGTTCGTCGGGCTGGTCACCGAGGTCGTCCAGGACAAGGTGATGGCGCAGGTGGAGATCCAGTGCGGGCCGCACCGGGTGGTCTCGCTGATGAGCACCGAGGCGGTCACCGAAATGGGGCTGAAACCCGGCTCGCTCGCGGTCGCCGTGGTGAAGGCGACGACGGTGATCGTCGAGACGCCCAACGGCTGAAGGCGCTGTCCGCCTGGATCACGAAGCCCATCGACCAGCCTCACCGGACAGCGCCTAATAAGGTGGCGCCCATGAGCGACGAACCGCGTTGGAGCTATCTCAGCGACATGGACGGGGTGCTGGTCCGCGAGGAGCACCTGGTGCCCGGCGCCGACGAGTTCCTCGCCGAGCTGCGCGCCAACGACATCGGCTTCCTGGTGCTGACCAACAACTCCATCTACACCCCGCGCGACCTGCGCGCGCGGCTGGCCAGGACCGGGCTGGACGTGCCCGAGCAGGCCATCTGGACCTCCGCGCTGGCCACCGCCGAGTTCCTGCACCGCCAGCGCCCGAACGGCTCGGCCTTCGTGATCGGCGAGGCCGGGCTGACCACCGCGCTGCACGAGGTCGGCTACGTGCTGACCGACCGCGACCCCGACTACGTGGTGCTCGGCGAGACCCGCACCTACAGCTTCTCCGCGATCACCAGGGCGATCCGGATGATCGAGGCGGGCGCCAAGTTCATCGCCACCAACCCGGACGCCACCGGCCCCAGCCTGGAGGGCTCGATGCCGGCCACCGGCTCGGTCGCCGCGCTGATCGAGAAGGCCACCGGCCGCCAGCCCTACTTCGTCGGCAAGCCGAACCCGCTGATGATGCGCTCGGCGCTGCGGGCCCTCGGCGCGCACTCCGAGCACACGCTGATGATCGGCGACCGGATGGACACCGACGTGCACGCCGGGATCGAAGCCGGGCTGGAGACCATCCTGGTGCTCACCGGGATCTCCACCAGGGAGACCGCCGAGCTGTACCCCTACCGGCCGACGCGCGTGCTCGACTCGGTGGCCGACCTGATCGGGCGGACCAAGGATCCCTTCGCGCAGGGGTGACGAACCTCTCCAGTGAGCAGGCCTTATCTTCAGGGGATGAACGATGCCGGTGCGGCGGGACAGCCGACCTATGTGGTGGGTGACGTACACGGGCATCGTGAGGGGCTGACCGAGGCACTGCTGGCGAAGGAGCTGGTGGACGCCGACGGCGACTGGGCCGGCGGCAAGAGCTGCGTGTGGTTCCTCGGCGACTTCGTCGACCGCGGTCCCGACGGCGTCGGCGTCATCGAGCTGGTCATGCGCCTGCAGGAGCAGGCCGCCGAAGCCGGTGGCCAGGTGCACAGCCTGCTCGGCAACCACGAGATCCTGCTGCTCGGCAGGCACCGCTTCGGCGACACCGAGGTGCCGTCGGACTTCGGCCCGCGCAGCTTCGGCCGCAGCTGGGAGATCAACGGCGGCCAGCCGTCGGACCAGGAGAAGCTGACCGACGAGCACATCGCGTGGCTGGTCGAGCGCCCGCTGCTGGCGCACGCCGAGGACTACCTGCTGATGCACTCCGACACGCTGGAGTACCTCGAATGGGGTGCCGACGTCGAGGAGATCAACCAGAACGTCGGCGAGGTGCTGGCCGGCGACGACATCTCCGAGTGGTGGGAGGTGTGGCGCCGGATGACCACGCGCTACGCCTTCCGCGGGCCGAACGGGCCGGAGATCGCGCAGCTGCTGCTGGAGCGGCTCGGCGGCGAGCGGATCGTGCACGGCCACAGCGTGATCGCCGACCAGCTCGGCATCCACCCGGCGCAGATCGAGGCGCCGTACCTGTACGCGGGCGGCAAGGTGCTCGGCGTCGACGGCGGCCTCTTCGTCGGCGGCCCCTGCCTGATCGTGCCGCTGCCCTGGGAACCGGAGGACTAGGGACTCCTCCCAGCGTGTGGGAGATATTGACCATCGTCCGGACGCGGGTCCATAGTTCCTCGTATGTCCGAAGCCCAGGGTCACCGTTGTGTTGTCCCGCGGCCTAGGCGGTCTCCTCACCGCCTGGTCGGTATCGGCGTCTGCGCGCTGCTCGTGCGCCGCGGCCGTCTCGGCTCCCCGCCGAGGTAACGCGCTCTTCCCGCGTTAGTACCGATCCCTTCGCACAGTGAGGAAATGCGTTGTCTGTCGACCTGCCGATTCGTGCTGCCCTGCGCACCGCGCGCGTTCCCGCCGACGGAATCCTGGAAGGCCCGCGCGTGCTGCACCGCGGGGAATCCCAGCCCTACGAACTGTTCTCGCTGACCCCGCTCGGCGCGGTGATCGGCGCCGAGATCGACGGCGTCGACCTCGGCGCCCCGCTGACCGGTGAGCTGCGGGCGGAGCTGAACCGCGCGCTGCTCGAGTGGAAGGTGCTGTTCTTCCGCGACCAGGACATCACTTCCGAGCAGCAGCGGGCGTTCGCGCGCAACTGGGGTCCACTTGAGACGAACCCGTTCATCCCGACCGGGGACAGCGAGCAGGTGACCCGGTTCGCCCGCAGCGCCTCCATGCCCGGGTTCGAGAACATCTGGCACACCGACGTCACCTTCCGGCCGGCGCCCGCGCTCGGTTCGGTGCTGCGGTTGATCGAGGTGCCGCCGCTCGGCGGCGACACCATGTGGGCGGACATGGCCGCCGCCTACGACAACCTGCCCGATGAGGTGCGCGCGCGGATCGACGGGCTCACCGCGGTGCACGACTTCATCCCCGGCTTCGAACGCTTCTCCGACGCGGACTTCCTCGCCGCCAAGCAGGACGAGTTCCCGCCGGTGGAGCACCCGGTGGTGCGCACGCACCCCGAGTCCGGCCGCCGCATGCTCTTCGTGAACCAGGCCTTCACCACGCACATCGTCGGACTGGAGCGCGAGGAGAGCGACCGGCTGCTCCGGTTGCTGTTCCAGCAGGCGCACGTGCCGGAGTTCCAGGTGCGGTTCAAGTGGCGGCCGAACTCGGTGGCGTTCTGGGACAACCGGGCGACCCAGCACTACGCGGTGAACGACTACTTCCCGCACGCACGGGTGGCCGAGCGGGTGGCCATCGCCGGCGACCGTCCTTTTTAGACGACTGACGTGGTGGCAGCGACCCCGGCCGGCTTCCACACGATGCAGTTCGGGCCGTAGTTGAAGGTGGCGGGCGTGTAGGTGACCTGACCCTTGGCGGGGAAGGAAACCTGCGCGCTCGCGCCGGTGAAGCGCATCTTCTCGCCGGGCTGGACCTCGGGATTGGTCAGGCCGGGCGCGGTGATCGTGCCGGTGGCCGCACCACCGAGCTTGAAGCTGCCCCAGCCGGTGTAGGTGCCGGCCGGCGAGTGCGTGGTCCAGTCCTTCACGCCGGTGTACTCGATCGTCACCGTGGCGGTCTGGCCCTGCGACACGGTGGCCGGCGCGGTGATCGTCGTGCGGTACTGCACGTCCCAGGCGACGATCCCGCCACCGACGGCGCAGTGGTAGTCGACGGTCACCGTGCCGGCGGCCGCGGGCGTCGCGCCCAGCACCAGCGTCGCGGCGGCCGCGGTCAGCAGAACGAGGAGTTTGCGCATGGTTCCTACGTTCGGCCGGAATCGGCTCGCCACGCGTCCTCTGGCCTGCGGTTCCTCAATTCTGTGAAAACCTCGGTCTTGAGGGTTTCGGGTGGGAGCGGTTCTCTCGGAACAACGGAAGAACCCGTATCCCCCCCGTGAGGAGTTCCAAGTGTCGACGAGGAAAACCTTCAGATCGGTACTGGCCGCGCTCGCCCTGTTGTTCCCGCTCGTGCTCTCGCAGGTCGCCACGAGCATGCCCGCCTCGGCAGCCGAAATCGCCGTGCGCACGGTGTACTACGACTCGAGCGGCGCGGCGGAGTTCAAGGACGCCGTGGACGCCGGCGCCGCGGTGTGGAACAACAGCGTGAAGAACGTCCGGCTGGTCAAGGGATCGCCCGCGTCACTGGTCATCGTCGCCGACAACGGCTGGCCGCGGGCGCAGACCTACTCGCTCGGCCGGGGCAAGATCTGGTTCGGGCGGCAGGCGGTCAACCAGGGCTACAACACCACCCGCATCGCCGCGCACGAGATCGGCCACATCTTCGGCCTGCCGGACCGGCGGACCGGGCTGTGCCAGGACCTGATGTCGGGTTCGAGCGCACCGGTGTCGTGCGCCAACCCGAACCCGAACGCCAAGGAGAAGGCCGAGGTCGAGGCCAACTTCGCCGGTTCGCGCGCGGCCGCGGACTTCCGGGGCTTCTACGACGAGACCCCGGTAGCCGCGTTCTGATCCGTTCCCGGTGCCGTGGAAGCCACCTTCACGGCACCGGCACGATCTCCTTGCCCAGCGGGACCAGCGCGACCGGGATCATCTTGAAGTTCGCCACGCCCAGCGGGATGCCGATGATGGTGATGCACAGCGCCAGCCCGGTGACCAGGTGCCCGATCGCCAGCCACCAGCCCGCGACGATGATCCAGATGATGTTGCCCAGCACCGAGGCCACCCCGGACCCGCGCCGGTCGACCAGCGTCCGGCCGAACGGCCACAGCGCGTAGTTCGCCATCCGGAACGAGGCGAGGCCGAACGGGATGGTGATGATCAGGATGCAGCAGATGATCCCCGCGATGGCGTAGCCCACCGCCATCCAGAAGCCGCAGAGCACCAGCCAGATGACGTTCAGGATCGTCTTCATGTCCCCATTGTCCCGTGAAGTCCGGGTCAAGCGCTGAGTTCGCCGGAGAACACGGTCACGGCCTGGCCGGCCAGGGTGACGCGGTCCCCGTCCAGTGCCACACGCACGACTCCACCACGTGGTGACGCCTGCTCGCCGACCAGTTCGTCCCGGCCGAGGCGGGCGGCCCAGTAGGGCGCCAGCGTGCAGTGCGCCGAACCGGTCACCGGGTCCTCGTCGACCCCCTTCGCCGGGGCGAAGAACCGGCTGACGAAGTCGATCCCGTCGCGGTCGCCGGGCGCGGTGACGGTCATCCCGCGGACGTCCGAGGAAGATATCGCCCGGATCGCGTCGAGGTCCGGCCGCAACCCGCGCACCTGCGCCGCGTTCTCGGCGACCACCAGCAGGTCGAACTTCCCCTTGGCGACGTGCTCGACGGTCACCCCGGGCAGCGCGGCGGCGGGGTCGACGGCCACCGCTTCGGACGGGTCGGCCGGGAAGTCCATCCGCACCCAGCCGTCGGCCGAGGTGCAGCGCAGGTCGCCGCTCAGGGTGCTGAACACCTGGTCGCCGCCGAGCACGTGCGCGGTGGCCAGGGTGGCGTGCCCGCACAGGGCGACCTCGGCGACCGGGGTGAACCAGCGCAACGGCTTGGCGCCTTCGGCGGTGGTGACCACGAAGGCAGTCTCGGAGTGCTTCAGCTCCGCGGCCACCGACTGCATCCAGGCTTCGTCGGCGGGGGAGTCGAGTAGCACCACGCCCGCCGGGTTCCCGGCGAAGGCGCGATCGGTGAACGAGTCCACGAGGTACATCCGCATACTCCGATTTAAGCTGAGCAGTGCGTCACCGTCGACTCGCAGGAGGCCCCATGCCCGCCGTGCCAAGCTACTCCTCCGGAACCTCCGACGTGCCCCTGCTCGGCGACACCATCGGCGACAACCTGGCGCGCACGGTGGCCGCCTTCGGCGACCGCGACGCGCTGGTCGAACGGCTCACCGGCCGCCGGTGGACCTACGCCGAACTGGCCGCCGACGTGGACGCGCTCGCGCTCGGCCTGCTCGGCCTCGGCATCACCAAGGGTGACCGGGTGGGCATCTGGTCGCCCAACCGTGCCGAGTGGACGCTGATCCAGTACGCCACCGCGAAGATCGGCGCGATCCTGGTCAACATCAACCCGGCCTACCGCTCGCACGAGCTGAAGTTCGTGCTCAACCAGGCCGGGGTCCGGCTGCTGGTGGCCGCCGAGTCGTTCAAGACCTCCGACTACGCGGGCATGATCGAGCGGGTGCGGCCGGAGTGCCCCGGGCTGGAGCACGTGGTGCTGCTCGGCACGCCGGCGTGGGATTCCTTGCTGGACAACGAGGTCGATGCCGACCGGCTGGCCGAGATCGGCGCCACGCTCGGCGCGGACGACCCGATCAACATCCAGTACACCTCGGGCACCACCGGTTTTCCCAAGGGCGCCACGCTCTCGCACCACAACATCCTGAACAACGGGTTCTTCGTCGGTGAGCTGTGCGGGTACACCGAGGTCGACCGGATCTGCATCCCGGTGCCCTTCTACCACTGCTTCGGCATGGTGATGGGCAATCTCGCGGCGACCACGCACGGGGCGTGCATGGTGATCCCGTCGCAGGCCTTCGAACCGAAGGCGGCGCTGGAGGCGGTGCAGGCCGAGCGGTGCACCTCGCTGTACGGCGTGCCGACGATGTTCATCGCGGAACTGTCCGAACCGGACTTCGACAGCTACGACCTGAGCAGCCTGCGCACCGGGATCATGGCCGGTTCACCGTGCCCGGTCGAGGTGATGAAGCAGGTGATCGAGCGGATGGGCATGGCGGAGGTGTCGATCTGCTACGGCATGACCGAGACCTCGCCGGTGTCCACGCAGACGCGGGCGGACGATTCGGTGGAGCGCCGGGTGTCCACCGTCGGCCGGGTGGGGCCGCACCTGGAGGTGAAGGTGGTCGACCCGGAGACGGGGTTGTCGGTGCCGCGCGGGGAGCCGGGGGAGCTGTGCACGCGCGGGTACTCGGTGATGCTGGGGTACTGGGACCAGCCGGAGAAGACCGCCGAGGTGATCGACGCCGCGAGGTGGATGCACACCGGCGACCTCGCCGTGATGGACGACGAGGGGTACGTGAACATCACCGGGCGGATCAAGGACATGGTGATCCGGGGTGGGGAGAACGTGTACCCGCGGGAGATCGAGGAGTTCCTGTACACGCACCCGGATGTGCTGGACGCGCAGGTGATCGGCGTGCCGGACGCGCGCTACGGGGAGGAACTGATGGCGTGGGTGCGCCTGCGGGAGGGTGCCGCGGAGCTGACCGCCGAGTCGCTGCGGGAGTTCTGCACGGGGAAGCTGGCGCACTACAAGATCCCGCGGTACGTGCACGTGGTCGACGAGTTCCCGATGACGGTGACCGGGAAGGTGCGGAAGGTCGAGATGCGGGAGCAGGCGGTGACCCTGCTGGGCCTGGAGGCAGCCGCCTCCTCACGCCACGCCTGATCGGCGGCCGAATGCTATGAGTGGGGCATTACTAGCGTTGATTGCAAGTAATGCCCCACTCATAGCAATCGTCAGGCCGGGGCCACCACTTCCGCGAAGGCCTTCGCGTCCTCTTCGCCGAAGGTGTCTTCCAGGATCTCCGGGGTGTAGTCCAGGTCGATCTGCTCCACCGGGGTCCCGCGCGCCGACTCGATCGCGCCCAGCCGCCGCTGCGCGCGGTCGGCGGCGTAGGAGATGAACTCCTGCGGATCGTTGTCGAACGGCCGCGGCTCCTCGAACTGCTCGTTCACCCACTGGATCATGCCCAGCGCGTGCGGCAGCAACTCGCCCATCCGCTGCTGCACCACCTCCCACAGCGAGTCGTCCGCGGCGACGTGCCGTCGGCAGGTGAAGGTGCCCCAGGCCATGTGCCGCCGCTCGTCGTCACCGATGCGGCGGACGAGTTCCTGCATGCCGGGCAGGATGTTCCGGGTGGTGCACACCTTCTGCCACGCGTAGTACCCGGTCAGCGCCAGGCTGCCCTCGACGACGTGGTTGTAGGTGACGCTCGCGCGGATCTGGTTCACCGGGCTCGGGTCGTCGGCCAGCACGCCGAGCGACTGCGGCAGCTCCTCGTAGAACAGCTTGCGGTAGTGCGGGTTCTCCGCCACGTACGGGTGCAGGTCCTCGGTCAGTCCGACCGCGTCCATCCACCGGCGGAACACCTCGGTGTGCTTGGCCTCCTCGAAGCAGAACTGGCTCAGGTACATCTCGTCGCCGAAGCGGCCGGTGGCGGCCATCGCCTTCATGAACGGCTGGATGTCCTCGGTCACCGCCTCCTCACCGGCGATGAACTGGGCGCACAGGAAGGTCGCCGACCGCCGTTCCTCGTCGGTGAGCGTCCGCCAGTCGGCGGCGTCCTGGCTGAAGTCGATGTCCGCCGGGTTCCAGAACTTGGCGTTGCCCTTGACGAACAGGCGCAGCGGGAACGAGTCCCAGTTGAGTCCGCCCCGGCGCAGGGAACTGAAGCCGCTGCGCAGCTCGGTGGTGGTCATGAGCCCCTCACTCCATTGTGGACGCTGTGGACGCTGTGGACGTGTACCGCTCGATCGCCGGGGCGATCACCGCGCACACCTGGTCCGCCGCGTCGGCGGGGGAGTGCGTCGGCAGCACGAGGTGGCTCAGGTTGAGCCGGACCACGGTCTCCGCGAGCAGTTCCGCGTGCTCGTCGCTGAGCCGTGGGGTGCGCGAACGGTAGTGCTCGGCGGCCGCGTCGGCGGCGGCGCGCAGCACGGGTTCGGCGCGGGTGGTCAGCAGCGGCAGGAGGTCCTCCGCCGGCCCGGTGCCGAGCGCGGCGGCGACCAGCGGGTTCTCCCGCGCGTGCTCGATGGTGAACACGGTGGCCGCGCGCACGCCGTCGAGCAGGTCGGGTGCGGCGTCGAGGCGCTGGTGGATGCCGTCGAGGAACTCCGCCGTCGTGCGCAGGGCGACCGCTTCCACCAGCGCGGCCTTGGTGCCGAACTCGTTGTAGAGCGTCTGCCTGCTCACGCCGACGCGCGTGGCCACGTCGACCATCCGCAGCGCCGCGTAGCCCTTCTCGATCAGCAGGTCGGTGGTCGCGACGAGCAGTTCCTCGCGCAGGGAGGCCTTGGCTCGCTGGGTGAAGGAAGTGACCTCGGACACATCCCCAGCTTGACACAGGGCGACTGTATGTCAAGAGCGTTGACGTCGTCCGATCGGTTGTCCAGTCCGCTACCGTGCAGGCGTGGGGATCACTGTGGGGTTCGACCTCGATATGACCTTGATCGATCCGCGGCCCGGCATGGTCGCGGCGCTCGACGCGCTCGCCGAGGAATCGGGCCTCCCGCTCGACGGTGAGCAGTTCGCCGCGAACCTCGGCCCGCCGTTGGACGCCGTGTTGCGCGGGTTCGAGGCGCCGGAGGAACGCATCCCCGGGCTGGTCGACCGCTTCCGCGAGATCTACCCGGAGATCGTGGTGCCGAGCACGGTGGCGCTGCCCGGCGCGCACGCCGCGCTGGACGCGGTGCACCGCGCGGGTGGGCGCACGGTGGTGGTCACCGGCAAGTTCGGGCCGAACGCCGCGCTGCACATCAAGGCACTCGGTTTCGAGGTGGACGTGCTGGTCGGCGAGCTGTGGTCGACCGGGAAGGCCGCCGCCCTCACCGAACACGGCGCCGGGATCTACGTGGGCGACCACCTGGGTGACATCAACGGCGCACTGGCCGCCGGGGCGGTGGCGGTCGGGGTGACCACGGGCCCGTGCGACCGGGACGAGCTGGTGGAGGCAGGCGCGGACGTGGTGTTCGACAGCCTGGCCGAGTTCCCGGCCTGGTTCGCCGAGCGCTAGCCGCGCTTGGCCTGGTCGGCCGGGGCCTCGGACTCCTCAGCCGAGGTCGGCGCCGAAGCCGAAGCCGCGGCCGTGGCCGTAGCCGAAGGCTGCGAAGCCTTCTTCGCGGCCTTCCGGTGCTCGCGGATCAGGGCCCACAGGCCCAGCCCGAGCCCCAGCGGGGTGATCACGCCGGCCGCCGCGCTCAGCCAGACGGGCAGGTCCTCCAGACCGGCCGCGAACAGCACGAAAACGGCGAGCACCGCCAGCATGCCGACGGCGAACAGGCCGATCCCGGCACGCATCAGCAACGGCTTGGTCCTGGGCACCCTCTCCATGCGCTCCAGATTAGAGCGCGACGGAGCGTGTCCGGTATGTGCTTCGCTTCACCGGACGGTGGGGGATACGCTTGTAGGTACGCGCGTCTGGGTACGCCCTGGCGCGCGTTCGTCGTGCATGGCTGCGCGACGCGGGACACGTGAGTGAAGGAACGGGTGAGGGCAGTGCCGACCGGCAAGGTCAAGTGGTACAGCGCGGAGAAGGGTTTCGGTTTCGTCACCCAGGATGGCGGAGCGGACGTCTACATCCGGAAAGACGCGCTACCGCAGGGCGTAGCGGCGCTCAAGCCCGGCCAGCGGCTGGAGTTCGGGGTGGCCGACGGCCGCCGCGGCCCGCAGGCGCTGTCGGTCCGGCTGCTCGACCCGCCGCCGTCGGTGGCCGAGGCCCGGCGCCGTCCCGCGGAGGAACTGCACGGCCTGATCGAGGACATGATCAAGCTGCTCGAACTCAAGGTGCAGCCGGACCTGCGGCGCAACCGCTACCCGGACCGCAAGCACACCAAGCAGATCGCCGAGATCATGCGCGCGGTCGCGCGGGACCTCGACCCCTAAGCCGCCGGCTCGATCTGCAGGGTCCAGATCCCGCGCACGACCAGCTGCGGGTTGCCCTGCTCGTCCTCGATGGCCGCGCCGGTGCCGTCGATCGCGGTGGCCGCGCTGATCTGCTGGATCTCCACCACCACCAGCTGGTCCCCGGGACCGGCGGTGGCGGTGTAGGCGTGCTGCTTGCCGGGGGAGAAGAACTCCTGCTTCACCGGCTGCAGGTTGCCCGCCGCGTCCGAGTACTGGACGTTGACCAGCCACGGCGTGTCGACGATCTCCTTCGGCAGCGAGATCTGCACCGGCTTGCCGGGACGCACCTTCAGCCGCGCCTCGGCGCCGTCGTTCTGCTCGCAGGACGCCACGCGGGCGTCGCAGTGGATGAACGGGCCGGTCCGCACGGTGTTGCCGTCGGCGAAGAAGGTCACCTCGGGCGGAGGCACCGGGGAGCAGCCGGACAGCGCGAACGCACCACCGGCGAGAACGGCAACAACACCGAGACGACGCATGACCAGGACTCTACGAGCCCGCCTCTTCGCGCGACGGAGCCGGTCCCCCGCTGCGCACGCCACGCGGCGGGGTACTGGTCGCGTCCGGCCGAAGTGGACGGTCACCGCCGAGGCCGGGGATGAGCGAGCTGCCGCGGTGCACCAGCATCGTCTGCACCACACCGATCGCCAGCAGCGCGGAGATCACCAGGAAGCCGATCCAGTAGCTCGGCGGCAGCAGCAGGCCGACCGCCCCGCCGAAGCACCAGGCCAGCTGCAGCACGGTCTCCGAGCGGCCGAACGCCGACGCGCGTGACTCCTCCGGCAGGTCGGCCTGGATCACCGCGTCGAGGCTGATCTTCGCCAGCGCGCTCGCCGTCGCGCCGACCAGGCCGACGATGGCCGCGGTGGCCAGCCCGGCCAGTATCGCGGCCAGTACGGTCGACGCCAGCGTCGCGGCCGCGCAGCCGATCACCACCTGGTCGGGTTTGCCGAAGGTCATCCGCGAGCCCAGCGCGTTGCCGATGAACCCGCCGACGCCCGCCGCGCCGCCGATCACGCCGAGCAGCAGCAACTGCATGAACGGGCTCTGCCCGCTGCCCTCGGTCTGCGCCTTCACCGCGAACGCGGCGAACAGGAACAGGAAGCCGGTGACCAGCCGGATGGAGCCGTTGGCCCACAACGAGACCACGATCTGGCGGCCCATCGGCTGGCGTTTCTTCTTCTGCGGGTGCGCGCCCAGCGACGCGGGCACCTCGCCCTCGGTCACCTCGACCCACGACGGGATGCGCATCGCCTGCACCGCGCCGACCACGCAGATCACCGCGGTGAACCACAACGCGCCCGAGGAGTCGAAGATGCCGTTGATCCCGGCCGCTATCGCGCCGAACGCACCCCCGGCCACCAGGCCGAACACGGTGAGTCTCGCGTTCGTCTTGGACAGCGTGATCTCCGGTGGCAGCACGCGTGGCGTCACCGAGGACTTCAGCACCATGAACGATTTGGACAGCACCATCTTGCCCAGCGCCGCCGGGTACAGGCCCCAGTCGTCGAAGTGCAGCGCCATGAACACGCACATCAGCGCCTGGCCTGCCGAGGTGGCGCACATGGCCAGCCGCCGCCCGCGCTGGATGCGGTCGAGCGCCGGCCCGATCACCGGCGCGACCAGCGCGAACGGCGCGATGGTGATGAGCAGGTACAGCGCCACCTTGCCCTTGCTCTCGCCGCTGCTGGCGGCGAAGAACAGGGTGTTCGCCAGCGCGATCGCCATCGCGGCGTCGCTGGCGTAGTTGAGCATGGTGGCGTAGGTCAGCGAGGTCAGCCCGGACTTGTCCGCGCCGTCGGCCTTGGCCGCGCGCTGGAAGGCGTCCACCGCCTGGCCGGTCAGCTGACGGCTGCGCAGCGCGGCGACCCTGGTCACGGTCAGCTTCTTGGGCAGCCGGGGCATGCTCTTGCCCGCGGCGGGTGGTGGCCCTTCGAAGCCGTGCGCGGCTGGCTGATCCCCGGTGCCGTGCTCGGACTCTTCGAAGGAGCGGCGCTGCTGTTCGTTCGCGAAGCCGCCGGTGTCGTAGCGCTCGTGCTCACCGGAGTGGCCGCGCGGGCGGTTGAGCGGGGGCGGCGGGACCGGCGGCAGGTTCGAGCGGGTGCCGGGGCGCGGTGGCGGTGGCGGGGGAGGTGCCTGCCGTTCGCGATCGCGGTCGCGGCGGACGGGCTGGGTGTAGAAGTGGTCCGGGTTGGGCGCGTACGACTGCTGCGGCACGGCACCGGTGGGCGCGTCGTCCGCCGTCGGCCCTCGCCGCGGCGGGAAGTCACGCGGCGGATAGTCGGACGCGGGGGTGCGGGACTGCGGATAGCTTTGCTCCGCCGCGCGCGGCGGGTAGTCCGACGCGGGCGTGCGCGAGTGCGGGTAACTCTGCTCTGCCGGGCGCGGCGGGTAGTCGGCGGCGGGTGTCCGTGAGTGCGGGTAGCTCTGCTCGGCGGGCGGCACCCCACGCGCCCGCTGGTCGGCCTCGGCCGCCCAGCGCGTGGGGAACTCCGGCTCCGAGGCCGGCATGACGCGCGTCGGCGGCCGCTCGCGCGGGGGCGGCGGCGGGGGTGGCGACTCGTGCCGGGTGCTACCGGGTTCCGGGGTCCACTTGCGCTTGCCCTTCTTCCCGGCACGACCCTTGCCCGAGGACGAACCGAAACGCATCACACCTGCAATCCTGCCTGATCACCGCCGTCGTCCGCCGGGTCAGGGCGTGGCGGGGACGAACTTCACCCGGAACATCTTCGGCCACAGCTTGCCGGTGAGCAGGAATTCGTCCGTACCCGGTACGGCCGCGACGCCGTTGAGCACGTCCGCGCTCCCCCTCTCCTGCGCGCTGAGCAGTCCGGAGGCGTCGACGCGGCCGGTGATCGCGCCGTCCGGCCCGATCCGCAGGATCTCGTCGGTCTGCCACACGTTCGCGTACACCGAGTCGCCCACGCACTCCAGTTCGTTGAGTTTATCCCGCGCGACCGACACCGAACCCGTTTCGGCGAAGGTCACGGGATCGCGGAAGGTGAGCTTCCCGCTCCCGTCGCTCATCACCAGCCGCCCGGAGTCCTGCTGGCAGATGCCCCAGCCCTCCCCGGTGTACGGCACGCGACGGCGTTCGGTCAGCGTGGCCTTGTCGTACTCGATGGCCACGCCGTTCTGCCAGGTGAGCTGCCAGACCGAGTCGGCGGTGGTGGTGATGCCCTCGCCGAACAGCGGTGACGGCAGCGGGATCTGGGTGACCGGCGCCTGCCCGGGCGGCCCGGCCAGCAGCCGCGACTTCCCGACCAGCCCGGTGCCCTCGTAGAGCGTGCCGCCGTCCAGTTCGAGGCCCTGGGTGAACGAGCCGGGGTCGTGCGGCAGCGTCTCGAGCACCTGGACCCGCAGCTCCTCGGCCGCGGGACTCACGGGACTCTCCGTGCTGTTCGCGGCACAGCCGGTCAGCCCGGCGACGGCGGTCAGCAGCAACGCGGCGGGAGTACGCACCTGCCCAGCTTCCCACGAAGCCGTGCGGCATCATGGACCCATGACGCTGTTGCTGACCTTCGACGACGGTTCCGTGCGGGAGTCCCTGGTCGAAGCCGTCGAGCTGGCTCGAGCGGCCGCCGAGCGGGATGCCGGGGCCGAGCAGGTGGGGGCGCACGCCGGCGTCGAGCGCGAGGACGCGGTGTCCATCACCCACCTGTTCGAGGCCCACGTGCCCGGGTACCGCGGCTGGCGCTGGTCGGTCACGGTGGCCACCGCGGGCACGGACGAACCGGTGACGGTGAGCGAGGTCGTGCTGCGCCCCGGTCCCGAGGCGCTCACCGCGCCGTCGTGGATCCCGTGGGAGCGCCGCGTCCGCGCCGGTGATCTGGGCGTCGGCGACATCTTCCCGGCCGACGAGAACGACCTCCGGCTCGCGCCGGGTTACCTGGCTTCCGACGACCCCGCCGTGGAGGAAGTGGCCACCGAGGTCGGCCTCGGCCGGGTGCACGTGCTCTCCCGCTACGGCCGCGAGGAGGCCGCCACGCGCTGGCACGGCGGCGAGTTCGGACCGCGCTCGGATATGGCGCGCAGCGCCCCGGGAGCCTGCGGTACCTGCGGTTTCTTCCTGCCGCTCGCCGGTTCGATGCGGGCGGGCTTCGGGGCCTGCGCCAACGACATCTCGCCCGCCGACGGGCACGTGGTCGACGTGGCCTACGGCTGCGGGGCGCATTCCGAGGTCCGCGTCGAGGTGACCTCGTCGGTCCCGGTGGCCGAACTGGTCTACGACGATTCGATGCTGGACACCGCTCCGGCAGAGGAAGAGAATCGCGCGAGTGACACTTCCGAGTGATCCCTTCGGCACCGAGAGCATTCGCACCCCCGTACTGACGGCCTGGCGAGATTCGCCGACGAGGTTCACCGAGGACACCAACACCGAGCGCGATCTGCGCGTCGGCGGGTACCGGGACCGGCTGTTCGTCGAGCTCGCGCAGAACGCCGCCGACGCGGCGAAGCTGGGCGGCAGACCGGGCACCCTTCGGGTGTCCATTGTGGACGGCGAACTGCGGGTGGCGAACACCGGTGCGCCGCTGGACGCGGCCGGGGTGGCCTCGCTGGCCTCGTTGCGAGCGTCCTCGAAGGGCGAGGGCCTGGTCGGCCGGTTCGGCGTCGGCTTCGCCGCCGTGCTCGCGGTGACCGACGAGCCGCGCGTGGTCTCGACCTCCGGCGGGGTGCGGTTCTCCGCGGCCCGGACCCGGGCCGAATCAGGACGGGACGGCGAGGTGCCGGTGCTCCGGTTGCCGTGGCCGACCGAGGACGGCGAACCCACGTTGCCGTCGGGCTTCGACACCGAGGTCCGGCTGCCGCTGCGGTCCGATGTGGACGGTCCGGGGCTGCTGGCCGAACTGGACTCCGCCGCCGAGGACCTGCTGCTCGCGCTGCCCTGGCTGAACCGGGTGGACGTGGACGGCCGGGTGTGGCTGCGGTCCGAGGTGGCCGGGGCGCTGGTGATCACCGCGCCCGACGGCAAGACCAGCCGCTGGCTCAGCCACGGCTCGCTGGACATCGACTGCGTGTGGGCGGTGCGGGTGCTCGCCTCGGGCGAGCCGATCCGGCTGGAGTCGAGCGTGTTGCACGCGCCGACGCCCACCGACGAACGCCTTTCCCTGCCCGCCCGGCTGATCGCGGCCATCCCGATCGAACCGTCGCGCCGCCGGGTCATGCCGGGGCCGGGGGTGCGGGCCGCGCTCGAGGCCGCGGCCGCCGCGTACCCGGGCCTGGTGCGGAAGCTGCACGCGGAGTACCGCCCGGCGCTGGTGCCCGCCGCCACCTTCCCGCTGTCCGAAGTGGACACCACACTCCGCGAGCTGATCACCGAGCGGCTGCGGGCGGACGCCTGGCTGCCCGCCGCCGAGGGCGACGACCTGACCGGCGGCCGCGGCAGGGTGCTCACCGCCGAGTCGCCGAAGCTGGTCAAGCTGCTGGCCGAGGCGATCCCCGGGCTGATCTCGCTGTCCGGGCCGCGGGTGCAGCGCGATCTCGCGCCGGTCGGCGTCGAGCCGATCAGCATCGCGCAGGTGATCGAGCAGATCACCGGCATCGCGCGTGATCCGGCCTGGTGGCGCGATCTGTACGACCAGCTCCTGCCGTTGCTGGAGGCGCATTCGGTCTCCGCCGACGAACTCGGCGGGCTGCCGGTGCCGCTGGTCGACGGCCGGACGTTGCCGGGGCCGCGGGGTTCGCTGCTCTTCGGGGCCGCCGACGACCTGCTCGAACTGCTCGCCGAGGCCGGGATCGGCGGGCTGCGCCTGGTCCACCCCGAGGCCGCGCACCCGCTGCTGGAACGCCTCGGCGCCAAGCAGGCCGAGGCACGCGACCTGCTGGAGTCGCCCGCGCTGCGGGAGGCCGTCGAGCGCGGGGCCGAGGGTTCGGACGTGGTCCCGCTGGCCGGGGCCGTGCTGCGGCTGGCCTACGAAGCGCCGGTCGACTGGCTGGGTTCGCTCGTGCTGCCGACCGAACGCGGCTGGCGGCGGGCCGACGAACTCGTGCTGCCGACCTCGCCGTTGCTGAAGATCTTCGACCCGGACGCGCTCGGCGAGGACGCCCCGCTGGACGTGCTCGACGCCGACTTCGCCGAGGACTGGCCCGCCGATGTGCTCGCCGGTGCCGGGGTGCTGGACACGTTCGTGCTCCAGGAAGACGAGGACGAGCCGGAAGTCCGCGACCTCGACCTGGTCGCCGACGATCGCTGGCCCGACGCGCTGCGCCTGCTCGCCGCGCGGCCGAACACCTGGCGCGTGCTGTCCGAGCCGACCAGCCGGACCGCGCGGTGGCTCGCCGTGCACGCCGAACTCGCCGGGCGCGCGCCCGCGGAGTGGCGGATGCCGGGCGCGACCACGCTGGCCGGGCTGTACGACCCGGTGCCGGACGTCGGTCTGACCGACGAGGTGCTGATCGCCGCCGGCGTGCGCACCACGTTGGCGCTCACCGACGCCGACGACGTGGCCGAGCTGATGGACCGGCTCGCGGACGACGCGCGCGAGGTCTCGCCGGGGCTCGCGGCGCGGGCGCACACCGTGCTCGCGGACGCCGAGTTCGCTGACGATTACGTGCCTTCGCGGGTGCGCGCACTGGACGGTTCGGTGTGCGACGCCGAGGACGCGGTGGTGCTGGATACGCCGTGGCCGCTGGGGGTGCTGCCCGCTTCGCGCGTGGTCGCCGCGCTACCGGGGGCCGAACGCGCGGCGAGGCTGGCCGAACTGCTGGACCTGCCGCTCGCCGCGGAGCGCGTGGCCGACGTGCGGGTGGACAGCGAGGGCGAGCTGATCCCGTGGCGCGAACTGGCCGCGGTCGTGGTGGTCGCCGACCTGCTCGGGCTGGAGCTGCCCGACGGCGGGGTGTACATCCACGAGGAGCTGACGGTCGCGTACGACGGCACCTCGGTCGCGGTGCCGTGGTGGTCGGATGGGGATCTGCACGCCGCCGACACCTCGGAGGGCCTGGCGCGGGCGCTCGCCTGGGCGATGGACCGCTGGGACGACCGGCACACCATCACCGCGTTCCTGGACGAACCCACCGCCGAAAGCCTGCACGCCTGAGCCGCCGCCGTGCAGTGAATGTGGCTTTCACAGCGGAATCCGAAGTGAAAGCCACATTCACTGCGTCGAGCCGGGCGGTCGGGCGTCGAGCCGGGTGGTCGGGCGCCGCGGGCGTCTAGCCGGGCGGTTAGGCGCCGCGCTGGGCGGACTTCGAGCCGCGCCGGAAGGCGGCTCGCTGCCAGGTCATGATGCCGAGGCCGATGAACCCCAGCCCGACGCCGGCCACGCAGGTCCACAGCCACACGTCCGAACCGCTGCCGTTGATCAGCTTGAGCACCAGCAGCACGAGGAACGCCAGCGCCCACAGCCCGGTGCCGGCGACCACCACCGGCCAGAGCGCGATCCAGCGCTCCGGGAGCTCCGGAGTGTGCTGAAACTTGCTCTTTACCGCCCCGGAATTGATCGATTCGGCCACGTCAGGCAGGGTACCCCGCGTCGGCATCACAGCGGAGGCAGGAATCCCCAGGATGAAGCAGAAGATCGATGGCTTCTTCAAGATCAGCGAACGCGGTTCCACGCCCGGCCGTGAGGTCCGCGGCGGGATCGTCACCTTCGTCACGATGGCCTACATCGTGGTGCTCAACCCGCTGATCCTCGGCAGCTTCTCCGCCGACGACGCCGGCGCGCACAAGGACGCCTTCGGCAACATCCTCCCGGTCGGCCAGGTCGCCGCGGTGACCGCGCTGGTGGCCGGGGTGATGACCATCCTGTTCGGCCTGGTCGCCAACTACCCGTTCGCCATCGCCACCGGCCTCGGGGTGAACTCGCTGGTCGCGGTCACCATCGCACCGCAGATGAGCTGGCCGGCCGCGATGGGCCTGGTGGTGGTCAACGGCCTGGTGGTGCTGCTGCTGGTGGTCACCGGCGTGCGCACGATGGTGTTCAACGCGGTGCCCGCCGCGCTCAAGGCGGCCATCGCCGTCGGCATCGGCCTGTTCATCTGCCTGATCGGCCTGGTCGACGCCGGTTTCGTGCGCCGGGTGCCGGACGCGGCGAAGACCACCGTGCCGGTCGGCCTCGGCATCGACGGCTCGATCGCCTCCTGGCCCACCGCCGTTTTTGTGTTCGGCCTGGTGCTCACCGGCATCCTGGTGGCGAAGAAGGTGCGCGGCGCGATCCTGATCGGCGTGCTGACCGCGACCGTGGTCTCGATCGCGCTGGAGGCCGTCGTCGGCGCGGGCCCGTCGCAGGGCACCAACCCGCGTGGCTGGAACCTCGGTTACCCGGGCCTGCCGGACCACGTGCTCGGCGTGCCGGACCTGTCGCTGCTCGGCGAGTTCAACTTCGACGCCTGGGTGCAGATCCCGGCGATCACCGCCGCGCTGCTGGTGTTCACCCTGGTGCTGACCGACTTCTTCGACACCATCGGCACGATGACCGGGCTGGGCAAGGAAGCCGGCCTGATCGACAAGGACGGCAAGCTGCCGGGTGTCGGCAAGGCCCTCTTCGTCGACAGCGCGGCGGCGGTGGCCGGGGGAGCGGCCTCGTCCAGCTCCAACACCGTCTTCGTGGAGTCGGCCTCCGGCATCGCCGAGGGCGCGCGGACCGGGCTGGCGAACGTGGTCACCGGGCTGCTGTTCCTGGCCGCCATGTTCCTCACCCCGCTGTACGAGGTGGTGCCGGTCGAGGCGGCCGCGCCCGCGCTGGTGATCGTCGGCGCGCTGATGATCCGGCAGATCACCGAGATCGACTTCAGCGACTTCTCCATCGCGCTGCCCGCGTTCCTCACCATCGTGGTGATGCCGTTCACCTACTCGATCGCCAACGGCATCGGCGCCGGCTTCGTCAGCTACGTGCTGATCCAGCTGGCCACCGGCAAGGCGCGCCGGGTGCACCCGCTGATGTGGGTGGTCGCGGTGGCCTTCGTGATCTACTTCGCGATCGGGCCGATCCGGTCCGCGCTGGCCTGAGCTGGGCTGAGCACCGCCACCTTGCGATCGTGAGGTATGCTAACTATATGCCCGACAGTGCGCAGGACCGCTCGCTCGCGAGCAGGCTGCGCCTGTCCGTCGTCCGGTTGAACCGGCGGCTGCGGGCGCAGAGCGCGACCGAGACCATCTCGCTCACCCAGATCTCGGCGCTGTCCACGCTGCACAAGTGCGGGGCACTGACCCCGGGGCAGCTGGCGGCCAAGGAGGGCGTGCAGCCCCCGTCGATGACCAGGGTGATCGCGGCGCTGGAGGAGCAGGGGTACGTCGAACGGCGGCCGCACCCCACCGATGGCAGGCAGGCCATCGTGGAGTTGTCGGAAACCGGGCTGGCGCACATCCGGCAGACCATCTCCGTGCGGGAGGCCTGGCTGGACGCGCAGTTGGCGGAGTTGAGCGGCGAGGAGCGCGAAGTGCTCTCCCGAGCCGCCGAGATCATCGACAGGATGGCGGGGAACTAACAGCGGTGCCGAGAAACCTGGGTAGCGAAGCCGAGTCCACTCCCACGACGACAGCTACCCGGGAACCGGTACCCGGTCCCGCGACGAGACCACGCAAGGCGGGCACGTTCAGCTCGCTGAAGGTGCGCAACTACCGGCTGTTCTTCAGCGGCCAGGTGATCTCCAACATCGGCACCTGGATGCAGCGCATCGCGCAGGACTGGCTGGTGTTCACCCTCAGCGGCAACGACCCGGTGGCCCTGGGCATCGCGGTCGGCCTGCAGTTCACCCCGATCCTGTTCCTCTCGCTGTGGGCGGGTGTGCTGGCCGACCGCGCGGACAAGCGCAAGCTGCTGATCGGCCTGCAGGTGGTGGCTGGCACGCAGGCGCTGGTGCTCGGGCTGCTCGACATCACCGGCGTGGTCGAGATGTGGCACGTGTTCGTGCTGTGCTTCGTGCTCGGTTGTGTGGCCGCGATGGAGGTGCCGACCAGGCAGTCGTTCGTGGCCGAGATGGTCGGCCGCGAGCAGGTGGCGAACGCGGTCGCGCTGAACTCCACGATCTTCAACATGGCGCGGATCGTCGGCCCGGCGATCGCCGGGTTCGTGATCGTCTGGGTGGGCACCGGCTGGCTGTTCCTGGCGAACGCGGTGAGCACGCTGGCGGTGCTGGCCGGGTTGCTGCTGATGAACCCGGACAAGCTGTTCCGCGGGCCGAGGGTGGAACGCGCGAAGGGGCAGCTGCGCGAGGGCCTGAGCTACGTGCGGCGGCGCGCCGACCTGATGACCGTGATGGTGCTGGTGTTCTTCGTCAGTACGTTCGGCATCACCTTCTTCACCTCGCTGGCGATCGTGGCGGCCAACGTGTTCGGCACCGAGGCCGACGGGTACGGCCTGCTGTCCACGCTGCTCGCCGTCGGCACCTTCACCGGCGCGCTGATGTCGGCCCGGCGGGGCTCACGGGGGCGCCCGCGCGTGCGGGTGCTGCTGCTGTCCGCGCTGGCGCTCGGCCTACTCGAGGTGGCCACCGGGTACATGCCGACCTATCTCGCCTTCGGCATCGCGCTGATCCCGCTCGGGTACGCCACCATCACCTTCCTGAACACGGCGAACGCGCTGGTGCAGACCGCGGTCAGCCCGCAGATGCGCGGGCGCGTGATGGGGCTGTACGTGCTGGTGCTGGTCGGCGGCAACCCGATCGGCGCGCCGATGACCGGCTGGATGGCCGAGGCCTTCGGCGGGCGCTCGCCGTTCGTCATCGGTGGGGCGATCTCGGCGCTGGCCGCGCTGGTGTGCGCGGTGATCCTGGTGCGCCGGGGCGGGGTCACCCTGCCGCGGCGCCGGTTCGCCGGTTTCCGGGTGCTGGACCGGCGCGCTTAGCGAACGCGTAGCGGTCCGCTGCACGCTCCTCCCGAAGTCGAGAACTGGGAGGAAACATGCAGCTCACCAAGTTGGGCCGGGCGGTCGTGGTGGCCGCGGCGCTGGTGTTCGCCGGGAGCACGACCGCGGTGACGGCGTCGGCCGAGCCGGCGCCGGTGGACCTGTACAGCGAGATCACCGCGGCCGACATCGCCGACCCGACCGCGCTGCTCGGCCCGGAGGAGGACACCGGGTTCGACGCCGCGCAGACCGCGAACGGCGCGATCAACTGGTTCAAGGCCCGCAACGGCAGCACCGCCTACCAGGGGTACTGCGAGCGCGCCGTGCGACTGGCCTGGAACCGGAAGACCCACCACGCGAGCGCGATCGCCCACTGGCGCTCCTCCGACGGTGCCCGGCACCACACCGGCACCCCGCCGCGCGGCGCCTTCGTCTTCTGGAACATCTCGCAGTATGGACACGTGGGCCTGGCGGACGGCAATGGTGGAGTGTGGGCGACCAGCGTGAACGGCAAGATCGGGCACGCCAAGCAGCACTACTTCGGCAACTACCTCGGCTGGAAGCGCGGCAACAGCAACTAGGGAGTATTTCGAAGGCGGCTTGCGTGGCGGTGCGGGGAGCGGAACCTCAGGCGGCTTCTCGCTCCGGGAGCTCCACCTCATGAATAACCGATTCACCACGGTGAAGCTGTCCTCGCGAGAAGCCGCCTGAGAACCCGCTGCGGTGCGAGCTGGCGGCCCACAGCAAGCGGCTCCGCCGCTTCGAAACACCCACGAACCGACCCCTTGCGCGGATGAGTCAGGTTAGGCTAACCTCATACACGTCCGCTTCGTGGTGGGAGCGGCAGTCAGTTCGGGAACGGACGAGGCCTCGCAACCGGGCACCCCGGGAGCGGGGCCTCGTTCATGTCCGGGGTACCCGATCCAGCTCGACGCCGAATCGAGTCCGGTACGCGGCCAGGATCGCCGTGTCGTCCGCCAGTGTCTCCTCGGTTCGCTCCCCGGCCACGGTGGTGATCAGCCGATCACCGGAAAGCGTGAACCGTCCGGCGTCGGTGCGCAAGGAGCAGCTGGATTTACTGGTGAAGCGCGACTCCGGCGAGGTGGTCGTCCAGTGGCAGCTCGGGACCAGGTCGGCCAGGCGCAGCGGCAGCGGATCGGTGCGGTAGACGGGCGAGCCGTCGTGGTGCACCTCGAACTGCCCGGTCGGCAGCCCGATCACGGTGAACACGCCGTCCTCGTCGAGCTGCTCGCCCGGCTCGGTCAGGCGCAGCGGTTGCCGCGCGAACCGGCCGAAGCCGACGTCCACCAGCCACGGCTCGTCCAGGTCCACCCGCAGCGCCAGGTGCGTCAGCTTGGGGTACAGCTCGCCGTCCTCGCGGAAGGTCGCCGCGCCGAGCAGCGTCACCTCGAAGCCGAGGTCGCGCAGCAGCAGGGCGAAGGCGCCGTTCAGCTCGTAGCAGATGCCGCCGCGGCGCCGGTGCACGATCTTGTCCACAAGGGACTCCTCGGTCAGGGTGACCGGCACGCCGAGGTGGATGTCGAGGTTCTCGAAGGGCACCTTCGCCAGGTGGGTGCGGTGCAGCAGGCGCAGGCCGTCGAGATCGGCGGCGGGCCGCTCGCCCAGGCCGAGGCGGGTCAGGTAGGCGTCCATGCCACCAGCCTGCCCCCTCCACCGCGGTGGAGGTCAACGAAAAACGGGGCCCTCCCGGTGTGGGAGAGCCCCGTTGGGGTTGAGCGGGTGCTCAGCCGAGCAGGAGGCCGTTGCCACCGGCGACGGCGTTGTCGAACCGCTTGCTGATCTCGGCCCAGTTGAAGATGTTCCACAGCGCCTTGACGTAGTCCGGCTTCACGTTCTTGTAGTCCAGGTAGAACGCGTGCTCCCAGACGTCGACCAGCAGGATCGGCGTGGTCGGCAGGACCAGGTTGTTGTGGTGGTCGCGCAACTGCTGGGTGATCAGCGTCTTGCCGATCGGGTCCCAGGACAGCGCGCCCCAGCCGTTCCCCTGGATGGTGGTGGCGACCGCGGTGAACTGCGCCTTGAACTTGTCGAACGAGCCGAAGGCCTCGTCGATCGCGGCGGCCAGCTCGCCGGTCGGCTTGTCGCCGCCTTCCGGGGACAGGATCTTCCACCACACCACGTGGTTGGCGTGCCCGGCGAGGTGGAACGCCAGCGTGGTCTGCAGGCCGACGATGTCACCGAAGTTGCCGGCCTCACGGGCTTCGGCGAGCTTGTCGAGCGTGTCGTTCGCGCCCTTGACGTAGGTCGCGTGGTGCTTGCTGTGGTGCAGCTCGTTGATCTCGCCGGAGATGTGCGGGGCGAGGGCGCCGTAGTCGTAGTCGAGGTCGGGAAGCTCGTAGCGGGCCATCGGCCCTCCTTCTTCTTGTTCGACGCAGGTTTCTTGCGCTGTCAAACCTAGTGCCTTTCACCAGGTCGGGGCGAGCTGGGGCCGCCCGCTGGGACAACGCCGCTCCGGGGGCGGTACCCGGGGTGCCGCCTCCGCAAACCAGCGTCCTACCTCCAGCTTGGTGGAGGTCAACGCGGTGTGATCAGGCCGACTCCAGCCCGGTGGTCTCGGCCAGATCGGCGAGCACCGCGATGTTCAGCTCGAAGGCCATCAGCGTCTCGTCGATGATCCGCCGTCGCTCGTCCACGCCCCACGGCGCCGCGTCGAGCAGCGCGCGGTAGCGCTTGCGGAACGCGCTCGGGCTGCCGGCGCTCTCGAAGTCGTAGAACAACGCGCCGGGGCCGGTGACGTCGTAGGTCTTCTTCAGCAGCGCGCGCACCACCTGGCCGCCGGCGAGGTCGCCGAGGTAGCGCGTGTAGTGGTGGGCGACGTACCCGCCGGCCCAGTCGGTCATCCGGCCGAGTCGGGCGACGTAGGCGGTGGTCGCCGGGACCGGCTCGATCTTCTCGGCCCAGTTTTCACCGAGCAGGAAGGCCAGGTCGGCTTCGAGCGCGGGCAGGCGGCGCAGCTCGTCGATGACGAAGTCGCCGCCGACCGGGTCGCCCGCCATGGCGTCGGTGACCTGCTCCAGCGCGCGGTAGATGAAGTAGTACTGGGCCGCGAGCAGGCCGTAGCCCTCCAGCGTGAGGGAGCCGCTGAGCAGGGCGTCCATGTAGCTGGAGTGGTGCGCGCGCTCGTGCACGGCCTTGGTCGAGTTGCGGAGGGATTCGGAGAACGGGCGCAGGGCCAGCTCCTCGGTCACCGGTGCAGCCATGGGACACGCCCTCCAGACTTTCTGACAACCTGTCAGAAAGAGCGTAAGCGATATCCTAGACTTAGGCTACCCTTATTTTCCGGTTTTCACCCCGACCGCGCGCAGGATGAACCGGACCGCACCGGCGATCGCCGCGTCGAGCTGCTCGGCGGGCACGTCGATGATCTGGCGGCTGGCCAGTGCGGAGGTGATCATCGGGATGAGCAGGTCGGGGTCCTCCTCGGGCAACCGTCCGGCCGCCATGCCGTCGGTGAGGATGGTGCGCAGGCGCTGGGTGATCGGGTCGGCGTGCGCGGCGATGCGCCGGTAGGAGGCCGGGCCGAGCGTGGTGGCCAGCGCGCCGCCGGGCGGCAGGTGGTACTCGGCCAGCGCGCGCAGCTGCAGGCGGACGAACACGGCCAGCTGGTCCACCGGGTCGGCGGCGGCGTCCACCGCCGCCTCCAGCCGCCGCACGTACTGCGCGGCCTCCTCCTCGACGAAGGCGACGAGCAGGCTCTCCTTGTCGGGGAAGTGGTTGTACATCGCGGTGCGGCCGAGTTCGGCCTCGGCGGCCACCCCGGCCAGCGTGATCGCGTCGAACCCGCGCTCGTAGAGCTGGTTGCGCAGGGCGGTGAACACCCGCTCGCGCACCTGCTCGCGGTGCGCGTTGAGCGAACCGCCGATGATCTTGGGCATCCGCACCTCCCAGTGGGAGGTTCCATCCTAATCCCGCCGCGCTCGACGGAGCGCCTAGTCGACGGGCCAGGTGTGGACCGGCTCCTCGGTCTGGGTCAGTTCGAGGTAGCGCGCCAGCATGGCGGCCAGCGCCGACTCGCGGTCGGCGCCGCGCTCCTGGGCCAGTTGAACGGTGTCCCGCTGCCACCGCGCGCCGGTGCGCCGGGTCAGGCAGCGCTGCTCGATCACGTTGAGGAAGCGCTCTCTGGCCACATCGGACACTTCGGACTGCCGCAGCCCCTCGTGCGCGAGCGGGAGCAGGATGCGCAGCACCAGCTCGTCCGGCGGGATCCAGCCGATGCCCGGCCAGTACAACTGCGCGTCGAAGCCGTTGCGCGCGCCGGCGTAGAGGTTCTCTTCGGCGGCCTGGAAGGACATCTGGGTCCAGATCGGGCGCTCCGCCTCGGCGAGCGCGCGCTGGGCGCCGTAGAAGAAGGCTGCGTTGGCCATCGTGTCGAGCACCGTCGGCCCGGCGGGCAGCACCCGGTTTTCCACCCGCAGATGGGGTTTCCCGTCCACCACGTCGTACACCGGCCGGTTCCAGCGCCAGACGGTGCCGTTGTGCAGGCGCAGTTCGGTCAGCTTCGGCGCCTGCCCGGACTCCAGCGCCTCAACCGGATCCTCGGCGTCCGTTTCCGGGAGCAGGCCGGGAAAGTAGCGGACGTTCTCCTCGAACAGGTCGAAGATCGAGGTGATCCAGCGCTCGCCGAACCAGACCCTCGGCCGCACGCCCTGGTTCTTCAGCTCCTCCGGCCGGGTGTCGGTGGACTGCAGGAACAACGGGATCCTGGTCTCGTGCCAGAGCGCTTTGCCCAGCAGGAACGGCGAATTCGCGCCGAGCGCCACCTGCACCCCGGCCAGGCACTGGGCGGCGTTCCAGTGCGGGGCGAACTCCTCGGGCGCCACCTGCAGGTGCAACTGGACCGAGGTGCACGCGGCCTCGGGCAGGATCGATTCGGCATAGCTGCGCAGGCGCTCGGCCTTCTGCCCCGGCAGGGCCGCGCCTTCCATCGATAACACCGTTTGCTCACCGCGCGCGGCGAAGATCTGGTCGTTCAGCAAGGAATAACGCGCGTTCGGGGTGAGCCACTTCTGGTCGAAGTGCTCGTGGCCGAGGGTCGGCAGGATGCCGATCGGGGCCACGTGCGAATGCGCCTCACGGGCCTTGGCCGCGGCGCGGTTCAGGTAGGACCGCAGCTCGTCTTCCAGTTCCAGCGCGGAATCCCCGGCGAGCGGGCGGGGTGGCACGTTCAGTTCGATGTTGTGCTGCCCGAGTTCGGTGGTGAACGACGGGTCGTCCAGTGCCTCCAGCACGGCGGCGTTCGTCATCGACGGACGCATCTTGTCGTCCACCAGGTTCAGCTCGACCTCGAGCCCGATGTGCTTGCGGGGAAAGGAAAAACTCCCATCCGAGAGCATTCGGGCGAGGGTGTCGAGGCAGCGCTGCACTTTTCTTCGGTAGCGCCCCCGGTCGCGGGGGTTGAACGGGTCCGCTGACACGTCCTTGCCCATGGCCCATCCCTTGTTCTTCGTTCCGGCCGAGGCGGCCCCTGGTGCGCCTTGGCGTTTTGCCAGCCAGGCGGACAACCGTTACACAGCCCCTGCGGATGAGCTAGGCCCAAACTGGTGCTGTGAGTTACCTTTCCTTAACTATCCGCGATAATCATCCGTTTGTACTAGAGCACCGGTGTCGTTCGGCCCACCAGCCCGTGGGATGACCGGATGGCAGACTCGCCGGGTGGCCCACACCATTCACGTCCATGACCCCGCAGATCCCCGGCTGGACGACTTCCGAAACCTCTCCACCGCGGATCGGCGCCCGGATCGCCCCGGCGGGCGCGGTTTTGTCATCGCCGAGGGCACGGTGGTGGTGCGACGACTGCTGGAATCGCCTTACCCGGTGCGGGCTTTGCTCGGGGTCGAGCGGCGGATCGAGGAACTGGGCGAGGAACTCGCGCCGGCGGACGTACCGGCCTACGTCACCCCGGCGCAGACGATGGCCGACGTGGTCGGCTTCCACCTCAACCGAGGGGTGCTCGCGGTCGCCGACCGCGCGCCCCAGCCCGGCGCGCCGGAACTGATCGCGCAGGCTCGGACACTGGCCGTGCTCGAAGGTGTCGGTGATCACGAGAACCTGGGTTCGCTGTTCCGCAACGCCGCCGCGCTCGGCATCGACGGCGTGCTGCTCGGGCCCGGCTGCGCCGATCCGCTGTACCGGCGCAGCGTCCGCGTGTCGATGGGCAACGTGCTGCGGGTGCCGTTCGCGCGGCTGGAGCCGTGGCCGGAGGGGCTGGGCCTGCTCCGCGAACACGGCTATCGCGTGGCCGCGCTGACCCCGCGGCCCGGCTCGGTGTCGCTCCGCGAGGTGCGGGGGCTGGGGAAGGTGGCGTTGCTGGTCGGCTCGGAGGGGCCGGGCCTGACCGAAGAAGCGCTGGCCGCGGCCGATCTCGCGGTCCGGATCCCGATGGCGGCCGGGGTCGACTCGCTCAACGTGGCCACCGCCGCGGCCGTCGCGTTCTACGAACTCGGTGGCGCTCGGTAGGTTTGGGGCGGACGGGGGCTTGACGAGCGAGAGGCTGGCGAGAGTGGAACTGCGGGTCCGCGGTGAGCGCGCGGTGCTCGGCGAGGAGGTCGATCCGCACAACGTGGCGATCGGCGCGGACCTCGCCGACGCGCTGCACGAGTGGGCCAGGGTCGCCGCCGCCGTCCGTCGCGCCAACGGTGATCGCGAAGCCGCCGCCGTGGTCTCGCAACGCGGGCGCCAGCTGGCCGGCCGGGTCGCCGAGGTGATGGGCACGACGGTCTACTACGTCGACCCGGTGACCGACGCGGGTTCGGTGATCCCTCCTCCGGACGCGCTAGTGCGGAAGCCGGTGCGGCCCGAGGAACCCACCCCGTGGGCGACGGGGTTGACGGTGGCGGCGTTCGTCGGCGTGGTGGTCTTCGTGGCGATGCTGGCGCTGGCGCGGACGCTGGCCGCGGAGACGAGCGGCCTGCTGGCCTTCGTCGCGGCGGTCCTGGTCTCGGCCGGGCTGGCCCCCTCGCTGTGGCTGGGGCGGAAGCTGCCGATCCTGCGCTGGGTCGTCCTGGGCGCGGCGGCGGGCATCGCCTTCTCGTGGATCGGCGTACTGGCCGTGGTCTTCGCCTGACGGGGGCGCCCGATGTGCTGTGAATGTGGCTTTCACAGCGGAATCGGCAGTGAAAGCCACATTCACAGCATCACTGGCTCGGCTGGCGTGCAGGAGGAACTCGTCGAGGCCGAGCCCGATCGCTTCTTCCGGCCCCCGTACGTGGGCCACCGCGGCTGGCTCGGTGTCTACCTCGACGTGGAGGTGGACTGGATCGAACTGGCCGCGGTGGTCACCGAGGCTTATAAGCAGATCGCGGGCTTACAAGCAGATCGCGCCGAAGACGCTCGCGGCGAAGCTCGACTAGCCTCGACGGAGGGTCTCCGAGCGCAGGAACGCGTTCTTACCCGCGCGAAGAGCGGACCCCGAGCAGGACGTCCTCCCACGCGGGCACCGCCGGGTGGCCCTTTTTCTTCTTGGCCGGACGCGGCGCCGCCTTCGCGGCCTCGACCTGCTCTTCGACACCGGGCAGTGCCAAGCCGCCGTCCGCGGTCGCCGACGCGGGCTCCTCTTCGGGCACCTCGGCCACCGGGGCCTCGACCACGGTCTCCTCGACGTCCTCCAGCGCGGGCTGCTCCTCCACCGGCGCCGACGGCCTGCCGAGCGCGTCCACCGCCCGCAGCGAGCGGTAGGCGTTCGGGTCCATCAGCGCCTGCGCGTTCTCGTCCAGCGCGGAGACGGTGCCCCCGTGCGCACCCGGCGCGAAGCACCAGTGCGCGCGGTTGTCCGAGCGGCCGGTCTGCCAGTTCAGGCCGACCACCCACTTGCCGTCCTCGCCCTTCCACGAGTCCCAGCTGGCGTTCGTGTAGTCCTGGCCGAACACGCCGAACGCGTAGGCCACCACCTCGCCGAGCGTCTGCACGTCCGGGCCGTCTTCGCGGACCGGGTGCGCGGCCTGGGCCATCTCCGCCGTGCGCGAGCGCTCCAGCAGCACCGGGTAGGCGAACCGCTCCACGCGCGCGACCGGGATGCCGCCGCTGTTGGCTACCTGTTCGACGGACTCCCCGGCCCGGATCCTGGCCTGGATCTCGCGTGGACGCATCTGGCTCTCCAGCTCGATTTCGATCTGCCCCAGTCGCGTGATGTCGCCGCGGGCGGCCGCCCGCAGTCGTTCGTCGGCGGGCAGCAGGAAGCGCTCACCGCGGGCCGTGTCTTCGCACACGATGGACCGGCCGTCCTCGTGCAACCCGACCACCCTCAGCGCTCGCATCTTCCTCGCCTCCCCGCTGCTCTCCACTCCGTCAATCCCACGGCCGAACCCGTTCCGCACGAGGAACACTCGTGTGGGTGTCCAGGCTACTTCGGCGCGTCGGCTTGACGCGGTAGGCGCGCCGATGCATGACCGACTCTGTTCACTTCTTTCGATGATCTTGCCCGATGGTCCGCCCGGAACCGAGCCGACACGCGGAGTGACCGATCATCTCGATTCCGGTAACCAAACCCCGGTGACCAGGCCACCGGACTCGGCGGGCTGGGCGTAGACGCTGCCGTCGTGCGCCTGGGCCACGGACCGGACGATGGACAGGCCGAGCCCGGCGCCCTTCGCGCCGCTGGTGCGTTCGTGGTCAAGCCGCCGGAACGGTTCGAACAACGCGGGAATGGCGTCGGCGCGGATCACCGGGCCGGTGTTCTGCACGGTCAGCGCCGGGTTGCGGCCGACGCGCACGTGCACCGTGCCGCCGGGCCGGTTGTACCGGATGGCGTTCTCCACCAGGTTCGTGGCGAGGCGTTCGAGCAGCACCGGATCACCGGCCACGGTCCGCTCGGCCAGTTCGGTGGTGACCTCCACCTCGTGCTCGGCGGCCAGCGGGGCCAGCGCGCGCACCACGTTCGACGCGACCTCGGCCAGCTGCACCGGCACCCGGCTCGGCAGCCCGCGATCGCTGCGGGCCAGCGTGAGCAGGCCCTCGATCATCCGCTCGCTGCGCTCGTTGGTGTGCAGCAGGTGCTCGCCGAGCCGCCGCACCTGCGGGGTGACGTCCGGATCGGCCAGCGCCACCTCGATCAGCGTGCGCTGCACGGCCAGCGGGGTGCGCAGCTCGTGCGAGGCGTTGGCGACGAACCGCCGCTGGCTGTCGAACGAGCCGGCCAGCCGGTCGAGCATCTGGTCGAAGGTGTCGGCCAGGTCCTTCAGCTCGTCGGACGGGCCGTCCAGGTTGATCCGCCGGTCCAGGTTCTCCGCGCCGAGCTTGCGCGCGGCCGAGGTGACCTCGTGCACCGGGCGCAGCACCCGGCTCGCGGTCAGCCAGCCCAGCAGCACGGCCAGCGCGGCGGCGATCACCAGCGCGATGCCCGACTGCAGCAGCAGGGTGGCCAGGGTCGAATCGCGGTACTCGTCGAGCGAGGTGCTGACCACCTCGATCGTCGGCGTGGTGGGGTACACCTGCGTGTCGGACGGGACGGCGGGCCCTCGGGCGGCCACGGCCGCGGTGGCGAACGGTTGCGTGGCCGGCAGCGTGGTGCTGACCAGCAGGTAGTTGATCAGCAGCAGGGCGACCCCGGTGAGCAGGAACAACCCGCCGTAGAGCGCGGTCAGCTTGGTCCGGACGGACAGGCGCAGCCCGGTCATCAGCCGAACCGGTAGCCGGCGCCGGGCACCGTCTCGATCAGCCCCGGCGCGCCGAGCTTGCGCCGCAGGGTCATCACCGCGACCCGCACCGCGTTGGTGAACGGGTCGGCGTGCTCGTCCCACGCCTTCTCCAGCAGTTCCTCGGCGCTGACGACGGCGCCCTCGGCCCGCATGAGCACTTCGAGCACGGCGAACTCCTTCGGTGACAACGGCAGGAACCGCCCGTCCCTGGCGGCCTGGTGGCGGGGCAGGTCCAGCACCACGCCACCGGCTTCGAGCACCGGGGGCAGCGCCGGCCGGGCCCGCCGCGACAGCGCCTGCACGCGGGCGACCAGTTCGGCGAAGGCGAACGGCTTGGTCAGGTAGTCGTCGGCACCGAGGCCGAGCCCGGTGACCCGGTCCTCCACCTCGGCCGCCGCGGTCAGCATCAGCACCCGCGCCACCCCGCCGCTGCCCAGCACCGCGCGGCACACCTCGTCGCCGTGCACCACCGGGAGGTCCCGGTCGAGCACCACCACGTCGTAGTCGTGCACACCGATCCGCTCCAGCGCCTGTCCGCCGTCGTAGCAGACGTCCACCGCCATGGACAGCCTGCGCAGTCCTTCGGCGACGGTGTCCGCCAGCAGCCGTTCGTCCTCGACGACGAGCACCCGCACCCAGGGCCTCCCTCTTCCACTCGGACGCACAGTTTCCTTCAAGTGGGGATAAGGGGGAGATAAACGACTTCGCTTAACGGGTGCAGATCACCGGATCCGTAGAACTTCGGCCACCGGGCGGGGTCGTTCGTCGGGGGCGGCCCCGCCCCAGCACCCGGAAGGAGAAGGCATGAGGTTCAGGTACGGGCTGGTGCTCGTGGCGGCGGCGTTCTCGCTGACCGCCTGCGGGGGTGGGGACGACCCCGGTGGTGACGGGGTGGCCAGCCTCAACGGTTCGAACGGGCAGAACAGCCAGGCCCCCGAGGCGGCGGCCGACGACGAGTTCACCCAGGACGAGCAGCTCGCCTTCGCCCGCTGCATGCGGGAGAACGGCGTCGACATGCCGGACCCGGTCGACGGCAAGATCATGATCGAGGCGGCGGGCGGGCCGGAGGAGATGGCGAAGGCGGAGAAGGCGAACGAAGCCTGCCGCCACCTGCTGCCCAACGGCGGCGTGCCCCAGCCGCCGACGCCCGAAGAGCTGGACAAGATGCGCAAGATGGCGCAGTGCTTCCGGGACAACGGCATCGACGTGCCGGACCCGGACCCGCAGAACCCCGGCATGGCCCTGCCGAGCCTCGATCCGCAGGACCCCAAGATGCAGAAGGCCATGGAAGCGTGTGCCGGTGACGGGATGCCCGCGATGCGCGCGGTGCCTGCCGGATGAGCGAGATCGAACAGGTGCGCCGCTCCCGGCGCACGCGGTGGCTGCTGGCGGCGCTGGCCGGGGTGGCGGTGCTCGGCACCGGCGCGACCGTGGTGGTGGCCAGGGTCGCCGCCGGATCGGCCGGCGAAGGCCCGCCCGCCGCGGCGCCGGTGGAAACGGCCGAGGTGACCAGGACCGATCTCGCCGAACAGGAGACCATGGACGGCACGCTCGGCTACGGCGCCGAACGCGAGATCGCCGGGCGCAAACCGGGCACGATCACCTGGCTGCCCAACGCCGGTGACGTGGTCGACCGGGGTGAGCCGGTGTACAAGGTGGACGACAAGCCGGTGCCGCTGTTCGCCGGCTCGATCCCGTTCTACCGGGACCTGGCCGAGGGCGTGGGCAACGGCCCGGACGTGAAGGTGCTCGAAGAGAACCTGCGTGACCTGGGGTTCGGCGGCTTCGGCAAACCGGACGAGAAGTTCACCGCGGCCACCGCCACCGCCGTCCGCAAGTGGCAGAAGTCGTTGAAGCTGGAGGAAACCGGCACGCTCACGCCCGCCGACGTGGTGGTGGACACCGGTTCGCTGCGGGTCGGCACGGTGAGCGCGAAGCTCGGCGGCGAGGGCACCGGCCCGCTGCTCAAGGGGACCGGCACCGAGCGCGTGGTCACCGTGGAGGTGGAGGTGGCCAAGCAGGGGCTGCTCAAGGTCGGCGACAAGGTGGACCTGTCGATCGCCGGTGGCAAGCAGGTCAAGGGCACCGTCTCGGCGGTCGGCACCGAGGTCGAGTCCGATTCCGGCGAGGAGAACGGCCCCGGCGGGCAGGACAAGCCGAAGGTCGCCGTCACGGTGAAGCCGGACGATCCGGCCACCGCGGGCTTCGACTCGGCGCCGGTCGAGGTGGTGGTGACCACCGGCCAGCGAGAGGGCGTGCTGACCGTGCCGGTCGGGGCACTGCTCGCGCTCGCCGAGGGCGGTTACGCGGTGGAGGTCGTCGAGGGCGCGCAACGGCGGCTGGTGGCGGTCGATCCCGGGTTGTTCGCCGGCGGCCGGGTGGAGGTCACCGGGAACGGGCTGGCCGAAGGCGCCAAGGTGGTGACCACCTCATGAGCCCGGTGCTCGCCGTGCACGGCGCCGGGCGCACCTATCCCGGTGGGGTGCGGGCGCTCCGCGAGGTCTCGCTGTCCATTGAGGACGGAGAGATGGTGGCCATCGCCGGGCCGTCCGGGTCCGGCAAGTCCACCCTGCTGCAGTTGATGGGCACGCTGGACCGGCCGACCAGCGGCCGCGTCGAGGTGGGCGGGCTGGACGTGGCCGAGCTGTCGGACCGGCAGCTCTCCGCGTTGCGCTCGGCCTGGATCGGCTTCGTCTTCCAGCAGTTCTTCCTCAACGACGGGGTGTCCGCGGTGGACAACGTGGCCACCGGCCTGCTGTACGCGGGCGTGCCGAGGCGGCAGCGCCGGGAGCGGGCGATGGCCGCGCTCGACCGCGTCCACCTCGCGCACCGCGCCGGGCACCTGCCGAGCGAGTTGTCCGGTGGGGAACGGCAGCGCGTGGCGATCGCCAGGGCGGTGGTCAACCGCCCGATGATCCTGCTCGCCGACGAGCCGACCGGGAACCTGGACACCGAGAACGGCGCGTCCGTGCTGCGGTTGCTCGCCGAACTGAGCGGTGACGGCACCACGGTCGTGCTGATCACGCACGACCGCGACATCGCGGCCGGGGCACCACGCCGGATCGACGTGCTCGACGGCACGATCCGGCTGGACACCGGGACCCCGATCGGAGCAGCGCGGTGAAGCCGCCGTCACCCGCCCGGCTCGGCCCGGTGGACCTGCTCTCGCTCGGCTCGCACGGGATGCGCACGCGGCCGTTGCGCGCGGTGCTCTCCGCGCTGGGCATCGCGATCGGCATCGCCGCGATGGTCTCGGTGCTGGCGATCCCGGAGTCCAGCGCCAAGGCGTTGCAGGACCAGCTGGCCGCGCTCGGCACCAACCTGCTGCGCGCGGAACCGGGGCAGACCCTGTTCGGCGAGGACGCCGTGCTGCCCGACACCGCGGTGCCGATGGCCCAGCGGATCGGGCCGGTGGACGGCGCCGCGGCCACCGGCAACACCGGGGAAACGGTGCGCCGCACGGACAAGGTGCCCGAGTCGGAGACCTCCGGGTTGTCCGTGCTGGCGGCGAACCCGGACCTGCTGGGCCTGCTGGAGGGCAGCCTGAAGGCGGGGGAGTTCCTGGGCGCGGCCAACGCCGAGTACCCGGTCGTGGTGCTCGGTTCGGTCGCGGCCACGAGGCTCGGCATCGACCGGGTGGACGCGCAGCACCGGCCACAGGTGTGGATCGGCGACAAGTGGTTCACCGTGGTCGGCATCCTCGACCCGATGCCGCTGGCCACCGAGATCGAGCGCGCGGCACTGGTCGGCTGGCCCGCCGCGCAGCGCCACCTCGGGTTCGACGGGCACCCCAGCACGGTCTACGTCCGGGCCGAGGAGTCGCGTTTGGACAGTGTGCGGCAGGTGCTGGCGGCGACGCTGAACCCGGCGCACCCGGAGGAGGTCAAGGTGAGCAGGCCGTCCGACGCGATCGAGGCGCAGCGGCTCACCGAGAACACCTACAGCGCGCTGTTCCTCGGGCTCGGCGGGGTCGCACTGCTGGTCGGCGGGGTCGGGGTGGCCAACACGATGGTGATCTCGGTGCTCGAACGCCGCCGGGAGATCGGCCTGCGGCGGGCGCTCGGGGCCACGCGCGGGCAGGTGCGGGGGCAGTTCCTCACCGAGTCGATGCTGTTGTCCGGGCTCGGTGGTGCCTGCGGGGTGCTGCTCGGGGTGCTGGCCACGGCCGGGTACTCGCTGAGCCAGGACTGGCCCGCGGTGCTGCCGGTCCCGGCGTTGCTGGGCGGGGTCGGGGTGGCCGCCGTGGTCGGCGCGGTGGCGGGTGCCTACCCGGCCATGCGGGCCGCCCGCCTACCCCCCACCCAAGCGCTCGCCTGAGTGCAGTGAATGTGGCTTTCACTGCGAATTCCGCAGTGAAAGCCACATTCACTGCACATCGGCGCGGGCCGGCCGAGGGGCGTCGTGTTGGATGGCCGGGTGACGCGCAGCATCGAATCCGGCAGCACCGGCCGCCGCACGCTGGTCGCGCTGGTGGCCGTCGAACTGGTGCTGCTGGCCGTGGTGCTGGTGTGGAAGCGGCTCGACGGGCTCGACCTGGACGTCTACCGCAACGGCGCGGAGGCCTTCTTCACCAGCGGTGACCCGTACGGCCCGCTCCCGCCGACGCGCAACGGGACCTGGCTCCCGTTCACCTACCCGCCGTTCGCCGCGATCGCCTTCGCGCCGCTGGTGGTGCTGCCGCACGGCCTGGTGCTGGTGGCGATCACCGTGGTCGGCGTGCTCGCGCTCGGTGCCGTGCTCGCCCTGAGCCTGGCCCCCTACCAGCCTCGGCTGCTCGCCGCCGGGGCCGCGGTGCTGGCCGTGCAGACGGTCGCGCTGCTCAGCGAGCCGGTCCGCGCCACGCTCGGTTTCGGCCAGATCAACCTGGTGCTGATGCTGATGGTCGCGGTGGACCTGCTGGCCGTCCGCCGCGGTCGCGGGGTGCTGCTCGGCATCGCCGCCGCGGTCAAGCTGACCCCGGCCGCCTTCGTCCTGGTCCTGCTGCTGGAGAAGGACTTCAAGGCGGCGGGCCGGGCGGTGGCGGCGTTCGCGGGCTGTGTGGCCGCCGCCTGGCTGCTCTCCCCGTCGGCCTCGGTGCACTACTGGACCGAGCTGGTCTTCGCCGGGGAGCGGATCGGCGATCCCGGGTACATCGGCAACCAGTCGCTGCGCGGGATGATCGCCCGCTTCGGCTGGGAACCCGGGGTGCAGAGCCTGGTCTGGCAGATCGCCGTGGTGGTCGTGCTGGCGGTGACCGCACTGGTGGTGCGCCGGGCCCTGGTGGCCGGGAACCGCGTGCTCGCGATGCTCGCCTGCGCGCTGGGCGCCCTGCTGATGTCGCCGGTCTCCTGGACCCACCACTGGGTGTGGAGCGGTCCGGTGGTCGGGCTGCTGGTGGTGCTGGCCTGGCGTGACCGCGACCGGGTGCGGCAGGTGGTACTGCTGGCGCTCGCCGCGCTGTCCGTGTACGTGTTCGTGGACAGTCCACTGTGGAACAACCGGGACGTGTGGCCGCTCCGCGAGAGCTACGTGCTGCTCGGCGCGCTCCTGCTGGGCGCGCTCGCGTGGGTCGCTCGAAGTTGTCGGACCGCACGGGCAGAATGACGGCCATGCTGCCTACCACCGAGTTCGCCCTGCTGCGCCGCATCGCCACGGAGCAGTCCGCCAACCGCGCGCCGTCACTGGTCGCGGCCGTCGTCCGCGACGGGGAGATCGTCTGGTCGGGTGCGCGCGGCACGGTCGGCGGCGAGGCCCCGGACGAGGACACCCAGTACCGCCTCGGCTCGATCACCAAGTCCATCGTCGCCGCCGAGGTGCTGCGCCTGCGCGACGAGGGCAAGCTCGACCTGACCGACGCGCTGGACAAGCACGTGCCGGGCACCGCGCTCGGCGGGCAGACCGTGGCGCAGCTGCTCTCGCACACCGGCGGCGTCACCGCCGAATCGCCCGGTTCCTGGTGGGAGCGCAGCGAAGGCGGTGACTGGGCCGCGCTCGACGCCAGCCTGGGCGCCGACGAGATCAAGCTGCGCCCCGGCGCCCGGTTCCACTACTCCAACGTCGGCTACGGCGTGCTCGGCGAGCTGATCGCGCGCCTGCGCGGCACCACCTGGCTGGACGCGCTGCGCACCGGCATCCTGAACCCGCTCGGCATGACCAGGACCAGCCCGCACCCGGAGGGCAAGCACGCCGAGGGCTTCGCCGTGCACCCGTTCGCCGACGTGCTGCTGCCCGAGCCCTCGCCGGACGCCGGGGCGATGGCGCCGGCCGGCCAGCTCTGGGCCACCGTGCGCGACCTGGCCACCTGGACCGCGTTCGTCGGCGGGCGCACCGGTGAGGTGCTGCGTCCGGAGACCGTGGCCGAGATGCGGGAGATGGCCGCCGTCGACGACGGTGACGCCTGGACCGTCGGGTACGGCCTCGGCTTCCAGGTGCTCCGCCACAACGGGCGGCGCCTCGCCGGGCACACCGGTTCGATGCCCGGCTTCCTGGCCACCACGCTGATCGACCCGGCCACCCAGACCGGCGCGCTGGCGATGACCAACACCACCTCCGGCGTGGCGATCCTGTCGCTCGCGGTCGACCTGCTCACCATCGCCGACGACTACGAGCCCCGGCTGCCCGCCGAGTGGCGGCCGTCCGAGGTGGCGCCCGAGCTGCTCGCGCTGACCGGCCTCTGGCACTGGGGCCCGACGCCGTACCACCTGCGCGTGCTGCCCGGCGGCTGGCTGGACCTGAGCCCGGCGGCCGGATCCGGTCGCGCCTCGCGGTTCCGGCCGCAGGAGGACGGCACCTGGATCGGCCTCGACGGCTACTACACCGGCGAGACGCTGCGTGTGGTCAAGAACACCGAAGGTGCGGTGACCCACCTCGACCTGGCCACCTTCGTGTTCACCCGCACGCCGTACGACCCGGCGGTCCCGGTACCCGGCGGGGTGGACCCGAAGGGCTGGCGGATCGGGTGAGAGACTGCGCACATGACCGACGTCGCAGCGTTGACCATTCCGGAAGACCTCAAGCCCGCTGACGGCCGCTTCGGCTGCGGACCGTCCAAGGTGCGCGCCGAGCAGCTCGCCCACCTGGCCTCCGAAGGGGCGGCGCTGCTGGGCACCTCCCACCGCCAGAAGCCGGTGAAGTCACTGGTCGGCCGGGTGCGCGCGGGGCTGAGCGAGCTGTTCTCGCTGCCCGACGGCTACGAGGTGGTGCTGGGCAACGGCGGCACCACGGCGTTCTGGGACGCGGCCGCGTTCGGCCTGGTCCGCGAGCGCGCCCAGCACTTCACCTACGGCGAGTTCTCCGCGAAGTTCGCCACGGTGACCAAGGGCGCGCCGTTCCTGGCCGACCCGATCGTGGTCAAGTCGGACCCGGGCACCGCGCCGGAGATCGCCTACCAGGCCGGGGCGGACCTGGTCGGCTGGGCGCACAACGAGACCTCGACCGGGGTCGCCGTGCCGGTGCGCCGCCCCGAGGGCAGCGACGGCGCGCTGGTCGCGATCGACGCCACCTCGGGCGCCGGTGGGCTGCCGGTCAAGGCCGAGGACTTCGACGTGTACTACTTCGCGCCGCAGAAGTCCTTCGCCTCCGACGGTGGCCTGTGGCTGGCCCTGATGTCGCCCGCCGCGGTCGAGCGGGTCGGCGAGGTCGGCGGCTCGGACCGCTGGATCCCCGAGTTCCTGTCGCTGACCACGGCGCTGGACAACTCGCGCAAGGACCAGACCTACAACACCCCGTCGGTGGCCACGCTGTTCCTGCTGGCCGACCAGATCGAGTGGATGCTGGGCAACGGCGGTCTCGAGTGGACCACCTCGCGCACGGCCGAGTCCTCGACCCGGCTGTACCAGTGGGCCGAGAAGACCTCGTACACCACGCCGTTCGTGACCGACCCGGCGCTGCGCTCGCAGGTGGTCGGCACGGTCGACTTCACCGACGAGGTGGACGCCGCCGCGGTGGCGAAGGTGCTGCGGGCCAACGGCATCGTCGACGTCGAGCCGTACCGGAAGCTCGGCCGGAACCAGCTGCGCGTTGGCATGTTCCCGGCCATCGACCCGGACGACATCACCAAGCTCACCCAGTCCGTCGAGTGGGTCGTCGACCACCTGTCCTGAGCTTCAGCAGGGCGGGAGCAGCCCGAGCGACATCGCCGTCGTGACGGCTGCCGTGCGGTCGGAGACGTCCAGCTTGCCGAACACGCGCAGCAGGTGCGTCTTCACCGTGGCCTCGCTGATGTGCAGGTCCCGCCCGATCTCGGCGTTCGTGTGGCCCTTGGCCACCAGGCGCAGCACCTCCACCTCCCGCGGCGAAAGCTGCGGGCCGGTGGGGGTGCGCACCTGCTTCACCAGCCGTCCGGCGACCGACGGGGCCAGCACGGTCTCGCCCCGGGCGGCGGCCCGGATCGCCCCGGCCAGCTCGGCGCGCGACGCGTCCTTGAGCAGGTAGCCCGCCGCCCCCGCTTCGACCGCCCGCAGGATGTCGGCGTCGGTCTCGTAGGTGGTCAGCACGACAACCCGCCTCGACGGATCGGCCCGCAGGATCTGGCGGGTCGCGCCGACCCCGTCCAGCCCGGGCATGCGCAGGTCCATCAGCACCACGTCGGGTTCCTTGACCCGGCTCTGCGCCACCGCCTCGTCGCCGGAACCCGCCTCGCCGACCACGGTCAGGTCCGGTTCGGTGTCGAGCATGCCGCGCAGGCCCTCCCGCACCACGGGGTGGTCGTCCACCAGCAGGATCCGGATCACCCCGGCACCTCCACCACCAGCTCCGTCCCGCCTCTTTCGCCACAGTGGACGGTCAGCTCACCGCCCACCTGCTGTGCCCTGGCCCGCATCCCGGCCAGGCCGTAACCGGCGGCCGGCGCGTCCGGGTCGAAGCCGACGCCGTCGTCCCACACGCTCAACCGGACCAGTCCATCCACAATAGACAAACTCAGCGCCACGGTGGTGGCGTGCGCGTGCCGCCGGGTGTTGTGCAGTGCCTCCTGCGTGGCCCGCAGCAGCACCACTTCCGCGGCGGTGGGCAGTTTCGGCAGGCCGTCGTCGATCCGGCAGGTGACGGTCAGCGCCGTTTCGTCGGCCAGCCGGTCCGCCTGCCGCCGCACCGCGTCGGCCAGCGTGCCCGCGGCGAGCGCGGACGGGGTCAGCGCGGCGACCATCGACCGCGCCTCGTCGAGGTTCTCGCGCGCGGTCCGCGCGGTCAGCTCCAGGTGCCGCCGCGCCGCCGCCGGATCGGTGTCCAATTCGGACTCGATGGCCTGCACCAGCGCCACGATGCTGGTGAACCCCTGTGCCAGCGTGTCGTGGATTTCCCTGGCCAGCCGTTCGCGCTCGGCGGCGGTGCCCGCCTCGTGCGACAGCCGCGCCACCTCCGACCGGCTGGCCGCCAGCCGTTCGATCAGCAGCGCCTGTTCTTCCTTCTGCTGGGCGATGCGGTGGATGAACAAGCCGAGCATCACCGCCAGCGAGCAGAAGATCACCCCGGCCGGAATGGTGCTGGCGAGCTGTTCGGAGAGGTCATCACCGTCGCTGAGCGAGATCGCGCCCGGCACGAAGCTGATCAGCACCACCGCGACCACCGCCACGCGCAGCGGCAGCAGCCAGAACACCTGCGAGATGATCGACGGTGAGGCCCAGGCGGCGTCCGGCACCAGCAGCATCGCGCCGAAGAAGCAGGCGAGCACCCCGGCCACGGCGACCGCGCCCACCCGCGGCGTCACGTCACCGCCGGACCGGACGAGGTGCCGGTGCCCGAACCACCAGTACCAGCCGAACCCGGCCACCAGCAGTGCGGAAGCGCCCAGCTTGGCCCGAAGCGTCGGCTCGTCCTGCAACTGCAACGCGACCAGCCCGGCGATCAGCACGAACAGGTAGAACAACTCCCAGTACCGCAGGAGCTTCAGTTCGACCGGTTGCTCCAGCGGAAGGTCACCAGGCACAGCACCAGTCCCGCCACGCACCACGCGCTCAGCACTCCCGCGGTCAGTCCCAGTTCCCATTTCCCCGCCATTTCGTAGGCCGCCATCTCGTCCGGCAGGAACACCGAGCGTAAGCCCTGGCAGATCCACTTCACCGGGAACAACGAGGACACCGCGGTCATCGCGGCGGGCAGCTGGGAGATCATCACGAACACCCCGGAGGTGAACTGCAGGCCGAGGAAGACGATCTGGGTGGCCGCGGAAGCGCCGTTCACGCCCTTGGCCGCCCCGCTGACCGCGATGCCGAGCAGGCCGCAGCCGATCACGCCGAGGCCGAACACCCAGGCGAAGGTCAGCCAGTCCACCGGGTCCGACGGTAACCGGACGTCGAACAGCAGCACGCCGACCACCAGCATCACGATCACCTCGGCCACGCTGGCCACCGCGACCAGGATCAGCTTGCCGATGAAGTAGCTGGTGGCGGGCATCGGCGTGCCGCGCAGCCGCTTCAGCGTGCCGTCCTCGCGGTCGAGCGCGACGCCGGTGCCCATCGACACGAACGAGGTGGAGATGATCCCGGCGCCGACCATGCTGGCCGCGAACACCTGGCTGGAGGTCACCCCGGTGCCCGGCAGCGTCTCCCCGAAGATCGAGCCGAGCAGGACCAGCAGGAAGGCGGGCAGGGAGAAGGTGAAGATGACAAATTCCTTCTGCCGGAAGAACTGCCGCAGTTCGGCCGCGCCGCGGGCCAGGCCGATCGACAGGGTGCCCGGCAGGGCGGTGGCGGTGCTCATGCGCGTGGTCCGATCAGCTCGAGGTAGGTGTCTTCCAGGCTCGGCCGGGTGACCGTCAGGCCGTCGAGCTCCCCACCCCCAGCGGAGAGCTCGCGGATCAACGCGGTCGGTGTGGCGGTGCGGCGCTCCTGCGGGCCGTCCGCGTCCTGCCAGCGCACGGTGGCCTGGGCGCCGGCGCGACCGCCGAGCGTGGCCGGGGTGCCCTCGGCGACGATGCGGCCGTTCGCGATCACCGCGACGCGGTTCGCCAGCGCCTCGGCTTCGTCGAGGTAGTGGGTGGTGAGCAGGATCGTGGTGCCGTCGAGTGCGAGCAGCCGGATCAGCTCCCAGAACTGGCGGCGGGCCTCGGGATCGAAGCCGGTGGTCGGCTCGTCGAGGAACAGCAGCTCGGGGCGGCCGATGATGCCGAGCGCGACGTCCAGCCGCCGCCGCTGCCCGCCGGAGAGCGACTTCACCCGCGCGCCCGCCTTCTCGGTCAGCCCGACCTGCTTGATCACCTCCTCGGCCTCCCGCGGGTTCGGGTAGTACCGCGCGTAGTGCCGCACGGACTCGGCCACGGTCAGCTCGGCCGCGTCGGTCGCGGTCTGCAGCACCATGCCGAGCCGTGCGCGCCAGGTCCGGTCACCGCGGCCGGGGTCGACGCCGAGCACGCTGGCCTCGCCCGCGGTCCGGCGGCGGTGCCCCTCCAGGATCTCCACCGTGGTTGTCTTCCCGGCCCCGTTCGGGCCGAGCAGGGCGAAGACCTCGCCCCGCCGGATGTCGAGATCGATGCCGTCGACGGCCGTGTGGCCGGGGTACTCCTTGCGCAGCCCGCGCACGCTCACCGCTACTTCCATGCGGTTCAGCCTCGCCGACGGAACACCCGCGCGGAACGGTCGTCGGGTGGAACGCGGCTGTCGGCCGATCGATGGACAAGCTCAGCGCGGGACGAGCAGTTCCCGGAGCGCGAGGTCCAGCGAGGCGAGCAGGCTGGTGTGCACCTCGCCGCCGGGTTCGGCGTGCAGCATGCGGCTGGCCAGGCCCTCGGTCAGCGCGATCACCAGCTCGGCCAGGTGCTCGGTGGGCAGGTCGGCGCGGAAGTCGCCGTTGTCCTGGCCGTACCGGATGAACTCGGTGGTCACCTCCACGGTCCACGCGTAGTCCTCGCGGATCTTGTCCGCCCACTCGGGCCGGGTCGCGGCCTGCGCGGTGAACGCCAGGATCACCAGCAGTTCGGACCGGCTCTGCGCGTCCAAGGGGAGGGCGGCGAGGACGTGCCGCCGCAGCACGTCGAGGATCGGGCCGGAGGTGTCGAGTTCGCGCCACCGCTCGACCAGCACGAGGCCGGTCAGGTCGAAGGCCTCGCGCAGCATTTCCTCCTTGGTGGCGAAGTACTTCTGCACCGCGCCGGCGGAGATCCCGGCCTCGGCGGCGACCGCGCGGATGCTCACCGCCTCGATGCCCTCGCGCGCGACGAGGGTGAGCAACGCGGCGGCGATCTCACGCTTGCGCTCGGCTCGGTCGACCACTTTGGGCACTTCGCCACCGTACCTTGACGCCGGGTTTAGGATACGATCGTATTCTCAAACCAGGGGGACGGGCAATGACTTCCGCGACAAAACCGGCTGAACGCACCCGGCTGGCGGCCGGGCTGACCAAGGGGCCGGCCGAGGTGCTGGACTTCTTCCTGCCGTTGTGGGCGGGCAGTCACCTGGCCGCGTCGGCGGCGGAGGTCGGCGCGCTGACCGCGCTGGAGACGCTGGTCTCGTTCGCCGTGCGCCCGGTGGCGGGCGCACTGGCCGACCGGTTCGACCGCGGCAGGCTGGCCGCCCTCGGCGCCGTCCTCTATGGACTGTCCTTTGTGGTGTACGCGGTGACGCCGGCGATGGGGTACGCCTACGGCGCGGCCGTGCTCGGCGGTGCCGGTGGGGCGTTGTTCTGGGTGGCGCTGCGGGCCCGGGTCGGGGAGGGGCTGCGCGACGACGACGGCGCGTTCAGCAAGCTGTTCGCCGCGGAGGGCACGGGGACCTGGATCGCCTTCGTCGCGGCGATGTCGCTCGTCGCGCGCATCGACTACCGCGGGGTGTTCGCGCTCGGGGCCGTCGCCTGCCTGGTCGCGGCGGTGGTGCTGGTGCTGTCCCCGCCGCGGGGCGCGCCGCTCCCGGAGGACGCGCCGAGGTTCCGCGAGCTGGGCGGGCGGATGTGGCCGATGCTCGGGCTGGTGGTGGTCACCGCGCTGGCCGAAGCCGGGGTCGCGTTGCTGCTGCTCATGCACCTGCAACGGGGGCACCAGCTGGAGCTCGGTGAGATCGCGGCGGTGTTCCTGCCCGGGTTCATCGTGTACAGCCTGCTGCCGGACCACCTGCACCGGGTGGTGCGGCGGATCGGGCGGCGGAAGGTGCTGTCGCTGGCGATGGTGAGCAGCGCGGTGTTCGCCGCGGGGCTGTCGTTCGCGCCGAACCCGCCGGTCATCGCCGTGTTGTGGGTGCTCTCGGCGGCCGCCTTCGCCGCGGCGGTGCCGGTCGAACAGGCCATCGTCGCCGAGGCGGCGGGGATCAGCCTGGGGCGCGGGATGGGCATCTACGAAGGCGCCACCCTGCTCGGCGCGACGATCGGGACCTTCAGCGCGGGCCTCCTGTACGCCGCGGGCGGGGGTTGGTGGATGGCCTGCCTCGGCGCGGCCGGACTGCTGCTGGTGACCTCGCTGCTGGTACCGGGCGCGGTGACGAAGGTGGGGGTGCTGGACCGCCCGGTGGAACCGGTCGCACCGACTGAACCCGCGCCGACCGAAGCCACCCCCGAGCTGCGGCCGGAAGCCGAGGTCGAGCCGCCACCTGAAGCCGGGGTGGAGGGTGGTGAGGCTGCCAAACGGGGTGGCGGTTGGCACTACTGGGCCGTCCATGCCGCCGTCTTCGCGGTAGCGCAGGTGGGACTGGCGATCGCCGGGTTCAGCTGGCCCCTGGCCGCCCTGAACAGCACCGACCTCAACTTCATCCTCAACGACAGCGGCCACTGGCTCCTCAACGCGGGCCGCATCTGGTGCCTCATCTTCCTCATCGACACCGTCTGGACCGCCATCAGCCTCCTCCGGACGAGGGATGGCTGACTTGCTGACAATCTGTCTAACATGACGAGATGTCTCACAAGTGGGTGACGGCCAACGACGGCGTGCGGCTCTCGGTGCGGGAGTCGGGTCCCGCGGACGCACCGGTGGTGCTGGCGGTGCACGGCTATCCGGACAACAGCTCCCTGTGGGACGAAGTCACCGCCGAGCTGCGCGGCCTCTACCGCGTCGTGGTCTACGACGTGCGCGGCGCCGGCGAGTCCGACAAGCCCAAGCCGACCCGCGCGTACCGGCTCGACCAGCTCGCCGCCGACCTCGCCGCGGTCGCCGACGAGGTCAGCCCGGACGCCCCGGTGCACGTGCTCGCCCACGACTGGGGCTCCATCCAGGCCTGGCACGCGGTCACCGGCGAGTGGGCCCCCGGCCGGATCGCCTCGTTCACCTCGATCTCCGGCCCGAGCCTGGACCACGCCGGCGCCTGGTTCCGCGCCCAGCTGACCCGGCCGACGCCGAAGCGCCTGCGCAACGCGCTCAACCAGCTCCTGCATTCCCAGTACATCACCGCGTTCCAGCTGCCACTGCTGCCGGAGTTGTTGTGGCGCACCGGGTTGATGCGCAAGCTGATCGCCAGGATGGAACCCGCCGAGGCCGCGCCGAAGGTGTCCGACGGCGTCCACGGACTCAAGCTGTACCGCGCGAACATGCTGTCCCGCCTCGGCCGTCCGGCACCGCGTGAGGCGACCATGCCGGTGCAGGTGCTCGCGCCGACCGGCGACGGTTTTGTCAGCACCCCGCTCCAGACCGAGATCGCCCGCTGGGTGCCGGACCTGCGGGTCCGCCGGATCACCGGCTCCCACTGGGTCGTCCGGTCGAAGCCGGGTCTGATCGCCCGCGCCGCCACCGAACTGATCGAGCACGTCGAGGGCGCCCCCGAGGCGCGGGCGCTCGCGCGGGCCAGGGTGCACGCCAAGGCCCGCGGCCGCTTCGCGCACCAGCTCGTGGTGGTGACCGGGGCGGGCAGCGGGATCGGCCGCGCCACCGCGCGGGCCTTCGCCGACGAGGGCGCCGAGGTGGTGGTCACCGACATCAACCCGCAGGCCGCCGCCGAGACCGCCCGGCTGGTCCGCGGTCATGAGTACACAGTGGACTCTTCCGACGGGGAAGCGGTGCACGCCTTCGCGAAGGCGGTCCGCGCCGAACACGGCGTGCCGGACATCGTGGTGAACAACGCGGGCATCGGCATGTCCGGCCCGTTCCTCGACACCGGCGTGGACGACTGGGAGCGCGTGCTCGACGTGAACCTGTGGGGCGTGATCCACGGTTGCCGCGCCTTCGCCGAGCAACTGGTGGAACGCGGCGAGGGCGGGCACATCGTGAACCTCGCGTCGATGGCCGCGTACCTGCCGTCGAAGATCCTGCCCGCGTATTCCACCTCGAAGGCCGCCGTGCTGATGCTGAGCGAATGCCTGCGCGCGGAACTGGCCGCCGAGCGGATCGCGGTCACCGCCATCTGCCCGGGCATCGTCCACACCGGGATCACCGACCGCACCCGGTTCGTCGGCGTGGACGAGGTCGAGCAGCGGCGGCGGCAGCGCAAGAGCACCAGCCTGTACGCGAAGCGGAGCTTCGGCCCGGAGAAGGTGGCGCGCGATATCCTGCGCGCCGTGGAGAAGAACGCGGCCGTCGCGCCGTCCACTCCGGAGGCGAAGGCGGCGCTCGTGCTGTCCCGGTTGACGCCGGGCGCGCTGCGGGCCGCGGCCAGGCTGGACCTCACGCCGAGGTGAACCGCAAACCCCGGCGCATGTCGCGCGAGGCGCGCCGCGACGACCTGATCGCCGCGGCGCTCGACCTGTTCAGCACCAGCCCGCCCGAACAGGTCTCGGTGGACGACATCGCGGCGCGGGCCGACGTTTCGCGCCCGCTGTTCTACCGCTACTTCTCCAGCATCCGCGAACTCCAGGTGGCTGCCCTGCGCACGGTCACCGACGGCTTGATCGACCGGCTCGCGGTCCGCGCGGAAGGCGATCCGCTGGACCGGCTGCGGGCGGTGGTGCGCGGCCTGATCGCGGTGGCGGGCGAGTACCGCGCGGGCTACATCGCCTTGCTGCGCAGCGGATCCGTGATCGCCACCTCGGAAACCGAGGCGCTGGTGGACCAGGTGCGCAACCGCGCGGTCGAGCTGATCCTCGCCGAGGCGGGGGTGGCCGAGCCGTCACCGCTGCTGCTGGTCACTCTGCGCTGCTGGACCGCGGTGGTCGAGGGCACGCTGCTGAGCTGGCTGCAGGAAGGCACGCTACCCCGCGACGAGCTGGACACCTGGCTGGTGGACCAGCTCGTCGCGATGCTGGCGGTGACCGCCACCCACGATCCGGCGGCTGTGGCGGTATCTTTTGCCTCGCCACGGCGCGACCTCCCTACCGGCTGACGACCGAGTCCCAGCCCTCGACCTCTTCCGGCTGACGCGGGCCGGGGCCGACGTACTTGGCCGACGGGCGCACCAGGCGGCCGGTCTTCTTCTGCTCCAGGATGTGCGCGGCCCAGCCCGCGGTCCGCGCCGAGCTGAACATCGCGGGCATCATGTGCAGCGGGACCTGCGCGAAGTCGAGGATGACCGCGGCCCAGAACTCCACGTTCGTCTCGATCGCCCGGTCCGGACGGCGTTCGCGCAGCTCGGCCAGCGCGGCCTGCTCCAGCGCGGCGGCCACCTCGTACCGCTCGGCACCCAGCTCGCGGCAGGTCCGGCGCAGCACCCGGGCCCGCGGGTCCTCGGCGCGGTAGACCCGGTGGCCGAAGCCCATCAGGCGTTCCTTGCGGTCGAGAATGCCCTTGACCACGGCCCGCGCGTCACCGGTGCGCTCGGCCTCGGCGATCATCGGCAGCACGCGGGCGGGCGCGCCACCGTGCAGCGGGCCGGACATGGCGCCGATCGCGCCGGACATCGCCGCCGCCACGTCCGCGCCGGTCGACGCGATCACGCGGGCGGTGAAGGTGGAGGCGTTCAGGCCGTGCTCGGCGGCCGAAACCCAGTAGGCGTCGACGGCCTTGACGTGCGCCGGGTCCGGCTCGCCGCGCCAGCGGACCATGAACCGCTCGGTGATCGTCGAAGCCTCGTCGACGCGCGACTGCGGCACGGCGGGCTGGCCGATCCCGCGCGCGGACTGCGCGACGTACGACAGCGCCATCACCGACGCGCGGGCCAGCTGCTCGCGGGCGTCCTCATCGCTGATGTCCAGCAGCGGCTGGTAACCCCAGATCGGCGCGAGCATGGCCAGCGCGGCCTGCACGTCGACGCGGACGTCACCGGTGTGGACCGGGATCGGGAACGCCTCGGCGGGCGGCAGCCCCTGGCCGAACTTGCCGTCGACCAGCAGGCCCCAGACGTCGCCGAAGGTGACCTTGCCGGCCAGGTCCTCGATGTCCACCCCGCGGTAGCGCAGCGCGCCGCCGTCACGATCGGGTTCGGCGATTTCGGTGCGGAAGGCGACCACACCTTCCAGGCCAGGGCGGAAGCCGTCGTCCGTGTCGCTCACGGGAGCGGGAGGTGCTGGTGATACCGGCGCTGTCGTCACTTGAGTGGAACCTTTCGATGCGCGTTCCCCGAATGATTTGGCGTGCGTGGCGCGTCAGGGAACGGCACTTGCGCCCCAGCGCGCGATGGACAAACCATCCTCCTGTTACCGGCTGGGATCAATCGAAAGAAGTCGTGCTTTCGGTCACGATTACGAGAACGATTCAGACGATCGGGTGTCCCGGACGTAAATCCTGTGTTTCCAGGACGCGCACCGGCGGTCTCGCGGTGATAAACCTCTACGCATGCACCTCTCGCCGCAGGAACGGGACAAGCTGCTGGTCCACGTGGCCGCGGACGTGGCACGCCGCCGGCTGGAGCGCGGGGTGAAGCTGAACTACCCCGAGGCCGTCGCGTTGATCACCGACCACGTGCTCGAAGGCGCGCGGGACGGGCGCACGGTCAGCGAGCTGGTGGCCAGCGGCCGGACCGTGCTCAGCCGGGAGCAGGTGCAGGACGGCATTCCCGAAATGGTCGACTCCGTGCAGGTGGAGGCCACTTTCCCGGACGGGACCAAGCTCGTCACCGTGCACGATCCGATCGTTTAGGGGGCGCGGCGCATGCGGCCAGGAGAGATCATCACCGGCGAGGAGCCGGTCGAGCTGAACCCCGGGCGCGACCGGGTGGTGCTGCGGGTGCGCAACACCGGCGACCGGCCGGTGCAGGTCGGCTCGCACTACCACTTCGCCCAGGTCAACCCGGCCCTGGAGTTCGACCGCGACCAGGCCGCGAGCCGCCGCCTCGACATCCCGGCCGGTACGTCGGTCCGCTTCGAACCGGGCATCGAGCGCGAGGTGTCGCTCGTCCCGATCGCGGGCCGTGGCGTGGTCCCCGGACTCAGGAAGGCGTGACCGTGCCCCAGATCGACCGCGAGCGCTACGCCGAACTGTTCGGCCCGACCGTCGGCGACCGGATCCGGCTGGCCGACACCGATCTGCTGATCGAGGTCACCGAGGACCGCAGCATGGGCCCGGCTTCGGGCGACGAGGTGCTCTTCGGTGGCGGCAAGGTGATCCGCGAGTCGATGGGCCAGGGCATGGCCACCCGCGCCGAGGGCGCGCCCGACCTGGTGATCACCGGGGTGGTGGTGCTGGACCACTGGGGCGTGGTCAAGGCCGACGTCGGCGTGCGCGACGGCCGGATCGTCGGCATCGGCAAGGCGGGCAACCCGGACACCATGGACGGGGTCGACCCGGCGCTGGTGATCGGCCCGGCCACCGAGGTGCTGGCGGGCAACGGGAAGATCCTGACCGCCGGCGGCATCGACTGCCACGTGCACTTCATCTGCCCGCAGCTGGTCGACACCGCGCTGGCCGCCGGGCTGACCACGCTGGTCGGCGGAGGCACCGGCCCGGCGGAGGGCAGCAAGGCCACCACGGTCACGCCCGGCGCCTGGAACCTCGGCCGCATGCTGCGGGCGATGGACCAGCTGCCGATCAACGTTCTGCTGCTGGGCAAGGGGAACACCGTGCGCGCCGACGCGCTGCGCGAGCAGCTCGCCGCCGGGGCGGGCGGGTTCAAGCTGCACGAGGACTGGGGCACCACGCCCGCCGCGATCGACACCTGCCTCACCGTGGCCGACGAATCCGGCGTCCAGGTGGCGATCCACACCGACACGCTGAACGAGGCCGGCTTCCTGGAGTCCACTGTGGACGCCATTGGCGGCCGGTCGATCAACGCGTACCACACCGAGGGCGCCGGCGGCGGGCACGCGCCGGACATCATCCAGGTGGCCGGCCTGCCGAACATCCTGCCGTCGTCGACCAACCCGACCCGCCCGCACACCGCGAACACCCTCGACGAGCACCTCGACATGCTGGTGGTCTGCCACCACCTCAACCCGTCGGTGCCCGAGGACCTGGCCTTCGCCGAGAGCCGCATCCGGCCGACCACCATCGCCGCCGAGGACGTGCTCCACGACCTGGGCGCGATCTCGATGATGAGCTCGGATTCGCAGGCGATGGGGCGGATCGGCGAGGTGGTCATCCGGACCTGGCAGACCGCGCACGTGATGAAGCGCCGCCGGGGCGCGCTGCCCGGTGACGGCGCGGCGGACAACCTGCGGGCGCGTCGTTATGTCGCCAAGTACACGATCAACCCGGCGATCGCGCACGGCATGGACGCCGAGATCGGTTCCGTGGAGGTCGGCAAGCTGGCGGATCTTGTGCTGTGGGAACCGAAGTTCTTCGGCGTGCGGCCGCACGTGGTGCTCAAGGGCGGGTTCGCGGCGTGGGCGGCGATGGGGGACGCCAACGCGTCCATCCCCACCCCGCAGCCGGTGCTCGCGCGGCCGATGTTCGGTGCGTCGCCGGTGGTCGCCGCGGAGACCAGCCTGACTTTTGTTTCGGCGGAGGCGATCGAGGCCCGGATCGGGGAGCAGCTCCGGCTGACCAGCCGGGTGGTGCCGGTGGCGAACACCCGTCGACGAGGCAAGGCGGACATGGTGCTCAACGACGCGCTGCCGGACATCCGGGTGGAGCCGGACAGCTTCGCGGTGCACGTGGACGGAGAGCTGATCGAACCGCAGCCGGTCGACGAACTGCCGATGGCCCAACGGTACTTCCTGTTCTGATGGATGTTTCCGCGCTCATCCTCGCCGACTCCCGGTTCCCCGGTGGTGGCCACGTGCACTCCGGCGGGCTGGAGGAAACCGTGGTGCGCAAGCTGGTGCGCACCGAGCGCGACCTGCCGTCGTTCCTCAGTGGACGGTTGCGGACGGCGGGGGTGCTGGCGGCTTCGTTCGCCGCGGCCGCGTGCTGCCAGTCGGACTGGGAACTGCTGGACACCGAACTCGACGCTCGCACACCTTCTGCCGCACAACGGGAATCCTCCCGCGCGCAGGGGCGTGGCACGGCCCGGGCGGGCAAGGTCGCCTGGCCGTCGCCGGTGCTGGACGAGTTGCTGCGGGTCACCCCGCGCCCGCACCACCCGATCATCGTCGGCGCGCTCACCGGGATCGCCGGGGGAGCACCGGTCGACGCCGCGCTGGCCGTGGCCTACCTCGCGGTGAGCGGTCCGGCGAGCGCGGCGGTGCGCCTGCTCGGGCTGGACCCGTTCGTGGTGAACGCCGTGGTGGCCCGGCTTTCCGGGGAACTGCACGCGGTCGCCGACGAAGCGGCCGCGGTCGCGGGGGAGGACCCCGCCGAACTCCCGGCGCCGGGAGCCCCCGCGCTGGACCTGCTCGCCGAAGCGCATTGGCGCGGACACAAGGAAGAGGTGCGTCTCTTTGCCAGCTGAAGGACACGGCCACGGGCACGGTCACGTGCACCCGGTCAACTTCGATCCCACCGCCACCGAACCGGACCAGTTCCCGGCCGCGTCGATGGACGGGCGGCCGTACCGGATCGGCATCGGCGGCCCGGTCGGCAGCGGGAAGACCGCGCTGGTCGCCGCGTTGTGCCGGGCGCTGGCCGGTGAGCTGAACCTGGCCGTGGTGACCAACGACATCTACACCACCGAGGACGCCGAGTTCCTGCGCAAGGCCGGGGTGCTCGACCCGGAGCGCATCGAGGCGGTGCAGACCGGCGCGTGCCCGCACACCGCGATCCGCGACGACATCACCGCGAACCTCGACGCCGCCGAGCGGCTGGAGGAGCGGTTCCCCGGGCTCGACCTGATCATCATCGAGAGCGGCGGGGACAACCTGACCGCGGTGTTCAGCCGCGGGCTGGCCGACAGCCAGGTGTTCGTGGTCGACGTCGCCGGGGGTGACAAGGTCCCGCGCAAGGGCGGGCCCGGGGTCACCACGGCGGATCTGCTGGTGATCAACAAGATCGACATCGCCCATCTGGTCGGTGCGGACATGGAGGTGATGACCTCGGACGCGCACCGGATGCGCGGGGAGCTGCCGGTGATCACGCAGTCCCTTGTGGACACGCCGAACGCGCCCGCGGTGGCCGACTGGGTGCGGTCGCTGGTGCCGGTCCGCGCGGGGTGAAGGCCACCGCGCGGCTGGTCGCCGAACTGGATGCCACCGGGCGGACGGTGTTGCGGGAGCTGCGGTCGATGGCGCCGCTCACCCTGTTCCCGCGCCGGCGGTCCACTTCGGACGCCTTGGTGCACCTGGTCAACTCGGCGACCTCGCCGCTCGGCGGGGACGAACTCCGGCTGGTCGTGCGGGTGGGCGCCGGCGCGCGGCTGACCCTCTCCGGGGTGGCCGCGACGCTGGCGCTGCCCGGCCCGTTCGGCGAGGCGAGTTCGTCCATTGTGGAGGTTGTGGTCGAGGAGGGCGGGTGGTTTTCGTATTTGCCCGAACCGACCGTGGTGACCGCCCGCGCGCGGCATGTCGCGGAGCTGCGGGTTTCGTTGTTTGGGGATGCCGCTTTTCGGGCGCGTGAGGTGCTGGTGCTGGGCCGCGAGGGCGAGGCGCCGGGGCGGTTGACCACCACGCAGCACGTGGTGCGGGACGGCCGGGCGGTGCTGAGGCAAACCCTCGACATCGGCGACCCGGCGCTGGGCAGGAGCCTCGCCTACCTCGCCGGACGCCGGGTACTGGCCACGGAAATCCTGCTGCTGGAGGAAAAACCGGTGGATCCGGCGGGCGGTGAGTGGTGGTCGGTAAGCCCGCTGCCCGGCGGCGGCGCCCTGGTGACGGCCCTCGCGGACAACACAGTGGACGCGGAGCGCTTACTCGCACTCGCCTGACCGGTGCCTTCGCCGCGGCGGCTGGCTGCTTGCGCGTGATGCGACGGCGGGTGCCTTCGCCTCGGCGGCTGCTTACTGCCGCGTGATGGCGGCGAGCATGATCCCCTTCAGCTCTGCCGCGATTTCGTCCACGGGCAACGGTGGTTCATGGGCCTGCCACTCTCGCAGCAGGCCAGTGGCCGCGCCCACCAGGGCGATCGAGGTCAGCCGGTAGTCGCGGGAGGGGGCGAGATCGTGCCGCGCGGCGCGTTCGGCCTCGGTGGCGATGAACTCCGCCCAGCGCGTCACCCAGTCCTGGTGCTGGCGCTCGAGTTCGGGGCTGACCCCGACCGCCTCCACGTAGTTGAGCCGCGGCAGGCGGGGATCGGAGGTCACCGTGGCGACGAAGACGTCCAGCGCCGCGGCGATCCTGGTGACCGCGTCCACATCGGCCAGTTCGTCGAGCTTGGCGCCGACGCGCTGGTAGGCGGCCTCGTTGATCCGCGCGTGCAGGGTGAGCAGGAGCTGCTCCTTGCTGCTGAACTCCTCGTAGAAGTTCCGGGTGGACACCCCGGCGTCGGTGCACAGCCTGGCGATCTTGGTCTGCGCGTACCCGTCCGCCGTGAACCGCTCCAGCGCCGCGGCGAGCAGCTTCTCCCGTCGCTCCGCGCGACGTTGCTCCGGGGCCACTCCGCCGTAGGTGCGAACCACCTGGCCTCCAACCGGTGAATTTCGGTAACCGCGATTGCCAAATTATAGCGGGCGGCCTACATTGCGAAAATCCTGATTTTCAAACCTCGGAGTCCCACCCGCCAGCCCGCCACCACCCTCAACGGAGCCGCTTCGCGGCACTGAGGAGAAATCCATGCGCCGAGCCCTGGCCGCCCTGACCGTCGCACTGGTCGCGCTGACCACCGGTGCCCTTCCCGCGCAGGCGGCCAGTCCGCCGGTGCCCTCGGAAGATCCCTTCTACACCCCGCCCGACCAGCTGTCCGGCGAGCCGGGTGACGTGCTGCGCCAGCGCGCGGTCGACGTCAAGGTCGGGCCGTTCCCGGCCCCGGTGAAGGCGTGGCAGCTGCTCTACCGCTCGACCTCGGCGACCGGCCAGGCGAACGCGGTGTCCGGCACGCTGCTGCTGCCACCCATCCCGTGGACGAACGGCCCGCGCCCCCTGCTCACCTACGCCGTCGGCACGCACGGCATCGGCGACGCCTGCGCGCCGTCGTACAAGCTGCGCACCGGCACCGAGAACGAGGTCGCGCTGATCGGCCAGGCGCTCAGCAAGGGCTGGGCCGTCGTGCTCACCGACTACGAAGGCCTCGGCACACCGGGCACGCACACCTACGCCACCGGCCAGTCCGAAGGCCGCGCGATGCTGGACGCCGCGCGAGCCGCGCTGACGGTGGGCGAGGCGGGCCTTTCGCCGGACGCGCCGGTCGGCGTGTTCGGGTACTCGCAGGGCGGGCAGGCGGCGGCGTTCGCGGGTGAACTGCACCCGTCGTACGCGCCGGAGCTGAAGGTGACCGGGGTGGCCGCGGGCGGCGTGCCCGCCGACCTGAACGCGGTCGCGAAGTTCAACGACGGCGGCCCCGCGTTCGGCCTGGTCCTCGGCGCGGCGACCGGCTTGGCGACGGCCTACCCGGACGTGCCGTTCGAGTCGATCCTGAACGACCGCGGGCGCAAGGTGGTCTCGCGCATCCAGGACGCCTGCACCATCGAACTGGGCGCGGCCGCACCTTTCGCACGGCTGCGCGACTTCGTGACCATCCCCGACCCGCTGGCCGACCCGCGCTGGCAGGCACGGCTCGCGGAGAACCGGGCGGGGGACCGCGCCCCTTCGGCACCGGTGTTCCTCTACCACGGCACGCTGGACGAGCTGATCCCGTTCAAGGTGGGCAAGGCGCTCCTCTCGCGCTACTGCGCGGCGGGCGTGACGGTGCAGTGGCAGACCTTCCCGCTGCTGGAACACATCGGCGGCGTGGCGGTGGGCGGACCGGTCGCCATCGAGTGGCTCTCCTCCCGTTTCGCCGGAACCGCCCCCAAGTCCTCCTGCTGAGGTGCAGTGAATGTGGCTTTCACTGCCGAATCCGCAGTGAAAGCCACATTCACGTCACTCCGGACGGCGCACGGTGGGCATGGGCAGGGCCACCGGCGAGGCACCTGGGGCTTGGCACTGGTCGTGGCAGGTCGAGTCCAGGGTGCAGCAGAGCGAGCAGATCGCCCCCTGCTGCCGCGAGCAGTCCGCGATGTCCGGCAGCTCGTACGCGTCACCGCAGACGGTGCAGGTGTGGGTGGCTTGCAGGTCCCCGGTGGCGACCGTGTTCGGGCGCGCCAGGTAGTAGCGGCCCTTGGTCAACCACGCCAGCAGCGGCACGCAGACGACCGCGATCACCAGCGCCAGCAACGGGCTGAAAGCCGCCGGGTACTGGCCGAAAGCACCGAAGTACGCGGTGATCGAGACCGCCGACGCGAAGACCATCGAGCCGAAGCCGACCGGGTTGATCTTGTGCAGGTAAGCCCGCTTGAACTCGACGTACCGCGGCGACAGCCCCAGCGGCTTGACGATCAGCAGGTCCGCGCACACCGCGCCGATCCACGCGATCGCCACGTTCGAGTAGAACCCCAGGATCTTGTTCAGCAGCGCGAACGCGCCGAACTCCATCAGCGCCAGCGCGATCCCGCAGTTCACCAGCACGTACCAGACCCGGCCGGGGTGCCGGTGCAGCACGCGCGAGAAGAAGTTCGCGAACGAGAGAGAACCCGAGTAGGCGTTCGTTGTGTTGATCTTGATCTGCGACACCACCACGAACAGAGCCGCGAAGGTGAGGGCCACCGGGCCCAGCGCGGGCTTCACCGCCTCCAGGTACGGCGCGATCGGCTCCAGCGCGTGCGTCTCGCCGACCACCCCCAGCGCCAGGAACGCCAGCAACGCACCACCGATCTGCTTCGCCGCGCCCAGGACCACCCAGCCGGGGCCCGCGGCGAGCACCGCGGCCCACCACGAGCGCTTGTTCGCCGCCGTCTTCTCCGGCATGAACCGCAGGTAATCGGCCTGCTCGCCGATCTGCCCGATCAACGACAACGCCACCCCCATGCCGAAGCCGAACCCGATCGCGGAGAACTGCGACCCGGCCCCCTCGGTCCCGCCGAACGAGGCGAACTCCGCCAGCCTGCCCGGCTCCCGCACGGCCACCACCACGAACGGGAGGATCAGCCCGGCGATCCACAGCGGCTGCGTCCAGGTCTGCATCTTCGCCAGCGCGCCCATGCCGTACAACGCGAACGGCAGCACGATCAGCGTGGACAGCAGGTACCCGATCGGCAGCGGCACCCCCAGCGCCAGGTCGAACGCCTGCGCCATGATCGAGCCCTCGAGCGCGAAGAAGATCACCGTGAAGCTGGCGTAGACGAGCGAGGTCAGCGTCGAACCGAAGTAGCCGAACCCGGCACCGCGGGTGAGCAGGTCCATGTCCACGCCGTACTTCGCGCAGGCCGCGGCGATCGGCGCGCCGGTGACGAAGATGACCAGCGCGGCGGCCAGGATGGCCAGTACCCCCGAGGTGAACCCGTAGCTGAACACGATGCTCGCGCCGATGGCGAAGTCGGCCAGGTAGGCGATGCCGCCGAGCGCGGTGGTGGCCACCACCAGCGGCCGCCAGCGGCGGAACGAGTGGGCGGCGAAGCGGAGCGAGTAGTCCTCGCGGTTCTCGTTGGCCGCGAGCCTGGCGTACCGCCGTTGTGGCGGGGCCTCTTTCCTAGTGGGGATGGTCTCCGTCATGGCTACCTCCAGTCCGGGAAAACAGACCGAAGGTAGGGACGGGTTTTTGCGCCCGTGTGGCGCGAGGTAAGCGGTGAGTTACGAGTGGGGGACAACGAGGTGGCAGGAGTCACCGTTCTGTGGGTTTCGCCACCGCGGTCCAGCCCCTACCGTCGGGTGAATCAATGACGGCCCTACAGGGCACGGAGGTTGGCGAACATGCCGGAGCTCGACAACGCGAACGGTGCGGCTGACGTGGACGTGGCCATCCGGCTGCCCGGCATGCGGGTGGCCTACGAAGGTGACGCCCTCGACGAGGAGAACCTCGCCGCCACCTGGACCGAACAGCTGCAGTCCTGGCTCGACCAGGCCATCCACGCCGGGGTCCCGGAAGCCAACGCGATGGTGCTCGCCACCGCCGACGGCGAGGGCCGCCCGTCCAGCCGGACGGTGCTCTGCAAGGGCCTCGACCAGCGCGGGGTGGTGTTCTACACGAACTACACCTCGAACAAGAGCCACGACCTCACCGTCACCCGGTACGCGTCGGCGACCTTCCCCTGGTACTCGCTGCACCGCCAGGTGCACGTCCGGGGCGAGGTGGAGAAGGTGGACATCACCGAGACCGCCGAGTACTGGGCCTCCCGCCCGCGTGGATCCCAGCTGGGCGCCTGGGCCAGCCCGCAGTCGCGGGTGGTCGACGGCAGGCGCGCGCTGGACAACGCGCTGCACGCGATCGAGCGCCGGTTCGCCGACACCGAGCAGGTGCCCTTCCCGCCGCACTGGGGTGGCTGGCGCATCCGCCCGGACGTGGTGGAGTTCTGGCAGGGCCAGCGCGACCGCCTGCACGACCGGCTGCGCTACGTCCGCACCGACGACGGCTGGAAGGTCGAGCGCGTCGCCCCGTAGCGAAAATCACGCGACGGCAACCACTTAGGCTCGCTAAGCTTCTCCGGTGAGCACCGACGCGGGAACCAGGAAACCGAAGGGCGCCCGCAAGGTACTCGGCTCGATCGTGATGGACACGCGTCCGTTGCGGATCCCGGCCTTCCGCCGTCTCTGGCTGACCACCGTGGTCACCGCCATCGGCAGCCAGCTGACCGCCGTCGCGGTGCCCAAGCAGGTGTTCGACCTGACCGGTTCGTCCGGTTACGTCGGCCTGACCGGGGCCGTCGCGCTCGTCCCGCTGCTGGTGTTCGGCCTGTGGGGCGGCGCGATCGCGGACACCGTGGACCGCCGCAAGCTGCTCATGGTGACCAACACCGGTATCGCGGTGACCGCGGCGCTGCTGTGGGCGCAGGCCTTCTTCGCGGTGAACTCGGTCTGGGTGGTGCTCGCCCTGCTCGGCGTGAACCAGGCCTTCTTCGCGATCAACATGCCCACCCGCAGCGCGGTGGTGGCGCGGCTGGTGCCCGAGGAACTGCTGCCGCCGGCGATCGCGCTGCAGAGCACGATGAGCCAGTTCGGCGCGGTGTTCGGCCCGCTGGCCGCCGGCGCGCTGCTGCCGATCGTCGGTCTGTCCACTTTGTACCTGGTGGACACGGTGGCGCTGGCGCTCACGCTGTGGGCGGTGTGGAAGCTGCCCGCGATGCTGCCGCTGTCCGGGCTGGTCCGCCGCGCCGGGCTGCGCGACGTGCTCGACGGGTTCCGCTACATGGGCACCCAGAAGGTGCTGCTCGCCTCGTTCGTGGTGGACGTGATCGCGATGGTGGCGGGCATGCCGCGCGCGTTGTTCCCGGAGATGGCCGAGCGGACCTTCGGCGACCCGCCGGGCGGCGGCCTCGCGCTCGGCTGGCTGTACACCGCGATCCCGCTCGGCGCGATGCTGATCGGGCTGATGTCCGGCTGGCTCACCCGGATCAGCAGGCACGGGGTGGCCGTGGTGGTCTCGATCGCCGCGTGGGGCCTGTGCGTGATCGCCTTCGGCCTGGCCGACTCGCTGTGGCTGGCGATCGTCTTCCTGGCACTGGCCGGCGCGGCCGACATGGTCAGCGCGATCTACCGGATGGCCATCCTCCAGGCCGCCTCCACCGACGAGATGCGCGGCCGGATGCAGGGCGCGCTGACTGTGGTGGTCGCGGGCGGGCCGCGCATCGCCGACCTGTCCCACGGCTGGGCCGCGGCCGGGGTCGGCACGGCCGCCGCGACCAGCGGCGGCGGGGTTCTGGTGATTCTCCTACTCCTGGTCGCGGTACTGCTCCTGCCCGCTTTCTGGCGGTACCGGGCCCCCGTCGCCAAGACGTGACGAAGAACTGATCAATCCGGACTGTCGGTCACGGAAGTGATGCGGCACACTCTTGCCGCATGGCGGACACGACGACAACCGAGCCCGAGCAGACCGGTCCGGCCGGTCAGCCGAGCCTCAAGCGGGTGATGGGCTCCAAGCTGCTGCTGTTCTTCGTGGTCGGGGACATCATCGGAACCGGCGTCTACGCGCTCACCGGACAGGTGGCCGGCCGGGTCGGCGGGGCACTGTGGCTGCCGTTCCTGCTCGCGTTCGTGGTCGCGTTCATGACCGCGTTCAGCTACCTGGAACTGGTGGGCAAGTACCCGCAGGCGGCCGGTGCGGCGCTGTACACGCACAAGGCGTTCAAGATTCGCTTCCTCACCTTCATGGTCGCCTTCGCGGTGATGTGCTCGGGGATCACCTCGGCCTCCTCGGCGGCGAAGGCCTTCGGCGACACCTACCTGGCGGAGTTCATCACGGCGCCGATGCCGCTGGTGGCCATCCTCTTCGTGATCGGCCTGGCGCTGATCAACTTCCGGGGCGTCGCCGAATCGGTGAAGACCAACGTGGTGCTGACCTGCATCGAGATCGGCGGCCTGCTGATCATCATCGGGGTCGGCGTGTGGGCGGTGCTCAACGGCAACGGTGACGCCTCGCGGCTGACCCAGTTCGACACCGAGAACCAGACCATGCTGGTGGCGATCACCTCGGCCACCTCGCTGGCGTTCTTCGCGATGGTCGGCTTCGAGGACTCGGTGAACATGGCCGAGGAGTGCAAGGACCCGATCCGGATCTTCCCGAAGGCGATGCTGTGGGGCATGGTCATCGCCGCGACCATCTACATCCTGGTCTCGGTGACCTCGTCGCTGCTGGTCCCGGCCGACGACCTGGAGGCGGCCAAGAGCAGCGCCCTGCTGAAGGTGCTCGACGTCGGCGCGCCCGGCTTCCCGCGCGAGGTCTTCTCCGCGATCGGCCTGTTCGCCGTGATCAACTCGGCGCTGATCAACATGCTGATGGCCAGCCGCCTGCTCTACGGCATGGCGAACCAGCGGATCATCCCGAAGCAGCTGGGCACGGTGCACCCGTTCCGGCGCAGCCCGTGGGTGGCCATCATCTTCACCAGCCTGATCGCCATCGGCCTTGTGTCCTTTGTGGACATCGGGGTGCTGGGTGGCACGACGGCGTTGCTGCTGCTGGTGGTCTTCGCCATCGTCAACGTGGCGGTACTGGTGCTGCGCAAGGAAAAGGCGGCGCACAAGCACTTCAAGGCGCCGACGGTGATCCCGATTCTGGCCGCGATCTTCTGCGTCTACCTGGTCACCCCGCTGTCCGGCCGACCGGCGCGGGACTACACGGTGGCGGCGATCCTGCTCGCGGTCGGCCTGGTGCTGTGGGGGATCAACTGGCTGGTCATGCGCGCCACCCACTCGGAGGCCGACCGGCAGCCGATCGAACCCCCGGTGGGCTGACGCCTTTCGGTGGGACTGCGTCAGTGCCGTTGCGCCTGGCGCAGTTCCACCGGGTCGTGGGCGGAGAACACGGTCACCTCGTTGTGGTGACCCGCGGCCAGTTCCCGCAACCGGCCCAGGTTTTCCAGGCGGGCGCGGCGATCGGTCTGCGTGAGGTTCTGGAACGCGGTGAGCACCGGCGGGCAGTGCGGCTGCCCCGGGTTCAGCTGGCCGTGGAAGAAGTACGCGTCGCCTGCGTGCAGGAGCCAGCCGTCGCCGGTGTCCACCGCGACGCCCGTGTGGCCCAGGGTGTGCCCGGCCAGCGGCACCATCAGGATCTCCGGCGGCAACCCGGCCAGTTCGCGCACCGCGGTGAAGCCGAACCAGTCCTCGCCGGGTTCGGTGTAGGTCTTCCACTTCGGGCCGTGCTCGAACTGCACCTTCCGGTACCGCAGGCGTTCGGCGGCGTTGGCCGGAGCGGTCAGCGCCCGGTGCTCGCGCTCGAAGACGTGCACCGTGGCGTGCGGGAAGTCGGCGAGCCCGCCCGCGTGGTCGAAGTCGAGGTGGGTGAGCACGATGTCGCGCACGTCACCGAGGGCGTAGCCCAGTTCGGTGACCTGCCGCGCGGCCGATTCCGCCCGGGTCGGGGCGGCGCTGAGCAGCCGGCGCGACGGCCCCATCCACGGGCCGGGCCGTTCCACCGCCTGCAGCCCGAGCCCGGTGTCGACGAGCACCAGCCCGTCGGCGGTCTCGACCAGCAGGCAGTGGCAGACCAGCCGGGCGCGGTGGATCGGCCCGCCCTGGCCGTCGACCAGCCTGCCGCCGGTGGGCCGGAACGTGCCGCAGTTCAAGTGATGCACCTTCACGCGAACCAAGCTTGCGCACCCCGGCCCGAATGTCCAGCCGGTAGATTGCAGCGCCATGGCCAATCCCACTGGAGCACAGTTCGAGATCACCCGCGGCGGGGCCCGCGCGGTCGTCACCGAGATCGGCGCCGGCCTGCGTGCCTTCGAGGTCGGCGGGGTGCCGTTCCTGGAGACCTTCGGCGAGGACGAGAAGCCGCCGAAGGGTGCCGGGCAGGTGCTGCTCCCGTGGCCCAACCGCACCAAGGCCGCGCAGTGGGTGTACCAGGGTGAGAAGCAGGAACTCGAGGTCACCGAGGAGAAGCGCGGCAACGCCATCCACGGGCTGACCCGCCGCGAGGAGTGGGAACTGCTGGAGCACGCCGAGTCGTCCATCACGATGGCGGTGGACGTGCCGGAGCAGCCGGGCTGGCCGGTGCCGCTGCGCGCGACGATCACCTACGAGGTCGCGCCGCGCGAGCTGACCGTGACCCACGAGATCCGCAACGAGGGCGAGTCGGCGATCGGCGTCGGCCTCGGCACGCACCCGTACTTCCGGCTGGGCGACACCCCGACGGACGACCTGACGCTCACCCTGCCCGCCACCCGCGTGCGGCCGTACGACGCCGAGGCGCAGCTGCCGTACCAGGAGGAGCAGGACGTCGACGGCACCGACTACGACTTCCGCGACGGCGTGATCCTCGGCGGCGTCGACCTGGACACCGCGTTCGGCGGCCTGACCACCGAGGCCGACGGCAACCACCACTTCCGCCTGTCGTACGAGGACAAGCAGCTCGACGTGTGGGCGGGCCCCGACTTCAAGTGGGTGCAGGTGTTCACCCCGGCGGAGCTGGTCGGCCGCGGTCGCGGCATCGCGATCGAGCCGATGACGTGCCCGGCGGACGCGCTGAACTCCGGTACCGACCTGATCGAGCTGGGCCCCGGCGAGTCGTGGACCGGTAGCTGGGGGATCCGGGTGTCCTGAGCCGGTTTGGTTTAGCGTGTCGACCATGGTGAGCGCGATTGTTGGTGGCTATGTGGTGCCCGTCGACGGTGAACCGATCGACGGTGGCACGGTCCTGATCGAGGGCGGGCGGATCACCGCCGTCGGTGCCGAAGCCGACGTGGACGTCCCGGAGGACGCCGAGCTGGTCGACGCGTCGGGGTGCTGGGTGCTGCCCGGGTTCATCGACGCGCACGCGCACCTCGGCGTGCACGAGGAGGGCGAGGGCTGGTCGGGCAACGACGTCAACGAGATGACCGACCCGAACGGCGCCCGGTTCCGCGCGATCGACGGCATCGACCCGACCGAGACCGGCTTCGACGACGCGCTCGCCGGTGGGGTGACCAGCGCGGTGATCAAGCCGGGTTCGGGCAACCCGATCGGCGGGCAGACCGTCGGCGTGAAGACCTGGGGCCGGACCGCGCTCGACATGGTGTTCGCCGAGCAGGTCAGCGTGAAGAGCGCGCTGGGGGAGAACCCGAAGCGCGTGTACGGCGACAAGGGGCAGACGCCGTCGACCAGGCTCGGCGTGGCGGCGGTGCTGCGCGAGGCGTTCACGAAGGCGCGGGATTACCAGGCCCAGCGCGAGCACGCCCGTAGCGAGGGCAAGCCGTTCGACACGGATCTCACCAAGGAGGTCCTGGCGAAGGTGCTCGACGGGGAGCTGTACTGGGACCAGCACGTGCACCGGGCCGACGACATGGTGACCGCGATCCGGCTGGCCGACGAGTTCGGTTACCGGCTGGTGATCAACCACGGGACCGAGGGACACCTGATCGCGGACCTGCTGGCGGAGCGCGAGGTGCCGGTGATCCTCGGGCCGCTGTTCACCACGCGGAGCAAGGTGGAGCTGCGGCACCGGACGCTGCGCTCGGCGGGGATCCTGGCGCGTGCCGGGGTGAAGATCGCGATCACCACGGATCACCCGGTGATCCCGATCAACTTCCTGGTCTACCAGGCGGCGCTGGCGGTGAAGGACGGGCTCGACCCGGAGACGGCGCTGCGCTCGCTGACGGTGAACCCGGCGGAGATGCTCGGCCTGGACGACCGGGTCGGGGCGCTGGCGCCGGGCCTGGACGCCGACGTGGTGATCTGGTCCGGGGACCCGCTGGACGTGATGAACCGGGCGATGCGCGTGTTCATCCGGGGGCGGGAGGTCTACCACTTCGACGAGGCGACCGGTGAGGGCGTGGTCGCGCCGCGCCGCTACCGGGAGAGCTGACCGAGGTCGAGTTCCAGCGGGAAGGGCTCCGGCAGGGTGATCCTGCCGGATACTTCCGGCGCGTTCTGATACCCGAAGCCGGACGCGAGGTGGCAGACCGTGAGGGAGACCGGCTCGGTCAGGTCGACGATCCAGTAGTGCGGAATGCCCGCGTCGGCGTACTCGCCGTGCTTGATCACGTGGTCCGTGCGCCGCGAACTCGGCGATACGATCTCGACCACGATCAGCACGTCCTTCGCGGAGATCAGCCGCCCGCTCTCGTCCGCCCGCTTGACCCCACCGAGATCGGCGACGATCAGATCCGGCCGCCGCGAGAACCCCAGCTCGTCCGGCGCGGCCAACTCCAGATCGATGTCGATGGCGTGCACGACCGTCCAGCGGCTCGGCGCCTGCCCGGCCAGTTGAGTCCACAGCTCCAGCATGGCGAAGTTGTGCGCCGGTCCGGGGTTGGGGGAGAGCAGCAGCCGCCCCTCCAGGAGTTCCGTGTAGCAGGACTCCGTCTCACCGAGCGCGGCGTACTCCGCGACCGTCAGAAGCGGCGCCTTCCCTAAGATCACATGTGGATTATGCCACTTGCCGTCAGGCCTTTCGCAGTTCTCGGGCGATGACGACCCGTTGGATCTGGTTCGTGCCTTCGAAGATCTGCGGCACCTTCGCCTCCCGCATGTACCGCTCCACCGGGAAGTCCCGCGTGTACCCCGCGCCCCCGAGTACCTGGACCGCGTCGGTGGTCACCTTCATCGCGGCATCCGTCGCCACCAGCTTCGCGATCGACGCCTGCCGCTGGAACGGCAGCCCTCGGTCCCGTCGGCGCGCCGCGTCCAGGTACATCGCGCGCGACGACTCCACCGCGGCGGCCATGTCCGCCAGCATGAACTCGACCCCCTGGAACTCGATGATCGACCGACCGAACTGGGTGCGGTCCTTCGCGTAGGCCACCGCCTCGTCCAGCGCCGCCTGGGCCAGGCCGACCGCGCACGCCGCGATCCCCAGCCGCCCCGAGCTCAACGACGCCAGCGCGATCTTCAGCCCGTGCCCCTCCGACCCGATCAGCCGCGAGGCGTCCACGCGGGCGTTCTCGAACCGCATCTGGGCGGTGGTCGAGCCGGTCAGGCCCATCTTCCGCTCCGGCGCCGAGGCCGACATGCCCTCCGTCGCACCGTCGACCAGCAGGCAGGAGATGCCACCGCTGCCCGGTTCGTCCGAAGTGCGCACCATTGTGGTGTAGAAGTCCGCCTCACCACCGTGCGTGATCCACGCCTTGGTCCCGTTGACCACGTACTCCGACCCGTCGAGCCGCGCGCGGGTGGACAGCGCCGCCGCGTCCGAGCCTGCCTGCAACTCCGACAGCGCGTACGCGCCGAGCAGGCCGCCCTCCAGCATCTCCGGCAGCCACCGGTCGCGCTGCGCGTCCGTGCCGTGGTGCGCCAGCGCGAAGCAGGACATCGTGTGCACCGACAACCCGACGCCCACCGACATCCACGCGCTCGCGATCTCCTCCAGCACCTGCAGGTAGACCTCGTACGGCACCTCGCCGCCACCCCAGCGCTCGGAGTACGGCAGTCCCAGCAGCCCCGACTTGCCCAGCAGGGCGAACTGCTCGCGGGGGAACCGGGCGGCTTCCTCGTACTCCCCGGCCAGCGGCGCCAGCTCTTCGCGGGCGATTTCGCGGGCGAGGTCGACGAGGTCCTTCGCCTCGGTCGACGGCAGCAGGCGCTCCGCTGGCATTACTGTCCTCCACGATGAGACACGATCAAAGCAGTACTGAAAACAGTACTGAGGGACACTTCAGAGTACTGTACGGCCATGGCTGATGTCGATGCCCGCGCGCGGGCACCCCGCAGGCAGCCGACCGCGCGGCAGCGCGCCCTGCTCGCCGACCTCGAGGAGCTCTTCCTCGCCGAGGGCTTCGCCGAGTTCACCCTCGACGACCTCGCCACCCGCATGCACTGCTCCAAGTCGACGCTGTACGCGCTGGCGCCGAGCAAGGAGCAGCTCGCGGTCAAGGTCGTCGGCCGCTTCTTCCGCGGCGCGGCCGAGCGGATCGAGGCGAGCATCGCCGAGCTCACCGACGCCAGGCAGCTCATCGGCACCTACCTCGACGGCGCCGCCGAGCACCTCAAGCGCGCTTCACCGGCGTTCATGCGCGACATCGCCGAGTTCGCCCCGGCCCGCGCCGCCTACGAGCTGAACAGCCGGGCCGCCGCCGAGCGCATCCGCGGCTTCATCAACAAGGGCGTGCGCGACGGCGTCTTCCGCACCGTCCAGGCCACGCTGATCGCGGAGATGGCCGGGCTGATCATCGAAGGCATCCAGACCGGCGTGATCGCGTCGCGGGTGCAGGTCTCCGACGCCGAGGCCTTCACCGCGCTGGCCGAACTGCTGCTCGGCGGACTGGCCGCGGGGTAGCATCTGGCGCGTGATCGTTGTCGGTGGTGAAGCGCTGGTCGACCTGGTACCCGGTGAGTCCACTCTGGACGGTGGCCTGCGGCCGCTGCTGCCCCGGCTCGGCGGTGGCCCGTACAACGTGGCGCTCGCCGCGGGACGCCTCGGCGTGCCGTCCGCGTTCCTGTCGCGGGTGTCCACCGACCGGTTCGGCGAGGCGCTGATCGCCCGGCTGCACGCCTCCCATGTGGACACCGCGCTGGTGCAGCGCGGCGACGAGCCGACCACGCTCGCCGTGGTGGCGCTCGACGAGACCGGCTCGGCGCACTACACCTTCTACACCGAGGGCACCGCGGACCGGTTGTTCACCGATCCGGGTCCGCTGCCCGCGTCGGCGAAGGTGCTCTCGCTGGGCACCCTCGGCATGGTCCTCGAACCTGGCGCCTCGGCGTACGAATCCTTGCTGCGCCGCGAATCCGAGCGCGGCCTGCTCACCGCGCTCGACCCGAACATCCGGGCCGACCTGATCGCCGACCCGGCCGCCTACCGCGCGCGGTTCGCCTCCTGGCTGCCGCACGTCCGCCTGCTGAAACTTTCGGTGGAGGACGCCGAGTGGCTCGCCGACGGCACCGACGCGGTGACCGCCGCGCGGGACTGGCTCGCCGCGGGCGCCGGTGCGGTGGTGCTCACCCACGGGGCCGACGGCCTGTCCGCGCACACCCGCGGCGGCGACCTGGCCCACGTGCCCTCCGCGAAGGCGCGATTGGTCGATACCATTGGCGCCGGCGACACGGTGCAGGGCGCGCTGCTCGCCTGGTTCGCCAAGCGGGACGTGCTCGACCCGGTCGCGCTGGACGCCGCGGCCTGGACCGAGGCCCTCTCCTACGCCGCCCGCGCGGCGGCGGTCACCGTCTCCCGCAGCGGGGCCGAGCCGCCCACCGAGGCGGAGCTGGACGCGCCCGGATAGCCGGAAGTCTCACCAGGCGTGTGAATCTCGTCGCAAACCGTTCGTCACTGATAACACAGTGGCTGCGCGAGGGGCCCCCTCTCGACTAGCGTGGAGGAGAATTCATACCCCAGCGGGGCGGTGTGCAGCGAGGCCAACGGCCGCCTCGCGAGTGACATGAGGCAACCTGTGCGACCTGCAGGCGCCGCCGGCCCGTGCGAACAGTGAGAGGTACTTTCATGTCGGACGCTACGTCCGCGCCGAGCGGCTCCCAGACCGTTTCGCTGCGGCTGCCGAATGGCGAGCACGAGCTGAAAGTGGTCCACGCTGTCGAGGGCGCCCCCGGTATCGAACTGGGCAAGTTGCTGGCTTCCACCGGGTACATCACGCTCGACCCCGGTTTCGTGAACACCGGCGCCGCCTCGTCGTCCATCACCTACATCGACGGTGACGCCGGAATCCTGCGCTATCGCGGTTATCCGATCGAACAGCTCGCCCAGCACTCGAACTTCATCGAGGTCTCGTACCTGCTGATCTACGGTGAGCTGCCGACCCCGGAGCAGCTGGAGTCGTTCACCTCGAAGGTGAACCGGCACACCCTGCTGCACGAGGACCTCAAGCGCTTCTTCGACGGCTTCCCGCGCGACGCGCACCCGATGCCGGTGCTGTCCAGCGCGGTGTCCGCACTGTCCACCTTCTACCAGGACTCGCTGAACCCGTTCGACGAACCCAACGTGGAGCTGTCGACCATCCGCCTGCTGGCGAAGGTGCCGACGCTGGCCGCCTACGCCTACAAGAAGTCGATCGGGCAGCCGTTCCTCTACCCGGACAACTCCTACGGCCTGGTGGAGAACTTCCTGCGGATGACCTTCGGGCTGCCCGCCGAGCCGTACGAGGTGGACCCCGAGGTCGCCAAGGCGCTCGACCTGCTGTTCATCCTGCACGCCGACCACGAGCAGAACTGCTCCACCTCGACCGTGCGGCTGGTCGGCTCGTCCGAGGCCAACCTGTTCGCCAGCATCTCAGCGGGCATCATGGCGCTGTTCGGCCCGCTGCACGGTGGCGCGAACAGCGCGGTGCTGGACATGCTCGAGGGCATCCAGGCCGACGGCGGCGACGTGGCGAAGTTCGTCGAACGCGTGAAGAACAAGGAAAAGGGTGTCCGCCTGATGGGCTTCGGGCACCGGGTCTACAAGAACTACGACCCGCGCGCGAAGATCATCAAGACCACCGCGGACTCGATCCTCAACAAGCTCGGCGTCAACGACGAGCTGCTCGACATCGCGAAGAAGCTGGAAGAGACCGCGCTCTCGGACGACTACTTCATCGAGCGCAAGCTGTACCCGAACGTCGACTTCTACACCGGACTGATCTACCGGGCGCTGGGCTTCCCGACGCAGTACTTCACCGTGCTGTTCGCGCTCGGCCGCCTGCCCGGCTGGATCGCCCACTGGCGCGAGATGATCAACGACCCGGCCACCAAGATCGGCCGCCCCCGCCAAATCTACACCGGCGAGAAGGAGCGGGACTACACCCCGATTTCGGACCGCTGACGATCCACTTCGGTGATATGGCCCCTGAACGTGCGAAGCGCGGTCGGGGGCCATATCGTTTTCCGGCATGGCCGACAACGCTCCAGCGATCCTGTGGTTCCGCCGGGATCTGCGGCTGGGTGATCACGCGGCCCTGCTGACCGCGGCGAAATCCGCGAGCCGTGTGCTCGCGCTCTACGTGCTCGACGACGCGCTGCTGAAGCCCTCCGGCGCGCCCAGGGTGGCCTTCCTGCACGGCTGCCTCCGCGCGCTGGACGACCAGCTTTCCGGCCGCCTGCTGGTGGTGCGCGGTGATCCGGAAAAGGTGCTGCCCGAGCTCGCCAAGGCGATCGGCGCGCGCAGCGTGCACGTCCACGCCGACACCGCGCCCTACGGCCGGAAGCGGGACCGGGCGGTCGCCGCGGAGCTGGACCGCCACGGGGTCGACTGGGTGGAGACCGGGTCCTCCTACGCCATCACCCCCGGCCGCATCACCAAACCGGACGGCGAGCCGTACCGCGTGTTCACCCCGTTCTTCCGCGCGTGGCTGCGGCACGGCTGGCCTTCCCCCGCGAAGACCTCGGCGTCCACAGTGGACTGGATCACGCCGGACGGCCTGCCCGGCGTGGATCTTCCCGCCGACCCGGACCTCGGCTCGATGCGCCTGCCGGAGCCGGGGGAGCGGGCCGCGCTGGCGACCTGGGAACGGTTCCGCGAGGAGGGACTGGCCGGCTACGACGCCCGGCGCGACCGGCCCGACCTCGACGGGTCCAGCCGCCTTTCCCCGTACCTGCGCTGGGGTTGCGTGCACCCGCGCACGCTGCTCGCCGACCTGGGGGACGAGGACGAGGCCTTCCGCGCCGAACTGGCCTGGCGCGAGTTCCACGCCGACGTGCTCTGGCACCGGCCGGAAACCGCGCGGCGCAACTACAACTCGCGGTTCGACGGCATGCAGCACGAGACGGGCGCCGCCGCGCGTTCGGTCTTCGAGACGTGGTGCGAGGGGCGCACGGGGTACCCGGTGGTCGACGCCGGGATGCGCCAGCTGCTCGCGGAGGGCTGGATGCACAACCGGGTGCGGATGATCGTGGCGAGCTTCCTGGTCAAGGACCTGCACCTGCCGTGGTGGTGGGGCGCGCGGCACTTCATGCGGCACCTGGTCGACGGGGACCTCGCCTCGAACCAGCTGAACTGGCAGTGGGTGGCGGGCAGCGGCACCGACGCCGCGCCCTACTTCCGGATCTTCAACCCGATCACCCAGGGGGAGAAGTTCGATCCCAGCGGGGAATACGTCCGGCGGTACGTGCCCGAACTCGCCGGGTTGTCCGGCAAAACCGTGCACCAGCCGTGGAAAGCCGGGTTGCCGGACGGCTACCCGGCACCCGTGGTCGATCACGCCCACGAGCGCCGGGTGGCCTTGGAACGCTACGGCGCGCTCAGCCCCTGAGCGCGTCGGCCAGCTTGACCCGGCTGCCGGTGCGGAGCACCGCGTTGCGGTAGATCTTGCCGCCCAGCCAGGTGAACAGCGCCACCGCGGCCACGGTGAGCACCAGCGCCAGCGCGACCTCCCAGCCGGACACCACGCCCGCGGCGATCCGGCCCGGCATCAGCACCGGCGAGAGCAGCGGCACCAGGGAGAGCGCCGCGGCCAGGCCGCTCTCCGGGTCCTGGATGAGCACGTTGAAGCCGACCAGGAAGCCGATCAGCAGCACCATGGTCACCGGCATCATTGTCGACTGCATGTCCTCCTGCCGCGACACCAGCGCGCCGGCGGCGGCGAAGATGGTGGCGTAGAGGAAGAAGCCGAGCAGGTACCAGAGCAGACCCCAGAGAATGGTGCCGGTGGCCACGCCGGACAGGGTGATCACGCCGGAGATCGTGGTCATCGCCAGCGCGGCCCCGGCCAGGATGAGCAACTGCACCAGGCCGACCAGGCCGAGGCCGATGACCTTGCCGAGCAGCAGCTGCCACGGGCGGACGGTGGACAGCAGGATCTCCACCACCCGGCTGGACTTCTCCTCGACCACGCCCTGGGCCACCATCGAGCCGTAGGTGGTGATGCTCATGTAGAGCAGCACGACCATGGCCAGGCCGATGGCCATGCGCTGACCGCGTTCGGGATCGGGCTGTTCGAGCTGCTCCACCTTGACCGTGGTGGCCTGCACGGTGGCCAGCACCTGCTCCGGGTCGTCGACCGCCTGGGCCAGCACCCCGCCGAGGACCTCGTTCTGCGCGATCTGGTTCAGGATGGCGCCGAGCTGCGGGTCCAGCTCGGTCTTCACCAGCACCTGGAGGTCGGCGCGGCTGCCGGTGAGCACGGCGTCGAGGTCGCCGTTCTCGACCTGCTTGCGGGCCTCGCCGAGATCGGTCACGGTGACTGTCTCGATCTCCTCGCCGAGCGCGGTTCCCTGCTGCTTCAAGGTGTCCGCGATGCTCGCGGTCTGCCCGGCGAGGCCGACCGACTGCTTGTCCGCGCTGCTGAACAGCGAGGCCTGCAACAGCACGTACCCGCCGAGGAAGGCCAGGATCAGCACGGTGCCGATGACGAAGGACCTGGTGCGCAGCCGGGTGTTCAGCTCGCGCTGGGCGACCAGCCGGACCGCGGTGAAGCCGCCGGCCGAGCGGGTGGGGTTCATCGGGCCTTCTCCTCGGTGACGACGTTGCGGAACAGTTCGGTCAGCGACGGCTGGTGCCTGCTGAACCCGGTGACCGGACCGGTGGCGAGCGCGGTGGTGAGCACCGCCTGGTCGTCGGCGCCCGGTTCGAGTTCCAGTTCGGTGGTGGTGCCCTCGCTCAGGACGCGGACGCCGGGGATCGCGGCCGCCCAGCCGGGCTGGGCCCGTGGCGCGGTGACGCGCAGGCGGGTGGCGGCGTCGGCGGTCAGCCGGTCCACCGAGCCGGTGGCCACCATGCGCCCGCCGCGGATGATGCCGACGCGGTCGCACAGCCGCTCCACCAGGTCGAGCTGGTGGCTGGAGAACACCACCGGCACCCCGGCGGCCGCCTTTTCCTTGAGCACGTCGCTCATCACGTCCACCGCGATCGGGTCCAGGCCGGAGAACGGTTCGTCCAGCACCAGCACCGCCGGATCGTGCACCAGCGCGGCGGCGAGCTGAACGCGCTGCTGGTTGCCGAGGCTGAGCTTTTCGACCTCTTCGGCGCGACGCTCCTTGAGGCCGAGCCGGTCGATCCAGCTCTGCGCGCTGGTGTGCGCCTCGTCGGTGCTCATGCCGTGCAGCCGGGCCAGGTAGACCAGCTGGTCGAGCACCTTCATCTTCGGGTACAGCCCGCGTTCCTCGGGCATGTAGCCGATCCGGGTGCGGGTCTGGTGGTCGACCGGGGTGCCGCCGAAGCGGACCTGCCCGGCGTCGGCGGCCAGCACGCCGAGCACGATGCGCATGGTGGTGGTCTTGCCGGCGCCGTTGCTGCCGACGAAGCCGAACAGCTCGCCGCGCACGTCGAAGCTGACCTGGTCGAGGGCGACCAGGTCGCCGAATCGCTTGGAGACGCCGTCGATCTCCAGCCGGTTTTCAGGCATCGGTTTCCTCCCCGGGAGCCGGTTCGATGAAGTCTTCTGGGTCGTCGTCGGGCAGGGACCAGCCGAGGACGAGGGTGGGCACGGAGGAGCCGAGCACCATCAGCGCGGCCAGCATCATCGCGCCCCGGTAGGCCGCGTTCGTGGTGCCGTTGACCACCATCAGGTAGGCGAAGGCGACGATGATCACGAAGAACATGGCCTGGTAGCCCACGTAGTTGACGCGGTGGCGCCACTCGCGCTCGCGCTCGTCGAGCAGGGCGGAGAAGGCGGTGCTCATCCGGCCGGTGAGGATGCGCAGCAGGACGAACCCGGTCATCCACACCGCGAACCCGCCGAACCACAGCCCGGCGAAGAGCCACCAGTTCTCGCGGTGCACGGTCGCCGCCGCGCCGATGATGACCAGGTTGCCCGCCAGCATCACCACGGTGAACCGGCGGCGGTGGGCGCGGGTGCGCCACCGGGGCAGCATCCGCGCGCGGTCGCTTTCCTTGCGCTCCTGGATTTCGAGCTGTTTCTCCCACGACGCGCTGAAGCGTTCGCGCAGTGAGGTCATGGGGTCTCCCTTGAATAGACCTGCGTGGACAGCGGGGTGAACGGCTGCCGGTTGAACACCGCTTCGACCGGCAGGCCGAACACGTCGCAGAGCCGGAACGCCAGGTCGAGGCTGGGATAGTGGTCGCCCCGCTCGAGCGCGCCGATGGTCTGCGGATTCACCTCCACCGCCTCCGCGAGCTGCGCGCGGCTCATCCCGCGCTCCGCCCGCAACACCTGGAGCCGGTTGTGTATCGGCAGCTCTTTGCCACGTCTGACCGGACTCATGGAACATACTGTTGCAAAAACCCAACGCCTCGTCAAATTTACCCAAGGGGGCGGGGTGCTTACCAGGCGTGATCCGGGCGGGGTGCAGTGAATGTGGCTTTCACTGCGGAATCGGCTGTGAATGTGGCTTTCACAGCACGGGGCAGGGCAGCGGCGGACGGTGCGGCACGGCGCGGCATGCGGCGGGGCGGCGGCCATGTCACGAATGTGGCTTTCGAGACGTGTGGCGTCTCGAAAGCCACATTCGTGACATCGGTGGCGGCTGCCGGAGTGGCCATGCGGCGGGCCCTCGGCAGGAGGTCAGGTGGGGGTGGGCAGGCCCCGCAGGGAGCGGGTGACCAGGTCGGCGACGTGCTCCCTCGCAGCCTCGGCATCCGCCGGGACCAGGCTCAGGCGCGTCCGCCGCTCCAGGACGTCCGAGACGTCCAGTGCGCCTTCGTGCCGGATCGCCCAGACGACCTCCGCGCCGGTGATCTCGCTGCCGGGTGCGACCGGGGCGGCCAGCGCCGGGTCGAGTTCGCCGATGGCCGCGATGCGCGGGGCTTCCGTGCCGTACTTCAGGATCAGCCGCCGCGGGGCGTCCACAGTAGACAAACGCGACCGCGGCGCCGCGCCGATCAGGGGGAGCTCGTGCGTGGTGGACGGGCCCGCGGGCAACCCCGCCGCGTCGACCGCGTCGGCGGCCATGCGGCGGTACGTGGTCAGCTTGCCGCCGACCACGGTGAGCACGCCGTCCGGTGAGCGCAGCACGGCGTGCTTGCGGGACAGGTCCGCGCTCCGCCCACCGGCCGAGATCAGCGGGCGCAGGCCGGCGAACCGCCCGATCACGTCGGCGGTGGTCAGCCGTCGCGCCAGTGCTGACGAGGCGACCTCCAGCAGGAAGTCCACATCGGACTCGGGAACGGTGGGCACCTCGGGGATCGGGCCGTCGACCGGTTCGTCAGTCAGTCCCAAGTAGACGTTGCCGTCCGGTTGGGGCAGCAGGAAGACGAACCGGTTGGTCTCCCCGGGCACCCCGATCATCACCGAGCTGACGCTGGTGCCCGCCGCCTCGCCGCGCAGGATCAGGTGCGAGCCGCGCGACGGGCGCAACCGCACCGAATCGACCAGCGAACCCGCCCACACCCCGGTCGCGTTGATCACCTGCCGCGCCTGGACCTCCAGCGCCTGCCCGGTCAGCTCGTCCGTCGCCCGGACCCGATCGGCCAGCACCTGGTGCGCCCGCACTCTGGTCAGGATCCGCGCGCCGTACGACGCGGCGGTGCGCGCCAGCGCCACCACCAGCCGCGCGTCGTCGGTGAGCGCGCCGTCGAACGACAGCAGCGCGCCACGCAGGCCGTTGCGCCGCAGCCCCGGGGTCAGCGCGAGCGCTTCGTGCCGGGTGATCGTGCGCGGGCGCGGCAGCACGCGTCCCGGCGTGCGGGTGATCCGGCGGAGCACGTCCCCGGCCTGCAACCCGGCCGCGATCACCCCCTGCTGGGCCCGCGAAGTCGTGGTGTGCAACGGGAAGAGCTGCGGCAGCGTCCGCGTCAGGTGGGGCGCGGTGACGGTCATCATGATGCCGCGTTCGACCGCGCTCTCGTGTGCCAGCGCGAAATCGCCCTTGGCGAGGTACCGCAGTCCACCGTGGACCAGCTTGCTCGACCAGCGCGAGGTGCCGTGGGCCAGGTCGTTCGCTTCGAGCAGGACCACCGACAGCCCGCGCGCGGCGGCGTCCAGCGCGATGCCCGCGCCGGTCACCCCGCCGCCGATCACCGCGAGGTCGACCCGCTCGCCACCGGCCACCCGCGCCAGCTCGGCTTCGCGCCGCGCGGCGTTGAGGGAAGCCGAGTTCATGGGCGAAGCGCCGCGTCGAGCAGGTGCCGGAACTCGCCGAGCAACGCGTCCTCGTCCACATCGGCCGTCGCGGGCCGCAGCGAAAGCACGAAGGACTGGACCACCAGCAGCACCGTGCGCACCTGGGCGTCGGTTTCCCCGCGGCGGATGGTGCCGTCGGACCAGCCCGCCGCGAGCAGGGCGGTGATCACCTGCTCGGCCAGCCGCTGCGTGCCGCCGAGGCGTTCGACGATGTAGGGCAGCATCAGTTCGGCGTCGACGTCGAGCACCGTGCGCATGAGCGGGTCGGCGGCCAGCGCGCGCACGGCCTCGACCGCGCTTTCGACCAGTCTGCCGCGCGCGGTCTCCGCCGTGGCGCCACGCGCGCTCGCGCCCTGCAGCAGGGCGCCGAACTCGCGGGTCATCAGCGCGGTCAGCACGCTGCGGACGTCGGGGAACCGCCGGTACAGCGTCATCCGGCTGACCTTGGCGGTGCGGGCGATCTCGGCGAGCGTGGTGCGGCGCACACCGGCGGCGAGCACGCACTCACGCGCGGCGTCGAGCAGCACGTCATCGGAAACGCGGGTGGCGGCCTGCCGGTTGCGGGTGTCGGCGAGTGCCGAAGCGCCGCGAGCTGCGGTTATGTTACGTTCGACAGGCATATGTCACACTATACCGGTGAGTGAACTAGTTGACCACCGCCTGCGGGGTGCGTGGACGCCCGAAGGCTCGGACGCGGCACACCTCCCGGCGAAGGCGATGCGCTGGCTCACCGAGCGTATCGGGAATCCGGGTGCTCCCGCACCGGTCGTTCCGGCCTCCGGACTGTCCGTCCCAGAATCTTCGCTGGCAGCGGCGGCGCGGGCAGCGCTGAGCGAGGTGGTCGGCTCGGCGCACGTGCAAACGGAGCGTGCGGAGCGGCTGGGCCGTTCGGGCGGGTTGTCCTATCTGGACCTGCTGCACCGGCGCCACCCCGGCGAGTTGCCGGTGCCGGACGCGGTGGTGCTGCCCGCGGACCCGGACGAGGTGCAGCGCGTGCTCGACGTGTGCGTGCGGTTCGACGTCGCGGTGGTGCCCTTCGGCGGTGGCACCTCGGTGGTCGGGGGCGTGCGAGCGGTGCGCGGGGACAAGGCCGCGGTGATCGTGCTCGACCTGGTGCGGTTGGACCGGCTGGTCTCGGTCGACCCGGTGTCCCGGATCGCCGTGCTGCAGGCCGGGGTGCGCGGACCGCAGGCCGAGGAACTGCTGGCCGAGCACGGTTTCACCCTCGGCCACATCCCGCAGTCCCACGAGCGCGCCACCATCGGCGGGTTCGCCGCGACGCGCTCCGCCGGGCAGGCGTCGAGCGGGTACGGGCGGTTCGAGGACATGGTCACCGGCGTGCGGCTGGCCACGCCGAGCGGGCAGTGGCGCCTCGGCGTCGCCCCGGCTTCGGCGGCCGGGCCGGACCTGCGGCAGCTCGCCGTGGGCAGCGAGGGCGCGCTCGGGGTGCTGACCGAGGTCGGGGTCCGGGTCCGGCCGGTGCCGGAGGTCCGCCGGTACGAGGGCTTCGTGCTGGACGGCTGGGAGACGGCCTCCGCGCTGGTGCGGCGGCTGGCGCAGGCGGGTGCGCTGGCGGACGTGACGAGGTTGTCCGATGAGGACGAGACCGAGGTTTCGCTGTCGCTGAGCGGCGGCTGGAAGACCGCGCTGGTGAAGCGCTACCTGAAGGCACGCGGGATCACCGCGCCCTGCCTGCTGATCCTCGGCTGGGAAGCGCAGTCCACCAGGGAGATCGCTCTGCGGCGCGGGGAGACCGTGCGGATGGTGCGGGCCGCGGGCGGGCGTTCGCTCGGCCGGACCGCGGGGGAGTCGTGGCGCAAGGGGCGGTTCAACGGGCCGCGCCAGCGGGACGCGCTGCTCGACCTCGGCGTGTGCGTGGAGACGCTGGAAACCGCCGCGCACTGGTCCTCATTGGACGAACTGCGGGACGCGGTGCGGTCGGCGCTGCGTAAGGCGTTCGATTCCTCGGTGGTGATGTGCCACATTTCGCACGCCTACGAAACGGGCGCGTCGCTGTATTTCACCCTGCTCGCCGCGCGGTCCGACGAGGACCCGGAAGGACAATGGCAACGGGCGAAGAATGCGGCCTGTGAGGCGATCGCCGGCTTGGGCACGATCTCGCACCACCACGCCGTCGGCATGGACCACGCGCCCTATCTCGGCACCGAAATCGGGGAGATCGGGCTTTCCGTGCTCGCCGCGGCGAAATCCGCGGTGGACCCGACCGGCATCATGAATCCGGGCAAGCTGCTGCCGCGGTGAACGGCCGTGGGTGCCCGGGGCACGGGCACCCACGACCTGGCTTCAGCGGTTCTTCCGGTGCTTGGTGTCGTCGTCGATCTCGATCTGCTCCTTGCGGAGTTCACCGGAGACGGTTTCGGTCTCGGTCACCCTCTCGGTGCCGAGGCGCACCCGCTCCACCGGCACGGCTTCCTTGCGCACCACGGGTTTCTCGGCGTGCAGCACCACGTCCTGCTCGGCCTCGCCGATCTTGGCGCCGCCCGGCTCGCCGTCGGTGATCGGCTCGCGCTCGATCCGCACCTCCTCGTGGCTCACCGGCACGGAGACCTGCTGCTCCTCGGTGACCACGTACTTGCGCAGGCGCACGTGCCCGGTCTCGACCTCTTCGGTGCCGACGTTGAACCGCTCCTCGGACCGGATCATCTCCTCGCCGCCGCGGTGCTTGGCCTCGCGCTGCTCGTGCTTGCCACCGGCTGCGCCCTGCTTGCCGGCCATCCCGGCCTGGCCGCCCTCGGCCACGCCAGGCTTGCCGGACCGGCCCGCGTCACCGGCCATGCCGGCCTTATCGGATCGGCCCGCGTCACCGGCCATGCCGGCCTTATCGGATCGGCCCGCGTCACCGGCCATCTTGGACCGGTCGCCGGTCATCGCCGAGCGGTCGTGCTCGTCGGCCATGCGCTTGTCGGACGTGCCGCGCTTGCCCGCCGCCATGCCCGCGGTGCCCGCCACGCCGCCCATCGCGGCCTGCTCACCGCGCTGCTGCCGGTCGGCGTGGTCCTGGTTCGCGCGGTCGCGCTGCATCGGCAGGCCGTAGTAGCGGTACAGCTCACCACTGTCCTCGGGGGACAGGTGCCCGTCCGCGTCGATCTGCGGCGCGTCGGTCACCTGTTCCTTGTCCACCTGCACGTGGAGGCCGTCGTTCGCCAGGTCCGCGCCGCTGAGCGGGACGAAGCTCTCGCGGTGGCCGAACAGCCCGGTTTTCACCGTCACCCACTCCGGCTGGTGCGTGTCATCCGAGAGGTAGACCGTGCCCACCTTGCCGATTTTGGTTCCGGCCGGGTCGACCACGGGCGAGTCGATCAGGTCCTGCGGGCGCATCGTGCCGGTCATGGCAACCGCTTCCTTTCATGCCAAGGGAATGTCAACGGGTCTGCCAAACACGATCATCCCGCCGCGAAACGGCTGCAACCGGCGAACACAAAGGAGTGAATGAGCTGAACTGAATCACAACTGTGCGATTCACAAGATGGGGTCGAAAGAAGAATTCGATGTTTATCCGGTGTCGATGACCGTCACCGAAAGGCCGTGCGTGGTCGCCGTCTCGCCGGTGAGCACCCCGGCCTGCGCCTGTGCCATTTCGGCGGTCCGCACCGGTTTCCCGTCGACCAGCAGCGGCAGCCGGATCGGCGACGCCGCCACGTAGGCGAGCACGTCCGGCAGGGACGCTCCGTTCGCGAGGGTTACTTCGCCCGTGTGTACCCGCGCGAGGTGATACCGGTGCCCGCGTCCTTCGCAGACATCGAGCACGCGCAGCTGCTCCGGCGTGGCCAGCCAGACGGCGTGCTCCTCGACCACGCCCGGCATCGCGGCCAGGGTGGCCGGGCGCTGGTCGTCGACCACCCGGCGACCGGAGGCCCACACCGCGGCGAGCCCGGTGCACTTCGCCTGCAGCACGGTCACCGCGCCGGTGAGCCCCAGCGCCCGCCGCAACCAGGTGATCTTCGACGGGCAGGCGTTCGACCCGTAGGCCAGCACCGGGATGCGACCGTCCAGGTCGGGCGGGTCGGGCAGCTCGTACCCGGCGCCGTCGACGTGCACGAAGGAGCACCCCGGCCGGGCCCCGGGATAGGGCTCGGCGGGGTACTCCGCGTCGTCGAACAGCTTCCTCAGAAGGTCACCACGCTGCGCAGCACGTCCCCGGAGTGCATCCGCGCGAACGCCTGCTCCACGCCGTCGAGCGGGATCTTCTCGGTGACGAACTTGTCCAGCGGCAGCCTGCCCTGGAGATAGAGGTCCACCAGCATGGGGAAGTCCCGCGACGGCAGGCAGTCGCCGTACCAGGAGGACTTGAGCGAGCCGCCGCGCGAGAAGAAGTCGATCAGCGGCATCTCCAGCTTCATCTCCGGCGTCGGCACGCCGACCAGCACCACGGTGCCGGCCAGGTCGCGTGCGTAGAACGCCTCGCGCCAGGTCTCCGGGCGGCCGACCGCGTCGATCACCACGTCCGCGCCGAAGGTCCCGGTCAGCTCCTGGATCGCCTCGACGACCTCGTTCTCGCTCTTGCCTGCGGCGTTGAACGTGTGCGTCGCGCCGAAGTCCTTGGCCCAGGTCAGCTTGCGCTCGTCGGTGTCCACCGCGATGATCCGGTCCGCGCCGGCCAGCCGGGACCCGGCCACCGCCGCCGCGCCGACCCCGCCGCAGCCGATCACCGCGACCGAGTCACCGCGGCCCACCGCGCCGGTGTTGATCGCCGCGCCGATCCCGGCCATCACCCCGCAGCCGAGCAGCCCGGCCACCGCGGGCTCGGCCTCCCGGCTGACCTTCGTGCACTGTCCACTGTGGACGAGCGTCTTCTCCAGGAAGGCGCCGATGCCCAGTGCCGGGCTCAGCTCGGTGCCGTCGGCCAGCGTCATCGGCTGACCGGCGTTGAAGGTGGAGAAGCAGTACCACGGCCGTCCGCGCTTGCAGGCGCGGCAGGTGCCGCAGACCGCGCGCCAGTTCAGGATGACGAAGTCGCCCGGCTCCAGGTCGGTGACGCCGGCGCCGACCTGCTCGACCACGCCGGCAGCCTCGTGGCCCAGCAGGAACGGGAATTCGTCGTTGATCCCGCCCTCGCGGTAGTGCAGGTCGGTGTGGCAGACCCCGCAGGCCTGCACCGAGACCACCGCCTCGCCCGGTCCCGGGTCGGGCACCAGCACGGTCTCCAGCGAGACCGGCGCGCCCTTCTCCCGCGAGACCACGCCCTGGACTTCGTACGGCATGCGCGACCACCTTCCGCGTCGGGTCAGTCACCCGCACTCTGCCACGCGGAATGCTCGTATCGCGACAGCTGAATGATTACGGCGTGATCAGGTAGACGACCCCGCCCGGCCCGGAAGCGACGTTGCCCGACGCGGTGTACCGCTTGGTGCGCTGCCAGATCTTCTCGAACTGGTCGCGCTGGTAGACGTTGCGCACGGTGTCGTTGCTGTTGGTCGCCGGGTCGTTCACGATCACGTCACCCTCGTCGGTGAAGCCGACCACCACGAAGATGTGGCCCGCCGTGCCGTAACCGGCCCCGTCCAGTTCCTCGGCCAGGAACGACTGCGAGGTGATCACCGGGATGCCCTTGGCGATGTAGGTCTCCAGCTCGTTAAGCGAGTGCAGCCGGGTGATGTGCCCCTTGAGCCCGAGGGACGCGGCGTACGCGGTGTTGAACGGCCAGTTCCCGGTGCCCTCGTACGAGTAGTCGTAGGTGTAGCGGGCGCCGTGGGCCACGGTCGGGTCGACGTAGTCCGCGGGCAGCCACGACATGTCCTCGGCGCTGGGCCTGCGGCCCCAGAACTCGGTGACCATCGCGGTCGAGGTCGGGCTGCACCAGCTCTGCCCGCCGCCGCCGAACTCGGGGTACTTGCCCTTGTGGAGGTTCTGCGCGTGCCGCGGCACGTCCAGTTCGATGCCGGTGGCCACGCCGGGTTCGGTCTTGGCCACCTCGAACCGCGCGGGCACGTTCGACGTCATCGCGCCGAGCGAGCTGACCTGCGGGGTGGCCGCGCTGCCCGCCTCCCGGTAGAGCGTGGCCCGCAGCTGGTACGAGCTGAGCGTGACGCCGTCGTTGGTGACCAGGGTGTCCACGCTGACCGAGGCGTGGGCGTCGGACTGGCCGTCGACGGTGGTGCGGTGGATGTCCTGGTCGCCGGAGGCCCACTGGCCGAGGATGTACCAGGCGGTGCTCTCGCCGGTGGTCGTGGTGCCCTTGGCCTCGATCTGGAGCCAGGTCTTGGCCGGGGTGAGCGCGTTCCACGAGGCGATCAGCTCGGTGGCGTCGAAGCCGTGCCGGTAGTCCGGCGAGGTCCAGCGGCCGTACTCGTAGGTGCGGGTGGTGCCGAGGGCGGGCTCGGTGCGCTCGATGGTGCCGATCGGCCGGGTCAGCCGGAGCCCGTCGTGGCCGATCGACACGCCCTCCAGGTGGCCGGCGCGGAAGTCCCTGGTGGAGGCCCATTGGTGGTAGTCGATCGCCTCATCGTGCACCGGCGGCGCCGCATTCGCCGGGGCGGCGGTCGCGGCCAGCAACCCCACCGAGAGCAACGACAGCAACAGACGTCCACGCATGCTTTCTCTCCACCCTCCAGTACCGGACTCCCCGGGTGTCAGAGATTTTTACCTTCCGGCAGGGCGCTGTAAACCGCTGGCAGGCGGCAGGTTCATAACACCGCCTGCGTCTGCGTGACCTTGGCGATCAGCTTCTCGGCGGCGTCACGGAGCTCGGTCTCCACGACGATCACGCGACGCCCAGCGTGCAACGCCTGCGACGACGCGGTCACGTGACCCTCGCGGACGCCGCGCAGGAAGTTCGTCTTCGACTCGATCGTGGTGGTGCCCTGCGCACCCTCGGGCAGGTTGAGGAACGCGCAGACGGCGCCGGTGGTGTCGGCCAGCGCCATCAGCAGGCCGCCGTGCAGTGAGCCGCCGGTGGTGGTCAGGTCCGGCGCCCAGTCGACGCGGCCGCGCACCCGGTCGGCCGAGGCCTCGGTGATGTCGATGCCGAGGCGCTCGGCGAACGGGATCAGCTTCGCGAAGTCGGTCACCCCGCTCACGCTAGCGGCGGCCACCAGGCGAGGGGGTCAAGCCAGGGGGTTGATCACCAGTAGCTCGGTATTGCGGTCCCCCGGCTGGCCGAGGCGGATCGGGTCGGTGTGGATGTCGTTGTACGACAGTTCCCGGTACAGCGACGCAAGCGCTTGCGCCGAGGTGTCGCCGTAGTCCGCGGCGTAGGGGGCATCGGCTTCGACCAGGGTGGTGAACAGCGAGAGCGTGCCGTCGCCGTTGTCGGCCACCTCGATGATCCGCGCCTGCTGCGGGAAGTCGATGTGCGACGCGGTGTTGATCTCCCAGAAGCTCTGCGCCGGGGTCTTCCCGGCGTGCGCGACGATGCCGTTGAGGTGGGTGTGCCCGTTGACCCAGGCGAGCACGTTGGGAAAGCGGTTGAGCAGCCCGACGAACGTGTCACCGTTGAGCCGCGGCTCCAGCGGGTGCCGCGAGTCGGGCAGGATGTTGCCCATCGTGTCGCTGGTGTGGTGGCTGAACAGCACGAACAACTCGTCGGTGACCTGCTGGGTGACCTTGTTGCCCCAGAAGTCGTAGTACTTCGAGCTGCCGCGCTGCAGCGTCTTCTCCACCCAGAGGTACTGGCCCAGCCCGATCGAACCGTCGGCGAGCCCGGCCAGCGTGGTGGTGTCGAGGCTGATCCCGGTGATGCCGGGCGCGATCCGGAAGGTGTAGTAGACGTTCCGGCCGTCGGCGTTGTTGCCGGTGAAACCGTGGCCCTCCGGCCCGGGACCGGTGTTCGCGGTGTCCAGGTGCGCCTGCACGAACTCGGCGGTGGAGAAGGTGCGGCGGCGCTCGTCCGGGGTGATCTCGCGGATCGTGCCGGAGCCGCCGAACAGCTGCGCGAGCGGCGCGCCGCCCTTGTCCAGCGCGGCGGCGAGCTGCTTGGCTTCGCGCTCGTCCTTGCCGATGATCTTGTACTTCCCGGTGTACCAGTGGTCGATGCCGGGCAGGTTGGCCGGCAGCGTGCCGACCGGGGTGTTGTCGTGGTTGCCGAAGGTGCACAGCCACGGGATGTCCAGCCCGGGCGACTCGAACTCCGCGATGGCCGCGTCGAGCAGGCCGGGCAGCTGCGGGAAGCCCTTCCCGGTGTACGGGTCGCCGAGCGGCTCGCCCGGGTTCCAGTACAGCGGCGCGCCGGAGTCCTGCACGCCCTCGTAGCGGTTCGCGTCACCGGTGTTGGGCGTGACCCGCCCGCCGTTGAGGATGTCCAGGAACCACTTCAGCTCGATCTGCTCGTGGTTGTCGGTGTTGTCCCCGGTGGTCATCATGAAGTCGAACTTCCGCCCGGTGAACGGCCCGCCGGGCAGGCCGTTGACCCGGCGCAGCAGCGACGCGGTGGCCGACGGGCCGAGCGCCTCCTGCGGCCGGTGCGCCGAGCCGGCGAACTGGTGCAGGTACTCGAACCGCGCCGGGCTCTGCACGTCGGTGATGTGCATGTCGGTGAACTGCACGAAGGAGGCCTTCGCGGTGCGCCGGTCGTCGCGGCCGGACTTCGCCGCGGTGATGTCCTCGCGCACCACCAGCGGCCAGCCGGGCCCCGCGGTGAGCCTGCTGTACGCCGGGCCGGGCGTGACGGGGGTGGCGACGGCTTCGAGCGTGGTGCCGGCCGTGCTCACCGCCCGTGCGGCGCTGTAGCCCATCGCCCGGTCGATGGCCGAGGCCATCGGGGTGCTCAGCAGCAGCCCGGCGCCGGTGGCCCCGGCCGCGGTGACGAAGCCACGCCTGCTCAAGCCGGTCGATCCGGTCATGCGGTCACTCCCCAGTTCATCCGGTGGTCACGTGCACGCTGGCGCACGACGTTAACCACCGGATGAACCCCGGGGAAGCCAAACACGAATATTTGTCACGTTTGGCGCAGTACCTTCGTCGGACGGAGTACCGCTACAACTGCGAGATGTCCAGCCTGCCCTCGGTGTGGAAGGCCCGCAGCCGCTTCTTGTCGAACTTGCCGACGCTGGTCTTGGGCACCTCCTCGATGAAGGTCCAGTTCTCCGGCAGCTGCCACTTGGCCACCTTGTCGGCGAGGAACTCGCGCAGCTCCTCGGCGGTGGCGGTCTGCCCCTCGCGCAGCACCACGGCGACCAGCGGGCGCTCGTCCCACTTCTCGTCCGGCACGCCGATCACCGCGGCCTCGGCCACCGCCGGGTGCGACATCACCGAGTTCTCCAGGTCCACCGAGGAGATCCACTCGCCGCCGGACTTGATCACGTCCTTGGCGCGGTCGGTCAGGGTGAGGAAGCCGTCCGGGGTGATCCGGCCGACGTCACCGGTGCGCAGCCAGCCGTCGTGGAACTTCTCCGGGTCCACGTCGGCGCCGCCGTGGTAGGCCGCGGCGATCCACGGGCCCGCCACCTCCAGCTCGCCGACCGCCTCGTCGTTCCACGGCAGCTCGTCGCCGTTGTCGCCGATCAGCCGCGCCTGCACCGACGCGGGAAACCGGCCCTGCGTGTAGCGGTAGCGCCAGCGCTCGTCGCCGGTGGCCGACTCCGGCGGGCGCGCCACGCTGCCCAGCGGTGAGGTCTCGGTCATGCCCCAGGCGTGCAGGATCGGCACGCCGTAGCGCTCCTCGAAGGCGTGCATCAGCGACGGCGGCGCGGCCGAACCGCCGACCACCACCTCGCGCAGGTGCGAGATGTCCTGCGGCTTGTTGTCCAGGTACTGCAGCAGGCCCTGCCAGATGGTCGGCACGGCGGCGGCGAAGGTGGGCTTCTCGGCGGCCAGCAGCTGCGCGATCGGCTCCGGCTGGAGGAAGCGGTCCGGCATCACCAGCGTGGTGCCGACCATCAGCGAGGCGTAGGGCAGGCCCCAGGACATGGCGTGGAACATCGGCACGATGGCCAGCGCGGAGTCGGACTGGGACAGGCGCATCGAGTCGGACATGCACACCTGCATGGAGTGCAGCCAGATCGAGCGGTGGGAGTAGACCACGCCCTTCGGGTCACCGGTGGTGCCCGAGGTGTAGCACATCGCGGCGGCCGAGCGCTCGTCGACTTCCGGCCAGTCGAACTCACCGGGCTGCGCGGCGAGCAGCTCGTCGTACGAGTGGACCTGGACACCTTCGGGTGCTTCGAGCGTCGAAGCGTCGCCGTTGGCCACGATGACGTGCCGCACGGTCGTCAGCTGCGGCAGCTGCTTGGCGAACAGCGGCACCAGCGTGCCGTCCACGATCACCACGTGGTCCTCGGCGTGGTTGGCGACGAAGACCAGCTGCTCGGGGAACAGGCGGATGTTGAGCGTGTGCAGCACCGCGCCCATCGCGGGCACGGCGAGGTAGGCGGCCAGGTGCTCGGCGTTGTTCCACATGAAGGTGGCCACCCGCTGATCGCCGGTGACGCCGAGGCCACGGAGCGCGTTCGCCAGCTTGGCGGCGTGCACGCCGAGTTCCCCGTAGCTCTCGCGGCGGGATTCTGTACCGGTCCAGGTGAGGACTTCGCTCTTGGCGTGCACCGTGGTGCCGTGGCGCAGCAATTTGCCGAGCGAAAGTTGCCCGTCCTGCATCGTGCTCAACATCGATGTCTCCCGATCGGTGCTCCGGCGGACCAAACTGGGGCCGACTCTAAACCGGCGACGGCCGATCGGGCAGGGTTCGCGGGCCGTTCGGCACCGGGTGTGTCCGAGTTGTGAGCGGTCCTTCGGAAGAGTGATCGAAGCCCCGGTGCTCCGTGCGCGTACTTGTCCGCGGAATTACCGGCATTTCTTTGCTGCCAACAAAACCGACTGTTCCGAATAGTCCGTTACCGGTTCACCCGAAGATCACCCGGCGGATGGTCGAGGCGGGTAAATCGCTCCCAACCGGACAGTGCGCGGGGGTGTTTCCGCAGGCCGGGGCCGGGGGATGTGGGGTTGCCCGTACGGGCAGAGACGGGTACTAAGTGCGTGTCGGTTGCACAAGGGTGGGCCTCGTGGCGTTTACTGGGCCGGTGGTACGAGGTGGCCTGGCCAGCGCATGGCTAAAGCTTGCGTCGAGACTTTCGGCCACCGCCGCGACAGCGGACACCTGAGAAGGAAAGGACTAATACGTTGGCTCTGCCTACGTTGACGCCGGAGCAGCGTGCCGAAGCCCTCGCCAAGGCGGCCGAGGCTCGTAAGGCCCGCTCCGAGCTGCTTGCTTCGATCAAGTCCGGCAAGGAGAGCATCGACAAGGTGCTGCTCCGGGCCAAGGAGGACAAGACCATTGGCAAGACCAAGGTCACACAGCTGCTGAAGGCCGTTCCCGGCCTCGGCGCGGTGAAGGTCGCGGCCCTGCTGGAGCAGGCCAAGATCCCGGAGGACCGGCGCGCCGCCGGGCTGGGTGATGTCCAGCGCCAGGCGCTGATCGACGCGCTGAAGTAGTTCTCGCAGATCACAGGCGTGCGGGACCGGTGACGGGTGACCGTCACCGGTCTTCGCGCACCCACTCCGGCGGTGCTCTTGCTCACTTCCGCCCGACCGGCCACGGACAAACTCCGGCGGCAGGCGGAAACTTGAGGTGAACGCGGAGATCCCGCCGAGAGGGAGTGGGCCCATGACGGCGACGGCGCACGAAGGTGCACGGGTCGCGGATCTGCTGGACGGATACGCGGCGGGTGACTTCTTCTTCGGCACCGATCGGCACACGCTGCTGGGTTCCGGAGTGGACGGTGCACTGTCCGAAGCGGACCCGGTCCGGCTCGCCGAGGCCACCACCGCCGCGCTGGCCGACTCCGATGTCCGGCTCGCGGTCGGCATCCTCCCGTTCGACACCGGCCCCGACGCCACTTCCCCCGGGCACATCCTGTTGCCCCGCGACGTGCTGACCAGTGGGCCCGCCCACCCGGCCGCCGCATCCCTGGACCCCGTCGCCATCGGCACCCCGCGTGCCCAGCGCCCGGTGCCCGAGCCCGCCGGGCACGTGGCCGCCGTCGCTCGCGCGGTCGAGATGCTGCGCGACGAGCGGTTGCGCAAGGTGGTGCTGGCGCGGGTGCTCGACCTCGACTTCGACGAGCCGATCCGGCCCGAAGCGATCCTGCGCAACCTCGTACGGGGTAACCCGGCCGGGTTCACCTTCGCCACCCCCGTCCCGGGTGGCGCGACTTTCCTTGGTGCGACACCGGAACTGCTGCTGTCACGCCACGGCGACCGGGTGGTCTCGCACCCGCACGCCGGTTCCGCGCCGCGTTCGGCGGACCCGCGCATCGACGCGGAGAACGCGCGGCGGCTCGCGGAGTCCGGAAAGGACCGTCGCGAGCACGCGGTGGTGATCGAGGACATGGTGGAGATCCTGCGCCCGTTCTGCACGCACCTGCGCGTGGCACCGACGGAAGTCGTTGGCACACCGACGATGTGGCACCTGGGCACCACGGTCACCGGCACGCTGGCCGATCCGGGCATCACCGCGCTGCGGCTGGCCGCCGCGCTGCACCCGACGCCGGCGGTCTGCGGCACTCCGACCGAAGCCGCGCGGCGCGTGGTGGGGGAGTTGGAGCCGTTCGACCGCGGGTACTACGCGGGCGCGGTCGGCTGGGTCAACGACGAGGGCGACGGGGAATGGGCGGTCGCGATCCGGTCGGCGGAGGCCGCTGAGCGTTCACTGCGCCTGTACGCCGGCGGCGGCATCGTCGCCGACTCGGACCCGGAAGCCGAACTGGCGGAAACCACCGCGAAGTTCGAAACCGTGCTGCGGGCCATGGGCCTCGGCCACCCCTGACCGCGCGCCCCGTCAGGGGACCGTTACCTGGGTGGCGAGGCCGTCCAGGTGGCGTGCCAGCGCGTGCTCGAACAGGCCGTCCAGGTCGGCGACGACGTCGTGCGGGATGGTCGCCAGGTGCGGGAAGGCCCCGCCGCGCAGCAGTTCCGTCGCCCGGGCTTCCCGTGCCAGCCACCACAGGTCGAAGGTTTCACCGGTGTTCTGCTCCGCCTCGATTTCGGCGGCCAGGGTCAGTGCCGTGGTCATCACCAGCGACGGCAGGGTGATCGCCTCCCTGGCCCGGACCGCCGGGGACAGGCCGAGGCCGTCCAGCGCACGCAGCGTCCACTCCGTGTGCGCCATGGCGTTCGGCAGCAGCAGCGGCCGGGTGAACGAGATGACCCTCGGCAGCCACGGGTGCCGCTGCACCACCTGCCACAGCAACCGCGAGGCCAGTTCCAGCTTCGCGCGCCAGCCGTCCGGGCCGGGGTCGGGGAGCTCGTGGTCGCCGAACACCACGTCGGCCATCTCCGCCACCAGGTCGTCCTTGCCGGCCACCTGCCGGTAGAGCGACATCGGTCCGACCCCGAGTTCGGTGCCGAGCCGGCGCATGGACACCGCGTCCAGGCCCTCGGCATCGGCGATCGCGATCGCCGTGCGGACGAGGCGGGCCCGGTCGGGAGCCGCCGCGCCCTCCCGCCGCCGTCCCGCGGTCGCGCGGGCGCTGACCACCGTGCCCGAGCCGACCTTGGTCTCGAGCAGCCCGGCGTCACGCAGGACGGCCATCGCCTTGGTGGCGGTCGCGACCGCCACACCCCAGTCCGCGGCGACCCGCCGGATGGACGGCATCCGGTCACCCGCCCGCAGCTCACCGGCGGCGATGCGGGCCTGGACCGAACTGACGATCTGGCGGTAGGGCGGGTCCGTCACGACCGCGATTGTACTAGGTCACTGACCTGGATCGCTAGCACAGAGTCTGAGAGAAAGCCGTGATTATCAACGGAAAGCGGGGAGAATCAGGACACCGCGAATACGGTGTATTCATGACGGAAATCGTGGCCGGTGGATCCGGCGAATTCATGACCGTGCGGCACGCGAGGGTGTCCGGCAGCCAGGCCGAGATCGGCCGCGCCCTCGCCGAAGAAGCCCGAGCGCACCACGGCTGGCAGCCGCTGCCCGCCGATCCGACGATCAGCCGCGCCCGCCGCGCCTGGTTCGAACGCCACTGGCCGCAGCACCACGCGCGCATGGCCGGGGCCGCCGAGGTGGCCGGGGTGGCACCGGACGACGACCGGGTGCACCTCGACGCGCTGGCGGGCGTGCCCCTCGGCTCCGGCTGCTCGGCCACCTGGTCGGCCTCCGGGGTGATGGGCCGCAACTACGACTTCTTCACCGTCGGCTGGGAGGCGATGTTCGCGCTGATGTCCGGCGGCGAGGCCCCGGAGGACGAGCCGCCCGCGGCCTCCCGCCCGTACGTGGTCACCAGCGTGCCCGACGACGGACCCGCGGTGACCTTCGTGACGATGAACGAGCTGGACTGCGCGATGGACGGCATCAACGAGCACGGCCTCGCCGTGGTGCTCCTGATCGCCGACGCCGAGAACGCGGGCGCACCCGTGCCGGCCGGCCCGCAGGTCGGGCTCAGCCCGTCGCAACTGCCCCGGTTCCTGCTGGACACCTGCGAGAACGTCGAGCAGGCCAAGGCGGCGCTGCTCGGCGCCAAGCAGTACGACCTCGGCGTGCCGTTGCACTACCTGATCGCGGACCCGTCCGGCCGGGCGTTCGTCTGGGAACACGCGCACGGCGGCGTCGAGCACATCATCGAGCCGGACGGTGACGCCCTGTGCGTGACGAACCACCTGCTCCACCAGCCCGCGGACCCGTCGCGGGACGGCGAGGAGACCATGTTCACCCACGACCGCCTCGCCCGGTTGGACAAGCGCGCGAAGGCGGGCCCGCTGTCGCCGTCCCTGCTCCGCGACGCCCTCGACGAGGTGCGGTTCACCTCGGGGGTCTACCCGCTGCGGACGCTGTGGCGCACCGCGTTCGACCTGGCGGAGCGGAGCATGTCCACGCACTTCTACCTGGGTGACGCCGCGGACGGTGAACCCCGGTACAGCCCGGAGCTCACCTTCCGCGCGGTGCGGTAGCTCAGACGTCCTTGGCGCAGGCTCCGGTGAAGCCGTTCCCGTTGTACGCGGGCCAGCCGAGCGCGCCGCGGGTCACCGGGCCGTAGATGCCGTCGTCGTCGACGCCCGCCTTGTACTGGGCGTAGGCCAGCGCCTTCCTGGTGAGGTCCCCGAAGTCGCCGTCGGCACTGATGTTCGCCTTCTGGTTGCACAGCCTGAGCGCCTGCTGAAGCGCGGTCACGGCGGAGCCGGAGTCGCCGTACGCGAGCTGGCAGTTCCGGCCCGCGCCGCCGGTGTGCACGGGCTGGCGGATGTAGTTGTTGCCGATCGAGATCCTCTTGACCCCGTCGCAGGTCGTGGCCGCGGCCGAAAAGTCGGCCGAGGCGGTGGCCGGGGCGAGGCCGAAGGCGGTGGCCAGCACCGCGGCCGTGACCAGGAATCGTCGCATGATTGCTCCCTTCACTCCGGGAACAATGCTGGTCACGCCGCTTTCCCGGCGCTTTCAGGCGGGTGAAAGCGCCGGGAAGCTGGTCAGGCTGGCCAGACCGACTCGGTCACCTTGATCTCGTCGGTGGTCAGGATCGCCACGGCCGCGCGGTACCCGGTGCCCGGGTTCAGGTCGGCCATCTGCGTGCCCTCCGGCGTCAGCGCGGCGTCGCCGGAGCGCACCAGGCGGGCCGGTTCGCCGAACGGCGACAGGGTCAGCGCCTGCAGCGGGATCTTCAGCCCCCGCCCGGTCGCCTTCATCAGCGCTTCCTTGCGCGTCCAGTAGGTGAAGAACGCCTCGGCGCGCTCCTCCGGGGTCAGCCCGTTCATCGCCGCGCGCTCGTCGTCGTTGAGCGCGTATTCGATGAGCGAGTCGTCGGCGCGCCGGGTGGCCGTTTCGACGTCCAGCCCCAGCGGCGCGTCCGCGATCGCCAGCCCGATCCAGTCGCCCGAATGCGAGATGGAGAACCGGAAGTCGGCGCCGGGCACCCGCGGCGGGCCGTGCGGCTTGCCGCAGTCCTCGCAGGTGGCGTCCAGCTCGATCGAGCCGGGCGCCCGGCCCAGCCGCTCGCCGGACACGGTTTTCGCCAGCACGCGTCCGGTCAGGAAGCGCAGTTTGTCCTCGTCCTTGCGGTACGCCTGGTACCGGTCGACCTCTTCGGGGGCCAGCAGCGCCAGCCGGTCCGCGGTGGCGGGCAGCGGGGCCGCCCACCAGACCGTGCAGTCGATCACGAACTCTCCCTCTCCTTGACGGGCACTCCGTCTTTGCTGTCCCCACCATGTTCGTCGAGCAGCGTCGCTTCGTCGAACGGCTGCCGCCCGGCGAGCACCTCGTGCACCTGCTCCCGGTCGATCTGGTTGGTCCAGGTGCCGATCAGCACGGTGGCCACCGCGTTGCCGGCGAAGTTGGTCAGCGCCCGCGCCTCGGACATGAACCGGTCGATGCCGACGATGAAGCCGACCCCGTCGACCAGCTCCGGCCGGTGCGAGGAGAGCCCGCCGGCCAGTGTGGCCAGCCCGGCGCCGGTCACCCCGGCGGCACCCTTCGACGCGATGATCATGAACACCAGCAGCGAGATCTGCTCACCCAGCGAGAGCGGGGCGTTGAGCGCCTCGGCGATGAAGATCGAGGCCATGGTCAGGTAGATCGCGGTGCCGTCGAGGTTGAACGAGTAGCCCGTCGGCACGGTGATGCCGACGACCGGCTTGCTCACCCCGAGGTGCTCCATCTTCGCGATCAGCCGCGGCAGCGCCGACTCCGAGGACGAGGTGGACAGGATCAGCAGGAACTCGCGGCCGAGGTAGCGCAGCAGCGAGAACAGGTTGACCCTGGCGAACAGCCAGGTCATCAGCGCCAGCACGCCGAAGACGAACAACGCGCAGGTCAGGTAGAAGCCGATCATGATCACGGCGAGGCTGCGCAGTGCCGCCCAGCCGGTCTCGCCGACCACCGCGGCGATCGCGCCGAACGCGCCGACCGGCGCCGCCCACATGATCATCGCCAGGATGCGGAACACCAGCCGCTGGATGTGCTCGACCCCGCGCCGGATCGGCTCGCCCTTCGGCCCGAGCTTCTGCAGCGCGAACCCGGCGAGCAGCGCGACCAGCAGGGTCTGCAGCACCTCGCCCTCGGTGAACGCCGAGACCAGCGTGGTCGGGATGATGCCGACCAGGAACTCGGTGGTCGACTCGCTCTCCTTGACCTGGCTCTGCCCGGACTTGGCGATCGACTCGGTCAGGTTCAGCCCGTCACCCGGGTGCAGCAGGTTGCCCACCACCAGGCCGATGATCAGCGCCACGGTGGACATCACCAGGAAGTAGCCGATGGCCAGGCCGCCGACCTTCCCGACGCTGGCCGCCTTGGTCACCGAGCCGACGCCGAGCACGATGGTGCAGAAGATGATCGGCGAGATCATCATCTTGATCAGGTTCACGAAGGCGGTGCCGAGCGGCTTGAACTCCTTGGCCAGCTCGGGGGCGGCGAAGCCGAGCACGATCCCGAGCAGCACCGCGACGATCACCGCGATGTACAGGTAGTGCGTCCGGTCACGACGTCGCGTCGCCTGCGGTTCGGTCGCCATTGACTCTCCTTGCGCGGACCCGGTGATCAGTTTTCCGCGGAAAACCTACGGCACGACCGGGGTCCCGTACAGCCGAGTGCTACCGTCGACTAAGCAAGCGCTTAGTAATCTGCTGGGAGGCTCGCCCGATGGACTTCACCCTCAGTGTCGAAGAACGCGAAGTGCGTGACTGGGTCCGCACCTTCGTCCAGCGGGAGCTGGTCCCGCGTGAGCAGGAGGTGCTGCGGCGCGAGCGCGCCGGGCAGCCGGGCCTGACCGACGACGAACTCACCGAACTGCAACTCAAGGCCAAGGAATCCGGGTTCTGGGGGGTGCAGACCCCGGAGGACTTCGGCGGCATGGGCCTGTCCGCGGTGATGACCGCGCTGCTGGAGGCCGAGCTGGGGCGCACCTTCGTGCAGTTCCGCTTCGGCGGCGCGGCGGACAACATCCTGTTCCACGGCAACGAGGAGCAGAAGGAGCGCTACCTGCTGCCGACCATCTCCGGCGAGCGGAAGTCGTGCTTCGCGATCACCGAACCGGGTGCGGGCTCGGACGCCAAGGCCATCCGGACCTCGGCGCGCAAGGTCGGTTCCGACTGGGTGATCAACGGCGAGAAGACCTTCATCACCGGCGGCAACGAGGCCGACTTCACCATGGTCTTCGCCATCACCGACCCGGAGAAGGGCGCCGACGGCGGGGTCACCTGCTTCCTTGTCGACCGCGACATGGGCTGGCGCTCGGAGTACATCGACACGATGGGCGAATGGGGGCCGGCGGCGCTGGTCTTCGAGGACGTCCGGGTGCCGGAGAGCCAGATCCTCGGTGAGCTGGGCGGCGGGTTCAAGCTCGCCATGCAGTGGATCGGCCGCGGCCGCTACCTGCTGCCCGCCCGCGCGATCGGCTCGTGCGAACGGCTGCTCACCATGGCCATCGAGCACGCCAACACCCGCGAGACCTTCGGCGCGCCGATCGCCGAGCGGCAGGCGATCCAGTGGATGATCGCCGACTCCGGCGTCGAACTGGAGGCGCTGCGCTGGTTGGTGCTGCACGCGGCCTGGCAGGTGGACCAGGGCATGGACTCGCGGCACGCGCAGTCCATCGCGAAGCTCTACGGCGGCGTGAAGGCCAACGAGATCGTCGACCGCGTGCTGCAGATCCACGGCGGCATGGGGTACACCCGCGAACTGCCGATCGAGCGCTGGTACCGCGAACTGCGGCTGCTGCGCATCTACGAGGGCACCGACGAGATCCAGCGGCGCACCATCGCGCGCAACCTGCTCAAGGGGCACGTCAAGGTGGGCGGGGTGCTGGGGTGAGAACCAGGGCGGTGGTGGTGCGCGCGGCCGGGGAACCGGCACGCGTGGAGGAGATCACCCTGCGCGAGCCCGGCCCGGGTGAGGTGCTGGTCCGGGTGGCGGCGGCGAGCCTGTGCCATTCGGACCTGTCGGTGGCCAACGAAACGCTGGCGCACAACAAGCCCGTGGTGCTCGGGCACGAGACCTCCGGGCTGATCGCCGGCACCGGGCCGGGGGTGGACGGCTTCGCCGAGGGCGATCCGGTGCTGCTGCTGTGGAATCCGCCGTGCCGCGATTGCTGGTACTGCGCGCAGGGCGAGCCGTACCTGTGCGAGAACATCGCCCGGCACTGGTCCGGTTCACACGGGTTCGACGACGACGGCGGCAAGGTCCATCCGTGCCTCGGCGTCGGTGGTTTCGCCGAGTACACCGTGGTTCCGGCGTCCGCCTGCCGCCGCCTGCCCGCGGACATCCCGCTCGACCTGGCCGCGTTGCTCGGCTGCGCGGTGACCACCGGGGTGGGCGCGGTGCTGTCCACCGCGAACGTCCACAGTGGTCAGTCGGTGGTGGTGGTCGGCCTCGGCGGGGTCGGCTTGGCCGCCGTACAAGGCGCGCGGATCGCCGGGGCGGAGCCGATCATCGCGGTGGACCGGGTGCCGGAGAAGCTGGAAATGGCCGCCTCGATGGGCGCCACCGAAACCCTGCTCGCCGGGCCCGACGTGCGCAAGCAGGTCAAGGCGCTGACCGGCGGCCGTGGCGCGGACCACGTGTTCGACTGCGTCGGGCTGGCCGCCACGATCAAGGAGGGCTGGAAGACCGCCCGGCGCGGCGGCACGCTCACCGTGGTCGGCATCGGCGGGCGGACCGAGGTGGTCGAATTCAGCTCGCTGGAGCTGTACCACTTCGCCCGCAGCATCCTGACCTGCGTGAACGGCTCGCTGGACCCCGACCGGGAGCTGCCGTCCTACATCGAGCACGTGCGGGCGGGCCGCCTCGACCTGCCGGCGCTGGTCAGCGGGGAGATCGGCCTGGACGGCGTGCCAGCTGCCCTCGGCGCGCTGGCCGAGGGCAGGGTGGCACGCGTCCTGGTGAAGCCGGGGACCTGAACGGGTTACTTCGACTGGGCGCGGACGGCGAGGGGAACGCCGGCCAGATCCTCCTCGTTGCAGAGGAGCTTGAGGTCGTAGTACGGCCGGCCTTCCCGCTCGTCGTAGTCCAGGTGCAGGGCCAGCACGTCGACCGGCTCACCGAGCCAGTCCTGCGCCTGGCGGAGCCAGGCCGCGCAGCGTTCCAGCGCCGCGGGTAGGTCGTCGTCGCGGAATTCGACCGGGCGATACGGCACATCCTGTACCTGATCACGGGGGTTCGCGGGGGTCGGCAGACCGGGAGCGAGACCGGATTCGTCCAGTTCGAGTTGGATCGTGTGCTCAGTCACCCTTCGAGCGTCCCCCAGTAATCGCGTCTGGGCAAGGCGCCGCGTGCGGATTTGGCGTGTTCCACACGTCCGCGACCACCGCGCGGCAATATCGGAGATCCGGATCGGGCCCTTTTCCGGCACTTTCGAGCGCCCGCATCGCCAGCCCGGCGTATTCGGCGGCCAGCGCTTCGAGGGTGAGCGGACCGCGGGGGGAGTACCACCGCGAAACGCCGTTGCACATCTCCAGCAGCGCCAGGCGGGTGATGGACGGCTCACCCGCGGAGAACACCCCGGCGGCCACGCCGTCGGCGATCGCGGTGGCCCAGAGCTGCTCGTACGCGTCGCGAAGGCGGACCACCGGCTCCTGCGCGGCGGGCGAGAGCGCGCGCAGTTCGTTGTCCACCACACGCGTCTCGTCGGGCCTCAGTGCGTGACTCATCACATGCAGCGCGACCAGCCTGCCCAGCCGTTCCCGTGGATCGGCAACGCCTTCGGTCACCTTTCCGGCCCCTTCGAGCAGTCTTTCCAGACATTCGCGCATGAGACCGGCGAGCAGTTCCTCCTTGGTCCCCATGTAGTGGTAGAGGCTCGCCGAAGACAGGTTCGCCGCCTGCGCCAGATCGCGGATGCCGGTGCCGTGGAAACCCTTCTCCGCGAACAACCGGATGGCGGCCTGGCGGACCCGGTCCGCCGACGTCACGGCAACCACCGCGACTCCGTTCTGTCGTACGCCCCGGCGCGCGGGTCCTCCTTGCGCAGTTCACCCTTGGCCACCCGCTCGGACGGGGTGAGCGGCAGCGCGTCGGCGTAGACCCAGAACCGCGGGACCTTGAAGTACGCCAGCTTTTCCCCGCAGAAGCTCGCCAGCTCATCGGGGTCGACCGCGCGTTCGCCGCTGAGCACCACGTACGCCTTGATCTCCTCGCCGCGCAGTTCGTCCGGTACCGCGATCACCGCGGCCAGCCGGACCTCCGGGTGCAGCAGGAGCGCGCGTTCCACCTCGTCGGCGGAGATGTTCTCGCCGCTGCGCCGGATCATGTCCTTCGTGCGGCCGACGTAGAACACCCGGCCCCCGGCGTCCATCCGCGCGAGATCGCCGGTGTGGAACCAGCCACCGCGGAAGGCGCGCTCGGTGGCGCCGGGATCCTCGTGGTAGCCCTGCATCAGGCCGATCCCGCGGATCAGCAGTTCCCCGGTTTCCCCGCGCGGCAACGGCTTCCCGTGCTCGTCCGCGATCATCACCTCACGGGCGGTGTTCGGGCGGCCGATGCAGCCGGTGCCGACCAGTTCGTCGTGGTCGGCCGCGGAAACCCGGATGTCGCTGCCGGTCTCGGTCATGCCGAACGCCTCGAACCACGGCACGCCCCAGCGGGCTTCGAGATCGGCGTGCAGGTCACGCGGGATCGCCGAAGCGAAGATCGCGCGGACGTGGTGCTCGCGGTCCTCCGGCGCTTCCGGCTGGCGCAGCAGCAGCGTGGGCATCAGGCCGAGGCAGTAGAACCAGGTGACCCGGTGCTCGCGCACCTTGGCCCAGAACGTGGACGGGTGGAACCGGTCGAGCACCACCAGTTTCGCGCCGGACGCCAGGCCGAGTGCGACATTCCACTGTGGATCGATGTAGTGGAACGGCTGCGCGGTCAGCAGCACGTCCCCGGAGTAGACCTCGGGATCGTGCAGCACCAGTGACTTCGCCAGCGTGGTCCAGTACCGGTGGGGGAGCACGCAGCCCTTCGGCGCGCCGGTGGTGCCGGAGGTGTACTGCACGTTGGCCGGTTGCTCACCGGAGGCGGTGAATTCACTGGCCGGTCCGGTTTTGCTCAGCTCGGCGGGGGTGAGCACCCGCCGCACCGCGGTGTCCGGCGCGATCGTGTTCAACAATTCCACGAATTCCTCGGCGGCCACCGCGAGCTTCGCGCCGGAATGCGCGAGCACGTGCTTGCCGTCGAGTTCGCGGTAGTTCGTGTTGACCGGCACCAGGCTCGCGCCGAGCTTGGCCAGTGCGAGCCAGAGCAGCGGGAACTCCGGCTGGTTGCGCAGCATCACCGCGACGCGGTCACCCCGCTCGACGCCGAGTTCCGCGAGCGCGATGGCGAATTCGGTGGTCTGCGCGTCGATGTCGGCGAAGGTGAGGCGTTCGCCGGTGGCGTCGAAGTGCCAGGCCTCCTTGTCGGGCCACTGCGTGGCGGCGCGGGTGACCAGTGCGACCAGGTCGTCGACCTCGACCAGCTTTTCGGGGGTCCGGGGGTCGTCCCCCGAGCGTGGGCGCTGCGGGCTCATGTGCGGTTCCGGAAGTCGTCGGCGGACTTGGCGAAGTCGGGTGAAGTCTCGGTGATCAGGGCGTGCGCGACCTCGAGTTCGAGGGTGGCTTCCAGCGCCGAGTCGATGCCGTGGTCGATCGCGCGCTTGGCCAGCGTGGCCGCCGCGGCCGGGCGGCCGGCCAGCTTCTCCGCCCATTCGCGGGCGGTCTCGTGCAGGTCGTCGTTGCCGGTCAGCTTGTTGACCAGGCCCATGCCCTTGGCCATCGGCCCGTCGATCTTCTCGCCGAACAGCAGCAGCTCCCTGGCCTTGAGCGGCCCGACGAGCAGCGGCAGCAGGCGCGAGGCCGCGCCGGTCACGCTCAGCCCGAGGCCGACCTCCGGGAAGGCGAACACGGCGTCCTGCGACGCCAGGATGAGGTCGCACCCGAGCGCGAACTCGGCGCCCGCGCCGACCGCGTACCCGTGCACCGCGGCGATCACCGGCTGCGGCAGGTTCCGCAACCGGCGGGTGACCTCCTGCAGTCGCTCGATCCGGGGACGCGAGTCACCCGGCTGGGGGGCTTCCTTGAGGTCGTGCCCGGCGCAGAAGGCGCGCCCGCGGCCGGCGAGCACCACCGCCCGCGCCCCGGAACCGGCGACCGCGTCCAGCGCGGCGAGCAGGTCCTCGACGAGTTCGGCGGAGACGGCGTTCAGCCGGTCCGGCCGGTTCAGCCAGATTTCGGCGATGCCCTTTTCGGTGTCTTCGACGGTGAGTTCCACGGTGCCGGTCATGACTCCAGCCTAGACGCCCGATCGATCGATCGATAGGGTGAATTCATGCAGGTTGACGCGGTGTACGAGAACGCACGGGGCTGGACGGGGGAGACCCGCACCGACGCGCTCGCGGTGCTGCACGGCCGCGTGGTGGCCATCGGGGACGACGCGCGCGAGCTGTCCACGCGCCGCCGGGTCGACCTCGGCGGTGGTTTCGTGGTGCCCGGGTTCCACGACGCGCACAACCACATGGCCTGGTTCGGCATGGGCCTGGACGACGTGCCGCTCGGCGCGTGCCGCAGCGTGGCCGAGGTCTACGACGCCGTCGCCGCGCGCGCCCGCGAGCTGCCGCCGGGCAGCTGGATCATCGGCAGCGGGTACGACCAGAACAAGCTCGACGGCGGCCACCCGACCCGGCACGGCCTGGACCGGGCCGCGCCGGAGCACCTGGTCCGGTTGAAGCACACCTCCGGGCACATGACCGTGGTCAACTCGCGGGTGCTCGACCAGCTGGACCTGGCTCGGGTGCCGGTCGGCGGGGACGTGGTCACCGACGAGGAGGGCTCGCCGACCGGACTGCTGCGCGAGCAGGCCCAGCTCCTGCTGCGCCCGCTGACCTACCCGACCCCGCTGGAGACCGTGGTCCGCGGCCTGGGCCGGGCGTCCGAGCGGTACCTGGCGGAGGGCATCACCAGCGTGCAGGAGGCCGGGGTCGGCGGCGGGCTGGTCGGCGAGACGCCCGCCGAGGTCGCCGCCTACCAGCTCGCGCGCGACCGCGGCCTGCTCGGCGTGCGCGCGACGGTGATGGTGGCCTCCAGCGTGCTGCACGACCTCGCCGACGTCGGTTTCGGCATCGACCTGGGCATTCGCAGCGGCCTCGGTGACGAGTGGCTGCGGATCGGGCCGATGAAGCTGTTCGCTGACGGCTCGCTGATCGGCCGGACCGCCGCGATGCACGACGACTTCGCCAACGACCCCGGCAACCGCGGGTACTTCCAGGTCCCCGAGGACGAACTGGCCGAGACCATCCTGCGGGCGCACCGGGCGGGCTGGCAGATCGCCACGCACGCCATCGGCGATCGTGCGGTGACCACCGTGCTCGACGCGTACGAGGCCGCGCTCGCCGCCCACCCGCGGGCCGACCACCGGCACCGGATCGAGCACTGCGGGGTGCTGCGGCCCCAGGAGGTGGCGAAGCTCGCCGGGCTCGGGCTGATCCCGTCGCCGCAGGGGCGGTTCGTCAACGAGATCGGTGACGGCATGCGCGCGGCGCTCGGCCCCGAGCGCGAAGGCTGGTGCTACCGGCTGCGCAGCGTGCTCGACGCGGGGTGCGTGCTGCCCGCCAGCTCGGACCGGCCGGTGGTGGACGGCGCGCCGCTGCTGGGACTGAACGACATGGTCCAGCGGCGGACGGCCGGTGGGCACGAGCTCGGGCCGGAGGAACGGCTGACCCCGGAGCAGGCGCTGCGCGCGTACACCCACGGTTCGGCCTACGCCGCCTTCCGGGAACACGACCTGGGCACGCTTTCACCGGGCAAGCTCGCCGACTTCGTGGTGTTGTCGGAAGATCCGCTGGCGGCCGAGAGCCTGCCGGAAGCCAGGGTGCTCGCGACCGCGGTCGCGGGTGAGATCGTCTACGAGGAGGACTGATGCCCGTACGCGACGCGGTCGCCGGCGACATCGAGGAGATCTGCGCGCTGATCGAGGAGCACGCGGTCTACGAAGGCAAGAACGACCTGAAGCTGGACCGCGCCGAACTGGGCGGGTTCCTCTTCGGGCCGTCGCCGAAGGCCTGGGTGCTGATCGCCACGCCGCCGGACTCGACGGCGGTTGCCGGGTTCGCCTTCTGCTCGTGGAACTTCTCCACCTGGGAGGCGCGGCCGGGCATCTGGCTGGACGACCTGTTCATCCGGCCCGAGCACCGGCGCCACGGCCTCGGCCGCGAGCTGCTCGACGAACTGGCCCGGCGCACGCCCGGCCGGGTGGAATGGGACATGCAGTCGGGGAACACCAAGGCCGAGGCCTTCTACGGCCAACTCGGCGCCGAACCGGTCCCGGGGTGGATCCGCTACCGCTGGCGCCCCGGCGCGTGAGGGCACGCGAACAGGGCATGGCGGCGCCCGTCGCGCCGAGGCGGTCCCTGGCGGCACCGCGCCGTCATCGAAGTACGGTCCAGTACGGCGATGCCGGCGCGGCACCGCCAGGAACCACCTCGATCACGACGGCCATCCACCTGCCCCGTTCGCGCGCCCTCCGACACGTAGGCTGTGGGGCATGTCTGACAGCACCACTCGCCGATCGTCGTCCATCGAGGACTACGTCCGGGCGATCTACGGGCTGGTGGAGCGCGGCGAGGCGGTGACGAACACCTCGCTGGCCGGACGGCTGGAGGTGAGCCCGTCCTCGGTGTCGGGCATGGTCACCAAGCTGTCGCAGCAGGGCCTGGTCGCGCACGTGCCCTACCGCGGCATCGAGCTGACCGCCGAGGGACGGCTGCTGGCCCGCGCGGTCCTGCGGCGGCACCGGCTCATCGAGACGTACCTGGTCTCGGAACTGGGTTACACCTGGGACGAGGTGCACGCCGAGGCGGACGCGCTGGAGCACGCCGTGTCCGACCGCCTGGTCGAGCGGATCGCGGCGAAGCTCGGCAACCCCGTCCGCGACCCGCACGGCGACCCGATCCCGGCCGCCGACGGCAGCATCGAGGAACTCCAGACGGCCATCCTGGACGAACTGCAGCCCGGCGTGGTCGGCGAGATCGTCCGCGTCTGGGACACCGACCCGGATCTGCTGCGCTACCTCACCGAGCACGCGATCAACCTCGGCGAGCGCATCGAGGTGGTCGAGCGCCAGCCGTTCGGCGGCCCGATCGTGGTCAAGGTGGGTTCCCCGCCGGACTGCGCCACGCACGCGCTGGGCAAGGAGATCGCGCAGGCGCTGAGCGTGGCCGTGCGCGCCCGCTGACAGTCCATAGTGGACAAGCCCCGGGGTTGGGGAATATCGGCCCCCGGCGGGCATTGTTGCGCTTCGGTGGCGAAGCTTCCGATCAAGCCGCCGCCCGGAATACGCTGCTGGACCCGGGGGTCAGGAGCGGAGTCGCGATGACCGTTCGAACCGACCGCGGCGAGGTGCGGGTCCTGCTGGAGACGGGCCCGTTCGCCGCCGCGCTGCGGGCGGCCATCCGGGCGCGGGGCCTCGGCCTGGAACGCACCCGGTACCGCCTGCTCGAACGCGGCGTGCCGGTCAGCCTGGCCACGCTGAGCTACTGGCAGTCGGGCCGCTGCCGTCCGGAACGACCCGAGTCGCTGGCCGCGCTGACCGCGCTGGAGGAGGTGCTGGAGGTGCCGCCCGGCTCGCTCACCCGGCTGCTCGGCCCACCGCGGCGGCGGACCTGAGCTGCGCCTGCTGCACCAGCCCCGCCACCACGGCGATCGCGGTGACCAGCAGGGTCAGCAGCATCGAGGTGCGGCTGGACTCGTTCACCAGCATCGCCACCACCACCGCCGCGAGCACCACCACGACCAGCAGCGACAGCACCGGGAAGGCCCACATCCGCAGCGGCAGCTCGTCCTCCCGGCCTTCGCGCCGGACCCGCAGCCTGCCGCGGAGCTGGGTGGCGGTGATCCACAGGTAGACGATCAGCGCCACCGCGCCGGAGGAGTCGATGAGGAAGTTGAACACCGTTTCGGTCGGCAGGAAGTAGTTGGCCACCACGGTGGCGAACCCCATCGACGAGGACGCGAGCACCGCGCCCGCCGGCACCCCGCGCCGGTTCGTCCGGCCGAACAGCCGCGGTGCCTCCCGGCGGCCCGCCATCGAGTAGAGCATGCGCGAGGAGGCGTAGACCCCGGAGTTCAGGCAGGACAGCACCGCGGTCAGCACGATCAGGTCCATGATCACGCTGACCGCGGGGAAGCCGAGCCCGCCGAGCACCGCGGCGTACGGGCTGGCGGTGACCTCGGCGGAGTTCCACGGCAGCAACGTCACCACCACGATGATCGACCCGATGTAGAAGACCAGGATCCGCCAGACCACGCTGCGCATGCTCTTGCGCACGGCGTCCTCCGGGTGCTGCGCCTCGCCGGCCGCGACGGTGACCATCTCGGTGCCGAAGAAGGACAGGAACACCACGGTCATCGCGGTCAGCACGGCGCCCCAGCCGTTGGGCAGGAAGCCGCCCTGGCCGGTCAGGTTGCTCAGGCCGGGTGCCGGCTGACCGGGGAAGAAGCCGAGGATCGCGTACACCCCGATGGCGATGAAGAGGGCGATCGCGCACACCTTGATCATCGCGAACCAGAACTCGAACCGGCCGAACGAGCGCACGCTGATCAGGTTCACCGCGGTGAGCACGGTGGTGAAGATCAACGCGGCCAGCCAGGACGGCAGCGCGGGCACCAGCTTGACGGTGATCGCGGCGCCGGTGATCGCCTCGAAGCCGATGATCACGCACCACTGGTAGGCGTAGAGCCAGCCGATCGTCACCCCGGCCCACGAGCCGAGTTCGCGGGTGGCGTAGGTGGCGAACGAGCCGGTGTCCGGGGACGCGACCGCCAGCTCGGCCAGCATGCGCATCACCAGCACCACCACCGCGCCCGCCACCACGTAGGCGATCAGCACGCCGGGGCCCGCGGTTTTGATGGCCTTGCCGCTGCCGACGAACAGCCCGGCGCCGATCACGCCGCCGATCGCGATCATCGACAGCTGGCGGGTGCTCAGCGCGTGGTTCAGCTCGCTCATGCTGCCCCCTGGTCCGTTGGCGACGCTGGGGGCAGAGTTTGATCTCATCACCGGTTCGGGTCAACTCAGGGACGGGGAGTGGGATGCGCGCGGTCGTTTTCGAGGAGTACGGGGTGCGGCCGGTGCTGCGGGAGGTGCCCGATCCGGTGGCGTCCGCCGACGGCGTGGTGATCGCGGTGGAAGCGACCGGCGTGTGCCGCAGCGACTGGCACTCGCTCCAGGGGCACGACACCAGTGTCACGCTGCCGCACGTGGCCGGGCACGAACTGGCCGGGCGGATCCTGTCGGTGGGGGCCGGGGTGCGCGGGTGGTCGGTCGGTGAGCGGGTGACCGTGCCGTTCGTCTGCGCCTGCGGGACGTGCGAGCAGTGCGCGGCCGGGTACGGGCACATCTGCGACCGGCAGTTCCAGCCGGGGGCCACGCACTGGGGTTCGTTCGCCGAGCAGGTCGCGATCGACCGGGCGATGGTGAACCTGGTGCGGTTGCCGGATTCGCTGGGTTACGTCACCGCCGCGGCGCTCGGCTGCCGGTTCGCCACGGCGTTCCGCGCGGTGGTGCGGCAGGGCGAGGTGCGGGCGGGGCAGTGGGTCGCCGTGCACGGGTGCGGTGGGGCGGGGATCTCGGCGGTGATGCTCGCGGTGGCGGCCGGGGCGCGGGTGGTGGCGGTCGACCTTTCGGCTTCGGCGTTGGCGTTGGCTCGTTCGCTGGGGGCCGAAGCTGTGGTGGCCGGTGGGGACACGGCGTCGGCGGTCAAGGAGATCACCGGCGGTGGGGCGCACGTGTCGTTGGACTGCGTGGGGTTGCCGTCGACCTGTGCGGCGTCGGTTTCCTCGTTGCGGAAGCGGGGGATTCACGTGCAGGTGGGGTTGATGCCGCCGGAGCAGGGGGTGCCGCCGATCGCCATGCACGAGGTGATCGCGGGGGAGCTGCGGATCGTTGGGACGCATGGGTTGCAGGCGCACGAGTACCCGGAGATGTTGTCGTTGGTGGCTTCGGCGGGGCTTGACCTGGATCGGTTGGTGGGGCGGAGGGTTGGGTTGGATGAGGTGCCGGATGTGTTGATGGAGATGGATTCGGTGGTGGCGGCGCGGGAGGGGGTTACGGTGGTCGATCGTTTTCGGTAGGGGTTTTCGGGGGCCTCGGGCGGGGCGGGGCCACCCCGGCTTTTGATTGTCACGACGGCGGGGATGTTGTTGTCAAGGCGGGAAAGATGCCTTGACAACAACATCCCCGCCGTGTTTTGGCTGTGGACCGGGGTGGGGAAGGGGGAGTGTGGGTGGGCGGGGGTTTGGTGCCCGGCTTACGTTTTGATCGTGGGGGTCGCCGCTCGCCTCCTGGTGGTGTTGTGAATGTGGCTTTCACAGCGGATTTCGCAGTGAATGTGGCTTTCACAGCACCGGGGCGCGCGCGGTCTCGCGGTTTGTCGGTGCCGGCCGGATTATGTGGGGGGTGACTGAGCGTCTGATCGGTACCGAGCAGATCGACGAGCCTGAGTGGGCGGCTGTCGATCGCCGGGTGGCTGCGTCCAGTACCTGGGCGACGGTGCGGGCCATGCCCCGCGCCGCGGCGATGGTGGTGCGCCTGGCCTGGAACACCTCCCCGCGGTTGACCGTGCTCCTCGGGCTCCTCCAAGTCCTCTCCGGCTGTGTCACCGCGTTCGGCTTGCTGGCCACGGCGGACGTGTTCACCCGCTTGCTGGAAGCCGGGCCCACGCCGGATCGGGTGCTTGCCTCGTTGCCGGCGATCGCGGTGCTCGTCGGGTCGTACGCCTTGCGGGCGCTCCTTGAATCGGCGGTCGGCGCGGTGCAGGGCGAGTTGAAGCCCCGGGTGGAACGCCTCGCCGAGGACGAGGTGACCGTGGCGGTGGTGACCGTCGACCTGATCGCCTTCGACGACGCCGACTTCCGCGAGCTGGCCCGCCAGGGCGGCCAGTACGGGGTGCGGGCGGTGGCCCAGAGCGTCACCCGGCTGTCCGACCTGTGCTCCTCCCTCATCGCGATGCTGGCCGCGGTGGTCACCGCCGGGTTGCTGAACCCGTGGCTCGCACCGGTCCTGCTGGTCGCCGCGCTGGCCGACGGGTGGGCGTCGATGCGGGTGGCGAAGTTGAACTACCGGACCTTCCTGCACCTGGTCGGCCGTCAGCGTCGCAAGTGGATAGTCGACGACGTGCTCACCGGGCGCGACGCCGCCCTCGAACGCCACGCGCTGACCCTGCAATCACCGCTGCTGGCCGAACACCGCGCGCTGTGCGAAGAACTGATGGCCGCGGACGTGCGCCTCGAACGCCAGACCACGGTGATCCGGCTGGCCGGGCGCGTGCTGGCCGGGATCGGCACCGGGCTGGCGTACGTGGTGCTCGGCTGGCTGCTCTACACCGGGCAGATGGAACTGGCGCTGGCCGGTACGGCGGTGGTGGCGATGCGCACCGCTTCGACCGCCCTGTCCAACACCATCTACGCGGTGAACTCCCTGTTCGAGGAGTCGTTCTACGTGGACTTCCACCGGGAACTGAAGGAACAGTCGCGGCAGCGGGCGCGGCGGGCCTCGGTGGTGGCGGCGCCGTCGAATCCGGCGACGATCCGGCTGGAGGACGTGTCGTTCACCTACCCCGGCCAGGCCGAGCCCGCGCTCCGCGACATCTCCCTGACCCTGCGGCGGGGCGAGGTGGTCGCGCTGGTCGGGTCGAACGGCAGCGGCAAGACCACGCTGGGCAAGGTGCTCACCGGGCTGTACCTGCCGACGCGCGGCCGGGTCCGCTGGGACGACGTCGACCTCGCCGAGGTGGACATGTTCTCCCTGCACGACCAGGTCGCGGTGATCTCGCAGGAACCGGCGAAGTGGCCGATGACCGCCCGCAACAGCATCCGCATCGGGCGGCTGGACCGGGCGGTGGACGGTCCACAGTGGACGTCAGCGCTGGCGAACTCCGGTGCCGACGAGGTGCTGGCCGGGTTGCCCCATGGCCCGGACACCGTCATCTCGCGTTACTTCAAGGACGCGCAGGAGCTTTCCGGCGGTCAGGCGCAACGCTTCGCCGTCGCCCGTGGGATCTTCCGCGACGGCGCCGTGCTGGTCGCGGACGAGCCGACCGCCGCGCTCGACGCGCGTGCCGAAGCCCGGGTCTTCGCCGGACTTCGCCACGCCAGCGGTCACCACGACGGCACCCGCCGCACCACGATCCTGGTCACCCACCGCCTGGCGAACATCCGCCACGCCGACCGCATCCTGGTCATGGACCAGGGCCGCATCACCGCCGACGGCACGCACGAGACCCTCATGCGCACCTCCGACCTCTACCGCGAGTACTACGACCTCCAGGCCTCCGCCTATCAGGGGTAACGGCCCGCCAGCACGCAGAACTCGTTCCCCTCCGGGTCGGCGAGCGTCACCCAGCTGACCTCGCCCCCGCCGACGTCGACGTGCCGCGCGCCCAGTTCGAGCAGCCGCGCCACCTCCTCGGCCTGGTCGCGGTCGGTCGGGTTGACGTCGATGTGCAGCCGGTTCTTGACCACCTTGCCCTCCGGCACCCGCGCGAAGGTCAACGTCGGCGGCACCGGGCCGACGCGCTTCTTGCCCTCCGGCACCGCGGGCGAGCCGATGGTGATCGCGCCGTCCTCCTCGTCCTCGCCCAGCACCTCGTAGTCGAGTACCGCGCACCAGAACCGGGCGAGTGCCTCGGGATCGGCGCAGTCGATCGCGAGCTCGGTGAACTTGCTGGCCATGGTCAGGACCTCCCCGGTCGGCTGGCGTAGGCCCGGGCTTTGGCCCGGTTCCCGCACACGCGCATGCTGCACCACCGCCGCGCCCCCCGCGGCGACGAGTCCCAGAAACCCCAGTAGCAGTTGTCCCCCGGGCAGATGCGCAGCCGCTGCCACTCCCCGGTGGCCCGCGCCCGCGCGTACCCGATCACCACCTCGGTGAGCGCCCGCATGACCGGGGCGTCGAGCACCGGCGCGAAGGGCGCCTCGGCGGTGGCGACGAACGGCAACCGCGCGAAACACGTGGTGTCCACCGGATCCGCGGGCGCGTGGTTCGCCAGTGCCAACCCCCGCAAGGCCGTGCGCAGTTCCAACGCCAGCCGGAACTCGGCGGGGGAAGCTTTCGCGGTCGAGCCCAGCCACGCGGTCAACGCGGCCGCGTCGGTCAGCTGGTCCGTGCCCTCCTCGACGTCCACCGAGTTGACGAACTCCAGCACCGGCTCCAGGTATTCCGGCAGCACCCGTGGTGAGCCCGCCATCGAACCACCTCCCGCTTGACAACCCGAGTCTAACCGATAGAAGCTCATAACCGGTTATGCCGTACAACAGGTTAGGAGAGCCGGTGCCCACCCAGGTCGAGCCGCACCTCCGCAACGAGTGGTCGTTGCTGGTCTTCACCGCCACCACCAACCTCGCCGACGCCGTCACGAAGGTCGCGCTGCCGCTGCTCGCCGCTTCCCTGACCCGCTCACCGACCCTCGTCGCGCTGGTCGCCACGATGTTGTCGCTGCCGTGGCTGCTCACCGCGTTGCACGTCGGCGTCCTGGTCGACCGGCTCAACCGCCGCAGCCTGATGTTCGCCGCCGAACTCGCGCGCCTGGCCGCGATCGGCGTCGCCTTCTTCGCCTACCTGACCGGCACGACCAGCCTTCCGCTGATCTTCGGCGTCGCCGGGGTGCTGGGCGTGGCCGAGGTCGTCGCGCTGACCGCGGGCGCGTCGATCATCCCGGCGGCCGTCGCGCCCCTTCGGCGGCACAAGGCGACCGCGCGCATCACCGCGGTCGAGTACCTCTGCAACGGTTTCCTCGGCGCTCCTGTCGGAGGGTTCCTCGTCGCCGCCGGAGCCGGGCTCGCGCTGGGCGTCACCGGCCTCGTCTACGCGGCGGGCGCTTTGCTGCTGCTCGTGCTCATCGGCAACTTCGAAGCGAAGCCCGTCGAACGCCGATCCGTGCACCTGGAGATCCGCGACGGCCTCAACTTCCTTTGGCAGCACCGGGTTCTGCGCACGATGGCGTTGCTCGTGGCGGTGATGGCCGGGGCGTGGAACGCCTGGCTGGCGATCCTGCCGCTCTACGCCGTGGCGCCGGGACCGCTTGGTTTCGACGCGCGCGGGTACGGCCTTCTGCTCACCGCGCTCGGTGCCGGCGGGGTGCTCGGCGCGCTCCTCGTCGGCCCGGTCAACCGGCTGATCGGCCGCCGCTGGGCGATGTTCGCCGATCTCGTCGGCTCGTTCCTGCTGGTGGCCGTGCCCGCGGTGTGGCCGAACGCCTGGGCCGTCGGCGCGGCCGCGTTCGCCGCCGGCGTTGGCGGGACGATGTGGACGGTCAACGCGCGCCTGCTCGGCCAGGAGCTCGTGCCCGACCACCTGCTCGGCCGGTTCAACGCGGCGTACCGGCTGGTCAGCTGGGGTGCCGCACCGGTCGCCGCGGCCCTCGCCGGCGTGCTCACCGAATTCGCCGGTTTCGGTGTGGCGTTCGGATTCTTCGCCGTGCTGGGCGCGCTGACGATCATCCCGTTCTTCCGCGTGATGACCGCCGAGGCGGTCAAGTAGGGCGAACCCCACCGAGGTTGCTCCGGCGCACTCCAGTGTCCTGGTGGCCCCCGCGCGAAATGCTCGGATCATGACCGTGAGGCGTATCGCGCGCTGGAGCGCGACCCATCCCTGGCAGGCCATCGTGGGCTGGCTCGCCTTTGTCGCGATCGCCTTCGCGGCGGGCACGATGACCGGCACCACCCAGGCCCACGGCGAGGACTTCTGGATCGGCGAAGCGGGGCGCGCCGAGCAGTTGGCCGCCGAGGGCGGGGTTTCCCGGCCGCCGGTGGAGAACGTGCTGATCACCCCGGCCTCCGAACCGGCCGCCGCCGAGGTGGCCCAACGGGTCCGCGGCCTGCCGGGTGTCGCCGACGTCGACGAACCGCAGCGCTCGCCGGACGGCGGCAGCCTGCTCGTGGTGATCACCATGGCCGGTGACGACCAGCAGGCGGGCGACCACATCGAACCGGTCATCGAGCAGGTCGACGCCACGGCCGCCGCGCATCCCGACGTGCGGCTGGCGCAGACCGGTGACGCTTCGATGGAACGCGGGCTCAGCGCACAGCTCGGGCAGGGCGTGCTGATCACCAAGGCCATCACGCTGCCGGTGACGTTGCTGATCCTGTTCCTGGTGTTCGGCTCGCTGCTGGCGGCGGGCATCCCGCTGGTGCTCGCGCTCACCGCGATCCTCGGCTCGGTCGGCCTCTACGGCCTGGCGTCGGTGTTCTTCCCGGACGCGGGCGGCGCGGTCACCAGCATCCTGCTGATGATGGGCATGGCGGTCGGGGTCGACTACTCGCTCTTCGCGCTCAAACGCGTGCGCGAGGAACGCGACCGGTCGCGCGGGCAGCTCAGCCACGCGGCGGCGGTCGAGATCGCGGCGGCGACCTCGGGCCGGGCGATCGTGGTCTCCGGGCTGGCGGTGATCGTCTCGCTGGTCGGGCTCTACCTCGCGAAGGACGTCATCTTCTCCTCGATCGCCACCGGCACGATCATCGTGGTCGCGGTCGCCGTGCTCAGCGCGGTCACCGTTTTGCCCGCCCTGCTGGCGAAACTCGGCCCGCGCCTGGACAGCAAGCGGCAGGCCAAGCCGCCGCGGGTGTGGAACCGGATGCTGCGCCCGGCCGTCGAGCACCCGGTGCCGACGCTGCTGGTCGGCCTCCTGCTGATCGGCGCGCTCGCCATTCCCGGGCTGAACATGAAGCTGGGCGTGGAGGGCATCAACAGCTTCCCGCGGTCGGTGCCGGAGATCGCCGCGTACGACGAGCTGGTGGCGGAGTTCCCGGACCACGGCGCGTCGCACATGGTGGTCATCCGCGGGGAGGATTCCGCGCAGGCCGCCGCCGACCTGGCCACCCCCGGCTCGCGCATCGTGTCCTCTGTGGACGGACAGACGCAGCGGCTGGAGATCCCGATCCCTTACTCGGCGGGCACGCCCGAAGCCGACGACTCGCTGGCGCAGCTGCGGGCGCAGCCGAAACCGGTGGGCGTCGAGGTCGCGATCTCCGGTGAACCCGCGCGTGGCGTGGACTATTCGGCGCACCAGGCGGACCGGCTGCCGTGGGTGATCGGGTTCGTGCTGCTGGCCACCTTCGTGATGATGGCGCTGGCGTTCCGCTCGGTGGTGATCGGCGCGCTGGGCCTGGTGCTGAACCTGCTCTCCGTGCTGGCCGCCTGGGGGGCGCTGGTGGTGGTCTTCCAGGGCACCTGGGCGGAGGGCCTGCTCGGGTTCACCTCCACCGGGTTCATCGGCTCGCGCACCCCGCTGATGCTCTTCGCGATCCTGTTCGGATTGTCGATGGACTACCAGATCTTCGTGGTGAGCCGGATCCGCGAGGCGGTCGCGCGCGGCCTGCCGACCAGGGAGGCGGTGGTGGACGGCATCACCGGCTCCGCGCGGGTGGTGACCAGTGCCGCGCTGGTGATGGTGTCGGTGTTCGTCGGCTTCATGTTCATCGACCGGATCGAGATGAAGCAGATCGGGCTCGGCCTGGCGCTGGCCGTGCTGCTGGACGTGGTGATCGTCCGGATCCTGCTGCTGCCCGCGGCGATGTCCTTGCTGGGCAAGGCTTCCTGGTGGCCGGGCCGGGTGGCGGAACTGGCCGTGCCGGTCAGGACCCCGGCAGGTCGAGCCTGATCCGGCAGCCGGTGTCGCCGACCACGGCGATCCGGCCGCCGTGCAGTTCGGCGACCCACCGGGCGATGGCCAGGCCCAGCCCGGTGCCGCCGTTCCCGGCGCGCTCGCCGCGGGTGAACCGCTCGAACACGCGCTCGCGGTCCGCCGGGGTGATGCCCGGCCCGTCGTCGGCGACTTCGATGGCCAGGCTGGTGCCGACCAGGAACGCCCGCACCCGGACCTCACCACCGGCCGGACCGTGGCGCACGGCGTTGTCCAGGAGGTTCGCCACCACCTGGTGCAGGCGTTCCCGGTCGGCGAAGGCCTGCGCGCCGGGCGGGGTCACCTCGACGGTGAACCGGGCGTCCGTCTGGGTCTCGGCGACGGCTTCGCGCAGCAGCGGCTCGATCTCGAAGGTCTCGCGGTGCAGCGGCTCGACCCCGGCGTCGATCCTGGACAGGTCGAGCAGCTCGGTGACCAGCCTGCCGAGCCGTTCGGTCTGGCCGAGCGCGGTCTTCAGCGCGTCCTCGCCGGTCACGCCGTCGACGGCGTTCTCCAGCACCACCCGCAACGCGGTGATCGGCGTGCGCAGCTCGTGCGAGACGTTCGCGATCAGCTCGCGGCGCTGCTGGTCGGCGGCGCCGAGGTCGGCGGCCATCCGGTTGAACGCCAGTGCCAGCTCGCCGACCTCGTCGCGCGAGGTGGCGCGGACGCGTCGCGAGTAGTCGCCCTCGGCCATCGCGCGGGCGGCGGCGGTCATCTGCCGCAGCGGTTTGGTCATGCCGTGCGCCAGCAGCTGGGTGGTGACCAGCGCGATCACCAGTGCCGCGATCGCGGTCCGCGGCGGTAGCCAGCCGATCTGGTAGCGGAAGAAGATCAGCGCGGCGCCGGTCGCACCCACCACGAGCAGGCCGAGCTTCAGCTTGATGGAGCGGACCGGGTCCAGTGGCCGGGGCAGGCTCATTTCGCCTCCAGTGCGTAACCGACGCCGTGCACGGTCCGGATCAGGTCGGCGCCCAGCTTGCGGCGCAACGCCTTCACGTGGCTGTCCACCGTTCGCGGTGGGCCCTCCCAGCCCCAGACCCGCGCCACCAGCTCCTCGCGGGAGATCACCGCGTCCGGCCGGCGCGCGAGAGTGGTGAGCAGGTCGAACTCGATCGGGGTCAGGTGCGGTTCGGTGCCCGCCCGGCGGACGCGGCGGCGGACCGGGTCGATCTCCAGGTCACCGACGACGATCCGGTCCGGCTCGTTCGGTGCCGCGTGGCCGGCGCGCCGGAGCAGCGCGTGCACGCGGGCGGCGAGTTCGCGGATGGAGAAAGGCTTCGTCAGGTAGTCGTCGGCGCCGACGGCCAGCCCGACCAGGAGGTCGTTCTCGTCGGCCCGCGCGGTGAGCATCAGCACCGGCACCGGGCGGCGGGCCTGGATGCGGCGGCAGACCTCCAGGCCGTCGTAGCCGGGCAGCATGAGGTCGAGCACGACGAGGTCGGGCTCGCCCGCCTCGGCGGCGGCGACCCCGGCCGGTCCGTCGTGCGCGAGTTCCACCGCGAAGCCCTCGGCCCGCAACCGGGCGGCGACCGAGTCCGCGATCGTCCGCTCGTCCTCCACGATCAGCACTTTCCGCCGCATGCGCCGACTCTAGGCGGCCGGGGCCGCGGCGTGGACAATGGCCGATCCGCACACCTGAGCGAAACGCGGACTCGATTTTGTCGGACCCGGATGCGAACATGTGTTCGTGTCAGATCAACACCTACTCACGCGGGTGCGCAAGCTGCTCGCGAAGGCCGAGGACCCGGCGGTCACCGAGGCCGAGGCCGAGGCGTACAACACCAAGGCCGCCGAGCTGATCGCGCGGTACGGCATCGACCGCGCGGTGCTGGCCGCGGCCGGGCGGCACACCGACACCATCACCAGCGTGAAGATCCCGCTGCACAACCCGTACAGCAAGGATAAGGCGCAGTTGCTGAGCTGCGTGGCCGACCCGCTGCGGTGCCGGGTGGTGCTGTTGTGCCGGGGGCAGGCCGTGCAGTCGGTGACCGTGTTCGGCTTCCGGTCCGATCTGGACCGGGTGGAGCTGCTGTTCACCAGCCTGTTGCTGCAGGCGACGACCCAGCTGGCCAAGGTGCGGCCGGGCTGGGCCGGGCAGGGGCAGACGGTCGCCGCGTACCGGCGCACGTGGTTGGCGGGGTTCGCCTCCGCGGTCCGCCTGCGGCTCCAGGCCGCCGAGTCGCGAGCCGTCGCCGAACACGAGGGGCACTCCGCCGAACTCGTGGTGCTGGACCGGAAAAAGCTGGTCAACGACGCGTATGACGCGCAGTACGGCCGCCTGCGGAAGGCCTCGCCCCGGCACCTGTCGGGCACGGGCTACACCGACGGGCACTTCGCCGGCCGCCGCGCCAACCTCGGCACGACCCACCTGAAAGGCGGTGGTATCGCACTACCGGCGCGCACCGCCTCGTGACGTTTGCGGTCGGCGCCCGGGCTCTGGTGGCGTTCGTGTTCGGCTGCCCGGTCTCGTGGCGCTTGCGGTGGCTGCTCGGGTCTCGTGATGCTCGCGGTGGCTGCTCCGGGTCTTGTGGCGCTCGTGGTCGGCTGCTCGGTCTCGTGATGCTCGCGGTGGCTGCTCCGGGTCTCTTGGCGCCTTCGGTAGCCGCCCGGGTCTCGTGGCGCTCGCCGTGGTTGCTCGGGTCCGTCATCGGGGGCGGACCCGGGCAGCCGCCGACCAGTCCGCCCGGGCGCGCCGCCATGCAGTGAATGTGGCTTTCACTGCCGATTCCGCAGTGAAAGCCACATTCACTGCATCTCTCCGGCGACCCAAGCCACCTGGTGAACTAAGAGCGGTGCACCTGGAACGGCGAGAAGCTCTGCTCCACCGGCATCAGCTCGAGCACGTTCACGTTCACGTGCGCCGGCTGCGAGGTCACCCAGTGCACCGACTCGGCGATGTCCTCCGCGCTCAGCGGCCGCATCCCCGAGTAGACCTGGTCCGCGCGGTCCTGGTTCCCCTCGAACCGCACCACCGAGAACTCCGTCCCGCCCACCATGCCGGGCTCGATGGAGGTGACCCGCACGCCCGTGCCGTGCAGATCACTGCGCAGGTTCAGGCTGAACTGGTGCACAAAAGCCTTGGTCGCCCCGTACACGTTCCCGCCGGGGTACGGGTACGTGCCCGCCACCGAACCCAGGTTCACCACGTGCCCCCGCCCGCGTTCGACCATGCCGGGCAGGGCGGCCCGCGAGCAGTGCACCAGACCGGCGCAGTTCGTGTCGATCATCTGCTGCCAGTCGTCCGGGTCGGCCTTCTGCGCCGGGTTCAGGCCCTTGGCCAGGCCCGCGTTGTTGACCAGCACATCCACCTCGGCGAACGCCGATGGCAACTCGGCGAAGGCGGCGTACACCGCGTCCCGGTCGCGCACGTCGAGTTCCAGCGGGTGCACCGAGTCACCGAGTTCTGCGGCGAGTTCGGCGAGCTTGTCCGCCCGGCGGGCGGTGGCGACCACGCGTGCGCCCTCGGCGGCGAACCGCCGGACGATGGCGGCGCCGAAACCCGCGCTGGCCCCGGTGACAAAGACGGTTTTCTGTCGCGTACTCACGAGCCGAACCGTACTTCCCCGTCCGGGCCGCCCGCGACCGAAGAGAGAAAGGCCTCAAGCGCGCCGTCGAACTCCTCGCGCCGTTCGAGGTTGGGCATGTGCGCTGCCCCCTCGACCACCACCAGCCGCGAGCCGCGGATGCGCCGGTGCATCAGTTCCGCGTCGGCGACCGGGGTGTATTCGTCGTCGGAGCCGACCACGATCAGCGTGGGCACCTCGACCGAACCCAGCGATTCCACGTAGTCGAGCCGCTCCGCCCGCCCGCGCAACGCGGCGGCCGCGCCCTCGGCCGGTGCCCCGCGCATCATGCCGAGCACGTGCTTGCCGACTTCGGGCAACGCCTCGAGGTTGTGCGGCGCGACCATCTTCGGCAGCACCTCCTCGGCGTACCCGGCAAGACCTTCGCGCAGCAACCGGTCCGCCACCGAGTTCCGCAGTCTTTTGCCCGCGGAAGTCTCTCCGACCGGGGAGGTGTCGGCGAGCACGAGCCCGCGCACCCGCGACGGGAACAGCCGGTGGAACTCCATCACGATCTGCCCGCCCATCGACAGCCCGCCGAGCACGATCCGGCCAACGCCGAGCCGGTCGAGCAGTTCACCGAGGTCGCGGGCGAACGTCTCCAGGTGCGTCTTGCCCGGCACCACGGTCGTCTCGCCGTACCCGCGCAGGTCGGGCGCGATCACCCGCCACTCCGGCCCGGCGAACCGCTCGACCTGCGGCGCCCACATGGACCGGTCGAAGGGGTGTCCGTGCACCAGCACCAACGGCTCGCCGGTGCCTTCATCGGTGTACGCCACCGAAATTGCACCGAGGTCAATTCTACTCATTTCCCCTGCTCTCCACGGCTGTAGTTGACAATCGCAGGCTAGCTCGCGGTACATTGTCGAGGCAATGAAAACAATTATCTCGGTGCAATTCGGGACAATGCATGGATGACTTCCGACTGATCGCCGATCGCCTCGCCGCCGACATCAACGAGGGCAGGCTCCGCCCCGGCGACCGCCTGCCGCCGCAACGCCGGTTCGCCCGCGACCACCGCATCGCTGCCTCGACCGCGACGCGCGTCTACGGCGAACTGGTCCGGCGCGGGCTGGCGGTCGGTGAGGTCGGCCGCGGCACGTTCATCCGCGCCGCGCGGCCACTCGCCGAGCCCGCGCTGGCCGAGCCCGCCACCGCGCCGATCGACCTCGAACTGAACTTCCCGCTGCTGCCCGGGCAGGCGGACCTGCTGGCGAAGAGCCTCAGCGGCCTGGTTCGCGCCGACGCGCTCGGGCAGAGCCTGCAACCGGCCACCCCCGCGGGCACGCCGGCCGTGCGCGAAGCCTCGGCCAAGGCACTCGCCCGCGGCGGCTGGGCACCCGAACCGGAGCAGATTCTCTTGGCGGGCAACGGAAGGCAGGCGATCGCGGCCGCCTTCTCCGCGCTGGCCGGGGTCGGCGAGCGCATCGGCGTCGAGGCACTGACCTACCCGGTGGTGAAGGCGATCGCCGCCCGCCTCGGCATCACGCTGGTCCCGATCGAGGTGGACGCCGACGGCATGGTGCCCGACGCCGTGCGCGCGGCCCACCGGACCAGCCCGCTTCGCGCGGTGTACGTGCAACCCGCCGTGCAGAACCCGCTCGGCATCACGATGTCCGCCGAACGACGACGCGCGCTGATCGAGGTACTGACCGAACTCGACCTGCCCGCGATCGAGGACGGCGTCAACGGCTTCCTTCGCGCCGACCTGCCACCGCTGCGAGCGCTCGCGCCCGAGCAGGTGATGTTGGTGGACAGCCTGTCGAAGCGCCTCGCCCCGGGCACGAGCCTCGGGTTCCTCGTGCCGCCCGCGCGGTTCGCCGACCGGGTGGGCGCCGCGTTGCGGTCGGGCGGGTGGACCGCGTTGCGGTTCGCCATGGAGGTCGCGACGCGCTGCCTGGCCGACGGCACGCTCGCGCGGATCGAGGCGGCGAAGCGCGAGGACGCGCGAGCTCGGCAGCAGTTGCGGGCCGACTGCCTCAAGGAGTTCACCGTGCGCGCCGATCCGGGTTCGTACCACTGCTGGTGGGAGTTGCCGGAGCAGTGGCGGGCGGAGACCTTCGTCGGCGCGGCCGCGCGGCGGGGCATCGCGGTGAGCCCGGCGGCGGCGTTCACCATCGGCGCCGGGCACGCGCCGAGCGCGGTGCGGCTCGCTCTCAGCTGCCCGCCGGTGGACCAGCTGCGGACGGCGCTCGACCAACTCGCCGGCCTCGCCCGCGGGACCGCCGAGGACGCCGGGATCGAGTGAGCACGCCCCTTGCCTCCCTCGGTAAGGCAAGGTTAGCCTAACCCGTGCTCAAAAGATCATTCGCGCTGGTGGCGCTGGTCGTGCTGACGCTCGCGGGCTGTGCCTCGAACCCGGAACCCGCGGCCGAGGGGGACGCGGCGTTCTCGGTGACGATGAAACACGCGTTCGGCGAGACCACCTTCACCAAGAAGCCGCAGCGCGTGGTGGCGCTCGGCTACAACGACGTCGCCGTGGCCACCGGGCTGGGCCTCAACGTGGTCGGCGCGGTGAAGGGGTACGACCCGGCCGTGCCGCAGGCGCCGTACCTGACCGCGCAGCTCGGCCCGGACGTGCTCGCGCTGGACATGCTGGCCCCCAGTTTCGAGAAGGTGGCGGCCTACCGGCCGGACGTGATCCTGGCCGTCTCGATGCCCTCGCTCGACGCGCCCACCTACGAGAAGCTGAGCCAGATCGCACCGACGCTGCCCTTCGAGACTTCGTTGTACAGCGCGCCGATGCAGGACGACGCGCTGCGGATCGGCCGGGCCGTCGGGGACGAGGCCGGGGCGCAGCGCCTGGTCGACGCGGCGGCCGCCGAGGTCGCGAAGGTCAAGTCCGAACTCCCGGGGCTGGCCGGGAAGTCGTACCTGTTCGGCCAGGCCAGGGGTGAGGTGCTGCCACTGGTGATCGGCAAGGAGAGCCAGTCCACGCGGTTCATGAACTCGCTGGGCATGAAGATCCCGGACGCGCTCGCGAACGTCGAGACCAGCGCGCAACTCGCGCCCGGCACCATCGGCCTGTCCTACGAGCGGGTGGAAACGCTCGACACCGCCGACGCGTTGTTCATGACCTTCGTCAGCCCGGCCGACAAGACCACCTTCGAGGGCAACTCGCTGGTGCAACGGCTGAAGGTGGTCACCGAGGGCCGGTACCAGGGCGTCACCTCGGAGACCGCGAACATGCTGCAGGCGCCGAACGTGGTCGGGGTGAAGTGGCTGCTCGACCAGCTACGCCCGACGCTGACCCGGATCGGACAGGTGTAGCACCCGGTAGTGGATGCCCTGCCGCGCCGGGACTTCCCCGGCGTGCAGGGTGAACCGCGTCAGTTCCCAGCGACGCAGGTCGATGGCGAGCACGGTGGCGTACACCGAGTCGCCGACGGTGTCCGTGCGGGCGCGGGCCACCGCGTCGGCGGGCGCCTCGCCGTCCACAATGGACTCCGAGGTGCGGACGGCGGTGGTGGCCGTGCGCGCCGGTCCGCGCACCACCTCGACGCCGAGCCAGTGCGAGATCGGCGGCCTGCCGAAGCTGTCGCAGAGGCCGCGGAAGCCGTCGCTCCACAGGAACCGGTTCATCGCCTCGCCCGAATCCCACCAGTAGAACGGCGCGTACTGGTTGACCCCGTGCTCCTCGCGCTCGCGCACGCAGTACGCCTTGAACCCGAGGCCGGCGAAGTCGTCGAGCGCGCTGCCCCTGGTCGCCACGCGGTGCCGGATGATGCCCATGTCGTAGTCGGCGGGCAGGGTGATCTCGTACTGCATCGCCTGCATCACGGCCGCCTGACGAGCAGGTTCAGCACCCCGTCGACGGCGCGGTCGAACCCTTCCGGCGAGCCGGAAGCCAGCGCCAGCACGTACCCGCCCTGCAGCGTGGCGACCACGGTGGCCGCGGTGTCACGCGGGTCCAGTCCGGTGAACTCGCCGTCGGCCTGGCCTTCGATGATCACTTCGGCGAGCCGGTTGCGCAGCCAGTCGAAGGTTTCCTCGACCGGGCGGCGGAGTTCGGGGCTGCCGACCACTTCCGGGTCCTGGGTGAGCCTGCCGATCGGGCAGCCGCGCACCATGTCGCGCTCGCGGCGCACGTAGGCGGTGATGCGCTCAGATGCCTTGCCGGGCCCGGAAAGTTCGGCTTCGGCCTTCGCCCGGAGGTCTTCGGCCGTGCGTTCGATCGCGGCCAGCGCGAGTTCGGGCTTGCCGTCGAAGTGGTGGTACATGCTGCCCTGCCCGGCGCCCGCGTGCTGCTGGATGGCCTTCGGGCTGGTGCCGACGTACCCGCGCGTCCAGAGCAACTCGCGCGTGCTCTCGATCAACCTGTCGCGCGTGTCCATGGGCTGAACCGTACATACCAGTAGGTACAAAAGCCAGTGCGGTGACCGGATCGGTCCGCATCGAGGCCTGATCCGGCCTGTCGCCGGAGCCGGGGGACGGTCAGGCTGGGTGGCATGAACAGAGCCCTTCTGGTGATCGACGTCCAGGAATCGTTCCGGCAGCGGGACAACTGGCGGCACGTCTCGGCCCCGGACATCGTCGAGCGGGTCAACCGGCTGGTGACCGCCGCCCGCGCCGACGGCGACCTGGTGGTCTGGGTGTTGCACGACGAGCCCGGCACGGGGAACGTCTTCGACCCGGCGAGCGGGTTCGTCCGGCTGATGGACGGGCTCGAACCGGAGCCCGGCGAGCCGCTGCTGCACAAGACCGCGCACAACGCCTTCACCACCACCAACCTCCAGCAGACGCTGACCGCGCGGGGTGTGCGCGAGGTGGTGGTCTGCGGCATCCGCACCGAACAGTGCTGCGAGACCACCGCGCGCGTCGCCTCCGATCTCGGCTACGACGTCACCTTCGTCACCGAGGCGACGGCCACCACGCCGCTGGGGCACTGGACGGCGCCCGTCGACCGGACCGCGGACGAGGTGCTCGCCGACCCGCGCACGCTCCGGGTGGAGGAGGTCATCGCGCGGACCGAGTACGCACTGGCCGGCCGGTTCGCCACCATCCGGACCATCGACGAGGTGGCGGGTACGCTGACCGGATCGTGACCACTGTCGCCTTCCTGCTGGTGCCGGAGCTGCACCTGCTCGACCTCGCCGGCCCGGCCCAGGTGTTCTCCAGCGCCGCGGACCTCGGACTGGGCTACCGCCTGCGTTACCTCGCCGAACGGCCGGAAGTGCCGACGGCACAAGGGGTTCCGCTCGGCGCCGAGGTGGCCTGGCCGACGCTGACCAGGGACGACCTGCTGTTCGTCCCTGGCTGGCGCGCGCCGGAACTGCGGCACAACGGGCCCATCGCGCCGGAAACGCTGGCCTGGATCCGCGCGCACCACCGCGCCGGCGGCCTGGTGGCCAGCGTTTGCGCCGGGGCCGACGCGCTCGGCCGGGCCGGGTTGCTCGACGGCCGCCGCTGCACCACCCACCACGGCCTCCAGGACGAGCTGGCTCGCCGCTACCCGCTGGCCACCGTGGTGCGCGACGTGCTCTACGTGACCGACGGCCGGGTGGTCACCTCGGCCGGGATCGCCAGCGGCATCGACCTCTCCCTGCACCTGATCGCGATGCGCCACGGGCCCGGCTTCGCCGCGCGGATCGCCCGCGAGATGGTCGTCTACGCCCGGCGCAACGGCGAGGAACCGCAGGCCAGCTCGATGATGCGGCACCGGGACCACCTCAACGACGCGGTGCACCGCATCCAGGACCTGATCGACGAGCGCTTCGCCGAACGCCTGCTCCTCGCCGACCTCGCGCGGACGGCCGGGTGCAGCGAGCGCACGGTCACCCGGTTGTTCGGCCGGGTCACCGGCTTGACCCCGCTGCGGTACCAGCAGGTCCTGCGCCTCGAACGCGCCGAGCACCTGATCGGGCAGGGCATGACCGTCGAGCACGCGGCCAGGTCGGTCGGCTTCGAGGACGCGCGCATGTTGCGCCGCCTGCGTTCGCGGGCCTGACGCACTCCAGTTTGAGTACGCCGCGTGCTAGGCTCGCTCGTCTACTCAAATTTGAGTGAACTCCCGGAGGTAGTCCCATGGAGAAGATGATTCCGCTGCTGCCCTGCACCTCCATCAACGAAACGCTGGACTTCTACGGTTCGCTCGGCTTCGAGGTCACCTACCGGCAGCAGGCGCCGAACGTGTACGCGGCGCTCGCCTTCGAAGGCATCGACCTGCACTTCTACGTGCTGAAGGGCTTGGTGCCGCAAGACAACTTCAGCACCTGCTACGTGGTGACCGACCGCGTGGACGTGTTGTACGAGCGGTTCACCGGCGGGCTGCGGGCGGCGCTGGGCAAGTTGCCTTCGCGTGGCTTTCCGCGGGTGAACCCGGTGAAGAACCTGCGGTCCGGCAACCGCCAGTTCATCGTGATCGACCCGTCGGGCAACTACGTCCGCATCGGCCAGCCGATCGCGGAGCAGACCAACGGGCTGGCCAAGGGGCCGCTCGGCGGGCCGAAACTGGCCCGCACGCTGGAGACCGCGACCATGTTCGCCGACTCGCACGACGACCCGGAATCCGCCGTGCGCGTGCTCGACCGCGCACTGGCGCTCGACGAGGAAGTGCCTGCGGCGCTGCGGTTCCGCGCGCTGGTGTTGCGCGCCGATCTGGCCGTGCGGCTGGGCGCGGACGAGGAAGCCGTCGCGTTCTTGTCCGAAGTGGACAAAATCGATCCGGAAGCGGGGCCGGCGGTGGCTGACGAGCGTCGGCGCGTCCAGGACCTGCGGGAACAGCTACTCGATCGGGTGAAGCAGACGTGAAACAACCTCAACGCACATAAACCAACGCCAAACGCTTGATAACCAACATGGCCGCCGTTACGCTGAGGAGGCACCTGGTTCCTGATCGAAAGGACGGAAGCGTGCTCAGCACACGAGTCACCATCGGGTCCTCCGTCGGCCTGCACGCGCGCCCGGCCCGCCTGCTCGCCGAAGCCGCGGGGAAGCAGACCGCCTCCGTCCGGATCGGCCGCTCCGAAGACGCACTGGTCGACGCCGCCAGCATTCTCGCGGTGATGTCGCTTGGCGTCGGCGGTGGCGAGGACGTGGTGCTGGTGGTGGAGGGCGAAGGCGCGGAGGAGACGCTGCGCGAGCTGTCCGAGCTGCTGGCCCAGGACCTCGACGCCGCCGTCCCCGCCTGATCAACTAGCCGAAGTACTAGTCCTGCTCATGCATCGTGGACCGCGTGACAGCACTCGAAGTGGTACTGGCAGGCGGTTCGGAACTGTTCAACGCGGACGGATGCCCGCTCGACGTCGATGACCTGGACGCGGCCGAAGAGGTCGAATTCGTCCGGTCCACCGAACCACCACGAGCGGCGGGATGCGCCGAGTGACCCCCAGCGCTCGGCGCGTCCCGCGTCACCCCGGCCGAGCCGTGACCAGGAAGGCTCGGCCGGAGGGCAGCTCCTCCAGCAACGTTTTCCGCTGAGTGAAGCCGTTTTCGGCCAGGGTCGCGGACAACGCCCGCGCGGTCGCCTCAGCCGCCGACGCGGACAGCGGCTGGTAGCCGAACTTGGCCTCTTGCGGGGAAACCACCTCGAAGGACGCCGCCGACCGGTTGATCGCCAGGATCGAGCCGCTGTTGAGCTTCTCCAGCACCAGGGTCACCGCGACGCCGTGACCGCAGCCGATCTCCAGCACCCGGTCCGACGGCCGCACCCGCATGCGGTCCACCGTCCACACCAGACGGTCAGCGGGCGGTGGCATCGAGGCTCGCCAGCGTGTGCGCGGTGACCTCGTCGGTCAGTCGCTGGTGGATCGCGGTGGCCAGGTGGTGGCCCATGCCGGGAATGGTGATCAGCCGCGCGTCCGGCAGCACCTCGGCGAGGTGCCGCGCGTGCGGTGGCGGGTGGATCGGGTCGAGCGGGGCCTCGACGACCAGCGCGGGTGTGGTCAGGCCCGGCAGGTCGGCAGCCCGCGTGGTCCAGTCCTGCCGGATCGAACCGTGCGGGTGCTCGGCCACCGGCTCAACGGGATCCGCGTGCGCGCGGGCGGTGGCGAGTCGCCGCACCAGCTCGGCTTCGTCGAACGGCAGCTCGTCACCGGAAAGCCGCCGGTAGAACTCCACTTCCGAGATGTCCGTGGGATTGAACGCCATTTCGACGAACCAGCGCTTCGGCGTGGGCAGGCCGTCGAGCGTGGGTTCGCCGGTCAGCGCGCGCTCCCAGTTGCCGAAGAAGTCCACGTCCATCGCGCAACTGCCGAGCAGGGTCATCGCGAACAGCCGCTCGCGGTGGTCGAGGGCGAGCAGCTGGCTGATCGCCGAGCCCATGCCGAACCCGAGCGCGTGCGCCCGGTCGACGTCCCAGGCGTCGAGCACGGCGACCGCGTCGCGGGCGAGGTCGTCGAAGTCGTAGGGGGCCGCGGGGAATTCGCGGTGGGTGGACCGGCCGGTGTCGCGGTAGTCGTAGCGGAGGACCAGGTGACCGGCTTCGGCCAGCAGGCGCACCAGGTTCTGCGGCCAGTCCATCGACGACTGGCAGTCGCCGGCGTTCAGCAGCAGGGCCGGTGCCCCCGCGTCGCCGATCGCCTGGGTCCACAGCTCGACGTCGCCGGATCGGGTGATTCGTTCGCGCATGCGGCCGAAGCTACGCAGGGGGAAAGCGCACGTGCACAGAGAAATTTGCGGAGGGGAATGCGCGGCGACTGTTGCGTTCCGTTGTCCGAGGGGGAGGCTGGGGTTCGTCACGTTCGAGGGAGAGAACACATGAGATTCATGGTCCTGCTGAAGTCCGACGAGGGCGAAGCGCAGACCGGCCGCGCACCCACCGAGGCCGAGATGACCGAGATGGCGAAGTTCAACGAGGAACTCGTCGGGGCCGGGGTGCTGATCACCGGTGAGGGGCTGGCGCCCAGCTCGCAGGGGGCCAAGGTCAAGCTCAGCAAGGACGGCGCGACCGTCACCGACGGGCCGTTCACCGAGGCCAAGGAGCTGATCGCCGGCTTCTGGATGCTCGACGTGCCGTCGCTCGAAGAGGCGATCAGCTGGGTGAAGCGCATCCCCGGCCCCGAGCAGGAGGTGGAGATCCGGCGGGTGCTCGAGGCCGAGGACTTCGGCGAGGCCTTCACCCCGGAACTCCAGGAGAAGGAAGCCAAGATGCGCGCCGCGGTGGCCGAGCAGCGCGACTAAGCCACGCGGTAGACGATCTTCCCCAGCACATGGCCGTCTTCGCTGAGCCGGTGCGCGTCGGCGGCCTGTGCCAGGGGGAAGGTCTTCGCCACGGGCAGGCGCAGCCGCCCGCTTCGCAGCAGTGGCAGCGCTTCGGTGAACACCTCCGCCGCGGGCACGGTGTCGGCACCACCGCTGCTGAAGTGGACGCCGGTTTCGGCGGTGTCACCGCCGGCGATGGTCACCACCTTGGCCGGGTCGCCGGTCAGCGCGACCGACTCCGCCAGCACGCCGCGGCCGGAGGCGTCGAGCACCGCGTCGATCCCGTTCGGCGCGGCCTCTCGCACCCGGTCGACCCAGCCGTCGCCATAGGTCACCGGTCGCACGCCCAGCTCGCGCAGGAACTCGTGCCGTCCCTGGCTGGCCGTGCCGACCACGGTCAGCCCGCGCGCGATCGCCAGCTGGCTCGCCACCAGCCCGACCGCGCCCGCCGCCGCGTGCACCAGCAACGTCTGTCCTGAGTGGACATCCAGGTAGCGCAGCACGCGCACGCTGGTCTCCGCGGCCACCGGCAGCGCGGCGGCTTCCTCGAACCCGAGCCAGTCCGGCTTGGGCACGAGGTTCGCGGCCTTGGCGATGGCGTGCGTGGCGGCCGCACCACCACCGACGTTGCCGAACACCTCGTCGCCGGGGGCGACGGTGTCCACGTCGGGCCCGACCGCCTCGACCACCCCGGCCGCTTCGATCCCGGTGCCCCTCGGCGCGGCCAGTTCCTCGCCGGGGGTGAACGCGCCGCTGCGGATCTTCCAGTCGATCGGGTTCATCCCGGCGGCGTGCACCACGATCCGGACTTCGCCGGGACCCGGTTCGGGCAACGTGATTTCTTGGAGTTCGAGTACTTCGGGGCCGCCGTATTCGGCGTACCGGATTGCCTGGGCCATCATGTCCTCTTCACGCGAGCAACAGGGTCTTGCCGAGCACCGCCCGGCTTTCCATGGTGGCGTGCGCGTCGGCCGCGCGCGCGAGCGGGAACGTCCGCCCGATCACCGGTTTCACCCGATCCGCCGCCGCTTCATCCAGCACCCGGGCGACCAGGTCGCGCAATTCCGCCGGGCCGAACTGCACCTGTTCGATCCCGGTCACCTCGATCCGGCGGCGATCGGCTTCGTCGATTTCGGTGAACGCGCCACTCGGCACACCGTAGGCGAAGAAGTGGCGGGTGGCCGTGTGGAAGGCGGCGCGGCCGATTTCCCCGCCGACGCCATCGAAGACCACGTCCACTTCGAGGCCGTCCGTCCAGTTCTCGGTGGTGTAGTCAATCGCTTCGGCGGCACCGAGTTCTCGGGCCAGCTCCAGCTTCTCGGTTCCCCTGGCGGCCGCGGTCACGTGTGCGCCGGCCGCCTTGGCCAACTGCACGAGGAGGGTGCCGAGGCCGCCGGCCGCGGCGGTGACCAGGACGCGGGTGCCCGGCTGGAGCTTCGCCGCGTCGATCAGGCTCAACGCCGCCGGTCCGGTCTGGAGCAGTGCCGCGGCCGTCCGCGTGTCGAGGCCGCCGGGGATCTCCACCAGGTTGGCCGCCGGGACGAGCGCCTGTTCCGCGTACCCGCCGCCGTCGATCCCGGCGACCACGTCCTTGCCCACCCAGGCCGGGTCGACGCCTTCGCCGGTGGACAGCACGCGCCCGGCCACGCCGGTGCCCGGGGTGTAGGGCGGCGCCAGGCCGAAGTACTCGGCGCCCCAGCCGCCGCGCAGTTGCGCCTCCAGGAACAGGACGTCGGCGACGGCGACGCCGACCACCACCTGCCCCGGCCCCGCGACCGGGGCCGGGACCTCTTCCACCCGCAGCATTTCGGGTCCCCCGAACCCCTTGACCCGAACCGCTCGCATCGTTGTCATGGGTCCGAGGATTCAACCTCTAGCTTGGTAGAGGTCAATCAATCGTGGCGAAGAAGTCCCGCACGTCCGCGGCGAGCACCTCCGGCGCCTCGTGCGCGGCGTAGTGGCCGCCGGTGTCGTAGGAGTTCCAGCTGGTGATCCGGTGGTGGTCGCGCTCGGCGAACCGGCGGATCGACTGGAAGTCGCCGGCGAACATGGCCAGCCCGGTCGGCGTGGTGGTGGGCTCGGTGGGTTGCTCCGTGGCGTGCGCGTCCTCGTAGTAGAACCGGATGGCCGAGCCGGAAGTGCCGGTCAGCCAGTGGATGGCCACGTTGCCCACGACGAACGCCGGGTCGAGGGATTCGCCGAACAGCTGCGCGTTCCAGGCGAGCAGGCCGACCGGGGAATCGGCGAGCGCGAAGGCCAGCGTCTGCGGCGACTGGCTGTGCAGCTGGTTGAAGGCGAAGTGGTTGTCGTAGAACCACTGGAGGTGCTTGAGCGCGGCCTGGTCCGCCTCGCTCAGGTCGGCCATTTCGGCGGGGTCGCCGGAGGGGAACGAGAAGAGCTGCGTGACGTGCACGCCGATGACGTGCTCGGGGTCGATCCGCCCGATCTCCGGCGAGATCAGCGAACCGCCGTCGTTGCCGACCGCGCCGTACCGCTGGTAACCGAGGCGCTTCATCAGCTCGGCCCAGGCGCGGGCGGTCCGGTAGCGGTTCCAGCCGGGGGTGCGGGTCGGGCCGGAGAAGCCGAAGCCGGGCAGGGACGGGATGACCAGGTGGAACGCCGGGCCGTCGGCGGGCTCGGTGAGCAGCTCGATGACGTCGAGGTACTCCAGGATCGTGCCGGGCCAGCCGTGGCTGAGGATCAGCGGCGTCGCGTCCTCGCGGGACGAGCGGACGTGCAGGAAGTGGATGTCCTCGCCGTCGATCTCGGTGGTGAACTGCGGGTACGCGTTCAGCCGGGCTTCCAGCGCGCGCCAGTCGAACTCCTCGCGCCAGTAGCGCAGCAGCTCGCGGACGCGGTCGACCGGCATGCCGTACGCGGTGCCGATGCTGGGGAGCTCGTTCGGGAGGAACGCGTGCTCGAGGCGGTCGGCGAGGGTGTCGAGGGCGGTCTGGGGGATCTCGACGCGGAAGGGGATCACGGGGGCTCCTCGGTGGCTGTTCTGGAACGGAATGTTTTGTTCTGATTGAACCGTAGCAGAGCGGAACGATCTGTTCCAGTGGTAATCTCGGTGGCATGTCCACTACGCAGAGCAGCGGCCTGTCGGGTCGCCGTCAGCAGGCCGCGCAGAACGACGGCATCATCCTCGACGCGGCGCGCGAGGTCTTCCTGGCCGATCCGAAGGCGCCGGTGTCGGCCGTGGCGAAGCGGGCGGGGGTGGGCATCAGCGCGTTGTACCGGCGGTACCCGGGCAAGGAGGACCTGCTGCGGCACCTGTGCCACGAGGGGCTGCGCCGGTACAACGCCGAGGCCGAGGCCGCCTTGCAGGAGCCGGACGCCGCCGCGGCGTTCACCGGTTTTGTCGAGCGCGTGGTCGACGCCGACGTGCACTCGCTGACCGTGCACCTGGCGGGCACCTTCACCCCGACCGCGGAGATGGGCGCCGACGCGATGCGCGCCAACGAACTCGCGACCACCCTGCTTTCGCGGGCAAAAGACGCCGGCGCCGTGCGCGAGGACGCGGTGCCGCAGGACATCGGGCTGGCGCTGGAAGCCTGCTCGGCCATCCGGGCCCCCGACGCCACCCGAACCCGCGAACTCCGGCGGCGCGTGCTGGCCATGCTGCTGCGCACCCTGTCGACGGTGGAAGACGCCCCACTGCCGGGCCCGGCCCCTCGGCCGGGCGAGCTGAGCGGCCGCTGGAAACCGGAAAACTAGTTCTGCGGTCGGGCTGGAACTGCTCTGCCGGGCTTCGCCTTCCGGGTGTCCCACTGTGTGCTGGCCAGTTCGCGTTCGGCGAAGGTGAGCAGGTCGAACACCTCGTTCGCGAGATAGCCGGTGGTGCCGCGATCCACCTGTTTCCGGCTCAGGATCCCGGCTTCGGCGAACTCCTCCAGCGCGGTGCGCGCGGCCGGGAACGACACTCCCAGCGCACGCTCGGCCGTCCTCGTGGTGAGCACCGGGATCTCCGGCAACGCGATCAGGAGTTTCGCCGAGGCCGAGTTGGCCCGAGGCTGACTACGAACCCCCTGGCCCGAGCGGTATTCCGCCAGTCGGCGTTGCCAGTGCCGGGTGAGTTCCTCGATCGCCTCGCTGAACTTGTCCGCCTGGGTGGCCGCGGCGTCAGCCGCTTCGAGAAAGGTGGCCAGCCACGCCGCGATCCCCGCGCGGGCCGCTGCCGAGGTCGACGGGCCCTGGTAGCGGTATGAGTTCAACCCGTCGATGTAGGCGCGGGAACGGGTCAGCAACACCAGGCTGATCGGGAGAATCGCGCCCGGGGTGAGGCCGCGACGCACGAGCACGGTGTGGATGAGCGCGCGGCCCACGCGGCCGTTGCCGTCGGTGTACGGGTGGATGGTCTCGAACTGGGCGTGGGCGAGCGCTGCCTGGACGAGTGGCGCATGGGCGCCGCCGTTGAGGTAGGCGGTCAGGTCTGCCATGAGTGGTTCGACCAGAGCCGGTTTCGGCGGCACGAAGTCGGCGTCCACGGGACTCCAGTCGCTTCCGCCGATCCAGTTCTGGACCTCTCGGAGTCCCTGGTGCTTTTCGTCCGGCAGGAGGGCGCGGTGCAGCGCGTCGATGCCGGGGAGGTCGAGCGCCGGCGCGGTCGCCAGCGCGGTGGTGGCCTGCTTGAGCGCGTGGATGTTGTTCGCCACCAAGGCCGCGTTTCCGGTGAAACCGCGGGTCACCGAGTGGTCGGTCTGGGCGAGTTCGGCGAGTGCGACCTGCTGGGCGGAGACCTGCAGCCCTTCGATCCGGGAGGAGGCGAGTGCCTCCGAGCGGAGGAGGAAGCGCGCGAGTCCTTCGAGGCACCTCGATCGCGGCGAGGTCGCCAGCCGCCGGACGCTCGCCTCGACCTCCTGGGCGCGGACACTGAGCGCGGGGTCGAGCATCAGCGGGCGTTCCGTCAGGCCGTCCGGGATGTAGGACCGGTATCGGCCGCCTCGCCGCGAACTCCGCGTGGGGCCGTCGAAGGACGGCTCCCAGCGCTCATCCTGGAATTCGGCCACGCTTGGCTCCCTAACCTTGCATCGATCCACCCGCCATTAAAGTTTAGGGTATCAAGTCTTAATCGCCGCCCTGGTCTGTGCAAGGTAACCGGGAAACCCCTAGAGGTGGCGCCGCTCGGCCCTGCAGGCGCGGAGATCGCGTTTAGCGTGGGTGACCGACCCCCGCGATAGGAGAAGCGATGGCCAGGATTGTGGTGTTCGGCGCGACCGGGTACGCGGGCGGCAAGATCGCCGCCGAGGCGGAGGGGCGTGGTCACGAGGTGGTCCGGGTGGCGCGCAAGGCCGGCCCCGGGATCACCGCCGGCTCCCTGCACGACGAGACCTTCCTGCTGGACGTCACCAAGGGCGCGGACGTCATCGCGGTCGCGGTGCCCGCCGCGCCTTCGGACGGCAAATCCCTGGTCGACGCGGTTCCGGCACTGGCCAAGACCGGCGCCCGGCTCGGTGTGGTCGGCGGGGCGGGCAGCCTCCACGTCGCCCCCGGCGGACCGCGGCTGGTGGACTCGCCGGGCTTTCCCGCGTTCGCCAAGGGCGAGGCGCAGGCCCACGTCGGCGTGCTCGACGCACTGCGCGGCCTCCCGGACGACGTCGACTGGTTCTACGTCAGCCCCGCGCCGGCGTTCGGCTCGTTCAACCCGGGCGAGAAGCTCGGCCGCTACCGCGTCGGCGGTGACCAGATCATCGGCGACAACATCAGCGGCGACGACTACGCCCTCGCCTTCGTCGACGAGCTCGACAAGCCCGCGCACCAGCGGAAACGCTTCTCCGTCGCCTACTGAGGCAGGAGCACCGACACCACCAGCCCACCTCCGTCGCGTGGGCGCGCGGTGACCTCACCGCCGTGCGCCCTGGCGACCGACCGCACGATCGACAACCCCAGCCCCGCGCCCTTCGCGGTGGCCAAACGATCAGTGGCGAGCCGTCGAAAGGGCTCGAACAGCGCCGGGATCTCGTACTGCGGCACGACCGCGCCGGTGTTGCTCACCTCGACCTCGGCTCTGCCGTCCACCGCGGTCCGGCTGACCACGTGCACCCAGCCGCCGGTGTTGTGCCGGATGCCGTTCTCCACCAGGTTCTGCACCAGCCGTTCCAGGAACAGCGCGTCGCCGGTGGTCATCGCCTCACCGGCTTCGGCGCGCACCTCGATGCCCGCCAGCGAAGCCTCCGCCGCGGTCTGCGCGACCACGTGCGTCACCACGTCGGCCAGGTCCACCGGCCGCCGGTCCAGGATCTCGTTCTCCGAACCGGCGAGCAGCAGGAGCCCGTTGATCAGCCGCTCGTGCCGCCCGTTGATTTCCAGCAGCGTCTCGCCGAGCTGCTTGACGTCGGGTGACGCGGTCCTGCGGTGCATCGCGACCTCGACCAGCGAGCGGCTCACGGTCAGCGGCGTCCGCAGTTCGTGCGACGCGTTGGCGACGAACCGGCGTTGCCCGTCGAAGGACCGGTCCAGCCGCTCGACCATCGTGTTGAACGCCCCGGCGAGATCCTTCACCTCGTCGTCGGGCCCGCGCAGGGCGATCCGCTCGTGCAGGTTCCGGTCCGCGGCCGGCGCCGTGGCGATCCGCCGCGCGGTGTTCGTGACCTGGTGCAACGGCACCAGCACCCGGCCGGCGACCAGCCAGCCGAACCCCGCCGCCAGCCCGCCGACCACCAGCAGCGCGATGCCGCCCTGGGTGAACAGCGAGGTGGTGGCCGCGTCGCGGAGCTGCCGCTGCTGGTCGTCCATCCACTGCTCCGCCCCGGCGCCGGTCAGCATGTCGCCGCTGCCGGTCATCACCACGAAGTGCTGCTTCCGCGACAGCCCCGGATCGGGGAGCTGGGTCTTGGCGAGCACCTTCGGCCCGGTCAGCTGCTGGTTGAACAACGCGTAGGTGACCCCGAGCAGCACCAGCCCGGCCACCAGGAACAAGCCGCCGTAGATCAGCGTGAGCCGGGTGCGCAGGGTGACCCGGCGGGGCCGCAGGCGGGTCACGGGATTCGGTATCCCACACCGGTGACGGTCTCCACCACCGACGGCTCGCCGAGCTTGCGCCGCAGCTTCAGGATGGTCAGCCGGACCACGCCGGTGAACGGGTCGACGTGCTCGTCCCACGCCTTCTCCAGCAGGAACTCCGCGGAGACCACGGCTCCGTCGGCACGCAGCAGTTCGGCGAGCACGGCGAACTCCTTCTTCGACAGCGGGACGTAGTGCCCATCCCGGAAGACCTGGTGCCGGGCGGGATCGAGGGTGATGCCGGCGCGGGTGAGCACCGGCGGCGCGGCCGGGCGGGAGCGCCTGCCCAGCGAGTGCACCCGGGCGGCCAGTTCGGGGAAGGCGAACGGTTTGGTCAGGTAGTCGTCGGCACCGAGGCCGAGCCCGCCGACGCGGTCGGTGATCTCGGCGGACGCGGTCAACATCAGCACACGCGCGGGTGATTCGGAGCCGACCAGCTCGCGGCACACGTCGTCGCCGTGCACCACCGGCAGGTCGCGGTCGAGCACCACCACGTCGTAGGCGTGCACGCCGATCCGCTCCATCGCCTGACCCCCGTCGTAGGCGATGTCCACCGCGTGCGCCTCGTCCCGCAGCCACTCCGCGATGGCGTCGGCGAGCAGCGGTTCGTCCTCCACCACCAGCACCCTCATCAGCGCATGATCCCCGATCGCGGTGTTTCGTCGCCGTTAGCGAACGTGGAAACCCTCCGGAAACGGGCCGCCGGGTTGCATCCGGTCACCATTTCCGACCGACTGGAGGACTGATGCGACGGCTCACCCTGGGCGCGTTCGCCGCGCTGACCCTGCTGCTCACCGCGTGCGGCGCCGACGACGGCGGGAACCAGGTGGCCTCGGCGGGGCAGCCGGCCACCGGGGCCCCGGCGAGCGCGCCCGCGGCCGCGGACAACGGCGACATGGGCGTGAAGTTCGCCCAGTGCATGCGCGAGAACGGCGTGGACATGCCCGACCCGGAACCGGGCAAGGGCGTGCAGCTCAAGGTCGACAAGAACACGCCGAAGGAGGTGGTGGACAAGGCGCAGGAGGCCTGCCGCGAGTTCAGCCCGCAGGCCAACGGCAAGGCCAACCCGCAGATGCAGGAGAACGCCAGGAAGTTCGCGGAATGCATGCGCGGCAACGGGGTGGAGGCCTTCGCCGACCCCGACCCCAACCAGCCCGGCATCCGGATCACCCCGGAGATCGGCGAGGACCCCGACTTCGAGAAGGCGCAGGAAGCCTGCAAGGACATCATGTCGCTGCCGGGGGAGAAGTGAAGCGGAAGCTCGCCGCCGGAATCGCCGTGGTGGTCGTGGCGGGGGCGGCCACCGCTGGCATGCTCGTGTTCACGCAGACGCAGAGCCAGGCGGGTGACGCCGCCGCCAGCGAACTGCCGCCCAGCACGGCGAAGGTGTCCCGGCAGACGCTCAACGACGCGCGGGAGGCGGACGGCGAACTCGGATACGGCACCACGACCACGGTCAGCAACCGCCTGCCGGGCACGCTCACCTTCGTGCCGGACGGCGACGCCAGGATCGCGCGCGGGCAACCACTGTACAAAGTGGACGACAAGCCGGTGACCCTGATGTACGGTTCGATGCCCGCCTACCGCGATCTGGCCGACGGCGCCGAAGGGCCGGATGTCCGGCAGCTGGAGGAGAACCTGCGGGACCTCGGGTACACCGGCTTCACCGTCGACGACGAGTTCACCTCGGCCACGGCCACCGCGGTGACCAACTGGCAGGAGGACCAGGGGCTCGACGAAACCGGTGTCGTCGAACTAGGCCGCGTGGTGTTCGCGGACGGCGAGGTGCGGGTGGACACGGTCGAGGCCAAGCAGGGTGAACCCGCGCAGCCCGGCCAGAAGGTGCTGACCCACACCGGCGTCGCGAAGGCGATCACCGTGGAACTCGAGCCCGCCGACCAGCGACTGGCCAAAAAGGACACCGAAGTCCGGATCGAACTGCCGGACGGCAAGGAGATCACCGGCCGCGTCGACGAGGTGTCCACGATCATCCAGCCCGCCGAGGGGCAGGGCCAGGAGGCGAGCACCAAGGTGGAGGTGATCGTCGCCTTCGACGACCAGCAGGCCGCCGAGTCCTACGCGCTCGCGTCGGTGGACGTCACCTTCACCGCGGACAAGCGCGAGAACGTGCTGACCGTGCCGGTGGCCGCGCTGCTCGCGCTGGCGGAGGGCGGTTTCGGCGTGGAGGTCGTCGAGGGCACCGCAACCCGTTATGTGCCGGTGAAAACCGGGCTGTTCGCCGACGGCCGGGTGGAGATCACCGGGGACGGGCTGGCCGAAGGCACCGTGGTGGGGGTGCCGAAGTGATCGCGCTGACCGACGTGAGCAAGAGCTATCCGGGTGGGGTCGCCGCGCTCAGCGGGGTTTCGCTGCGGGTGGAGCAGGGGGAGCTGGTCGCCATCGTCGGGCCGTCGGGCTCGGGCAAGTCGACCATGCTGAACCTGCTCGGCACGCTGGACCGGCCGACCTCGGGGGAGGTGCACATCGACGGGTACGACGTGGCGAAGCTGTCCGACGCCAAACTTTCCGTGTTGCGGGCGCGCCGGATCGGGTTCGTGTTCCAGCAGTTCCACCTGGCCGCCGGGGTTTCCGCGCTGGAGAACGTCGCGGATGGCTTGCTGTACACGGGGTTGCGGTCGGGGGAACGGCGGCGCCGCGCGGAGGTCGCGTTGCGGCGGGTCGGGCTGGCGCACCGGATGGACCACCGGCCGCACGAGCTGTCCGGTGGGGAGCGGCAACGGGTCGCGGTGGCCAGGGCGGTGGCCGGGGACCCGCCGCTGCTGCTCGCCGACGAGCCGACCGGGGCGCTGGACACGGCGTCGGGGGAGGGCGTGATGCGGTTGATGCGTGAGCTGAACGCGGCCGGCACCACGGTCGTGATCATCACGCACGACCGCGACATCGCCGCTTCGCTGCCGCGGCAGGTGCGGATGCGCGACGGCAGGCTGGTGGGGGCTGGCTGATGGCGGACGTGCTGGCACCCGCGCGGATGTGGCCGCGGGACGTGCTGAAGGTGGGCGCGGTCGGGTTGCGGACGCGGCCGATGCGGGCATTCTTGTCCGCGCTGGGGATCGCGATCGGGATCGCCGCGATGGTCGCGGTGGTGGGGATTTCCTCGTCGTCGCGGGCGGAACTGGACAACACGCTCGACGCGCTGGGCACGAACCTGCTCACCGTCGGGCCGGGGACGACGATGCTGGGTGAGCAGGCGCAGCTGCCGCTGGCGTCGGAGTCGATGACCGAGCGGATTTCGCCGGTGGAGTCGCTTTCGGCGGTCGGCCGGGTCGAGGACGCGAAGGTGTACCGCACCGACAAGATCCCGGAAGCGCAGACGAACGGCCTGTCCGCCTACGCCGCCCGCAGCGACCTGCTCGCCACGATCGCGGGGCAGGTGCGGAGCGGGACCTGGCTCAACGACGCGACGGGCTCGTACCGCGCGGCCGTGCTCGGTGCGGTGGCGGCGGAACGCCTCGGGATCACGCAGCCGGACACACAGGTGCTGATCGGCGGTGTGTGGTTCACCGTGATCGGCATCCTGGAGCCGGCGGAACTCGCCCCGGAACTGGACGCGGCGGCCCTGGTCGGCTGGCCGGCGGCGGAGTCGGCGTTGTCGTTCGACGGGCATCCGACGACGATCTACACGCGGTCGCAGGAAGCCCAGGTGGAAGCGGTGCGCTCGGTGCTGGGGGCGACCGCGAACCCCGAAGCACCGAACGAGGTCGAGGTCTCGCGGCCGTCGGACGCACTGGCCGCGAAGCAGGCCGCGACGGAGGCGTTCACCGGGCTGTTGCTGGGTTTGGGCGCGGTGGCGCTGTTGGTCGGTGGCGTCGGGGTCGCGAACACCATGGTGATCTCGGTACTGGAGCGGCGAGCGGAAATCGGCCTGCGCCGGTCCCTGGGTGCCACCCGGGGCCGCATCCGAAGCCAGTTCCTCGCCGAGTCTCTACTGCTCTCCGCCCTCGGCGGCGTCGGCGGCGCTCTCCTCGGGGCCGCGGTCTCCATCGGCTACGCCTTCTCCCGCGACTGGCCCGCCGTCATCCCACCGTGGTCCCTCGGCGGAGGCATCGCGGCGACCCTGCTGATCGGTGCACTCGCGGGCTTGTACCCGGCGATCCGCGCTTCGCGGTTGTCGCCTACGGAAGCCTTGGCCACTCCGTAAAGGCGGCGGGACCGCTGAACACAGCGGTCCCGCCGCCACTAGCGGGTCGCCGACTGTGGACTTTCGGTTTGTGCTACTCAGCAAACTTCAACCCCTGCAGAGTGGCATCCAGTATCTCTGCTTCGTGGTCTATGTCTTGGAGTATCGATTGACGATTCTTGGTAGCTTGAATCGTCATTGATTGCGCTTCATGCTTCTCGGTTACGATTTTCCAGTGTGCAGACTTTAGTTGATCCGCTAGTGTTCTGGTTGCTTTTATTACATACTTGGACATGCCAGCCCGTTGCTCAATTCCGGTGCGAGCCCAAGAAATTCTCAACGAGACATTAGCGTTTGGTTCGTCGGCGCTGAGTTGAAGCAGGAGGCCGGTGGGTAACTGATATGAAGCAGAATTTGTGTCCGTGTTCCACTCGTACTTGGCGAACGTGATGCTTCTGGCTGCGAGCTCCTCGACGAGCATCTCCGTTGTAATATGACTGATGGATCCACTGTGTGCTGCTTGTAGTCTTTCGAGTTCGGCTACAATCTGCGACAGGTCCCATCGTTCGCTCTGTCGGTGGCGCGTCGAAGAGATAATCAACCGCTTCATTCGCTCAGGAAGTGACTTCCAGGAGCTCGACGTGAGCGATCTAGTCGCTTTTTCGACTAGATCGGCGTAGTTGGCATGCTGGTGAAGCTCTGGGAGCGGTTCCGTGCCTCCGCAGATGTAATAGATCGTCATCCCTATCCCAAAAGCGTCGACTGCGGCATTTCTGGTCGAGCCATCACTGCTTGCGAGTATCTGCTCTGGCGCTAAGTATCCAACGGCGGTCGTGTGGAGCACGCTGAGTTCTTGGGCTCCTCGATGCCAAGAGAGGTCGAAATCCAGGACTGCCACCTTGTAGTTGGACGGATCTATCCAGTAGTCGCGTAGCATCACGTTTGACGGTCGTATGTCGCGGTGCAGAACGCGATCTGGTAGAGAGTGCGCATTGCGTATTATTGAGGTTAGTTCCTTGCTTATGAATAGGACATCCTCCCAATCTTCTAATGCTCGAGCATCCTTTGCTTCTGTTAGATTTGGCCCTTCTATCCATTCCATCGTTACGAACGCTGGTATCTCTGAAGTTGTCTCGTAGGCCACCATTCCGTCCACGTGGCGTTCTTGTAGAATGCGCATTGATCGGACGCCGCGACGAAAGCTTCGAAGAAGTCCAGGATCTCTCCGAATATTTTCCAGGAGCACTTTAATGGCTACCTTGCGCCCATCTGCTGTCTCGGCTTCGTACACCCTGCCAAAAGCGCCAAGGGCAACTTGTTGCTTGAGTTTGTGTCCGAGTAGCTGGTTCCTGCCATCTTTGTCACTGGTATACCAGGCCCGAAAGATCGCCTCGTCGTACTTCTGGACGAACGCCTCGTATTCGTTGTATGCCTGATCGTTTTCTGGGCTCAGTATCCGAACGGCCTCCTGATTGAGAATGTACCGGATGTCCTCTGCGTTCAGTGAAAGCATTTCCTCTGGTGAGAGCAAAGTTTCGGTTGTATTGATGGGGAGTCCGGAAAATGCCAGTGGTGGGATGGGATGTGGGTCGTTAGGAGTACTGGCTATCAAGTCTTTGAGGAACTCGAGAACTTGTGAATGATTGGAGTCGGGTCGATACTTAATTAATCGAACTCCAACCTTTTCTGCCCACTCGTCCGTGCGAAAGTCTCCCCGGTCGGTTAGCCAGAAGTGGCTGGGTGCCTCAATGTTTAGCTTACTTAGTGATTTGAGATGACTGCCTACTGCAATGTCGTCGATGGTCATCCCGATGAAAAGGTTTGTAAATGAAGAAAGGCATGTTCGAAGAAAGTCGTTGTAGAAGGTCTTGCTTCTGAGCTCTTTGAGGGACGAGTGTGTAAAGATCCAGCTCGATGAGTCATCTATGTTGCCGTGTAGATTAGCGATGAACTTCCGTTCGCTGTGCATCACCTGGGCGAGGTGTCCAACTTGTGAGCCGAGAAATTCGACCGGGAGTTGCTCTGGGTTCTCTGCGACGTAAGCGCGCGTTGCCATTCGGTCGAGATTCAATGTCAGTATACCGCTGATCGGTAGCCGCCATAGTAGTCGATAAGCTGATGGGATCGGTGCCGTCGAAGCATTTGCTAGGCGCTCTCGAATATGGTCGCGATAGCTTGTCCGGCCTAGTGTTTGCTGCAACCGTTCGAAGGCTGTCCAATGGTTGGGGTCTCGTCGAATACTGTCTGCTTTTTCTGAGAGCCTTGCGATATCGCTGGACTTGGCTTGAAAAGTACGTCTGTATAGAGCTTCTTGTAGATGATTTCGGAGGCCTATCCAGTTTGGAAGCCCGGCTTCCATGCTTAGGCCAGCGCCTGTCCAGACGATAATCGGCCGCGTGCGCTCCGTGACTATTCCTTTGAAGGAACAATAGGAGTCCTGGTCTGTGTCGAACATCGACTGGCCTCGTGATCTCTGCGACAACGGTTTCTGGCGTAGTCGGGTCCGCTGAGGCGCCTGTTACTTAGTAGTCGTGATCGTTATGGTCCCGATCGGCTCGGAGGAGCCTGTTTATGTTAGTTTCCAACCTTGTTATTATTGAATTAATATTTAAAATTGCGGACGATGTGGAATCTTTGGGTGGCTTCTTGATAGGCCTTGCTATCCCTGTCGTGGCGGTCCCGCCGCCACTAGCGGGTCATCTCCTCGAGGAACTCCTGGGTTTCCGGGTCCGTGGAGTAGACGGCGGTGCCGCGCATGCCCCGTGTGAGCAGCACCTTGTAGGTGTTCTTGATCAACGCCCCGAAGTGCAGGTCGTCCGCGCGCTTGACCTCCGGGTCCTTGGACTCCCCGCGCATCGGCCGCCACATCCCGTCGCGGCGGACGAGGTCCGGGCCGAAGATGACACCCGACCAGTCGTACTCGAAGCCCTGCGCGGTGTAGACGCAGCCGACCTGGTCGAACCCCCGGGGATCGGTGGCCCAGTAGTCGGAGGCCGGAACCCCGGGCACCGACTTCGTCGACTCCGACTTCGCGTTCCACGGCCGCTCCCAGCCACCGATCCGCACGTCGTCGACGAGGTAACGGCCGTCCGGTCCGGTTTTGGGATCGCTCCACGGCCAGCAGTAGCCCGCCGCGATCCGGGCGACCCCGCCGTGCTCGGCCCGTTGCCGCAGCACCCAGGATTCCAGCGCCTCCGGGGATTCCGCACTGGTCAGCGTGACACCCTCGTCGAGCGGACCGGCCAGCTTGCTCCAGGCGATCGGTGGCTCCGGCTCACGGCCGAGGCCGAGCAGGCGCGCCACCCAGGAGTCGTAGGAAACCGATCCACCGCAGCGCAACTGGTCGTGCAGGGGCACCACTTCGACCTCGCAGCCCAGTGCTTCCGCGGCGGCGGTGATCTCGGCGAGGGAACCCATTTCACCCGGTCGCACGACCTGGTTCTCGTCGAGCAGGAACACCGGCACGGTGGCGATGTTGATCAGCTCGTTCACCTGCCGGTCGGCGCGGTCCCTGAACTCCTTCTTCGTCCAGCGGGTGGTGCCCTTCTCTCGGATGCGGTGGGCTTCGTCGCAGATCACCACGTCCAGTGCGCGCGGGTCGGCGCCCACGTAGGAGTTGAAGTACTTGAACAGGCTCTTCACCCTGGGCTGCCGGTGGGCCGCGACCTTCCGCATCGTCTGGGTGAAGGCCTTCGACCCCGTCGCGTGGTTCACGCTGAGACCGCGGCGGCTGAGCGCGCCGAGCAGGCTCAGCGCGATGACGCTCTTGCCCGAGCCGGGACCGCCCACGACCACCACCACGGTCCGGGTCTGGGCAGCCCGTGACCGCTCGACGGCCTGCATCACCAGGTCGTATGCGACGCGCTGCTCGTCCAGCAGGACGAACTGCTCGCGATCCTGGATCTCCTTGGCGGCCAGGTCCAGCAACGACTTGGTCGGCCGGTGCGCGAAGCCGAGGAACTCGTCGCCCGCCTCGGCGTTCGTGCGCCGCTCGGCCGCCGGGTCCAGCACGGCCAGCAGGTGCGTGGTGAGGGCGGCCTGGTCGTCCATGGTGAAGAGGCGGCCGTATTCGTGGCTCGGATGACGCGTCAGCGTGATCACGTCCGCGCGGCGGGCGTTGTGCAGGTAGGCGATGCCGTGCACCGATCGCGGCCGGTCGGCGAGCGCGGGCGTGTGGTCGAGGAAGTACTGGCAGTACCCCCGCACCTGTTCGGCGGGGTGGAGGTGCCGTCCGCGCAGGCTCGGGACGTTCACCACCTCGGCCAGGTGGACCTCCGCCGTCGACCACTGCTTGAGCTCGACGAACACGAAGCTGCTGTCCCCGGTTCGCGGGTGGGCACCGGCGAGCACCACGTCGATGCGCTGCTTGCTGTGCGGGAGTTGGTGTTCCAGCAGGACTTCGACGTCGCCGAGGCCCGCGTTGACCAGCTCCCGCAGCACGAGCGGCAGGCTCTTCCGCCAGGACGTCGCTTCGGAGTACCCGGTGCGGTGGCCGAGCTTGAAGTCGAACTGCTCGCGGAGCCGCACGTGGAGTTGCCCGGCTTCGGCCTCGACCAGCAGGTCCGCCGCTCTGCCGCGGATGAGCGCCACTTCGTCCCCCCAACGTCGTCGTGGACCCAGGCTAGTGGATCAGCGTGGGGACTCGCCCGAGCGCGAGAACGCTGAGTGCGTGAATCAGTAGCTGCTCCTCGCCCAATCGTGCCAATTCGCTACCCTTCGGCGCACAACGGGGGAAATACTCGCCATTTCCGTGCTGGAGAGGGGCCAACACGTGACACCGATCAGGGGAACTGCCCGCGAACTACGCCAGGGCACCGCCGAGGACCGCCTGGTCCGGAAACTCGCCGAGTGGACCGGGGCGACTTACTCGCGTGCGGACAAAGGTGAGGCGGGTGCCTGGCGGAACAGCTTGCCCGTGCTTTTAGACCTGCTGTGCCATGCCGGCCTCGGTCACGTCCAGGTGTTGTTGGAATACCGCCTCCCGTACTGCCCGAGGCGGGTCGACGCGGTGCTGTGCGGGGTGCGTCCCGATGACGGTCAACCGTCCTACGTGCTGGTCGAGTTGAAGCAGTGGAGTTCGGCGACGAGCGCGGGGCCGGGCCTGGTCGAGGTTCCCCACGCGGAGCAGCCGTTGTTGCACCCGGCCGAGCAGGTGCGGCGCTATTGCCGTTATCTGCTGGACTACACACCTTCGCTGGCGAAGCGGCCGAGCCGGGTGAAGGGTCTTGCATTTCTGCACAATGCCGCCCGTCCGACGTGGGACTTGGCGGACGGGGACTTCGGCGATTTCGGGCAGCTCTACACCGCTGATGGCGCGGGAGATCTCGTCGCCAGGCTGCGTTCGTTGTTCAGCACCGATCCGGCGACCGCCGGGGACGCGAAAAAGGTCGCGGAAGAGTTGATCACCGTCGGCCACCACCCCAGCCGGAACCTGCTCCAGTCGGCGGCCGAGGTGTTCGCCGGCCGAGACGACTTCGTACTCCTCGACGAGCAGCAGGTCGCCTTCGACCTGGTGCGGAACACCGTCCAGCTCTCCCAGGAGCAGGACCACGTGCCGAAGAAGGTCATCGTGGTGCGCGGCGGGCCCGGTTCGGGAAAGAGCGCGATCGCGGTCTCGTTGCTCAACGCCCTCGCCGGTCAGCGGCTGAAGGTCATGCACGCCACCGGATCGAGGGCCTTCACCGAAACCCTGAAGGCGCAGGTCGCCGCCGGTGAGGACCGCTTCGAGTCGATCTTCACCTACTTCAACCAGTTCGGCAGGGACGACAACGACCGCCTGGACGTGCTGATCTGCGACGAAGCACACCGCATCCGGGACGACATCCCGCGCGCGCACTGGGACCGCGGCCTCCCGCAGATCGGCAAGCTGATCAAAGCCGCGAAGGTGCCGGTCTTCCTTCTGGACGACGAGCAGAAGGTGCGCCCGAACGAGATCGACACCCGGGACACCATCCAGGCGGCCGCGGACCGGCTTCGCTGTCCGGTCGAGGAAATCCGGTTGGACGGCCAGTTCCGCTGCGGTGGCTCGGATCGCTTCGACCAGTGGGTGCGGCGACTGCTCGGCATCGCCTCCGACGGACCGGTCACCTGGACCGAATTCAGCGAGGAAACCGAAGACGAGTACGTGGTCGACACCGTCGCGTCGCCGTCCGCGCTGGAGGACTGGCTGAAGAACCAGATGCTCAACTTCTCGGGCACTGCCCGCATGACCGCGGGTTTCTGCTGGAAGTGGAGCAATCCGCGGCGCGTGGACGGAGAGCTCCAGCTGGTCGACGACGTCCGCGTCGGTGACTGGAAGAAACCGTGGAACCTGAAGCAGGACAAGAAGGTCCCCGGCGTTCCTTCGGCTTCGCTGTGGGCGTCCGATCCGGCCGGGTTCGGGCAGATCGGCTGCATCTACACCGCGCAGGGCTTCGAATACGACTGGGCGGGCGTGATCTTCGGCCCGGACCTGGTGATCCGCGACGGCCAGTGGGTGGCTGACCGGGACAAGACCGAGGACGGTTCGTTGAGCAAGGTGGACCCGGAGCGGTTCAGCGAGCTGGTCCGGAACACCTACAAGGTGCTGATGACCCGGGGGATGAAGGGCGTTTGCCTGTTCTCCGTGGACCGGGAGACGAACGACTTCCTGCGCGAGTACGCGCGCTAGCCGAAGCGGCGGGACCGCTGAAAACAGCGGTCCCGCCGCACCCCCGGTTCATGGGCGGTACTGGCGCACCTGCGGGTCGTACCGGTGCTTCGGGTGGTCGTCGGCTTCGTCGTTGCCGACGTTGCCCGCGGTGTCCCCGAGGTGCTGGGCGCCGTTGGAGTTCCAGACGCCGTCCAGTTCGGCGGGGTCGGTGCGGTGGCGCGGACCGCCATCGACGCGGTAGTCGAGGTCTTGGCCGCCCGGGTGGTGCGCGTCGACCAGGCCCTCGTGCCGGGTGCTCATCCCGCCCAGCGCGCCGCCACGGAACCGGTCGAGCTGCCCGCGATGGCGCTGTCGAGCAGGTCGCTGCCCCGCTTGCCGTTGACGAAGTCGTTCCCGATGTTGCCCGAGGCCCCGGCGATCGCGCCCGCCTGGATGGCCAGGTCCGCGGTCAGGTTGATGGCGATCTGCTTGAGCAACTCGGTCAGCAACCGCATCACGATCACCCTGGTCGCGGCCATCGCGATCGGGAAGCCCGCGGTGCTCGACCTGAGCGTGCCGACCGCCGACGCGATGAGCAGCGCGATCTGCGCGGCCAGAATGATCAGCGCGGCGATGATGCTCAGCTTCGTGTACTCGATGCTGTTCGCGCTCTTGCGTCAGGCGTCCGCGATCTGGCGGCAGAGCTTCTCGAGCTTCGGGTAGTCCCCGTCCGCCACATCGGTCCAGTGCTGCCGGAACTTCTCCGCCGCGTCGGAGCGCATGCCGGCGAGCGCGGCCTTCGCGGCGGCGTCACCGTCCTTGACCGCGTCGGCGGCGTTCTCCCAATGGCCTGGTTCAGTTCGTCGGCCGCGGCTTTGAACTTCGGCGCGGCCGCGCCGAGCACGTCCGTTCGATCCTGGCCTTGCTCACTCGTATCCCCTCCGCATGATCGAGCCGATCGGTTCGTCCCCGGGTTCTTCGACGCGGGCTCGTGGTCTGGCCTTCGGTGCGAGCGGCGGCGGTACCGCTGCCTGGCCCCCTCGGCCGGGCAGTGGCGGCGCGGTCGCGTGCAGCGCGGTCAGCGAAGGCGCGTCGGGGAAGAGGTCCGGCAGGTTCTGCCGGACCAGCGCGAGCGCGGCCGCCGACTTCGCCGTGCCGCCGACTTCGCCGTGCCGCCGACTTCGCCGTACCGGTGGCATTCGCCGCCTGCTCCCGCGCGGCCTTCAACTCACCGGTTTGCTTGCGCAGGCCCGCTAACATGTCTTCGACCTGGTCGCGCAGCGCGGCGTTGCGCGCGTCCAGCTGATCCTGTTCCACCGCGTTCCCTCTCTGGTCGGCTGGAGAACCGAAGCTAGTGCGGGTGTTGGAGGCGCGGTGCCGGTTGATCAACCCACACCGGGTGGTCCGGCCGAGCGCGAGGTCGAGCGCGTCGGCCGCCGGTACGCGGTGGTCGTGCGGACGGCGGTGCTGTTGTCGGTCGCCTGCCTGACGTTGCTGACCGTGCCGCTCGAACGATCCGCGGTCGCGGTGGTCGCGCTGGGGTTGTGGAGCGCGTTCTACTGGAGCCGCGCGTCCCGCGTGCTCGCCGTCGACACCGCCGTGATCGCGCTGGTTTGCCTTGGTGCGCGGTGGATCGACCCGGTCGTCCTGCTGCACGACAGCACCAGCTGGGTGCTGGTCGCGGTGTCCATCACGGCGGTCTGCCACCAGTGGTTGTGCGCTCCCGCGCCCGGCTTCGTGATCACCGTGGTGCTGATCGCGGCCTACCTGGCCGGATCGGCGATCGCCGACCCCGGTGGCTGGACCGCGTCGCTGCCGCTCGGGCTGTGGACGTTCGCGGAAGCCGGGTTGTCCCGTGGCCTGCGGATCCTGGTGCGCCACGCGGGTCGCGTGGTCGATCGGGGGACGGCGGCGGGGGAGCGCGTGCGCCGTGAGGCCGAGATCGCGGCGGCTCGCCGTGCCGACGAACGCGCGCACCTCGCCACCATGCACGACACCGCCGCCTCGACGATGCTGGCGATCGGCACCGGCATGGTCACCGGTCGGGAGTCGTGGCTCGCCGAACGCGCGGAACGTGATCTCCGGGCGCTCTCCGGCCGTCCGGAACTCCCGAAGGGGCAGGTCGACCTGGTCGAGATGCTCGACGAGATCGCGCGGCACCACCGGATCGGCACCGAAATCCGCGCCGCCGGGCCGGTCCGGCTGCCCGCGGCGCCGGCCGTCGCGTTGTGCCGGGCGGCGGGTGAAGCACTGGAGAACGTCGCCCGGCACGCGGGCGTCGACACCGCGCTGATCCAGGTTCAGGAGGAACTGAACGGCGTTCGGGTCGAGGTTCGCGACGACGGGATGGGGTTCGACCCGGCGTCGGTCCCCGCGCACCGCCACGGGCTTACAATGTCCATTGTGGACAGGATGGCCGAGGTCGGTGGCACGGCGGCGGTGCGGAGCGAGCGCGGCGGTGGCACCACGGTCTCGTTGGTGTGGTCGGATGGCTGAACTCACCGTCTCCAAGCTCTTCCGCGTCCTCCGCTTGGCGACGCTGCTGATCACCGCGGTCACCCTGTTCGGCCTGAACCTGCCGTTGTTGCTGGCCAACGCGGAGGTGTACCGCTCGTTCGCGGTGGAGGTCGCCGCGTTCGCGGTGCTGACCGGGGTCGCGGTGTTCGCGGGCGTGCGGATCTGGCGCGACCGCCCGCTCGGCCGGTCGCGCTGGCCCGCGCTCGCCCTGGTGTTCGCCGCTTCGGTGGCCGCGGTGTTCGCGGTACCGCCGGAGCTCGTGATCACCGAGGCGGAGTGGTCCTACGGCACGATCGGCTGGTTCTGCCTGCTGTTGCTCGCCGACCACCGGTTCGCCGCGGTGCTGGTCGCACTGGGGGCGCACCAGTTGTTCAGCTTCGCGCAGCTGATCCTGGTCGGGCAGGCGGACCGGCTGAGCGTGGCCGGCCTGGCGACGGTGACCATCCTGGTGCTCGGTTACCAGCTCACCGTGGCCGCGTCGACGGCCGCGCTGAGCCGGTTGGCTCGCCTCGCGCAGCAAACGGCCGCCCAGGAGGAGCGGACCCGCACCACCGAAGCCGTGGCAGACCAGCTGCACCGCGATCGGCGCACGCGGTTCGAGGAGCTGGCGGTCACCACGGTGCCGCTGCTCGCCCGGCTCGCCGCCGGAACCCCGGTGCGGGACCGCGCGTCCTACGCCGTGGAGGCGGCCAGGATGCGCCGCCTGTTCGCGGAAACCGACGATGTCGACGACCCGCTGCTGCACGAGCTGCGTGCTTGTGCGGAGGTGGCCGAGCGCAAGGGGGTCACGGTGTTCCTCGGTACCTGGGGAGACCGGCCTGAACTGCCCGTCCGGGTCCGCCGCGCGCTGACCGAGCCGGTGGTGGCCTGCCTGGCCGGTACCGTGGCCGAAGCCAGGGTGACCGTGCTGGGCACGCCGGGTACCGCGACCGTCAGCGTGGTCACCGACGCGCCGCCGCCGGCGCCGCTGGCATCATCGGGGCAGATCACCGTCACCCACCGCGAATCCGGTGGCAGGCACTGGGTGGAGGCCGCGTGGACGACGAACTGATCACCGCGGTGGTCATCGACGACCACCCCGCCATCGTCAGCGGCATCGAAGCCTGGTGCGCCGCCGCCGAGCCGCCCGTGCGGGTGGTCGACTCGGGGCCCACGGTCGCCGTGGCGTGGCTCGAACCCGGCAGCGGGGCCGACGTGATCGTGCTCGACCTGCAGCTCGCCGCGCCGACCCCGGCCTACGGCGACCTCCGCCGGCTGGTCGACGCCGGTCGCCAGGTGGTGGTGTACACCATGCGCGACGACAAGGACACCGCGTTGACCTGCCTGGACATCGGGGCGTCGAGCTACCTCACCAAGGCCGAGGGCCCGGTGCACCTGGTCGCCGCGATCCACGCTGCGGCGAGGCAGTTGCCCTACACCCCGCCGTCCATGGCGAGGGCGATCGGCGTGGACACCCGCCCCGACCGGCCGCGGCTGAGCGCCCGGGAGGTCGACGTGCTGGTGAACTGGTTCGCCTGCGAGTCGAAGGACATGGTCGCCGAGAAGCTCGGGCTGTCGGTGCGCACGGTCAACTCGTACATCGACCGCGTGCGGATCAAGTACGCCAACGCGGGCCGCGCTGCCCCGACGAAGGCAGGCCTGGTAGCCCGCGCCATCCAGGACGGCTTGGTTCGCCTCGAGGATCTTTAGCCACTGCCCGGCCTCCGGTCACCGCGCGGCCTTCGGTCACCGCGCGGCCTCGGGCCACCGGAGGCCTCCAGCCACCGCGCGGCCATCGGTCACCGCGGCCTCCAGTCACCGTCCGGCTTCTAGCCGCCGCCTACCTTCCAGCCGCCGCCTGACCTCTGCCAGCGCCCGACCTCTGCCGCCGCCCGACGTCTGACGGCGCCCGACCGCTGGCAGCACCCGGCCTCTAGCCAGCGTCCGGCGAGGCGGAGCGCAGCATCGGGCCGACAGATCGGCCAGCGGCTGACTGCCGCTGCTCATCGTGGGCGCGGTCGGCGTGGCCGCCCCACCGGATCAGTCGGCCGCCCTGTTCGGCCTGGCGATGTCGGTCGGCCACCGAGTGGCCGTATCGCGACTATTCAGTTGTCGAGTTTTCGGAAGAAGGTACGCACCTCCTCCACGAAGAGCGCCGGTTGCTCGAACGCGGCGAAGTGCCCACCGCGGTCGGGCTCGTGCCAGTGCACGATGTTCGGGTAGCGCTTGGCGGCCCAGCGCCGGGAGGGCCGCGGGGTTTCCTTCGGGAACAGCGTGCAGCCCGTCGGCACCTCGACCACATCGGCGGTCGCCTCGGTGAACCACGCCTGCACCTTCCGGATGCTCTCCCAGTACAGGCGTGCCGAAGACGCACCGGTGCCGGGCAGCCAGTAGAACATCACGCTGTCCAGAATCTCGTCCCTGGTGAGCACGTTCTCCGGATTGCCGCCGGAGTCCGTCCAAGCGCGGAACTTCTCCACGATCCACGCGCACAACCCGACCGGCGAGTCCACCAGCGAGTAACCGATCGTCTGCGGTTTGGTCGACTGCTCGGCGGAATACCCGTCCTCCCACTCGGCCGCGTGCTTCAGCGCCTCGATCGACTGCCGTTCGGCCTCGGTGAGGTCGTCGAAGGTCGCCGGGTCCGGGGCGGCGAGCGGCGGCATGAGGTGGATGCCGATCAGCCTTTCCGGCGCCTGCTGCGCCATGACCGTGGTGATGCTCGTGCCCCAGTCGCTGCCCTGCGCGCCGAAGCGTTCGTACCCCAGTTCGGTCATCAACCGCAGCCACGCCCCGGCGATCCGCTCGATGCCCCAACCCGGCGCCGCCGGCTTGTCGCTGAACCCGAAACCCGGGATCGACGGGCACACCACGTGGAAGGCGTCGGCGGGATCGGGTGGATCGGTCAACGGCTCGATCACCTTGAGGAACTCGACGATCGAACCCGGCCACCCGCTGGTCAGCACCAACGGCACGGCGTCGGGATGCGGCGAGCGGACGTGCAGGAAGTGGATGCCCAATCCGTCGATGTCGGTCTTGAACTGCGGCAACGCGTTGAGCCGCGCCTCCACGCGCCGCCAGTCGTACCCGGTGGCCCAGTACTCGCACAGCTCGCGCAAGTACGCCAGCGGCACGCCCTGGGACCAGTCGTCGACCGTCTCCGCCTCCGGCCAGCGCGTGCGCTGGAGGCGGTCGCGGAGGTCGAGCAACTCCGCTTCGGGGATGTCGAGCCGGTAGGGGATCACGTCGGCGACGATAAGCGGGTGCCCCGACAGTTTCACGTTGGTAGCGTCGACCGGTGCCTTCGACCGTCTTCGCAGATCACCGGTTTTTGTTGCCACTGAGCCACAAAGAGCCCGACGGAGAAAAGATCGAAGTCTTCGCGCGCGAGGTGCGGACGCGGGAGGACCGGCCGTGGCTGCTGTACCTGAACGGCGGTCCCGGCTTCCCGGCCCCGCGGGTCAACGGCGACGAGGGCTGGCTGCGGCGCGCCCTCGCCGACTACCGCGTCCTGCTCCTCGACCAGCGCGGGACCGGCCGGTCGACCCCGTTGAACCGGCACACGCTCACCCAGCTCGGCCCGCACCTGGAGCACTTCCGCGCGGACTCGATCGTGCGTGACGCCGAACTGATCAGGCACGCCCTGCTCGGCGACGAGCAGTGGTCGGTCCTCGGCCAGAGCTTCGGCGGCTACTGCACGGTGACGTACCTGTCCCTCGCCCCGGAAGGCCTCAAAGAAGCCCTCATCACCGGCGGCCTGCCCGGCGTCGAAGCCGACGCGGACACCGTCTACCGGCAGCTCTACCCCGTCGTGGCGGCCAAGATCGCCGCCCACTACGAGCGGTTCCCCGGCGACCGCGACCAGGTCAGACGCGTCGTGCAGTACCTACGCGCCCGCGAGGTGCGCCTGCCCGGCGGCCGGGTGCTGACCGTCGACGCGTTCCGCCTGCTCGGCAATCTGCTGGGGTCCAGCACCGGCAGCCGCCAACTGCACTACCTGCTGGAAGACCCGTTCAGCGCGCGCCAGCTGTCGGACGCGTTCCTGCTCCAGGTCCAGCACGAGCTGTCCTGGGCGAGCGCGTCACCGATCTACTCCCTGCTGCACGAGGCGACCTACGCCCAGAACGCCGTGACGGACTGGGCGGGACAGCGCGTGCGCGCCGAGTTCCCCGACCTCGACTTCCTCGGCGAGATGATCTACCCGTGGATGTTCGACAACGATCCGCTGCTGCGACCGTTCCGAGGACTGGCCCGCGACCTGGCGCAACACCGGTGGCCCGCGCTGTACGACCTGAACCGGTTGCGGGACAACGAAGTCCCCGTCGCCGCAGCGATCTACGACGCGGACATGTACGTCGCGCGCGACCTCTCGCTCTCCACGGCGGACCTGATCCGCGGCCTACGCCCCTGGCTGACCGCCGACCACAACCACGACGGCCTGCGCGTGAGCAACGGGCTCGTGCTGGATCACCTGCTTAAACTGCTCCGGTGAGGGATGAGCGGGAGCTGGGGAGCGCCTGGACGAAGTTCCAGCGGCACGAGTTCCCGGAGCCGTCGCCCACGTTGGCGCGCTACGTGGCTCGCTACTGGGATGTCACGTGGAACTACGAGACGCCGTATCGGCAGCTGATCGTGCCTTACCCCAACGTGCACCTGGTCTTCAACCGCAGCGGCGGCGCGTACGTGACCGGCGTGTCGTCCGGACACCAGATCCGCGTGCTCGAAGGTTCGGACGGTGTTTTCGGGGTGGCTTTCCGGCCCGGCTGCTTCCGCCCGTTCCTGGGCAGGTCGGTTTCCACGCTGACGGACACCTCGGTCGACATCGCGGAGGTGTTCCGCGAGCCGATCCCGCATCCGTTGACCGTGCAGAACGTCGAGAGTTTCCTGCTGGCCCAATGGCCTTCGGCGGATCCGCGAGCTGATGCCGCCGCCGACGCGGTCAACCTGATCATCGCCAAGTCCGAAATCACCACGGTGGCCGTGCTCGCCGAGGCGCTGGACACCACGGTGCGCGCGCTGCAACGCCTGTTCGCCGAACACGTCGGCATCGGGCCGAAGTGGGTGATCCGGCGCTACCGGCTGCACGAGGTCACCGAACGCCTGGCCGCCGGCTCCGCCATCGACTGGGCGGCGCTCGCCGCCGACCTCGGTTACGCCGACCAGGCGCACTTCACCCGCGACTTCAAGGCCATGTTCGGCGAATCCCCGACGCACTACGCCGAGCGCTACTGAACCCCCTCCGCGGTGAGCGTGGTGCCGTCCCAGGTGAACCGCGCGGTGGTCACCGCGTCGTCCCCGTCGACGCCGGTGATGAGCTGGTGGATGCCCACCCCGCTCAGCTCGGCGTAGGTGCACCACTCGTGGTCGGAGGTCAGCACCAGGTCCAGGTCGAGCGCGGACAGCAGGGCGAACACCTGCCCGCGGTTCGTCGTGTCCACGCCGACAAAAACCTCGTCCAGCAGGATCACCCTCGGCGCCTCCGGCACCGCCTGGTAGTGCGCCGCGACGGCGGCGAACAGCGGAAGGTGCAGCGCGATCGCCTTCTCCCCACCGGAAAGCGCGCCGTGCAGCTTCCGCGTCAGCAACTCCCAGCCGTTGCCGTTGGCGCGGTCGACCTTCACCACGAACCGGTGCCACGAGGTGTAGTCGAAGACCTGGGCGAGTTGCTGCTCCCAGGTCGTGGCCGTGTCGTCGGCCCGCGCCTGCTCGATCCGCTCGCGGAAGAACTGGTGCAGTGACTGCCGGTCGTCGTCCGAGAGGCGGCCAGAGTCCTTGAGCAGCAGTTCCCTGGCGGCCTCGGTGCCGGGCGGCAGGTCGGGGGCCACCTGCCAGACCAGGCGCACGGCCACGTTCGAGGCGGTGCGCACGCGTTCCAGGCGGGCGTTCATGTCGTCGACCAGCTCGTTGGCCTGACGGATGCGGGCGGCGAGGTGGCGGCGGGTGTCGCCGGTCAGCGTCTGGTCGAAGAGCTCGCGTTCCCGCTCGGTGATCTCGTGGCGGCTGTCCTCGGCTTCGGTGTGCAGGAGGTGCAGCAGCTCGGTGGCACCGACCGTGATCCCGTCCACCACCGCGGTGAAGATCTGCACGTCCTCGTCGGTTTCCAGGTCGAGGTCGGCCCGCGCGCTCAGCACGCTCCGGCAGGTGTGCACCGACTCGGACAGCCGGTGCAGGGCGTCGCCGAGGTTCTTCGGCGCGTGCGGCATGGTCGGCCAAGCCGTGGTGATCAGCTTCGCGGCGTCGAGCGCGGCGTCGACACCGTTGGAAGCCCGCAGCGTTCTTTCGAACTTCGCCAGGTCGTCGAGGCCGCTGTCGGCCGGGAACACGCCGGTGGCCAGCTGGCGGAAACGGTGTGCCGCCTCATCACGACGGGCAGCGGCGTCGTCGCGGGCTTGCGCGTCGGCTTCCTTGCGGGCGCCGAACTCGCCGAGCCGGACGGCCAGGTCGGTGACCTCACGTGCGGTCGTGCGACGTTCTTCGGCGAGCACACCCAGCTTCCTCCGGAGCTCGGCGATCTCGGCGAGTACCTCGTGGTGTTCGACCTGGAACGTGCTGTCCACCGCTTCGAGCGTGGTGCTGAGGTCCTCGTAACGGGCTTCAGCCTCAGCCGCTTCTTCCTGGCGCGCGGCCGAACCCGCTGCCGACCGCCGGGCCTGGTCGCGCGCCACGGTCAGCGTCCGCTGCGCGTCGTGCCGGGCATCGAGCGCTTCCAGCCAGCTCTCCGCCTGGTCGTGGAAGGCGTGCACAGCGGATTCCACTGTGGACAGACCGGTGCGGTCGGCGGGCAGGCCGTGCGCCGCGGCCAGGCTGGTCAACTGCCGCAGGGCCTTGGTGACCTCGCCTTCCCTGGCGGTCACCGTGTCGACGCGCTCCTGGACCACCCGGTTCGCGGCACCGACTTCGGCTTCGGCCCTGGTCAGCGCCTGGGTGGCGGCGATCAGCGGACCGTGTCCGGGGCGTGCCGCCCGTTCCGCTTCCAGCGCCTGGCTCCGGGTGTCCGACGAGGCTCGCTGGCCCCGGCGGTGCCCACTGCCGGTGAGGTTCCCGAGCCGCCACGACCCGTCGGCGCCGATCGCCGCGGGCGCGTCCGGCAGCACCGCGCCGAAGGCCACCGCGGTCAGCAGCCGACGAGCCCCGCTGTTCTCGGTTACGAGCACATCCGCGAGAGAGCCGCCGGCGACGGGCGCCAGGGCGTACGGGTCGGCGAACACGTGGTGGCCTTCGATGTCCCCGCGTGGGCCGACCCACGCGTCGTAGAGGCCGGAGGTCTCGAGCGCGGCCTCGATCGCCGCACGATCGCTTTCCGTTGTGCCGTCGGCGAAATCCACCAGCTGCCGGAGCGGCGCGCCGGTTGTCCGGTCCGCGATGCTGGGATCGACCCATGTTGTCTCGTGGGTGCTGGCCTGCGGGCCCCGCAGAGCGGCGGTTTCGACCAGTGCCAGCACCGCGGACTCGGATTCGGCCTGTTCGGCCAGCACCGAGGGGTCGCCGAACCGCAGTTCCCGGCACCCGGCCGCCCATTCGGCCAAGCGCGTGCCGAGCTCGGCGAGCACGCCCTCGCGTTCGAGGGTGGCTGTGTCGAGTGCCTGCTGGGCCTGTGAAAACGCGGTTCGGGCCAGGTCGAGGTCGTTCTCGGCCTGCTGCCGCAGCTCCACGGCCCGTTCGTGCGCGTCGAGCGCCTGGTTGACGGCACCGAGCTGCTCGCGCTTGGCGCGGACCGCCGCCCGGAGCAACGGCCGTCCCGGGGCGCGGACCAACTCGGTGTGCACGCTGGTCAACCCGGCCCTGGCCGCCGCGTGCCGGATGTCGGCCTGCTGGGCCTGCACGGTTTCCAGGTGCCGGCGTTCTGCCTGTTCAGCGTGCTGCACAGCGGCCTGGTCGGCTTCCGCCTCCGCGCGCTTGCGGTCGGCGTCCTCGCGGATCCGGCTCGCTCGCGCCTCCGCTTCCCTGGTCTGCTCCCGCAGCCGGTCGAGCTCGTGGCCCTGTTTGTACGCCTCGCTCTCGGCCAGGCCCGCCTTGCGCGACTCGGCGGCGCTGATTTCCTTGTCCAGCGCGGAAACGCGGTTTTCCGCTGCCGTCTTCTCCGCCTCGACGCGGGCGTGTTCCTCGGCCGACGCGCGTGCCGCCTTCGCGAGGTTCTCCAGGTCGGCGGTGGAGGAGGTCAGCGCTGCCGCGCCGGCGCGCAACACCCGTTGTGCGTAGGTCTTCTGGCGGGCGGCGAGGGTGCGCGTGGCCGCGACCTCCTCCTCCAGCTTGGTGAGCTTGTCGCGCTGGGAGTCGAGCCGTTCGAAGCCCTCGGCGAGGTCGGCGATCTCCTGCTGGTCCAGCGGGGGCAAGGCCCGGGAAAGCAGGTTCGACAGCAGCCCCGGATCGAGGCGCTGGGACAGCTTCGGCGTGCGAAGTTGCAGCAACGCCAGGATCAGCGCGTCGTACCGCTGCTCGCTCAGCGACGGGAAGAGCGTGGTCCGGACCTCGGTGCGGTAGTCGGCGGCACTGGCGTGCACGGTGCCGCGCTCGCCCAGCCGCTCCACCAGCGCGTTCCGGCTCAACGGCTGCGCGGCCTCGTTCACCAGCGAGAAGTCCTCGCCGATCCTCAGCTCGGTGGTGAAGTAGTCGGGGTGCACGGTGGTCGTGTGCGTGCTCGCCTGGAGCCGCGCGCCGCAGGTGAACCAGCGCTCGCCGGTCCGGAATTCCAGCCAGACGTACCCCACGCGCGTGGTGCCGGTGGCGCCTTCGCCGAGCAGGTTCCAGTGCATGGTGCGTTCGCCGGTGCCGAAGGTGGACAGCCGGTTCGCGCGCAGGTTCGCGTCGAAGAGGAAGGGCAGCAGCACTTCGAGCGCCTTGGACTTGCCGCTGCCGTTGGGACCGCGGAGCAGCAACCGTCCCTTGTGGAACTCGAAGACCTCGTCGTAGTACCGCCAGACGTTGAGGATGCCCGCCCGCGTTGGCAGCCAGCGGAGCGAGTCCGCGGCACGGCGAGGCAGGTCGGTCGCGGTCATGACGTGGTCTCCTCGGTGGTGGCGGCCACGGCGTACCGCGCCGCGGCGGGCTGCGGCCGGACCACGCCCGAGGCGACCCGCACCAGGTCGAAGGCGGTCAGCACGGCCAGCGCGTCGGTGGTCAGCTGGCGCGGGCCGTCGTCACCGCGATAGCTCTTGGCCCAGCGGGGAAAGCGGTCGAGCAGGGCCGCCGCGGTGAACTCCAGTTGCTCGACGGTGACCGGGCCGGTCATGGTGTCGAGCAGGAGGAGCGCGGCGACGTTGGCGTCGGCGGCGTCGTCGGGGAACCGGCTGTCGGTGGCGGTGCCGTCGGCGTCGATCAGCAGGACGCCCTCGACGCGTTCCTCCAGCAGGAATCCGCCCTGCTCGGCGGCTTGGCGGAGCAGGCGGCGCCCGGCGGGGGAGTCGAGGTAGGCCCGCTCGTCGTCGGGGAGGTCGTCGAAGTAGACCACCGGGTCGTCGACGAGCTTGCGGAAGATCGAATGCCGCAGCCACAGGTTCTGCTGCACCTCCGACGCGCCCGGGGTGTCCTCGTGGCGGCCGGCGGACAGGCCGTACCGGCGTTCCTGGGAGACCGCGTCGAGCAGCTCTTCGAAGCGCAGCGCCACGTCCTCGTGGGGGACCGCGAGTTGCGAGGGGCCAACGGGCGCGGCCAGGAGGCGCAGCAGGATCGTGGCGTCCACGCGGTAGAGCACCTTGGCTTCGGCCGATTCGACGAAGGCTTCCGTGCTGCCGTCGACCACGTCGACCGCCCCGTAGGTTTCGAGCAGGCGCAGCACGTCGACGAACGCCGTCCGCTCGCTCCGGCTCGACGCGTCGAACGCGGTGACCACCTCGTCCGCGTCGGTGGCACTGGCGACCCGGTCGGCCAGCAGGCCGATGGTGGTCACCGGCACCGAGAGCAGCTCCGCGGCGACCACGCAGAGCAGGACGTACCGGCGGCGGTCGAACGGGGCCTGGCCCGAGCGCAGCCGGCGGGCGGGTCTGCCGGCGTCCGCGGCCACGCGCAGCTTGGTCAACCGGGCGTACCCGAGGCGTGGTTCGACGGTCAGCGTCCAGCCGCAGTAGTAGTCGAACCACTTGCGGATCGGTTCCCGGCGGCGCCGGACCAGGTCGAACACCTCGGGTGCGGACCGTTCGGTGAGCAGCGGCGTGGCCAGCAGGCGGCGGATGCCGTGGGCGACCTCCTCGCGTTCGGCGGTCACCAGGTGGTTGGCGAGCTGGCTCATGCGCGGTCTCCGCTCGCTTGTGGTCTTCGCTGCCCGGCGGCCCGGATCTCGATCTCGTAGTCGGGACCGCGGAACGCGCCGCTGTTCGTGCGCAGCACGGCGATCGCGCCGTCCCGCGGTGGCCGCAGCAGGATCTCGACCCGGCCGTCCGAGGTGGTGCCCTGCCGGGTGCCGCCGGTGTCGGGCCCGGTGGCGAGGGCGCGGCCCAGCAGGTCCAGCAGGCGTTCGAACAGCGCGTGGTCGAGCCGGTCGAAGGCGGAGAGCCGGAGCGCGCCACCGGTGTCGAGCAGGTCCCAGGCGGCTTCGAGCTCGGCGCGTTCCGCCAGTGCCCGTTCGGCCCGTGCCGCCTTGAGCGCGGTGACGTCGCGGACCCGGCCGGTTTGGGCGAACTGCTCGGTCTTGCCCGCCGAACGGAGCAACGGCGAGACCGCGACCGGCGGCGTCTCGTACCAGGAGGAGGACGGGTTGATCAGCTCCGGATCCGGATGCGCGAGGTGCGCGTGGCGGGCGGAGCCGAGGCCGAACATGGTGGCCCACAGGCGGTGCAGGTCGTCCTGCGCGGGGACCACGGTGAACCACCTGGCCAGCTCGCGGAAGTCGGCGACCGCGCTGCCGGCGCGCCGCTTGGACTCGGTGATCTTGGCGAGGACCTGCAGGAGCGTGATGATCGCCCGGCGGGCGACGTGGTGCAGTTGCTCGACCCTGGGCGCGGAGCCGTCCAGCGGCCGGAACCACGCGCGCAGGCCGTCCCAGCGAGCACGCCGGTGCGCGAGCCAGGCCGGGGCGGGATCGGTGCCGGTCAGCTGGGGGAGGTCGGCGCCGAGCAGCGCGCGCTGGTGCAGGAGGTCGACGCCGTGTTCCTCGATCTCCGCGATCCGGGCGGCGATGGTGTGGCTGCGGGGTTCCAGGTCGGTGAGGAACTCCTCGAGGTAGGCCACGGTCGACGCCTTGACCTCGTGGAACGTGGCGAGGTCGGCGGTGTCCGCGCTGTCCGCCCGCAGCAGGCGCTGGAGCTCGCCGTTGAACTGCTTCGTGTTGCCGCGCAAGGCTTCCAGGTGGCCTTCCAGCTCCATCAGCGTGCTGAAGACGCGCCGGTCGGAGCCGGTGTCCAGCTCGCGGGTCAGGTCGCCGAGGCGGTCGGAGATCGCGTCGAGCACGGCGGTCTGCAGTGCGCCGGTCGAGGTCAGCAGGGTCGTCGCGTGCACCACGCCGGCGAAGGCCGCTTCTCCTCGGCGGGTGAGGGAGTACTGCAGGTTGCGGCGTTCGTACTCGCTGGCCGTGCGGTAGTTGTCGGAGTGGTTGTGGATGACGTCGAGCAGGCGCCAGTCACGGAGCTGGTCGAGCGCGGTGGACAGGTCGTGGTCGGGGAGGGGGTCGAGCCAACCGGCCTCGCGCAGGCGGGCGCGGACCTCGTCGAGGCCGAGCTCGGTCTCCAGGCGTTCGTTGGCCTCGCTGAAGGCATGCAGGACCGCGACGTGCAGCTCGGCCCGGTCACCGCTGGTGAAGCGGAACATCTCGGGTGGCACGCGACTCGGCTCCATGGCGACCACGGTAGGTGGTGATACCGACAGTTACTGTGTGGTGGTCAGTTCTGTGAGCAACGTCGGCGCCCCGCTCGACCGGCGGACCGGCGACCGCGGCCCAGCGCGGTGGAGGACAGCTCGTCGCCGGCGATCGCGGCCGACTCCCCAAAGTGCTGCCTGAAGCGCTCGACCGGCCCGGTGATCCGCAGGACGGCGACCCAGTATAGGGCTTCGCGCACGGTGTCCTTTCCGTGTCCAGTTGGCTGGCCACTTGTCGGGATAATTGCCACTTTTTGGCGATTTTGACCCGCCGGTCGGTGCTTATCATCGGTACGTGTCCGGCTACAGATGGGATCTGTTCATCAGCTACGCCCGTCGTGGGAGTGTGCAGAAATGGTTGCTCAACCACTTCCACGAGAAACTGCGTGATTGCCTGGCCAACGAGTTCCAGCCGCTGCGGATATACGTCGACCGCGGAATGCCGCGGGCCGTGCACTGGCCGTCCAACCTGCAACACGCCCTGCTGCACAGCAAGATCATGATCCAGCTGCTCACCCCACCCTACTTCGATTCCGACTGGTGCCTGGCGGAGTTCCGCAGTATGCGGGCGCGGGAGGAACTGCTCGGGCTGGCCGGTGCCGGGCAATCGCAGGGGCTGATCTACCCGATCCTGTACGGCGACTCGGAAAACTTCCCGCCGGAAGCGAGAGAGCGTTCGTGGGTGGATTTCAAGGACGTCGCTTATCCGGATCCGTCGTACCAGCAGAGCCCCGAATACGGCAACCTCCACCGGAAGGTCACCGTGCTGGCGGGTGACCTGGGGCAGCTCATCCCCCAGGTGCCCGAATGGCGAGCGGACTTCCCCCTCATCGACACGCCGGACCCCGTGCTCAGGCCCACCCCGCCCCTGCCGAGGTTCGAATGAGCACCGGGACCGTGATCACGTTCTATTCCTACAAGGGCGGGGTCGGCCGCAGTTTCACCCTGGCCAACGTCGCCGTGCTGCTGGCGCGCTGGGGCTACCGGGTGCTCACCGTCGACTGGGACCTGGAGGCGCCGGGCCTGCAGCACTACTTCGCGAAGGTGCTGTCCGAGGAGCCGGAGCGTGGCGTCGTCGATCTCGCCCACGCGTTCCTCGCCGGGCAGGCGGACCCGCAGGTCGTACCGGTCAAGGTCGATGTCGAGGGCGGCAAGCTCGACCTGCTGGCCGCCGGCCGGGTGGAGCGCGGCAGGCTGGACGGCTCCTACACGCGCCGGATGCAGGCGTTGAACTGGGAAGAGCTGTACCGGAAAGGCTTCGCCGACTTCCTCGAACAGCGCCGTGCGGAATGGGTCGACCAGTACGACTTCGTGCTGATCGACAGCCGGACCGGGGTCTCCGACATCGCTGGTATCTGCACCGCGCAACTGCCGGATCGACTGGTCGTCGTGTTCACCGCCAACGACCAGAACCTGAACGACGTGGTGGACGTGGTCCGGCGCGCGGACAACGCCCGTGACCGGCTGCCGTACGACCGGCCGCGGCACTCCGTGCTTCCCGTGCTCTCCCGGTTGGACAACCGCGTGGAGTACGAGCGCGCGGAGAAGTGGCAGCGCAGGTGCGCTGAGGTAGTCGGTCCGTTGTTCCGGAACTGGCTGGTCAAGACCGTTCCGGAAGAGCTGATGCTGCGGCACCTCACCGTGCCGTACGTTTCCTACTGGAGCTTTGGCGAGCAGCTGCCCGTGCTGGAGGAGCAGGTTCCCAAGGCGGACCAGATCTCGTTCGCGCTGGAGACGGTCGCCGCGGTGATCGCGCGGCAGTTCGACCGCACCGACGTGCTGGCGGACAACCGGGACGCCTACGTGGCCGCCGCCCGCGAGCGCGATCGGGAGTTCGACCTCGACTTGCTGGTGTCCAGCCCGCGGCGGTCGATGCGCACGGCGACAGAGCTGGTCGAGGAGCTGCGGTTGCTCGGTCTGCGGGCCGCCTGGTCGTTCTCCGGAGATCCCGATTTCCTCGACGAGGTGCCGCAGCCGGCTGAGCACCTGTGCCTGGTGGTGGACGGTGAGCCGACTCGCTGGCAGACCACCGAGGCGGAAAGCTTCCTGCGCCACACACTCGGTCCGGGTGGCAAGGAGCGCCAGTTGTTCTGCGTTCTGGCGCGCGGGACCGACCGGGAGAAGCTGCCGGGCTTCCTGCGCAGCCTGCAGCACCTCGACTTCTTGCCGGGGATGCGGCCGGTGAAGGTGGCGCGGGAGCTGCACGACCTCGTCACCGCCATTCCGGCCACCGATGCGGGGCCGGACCAGGAAGCGCTGGAGAGCGCGGCCGCGGCGCTGCGCGGTCTGCCGTCCACGATGCCCTACTCCGGGCGTTTCACCGTGATCCGGGAGGCCGTGCGCGGCATGGCGACCGCATTGGACGACGGTGATCTGGCGCTGCTGCTGGACCGGTCGACGGACCTGGCGCTGCTGACCAAGGCCCACGCGAACGGCGCGGGGATCGCCGCGCCGCCGGACCTGCTCGTCGAGGTGGCCGATCTGCTCTCCCGGATCGATCGACGAATCAACGCGTTCACCGACTGAAAGGCGGCGAGATGCCGGAGAAGTACACCGACAACGCAAGAGCAGCGCTCACGGTGTTGATGCTGGCGAACCGGGCGGTGCTCAACACGGAGCTGACGAAGGAACACAAGATCAAGCTCAGCCTCGCCGAGCGTCGGAAGTTGATCAGAGCCGGGCTGCTCGAGACCGATGAGAGCGTCCGGCCGTTCGTGCACGAGATCACCGACGAAGGCATCTCCTGGTGCATGAACAACCTGGTCGACGGTGAGCCGCCGTCGAGGTCGGGACCGCAGGTGCGGCTGGTGTTCGAAGTGATGCGGCGGGTGGTCGGCTACCTCCAGCAGCGCGGCCTGCTCGCTGAGGCGTTGCGCACCGGCGACCTGGAATCGCTGATCCGTCAGGCGTACCGGGCACTGGCGACCGCCCCACAGGACTGGATCCGCCTGGCTCGCATTCGCCCCAAGCTCAACGGTGCGGAAAAGTCCGAAGTGGACGAGACGCTGCTGGAGATGATGAAGACCGGGACCGTCCACCTCGCCCCGGACTCCAACCGCAGTGCGCTGACCGACGCCGACCACGCGGCCGCCGTCCGGATCGGTGGCGAGGACAAGCACATCATCGCGATCGAGGAATCATGACCGAGCACTTACGCGAGGCGCTGGCCGTCCTGCGCTTCAACTCCGCCGAGACCCCGGACGACGTCTGGCGTGCTTCTCCGTCCCATGTGGACGGTCTGCACAGTGGTGCCGAGCACCGCATCAAGGCCAGCATCGAGGACGCCAGGGCCAGCACCGGTCCGAGCCCGGTGGGCCTGGTGCTGCAAGGGGAGAAGGGCGTGGGAAAAACCCACCTGCTGGGTTCGGTGCGCCGCATGGTGCAGCGGAAGGGGGGCTACTTCTTCCTGGCCGAACTCAGTACGGGCGATGCGTTCTGGGACGACGTGGCCGAGGCGATGCGCAGCGAGTTGCACCGGCCCAACGACGAAGGCGAACGGCAGCTCGCCGTGCTGATGCGTCAGTTGTGCATGGGGGCTGCCGTGCCCGAGGAGGTCAGCAGGGCGATGGTGGGCGAAGCCCCGCTGACGCCCGATGACGTCCGGCTCCTGCTCAACGGCCTGCGCAAGGTGGACAGCCGGATCGCCGTGGAATGTGGTGACACGATCCGGGCGTTGGCGCTGTACGGCTCCGACCACGCGGAAGTCGGCCTGGAATACCTCCAGGGGCGGGAAGGGGCGCAGGAGGATCGCCGGCTCTGGGGCATGCAGCACCGGTCCAAGTCGTCACAGGTGCTCGTCCGCGACATCTCCCGCATCTTGGCGTTGACCGGACCGTGCGTGATCGGCGTCGACCAGCTGGACACCTTGGTCCACCACCGGGGGCAGGGCGCCATCGACAGCAAGATGACCGCTGCCGAGCTGACCGGGGACATCCAGCGCATCGCACAGGGCCTGATGCACCTGCGCCAGGTCACCCAGCGAACGCTGACCATCGTGGCGTGCCTGCCCAACACCTGGATGCACTTGAAGCAGGTCTCCACCGACACCGTGGCCGACCGCTTCACCACCACACCGATCCTGGGGTCCATCGCCGACGGGAAACTGGCGCGGCAGCTGGTGGAGAAGTGGCTCGGGGTGATCTACCAGAGCAACGGCATCTCGCCACCACACCCGACCTGGCCGGTGGCGCAAGAGGCGTTCGGCAAGGCCTGGACGCCACACACCCCGCGGCAGTTGCTCAAGCGCATCCACGCGCACGCCGAGACCTGCCTGCACGGAGAAATCCGGGAACTGAGTTCCTTCGACGAAGAGATCGAAGTGCCGACCGTCCCAGCTGTACCGGAGTCGGACTACGACTTCGCGGAACTCGACGCGCAGTTCGACCGCTTGCGGGACAAGGCCGACATCGCCTCCGCGGAAATCACCAGGGAGAACGAGGACGAGGTGGCGCCGCCGCTGTTCCTGGCCGGGCTGAAGTCCTGGATCACCGAGGTCGGCAATGACGATCTGAGGTGGCACCCCGAGCCGCTGGCCGACGACAACCGGCTGCACGCCGGCCTGCGACGGATCTTGAACGACGCGCTGGACACCCAGGAGCAGTGGACGTTCCGGCTGATCACGGAAGGCCACGGCATCACCGTGTTGCGCAGGATGCGCAGTGCTCGTGAGGCGGCGGGCATTCGCGCCGGCGTGCAGGATCGGCACCTCGTGCTGATCCGCCGGGGTACGCGGGGCTGGACCGGGCCGACGACAAAGAAGGAATTCACCGAACTGACAGAGCAGGGCGTTCGGCGCCTCGACATGTCGGATGATGATCTCCGGACGTTCAGCGCGCTCAAGGAAATGCTCGCCACGCCCACCCACCGCTTGCTCACCTGGCTGGCCGTGCGGAAACCCGCGAGCACCAAGACCTTCCTGCGGCACATCCTGCCTGGCTCGCCGCAGGCCAAGGCCGGTCACCAGGAGACGAGGCCGCCGCCGGTGGTGGGGCAGGCACCGCCGGAGCCGGGCCAACTCGTGCTCGGCATGGACGGTGAAATCCGGATCGAGCTGGAATCGCTGCGCAAGCACGCCATCGTGTTCGCCGGTTCCGGCAGTGGGAAGACCGTGCTGCTGCGCAGGATCGTCGAGGAATGCGCCTTGAACGGCGTATCGGCCATCGTGCTGGATCCGAACAACGACCTGGCGCGGCTGGGTGACGCGTGGCCCGAACCGCCCGAGGACTGGCGGCCGGGTGACGAGCGGAAGGCCGTCGAGTACCTCGACAGCACCGAGGTGGTTGTGTGGACCCCCGGCCGGACGAGCGGGCGGCCGCTCAGTTTCCACCCGTTGCCCGACTTCGCGGAAGTGCGCCAGGACGCCGACGAGTTCGCCGCATCGGTCGAGGCGGCCGTGGCACGGCTGGTGCCACACGCCAAGGTGGCCAACGACTCGAAGGGCGCGGTCCGGGGCCGGGCGGTGTTGCGTGAAGCGCTCGCCCACTACGCGCGAACCGGGAAACGAGACCTGACGCAGTTCATCGAGGTGCTCGCCGAACTGCCGGAGGGGGTGAGCAAACTCAACACCGCTGCCGCGACGGCCGCCGATCTGGCCGAAACACTGCGGGCCGCGACGGTCAACGACCCGTTGCTCGGTGGTCCGGCCGAAGCGACGGACCCGGCGTCCCTGCTCACTCCGGCCGCCGGGAAACGAGCGCGGATCTCGGTGATCAGCTTCGTCGGACTGCCGTCCGAGGAGCAGCGGCAGGCGTTCGTGAGCCAGCTCCAATGGGAGGTGTTCGCCTGGATCAAGCGGCACCCGGCCACCGACCGCCCGCTCGGTGGGTTGTTCGTGATGGACGAAGCGCAGACCATCGCCCCGTCCGGGACCTGGACGGCCAGTACGCAGAGCACCATCCTGCTCGCCTCGCAAGCGCGCAAGTACGGGCTCGGCCTGCTGCTCGCCACCCAGGCCCCGAAGGGGGTGCACAACCAGGTCGTCGGCAACGCCACGACCCAGTTCTTCGGCAGGTTGAACAGTCCCGCGCAGATCGCCGCGGCGACCGAGATGGCCAGGGCGAAGAACAGTTCCGTCGGCAACATCTCGCGGTTGGAGCGCGGGCACTTCTACGCCACCGGGGAGAACTTCGGGTTCCGCCGGATGCGCGTGCCGTTGTGCCTGAGCCACCACCCGCCCAGCCCACTGCGCCTCGAAGAGGTGCTCGACCGGGCCCGCGCACGGTAACGCGCCCCTCACCCGCCAAGGTGAGGGGCGCGTTCCACGTGCTCAGCGGACGGTGGCCGCCACGACCGTGTTGATCCGCTGCCAGAGCGCGGCGAACAGGTCTTCCCGGCGATAGGTGCGGGGCTCGCCGGTGTTGCGGCCCAGCACCGAGAAGTCGTGCAGTTCGAGCTCCGCCGTGCCGGTTTCGGTGCGGTACACCGGACGGGCCCAGCCGTTGCTGCAGACGCTGCCGGCGTCGTGCCTGCCGACCACGAAGTTCACCGTCTCGTCACCGCCGATGCCGCCGCGCTGGATGTCCAGCGCGTACACGGTGTCGCCCGCGTGCTCGACGCGCACGGCGATCCGGGAGTCGCCGCGGTGCACCGTGCCGGCGAACCCGCCACGGCTCAGCCCCGGCATCGCGGCGGTGAGCTGTTCACCCAGGTACCGCATCACCGCGTCCTGCTCGGCGTAGCGGCTGAACGTGGCGGGCACGGCCGGTGCCGGAGCGGTCTCCCTGGCCGCGGTCACCACCTCGTCGACCCGGGCCCGCTCCACGCCGGCCGCCTCCGCCGCCTCCACCCGCGCGGCGAGCGCTTCGGTGAGCTGGTCGTCGAGGCGCAGGTAGGTCACGTGCGGGTGGAGGAGTTCCGCGGGCACCGCGAAGTCGCCGACCAGGATCGGCAGCACGTGCTCGTTCCCGCTCTTCACCGCGCGCAGCATCGCCGAGGTGAAGTCGTCGACCGTGGACACGAACGGGAGGAAGAACCGCACCCGTGCGTCCGGCAGATCGCCGCCTTCCTTGTGCGCCCACCACTCGTGCGTCTGGTCGGGTCCGTGCAGCACGGTCAGCCCGCGCTGACGGCAAGCCTCCACTACCTCCCCGACCGAGGAACGCGACTCCTCGGTGAACGACACGGCGACGTCGTAGGTCGTTGCCTCGTTCAATGCCGAACCTCCCTGATCATCCCGGCCCGTGGCCGATCGCTGATGCCTACCCGCGCAGCTTCGGGCATGGCTGTCGACCAGAAGTGGACCAGCGGTGGACGCCCCGGTGTTTCCCGTTGACCACGTCGCTGGAAACGGTCAATCCCTTGTTGGCCGGTGGCGCATTGATGAATCCTCGAAGTGGGTGCCAGAAACGAAGGAAAAGCATCCGAATTCAATTCCCGATTTCCTGTGGAGGATTTGTCATGTCCAAATACGTGTCTGCTTCATTGGCTGCCGCGGCTTCGGTGGCCGCCGCCTTCTGCCTGCTGGTCGCCGGGGCGGGCAGCGGTTTCGCCACGTCGTCGGACGAGCCGCCCGCGCCGCCGGTGACCACCACGCCCGCGCCCGACCCCGACGGCAACCCATGGCACGACTGAATTCGATTCGATGAAAGCGCATCCGGCCGTTCGCGGTATTCCGCGGGCGGCCGGATCATTTCCGCGAGCGATCAGCCCGGCCCGCACGCACAGGACAGGGCGTCGCGTTCCGTGTGGACTTCGTCCGACTCGGGCACTTCCAGCTCCGCGAACCCCGCCTCGGCCGCCTCCCAGTGCGGGACGGCTTCGGCATGCCTGCCCAGTGCGTGCAAGACCTGGGCGACGCCGCGGTCCGCGTGGGCCCGATGGGTGTGGTTCCCGGTACCGGCCGCCAGGTCCAGCGCGCCCCGGTACAACCGGAGCGCCTCCGCCAGGTCGCCGCCCGCCTGCGCGGTCGCGGCGCGGTCGCGGTAGAGCTGGGTGCGCAGGTCGGCGTCGAACACCTCGGCCGCCACGGCGGTGGCCCGTTCCTGGTAGCGGGCTGCCTCCACCAGCCGGCCGGCCAGCCGATGCACCGTGCCGATGTTGGTCAGTGCGTAGGCGGCAACGCAGTTGTCACCCACCTGACCGGCGAGCTCGTGTGCCTCCCGGTGATCAGCCAGCGCCTCGCCAAAGGAACCCAGTTTCTGCCGGATCGAGCCGAGGTTGTTCAGCACGTGCGCCAGGCCCTGCACGTGGCCGATCTCGCGCAGGATCGGCACCGCGGCGCGGTGCTGGCGCAGTGCGACGTCCAGCTTCCCGTGCAGTTCGTTGAGGTAGCCGAGGTTGCTCAGCGCGTGGGCCTGGCCGCGCAGGTCGCCGACTTCTTCGTACTTTTCCAGCGCCGCCTCGAAATGCGCGATCGCTTCACCGTGCCTGCCCAGCTCCATGGTCGGAATGGCGATCGCGCACAAGGTAGCCGCCTCACCACGTGCGTCGCCCACCTGCGCCCACCTGGGCAGTGCCTGCTTGGCCAGGTCGAGTGCTTCGGTGAGCCGGCCGAGCCGGTTTTGCGCGGTGGCGAGCCGGAGCAGCACGTGCGCCTGCCCATAGGCGTTGTCCGGATCGGCGGACACGATTTCCTTGGCGAGCTTCATCGTTTCCAGCCAGTCCTCGAACTGGCTGGTGGTGTGGAAGTAACGCCAGATCAGCACGGCCAGCCGCCAGGCGTGCTCCGGCCGGTCGTGTGCGGCGGCGTGGCGGATCGCCGCCACCAGGTTCTCGCGTTCGTCGGCGATCCAGGCGATCGCGGTGGCCGCGCTGTCGAACTTCCGCGCCACCGAGCAGGTGCGGTCCACCGCGGGCAGTCGCGGCCGCTCGAACGGGTACGCGACGCCCACCGCGTCCGCCAGGGTGACGAGGTAGAAGTCGAGCAGCCTCGCCACGGCGTCCGCGGCCTCGTCCGGCGTGGCCGGAGGAGGCTCCGCTGCGGCGAACTCCTTGAGCGGGTCCAGCATCTGGTAGCGCTCCGGGGCCAGTTCCTCCAGCAGGCACACCTCGTGGAGGTCGTCGAGCGCGAGGCGGGCCTGGGGGAGGGGACGGCCTGCGAGCGCTGACGCTCCCGCCACCGTGATGTGTGGTCCTGGCGCGTGGCCGAGCAGGCGGAACATGGTGCGCTGGCGATCGCCGAGCTGCTGGTAGGAAACCCGCACCGCGGCGGCACCAGCCACGTCGTCGGTGTCCGCGTGCCACGGGCCGCTCTCCTCCAACAGGCGGACCAGGTGTTCGAGCGGCCACCGCTCGTGCCTGCGGAACAACGCGGCCACCACCCGGATCGGCATCGGGAGGTAACCGCACCGCTTGACCACCGCGGCCACTTCGGCGGACTGGCCGCGGACGCGGAGTGGGCCGGCCAGCGTGCGGAACAACGCGACCGCGTCCTCCGGCGGCAGCGGGCTGAGCCGCACCTGCTCGCCGGTGTCCGGCTCACCCACCCGTCTGCTCGTCACCACGGCGAAGCAGCCCGGCGCCTCCGGCAGCAGCGGACGCACCTGGTCCGCCGACGCGGCGTTGTCCAGCACGATCAGGGTCCGGGTGCCGTACAGCTCCGTCTGGAACAGAGTGGCTTTCCGGCCGGCCGACGCGGGGATCTGCTCGGCGGGCACACCGAGTTCGACCAGGAGCTGGGTGAGCGCTTCGCTGACGCTCATCGCGGGCACATTCGGGGTGAACCCGTTGAGCCGAACCAGGAGTTGCCCATCCGGGAACCGGTCACGCAGCCGGTGCGCAGCTTCGATGGCCAAGCCCGTTTTGCCGACACCTGGCGCGCCGCTCACCCACACCGCGTGACGCCCTTCGGCGGCGGCCATCCGGATCTCGTCGAATTCGGCGGTGCGACCGGTGAATCCGCCGGGTCGTGACGCCAGGGAACTGGCGGGCTCACCGCGTTCCGCCCGCGCGGCGATGTTGCGCAGCACCGGGCCCGGCTCCACCCCGAGCGCCGCGAGGGCTTCGCTGGTGCTCTGGAAGACCCGGATGGCCTCCACCCGGTCGCCGTTCGCGAGCAGCGCGCGCATCAGCAACTCGGCGTGCTTCTGCCGGTCCGGCTCCTTGCGCACCAGGCGACGCAGGCGGTCCCGCGCGGATCGGTGGTCGCCCGCGGCCAACTCCAGTTCGGCGAGGTCACCGACGGCGTCGAAGTAGCTGTCGTCCGGGGAGACCACGTCGGTGCCGCCCACGCGGTCGATGTCGATGTCCTCGAGGAACCAGCCGCGCCACAGGTCGACGGCGGCACGCAGCAGGTCGATCGCTTGACGGGGGTCGTCCGCCTGCCGGGCTTCCGCGCACAAGCGGTCGAACCGGCTGGTGTCGATCTGCTCCGGCGACACCCGCAACAGGTAGCCGGTCGCCGTGGTTTCGATCGCCAGGTCGTCGGCGTCGCCGAACGCCTTGCGCAGTTTGTTGATGTACCCGCGCACGAGCGTCCGCCGCTCGAGGTTGCCGCCCCACACGATCTCGGTCAGCCGCTCCGCGGTCACCGGCCGGTTCGCGTGCAGCAGGAGCACCACCAGGATGAAGCGTTGCTGCTGATCACCCAGCGGCACGGGGGCGTTGTCGTGCCACGCCTCCAGGGGACCTAGCATCCGAAATTCCACTCCGCCTCCTGGTTCGCGAGCTTGATCTCGCTGGATAAGTCGCACAAGCGCCCATCCGTGTGTCGGCGGATCCGCGTTCTTTCGACTTCTGGTCGACACGGGGCGGGCAGGTTCGCGGCATGGTGTTGTCCTGTTATGTGGTCTGCGACCTTTCCTGCTCGATGATCGATCACCTCGACGAGCTGAACACCGGCCTGCGGGAGTTCCGCGGAGCGCTGCACGCGGACCGGTCCGTCGCCGCGCGGGTCCGCGTCTGCGTGATCGGCTTCGCGGAGGTGCCGTTCGTGGTGCAGCCGTTGCGCCCGGCGCTCGAACCGGCCGAACTGCTCGGGGCGGCGCCGGACGGGGGCAGTGCTTTCGGGGCGGTCTTCACCTTGTTGCGGAACACGATCGACGGCCGTTCACTGGTCTTCTTCATCTCCGACGGCCGGGCGACCGATCCGGACTGGCCTGCCGCCTTCGCCGAACTCACCGATCCGAGCCGGGGCACCCCACCGGAGGTGGTCGCCTTCGGCGTCGGTGCGGCGGATCCGGTCACGCTGGGCCGGATCGGCAGGTCACGGGCGTTCTTCGGCCGGGACGGGGTCCGGTTGGGTGCCGCGCTGACCGCGTCGGTGGCGAGGGCCGTGCGGACGGGCAATCCACGACATGTCCACTCCTGGTCCACTCGCCCGTCGCACGCTGCCGGGGAACCGGAAAAAGCAGGGGAGGCGAGTCGATGAACAGGCACGGGGAGTTGGTGCGCGAACTGAAGTCGCTCCGCAAGGGGCGCGGGGTCCACGTCGGCCGGATCGGGGAGCGGATCGGCCCGAACCTGAGCCTGGTGTGCGGCATCACCGGGGACGACGGCCCGGTGACCATCCGGGGCAAGGTCGTTTCCCGGCTGGTCGAGCTGGCCGAACACCTCCCGGACGACCTGCGCGTGGCGACGGTGGCCGCGTTCGCGCTCACCACCGAGGTGCGGATGCCGCTCTACCAGGACCGGGTCGGCTGGGCCGCGTCGAGGATCAACCGCGATTCGCGGACCGTCCGCCGCCGGGTGGACGAAGCCATCGATCAGCTGGCCGAACTGGTGATCACCGTTCCCCGTGCCGCGGACGGTGCCTGGCACATCGCGGAACTGCACGTGGCGGTGACGCTGGACCGACCGCAGCCCGAGGTGCTGGAGCAGTACCGCCTCTTCGCGGACCAGGACGGTCTGACCGAACTGGACTTCTCCTCCCCGCTGGCCGTCGGACGTCGCCCGGAGGAGGCCGACGTGATCTACGGCGGCACGCTGCGGCACCACGGGCCGGTCTCGCGCACGCTGGTCCTGCCGGAACCGTTGCAGCGGGGGAAGTCCCACGACTTCGCGGTACGGTTCCGGCTGCCGAGGCTGCAGTCGTACGTGGTGCAGGCGCGCCAGCGCCCCTGCGACCTGTTCGAACTGAGACTGCGGTTCGGGCGGGAACTGACACCCGCGCACGTGTGGACCCTCCGCGACGTGCGCGAGGACGCGATCTCGCAGCAGGGGCACCAGCACCCGGTGGACCGAGCCGGTGAGGTCCACCTGCGTTTCCGCCGGCTGCTGCCGGGCCTTGCCTACGGTGCCCAGTGGGACGCGGAAACCACCGCGCGGCAACGTCCCTGCACCTGTGGGGAGGGAATGTCGAATGCCTCCTGAAGCCAGCGGAAACCAAGAGGAAACGGGAAACCCATGGCTTGCCCCGGAGAACAGGGGCAATCTCATCGGCATGTTGTTCATCAATTTCCGCGTTGGCGACGGTGAAGACAAGGCGGCCTGGCTGGACGCGGAATTCAGCACGGTCTTCGGCAAGGACCGGGTTTTCCGATCGAGCCGGTCCATCGACCTCGGACACGACTACGAGCCGATCATGTGGGGTGCGGTCGAGAACTGTTCGGCGATGATCGTCGTGATCGGCGACAGGTGGTTGTCCGACTTTTGCTCCCGGTTGTTCGAGCCCGATGACGTGGTCCGCAAGGAGATCGCGATGGCGCTCGCCGCGGGCAAGCCGGTCATCCCCGTTCTCGGCCTCACAGGGTGCCTGCCACGGGCCGAGGAACTGCCGCCGGATCTCGCCATGCTGGCCAACTGCCAGTACATCCGGCTGAGCTACCGCGACTCGCACGCGCTGCCCGGCCTGGTCGACCGGCTGATCGATTCCGCTCCCGAACTCGGGATCGGTGCGCGGGAGGGAATCGAGGACCTGGCGTCGTGGAGTCGTGAACGTACTGCGCTGACCAGCCCGGAACTGCCCGCCGACCTCGCCCTGCTCGGTCGTCAGGGCGAGGTTGAACGGATGCGGGCCTGGTTGGCCGGCCCGGCCGGGAACCTGATCGTCCAGGGCCAGACGACGGACGAGGTCGCCGCATTCGCGGCCGCCGTCCTAGAGCAGCACAATCCACACCACCGCGCGGTACGGGTATCTTCCGAAGCCGGGTGGAAGCACGCGGTCAAGATTCCGGCGTCGTTCCCCGCTGTGGTGGTGAACGATGGCATTCCCGTGGCAGAGGGGCAACAGACCAGACACGTGATCATCGCCCGAGATGGATTCGAACATCGCCACGGTGATCTGGTCTTGCCACGCGTGCCGCGGGACGAAGCGCGGGACGCCTTCCTCGCCGCAGGGGTACCGCGGCACCGAGCTGACGAGTACGCGGGTCTTGCTCGGCGCAGCCTCCGCGCGTTGACCCGGCGGCTCAGCCCGAACATGCCGCGCCCACCGTGGACGGAGGCCCCCGCTTCGGCCATCGCGACACCGCTGGTCCTCATCAGCCGGTGGTCCACGGTGAACTCCGCCGATCACGAGGTCATCGCCCGGATCACCGGAAGGGACTACGCAGGCGTCGAACGGTTCCTGTCGGCCGGAGCGGTTTCCGGCGATCCACTGGTCCATCGGAGTGGCTCCCGTTGGCAGCTCGCCGACCCGTTCGACGCGTGGACTCAGCTGATGGCGCAGGTCAGTGCGTCGGACATCAGCCGGTTCAGCGAGGCCGTGATCGAGGTGCTGAGCGAGACCGATCCGGTGCTCGAACTCCCCGACTCGGAAGCGCCCTTCGCCGGAATGCACGGTGTCGACCGGACGTGGTCCGGCGACCTGCGGAGAGGGCTTGCCCACGGGCTCGCCCGCCTGGGTGCCGCCGGAACGGTGACGATCGCCGGCGAGGCAGCCGAAACGCACGCGGCCCGCGTGGTGCACCGGCTCCTGGAAAAGGCGAACGAGGACCGGACCGGCTTGCTCTGGCGTTCCCTCAGCGACGTTCTCCCGCTGCTCGCCGAAGCATGCCCCCGCGTCTTCCTGGAAGCTGTTCGCAAGGGGCTCCGCGGAGAGAGTCCGTTGCTGCGCGTCATGTTCGAGGATGCCGAGGAACGGACACTGTACCGGCACTCGGCGCACACCGGCCTGCTCTGGGCGCTGGAAACCGTCACCTGGGCGCCCGAGCACAGCACCGCGGCGGTCTTGCTGCTGGCCCGGCTGGCCGAAGTCGATCCCGGCGGCGGGCTGGGCAACCGGCCGGCCCAGTCGCTGGTGAACCTGCTCACCGCTCGGCCGGTGAGCCCGATCGCGCTGGATCGACGGCCGAGCCTCATCAACCACGTGCGAAGGCAGTACGCGGAGGTGGGCTGGCAGCTCCTGTGCGACCTCACCGAACCGCACATGCTTCTGATGTTCCCCGAACGGCCCCGGGTACGACACGACTGGAGCGAGCAGGAAGCGCCGCAGGTGGACACCACGGAGGCCTACGGGGAGGAGGTTCTCCAAGCCGTGCTGGCCGACCTGGCCGCCGAACCCAGTCGCTGGACCGGCTTCCTGCCCCGGTTGACCTCGGTCGGTCCGCAGGTCCTGGATCGCTTCCTCGACGCCTTCGAGACCACCGAGTGGACCGAAACCCGGGAACTTTGGGAACAGGGCAAGAAGTTGCTGAACCGGGAACAGGGGGTGGGGGACAAGCTGCGACACCTGACGCAGGAGCAGGTGGAGCGCTTGTCGGCCGTTCTCGACCGGATCGAGCCGACGCTCGACCCCACGAGGCACGCTTGGGCGTTCGGCTGGCACCCGGACCTGCCCGGCGTCGACTTCACGGACCTGCAAGCACACCAGCCAGCGATCGAAGCGTTGCGGCAAGAAATCGTGGCTGCCGAGTTGCCCCGTCACGGCGTCGACGGCTTGGCGCGCCTCGCGGAGGTCAGTGACCGAGGAGACTGTGTCGGCTGGACGCTGGCGCAGGTTGCCGGGGACACCGTGCGGGACGAGGTGTTCACCTTGCTCGGTGAGCCCATCGCGGCTGGCTGGATCCGTTGGCGTTCCCGTGAAGGCGGACGTGGCTGGGTTGCCGGCGCGGTGGCGGCCCTGCCGGAGGATCCAGCGGCACGGACGGCGTTCCTCCTCGCGCTGCCCGTGGACTGGGTGTTCGAATGGCTCGATGTGGCAACGCCGGAGGTGTCCGAGCGCTTCTGGCAGCTGACCCCAGCTTTTCCGTTCCCCGCGGAACGCGCCGAGGAGTACCTGGCGGAGGTACTCGGTCAGGACCGACCCGAAGCCGTCATCGACGCGTTGTCCCTCTCACTGCACGGGAACGACGTCGGCTGGCGGCCGTCGATCGAACTCGTCGAGGCGGCTTTCCACCGCCTCCGGAGTTCACCGCGGCAGATCAGCCAGCACCTCGTGTATTCGATCGGCCGCCTGCTGACGTACCTGTGCCATGCGGGGCAGAGCCTGCGTGGCGTGGCGTCGTGGGAAATCGCCTTCGCCAGGATCTTCCACGACCGGCGACCTCGCGCTTTGCTGGAGTTGATCGCCGCCGACCCGGCGAACTTCGTCGAGTTGCACCGGTACCGCTTCCTGCCGGACGAAAAACTGAACCCCGAAGCCATACAGTTCTTCATGACCGGGGAACGCCTGCGCTGCATACCCGGGCGGTCGGGGGACCAGGTGGATCGCGAAGGTTTGCGGAGCTGGGTGGAGCAGGCTCGTCTGTTGCTGGACGAGGTCGGGATGCGGCGCAGTGGTGACCGGTCCATCGGCACGCTGCTGTCGGACGGACCGGCAGGAGAAGACGGGGCCTGGCCCGCTGAGGCGGTTCGGGAGGTTCTCGAGCTCGAAGACGCCGATGAACTGCGCGTTGGATTCGGCATCGGCCTCGCCAACAACGTCGGCTTCTCGACCCGGGGCGTCTACGACGGCGGGCAGCAGGAACGACAGACCGCGGCGAACTACTTGACCTGGGCGGATGCGGTGGAGAACGACTGGCCGCACACCGCTCAGGTCCTCCGCGACCACGCCGAATCCCTGCGGTCACGGGGCAGGCACTGGGACAGCAAAGCCGAGGACGACCACGACGAGTGACCACGCTGGCCGTGGGTGGTCTAGGCCAGGTCGCCCACGCAACTGGTCACCCTCTTGACCCGCGCGACCAGCTGCGGCCGCTGACTCCACTGTGGATGGATTGCGCCCGTTCGGGGGAGCGAGAGTGCGCCTGGAGTGCCCCCGGCAGGATTCGAACCTGCGACACCCGCTTTAGGAGAGCGGTGCTCTATCCCCTGAGCTACGAGGGCGGGGACGTGCGCTCCCAGCCTACCGGGCCCGGCCCCGCGACCGCAGGCCAGGGGAAAGATCAGGGATTGATCACGACGCGTCATAGAACCGCCCCACCACCGTCACCGTATTGCCGGTGGTCACCAGGCGGGTGTGGCTCGCTTCGAAACCGACGCTACCCCTAGGTAACCTTCGGCGATGGGAAGCGGGGACCCCGCGTCCCCCGGCAGCCGGAGGCGTCCGTTGATCAAGGTGATGTTTGCCGACGACGAGGAACTGGTCCGCTCGGGCCTGCGCGCGATGCTGTCCGGAGCACCGGACATCGAGATCGTCGGCGAGGCCAGCGACGGCAGATCAGCCGTCGAGACCGCGCGCCGGTTTCACCCGGACGTGGTGCTGCTCGACATCAAGATGCGCGCCGCCGACGACGGTATCCGGGCGCTCCGGGCCATCCAGGCCTTCCCCGAACCGCCCACGGTGGCCATGCTGACCACCTTCGACATCGACGAGTACGTCAGCCTCGCCCTGCGGCTCGGGGCCAACGGCTTCCTGCTCAAGGACATCGACCCCGCCGCCCTGCTCAGGGCCATTCGCGACCTCGCGCGCGGCGGCGCCGTCCTCGACCCCGGGGTCGCCGCCCGGATGGTCAACGCGCACCGCGACGAGCAACGCGCCGCCCAGCCCGCGCGCAAGCTGCTGGCCTCGCTGTCCGAACGCGAGCGCGAGGTCGTCGGCCTGATCGGCCAGGGCCTCTCCAACGCCGAGATCGGTGGCAGGCTGCACCTGTCCGAGGCCACCGTCAAGGGCTACGTCAGCGCCGTCCTCTCCAAGATCGGCGCGGCCAACCGGGTGCAGGCGGCGCTGCTCGCCTACCGCGGCGGCCTGATCGACTGACCCCGTGCTCACCGCGCTGGAGATGATCGGGCTGGTCGCCTTCGCCGGCTCCGGTGCGCTGGCCGCGGTGCAGGCCCGGCTCGACCTCTTCGGCGTGGTCGTGGTGGGCCTGACCACCGCGCTCGGCGGCGGGATCATCCGCGACGTGCTGCTCGGCATCACCCCGCCGACCACCCTGCGCACCTGGCCCTACCTGGCCGTTTCCGCCGCGACCGCGCTACTGGTCTTCCTGTTCCACCCGCAGGTGGCGCGGCTGCGGCGGGCCGTGCTGCTGGCCGACGCGATCGGCCTCGGCGTGTTCGCCACCGCGGGCACCTCGATCGCGCTGCACGCCGGGGCACCGGTCTACACCGCCTGCCTCATTGGCATGACCACCGGTATCGGTGGCGGTGCGGTGCGTGATCTCCTGCTCCGCGAAATCCCGCTCGTGCTGCGCAAGGAGATCTACGCCGTGGCCGCGCTGGCCGGGTGCGTGCTCGTCGGCGTCGGTCACCTGCTGCGGCTCCCGCCGGGCCTGGTCACCACGGTCGCCGCGGTGACCACCGTCGCGATCCGCGTGCTGGCGCTGTGGCGGCGCTGGAACGCCCCGGTCGCGAAGGGCACCCCACCGAGTACATTCACCTGATTCTGCGCGTGCTCTTAGGACTGTCTCAGACCGGCGGGTAAGACTGTGCCCATGCGCATTCTCGTTGTCGACGACGACCGGGCGGTCCGCGAGTCGCTTCGCCGCTCCCTGGAGTTCAACGGCTACCAGGTCGAACTGGCCAGCGACGGCGCGATGGCCCTCGAGTCGATCATCGCCAACCGGCCCGACGCGATGGTGCTCGACGTGATGATGCCCCGCCTCGACGGCCTGGAGGTGGCCCGCCGCCTCCGCTCCACCGGCGACGACCTGCCGATCCTCGTGCTCACCGCCCGCGACACCGTGTCCGACCGGGTGTCCGGGCTGGACGCCGGCGCCGACGACTACCTGCCCAAGCCGTTCGCGCTGGAGGAGCTGCTCGCCCGCCTGCGCGCCCTGCTCCGCCGCGCGAGCCCGGACGCCCAGCCCGGCCAGCAGGTCGAGACGCTCTCCTTCGCCGACCTCACCCTCGACCCCGGCACCCGCGAGGTCCGCCGCGGCGACCGCGAGATCAGCCTGACCCGCACCGAGTTCGCGCTGATGGAGCTGTTCCTCTCCTACCCGAAGCACGTGCTCACCCGCGGCCGCATCCTCGAGGAGGTCTGGGGCTACGACTTCCCGACCTCGGGCAACGCGCTCGAGGTCTACGTCGGCTACCTGCGGCGCAAGACCGAGGCCGGCGGTGAACCCCGGCTCATCCACACCGTCCGCGGTGTTGGCTACGTGCTCCGCGAGACCCCGCCGTGAGCGCAGGCGTCCAGACGGTGGTGGTCGGGGAGGACCCCACGCCGGAATCGAGCCGCCGCCGGATGTCGCTCGGCTTCCGGGTCACCATGCTCGCCGCGGTCTGCGTCGCCGGCGCGGTCGCGCTGGCCTCGTTCGGGGCCTACTTCACCGTGCGCGACAACCTGTACAGCCAGATCGACGAGAGCCTGAACTCGCGCGCCAGCACCGTGCTCAACGACCCCGACGTGGTGCGCACCGGCGGCGCCGAGATCCCCAGCTACATCTTCAAGCTGGCCGACGTGCAGTTCGACGTGATCTACCCGAACGGCGAGAGCGCGCTGCGCGACCAGGTCACCGGCCGCCCGCCGATCGGCCAGCCGGAGCGGCAGGTCGCGGCCAGGACCGGCGGCCCGTCGATCCGCACCGACGGCAAGACCGACTCGCGCGTGCTCGCCGTGCCGTACGAGGTCACCGGCGGCACCCCGCTCGCGTTGATCATCGCCCAGCCGCTCGAGGGCACCAAGCGCACGCTGAACGAGCTGTCCGTGGTGCTCCTGCTGATCGGCGGCGCCGGCATCATCGTCGCCGCGCTGGCGGGCACCGTGGTCGCCCGCGGTGGGCTCCGGCCGGTCGAACGGCTCACCCAGGCGACCGAGCGGGTGGCGAAGACGGGCGACCTCACGCCCATCCCGGTCAGCGGCGACGACGAGCTGGCCAGGCTGACGCACAGCTTCAACACCATGCTCGGCACGGTCGCCGACTCGCAGGAGAGACAGCGCCAGCTGGTCGCGGACGCCGGGCACGAGCTCCGCACCCCGCTGACCTCGTTGCGCACGAACCTCGAACTCCTGCTCGCGGCGAACCGCGCGGGCGCGCCCAAGCTGTCCGACACCGACCGGGCGGACATCGAGGCCGACATCGGCGGCCAGCTCGACGAGCTGACCCAGCTGATCGGCGACCTGGTCGAGCTGGCCCGCGCCGACGAGCCGCGCGCGCAGTTCGAGCGGGTGGAGCTGGTCGAGGTGGTCGAGCGCGCGCTGGACCGGGCCCGGCGCCGCGCCGGTGAGATCGAATTCGACGTGGACCTGCGGCCGTGGGTGCTCAGCGGCGACTCCAGCGCGCTCGAACGCGCGGTGCTGAACCTGCTGGACAACGCGGTGAAGTTCTCGCCGTCGGACGGGCACGTGCGGCTGCGGCTGTACCCGCTCGGCGACGGCACGGCGGTGGTCGAGGTCGCCGACTCCGGCCCCGGCATCGCCGAGGAAGACCTGCCGAAGGTGTTCGATCGGTTCTATCGTTCCTCCGAGGCCCGCACCCTGCCCGGCTCCGGCCTCGGCCTGGCCATCGTCAAGCAGGCTGCGGAACGGCACGGCGGCACGGTGTACGCGGGGCAGGCGCCCGGCGGTGGCGCGCTGCTGACCATCCGGCTCCCCGGGGTGCCCGGCTGACAAAATCCTGACGATCGCGATCGGTGTTTGATCGTGTAGGATTTTGTGTAGTTGATGGGGTGCGGGATGGAGTCGACAAAGTGCTGGCGCGGCAGCGACAGGCGGTGATCCTCGAAGAGGCGCGGCGGACCGGTGCGGTCCGGGTCAGCGACCTCGTCGGCAGGCTGGGCGTATCCGACATGACGGTGCGCCGCGATCTCGACGTGCTCGCCAGCCGCGGGCTGGTGGAGAAGGTCTACGGCGGCGCGACCTCGGTGGTCGGCAAGAGCACCGACGAGCCGGGCTTCGAGGCGAAGTCCGTGCGCCAGCGCGCGCAGAAGGAGGCCATCGCCGCGCTCGCCGCCGGCCTGGTCAAACCGGGTACGGCGATCGGCATCTCGGCGGGCACCACCACCTGGACCCTGGCCAGGGCGCTGGACGCGGTGCCCGGCCTGACCATCGTGACGAACTCGATCCAGGTCGCCGACGTGCTGCGCGGGTCCAGCCAGCCCGACCGCACGGTGGTGCTGACCGGCGGGGTGCGGACCCCGTCCGACGCGCTGGTCGGCCCGGTCGCGGTGAACAGCCTGCGCTCCCTGCACCTCGACGTGGTCTTCCTCGGTGTGCACGGCATGGCCGACGGGCCGGGCTTCACCACGCCGAACCTGACCGAGAGCGAGACCGACCGGGCGCTGGTCGAGGCAGGCCGCCGCCTGGTGGTGCTCGCCGACCACACCAAGTGGGAGATCGTCGGCATCTCCACCATCGCCGACCTGGACGAGGCCGACGTCGTGGTCAGCGACGACGGGCTGTCCGAACGCGCCATCGAAATCCTCCGTGAGAAAGCTGGAGAGTTGATCATCGCGAATGTGCCCGGGGACGACGAGTGAAGCGCACGTCGCACAAGCTCGCGGACGGCCGGGAGATCATCTACTTCGACGCCGACGAGCACGCCCCGCCGCGCACCGCGGTGGACACCAGGGACCTGCCGCCGGTGGCGGCGGCCTCGGAGATCCGGCTCGACCCGCTGACCGGCGAGTGGGTGGCGATGGCGGCGCACCGCCAGACCCGCACCTACAAACCGCCTGCCGACCTCTGCCCGCTCTGCCCGACCAAACCGGGGAAGCCCAGCGAGATCCCGGAATCGGACTACGAGGTGGCGGTCTTCGAGAACCGCTTCCCATCCTTCGCCCAGGGCGTCTCCGGCTCCGAGTCCACTGTGGACGGCCTGCCGATGGTGCCGCTGGCGCCGGGCCGCGGCCGCTGCGAGGTGGTCTGCTTCACCAGCGACCACGACCGTTCGTTCGGCCAGCTGAGCCGTCGCCAGGTGCGCACCGTGGTCGAGGCGTGGGCCGACCGCACCGCCGAGCTGTCCGCTTTGGACGGTGTGCGGCAGGTTTTCCCGTTCGAGAACCGGGGTGAGGAGATCGGCGTCACCCTGCACCACCCGCACGGGCAGATCTACGCCTACCCGTTCGTCACCCCGAAGACCGCCCGCATGCTGGAAGTCGCGCGCGCCTACCAGGCCGAGCACGGCAGCCACGTGCTCGGTGACGCGCTCGCCGCCGAACGCGCGTCGGGGGAGCGCGTGATCGCGCGCGGTGAGCACTGGACCGCGTTCGTGCCGCCCGCCGCGCGCTGGCCGGTGCAGGTCCAGGTGGTGCCGCACCGGCAGGTGCCCGACATCCCGGCGCTCACCGACGCCGAACGCGACGACTTCGCGTCCGTCTACTTGGAAGTCCTCGGCCGGTGTGACGCGCTTTACAATCGCCCGCTGCCGTACGTGGCCGGCTGGCACCAGGCCCCGGTCGGCGCGGGTCGCGAGGACTGGTGGCTGCACCTCGAGCTGTTCTCCGTGCTGCGGAGCAAGGACAAGTTGAAGTACCTTGCCGGTTCGGAGTCCGGGATGGCCGTCTGGGTCAACGACACCACCCCGGAGCAGATAGCGGAGAGGCTGCGCGCCGCGCACTGAGTCGTTCTGGTCCAACCCACAGGTTCGGCTCAGGTGCCTCTCAGGACCGGAGCGCATGGTGGAGACATGACCGAGAACGACCCGCACGGCCAGGGGCCGGAAGCTCAGGACAAGCCGGATCACTCCGCTGGGAACGAGTACGCCGCGCCGAACCCGTGGTCGGCGCAGAGCGCGCACTCGGAGCAGACCCAGCAGTACGCGGAACAACCGCAGCAGCACAACCCGTACGCGAGCCCCGGCCAGCCGTACTACCAGCAGTACCAGCCCGGTGGCACCGCCGTTTACCCGCCGCAGCAGCAGCAACAGCAGCGCGGCCAGGGCGCGGGCAAGCTCGTCGCCGGGGTGGCCGTGCTGGCCCTGCTCGTCGGCGGTGGCGCGGGTGCGGTCGGCGGTTACCTGGCCTCGGACGGCACGACCTCGTCAGCCAGTTCGCTCGAAGCCCCGCAACCGGCCAAGCAGACCGGCAACGCGCCGGCGGGCTCGGTGGAAGCGGTGGCGCAGAAGGTCTCGCCGAGCGTGGTCCAGCTGCAGGTGGTCGGCCGGGGCGGCCAGGCCAACGGCGGCTCGGGCTTCGTCATCGACGGCAACGGCTACATCCTGACCAACAACCACGTGGTGGAGAACGCCGCGAACGGTGGCGGGCAGATCCAGGCGGTGTTCCAGGACGGGCGCAAGGCCGCGGCGACCGTGGTCGGCCGCGACCCCAGTTCCGACGTCGCCGTGGTGAAGGCCGAGGGCGTCAGCGGGCTGACCCCGGTCGAACTGGGCCGTTCCGACGACCTGAAGGTCGGCCAGGGCACGGTCGCCATCGGCTCGCCGTTCGAGCTGTCCGGCACGGTCACCTCGGGCATCGTCAGCGCACTGCACCGGCCGGTGCGGGCGGGCGGTGACCAGGGCAGCCAGGCCACCGTGATGGACGCGGTGCAGACCGACGCGGCGATCAACCCGGGCAACTCGGGTGGTCCGCTGGCGAACATGTCCGGGCAGATCATCGGCATCAACTCGGCCATCTACAGCCCGCCGAGCAGCGGCCAGTCGCAGGGAGGCAACGTCGGCATCGGCTTCGCCATCCCGATCGACCAGGCCCGCCGGACCGCGGACGAGATCATCAAGACCGGCAAGGCCACCCAGACCTTCGTCGGCGCCACGGTGACCGACGCGCCGGAGGGCGGCGCGGCGATCCGCGAGATCACCCCGGGCAGCCCCGCCGAGCAGGCCGGGCTGAAGGCGGGCGACGTGGTCACCAAGATCGACGAGCGGGTGGTGGACAGCTCGGACGCCCTCGTCGCGGCGATCCGCACGAAGGCGCCCGGCGACCAGGTCAAGCTGACCCTGGCCGGGAACAACGTCATCGACGTGACCCTCGGCGGCCAGCCCGTTCCGACCAACTAAGTGGTCACCACCGGGCGTCTTCCACGGATCTCGACGGCCCAGCTTCCCGCTGGACGCACCGCGCCAAGGCCCGAGTACGACTCCGGTACGAGGGCCTCGGCGCGGCACGCCCAGCGAAAACCTGGATCCGCCGATATCCGCGAAGGACACCCGGTGGCAACCACCAAAACGCTCGGTCGCAGCGGCGACCGAGACCAACTCCCGGCCTCGCAGGGACCGGTGGAGATGAACCGCGGGTGATCAGGAAGCCCCCTCCTGATCCCCGCGGTTCAATATGCGCACGACGAGGTACAAGCCGACGCCGAGCCACACCGCGGCGAGCGTGAGGCCGAGGCCCAGCCAGGTGTTGCCGTCGTGCAGGCCGGGGCTCGGCGGCGTGCCGTAGGTGCGCCACAGCAGCGGAACGGCCAGCAGGCACAGCACCCCGGTGAGCGCGCCGCCGACCAGCAACGGCTTCGCGTGCGGCAGGCGCGTGAGGGCCCAGCCGATCAGCGCGACCACCGGCGCGAGCAGCAGATCGTGCACCAGCGGTCCGGCGACCAGCCAGAGCCCGACCGAGAAGTCGGCCAGCGGCACCAGCAGGTATCCGCCGTAGACCAGCGCGGCGATGCCTGGCAGGGCGAGCAGGTACCTCATCGGACCTCCAGTCGGCGGACCCACTTCGTCTGCAGCACGCCCGGCCGGTTCGGCGCGATCACGCGGCACGGGTAACCGTGGTCGGGCGGCAGCACCTCGCCGTTCAGGGTGAGCGCGAGCAGGGTCAACGGGTCGGCGGTGTGCGTTCCCGGTAATTCACTCGTCGCGTACAAACCGTTGCGTTCCAGGGAAAGCACGCGCACGTCGGCGCCCGGCTCGGCGCCGGCTGCCCGCAGGAGGTCGGGGAAGGCGACCCCGCTCCACACGGCCGACTGGCTCCAGCCCTCGACGCAGGCGATCGGAAGTTCCGCGGTGGTCTGCGGAAGGGCGGCGAGTTCGGCGCGGGAGAGGGACTTCGTCCCGGTGGCGGTGGCGATTTCCAGTCGCCAGTTCGGGTCCTGTGCGGTGGAGAGCACGCCCGCCGCGGCCGCGGTCCGGTTCACCGGCAGGTCCCGGCCGGAACGCCACGACAGCCCGGAAACGTTGCGCAGCAGGGGAACCGTCGCGCCCGCGGTGGCGACCACGGCGACGCCGGTGACCAGCCAGGTGGACCGCAGGAAGCCCCGCCGGGAGAGCCCCGGTGCTGGTTCCTCCGGCTCCTTCGGCCCGCGGATGATCGGCAGTTTGACCGCCACGTGCACCACCACCGAACCGATCGCGATCCACGCGACGGCGTAGTGCAGCGACGGGAAGTAGAAGTTCCACGGGTAGTTCTGCGCCACGTTCAGCAGGCCCGTGGTCACTTCGAAGAACGCCGCCCCGGAGAGCACCAGGATCGACAGCCGTTCCAGCGCGTGCGGAATCGATCGGATCGCCGGCTTCTCGAACAGCTTCGGGTAGACCGTCCACAGCTTCGCCAGCAGCAGCGGGATCGACGCGATCCCGGAGATGACGTGCACGCCCTGCGTGATCCGGTACAGCTGGACCGGGCGGCTCGGCCAGCCGAACCAGCCCGGCGGGTGCTGGATGAGGTGGCTGAGCAGGCCGGTGAGGAAGCACAGCAGGAAGGCGACGCCGAGCGCGATGCCGATCCGCGAGGTCACTGCCGGGGAGTGCGCGGCGGCGCGGAAGCGGTTCACCGTCGCCTCAGCTCGGCGAACCAGCGGTGACCGCTGAGGGCCGTCCATTCCGGACGGAAGCCGGTGCGGGCGGCGAGGTCGCCGAGCGCGTCCGCGCCGACCCACGCCCACGGGAACCAGGAACCGGCGTCGATGCGGACCTCGCTCCGCCGCAGGCCCTGACCGGGTGGATCGAGCTCCACCAGCGCCGTGCCGTCCGCACCGAGCAGGCGGTGGACGCGGTCGAGCAGGGCCACCGGGTCACCGCCGATGCCGAGATTGCCGTCGGCGAGCAGGACGTGCCGCCAGCGCCCTTCGCCGGGCAGCGGGCGGAACACGTCGCGGTGCAGTGCGACCGCGCCGCGTGCCCTGGTCAGGCGGATGGCCACGGCCGAATGGTCGACGCCGAGCGCGGTGATCCCGCGGGCGGTCAGCGCGGCGGTGAGCCGACCGGGGCCGCAGCCGAGGTCGACCGTCGGGCCGGTGCAGCGGCCGAGCAGCAGCTCGTCGCCCGCGCCGGGTTCGTCGCTCCAGCGTTCGGCGGGGAGCCGGATGCGTTCCCCGGTCCCGGATTCCAGCCAGCATGGGCCGCCGAGCAGGCCGGTGTCGAAGGCGGTCATGGCAGCACCGCCGTGGCGAAGCGGCCGCGCGTTCGGTACGCCACCGCGATCGCGTCCTCCATGGTGTCTACATCGGACAATCTCGTGCCGATGTCGATGGTGAGTCCCAGTGCTTTCCTGGTGAGTGCGCCGGTGTCCGGTGTGGACATGGGCACCTCGGTGAGAGCGCGGGCCTTCAGCGGGTCGCGCAGGCCCAGCGCCCACCAGCCGCCGTCATCGGCCGGGCCGAGCACGGCCTCGCGTTCGTCGAGCCGTTTCGCCGTCGCGGCCAGGAGAGACGGCGTGACCTGCGGGGTGTCCATGCCGATCTGCAGCACGGGGAGGCCGGGGAAGCGCGCGGCGGTGTCGGCGTGCGCGTTGGCGAGCCGTTCGCCGAAGGTGGTGCCGCGCTGGGGGAGGACGGTGGTGCGTCCGAGCGCCTCGGTGAGTTCGGCGCGGTTGGCGGCCGCGTCCAGGTCGCCGGTGAAGGCGACGACCGGGGTGGCGCCGGGGGTGGCGAGCACGGCGTCGAGCGTGTCGAGCAGGGAGGCGGCGGCGATCCGGGCGGCTCGTTCCGGGGTCGCGGGCGGGCAGAGGCGGGTCTTGGCGAAGCCGGGTACGGGGGCCTTGGCGACCACGAGCAGGGCGAAACTCGGTTGAGGGTGGGCGGCAGGAGGGTGGTTCATCGCGCGAGCACCCGCCCCATGTCGCGGACCGCACGCAGCGTGCCGCGCACCGAGCCGGACACCTTCGACTTGGTGCCCCGGGCGCGTTCGCCGTAGCTGACCTCGAACTCGTCGATCCGCCAGCCCGCTCGCCCGGCCTTCACCAGCAGCTCCAGCGGATAGCCGAAAGCGCGATCAGTGATCTGCAACGAGAGCAGGTGCTCTCGCTTGGCTGCCCGCATCGGCGCGATGTCGCTGACGCCGAGGCCTCGGCGGCGGAGCAAGGCCGCGAGCAGCGCGTTGCCGGCTCGCGCGTGCCAGGGCCAGGCGGCGGGGCTGGTCGGCACCCGGCGGCCCACGGCCAGGTCGGCGCCGCTCTGCACGGCGGCCACCAGCACCGGCAGCTCGCGCGGGTCCAGCGAACCGTCGGCGTCCAGGAAGGCGACCAACTCGGCCGTCGCCGCCTCGAGTCCACTGTGGACGGCGGCACCGTAGCCGCGCCTCGGTTCGTGGACCACCTTCGCGCCGAGATCCGCGGCGATCTCCGGTGAGCCGTCGGTGGAGCCGTTGTCGACCACGATCGCGCGGTAACCGTCGGGCAGCGCGCCAAGGACCCCGGGCAGCGCGGCCGCTTCGTCGAGACAGGGAAGTATCACGTCGACCATCACGGCGAGTCACGCTATGGCTGTTGTGGACACCGAAAAACCCTTGGCGTGCTTACCAAACTGTGACAGCCACGAGGTTCTTACCGGATGGTGACGGACCGCCGTTCCGCCTCGACGCGCCGGTACCGCCGGGCTTACCGTGCGCTGGTGGTCGACGTCCTGCCGCGCAAATCCGTCGCGTCCCGAGGTGATCTGGCCGCCGTCGGCGTCGCCGCGGTGCTGGTCGCGCTCGGCACGGCGCTCGGGCTGTACTTCAACCGCCCCGGTTCCGGGGTGGTCATCTACGCGTTCGCGCCGCCGCTCTACGGCGACTGGCTGCCGCGCGTCGGCCCCGGTTCGCTGTTCGCGGTGCTGGTCGCCGCGGCGGTGGTCATGTGGGGGCCGTCGCTTGCGGAACGGCTTTCGTGGCGCTCGCTGCTCGCGCTCGGCTACGGCGCGACGGTCTGCTGGACGATGTCGCTCGCGTTGATCGACGGTTTCCGCACCGGTTTCGCCGGACGGCTCGAAAGCGACCACGAGTACCTGCGTGAGGTCCCCGGCATCACCGACATCCCGGTCATGCTCCGCGAGTTCAGCTCCCGCATCCTCGACTTCCAGCCGGATTCGTGGACCACCCACGTGTCCGGTCACCCGCCCGGCGCCACCCTGGTCTTCGTCTGGCTCGACCGGCTCGGCCTCGGCGGAGGCACCTGGGCCGCAATCGTTTGCGTCCTGGTCGGCTGCCTGTTCGCGGTGGCCGTTCCGGTGACCGTCTCCGCGCTCGGACGTCCCGAGGCGGCCCGTGCGATGGTGCCGTTCGCGGTGTTGTTCCCCGGCGCGATCTGGGTGGGCGTCTCGGCGGACGGCCTGTTCGCCGGGGTCACCGCGGTCGGCGTCGCGCTGCTCGCGCTGGCCCGTCGGCGCCCGCTGCTCGCGTTGCCCGCCGGGGTGGTGCTCGGGTTCGGGATCTTCCTGTCGTACGGCTTGGTCCTGCTCGGCCTGATCGCGTTGGCCGTGGTGCGGAGTTGGCGGACGTTCGCGCTCGCGCTGGTGGGCGCGCTGGGCGTGGTGCTGGCGTTCGCGCTCGCCGGGTTCTGGTGGCTGGACGGGTACCACCTGGTTGTCGAGCGGTACTACCAGGGCATCGCCAGCGATCGGCCGTACGCGTACTGGGTCTGGGCGAACCTGGCGTGCCTCGCCATCGTGCTGGGGCCCGCGCTGGTCGCCGGGGTGCGGCGGACGGTCGCCGGCCGCTGGTCGGATCCGGTGGTGCTGCTCGGGCTGGCGGCACTGCTGGTGGTCGCGTTCGCGGACCTTTCCGGGCTTTCGAAGGCCGAAACCGAGCGGATCTGGCTACCGTTCGCGGTGTGGCTGCTGCCCGCCGCGGCGCTGCTGCCGGCGTCCGGCAGGCGCGGGTGGCTCGCCGCGCAGGCGGTGACCGCGCTCGTGGTGAACCATGTGGTCTTCACGTACTGGTAGGAGCGGGAATGACGCAGGAGAGCGGCCGGGTGCTCGTGGTCGACGACGACGAGACCGTGCGCGACGTGGTGCGCCGGTACCTGGAGGTCGCCGGGTTCACCGTCGAGGTCGCGGGGACCGGCGAGGAGGGGCTCCGGCTGTTCGCCGAGCGGCCGCCCGACCTGGTGGTGCTCGACGTGATGATGCCGGGGATCAGCGGGCTGGAGGTGTGCCGCAGGCTGCGGCAGACCAGTCAGGTGCCGGTGGTGCTGCTGACCGCGCTCGGCGAGGAGGAGAACCGGATCGCCGGGCTCGAACTCGGCGCCGACGACTACGTGACGAAGCCGTTCAGCCCGCGTGAACTGGCGTTGCGGGTGATCTCGGTGCTGCGCCGGGCGCGACTGCCGAGCCGTCCCGCGGCTCCGGCCGAGGAACTGCGCGACGGTGACCTGGTGCTGCGGACCACCGCGCGCGACGCCACGCTCGGCGGGGTCGACCTGCCGCTGACCGCGCGCGAGTTCGACCTGCTGGCGTTCTTCCTGACCCATCCCGGCACCGCGTACTCCCGCACCGACCTGCTGGAGAAGGTGTGGGGCTGGGACTTCGGCGACCAGTCCACAGTGACCGTCCACGTGAGACGGTTGCGCGAGAAGATCGAGCCGCAGCCCGCGAAACCCGTGCGCGTGGCCACGGTGTGGGGCGTCGGCTACCGCTACGACCCGGTGAGCTCGCGATGATCGAATCGGACGAATCCTTCGGCGCGATGCTCACGCACGCGTGGCACATCCTGCCGTTCGCGTTGTTGTTCGCGTTGCCGGTGGCGTTGCTGGGCGGGCTGGTGCTGTACCGGCTGCGGCACGGGGCGCTGGCCACCACGCTGACCGTGATGGTGCTGATCCCGCTGGTCGCCACGCTGACCGGGGTGCTCGGGGTCAGCGGGTTCATGTTCAACTCGACGCTGACCACGATGGTGCTGGTGTGCCTGCTGGTCGCGCTGGTGGTGGTGCCCTGCGCGATCGTGTTCGGGCGGGCCATCGCGCGGCGGAGCGTGTGGGAACGCGAGGCGCGTGAACGGGAACGCGCCGCGGAGGCGTCGCGGCGGGAACTGGTCGCCTGGATCAGCCACGACCTGCGGAGCCCGTTGGCCGGTATCCGCGCGATGGCCGAGGCACTGGCGGACGGCGTGGTGTCGGAGCCGGCGGAGGTCGCCGGGTACGCGCAGCGCATCGGCGGCGAGAGCACGCGGCTGTCGGGCATGGTGGACGACCTGTTCGAGCTGTCGAGGATCACCGCGGGAGCGTTGCGGTTGACCATGTCGGCGGTGCCGCTGCGGGACGTCGTGAGCGACACGATCGCCGCGCAGACGCCGGTGGCGCACCGGAAGCGGGTGCGCGTGGAGGCGCACGCGCAGGCGTCGCCAGTGGTCAGCGGGAGCGACCCGGAGCTGGCGCGGATCGTGCGGAACCTGGTGTCGAACGCGATCCGGCACACCCCGCCGGACGGGACGGTCGCGGTGCAGATCGGCGTGGCCGGCGCAGAAGCCCTAATCGCCGTCGACGACGGCTGCGGCGGCATCCCGGACGACGAGATCGGGCGGGTTTTCGATGTGGCGTTCCGCGGTACGCGCGCTCGTACCCCGGAGCGCGATGGTGCAGGCGGCGGTCTCGGGCTGGCGATCGCGAAGGGCCTGGTGGAGGCCCACAAGGGGCGGATCCTGGTCCGCAACCACGGTCCCGGCTGCCGGTTCGAAGTACACCTGCCACTGGCTTAGCGGGCTTGCCGGGCTGGCCGCGAGAGCCGGGGCGCTGCGAGAGCCGCGGGCGCTGCGAGGGCTGCGAAGGCTGCGAGGGCTGCGGGCGCTGCGAGGGCTGCGAGGGCTGCGAAGGCTGCGAGGGCTGCGCGAGGGGCTGCGAGGGCTGCGAAGGCTGCGAGGGCTGCGGGCGCTGCGAGGGCTGCGGGCGCTGCGAGGGCTGCGGGCGCTGCGAAGGCTGCGAGGGCTGCGAAGGCTGCGAGGGCTGCGGGCGCTGCGAGGGCTGCGAGGGCTGCGAAGGCTGCGAGGGCTGCGGGCGCTGGGGCTGCGGGGCTGCGAGGGCTGCGGGCGCTGCGAGAGTCGCGAGAGCTACGAGGGCTGCGAGAGCTGCGAGAGCTGCGGAGGCTGTGACGGCCGCGAAGGCCACGAGGGCCACGAAGGTTGCGAGGGCTGCGGGCGCTGCGAGAGCGAGGGCTGCGAGGGCCGCGGGCGCTGCGAGAACCGCGAGTTTGCCGGGCGTGCTCAGCGGACCTCGGCTCGGAGTCCGTTCCGCGGGCGCATGGCCGCCGGGCTGGTGGCGCGGATGCGCTGCGGCAGCAGGCGAAGGTCCGCCCGGGCGACCACCCGCCCGAGCATGACGGCGAGTTCCGTGGTCGCCATCGTCGCGCCGATGCATCGGTGAGGCCCACCGCCGAATGGCAGGAACTCGTGCGGAGCCGCCTTGTGGCCTTGCCAGCGTTCGGGCCGGAAGGCGAGCGGGTCCTCCCACAGTTCCGGCAGCCGGTGCGTGACATACGGGCTGTACAGCAGCAGGGTCCCCGGCCGGAATCGCTTGCCGTGGAATTCGAAGCCCTCGACCACCTTGCGCGCCGAGATCACCGCCGGCGGGTAGAGGCGCAGCGTCTCCTGCACGATCCCGTTGAGGTACTCGCGATCCTGCTGGCCTTTGGCCCGCTCGTACACCTCGCGGTCGCTGAGCACGGAGTACAGCGCCCAGGCCATCGCCGCGCTGGTGGTCTCGTACCCGGCGGCGATCAGCGTGACCATCTGGTCGCGGATCTCCAGGTCGCTCAGCTGCTCATCACCGCCGTGCACCAGGGTGGCCAGCGCGTGATCGTCCACTTCGGACGCGCCCGCCCTGGTCCTGGCGATCTCGGCGTAGATCCGCTCGTCGACGCGGGCGCGGGCGGCCATCGCGCGCCGCCACGTCGGCGTGCGCAGGCGCCGGTGCACGTCGACGGCCTGCGGGAGCCGGTCGATCAGGTCGAGCAGCGGCTGCAGTTCGGTGCCGAAGAAGTCGGCCTCCCCGCCGAGCCGGGCGCCGAACAGGGACTGGATGGTGCTGCGCCGGATCGCCGCGCGGAACTCCTGGTAGAGGTCGATCCGCTGGCCGGGGCGCCACGCGTCGATGGTGGCGTCCGCGGTGGCCGTCATGATGTCCAGGTAGGTGCTGATCTGCCGGTGGTGCAGTGCGGGCTGCACCAGCCGCCGCCGACGGCGGTGGTCCTCGCCGTCGCTGACGATCAGCGAGGTCGGGCCGTCGACCGGGACCAGCAGGTCGAAGGCCTCGCGCCAGCTGAACAGCTCGGAGTTGGCGAAGAGGAACCGGTTGGCCTCGGGGCCGAGGAGGTAGGCGTAGCTCGGGCCCGCCTTGACCGCCGGGCCGAAACGGGCGTGCAGCTTCAGCAGGATTTCGCCCGGGGGATAGCGCACGGTCATGCCGTTCGAGATTACCGCCGGAGTGGGGCGGTGGCGAAGCCTGCGACGCCTTCCCGGAAGCCGACGCTCGCGGTGAAGCCGAGCAGCTTCTCGGCCAGTGCCGGGTCGGCGACCACGTGCCGTACGTCGGCCGGACGCGCTCCGCCGACGATCCGCGGCTCCGGTCCGCCGCACGCGCGGGCGAGCTCGGCGGCCATGTCGCCGACGGTGTGGGGTTCGCCGGAACAGACGTTGACCGCCGTGATCTCCTCGGGCGGCTCGACGTCCAGCGCTCGGAGGTTGGCGCGCGCGATGTCATCGACGTGCACGAAGTCGCGTCGCTGGCGCCCGTCTTCTAGGACGGTCGGGGCTTCGCCTCGTTCGAGCGCCGAACGGAACAGCGAGGCGACGCCGGCGTACGGGGTGTTCTGGGGCATCCGGGGGCCGTAGACGTTGTGGTAGCGCAGGGCCCAGACCCGGCCGCCGGTCTGGCGGGCCCAGGCTCCGGCGAGGTGTTCCTGGGCGAGCTTGGTAGCGGCGTACGTGCTTCGGGGGTTCAGGGGCGCGTCCTCGGGCACCAGGCGGGATTCGAGCTGCTCACCGCAGTGGGGGCAGCGCGGCTCGAACCTACCCTCGTCCACATCGGACTGCAGCCGCGGCGCGGGGGCGACGATGCCGTGCTCCGCGCAGGCGTAACGACCCTCTCCGTAGACGACCATGGAGGAGGCGAGCACCAGTTTTCGGACGCCCGCGCGGTGCATGGCGGCGAGGAGGACGGCGGTGCCGTAGTCGTTGTTCCAGGCGTAGGCGGGCGCGTCGGCCGGATCGACCCCATGCCCGACGATCGCCGCCTGATGGCAGACGGCGTCGATCCCGTCGAGCTGCTCGGGGCGCAGCTCGGTGACGTCGGCGCGGTGGAACTCATACTCGCCGACATATCCAGGGACGCGGCCTTGCCCAGGCGTGCGCTCGTCCTCGGTGGTGCGGTCGTGTTCGGGCGCCCGGTTGTGCTCAGGGGCGCGCCCGCGCTCGGCGGCGCGATGCTGCTCGGGGGCGACGCCGTGCGCGGTGGGGGTGAGGCTGTCGAGCAGGACGGGCTCGTCGCCCCTGGCGGCCAGCTGGTCGGCGATGTGGGAGCCGATGAACCCGGCCCCGCCGGTGATGAGTACTCGCACCCGGATCACGCTAGGGCGGCACGGCCTCCCGACGGCAGCGTTGCGGCGCCGCCGTCAGCCTTCCGTCACATTTGGCCCCCCTGACCTGGGGAACCTGCTTTAGCCCGCAGAAGCATGTTCGGACATTGAGGACATTTCGCCGGGGTCTGCGCGTGCCGGGGCGCGCGCTGATCGTCTGCCGCCGGTTCGCGCTACGGTGGGCACATGGAACGCAGTGCACAACGGCTGGGCCGGGCTCTCGTGGTGATCGTGGACGACCGTGCCGCCCACGGCGAGGTCGATGACACCGCTGGTCCGCTGGTCACCGAGTTGCTGGAAGAGGCGGGCTTCATCGTCGACGGCACCGTGGTGGTGCACGCCGACACCGTGGCCATCCGGAACGCGCTGAACACGGCCGTGATCGGCGGGGCGGACCTGGTGGTCACCGTCGGCGGGACCGGCGTGTCGCCGCGCGATGTCACCCCGGACGCGACGGCCGGTGTGCTGGACCGCCCGATCCCGGGCATCGGCGAGGCCCTGCGTTCCTCCGGCCTGGCCGCGGGCGCGGTCGACGCTGGTATTTCGCGTGGTCTGGTCGGGGTTTCGGGGAGCACGCTGGTGGTCAACCTGGCGGGCTCGCGAGCCGCCGTCCGCGACGGCATGGCGACGCTTTCGGCGCTCGTGCCGTACGTGATCGACGAGCTGTCCGGCCTGAACGAGTCCTGATGTCTTCGCCCGCGGAACCTGAGCGCCGTCGCCGCTTGGAGGAGGTCTTCGGAGACGTGCTCCCGGAAACCACCTCCGACGAACGCCCCCAGGAACCCACCGGCGACACGGACTCCTGGTACCACGAAAACCGCCCACCCCACCACGACCGCTGATCCACCGCATCGCCTGCTCCCGCCACCGGCGGAGCAGGCGATCTTCGTTTTGCGCTCGGCATTGGTCGGCGCGGCGGCCCGTCTTGCCTGCCATGGTGGTGAGGCACTCGGCGGCGTGCTCTGCCCGCCTGGCCCCCGGTGGCGCGGCACCCCGTTCGGCAGCGCCGAAGGAGGGCGGGATCCAGGTGCCCCGGCTGACCGGGCGGCCGTCGTCCGCGCCGAAGGCGGTGGGAATCCTTATGGTGTTCGAGACCGGCAAGTACGTGTACGCACGACATCGGCGAGTACGTGTACCCGGCGCTGCGGCACGGGGCGGCGGGGTTCCTGTCGAAGGACACGCCGCCTCGGGAGTTGGTGGCCGCGGTGCCGGTGGTGGGCCGGGCTGAGGCGATGCGCTAGCGGGGTTCGCCCCCCGCGAGGGTGGTGCTCGGCCGCGTGAGCGTGGCACGTGGGGATGCCCGTGCGAGGAGTACGGCGCGGGGAGCGAGTTCGGTGGTCAGGGGCGCGGGGGGCGGTTCGGGGTGGAGTCGTCGGTTTGGTGTTGTTGTTGGCGCAGCAGGTCCCGGATTTCCTTCAGCAGTTCGACATCGGTCGGTTCGGCGGGGCCGGTTTCCTTGCCCCGCTTGCGGCGCTCCTGCACCTTCTGCAACGGCAGCACGAACAGGAAGTACACCACCGCGGCGACGATCAGGAAGTTGATCCCGGCGTTGATCACGCCGCCGAAGTCCATGAAGGTGCCCTGGTTGCCGGAGAAGATGTAGAAGCCCAGGCCCTGTGCGGCATCCGAACCGCCGATGGCGTTGATCAGCGGTTTGATCAAGCCGGTGGTGAAAGCGGTGACGATCGCGGTGAACGCCGTGCCGATGACGACCGCAACGGCCAGCTCGACGACGTTGCCGCGCATCAAGAAGTCCTTGAAGCCTTTGAGCACGGGGGTTTCTCCTTCTCCAGCAGGGACGAAAACGCTACCGGAGCGTAACGGTTACCGGTCGGTCCAGCGCGGCGGAGGCGAGGGGCGTGGCGACCTCCGACGGCACGGCAACCAGTACGAGCGGGCCTTTCGCCGAATTCGGCCGCGCCTTGCTCTCACCCCCGGAGGTGACCACGGTGACCACGGTCACCGCCGACGCCAGCTGCCGTTGCTGGTGCGGATCCGCGGCCACCACGTCCACCCGCGTGCCGGGGTGCAGGAGTTCGGCGATGCCCGGATCGGCCAGTCGGATGGGCACGGTGGACGTCCCGGGAGGACCGTGCGAAGGGGACACCAGGCGCACATCGGTCAGCGGCTCGCCCGCCCTGGCCGCGCCGGCCAGCATGCGGTCGGCGCTCTGCCCGGACAACGCGCCGGCCGGCCGCAGCTCGGCCGGGATGTGGATGACTTTGGTGTCACCCGGCGTGAGCAGAGTGCCCGGGCTCAGGTCACGGGCGGCGACCAGCGTGGGCTCGCCGGGCGGTCCGGTCGGGAACAGCACCGGGCCCAGCGCCAGCGCGATCGCGGTCAGCGCCAGCAACGCGGCCAAGGTCTTCCGCGTGCGACGGCTGCTGACCAGTGCGGTCAGCCGGGCGAACAGATCTTCGAAGAGTTGCACGATGCCCCCGTGGTCGGTGGGGGATCGGCTTGGTGATCCCCCGCGCCTCGAACGCTAGGGCGCGGGGGTGGGGGTGAACCAGCGGTTGTCGGGGCACCTGTGGACAAGTGGGTGCCTGTGGACAACTCGGTGGATCGGGAGGGCGTCAGGAGGCGGCGGCGGTCTTCGTCGTGGTAGATGAAGAGGAGGACGAAGAAGACGACGACGTCGAGGAGGTGGTCGACGAAGACGAAGAAGAGGACGAGCTGGACGAGTCGCTCTTGCTCGAGTCGCTCTTGGCCGAGGTCTCCGCGGGCTTCGAGCCGGACTTGCTCGAGGACTTCGAGTCGGAGCGCGAGTCGTTGCGGTAGAAGCCGCTGCCCTTGAAGATCACGCCGACCGCACCGTAGAGCTTGCGCAGCGGGCCGGTGCACTGCGGGCACTCGGTCAAGCTGTCCTCGGAAAACGACTGGACCGCCTCGAAGCGGTGGTCGCACTCCTTGCAGGCGTACTGGTACGTGGGCACAGCTGCTCCTTCGGGCATTGGCACTCGGGACTCAAGAGTGCTAACCCAATTGTGCTTCAGATCATTCCCCCAGCGCAAACCAGTGTTCGTCACACCGCGCTGAGCTGGGCGGGAAGGGGGACGAAGCCACGGCTGGGCAGCAGCGCGCCGGTCATCAGCGCGTCGTGTGGTTCGGCGGGCAGACGAGGCACCAGCTCCTCGTCGCGCACGACGGCCACCAGTTCGGCGTGCGACACGGCACCGAGCGAACGGTCGTAGAACCCGGCGCCCCGGCCCAGCCGGACGCCGTGGTGATCGACCGCGAGCGCGGGCACCAGGACCAGTGCCGCCTGCTCGACGGCGGACGGCCCCAGGCGGTTGCCCGTGGGCTCAAGCACGCCCCGGAACCGACCGGGGGCGAGCGACGCCGAGCCGGTGTATTCGGCCCAGTCCAGTGGGCCCGGAACGGAGGGAACGACGGGAAGGAGCACTCGCGAACCAGCATCTCGGAGCACGTCCAGCAGGGCCAGCGACCCCGGCTCCGTGCCGAAGGGCACGTACCCGCACACGGTCTCCGCGTGCGGGAGTTCGGTGACGAAGCGGGCCAGCGCGCCCGCCTCGGTGACCCGGCGCGCGATCGGCACGGCCGACCGCGCGGAGGTCAGCCGTTCGCGCCACTCCGCCTTGCTCGGGTGCTCATTGCCCACTGCTCGCACCTGCTCAGGTTAGGCTTTGCGCCCATGACGGGCGCCGAAATCACGCAGACGTTCCGAACCGCCATCGTGCCTGCCGCCGGGCTGGGCACTCGATTCCTGCCGACCACCAAGGCCGTGCCGAAAGAGCTGCTGCCGGTGGTCAACCGGCCGGGCATCGAGCTGGTCGCCGAGGAGGCCGCCGAAGCGGGCGCGCAGCGCCTGGTGATCGTCACCTCGCCGGGCAAGGAGTCGGTGGTCGACTACTTCCGCGCCGCCCCCGAACTGGAAGAAACCCTGTCCGCCAAGGGCAAGACCGATCTGCTGGACAAGATCCGCCGCGCCCCCGCCCTGCTCGAAGTCGACGTCGCGATCCAGAAGCAGGCGCTGGGCCTCGGCCACGCGGTCGCCCAGGCCGAGCCGAACCTGACCGACGAGGACGAGGCCGTCGCCGTGCTGCTGCCGGACGACCTCGTGCTGCCGACCGGGGTGCTGTCCAGGATGGCCGCGGTGCGCGCCGAGAAGGGCGGCAGCGTGCTGTGCGCCTTCGACATCCCGCGCGAGCAGATCTCCCCCTATGGGGTGTTCGACGTGACCGACACGGAGGACCCCGATGTGAAGCGCGTGCACGGCATGGTGGAGAAGCCGAAGCCGGAGGACGCGCCGTCCACCTACGCCGCGGCCGGGCGATACCTGCTGGACAGGGCCATTTTCGACGCGCTGCGCCGGATCACCCCCGGCTCCGGCGGGGAGCTCCAGCTGACCGACGCGGTCGCGTTGCTGATCGCCGAGGGCCACCCGGTTCATGTGGTGGTCCACCGCGGTGGCAGGCACGATCTCGGCAACCCCGGCGGTTTCCTTCGGGCGGCCGTCGACTTCGCGCTCGACGACCCCGAGTACGGGCCGTCGCTGCGCACCTGGCTGACCGAACGAATCGAGAACGCGAGCCGATGACCGCCCCAGACGCGCCTGACGTCCCCGACGCGCCGACCCCTGCCGCGCCCGCGGAGGGCGTCGCGGAGGAACACGCCGAGTTCCGCTCCGTGGACGCCCAGATCGCCCTCGCACTGGAGGCCGCGGTCCGCCCACGGCCGGTGCGGGTGGCGATCTCGGAGGCGCAGGGGCTGTTGTGCGCCGAGGAGGTCGTCGCCGAGCACGCGCTGCCCGGGTTCGACCAGGCAGCCGTCGACGGGTACGCGGTGCGCAGCGTGGACGTGCGCACGGCCGGGCAGGAACCGGTGCAGCTGCCGGTGGTCGGGGAGATCCCGGCCGGTTCGCGGCAGCCGCGCCGGTTGCAACCAGGCCAGGCCGTGCGCGTGGCGACCGGCGCGCCGCTGCCCACGCTCGCCGACGCCGTCGTGCCGACCGCCTACACCGACGGCCACCACGCCAAGGTGACCGTGCACAAGCCGGTGCCGTCGGCCGGGTACGTCCGGCGGACCGGCGAGGACGTGCAGATCGGCGACGTCGCGGTGCGCCAGGGCGACACCATCGGCTCGGCGCAGGTGGGCCTGCTCGCCGCGGTGGGCAAGGCCAAGGTGCTGGTCTACCCGCGCCCGCGGGTGTCCATTGTGTCCGTCGGCGACGAGCTGGTGGACATCGATCGCACGCCGTCGGTCGGCCAGGTCTACGACGTGAACTCGTACGCCCTGGCGGCCGCGGCCCGCGACGCCGGCGCCGAGGTGAGCCGGGTCGGGATCGTGGCGAGCGATCCGAAGCGGCTGCGCGAGGTGGTCGAGGGCAGGCTGCTGATGTCCGAAGTGGTCGTCGTGGCCGGTGGGGCGGGCGGCAGCTCGGGCGACGAGGTGCACGCGGCGCTGTCCGAGCTGGGCCGGATCGACCTGACGCGGATCGCCATGCACCCCGGTTCGGTGCAGGGCTTCGGCAGGCTCGGCCCGGACGCGGTGCCGACCTTCCTGATCCCGGGCAATCCGATGAGCGCGCTGGTGGTCTTCGAGGTGCTGGTGCGCCCGCTGATCCGCGCGGCGCGCGGCACGCGGAACCCGCACCGCCGCATGGTCGGCGCGCGACTGCTGTCGCCGATCACCTCCACCAAGGGGCGGAAGGGCTTCCTGCGCGGGCAACTGCTGCGCGACGAGGGCAACGGCGAGTACCTGGTGCAGCCGCTCGGCACCTCCGGCGCGCACCTGCTGGCCTCGCTGGCGGAGGCGAACTGCCTGATCAATATCGATGAGGACCTCACCGAGGTGGCCGCGGGTGACGAGGTCAAGGTGACCTTCCTGGCGCAGCGCGGCTGAGCGGGTGTCGCAGGTCTACGGCGTCGAAGGCCGGCACCCCGGCTGGCCGGCGAAGCTCGGCCCGCTCCGGGTGAAGGCCGGGGTGGTGGTCGTGCGGCCGGTGCGGTTGCGCGACGGCGGCGCGTGGAGCCGGGCGCGGCTGCGCGATCGCGAGCACCTGGAGGAGTGGGAGCCCAGCGGCACCGGTACCTGGGACGAGCGGAACTCGCTGTGGTCGTGGCCGCCGCAGTGGTCAGCGCTGCGTTCGCTGGCCCGGCGCGGCCAGTGCCTGCCGTTCACGATCACCGTGGACGGCGAGTTCGCCGGGCAGATCACCGTGGGAAATGTGATCAGGGCCTCGCTGCGGTCCGCGTGGGTCGGGTACTGGGTGTCCACTTCGGCCGTTCGGGGCGGGGTGGCCACCGCGGCCGTGGCGCTGGTGGTGGACCACGCCTTCCGCGTGGCCGGGATGCACCGCATCGAGGCGACCGTGCGGCCGGAGAACGTCGCGAGCGTCCGGGTGCTGACCAAGGCGGGGTTCCGGCAGGAGGGCCTGCTCCAGCGCTACCTCGACGTGGCAGGTGACTGGCGCGACCACCTGCTCTTCGGGATGACCGTCGAGGAAACCGGCCCCGGGCTCACCGCACGGCTGATCGCCGCCGGGCACGCTGACTACGCGTGACCTTGCGGTGGCCCGTTACCACATCGGGCTGTTTTCACCTAATTCAGTGACAAGTTCCGGAATAAGACCCGGCGAGCCTTCCCGAGATCTGTTACTCCTGTGACTAACGTGACGAACGTAGGAGTTCACGTCGGGGGAGGTGACGGGAGATGCCAAGCTCGTTGATCATCGTCGCGCTGGCCGCGGCATGGCTCGTCGTCCTCGTTCCCATGATCGCGCGCAAGCGCCAGGAGATCGCGCGCACCGCCGACTCCGCGTTGGCCGCCAGGGTCGTGCGGAGCGGGAGCACACGCCACGAGGGGCGAGAGGAGTTCGCGATGTCCGAGACCGGCAAGCCGCAGGCGCGCGACGACCATGACGCCAACGACGAGTTCGACGAGGTCGATGCCGAACTCGAAGACGAGGTGGACGACCTCGACGACCTCGACGACGTGGAACCCGCTCCGGTGGGCAGAGACCTGCCGCCGCTGCCGCAGCCGAGCGAAGGCGGCCGCCAGTACCGGCCGGGCCGCGGTGGCTACGACCCGGAGGCCGCCGAGATCGCGGCCAGGGCGAAGTACGCCTACCGGCAGCGCGTGGTGGTCATCCTGCTCGTGCTCGCCGTGGTCACCGCCGCGCTGGCCGCGTTCCTGACGCCGCTGGTGTGGTGGGCGCACGGGGCGATCGACCTGGTGCTCGTCGGGTACCTCGCGTACCTGCGGCGGCAGGTGCGGATCGAGAACGAGATCCGGCAGCGGCGTTCGTCGCGGCTGAACTCGGGCACGCGCGTCACGCGGCGACCGGTGGAGGAGTCGGCCGAGGCTCCGCCCGTGGCGGCCCCGCCGCGACCGCGGCGCGAGATCCCGGGTGCCGAGCGCAAGCCGTCGCCCACCTCGCGCCTGCGGCGGCACGCCGTCGTGGTCGACCCGGAGGACGAGGACCCGGCCTTCCACGAACTCGACGACCCAGGTCAGCGGTCCTTCCGCCGGGCAGCCGGCGAATAGGACCCCCCGGCTCGGGCAGCAGGCAGCCACTGTTATGCTGAACGAGCTTTAAGGGGCTGTAGCGCAGTTGGTAGCGCGTCTCGTTCGCATCGAGAAGGTCAGGGGTTCGATTCCCCTCAGCTCCACTCCGTTCGTGAGAGAGCCCTGTTTGCAGAACACGCAAACAGGGCTCTCTTCGTAATCGCCTTGGGGGTCGAACCCCCAAACCCCCGCCAGGGGGCTCTGCCCCCTGGACCCCCTGCCATGGTCGCCTTGTTCGAGATGTATCTCGGACTACGCCAAGTCGCGGTAGTGGTGCAGCATGTTGTTGAACCTCCGCAGGATGTCGACCGCGTCCTCGGCTACGGGGTCCGGGTGGAAGTGCATCACCTTGTTGCGGATCCGGCGGATCTCCTCCAATCGGGAGACGAAGGTGGGGCGGTCGAGCGGCCAGCCCAGCCGCGCCCAGCAGTCCTTGTTCTCCAGCACGCGCTGGTAGTCGCCGAAGGTGAGGCGGTCGACGCTGGTGATCGTCCGGTTGCAGGCCTGCTGGAGCGTTTCCACGTCGAACGAGCGGTTCAAGATCCACCGGAGGGTCTGGTCCACTTCGCCCAGCTGGAAGAACGGGGTGGCCATCTCGCCGTAGCGCTGAGCCACGTCGGAAGTGGTGACGATGCCCTTGATCTCCTTGGTCTCGTCCCAGACGAACACGAACTCGCGCTGCTGCAGCGTGGGCAGGACTTCGAAGAGGTCACGGTCGTAGGCGACCACTTCCACGTGCGGGTCGATCGCATCGCCGAGGCTGGGGGTGGACCTCTGGTGCATCGCCTGCGCGATCGAGCGCCAGGTGATCGCGCCGCGCAGGTTGCGAGGGCCGTTGAGGACGGCGAGTTGCGAGTAGTCGTTGATCAGCATCTTGGTGATCGCTTCTTCGATCGTGCTGTTGGGGTTGACGGCCTCTACGCCCAGAAGGGGAGACAGGTTCCCCACCATGAGGCGGACATCCAGGTCTCCGCCGCCCTCCTCGTCTCCCGCGACCGGCAGGTCGACCATCTCGGGCTGTTCCTCCGTCGCGGTCCCGTCCGCCTCGTCGAGCGGGGTGGTCAACGAAACCATCGTGTCCAGGGTCACCGCCCGGAAGCTCGGCGAGGTCACCAAGCCGTGGTTGGCCAGGTCCGCTTCGATCTGGCTGACCTGGTCACCGCGCTCCTTCGCGCCCCAGAGCGACAGGAGTTCGCGCACGGACATGCGTTCCGGGGCACGTTCCTCCGCGCGACCGCGTGCCTGCCTCAGGCGCTCGTGGATGCGTTGACGCGCGGTGTCCTCGGTCTGCCGGTGGGCTGCCGCGGCGGCACTGGAGATCGCCTGGTCGAGCAGTTCCTGGCGCACGGCGTCCAGCGATCGGTTCTGCTCGACCACCAGCCACGCGTGCCAACCATCGACCGCCCGCATGCCGGCGGCGACCATGGCCGCTCGTGAAGGCGAACGGAACTCTTCCCCCTCGGGTTCGAGCCGGATCCGCCCCCGCTCGGTCACGGTGGCGTCGTAGGTCACCCCGATGCGATTGCGCCTGAACCGGAGCTTTGTGCCGACCCGGATCAGACCGGCCTCCAGCAGGTCGGAAACCGTGACGCGGCGACCGCCGAGCAGGTGCATCGTGCGGCCGCTCGATTCTTCCAACGTCTCGCTGGTCACTACCGCTCACCACGTCCTCAGGCCGGCGAACTTGCGCCGAGCGCCGATCGCCTGCTTGATCACTCGCTTCTCCAGCTCTGTCGGCTTCAGGCGTTCCACACGGGTGAGTTGCAACTCGGCGGCGACTGCGAGCAAGTCCTCCCGGCTCAACCGCTGAGCACGGAGGTAGGTGGCGCCCTCTTCCTCGGTCTCGATTTCGCGGAGGTGCGACGCGATGGCCGTCGCTTGAGGATCGGGGCGCGCATCCGAGGGGTGCTCGACCTCGGGGGCCTGTTGTCGTTCGGCCGTCGAGTTGTCGCGCAAGTCCGATGGACTCTTGCCGGTACCGGCCAGCAGATCCAGGAGCTCGGCCTTCTTGAGGGAGCTGTACTGCGTCAGGCCCAGCAGCTTGGCCACCCGGCGCAGCCCTGTCGCCGGTAACCCGGCCGCATTCAGGTAGAGCCGTCGTTCATGCTGCGAGGGCAACACCGGAAGATCTCGGGCAGCCTGCAGTGGATCACTGGAAGGCCTTACGGCGAGGTTCGTCGATGCTGGTGGAGCAGCTGGGGTGTCTTCCCGTGCTCCGTCGGAATGAACAACGGCCAGCTGCGCGGTTCCCTGAATGAGGGCCTGCAGCGTGGCATCATCCTGCTGCGCCAGGAACTCGGACAAGCGGGCCTGCAGGACGATGAGCTCTCTCAACTCCTTCACGGCCGACCACCTGTCAACGCGAGTTCCCCCAGCACCTCGTCCGCCAACTGATCGAATTCCTTGACGACCTCGTCCTTGCTGGAAGTCCGCAGCATCGCCGGTACGCCGCTCTCGCCGGCGTCGCCGAAGTGGCGTGGGCTGTTGCGAACTTTGCTCTCGAGCACCGGCACTTGGGAGTTCAGGCGCGCTTCCTCGATGTAGGGGTGCTGGGCGAGGGTGACCTGTTGCGAGTAGATCTGCACCATGGTGAAGACCACGCCGAGAAAGGTCGGATCGATCGGTCGGTAGTCGCCCGCACCGCGCTTGTGGTTGACGAAGTCGTTGAACTGCTGCACCAGGTTCGCGCAGTTGCCCGCCAGGTAGTCCAAGCCCAGCGTGGACAGGTAATCCGCCTTGGCGGGCACGAGGATCCGCTCGCTGGCGACGATCGCCGTCTTGGTGACCAAGCCGAAGTTCGGCGCGCAGTCGATGAGCACCAGGTCGTAGGTGCCGAAGTGGCTGTCCTCGAGCGCCCGGCGCAGACAACTGTGCAGGTCCAGGAATTTCCGCTTCGAACCGTCGAGGGTGGTGGTCCCGCCCAGCCGGGCGGCGAGTTCGAGATCTATGTCGATGAGGCCGAGGTGGGAAGAGATCAGATCGAGCTGGCCGGGTGGGTTCTTGAGCGCCTTGTTGACCCGCTCGGGAGTGACGACGAGGTCCGCCAGTGCCACGTCACGTCCGGGCATTTCACTGTCGTACCACTGCTTGATCGTGCGGCCGTCCTTGAGCCGATCATGCCAATCGTCGATGGAGAAGAAGGAGAAGGTCAAATTCGTCTGTGGATCAAGATCGAGGAGCAGTACCCGCAGGCCCCGGCTGGCGGCGACCGCGCCGAGGTTCGCGGTGAGCGTCGTTTTTCCCACGCCGCCCTTGTAGTTCATGACCGCCACGACCCGCATGCGCGTCTCCCCGGTGCTCTCGTGTTCGACGATGCCGGTGGGCAGATGATCAATTTGCTCGCCGATCTTGCCTGACGACTTTCGCAGAAACCAGGTGTCGAAGGCAACCAGCGAAAATTATTGTCCACACGGTGTCCGTTGTGCGGTTGGGCCGTTCGAAGGACTCGGCCCGTCGAATTGTCTAATGCATCTCCGGGAAATATCCTCGCCGCCTCGGCCCGTGTGCAGTGAATGTGGCTTTCACAGCGGATTCCGCAGTGAAAGCCACATTCACTGCATGGTGGCCCCTCAGCTGCTGACGTAGTCGGCGAGGTGTTTGCCGGTGAGGGTGGTGGGGTTGGCGACCAGGGTGGCGGGGGTGCCTTGGTAGGTGATGCGGCCGCCGTCGTGGCCGGCGCCGGGGCCGAGGTCGATGAGCCAGTCTGCGTGGGCCATGACGGCTTGGTGGTGTTCGATGACGATGACGGATTTGCCGCTGTCGACGAGGCGGTCGAGTAGGCCGAGTAGTTGTTCGACGTCGGCGAGGTGGAGGCCGGTGGTGGGTTCGTCGAGGAGGTAGGTGCCGCCGTTGTCGCTCATGTGGGTGGCGAGTTTGAGGCGTTGGCGTTCGCCGCCGGACAGGGTGGTGAGGGGTTGGCCGAGTTTGAGGTAGCCGAGGCCGACGTCGACCAGGCGGGTGAGGATGGTGTGGGCGGCGGGGGTGCGGGCTTCGCCGTCGCCGAAGAAGTCGAGGGCTTCGGCGGTGGACATGGCGAGGACTTCGCTGATGTCGTGGCCGGCGAGGTGGTAGTCGAGGACGGCGGGTTGGAAGCGTTTGCCGTCGCATTCTTCGCAGGTGGTGGTGATGCTGGCCATGATGCCGAGGTCGGTGTAGAGGACGCCGGCGCCGTTGCAGACTTGGCAGGCGCCTTCGGAGTTGGCGCTGAAGAGGGCGGGTTTGACGTTGTTGGTTTTGGCGAAGGCTTTGCGGATGGGGTCGAGCAGGCCGGTGTAGGTGGCGGGGTTGCTGCGGCGGGAGCCGCGGATGGGGGTTTGGTCGACGGTGATGACTCCGGCGTCTGAGGGCAGGGAGCGGTGGAGGAGGGAGCTTTTGCCGGAGCCGGCGACGCCGGTGATGACGCAGAGCACGCCGAGGGGGATGTCGACGTTGACGTTCTGGAGGTTGTGGGTGGTGGCGTTGCGGATTTCGAGGGCGCCGGTGGGTTGGCGGACGGTGGGTTTGAGGGTGGCGCGGTCGTCGAGGTGGCGGCCGGTGAGGGTGTTGCTGGCGCGCAGGCCGTTCAGGGGGCCTTGGTAGGTGATGGTGCCGCCGTTGCTGCCGGCGCCGGGGCCGAGGTCGATGACGTGGTCGGCGATGGCGATGGTTTCGGGTTTGTGTTCGACGACGAGCACGGTGTTGCCTTTGTCGCGCAGGCGGAGCAGCAGGTCGTTCATTTGCTGGATGTCGTGGGGGTGCAGGCCGATGGTGGGTTCGTCGAAGACGTAGGTGACGTCGGTCAGCGCGGAGCCGAGGTGGCGGATGAGTTTGGTGCGCTGGGCTTCACCGCCGGACAGGGTTCCGGCTGGGCGGTCCAGCGACAGGTAGCCCAGGCCGATTTCGGTGAACGAGTCGAGAGTGTGCTGCAGCGTCGAAAGCAGTGGTGCGACGGTCGGCTTTTTCAGGGAACGCACCCATTCGGCGAGGTCGCTGATTTGCATGGCGCACAGGTCCGCGATGCTCTTGCCGTTGATCTTCGAGGAGCGGGCGCCTTCGCTCAGTCGCGTTCCCTCACATTCGGGGCAGGTGGTGAAGGTGACCGCCCGCTCGACGAAGGCGCGGATGTGAGGCTGCATCGCTTCCTTGTCCTTGGACAGGAACGACTTCTGGATCCGCGGCACCAGGCCTTCATAGGTGATGTTCGTGTTCTCGATCTTCACCTTGGTCGGCTCTTTGTACAGGAAGTCGTGCAGTTCCCGCTTCGTGTACTTCCGGATCGGCTTGTCCGCGTCGAGAAAGCCCGAGGCGGAGAAATAGCGGACCGTCCAGCCGTCGGGGTTGTAGCCGGGCACGGTGATCGCGCCTTCGGCGAGTGACTTCGACTCGTCGTAGAGCTGGGTCAGATCGATGTCGTTGACGTCCCCGCGACCTTCGCAGCGCGGGCACATGCCGCCGGTCTGGTTGAAGGTGGCCTTCACCGTCTTCTTGTTGCCGCGTTCGATGGTGATCGCGCCGCTGGCCTTCACCGACGGCACGTTGAACGAATACGCGTTCGGCGAACCGATGTGCGGCTTGCCGAGACGGCTGAACAGGATGCGCAGCAACGCGTTCGCGTCGGTCGCGGTGCCCACAGTGGACCGCGGGTTCGCGCCCATCCGCTCCTGGTCGACGATGATCGCCGTGGTCAGCCCCTCCAGCAGATCGGCTTCCGGCCGCGCCAGCGTCGGCATGAACCCCTGCACAAAGGCGCTGTAGGTCTCGTTGATCATCCGCTGCGACTCGGCGGCGATCGTGCTGAACACCAGTGAACTCTTGCCGGACCCCGAAACTCCGGTGAACACCGTCAGCCGGCGCTTCGGGATCTCGACCGTGACGTCCTTCAGGTTGTTCACGCGCGCACCGTGCACGCGGATCAGATCATGGCTGTCGGCGGGGTGCGACGACGGCTGGTCCGTCCTCGTGCTCATGCGTTCTCCTAGGGTGCGACTCGAACTTTCCACAGGTAACCGTCGGGATCGGTGAACTCCCCGTCGGCGCTTCGGCCGCCCGCGGAGTTCGCCGTCGTCAGGATGGCTTCGACCGCCGAACGGGAGTCGACCGTGCAGGTGAGGACCGCGGGGGAAGCGCCGGCGCCCGCGTCCTTGGCCAACGCCGCCCGGTTCATCAGGCCCAGCCGCGGCAGGCCCGGCGTCAGCTGGAAGTCGATGAACTTGGCACCGTAGTCCCGGTCCACCTTCATGCCCAGCGCTTCGTAGAAAGCCTTGGACGCCGGGGGATCCGCGACACCGAGAATGGCCACCAGCTCGGTCGGCGACGGCGACTCCGCGGCCGGGCCGGTGTCCTTCCTGGTCGGTGCGGTCAGCTTCCACACCGAACCGCCCGGCGCCCGGCAGGACGCGGCGAACCCGGCGAACAGCGACTTCTTCGGCGGCTTGAGCACCTGCGCGCCGTGGCGGACGGCGGTGGCCAGCACGGTTTCGACCTCGCTCGGCTGGTCGACCACGTAGGTCAGCACGCACAGCCCGCCGTCGGGACCCTGGACCTCCGCGACCACCTGATCGGCCAGGCGCAGGTCGTCGTGGAACTCCCGCGGCACCCCGACTTCGACCGCGTCGAGGGTGAGCATGCTCAGCTCAGCTCCTGGATGCGGATCATGTTGCCCGCCGGGTCGCGGAACGCGCAGTCGCGCACGCCGTACGGCTGCTCGGTCGGCTCCTGCACCACGTCGGCGTCCCCCGCCTGCAACCGGGTGAAGACCTCGTCGAGGTCGTGCGTGGACAGGTTGATGCCGCCGTAGGTGCCCTTCGCCATCATCTCGGTGATGGTGCGGCGCTCGTCCTCGGTGATCCCGGGATCGGCGGCGGGCGGGTGCAGCACGATCGAGGCGGGCTGCCCCTTCGGGCCGACGGTGATCCAGCGCATCCCGTCGTACCCGACGTCGTTGCGGACTTCGAAACCGAGCGTGTCGCGGTAGAACGCCAGCGCGGCGTCCGGATCGTCGTGCGGGAGGAAGCTCGAATGAATGTTGAGGTCCATGGCCGTCACGCTAGGTGAGGCTGTCCGCGGGCGCTTCTCGATTCCTGATCGGTCTGGTCACCTGTTTGGACACGCACGACGGCATGCCCGCGGTGGCGCTCTCCGCCTCGCGCTTGTACACGCTGGGTGGCACCCCGACCAGCTCGGTGAAGCGGCTGCTGAAGGTACCCAGCGACGAGCAGCCGACCTCGAAGCAGACCTCGGTGACGCTGAGGTCGCCTCGCCGGAGCAGGGCCATCGCCCGTTCGATGCGCCGGGTCATCAGATAGGAGTACGGCGACTCGCCGTAGGCGGCGCGGAACTGGCGGCTGAGGTGCCCGGCCGACATGTTGGCCCCCCGCGCCAGCGCTTCGACGTCCAGCGGCTGCGCGTACTCGCGGTCGATGCGGTCGCGGACGCGACGCAGCCGCGCGAGGTCGCGCAGGTGCTGCGTCGCCGCGGGTCTACTACTGCTCACCTGCGAAATCGTGCCATATCGGCGGGTTCGACGGGGAAGGACACGTGTTGGTGAACCAGCTGCCACCGACCGTCACGGCGCTCGAAAACCCGCGTGCCGCGTGACTCGCTTTCGGCGAAGCTGCCGTCCGGCTGCTCGGCCCGCATGTGGTTGATGCCCCACGCCACCGCGAGGCCGTCACCGGTCAGCACCCGGAGCTCCGGCACGTGCCATTCGACCTTCCCGGTGCTCTGCTCCAGCCCCGCGCGGCAGACCTCGCGGACCGCCGAAACGCCGTCGACCTCCGACTCGTGTTCGTAGGACACCACGTCGTCGGCGATGTGGCCCATCATGCCGTCGAGGTCCTTGCGCGCGGTCCCGTCGAACCACTCCTCGTGGATCGCGCGTACCCGCTGCTCCCCGTCCACGACCAGCGGGAACGAGTGGTGTTCGTGCGCGATCAGCCACCGCCCGTCGACCTTGCGCAGGCCGAAGCTGATCCGGAGCCGCTGGTCGCCGATCTCCTCGGGCCTGCCGCAGCGCAGCAGGGCGAAGGCGAACGCCACGTCGGCGCCGGCCGTCACCTCCAGCGACACCAGCTCGAAGATCGCGCCACTGGCCAGCCAGCCGAAGAACGGCGGCCAGGTCTCGCGGTAGGCCTCGATGCCGCGCACGCCGTCCTGCGGTTCCGGCACGTCGAACATGACCACGTCCTCGGTGTGCTCCGCGAGCACGCTGTCGAGGTCGCCCCGGTTCACCGCCGCCACCCACTGCTCGATCAGGGGCCGGATCTCGTTCATCGCCCAAAGTCCTTTCGCCGAGTGCGTTCACCCCTGTAACCCGGCGACTCGCGGGAACTCATCGCGCGACGGTGAGAACTTTCCCGACGGTCCGCTCGTCGGGGGTGGCGAGCAGGATGGCGTGGGCGAGGTTCGCCCGCGAAATCCGCATGCCGCTGCGCACGCCGGTGTCGACCTCGGTCCGGTACGCGCCGCGCGGGCCCTCGGTGAGCATCGGCGGGCGGATGATCGTCCAGTCGAGGTCGCTGGCGCGGACCAGCGCCTCCATCCGGGTCATGTCGGCGAACGGGTGCCGCAGCATCCGCTGCACGATCGGCTTGACCAGCACGCGGGTGAACGGGTCGTCGTTGTCCTTGGCCAGGCCGGCGGCGCTGACCACGACCAGCCGCCGGGTGCCCGCGGCGGTCATCGCGCGCACGATGCTGGTCGCGCCGTCGGTGCAGACGGTGGTGGGGCCGCGGCCGTTCCGGGTGCCCAGTGCCGAGATCACCGCGTCGGCGCCGGCCACCGCGGGCTCGATCGCGGCGGGGTCCATGGTGTCGGCTTCGACCACGGTCAGGTCGGTTCCGCGCACCTTCGACGGGTCCCTCACCACGGCCGTGACCTGGTGCCCGGCCGCGCGGGCCTGCTCGAGCACGTGCTGTCCGGTGGCGCCGGTGGCCCCGAAAACGGTGATCTTCATGGTCCCTCCAGGTTGGTGAGTGCTCACTAACCACTATAGTGGGTGAGCACTCACTTACGTGTCAACCAGGAGGCGCCTTGACCACGCGGGACCGGATCCTCGACGCGGCCGCGCAGGTGATGCGCACCCACGGGCTCGCCAAGGCGACCACCAAGGAGATCGCCAAGGCGGCCGGTTTCTCCGAAGCCGCGCTGTACAAGCACTTCCGCGACAAGACCGACCTGTTCCTCGCGGTGCTGGAGGAGCGGATGCCGACCGGCCTCGGCATCCTGATCGGCGGGCTGCCGAAGCGCGTCGGCGGGGACCCGGTCGAACAGGTGCTGACCGAGTTCGCCTACGCCGCGATCGCCTTCTACGGGCGGACCTTCCCGATCGCCGCCTCGCTGTTCTCCGACCCGCACCTGCTCACCGCGCACCGCGAGGTGGTGCACGACCGGGGCAAAGGCCCGCGCCACGTCGGCGACATGCTCGCCGAGTACCTCGAAGCCGAGCAGCGCCTCGGCCGGATCAGCGTGACGGCCGACCCGCGGGCGGCGGCGGACCTGCTGCTCGGCGCCTGCCTGCAACAGGGTTTCCTGAGCAACTTCGACCAGCAGCACGAGGACGAACCCACTCGGCGGAAACTCGCCGAGACCTGGGTGCACACCTTGCTGCGGGGTTTGGGGCTTCTCGAGCGCGCGTAGAGCACCGTCCGTGACGCTGCCTGCATGCGAAAGATTGTTGCGAGCCTCTTCATCTCGCTGGACGGGGTGGTCGAGGCACCGGAGACCTGGCAGGGACCGTTCTTCGACGACCGGATGGGGGAGGTCACCGGCTCGCGCTTCACCGAGGCCGGCGCGCTCCTGCTCGGCCGCAAGACCTACGAGATCTTCGCCGGCCACTGGCCGAACGAGACCGAGGACGCGCTGGCCGGCGTGCTGAACAGCGTGCCGAAGCTGGTCCTGTCCACCACGCTGACCTCGGTCGACTGGGCCGGGTCCACGCTGCTGAACGAGGACGCGGCGGCGAAGCTGGCCGAGGAGAAGGCCCGCGACGGCGGGGACATCCTGGTCTCCGGCAGCGTCAGCGTGGTGCGCTGGCTGCTGGCCGAGGGCCTGCTCGACGAGCTGGAGCTCCTGGTCCACCCGACCGTGCTGGGCAAGGGCGAGCGCCTGTTCGACGACACCCAGGTGAACTTCGAGGTGGTCGAGTCCGAGCAGTTCCCCGGCGGTGCGGTCCGCATCATCTACCGCCCGGTGGTTCGATGACCGGGTGAACCGGTGGTGGCCGAAGGGCCCGGCAGGCGATGTGGTGCTGGCCGGGCTCGTGCTGGTGCTCGTGCTGAGCTACACCCTCGGGCAGCCCGAGCCGCCGGGGTGGTTCGGGCTCGGCCTGATCGTGTTCAGTTGCGGGGTGCTGGCGGTGCGCCGCCGGTACCCGGTGGCGGTCGCGGTGGCCACCATGGTCGGCGTCGGGCTGTACTACCCGCTGGTCGGTGCGGGCAGTCCGGTGCTGCTGACGTTGATGCTCGCGTTGTACACGCTGTCGGCGGAGGGCCGCCTGCGCGCGGCCGCGGTGGTTGCCGGGATCACCGTGTTCGCCACCCTGGCCGGTGAGCTGGCCAGCGCGAAGCGGCACGTCGACGACGTCGCGATGTTCATGCTGCTGGGCTGGATCGTCGCGATGCTGGCGCTCGGCCGGGTCAAGCGGCAGGTGGAGCTGGGGCGTGAGGAAGAGGCGCGCCGCCGGGCCACCGAGGAACGCCTGCGCATCGCGCGCGAACTGCACGACGCGCTGGGGCACCACCTTTCGCTGATCACCGTCCAGGCCGGCGCCGCGCTCCACGCCGGCGACCCCGAGCAGTCGACCGGTGCGCTGAGCGCGATCAAGGACGCGAGCAAGCAGGCACTGCGGGAGCTGCGCTCCACGCTCGGGGTGCTGCGCGCGCCGGTGGACGCCACGCCGGGGCTCGACCGCGTCGGCGAACTGCTCGACCACGCGCGGGCGATGGGCCTGGAGGTGACCGCCGAACTCGGCGAACCGCGGCCGGTGCCGCCGGAGCTCGGGCTCGCCGGGTACCGGATCGTGCAGGAGGCGCTGACCAACACGATCCGCCACTCCGGCGCGAGTACCGTCGTGGTGCGGATCCGGTACGGCGACGACGAGGTGCGCGTGGAGATCGAGGACAACGGTTCCGGCGGGCCGATCACGCCGGGCGGTGGCATCCGCGGCATGCGCGAGCGGGTGCGGGCCGCCGGTGGCGAGCTGACCATGCCCGCCAGGGAAACCGGCCTGGCCGTGCACGCCCGGCTGCCGATCGGCGGCCGCCGGTGATCCGGGTCCTGCTGGCCGACGACCAGACCCTGGTCCGCGCCGGGTTCAAGTCCATTTTGGACGGAGAGTCGGACATCACCGTGGTTGGCGAGGCGGCCGACGGCGAGGCGGTGCTCGGCCTGGCCGCCGAACTCCGCCCGGACGTGGTGCTGATGGACGTTCGCATGCCGCGCCTGGACGGGCTGGCGGCCACCCGGCAGCTGCTCGCCCGCGACCACGGGGCGAAGGTGATCATCCTGACCACCTTCGACCTCGACGAGTACGTCTACGGCGCGTTGCGCGCCGGTGCCAGCGGGTTCCTGGTCAAGGACACCGAACCGACCGAGCTGATCCACGGCGTGCGGGTGGTCGCGCGCGGGGACGCGCTGCTCGCGCCCGCGGTCACCCGGCGGCTGATCGCCGAGTTCGCCGGGCGGGTCACCCGGCCGGAGCCGAGCCCGCGGCTGAACTCGCTGACCGAACGCGAGCGCGAGGTGCTGGTGCTGGTCGCGGCCGGGCTGTCGAACGACGAGATCGCCCGGCGGCTGGTGCTCAGCCCGGCCACCGCCAAGACCCACGTCAGCCGGATCATGACCAAAGTGGACGTTCGCGATCGGGCGCAGCTGGTGGTGCTCGCCTACGAGTCGGCCGTGGTGAGCCCCCGGTGGACGCAACCCGGGTAGTACGGGATCGCCCGTAGGGAACAACTCCCGGGGTAGGCGAAGTCGGCTCGCGAGCATGACGACGCGACCGGGGTCGCTGCCGGAACCTGTTCGCCGTGAACACAACAGTGGTGGAACGGAGCCGGTTCGAGCGGCTCGCGGAATGGTCGCAACGGCACCGCCGGCTGGCCATCGTGCTGTGGATCGTGGTGCTCGCCGCGATCACCTTCGCCTCGCAGGCCGTCGGCAGCGCCTACGAGGACGACCACGCGCTGCCGGGCACGGAATCCCAGCAGCTGCAGGACCGCTTCGGCGGCGAGGTCGGGGAAGCCGCGCAGATCGTGGTCCGCCACGACGGCGGGATCCCGGCCGACCGGGTGGAGCGGATGCTCGCGCAGTTGCCGCACCTCGCCGGGCCGCCGAGCCCGCTGCAGTTCTCCGAGGACGGCCACACCGCCTACGCGACCGTGCCGCTGGCCAAGGACATCCCGGTCGAGGACACCCGCCGGATCATCGACACCGCGAAGGCCGCGGAAGGCGACGGGCTGACCGTCGATCTGGGTGGCGGCGCGATCCGGGAGGCGGCGGAAGGCGGTGGCGGACCGGCGGAAGGGGCGGGTTTGCTGGCGTCGCTGGTGATCCTGGTCTTCATGTTCGGCTCGTTCCTGGCGGCGAGCCTGCCGGTGCTCACCGCGGTGTTCGCGGTCGGCAGTTCGCTCGGCGTGATCGTGCTGGCGTCGCAGGTGTTCACGCTGCCGAGCTACGTGCCGTACCTGATGATGCTGGTCGGTCTCGGCGTCGGCATCGACTACGCCCTGCTGATCTTCTCCCGCTACCGCACGGAAATCCTGAGCGGCGCGGAGCGGGACGAGGCGACCAGGAAGGCGCTGGACACGGCGGGCCGGTCGGTGTTGTTCGCCGGGCTGACGGTGATCATCGCGCTGGCCGGGTTGCTGGTGCTGGGGCTCGGTTCGCTGCGTGGGGTCGCGCTGGCGGTCGGGATGACGGTGCTGCTGACCATGATCGCCGCGGTGACTTTGCTGCCCGCGCTGCTGACCGTGTTCGGCCGTCGCATCGAGAAGGCGGTCACCAAGCGCGGCAAGGCACACGGCGACCGCTGGCGGAAGTGGGGTGCGCTGGTGCAGCGCCGCCCGTGGGCGCCGCTGCTGTTCGCGGTGGCCGCGCTCGGCGTGCTTTCCCTGCCCGCGCTGGGCATGCGGCTCGGGTTCGCCGACGCCGGGACCGAGGCGCCCGAGCAGACCACGCGTCAGGCATACGACCTGCTCGCCGAGGGCTTCGGGCCGGGCTTCAACGGCCCGCTGATCGTGTTGTCCGACGGTGGGGACCCGGCCGCGCTCGGGCAGGCGCTGGCGAACACGCCCGGCGTGGCCACCAGCACCACGCCGCCGTCGGGCGGGGCGGTGTCGACCACGCTGGTGTTCCCGGACAGCGGCCCGCAGGACGAGGCCACGCACGAGCTGGTGACCAGGCTGCGGGCCGAGGTGATCCCCGCGCTGGAGGCGCGGACCGGTGGTGAGTACCTGGTCGGCGGGGCCACCGCGGCGGCCGACGACTTCGCCACCGCGATCGGTGAGCGGCTGCCGGTGTTCATCGGGGTGGTGGTCGGGTTGTCGGCGTTGCTGCTGCTCGTGGTGTTCCGGTCGATCCTGGTGCCGTTGAAGGCGGCGGTGCTGAACCTGCTGAGCATCGGGGCTTCGCTCGGGGTGATGACGCTGGTGTTCCAGGAGGGCTGGTTCGGCGCGCAGCCGGGGCCGATCGAGGCCTTCGTGCCGGTGATGATCTTCGCCATCGTCTTCGGGTTGTCCATGGACTACGAGGTGTTCCTGGTTTCGCGGATGCACGAGGAGTGGCGGCGCTCCGGGGACGCGGCCCGTGCGGTCCGGGAGGGGCTGGCGAACACCGGCGGGGTGATCACCGCGGCGGCCGGGATCATGATCGTGGTGTTCGGCGCGTTCGTGCTCAGCTCGGACCGGATGCTCCAGCAGTTCGGCCTCGGCCTGGCGGTCGCGGTGCTGCTGGACGCGGTGGTCATCCGCTGCCTGATCGTGCCCGCGGTGATGCGGTTGTTCGGGGCGCGGGCCTGGTGGCTGCCGTCGTGGCTGGATCGGCGGCTGCCGAAGGTGGCGCTGGAGCGGTAGCACGATCCCCCGGTGCGAGTACACGGGGCGACGGATCCTTTCGCCTCTTCGCGATCTATGAGCCGAGATAGGCGTCCAGCGTGACGGCCAGCGGCAGGTCGATCGAGGGCGCGAAGCTGGCCCGGGACAACCCGCCCCACAACCACAGCTGGGCCAGTCCGTGCAGTGCCGCCCACAACGACGCGGCGATCAGGCGCGGGTCGGTGTCCTTGGTCGACGCCGCCGCGGTCAGGTCCGCGAAGAAGTCGAAGACCGCGCTGCTGGCACGCGTGAGTTCGGCGTCGCCGGTGTCCAGCAGGTCGTGCCGGAACATCAGCTCGAACATCGCCGGGTTGCCCAGCGCGAAGTCGATGTACCCGCGGCAGGCGGCGACCAGCCGGTCGCGCGGTGGACCGGCGGGCAGCGCTTCGCGGCGGGCGTACAACTCGGCGAACCCGGTGGCCGCGACCGCCGAGAGCAGTTCGGCGCGCCCGGCGAAGTGCCGCAGCGGTGCCCCGTGCGAGACGCCGGTGTGCTTCGCGATGCCGCGCAACGTCACCGCCTCGACGCCGTCGGCGCCGAGCAGTTCGATCGCGCCGGCGATCAGGCGTTGCCGGGGAGCGGGGCGGAGATCCATGCCCTGATCTCGTCGGTCGAGACCGGCAGCAGTTCCGGGCGCTTGGGCAGGAAGCCGTCGCCGGGGGAGCGGCCGATCAGGCGGTTGCGGAGGCGGGTGACCGCGACCGGGCGCACCACGTGCCACAGCCATTCGGCGTGCGCGCGGGCGTCCGGTCGGGTCGGCGCGCCGGGCAGGTCCGCCAGCCAGCTCGGCTCGAACGGCACGTCGAGCGCGGTCAGCAGGTGTGCGGCGAGGCGGCGGTGGCCGAGTTCGGACAGGTGCAGGCGGTCGCGGCCGAAGTAACGCAGGTCGTCGGCGGCGCGGTCGGGCCAGAGGTCGACCAATTCGGTGCCGTAGCTGACGGCGGCTTCGCGAATGGCGTCGTTGAGTGCCTCGATGCGGGGGCGCAAGCGTTTGCCGAACGGCATCCGGTGCGAGATGTCGCTCAGCGTGAACAGCACGACCTTCGGCGCCAGCCCGGTGACCCGGCGGACTGCGGTGTCCACGCGGTGGGCCAGTTCGGCCGGGCCGGAGCCGGCGAGCACGTCGTTGGCGCCGCCGAACAACGCCACCAGATCGGGTTCGAGCACGCTGAGCGCGGGTACCTGCTCGGCGGTGATCTGGTCCAGCCGACGGCCGCGCACGCCGAGGTTGGCGTAGCGGAACCCGGGTGCGTCCATGGCGAGGCGGGCCGCGACGAGGTCGGCCCAGCCGCGGTAGCGCCCGTCCGCCGGATGCGGGTCGTCGAGCCCTTCCGTGCAGCTGTCGCCGAGCGCGACAAAGCGTTCGTAGCCCATTCATCTCTCCGTCACCATCTGTTCAACCGGGTCCCACTTTGTAGCAAACCGATGTAGACGGTGTCTACTTCGGCTCTGCTTGGGTGGTCGCATGGAGCTGACTGAGCGGTTCGAGGGTTCGACCGGTGAGGTGCGGTGGGCGAGCTTCGGCGACGGCCCGCCGCTGGTCCTGCTGCACGGGACGCCGTTCTCGTCGTTCGTCTGGCGGCGCTTCGCCGAGGTGCTGTCCGAGTGGTGGCGGGTCCACGTCTGGGACATGCCGGGGTACGGGGTCTCCGCCAAGTTCGACGGCCAGGACGTCTCGCTGGCCGCGCAGGCGCGGGTGTTCGGCGAGCTGCTGGAGCACTGGGGACTGGACCGGCCGACGGTGGTCGCGCACGACTTCGGCGGGGCCGTCTCGCTGCGGGCGCACCTGCTGCACGGGCACGCGTACTCGCGGCTCGCGGTGGTGGACCCGGTGGCGCTGGCGCCGTGGGGTTCGCCGTTCTTCCGGCTGGTGCGGGAGAACGCGGCGGTCTTCGAGCAACTGCCGCCGTTCCTGCACGAGGCGCTGGTGCGGGAGTACATCAACTCGGCCAGCTCGCCGGGCCTGCACGACGACGTGCTGACGAGCTTGACCGCGCCCTGGCTGGGGGAGGCCGGGCAGCCCGCGTTCTACCGGCAGATCGCGCAGGCCGACCAGCGGTACACCGACGAGGTGCAGCCCCGGTACCCCGAGCTGGACCTGCCGTTCCTGGTCTGCTGGGGTGCCGACGACCAGTGGATCCCGGCGGCGAAGGCCACCGAACTGGCCGGGTTGGTGCCGAACGCGCGGCTGAAGCTCATCCCGGGTGCCGGGCACCTCGTCCAGGAGGACAACCCGGCGGCGTTGCTGGGGGCCCTGCTGCCGTTCCTGCGGGAGGACTAGGCGAGGCGGGCTCGGTGGGTGTGGACCAGTGAGCGTCGCGGGTCGTCGAGGGGGAGGGCGTCCAGGAGCGCGTCCATGATCTCGGTGTCGTCCACGCCGCAGGAAGTGTCCCAATAGGACCAGAGGGCCTCGGCGTCGCCGGTGGTCAGGTGGACGTGGCGCACCAGCGCGGTCAGCGACTCGCGCTCCTCCCGGACGGCGGGTGACTCCGACTCCGGCAGGAGCGGGCCGGGGAAGTCGGGCGTGGCACCCCCTCGCGCGGCGGTCCTGGCCCGCAGGAAGTCGGCGTCCAGCTCGGCCGCCAGCCGGTACGGTCGCGTGCGCACGGCGTCCGGGCCGAGCTGGCCCCGCAGCCGGTGGATCTCGGCGCGCACGGTGACCGGGTTGCCCGCGTCCCCGTAGAGCTGCCAGGCCAGTTTGTCCGCGGTCAGCCCGGCCGGGTGCAACGCCAGCAGGGTGAGGATTTCCGCGTGCCGCAGGGTGATCGGCACTTCACGACCGTCCACAGTGGCGAAAAGGGAATCGAGGAACCGGAGCGACAGCTTCGGCGCGCGCGTCACCCTGGTGCCGCGCTTGACCCGCAGCAGGAAACCGTCGGGCAGCGGCTCGACCGTGCCGAGCCGCCCGTCCGGCAGCGCCACCGCACCACCGGCACGTCGGATGTCCACTGTGGACGGCAGTTCGCACGACTCGGTGGCCAGCACCCGGCCGCTCGCCGACAGCAGCGCGCCGGGTTCCCCGCGCAGCGCGGCCAGGTGCGGCATGTTGGCCCGCCGCGTGCGTTCGTCGCGAACGGCCAGCTGCGCGCGCAGCTGACCCTCGGCCAGGCTCGCGGAGGCGGTGACCAGCGCCAACATCGCCGGGTGGACCGTGCGCAACGGCCCGCTGACGTCGATCGCGCCCAGCAGCGCGCCGGTGTCCGGGTCGCGCAACGGCGCCGCCGCGCAGGTCCAGGTGTGGTAGGTGCGCACCAGGTGCTCGGCGGAGTAGATCTGCACGGCCTCGCCGGTGGCCAGCGCGGTGCCCATGGCGTTGGTGCCGATCACGTCCTCGGTCCAGCGCGTGCCCTCGGCCAGCCGGACCTCGTCGGCGCGGCGGCACACGTCGCTGGCACCCTCGCGCCACAGGATCAGCCCGTCCGCGTCGGTGACGATCATGATGTGCTCGGCGTCGTCGGCGATGCTGACCAGCGTCTGGCGCAGCAGCGGCAGGATCGGCGCCAGCGGGTGCGCGTCCCGCAGGTCGGCGACCTCGTCCCGCTGGTAGACCACCGGCGGCAGCTTGCGGTCCGGATCGACCCGCGCGGCGAGCGAACGGTCCCAGGATTCGGAGACCAGCGAGCGCGGTGACCGCGGTGACGGGACCCCGGACAGCACGGCCTCGTGCACGGCACGCAGCAGTCGCGCGTACTCGATGGGGTCGCGCAGCAGATCCGCCATCTGTACGAGCGTAGTGACCGCCGTCACGGCGCTGCAACGTCCGTGCAACGTCACCGCGCCTACCTTCGCCGCCACCACCGATCCGGCAGCGAAGCAGGAGGTCAGAGCCCAGATGACCAGGTACGCGGCACCGAACACCGAAGGCAGCGTCGTCAGCTACGAGACGCGGTACGACCACTACATCGGCGGCGAGTACGTGGCGCCGGCCAAGGGCCAGTACTTCGAGAACCCGAGCCCGGTCACCGGCAAGGCGTTCACCGAGATCGCCCGCGGCACCGCCGACGACATCGAGAAGGCGCTCGACGCCGCCGAGGGCGCGGCACCGGCGTGGGCCAGGACCTCGCCGGAGGAACGCGCCGGCGTGCTGCTCAAGATCGCCGACCGGATGGAGCAGAACCTCGAGAAGATCGCGGTCGCCGAGAGCTGGGAGAACGGCAAGCCGGTCCGCGAGACGCTGGCCGCGGACATCCCGCTGGCCATCGACCACTTCCGCTACTTCGCCGGCGCGCTACGGGCCCAGGAGGGCGGCATCTCGCAGATCGACGCGGACACCGTGGCGTACCACTTCAAGGAACCGCTGGGCGTGGTCGGCCAGATCATCCCGTGGAACTTCCCGCTGCTGATGGCCACCTGGAAGCTGGCCCCGGCGCTGGCCGCGGGCAACGCGATCGTGCTCAAGCCCGCCGAGCAGACCCCGGCGTCGATCCACCTGCTGCTCTCGCTGATCGGCGACCTGATCCCGCCGGGCGTGCTGAACGTGGTCAACGGCTTCGGCGTGGAGGCGGGCAAGCCGCTCGCGTCGAGCGGGCGCGTGCGGAAGGTGGCGTTCACCGGCGAGACCACCACCGGGCGGCTGATCCTGCAGTACGCCAGCGAGAACATCATCCCGGTGACCGTGGAGCTGGGCGGCAAGAGCCCGAACATCTTCTTCGACGACGTCGCCGCGGCCAACGACGCCTTCTACGACAAGGCGCAGGAGGGCTTCGCGCTGTTCGCGCTGAACCAGGGCGAGGTGTGCACCTGCCCGTCGCGCGCGCTGATCCAGTCCGGCATCTACGACAAGTTCCTCGGCGACGCCGTGGAACGGGTGAAGAAGATCAAGCAGGGCGACCCGCTGGACACCGACACCCAGATCGGCGCGCAGGCTTCGAACGACCAGCTGGAGAAGATCCTCTCCTACATCGACATCGGCAAGCAGGAGGGCGCGAAGGTGCTCACCGGCGGCGAGCGCGTCGAGCTGGACGGCGACCTGTCCGGCGGGTACTACGTGCAGCCGACGGTGTTCGAGGGCCACAACAAGATGCGCATCTTCCAGGAGGAGATCTTCGGCCCGGTGGTCTCGGTGGCGAAGTTCGACGACTACGCCGACGCGATGAAGATCGCCAACGACACGCTCTACGGCCTCGGCGCCGGCGTGTGGTCGCGGGACGGCAACACCGCCTTCCGCGCGGGCCGCGAGATCCAGGCGGGCCGGGTCTGGGTGAACAACTACCACGCGTACCCGGCGCACGCGGCGTTCGGCGGGTACAAGGCCTCCGGCATCGGGCGCGAGAACCACAAGATGATGCTCGACCACTACCAGCAGACCAAGAACCTGCTGGTCAGCTACTCGGACAACGCGCTCGGCTTCTTCTGATGGACCGCGTGGCGCTCACCGAAGAGGCCGCCGACCTGCTGCGGAAGCTGGTGGAACAACACGGCCCGGTGATGTTCCACCAGTCCGGCGGCTGCTGCGACGGCAGCGCGCCGATGTGTTACCCCGCCGGGGAGTTCCGCATCGGCGCGTCGGACGTCCACCTCGGGGACCTCGGGGTGGACGGCATCGACGACGTGCCGGTGTGGATGTCCGGACCGCAGTTCGAGTACTGGAAGCACACGCACCTGACCATCGACGTGGTGCCGGGCCGGGGCAGCGGGTTCTCCCTGGAGGCACCGGAGGGTGTGCGCTTCCTGATCCGGTCGCGGTTGCTGGAGTAGTACGAACGGTCGTGCTATTTTCTCAACCATGACGGAACTGCTGATCAACGGGGTCTTTGTCGGGCGGCCGAGCGTGCTGGGGCACCAGCGCGGGGAACCCGTGCTCAGCGGCATCACCAAGGAGCGCACCGGCGAGGCGCACCTCGAGCTGTCGGAGGTGAACCTCGCCGGTGACGCCCAGGCCGACCTCAGCGTGCACGGCGGCCCGGACAAGGCGGTCTACGCCTACCCGGCCGAGCACTACCGCGGCTGGGTCGCCGATGCCTTCGACCTGGCGCCCGGCTCGGTCGGCGAGAACCTCTCCCTGACCGGTGCCGACGAATCGACCATCCGCATCGGCGACGTCTGGACCTGGGGCGACGCCCTCGTCGAGGTGTCCCAGCCGCGCACGCCGTGCTACAAGCTCGGCATGCGGACGCAGCGCCGCGACATCATCCCGGCGATGATCGACTCCGGTCGCAGCGGCTGGTACCTGCGCGTCCGGCAGCCCGGCACGGTGCCCACCACCGGCGCGCTCACCCTGGTCGAACGGGACGAGGCGAGCCCGACGATCGCCGAGCTGTACCTCATCCTCTACGCCAACCCGGCGAACCTGGACGCCGAGCAGCGCGCGGCCTACCTGGAACTGGCGCGCCGGGCGGTGAAGGCGCCCGCGCTGGCCGAGCAGTTCCGCCACGGCCTGACCGGCAAGCTGCTCCGGATGGAGGCGCGCGATGCCGGTTGACGGGCGGCTGGCGCGCGGTGACGTGACCCGTGCCGCGGTGCTCCGGCGCGCGGTGGACATCGCCTCGGTGGAGGGGCTCGACGGCCTGTCCATCGGCAGGCTCGCCAAGGAACTGGACCTGAGCAAGAGCGGGGTCTTCGCGCACTTCGGCTCGAAGGAGGAGTTGCAGCTCGCCGCGATCGACGCGGCGAACGCGATCTTCACCGAGCACGTGGTCGACCCGGTACCGGCGACGCTGAGTGGTCTGGACCGGTTCAGCGCGTTGTGCGAGCGCTGGCTGGACTACTCGGAGGACCGGGTGTTCCCCGGTGGCTGCTTCTTCTTCCACACGTCCGCGGAGTTCGACGCGCGGGACGGGCGGGTGCACGACGCGCTGGTCGCGCGAAGCCGGAACTGGACGCGGTTCCTGGTGGATTCCCTCGACGGTCTCGACGACGCCGAGCAACTCGTCTTCGAGAGCGAGGCGCTGGTGCGCACGGCGAACGCGTTTTCCGTGCTGCACGGCGGTTCCGACGCATACAGGCGGGCGCGGATCGGGATCCGCGCCCGCCTGGATTCCTTGCGCTAGCTCACTTCCAGTCGATCTGCGGCGATCGGTAGAAGTCGATGCCCTGGGCGGTCCACCGCGGGCCCTGCTTGGCCACCCGGTCGCGGTAGTTCTCCCAGTTGTGCTTGGCCTGCGGCGACCAGCCGAGCTCGGCGATCGCGGTCAGCCGCGGGAACGCCATGAACTCGATGTCGTTGATGTTGCGCAGGGTTTCCGACCACAGCGGGGCTTCCACGCCGAGCACCGACGACTCGGGCACACCGGGGACGAAGGTGCCCGGGTTCCAGTCGTAGGCGGTCTTCGCCTCGATGTAGCCGGCCCACTTCAGGCCCAGCTTGGTGTTCTCGTCGTACTTCATGTCCAGGTACGCCTTGTTGGCAGGCGAGACCAGGACCTTGCTGCCCCGCTTGACCGCTTCGGCCACCGCGGCGTCGCCGTCCGGCGTGCTCCACCAGTACTGCGGGGTGGTGGTGGCCGGGGAGTTGGCCTTGGCGATCTCGTGCCAGCCGAACGGCTTCTTGCCGTACTTGGCCGCCATCGGGATCACGCGCTCCATGAACTTCTTGAAGTCCTCGTCCGTGGTCGCGTGGGCCTCGTCGCCGCCGATGTGGATGTACGGGCCGGGGGTCATCGCCGACAGCTCGCGGATGACGTCCTCGACGAACTTGTAGGTCAGCTCGTCGTCGATGCACAGCGAGGAGTAGCCGACCTCGATGTCCGTGCGCGGCGGCGGGGCGACCCCGTCGCAGTTCAGCTCGGCGTAGGTGGACTGGGCGGCGTTGGTGTGCCCCGGCATGTCGATCTCGGGCACGATGGTGATCTGCCGCTCGGCCGCGTACTTGTTCAGCGCCGCGTAGTCGGCCTTGGTCAGGTAGCCCTCGCCGACGCCGTCCACGCCGGTGCCCGGTCCGCCGCCGACCGTGGTCAGCTTCGGCCAGCTGTCGATCTGGATGCGCCAGCCCTGGTCGTCGGTCAGGTGCAGGTGCAGGTAGTTGATCTTGTACTGGGCCACGTGGTCGATGTAGGTGCGGATCTCGTCCGGCGTGTGGAAGTGCCGGGCCAGGTCCAGGAACGCGCCGCGGTAGCCGAAGCGCGGGTAGTCCACGATCCGCCCGCCGGCCACCGACCAGGCGGTGCGCTGCGGGGTCTTGGCCTCGATCTTGGTGCCGAACAGCTGGCGCAGCGACTGCACGCCGTTGAACAGCCCGGCGGCCGAGTTGGCCCGGATGGTCACCCCGGTGATGTTCGAGTCGAGCTGGTAGCCCTGGTCACCGATGCGCTGGTCGGCCCCGCCGAGCAGCAGCGAGATGCCGGGCACCCAGGACGGCGCCGAGCTGACCTTGAGCGGGTACCCGGTGGCCGGGCGCAGCAGGCCGGCCAGGTAGTCGCCGACCTGCTTGGCCTCCTTCGAGCCCGGCTGGGTGCGGATGCGGCTGAGCGGGGTCAGCCAGAACTTGGACTGCCCGTTGGGCGTGATTTCGACCGGCGCGGGCAGCACGTCGGCCAGCTGGGTTCCGCCCGAGTTCGACTGGGCCGCCGCGGTTTCGGGGGCCGCGGTGGCGGCCCCGGTCGTGGCCACCGTCGACACGGCCAGCACGGCCGCCCCGAGTAAGGCGGACAAGGACAAACGCTTCCTCACGGAGCACCTCCGGCAAGGGGAGATTCAGAGTGAGTAAAGGTATAGACCAATAATTCGGCCAGCACAACGGCCGTTGGTGGGGTCAACGAATTTCGCCGCGCCCGCCGAAAAGGAGAATGCGTAACCGGATGATCACTCGCTGCGCAGGACGGACCGCAGCGCGTCAAGGACCGCCGGGTCCTCGATGGTCGAGGGGACCGGCTCGTCGCGGCCGTCCGCGATCCCCCGCATGGTCTTGCGGAGAATCTTGCCGGACCGGGTTTTCGGCAGCGCGTCCACCACGGACACGTCGCGGAATGCCGCCACCGGGCCGATATCGCGGCGCACCGCGGCGACCAGTTCCTCGCGCAGTTGCTCGGGTTCGATGTCCACACCGGACTTGAGCACGACAAAACCCCTGGGCAGCTGGCCTTTCAGCGCGTCGCGCACGCCGATCACCGCGCATTCGGCGACCGCCGGGTGCGCGGCCAGCACGGCCTCCATCGAGCCGGTGGACAACCGGTGCCCGGCCACGTTGATCACGTCGTCGGTGCGGCCCATGACGAAGAGGTAGCCGTCCTCGTCGAGGAAACCGGAATCGCCGGTGAGGTAATGGCCTTCGTACCGCGAGAGGTAGGCCTCGACGTACCGGTCGTCGTCACCCCAGAGCGTCGGCAAAGTGCCCGGCGGCAACGGGAGTTTGATGGCGATGGCGCCTTCTTGCCCGGCCGGCAGGTCGTTGCCCTCCTGGTCCAGGACGCGCACGTCGTACCCGGGCACCGGCACGGTCGACGAACCCGGTTTCACCGGCATCGGCTCGATGCCGCGCGGGTTTGCCGAAATCGGCCAGCCGGTCTCGGTCTGCCACCAGTGGTCGATCACCGGGGTGCCGAGCTTTTCTTTCGCCCAGTGGTAGGTCTCGGGATCGAGGCGTTCGCCCGCCAGGAACAGCGTGTCGAACTTCGAGAGGTCGTACTCGGCCAGTTCCTTCGCGTCCGGGTCGACCTTCTTGATCGCGCGCAACGCGGTCGGTGCGGTGAACAACGCCTTGACCCCGTGCTGGGCGAGCACCCGCCAGAACGCGCCCGCGTCCGGCGTGCCCACCGGTTTCCCTTCGTAGAGCACGGTCGTGGCGCCGATCAGCAGCGGCGCGTAGACGATGTAGGAGTGCCCGACCACCCAGCCGACGTCGGAGGCGGTCCACCAGACGTCGCCGGGGTGGATGTCGTAGATCGCGCTCATCGACCAGGCCAGCGCGACCGCGTGCCCGCCGGTGTCGCGCACCACGCCCTTCGGCTTGCCGGTGGTGCCCGAGGTGTAGAGGACGTACAGCGGATCGGTCGCGGCGACCGGCACCGCGTCCACCGGTTCCGCGCCCTCCACCAGCTCGTGCCAGTCGACGTCGCGCTCACCGAGTTCGGCGGGGGCGGCGTCGCGCTGGAGCACCACGACGCTGTCCGGCTGGTGCTCGGTCCCGCGCAGCGCGTCCTCGATGATCGGCTTGTACTCGACCACCCGCGTCGGCTCGATGCCGCAGGAGGCGGCCACGATGACCTTGGGCTTGGCGTCCTCGACACGGGCCGCCAGCTCCTTCGGGGCGAAGCCGCCGAAGACCACCGAGTGCACCGCGCCGAGCCGCGCGCACGCCAGCATGGCGATCACCGCCTCGGGCACCATCGGCATGTAGATGATCACGCGATCACCCTGGGCGACGCCGAGTGAACGCAGCGCGCCGGCGAACCGGGCGACGGCCGCGTGCAGTTCGCGGTAGGTGTAGCGGCTGATCGTGCCGGTGACGGCGGAGTCGTGGATGAGCGCGGTCTGCTCACCGCGCTCGGCCAGGTGCCGGTCGAGCGCGTTGTAGGAGGTGTTCAGCTCACCGTCCGGGAACCAGCGGTAGAGCGGTGCGGCCGAGTCGTCCAGCGCCCGCGAGGGCTTCCGGGTCCAGTCGATCCCCTCGGCGGCGGCCAGCCAGAAACCCTCGGGGTCGCTCATGCTCCGCTGATAGGTTTCGGCGTACAGGGCCATGGTGACCTCCTCGTCGTCGACCGGCACGCCCATCTTGTACCGGTTGGCGAACGCGAGCGAAACGAACGCGCGCCACCAGGGGAAACGCGGTACGCCGCGGGTATCGTGGCCGGTTCACCGGTGGCGCGGTGGAAGCGGATGAGTCCGGGCCGTGATGAACCTGGCGGGCCACGACCGCGTCCAACGACAGACCCGACATACTGGAGTCGGGTAGCACGGCAACGACAAGGAGCGGGGAGTGGATTCATTCGCGAGCTCGTTGCTGTCGTTCGCATACGAGGTGTTCGGGCCTGGTTTCTGCCCGGGTGGCGCGGTGTGGGCGACCAGCATGGCGGGCGCGCTGATCGCGTTGTTCCCGGTGGCGGGCGCGGTGATCGTGGCGCTGATCCGGAAGTTCACCGGGAACCGGTACGACCCGACGATGATGGCCGTGATCGGCCTGGTCGCGGGCTTCTTCACGCTGATCATGCCGTGGCTGTTGTTCATCGGGGTGTCGAGCAACTACAGCGCCTTTCGCGGTGGCGAGAACGTCGGCCTGTCCGCGAGCCTGGCCACGGAGCTGGACATCTCGCGGTGCGACTTCATCGGCAAGCAGGCCGACTACCTCGGCGGTGGGCAGAACGTCTACGAGGCGCTGTTCTACCCGGCGGGCGGGCTCGCCTACGGCTACTACCTCGGCGCGCTGATCGGCCTTCCCGCGCTCACCCTGCTCTTCACCATGCTGCTGGCCCGCACCGCGCTGCGCCGCGGTCCGAAGTGGCCTGCCCGGTTCTTCTGGATCCCGTTCGTGCTGATGTTCTTCTTCAGCATCGGGGTCTCCGCGAACACCGCGGTGCACCTGTGGCTGGGCTTCCTGCCGGTGATCGTGCTGGGCATCATCCCGGTGGCGCTGGTCGGGCCGCCTGCCTGGTCGACGCTGCAGCGCTCGGAACGGCCCCCGGAGCGGCGGCCGGTGGAGCCGCCGCGGCAGCAGCCGCCGCCGTACGTGCCGCCGGGCGCTTCGCAGCAGCGGCAGCTGCCCCCGCCGCAACCGCCGAAGGAGTACCCGAAGACCGCGCTCGCGCAGGCGCCCGAGCCGGTCTCCGCGGAGAGTCCGAGCCCCGGCCTGGCCAACACGCCGGGCCCGATGCCGGTCCCGCCCGGGTCGAGCAGTTCCGCGAGCAGCGGCCGGTACCGCCGGGTCCGGCGGCTGGGGCACGGTGGCTTCGGCACCGTGTGGGAGGCCGTCGACAACCAGCTCGGCCGCACGATCGCGCTGAAGATCGCGCACGCGCCGGACCGCGACACGGTGGAGCGCATGCAGCGCGAGGCGCGGGCGCTGGCCGTGGTGAACCACCCGAACTGCGTGAAGGTCTACGACCTGGTCGAGGAGCCGGACGGGCTCGCACTGGTGATGGAGTACCTGGAGGGGCAGCCGCTGGGTGCCGCCGTGGACACCGGCGGCCCGCTGGACGACGTGGCCGCGGGACGGCTGTGGGCGACCATGGCCGGTGCGCTGTCGGCGGCGCACGAGAAGGGTGTGCTGCACCGGGACGTGAAGCCGTCGAACGTGATCCTCGACCCGGGCGGCATCGCGCACCTGATCGACTTCGGCATCGCGCGGAGCAAGGGTGACTCGCAGCTCACGGCCACCGGCATGATGATCGGGACGCCGGACTTCACCGCGCCGGAGACGGCCGCCGGGCAGCCCGCCTCCCCGGCGTCGGACGCCTGGCAGCTGGCCGCGACGGTCAGCTACGCGTTGTCGGGCCAGCCGCCGCGCGGCACCCGGGAGACGCCGATGGCGGCGCTGATGGCCGCGGCCCGCGCGGAACCGGCGAACAAGCTGCCGCAGCGGAGCGTGCACTCGCGGTTGCTGATCGCTTCGCTGGACCCGGAACCGCGTCGCCGGCCGACGCTGGCCTCGGTCCGGAAGGAAGTCGAAGGCTGGCTTTCGCGGGCGGGCAAGTCGCCGGACGGCCCGGTCACCCGAGTGGTCCCGCGAGCCCGCTGATCTCGTGCAGTGAATGTGGCTTTCACAGCGTCAGACGCTGTGAAAGCCACATTCACTGCGTTGGGGTGCGGTCAGCGCAGCGAGTTCAGGTGCGCGCGCACCGGGGTCGAGAAGGCGCCGCCGCTGGTGGCGTCCCAGTTGGTGGACCAGGTCATCACGCCGCCGATCCCCGGGAACGCCGTCGCCGGCACGTAACCACCGCAGTTGGTGCGCTTGGCCAGGCAGCTCAGCGCGTTGTTCACCACGGTCGGGTTCACGTACCCGCTGCCCGCCGCCGACGGTGAGGCGGGCAGGCCCAGCGACACCTGGTCCGGCCGCAGCGTGCGCAGCAGGAAGCACGCCTGCGCGGTGATGAAGTCGACGCTGCCCTGGTGCACCACCTGGTCGTTGCAGCCGAGCATGCTGCCCGAGTTGTAGTACTGCGTGTGCACCACGGTGATCAGGTCCTTGGTCTGCTCGATCAGCTGCAGGTACCGCCCGCCGGGCTGCACGTCGATCGTCTGCGGCGCCATGGTCAGCAGGAACCCGTCACCGAGGCGGGAGCGCAGCTGCTTGATCGCGCTCGCCGTGTTCGCCACGTTCAGCCCGTGCTCCAGGTCCACGTCGAGGCCCTGGATGCCGAACGACTGCGCGATCCCGGCGAAGGTGTCGACGAAGGCGGTCACCTTCGACGGGGAGCTGAGGTCGACGTTGCCCTTCTCCCCGCCGATGGACAACACGATCGACTTGCCCGCCGCCTTCTTCGCGGCGATGTCGGCCTTCAGGTCGGCGTCGGTGTACCCGCCGACCGCACTGGCCAGGCCCGGGTCCACGCCGAAGGTCACCGCACCCGGTCTGGCCGGGTCGGAGTTGGCGAACGCCAGCACGATCACGTCGTAGGCGGCCGGGACGTCGGCGAGCTTCTGCGCCTTCGCCCCGTTGACGAAGTTCTGCCAGTAACCGGTCAGGTGCTTGTTCGGCACCGCCGCGCCCGCGGTGGCGGGCAGCCCGGCGAGCAGCAGCAACACCACCCCGACCAGGACGGCGAGTGGGGACTTCCGGGGGAACATGTCGGCTCCTTCGGCGACTTGTGGTCTAAACCAATGCACCTATGGTCTGGTCCATTACGGAAGATCGCAACTTGACCTCGAGCCGACTGGAGCAAATAACTTCGCGCCCAACACCACGGAGAAGGGATTCCCGATGACGATTCTGGTGACCGGCGCGACCGGCAACGTGGGTGGCCACGTGCTCCGCCAGCTGCTCGACCTCGGTGCGCCGGTGCGGGCGCTGACCAGGAACCCGGCGGCCGCGAAGCTGCCGGCCGGGGTCGAGGTGGTGGCCGGTGACCTGGCCGCGCCCGAGACGCTCGAACCGGCCTTCGACGGCGTGACCGCCGCCTACCTGATCACCTTCGACGGTGCCGACGGCGCCGCGCTGACCACCGGACCGCAGATCGCCAAGCTCGCGCTCGCGGCCGGCGTCCGGCACGTGACCATGCTGTGGAGCGGGCAGCCCGGCCCGTTCGAAGCGGATATCGCGGCCAGCGGGCTGTCGTGGACCACGTTGCAGCCGGTCGAGTTCATGTCGAACACGCTGCTGTGGGCGGAATCGATCCGCGCCGAAGGCGTGGCCAGGGATCCGTTCGCCGGGTTGCGCAGTGCGATGGTGCACGAGGCCGACATCGCCGCCGTCGCGGTGGAGACTCTCCTCGGTACCGGTCACGAAGGCCGCGAGTACGTGCTCAGCGGACCGGAGGTGCTGACCGTGTCCGACAAGATCGAGCAGCTCAGCCAGGCCGTCGGCCGGGAGATCCGGTTCATCGAGCTGACCGAGGCCCAGGCCAGGGCGCGCCTGCGGGACATGGGCGCGTCACCGGAAGCCGTCGACCACGTGATCGGCTGGTACGCCGACCCGCCGGTCGAGGGTTACACCGTGGTGGACACCGTCGAGCGGGTCACCGGGCGCCCGGCGCGGACGTTCGCGCGGTGGGCGGCCGAGCACGCCGACGCCTTCAAGTAGGGGGTCAGCGCCAGGACGGCAGCCACAGCTCGGCCTGCCAGTGCTCGTTGGTGATCGAGTCGCCGTTCAGGATCGGCCACAGCCAGGCGAAGTTCGCCACCACCATGCCGACGTACAGCGACACCACGAGCAGACCGGTGCCTCTTCGCTCGAAGCCCTGCTGGACCCTGCCGAGGATCTGCCCGAGCACCAGGGTCAGGCCGAGCGCCAGGAACGGGGCCATCGGCGTGGCGTAGAAGAAGTACATCTGGCGGTCGAGGTTGACGAACCAGGGGAGCAGCCCGGCCAGGTAGGTGACCACCACGGCGGCGTAGCGCCAGTCGGCGCGGAAGATCGAGCGCCACAGGCCCCAGCCGAGCACCGGCAGCGCCAGCCACCACATCGCCGGGGTGCCGATCAGCATGGTGGCGCGCACGCACTCGGCTTCCCCGCAGCCGGCCGCCGCGGCGCCGGATTCGTAGGAGTAGAGCATCGGGCGCAGGCCCATCGGCCAGGTCCAGGGCTTCGACTCCCACGGGTGCGGGTCGTTCTCCGGGGTCTTCAGGCTGGAGTGGAAGTCGAGCACGTGGAGCGAGTAGTGCACGAGCGAGGCCAGCGCGTCGGGCACCCAGCCGAAGACCCACCACGGCTGGATGTTGTCCAGTTCGACCAGGTGGCGGTCGGTGCCGGTCTCGCTGGCGAACCAGAACGCCCAGGTGCCGAGGTAGACCAGCACCGGGATGGCGACCAGGCCCCACAGCGCGGGGGCGACGTCGCGCCGCAGCGTGCCCACCCAGGGCCGGGTCACGCCGGCGGCGCGCCGCGCCGCCACGTCGAAGGCGACGCAGAGCAGGCCGAACGCGATGATGTAGTAGAGGCCGGACCACTTGACGCCGAGCGAGAGCCCGATCATCACGCCGCCGGTGAACCGCCACCAGCGGAAGCCGAGTCGCGGGCCGAACGGCGATTCGCCGGCCCAGCCCTCGCGGACGGCCAGTGCCATCCGCTCGCGCACCTGGTCGCGGTCGAGCAGGAGGCAGCCGAAGGCGGCGACCACGAAGAGGGCGCTGAAGATGTCGAGCATGCCCATGCGCGACTGCAGGTGGAGGACGCCGTCGCAGATGACCAGCACGCCGGCCACGCCGCCGAGGAAGGTGGACCGGGTCAGCCGCCGGGCGATGCGGATGACCAGCAGGATGAGCACGGTCCCGGCCAGCGCGGCGGAGAAGCGCCAGCCCCAGCCGTTGTAGCCGAAGAGCCACTCGCCGATCGCGATCAGCTGCTTGGCGACGGGCGGGTGGACGATCAGCTCGTAGCCGTAGTTGTCCTCGTAGCCGCCGTTGCGCAGCATCTGCCAGGCCTGCGGCACGTAGTGCTTCTCGTCGAAGACCGGGGTGCCCTTGTCGGTCGGGGAGCCGAGGTTCTGGAAGCGGAGGAAGCCGCCGATGACCACCAGGACGAGCGTGACCACCCAGCCGCGGAGCCGATCGGTCGGCATGGGGCGGCCGAGGAGGACCGCCTCGCGGTCGGAGCGGGGGGCGTGCTGGTCGACCGGATCCGGGTACGCGCCGTCACCGAACGGGCGCGTGAGGAGTGCGGTCACGGGTCCCGATCCTAGGCGCCGGGGTGTTAGCTCGTCGCGAGCGCCCGAGGTGTGGTGGCTGGTGGCGCTCTGTGCGGTGCCGCGTGGTGGCTGATGGCGCCCCGGGTGCGGTGCCGCGTGGTGGCTGATGGCGCCCCGGGTGCGTGCTGTGTGGTGGCTGATGGCGCCCCGGGTGCCGTGCCGCGTGGTGGCTGCGAGTGCGCGCCGGGTGTCTCGAATGTGGCCTTCGGGACGCGCGACGTCTCGAAAGCCACATTCGTGACAGGGCGCCGTGCTGTGTGGGGTGCGGGCAACGGCGGTTAGGCTCGCCGCCATGTCCGAGACCGGGCGGCTGGTGCTCGCCGCGACACCGCTGGGGGATGTGGGTGACGCGTCCCGGCGGCTGGTCGAGGCGCTGGCCACGGCCGAAGTGATCGCCGCCGAGGACACGCGGAGGTTGCGCGGCCTCGCCGCCGCGTTGGAGGTCACGCCGCGGGGCCGGGTGGTCAGCTTCTACGAGGACGTCGAGACCGCGCGCCTGCCGAAGCTCCTGGAGTCGATCCGCCACGGCGAGACCGTGCTCCTGGTCACCGACGCCGGCATGCCCAGCGTCTCCGACCCCGGCTACCGCTTGGTCGCGGCCTGCGTCGAGGAGGATCTGCCGGTCACCTGCCTGCCCGGCCCCTCCGCGGTGACCACCGCGCTGGCGCTGTCCGGCCTGGCCTCCGACCGGTTCTGCTTCGAGGGCTTCGCGCCGCGGAAAAGTGGCGAAAAGGCCAAGTGGCTGAGTGGCCTGGCCACTGAACCACGGACCACCGTCTTCTTCGAATCACCGCACCGGCTGGCGAGCACGCTCCGCGACGCGGTCGAGGTGCTCGGTGCCGACCGCCGGGCGGCCGTGTGCCGCGAGCTGACCAAGACCTACGAAGAGGTCAAGCGCGGTTCACTCGGCGAGCTGGCGGACTGGGCCGACGAGGGCGTCCGCGGGGAGATCACCGTGGTCCTCGCGCCCGCGCCGCCCCGCGAGATCGGGGTCGAGGACCTGGTCGCCGAGGTCGCGGACCGCGTCGCCGCCGGGGAACGCCTCAAGTCGGCCGCGGCCGAGGTCGCCGAGGCCACCGGCGTTTCGAAGAAGGAGCTGTACGACGCGGTGCTCGCCGCGCGCAAGTCAGCGAAGTAGCGCGGCGACGGCCTCGCGCGCCTTGTCCGCGTCGGGCTCCTCGCCGGAGATGATGTCGGTGTAGATGAACGACTCGGCGATCCGCACGATCAGGTAGGCCAGGTCGTGCACCGGCAACGGCGGTTCCAGTGCGCCCCGGTCGATCTCCTCGGTCAGCATCGACTCGACCGCCGCGATGGTGCGCCGCTGCACGAGGCTGGCCTTCGTGGTGAGCAGCCGCAGCGCGCGCTCCGGCTCGCGCCGCAGGAACTCGCGGAACGGCTCGTCGTTGTTGACCGTGCGCACGTACGTGCCGACGACCTCGGCGATCCGCGCGCCACCCGAACCGTCGACCGCCCGGTTGTGCCGGTCGAAGGCGCGTTCGGTGATCGACCAGATGACCTCGCCGAGCAGCTGCTCCCGGTTGCCCACCCAGCGGAACAGGGTGGCGCGGCCCACCTTCAGCTCGGCGGCCAGCTCCTGCATGTCGATCCGCCGCCCGGCCAGGAACCACTGTCGCGCCAGGCTGAACGCGTCCGTCACGTCCGGTTTGGTGGCTACCACGTATGGAACATAACACGGCATTGTCTCATGATGAGACGATCGATAGAATCGTCTCATCCGACGAGGGAAAGGCTGGCTGGAATGCGTGCTGTGCAGGTGACCGAGTTCGGCGGACCCGAGGTCCTGAAGCTGGTGGAGCTGCCCGATCCGGAGCCCGGCCCCGGTGAGGTGCTGATCGAGGTCGACCACGCCGGCATCAACTACGCCGACACGCACGCGGCGGAGAACACCTACCTCGCGCCCACCGAGCTGCCGCTCGTGCCCGGCGGTGAGGTCGCCGGCCGCACGCCGGACGGCAGGCGCGTGGTGGCGCTGCTGCACAAGTCGGGCGGGTACGCGGAGAAGGCGCTCGCCCCGGCGGCGACCGTCTACGACATCCCCGACGGCATCGACGACAACACCGCGCTCGCGTTCATCGCCCAGGGCATGACCGCGTGGCTGTTGCTGCGCAAGAACGCGCACCTGGAGGCGGGCGAGTCGGTGGTCGTGCACGCGGCGGCGGGCGGCGTCGGTTCGCTCGCGGTGCAGTTGGCGAAGGCGTGGGGCGCCGGGCGGGTGATCGCCACCGCGAGTTCCGAGGACAAGCGCAAGCTGGCGCTCGACCTCGGTGCCGACGTGGCGGTGGACTCGCGCGCCGAGGACATGACCGACGTGCTGCGCGAGGCCAACGGCGGCAAGCGGGTGGACATCGTGCTCGACATGACCGGTGGCCGCATCACCGACCAGAGCATCGCCGCGCTGGCGCCGTTCGGCAGGCTCGCGTTCTACGGGATGGCCAGCCGCGAGCAGCCGAAGCCGGTGGAGCTGCGCAACCTGCTCGGCCACTCGACCACGATCTCCGGGGTGTGGCTGCCGCACGCGCTGCGGTTGCCGGGCAAGCTGTTCGAGCGGGGCCTGGCGGAGCTGTTCGAGCTGGCCGGGAGCGGGCAGATCAAGGCCATCAACGGCGGCGAGTACGCCCTGGCCGACGCGCGCCAGGCCCACGAAGACCTCCGCTCCCGCGCGACGACCGGCAAGCTGCTGCTCAACGCGCGGGCCTAGGCAGGACCGCCCGGCTCACTGGCGCGCGACCGCCGGCAAGCAGGCTCTCCCGCAGGTGCCGGTGGCGGGCGGTCAGTCCCAGGGCGTGGCCAGCAGGTGCTCCAGTGGCGCCGCCTTGTGGAGGCATTCCTGCCATTCCCGCGCCGGGTCGGAGTCGGCGGTGATGCCGCCGCCGACGCCCAGCGAGAGCAGGCCCGCGTGCAGTTCGAAGGTGCGGATCGCGACGTTCAGCTCGAGCCCGGCCACCGGTGACACCAAGCCCATCGCGCCGGTGTAGACCCCGCGCGCGGTGGGCTCGAGCTCCGCGATCAGGTCGAGCGCGCGGATCTTCGGCGCCCCGGTGACCGAACCCGGCGGGAACGTCGCGGCCAGCAGCTCCGCGTCCCCGGTCACCACCCGTCCCTCCACTGTGGACTCCAGGTGCCACACCCCCGGCGCCGGGCGGACTTCCAGCAACGAGGGCACCCGGACGCTGCCCACCGCGCACACCCGCCCGAGGTCGTTGCGCACCAAGTCGGTGATCATCACGTTCTCCGCGACGTCCTTTTCGGACTGCCGCAGCCGCCCGGCGAGGTGGTCGTCGGCGGGACCGCGGCGGGGGAGGGTGCCCTTGATCGGCGTCGAGCGGACGAGATCGCCGTGCCGCGCCAGGAAGAGCTCCGGCGACAGCGACACCACCGCACCCCAGCCGCCGCTGAGGAACGCGGCCCGCCGCGGTGCCAGCCGCCGGGTTCCCTCGCCGAACAGCTCGGCGGCGTTCCCGTCGAACGAGGTCGAGAACCGCGTGCAGATGTTCGCCTGGAACAGTTCCCCGGCTTCGATCGCGTGCACGCACGCCTTCACCGCGTCGTGGTGCTCGGCGGGCAGCGGCCGGTTCAGCTCGGCCGCCGTCCAGCCGCGCCGGACCGGCACCCCGCGCAACACCGCTTCGAGTTCCTGCCGCAGTTCGTCCGGGTCGTCGCCGTCGACCAGCGCTTCGAACCACCACGTGCCGTCACCGTCCAAACGCAACACGTGATCCGCCCAGCCCCAAGCGGCCTGGGGCAGTGGCGTGCGCCGGCCGCTGGGATCGGTCAGGTCGTAGGACAGGTAACCGAACCAGCCGCCGCCGATGGCGCCGGGCACCGCGTCGTCGACCGCGGGCAGCGGCAGCGAATACGCCGAACCGGCACCCACCTCGGCGATCGACACGCTCGGCGCGAGCACCGCGCGCGAGCCGAACCACTCACCGGACAACGCGGCGGGCGGCGGCAGCCCGAGGGCGCGGGCGCGCGCGTCGAGCAGCGACAGCGCCGCCTCGGGCGCCACCGTCGAGTGCATCGCCGCGCGCACCAACCGCATGGCGGCCATTGTGACCTACGGTCGAGACATGGTCCGAGCAGTGGAAACCACGCGAGTGGCACAGATCACCGGGGCGGGGACGGGCACCGACGAGCGGTTCGGCATCCACGCCACCGATCTCGGCATTCTCTGGGACGACGGCGACGGCCGGGTGCTGGTGCTCTTCGGCGACACCTACGGCCGGGGCTGGGGCGGCGACGGCGCCGGACCGCCCGAAGCGGACTGGCGGTGCAACGTGCTCGCCCATTCGTCCCAACGCGACCTCTCGGCCGGGCTTGTGCTCGACGGGGTGGTCGCCCGCGAAGACGGCCTGGCCGCGCAGGTGCTCGCCTCCGCGCGCGACGAGGTGACGATCATTCCCAACGCGGGCATCGCGGTCGACGGCAAGCAGTACGTGCAGTACATGTCCGTCCGCGCCTGGGGCCCACCCGGACAGTGGCACACGAACTACGGCGGCATCGCGGTCTCCGCTGACGGCGGCACCACCTGGGACCAGCCGGGCCGGGCGCGCTGGATCAACCGCGCCGAACGCGACCACCCCTTCCAGATCGGCTCGTTCGCCCGCGCGGAAAACCACGTGTACCTGTTCGGCACCACCAACGGCCGCTTCGGACCGGCCTACCTGGCGCGGGTCGATCCGTCGTCGCTACTTGAACCAGCGGCCTACCGCTACTGGACCGGCGAGGGCTGGGGCCGCGACGAGTTCGCCGCCGCGCCCGTGCTGCCGGGGCCGGTCGGTGAGCTGTCCGTGGAGTACAGCGTCCACTTCGGATGCTGGCTGGCCATGCACCTCGACGAGCACCGCGCGGCGATCGTGCTGCGCACCGCGGACCGGCTGGAAGGTCCGTGGTCGGACGGTCAGGTGGTGGTGTCCGGACAGGACTGGCCCGCGCTCTACGGCGGTTACCTGCACCCGTGGGCGCTCGACGGCGACGAGATCTACTACCTCGTCTCGCAGTGGGGGCCGTACAACGTGTTCCTGTTCAAGACGAAGCTAGAGCAGTAGGTCCGCGAGGACGAACGGGTACACCACGGCGTCGTAACCGATCTCGCCGTGGAAGCCAGGGGCGTCGTCGCCGCTGCCGTGCTGGTGCACGCCGAGTCGCGAGTGGAACCAGCCGGGCCTGCCCGGAATCCCGTTGTGCCGCGCCAGCCACAGCACCACCTCGGAGTCGGCCCACTTGTCCGGGTGCAACTCGTGCAGCCACTGCTCGTAACCCGCGTACACCAGCACCCGCTTGATGTTCGCGGCGTGGCGGACCCCGCGGATCCAGGACTTGATGAAGCGATCGCTGATGCCGGGCGCGCGGACGTCCAGCGACGGGGCCAGCGAACCCGGGGCGAACACCCCGAGCGGAGTCGCCGTGCGCAGGAAGTGCGTCACCTGTTCGTGCACCGATCCGGGGCGGGCGAAGTGGCGGGCGCCGGTGTGCAGCCCGGCCGTCTGGGCGGCCTGGACGTTGCGAATGGCCGCTGTATCGCTCCAGTTCGTGCTTTCGGTGATCGTCACGCTGGAGAACAGCACCCCGTGGGCGCGCACGGTTTTCCAGTCGTCCACGGTTTCGTGGTGGGACAGGTTGATCCCGCGCTCGGGCTCGGGTTCGCGCATTCGCCTCCTCCCCCCGAGGTAAGTGAAAGGCCACCATACGTGCGATCAGCACATATGGCGGCCTCACCGTCCAGCGTGTCCGAAAATGTCAGCTCGTCACGCGTTCTCCTTCTGGAACGTGCGCACGCCCCAGAACAGCGAGAGCACCGCCATCACCAACAGCGCGACGCACCCGGTGAACAACGCGTCCATGGTGATGTCCCCGCGGAACGCCGCGCGCTCCGCGTCGACCACGTGGGAGAACGGGTTGATCCGCGAAAGGTTGTACAGCCACGCGGGCGCCAGCCCGGTGGTGATCGGCACCAGGATTCCGGACAGCAGCAGCAACGGCATCAGCACCGCGTTCAGCAGCGCCGGGAAAGCCGTCTCGCTCTTGATCAGCAGGGCCACCGAATAGGACGCCGAGCCGAGCGTGATCGCCAGCAGCGCCACGATCAGCAGGCTCAGCAGCACCCCGGCCACCGGCGCGTTCAGCGGGAACACCAGGAACGCCACCACGATGATCAGCAGTGCCTGCACCACCGCCTGGAAACTGGCCGCGAACAACTTGCCCAGCAGCAGCGCGGCGCGGCTGACCGGCGTGACGCGGAACCGCTCGGTGACCCCGGCGCGGTACTCGGCGAGCAGGCCGAACCCGGCGAACGAGGTGCCGAACAACGCGGTCTGCACCATGATCGCCGGCGTGAGCACCGCCCACGAGTTGCCGGGCGGGAAGCCCGGCGTGTTCTCCACGACCTTCTCCATCAGCGGCCCGAAGAAGAACAGGTAGAGCAGCGGCTGCATGATGCCGATCAGCACCCACGCCGGATTGCGCAGGGACAGCGACATGTCCCGCTTGAAGATCAACCAGATGTCACGGAACACGAGCGGCCTCCGGTTCGGGCGTCGCGGCTTCGGCGTCGCGCAGCGAGCGGCCGGTCAGGGTCAGGAAGACGTCGTCCAGCGTGGGCCGGTGCACCTGCATCGACTGCATCGCGATGCCCGCCCCGTCCAGCGCGCGCAGCAGCTCCGGCATGGCCACGTCGCCGCGCGGCACCCGGAAGCTCACCGAGTCCTCCACAATGGACACCTCGTGCGCGCCGGTCAGCCGTCCGGCGATCTCCGCCGCGGCGGCGGCCGACTCGGCGGGCACGCCGACGGTCACGCCGTCGCCGGAGACGCGCGCCTTGAGCGAGTCCGGGGTGCCCTCGGCGACGATCTCGCCGTTGTCGATGACCAGCACCCGGTCGCACAGCGAGTCGGCCTCGTCGAGGTAGTGCGTGGTGAGGAAGACGGTGACGCCGTGCTCGGAGCGCAGCGCGCGGATGTGCTCCCACAGGTTCGCCCGGCTCTGCGGGTCGAGCGCGGTGGTCGGCTCGTCCAGGAAGACCAGGCCGGGGCGGTGGATCAGGCCGAGCACGATGTCGAGGCGGCGGCGCTGGCCGCCGGAGAGCGTTTTGGTCTGCCGCTGGTCCAGGCTGGCCAGGTCCAGCCGCTCGGCCAGCTCGGCGCCGCGCGCCAGCGCGTCGGCCTTGCTCAGCCCGTACAGCCTGCCCTGGATCTCGATCTCCTCGATCACCTTGCAGTCCTGCCAGGTGCCGCCCGCCTGGGCGACGTAGCCGATCCGGCGCCGGACGCCGACCGGATCGGTCAGCAGGTCGCAGCCACCGACGGTGGCCTGGCCGGAGGTCGGCTTGAGCAACGTGGTGAGCATCCGGAGCGTGGTGGTCTTGCCCGCTCCGTTCGGGCCGAGGAAGCCGACCAGTTCCCCCTCGGCGACCTCGATGTCGACGCCCTTGACCGCGTCGACCGTGCGGCCACGGGCGGTGAACCGCCGGGCGAGGCCGCGTGCGGTGATCATGGAATCCCCTCTCGGTAATCAAATTTGACTAGTGAAGCGAGCAGTATGTTCCCCTACCTATCGCCATCAGGTCAAACGTGATTACCGACTGATCGGGAAGGTCGGCTCGGTGTCGTCGGCCATCCGGTACTCGCCCGCCTCCAGCGCGGCGACCAGGTCGTGCACCCAGGAGCGCACGGTTTCGGTGAGCCCGCCCCAGAGCCCGTACATCCGCACCACGTGCGGCGGGTGGCCCCAGTCCCGCGCGTGCGCCGCGGTGTGCGCGGTCTCCGCGGTCGCGCCTTCGAGCCGGACCTCGAGCAGCTTCAGCAGTTCGACGGCGCGGGCGCGCTCCAGCATCGGCATCAGCACGATGCCGGCGGACAGCAGGTGCCCGGTGATGTCGGCGTCGGTGAGCGCGCCGGTCAGCAGCCGGTAGAACTCGACCTCCCCGGCCTCGGTGAGCTGGTAGGCCACCCGGTCCGGGCCGCGGCCGGACTCGGTGCTGACCTCCTCCAGCAGCTCCTCGGCCGCCATCTTCTTCAGCGCGTGGTAGATCGACCCCGGCTGCACGTTGGCCCAGCTGTCCGCGCGCCAGTTGAGCAGCTCCCGCCGCACCTGGTAGCCGTGGGCGCGGCCGCTGATCCGCACCACGCCGAGCACCAGCAAGCGGGTCGCGGACAACGGGCCTCCCAGGACAAAACGCAAGTGACAGCTTCCGTAGGCTAATCGGGTATGAGCACCCCTGTGTTGACCGCGGTGGCCTGGCCCTACGCCAACGGCCCCCGCCACATCGGCCACGTGTCCGGATTCGGCGTTCCGTCCGACGTCTTCTCCCGCTACCAGCGAATGGCCGGCAACCGGGTGCTCATGGTCTCCGGTACCGACGAACACGGCACGCCGATCACCGTCCAGGCCGACAAGGAGGGCCTGACCGCCCAGCAGACGGCGGACAAGTACACCCGGCAGATCGGCGAGGACCTGCGCGGCCTCGGCCTGACCTACGACCTGTTCACCCGCACCAGCACCGGCAACCACGCCGCGGTCACCCAGCAGATCTTCCTGGCCCTGCACCGCAACGGGTACGTGGTGCCGAAGACCACGCGCGGCGCGATCAGCCCGTCCACCGGGCGCACCCTGCCCGACCGGTACGTCGAGGGCACCTGCCCGATCTGCGGTTACGACGGCGCCCGCGGCGACCAGTGCGACAACTGCGGCAACCAGCTCGACGCCGCGGAGCTGATCAACCCGAAGTCCCGGATCAACGGCGAGACGCCGAAGTTCGTCGAGACCGAGCACTACTTCCTCGACCTGCCCGCGTTCACCCGGACGCTCGGGGACTGGCTGTCCACCAAGACCGACTGGCGGCCCAACGTCCTCAACTTCACCAAGAACCTGGTCGACGACATGCGGCCGAGGGCGATCACCCGCGACCTCGACTGGGGCGTGAAGATCCCCCTGGACGGCTGGCGCGACCAGGGCATGAAGCGGTTCTACGTGTGGTTCGACGCGGTCATCGGCTACTTCTCGGCCAGCGTCGAGTGGGCGCGCCGCTCCGGTGACCCGGACGCGTGGCAGCAGTGGTGGAACAACCCGGACGCCCGGTCGTACTACTTCATGGGCAAGGACAACATCACCTTCCACGCGCAGATCTGGCCCGCGCTGCTGATGGGGCACAACGGCCAGGGCGACAAGGGCGGCGAGCCCGGCCCGTACGGCGAGCTGAACCTGCCCAGCGAGATCGTCTCCAGCGAGTTCCTCACCATGAGCGGCTCGAAGTTCTCCACCTCGCGCGGCACGGTCATCTACGTCAACGACTTCCTGCGCGAGTACGGCCCGGACACGCTGCGGTACTTCATCGCCGCGGCCGGTCCCGAGACCCAGGACACCGCGTTCACCTGGGACGAGTTCGTCCGGCGCACGAACTTCGAGCTGGCCAACGAGTGGGGCAACCTGGTCAACCGGTCGATCTCGATGGCGCACAAGAACAACGGCGGCGTGCCCGCGCCGTCCGCGCCGGCCCCGGCCGACGAGGAGCTGAAGGCGCTGTCGCGGCAGGCGTTCGAGACGGTCGGCGCGCACCTCGGGCGCTCGCGGTTCAAGCAGGCGCTCGGCGAGGCGATGCGGGTGGTCTCGGCGGCCAACAAGTACCTGTCCGACCAGGAGCCGTGGAAGCTGAAGGAGGACACCGCCCGGCGCGACAGCGTGCTGCACACCGCGCTGCAGGTGGTCTCCGACGCCAACACCATGCTGACCCCGTTCCTGCCGCACTCGGCGCAGAAGGTGCACGAGGCGCTCGGCGGCACCGGGGTCTGGGCCGCCCAGCCGGAGCTGACCGACGTCGACGACCTGGACATCGACGGCCGGGTGAACCCGATCCTCACCGGGGACTACGCGGCCGAGCAGGCCTCGTGGTCGTCCACCCCGATCGAGGTGGGCCGTCCGCTGGCCAAGCCGTCGCCGCTGTTCGCCAAGCTCGACGCCAAGCTGGCCGAGACCGGTCCGGACTGGGCGCCGATCGAGCCGTGAGCAAGAAGGAACTGCCACCGGTGCCGGAGAAGCTCCCGGCACCGGTGGTCGACGCGCACACGCACATGGACGCCTGCGGGGCGGTCACCGCGGCCGACGTGACCGCCATGGCCGATCGCGCCGAGGCGGCCGGGGTGGCCCGCGTGGTCACCGTCGCGGACGACCTCGCCGCCGCCCGCTGGGCCGCCGAGGCGTCCACTTGGGACAGCCGGGTGTTCGCCGCGGTGGCGGTGCACCCCACGCGCACCAAGGACTTCGGCGAGGCGGAACGGTCCGAAGTGGAGCGCCTGGCCCGCGGCGAGCGGGTGGTGGCGGTCGGCGAGACCGGGCTCGACTACTACTGGGACTACGCCCCGCACGACGCCCAGCAGGAGGCGTTCCGGTGGCACATCGACCTGGCCAAGCGGCTCGGCAAGACGCTGATGATCCACGACCGCGACGCGCACGACGACGTGCTCCGGATCCTGGCCGAGGAGGGCGCGCCGGAGACGGTGGTCTTCCACTGCTTCTCCGGTGACGGAGAGTTCGCCCGGAAGTGCCTGGACGCCGGGTACGTGCTCTCGTTCGCCGGCACGGTGACCTTCAAGAACGCGCGCGGACTGCACGACGCGGCCCGGATCTCGCCACTCGGTCAATTCGTGGTCGAGACGGATGCACCATTTTTGACCCCCCATCCCTTCCGTGGACGGCCGAACGAGCCCTACTGCACGGCGTACACCGTGCGTAACCTCGCTGAGCTGCGGGAAGAGTCCGTGGAGACGATCTCGAACGCGGTGCGCGAGACCGCCGAACGGGTCTTTCAACTCCCCACCGTTACTTAGGGTTTGACGCATTGCGACAAAAGATCCGGCCTGCTGGGCCATCTGAGGAGTGATGCAGATCACGGCACTGCGGGGGGTGTTTGCGCAACCTCCGAGTCTTCGTTACTGTCCCGTGATCGTGCCGGTCGATTGCCCGCAGAGGGGCCGTCGCCGGGACACCCACAGTCACGTCAGTGCACGTCGGGGAAGTGCGACCGGGCCCCCGAAGCCCGGGCGGACTTGGATGGCGCTGGCTGCGGGAGCCGGATAACTGGCGCTCCGGCGCCGAAATGAAGGCAACGGCCTTTTTCTGAAAGGGATCGACCCAGTGACTGGTGGTTACAGGCGCGGCGAATACGCGCGCCAGGACAACCCGACGAGCATGTTCGCCTCCTCCGGGGGCGGCGTCGGTACGCTCGACTGGCCCAACCCCGAGGGCGAGCTGGACTTCTCCGACGACCTGAACGTCACCCAGCACGACGTGCTGACGGTGCTCGGCCCCGACGCCGACGCGCTGATGGCCGAGGCCAACGTCGACGTCGACGAGCTGATCCGGCTGATCAACGCCGAGACCACGATGCTCCCGCCGATCATCATCCCGGATGAGATCAGCGAGGACCGGGTCGCGCGGGGCGCGCCGCTGCCCGTCGAAGACGGTGTGGTCAAGGCGGCGAAGACCTGGAAGAAGCGCTTCCTCAAGGGCGCCGTGCTGGCCGTCCTGATCACCCTGACCGGTGGCGGCGCCGCCGCGATGGCGATGAACAAGAGCGTCACCGTCGACGTCGACGGCGCGCAGCAGACGGTCAACACCTTCGGCGGCACCGTCGGCGAGGTGCTCAAGGACGCCGGCTACCAGATCGGCGCGCACGACGCGATCTCGCCGTCGCCGGACGCCGCGGTGGCCGACGACACGGTCATCACCCTGGAGCGCGGGCGCCAGCTGAACCTGATCGTGGACGGCAGCCCCCGCGAGGCGTGGGTGCGCGCGACCACGGTGTCCGAGGCGATGACCCAGCTCGGTCTCGCCGAGGCGGCCAAGCCCGGCACCTGGATGTCCGTCGGTGGCGACGGCCAGATCCCGCTCGAGGGGATGACCCTCGAGGTCAAGACCCTGAAGAACGTGACCCTGTACGACGGCGGCAACGAACCCCGCCAGGTGCAGACCAACGCGGTGACCGCCAAGGAGTTCTTCGGCGAGCTGCAGCTGACGATCGGCCCGGAGGACAAGGTCGACGGCGGCATGGACTACAAGCTGACCGACGGTGCCGAGGTGCACGTCAGCCGCACCGGCGTGTCGGTGGTCAACGAGAACGAAGAGATCCCGCCGCCGGTCGAGGAGATCGAGGACGACACCCTCGACAAGGGCAAGACCGTCGTCGAGGAGCAGGGCGAAGCCGGTTCGAAGAACGTCACCTACCGGGTGACGAAGGAGAACGACAAGGAAGTCGCCCGCGAGAAGATCTCCGAGGAGATCACCAAGGAAGCCAAGCCGAAGAAGGTCCGGGTCGGCACCAAGAAGTCGGCCGTTCCGCCGATCAGCGGTGGTGCGGTGTGGGACAAGCTCGCGCACTGCGAGTCCACCGGCAACTGGGCCATCAACTCCGGCAACGGCTACTACGGCGGGCTGCAGTTCAACGCCAGCACCTGGAAGGCCTACGGCGGCACGCAGTACGCCCCGCTGCCGCACCAGGCCAGCCGGGAAGAGCAGATCGCCGTCGCCACCAAGCTCCGCGACGCCCGCGGCGGCTACAGCGCCTGGCCGCACTGCCAGAAGAAGCTCGGCCTGCCCTGATCGCAGTTTTCTTGAAAGGGCCCCCGGTGCGCACGTCACCGGGGGCCGTTTCCGTTCCCGGGTCCGCGTGACACTCGGTCCAGGTCGGAGCCGAAGCCCGGGGCCACCTAGAATCCACTGGTGACCAAACCAGCCGGGCTCCTCGGCCCCGCCGAGATCCGCGGCCTGGCGGCCGAACTCGACGTGCGGCCGACCAAGAAGCTCGGCCAGAACTTCGTCCACGACCCCAACACCGTGCGCCGGATCGCCGAGCTCGGAAAGGTCACCGAAGACGACCTCGTCCTGGAAGTCGGCCCCGGGCTCGGCTCGCTCACCCTCGGCCTGCTCGCCACCGGCTCCCGCGTGGTCGCCGTCGAGATCGACCCCGTCCTGGCGAACCGCCTCCCCGAGACCGTCGCCGAGCACGCACCCGACGCGGCCGGCAAACTCCAAGTCGTCCCCGCCGACGCGCTCAGGGTCCACCAGGCCGACGTCGGCGAGCCCACCGCGCTCGTCGCGAACCTGCCCTACAACGTCGCCGTCCCCGTCGTCCTGCACCTGCTCGCCGAGCTGCCGTCCCTCACCCGCGGTCTCGTCATGGTCCAGACCGAGGTGGCCGACCGGATGGCGGCCGGCCCCGGCAGCCGGACCTACGGCGTGCCCAGCGTCAAGCTCGCCTGGTACGGCCGGGCGAAGAAGGTGGCCGCGGTGCCGCGTGCCGTCTTCTGGCCGGTGCCCAACGTCGACTCCGCGCTGGTCGCCTTCGAGCGCGTGCCCACCACCCGGCCCGCCGAGCGGAAGACCGTCTTCGCCGTGGTCGACGCAGCCTTCTCGCAACGCCGCAAGACCCTCCGCGCGGCACTCGCCGGTTGGGCGGGCTCGGCCGAACGCGCCGGGGACCTGCTGACCGCGGCCGGTATCGATCCACGGACCCGGGGTGAACAACTCACCGTCGAGGATTTCGCCCGCATCGCCGCGGCCGCCGAAAACGAGGGATAACGCGGCTGTTCGTGTGATCTCCGACTACGGACTTGCGTTTCGCGAGCCGGATCGGGTGTACTCCTTGTGCATCCATCCCGAGCGACTGAGAGGCCTGGCTCGCCGAAGTCGCAGCAACCACCCGAGAGGGCAGGTGCTAACGCCAGGACCGATGGAGGAATCCTGTGTACCGGTCGCGAATGCTGACTCGACGCCGAGTAGTGGATGAAGGTCGCCGCACGGTAAGTGCGTGTCGTCGCTCCAACGACTGACCCAGTACCCACTTCGCCGCTTTCCGGTTTACGCCACACCGTCGAAACAGACGGTGCTTCCTTGTGGTCGGCGCGCGTCCGCGCCCAGCTGTTGGAGCATTCACGTGATCACGCTCGAAAACCTGACCAAGTCCTTCCCCGGCGACGCCGCGCCCGTTCACGCGCTGCGCGACGTCAACTTCGACATCAACGCCGGCTCGCTCTACGGGGTGGTCGGCGCGGCGGGCTCCGGCAAGTCCACCCTGGCCCGCTGCGTCGCGCTGCAGGAGCGCCCCGACCGCGGCGTGGTCCGCCTGGACGGGCTGAACACCGGCACGCTCGACGGCCGCCGCCTGCGGGAGATCCGCCGCCAGGTCGGCATCGTCGACTCCCGCGTCGCGCTGCAGCCCGAGCGCACGGTCGCCGGGAACGTGGCCTCGCCGCTGGAGCAGCTCGGCGTCGAGGGCCCGCGCCGCCGCACCCGCGTCGGCAACCTGCTCGACCTCGTCGGCCTGACCCAGCGCGGCGGCCAGCACCCCGCCGAGCTGAACCCCGGGCAGCGCCGCCGGGTGGCCGTGGCCAAGGCACTGGCCACCTCGCCCGCCGTCCTGCTCGCCGACGACCCGACCGCCGGGCTCAACGGCGACGACGCGGCCGGTGTGCTCACCGCGCTCGACCGCGCCCGTGCCGAGCTGGGCCTGACCGTGCTCGTCACCACGCCCGACGCCGGCGTGGTCCGCCGCATCTGCGACGACGTCGCGGTGCTGGAGGACGGCAAGGTGGTGGAGAACGGCAACGTGCTCTCGCTGCTGGTCGACCCGTCGAGCCGCACCGCCCAGGCGCTGCTGCCCGCCATCGAGACCACCCGCGCGCAGTCGGCCCGCTACGACCGCGCGGTCGACGTGGTGCTGATCGGCTTCGCCTCGGTCGGCGCGCTGTTGCCCGAGGCCGCCACCCGGTTCGGCACCGACATCGCCACCATCGGCGGCGGCCTGACCCGGATCGGCGACACCCCGGTCGGCCGGTTCCGCATCGGCCTCCGCGGGGACCAGGCCGACGGCGCGCTGGCCTGGATCGCCGAGCGCGGGGCGCACGTGACGCACCCGGTCAGCGGCCCGCAGGGCGTCGCGGCCTGAAGCAACTCCAGTCGTGCGTGCGCGGGGCCGGAACGGCACTACGCACGCACGACTTTTTTGCCGCCACGTAGGCTTGACCCCGTGCTCGCTGTCGTCCCGCCTCCAGTCACCGTCCGGGTGCCGTCGAAGATCAACCTGCACCTGGCGGTCGGTGACCTGCGCGAGGACGGTTTCCACGAGCTGGTGACCGTGTTCCAGGCGTTGTCGCTGGCCGACGAGGTGACCGTGGCGGTGACCGAGGACCCCGGCGTCGAGGTGTACGGCGAGGGCGAGAAGTCCGTGCCCACCGGGGCGAACAACCTGGCCTGGCGCGCGGTGCAGGCGCTGGCCGCGCACGTGGGCCGCGCGGAGAGCGAGCCGAAGATCCGGGTGGTGCTGCGCAAGGGCATCCCGGTGGCCGGCGGCATGGCCGGTGGCAGCGCCGACGCGGCGGCCACCCTGGTCGGGCTGGCCTCGCTGTGGAAGCTGGAGATCACCCGCGACGAACTCGCCGAGGTCGCCGCGAAGCTCGGCAGCGACGTGCCGTTCGCGCTCTACGGCGGCACCGCGCTCGGTACCGGCCGCGGGGAGCGCCTGGTGCCCGTGCTCTCGCGCCACACCTTCCACTGGGTGCTCGCGTTCGACCAGAAGGGCCTGTCCACCCCGAGGGTGTTCAGCGAACTCGACCGGCTGCGCGAGGAGGGCGATCCACCGAGGATCGGCTCGCACGCCCCGGTGGTCGAAGCGCTCGCCTCCGGTGATCCGAGGCAGCTGGCCCTCTTGCTGGGCAACGATCTTCAGGCCGCGGCCGTCTCGCTGCGCCCTGGCCTGCGCCGCACGCTGCGGGCCGGGGTGAACGCCGGTGCGCTGGCGGGCACGGTCTCCGGTTCCGGCCCGACCTGCGCGTTCCTCTGCGAGGACGCCGAATCCGCGCTCGAAGTCGCGGCCGAGCTGTCCGGGGCCGGGGTCTGCCGCACCGTGCGCGTGGCGCACGGGCCGGTGCCCGGCGCCAGGACGGTCGGCGGCGACACCGATCCCCGTCCCGTCCCGCCGCAGGTGCACGCGTAATGGTCAACCTGGTCAACCTCGAATCGGTCTCCAAGTCCTACGGCGTCCGCCCGCTGCTGGACGCCGTCTCGCTCGGTGTCGGCGAGGGCGAGCGCATCGGCGTCGTCGGGCTCAACGGCGGTGGCAAGACCACCCTGCTCGAAGTGCTCACCGGCATCGCGGAACCGGACAGCGGCCGGGTCAGCCAGGTGCGCGGGCTGCGGATGGCCGTGGTCACCCAGCGCACCGAACTGGTCGGCGAGACCGTGCGCGACGCCGCGCTGGCCGCCTACGACGCCGACCACGAATGGGCCGCCGACGCCCGCGTGCGGTCCATTGTGGAGGGTCTGGGGATCACCGCGCTGGGCCTGGACAACCCGACCGCCACGCTGTCCGGTGGGGAACGCCGCCGGGTGGCACTGGCCGCCGCGCTGGTCGGCGAACTGGACCTGGTCGTGCTCGACGAGCCGACCAACCACCTCGACGTCGAAGGCGTGCGCTGGCTGGCCGACCACCTGCTCGCGCGGAAGACCGCGCTGGTGGTGGTCACGCACGACCGCTGGTTCCTGGACACCGTCTGCGGCCGGACCTGGGAGGTCGTCGGCGGGCGGGTCGAGCAGTACGAAGGTGGTTACGCCGACTGGGTTTTCGCGCGGGCCGAACGCGCGCGGCTGGCCGCGACGCTGGAGGAGAAGCGGCAGAACCTGGCGCGCAAGGAACTCGCCTGGTTGCAGCGCGGGGCGAAGGCGCGCACGTCCAAGCCGCGCTACCGGATCGAAGCCGCCGAGGCGCTGATCTCCGACGTGCCACCGCCGCGGGATTCCGTCGAGCTGATGAGCTTCGCCCGGCGGCGGCTGGGCAAGACCGTGGTCGAGCTGGAGGACGTGACCCTGGCCGCCGGGGAGAAAGCGTTGCTGGACAACGTGACCTGGCGGATCGGCCCGGGGGACCGGATCGGCCTGGTCGGGGTGAACGGCTCCGGCAAGACCACCTTGCTCAAGGCGCTGGCGGGGGAGACCGAGCTGGCCGGGGGCCGCCGGATCCAGGGCAAGACGGTCAGCCTGGCGCACCTGACGCAGGAACTCGAGGACCTGCCGGGGCACCTCCGCGTGCTGGAGGCGGTCGAGCAGGTCGCCGGGCGCGTGGTGCTGGGCAAGCACGAGCTGTCCGCGTCGCAGCTGGCCGAGAAGCTGGGCTTCCCGCCGGCGCGGCAGTGGACGCCGGTCGAGGACCTCTCCGGCGGCGAGCGGCGGCGGCTGCAGCTGGTCCGCCTGCTGATGGCCGAGCCGAACGTGCTGCTGCTCGACGAGCCGACGAACGACCTGGACATCGACACCCTGCAGCAGCTGGAGGACCTGCTCGACTCGTGGCCGGGCACCATGGTGGTCGTCTCGCACGACCGGTACCTGACCGAACGGGTCTGCGACGCGGTCTACGCGCTGTTCGGCGACGGGCGCATCACGCACCTGCCCGGCGGCATCGAGGAGTACCTGACGCGGCGCCTGGCCGCGGCCGCCGCCGAGCAACGGCCCGTGGCCAAGAAGCCGGCGCCGGTCGATGAGGCGCCGAAGCTGTCCTCGGCCGAGGTTCGGGCGCTCGGCAAGGAGCTGTCGCGGCTGGAGCGCAAGCTGGACCAGTTGCACGACAGGGAGCAGAAGCTGCACGCGCAGCTGCTCGAAGCGGCCACCGACCCGGCGAAGCTGATGGACCTGAACGCCCAGCTGAAGACCGTGCAGGCGGAAAAGGACGAGGTCGAGCAGCGCTGGCTGGAAACCTCCGAAGCGATCGAGTAGCCCAGCCGCGATGTCACGAACGTGGCTTTCGGGACGGTACGCGTCTCGAAAGCCACATTCGTGACATCCGCGCCGAGACCTCCGGGGCGCTCGGCGGAGCGCGTCCCTCTAAAGTGAGCCCATGAGTCGGTTCGTGGACACCCTGGTCGCCACCGCGGCCGGGGGCGGTCAGCAGCGGGGCATGGTCACTGGGGAGCCGAAGGAACCGGTTCGCCGCACCTGGGCGGAGGTCCACGAGCAGGCGAAGCGCTTCGCGGGCGAGCTCATCCACCGCGGGCTGGAGCCGGGCAGCGCGGTCGCCGTGCTGGCCGCCGCGCCCTCGCTGATCGCGCCCACCGTGCAGGCCGTCTGGCTGGCCGGGGGCAGCGTGACCATGCTGCACCAGCCGACCCCGCGCACCGACCTCGCCGAATGGGCCGAGGACACGCTGCGCGTGCTGCGCATGATCGGCTCGGAGCTGGTGCTGCTCGGCGAGCCGTTCGACCAGCTGGCGCCGGTGCTCACCGAGCACGGCATCGCCTTCCACGCGATCACCGAGCTGGACGCGGGCGAACCGATCACCGAGCCGGTGCCGGTCGGCGAGGACGACCTCGCGCTGCTCCAGCTGACCAGCGGCTCCACCGCCGAGCCGAAGGCCGTGCGGATCACCCACGGCAACCTGTACACCAACGTCAAGGCGATGGTCGAGCGCGCCGAGTTCGACTTCGGCACCGACGTGATGGTCTCGTGGCTGCCCACCTTCCACGACATGGGCATGGTCGGCTTCCTCACCGTGCCGATGACCTTCGGCGTGGAGCTGGTCAAGATCACCCCGGTCGAGTTCCTCACCGGGCCGCTGATCTGGCCGCGGCTGATCACCAAGTACGGCGGCACCACCACCGCCGCGCCGAACTTCGCCTACGCGGTGGTCGGCAAGCGGATGGCGCGCGCCGATGAGGACTTCGACCTGTCCAAGCTGCGGATCGCGCTGAACGGCGCCGAGCCGATCGACGAGACCGCCGTGCAGACCTTTGTGGACGCCGGGGCGCGGTTCAAGATGCCGCCGGAGTGCGTGTTCCCGGCCTACGGCATGGCGGAGGCGACGCTCGCGGTGTCGTTCGCGCCGCTGTTCACCGGGCTGACGCTGGACGTGGTGGAGGCCGAGGCGCTGGAGGCGCACAACCGCGCGGTGCCGGTGCCCGAGGACGACCCGCGGCGCGGGACCGAGGAGGTGCGCTCGTTCGCCGTGCTCGGCCGCCCGCTCGACGGCCTCGAAGCGCAGATCGCCGACGACTCCGGCAAGGTGCTCGGCGAGCGCGAGGTCGGCGAAATCCGCCTGCGCGGGCCCGCGGTCACGCCGGGGTACTTCACTGTGGACGGTCCTTTGGAGACACAGGACGCCGAGGGCTGGATCGACACCGGCGACCTCGGGTACCTGGTGGACGGTCAGATCGTCATCTGCGGCCGCCGCAAGGACGTGATCATCATGGGCGGCCGGAACATCTACCCGACCGACATCGAGCGCGCGGCCACCTCGGTCGACGGCGTGCGGCTGGGCAACGCGGTCGCGGTCCGGATCGACGCGGGCAGCAGGCGCGAGCGGTTCGCCGTGGTGCTGGAGTCCAAACTGTCCGGTGACGAGGCCGAGGAACGGCGGCTGGCCAAGGAGGTCGCCGGCCGCGTCCGCGACGCGGTGGACGTGCGCCCGTTCGCCGTGGTGGTGCTGCCCGCCGGGAGCCTGCCGAAAACCCCGTCGGGCAAGGTCAAGCGCGCGGCCACCGCTTCCCGGTACGCCGACCAGATCGAGCAGGCGGGCCGCTGACCAATGCTATGAATGGGGCATTACTAGCGTTGAATGCAAGTAATGCCCCATTCATAGCGTTCAGCGGCGGACTCGGCGCCACAGGGACTTGCGGCAGTGGCTGTGCTCCAGCGCCGGGGCGATGATGGCGTTCGTCGCGTGCGGGGTCCAGCCTTCCCGGGCGGCCAGCGTGCTCTCCACCTGGCGAAGGAAGGCGTCGACCTCCTGCTGGTCGTAGCCCCGCTTCCCGAGCGCGGGCCTGCCGAACGACACCTCGTGCACCTGCGCGGCGGTCAGGTGGTCCTCGCCGTCGAGGGTTTTGGCGACCCGGTCGAGGAACTTGTCCACGTCCGCCTCGCTGTAGCCCCGCGTGCCGATCGGCGCCCGGTGGAACTGGATGGTCAGCGCGTCCGCTCCGGAGATGGTCATCATCGCTCCAGGTACTGGTCGGCCGGGGCCGAGCGGGCAAAAGGAGCATCCGTGGCCTGCGCGGCTTCGCGCGCGGCGGGCACCTGGTGCGCCCGCCAGTCGGCGCCGAAGTGGGACAGCAGCGCCTCCTCCGCGGTGTCGAGGAACTCGTCGACCTCGCGCTCGTCGTACCCGCGCTTCCCGATCAGCGGCTTGCCGAACACCACGTGGTGCACCTCGGCGGCGGTCAGGTCGTCCTGCCCGTCGAGGGTCGCGGCGATCCGCTGAACGAAGTCGTCCACCTCGTTCTTGGCGTAACCGCGGCGGCCGATCGGGGCGTTCCCGAAGGCAGTGCTCCGGGCGTCATCGGCGCTCAAGGACATGAGGGGTCTCCCTAGGGTTTCGGTTACGTCCCCTATCCGTCCTAGTGCGCCGGAGGCGGCACGCGGAAGCCCTGCTACTCGAACAGGGGCGGGAGCCCACGCCTTTGGGTGAGCAATCGGGTACTGAGGGTGTCGATCGTCACCCTTACCGCCGAGGCACAGGTCACAGCCGATCAGCCGGCGTGGAAGGCGTTCTGAGCAGCCAGGAGGCCGTTGGCGACCAGCGCTTCGACGGCGTCGGCGCAGCGGTCGAGGTTCAGCGCGAGTTCCTTGCGCTCCACCGTGGAGAAGTCCTTGAGCACGTAGTCCGCCGGGTCCATCCGGCCGGGCGGGCGGTCGACGCCGAAGCGGACCCGGAAGTAGTCCTTGGTGCCCAGGGACTTGGTGATCGAGCGAAGGCCGTTGTGCCCGTTGTCGCCGCCGCCGAACTTGAGCTTCAGCGCGCCGTAGGGCAGGTCGAGTTCGTCGTGCACGACGACTACGCCGTCCGCGCCGACCTTGAAGAAGCGCGCGGCACCGGCGACCGGACCGCCGGAGAGGTTCATGAACGAGCGGGGCTTGACCAGCGCCACCCGTCGCCCGGCGAGGCGGCCTTCGAGCACCTCGCCGCCGGTCTTGTGCGCCTTGAACTTGCCGCCCATGCGCGCGGCCAGTTCGTCCAGCACCAGGAAACCGGCGTTGTGCCGGTTGCCCGCGTACCGGGGGCCCGGATTGCCGAGGCCGGCGAGCACGATCTGCTCGCCGGCCCCGGGCAGGTCGGTTTCCACGAGGGAATTACTCCTCGGTGGACTCGGGCTGGTCCTCGACCACCCCGGCGCCGTCCGCGTCGACCTGGCTCTCCATGGCCGCCTCGTTCGGGGCCTCGTTCACCGCGACGACCAGGTACTCGCCGTCGGTCACCAGCTCGGCGCCCTGGGGCAGCTCGACCTGGGAGGCGAGGATCTGGGTGCCTGCCTCGAGGCCCTCGACGGAGACCTCGAACTGGTCGGGGATGTGCAGCGCCTCGACCTCGACGGTCAGCGTGTCCAGGTCCTGGGAGACCAGGGTGCCCGGGGCGGCGTCGCCGGTGACGACCACCGGCACGTCCACGGTGACCTTCTCGCCGCGCTTGACCACGAGCAGGTCGACGTGCTCGATGTAGTTCTTCAGCGGGTGGACCACGATGGTCTTGGTCAGGGCCAGCTCGCTGGAGCTGTCCACGTCCAGGGTGATCACGGCGTTGGTGCCGTTCTCACGGACGACGCGGGCGAACTCGATGGCCGGCAGCGACAGGTGCCGCGGGTCCGAGCCGTGACCATAGAGAACCGCGGGGATCTTGCCGGCGCGCCGCGTGCGACGCGCGGCGCCCTTGCCGAACTCGGTGCGCGGTTCGACGGACAGACGTACCTCGGACACGGTGAAGCACTCCTTACAAATCTTCGTCAAAAACAGGTGGTGAGGTCTGGGGACCATCTCGGCTGCGCCGGCGGCGAATCCCACGACGTGACCTGGACGCGTGGCGACTCAAGCCGCCGCGTCGATCACGTCGGACACCACCGGGTGCTCGTGGAGTCCGCCTCGCCGAGACAACCCGCACAGTGTAGAGCAAGCCGGTCCGGTGGCTTGGCGGCGGGGGAGCGGGAACCGTTATCCAACGGTGGCGTCGGATGAGTACATTTCGTCAGGCGAAACGAAAGCGAGGGCCGTCATGGGGAGGAGCCGGGTGCGGGGGTTCGCCGTGCTCGCCGCCGGGGCAGCGCTGGTGCTGGCCGGCTGCGAAGTGTCCACCATCGGCGCGGCCGGTCCCGCCGCGGCGGACCAGGCGAAGGCCGACGCCCGTACCGCACAGCGCGACGCGGTCAAGGCCGCCGTCGACGACCTCGCCGAGCAGGAGGCCATCGCCTACCGGAGCCAGTTGCGCAACGACGCCGGTGAACTGGTCGACCTCGCGTTGAGCGTGACCAAGAACGGCACCACCTACGGCGCGGTCGGCGTCGGCGGGCAGGTGGTGAACCTGGTCGAGGCGGACGGCAAGCCGTACCTGTCCGCGCCGCCCGCGTACTGGAAGACCCAGGGCGTGGACGACGGGCAGGCCGAGGAGTACGGCAAGCGCTGGATGTTCGTCGAGGACTCGGACCTGCCGCTGCGAGCGAGCCAGGTGCTCACCCCGCGCGAGATCCGCAACGCGCTCTACGACGCTTCGCTCGGTCTGGACCAGCTCGCCGACCCGGTGAAGACGCGGCTCGCGGACGGCACCGAGGTCTACGAGCTCGCGCTGCCCAAGGGCAAGCTGCAGATCACCGCGGCCAAACCGCACCGGGTGGTGTCGTTCGACGCCGGGCTGGTCGATGGCACGGGCAAGGCGTTCGGCGCGGGCACCGTGGTCAGCCCCGGCGGGCTCACCGGAGACGCGTTGGCGCAGTTCAAGAACGGGCTCGGCGGGGCGGTGGACGCGTTCGCGCAGGCCTTCGACTACGCGGCCGAGCTGGTGGTGCTGGTGGACGGCAACGATCTCCAGTGCGCGACGAGCGGGTCCTGTACGTCGAACATCAAGGTGCGCAATTCGGTTACCGGGGCGGACGGGCGGGTGTCCGGGGTGCGCATCCTGGCGAAGGCGGAGGTGAGCGCGCCGGGGCTGGGGAGCCAGACCTGTACCGCGGAAGCCACGGCGGCGCCCAACTCGGTGGTGGATGTGCCTTGCACGGTCCGGTTCAGCGTGCCGAACCGGACGGCGTCCTACCAGGTCACGTCGATGCCGTCGGCAACGGGCGAGGCGATCGCGGCGGTGGACGTGGGGGCGATCAAGCAGAAGATCGAGGCGGAGTTCGCGTCTTTGGGTGGTTAGCTTTTGGGCCGCCACCCCGATTCTTTAGTGCCGTGAATGTGGCGTTCACGGCACCTGGGGACACGAATGTGGCTTTCACAGCGAAATCCGCCCCGAAAGCCACATTCGTGTCCTGGGCCGTGGGGGTCAGGCCTGGCCGTCGAACAGGCTGGTGACCGAGCCGTCTTCGAAGACCTGCTGGATGGCGCGGGCCAGCAGGGGGGCGATCGAGAGGACCGTGAGGCCGGGGAAGCGCTTCTCCTCGGGGATGGGCAGCGTGTTGGTCAGGATGACCTCGCGTGCCTTGCAGTTCGACAGGCGGTCGGTCGCCGGGTCCGAGAGGATTCCGTGGGTCGAGGCGATCACCACGTCCGAGGCGCCTTCGTTGAGCAGGGCCTCCGTCGCCTTCACGATCGTGCCACCGGTGTCGATCATGTCGTCGATCAGCACGCACAGCCTGCCCTCGACCTTGCCGACCACGCGGTTGGCCACCGCCTGGTTGGGCTTGTCCGGGTCCCGGGTCTTGTGGATGAAGGCGATCGGCTTGTTGCCGAGCTGCTCGGCCCACTTCTCCGCCAGGCGCACGCGGCCCGAGTCCGGCGACACCACGGTGATCTCGTGCTCGGCGTAGGTGTTGTTGATGTGGTCGGCCAGCACGCTCTGCGCGAGCAGGTGGTCGACCGGCCCGTCGAAGAAGCCCTGGATCTGCGCGGTGTGCAGGTCGACCGTCATGATCCGGTCGGCCCCCGCCGTCTTGAACAGGTCCGCGATCAGCCGCGCCGAGATCGGCTCGCGGCCCTTGTGCTTCTTGTCCTGCCGCGCGTACGGGTAGAACGGCATGATCACGGTGATGCGCTTGGCGCTGGCGCGCTTGAGCGCGTCCACCATGATCAGCTGCTCCATCACCCACTCGTTGATCGGCTGCGGGTGGCTCTGCAGCACGAAGGCGTCACACCCGCGCACCGACTCCTGGAACCGGACGAAGATCTCGCCGTTGGCGAAGTTGTGCGCGGTCTGGGGAGTGATGGTGATGTTGAGGTGCTTGGCCACCTCTTCGGCCAGTTCTGGGTGGGCGCGGCCGGAGAAGAGCATCAGGTTCTTCTTCGGTGTACCGGACTTCGGGCTCATTTCTGCGACTCCCCGTCGTTTTCCACTTCGTTTCGGGCGAGTGCCGCCTCGGCCGCCTCCGCCGCGGGAGTGCCCGGTCGCTTCCGGGCCACCCAGCCTTCGATGTTGCGCTGCGGTCCCCCGGAAACCGCCAGCGCGCCGGGCGGGACGTCCCGGCGGATCACCGCACCCGCGCCGCTAGCGGCGCCGTCGCCGACGGTCACCGGAGCGACGTACATGTTGTCCGAGCCCATCCGGACGTGGGAGCCGATCGTGGTGTGGTGCTTGTTGACGCCGTCGTAGTTGACGAAGACGCTGGCCGCGCCGATGTTGCTCTGCTCGCCGATGGTGGCGTCGCCGACGTAGCTCAGGTGCGGCACCTTGGTGCCCTTGCCGATGTCGGCGTTCTTGGTCTCGACGAAGGTGCCGATCTTGCCCTTGTCCCCGAGCCGGGTACCGGGCCGCAGGTAGGCGAACGGGCCGACGCTGACGTTCTCGCCGAGCACCGACTCCGAACCGTGCGTGCGGACCACCTTGGCGCCGGCACCGACCTCGACGTCGGTCAGCGTGGTGTCCGGGCCGACGGTCGCGCCCTCGCCGACCGTGGTGGCGCCCTTGAGCTGCACCCCCGGCTCGATGCGCACGTCCTGGGCCAGCACCACCCCGGCGTCGAGCCAGGTGGTGGCCGGGTCGACCACGGTCACCCCGGCCCGCTGCCAGCGGCGCACGATCCGGCGGTTCAGCTCGGCACCCAGCACCGACAGCTGCACCCGGTCGTTCACGCCCTCGGTCAGCCACGGGTCCCCGGCCACCAGCGCGCCGACCGCCCGGCCGTCGCCGCGGGCGATGCCCAGCACGTCGGTCAGGTACAGCTCGCCCTGCGCGTTGTCGGTGGACAGCCGGGACAGGCCGTCGGCCAGCACGGCCGCGTCGAAGGCGTACACGCCCGAGTTGATCTCGGTGATCGCCAGCTGCGCCTCGTCGGCGTCCTTCTGCTCGACGATCGCGGTGACCGCGCCCTGTGCGTCGCGCACGATCCGGCCGTAGCCGGTCGGGTCGGTGACCACCGAGGTCAGCACGGTGACCGCGTTGCCGGTCTCGGTGTGCTCGGCGAGCAGCGCGCCCAGCGTCTCGGTGTCGAGCAGCGGCACGTCGCCGTAGCTGACCACCACCGTGCCGGTGAGCTGCGGGGGCAGCGTGGCCAGCGCGCACGAGACCGCGTGCCCGGTGCCGTTCTGCGCCTCCTGCACCGCCGTGCCGACCGGGCGGCCGAGCAGCTTGGCCACCTCGTCCAGGTGCCCGCCGACCGCGTCCCGGCCGTGGCCGACGACCACGACGAGGTGCTCCGGGTCGAGCCCGGCCGCCGCGCGCACCGCGTGCTCGACGAGCGGCCGCCCGGCGATCGGGTGCAGCACCTTCGGGGTGGTCGACCGCATGCGGGTGCCCTCGCCCGCGGCGAGGATCAGGGTTGTCAAAGGCCCGGTCACAACGCTCCTAGCGTTCCTCGTGTGCGTTTCCGCCGGGGCCCGATCCTACGTGTGCTCTCGCAGTCCCCACGCCGGGTCGGTGTCGGCGGGCTCGCCCGGCCAGTCCGCGGCGGACTCGCCGGCTTCCAGATAGGCCGAGGCGACCTGGTTCCCGCCCCGGCGTTTTGCCTGGTACATGGCGGCATCGGCGCGGGAGAGCACCTGCTCGGCGCGTTCCTGCGCGCGGATCGAGACAAGACCGACCGAGAGGGTTACCCCGTGCGACAGGTGGTGCGGGAGGGACGCGACGGCCGTCACAGCGCGGCTGAGCGCCTGCGTCGCCGCGGAGACCGGGGCGCCGGGCAGCAGCACGATGAACTCGTCCCCGCCGTAGCGCGCGACGATGTCGTCACCACGCAGGGCGTCCCGCAGCGTGCTGGCGACCACGCGCAGCACGTCGTCACCCTCCGCGTGCGAATGCCGGTCGTTGACGCCCTTGAACCCGTCGAGGTCGACCAGCGCGACGGCGAGCGGGTGTGACGTTGCCGACGAAGCCAGCGCGCGCAGCCGCTCGTCGAGCGCGCGGCGGTTGGGCAGGCCGGTGAGCGGGTCCTGCAGCGCCTGCTGGGTCATCTCGCCGTGCTCGGCGGTCAGCCGCTCGTGCTCGCGGCGCGCGGTGAGCGTGGCGATCTGCGACTCGCGCAGCGTCCACAGCTCGGCCTCCAGCGCGCCCGCGTAGTTCAGCAGCAGCGTGGGGGCCGAGGCCGGGCTGTCCGACTCCTTGGCCAGGTCCTCGTTCTGGTGCGTCTCCAGCTTCGCCAGCTCGCGCACCAGGTTCAGTCGCATCGACGGGTTGGACGTGTCCTCGGCGGCACCCGCGCGGGCCGCGTTCAGCACCTCCAGCGCCTCGTCGCGGCGGCCGATGTGGTCGAGGCACCTGGCCAGCGCGATGGTCACGAGGACCTGCTCGTGCGGGTAGCCGGGCTCGGTGAGCAGGCCGCGCAGGCGGTCGAGGTGGGCAGCCTCGGGCGAGGACAGCGCGAGCGCCGCGGCCAGCACGCCGACCTGGTCGATCGCCGGGACCCCGCTCTTGCGCGGGAACAGGGACTCGGCGAACGGCGCCTCGGCGGCCACCGCCATCGACGCCGCGGTGCGGAACTTCTCCACCGCCTCGTCGTAGCTGCCGACGCGTTCGAGCCGCAGGCCCCAGCCGAGCATCATCTTGACCCGGTTGATCAGCTGCAGGGTGATCTCGTGCGGGCCGGCGCTGTCGCGGACGGCCTGGTGCGCGCGGGAGATGACCTCCTCGGCGGCCTCGTAGACGCCCAGCTGGTTGAGCACCACCCAGCAGTCGATCAGCGCGCTGGCGAGCAGCTTGTCCCAGGCGCGGCGGCCGAGCTGCACGTCCGGGGTGGCGGAGTCGTCCAGGATGGCCAGTGCCCTGGCGATCTCGGTGAGCGCCGCGTCCTCCTGCTCGGCCATCACCATGCGCCGTCCGCGCAGGGCGTGCGCGTCGGCCCGCAGCAGGGCCAGTCCGTGCCTGCGGGTGTGCGCGAGCATCTCGTCGAGCGTGGGCTCGGCGTCGGCGGCCATGCCCTTGGTGACCAGCTTGGCCAGGCAGACCGACCGGAGCAGCTGGGCGACCAGGATCGGCTCACCGCGGCGCTGGGTCTCCCCCAGCAGCTCGTCGAGGGTCTCGATGATGGCGACCTGCTCGGCGTAGTCGCTGCGCTGCACGGTGGCGATGAGTTCGCGGGCACGGCCGACCAGCCAGGCGTCCGACATCTCGATCAGCGCCGGGCGCCGGGCCTGCTGTCTGGGCTCACTCACGTCGTCGTGCAGTGGTTTCAACCCCCTCGGCTGTCTCCGATCGGGCGCGCGTGCTCCGCCGCCAGGATTCGAACCTGAACTGTCAGAACCAAAATCTGAAGTGCTGCCAATTACACTACGGCGGATCGTGCCTGGTCAGGATAGACAGCCCGGACCAGGCCGGGCCACACGGGTTGGCCTCGCGCGCGATCATGCCTGGTGGGCACTGTCACACGCCATTGGACTCTCCCCAGTGAGCACAACTTCCGGTACCGTAACTTACGGCATCGTAGGTAAGGACACCCTTGGTGATGAGGGTTCCACCGTAGGAAGAAGTGACGTGTATGACGGCCACCCTTGACCGTTCCCCCTCTGGCGATTCCCCAGCGGCGAAAGGCCCCAAACCGGTCCTCAGCGGCCAGCGGTCCTTTCCCATCCAGTTCTCGGTCTACCTCGGGGTGATCCTGCCCCTGCTGGCGCTGCTGGTCGCGGTTCCCTTCGCCTGGGGGTGGGGCCTCAGCTGGGTGGACGTCGGGCTCTTCGTGCTCTTCTACTGCATCAGCGGGCTGGGGATCACCGTCTCCTACCACCGCTACTTCACCCACGGCTCGTTCAAGGCGAAGCCGTGGCTGCGGGTGGTGCTGGCCATCGCCGGCAGCATGGCGCTGCAGGGCCCGGTGATCACCTGGGTCGCCGACCACCGCCGCCACCACGCCTTCTCCGACCGCGACGGCGACCCGCACTCGCCGTGGGCCTTCGGCACCACCCCGCTGGCGGTGGCGAAGGGCTTCTGGCACGCGCACATGGGCTGGCTGTTCGAGCGCGACCAGACCAACGCCGAGCGCTTCGCCCCGGACCTGGTCAACGACCCGGCCATCGCGCGGGTGAACCGCCAGTTCGGCCTGTGGACCCTGGTCAGCCTGGCCGGTCCCGGCCTGCTCGGCGGCCTGATCACCTGGTCGTTCTGGGGCGCGGTGACCGCGTTCTTCTGGGCCGGGCTGGTCCGCGTCTGCGTGCTGCACCACGTGACCTGGTCGGTCAACTCGATCTGCCACATGATCGGTGAGCGCCCGTTCACCGCGCGCGACCGGTCGGCGAACTTCTGGCCGCTGGCCATCTTCAGCTTCGGCGAGTCGTGGCACAACCTGCACCACGCCGACCCGACCTCGGCGCGCCACGGCGTGCAGCGCGGGCAGATCGACATCTCCGCGCGGCTGATCTGGATCTTCGAAAAGCTCGGCTGGGCGCACAGCGTGCGGTGGCCGACCCCGCAGCGTTTGGCCCGGCTTTCGACGGAGTCCAAATAACGCTCACCCCCGGACGGTAGGCTTCCCCGGTGGCGGCCAAACGTCGGGGGAAACGTGAAGTGATCACCGGGGCGCGTCCCAGCGCCCCGGTGACCCGTGTCCGGATGACCGGGGCCGAACGCCGCCAGCAACTGCTGGACGTGGCGCGGGCCCTGTTCGCCGAAAAGGGCTTCGAGGGCGCGTCGATCGAGGAGATCGCGCATCGCGCCAACGTCTCGAAACCCGTGGTGTACGAGCACTTCGGCGGCAAAGAGGGCATTTACGCGGTGGTGGTGGACCGCGAGACCCAGCTGCTGCTGGACCGCATGGTGTCCACTTTGCACGGTGGGCACCCGAGGGTGATGCTGGAGCAGGCGGCGATCGCGCTGCTGTCCTACGTCGAGGACTCCCACGACGGGTTCCGCATCCTGGTCCGCGATTCCCCGGTGGCCAGTTCCACCGGCACCTTCTCCACCCTGCTCAACGACATCGCCAGCCAGGTCGAGCACATCCTCGGCCAGCAGTTCACCGCGCGCGGGTACGACGACAAGCTCGCCGCGCTGTACGCGCAGTCGCTGGTGGGCATGGTCGCGCTGACCGGGCAGTGGTGGCTCGACGCGCGCAAGCCGAAGCGGGACGAGGTGGCCGCGCACCTGGTCAACCTCGCCTGGAACGGGCTGTCGCACCTGGAGCACAAGCCGAAGCTACGGCTGAGCCCGTAGCAGTTCGGCGGCGGTGACCACGCGGCCGAGGTGCGGGAAGATCTTCGACACCGCCACGTCGTGGCTTTCGGCGTCGATCGACGTCATCGCGTCGGAAACGGCGACCACTTCGTAACCGAGGTCGAGTGCGGCGCGCAGGCTCGATTCCACGCCGAAATTCGTGGCGATCCCGGCGAACACGACGGTTTCCACGTTCGCCGCGCGCAGTGCCTCGTCGAGCCCGGTGCGGTGGAAGGCGCCGACGGTCCGTTTGGTGATCAGCTTTTCGCGCTCGTCCACGGTGAACACCAACTCGGCGCCGTCGCCGTCCGGATAGTGGTGCTGGACCACGAAAACCGGCGCGCCCGCGGCGTGGAAGGCCGCGCGCACCTCGAGTGCGACGGCGGCCACGCGCTCGCCGGGGTACGGCTGCCACGGCAGCATGCCCAGGGTGCGCGCCTGCAGGTCGACGAGTACCAGTGCGGTGGTGGCCGGGGAAAAGATCATGGGCGCAGGGTAGGGGTGATCCGGTATCGTCGCTGCTGCCGCCGCCATTGAAAGCGCTTACTCAGAGAGCTAGGGGAATACCGATGGGGCAGAGCAGGGAAATCGTCGTCACCGGCGGTGGTACCGGGATCGGGTACGCCGTGGCCGCGAAGTTCGCCGCGGCGGGGGAGAGCGTGACGATCACCGGGCGCCGCGAGGACGTGCTGGCCGAGTCGGCCGCGTTGCTCGGCGCGAAGTACGTGGCCTTCGACGCCGCGGACGCCACCGCGGTCGAGCGGGCGCTGGCGGAACTGCCGGAACGCGTGGACGTGCTGGTGAACAACGCCGGCGGCAACACCGACCGGATCCGGGAGAAGGCCACCGACCTGGCCGGGGTGGCGGACGCCTGGCGGGCGAACTACGAGGCGAACGTGCTGACCGCGGTGCTGGTGACCACCGCGCTGCAGCCGCGGCTCGCCGAGCGGGCGCGGGTGGTGACCATCGGTTCGATCGCGGCGAAGGCGGGCTCCGGTTCGTACGGCGCGGCGAAGGCGGCGCTGGAGTCGTGGAACGTCAACCTGGCCAAGCAGCTGGGCACCTCGGGCGCCACGGCGAACATCGTCGCGCCGGGCGTGGTGCTGGACACCGAGTTCTTCCAGGGCACGCTGGACGAGCAGTGGCTGAAGAGCCGGACCTCGGTGGCGATCAACCAGCGCGCCGGCCAGCCGGACGAGGTGGCCGACGCGATCATCTTCCTGGCGGGGGCGGGCGCCGGCCACATCACCGGCCAGGTGCTCCACGTCAACGGCGGCGCCCACCTCGGCTCCTGAATGCTATGAGTGGGGCATTACTTGCATTCAACGCAAGTAATGCCCCACTCATAGCAATGGCCGGGGCTCAGGCCAGGGTGACCCGCAGGAGCTTGTCGTTGTCGCCGGTGGAGGTGGTGACGTAGAGGGCGCCGTCCGGGCCGGTGCGGACGCCGCGCAGGCGGCCGAACTCGGAGTTGAACTCCGGCGGCAGGTACACGTCGGTCACCGCGCCCGGACCGTCCATGGTGAACACCAGCAGCTTCTGCCCGCGCAGCGCGGCCAGCACCATCCGCCCGTCCAGGTCGCCCCACTGCGGCCCGGTCAGGAAGGCCGCGCCCGACGGCGCCTCGGTGGTCTTGCCCGAGGTCCACGCCTGCGGCACGGCGTCCGGGAACCGCTCCAGGTCGGTCATCGGCACGCTTTCGTCGTACTCGTCCACCGTGCCGCCCTGCGACGGGTCCCAGCCGTAGTTGCCGCCCGCCTTGACCAGGCTCAGCTCGTCGAAGTTCGTCGGGCCGTGCTCGGAGACGAAAACCTGCCCGGTGCCGGTGCGCACGGCCACGCCCTGCACGTTCCGGTGGCCGTAGGTGTAGACGCGCCGCTCGTTCGCGTTCGCCGAGGAGGTGAACGGGTTGTCCGGCAGGCCCTCCCCGGTCTTCAGGTCGATCCGCAGCACCTTGCCGCCGAGGTTCGTCCGGTCCTGCGGCACGTCCGGGTCGTCGGCCGCGTCACCGGTGCCGACGAGCAGCGCGCCGTCCTCGGCGATGGTCGGGCGGCAGCCGCTGTGCCTGCCGTTCGGGTTCACCGGCATGCCGGTGAGCACGGTCCGCACGCGCTGCGCCGAGGCGCCGTCGGCGGACAGCGTCCAGGTGATCAGCCGGACGTCGGTCGGCGTCTCGCCCTGCTTGAAGTTCTGGCAGGTGGTGAACTCGCGCGACTGCGCGAAGTCGGGGTGGACGACCAGGCCGAGCAGGCCGCTCTCGTGCTCCACGAACAGGTCGCCGAAGTCGGCCTTCACCTCGGTCGCGGTGGCGCCCGGCTGGAGCCCGGAGACCAGCGCGATCTTGCCGGGCCGCTGGGTGACCAGCGCCTTGCCGTCGGGCAGGAAGCCGATGTCCCAGCCGTGCGTGAGGCCGCTGGTGACCTCCTCGACCTTCAGCGCCCTGCTGCCCGCCTTGCCCGCGGGGGCGGCGTTGGACGGCGGTGGCGTTGGGGTGGCGGCTTCGGGTGCGGGCGGCGCGTCCGTGCAGGCCGAGGTGAGGGCGACCAGTGCGCCGATCATCGCGATTCCGACTTTTCGTGCGGGCATGGCGCCCAGCATGCCCGGTGGTGACCGGCCGCGAAAGTGTCGTCCGGGGCACGTAGGCTGGTCAGGACGCACCAGGTGAGGGGAAGTTTCCGGTGAGCGACGCCGTTTTGTCCGGTCTCGTCGAGTCCACCCTGTCCGGTTCCGCGCTGCGCCCCGTGCTGGAGCGCGCCGGTGCCCCGCTGCTCGAACTGCAGGGTCCGACGGCGGCGCGGCAGCTGGTCGCGGCCGTGCTCGCCGCGCCGGGCGGGGCGGGCAGGCCGGTGCTCGCGGTCACCGCCACCGGCCGCGAGGCCGACGAACTGACCTCCGCCCTCTCCGCGATGCTCGGCCCGGACGCGGTCGTCGACTTCCCGTCCTGGGAGACGCTCCCGCACGAACGGCTCTCGCCGCGCGCGGACACCGTCGGCCGCCGCCTCGAGGTGCTGCACCGGCTCAACGGCCCCGACCAGGGCGGCCTGCGCGTGGTGGTGGCCACCGTGCGCAGCCTGATCCAGCCGATGGCACCCGGACTGGGCACGCTGGCCCCGGTCGAGCTGACCGTGGGCGAGGAGCAGGAGTTCGAGGGCGTGCTCGCGCGCCTGGTCGAGCTGGCCTACACCCGGGTCGACATGGTGGAGAAGCGCGGGGAGTTCGCCGTGCGCGGCGGCATTCTGGACGTCTTCCCGCCGACCGCCGAGCACCCGCACCGCGTCGAGTTCTGGGGTGACGAGGTCAGCGAGATCCGTGCCTTCGCGGTGTCGGACCAGCGGTCGCTGCCCGGTGAGATCGCCGCCGTGGTCGCGCCGCCGTGCCGTGAGCTGCTGCTCACCCCGGAGGTCAAGGCGCGGGCCGCCGAGCTGGCGCAGACCCACGCCGCGGACGCCCAGCTGGCCGAGATGCTCACCAAGCTCGCCGACGGGATCCCTTGTGAGGGAATGGAAGCGCTCATCCCGGTGCTGTGCGCCGGCGAACTGGAGCTGCTCACCGACGCGATGCCCGCCGGGACCCACGTCCTGCTCGCCGACCCGGAGAAGATCCGCGCGCGGGCGCACGACCTGGTCCGCACCGGACAGGAGTTCCTCGAAGCCTCGTGGACCACGGCCGCCGTCGGCGGCTCGGCGCCGATCGACCTCGGCGCCTCCGCCTACCGAGACCTCTCCGAGGTGGCCGCGCACGCACAGGACACCAAGCGCCCGTGGTGGACGCTGTCGCAGCTGACCACCGAGGGCGAGGACGTGGTGCACGTCGCGGCCGAGGCCGCACCCGCCTACCGCGGGGAGTTCGAGCGCGCGATCACCGACCTCCGCGCGCACACCGCGGCCGGTGGCGCGGCGGTGGTGGTGGTCGCCGGGCACGGCACGGCCAGCCGGGTGACCGAGCAGCTCGGGGCCGCCGAGGTGCCCGCGCGCCAGGTGGACCGGCTGGAGAAGGCGCCGGAGACCGGCTTCGTGACGATCACCTGCGGTGGCCTGGTCGACGGCTTCGTGCTGCCGGAGCAGGCGCTGGTGGTGCTCAGCGAGGCGGACCTGACCGGCCGCGGCGCCGGCGCCGGAACGTCCACAAGGGACCTCAACACCAAGATGCCCTCGCGGCGCCGCAACGCGGTCGACCCGATCGCGCTCAAGGCGGGCGACTACGTGGTCCACGACCAGCACGGCATCGGCCGGTTCGTGGAGATGGTGCAGCGCACGGTGGCCGGCGCCACCCGCGAGTACCTGCTGCTGGAGTACGCCTCGTCCAAGCGCGGCCACCCCGGCGACCGGTTGTTCGTGCCGACCGACCAGCTCGACGAGGTCTCGCGCTACGTCGGCGGTGAGCTGCCCACGTTGAACAAGCTCGGCGGCTCCGACTGGAAGAACACCAAGGTCAAGGCCCGGAAGGCGGTCAAGGAGATCGCCGCCGAGCTGGTCCAGCTCTACGCCGCCCGCCAGGCCGCGCCCGGCCACGCCTTCGGCCCGGACACGCCGTGGCAGAGCGAGCTCGAGGACGCCTTCCCGTTCACCGAGACCAACGACCAGCTCGCCGCCATCGACGAGGTCAAGACCGACATGCAGCGCGGGGTCCCGATGGACCGGGTGATCTGCGGTGACGTCGGCTACGGCAAGACCGAGATCGCCGTGCGGGCGGCGTTCAAGGCGGTGCAGGACGGCAAGCAGGTGGCCGTGCTGGTACCGACCACGCTCCTCGCGCAGCAGCACCTGAGCACCTTCGCCGAGCGCATGCAGGCGTTCCCGGTGACCATCAAGGGCCTGTCGCGGTTCACCTCGAAGGCCGAGTCGGACCTGGTGCTCGAAGGGCTGGCCGCGGGCGAGGTGGACATCGTCATCGGCACGCACCGCCTGCTGCAGACCGGTATCCGCTACAAGGACCTCGGCCTGGTGATCGTGGACGAGGAGCAGCGGTTCGGCGTCGAGCACAAGGAGCACATCAAGGCCCTGCGCACGCACGTCGACGTGCTGACCATGTCGGCGACGCCGATCCCGCGCACGCTGGAGATGTCGCTGGCCGGCATCCGCGAGATGTCCACCATCCTCACCCCGCCGGAAGACCGGCACCCGATCCTGACCTACGTCGGCGGTTACGACGACAAGCAGGTCGGCGCCGCCATCCGCCGCGAACTGCTGCGCGACGGCCAGGTGTTCTACGTGCACAACCGGGTTTCGTCGATCGAGAAGGCGGCGAAGCGGATCCGCGAGCTGGTGCCGGAGGCGCGGGTGGTCACCGCGCACGGGCAGATGAACGAGGAGAAGCTCGAAAAGATCATCGCCGGGTTCTGGGAGCGCGAGTTCGACGTGCTGGTGTGCACGACGATCGTCGAGACCGGGCTGGACATCTCCAACGCGAACACGCTGATCGTCGAGCGCGGCGACCTGCTCGGCCTGGCCCAGCTGCACCAGTTGCGCGGGCGCGTCGGCCGCGGGCGCGAGCGCGGGTACGCGTACTTCCTGTACCCGGCCGAGGCGCCGCTCACCGAGACCGCGCACGACCGGCTCGCCACCATCGCGCAGAACACCGAGCTCGGTGCGGGCATGGCGGTCGCGATGAAGGACCTGGAGATCCGCGGCGCGGGCAACATCCTGGGCGCCGAGCAGTCCGGCCACATCGCGGGCGTCGGCTTCGACCTGTACGTGCGGCTGGTCGGCGAGGCGGTGGACGTGTTCCGCCGCAGCGCGGGCGCGGAGCCGCTGGAGGACGAGGCACCCGCCGAGGTACGGGTGGACCTGCCGGTGGACGCGCACATCCCGCACGACTACGTGCCCGGCGAGCGGCTGCGGCTGGAGGCGTACCGCAAGATCGCCGCGGCCACCGACGGCGCGGCGCTGGACGCGGTCCGCGAGGAACTGGTCGACCGGTACGGGCAGCCGCCCGCGTCGGTGGGCCGGTTGCTGGCGGTGGCGCGGTTCCGGCACGCCTGCCGCGCGGCGGGCGTGACCGAGGTGTCCACCCAGGGCAACAGCATCCGGTTCGCCCCGCTGCCGCTGGCGGATTCGCAGCTGGTGCGGTTGAAGCGCTTGTACCCCAAGGCGATGTACAAGGCGGTGACGCACACCGTGTCGGTGCCCAAGCCGACCGAGGGCCCGGCGGGCGGGCGGATGGGCGCGCCGCCGCTGCGTGACGAACCGCTGCTGGACTGGTGCACCAAACTGCTGGAGTCGCTGGCGAAGGCGCCCGCCGCGGTCGGTTGACGAACCGGTCGTTCCCCAGCGGTGAACTGATGTGAGAGGGTAGGCGCTGTGATGCGGATCATGGGTCGCCCGCGGGCGCTGTTCGCCGTTCTGACCACGGGAGTTCTGCTGGCCGGCTGCGGTGCCGGGCCGAGCCAGGTGGACTCGGCCGCGATCGTCGGGGACCGGTCGGTGCCGCTGGAGGCGGTGCAGCAGGAGATCGGCTGGCTGCTGGACAACTCGCCGGACGCGCAGCAGGCGCAGCAGCAGCGCAAGCTCGACCTGAACGCCCGCATGGTGGTCGACGGCCGCATCCAGCACGAGCTGATCACGATCGCCGCGCAGCGCGAAGGCCTGCGCGCGGACCCGGTGCAGGTCAACGAACTCATCGAGCGCAGCGGCGGCGCCGCGGCCATCGCGCCGCGGGTGAACACCTCGGCCGACCGGGTGCCCGAGTTCGTTTCCGACTTCCTGCTGACCCAGCAGCTGGGCGCGAAGTACGCGGGGACGCTGTCGGTCGACGTGGTCGGCACGGTGATCACCGAGGAGTCGCCGGGCTCGACCGCGAAGGACCAGGCGCTGGCGCTGGCGAAGAAGATCGCCGAGCAGCCGGAGCGGGCCGGTGAGGTGATCAGCGAGTCGAACTACCGGGTGCTGGACCAGCCGCTGAGCGTGGCCGCGACCCAGGGCGAGCAGGGCGGTGCCGAGGCGCTGCCGGGCAGCGCGTTGTTCGGCGCGAAGCCGGGCACGGTGGTCGCGGTGCAGCCGAGCCAGCAGCAGGCGGGCTGGCTGGTGGCGCTGGTCAAGGGTCGCAACACCGCGACCCCGGCGCCGCAGACCCCGATCGCGCCGGACTCGGAGGCGGTCTATCAGCTCGGCAAGCGGCTGCTGCAGCCGATCGCGGAGGAGCTGGGCGTGCGGGTGAACCCGCGGTACGGCGTGTGGGACGTGGCGAGCATGTCGGTGCTGCCGAACGCCGACGAGGCGACGGGCTACCAGTTCCCGGCGAAGGCCGTGCAACCATTGCGTCCATGAGCCCTTCGCGCGCGACGGTCATCCTGGCACCCGCGGCACTGCCCGCTGTTCTGCCCGCCGCCGCGTGGCCCGCGCTGCGGGCGGCCGACGTGGTCTACGCGGGTGGTGACCTGCCCGAGGTGACCCGGGTGGCGCTGGACGCGAAAGCCGCTCCGGCGCCGGAGGAACTGTTGCGCACCACCGGTTCCGTGGTGCTGGTGGTGGCGGATCGCGCGGAACCGGGGGCGGCGGCCCTGCTGCGCGCGGGGGCGGCGCTGGTCTCGGTGCCGGTGCCCGCGGTGGTGGACGCGGTGGCCGTGATGGACAAGCTGCGGTCGCCGGGTGGTTGCCCGTGGGACGCCGCGCAGACGCACGATTCGCTGCGGCAGTACCTGGTCGAGGAGACCTACGAACTGCTGGAGGCCATCGAGGACGGCGACCGGGCGGCGCTGCGCGAGGAACTCGGCGACGTGCTGCTGCAGGTGTTGTTCCACGCGCGCGTGGCGGCGGAGTCGGCGGAGGACCCGTTCGACATCGAGGACGTCGCGGGGGAGCTGGTGGCGAAGCTCGTCGGGCGGCACCCGCACGTGTTCGCCGGGGACGAGGTGGTCCACACCGCGGAGCACCAGCAGGTCCGGTGGGAGGAGCTGAAGCAGACCGAGAAGCGCCGGGAGTCCATTGTGGATGGTGTGGCGCTGGGGCAGCCTGCGGTGGCGCTGGCGGGGAAGCTGGGGCAGCGGACCGGGCGGGCCGGGTTGCCGTACGACCTGTTCCCGGCGGGGGACGGTGAGGCGGAGAGGCTGTTCCGGCTGGCCGCCGGGGCGCGGCGGGGCGGGGTGGATCCGGAGGGCGCTCTTCGGGAGGTCGCGAAGCGGTTCGCGGCGGATGTGCGGGCGGCGGAAGTGGCGGCGAAGGCGGCGGGGATCGAGCCGTTGACGTTGGAGGCGGAGGGGTGGCGTCGGTTCTGGCCTCGGTGACGTGTGGCGGGGCGGGGGGCCACCCCGATTTTTAGTGTGACTACGGCGAAGGCCTCGATGTCAAGGCGGGAAAGATGCCTTGACATCGAGGCCTTCGCCGTGTTTTGGGCTGTGGATCGGGGATGGGGAGGTCTGGGCTCGTAGGTGGTCGGTTGTCGTCGCCGGGTTGCGTGATGGCCGCTCGGGGTGCGTTAACGCCGTTCGGGTTGCGTCACGTCCGCTCGGGTCGCGTCTGCTCGGGTCGGGTCGGGTCGCGTCTGCTCGGGTCGCGTCATGTCAGGTCGGGTCGGGTCACGTCCGCTCGGGCGCGTCCTGTCACGAATGTGGCTTTCGAGGCATCTGGCGTCTCGAAAGCCACATTCGTGACATCGCTCGGGTGGGGGACGAGGGGCTACTCGCAGCATTGCTGGGCCGCGGTGGGGGTGGGGCACGTAACCTGAACGGGTGGTCGAACCCTCCTCCTCTGTTGAGGCGTTGCCTCGGTCGCCGCGGCCTCGGCGCGGTGGGTTGCTGCCGCGGCTTGCGCTGGTGGCGACGCTGGTCGTGGCTGGGCTGGTGCTCGTGCTCACCATCGGCGTGACCCGCAACGAGCAACGGGATCCCGAGAACACCCCGCCCCTGCCGGTCCCCGACCAGCGTCCCCAGCCCGGGGTGGCCGTGCCCAAGGCCGCCCTCCCGGCCCCCGAGGACCGCCTCAACGCCTCCGACCAGGCCGAGCTCGACGCCTGGGCGCAACGGGTGGGCCGCGCGACCTCGGTGCCCGAACGCGTGCTCGCCGGGTACGGCAAGGCCGAGATGTGGATGCGCTCGCAACAACCCGGCTGCCACATCTCCTGGGCCATGCTGGCCGGCATCGGCCGCGTCGAGTCGCAGCACGCCGGGTTCGGGGGTGCCGAGGTGGGCCCCGACGGCCGCGTGACCAAGCCGATCATCGGCATCCCGCTCGACGGGTCGCCCGGCGTCAAGGCCATCCCGGACACCGACGGCGGCAAGCTCGACGGCGACACCCAGTGGGACCGCGCCGTCGGCCCGATGCAGTTCCTGCCCACCACCTGGCAGCGCCACGCCGCCCGCGCGGCCGGTGACGGCGGCACCCCCGACCCGCAGAACATCGACGACGCCGCGTTGACCGCCGCCCGCTACCTCTGCTCGTCCGGCGGTGACCTGAGCAAACCGGACGGCTGGTGGAAGGCCGTGCTCACCTACAACGAATCGGTCTCCTACGGCCAGGACGTGTTCAGCGGCGCCGACGCCTACGCCGCCGCGATCCCCGCTCAGTAGGATTCCGATCATGGGGCCCGCATTCCTGTTCGACGAGCAAGCACCCGCCTACGACGCCAACGGTTTCCACGACCTGGTCGCCACCGAGTTGGTCGCCGGTCTCGAACCGCCCGCCGAGCACGTGCTCGACGCGGCCACCGGTACCGGAGCTGCCGCCTTCGCCGCGTTGCGGCTGCTCGACCCGGCACGCGTCACCGCGGTCGATCTCTCCGGCGGCATGATCGAACGCGCGAAGCAGCGTGCCGCCGAACTCGACCCGGCGGGCCGGATCGACTGGCGCACCGGGTCCGCCGTCCCGGCGCCGGTGTCCGAAGTGGACCTGGTGCTCTGCGCCTCCTCGCTGCACTTCCTCGGCCTGCCAGCACTGGAAGACTGGCTGCGCGTGCTGAAGCCCGGCGGCCGGGTCGCGTTCACGCTGCCGTATGCCGGGACCTTCAACCCGTCCGGGCCGATCGCCGAGCACGTCGCCGCCGACCTGCCCATTCCGTCCGATGTGGACGAAGCGGCCGCGGTCGCGGCCGGCTTCGCCGAGGTGCGGGTGCGGCGCTGGGAGGCCGACGACCGCGTGGTCTTCCTGGTCTACGGCCGCAAACCCTGACGCCGCAGGCGGAGCAGGTTGTCCAGGCCGGTACCCGCCTTGCTCTCCGGCCGGGACACCACCTCGTCCTTCTCGATCGTCCAGTCCGGGCCGAGCGCGAGATCGGCCAGCACCTCGGCGGTGGTGGGCAGCGGCCCGTGCTTCGGGTGCTCCCCGGCGTGCCCGATGATCAGCAGCAGCCCGCCAGGAGCCACCGCCGCCTTCGCCGCCTGCGCCAGAATCCGGTTCCGCTCGCCGTCCCCGGCCACCGGTGAGTGCAGGAACGCGGCGGTGACCAGGTCGAACTCGCCGTCCGGATAGGACAGTGACAGATCGTGCTGCTGCCAGGCGACCCGCTCGGTGACCCCGGCGTCGGCGGCGTGCGCGGCGGCCCGCTTCAACGCGGTGGCCGAGGCGTCGACCCCGGTGGCCCGCCAGCCCAGCGACGCCAGCCAGATCACGTCGGCGCCCTCACCGCAGCCGAGGTCCAGCGCGGTGGACGGCGGCAGGTCGGCCGCCTCCCGCACCAGCAGCGCGTTCGGCTGACCCGACCACACCTCGCGCTCGGCGTAGAAGTCCTCCCAGAATTCGATCGCCTGGCTCATTCACCCGCTCCGATCAGGTCCGCGTGCATCGCGACGGCCGCCCGCGCGCCGTCCCCGGCGGCGGTGATCACCTGCGCGCGCAGGTCGACCACGTTGCCCGCCGCCCACACCCACTTCACGCTGGTGCGCCCGCTCCCGTCCACCTCGACGAGCCCGTCCTCGCCGTGGGCGCACCCGAGTCCGGTCAGGATCCGGTCCTTCGGCACGAACTTCGGCGCCAGGAACACCGCGTCCCGCTCGACCACCGTGCCGTCGGTCAACTCCACCCCGCGCAGCCGGTGCTCCGCGGTGACCAGCCGGGACACCGGCCCGGAGACCACCTTCACGCCACGGGCGCTCAGCCGGGCCAGCCCGTCGGCGTCCGGCGGGTTCTGGTGCCCGAAGAACACCACGTCGTCACTCCACTCGCGCAGCAGTTCGGCGTGGTGCACCGAGTTCGGCGACGTGCCGAGCACGCCGATCCGCTGGTCGCGGACCTCCCAGCCGTGGCAGTACGGGCAGTGGTGCACGTCGATCGCCCACAGCTCGCGCACGCCGGGCAGTTCCGGCAACTCGTCGGTCAGCCCGGTGGTCACCAGCAGCCGCTTGGCCGCCAGCTGCCGCCCGTCGGCCAGTTCGACGGTCCGGTCGTGCCGCACCCGCCGCACCACCCCGTCGACCACCTCACCGCCGTAACCCTCCACTTCGGACCGTCCGATGGCGAGCAGCTCACCGGGCGGCACGCCGTCCCTGGTGAAGAAGCCGTGCACACCGTCGGCCGGGGCGTTCCGGGGATTGCCCCCGTCGACCACGGCCACCCGCCTTCGCGCCCGCGCCAGCACCTGGGCCGCGTTCAACCCGGCCGGCCCGCCGCCGATGATCACCACGTCGTATTCGCTCATGTCCCCGAGCATCCGCAGCCCCGGAGAATCTGGCAAAGAACTTTGCCGTTCTGGCAAAATCGGGGGATGTCCGAGATCGAGCAGGTACTCAGCGGAGTCGGCCCGCGACTGAAGGCGCTGCGCCGCGAGCGGCGGATGACGCTCGGCGCGCTGGCCGAGGCGACCGGTATCGGGCAGAGCACGCTGTCGCGGCTGGAGTCCGGCCGGCGGCGGGCCACCCTGGAGCTGCTGCTGCCGCTGGCCAGGGCGTACCAGGTCCCGCTGGACGACCTGGTCGGCGCGCCGGCCGTGGGTGATCCGCGGGTGCGCATCGAGGCGAAGCAGGCCAACGGCATGACCATGATGGCGCTGAGCAAGCGGCCCGGCCAGCCGCAGGCGTACAAGCTGATCGTGCCGCCGCGGTACGAGCCGGACCTGGCGGTCCACGAGGGGTACGAGTGGATGTTCGTGCTGGACGGCAAGCTGCGGCTGATCCTCGGTGACCGCGACATGGTGCTCGGGCCGGGGGAGGCCGCCGAGTTCGACACGCGCGTGCCGCACTGGTTCGGCGCGGCCGGTGACTACCCGGTCGAGCTGCTCTCGCTGTTCGGCAAGCAGGGCGAACGCGCGCACCTGCGGGCGAAGGCGGCTCCGCGCTAGGCGTTGTCCTCACGCAGCGCCAGGCGGGCGGTCAGTTCGGACACGCCGTCCTGGTAGTCGGCCACCGGGTACATCGCGTTCGCCATGCGCATCTGCCCGAGCGCTTCGGCGAGCCTGCCCAGGCGCTGCAGCGTGCGCCCCAGCACGAACCGCGCGTAGTGGTCGGTCGGGTCCAGCTCGACCACCCTGGTCAGCGCGGCTTCGGCGTGGCGCAGCTGGGCGGACAGGAAGTAGGCGCGCCCGGCCAGCAACTGCACGCTCGGCTTGTCCGGTTCGGCCGCGAGCACCGGCTCCAGCAGCTTCAGCGCTTCGAGCGGGCGGCGCGCCCCGACCAGGTGCTCCGCTTCGCGGAACGCCGCGAAACGGTCCTCGGCCGGGTCCTGCTCGTGCGCAACCATGGTCCGTTCGACGGTACCCGCGCTCCCGGACCCGCGCGACGGCCGAGCTGGTGATCAACCTGGCACGGAGGAGGGGGTGTGCCGCGCGCCGGGCTTTCCCATGGTGGACTAACCGGTCATGAGCGATGGGCACGAACAAGGGCCGCGGTACCTCGGGCTGGCCCCGTACCTCTACTACACCGACGCCACCGAGGCGCTGGACTGGCTGGTCAGGGTGTTCGGCTTCACCGAGAAGGTGCGGTTCGTCGACGCCTCCGGCGTGGTCTTCCAGGCCACCCTCCAGGCAGGCGACGCCGACGTGCAGCTGGCGGGCGCCGGCTCGGACTACTGGGAGTCGAAGGGCGTGGACGGCCCGGTCGGCCAGCTCAACATCGTCTACGTGGACGACGTCGACGCGCAGTACACCCGGGTCTGCGCGGCGCTGGGCGAGGACGCCGACGTGGCCCCGCCGCAGGACCAGCCGTACGGTGCGCGCGTGTTCACCGTGCCCGACTGCGGTGGCAACAGCTGGACCTTCTGGCAGCAGGTGTCCGACCAGGTCGAGCTGCCGGCGGGCTGGCAGGTCATCCGCAACGGGTGACGTGAGCCTCCAACGGGTGACCCCCGGCAACGGCTACGCTGGGCGGCGTCGAGGCTGGGACAACCGGACGAGGAGCAAGGCGTGGCGGTAATCGAGCAGGTAGGCGCGCGCGAGATTCTGGATTCGCGCGGCAACCCGACGGTCGAGGTGGAGGTGGCCCTCGACGACGGCACGCTCGCGCGGGCCGCGGTCCCGTCGGGTGCGTCGACCGGTGAGTACGAAGCCGTCGAGCTGCGTGACGGTGACACCGCCCGCTACGGCGGCAAGGGCGTGGAGCGCGCGGTCGCCGCGGTGCTCGACGAGATCGGCCCCGACCTGGCCGGGGTGGACGCGGTCGACCAGCGCATCGTCGACCAGAAGCTGGTGGACCTGGACGGCACGCCGGACAAGTCCCGCCTGGGCGCGAACGCCATTCTCGGTGTGTCGCTCGCGGTGGCCAAGGCCGCCGCGGACTCGGCCGAGCTGGAGCTGTTCCGCTACCTCGGCGGGCCGAACGCGCACGTGCTGCCGGTGCCGATGCTGAACATCCTCAACGGTGGCGCGCACGCCGACACCGACGTGGACATCCAGGAGTTCATGATCGCCCCGATCGGCGCGGAGTCCTTCCGCGAGGCGCTGCGCTGGGGCACCGAGGTCTACCACTCGCTCAAGTCCGTGCTCAAGGGCCGCGGCCTGGCCACCGGCCTCGGTGATGAGGGCGGTTTCGCGCCGAGCCTGAAGAACAACCGCGAGGCGCTGGACCTGATCATCACCGCGATCGAGAAGGCGGGTTACGCGCCCGGTCGCGACGTCGCGCTCGCGCTGGACGTGGCGGCCACCGAGTTCTTCGGCGACGGCGCCTACAGCTTCGAGGGCGCGAAGAAGAGCGCCGAGCAGCTGATCGGCTACTACACCGAACTGGTCGACGCCTACCCGCTGGTCTCCATCGAGGACCCGCTGGGCGAGGACGACTGGGACGGCTGGGTCCGGCTGACCGCCGAACTGGGCGAGCGCGTCCAGCTGGTCGGCGACGACCTGTTCGTGACCAACCCGGAGCGCCTCGAGGACGGCATCACCCGCCGCGCGGCGAACGCGCTGCTGGTGAAGGTCAACCAGATCGGCACCCTGTCCGAAACGCTGGACGCGGTGTCGCTGGCCACTTCCTACGGCTACAAGTCGATGATGAGCCACCGGTCCGGCGAGACCGAGGACACCTTCATCGCGGACCTGGCGGTCGCCACCGGCGTCGGCCAGATCAAGACCGGCGCGCCCGCCCGCGGTGAGCGCATCGCCAAGTACAACCAGCTGCTCCGCATCGAGGAGACGCTGGCCGACGCGGCCAGGTACGCCGGTGACCTGGCCTTCCCGAGGTTCACCCCGGAGTCCTGATCCAGCATGGCCGAGCGCGGCGGAAGAAGCCGGGAGCGCACCGGCGGGCGGGCGAGGAAGACCTACGCCCGCCGGCCGGAGCGCGTGCACCGGGAGGGCAGGCGGGCCCGGCTGCGGCGGGGCTGGAGCGCGAAACGCGCTTCGGGTGCCGCCCGCGTGCTCGGCCTGTCGAACACCCGGCGCGCGGCGGTGGTGGCGATCGTGGTCTGCGCGCTCGCCTTCACCATCGCCGTGCCGCTGCGCACCTACCTCACCCAGCGCTCGGAGGTCTCCGAGCAACAGCAGCAGCGCGAGCGGCTGCGTGACGAGGTCGCCCAGCTGGAGGCCCGCAAGGCCGAGCTGGCCGATCCGGCCCAGGTGCAGGCCGAGGCGCGGCGCCGGCTGCGCTACGTGATGCCGGGCGAGACCCCGTACATGGTGCAGCTGCCGGAGGACAAGCAGCAGGCACCGAACCAGGGCCCGGCCGAGCAGGCACCGCCGCCATCGGGGCCGTGGTACGAGCGCCTGTGGGACCAGGCGACGGGGTAGTTACGCTGACCGCCGTGAGCAGCACCGAAACCCCCCACTTCGAACCCGTCACCGAGCAGGACAAGGCGGTGATCGCCGAGCAGCTCGGGCGCCCGCCGCGGGCCCTGCGCGCGGTGGCCGCCCGCTGCCCGAGCGGGCACCCCTCGGTGGTGCAGACCAGTCCGAAACTGGAGAACGGCACCCCGTTCCCCACGCTGTACTACCTGACCTGCCCGCGCCTGGCCTCGATGGTCGGGCGGCTGGAGGCGTCGGGACTGATGAAGGAGATGACCGACCGGCTCGGCGAGGACGAGGAACTGGCCGCCGCCTACCTTCGAGCGCACCAGTCCTACCTGGCGCAGCGCGACGCCATCGAACCGCTGGGCCACGAGGTCACCGCGGGCGGTATGCCGGGGCGGGTCAAGTGCCTGCACGTCCACCTCGCGCACACGCTGGCCTGCGGGCCGGGCGTGAACCCGTTCGGCGACGAGACTTTGGCGCTGTTGCAAGCCGAAGGCTGGCCGTCCGGTGACTGCGCGTCTGTCGCAAAAGGACAGTAACGGCGGCGGGCCGGTCGGAGATAACTCAACCGGGTAGGGATCTGCAGGGAAAGGCGTTCTCGGCGTGCGGTTGTTCGCGGTCTCCGGCGCGGCCGGTGAGGTGTCCCAGGAATTCGGTCTGCGCCACCGCACGGCCTTCGCCGTGCTCGGTGGCCTCATCGCGGTCGCGCCCACCTTCGGGCTGACCGGCGGGACCGAGGGCTGGCTCGACAACGTCGGGCAGATCGTGCCGCCGACCGGTGGTGGTGATCCGGGCACCGGCCTCGTCGGCGTGGACGGCAGCCTGCCGCAGCCGCCCGATCCCGAGGCGCTGCTCGTCGACACACCGCCGCCGGGTCAGCTCGGCATCCCCGGTTCCGCCCTGCGCGCCTACCAGAACGCCGCGAACATCCTCGCCTCCGAGCAGCCCGCCTGCCACATCGACTGGGCGCTGATCGCCAGCATCGGCCGGATCGAGTCGAACCACGCGCGCGGCGGTTATCTCGACGAGAAGGGCAACACGCTCGAACCGATCCTGGGCCCGGTGCTGGACGGCGTCGGCCCGGTGGCCGCGATCCGCGACACCGACGGCGGCCGCTACGACGGGGACGTGGTGTGGGACCGGGCGGTCGGGCCCACCCAGTTCATCCCGTCGACCTGGCAGGGCTACGCCTCGGACGGCAACGCCGACGGCGTGACCGACCCGAACAACATCTACGACGCCACCCTCGGTTCCGGTCGCTACCTCTGCTCGGGTGGCATGGACCTGGCGAACCCGGAGCAGTTGCGCACCGCGATCTTCCGCTACAACAACTCCGACACCTACGTGGCCACGGTGATCCGCTGGGCGGAGGCCTACCGCACCGGGGTGACCCCGCTCCCGGACAGCGAGGTCCCGGTGGGCGCCGCGGGGGACCCGGTCGCCTCCGCGCCCGCGCCCGCACCGGTCACCCCGCCGCCCGCACCGGTGGACCCCTCGGTGCCGGGGCCGTCGAACCCGCCGGGACCGGGCGAGCCGGGCCCGTCCCTCCCGCCGTCGCAGAGCGAACCGCCGCCCACCTGCGAATCGACGCCGCCGAGTTCGTCGGCACCGCCGTCTTCGAGCACGCCGCCCCCGTCGTCCTCGCTGCCGCCGTGTGAACCGAGCACGCCGCCTTCGTCGTCACCGAGTTCGGCTGGGTCGGTACCCTAAGTACCCGGTTGCGGGTCTGTACAACGAAAGTACTGGGCCATTCGGCCGCCGATTGTTGCCGTTCGATGAACGGAAGCGCCGGGTTTGTGGAAATCTGACAGAGCCGCGGGCTTTTGCGCGTTGCCGGTGTTTTCGCCCACTTCACATCCGGCATGCTGAGCTACCAAGTGCGGTGACGGCGCGGACGTGGAGGTCTTCCGGGTGCGGGTGTGGCAGAGGCGCGGGACACGCGCCGGACAGAGCAGACGACGGACGCGGGCGATGGCTTGGGGGGCACCGCTACTGGCGTTGCCGCTCATCGTGCCCGCCAGCGGGATCAGCGGGCTCAGCCTGCTCGGCCAGGAGACCGGCCCCGCCCGCTACCTGAACGCGCAGGGCCAGCCGGTGGACGCGCAGGGCAATCCGCTCAGCGTGAACGGCAGCCTGCCCAACGGCGACTCCATCGGTGAGCAGCTGCTCGCCGACGCGGCCAACGCCGACGCGCTGAACGGCAACGCCGGCCTGCCATCGGGCCCGCTCGGCATCCCCGGTTCCGCGCTGAAGGCGTACACGCGGGCCGCCGACCACCTGGCGGCCAGCCAGCCCAGCTGCAACATGCACTGGTCGCTGCTGGCCAGCATCGGCCGCATCGAATCCGGGCACGCGCGCGGCGGCAACGTCGACGTCGCCGGGCACACCAGGGCGCCGATCCTCGGGCCGGTGCTGAACGGCGTCGGCCCGGTGGCCGCGATCAGCGACACCGACGGCGGCGCCTACGACGGCGACACCGTCTGGGACCGCGCGGTCGGCCCGATGCAGTTCATCCCGTCGACCTGGCAGGGCTACGCCTCCGACGGCAACGGCGACGGCGAGCGCAACCCGAACAACATCTACGACGCCACCCTCGGCGCCGGTCGCTACCTGTGCTCGGGCGGGCTGAACACCGCCGACCCGGCCCAGCGCGCCACCGCGGTGTTCCGCTACAACCACTCCGACTCGTACGTGCGCACGGTGCTCACCTGGGCCGAGGCGTACGCGAAGGGCGTGCACCCGACCACGGACCACCAGGGCCCGATCCTCGCCGCCCCGCAGGCCCCGTCGGGTGGCGGCGCGCCGGGTGAGGTGCCGGTGCCGCAGGTTCCGCCGTCGACCGGCCCGACCAGCCCGCCGTCGACCTCGAACCCGCCGTCGAGCGGCAACCCGCCTTCGAGCAGCAACCCGTCGATCCCGAGCACGACGAACCCGCCGTCCAGCAGCAACCCGCCCAGCTCGTCGAACCCGCCGTCGTCCTCGAACCCGCCGTCGAGCACGCCGCCGGAGACGACCACGCCGCCGGACTGCGTGACGCCGGAGCCCGGCACCACGCCGGAACCGCCCGCCGAGGGCGAGCCGCCGTTGTGCGAGGACACCTCCTCCGAGGCGCCGACTCCCTGAGAACTCGGTAGGGCGAATGCCCACCAGCCCGCACGGGCCGGTGGGCATTCGTCGTTAGGGTGGTCCCATGCCTCGTGTTGCCGCCATCGACTGTGGGACCAACTCCATCCGCCTGCTCGTCGCCGAGCTGACCGAACGCCACGACGGCACGGTCGACCTGCGCGACCTGCACCGCGAGATGCGCATCGTGCGGCTCGGGCAGGGGGTGGACGCCACCGGCAGGCTCGCCCCGGAAGCACTGGAGCGCACGCGTGCCGCGCTGGCCGACTACACCGTCGCCGCTCGCCGCAAGGGCGTGGAGAAGGTGCGGATGGTGGCCACCTCGGCCACCCGCGACGCGAGCAACCGCGACGAGTTCTTCGCGATGACCCGCGAGGTGCTGGGCACCGAGGCCGAGGTCATCAGCGGCGACGAGGAGGCCCGCCTGTCCTTCACCGGCGCGGTGGGCGAGCAGGACCCCGAGGACGGCCCGTTCCTGGTGGTCGACGTCGGCGGTGGCTCGACCGAGCTGGTGCTGGGCACCTGGGACGGCAAGCGCGCCGAGGTGCTCGCCGCGCGTTCGGTGGACATCGGCTGCGTGCGGATCACCGAGCGCACGCTGAAGTCGGACCCGCCGACCGCCGACGAGATCACCGCGGCGCACAAGCTGGCCACCGAGGTGCTCACCGAGGCGTTCGAAGCGGTGGACGTGTCGCGGGCGAACTCCTGGATCGGCGTCGCGGGCACCGTCACCACGCTTTCCGCGGTGGCGCAGGAACTCCCGCAGTACGACAACGAGCGCGTGCACCTGTCGAAGCTGTCCCGTGCCGACATCGACCGCCTCGCCGAGAACCTGCTGAGCGTGGACCACGCGGTGCGGGCGGCGAACCCGGTGATCCACCCGGGCCGGGTGGACGTGATCGGCGGGGGCGCGGTGATCGTGCGGGCGCTGGCCGAGCAGTTCGCCGCCCGCGGCGGCCCGGCCGAGCTGGTCGTCAGCGAGCACGACATCCTCGACGGGATCGCGCTTTCGCTGGTGTGACAAGTGCGGTAAACGGTTTACGGCATTCAGCGGGTTCACGTTGCTCCGTTGGTGTAATGCTGACGGAGCAATGTGGATCATCGTGATTCTTTCGCAATGATTTGCGTCTGTGGTCTGGCTCACCCACCGGGCTAGCCTGCCGGTTCATGAAGGCGCGAATGCGGACGACGGTGGTCTTGGCGGCGGCGACCCTGCTGCTGAGTTCGTGCGGTGGCGGCGGGGACGACGCGCCGGGCACGGGGAACACCGAAGGGGCGATTTCGGTGTTCAACACCGAACCGGAGAACCCGCTGGTTCCCGGCAACACCACCGAATTCGGTGGCGGGCAGGTGATGGACGCGATGTTCACCGGCCTGATCGACTACGACCAGCAGACGACCGAGGTGAAGAACGCGGTCGCCGACTCGATCACCGACGTGGACTCGAAGGTCTACACCTTCAAGCTGAAGCCGGGCTGGAAGTTCCACGACGGCACCGACGTCAAGGCGAAGAACTTCGTCGACGCGTGGAACTGGACCGCCTACGGCCCCAACGCCACGCAGGGCGCGCCGTTCTTCTCCGACATCCAGGGCTACGACGAGGTCAACCCGGCCGACCCGGACGGCAAGAGCGGCCCGCAGCCGGCCCCGGCGCCGACCACGGACAAGATGTCCGGGCTCAAGGTCATCGACGACACCACCTTCGAGGTGACGCTGAAGAACTCGTCGCCGGTGTTCAAGGTCAAGCTGGGCTACGAGGTGTACTCGCCGCTGCCGGACTCGTTCTTCGCCGACAAGGCCGCCTTCGAGGCCAAGCCGATCGGCAACGGGCCGTTCAAGTTCGTCTCGCGCCAGGTCGGCGCCGACGTCAAGCTGACCAGGTTCGACGAGTACGCGGGCATGGACAAGCCGAAGTTCAAGGACCTGACCTTCCGCGTCTACCAGAGCCGTGAGGCCGCCTACCCGGACCTGGTCGGCAACCAGCTCGACTTCATCGAGGAGCTGCCGCCGAACGCGCTGGCCGGGCAGCAGCACAAGACCGACCTCGGCGACCGCGTGGTCGAGCGCGACTCGCTGATCAACCAGACGCTGGCCTTCCCGCTGTACCAGGAGAAGTACAAGAACCCCGACCTGCGCAAGGCGATCTCGATGGCGATCAACCGCGAGGAGATCACCACCCGCATCTACGAGGGCAGCCGCCAGCCCGCCGACGGCCTGGTGCACCCGCTGCTCAAGGGGTACCAGAAGGGCCAGTGCGGCGAGCTGTGCACGTTCAACCCGGAGAAGGCGCGCGAGCACCTGGCGAAGTCCGGCTTCACCGGCACGCTGAAGATCATCAGCAACTCCGACGGCGGGCACAGCGAATGGGCCACCGCGGCGGCGAACAGCATCAAGAACACGCTCGGCATCGAGTGCGTCTTCGAACCGGCCACCAGCCTCGGCGACTTCCGCGGGAAGATCAACGCCCGCGAGATGACCGACATGTACCGCGCCGGCTGGGTCGCCGACTACCCGTCGATCGAGAACTTCCTCAACCCGATCTACCGGACCGGGGCCTCGTCGAACGACGGCGAGTACTCGAACCCCGAGGTCGACGCGAAACTGGCCGCCGCGGACACCGCGTCCTCGGAGGAGGAGAGCATCAAGCTCTACCTCGAGGCCGAGAAGATGATCCTGAACGACCTGCCGTTCGTTCCACTGTGGACGCAGAACACCATCGGCGGCAAGAGCGACCGGCTGTCCTCGGCCAAGCTCAGCGCGTTCCGGAAGCTGGACCTGACCAGCGTCGAAGTGGCCTGAGTTGGGCCGGTACGTGCTGCGGCGGCTGCTGCAGATGGTGCCGGTGTTCCTCGGCACCACCTTCGGCATCTACCTGCTGGTGTGGGCGCTTCCCGGCGATCCGTTCGCCGGGAAGTGCGGGGAACGGGACTGCCCGGACTCCTTCGTCGCGGCGATGAACGAGAAGTACAACCTGGACGACACGATCTTCGTGCAGTACGGGAAGTACCTGTGGAACCTGCTGCGCGGGGACTTCGGCGAGACCTTCTCCGGGGTGCCGGTGAGCGAGCTGATCGCCAACGCCTACCCGGTGACGCTGCGGCTGGCACTGGTGGCGCTGGCGGTCGAGGCGCTGATCGGGGTCACCGCCGGCGTGGTCACCGGCCTGCGGCGGCGGGGTTTCCTGGACAGCCTGGTGCTGGTGTCCACGCTGTTCCTGATCTCCATCCCGGTTTTCGTCACCGGGTACGTGCTGCAGCTGCTGCTCGGGCTGGAGTGGGGGATCATCAACCCGACCGTCTCGTCGAAGGCGGGTTTCGGTGAGCTGATCGTGCCCGGGTTCGTGCTGGCCAGCCTGTCCATGGCCTACGTGGCCCGGCTGACCAGGGCGAGCATCGCCGAGACGCGCCGCGCGGACTACGTGCGCACGGCGGTGGCGAAGGGCCTGCCGCAGTCGCGGGTGGTCGGTGTGCACATGCTGCGCAACGCGGCGCTGCCGGTGATCACCTTCCTCGGCACCGATCTCGGCGCGTTCATGGGCGGCGCGATCGTCACCGAGGGCATCTTCAACATCCCCGGCATCGGCGGGCTGATCTTCAAGTCCATCCAGTCCAAGGAGGGCGCCACGGTGACCGGGCTGGTGGTCCTGCTGGTGCTGGTCTACCTGGTGATGAACCTGCTCGTCGACCTGCTCTACGGCGTGCTCGACCCGAGGATCCGCTATGACTGACCCGGCCACCGCGGCGACCGGGGTGTCGTCCCGCCCCCGCGGCCTGTTCAGCGACGCGTGGCGCGAACTGCGGCGGCGGCCGATGTTCTGGATCTCCTCGTCGGTGATCCTGCTGATCGTGGTGATGGCGTTGTTCCCGACGCTGTTCACCTCGGCCGACCCGAACCTCGGCGATCTGGGGCGGCAGCGGCAGGCACCCTCGTCGGCGGCCTGGTTCGGTTACGACAACCAGGGTTACGACATCTACGCGCGGGTGATCCATGGCGCGCGGGCGTCCATTGTGGTCGGTGTGCTGGCCACGCTGGGCGTGGTGCTGCTCGGCGGCGTGTTCGGCATCCTGGCCGGGTACTACGGCGGCTGGCTGGACACGGTGATCTCGCGGATCGCGGACGTGTTCTTCGGGCTGCCGTTCGTGCTCGGCGCGATCGTCATCCTGACCACGCTGAACTCCGCCGGGGACGCCGGCGCGGTGCGGATCGTGGTGCAGGTGGTGCTGTCGATCGCGTTGCTGTCTTGGCCGGTGTCGCTGCGGATCATGCGCTCGGCGGCGATCACCGCGAAGCAGCAGGACTACGTGAAGGCGGCGCGGGCGCTGGGCGCGAGCGGCGGGCGGATCATCTTCCGCCACCTGCTGCCGAACTGCCTGGCGCCGGTGCTGGTCTACGCGACCATCGCGCTCGGCGCGTTCATCGGCGTCGAGGCGACGCTGTCCTACCTGGGCATCGGGCTGCGGCCGCCGGTGGTCTCGTGGGGCGTGATGATCAACGACGCGCGGAACTACGTGCGCGCCGCCCCGCACCTGCTGCTGTTCCCGGCCGGTTTCCTGGTCACCACCGTGCTGGCCTTCGTCATGCTCGGCGACGCGGTGCGCGAAGCCCTCGACCCGCGGACCCGGTGATCCACAATGGACAGACTGCTGGAGATCGACGACCTGCGCGTGGAGTTCCGCACGCCCGACGGGGTGGCGAGCGTGCTCAACGGGGTGAGCTACCACGTGGACGCGGGGGAGACCCTGGCCGTGCTGGGGGAGTCGGGGTCGGGCAAGAGCGTGACCGCGCAGGCGGTGCTGGGGATCCTGGACACGCCGCCGGCGGTGGTCACCGGTGGCGCGATCCGGTTCCACGGCGAGGACCTGCTGGCGGTGGGTGCCCGTCGCCGCCGGGAGGTGCGCGGTGGCGGCATCGCGATGATCTTCCAGGACGCGCTGTCCGCGTTGAACCCGGTGTTCACCGTGGGCTTCCAGATCGAGGAGCAACTGCGGTTGCGCAAGGGCCTGAGCCGCCGGGCGGCGCGGGCGCGGGCGGTGGAGCTGCTGGACCAGGTGCACATCCCGAACGCCGCGGCGCGGGTGCGGGAGTACCCGCACCAGTTCTCCGGCGGGATGCGGCAGCGGGCGATGATCGCGATGGCGCTGGCGCTGGACCCGGAACTGCTGATCGCCGACGAGCCGACGACCGCGCTGGACGTGACCGTGCAGGCGCAGATCATGGACCTGCTGGCGGAGATCCAGGCGGAGCGCCGGATGGGCCTGGTGCTGATCACGCACGACCTGGGGGTGGTCGCCGAGGTGGCCGACCGGATCGCGGTCATGTACGCCGGGCGGATCGTCGAACAGGCCGACGTGCACACGTTGTTCCGGGCCCCGGCGCACCCGTACACCGCGGCGCTGATGAACTCGCTGCCCCGCCTCGACCTGAAGGGGCAGAGCCTGGAGACGATCAGCGGGCTGCCGCCGAGCCTGCTGGACATCCCGCCGGGTTGTCCGTTCCACCCGCGCTGCAAACGAGCGGAGCACGTGTGCTCGACGGACCTGCCGCCCGTGGCGGAGCCGGAGGCTGGCCGGTACAGCGCCTGCCACTTCGCCACCGAGGTGATGCACGGTGACTGAGCCCATCCTCCGGGTCTCCGGCCTGGTCAAGTACTTCCCGGTCCGCACCGGCGTCGTGGTCAAGCGGACCGTCGGGCAGGTCAAGGCCGTCGACGGCGTCTCCTTCGACCTCGCCCCCGGCGAGACGCTCGGCATCGTCGGCGAGTCCGGTTGCGGCAAGTCGACGCTCGCCCAGGTCCTCTTGCGACTCGAAGAACCCACGGCGGGCCAGGCCTTCTTCGAGGGGCGCGACATCTTCGCCATGCGCGGCGCCGAGCTCCGGCGGCTCCGCCGCAACATCCAGATCGTGCTCCAGGACCCGTACACCTCGCTCAACCCGCGCATGACCGTCGGCGACATCGTCGGCGAGCCCTTCGAGATCCACCCCGAGGTGGCCCCGAAGGGCGACCGGCCGGCCAAGGTGCGCGAGCTGCTGGAGGTGGTCGGGCTGAACCCCGAGCACCTCAACCGCTACCCCCACCAGTTCTCCGGCGGTCAGCGCCAGCGCATCGGCATCGCCCGCGCGCTCGCCCTGCGGCCCAAGGTGATCATCTGCGACGAACCCGTTTCGGCGCTCGACGTGTCCATCCAGGCGCAGGTGATGAACTTGCTGGAGGACCTGCGTGCCGAATTCGGATTGTCCTATGTGTTCATCGCCCACGACCTTTCCGTGGTCCGGCACCTGTCCACCAGGGTCGCGGTGATGTACCTCGGCCGGATCGTGGAGATCGGCACCGAGGACGACATCTACAACCGGCCGTCCCACCCGTACACCCAGGCGCTGTTGTCCGCCGTTCCGGTAGCCGACCCGTCACTGCGCGGTCACCGCCAGATCATCCGGCTGGAGGGCGATGTGCCCAGCCCGGTCGATCCGCCCTCCGGCTGTCCATTCCGGACACGCTGCTGGAAGGCGCAGGACGTCTGCGCCACCGAGGAACCCGCACTCGAACTCCGCACCGGCGGCCATTCCAGCGCCTGCCATTTCGCCGAAGAACGCCACGTCGTTCCCTGAGAGGGCGCGCACCCTCTAACTTTCGTCGGTATTCGAATTCGGTTGCACGCCGTAGATTCCGCCTGTTCCCTGTGTAGGAGGAATTCAGCGTGAAGAGAAGCAAGTTCCTGTTCGCGGCGCTCGCCGTGCCGCTGGCCGGTGGGGTGCTGGCCGCGCCGGCCGTCTCGGCGCAGCCGGAGCTGTCCGGCGCCGCGACCGAGTTCACCGTGCTGGCCGCGCCGGGGCAGAGCGCCGCCGACGCCGAGCAGGCGGTCCGCGACGCGGGCGGCACCGTGGTGAAGTCCAACGCCGCGATCGGCCTGGTCACCGCGAGCGCGCCGGTGAACGGCTTCAGCGAGCGGGTTTCCGCCGACCCCGCGGTCTACGGCGCGGCCAAAGCGCAGGCCATCGGCCACGCCCCGGTGCGCGACGCCGCGCCCAAGGCGGACGTGGTGGAGAAGGAGGCCCAGCGCGGCCAGCCGGCGAAGAAGGGCAAGCCGAACGCGCCCGCCCCGGTCGGCACCGACCCGCTGGACGAGCAGCTGTGGGGCCTGAAGTCGGTCCGCTCCGACCTGGCGCGCACCGTCCAGCCCGGCGACAAGCGGGTCAAGGTCGGCGTGCTGGACACCGGCGTCGACGGCACCCACCCGGACATCGCGCCGAACTTCGACGCGGCGCTCTCCCGCAACTTCGTCCGCGACATCCCGGCCGACGAGGCGGGCAACGTGGTCGACGGCCCGTGCGAGTTCCGCGGCTGCGTCGACCCGGTCAACCACGACGACGGCGGGCACGGCACCCACGTGGCGGGCACCATCGGCGCCGCGGCCAACGGCTTCGGCCTCTCCGGCGTCGCGCCGAACGTGAGCATCGTGAACGTGCGCGCCGGCCAGGACTCGGGCAGCTTCTTCCTGCAGCCGGTGGTCGACGCGATCACCTACGCCGGTGACGCGCGGCTCGACGTGGTCAACATGAGCTTCTTCGTGGACCCGTGGCTGTACAACTGCCAGGCCAACCCGGCCGACTCGCCGGAGCGCCAGCGCGAGCAGCGCACCATCACCGAGGCGGTCAACCGCGCGCTGGACTACGCGCACGGCAAGGGCGTGACGCAGGTGGTCTCGCTCGGCAACCAGCACAGCGACCTCGGCGCCCCGCAGCCGGACAAGGTCAGCCCGAACTTCCCGGCGAACACCAACTACCAGCGCGACATCGACAACGCGTCGTGCGTCACGCTGCCGGTCGAGGGCAACCACACGATCGGCGTCTCCGCGTTCGGCCCATCGCAGGCGAAGGCGGACTACTCGAACTACGGCGTCGAGCAGATCTCGGTGTCCGCGCCGGGTGGTTACTACCGCGACTACTTCGGCACCCCGTGGTTCTCCACCGTGGAGAACCAGATCCTGTCGACCTACCCGCGCAACGTCGGGGCCGCCGAGGGCATGATCGACGCGGACGGCAACCTGACCGAGGACGGCGTCAAGGCCGGGGTGCGGAAGGCGACCGCGGCGGACGGCCGGGTCGGCTACTACCAGTGGCTGCAGGGCACGTCGATGGCCTCACCGCACGCGACCGGGGTCGCCGCGCTGATCGTCTCCCAGTACGGCAAGCCCGGCCGGGGCGGGTTCGGCATGGACCCGGACGCCGTGCAGCGCGTGCTCGAGGGCACCGCGGCGAAGATCGCCTGCCCGGTGCCGCGGACCGTGGACTACCTGGACGAGGGCCGCGACGCGAGCTTCACCGCCACCTGCACGGGTGACACGGCGTTCAACGGCTTCTACGGCCACGGCGCCGTCGACGCCTACACCGCGGTGACGCACGGCAAGGAGCACCTCCGCGGGTAAGGAATTCCCCAGAAGTCGTGGGTGCCGGGGAAGTACTGGCACCCACGACTTTTGTCCGGTTGTGGGGTAGAACTGTCCCCACACCGCGTCCAGGATGGGAGTCCGATGACCGCCAGCGATGCCGCCCGCCTCGGTGACTCGATCGACAAGGTCTCCGTCGGCCGCGTCTACGACTACCTGCTCGGCGGCAGCCACAACTACGCCGCCGACCGCGCGTTCGCCGACGAGCAGATGAAGGCGCTGCCCGACATCAAGCGCTTCGCCAGGTCCAACCGGGCCTTCCTCGGCCGCGCGGTGCGGTACGCGGTGGACTCGGGCATCCGGCAGTTCGTCGACATCGGCTCGGGCCTGCCCACCCAGGGCAACGTGCACGAGGTCGCCGAGGAGGCGGCGCCGGGCGAGTGCCGGGTGGTCTACATCGACAACGAGCCGATCGCCCGCGCGCACGCCGAGATCCTGCTCGAACGCACCGCCGACCCCGAGCGCCACCGCGCCATCGACGCCGACTTCTTCGACGGGCCGCAGCTGTGGCGCCGCGTGCAGAACACCGGGCTGATCGACGAGACCCAGCCGGTGGCGCTGCTGCTGGTGGCGTTGCTGCACTTCATGCCGGACGACACCAAGCCGCACGAGACGCTGCGCTACTACCTCGACCGGCTGCCCGCCGGGAGCATGGTGGCGATCTCGCACATCCACGTGGACCCGAAGGACCTGGCCACCATCGCCGCCGGGGACAAGGTCGCGGCGGCCTACCGCAAGCAGACCAACAACCCGGCCGTCCCGCGGCCGAGGCCGGACATCGAGGCGTTCTTCCAGGGCCTCGAACTCGCCGACCCCGGCCTCGTCTGGCTGCCGCAGTGGCAGCCGGACGGGGACGAGCTCTTCGCCAACCAGCCCGAGAAGTCCCGCGGCCTGGCGGGCGTCGGCTGGAAGACCACCACCTAGTCGGTGCCGGGCACGGCCGACCGGATGAACGCGGCCAGGTCGGCCGCCTGCCGCACCCGCGACGGTTCGTGCACGTACATCATGTGCCCGGCCGGGTAGTACGCCCGGTCGATGTTGGCGTGCAGTTCCTCGGGGATCTCCAGGTGCGCGAGCACGTTCTCCGAGCCGTAGTACGGGGTCGCGCCGTCGTAGTGGCCGAAGGCGACGTGCACCTTCAGGTGCGGGTTGGCCCGCATCGCCGCGCTCAGCGAGCGCACCGCGGACACCGCGCGGCCCTCGAAGTCGCTGTAGGACCACTGCTGGAACACGTTCATCGACAGGATCTCGTACGGCAGATCGCTCTGGTAACCGAGTTCGGCGCGCACGTAGTGGTTGAACGCGGCCGAGTAGGCGCCGATGATCCGTGAGATCGAGGCGTCGTCGCTCATGCTCTCGCGGCCGCCGTCCGGCTCCCAGGTGGTGAACCGGCCGTCCATCCGGCCGACGGTCAGGCCGCGCTCGCGCAGCAGCTCGGTGAAGAACCGCACGTGCTCGATCCGCAGGTTGACCCGGTCCACATAGGACTCGCTCAGCCCGGTCAGCCGGGCCAGCTCGCGCACCGCGCCTGCCCGCTCGTCGGCGGTCAGCCGGGCACCGCGCTGCAGCGCCCACGGCAGGTCGCGGGCGGCGAACGCCTCGGCCTCGGCGAGCACCTCGTCGAGCGGCCGGTCGCCGTGGAACCCGTGGTAGTGCGCGATCGCCGCGTAGGTGGGCAGGAAGCTGACGTAGGCCTGCTCGTTGCCCTCGGTGAACCGGATCGAGCCCATGTCCAGCACGGACGAGATGAGCAGCAGCCCGTTCAGGTACATGCTGTGGCGGTCCTGCAGGTGCGCCGCCAGCGCCGCGGCGCGCAGCGTGCCGTAGGACTCACCGGCCAGGAACTTCGGCGAGAGCCAGCGCCCGTTGCGCGAGGTCCACAGCCGGATGATCTCGCCGACGGACTCCACGTCCGGGGTGAAGCCGAGGTAGTCCTTCGGCTTCTCGCCGGTCGCCGCGCGCGAGTAGCCGGTGGAGACCGGGTCGATGAACACCAGGTCGCTGTGTCGCAGCAGGCTTTCCGGGTTGTCCGCGAGGCCGTACGGCGGCGGGGCGGGGGAGTCGACGTCTCCGGAGATCACCCGGCGCGGGCCCAGCACCCCCAGGTGCAGCCAGACGCTCGAAGAACCGGGTCCGCCGTTGAACGCGAAGGTCACCGGGCGGGTCGCCGGATCGGCGTCGTCCAGCGTGTAGGCGGTGAGGAAGACCTCGGCCTTGGCCAGGTGCCCGTCGAACTTGCCGTCGGTGAGCACCTCCTTCTTCAGCACGATCCGGCCGGTCTGGGCGGTGTAGGCCAGGTCCCCCAGCGTGTGCGTGGTGGTGACCAGGTCGTCGCTGGGCTCGGGCGGCTTGGTTTCCTCTTCGGTTTTATCTGTTTCCGGCATGCTTCGAATCTAGATCACAATGGTGGGATGACCCTGGCCGAGATGGACGCCGAACTGATCGACTGCCGGGCCTGCCCGCGGTTGGTCGAATGGCGCGAGCAAGTGGCCGAGACGAAGCGCGCGGCCTTCGCCGGCGAGACGTATTGGGGCCGCCCGGTACCCGGGTTCGGGCCCGCCGACGCGTCGCTGGGCATCGTCGGACTGGCGCCGGCCGCCCACGGCGCGAACCGGACGGGCCGCATGTTCACCGGCGACCGCTCCGGCGAGGTGCTGTACCGGGCGATGTACGACGTCGGCCTGGCCACCCAGCCGGAGGCGCACCACATCGGCGACGGCCTGGAGCTGATCGGCACGCGCATCACGTCGCCGGTGCACTGCGCGCCGCCCGCGAACAAGCCGACCCCGGCCGAGCGCGACACCTGCGGGCGCTGGCTGGCCAGGGAGCTGGAACTGCTGCGGCCCACCCTGCACGCGATCGTGGTGCTCGGCGGTTTCGGCTGGCAGGCGCTGATGCCGGTGCTGGCCGCCGCCGGGTGGGAGGTCCCGCGCCCGCGCCCGAAGTTCGGCCACGGCGTGCGCGTCGTCCTGGACGGGCCGACGGAGCTGCAGGTGTTCGGCTGCTTCCACGTCTCGCAGCAGAACACCTTCACCGGCCGCCTCACCCCGGCGATGGTGCGCGAGGTGCTCACCCGCGCCAAGACCGCGGCGGGCATCCCGTGAGGCCGCCGGAAGAAGTCGCCGGCGAGCGCGTGCACCTGCGGCGCTGGTCCACCGGCGACGCCACCGAACTGCAGCGCGTGGTCGAGGAGGCCCAGGAGCACCTGAAGCCCTGGCTGGTCTGGGCCTACGGCGACTACCGCGCGGCCGACTTCCTCGACAAGGTCGACGAGCAGTGGGAAGCGGGTACGGCCTATCCCTACGCGCTGCGCGTCGACGGCCGGATCGTCGGCTCGATCGGGATGGAGCGCCGCATCGGACCCGGCGGCATCGAGATCGGCTACTGGCTGCACCCGGACTGGACCGGCCGCGGCCTGATGACCGAGGCCGTGGCGGCGCTGGTGCCGGTCGCGTTCGCGCTGCCCGACGTCGACCGGATCCAGATCTGGCACGACGAGGCCAACGAAGACAGCGGCGCCGTACCCCAGCGGCTGGGCTTCACCGAGGTCGCGCGGCACCGTCCGCCCAGGGAGGAACCGCGGCCGGGGATGGCCGGTACGGACGTGGTCTGGGAGCTGGGGGTGAGTTCGCTCACCCGATAGCGGAGAGTGGTGAAACCGCCCGAAAACACCCGGTACGGGTTTATTCTGGTCTTACTCGATCTACGCTCCGTGGTTGCCCGGTTACCCGGAGCCCCGACGTGCTGAATCGTTCAATCTTCGGTGGCGACGCTGGTCACAGCAGCGCGGGGTACACGAGCGAGGGCCCCGGATGGGTGCGACCATGGACTCATGGCAGCGAAGTCGGAACCGGCTCGGATCCTCGTCCTCGGCGGCGGATATGTCGGTCTGTACACGGCGTTCGGGCTCCAGAAGATGCTGCGGGCCAACGAAGCGTCCGTCACCGTTGTGGACCCCCAGCCGCACATGACGTACCAGCCCTTCCTCCCGGAGGCGGCGGCCGGTGCGATCGAGCCGCGGCACGTGGTGGTCCCGTTGCGGCGCGTGCTCAAGCGGTGCCACGTGCTGACCGCGCGCGTCACCAAGATCGAGCACGAACGCAAGTCCGTCACCGTCGAGGCGGCCGACGGCCACATCGAGCAGCTGTCCTACGACGTGCTGGTGGTCGCACTGGGCGCGGTGGCGCGCATCCTGCCCATCCCCGGGCTCGCCGAGGAGGGCATCGCCTTCAAGACCATCGGCGAGGCGATCTACCTCCGCAACCACGTGCTGACCAAGCTCGACCAGGCGGCCAGCACGCTCGACCCCGAGCTGCGCAAGCGACTGCTGACCTTCACCGTGGTCGGTGGCGGGTTCGCGGGCATCGAAGCGCTCGCCGAGCTCGAGGACATGACCCGCTTCGCGACCAGGTACTACGAGAACATCGAGCCGTCGGACATCCGGTGGGTGCTCGTCGAGGCCGCGGGCCGCATCCTGCCCGAGGTCCGCGAGACGCTCGGGGTGTGGACCGTGGAGCAGCTGGAGAAGCGCGGCATCGAGGTCTACCTGTCGACCGCGGCGAAGTCGTTCGAGAACGGGCACGTGGTGCTCTCGGACGGCACCGAGTTCGACAGCGACACGATCATCTGGACGGCCGGCGTGAAGGCCAACCCGGTGCTGGCCGACTCGGACCTGCCGCTGGACAAGCGCGGCCGGCTCGAAGCGACCGCGGCGCTGCAGGTGGTCGGGCACCCCGACGTGTGGACCGCGGGCGACAACGCCGCGGTGCCGGACCTCGCGCGCACCGAGGAGGACCCCTCGGCCACCTGCCCGCCGAACGCGCAGCACGCGGTGCGCCAGGCGCGGTTGATGGCGAAGAACATCATCAAGGTGCTGCGTGGTGGTCAGCCGAAGGACTACTACCACAAGAACCTCGGTGCGGTCGCCGGGCTGGGCCTGCACAAGGGTGTGGCCGACGCGCTGAACCTGAAGATCAAGGGCTTCCCGGCCTGGGTCTTCCACCGCGCGTACCACGTCAAGGCGATGCCGACGTGGAACCGGAAGATCCGGATCTTCTTCGACTGGGTCTTCGGCGGCCTCCTGCGGCGCGAGGTCGTGTCGCTCGGGCAGATCAACAACCCGAAGGACGAGTTCACCAGGGCCACGAAGTCCTGACCTGAGCTGCGGGAGCCGGGCCCGGCCGCCTAGGCTGGGCCGTGCCCCCGTAGCCCAATCGGCAGAGGCAGTCGACTTAAAATCGACCCAGTGCGGGTTCGAACCCCGTCGGGGGCACTGGTTGACCCCGGCCGTGCCCGGTCGGGAGAATGCGGCCCATGGTGGGTGTGCGCTGTTTTGCCGCGGCGGTGCTCGGGCTGGCGTTCCTGGGGATCGGCGTGCTGGTGGTGACCCAGGGGCCGGGCCCGTCCTATCGCTGGAGCGGCGAGGCCGCGATCTCCGCCGGGGTCGCCTGCCTGGCGGTGATGGTGGTGGGCCTGCGGGACCGCCCCCGCCGGCGCACGGTGGAACTCCCCAAGATCGACTAGGGCGGACATGGCTGGAATTCCGGACTTCGCTTTCCGGCAGGTCGAACGCTGGTGCGCGGAACGGGTGCCGGCCGCGGTCCGGGACCAGGTCCGGGTGCGGTGCGCCCGGCGCGGGCGCTCGGTGACGATCGTGGAGCAGCGGCCGCCGTGGCGGTCCGAACCCGGCGCCGAGTGGGTCGAGCAGAAGATCGCGCAACTCCGGCTCGACGAGACCGGGACGTGGTCGGTGCGCTGGGCGGACCGCGACGGTCGGTGGCTGTCCTATCCCGGGGCGCCCACGGCCGAGTCGCCCGTGCCGCTCCTCGAGGAGATCGACCGCAACCCGAACGGCGTGTTCTGGGGTTAGGGCACCACGAGCCCGGCTTCGTAGGCGAAGATGGTCAGCTGCACCCGGTTCGCCGCGTTGATCTTGGCGAAGATGCGGGTGATGTGCGTCTTCACCGTCGCCTCGCTCAGGTGCAGTTCGGCGGCGATCACCGAGTTCGGCTTTCCCTGGGCGACCGCGGTGACGATCTCGCGCTCCCGTTCGGTCAGCGTGCCCAACCCGGTCATCGCCCGGTGGCGCCGCGGGTTGGACTGCGCCGAGACGAAGTGCCCGATCAGTTTCTTGGTGGCACGCGGCGAAAGCATCGCCTCACCGGCGCCGACCACGCGCACCGCGTCGATGATCTCCTGCGGGGAGCACTCCTTCAGCAGGAACCCGCTCGCCCCCGCGCCGAGCGCGTCGAACACGTACTGGTCCAGGTCGAAGGTGGTCAGCACGAGCACCTTCGGCGGCCGGGGGAGCGCGGTCACCGCGGCGGTCGCGGCCAGCCCGTCCATCCGGCGCATGCGGATGTCCATCAGCACCACGTCCGGCGCGTGCGCGGTCACCTTCGCGACCGCCTCGTCCCCGTCCCCGGCCTCGCCGACCACGGTGATGTCCCCGGTGCTGCCCAGGATCATGGACAGCCCGGTGCGGACCATCGCGTCGTCGTCCACGAGCAGCACACGTAAGGGGCGCTGGGTCACCCGGTCATGCTAGTGGGCGCGGTCGGAACCACTAGTGCGGCTCCCAGGGCAGCCACGCCCGGAGGGCGAAAAGGCGCTCCTCGGTCGGGCCGGCGCTCACGCTCCCGCCCAGCAGCGACACCCGTTCGCTCACCCCGGTCAACCCGGTCCCCGAGCCCGGCGACGGTTCGGGGGCGGCCGTCGGCAGCGGGTTCACCACCTCGATCGACAGGCCGACACCGGGTTCACCACGGACGGTCACGTCCGCGGGCGCGCCCGGCGCGTGCCGCAGGACGTTGGTGAGTGCTTCCTGGACGATCCGGTAGACCGTGGTGCCCAACTGCACGGGGGCGGCCGCCGCCTGGTCGAGGATGATCGTGGCGCTCGCCGCGAGGCCGGACTGCCGGGCCCCGGCGATCAGCTCCGGCAGGTCGGCGAGTGTCGGTTGTGGACGTTCCGGCGCCTGCGGCCCGGGCTCCTGCTCGCCGAAACCCTGGCCGTCGCGCAGTACGCCGATCACCTGCCGAAGGTCCTCAAGGGACTGTCGGGCGGTGGTCCGGACGGTGCGCGCGACTTCGCTCGAACACTCGGCGTCCGAGCTGACTTCCAGTGCTCCCGCCTGAAGTGACAACAGGGACAGCCGGTGTCCCAGCACGTCGTGCATTTCGCGGGCGATCCGCGTGCGCTCGGCCCGGCGCGTCATTTCCGCGCGCAGTTCCTGTTCCTGCGCCTCGCGCCGGGCGAGATCACCGCGCACCCCGCGCACGATCCCCACGGTGAGCGCGATCGCGGTCATGAACGCGGCCAGCAGGAGAATGCCGATGATCTGCCCGAGGCTGTGCCGCGTCCCCACGATCGCGCCGGCGATCGACACCTCCTCGTGCCGGTTGGCGTCCCTGGCCAGCGCCAGCGCGGTCGCCGAGTACACCGAACCGGCACCGGCCCACAGCCAGACGTCTCGGCGGGCGGCGGCCAGTGCGGCGAGTGCGATCAGTGCGGCGAGGGCGTCCGCACCGAGCAGGAGTGACGGCACGAGCGCGATCCCGGTGACCACCAGCGGCCACTGGTGCCGCCAGCACAGCATGACGGCCGCGGCGATGGCGGTCAGGAAGCTCAGCGTCGACCAGGTATTCGGCACGAAGGTGTCGGCATCGGGCAGGTAACCGGTCGACGCGAAAACGAAGATGCTGCTGATCACGCTCGCGGTCACCGCGAGCACGGTGATCAGCACGCCAAGTACACGCCGGGCCATGAAATCAAGCGTACGCAGGGAAAGCGCGGCCGCTCATCAGCGAAAGGGCTTACCCGGGGCGGAGAAGTGACGACTTTTGTCGTAACGCGGTTAGGCTCCAGTACGACGCGGTGGAGTCCGTTCGGGTGATTGCATCCTTTTCGCCAGTTCATTCGAAAGGAACATCCCCGTGACCCAGCAGACCCCCTACCCGCCCGCCATGCCGTACCAGGGGCAGCCGCCGCAGCAGCAGCCGCCGCGCAACGGCATCGGCATCACCGGTTTCGTGCTCGGCCTGGTGGGGCTCATCTTCTCGCCGATCCCGTTCATCGGCGTGATCGCCTGGCCGCTGGTGATCCTCGGCCTGATCTTCTCGATCCTCGGTGTGGTGCGGGTCAACAAGGGCGTGGCCACCAACAAGGTGCTGTCCATTGTGGGCATCGTGGCCTCGGTGCTCGGCCTCGGTGTGTGCATCGCCTGGATCTTCATCTTCAACTCGGCGGTCAACGAGGTGCAGGACGAGTACAACCGCACCGCCGCGGTGACCTACGACGTGACCGGTACCGGGTCCAATGTGGAGGTCACCTACGGCGAGGCGCTGAACCCGCAGAGCGAGACGGTTTCCACGCTGCCGTGGAGCAAGCAGACCGAGAACAAGGGCATCATCAAGGGCGGCATGCTCACCGTGATGGCGGACGAGAACGGTGGGGACATCACCTGCAAGATCACCGTCGACGGTGCCGTGGTCGCGGAGAACACCGCCTCCGGCCCGTTCGCGGTGGCTGTCTGCACCGGAGCCTGATTCGCTGTCACCGCCCCGAGAAAATGGGCGTTGCTCGCACCCCTCGCGCGAGCGACGCCCATTTTTCGGTTCGCCGCTAGGGATGCCACCGCCGGGATTTGGGGAGGGGCGGCGCATACGAGCCGATCCGGCTGGTTCGCAGGGACAAAGCCGCGCACGACTCGGCGAGGCGGATCCCGGCGGCCACCCCGTCCACCACCGGGACGCCGAGTTCCGTGCTGATCCGGCGGTCCATTCCGGTCATCCCGGCACAGCCGAGCACCACGACCTCCGCGCCCCGGTCGCGCACCCGGCGCGCCGCGGTGATCAGGGCCGAGGTCGTGCGCTGGGAATCCCCGAGTTCCAGGACCCCGAGGCCCGTGCCTTCGACGCCGACGCAGTTCGACAACACGCCCGCGGTGTGCAGGCTGTCCTCGATCATCCCCACCGTTCTGTCCAAAGTGGTCACAACGCCGTACCGCCGCCCCAGCAGGCAAGCCAGGTGTGCGGCGGCTTCGGTGATGTCGACGACCGGAATGCCCAGCAACTCCCGCGCGCCCTCGCGGCCGTGTTCACCGAAACCCGCCAGCACCACGGCGTCGTACGCGCTCTCGTCGATGCCCCGCAACAGGTCCAGCACCGCGGCCGCGCTGAGAAAGCTGTCCAGCCAGCCTTCCGCCGATTCCGGGCCCCACGACGGGGTCATGGCCACGATCTCCGTACCGGGGCTCGCCGCCGCGCGCGCCCCGGCTTCGATCTCCTTGGTCATGCTCTCCGTGGTGTTGCAGTTGGTCACCAGGATCCTCATCGGGCCAGCACCCGGTAGGCCACCCCCGCCGCCGCGGTGCCGATGAACCACGAATACGGCGCCGCCGGGGCGAAGAACGGGACCAGCGCGATCACCGCGCTCAACGCCGCCGTCGGCACGAACACCCACAGCGCCACCGGGTTCACGCCCCCGCGGTAGTGGTACGGCGAATCCGGCGATCCGTCGAACAGCTTCGCCACGTCCACCGCACCGCGCTTGATCAGGTAGTAGTCGACGATCATGATGCCGAACAACGGCCCGAGGAACGCGCCGAGCCCGCCGAGGAAGTAGTTCACCACGGCCGGCGACGAGTACAGCTTCCACGGCAGCACGCACAACGCGGCCACCGCGCTGATCATGCCGCCGACCTTGAAGCTGATCCGCTTCGGCCACATGTTCGCCAGGTCGTAGGCGGGCGAGACGAAGTTCGCCACGATGTTCACGCCCATGGTGGCGATGGCGAAGGTCAGCGCGCCGACCACCAGCACCGCCGTGTTGTCCACCCGCGCCAGCAGCGCGGCCGGGTCGGTGATCGCCTCGCCGAACACCTCCAGGCTGCCCGCGGTGACGATCACCGACAGCAGCGCGAAGGCCGTCGAGTTGATCGGCAGGCCCCAGAAGTTCCCGCGCCGCACCGTTTTCTGGTCCGGGGTGAACCGCGAGAAGTCGCAGAAGTTCAGCATCAGCGTGCCGTAGATGGCCAGGATCAGCCCCACCGCGCCGAACCACTGGCGGAACTGCTCACCCACCGACAGCGGCGTCGGGCTGGAGGTCAGCGAGATGTTCCAGTCCGCGGCGAACAGGATCCACACCGCCAGCGCGATCATCACCACCCAGATCGCCGGCCCGCACCAGTCCTGGAACTTGCGCACCGACTCCATGCCGCGCGTCAGCACCAGCGCCTGCGCCAGCCACAGCGCGATGAAGCACGCCCAGCCCAGCGCGTGCAGGCCGAGGAAGCTCACCCGCGTCCACGACTCCATCGCCGGATCGATCGCCAGCACCAGCACGGTGATCGCCACCGAGGCGAGATAGGTCTGGATGCCGTACCAGAAGATCGCGATGACCGCGCGGATCAACGCGGGCAGGTTGGCGCCGAAGGTGCCGAAGCTGATCCTGGCCACCACCGGGAACGGCACCCCGGTGCGCTGCCCGATCCGGCCCATCAGGTTCATCCCGAAGTAGATGATCACGAAGCCGAACAGCAGTGCGGTGAACACCTGCCACGCGGACAGGCCGAGCACGAAGAGCCCGGCGGCGAAGGTGTAGTTGCCGAGGTTGTGCACGTCCGACATCCACAGCGCGAAGATGTCGTAGACCTTCCACTTCCGCTCGCGGGCGGGAGCGAGGTCCTCGTTGTACAGGCGGGGGTCCTGCCGGAGGTCCGGCGCGGGGGTGCCGACAGCGGTCACAGTGCCTCCCGGTCTTCCCGGATGGGCGTTTGGTATCCCAAACTTTGGTATCCCAAATGTGACGCACGACAAGCCTGCCGTCAATGGGCGCCGCGATAAACTCTGGTAACGGCCGGTTACGGCCGTGTTGAGCGGGGCAGGGGAGCGAGTGGACACCGACACGGCGCGGCAGCCGCTGGCCGCGGTGCGGCAGCGCGTGCGCGACGAGCTGCGCGAGCGCATTCTCAACGGCCGCCTGAAACCGGGGGACCGGCTCGTCGAGCGCGACCTCGCCGAGGACCTCGGCGTCTCGCGGGTCCCGGTGCGTGAGGCGATCCGCAGCCTGGAGGCGGACGGCTTCGTGGTGGTGCAGTCACCGCGCCGGGTGGTCGTCCGCCAGCTGTCCAAAGTGGACGTCGAGGAGCTGTTCGACGTGCGCGAGGCGCTGGAGTCCATGGCCGCCGCGCGCGCCGCCGAGCGCGCGGACGGGGCCGGGCTGCGGGCCCTCGAAAAACTCCTGGTGCAGGCGGGTCGCGCCACCGCGGCGAACAAGCCCGCCCGCATCGCCGAGCTGAACAGCCGGTTCCACGAGGAGATCATCGCGCTGGCGGGCAACAGCCTGCTCTCCACCGTGATGCAGCCGCTCGCCGACCGGCTGCACTGGCTGACCAGTCAGAACGAGCACTGGTCCGACCTGCTGGCCGAGCACCGCGAGCTGTACGAGGCCATCGCCTCCGGCGATCCCGAACGCGCCAGGACCTGCGCGCTGGAACACGTGCGGACCAACCGCGAGGTCACCCTCCAGCAGCTCTTCCCGAACGCCTAAAGGCGGCGCGGACCCGGGCCGAGCGCGGCGAGCTTGTCCTCCGGGTTCATCAGCTGGCACTGGTCGAACGACAGGCAGCCGCAGCCGATGCACTCGGTGAACCGGTCGCGCATCCGCTCCATCTTCTCGATGCGGCTGTTCAGCTCCCGGCGCCAGCACTCCGACGCCCGTTCCCAGAACTCCTTGGTGGGCGGGGAATCCGCGGGCAGGAAGTCGAGCACCTCGCGGATCACCGCCAGCGGGATGCCGACGCTCTGCGAAGCCCGGATGAACGCCACGCGCCGCAGCACGTGCCTGCCGTAGCGCCGCTGGTTCCCGCTGGTGCGCCGGCTCCGGATGAGCCCTTCGCGCTCGTAGAAGCGCAGTGCCGACGCGGGCACCCCGCACCGCTCGACCATCTCCCCGATGGTCAGTTCCTGGGCAACGGCCATGCGGGCAGCGTAGCTCAACTAATGTTCAGGTCGACCGCGCCACGGGGCCCGCGGGTGACCGGCACGCAGCGGTCGGCCGAACCGTTCGACGCGGCCAGCACGCGTTCGAGGATGCCGAGCGAGGTCTCCAGTTCGGAGATCTGCCCGCGGATCCGCTGCTTCGCCACCTCGAGGTCCTTCGCCAGTCCCGGCCCCGGCACGATGTACTCCGCCGTGCCGTCCACGCACGGCAGCAACTGCGCGATCTTGCTGCTGCACAGCCCGGCCGAGTAGAACAGCTGGATCTGCACCACCTTGGCGACGTCGCTCTCCTGGAAGCAGCGGTACCCGTTGGCGTCGCGGCCGGGCTTGAGCAGGTGCTCTTCCTCGTAGTAGCGCAGGGCCCGCACACTGACCCCGGTGCGCCGCGACAGGTCACCGATCCTCATGGGGAGAGATTAGCTTGACCCTCACGCCGATGTGAGGGTTTAGCTTCGCGGCATGCCTACCGAAAGCCCCCTGCTGCGCCCCTACCGGACCGGCGCGCTCGCCCTGCCGAACCGCGTCGCGATGGCCCCGATGACCCGCGGCCGCGCCGACGACACCACCGGCGTCCCGCACCCGCTGACCAGCCTGTACTACGCCCAGCGCGCCTCCGCCGGATTGATCGTGACCGAGGGGATCTGGCCGGTGCTCGCCGGCAAGAGCACGCCCGGCGTGCCCGGGATCGTGACCACCGAGCAGGTCGAGCGCTGGCGCGAGGTGACCACCGCGGTGCACGCGGCGGGCGGGCGGATCTTCGCCCAGCTGTGGCACGCCGGACGCGTCAGCCACCCGTCGCTGATCGGCGAGCAGACCGTGGCGCCGTCGGCGGTGCGCGCCGAAGGCCGCGTCTACGTCAAGGGCGGCTGGACCGAGACGACCACGCCGCGGGCGCTGACCGCCGACGACCTGGCGCGGATCACCGAGGAGTTCGTCACCGCCGCGCGCAACGCGATCGACGCCGGTTTCGACGGCGTCGAACTGCACGGCGCCAACGGGTACCTGCTGCACGAGTTCCTCGCCGACAACACGAACCTGCGCACCGACCGCCACGGCGAGCGGATCCGGTTCCCGCTGGAGGTCACCGAAGCCGTGGTGGCCGCGATCGGCGCGGACCGGGTCGGCTACCGGATCTCGCCGGGCAACCCGGAGAACGACCTGGTCGAGGCGGACTGGCCGGCGGTGTACGGCGACCTGCTGCGCGAGTTCAACCGGCTCGGGCTGGCGTACCTGCACGTGGTGGCCACCGACGAAGCGGTGTTCCCGGTGATCCGGCCGCTCTGGCACGGACCGCTGATCGGCAACCTGCACCTGGGCCCGCCGTCCACCCGCGAGGACGCGGAACGGCTGGTCGAGGCCGGACTGGTCGACGTGGTCGCCTTCGGCAGGCTGTTCATCGGCAACCCGGACCTACCGGGCCGCTTCGCCTCCGGCGCGCCGCTGGTGGAGGTCGACAAGCACCAGCACTACGGCTCCGCGCTGGACGGTTACGTCGACTTCCCGGCGGTCACGACGACGCGCTCGCCTTCTCCGGTTCCGGCTTGACGCCGTTGCCGTTGCCGTTGCCGTTCCCGTTCGACGACGGCTTCTCCGCTTCCTTCTTCTCGGCGGGAGCGGGCGGGGTGTCCTTGGCCGCGTCGGCGGGAGCGGTGATCGACTCGTCGGCCTCGTCCTCGATCGGGTCGAGCGCCTCGGCGTTGCGGCTGAGCACCTCGTCGGCCGCGCGCAGCCGGGCCAGCGCCTGCTGCTGCAGCTCGGAGAGCTTGTTCACCTTGGTGGTGGCGTCGTTCGTGCGGCGCTCGGCGTCGCGGGTGGCCTCGTCGACCAGGCGCTTGGCCTCGGCGGTGGCCTCCTCGACCCGGCGCTTGGCTTCCGCGGTCGCCTCGGACAGCCGCCGCTCGGCCTGCTGCTTGCTCGCCTGGCGCTGATCGGCGACGTGCTTCTCCAGCGCCGCGTGGTCGGCGGCGTGCTTGGCGTCGAACTCCATCTCCAGCGAGCGCCGCTTGCGCTCGGCCTCGATGTCGAGCCGCTCGCGGTGGCGGGTGGCGTCCACGGTCAGGCGCTGCACCTCGGCGCGGGTGGCGTCCAGCGCGGCGCGCTGCTCGCGCTGGATGGCGTCGGCCTGCTTGTCCACCTCGGCCAGCAGCTTGGTGTAGCGCTCGCGCAGCTTGTCCGCGGCTTCGGTGGTGGCCGTCCAGTGGCTTTCGGCGGCCACCTTCGCGCGCTGGGTGATCTCCTCGGCGCGCATCTGGGCCAGCTTGACCGAGCGCTGCATCCGCTCGTCGAGGTCCTCGAGCCGCTCCGGCGGCTTCTTCAGCTCCTCCACCCTGGCGTGCAGGTTGCTGATCTCCCGGCGGGCGTTCTCCAGCTCCCTGGACAGCGTGCTGGCCTGCGCCATGGCCGAATCGCGATCGGCCATGACCCGGCGCACCTGTGCCTCGACGTGATCCAGGTACTGCAGCACCTGGCTGCGATCGAACCCGTGCCACGCCTGTCCGTATTCACGACGGAGGGGGAGGAATCCGGTTTCGCGTTCGGAGGACCGTCCAGCACTTCCAGCCATGGCCTCGACGTTACCCGCGCCGCCGACCGCGTCCGCGTTCGACCTGCCCTACCAGTGGAATCCCTTGGTCAATTTCGCCAGTGCGGTGGCCGCCCTGGAGAGGTGACGTTCGCCACGGCCGATCTTGAGCCCGCCCTCGCCGCCGGCCGCCGCGGAGTCCGGGAAGATGCGGAAACCCTGGTACGCCACGGCATCGGTGAGTCCCGGCGTGAGCGTGTAGGCCAGCCCGATGGCCTGGCCGATCGGCGTGCCGATGTGCTTGGGCCGCTCCTTGAGCGCCTTGAGCACCATGTCCGCCGCCTGATCGGGTGATTTCGTCGGGAACGCGTCGTAGATCTTGGTCGGCCGGATCATCGGCGTGCGCACCAGTGGCATGTGGATGGTGGTGAAGGTGATCCCGTCGCCGTGGGTTTCGGTGGCGGCGATGCGCGAGAAGTAGTCGAGCGCGGCCTTCGACGCGGCGTACGCGGAGAACCGCGGCGCGATGCCCTGCACGCCGATCGAGGACACGTTCACGATGTGCCCGAACTTGCGCTCCGACATGTGCGGCAGCACGGCGAGGATGAGCCGGACCGCGCCGAAGTAGTTGATCGCCATCGCGCGCTCGTAGTCGTGCATGCGGTCGTAGGACAGCTTGATCGACCGGCGGATCGACCGGCCGGCGTTGTTGACCAGCATGTCGATCCGGCCGTGCTCGGCGAGCATGGCGTCGACCGCCTTGTGCACCGACTCCTCGTCGGTCAGGTCCGCCGGGTACACCGAGGCGTGCCCGCCGGCGGCGATGATCTCGTCGCGGACCTCCTCCAGCTCGTGCTGGCGCCGCGCCACCAGCAGCGGCACACCGCCCTGCTCGGCGACCTTCAGCGCGGTCGCCCGGCCGATGCCCGACGACGCGCCGGTGATCACCACGCGGCGGCCGTCCAGTTCCCCGCGCGGGCCGTGCTTGCGCGCGCGGAACGGGTCGAGGTGCTCGCGCCAGTAGCGCCACAGCGCCGGCGCGTAGTCCTCCAGCCGCGGCACCTCCACCCCGGACCCGGCCAGCGCCTTGCGCGTGCTCGCCGAGGAGAACACCGACGGGAAGGTCATCGTGTCCAGCAGCACCGGCGGGATGCCGAGGCGTTCGAGCACCGCGTCCCGCGCGATCGACACGCCGGGGATGTTCTCGCTGAACCGGACCAGCTTGAGCACCCCGCGCGAGAGGCGCTCGTCGAGTTCGGTGCTGATCTTCGGTGCGCCCGCCGCACCGGCGAAGGCGTTGTAGACGTCGGTGACCGGCTGGGGTTCCGGGTTGACCAGGTGGAAGACCTGGCCGTCCAGCCCGGGCTTGAGGCTCAGCTCGACCAGCGCGTCGGCCACGTAGTCGACCGGGACCAGGTTGGTGTCGCCGATGTCCGGGCCGACCAGCGGCAGGCTCGGCAGCGAGGTGAGCCGCGCGATGGCCGGGAAGACGTAGTACGGGCCGTCGATCTTGTCCATCTCGCCGGTGCGCGAGTGGCCGACCACCGCGGCGGGCCGGTAGATCCGGTACGGCACTTCGTGCTGCTCGCGGACCAGTCGCTCGGCCTCGAACTTGGTGCGGTGGTACGGCGTGGGCAGGCGCTGCCCGGCGTCGAACATCTCCTCGGTGAACACGCCGTCGTAGTCACCGGCGACGGCCACCGAGGACACGTGGTGCAGGCGGCCGGCCCGCAGGTCGGCGGCCAGCGCGAGCACCTGCGCGGTGCCTTCGACGTTGGCGCGGACGCTCTCCTCGTCGTCGGCGGTGAGGTCGTAGAGCGCGGCGAGGTGCATCACGTGGTCGACCTGGCCGCGGAGCTCGTCGCGGGTGGCTTCGTCCAGGCCGAGCAGCGGTTCGGTGAGGTCACCGGTGACCAGTTTCACCCGTTCGGCGTGCGGCCAGCCGTCGACGAGCGCGGCCAGCCTGGCCCGGGAGGACTCGCGGACGACGAGTGTGACCGAGCCGACCTCCTCGCGGGTCAGCAGGAGCCGGGTGAAGTGGCGGCCGATCAGCCCGGTCGCCCCGGTCACCAGGAAGGTCGCCATTTTTCCTCCAGAATTCGCCCCGGACGTGCATTGTGCCACCTGGGCAGGGGTACAACCGTGATCAAAGGTCCCTAGTGTGTGGTGCACCGGCGCTGTCCGGTATGAGTAAAGTTGTCTTTACCCGACGGGAACCGGCCGGCACGCGCGGTCGTTATACCCGATGCAAGGTGCCAGTAGATCCAGGAGGATCAGGTGCGTTCCAGCAGCAACCCCGCGTTCCGGCGCTTGCCCGTGGGCAACGGAACCCAGTACGGGTCGAACATGGGCTTCGGCCAGCCGCAGGGTGGCGTGCCGGGCTACGGCCCGCCGCAGGCTCCGGCCGGCTCCGCCGACCGGCCCATGACCGTCGACGACGTCGTCATCAAGACCGGGATGAGCCTCGGCGTCGCGCTCATCACCGGGATCATCACCGCGATCTGGGCGCAGTCCCAGGCCGCGGTCAACGCGATGGGCCCGATCCTCGGCGCGATGATCGGCGGCATGCTCGTCGGTCTGGTGATCTCGCTGGTCATCATCTTCAAGCAGAAGCCGAGCGGGCCGCTGACGCTGGCCTACTCGGCCGCCGAGGGTGTTTTCCTCGGTGCCATCTCCGGGCTGTTCGAGATGCTCTACCCGGGCATCGCGCTGCAGGCCATCATCGGCACCGCCGGTGTGTTCATCACCATGCTGGTGGTCTACAAGACCGGCGCGGTGAAGGTCACCCCCAAGCTGACCAAGTGGATCATCGGTGCCGTGGTCGGCGCCGCGATCCTGATGCTGGTCAACCTGGTGACCAGCTTCTTCGGCTTCAACCCGCTGCGTGACGGCGGCCCGATCGCGATCATCTTCAGCCTCGTGGTGATCGGCATCGCGGCGTTCAGCTTCCTGCTGGACTTCGACCAGGCCGACCGGATGATCCGCGAGGGCATGCCGTCGAAGTGGGCCTGGTTCGCCGCGTTCGGCCTGATGACCACGCTGGTCTGGCTGTACCTGGAGATCCTGCGCCTGCTCTCGTACCTGCAGAGCGACTAGCGGCTCCCCGCTTCGGAAGGGCGGCATCCGGCTCCGGCCGGGTGCCGCCCTTTTCGCGTGCGCGTCCGTCGCACTCTGTGGGACGGGATGCCGGGTGGCGGGCTCGCCGCCTACCTTCGGGACGTTCTGCTCCGAAGATCGCCTGGAGTCATGGTGGCCGCGACCGAGTCCAAGACCGAGTCCAAGTTCCTGCCCGCTTTCCCGACCTCCTGCGCCGCGCCGGAACCCCGGCCCGAGGAGCCGGTCCGCGTGGTCCCGCTGGCCGTCGCCGGGCTGCTCGCGATCGGGCTGACCTGGTACGTCTGGACCTCCTTCGGCGCCAAGAACGGGGTCCTGCTGGCGCTCGGCCTCGGCCTCGGGCTGGCCCTGTTCCACTCCCGCTTCGGCTTCACCTCGGCCTGGCGCCAGCTGATCGCCGTCGGCAACGGCCAGGGCCTGCGGGCGCACACCCTGCTGCTCGGCACCGCGGCCACGCTGATCGCGCTGATCGTGTCCACCGGCTCCGGCTTGTTCGGCTCGGTGCCGAAGGCCACCGGCGGCCCGATCGGACTGGCCCTGTTCGCCGGGGCGGTGCTGTTCGCGATCGGCATGCAGCTCGGCGGTGCCTGCGCCTCCGGCACGCTGTTCGCGGTCGGCTCCGGGCAGTCGGCGATCGTGCTCACGCTCGGCGGGTTCGTCGCCGGTTCGGTGCTCTACACCTGGGCGTTCCCGCTGTTCGACGGCTGGCCGTCGCTGCCGGGCGTGCTGCTGGCCGACCACGTGGGCTGGTTCGGCTCGTGGCTGATCACCATCGCCGTGCTGGTCGCCATCGTCTACCTGACGAAACTGGTGCAGGCGCGGCGGAACCCGCCGCCGGTGGACGTGGTGCCGACCGCGCGCGGCTTCGCCAGGATCCTGCGTGGTTCGTGGCCGATCCTGGTCGGCGCGGTGGTGCTCGGCGTGCTCGCCGGCGCGGTTTTCCTGGTGTCCGGCGGGATCTGGGGCGTCACCTTCGCCTTCGCCCTGTGGGGCGCGAAGGTGCTGCAGCTGTTCGGGCTGCACCCGGAGGCGTGGGAGTTCTGGCAGAGCGGCACCAACGCCAAGGCGCTGGCGAGTCCGGTGTGGACGGACAAGACCACGCTGACCAACGTGGGCATCATGATCGGCGCCGCGATCGCCGCCGCGGCGGCCGGGGCGTGGAAGATCCACAGCCAGATCCCGTGGCGCACCGCGCTGGCCGCGGTGCTGGGCGGTGTGCTGATGGGCATCGGCGCGCGGCTGGCCGGCGGCTGCAACATCGGCGCCTACCTCGGCGGCATCTCGGTCGGCAGCCTGCACGGCTGGCTGTGGGGCCTGTTCGCGCTCGGCGGCACCTGGATCGGCCTCAAGCTGCGCCCGCTGTTCGGCCTCGGCAACCCGAAACCCGCCGACTCCATCTGCTGACAACCGCTAGGAATGGGGCATTACTTGCGTTGATTGCAAGTAATGCCCCATTCATAGCATTGGGCTCAGGTCAGGAGAGGCGTTCGAGGACCATGGCCATGCCCTGGCCGCCGCCGACGCACATGGTTTCCAGGCCGAACTGCTTGTCGTGGTGCTGCAGCGAGTTGATCAGCGTCGAGCTGATCCGCGCGCCGGTCATGCCGAACGGGTGCCCGACCGCGATCGCGCCGCCGTTGACGTTCAGCCGCTCGATGTCGATCCCGAGGTCCTTGTACGACGGGATCACCTGCGCCGCGAACGCCTCGTTGATCTCCACCAGGTCGATGTCCCCGATGGACAGTCCGGCGCGGCCGAGCGCCTGCTTGGACGCTTCGACCGGCCCGTAGCCCATGATCTCCGGCGACAGCCCGGAAACCCCGGTGGACACCACGCGCGCGAGCGGGGTGATGCCCAGTTCCTTCGCCTTGGTGTCGGACATGATCACCAGCGCCGCGGCACCGTCGTTGAGCGGGCAGCAGTTGCCCGCGGTGATCCGGCCGTCGGGGCGGAACACCGGCTTCAGCCCGGACACGCCCTCCAGCGTGACCCCGGCGCGCGGCCCGTCGTCCTTGGCCACCACCGAACCGTCCGGCAGCGTCACCGGCGTGATGTCCTTGGCCCAGAACCCGTCGGCGATCGCCTTCTCGGCCAGGTTCTGCGACCGGACGCCGAACTCGTCCATCTCCTCGCGCGAGACGTTCTTCAGCCGCGCCAGGTTCTCCGCGGTCTGGCCCATGGCGATGTAGACGTCGGGCAGCTGCCCGTTCTCGCGCGGGTCGGTCCAGCTGTCCGCGCCCTGCTCGGCGGTCGCCTTCGTGCGGGCCTCGGCCTCGGCGAACAGCGGGTTGTGCGTGTCCGGCCACGAGTCCGAGCTGCCCTTGGAGAACCGCGAGACGGTCTCCACCCCGGCGGAGATGAACACGTCGCCTTCACCCGCCTTGATGGCGTGCAGGGCCATCCGGGTGGTCTGCAGGCTCGACGAGCAGTAGCGGGTGACGGTGCAGCCGGGCAGGTGGTCGTACCCGAGCTCGACGGCCACCGCGCGGCCCATGTTGAACCCGGACTCGCCGCCGGGCAGGCCGCAGCCGAGCATCAGGTCGTCGATCTGGGTGGGGTCGAGCTGCGGGACCTTGTCCAGCGCGGCGCGCACCATCTGCACGGCCAGGTCGTCCGGCCGCAGGCTCACCAGTGAGCCCTTGTTCGCACGCCCGATCGGGGAACGCGCGGTGGACACGATCACGGCTTCGGGCATCGTGGGGCTCCTTCGATCTCAACTAAGCGGGCGCTCACCCCATCCTCCACGCTCGGCGCCGCAGGGCAAGCCCCGACCGGCGGTTAGGGTGGAGGCGCGCCCCGACCGGGCGTGCCTTTCCGCTGAACAGGGAGCCGGGTGTGGAGTACGCCGAACACATCGTCGATCTGGTGGGCAACACGCCACTGGTGAAGCTGAACGCGCTGGCCGACGGCCTCAAGCCGCTGGTGCTGGCCAAGGTCGAGTACGTCAACCCCGGCGGGAGCGTCAAGGACCGCATCGCGCTGCGCATGGTCGAGGCGGCCGAGCGCTCCGGCGAGCTCAAGCCCGGCGGCACGATCGTCGAGCCGACCTCGGGCAACACCGGGGTCGGGCTGGCCATGGTCGCCCAGCGCAAGGGCTACAAGTGCGTGTTCGTCTGCCCGGACAAGGTCAGCGAGGACAAGCGCAACGTGCTCAAGGCCTACGGCGCCGAGGTGGTGGTCTGCCCGACCGCCGTCGCGCCGGAGCACCCCGAGTCCTACTACAACGTCTCGGACCGGCTGGTCAACGAGATCGAGAACGCCTGGAAGCCGAACCAGTACGCGAACCCGGAGAACCCGGCCAGCCACTACCACTCGACCGGCCCCGAGCTGTGGCGGCAGACCGACGGCCGGATCACCCACTTCGTGGCCGGCGTCGGCACCGGCGGCACCATCTCCGGCACCGGCCGCTACCTCAAGGAGGTCAGCGACGGCCGGGTCAAGATCGTCGGCGCGGACCCGGAGGGCTCGGTCTACTCGGGCGGCTCGGGGCGGCCGTACCTGGTCGAGGGCGTCGGTGAGGACTTCTGGCCGGAGACCTACGACCGGTCGGTGGCGGACGAGATCATCCCGATCTCCGACGCCGACTCGTTCCACATCACCCGCCGCCTGGCCCGCGAGGAGGGCCTGCTGGTCGGCGGCTCGTGCGGGATGGCCGTGGCCGCCGCGCTGGAGCTGGCCGAGCGGGGCACCGAGGACGACGTGATCGTGGTGCTGCTGCCCGACAGCGGCCGCGGTTACCTGACCAAGGTGTTCAACGACCCGTGGATGGCCTCCCACGGCTTCCTGCCGCCGGACTCCACCGGCGCCACCATGGGCGACGTGCTGCGGCGCAAGGACGGTTCGCTGCCCGACCTGGTGCACACCCACCCCAACGAGACGGTCGGCGAGGCGGTGGCCATCCTGCGGGAGTTCGGCGTCAGCCAGATGCCGGTGGTCAGCGCGGAACCGCCGGTGATGGCGGCCGAGGTGGTCGGCGCGGTCAACGAGCGCGATCTGCTCGACGCGTTGTTCACCGGCAAGGCGGCGCTGGCCGACCGGCTGGAGACGCACATGTCCCCGCCGCTGCCCACGATGGGCGCCGGGGAGCCGGTCGGCTCGGCGATGACCGCGCTGACCGCCGCCGACGGCGCGCTGGTGCTGGTGGACGGCAAGCCCGCCGGGGTCGTGACCAGGCAGGACCTGCTCGCCTTCCTGGCCGGTAGGTAGAAGAATTCCATCGTGTGGCGGGGCTGGGGCGTTACGCGCACTCCACCCCGCCATCAGATAGCGTGTGCGCGAGTTGAGTGAATAGCCCAGGTCCTCGTCAAGGGGGTTCAAGACCCACATGAGTGCTCCGCAGCCACCGGACCAGCCTTGGGGCGGCGGGCAGCCGTCTCAAGGCCCGCCGAGTGGTCCCAACCCGCAACAGGAAAACCCGTTCGGCCAGCCCGAGCCGACCCAGGTCGTGCAGCCGGGCCAGCCGCCGGCCGGCGGTGGCCAGTTCGGTGACACCCCCGAGCCGACGCAGGTTGTCCAGCCGGCCAAGCCCGGCGACGCCGGTGCCACCCAGGTGGTCAGCCCGGTGCAGGGTGGTGGTGAGCCCGGTGCGGACTCCACCCAGCTGGTGCCCCCCGGCTCGCAGCCGCCGCCCGCCATCCCGTACGCCCCGCCGCCCAGCGCGGCGGACAACCCGAACGCCGCCTTCGGCCAGCCGTCCGGCGGGTTCGGCGCGCCGGGCGGGTTCGACCCGTCGCAGGGGCAGCAGCCCGGTGGGCAGGGTGGCTTCGGCCAGCCGCAGGGCGGCCCGGGTGGTCCCGGCGGTTTCGGTCAGCCGCAGGGCGGCCCCGGTGGTGGCTTCGGCCCGCCGCCCGGTGGTGGCTTCGGGCCGCCTCCCGGTGGCCCCGGTGGCTTCGGCCAGCCCGGCTACGGCCCGCCTCCCGGTGGGGGCAACGACAACAACAAGATGATCTCCATGATCATCGCCGGTGCGGTGGCCGGTCTGGCCGCGATCTCGCTGATCTTCAACCTGATCAGCCTGATCGACGTGGCCACGATCTCCAGCCCGTGCGACGGCCTGTCCGGTGCCGCGCAGCAGCGGTGCGAGGACATGTCGGTCGACTACGGGGTCGGCGCCGGCGTGATCATCATGTGGGTGGTGCTGCTGCTCGGCCTGGCCGGTGCGATCGCCGGTGGGGCGCTGATCTTCATGAAGAAGAAGATCGCGCAGTACGTGCTGCTCGGTGCCGGTGGTCTGCTGATCGTCTTCACCATCGTGGTGGCGGCGATGTACACCTTCGCCGGTGGTCTGGTCTTCAACCTGTTCATCGGTCTGCTCGCGGCCGGTGCCGGTGTGCTCGGCTTCTTCCCGCAGACCCAGCCGTGGATCGGCATCGAGAACGGGTCGGCCTTCGGTGGCCAGCAGGGTGGCGGCTTCGGCGGCCCGGGTGGTCCCGGTGGCCCCGGTGGTTTCGGTCCGCCTCCCGGCGGTCCCGGTGGCTTCGGCCCGCCGCCGGGGCAGCAGCCCGGCTTCCCGCCGCAGGGTCCGCCGAGCGGTGGCTTCGGCCAGCCGCCCCAGGGCCCGCCGAGCGGTGGGTTCGGTCAGCCGCAGGGCCCGCCTAGCGGTGGGTTCCCGCAGCAGGGCCAGCCGCCCGCGTTCGGGCAGCCGGGGCAGCAGCCCCCGCCGCCCGGTGGCTTCCCGCCGCCGCCGGGTCAGCAGCAGCCCCCGCAGCAGTGGTGACGGGGTAAGCGCAGTCGCGAAGGGTGCCCTCGGCCGTTCGGCCGAGGGCACCCTTTTTTGCGGTCCGGCCCGCTAGGGTGGCTGCCTGAGGACTCGCGACCCACCTGGGAGAACCCCGTGACGAATCCCTACGGCTATCAGCCACAGCCGGGCCCTGGTCACCCCGGGCAGCACGGCTATCCCGCGGCGCAGCGGCGCCCGAACGGAGCCACCGCGATCATCGCGGCGGTGCTCGGCCTGGTGCTCGCCGGCACGGCCGGTTACCTCACGGTCGCCGAGTTGTTCATCGACATGCCGCCCGCGTTCGGCCTCAGCGACCTGCCCGGCGGGGTGCTCACCTACTACGGCATGCTCACCGCCTGCGCGGTGTTCGCCCTGATCGGCGCGCTGATCACCTTCTTCCGCGCCACCGCGGGCGCGATCCTGCTGCTGATCGGCTCGCTGCTCGGCGCGGTCGCGGTGTTCATCGAGCCGACGCTGTGGGACCGGCTGTACGGCCGCCACTACAGCCTGGTGTTCGAGTTCGGCCAGAGCGAGGCCATCCTGCGGGTGATGATCATGGTGCTGGCGCCGCTGACGCTGATCCTCGCGGTGCTGCCGACCACGTTCCGGTACCTGGGCCACAAACCGCAGGCGCAGCCGATCTACGGTCCGCCGCAGGGGTACCCGCCGCAACAGGGCTGGTGAATGAGGACCGCGGTCGCCGCCGGGGTGCTGGCGCTGCTCGGCGGGCTGTGGCACCTGTTCGGCCTGTTCGCGGCCGCCGCGTCGCTGGTCACCACCGAGGCGGGCTGGTTCCAGGTGGTGGTCGGCATCGGGTTCAACCTGGCGGTGGCCGCGCTGCTGCTGCCCGGCGGGACCAAACTGCTGCGACGACGTCCCTACGGCAGGCTGATGGTCATCGCCGGGGTGTGCGCGGCGCTGCTGAGCTACCTGCTGGTCATTCTCGGTGGTCTCACCGGCCTGACCGACAGCGCCGCCGGGGCCACCGTCGCGATGGCGGGCGTGGTGCTGATCGTCACCATCGTGCCCGCGATCGTCACGTTGGGCCTGGTGCTGGTGCCCGCGACCGACCGCTGGGTCAACGAGGGCAGCGGTTCTCCTGATTCCGCCATTCGGGCCAGCTACGCTGACCGACCGATGGAGCCACCCGGCCGGTGAATGGGGAGTACCAAGTGACGCAGCCGAACCAACCGCAGTACCCGAACTCCGGGGGCCACCCCGCGCAGAACCCCGGCGGCTATCCCGGGCAGGCACCCGGCTCCGGCGGTTTCCCCGCACCCGGTCAGCCCGGCGGCTACCCGGGCCAGGCCCCTGGCTCCGGCGGCTTCCCGGCGCAGGCGCCCGGTGGCGTGCCGGGCCAGGCGCCCGGCTCCGGTGGCTTTCCCGCGCAGGCGCCCGGCTCCGGTGGCTTCCAAGCCCCCGGTTCCGGCGGCTTCCCCGCGCCGGGCCCCAACTCCGGTGGCTACCCGGCCCAGCCGTACCCGCAGGCGCCGCCCGCCTATCCCGGCGGGATGATGCCGCCGCCCAAGCCCAGCGGTGGCACCGCGATCACCGCCGGTGTGCTGGCCGTGCTCGGCGCGGTCTGGGCGCTGATCTCCCTCATCGCCAGCTTCATCCTGCTCGCCGAGTTCGCCGGCAGCATCCCGGTGATGAGCTACGTCGGTATCGGCCTGGTGGTCGTCGAGGCCCTGCTGCTGCTCGTCGGCGGCATCATGATCTTCATGAAGAAGCCGGTCGGCCGGTGGCTGGTGATCGCCGGCTGCGCGCTGGTGCTGATCTCCAGCCTGCTGACCATCGTGAACACCTCGATGTACGTCGACGGGGCCAGCGGTAGCGGTGCGGTGGTCGGTGGCGCCGTGGGCGTGGTGGTCATCGTGGCGCTGCCCGCGATCATCACGCTGGTGCTCGCGGCCGTCCCGCCGACCGGTCGCTACCTGCAGCAGGCCGGCGCGCCGCAGCCGCAGGGCTGGTGAGCCGGGGACGCGGCAGTATCCACCCCGGGTGCTGCCGCGTCAACCCCCCGTCCCACCCTCCCAGCCCGCGGGACAACCGCCGGATGGCCGTACCCTGAGATCATGGTTGACGACGTCTTCAGGTTCGGGTTCGAAACGCGCGCGATCCACGCGGGCCAGGAACCCGATCCGCGAACCGGCGCGGTGATCGTGCCGATCTACCAGACCTCGACCTACGCCCAGGACGGCGTGGGCGGTACCCGCGAGGGCGACTACGAGTACTCGCGCACCGCCAACCCCACGCGCACCGCGCTCGAGCAGGCGCTGGCCTCCCTGGAAGGCGGCCGCCACGGCCTCGCCTTCGCCTCCGGCATGGCCGCCACCGACGCCGTGCTGCGCACCGTGCTCCGCCCCGGCGACCACCTCGTGCTCGGCGACGACGCCTACGGCGGCACGTTCCGGCTGATCGACAAGGTGCTCGCGCACTGGGGCGTGGAGTACTCGGTGGCCCACCTGTCGAACCTGGACGAGGTGCGCGCGGCGATCCGCCCCGAGACCAAGCTGATCTGGTGCGAGTCGCCGACCAACCCGCTGCTCGGCATCGCCGACATCGCCGCGCTGTCCGGCCTGGCCCACTCGGCGGGCGCGCGGCTGGTGGTGGACAACACCTTCGCCACCCCGTACCTGCAGAACCCGCTCTCCCTCGGCGCCGACGTGGTGCTGCACTCGACCACGAAGTACCTGGGCGGCCACTCGGATGTGGTCGGCGGCGCGGTCATCACCAACGAGGACGAGCTGCGCGAGCAGCTCTTTTTCATGCGGAACACCTCCGGCGCGGTGCCCGGGCCGTTCGACGCGTTCCTCACCATGCGCGGGCTGAAGACGCTCGCCGTGCGGATGGAGCGGCACTGCGACAACGCCGAGCTGATCGCGAACGCGCTGGTCGCGCACCCGAAGGTGGCCAAGGTGTACTACCCGGGCCTGCCCGAGCACCCCGGCCACGAGATCGCGGCGAAGCAGATGCGCCGGTTCGGCGGGATGATCTCGTTCACCCACGCCGACGGCGAGCAGGCCGCGCTGGAGACGGCCGCGCGGACCGAACTGTTCATCCTGGCCGAGTCGCTGGGCGGGATCGAGTCGCTGATCGAGCACCCGGGCCGGATGACGCACGCCAGCGTGGTGGGTTCGACGCTGCAGGTCCCGGCCGAGCTGCTCCGCCTGTCCGTCGGCATCGAGGACAGCCGCGACCTGCTCGACGACCTGCTGAAGGCCCTCGGCTAGGGGCGGTAGTTCTGCGGGACGGCCTCGTTGCCCGTTTTCTCCGGGGAGTGCGGCAGCGAGCTGCCGTCCACGCAGCCGCCGACCAGTTCGAGGTGGTCGTCGTGGCGGATGTACTGGCCGGATTCGCCGCAGCTCGCGGCGTCCACGGTGTAGAAGGCCGCGCCGGTGAGCGCGATGGCCGAGGCGACGCCGGCGATCAGGGGCAGCACGCCGACCGACCGGCCCGCGGTGGACACCCGTGACATGCTTTCACTCCCTGTGGAAAACCGGTGACGAGACAAGGGTACCTGGTCCGGCCGAGGACCTCCGCCGAAGTCGGGGAAGCTGGCATGATCCCGAGGCATGCAACTGGTTGATCTCGACCGGATCCAGGCGGCCCGGACCCTGTTGGCCGGCGTGGTCCGGAAGACCCCGATGGAGCACGCGCGTGACCTGCGCCGGCTCCACGGCGGTCCCGTCCACCTCAAATGCGAGAACCTCCAGCGCACCGGATCGTTCAAGATCCGCGGCGCCTACACCCGGATCCACGGGCTGAGCGAGGAGGAACGAGCGCGCGGCGTGGTCGCGGCGAGCGCGGGCAACCACGCCCAGGGCGTGGCGCTGGCCGCCGCGCTGCTCGGCGCGAAGTCCACCGTGTTCATGCCCGAACGCGTCCCGCTGCCGAAACTCGCCGCGACCAAGGGCTACGGCGCCGACGTGCACCTGCACGGCGAGGTGCTGGAGGAGACCCTGGCCGAGGCGATGGCCTTCGCCGAGCACACCGGCGCGGTGTTCATCCACCCGTTCGACCACCCGGACGTGATCGCCGGGCAGGGCACGGTCGGGCTGGAGGTGCTCGAACAGGTGCCGGGCGTGGCCACCATCCTGGTCGCCACCGGCGGCGGGGGACTGGTCGGCGGGGTGGCGTCGGCGGTGAAGGCGGTGCGGCCGGAGGTCAAGGTGATCGGCGTGCAGGCCGAGAACGCCGCCGCCTACCCGCCTTCGCTGGCCGCCGGCGAGCCGGTGCGGCTGACCGAGCTGAGCACCATGGCCGACGGCATCGCGGTCGGCGCGCCGGGGCCGGTCAGCTACGCGCACGTGGCCGAGATGGTGGACGACGTGGTGACGGTGACCGAGGAGTCGCTGTCGCGGGCGGTGCTGCTGTGCCTGGAACGCCGCAAGCTCGTCGTCGAACCGGCGGGCGCGGCGGCGGTGGCGGCGTTGCTGCAGCACCCCGGCGCGTTCGAACCGCCGATCGTGGCGGTGCTGTCCGGCGGGAACGTGGACCCGCTGCTGCTGTTGCAGATCATCCAGCACGGCATGACCGCCGGTGGGCGGTACCTGAAGCTGCGGCTGCGCGTGCCGGACCGCCCCGGGTCGCTGGCGAGCGTGCTGTCGAAGGTGAGCGAGCTGGGCGCGAACGTGGTGGACGTGGAGCACTCGCGCATCTCGGGCGCGCTGCGGCTGGGCGAGGTGGAGGTCTCGTTGAACCTGGAGACGCGCGGCCCGGAGCACTGCACGGAGGTCGCCGCCGACCTGCAACGCGCGGGCTTCCGGGTGATGTGATGCGGTGAATGTGGCTTTCACCGCGTCAGACGCCGTGAAAGCCACATTCACCGCACGGGACCTCAGAGGTTGCCGCGGCGTTCCTGCTCGCGCTCGATCGCCTCGAACAGGGCCTTGAAGTTGCCCTTGCCGAAGCCCAGCGAGCCGTGGCGCTCGATCAGCTCGTAGAACACCGTCGGCCGGTCGCCGATCGGCTTGGTGAAGATCTGCAGCAGGTAGCCGTCCTCGTCCCGGTCGACCAGGATCCGGTGCTCCTTCAGCGTTTCGATCGGCACGCGCACCTTGCCGATCCGCGCCCGCAGCTCCGGGTCGTCGTAGTAGGAGTCCGGCGTGTCCAGGAACTCCACACCCGCCGCGCGCATGGCGACCACGGTGCCGACGATGTCGTTGGTGGCCAGCGCGATGTGCTGGCACCCGGCACCGCCGTAGAACTCCAGGTACTCGTCGATCTGCGACTTCTTCTTCGCCACGGCGGGCTCGTTGAGCGGGAACTTGACCCGGTGGTTGCCGTTCGACACCACCTTGCTCATCAGCGCCGAGTACTCGGTGGCGATGTCGTCGCCGACGAACTCCGCCATGTTCACGAAGCCCATCACGCGGTGGTACCAGTCCACCCAGTAGTCCATCTTGCCCAGCTCGACGTTGCCGACGCAGTGGTCGACCGCCTGGAACAGCCGCTTCGGCGCGCCTTCCGGCCGCTTCACGGTGCTCTCGCGAGCCACGTACCCGGGCAGGTAGGGACCGGTGTAGCGGGAGCGGTCGATCAGCGAGTGGCGGGTCTCGCCGTAGGTCGCGATCGACGCGATGCGCACGGTGCCGTGCTCGTCGGAGATCTCGTAGGGCTCTTCGAGCACGGTCGCGCCCTGCGACCGGGCGTGCTCGACGCACTTGTCCACGTCGGCGACCTCGAGCGCGAGGTCGGTGACGCCGTCGCCGTGGCGGCGGTGGTGGTCGAGCAGCGCGGAGTCGGGCTTGACCCCGCCGTTGATGACGAACCGCGCCGAACCGGACTTCAGCACGAACGACTTGCGCTCGGGGTGCCCGGTCTCGGGACCCGAGTAGGCGACCAGCCGCATGCCGAAGGCCACCTGGTAGAACCACGCGGTCTGCGTGGCGTTGCCGGAGATGAAGACCACGGCGTCCATGGCCTTCACCGGGAACGGGTCGGCCGACGCGTCGTGGTCGACGAGGCCGACGAGCTGACGCAGCTGGTCGTAGCTGACGTCGTCGAGTGCGCCTTGTGGGTCGAGTGTGTGCGTCATGCTTCGAGCATCAACGCGCCGGGCAAGATGAGCAACAGTCATCGAATTCACTGGGCAGTATGCTCAAGGAAACCGGGAATCGGCCGGTCAGAGTGGACAACCTGTGCAGGAGATTCGCCATGCCTGAAGAAGCCCTCGACGACCTGGACGCGCGCCTGCTCCTGCTGCTCACCGACGCGCCGCGCCTGGGCGTGCTGGAAAGCGCGCGACGGCTCGGGGTGGCGCGGGGGACGGTGCAGGCCAGGCTGGACCGGCTGGCGGCGAAGGGCGTGCTCGGCGGCTTCCCGCCGGAACTGGACCTGGCCGCGATGGGCTACGGGCTGACCGCGTTCGCCTGGCTGGAGATCGCGCAGGGCCGCCGCACCGGGGTGGCGGCGGCGCTGGCCGCGATCGACGAGGTGTGCGAGGTGCACGCCACCACCGGGCAGGGCGACCTGTTCGTGCGCATGGTCGCGCGCGACAACGACGACCTGCAGCGGGTGATCGACGAGGTGGTCGGCGTACCGGACGTGCTGCGGACCTCGACCTCGATCGCGCTGTCCACGCCCGTGCCGCCGCGGGTGCGTCCCCTGCTGGAACGCACCGCGCGGCAGCGGTGACCGGCCGCCGCCGGGCGCGCCTGGTGTCACGAATGTGGCTTTCGAGACGCGGAACGTCTCGAAAGCCACATTCGTGACATGGGCGGCGTCGCCGGAGCGATCAGTCGCGCGCGTGCTCGAGGTAGCGCTTCGCGGAGCGCTGGACGATGCCGTGCGCGTCGGCGTTGATGGAGGAGTTCCACCAGGCGCCGTGCAGCTTCTCGAACCGGTACGGCTCGAGGATCTCGGCGGCGTGCTTGACGATGCTCGGCCGCTCCGGGATCAGGTTCGGGTAGCTGTACATGAACCCGACGAACTTGCGGTCCGGGATGACCTGCACGATGTCGCCGGTGAGCAGCGCGCCCTTGCCCGCGGCGCCGTCGCGCCAGTGCAGCACGGTGGACCCCGGGAAGTGCACGCCCAGGTTGACCAGCGTCAGGTCGTCGGCGAGCTGCTTCGAGTCACCGCTCCACAGCTCGATCGCGTCGTCGGTGCGGCCGATCCAGTCCTTGTCCTTCTCGTGCAGGTGGATCGGCACGTTGAAGGCCTTCGCCCACTCGACCATGGTGCCGTAGTAGTGCGGGTGGCTGATGGCGATGCCGGTGATGCCGCCGGCCGCCTCGACCGCGGCGACGATCTCGTCGTCGAGGTAGGTCACGCAGTCCCAGAGGAGGTTGCCCGAAGCGGCCTGCACCAGCAGCGCGCGCTGCCCGATGCCGAACCGGGGTTCGGTGCCGATTTCGATCAAGCCTTCGCCCGGGTGTTCGATGCGTGCCGAATAATCGCCACTCTCGCGCATCTTCGCGAGAGTGGTCCAAGTCTGGCCGGATTGCGGGACGTACTGGCGTTCGTCTTCGCAGATCTGGCATTCGGTCTGTGGCGTCGCGTACTGGGTCCCGCAGGTCCCGCAAATTGGTAAGTCGCTCAAAACTGCCTCCCAAAGCTTTGCTTCCGACGCTAGCCGGAAACATGCGCGCCCGGCCATGGGCAAAGCTCACGGCCGGGCGTGCGTTCTTCAGGTCGGGAGACGGCGAGCGGTCAGCCGGTGTAGGGCACCGCCTTGACCAGGGTCACCTTCTGGGTGTTGCCGTTGGGCAGCTCGTACTCGCGAGCCTCGCCCTCCTTCGCGCCGAGCAGGGCGCGGCCGAGCGGTGACTCCGGGGAGTACACGTCGAGGTCGCCTTCGGCGCCCTCCTCACGGGTGGCGAGCAGGAACTTCTCGTCCTCGTCATCGCCCTCGTAACGCACGGTGAGAATCTTGCCGGGCTCCGCGAGTCCGTCGTTCGCCGGGGCTTCGCCGACCTTGGCCGCGCGCAGCAGCTCCTGGAGGTGGCGGATGCGGGACTCCTGGTGGGCCTGTTCCTCACGGGCGGCGTGGTAGCCACCGTTCTCCTTGAGGTCGCCCTCTTCCCGGCTGTCGTTGATCTTCGCGGCGATGACCGGACGATTCTCGATGAGTTCGTCGAGCTCGTGCTTGAGCCTGTCGTAGGCATCCTGGGTCAGCCAGGTCACCTGGGTGTCGCTCACGGTCACCATCTCCTCGTTGGGCCTGCCGGTCTTGGGTATGCAAGCCGGCTACCTCCACCGGCGTGGCTCGCCGGCGAGGCAGAGATAAAGGAAAAACACGGCCCGCCTGGGGCCGTGCCGGTAGATCAGCATAACACGACAAGGGGGCACGAGGCCGCCTTTTCCGGCCGTGGAACGGGCGTTGACCGCCCGCTTCACCCCGTTGGCCGCTACGGGGTTGACAAATATTCGGGCACCTCGTACGAGCAGCCGAATACGTCGGCCGTCACCGGGCGCCCACCGCTTTTGATCACCGCCGTCACCGCGGTGCTGCTGTCACCGGGTGGCACCAGTACTTCGCGCCGCCCGCTCTCCGCCCCGGTGATGTCGCGCACGCGCACGATGCAGACGCCGGGGCGCTCCGGCTCGTCCCTCGTCACGTCGACGGTGATCTCCATCGCGTTCCCGGGCAGCTCGGTGAACAGCCGTCGCTGGCCCTCGATCGGCGCGGTGCCGAGATTGGCGTAGGCCAGGAAGGCGACCGCGCCACCGACCAGCAGGCCGGCCACGCTCAGCGCCCACACGCGCCACCGCCTGGGTGCTTTGCGCGGGGGCTTGCCGTACCGGCCTTCCGGCAGGCGAGCGGGCGTTTCGGTGGGCAAACCGGGCCTCCGGGCCGTCTGGTCGGTGCAGCGGGGACAATGGCAGGGGAATGCTGAGTCGAGTATCCGCGTTGGCCGTCTGGGGGCTTGACGTGGGGTCAACGCAGAGAAGGGACATGCCGGTTATGGCGCTTCGGCTGATGGCGGTGCACGCCCACCCGGACGACGAGTCCAGCAAGGGTGCGGCCACCATGGCGCGTTACGTCGCCGAGGGGCACGAGGTTTTGGTGGTGACCTGCACCGGTGGTGAGGCGGGCAGCATCCTCAACCCGGCCATGGACCGGCCCGAGGTGCTGGAGAACATGACCGAGATCCGCCGCGAGGAGATGGCGCGCGCGGCGAAGATCCTCGGCGTGCAGCACCGCTGGCTCGGCTTCGTCGACTCCGGCCTGCCCGAGGGCGACCCGCTGCCCCCGCTGCCGGAGGGCTCGTTTGCCACCGTGCCGATCGAGGAGTCCACCGGCCCGCTGGTCGAGGCCATCCGCGACTTCCGCCCGCACGTGATCATCACCTACGACGAGAACGGCGGTTACCCGCACCCGGACCACATCCGGACGCACGAGATCTCGATGGCCGCCTTCGACGCGGCGGGCGACCCGGACAAGTACCCGGGCACGGGCGAGCCGTGGCAGCCGCTGAAGCTGTACTACGTGCACGGGTTCTCCCGCGCCAGGATGACCGCGATGCACGAGGCCCTGCTCAAGGCGGGCCTGGAGTCGCCGTACGAGGAGTGGCTCAAGCGCTGGAGCGACGACAAGCCGGACGTGATGGAGCGGGTGACCACCCGGGTCCCGTGCGGTGACTACTTCGAGCAGCGCGACGAGGCGCTCAAGGCGCACGCCACCCAGATCGACCCGGACAGCCGCTGGTTCGCCACCCCGCTGGAGATCCAGCGCGAGCTGTGGCCGACCGAGGAGTACGAGCTGGTCCGGTCACTGGTGGACAGCACCGTTCCGGAGGACGATTTGTTCGCGGGCATCGCGGGGGCGCCCGAAGGGCGTCCGGCCAAGCTCTGAGAAGGTGAGCCCATGAGTTTTGTACTGCCGGACCTGGCCGTGGTGCCGGTCACCGCGACCGCGGTGCTGGCCCAGCAGCCGGGCAACGGCGACAACGGCGGCCAGGGCGAGGACTTCGGCAAGTCCTCGCCGGTCGGCCTGCTGGTGCTGATCCTGTTCCTGATCGCCGTGGTGCTGCTGGTCCGCTCGATGACCAAGCACCTCAAGCGGGTGCCGGAGAGCTTCGACGACCCGGAACCGAAGGCGGAGGCCGCGGAAGAAGCGGCCCCGGCGAGCGAGGAGAAGCCCGCCGAGACCGCTGATCCCCAGGAAGCCAAGCCCTCCAGTTAGAGCCGCGGGTCCACCGGCTCCGACTCCAGCGCGAGCACCGCGAACACGCATTCGTGCACGCGCCAGAGCGGCTCGCCCCGCGCCACCCGGTCCAGTGCTTCCAGCCCGAGCGCGTACTCGCGCAGCGCCAGCGCCCGCTTCCGGCCCAGTCCCCGGCTCCGCAACTGCGGCAGGTGGTCGAGGTACTCGGGGCCGTAGATGATCCGCAGGTACTCCCGCCCGCGCACCTTGACCCCCGGCTGCACCAGCCCGCGCGTGCCCCGGGTGAGGTTCGCGGCGGGCTTGACCACCATCCCCTCCCCGCCGGCTTCGGTCAGCTCCAGCCACCACCGCGTGGCCGCGGCCAGCTCGTCGGCGTCCGTGGTGTCGACGAACCGCGTCGCGGTCGGCGCGAACAGGTCCGGATCGGCCGCGGTCAGCCGGGCCGCCAGGTCGAGGTGCCAGGCGTGCGGCTTCGTGTGGTGCGCCGCGCCCGCCGAGGCCAGCACCTGGAACGGCGCCAGCCGCACCCCGTTCAGCCCGTCGGTCGGCCAGCAGTAGCGCCGGTAGGCCGTCCGGTAGGCGTCGACCGCCGAAGCCCGTGACCGCGTGCGGTCCAGCAGCGGCCCCACGTCGATCCCGCGCCCGGCCGCCGCGTCCAGCTCGGCGACCGCCGCGGGCAGCACCGCCTGCGCGGCCGCGCCCACCGACGCGTACTGGTCGGCGATCAGCGCCCCGGCCTTGAGGCTCCACGGCATCAGCTCGGCGTCCAGCAGGAGCCAGTCCGTGCCGAGTTCGTCCCACAGCCCGGCCGAGGTCGCCGCCTCGCGCACGCGCCCGAGGAACTCGGTGTCCGCGAAGAACGGCCGCCCGGTGCGGGTGTACACCACGCCGTCGCCCTCGATGCCGAAGCGCGCGGGCGCCACGCCGGAGTCGCGGCAGACCAGCACCACCGCCCGTGAGCCCATGTGCTTCTCCTCGCACACCACGGACTGCACCCCGGCCGCGCGGAACTCGGCGAAGGCCTGCTCGGGGTGTTCGAGGAAGTCCTCCCGCTCCGAGGTCGCGCTCGGCGCCATCGTCGGGGGCAGGTAGAGCAGCCACCGCGGGTCCACGGCGAACCGGCTCATCACCTCCAGCGCCGCGGCCGACTGCTCGGCCGACACCCCGATCCGCCCGTGGTAGCGCGTTTCGAGGATGCGCTTGCCGGTGACGTCGGCCAGTTCGAGCACGGCCGGCTCGCGCTTGGCGGGTCCCAGCGGGCGCACGGGTTCGTACCAGACCTTCTTGGCCGCGACGGAAACCACCTCGCGCTCGGGGTACCGCAGCGCGGTCAGCTTGCCGCCGAACACGCACCCGGTGTCCAGGCACAGCGTGCCGTTGACCCATTCCACCTCGGGCGTCGGCGTGTGTCCATAGAGGACGGTCGCCTTGCCCCGGTAGTCGCGGGCCCATGGGTACCGGACCGGCAGCCCGAACTCGTCGGTCTCGCCGGAGGTCTCCCCGAACAACGCCGTGCTGCGCACCCGCCCGGACGCCCGGCCGTGGAACCGTTCGGGCAGCCCGGCGTGCGCGACGACCAGCCTGCCCCCGTCGAGCACGTAGTGCGCGATCAGCCCGTCGCAGAACTCCAGCACCTTGGCGCGGAACGCCTCGTCCCGCGTGCCGAGCTGCTCCAGCGACTCGCCGAGGCCGTGCGTGACCTGCACCTTCTTGCCCTGCAGTGCGCGCGTCAGCTTCTGCTCGTGGTTCCCGCACACCGACATCGCGCTGCCGCGTTCGACCATGGCCATGACCAGTTCGAGCACGCCGGGCGTGTCCGGCCCGCGGTCGACCAGATCGCCGACGAACAACGCGGTCCGGCCTTCGGGGTGGTGGTACGCGCCGTCGTGCACGTACCCGAGCTCGCCGAGCAGTTCCTCCAGTTCCTCGCGGCAGCCGTGCACGTCACCGATCACGTCGAACGGGCCGGTCAGCTCGCGCCGATCGTTCATCAGCGGTTCGACCACGATCTCGGCGGCCTCGACCTCTTCGACCGAGCGCAGCACGTGAACCCGCCGGAAGCCCTCCTTCTGCAGGAACTTCAGCGACCGCTTCAGCTCGCCGCGCTGACGCCGGACCACGTGCGCACCGAAATCGCGATCGGGCCGGGCCTCGTTGCGCGCCACGCACAGCGATTCGGGCAGGTCGAACACGATGGCGGTGGGCAGCACGTCGTGCTCCTTGGCCAGCTTGACCAGGTCCGCGCGCGAACCCCGCTGCACGTTGGTCGCGTCGACCACGGTCAGCTTGCCCGCCGCGAGCCGCCTGCCCGCGACGAAGTGCAGCGCGGCGAAGGCGTCGGCGCTGGCGGCCTGGTCGTTCTCGTCGTCGGAGACCAGACCGCGGAAGAAGTCGCTGGAAAGCACCTGCGTCGAGGCGAAGTGCGTGCGCGCGAAGGTCGACTTGCCGGAGCCGGACACGCCGACCAGCGCGACCAGGGACATGTCGGGAACGGTCAGCTTCACGCCGCCACCTCCGTGAACACGGCGAGCTGCGTGGGCGCGCCGACTTCCGGGTCCTCGGCGCCGACCGGCAGCTGCCGCACGGTGTAGCCGTTGCGCTCGGCGACCGCCGAAGCCCACCGGCCGAACTCCTCGCGAGTCCATTCGAAACGGTGGTCGGAGTGCCGGAAGGTGTTGGCGGGCAAGGTTTCGAAACGCACGTTGTACTCCGAGTTGGGGGTGGTGACGATGACGCACCGCGGCCGGGCGACGGCGAAGACGGCGTGTTCGAGCGCGGGCAGCCGTTCCTCGTCCAGGTGCTCGATCACCTCCATCAGCACGGCGGCGTCGTACCCGGACAGCGACGGGTCGGCGTAGGTCAGCGAGGACTGGCGCAGCTTGACCCGGTCGCGCTGCCGGTCCGGCAGGCGGTCCAGCTTGAGCCGCCGCTCGGCCACGTCCAGCGCCTTCGCCGAGACGTCGAGCCCGACGATCTCGGTGAACGACGGCTCCCGCATCAGGACGCGCAGCAGCGCGCCACCACCGCAGCCCAGATCGAGCACGCGCTGCGCCCCGGCCGCGCGCAACGCGGCCAGCACGCTGCCCTGGCGCTGCTTGGCCAGCGATTCCGGCTGCTCGGGTGCTTCGGTCACGCGGGGTTCTTCCTCCGCTTCGTCAGTTACGCCAAGCCTTTCCAGCGCGTAATTCACGTACGTGCGCCGGTGTTCGAGGTAGCGCTTGGTGATCGCTTCGCGGTCGGGGTGCCCGGCGAGCCAGCCCTCGCCTGCCCGCAGGAGCTTGTCGGCCTCGTCCTGCCCGACCCAGTAGTGCTTGCTGCCGTCGAGCGCGGGCAGCAGCACGTACAGCTGGCGCAGGGCGTCCGCGAGCCGCAGTTCACCGGTCAGCGTCGCGTCGACGTACCTCGATTCGGCCCAGCCGGGGATCTCGGCGTCCAGCGGCACCTCCGCGCCGTCGACCTGCCAGCCCAAGGGCTCGAAGAACCGCCTGACCAGCTCGATCCCGCCACGCGAGCACAACGACGGCACCCGCACGGACAGCGGGATCCGCTGCTCGGCGAGCTCCGGACGGGCGTCGCAGCGGCCGGTCATGGCGGTGGTGAAGACCGTCCTCAAGGCCACCGCGAGCTGCGATCCCGCCGCGTACGGCCGGTCGTTGACGTACTGGGTCAGCGTGGTCGCACCGCCGCGGACCAGCGCGATCGGGTCGATCTCCGCCAGCAGCGCGACCGTGCACTCCGCCTCCGTAGCGCGCGGGTAGAACACGTGGGCCGTACCCGCCGAGATCGGGAACGACTGCGCGCGCTCCGGATGCTTGTGCAGGAGGAAGCCGAGGTCGGTGGCCGGTCGATGCGTGGTGGAGATCGTCAACAACACCGGAACAGTGTGCAATGGGACCGAGTTCGGCACACGCGCTTTTCCCTCCCTCCCGCCAGCCCACCGCCACCCTCAACCGAGCCGCTGCGCGGCACCCCCCTCTCTGGAACCCTTACTCGTATGCCGAACCGACTCGCCGACGCGACCAGCCCGTACCTGCTCCAGCACGCGGACAACCCGGTCGACTGGTGGCCGTGGGGCCCCGAAGCGCTCGCCGAGGCCGAGCGCCGGAACGTGCCCATCCTGCTGTCGGTCGGGTACGCCGCCTGCCACTGGTGCCACGTGATGGCCCACGAGTCGTTCGAAGACGAGGGCACCGCGGCGCTGATGAACGCGAACTTCGTCAACATCAAGGTCGACCGCGAGGAGCGCCCCGACATCGACGCGGTCTACATGACCGCCACCCAGGCGATGACCGGGCAGGGCGGCTGGCCGATGACCTGCTTCCTCACCCCGGACGGCAAGCCGTTCCACTGCGGCACCTACTACCCGCCGCGACCGCGTCCGGGCCTGCCGTCGTTCCCGCAGCTGCTGGTCGCGGTGGCCGAGGCGTGGGGCGAGCGGCCGGACGAGCTGCGCGAGGGCGCCGGGCAGATCATGGCGCACCTGGCCGAGAGCACCGGCCCGTTGAAGGAGTCCGTTGTGGACGACGAGGCGCTGGCAGGCGCGGTGGCGAAGCTGGCCGAGGACGAGGACCGGACCAACGGTGGTTTCGGCGGTGCGCCGAAGTTCCCGCCGTCCATGGTGCTGGAGTTCCTGCTGCGCCACCACGAGCGCACCGGCTCCGCCGAAGCTCTGTCCATTGTGGAACGAGCGGCGCACGCGATGGCCCGCGGTGGCCTGTACGACCAGCTCGCCGGTGGCTTCTCGCGGTACTCGGTGGACGCCGGCTGGGTGGTGCCCCACTTCGAGAAGATGTTGTACGACAACGCGTTGCTGCTTCGGCTGTACGCGCACCTGTACCGTCGCAGCGGCTTGGGCATCGCCGAGCGGATCACCGAGGAGACCGCCGCCTTCCTGCTCCGCGACCTCCGCACCGCCGAGGGCGGGTTCGCGGCCTCGCTGGACGCCGACACCGACGGCATCGAGGGCCTGACCTATGTCTGGACCCGCTCGCAGCTGGTCGAAGTGCTCGACGAGAAGGACGCCGAGTGGGCCGCCGAGCTGTTCAAGGTCACTCCGGAGGGCACCTTCGAAGGCGGTGCGTCGACGCTCCAGCTGCCGCTCGACCCGGACGACGAGCCGCGCTTGGACGGCATCCGGTCGGCGTTGCTGCGGGCGCGGGCCGACCGCCCGCAGCCCGGTCTGGACGACAAGGTGATCGCCGCCTGGAACGGCCTCGCGATCACCGCGCTGGCCGAGGCGGGGCAGGCGTTCGGCAAAACGCAGTGGATCGACGCCGCCGCCGAGGCCGCGCGCTTCCTGGTGGACACCCACGTCGTCGACGGCCGCTTGCGCCGCAGCTCGCGACACGGCGTGGTCGGCGAGGCGGCCGGGGTGCTGGAGGACTACGCCTGCCTGGCCGACGGCCTGCTCGCGCTGCACCAGGCGACCGGCGAAGCGCGCTGGCTGACCGACGCGACCGACCTGCTGGAGGTCGCGCTGACCCGGTTCGCCGACCCCGAGGTGCCCGGCGCCTTCCACGACACCGCGGACGACGCGGAGCAACTGGTCCATCGGCCGTCCGACCCCGGTGACAACGCGAGCCCGTCGGGGGCGTCCGCGCTGGCAGGCGCGTTGCTGACGGCTTCGGCGCTGGCCGGTCCGGAGGCGGCCGGGCGCTACCGGGACGCGGCCGAGCAGGCGATCAACCGCACGGGCGCGCTGTCCTCGCAGATCCCGCGGTTCGCCGGCCACTGGCTGAGCGTGGCGGAGGCGTTGCGGGCCGGTCCGGTGCAGGTCGCGGTGACCGGTGCCGACGCCGTCGCGCGTGCCGGACTGGTCGCCGAGGCCGCGCGCCGGGTGCACGGCGGCGGCATCGTGCTCGGTGGGATGCCCGACGCCGAGGGCGTGCCGTTGCTCGCCGACCGCCCGCTCGTCGGCGGCGAGGCGGCGGCGTACGTCTGCCGCGGTTACCTCTGCGACCGCCCGGTGACCAGCGTGGAGGACCTGCGCGCGGCGCTCTGAGCCCTGTCCGCCGTCAGTGAACGGACCTCGCCTTACCTCATTGCGGGCGTAACGTGAGTTACGACGTAATCATGTAATCAGGGAGGGCGAGATGGGACGAGGATGGCGCGGCCGCGGTGGCTGGCAGCAGACCGAGGCGCCGCCCGCCGACGACGCGGCGGCGTGGTTCGCCGGACGGCTGCCCGACGGCTGGTTCACCGAAGCACCCCAGGTCACCGTCGACCGGGAGGAGATCCTGCTGGTCGGCGAGCTGCCCGCGCTGGAGGGCGAGTTCGATGACGACGCGGCCCGCAGCGCGGCCGAATCGGGCCGGATCAGCCGGTTCCGCGAGGAGACCCGTGACGAGCGGATCGAGATCGCGCGCCAGGCCGAGCACCGGTACCAGCGGAAGGTGTCCTGGGGCGCGCGGCTCGGCGGCACGCAGGAGCTGTTCACCACGGTGTCGGCGCCGGTGATGACGCGCCTGCGGCAGCCGGAGCGGCTGGTGCTGGACACGCTGGTGGACTCCGGCGTGGCGCGGTCGCGGTCGGAGGCTCTGGCGTGGGCGGTCCGGCTGGTCGGCGAGCACGCGGACACCTGGCTCGGGGAACTCCGGGACGCCATGTCCAAGGTGGACGACCTGCGGTCGAAGGGACCCGACCTCGGTTGAGTGATCCGGGTCGCGTTCGGTTTGGCGCTGCGGCAGGCTGGGTTACCAACGAGTAGGTAGCCTGCCGCAGCCCCAGGAGGAGCCGTGCCCGACCTCGAAGTCCAAGCCGAAGCCCTGACCGCGGTACTGGACGGCCGGTGGGCCGAACTCAAGCGCGGCGTGCGCGCGCAGATCGCCGACGAGAAGTTCCGCGACCCCACCGAACTGGACACCGAGGCGCACCGGGCGCAGGTGCTGGAGCAGATGCAAGCGCTGGCGCGCACGGATCGCCCCGGCCTCGGTTACGACCCGGCGTACGGCGGTGGCGGTGACGTCGGCGGGTCGTTGACCTCGTTCGAGATGCTCGGCTTCGGCGACCTTTCGCTGATGGTCAAGGCCGGCGTGCAGTGGGGCCTGTTCGGCGGGGCCGTGCAGTTGCTCGGCACCGAGCGGCACCACGAGCGGTACCTCCGCCGGATCACCAGCCTCGACCTGCTCGGCTGCTTCGCGATGACCGAGCACGGGCACGGGTCCGACGTGCAGAACCTGCGGACCACGGCGACCTTCTCCGACGGCGGGTTCGTCATCGACACCCCGGACGAGTCGGCGGTCAAGGAGTACATCGGCAACGCGGCGCGTGACGGTGAACTGGCCGTGGTGTTCGCGCAGCTGATCACCGGCGGCGAATCCCGTGGTGTGCACGCCTTCGTGGTGCCGATCCGGATCGACGGCAAGCCCGCGCCCGGCGTGACCATTACCGACTGCGGCCTCAAGGCCGGGTTGAACGGTGTCGACAATGGACGGTTGTCGTTCGACGGCGTCCGCGTGCCGCGTGAGGCACTGCTGAACCGCTTCGCCGACGTGGCCGAGGACGGCACGTATTCGAGCCCGATCGACAGCGACAACCGGCGGTTCTTCACCATGCTGGGCACGTTGATCCGCGGCCGGATCAGCGTGGCGGGCAGCGCGGGCAACGCGACGAAGCGCGCGCTCGCCGTCGCCGTGCGGTACGGCGAGCGGCGCCGCCAGTTCTTCAAGCCGGGTGGCGACGAGGTCGTCCTGCTGGATTACCGGGCGCACCAACGGAAACTGCTGCCCGCGATCGCGAAGACGTACGCACTGCACTTCGCGCAGGAGGAACTGGTCGGCACGCTGCACGACCTCGGGATGGATCCGCCGGAGCAGGAGCAGCGCGAACTGGAGTCGCGGGCGGCCGGCCTCAAGGCGGTGACCACCTGGCACGCCACGCAGACCATCCAGCTGGCGCGGGAAGCCTGCGGGGGCGCGGGATATCTCGCGGAGAACCTGCTGCCCGCGATGAAGGCGGACACCGACGTGTTCACCACGTTCGAGGGTGACAACACGGTGTTGCTCCAGCTGGTGGCGAAGGGCTTGCTGACCAGTTACAAGGACCAGTTCGCGGATCTGAGCACGTTCGGCACGGTGCGGTTCGTGGCCGAGCAGATCGTGGAGACGGTCATCGAGCGCACGTCGGCGCGCAAGGTGGTCGAACGCCTGGCCAGCGCGAGCGACGACGACGTGCTGTTCAACCGCGAATGGCACCTGAAACTGTTCGAGGACCGGGAAGAACACGTCCTGGACGGCGTCGCGCGACGGCTGCGGAAGGCGGCGGAGGCCGGCGATCCGTTCGAGGCGTTCAACGACGCGCAGGACCACGTGCTGCGGGCCGGTCGGGTGCACGTCGACCGCCTGGTGTTGGAGGCTTTCACTGCCGCGATCGCGCGCTGCGCCGATCCCGCCGCAGCGGCGTTGCTCGAGCGGGTGTGCGACCTGTACGCGCTGTCCAACATCGAAGCCGACCGGGCCTGGTTCCTGGAACACGGCCGGCTGACGTCGTCGCGGTCGAAGGCCGTGGTCTCGGCGGTGAACTCGTTGTGCGCGGAGCTGCGCCCGCATGCGCGCGTACTGGTCGACGGTTTCGCGGTGCCGTCCCAGTTCCTGCGTGCTCCGCTGCTGGAGTCGTGACCAGGGCGTCCCGGTGGTGGCACGGCGCGCTGGCGCTGGTCATCATCGGTTCACTGGTGATCCAGCTGGTCCTGCTGTTCAGCGGCGGCGCCGACGCGAACTCGGGGGAGACCGGCGGCGGCATCGGACTCCGGCTGTGGCGGTTGTTCAGCTACTTCACCATCGAGAGCAACCTGTTCGTGCTGGTCACCGCGCTGGTGCTGGCGTGGAAACCGGAGGTGGACGGCAGGCTGTGGCGGATCGTCCGGCTGGACGCCCTGCTCGGCATCCTGATCACCGGCTTGGTGTTCGCCATCGTGCTGGCGCCGCAGGTGCACCTGACCGGCGCCGCGCTGGTCGCCACGATCGGTTTCCACTACGTCTCGCCGTGGGCCTGCGTGGTGGCGTGGCTGTTCTTCGGGCCCCGGCCGCGGATGACCTGGGGCACGGTCGCGGGCGCGTTCGCCTGGCCGGTGGCTTGGCTGGTCTACATCTTCACGCAGGGCGCGTTCACCCGGTGGTACCCGTACCCGTTCCTGGACGCGGCGGAACTGGGTTTCGGCGTCGCCGTGCGGAACGCGTCCCTGGTGGTCGCGCTGGCACTGGTTTTCGCGGTGTTGTTCAAGTTCCTCGACCGGCGGCTGCCAGTTCCAGGTAAGCACTGAGCAAAGTGGCCGCTTTGAGCATGGCGAGGCCCTGTGCGTTCAGCTTCCGCTGCCAGTCGTCGAGGGCGCGGGCGAGTGAGTCGGTGCCGCCGGCCGTGCGGATCTGCTGGACCACGGTCGCGATGTGCTCGAGCGGGTAACCGCCGCGCCGGAGCAGGTGGGCGAGTTCGGCGTCGCGGATGTCGCCCGCCTGGTAGACGCGGTAACCGGTGCCTTTTTCCCGTTGCGGGGCAAGGATTCCGACGGCTTCCCAGTTGCGCAGGGTCGCTCGGGTGACGCTGAGCTGGTGCGCGAGCTCGCCGATGTTCCGCGCGGTCGTGGGCTTTCCCGGTGGGGCTTGAGCGGTCAGGTGGTCGACCGCTTCGCGCACGGAGTCGAGGGTTTCGCGGTCGCGGAGGAGCTGGGCGTGCCCGCGGTCGATGGTGGTCAGGAGTTCGTCGAGGGCGTTCCGGTGGGCGGCCCGCATGATCTGGCCGCCGAGCGCGTGACCGTAGGCGGGGATGAGGGCGAGGAACGCGCGGAGGGCGGCGGCGTGGAGCTCGGTGTAGATGCGGTAGCCGCTGGGGGTGCGCTCGGCAGGCGGGAGGAAGCCGTCCTGCTCGTAGTTGCGGACGGCCTGGGTGGAGATCCCGTGCTCGCGGGCGAGGTCGGTGGGTCTCTTCATGGCTGTTTGAGACTTTACCGTGTCTCTTCTGGGGCGTTGTGCTGAGAGTTTCAATGGAGCTTTCAGCGATACGCTTGACCCACATGAGCCAGGACATTCGAGACTTCGTCAGTGATTCCGTGGACATCGTGGCCTACGGTGAGCCCACCCACCAGGAACCGGCCTTCGCCGGGGTCCGCAACGAGCTGTTCGCCCAGTTGGTGTCGGCGCGGGGCTTCCGCTCGATCGTGCTGGAGACCGACCGCGTGGCGGCTTTGGCGGTGAACGACTACGTCTTCTCGGGAACCGGCGACTTCGACGAGGTGATGCGGGCCGGCTTCACCCACGGCTTCGGCGAGTTGAAGTACAACCGGGAGCTTGTCGGCTGGATGCGTTCTTACAACTCTGAGCGCTCACCCGCCGACCGCCTGACCTTCCACGGCTACGACACGCCGATGGAGACCATGAGCGCGCCGAGCCCGCGCACGTACCTGGAACACGCCCGCGACTACCTCGGCCTGTCCTGGGACATCGCTTCGGTGGCTGGAGACGATGACCGCTGGAGCCGAACCGAGTCGGTGATGAACTACGCCGACTCGCCCGGGCTGACGCCCGATGCTGTCCAGTTACGCGTACTCGCCGACGACATGATGGTCCGGCTCCACGCGAGTGCCTCTTCGCTGATCGCCGCCGGTTCGCTGGCGGCGTGGCGCCGTGCTTACGTGTTCCTGACCGCGGGCATCGCGCTGCTGAGGTACCACGCGCAATGCGCCCAGCCAGTGGACCCCATGGACACCCGAGTCTCGGCGCTGGGTGGCACGCGAGATGCCCTGATGGCGGAAAACCTGCTGAACATCAGGACTTTTGAGCGTTCCCGCGGCGGGACACTCGTCTTCTCGCACAACCGTCACCTGCAGCGGGTGGAGAGTGTTCTGGACATGTGGGACATGAAGCTCTCGTGGTCTTCCGCCGGCGCCATCGTCAGTTCGATTTCGGACGAGACGTACACCTTCATCGCGGGATCTTTGGGTGCCAGCGCGGCCATCTCCCTGGCCGCCCCGCCCGCGGGCACCTACGAGGCCGCCCTACCCACTTCTTCCTGGACCCTCCTCCCGGCGGCTTCGGTCCCCTCCGCCACCACCCGCACCGACCCGACCCCGATGCAGGGCTACTTCCCTTTGGACCCCGACACCCTCTCCGACGCCGAAACCATCCTGCACATCCCCTGACCGCGCTGCCGAGGTGAGCCGCTTCCACACCCGCGGCTCACCTCGCGTCGCAGTCAGGCGTACATCGCCAGCCAAATGGCAATGTAGTGCGAAGCGGCGGCCAGCACCGTGCACGCGTGGAAGTACTCGTGGTACCCGAACACGTGGGGCCAGTGGTTCGGCCACTTGACCGCGTAGAACACCGCCCCTGCCGTGTAGAAGGCGCCTCCGACCAGCAGCAGTACCAAAGCCGCGACCCCCGCGCTGGCCAGGAGTTCGGGCAGCACGAACACCGCCACCCAGCCCAGCGCGATGTAGATCGGCACGCCCAGCCACCGCGGGGCCGTCGGCCACAGGAGCTTCAGCGCCACCCCGGCGATCGCCCCGCCCCAGACGATGGCCAGCACGACGTAACCCGTCGGCTTGGACATGGCCAGCAGCGTGAACGGCGTATAGGTCCCCGCGATGAACAGGAAGATCATCGAGTGATCCGCCCGCTTCATCCACTGGTACGCCTTCCGGCTCCAGATGCGGCGGTGGTACAGCGCGCTCACGCCGAACAGCCCGAGCACGGTCAGGCCGTACACCGACGTGGCCAGCGCGGCCACCCCGGACACCGTCGACGCGGCGAGGCTGATCAGCGTGGCCGCGGCGGCCACCGAGACGAAGAACGACCAGAAGTGGATGTGTCCCCGCAGGCGAGGGCGGCTTTCCGGGCCCGGCCGGGGCTCGAGATCGGTAGCAGTGCTCACCCGTGCCAGGTTACGGGAGCGTAGGTGGAATTCCACTCGAGCGTGGCGCGCCCCACCGCCCCACGCGCCGGTTGCGTACGCTGTGCCGACGTGAGCGTTCGATCATTCGTCGCCGACATCGTGTACAGCGCGTACTCGCGGCGCCTCATCCAGCAGGCCGCGGGCAAGCACCCCCGGCACATCGCGATCATGCTCGACGGCAACCGCAGATGGGCGCGCGAGGCCGGCTTCACCGACGTCAGCGACGGCCACCGGGTCGGCGCCAAGAAGATCGCCGACTTCCTCAGCTGGTGCCGCGAGGCCGACGTCGAGGTGGTCACGCTCTGGCTGCTCTCCACCGACAACCTCAGCCGGACCTCCGAGGAGGTCGAGGCCCTGCTCGAGATCATCCCCGACGTGGTCGACGAGCTGTCCGGCCCGGAAACGCCGTGGCGCCTGCGCATGGTCGGTGCGCTCGACCTGCTGCCCGAGCACACCGCCAAGCGGCTGACCGCCGCCGCCGAGCGGACCGACAAGCGCACCGGCATGGAGGTCAACATCGCCGTCGGCTACGGCGGCCGCCAGGAGATCGCCGACGCCGTGCGCAAGCTCCTGCTCCACCACGCCGACGAGGGCACCAGCATCCGCGAGCTGGCCAAGATCCTCGACGTCGACCACATCTCCGAGCACATGTACACCTCGGGGCAGCCCGATCCCGATCTCATCATCCGGACCTCGGGCGAGCAGCGGCTGTCCGGTTTCCTGCTCTGGCAGTCCGCCCATTCGGAGTTCTGGTTCACCGAGGCGTACTGGCCCGCCTTCCGCCGGGTCGACTTCCTGCGTGCGCTGCGTGACTTCGCGGTGCGGCACCGGCGGTTCGGCGCCTGAGTCATTCACGCCATTTCAGTCGAACATGACGAAGGGCCCGGAGCGAACTCCGGGCCCTTCGCATGGTTACTCGCGGATCAGTCTTCGTCCAGCGAGTAGAGGACCAGCGCCGGGGTGTTGGCGATACCGGCGTACGCACCAGCGACCAGCGAGGCCGCACCGTAGCCCAGTGCGCCGCCACCCTCGATGAAGGTGTAGTAGGCGTCCGAGAACGTCACCTTGTCGGTGGCGTTGGAGTCGGTGTCCGGCGACTGTGCGAACGCGGTGCCGCCGACCATCATCAGGCCCACGGCGGTAGCGGCCACGAAACCAGCCTTCTTCAGCACTGCGCACACTCCTATGTAGAAATGGGACTCCGGGGGAGTCGAGGGGATCCCTGCTTTCCCTCGACGTGAAAATTACTACCGATTACCGCCCGGTGTCTGTTTGGTGCCACCATTGTGTGAGGGTTTTCCTGGGCTCCTCACCCGTTCCGGGTGCCATTCGCATTTCCATCCGGCAGTCCACAATGTCCCGTGTTAAAGCCACTGTGGACAATGGTCCGCGTTCGAATCGTCATTCGGCTCGGTGAACGGGCATCGCGCGGGGGTAGCTGGCCCGGGTGATCGCTCACGCAGCGTGACAGGTGAGCCGGTTTCACTCCCTGTTCGTAACCTGCGACTGACGGTGAGATGACGGTTTGACGAATCACCTGTGTGGCTGCCTGCAGTGTTCGCGATCCGCAGGTAGCTTGCGAAGTGATGGACCGCGACCCCTGCGGGCCATCACGGGAGGCCCTGGTCGTGGCGGTCGTAGAAGGAGCGGTTCAACCGCTCGTGATACGCACGAGTGGGCCGGCACCCGGCCCTCGTGGCCGCGAAGGCTGAGGCGCGCACAGCGCCGAAGCCGGAGCGGACCAACCGGGGCAGTGCCCGGCCCAGCGAGTGCGGGCGTGGTGCCACGCCCACGAGGGAGATGCCGTCGTGACTGCGCAGCGTTTGCCCCGAAAGGCCTCCGGCCGCTCTTCGACCAGTGCCGACGGCACTGAGAAAGTTCTCGAATCCCCAGAATCCCCGCGGCACACCTATGTGCTCGACACCTCGGTCCTGCTGTCCGACCCCTGGGCCGTGACCAGGTTCGCCGAGCACGCCGTGGTCCTGCCGCTGGTGGTCATCAGCGAACTGGAGGCCAAGCGCCACCACCCCGAACTGGGCTGGTTCGCGCGGGAGTCCCTCCGCCTGCTGGACGACCTCCGGCGCACCCACGGCCGGTTGGACGCCCCGGTTCCGATCGGCGAGAGCGGCGGCACGCTGCACGTCGAGCTGAACCACTCGGACCAGTCCGTGTTGCCACCGGGTTTCCGCACCGACTCCAACGACCACCGCATCCTGGCCTGCGCGCTGAACCTCGCGGTCGAGCTCGAAGCGGTGACGCTGGTGACCAAGGACATCCCGCTGCGGGTCAAGGCGGGTGCGGTGGGGCTGGTGGCCGACGAGTACCGGGCGCAGGAGGTCACGCCGTCGGGCTGGACCGGCATGGCCGACGTCGACGTGCAGCAGCCGGTGCTGGACGCGCTCTTCCACGACGGGCCGGTCACCCCGGCCGAGTTCGGCCTCGACGAGCTGGGCGAACTGCCCTGCCACACCGGGTTGCGGCTGCTCGCGGGCAGCTCCAGCGCGCTGGGGCGGATCACCCCGGACAAGCGGATCCGGCTGGTGCGCGGGGACAAGGAGGCGTTCGGCCTGCACGGCCGGTCCGCCGAGCAGCGGATCGCCCTCGACCTGCTGCTCGACCCCGAGATCGGCATCGTCTCGCTCGGCGGCCGGGCCGGTACCGGCAAGTCGGCGCTGGCGTTGTGCGCCGGGCTGGAGTCGGTGATGGAACGCCGCGCGCACCGCAAGGTCGTGGTGTTCCGGCCGGTCTACGCGGTCGGCGGGCAGGAGCTGGGCTACCTGCCCGGCTCGGAGTCCGAGAAGATGCAGCCGTGGGCGCAGGCGGTGTTCGACACGCTCGGCGCGCTGGTCAGCCAGGACGTGCTGGACGAGGTGTTCGACCGGGGCATGCTCGAGGTGCTGCCGCTGACGCACATCCGCGGCCGGTCGCTGCACGACGCCTTCGTGATCGTCGACGAGGCGCAGTCGCTGGAGCGGAACGTGCTGCTGACCGTGCTCTCGCGGCTCGGCACGGCGTCGCGGGTGGTGCTCACGCACGACGTGGCGCAGCGCGACAACCTGCGCGTCGGGCGGCATGACGGGGTCTCGGCGGTGATCGAGAAGCTCAAGGGCCACCCGCTGTTCGCGCACGTCACGCTGACGCGCTCGGAGCGTTCCCCGATCGCCGCCCTGGTGACCGAAATGCTCGAGGATCACTGACGCCCGGATGCAGTGAATGTGGCTTTCACAGCGCCAGGCGCTGTGAAAGCCACATTCACTGCACGGCGGCTTACCAGCCGGCGGGCAGGGGGCGGCCTTCGGCGAAACCGGCGGCCGACTGGATGCCCAGCACGGCCCGCTCGTGGAACTCCTCCAGCGTGCGCGCGCCCGCGTAGGTGCACGCCGACCGCACGCCGGAACCGATCGAGTCGAGCAGGTCCTCGACGCCGGGGCGGCCCGGGTCCAGCGCCATCCGCGAGGACGAGATGCCCTCCTCGAACAGGCCCTTCTTCGCGCGCTCGTAGACGTTGTCCGTGCGCGTCCGCGCGCCGACGGCCCGCTTCGACGCCATGCCGAACGACTCCTTGTACGGCCGCCCCTGCTCGTCGTACCGCAGGTCACCGGGGGATTCGTGGGTGCCGGCGAACCACGAGCCGACCATCGCCGCCGACGCGCCGGCCGCCAGCGCGAGCGCGATGTCGCGCGGGTGCCGCACGCCGCCGTCCGCCCACACGTGCTTGCCCAGCTCACGGGCGGCCGCGGCGCATTCGGCGACCGCGGAGAACTGCGGGCGCCCCACGCCGGTGGCCATCCGGGTGGTGCACATCGCGCCGGGACCGACGCCGACCTTGACCACGTCGGCACCGGCGGCGATCAGGTCGCGCGTGCCCTCGGCGGTCACCACGTTGCCCGCCACGATCGGCACCGACGGCGACACCGAGCGGACGGCCTTCAGCGCGGCGATCATCTTCTCCTGGTGACCGTGCGCGGTGTCGACCACCAGCACGTCCACGCCGCCCTTGAGCACGGCTTCCGCCTTGGCGGCCACGTCGCCGTTGACGCCGATCGCGGCGGCCACGCGCAGCTTGCCCGCGGCGTCCAGCGCCGGGGTGTAGATCTCCGCCCGCAGCGCGGCGACCTGGGTGAGCACGCCCGCGAGGCGTCCGGTCTCGTCGACGCCCAGGGCGAGCTTGTCGCCGTGCTCGTGCAGGCGCTCGAAGACCTCGCGGGGCTCGGTGTCCAGCGGCACGGTGACGGCGGCGGGTTCGACGATCTCGGCGAGCCGCGCGAAGCGGTCCACGCCCTGGCAGGCGGCCTCGGTGACGATCCCGGCCGGGCGGCCTTCGTCGTCGACCACCACGACGGCGCCGTGGGCGCGCTTGCCGACCAGGTTCAGCGCGTCGGCGACGGCGTCCCCGCCGGTCAGCACGAGCGGGGTGTCCCAGACGACGTGCCTGCTCTTGACCCAGGCGGTGATGTCGGCGACGGCGGCCGGGTCCACGTCCTGCGGCAGCACCACGAGCCCACCGCGGCGCGCGACGGTCTCCGCCATCCGGCGCCCGGCGACGGCGGTCATGTTCGCCACCACCACCGGGAGGGTGGCGCCGGTGCCGTCCACGGTGGAGAGGTCGACGTCGAACCGGGACTCCACGTCGGAGCGGTTCGGGACGAGGAAGACGTCGTCGTAGGTCAGGTCGTGGGCGGGCCGGTGGCCATCGATAAAGCGCACGAGATCCCAGGCTACAGGGTTGTCGGCCGCGCTTCCGGCACGGCGGCGATCGCGGCGCCGGTTCGATACAGCTCGACCAGCAGCGGGCGCAGCTGCTCGCCGCGGGGCGTCAGGCGGTGGCTGGTGCGCGGCGGGAAGCCCGGCAGCGCGGTGCGTTCGGCGAGGCCGCGGGCGGCGAGCGCGGTCAGCCGTTCGGCCAGCACCTTGGCGGACAGGGTGGGCATCGCCTCCCGCAGTTCGCCGAAGGAGCGCGGGCCGGCCATCAGTTCGCGCAGGACCAAGGTGGTCCACCGGCCGGAGATCGCGGCGAGCGCGACCTCCACCGGGCAGTCCGGTTCGGGCCGCCGGGTGCGGCCTCGGGCGTCCGGCACCAACTCTGTATTTGGCCGTGCCTCCGGCACGGCGCGCGAATTCGCTCGGATCCGATCGCTTCCCTCGCGGTTCGATGCCGCTGGGCGGCCTCGAACCACTCAGTCCAGCGATCGGCGCGAATTCGCGTTCCGGACCGTGAGTGCACGAATTCCAGGCACTGGCCCTGCCGATCACCGTGCGGCCGCGGCGCGTCGAGGTGGCCGGTGACCTCGCCCTGCTGATCGTCGACTGGACGGTCGGCGACGAAATCAGCGGCACCGCCACCGACGTCGCGCGCCGGGGCGGGGACGGGTGCTGGTGCTACGTGATCGACAACCCGTTCGGGGTGTCAGTCCCAGCCGGTTGAGGCGGCCTTCTCCGTGCCGATGGTGGTGCCCTCGCCGTGGCCGGTGTTCACCCGCGTCTCCTCGGGCAGCCCGAACAGCTTGTCCTGAATGGACTTCTTGATCGTCGGATAGTCCGAATAGGACCGTCCGGTGGCGCCGGGGCCGCCGTTGAACAGGGTGTCGCCGGTGAACACCGTGCCGAGGTCGGCCGCGTACAGGCAGACCGCGCCGGGCGCGTGCCCCGGCGTGTGGATCACCTTGAGCCGGGTGCCCGCGACGGTCAGCTCCTGGCCGTCGGCGAGTTCACCGTCCGGGGCGCGGTCGGCGTGCGTGAGGTCCCACAGCACGCGGTCCTCGGGGTGCAGCAGGATCGGCGCGCCGGTGCGGCTCGCCAGCTCGGGGGCCGCGTTCACGTGGTCGTTGTGCGCGTGGGTGCAGACGATGGCGACCACCTTGCGCTCGCCGATCACGCCCTCGATCCGCGCCGCGTCGTGGGCCGCGTCGATGACCAGCACCTCTTCGCCGTCCCCGACCAGCCAGACGTTGTTGTCCACGTCCCAGCTGCCGCCGTCGAGCTCGAACACGCCCGACGTCACCACGTTCTGCACAATCGCCGTCATGCCGCCGGACCCTAACAGTGACCGGGATCACCTTGGGATACTGACGGTATCTACTCTCCCGTTAAATGGCCCGCATGGGTGCGGTGGAACTCCTGGCTGAGCCGGTGGAACTGCGGTGCGGGGCGAAGCTGCCGCACCGGATCGCCAAGTCGGCGCTGAGCGAGCAGCTCGGCGACCGGCGCAACCGGCCGTCGGCGGAGCTGGTCGAGCTGTACCGGACCTGGGCGCGCGGCGGCTCCGGCCTGCTCTGCACCGGCAACGTGATGGTCGACCCGGCCGCGCTCGGGGAGCCGAGGAACGTGGCGCTGCCGGAGAAACCGGACGCCGCCGAGTACCGCACCTGGGCCGATGCGGTGTCCGGCACCGACGCCCAGCTCTGGGTGCAGCTCAACCACCCCGGCAGGCAGAGCCCGCGGTTCCTGTCGCGCCAGCCGGTCGCGCCGTCGGCGGTGCCGTTCGAGTCCCGCGGCATCCGCTCGGTGTTCGCGCCCCCGCGCGAGCTGACCGGTGACGAGATCGAGGCGATCATCGACCGGTTCGCGCTCGCCGCGATGACCTTCGTCGAAGCCGGGTTCGGCGGGGTGCAGCTGCACGGCGCGCACGGTTACCTCATCTCCCAGTTCCTCTCGCCGCTGACCAACCGCCGCACCGACGTCTGGGGGCAGCGGCGCAGCCGCTTCCTGCTGGAGGTGGTGCGGGCGGTGCGCGGGGCGATCGGGGACCACGTGCCGTTGTCGGTGAAGCTGAACAGCGCGGACTTCCAGCGCGGCGGCTTCACCGAGGAGGAGTCGCTGGCCGTGGTGCGCGAGCTGGGCGAGGCCGGGATCGATCTGCTGGAGGTCTCCGGCGGGACCTACGAGCGCGCCGCGATGATGGGGATGACCAGGGAAAGCACCAGTCGTCGTGAGGCGTACTTCCTGGACTACGCGACCAAGGCGCGCAAGGTCACCGACGTGGCGCTGATGGTCACCGGCGGGTTCAGCACCGCGGACGGCATGGCCGACGCGGTGCGGTTCGGCGCGCTGGACGTGATCGGCCTCGGCCGCCCGCTGACCGTCGCCCCCGACCTGGTCGGGCGGCTGCTGGACGGCGAGGAGATCGGCGCCGAGCGGTTGTGCCCGAAGACCGGGGTCAAGCTGGCGGACAGCTGGCTGGAGATCCAGTGGCACACGCAGCAGATGCACCGGATCGCCGCCGGGAAGCCGGTCGACCGGCGGCGGGGCGCGCTCCGGTCGCTGGTGCACGCGGGGGTCAGCGACCCGCTGAACGCGTTCCGCCGGGTGCGTGGCTGAAAGATCTTCATGAGTGCGCTCGTGCGCGTCGCCGGTTACCGTGAGCAGGCCTGAGCGAACAAACAGGAGACGCACGCATGCTGCGGATTCATCTGTCGTCGGCCGATCTGGGGCGGGTGCGCGTGGCCCGGCAGCCCGACGAACTGTGGAACGTGGCGCTCGGCCTGCAACGGCTCCGCGCCGCGGACGGCTCGACCGCGCTCGGTGGGTGGCGGACTTGGGCCGGTGGTCAGGTGTCCCGCACGCCGGGTGGGCGCGAAGCGGTGCACCGGCTGGCCACGGTGTTGCCCAGTCGCGGGTACTTCCCGGATTTCCTGACCCCGACCAGGGGCGAGACCACGCTCGACGCGGGGGTGCGCACGCTGCTGGACACGCCGGCCGAACGGGTCGAGGCGGAGCTGCGGCTGCTCGGTGACCAGCGCTGGGAGCACACCAGGTGGGTGACCGAAACCGGGCTGGGGGACCTGGTCGGCGCGATGACGCGGTTCCACGAGGTGGCGATCGCGCCGGTGTCGCGGCAGCTGCGCGCGGTGTTCGAGGCCGAGCGGATGGTGCGGGACCGGATCCTGCTCGACCAGGGCGTGGAGGGGCTGCTCGACTCGTTCGCGCCGTTCGCGCGCTGGCGGGCGCCGGTGCTCGAGGTGGACTTCCCGGTGGAGCAGGAGCTGGAACTCGACGAGCGCGGTTTGGTGCTGTTGCCGTCGGCCTTCTGCCTGGGGCGGCCGACCAGCCTGCGGGACCCGGGCCTGCCGCCGGTGCTGGTGTACCCGGTGGCCGCGGACTGGTCGGAGCCGAAGGCCGAAGCCGGCGCGATCGCCGCCCTGATCGGCCCGACGCGGCAGCAGGTGCTCAGCTGCATCGCCCATTCCGACGGCGGGCGGACGACCACGGAAATCGCGCGAGAACTGGGCGTCTCCACGGCTTCGGCGAGTCAGCACGCGACGGTGCTGCGGAATGCGGGACTGATCTACAGCCGGCGGCTGGGCAATTCGGTGCTGCACGGCCCGACCGAACTGGGCAAGGCCCTCTCCGGCTGATACCGGCGGTGACCACTGGTTACGCTGAGGCAATGACTGAAGCGCGTCGCGGGCGGGTGGCGAAGGGGCCGGATCCCGCGGCTGGTCCGGTGCCCGAGTTCGCCCATGGGCTTTGGGAGTTGAAGCGGGCGGCCGGCGATCCCTCCTACGACCGCATGCGGGACGAGTTGGGGGCTCTCGCCTCCAAGTCGGCGTTGTCGGCGGCGGCGCGCGGGGATCGGTTGCCGTCCTGGGAGACGGCTTGGGAGTTCGTCCGGGTGCTGGCGGTCGGCGTGCTGGGGGAGGACGTCGAGCGGGTGCGTCACGAGTGGCGCGGCCGCTGGGAACGGGCCCAGCAACCGGCCAAAGAGTCCGTGGTCGAGGCGGTCCCGGTCGAACAGCCGCGCAAGCGGTGGTGGCCGGTGATCGGCGTCGCCGCGGTGGTGGCGCTGGTGCTTGCCGGTGGGCTCGTGCTGGTCCTCGGCCAGGAGGACCCGCCCGACCAGGCCACGCCCGCCGCCCCGATCGTGGACGGAGACGCTTCCGAGTACGTAAGCGACGTCACCCTCCAAGACGGCGCCCGCGTGCCGACCGACACCCAGGTGATCAAGACCTGGGAAATCCGCAACAGCGGCACCGTCCCGTGGGTCGGCCGCGTGCTGCGCCGCGAGGGCGCCTTCGGCGACCCCGACGAGTGCGTCACCCCGCCGCAGGTGCCCGTGCCCGACACTGCGCCGGGGCAGACCGTGCGCGTCTCGGTCGACGTGCGCACGCCGTCGCGGCCGGGGCACTGCCACGTCTACTGGAAGATGGCCGACGCGCAGGGCCGCCTGCTGCTCCCCGGCAACCGCGGCCTCTACTTCCTGCTCACCATAGACGGGTGAGTTTGGCTACCGCGACCGGTGGCCAAAGCGCTGACCTGCGTGGACAGTGGCTTTCCGGCCCGCGGCCGGTCGAGTGCTTCCGCGGTGCGCACCCGGCTCCCTAGCGTCATCTCCGTCCACAGCAGACAGACGGGGAGCACAGGGAACATGACTACTTCAGGATGGCTCAAGCGCGGCGGCGCGGTGCTGGCGCTGGCGATCGCGGTCCCGCTGGCGACCGCGCCGGCCGGTTCGGCGGCCGAGCGGGTGTGCGCCGGCGGGCAGCTCAAGGGCGGCCAGACCACCCGCGCCGAGGTGCTGGCCGACCAGAAGATCACCATCAAGGTCCACAACCACGACTACCGCGGCATGCTCGTCACCATCCGCGACGTGAAGTTCGACAAGGGCCTGTGGAAGGGCGTGGTCGGGCCGGGCAAGGACAAGAAGGTGACCACCGACATCTTCGGCGAGCCCCCGCTCGGCTACAAGATCGACTTCGAGGTCACCTCGAACGCCACGAACAACTACACCTACGCCATCTCATCGGCCCGCTGCTACTGAGGAGGACTTCCATGCGTGCATTCGCCAAAGCCACGGTCATGCTCGGGATCGCGGTGACCGCGCTGTCCGTCCCGGTAGCGGCCTCGGCCGCCGAGCAGGGAGCCACCGCCGCGCAGGCACCCAACGACGTGATCCGCACCTGCGGGGACGGCTACGCCGGCTACATCCGCCGGTTCGGCAAGGACGCGCTCTGCCTCAAGCCGGGCACCCGGACCTGGGGCGGGTTCGAGGCGTTCGAGTGCGGCGGCAAGGTGACCGTCTACTTCAAGGACGGCTCGAAGATCGGCTGCCCGACCAACTTCCCGTCCCACGGCGGCGTGGTCAAGACGGTCGCTAGCTGGTAGCCAACGTGGCCCGGACGGCGTCGATGGTGTCGGCGTCGCCCGGGTCCTTGTCCGGCCGGTACCGCACCACCCTCGCGAACCGCAGCGCGACCCCGCCCGGATAGCGCGTGCTGACCTGCGCGCCGTCCAGTTCGATCTCCACCACCAGCTCCGGGCGCACGTACACGGTCCAGTCGTCGCGCTCGCGCTCGATCTCCTGGAACTTCGCGGTCTGCCAGGTGAGCAGCTCGTCGGTGAGGCCCTTGAACGTCTTGCCGACCATGATCGGCGGACCGCCGTCGGGATCGCGGGCGCCGAGGTGCAGGTTCGACAGGTAACCGGTGCGGCGGCCGTGCCCCCATTCGGCGGCGAGCACCACCAGATCGAGCGTGTGCACCTGCTTGACCTTCAGCCACGCGTTGCCGCGGCGACCCGCGGCGTACGGCGAATCGAGGCTCTTCACCATCACGCCCTCGTGCCCGGCGGCCAGCGCGTCGCCGAGCAGCCGGGCCGGGTCGGCGGGCTCGACCTCACCGGGGATCAGGTGCTCGCCGACCACCTTGCGCAGGGCGGCGTTCCGCTCGCGCAGCGGGGCGTCGAGCAGGTCCTCGCCGTCGAGGTGCAGGCAGTCGAAGAAGTACGGCCGCAGCAGCAGCGCCCGCACCTGCTCTTCGCGCGTGCTGCCGAACCGGCTCATCGTCTCCTGGAAGGGCCGGGGCCTGCCGTCGTCGGTGAGGGCCAGCGTCTCGCCGTCGAGCACCACCGATTCGCACGGCAGCGCCTTGACCAGCTCGACCAGCTCCGTCACCGAACCGGTGATCTCGCGCAGCGTGCGGGTGTAGACGTGCACCTCGTCGCCGTCGCGGTGCACCTGGATGCGCGCACCGTCCATCTTGTACTCGACCAGCGCGCTCGGGTGCTCGGCGACGGCTTCGGCCAGCGATTCGGCCGGGGACGCCAGCATCGGCCGGATCGGCCTGCCCAGCTCCAGCCGGAACTCACCGAGCGCGGCCGAGCCCCCGTTCATCGCGGCCACGGCGGTGGCGGGCAGCCGCCCGGACAGCATGAACGCGCGGCGGACCACCTCCAGCGGCACCTCGGCGGCAGCCGCCACCGCGTCCACCATCACCCCTTCGAGCGCGCCCTGCCGCAGCTCGCCGGTCACCAGCCGGACGAGGAACTGCTGCTCGTCCTCGGTGGCCCGGCCGAACAGCTCGTGCAGCGCCTCCGTCCGCGGTTTGCCGGACCCCGATCCGGTGATCCCGGCGATGTCGGTGAGCCGCTGGTCCACTTCGGCGATGGTCAGCGACGGTTCGGCGGCCGGGGTGACGCCCAGCTCGGCCAGCGTGCGCCAGCCGACCCCGATCCGGCCATGCACCAGCTGACCGGTGAGGAAGCCGACCACCGGCGCCAGCTCCTCGGGTGAGGCCGCGCGCAGCACTTCGGCCAGCGTGGCGATCTTCGTCTTGCGAGATCGCGTCGCGCTGAGCGCGGCGGAGGCCTGCACGGCGTCGGCGAGCAACATGGCCCCATTGTGCGGCCGACCCCCGACAGTTCGCGCGTTACTCGCCCCGGACGCAGAGCGGGTGCGGGAAGCCGTCCCGGCCGACGCAGGGCGTGTACCCGGCGTCCTGCAGTTCGGCGCGGGCGGTGTCGCTGCCCAGGTAGTCGACGAACTTCTTCAGCAGCGTGTCGTTCTTCGGCACGCCCTTGGTGTAGAGGTACTCGATCGTCCAGAACGGATAACCGGGCTCGATCGCGGTGAAGTCCGGGTACCGGCCGTCGATCGTCGCGGTCACCACGGCCGGGTTCCGCGCGGTCGCCGCCTTCGCCGCGGGCGCGTCCGCGTAGCCGATCGCACCCGGGGTCGCGGCGACCTCCTCCAGCACCTGCGCGGTGCTGCTGCGCTCGCAGCGGGTGGTCGGCGCGGGCACGGTCGCCTGCTCGCACGAATCCGAGGACAGCACGCCCTCGGAGATCCGGCGTCCGTCACCACCGAGCACCTTGCCCTCGAACACCTGCCTGCTGCCCGATTCCTGCCCGCGCCCGACGATCCGGATCGGCAGCGACTCGCCGCCGCGCACGTCCTTCCAATCGCGGAAGCGGCCCTCGTAGATCCCGCGCAGCTGGTCCGCGGTCAGCCCGTCGACCCCGGCCGACGCGTTCACCACCACGCCGTAGACCACCACCGCCACCTTCTGCGACACCAGCTCGGGGCCGGCCTCACCGGCCACCCCGTCGGAGAGCACGGCCAGCTCGTGCTGGCGTTCCGGCGGCAGCTCGTTGAGCGCGCGGATGCCGTCGTTGCTGCCGGTCGCGCGGGTGGCCACGGCGGCGTCGGAGCAACCCGCGGCGTACTCGGCCGCGATGGTCCGCATGATCGGCTCGAAGGCGCTCGACCCCTCGACGTTCAGCGAGCCTTCGGCGCACTGCTCGGCCAGGTCCGGCCGGGAACCCGCGGTGAGCAGGGTCGCCAGCAGCGCGCCGGTGAGCAGCACACCGACCGCCACGGCCAGCACCGGCCAGCTCAGCCGCCGCTGCTTCTTCTCGTCCTTGATCCGGCCGCCGGTGATCCGGCCTTCGCGGTGCCACTCCTTGGTGATGTCCGGCCCGTCGGCGTCGTCCGGCTCGCGCAGCACCACCACCAGCTTGAACTTCTCCTTGGCCTTCAAGGAAAGCTTGCTCAGCCGCACGCCGTGCCACTGCGGTGGGGCGGGCGCCGCCTGCGCCTTGGCGGCGAACATGCCCCGCAGCCGGTCGGCCATCGAGCGGCGCAGTTCGGTCAGGCCCTCCTCCGGCACCCCGGTGGAGAAGAACTCCATGTTCTCCCGGACGAGCTTCCGCAGATCCGGGTCGCTCGCCTCGGAAATCCTGGCGTCCCAGACGATCCGCCTGCCGAAGGTGAACGCGATCGGGGTGTCGAAGTCGTCCGGGCCGATGTCGAAGCCGCCGGTGTTGCGGATCCGGATGACCACCACGCTGAGCCGGTCGAGCAGCTGCGCCAGCTGCCGCAGTTCGGGGTCGACGCCCGGCTCGCCGTTCAGGTCGACCGGGTTCAGCCCGATCTTCGAGTTGTACAGCACGCGGAACTGGATCCGCTTGCGGCGCACCAGGTACCGGTCCGCCAGCGGCGCGCCGATGGCGGCGAGCGCGGCGATGCCGAGCAGCAGGCTGCCCTGGTCGGAGCTCAGCAAGTCGGCCAGCGACTGCAGCACCTGCCCGATCCCCACACCGCCGGATCCTAGGCGGCGGTTTTGGCGCACCACGGCGAAAACCCGGCTGTTCACCGGGGGTTCAGCCGGTGGTGACCTCGGCCATCTCGGCCACCGCCGCCCGCAACCGGTCGGGGGAGGAGGCCGCGTACCCGAGCACCAGGCCGGGGAACGGGCGGCCCGCGGCCGAATGCGCGTACTCGGACAGCGCCGGCGCGTAGATCCCGCGTGCGGCCAGCGCCCGGTGCACCTCGGTGTCGTCGGTGCCGTCGGGCAGCCGGACCACCAGGTGCAGCCCGGCCGCGATGCCCACCGGGCGCCAGTCGGGCAGTGCGGTGGCGAGCGCGTCGAGCAGGGCGTCCCGCCGCTGGCGGTAGAGCCGCCGCGTGCGCCGCAGGTGGCGGTCGTACCCGCCGGTGCGCAGCATCCTGGCGAGCGCGGCCTGCGGCAGCGGCGCGCACCCGAGGTCGTGGCGGTGCTTGGTGCGGACGACGTGGTCGCGCAGGTGCGCGGGCAGCAGTAGCCAGCCGATGCGCAACGCGGGGATCAGCACCTTGCTCACACTGCCGATGTAGGCCACGCGGCCCGGGTCGAGCGCGCGGATCGCGCCGAGCGCGGGCCGGTCGTAGCGGTGTTCGGCGTCGTAGTCGTCCTCGATGACCAACCCGCCGGTGCGCTCGGCCCACGACAGCAGCGCGCGGCGGCGCTTCGGGTGCAGCGCCATGCCGAGCGGGAACTGGTGCGCGGCCGTGACCAGCACCGAACCACAGCCGGGCTCGGTCAGCAGGCTGATGTCGATGCCGTCCTCGTCGACCGGGACGCCGACCGGTTCGAGGCCGTGGGAGGCGAGCAGGTCCGCCTGCCCGAGGTGGCTCGGGTCCTCGACGGCGATCCGGTGCGCGCCGCGCTGGTGCAACACGGTCGACAGCAGGGACAGCGCTTCGGCGGCCCCGCTGGTGATCACCACGTCGTCCGGGCTGGTCGGCAGGGCCCGCACGCGGCCCAGGTAGCTGGCCAGTTCCACGCGCAGCTCGTGCAGTCCGGCGGGATCGGGGTAGCCGAGTCCCGCGTCGGGCAGGGAGTTCAGCGCCTCGCGTTCGGCGGCGAGCCATTCCGCGCGGGGGAAGGCGCCGAGCGCGGGCAGGCCCGGCTTGAGGTCGTAGCGCCAGGCGGGCGCGCTGGTGGTAGGGGCCGGTTTCGCTTCGGCGCCACCGCCGATCGGTGCCACGCGCGTGCCGGAACCGCGTTCGGCGAACAGGTAGCCCTCGGCGACCAGTTGCGCGTAGAAGGCCATCACCGTGCCGCGGGCCAACCCCAGTTGCACGGCGAGGTCGCGGCTCGACGGCAGCCGGGTGTGCGCGGGGAGCCTGCCGGAGCGGATCGCCTCGCGCAGCGCGGATTCGGCGGCCTTGCCCGGCCGTCCGCCCGCGTCGATCGCCGGGAGCAGCAGCTCCCGCAGTGCGCTATCCGGCACGGGCCGCCTCGGTCACCCAGGAGGCCAGCAGGTTCAGCCTGCGCTCGGATTCACTGCCGGGCTCGGCGGTGTAGGTGACCACGGCGAGGTCCTCGTCGGGCAGGCGCAGCGTTTCGTAGCGCAGGTCGAGGTCGCCGACGACCGGGTTGCGCACGAGTTTGGTGCAGTGGGCCTTGTCCTGCACCTGGTGCCGGGCCCACAGCTGGCGGAACTCCTCGCTGCGCACGGACAGTTCGCCGACCAGTTGCGCGAGCTTCGGGTCGTCCTGGTGGCGGCCGGCCTCGGCACGCAGGTTGGCCACGATCTCACCGGTGACCTTGGCCCACTGCGGGTGGAATTCGGCGGCCGAGTCGTCGAGGAAGAACAGGCGCGGGATGTTGCGCTCCTCGGGCGGCATCGCGTCGAAGTCGAAGGAGAGCGCGTTGGCCAGCCGGTTCCACGCCAGCACGTCCATGTAGCGGCCGAAGACGAAGGCCGGGACCTGCATGGCGTCGAGCAGGTGCTGGAGTTCCGGCCGTACGCGGGGTTTGGCCGGGGCGCTCGGGCGGCGGCGTTGTGGCGTGGCGAGGTTGCGCAGGTAGGCCTCTTCGTCGGCGGTCAGGCGCAGTGCGCGCGCGACCGCGTCGAGGATGGCGTCGGAGACGTTGCGGGCGCGGCCCTGCTCCAGGCGCGTGTAGTAGTCGACGCTGATCCCGGCCAGCTGCGCGAGTTCCTCGCGGCGCAGCCCGGCCACGCGCCGGTGGTTGACCCCCGGCGGCAGCCCGAAGTCGGAGGGGTCCAGTTCCGCGCGCCGGGCCCTGAGGAAGCCGCCGAGTTCGGTCATGCCTCCAGTATCCCCGCCTGGGGGCGAGGTGCCTGGTACTGGCAGACCCAGGTTGCGGCGGGCCTGGGCGGTCGTGGTTCCCGGACGCAGGCTGGTGTCAGGACTCCGGACTCCGGACTAGGAAAGGAACTGGCGATGCACAGGCGAATTCTGGGTGGTACGGGTATTTCGGTCAGCGAATACGCGTTCGGCGCGATGATGCTCGGGGCGTGGGGCAATCCGTCGCACGAGGAGGGCGTGCGGATGGTGCACGCGGCCTTGGACGGCGGCATCAATTTTGTGGACACCGCCGACATGTATTCGGACGGGGAGAGCGAGCGGATTATCGGGAAGGCCCTTCGCGGGCGTCGCGACGACGTGGTGCTGGCTTCGAAGGCGCATTTCCCGATGGGGCCGGATGAGAACCACTCCGGCAATTCACGGCGGTGGCTGGTGCGGGCGCTGGAAGGAAGCCTGCGGCGGTTGGACACGGACTACCTGGACCTTTACCAGATTCACCGGCCGGATCACGCGACGGACATCGATGAGACGCTGTCGGTGTTGTCGGATTTCGTGCGGGCGGGGAAGGTGCGGGCGATCGGGCATTCGGTGTTCCCGGCGGAGCAGATCGTCGAGGCGCAGTGGGTGGCGGAGCGGCGGGGGCACGTGCGGTTCCGGAGTGAGCAGCCGCCGTACTCGATCTTCAACCGGGCGATCGAGGGGGCGGTGCTGCCGACGGCGCAGCGGTACGGGCTGGGGGTGCTGACTTGGTCGCCGCTGGCGAGCGGGTGGTTGTCGGGGCGGTATGTGGAGCCTGGGGATGTGGATTTGACGAAGGGGCGGCAGGCTGTTCAGGCGCACAAGTTCGATCCGTCGCTGCCGGGGAACGCGGCGAAGTTCGCGGCGCTGGGGGAGCTACGGAAGCTGGCGGCGGAATTGGGGAGGCCGATGTCGCACCTGGCCCTGGCTTTCGTGCTCTCGCACCCGGCTGTGACGTCGGCGATCATCGGGCCGCGGACGCCTGCTCAGCTGACGGACTTGCTGGAGGGGGCGGACCTGCGGTTGGACGGGGCGGCGCTGGATCGGATCGATGAGATCGTGCCGCCGGGCGTAGACCTGAACCGACTGGAGGCGGATTACGTGCCGCCGGCCCTAGCCGACAAGTCCCTGCGACGGCGCTAACCGGTCGGCGGCGATCGGGCCGCCGCCAGGGTGGGCCGCCGCCGGGGTGGGCCGCCACTGACCGGGCGACGCTGATCGGAAGTGGCGCCGACCGGGCGACGCTGATCGGAAGTGGCGCCGACCGGGCGGCGCTGGTCGGAGTGGCGCCGGGGCGGGGCTGCGCTGATTGGGGCGGCGCTGATTGGGGAGATGCTGATCGGGTGGCGCTGGCCGGGCGCCTGGCTGGGTGGGGTGGCGCTGGCGGGGGCGCTCTGGGAGAGCAGGGCTCTCCTTTGGCTTCCCCTCTCCGGCTCGGGTGCCCTGGGTGGAGAGCGGTGCTCTCGTTGGTGAGCGGTGATCTCGAAGTGGGCGAGAGCGGTGATCTGAGAGGAGAGCAGCGCTCTCGGTCGAAGAGGGTGGCGCGGATGGATCAAGTCAGTGGAGGTGAAGTGGTCCTTCTGAGTGGGCCGCTCCCCAGCCACGCTGATCGTTATGACGACGACTGTGGCGCCAACCCGCGACCGCCTCGGGATTGTGGCTGGGGTGACCACCGCCACGATCGTCGGCGGGTCGGTGCCCGTGACCGGGCTTCTCGACGAGTACCCCCTCCTCCTCGGCCAGGCACTCCGCTACGGCCTAGCCGGCATCCTCCTCCTCTCCTGGTTCGCCCTCCGCCGACGTTCCCTCCCCATTCCGAAGTGGACGGACCTCCCCGCCCTCATCGCCCTCGCCGCCACCGGGATGGTCGGCTTCCAGGCCTGCCTCCTCTACGCCCAGCGCTACGCCGAGCCCGGCCTCGTCGCCGCCGTCCTCGGGGGTAGTCCGCTCGTGCTCGCCGTCGCCGGGCCGCTCCTCGCGCGCAAGCAGCCGTCCGCCGCGCCCATCTTCGGGGCCGTGCTCGCGGTCAGCGGAGTCGTCGTCCTCACCGGCGGCGGCGCCACCACCGGCCCCGGCCTCGTGCTGGCCGTGCTCGCGATGCTCTGCGAGGCCTGCTTCACCCTCTTCGCCGTCGGCCTGGTGAAACGGCTCGGCCCCCTCGCCACCTCGGCCTGGAGCTGCCTCGCCGCGGCCATCGGCAGCGCCCTGCTCTCGTCCTTTGTGGAGAGTTGGATCCGGCCGAACACCACGCAGCTCACCGCTCTGCTCGTGCTGGCCGTGGTGGTCACCGCCGTCGCATTCGGCATCTGGTACTTCGCCGTCTCCGTGCTCGGCGCCGATCGCGCCGGGGTGCTGATCGGCGTGATGCCGGTGTCTGGCCTGCTCGTCGCGGTCCTGCTCGGCGCCCAACGGCTCGAACTGACCGATCTCGCCGGCGTCGGCCTGGTCGCGCTCGGCGTGCTGATCGGCCTACGCCGTCGCGGGTGACGCCAGTCGCGCCAGTGCGGCCCCCTTCTCCGGGAAGTGCCGCACCACGTTCCCGCCGACCACCCACACCATCACCCGCGCCAGCGGCCCCGAGAGCGACACGTGCTGCGTGTACGAAGTGCGCCCGCCCGGCGCGTCCGCGAGCAGGTACTCCAACCGCATCACGCCCAGCGGAATCGGCTGGTGCAACTCGATCCGCCTGCCCTCCTCGACCGCGACCAGCCGGTACGGCCCCGCCGTCTTCCGGTGCACCGCACCCCAGAACCGCCCCGGCGGCACCAGGTCACCACCTTCGCCGTGCCGGGTCACCTCGACCAGGTCCGGGTCCCAGCGCGACCAGCCGGGCAGGTCGGCCAGCACCGGCCAGACCAGTTCGCGTTCGACGTCGAGGACTTGCGTGGCGCTTCTCGTCCAGGTCATGACCCCGAACATATACGGAACTGCCGGTTCCGTAAACTGACCCCATGAGCACACCTCGCCGGGGCAGGCCGCGGGCCACCGAGATCGACCACGCGGTACGCGCCGCCGTGCACGAGCTGCTCGCCGAGTCCGGTTACCAGAAGTCCACTGTGGACATGATCGCGGCGCGTGCCGGGGTGGGGAAGGCGGCGGTCTACCGGCGCTGGCGGTCCAAGGCCGAACTGGTCTTCGCCGCGGTGGTGCACGACGAGCACCTGCCACCACCACCGGAAACCGGCTCGCTGCAAGGGGACGTGGCCGGCGTGCTCGCCGTCATCCAGTCCTCATTGGACGGACCGGCGGCGGCCAGCGCGATCCCCGGCCTGCTCGCCGACGTCCAGGCCGACCCCGAACTGGCCGAGCGCTTCGGCACGCAGTTCGTCGGGCGGCAGCGGGACTACCTGGTGCGGATGCTCGACCGCGCGGTGGCCCGCGGCGAGCTGGAAAAACGACCCGAGCCGACGGCCGTCCACGCCGTTCTGCTCGGGTCGGTGTTCGCCTGGCTGCACATGCTGCGCGAACCGGTGCCCGCGGGGTTCGCGGACCGGCTGGCCGGCCCGCTCACCGCCGCGTTGCGCGAACTCGACTGACTACTTGCCGCCGCGCGCCATCCGGAGCACGTCGAGCGCCTCGTCTAGCTGAGCCTCGGTCAGCTTGCCGTCGGCGACGTACCCGCGTTCGATGACCACCTCGCGGATCGTCTTCAACTCCTTGAGCGCCTGCTTCGCCACGGCCGCCGCCTCTTCGTAGCCGATGTACTTATTCAGCGGCGTCACGATCGACGGCGAACCTTCGGCGTACTCCCGCGCCCGGTCGGTGTTCACCGTGACCCCGGCGAACACCTTGTCCGCCAGCAGGCGCGAGACCGCGGCGAGCAGGCGCGCGGACTCCAGCACGTTGCGCGCGATCACCGGCAGGTTCACGTTGAGCTGGAAGTTGCCCTGCGCACCGGCGAAGGCCACCGCCGCGTCGTTGCCGATCACCTGCGCGACCACCTGCAGGGTGGCCTCCGGGATGACCGGGTTGACCTTGCCCGGCATGATCGACGAACCCGGCTGCAGGTCCGGCAGCGCGAGCTCGGCGAGCCCGGTGCGCGGGCCGGAACCCAGCCAGCGCAGGTCGTTCGCGATCTTGTTCAGCGAGACGGCGACCGTGCGCAGGTGGCCGGAGGTCTCCACCACGCCGTCCTGGGTGGCCTGCGCCTCGAAGTGGTCGCGGGCCTCGGTCAGCGGCAGGCCGGTCACCTCGGCGAGTTCGGCCGCGACCGCGGCGCCGAAGCCGTCCGGCGCGTTGAGGCCGGACCCGACCGCGGTGCCGCCGATCGGCAGTTCGCCGAGCCGGTCCAGCCCGGACCGCAGCCGCTCGATGCCGAAGCGGACCTGCGCGGCCCACGCCCCGGCCTCCTGGCCCAGCGTGATCGGCACCGCGTCCATCAGGTGCGTGCGGCCGGACTTGACCACGTCCGCCCACTCCGCGGCCCGGGCTTCGATGGCCTGCGCGAGGTGGTCGAGAGCGGGGATCACATCCGAGAGCACTGCTTCCGTCGCGGCCACGTGGATGGTGGTCGGGAAGGTGTCGTTGGACGACTGCGAGGCGTTGACGTGGTCGTTCGGGTGCACGTCGCGGCCGAGGGCGCGGGTGGCCAGCGTCGCGATGACCTCGTTGGCGTTCATGTTCGACGATGTGCCGGAACCGGTCTGGAACACGTCGATCGGGAAGTGGGCGTCGTGCCTGCCCTCGGCGACCTCGTCGGCGGCCGCGGCGATCGCGGTGGCGAGGTCCTCGTCGAGCACGCCGAGCTTGGCGTTCACCCGCGCGGTCGCGGCCTTGAGCAGGCCGAGCGCGCGGATCTGGGCGCGTTCCAGGCCGCGGCCGGAGATCGGGAAGTTCTCCACGGCGCGTTGCGTCTGGGCGCGGTACAGCGCGTCGACGGGCACTTTCACTTCGCCCATCGTGTCGTGTTCGATCCGGAATTCCTGTTCAGGCATAACTCCAGTCTGGCCCAGGTAAGGCAAGCCTGCGGAGTGGTCTTTCGCACTAGGGTGGGCTGTGACTGCTGCCACACCACCACAGCACGGCGGAGGGATTCTTCAGGATGAGTGCGCCCGATTCGACCGTGGACCTGGCGATCGTCGGTGCCGGGCCGACCGGCCTGTTCGCCGCTTACTACGCCGGTTTCCGCGGGTTGTCCACCGCCGTGATCGACTCGCTGCCGGAGGCGGGCGGTCAGGTCACCGCGATGTACCCGGAGAAGATGATCTACGACGTGGCCGGGTTCCCCGCGGTGCGCGGGCGGGATCTGGTCAACGCACTGGTCGAGCAGGCCGCGCAGTGGAAGCCGACGTACCTGCTGGGCCGCAAGGCCGAAGGCCTGGACTACGTCGGCGACGGGCTGTCGGTCACCCTCGACGGCGGTGAGGTGCTGCGGACGGGCGCGGTGCTGATCACCGCGGGCATCGGCGAGTTCACCCCGCGGCCGCTGCCCGCCGGCGACGGCTGGCTCGGGCGGGGCATGGTCCACTTCGTGCCTTCGCTGCGGGCGCACGAGGGGCAGGACGTGGTCGTGGTCGGCGGCGGGGACTCGGCGTTCGACTGGGTGCTCGCGCTGCACCCGATCGCGCGCAGCGTCACGCTGGTGCACCGGCGGGCGCGGTTCCGCGCGGTGGAGTCGATCGTGCGGCAGGCGCGGGAGCTGGGCGTCCGGATCATCACCGACGCCGAGGTGACCGAACTGCGCGACACCGGCGACGGCGCGCTCGGCGAGATCACCGTCGAGGTGAAGGGCGGGGAAACCCTGGTGCTGCCCGCGCAGTCGGTGATCGCCGCGCTGGGTTTCACCGCGGACCTGGGGCCGATCGAGAACTGGGGGCTGGAGATCGACCACCGCGCCATCTCGGTGGACTCGACCATGGCCACCGCGAAACCACGCGTCTACGCGGCGGGCGACGTGGCGGCCTATCCGGGGAAGGTGAAGCTGATCGCCACGGGCTTCGGCGAAGCGGCCACGGCGGTGAACAACATCGCCGTCGCGCTGGACCCGGAGGCGCACCTCTTCCCAGGCCACTCGAGCAACGCCGAATAGGTGCGGGTGCAGTGAATGTGGCTTTCACTGCGGAATCGGCAGTGAAAGCCACATTCACTGCATCGGTCCGGTTAAGGGCTCGGTGCCGGGGAGGGCTCGGGTGAAGGCTCCGGAGACGGTTCCGGAGTGGGCTCCGGCGAAGGGGAAGGCTCCGGCGAAGGCGAGGGTTCCGGCGAAGGTGAGGGTTCCGGCGACGGCGAAGGCGAAGGCGAAGGCGAGGGTTCCGGCGAAGGTTCTGGTGGCGGCTCCGGCGCGGGCTCGGTAGGACCGGCCAGTTGCTCCGTGATCCACCCCGCGTAGGCGACCACCGACGTGTAGATCGACGGAGCCGTCCCGCACGTGTCGGAGTCGTTGCCCGGCCTGCTCGTCACGCCGACCAGCACCCACCGGGAGTCCACTTTGGCCAGTTGCGGGCCACCCGAATCGCCGTAGCAGGAGCCAGCGGTGTCCCCGGGGTTGTCCGTGCACAACTCCACCGCACCGTCGAAGGCGACCGCCGCGCACTCCTCCGGCGCCACGATCGAGGTGTCCAGCTGCTGCAACTGCGTCGGCTTGTCCGCGCAGCCGAGCTTCGGGCAGGTCTGCCCCCACCCCAGCAACCGCGTCGAGGTGCCGACGCCCGCGCTCGCGCCGAGCGGGATCGGCGTCGCGGCCGCCGCCTTTTCCAGGCGCACCATGGCGATGTCGCCCCGCGCACCGTCCGGGTTGTACTCCGGGTGCACGGCCAGCCCGGTCACCCGCAGCTCCTCGCCGCCCTGGCTGTGGTCGTTGCTGCCGATGCGCACCTTGAGCATGTCCGGGTTGCGGCCCTGCACGCAGTGCGCCGCGGTGACCACCTGGTCCGGCGCGATCAGCGAGCCACCGCAGTTGTGCTTCCCGGTGCTCGACTGCAGCGAGACGATGAACGGGTACTCCTGGTCGGCCACCACCCCGCCGACGATGAACGGCTCCACGGCGGAAGCCGGCGCGGCGGCGAGCAGCAGCGCGGTCAGGCAGAGGGCGAGGCGTTTGATCACGGGAGCGGCGGCACCACGTCGAGCTCGTCGTCGACGTCGTCGAGGTGACCGTCGAAGTTCACCGAGGAGTACGAGCGCAGCTTCGTCAGCCGGTGGTACCCGTCGATCATCCGGACCGTGCCGGACTTCGACCGCATCACGATCGACTGCGTGGTCGCGCCGCCCGCGCGGTAGTGCACCCCGCGCAGCAGGTCGCCGTCGGTGACGCCGGTGGCGCAGAAGAACACGTTGTCGCCCTGGACCAGGTCGTCGGTGGAGAGCACGCGCTCCAGGTCGTGCCCGGCGCCGAGGGCCTTCTCGCGCTCCTCGTCGTCCTTCGGCCACAACCGGCCCTGCAGCTCACCGCCGATGCACTTGAGCGCGCTCGCCGCGATGATGCCCTCCGGCGTGCCGCCGATGCCGAGCAGCATGTCCACCCCGGTGTTCGGCCGCGCGACGGCGATCGCGCCCGCCACGTCACCGTCGGAGATGAACCGGATCCGGGCGCCCGCCTCGCGGACCTCCTTGATCAGCTGCTCGTGGCGGGGGCGGTCCAGGATGCACACCGTCACGTCGGACACGCCGCTGTTCTTCGCCTGCGCCACCCGCCGGATGTTCTCCGCGACCGGCGCGGCCAGGTCGACCAGCCCGGCGGCCTCCGGCCCGACCGCCATCTTCTCCATGTAGAACACCGCGGACGGGTCGAACATCGCGCCGCGCTCGGCGACCGCGAGCACGGCGAGCGCGTTCGGCATGCCCTTGGCCATCAGCGTGGTGCCGTCGATCGGGTCCACCGCGACGTCGCAGTGCGGCCCGTCGCCGTTGCCCACCTCTTCGCCGTTGTAGAGCATCGGGGCTTCGTCCTTCTCGCCCTCGCCGATGACCACCACCCCGCGCATGGACACGGTGCCGACGAGCTGGCGCATCGCGTCGACCGCGGCGCCGTCACCGCCGTTCTTGTCCCCCTTGCCGACCCAGCGCCCGGCGGCCATCGCGGCGGCTTCGGTCACCCGGACCAGCTCCATGGCCAGGTTGCGGTCGGGTGCCTCCCCGCGGCGGGCGGCTTCGGTGGGCTGGCTGGGGTTGGACATGTGTTGCCTCCAGGGTCGTCCAGTCGCCCGGTCATCCTCTCAGATACCGGCGGCACTCCGGGTACCCGCGAGGATGGGGTTCCTCACCCTGCGTTGCCCTCTTCCGGAGAATCCTCCACCGAGGCCAGCGCGGCCTCCACCCGTTCGCGCGCCCCGTCGAGGTGGCGCTCGCAGACCTTGGCGAGCTTCTCGCCCTTCTCCCACAGCGCCAGCGACTGCTCCAGGGACAGCCCGCCCGCTTCCAGGTCGCGCACCACTTCGACCAGCTGGTCGCGTGCTTGCTCGTAGCCGAGTTCTTCGGTCACTGTGCCTGCTTCTCCGCTCGATGACGTCCGCCGCACACTACCGCGCTGGCCATCGCGTTGTCGTAGTCGCTGAACGCCTTCGCGAACTCCTGGCCGTCACCCTCGGCGATCGCGTCCTCGATCTGCCCCTGCGCCCCGGCCACCCGGTTGCGGTGCGACACGCCCTCGGTCGACCACCAGCGGGTGCCGACGTACTCCGAGGTCGCCTCGGACAGCTGCCGCAGCCGCGGCGCCAGCCCCCACCGGCCCGCGTTCGCGCAGCCCGCGATCAGCGCCGTCCAGCAGGCACCCGCCGCGACGTCGGCCTCCTGCGCCCGCAGCAGCACCGCCCCGGCACCGGCGCGCGCGGCGGCCCCGCTGGTCAGAGGCAGGAACTCGTTCGCCCGTGGTTCGAGCACCCCTCACCCCTCCTCTGCGGGCCCGGACACGATCGCCCGGACCGCGCCGTCGCCCACCCGGATGCGGACCTCGGTTCCGTCCGACACTTCAGAGACCGATCGGAGCACTCCGAGGTTGCCCGCCGCGTCGGAAAACTGCACGACCGCGTAACCCCGTTCCAGGGTCGCCGCCGGACCGAGCGCGGTCAACCGGGCCCGCGCCGCGGTCAGCGCGGTCTGCTCCCTGGTCAGCGTGGACAGGATCTCGCGACGGCCGCGCTGGCGCTGGAGTTCGACCTCGTCGGCGCGCCGGTCGATCGGGCCGAGCGGGTCGGCCAGCGCCGGACGGCTGCGCAGCTGGTCGAGCAGGCGGCGCTGGGTGTCCACCCAGCCGTGCAACGCGCGGCGGCCGCGGTCGCGCATCTGCCGCACGCGCTCGCTCTCCTCGCGCACGTCCGGCACCACGCGCTTGCCCGCGTCGGTGGGCGTGGAGCAGCGCACGTCGGCGACGTGGTCGAGCAGCGGGGTGTCCGGCTCGTGGCCGATCGCGCTGATCACCGGTTTGCGCGCGTTCGAGACCGCGCGGCACAGCGCCTCGTCGGAGAACGGCAGCAGGTCCTCCACACTGCCACCGCCGCGGGCGATCACGATCACCTCGACGTTCTTGTCGCGTTCCAAAATGGACAGTGCGTCGAGGATCTCCGGGACCGCGAGCGCGCCCTGCACCGCGGTGTTGATCACCCGGAAGTGCGCGGCCGGCCAGCGGGCGTGCGCGTTGACCAGCACGTCGCGCTCGGCGGCCGACGCGCGGCCGGTGATCAGTCCGATGCCCTTCGGCAGGAACGGCAGCCGTCGCTTCCGCTCCTGGGCGAACAGGCCTTCGGCGGCGAGCAGCCGGCGCAGGCGCTCGATCCTGGCGAGCAGCTCGCCGATGCCGACCATGCGGATCTCGCTGGCCCGCAGGCTCAGCGTGCCGCGTCCGAAGAAGTACGCGGGCCGCGCGTTGACCAGCACGCTGGCGCCCTCGCGCGGTGGCGGTTCGAGCGAGCGGAGCAGGCTCATCGGGCAGGTCACCGACATCGACACGTCCGCGGCCGGGTCGCGCAGGGTGAGGAAGGCCGTCCCGGTGCCTGGCCGGGCGGAGATCTGGGTGACCTGCCCCTCCACCCACACCGCGCCGAGGCGGTGGATCCAGTCCCCGATCTTGCGTGCGACCGTGCGCACCGGCCAGGGGTTCTCCGCGGTCGAGGTCTCGCGAGCCGCGGTTTCGCTCATTGGCCGCCTTCGCCGGGCTGCTGGAGGTTGCCGAGCCGCCGGGCCAGCATGCCGGTGAACGACGGCCGGTTCTGGTGGTCGCGTTCGTAGGCGAGCAGCTCCTCCACCTCGGCGGCGGAGAACTTCCGCAGCCGCGCGCGCAGCTGCGGCAGGGTCAGCTCGTCGTAACCGGTGACGCCGGCCGGGCCCGCCTCCTCGGCGATGGCCTGCTCTTCGGCGGCCCAGGGGTCCTCGGCCTCGGCGGCTCCGGCCTCGGCGGCTGTGGCTCCGGTGGCGGTGGCTCCGGCCTTGGCGGCCGCGGCTTCGGCGGCGGCCGGTTCGGCGCGGTGACCGTTGCGGGAGGGTGCCTCCGGCAGGTCCTCGTCGAAGGTGGCCCAGCTGGGCGACTCCTCGACCGGGCGCAGGGAGGACAGCACGTCGTCCCCCTTGATCGCCAGCTCGGTGACGTGCTGCTGGACGCGCATGGAGAACTGGAGTACCTGGCTGGCGACGGTGACCGGGAGGCCAGTGAGCTGCCGGGGCAGTTCGCGAGCCCGCTCTACGGTCTCCACCGCGAGGCCCGCCGCGACGCGCAGCGGGAGCGGGAGTGGCTTCATGCCGTACAGCCTGCCGTACCTAGGCCGTCCTGCCCAACTCTGTGTGTTGTTCGGCCTACTCCAACGGCCTAACCGAACGACCCACGCGTGAGCCCGGGCACAACGGGCGTACCCGTACCCTGGGGGCATGAGCTCACCGACTCCTGGTACCGAGCCCGCCGAAATCGCCCCGATCAAGCCGCGCGAGGGCAAGCGAGTGCTGCTCGCGAAGCCGCGCGGTTACTGCGCCGGGGTCGACCGCGCGGTGATCGCGGTGGAGAAGGCGCTGGAGCTGCACGGCCCGCCGGTGTACGTCCGCAAGGAGATCGTGCACAACCGGCACGTGGTCGAGACGCTGCGCGAGCGCGGCGCGATCTTCGTCGACGAGACGGACGAGGTGCCCGAGGGCGCGCTCGTGGTGTTCTCCGCGCACGGCGTTTCACCCGCGGTGCACGCCGAGGCCGCCGAGCGCAACCTGCGCACCATCGACGCCACCTGCCCGCTGGTCACCAAGGTGCACAAAGAGGTCAACCGGTTCGCCAAGAACGACTACGACATCCTGCTCATCGGCCACGAGGGGCACGAAGAGGTCGAGGGCACCGCGGGCGAGGCGCCCGAGCACGTCCAGCTGGTGGACACCGCCGAGGACGTGGACAAGGTCGCCGTGCGCGACCCGTCGAAGGTGATCTGGCTGTCCCAGACCACGCTGAGCGTGGACGAGACGATGGAGCGGGTGGATCAGCTGCGCGAGCGGTTCCCCGAGATCTCGGACCCGCCGAGCGACGACATCTGCTACGCCACCACGAACCGGCAGGTGGCGGTGAAGGCGCTGGCGCCGGAGTGCGACCTGGTGATCGTGGTCGGCTCGACCAACTCGTCGAACTCGAAGCGGCTGGTCGAGGTGGCGCTGAAGGCCGGGGCGAAGGACGCGCACCTGGTCGACTTCGCGCACGAGGTGGACGAGTCCTGGTTGGACGGGGTCACCACGGTCGGCGTGACCAGCGGGGCCTCCGTGCCGGACAGCCTGGTGATGAACCTGCTCGACTGGCTGGCCGAGCGCGGTTACGGCGACGTCGACGAGGTCACCACGGCCAGCGAGAAGATCACCTTCTCGCTGCCGAAGGAGCTCCGCAGCACCGTGCGCTGAGCTCGCTTCCCGGTTAGGTTCGCCTTGAGGGGCAACGGAAATCGGGAGGACGCTCGATGGAGTATCGCCAGCTGGGCCGGTCCGGGCTGCGGGTCTCGGCGCTGACCATGGGCACGATGACCTTCGGCGGTGGCGGGGTGTTCGCCAACGTCGGGGACACCGGGGTGGACGATGCCCGGCGTCAGGTCGACCTGTGCCTCGACGCCGGGGTGAACCTGATCGACACGGCCAACGTGTACTCGACCGGGGTGTCCGAGGAGATCGTCGGCAAGGTGCTCGCCGGGCGCCGGGACCGCGTGCTCATCTCGACGAAGGTCCGGATGGGCATGGGCGACGGCCCGAACGACGCCGGGCTTTCGCGGCACCACGTGCTGACGCAGGCCGAAGCCAGCCTCCGGCGGCTCGGCACCGACCACATCGACATCTACCACGTGCACGAGTGGGACGGGCAGACGCCGCTGGAGGAGACGCTCGAGGCGCTGGACACCCTGGTGCGGTCGGGGAAGGTGCGGTACCTGGGGGTGTCGAACTACGCGGGCTGGCAGCTGATGAAGGCGCTGGCGGTGGCGGACGCGCGCGGGTACCAGCGGTTCGTGAGCAACCAGATCTACTACTCGCTGGAGAGCCGGGACGCGGAGTACGAGCTGGTGCCGCTGTCCGTGGACCAGGGGCTGGGGATCATGGTGTGGAGCCCGCTGGCCGGTGGGCTGCTGTCGGGGAAGTACCGGCGGGGTTCTTCGGCTTCGGAGGGCCGGCACCTGAGTTCATGGGACGAGCCGCCGGTGCGGAACGAGTCGCGCCTCTACGACACGATCGACCGGCTGGTGGAAATCGCTTCGGGGCACGGGGTTTCGCCGGCGCAGGTGGCCCTGGCGTACCTGCTGACGCGGCCCGCGGTGTCCACTTTGGTCATCGGGGCGCGGAAGGAGTCGCAGCTGGTGGACAACCTGGGCGCGGCTTCGTTGCGGTTGTCGGATGCTGAACTGTCTACTTTGGATTCGGTGAGCGCGCCGGAGCTGATCTACCCGCACTGGCACCAGGCGAAGACCGCCGGTGACCGCCTGGGGGTGGCGGACGCCGCCCTGCACGGCTCCCGCTAGCCGGCCGCCTCCCGCTAGCCGGCTGCAGTGAATGTGGCTTTCACTGCGGAATGTGCAGTGAAAGCCACATTCACTGCGCTGGCGGGCGGGGGCGACGCTGGCGGGCGGGGCGCCGTCGGGGGCGGCCTCGGTCAGTCGCGCTCGTCGTCCCAGGGGCGGGTTCGCGGGGGAGGGGTGCGCCTGCCGGGTGGGCGGCCGGTCCGGTCGCGGGGGGCGTCGCCGGTACGCGGGGGCGGTGGGTTCCGGCGGACCGGCTTGTCGCCCGGTGGTGGGTTGCGCTTTCGGGGTTCACGGTCGAGTGGTTCCCGGCGACGCGGCGTGTCTTCCGGCGGGCGGCGCCGCACGGGCCCGCCAGCACCGGCGGCCGGCCGCCGCGACGGAGCTTCACGGTCCCGCAGCGGCTCGCGATCCCGGCCTCGACCGCGCCCACGATCGGGGTTCCGATCGCCACGGCCCAGGTCACCGCCGCGGCCACCATCGCCACCTCGGCCACCGTCGCCGCGGCCGCCATCGCCACCTCGGCCACCGTCGCCCCGGCCGCCATCGCCACCTCGGCCGCCATCGCCCCGGCCACCGTCGCGGCCCAGGTCACCGCGGCCTCCGTCGCCACCTCGACCGCCATCGCGGCCACCGTCGCCGCGGTCCAAGTCGCCACGGCCACCACCGCTGCGGCCACCACGGCCGCCTTCGCCACGGCCGCCATCGCGGCCCGAGCCGCGGTCTGCGCCGCGGCCACGGCCGAACCCGCGGCCCCGGCCCCGGTCGTCGTCCAAGTCGTCGAAGTCCGAGTCGCGGCCGCCACGGGCCGGACGTCGCGGCGGAGCGTCCTCATCCGCGCGCGCCCGAGCCTTCGGCGGCCGAGCAGCTTCGGCAGGCCGCCCGTCCTTGCCCTTCTTCATGGGCTTCATCGGCGGGTCGGGGTCCCGCTCGCGGTAGATCCGGAAGAAACCGAGCGCCAGCGCCGCGCCGGTGGTGATGGCCATCGTCGGGAAGCCGTTGATCAGCGGCTGCGCGATGGCCAGCGCGGTGGAGAAGGTGTCCCCGCCGGCGGGCGTGCCGGAGAACAGCAACGCGGCGGGCACCGTGACGGCCAGGATCAGCGGCGGCTGCACCATCGGCCCGAACAGGCTGCGGCGCTGAACCGCGGCGACCGCCCCGACCGCACCGATGAAGTAGGCACCCTGGAAGATCAGTTCCAGGTTGTCGGTGATCTGCAGGCTGGCCACCGCGCCGAGCGCGGCCAGCCCGAAGCCCAGCAGCACGCCGCCCCACCAGGGCAGCCCTCGTCGCGTACCCACGATGGGAAGCTCGTCCCAGGGTACGAAGAGGTCGTCGGCGTCGGGATCGCTCTGCCGATCGCGTATGGCGGTCACACAGCACACCGTATCCCGTGGTCACGGGGGGAATGCCACCACTGTCTCAGCCCACTCGCCCGATCGGCCTCCCAGCGTGATCGACAATGCCGCCATCAGGGCGAATGCGTTCCCCTCTGCGGTGTGACGCAGACCTCTGCCTCGATTTCGCAGCGTCCGGAGCGTCGCCTTGCGACTCGATTCCCACGGCGTCTAGGCAAGCTCCTCCCCGCGCCGGATGGCGGGCACCGGGGCCGGGCTCGCGGCGGCCTCGGTCAACGGCGTGACCGCCGCCCGGAAGCCTTCCAGCGCTTCCAGTTCACGACGCCGCGCGGAGACGAAGCGCTGCAGGTGCGTGCTGGACAGGTTCAGCGCGTCGATCGCCCCACCGGCCGCCCGGTGCGCCGAAGCGGCCGCCTCCCGCACCATCTCCACGTCCTCGGCCAGCGCCGTTTCGGTCACCGCGAACAAAGCGGACGAAGCCAGCACCGCGAACCCCGTCGGGCCGCAGATGAAGATCCGCCGGTCCAGCAACCAGCGCAGCAGTTCGGGATCGGTGTCCAGTGCGGCCACCACCGCCGCGTCCGACGGGACGAACATGATCGTGCCGTAGATCGCGTCCGCCCAGCGCGCGTACCCCTTCCCGGACAGCTCCGCCGCGCGCGACCGCAGGTTGCGCACGTGCACCCGCAGCGCGTCGAGCCGTTCGGCCGGATCGTCCGTTTCCACCGCCTCCGCCCAGCACGCCATGCTCGCCTTGGCGTCCACCGGGACCGTGCGGTCGCCGCCGACCCGCAGCACCATGTCCGGCTTGGCCGCGCCACCACCGGCCAGGTCCGTCTGCAGCGTGAAGTGCAGCCCCTCACGCAGACCCAGCGCCTTCGCCGTCTCCGCGAGCACCTGTTCGCCCAGTTCACCGCGGCCGCTGATGGAGGCGAACGCGACCTCGTACCGCCGCAACGCGGCCTGCTGCGCGTCCACCCGCTTGCGCTCGGCGTCGATCTGCCGGACCGCCGAGTCCGCCCGCCGCACGCTGTCCGTGTAGAGCCGCCAGACCAGGGCGATCCCGATCGCGAGCACCAGCGCGACGGCCACCGCCGCCGCGGTGATCACCGTGGTCACCGCAAGCACACTCCTCTGCGTCGAACCTGCGTCGAAGGGGTCGGTGCCCATCATGGCCGAGGACACCGACAGAATCCGTGCGGTGACACGCCCACGACAGGTCCCCGGTCTTCCCGGAGGCAGCGCCTAACTTGAAGAACATGAAGGTCCTGCACACGTCGGACTGGCACGTCGGGCGTACCTTCCACGGCACCGACCTGCTGGCCGAGCAGGAAGCCGTGCTGACCCACCTCGCCGAGCTGGTCTCGGCCGAGGCGGTCGACGTCGTGCTCGTCGCCGGGGACGTGTACGACCGCGCGGTGCCCTCCGCCGAGGCCGTGCGGGCCGCGACCAGGGGCCTGGAGCAGATCCGCGAGGCGGGCGCCCGCGTGGTGATCACCCCGGGCAACCACGATTCCGCCGCGCGGCTGGGCGCGTTCGCCGGGTTCGCCGCGGCGGGCGGGCTGTACCTCCGCACCACCATCGAGGAACTGCACGAGCCGGTCCTGTTCGAGGATGACCACGGCCCGATCGCCTGCTACGGAATCCCTTACCTGGAGCCGGAACCAGCTCGGCACGCGCTCGGCGTGCCGGAGGCGAAGGGCCACACCGGCGTGCTCACCGAAGCCATGCGGCGCATCCGCGAGGACCTCGCCACCCGGCCCGCCGGAACCCGGTCCATCGTGCTCGCACACGCCTTCGTCAGCGGTGCCGCGCCCACCGAATCCGAACGCACCATCGCCGTCGGCGGGGTCGAGGACGTCGACGGCTCGGTGTTCGACGGCGTGGACTACGTCGCACTCGGCCACCTGCACGGCCCGCAGGTGCTCGCCCCCCACCTCCGTTACTCCGGCAGCCCGCTCGCGTACTCGTTTTCCGAGTCGCAGCAACGGAAATCGGTGTGGCTGGTGGAGTTCGACGCGGCCGGGCTCGCCGAGGTCACCCGGCACGACCTGCCCGTGCCGCGCCGCCTCGCCACCCTGCGCGGCAAGCTCGAGGCCCTGCTCGAAGCGCCTGAGCACACCGAGTTCGAGGACTGCTACCTCTCGATCACGCTCACCGACGAGGTCCGCCCGATCGACGCGATGCGCAAGCTGCGCACCAGGTTCGCCCACGCCGTGCACCTGGAATGGGAGCCGGACGGCGGACGCGCCACCGGTGAGCTCAAGTACTCCGAGGCCATCCGCGGCCGGTCCGATCTGGAGATCGCGTCCACCTTCGTGGCCGACTGCCGCGGTGCCGCGCCCAACGAATCCGAGCAGGCGCTGCTCACCCGCGCGCTGGAGGAAGCGGGCAAGCTCGAGGCGGTGGGCCCGGAACTATGAGGCTGCACCGGCTGGAAGTCGCCGCCTTCGGCCCGTTCGCGGGCCGCGAGGTGGTGGATTTCGACGCGCTCGGCGCCGACGGCCTCTTCCTCCTGCACGGCGACACCGGCGCGGGCAAGACCACCCTGCTCGACGCCGTCGCGTTCGCGTTGTTCGGCGTGGTCCCCGGTGCCCGCAACGAAGCGAAGAAGCTGCGCTGCGAACTCGCCGAGGCCGAGCAGGTCACCGAGGTCGTGCTCGAGGTGACCGTGCAGGGCCAACGGCTCCGGCTGGTCCGCAGTCCCGAATACGACCGCCCCAAGCGCAGTGGTGACGGCACCACCAAGCAGCGCGCGAAGTGCTCGCTCTCGTGGGTCGGCGAAACGCCGGCCGGGCAGCCCGCCGAGGGCCTGACCAGGATCGACGAGGTCGCGCGCACGGTGCAGCGGCTGCTCGGCATGAGCGCGGACCAGTTCTTCCAGGTGGTGTTGCTGCCGCAGGGCGAATTCGCCCGGTTCCTCCGCGCGGACACCGCCGAACGCGAGCAGTTGCTGGAGCGGCTCTTCGGCACCAAGCGCTTCTCGGACGTCGAGGCGTGGTTCCGGAACCTGCGCACCGAACGCATGCGGGACCTGGAGGTCCGCCGCCAGACCGTGCGGGAGTGGGTCGCGCGCCTGTCGCAGGCGGCCGGGGTGGAAGCGCCGGAGGAGGTCAGCTCCACCTGGGCGCTGGAGTTGCGCGAGCGCGCCGACGCCGAGGTGGCGCGGGCGCTCGCCGCCGAGACCGCCGCCCGCAAGGCGTGGGACGCCGCGGACCAGCGCCTGCAGGAGGGCCGCACGTTCGTCGAGCAGGTCCGCCGCGTGCGGGTGGCGATGACGAACCTGGCTTCCTGGAAGGAAGGCGAGGCCGAACGCCGTCGTTGGACGGCCGAGATCGCGGCCGCGCGCCGGGCCATCCCGGTGGCCGAGGCGGTGGCCACCGAGGAACGGCTGAAGGAGCGCCTCACCGAGGTCCAGCAGAACGCCAAGCAGCGGGCGCAAACGCTTGCGCGCACCAAGGCGACCGTGCCCGAGCTGCGGCAGGAAGCCGGTGAGCTGCGCGAAGAGGCGGGTGCGTTGTCCGGGCTCGTCGAGGAGGGTGAGCAGCAGCGGCGGGACAAGGAGCGGCTCGGCCGCCTCGCCGTACAGGCGGATCAGGCGAACGAGCGGGCGAAGACGCTGGGCGGCAAGCTCGCCACCATGCCCGCCCGTTCCGAGGAACTGCGGTCGCGGGTCGAGGCGGCGACGCAGGCCGCCGCGAAGCTGGACGGCGCGCAGGCCCGTGCCGACGAACTGACCCGCGCGGTCGCCTCCGCCAACCGGATCCCGGCCGCGGAAGAGGCCGTGCGGGCTGCGGTCGAGGTGCAGGTGAAGGCCGTCGACCTGCACCAGGAAGCCCGCGCGCACCTGCTCGACCTGCGGGAACGGCGGCTCAGCGGGATGGCGGCCGAGCTGGCGGCGAAGCTGGCGGACGGCGATCCGTGCCCGGTGTGCGGTTCCGCCGAGCACCCCGCGCCCGCGCTCGCCGGGCAGCAGCAGGTCGGCGAGGCCGAGGAACGGACCGCGGCCGAGGCCGAGCGCACGGCGGACGCCCGGCGCCAGGAAGCACTGGAAGCCCGGCACCAGGCCGAAACCCGGCTCGGGGCGTTGCGGGAGGCGTTGCTCGGCCGCACCGCCGAGGACCTCGCCACGGAGTTGGCCGAGGTCAGGGCGAACGTGGCGGAGCTGGCCGAGTTGGCCGAGCACCGCGAACGGCTGGAGCAGGAGCAGCGCGGGCTGGCCGCCGAGATCGAGCGGCTGACCGAGCAGCGGGCCGCGGCCGAGCGCGAGTCGGCGAAGGCGGAGGCCGAGCAGCAAGCGCTTGCGATGACCGTCGCCGAGCGCGCGCAGCGGCTCGACGAGGCCCGCAAGGAATACGAGGACGTCGCCGCGCGCCGGGCCGCGTTGCTGGCGCGGGTCAAGGCGATCGAGGAGCTGGCCGAGGTGCGGGCGGCGGTCGTGGTCGCCGAGGAACGGCTGGCCGAGCAACGCGAGACGGTCGCCGAAGTGCTGCGGCGCGCGGAGTTCAAGACGGTGAAGAAGGCGCTCGGCGCGGTGCGCGACGAGGCCGACATCGCCCGGCTGGACGAGGCGCTGGTCGAGGCGGACCGGGCGGCGGCGGTCGCGCAGTCCACGCTCACCGAGCCCGAACTGGCCGGGATCACCGGTGACGAGGTCGTCGACATCGACGCCGCGCGCGAAGCGCTGGAGCAGGCATCGGCGCAGGTCGAGTCGGCCGTGGCCGCGCACCGGGCCGCCGCGCGCGTCGCCGAGGACCTCACCGCGCTGGGCACCCGCTTCGACGCCGCGTTGCGCAAACTGGCGCCGCTGGAAGAAGAAGCCGCCGAACTGGACGCGCTGACCGACGTGGTGAACGGCCGCGGGCAGAACGCGCGCAAGATCTCGCTGCGGTCGTACGTGCTGGCCGCGCGGCTGGAGGAGGTCGCGCTGGCCGCGACGGCCCGCCTGCGCACGATGAGCCAGGGCCGCTACTCCTTCGTGCACTCGGACGCGGCGGGCGCGCGCGGCACCCGCGGTGGCCTCGGGCTGGACGTGCTCGACGACTTCTCCGGCACGGTCCGCCCGGCGAAAACCCTGTCCGGCGGGGAATCCTTCCTCGCTTCGCTCGCGCTGGCGCTCGGCCTGGCGGACGTCGTCGCCGCGCAGACCGGCAGCGCGCTGCTGGACACGTTGTTCATCGACGAAGGCTTCGGCACGCTCGACGCGGAAACGCTGGACGTGGTGATGAACGTGCTCGACGAGCTGCGGGCCGGTGGGCGCGTGGTCGGGCTCGTGTCGCATGTGGAGGAACTGCGCCAGCGCATCCCGACCCGGCTCAAGGTGCGGAAGGCGCGCTCCGGGTCGACGCTGGCGCTACACGCCGGCTGACGCGCGCCACAGGTGCATGCCCGCGTAGGAACGCCAAGGGCGCCAAGGCAAAGCGCGTTCGCTCAAGGCGGAGGGGTCGTCGGGCAGGCCGAGCGCGGCGGCGCCCTTGCGCAACGCGACGTCGCCGGTGAGCAGCACGTCGGGCGCGCCGAGCACGCGCATCAGCACGTAGTCGGCGGTCCACGGGCCGATGCCGGGCAGGGCGAGCAGGTCCACGCGCAGCTCCGCGCAGATCCGTCCAACGTGGACGGACACCTCACCGGACGCGAGCGACGCGGCGACCCCGCAGATGGCCTCGATCCGCTTGCGCGGTCCGCGGAGGACGTCGCGGCCGTGCTCGGCGATGGCCTGCGCGGTGGGGAACAGCCTGGTCAGCTCGTCGGTGCGCAGGGTGTCGGGCAGCGGGTCGCCGAGTTCGGCGGTGAGCCTGCCCGCCGCGGTCCGCGCGGCGGCGACGGAGATCTGCTGGCCGAGCATGGCGCGCACGACCAGCTCGTGCCCGTCGGCCGCGCCGGGAACGCGGATGCCGGGGTCGAAAACCGGCGCCAGCGCCGGATCGGCGGCGAGCACGCTCGCGATGGCCTCCGGGTCGGCGTCGAGGTCGAAGAGGCGCCGGACGCGGGTGACCGCGCTGCTGAGGTCTCGGACGTCGGCGAGGTTGAGGTCGCAGCGGACGTGGTCCGGTTCGGGGGTGAGCCGGGCGATGCCGGGGCCGTGGGGCAGGCGCAGGGTGCGGGCGTAGGTGCCGGGGCCGGTCGCCTCGACCAGCGGCACCGCGCGGGCGGCGAAGAAGGCGAGCAGGCCGTCGGCGTCGAACGGTGGCCGGAACGGGAGCCGCAGCGACAGGCGCATCCCGGCCGGGTCGGCCTCCTGACGTGGGCGCGCGGCCCTGAGCTGGGACGGCGTGGCCGCGAACACCTCGCGAATGGTGTCGTTGAACTGGCGGACGCTGGCGAACCCGGCGGCGAAGGCGACGTCGGTCAGCGGCAGCGCGGACATCTCGATCAGCAGGCGGGCGGCGTGCGCGCGGTGGGCGCGGGCGAGCGCGAGCGGGCCGGCGCCGAGCTCGGTGGTGAGCACGCGGCCGAGCTGGCGCTCCGAGTACCCGAGGCGGCTGGCCAGGCCGGGCACGCCCTCGCGTTCGACGGTGCCGTCGGCGATCAGCCGCATCGCGCGGGCGGCGAGGTCGGCGCGCACGTTCCACTCGGGGGAGCCGGGCACGGCGTCGGGCAGGCAGCGGCGGCAGGCGCGGTACCCGCCGGACTGGGCGGCGGCCGAGGTCGGGTAGAAGCGCACGTTCTGCGGTTTCGGCGTGTTCGCCGGGCAGGACGGGCGGCAGTAGATGCCGGTGGTGCGCACGGCCATGATGAACTGCCCGTCGAACCGGGAGTCGCGGGAGGCCACCGCGCGGTAGCAGCGCTCGGTGTCCCGCCAGAGGCCGACCGGTGCTTCCAGCGCGATCGTCATGGCTCGATGGTGCCACCGGGTGGCGGTCCCGACTGGCGGAAATCCGACGTCACGTCCGCCGTCCGCCCGTTCGGGGGCGGCACGTAGACTGCCAGCCCGTGAGTCTGACCCTCGGCATCGTCGGCCTGCCCAACGTCGGCAAGTCCACCCTGTTCAACGCGCTGACCCGCAACGACGTGCTCGCCGCGAACTACCCGTTCGCCACGATCGAGCCCAACGTCGGCGTGGTCCCGCTGCCCGACCCCCGGCTGGACAAGCTGGCCGAGCTGTTCGGTTCGGCGAAGACGGTGCCCGCGGTGGTTTCGTTCGTGGACATCGCCGGCATCGTGAAGGGCGCCTCCGAGGGCGCCGGGCTGGGCAACAAGTTCCTGGCCAACATTCGTGAGGCGAACGCGATCTGCCAGGTCATCCGGGTCTTCGACGATCCGGACGTGGTGCACGTGGACGGCAAGATCGACCCGCTGTCCGACATCGAGACGATCAACACCGAGCTGATCCTGGCCGATCTGCAGACGTTGGAGAAGGCGCTGCCGCGGCTGGAGAAGGAAGCGCGGACGAAGAAGGAGAACCGCCCGCAGCTGGAGGCCGCGCAGCAGGCGAAGGAAATCCTGGACGCCGGGCGGACGCTGTTCTCGGCCTCGAAGGAAATCGACGGGTCGCTGCTGCGGGAGCTGAGCCTGCTGACGACGAAGCCGTTCCTGTACGTGTTCAACGCGGACGAGGGCGTGCTGACCGACGAGGCGCGGCGGGAGGAGCTGAGCAAGCTCGTCGCCCCGGCGGACGCGGTGTTCCTGGACGCCAAGGTCGAGGCAGAGCTGTTGGAACTCGACGACGAGGAGTCGGTGCGGGAGCTGCTGGAGTCGGTGGGGCAGGCGGAGCCGGGGCTGCACGCCTTGGCGCGCGCGGGGTTCCACACGCTGGGCCTGCAGACCTACCTGACGGCGGGGCCGAAGGAGTCGCGGGCCTGGACCGTCGCGAAGGGCGCCACCGCCCCGCAAGCCGCCGGCGTAATCCACACCGACTTCGAACGGGGCTTCATCAAGGCGGAGATCGTGTCTTACGCCGATCTGGTGGAGGCGGGCTCGATGGCGGCGGCTCGGTCGGCAGGCAAGGTCCGCATGGAAGGCAAGGACTACATCATGGCCGACGGCGACGTGGTGGAGTTCAGGTTCAACGTGTGAAGTGATCATGATACCGAAGTGGTAGCATGAACTCATGGCGATGACGTTGAGGCTGAACGACGAGCAGGAACGCGCTCTGGCCATGCTCGCCGAGGTCAACGGCGTGAGCAAGCACGAAGCGGTGGTGCGGGCGATCACCGACGCCGCGGCGAGGTCGGTCCGTGATGATCGAGTTCGTGCCTTGTCGCGGGATGGGCGTGAGCGCTACGCGTCGTTGCTCGATCGTTTGGCGCAGTGAAGATCGAGTACCTGACCCTCGACGACCTGCTCACCCTCGCTGCCGATCTGGGTGTTTCCCGGGTCCGTGATCTGGGGCTGCTCGACGCGGCGGCGCATCGGCCGCAGTCCTCGCTGATGGGTCAGGACGCTTACCCGAGCCTGGACGAGAAAGCGGCTGTTTTGCTGGAGTCGCTCGTCCGCAACCATCCGCTCGTCGACGGCAACAAGCGGCTGGGCTGGATGGCGGTCTTCGTTTTCTACGGACTCAACGGCGTTGACCTGGAAGCACCCGAAGACGAGGCATACGACCTCGTGATCGCGACCGCGACCGGAGCCATTGCCTACGGCGAAGTCGCGGAAAGCCTGGCGAGGTGGACCAGTTCCGTGGTTCCTCCGCCTGCCGAAGTCCGGTTCGACGGCTGAACCGCGGCTACACTCCGTCAAGGGTTGTGTTCCTTGGGGGTGGGATCAACGTGCCGAAAACCTTGAAGTGGGCCACCGTGCTCCTGTCCGCGGTGGCGCTGGCCTGCATCGCGGTGCTGGTGCTCAACGTGTTCGCCGGGCCGGCGGATCCGTCGGAGGTCCGGTCCGAGCGGAGTGAGTCCGGCGGGTCCGGGACCGCCGTGGTCGCCGGGTTGATCACGGCGATAGTGCAGTTGGTGCTCTGCACCTTCGCGCGAGCGGGCCGCGGGTCGGCGCGGGTGGTGCTCACGCTGACCGCCGCGTGTCTGGGGGTGGCCATGCTGCTGGCCGGCGTCGCGGCGTTGGTGGAGTACGCGGACCAGACCGATTGGGCGAACCGCGTCGGCGGCGAGGTGCAGTGGACGGGCGCCGGGATCATCAGCCTGACGCTGAGCGGGCTGACCGCGATCTTCACCGTGGCGGGCTTGGTCCTGCTCTACCTGCCGAAGACGAACGCGTACTTCGCCGAGGTGCGCCGCCTGCGGTTGGGGCCGTTGCCCGGCGAGGCGGGTCCGTCGATCGAGGCCTAGCAGTTACCAATCAATACTGAGTGTTACTTTCATTGGGCGCAGGATATACTGCGTCCAATGAAAACCTCGCCGAGTCTGCTCCCGCTGCTGCGTTCCCGCATGCAGGGGGAACTGCTCGCGCTGGTGCTGCTCCACCCGGACCGCGAATACACGATCACCGAACTCGCCGAGGCTTGCGGCGTGACGCCCACCGCCCTGCTGCGCGAGGCCAATCGGCTCGCGGAGGGCGGCATACTGGAGGAACGACGGGTGGGCCGGAGCCGTCTCGTCAAAGCCCGCACGGACACCCCGATCTACCAGCCGCTGAGCGACCTCATCGCGGTCACCTTCGGGCCGATGCCGCTGCTGGGCGAGGCCCTGTCCGACTTGCCGGGCGTGCACGAGGCCTACATCTACGGCTCCTGGGCGGCGCGCTACAGCGGTGAACCGGGACCACCACCCGGCGACGTCGATGTGCTCGTTGTCGGTTCGCCCGATCAGGACGCGCTTTTCGACCTGGCCGAACACGCGTCGCGGCGGCTGGGGCGTGAGGTCAACGTCCACCGGGTCACGCCCGAGGCGTGGGCCGCGACGAATACCTCGGACCCGTTCCTCACCAGCGTCCGCGAGCGTCCACTGACCCGTTTGAAACTCAGCCAGGAGATCTGAGGACAGCCGAGAACGAGCTCGTACGCACATCGCGTCGGTGCGGTAGGCCGAACCAGGGTTGGGCGCCACGAGCCGGGCGGTCATCGCTTACGAGGCCGTGCTCGCACAGGCCCTCGGGAGCTCCCGCGGTGACCTCCGCGGACGTTGCGAAGGTGGTCGCGGTGATCGGGATAGCCGAGAAGGCCATCCCGAACATGCCGCGCTACTGAAAAGGGTGAGCCGTCAGCCGGCGATGCCGAGGCCGATCACCGCGATCAGGGTGACCGCGGTGGCGAAGACGGTGACCCAGGCGCGCTGGGCGGCGGTGAGGACAGGGGCGACGTTGTTCATGGGCGCGTCCTAATAACGAAGTGTCGGCGTCGCCCGGAACAGCGCCTTGATCAGGCGATTCGTTACGAGGGTGTGGCTGAACTCACGTCCAGCACCTCGTCGATCTGCGCCGCCAGCGCGGTGTCCTTCGCGGTCAATCCGCCTTCCGAGTGCGTCGACAACCGAAAGGTCAGCTTCCGCCACCGGATGTCGATGTCCGGGTGGTGGTCGACGCTCTCCGCGATCTCGGCCACCCGGTTGACCACCGCGATGGCCGCCGGGAAGGTGGGGAGGGCCGCGGTTGCCTCCAACGTGTCACCGGCGCGGGTCCAGCGGGGCAGGTGGGTGAGGGCTTCGGCCAGTTCTTGATCACTCAATAGTTCCGCCATGCCCCCATGGTGGTACCCCGGCGGGTACGCTGCACCTTCGCCACGGGAGTCCGGTGCGCCGGGCTGAGAGGCGGGCGTTCGCCCGCGACCGTTCGCACCTGACCCGGATCACGCCGGCGTAGGGAGGTCCGCCCCCGCCTGCCGCCGATGATCCCGAGCAAGGAGGGGCTCATGACCCGCACCGTCCGAGCGGTGGCCGCGTTGTCCGCGGCTGGGGTGCTGCTCGCCGGTTGCACGCTGTCCGGTTCGGAGGAACCGGCCGACGACGTGACCACCATCAAACTGGTCACCCACGACTCGTTCGCCGCGCCGCAGGAGATCCTCGACGCCTTCCAGCAGCAGTCCGGCATCCGCATCGAGGTGCTCAAGGAGGGCGACGCCGGCGCGCTGACGAACAAGCTGGTCCTGACCAAGGCCAGCCCGATCGCCGACGTCGCCTTCGGCGTCGACTCCACCTTCGCCACCCGCGCGCTCAGCGAGGGCGTGTTCGAGCCGTACACCAGCCCGGAGGCCGACCGCGGCCCGCAGCGCTACGCCATCGACCCCGAGCACCGGCTCTCCGCGGTCGACGTCGGCGATGTGTGCGTGAACATCGACACCGGCTGGTTCGCCGAGAAGGGCCTGCCCGAGCCGAAGACCTTCGACGACCTCGCCGACCCGCAGTACAAGGACCTCCTGGTGGTGGCGAACCCGGCGACCAGCTCGCCCGGCCTCGCCTTCCTCCTCGGCACCGTCGCCAAGTACGGCCCGCAGGGCTGGTCCGAGTACTGGGGCAAGCTCAAGACCAACGGCGTCAAGGCGGTCAGCAGCTGGGAAATCGCCTACAACCAGGAGTTCTCCGGCTCCTCCGGCAAGGGGCCGCGCCCGCTGGTCGTCTCCTACGCCTCGTCACCGGCCGCCGAACTCGGTGAGGACGGCAAGCCGCGCACCAAGGCGCTGCTCGACACCTGCTTCCGCCAGGTCGAGTACGCCGGCCTGCTGACCGGCGGCAAGCAGGCCGACAAGGCGGGCCGCGTGGTGGACTTCCTGCTCTCCCAGCAGTTCCAGAGCACGGTCGCGGAGAACATGTACGTCTACCCCTCGCGCGAGGGCGTCGAACTCCCGGCGAGCTGGACCCAGGCGGCCCCGCAACCGCCGAAGCCGGCGTCGCTGCCCGGTGAGGAGATCCAGGCGAACCGGGAGCGGTGGATCGAGCAGTGGCGCGGACTCATCGAGGGCTAGCCCTCGTCGCCCTCCTGCCCGTCGCGTTCCTGGTCGTTTTCTTCGCCTGGCCGGTCGCCGCGATCGTCGGGCTCGGCTTCGGCGACGGCGGGGTGACCGAGGTGCTGACCAGGGCGTCGACCTGGCAGCTGGCCGGGTTCACCGTGGCGCAGGCGGCCGCGTCGACCGTCTTGTCCGTGCTCGCGGGCCTGCCGATCGCGTTCGTGCTGGCCAGGGTGAAGCTGCCCGGTATCGCGCTGGTCCGGACCATCGTGCTGGTGCCGTTCGTGCTGCCCACGGTGGTGGTCGGGCTGGCCTTCCGCGCGTTGTGGCCGGACGGTGGCGTGCTCTCCATCGTGCTGGCCAACGCCTTCTTCAACGTGGCGGTGGTGGCCCGCACGGTCGGCGGGCTCTGGTCCCATTTGGACCGTCGTGCCGAGGAAGCGGCCAGGGCGCTGGGCGCTTCCTCGTGGCAGGCGTTCCGCTCGGTCACGCTGCCGCGGCTGACCCCGGCGATCTTCTCCGCGTCGGCCGTGGTGTTCCTCTTCTGCTCCACCAGTTTCGGCGTGGTGCTCATCCTGGGCGGCGGCCGGTTCCGCACCCTGGAAACCGAGATCTACCTGCGCACGGTGAACCTGCTCGACCTGTCCGGCGCGGCGGCGTTGTCGCTGGTGCAGTTGCTCGCGGTGGTCGCCGCGCTGGTGCTCGGTGCGATCGCGCGGCGGCGCCGGGAGACCGCGTTGCGCCTGCGTTCGGCCGCGGAAGCGGCGCGACGGCCGGAGGGCCGCGAGTGGTGGGTGGTCGGCGCCGCGGTGGTCGTGCTGGGCCTGCTGCTCACACCGATCGCCGCGTTGCTTTCGAAGGCCAGTATCGCCGGGTTCGAAGGGCTCGCCACCACCGGAGGCGCGCTGCAAGTGTCCGGTTGGGACGCTGCCCTGCGCTCGCTGCGCACGGCCACGGACGCGACTGTGCTCGCCATGTGCGTCGGCGTGCTGGCCTCGGTGGTGCTCGTGTCGCTGCGGCGCGCGCCCGGCAGGCTGGCCAGGGGAGCAGGCGAGACGATGGACGCCGCGCTCATGCTGCCGCTCGGTGTCTCGGCGGTGACGGTCGGTTTCGGTTACCTGGTCACGCTCGACGACCTGCCCGGCGACCTGCGCACCTCGCCGCTGCTGGTGCCGTTCGCGCAGGCGCTGGTGATCATCCCGATGATCGTGCGCATGGTGCTGCCGGTGCTGCGCTCGGTCGACGAGCGGCTGCGCCAGGCCGCCGCGACCCTCGGCGCCGGGCCGGTGCGGGTCTGGCGGGAGATCGACTTTCCGCTGGCCGCACGGTCTTTGGTGGCCGCCGCGGGGTTCGGGTACGTGATCGCGCTCGGGGAGTTCGGCGCCACCAGCTTTCTCGCGCGTCCCGGTGAACCGACGTTGCCGGTGGCGATCGCGGCGTTGATCTCGCGGCCGGGCGAGCTGAACAACCAGATGGCCTACGCGGCCTGCGTGCTGCTGATGGTGGTCACCGCCGCGGTGGTGACGGTGATCGACCGGCTCAAGCCGTCAACCGGGGAGTTCTGATGCCACTCACAGCCGAGCAGCTGACCGTCCGCTACGGCTCGGTGACCGCGGTCGACCAGGCGTCGCTGGAGATCGCCGACGGGGAAGTGCTGGCGCTGCTGGGACCTTCGGGCTCCGGGAAGTCCACTTTGCTCCGGGCGATCACCGGGCTGGAGCCGCTCGTCCACGGCCGGGTCCGCTGGAACGACACCGATCTCGCCGGGCTGCCGGTGCACCGGCGGGAGTTCGGCCTGGTCTTCCAGGACGGCCAGCTGTTCCCGCACCGCGACGTGGCCGGCAACATCGCGTTCGGCCTGCGCATGCACCGCGTGCCGAAGGCCGAACAGGCGTCCAGGGTGACCGAACTGCTGGAACTGGTGGGGCTCAAGGGGTACGAGCGCCGCCGGGTGACCGAGCTGTCCGGCGGCCAGGCGCAGCGGGTGGCGCTGGCCAGGGCGCTGGCGCCGCGGCCGCGGTTGCTGCTGCTGGACGAACCACTGTCCGGTTTGGACGCCGAACTCCGCGAACAGCTCGCCATCGACCTGGCCGCGTTGCTCCGCCGGGCCGGGGTCAGCACCCTGCTGGTCACCCACGACCAGGAGGAGGCGTTCACCCTGGCCGACCGGGTCGCCGTGCTGGAGGGCGGGCGGATCCGCCAGGCGGGGCCGGTGCGGGAGGTCTGGCGGCGTCCGGTCGACGAGCGCGTGGCGCGCTTCCTCGGCATCACGTCCTTTGTGGACGCGACCGGGAAGCAGGGCGTCGTCCGCTCGAACCTCGGTGAAGTCGAGGCGGACGTGGCGGGGGAAGTCCGGTTGGGACTGCGGCCGACCGCGCTCCGGGTCGCGGAGAACGGCATCCCCGGCGAGGTTGTCTCGCAGGTGTACCGAAGGGACCACGTCCGGCTCCGGGTCCGGCTCGAAGACGGGTCCACAGTGGACGCGGCGGCACCGGTGCTGGCCGAGCTGGGCGAGGGCGATTCCGTCCGGCTCCGGCTCGACCCGGACGGAATCGCGTTGCTCAGCCGTCCTTCGTGACCATGCGGGCGTACGCCAGCGACAGTCCGATCGCGACATAACAACCGGCCCGGAGCGCGCCTTCGAGCAGGCCCGAACTGGGCACCGGGTCCCGCAGCACGTCCGCCAGCGCCTCCCAGGAGGAGTTCAGCAGGAACGGGTGCAGCCACGACAGCGAGTCGAGCAGCTGCAGCACCGAGGACACGATCACCCCGCCCAGCACCGAGGCCACCACCAGCATCGGGTGCTCGGTGCAGGCCGAGATGGCCAGCGCCACCGCGGCGATCGCCCACACCTGCAGCGTCACCCACAGCACCGCGATCGCGATCTTCCCCAGCACCGCCCCGAATCCGGGGGTGGTGCCGGACAGGGTGAACACCGCGTCCGGCCCGTTCAGGATCAGCCCGGTGGTCACCCCGACCACCGCCATCGAGGTGGTCGCGACCAGTACGACAACGCCGACCCCGAGCGCCTTGACCGCGAGCAGCCTGCCCCGGCTCACCGGCGCGAGCAGCCAGCTGCGCAGCGTGCCGTGGGAGGACTCGCCCGCCAGTGCGTCGGCGCTGGCCATCGCCGCGGCCAGTGGCAGCAGCAGGCCGAGGCCCATGGTCAGCGCGGCGATCGGCAGCACCAGTGCGTTGCCCGCGGCCGCGACCAGCAGCGAGTCACCGCCGTTGTTGGGCCCGTCGGAGCCGCCGCTCGGCGGACCGTCCACAAAGGTCAGCCCGATGCCGATGACCGCGGGCATCGCGGCGAGCAGGCCGAGCACCGCCAGGGTGCGCGGGCGGCGGAAGATCCAGCGCAGTTCCGCGCGCAGCAGGCGCGGCACGCCGATCGCCGGCGCGGGCGAGGTGTGCGGCAGGGCCGCGACGGCAGTCATGAGCGGTCCTCTTCGATCGGGTCGTCCTGGGTCAGCCGGGCGAACAGGTCCTCCAGCCCGGTGCGGGCGCGGCGGGCCTCGTACACCCCGACCCCGGCCTTGACCAGCGTCTCCAGCACCTGCGGCGGGGTGGTGGTGCTCAGCTCCACCCGGACCCCCTCCGGGGTGAGCTTGCTCGGCATCCGGTTCTCCCGCAACACCTCCATCGCCAGCTCGGTGTCCGGAGTGGACACCAGCAGGTTCGGCGAACCGGACTCCAGCAGCTCGGCCAGCTCGCCCTGGGCGACCACGGTGCCCGCGTGCAGCACGGCCACGTGCGTGCAGGTCGCCTCGACCTCGGCGAGCAGGTGCGAGGAGACCACCACGGTGGTGCCCGCGGCGTGCAGTTCGGCGATGATCTTGCGGATGTCCCGGGTACCGGCCGGGTCCAGCCCGTTCGTCGGCTCGTCCAGCACCACCATCCGGCGCGGCACCAGCAGCGCCGCGGCCAGCCCGAGCCGCTGCTTCATGCCCAGCGAGTAACCCCGGTACCGCCGGTGCGCGGCGCCGGTCAGGTTGACCCGCTCCAGTGCCGCGGCGACCGCGCCGGGGATGTCCCCCGAGGCCAGCCGGGGCTCGGCGGCGGCCATCCGGAACAGGTTCTCCCGCCCGGACAGGAACGGGTGGAAACCGGGGCCCTCGACCAGCGCGCCGACGTCCGGCAGCGCCCGCCCGGCCCCGTCCGGCATCCGCTCGCCGAGCAGTTCCACCTCACCCTCGGTGGGCCGGACCAGCCCGAGCAGCATGCGGATGGTGGTGGTCTTGCCGGAACCGTTCGGGCCGAGCATGCCGAGCACGGCCCCGGACGGCACGTCGAGATCGACCTGGTCCACCGCGACCGTGCCGCGGTAGACCTTGCGCAAGCCCCTGGTCCTGGCAGCCAGCGGGACGGCCGAAGTGGCCGCTCCTTCCGGAACGGCCACTTCGGTTACCCCCTGGTAGGTGGTGGTCACTTGGCGCCCAGTGCTTCGATCAGCACCTGCTCCGGCACGGCGCCGGCGGCGAAGCGGCCGTCGTCGGTCAGCAGCGCGGTGCCCACCTTGGTGGTGATCACGTGGCCGGTGCCGAACGGCCCGCTGACCGGCTTGGCGATCTGGCCCAGCAGCGCCTGCACGTTCACCGGCTCCTGCCCGTCCTTGCCCTCGGGCAGCTCGGACGGCAGCTGACCGCCCGCGAGCACGTCGGCTGGCACGCGCCCGGTGATCACCGAGTCCCAGCCGGTGCCGACGACCTGCGGGTCGACCGCGTCCTTGACCTTGCCCGCCTCGGCCTCGTCGTGCGGCTTGGCCTCCGGCGTGACCTCTTCGACCTTGGCCCCGGCGGGCGGGGTGAAGGTGAACAGGTCGGCGGGCTGCTGCTCGACGGCGAACTCGCTGAAGCCGATCTCCAGCGCCGGCTCGGTGGTGCCGTTGGTGAGCACCTCCAGCCGCAGCGGCAGGCGGGTCTCCGAGTCGACCGCCACGCGGATCTCGCGCAGCAGCGTCCGCTCGTCCGGCTTCGGCGTGAGCACCAGCTCGTAGGCCGGGCGGTCGGCCACCCTGGCGGTGCCGTCGACGGTGACCGTGCTGAACTCGCGCACCGCCTGGAGCAGCTGCCCGGCGGCCGCGGTCGGATCGGTCAGCTGCCCGTTCTCGGTGACGCCCTCGTGCTTCTCCACGCCCTGGGGCAGGGTGACCTTGGTCGCGGTGTTGTCGCTCGAGTTGTAGGACCAGACGGTGGCGCCGTCGTGCACGACGGTGTTCTCCGTGCCGCCCTGCTTGATCGCCAGCCTGGTCTTGCCGTTGCCGTCGTTGAACACCCTCGCTTCGTCGAGGTTGAGCGCGCCGACCCCGGGCAGCGCGGCGGGCAGGCCGAGCTGTTCGGAGACGGTCACCGTGCCGCGCAGCGCCGGCGCGTCCGCGGTGAGCACGGACTGGACCAGGTCCTCGGCGCTGACCGCGGGCAGCTCGGGCGGGGCCTCACCGGCGCCGGCCGGCATGGCGACGAAGGCCAGCCCGGCCAGGCCGATCGCGGTCCCCGAGGCCGCGGCGACGAGTGCTTTCTTCCTGGGTTGCATCGCGTGAACTCCCTGTGGTCTCGACTGCCAGTGTGGAGGATTCCCGGCACCGAGGCTTCCCTCCTGAGGCTGAGATGGCCCTGAGACGGCCGCGCCAGCTGAGAGTCGGCTGAGAGGTTCGGCGCGCAAGCCGACATTCAGGGCATTCTGAGAACCGTGAAACCACGGGTGCTGGTCGTCGACGACGAACCGGGTGTGCGGAAGGCGCTGCAGCGCGGGCTCCGGGCCGAGGGCATGGAAGTGATCGCCGCCGCGGACGGGCCGAGCGCGCTCAAACTCGCCGAGACCGGGGCCTTCGACGTGGTGCTGCTCGACATCATGCTGCCCGGGTTGTCCGGGTACCGCGTGCTGCAGGCGCTGCGGGCCCAGGGCGTGCAGACGCCGGTGCTGCTGGTCTCGGCCAAGGACGGCGAGGTGGACCAGGCCGACGGGCTGGATCTGGGCGCCGACGGGTACCTGGTCAAGCCGTTCTCGTTCGTGGTGCTGGTGGCGCAGGTGCGCGCGGTGCTGCGGCGGACCGCCCCGGACGGCGCGCGCGGGCCGCTGCGCATCGGGTCGCTGCAGGTGGACCGGGCCTCGCGCGAGGTCAGGTGGGGCGACGAGCAGGTGGCGCTGAGCCCGCGGGAGTTCGCGCTGCTGGAGGTGCTGGTCGGCCGGGCGGGCACGGTGGTGACCAAGGACGAGCTGTTGCGCGCGGTGTGGGGCGACGAGCAGGCGGCCACCCGTAATGTCGTCGAGGTGTACGTCGGATACGTGCGGCGGAAGCTGGACGCGGTCGGGGCGGGCTCGGTGGTGCGCACCGTGCGCGGGCACGGCTACCTGGCTTCGGACCCGCAACTGGACGAAGTCCTGACCCCGGGGTGAACTGGTGGAGTCGCCGCGGCCTGCGGTTCCGGATCACGCTCATCTCGGCCGCGGTCACCTTCTCCTGCCTGGCCGGACTGGCGCTGATCGCCGGTCGCGGACTGGGCCCGCTGCTCATCCGATCGGTGGATTTCGAGCTGAACCAGGCGCTGGCCCCGGCCACCGCCGAGGTTGCCGCCGGGCGCCCGGCCACGCCGCTGTCCGGGGTGACCGTGCGCGTGCTCGACATCGCGGGCGCGCCGCGTGACGGCCTGCCGCCCGCGCCCGGCCTCGGGCCGAAGGAGATCCGCGCGCTGAAGTCCGGTGTCGCCGTGCGCACCGACGACGACGGCGACCACGGGCCGCGCTGGCGGTGGCTCGGTTCGGTGGTGACCGAGCCGGACGGTTCGCAACGGCTCGTGGTGGTCGGCACCGGGCTCGTCGGCTTCCACGAGGCGGTCTCCGACGGGGCGTTCTGGCTGGTCTGGGTGGCCCTGCTGAGCGCGCTCGTGGCGGCCATGGCGACCTGGCTCGGCGTGCGGTCCGCGCTGGGGCCGGTGACCAGGATGCGCCGGTCGGTGCGCGCGCTGCCGGCCGGAGCACGGCTGCCGCTGCCCACCGCGCAGGACGACCTGCGCGCGCTGGCCGCCGACTTCAACGAGCTGCTCGCGCGGCAGGAGGAGGCCGCCCAGCGGCTGCGCCGGTTCACCGGGGACGCCGCGCACGAACTGCGGTCGCCGGTGGCCTCGATCCGGGTGCAGGCCGAGGTCGCGGTCGCCAACCCGGATCCGGAACTCGCGCAGGAGACGCTGGCCGACGTGCTCGCCGAGGCCGAACGGCTCTCGGCGCTGCTGGACGGGCTGCTGGCGCTGGCGCGGTCGGACGCGGGGGAGCTGCCGCCCGCGGAGCCGGTCGAACTGGTCACCGAGGCGCGGGCCGCGGTCGCGCGCATGCCGGCGGACGCGCCGGAGACCCGGATCACCGGCGCGGTCGGCGAGGCGTGGGCGCACGCGTCGCACGCCGAGGTGGAGCTGGTGCTGAACAACCTGCTGCGCAACGCCGCGAGGTACGCGCGCGGGCAGATCGTGGTGTCGGTGCTGGCGGCGCGGTCGAGCGTCCGGCTGGTGGTCGACGACGACGGGCCCGGGATCGCGGCGGAGCACCGGGATCGGGTGTTCGACCGGTTCTACCGGGTGTCGGACGACCGGGCGCGCTCGTCCGGCGGCACCGGGCTCGGCCTGGCGATGGTGGCCGAGGCGGTGCGGCGCCGGGGTGGTTCGGTGCAGGTGGGGGAGTCGCCGGAGGGCGGGGCGCGGTTCGAGGTGCGGTGGCGGTCGGCTAGCGTGCCGCGCTTGTGAAGGTCGTGGTGGGTGCCGCCGTGGTGCGGGACGGGAAGTTGCTGGTGCAGCAGCGGGCCTGGCCGGCGGACGCGGCCGGGAAGTGGGAGCTGCCCGGCGGCCGGGTCGAGCCGGACGAGTCCGAAGTGGACGCGCTGCGGCGGGAGTGCGTGGAGGAACTGGACGCGGCGATCAGCGTGGGGGAGCGGGTCGGCGCCGACGTGCCGTTGCCGGGCGGTGCCGTGCTGCGGATCTACGCGGCGCTGCTGGAGCCGGGGGTCGAGCCGCGGGCGGTGGAACACCGGAACCTGCGGTGGCTGGGGCCGGACGAGCTGAAGTCATTGGACTGGCTACCGGCGGACCGCCTCCTCATCCCGGACCTGGCCGCCCTGCTGTGAATGTGGCTTTCACAGCGAAATCCGCAGTGAAAGCCACATTCACAGCGCGGCCTCCGTCAGCCGGCGCGGCCTCCGTCAGCCGGCGCCGATGAGGCGCAGGGCGGACTGGAGGCGGTGCTCGCCCCTGGCGGCGGCCCGGGTGGCGCCCGCCTTCCGGATGCGGTCCAGTTCCGCCGGGTCCTCGAGCAGGGCGACGGCGGCCGTCCGGATGGGCGCGAGCGTCTCCACCACCGCCTCGGTCACCGCCTCCTTCAGTGCCCCGTACGAGCTGAACGAGGCGGCCAGCTCGGCCGGGTCCCCGCCGAGGCAGCCCGCCAGGATGTCCAGCAGGTTCGCCAGGCCGGGCCGTCCGGCCGGGTCGTAGGCCACCTCGGAACCACCGTCGGTCACCGCGCGCTTGATCTTGCGCCGCAGCGCGTCGGGCTCGTCGAGCACGAAGAGCACCCCGGCCGAGTCCCGCGTCGACTTCGACATCTTCCTGGTCGGCTCGCTCAGGTCCCGCACCCGCGCGGCGGCGGGCGGCAGCACCGCCTCCGGCACGGTGAACACCTCGCCGTAGGTGGCGTTGAACCGCCGCGCGAGCACCCGCGCCAGTTCCACGTGCTGCCGCTGGTCCTCGCCGACCGGCACCTGGGCGGCGCCCTGCAGCAGGATGTCCGCGGCCATCAGCGCCGGATAGGTGAGCAGGCTCAGCCGGACCCCGGCCTGGCCCTTGCTCTTCTCCTTGAACTGGATCATCCGCGCGGCCTCGCCGTAGCTGCAGGTGCACTCCAGCACCCAGGTCAGCGCGCCCAGCTCACGGGCCAGATCGGACTGCACGAACACGGTCCGCTCGCCGACCCCGGCGGCGATCAGCACGGCGAGCTGCTCTCTGGCCAGCGCCCGCAGCACGCCGGGGTTGTGCGCACCGGTCATGCCGTGCAGGTCGGAGATGAAGTACAGGTCGTCCGGCTCGCCCTCGGCCGCCCACCGGCGGATGGCGCCGAGGTGGTTGCCGAGGTGGACGTGGCCGGACGGGGTGATGGCGGAAAGCCGGATCAACGGAGGGGTCCCTTCGGTCAGGACCACCCGGATCGGACACCGAACACGACAACGGCCACCCGATCGGGCGGCCGGTTTGTCACGCGAAAGTCTCAGGCCGCCGTCGGCGGCCACCACATCTGAGACGAAAAGCGCATAGCGACCATGCTAAGGGATCAGACCCGCATCGACCAGGTGGTGAACCTGGTTCACCGCGCCGGAGCGGAGTTACCTTGAACGGATGTATGTCGTCCTGGTGAACTACACCGCACCGCTGGAAGAAATCGACTACGCGCTGGCCGACCACGCCGAATGGCTGACCCGGCACTACGAGAGCCAGCATTTCCTCGCCTCGGGCAGGCGGAATCCCCGCGTCGGCGGCGTGATCATCACGCGCCCCATGCCCCGCGGCAAACTCGACGCGATCCTGGCCACCGATCCCTTCGCGCTGCAGCACCTGGCCACCTACGAGGTGATCGAATTCTCCGCCACCAGGACCGCCCACGAGCTGCACCTCGTGAACGAGGCCATCGCGCACTGAAAACACCGACCGGCGGAATCAGGCGGCGACTTTCGTCTTCGCCTTCTTCAGCGCGAGCACCGGGCATTTCTTGCACCGGGATTTGGACCGGCAGCACTTCTTCTTGACCTTGCCCGCCTTCATCCACTTGCGCACGAGCGCTCGTGGATCGTCACCGTGCTTCTTCTTGCCCACGCACACTCCTACCCGCCTGGTTCCAGCTCCTCAGGTTAGGTGAGGCTAACCGATCTTGGGGCGTGGCCCTGGTCACAGGGACACGGCAGGTATCCTGTTCGTGATCGCGTATGACCAGCGCCGCTCTCGCGCGTGCCTTGGATCGATTCCAACACGGGTATCCGCGGTCGGCCACCCCAATTCCGAAGTATCAGGAGCTCGAGCGTGCCCGCAGCCAGTGTCATCGCCGCCGGAGCCGACCGCGAGACGTCCGGCCGGACCCGGCCCGACCTGCGCAACGTCGCCATCGTCGCACACGTGGACCACGGCAAGACCACCCTGGTCGACGCCATGCTCCGCCAGTCCGGCGCGTTCGCCGAACGGGCCGAGATGGTCGACCGGGTGATGGACTCCGGCGAGCTCGAACGCGAGAAGGGCATCACCATTCTCGCCAAGAACACCTCGATCCGGCGCCAGACCGCGGACGGGCCGGTGACCATCAACGTCATCGACACCCCCGGCCACGCCGACTTCGGTGGTGAGGTCGAGCGCGGCCTGGCCATGGTCGACGGCGTGGTGCTGCTGGTCGACGCCAGCGAGGGCCCGCTCCCGCAGACGCGGTTCGTGCTGCGCAAGACGCTCGAAGCCGGCCTGCCGGTGATCCTGGTGGTCAACAAGGTGGACCGCCCGGACGCGCGCATCGCCGAGGTGGTCGAGGAGACCCACGACCTGCTGCTCGACCTGGCCGGTGACATCGAGGACGCCGACCTCGACGCGGTCCTCGACCTCCCGGTCGTCTACGCCTCGGCCCGGGCGGGCAAGGCCAGCCTGGAGCAGCCCGCCGACGGCGGCCTGCCCGAGAGCGAGAACCTGGACCCGCTGTTCGAGACCCTGCTGCACCACGTGCCCGCCCCGGTCGCCGACCCGGACGGCCCGCTGCGCGCGCTGGTCACCAACCTCGACGCGTCGAACTTCCTCGGCCGCATCGCGCTGATCCGCATCCACTCGGGCAAGCTGCGCAAGGGCCAGACCGTGGCCTGGCTGCGCGAGGACGGCTCGGTGCAGTCCGTGCGCATCTCCGAGCTGCTGGTCACCGAGGCCCTCACCCGCGTCCCGGCCACCGAGGCCAGCGCCGGCGAGCTGGTCGCCATCGCGGGCATCCCGGACATCACCATCGGCGACACCCTCGCCGACGTGGACGACCCGGAGGCGCTGCCCCGGATCACCGTCGACGAGCCGGCCATCTCGATGACCATCGGCGTGAACACCTCGCCGCTGGCCGGGCGCAACGGCGGCGACAAGGTCACCGCGCGGCTGGTCAAGGCCCGCCTCGACGCCGAGCTGATCGGTAACGTCAGCATCCGCGTGCTGCCCACCGAGCGCCCGGACACCTGGGAGGTCCAGGGCCGCGGTGAGCTGGCGCTGGCCATCCTGGTCGAGCAGATGCGCCGCGAGGGCTTCGAGCTGACCGTCGGCAAGCCGCAGGTGGTCACCCGGACCATCGACGGCAAGCTGCACGAGCCGTTCGAGCGCCTGTCGATCGACGCGCCGGAGGAGTACCTCGGCTCGATCACCCAGCTGCTGGCCGCGCGCAAGGGCAAGATGGAGCACATGGGCGGGCACGGCACCGGCCGGATCAAGCTCGACTACGTGCTGCCCGCCCGCGGCCTGATCGGCTTCCGCACCGACTTCCTCACCGAGACCCGCGGCACCGGCATCGCCAACCACGTGTTCGAGGGCTACCAGCCGTGGGCGGGCGAGATCCGCACCCGGCACAGCGGCTCGCTGGTCGCCGACCGGTCCGGCCCGATCACCGCCTACGCGATGATCCAGCTGGCCGACCGCGGCACCTTCTTCGTGGAGCCGGGTGCCGAGGTCTACGAGGGCATGGTGGTCGGGGAGAACCCGCGTGCGGAGGACCTCGACATCAACATCACCAAGGAGAAGAAGCTCACCAACATGCGCTCCTCCACCGGTGACGAGCTGGAGCGCCTGGCCCGCCCGCGCAAGCTGGGGCTGGAGGAGGCGCTGGAGTTCTGCGCCGCCGACGAGTGCGTGGAGGTCGCGCCCGAGGTGGTCCGGATCCGCAAGGTGATCCTGGACGTGAACACCAGGGCCAAGGAGCGCAACCGGGTCAAGAACCGCGGCTGAGCCCGGACCTGGAACCGGCACCGGGGTTGGAGCGTCCCCTTACCGGGGGACGTAAACCCGGTGTCGTGCCAGTCGCTGCCCATGGCAGCATGGCGGTCCAGCTACCGAGAGGCGAGCAGTTGCGGGTGAGGGGCGAAACCGGCGGGCGCCGGCCGAGGCTGGGCGCCGTCGGGCTGCTCGCCGCCGCACTGCTCGCCGGGTGCACCAACACCCCGCCACCGCCGGTGGTGAGCACACCGGTCGCCGAGGAGTCCACGCCACCGGGGAAAACGCCGTCGCAGATCGTCATCGGCGTCGACGACATCGTGGGCGGGTACAACCCGCACAACCTCGCCGACTCCTCGACGGTCACCTCCGCGCTGTCCGAGCTCCTGCTGCCCTCGGTGTTCCGGCCCGACGCGGGGGGCATCCCGCAGCTGGACGAGAACCTGATGGAGTCCGCCGAGGTCATCTCCGGCTCGGCGCAGGTCAGCTCCGAAATGCCGTTCGTGGTGGCCTACGACATCCGGCCGGACGCGTCCTGGTCCGACGGCGCGCCGATCGCCGCCGAGGACTTCGCCTACCTGGCCAACGCGATGAAGGAGGAGCCGGGGGTGGTCGACCCGGCGGGCTACCGGCTGATCTCCGACATCCAGTCGCGCGAGGGCGGCAAGCGCGTCGAGGTCACCTTCGCCAAGCCCTACCCCGGCTGGAAGACCTTGTTCAGCGGACTGCTGCCGCAGCACCTGTTCAAGGACGCGCCCGGCGGCTGGCGGGCCGCGCTCGAAGGCGGCTTCCCCGCGTACGGCGGTCCGTTCTCGATCAAGACGCTCGACCGCGACCGCGGTGAGATCATCCTGGAGCGCAACGAGCGCTGGTGGGAGAAACCGGCCGCGGTCGACCGGTTGGTGCTGCGACGGGCCGATCAGGCGGGCACCGCGGCCGCCCTGCGCAGCGGGACCGTGCAGTTCTCGTTGTCCCGCACCGACTCCACCGGTCTCAAGCTGCTTGGTGAACTCGGCGAATCCGTGCAGTTGCACACCGTGGCCAAACCGCGGCTGGCCAGCGTGCTGCTGCGGCCGAGCGGACCCGAGCTCACCGACGACCGCGTGCGCGGCGCGATCGCCGCGCTGCTCGACCGGAACCAGCTGATCGACGAGGGCACCAAGGGCGGTTCGTCCGCCGCGCTGCGCGCCGATTCGCTGCTGACCCCGCCCTCGGTGGCCGGGTACCGGCCGACCATCCCGGGCAGCGGCCCGCCCGCCACCGCCGACCCGGCGAAGGCGGGCGAACTGCTCGCCAACGCCGGTTACACCCGGGATGCGGGAACCTGGCGGGATTCCAACGGCAGGCAACTGTCCCTTGTGGTCGCTTCGCCGGGCCAGCAGGAGCCGTACGCCACCATTGCCAAGGAACTGACCTCGCAACTGGTCGCGGCCGGCGTGGACGTGCGCCTGATCAACCCGCAGCCGCGCGAACTGTTCTCGAACCTGCTCGCGCAACCGGCCGGTGACGGCACCGCGCTCCCGCCGGTCGACGGCGGCGTCGGGGTGGACCTGGCGGTGGTGCCGCAGGCGGTGGGCACCGATCCGGCGCTCACCCTGGCGTCCGAGTTCGGCTGCCGCCCCACCCAGCCCGGCACCACACCGACCACTCCGGAATCCTCGCCGAACCCGGCCGCGTTCTGCGATCAGGGACTGCAGAGCGGAATCGAGTCGGCACTCACCGGAACCAGCGCGCCGGGCGAGCTGATCGAGAGCACGGAGTCCCAGCTGTGGCAGCGAAACGTGGTGATCCCGCTGTTCCAGCTGTCGGACACGCTCGCCGTCGGCAAGGGCGTTTCCGGGGTCACCCCGGGCCCGCCGATGACCGGGCCGTTCGGCAACGCGGTGAACTGGACGCGCGGGACCAACTGACCGCGCGTGTTGCGCGTGAATTGCGTGGTTGTTCCGCTCGTCACCCTTTGGTCACGATCGCCGGTCAACTGATGACCAGGGCCACAGAGCCTTTCTAGCGTGCACCAACGGCCGGCGGCCATCGCCACGGCCAGGTGCTAGGAGGGCACAACCGACATGAGGAGAACCAGAGCGGTCCAGGCGATCTCGTTGTTCGCCGGCGCGGCGCTCGTGCTGAGCGCCTGCGGTGGCGGGGGTGACGAGGGCGGTGACCCGAACACCGGCTCGGCCGAGGACATCAAGGGCATGGCCATCGGCAAGGCGCAGACCGGCGACAACTTCAAGCTGGGTGACGCGCCGGCCAGCGATGCCGTAACGGTGGCCATCGACCAGGGGTACTCGGCGTACAACAACGACACCCCGGACGCCAACAGCTCGTACAACACCTTCGTGCTGACCTCGGTGCTGGCCGGGGCGAACGTGCTGGACGGCAACAACAAGGTGCTGCTCAACACCGACGTGCTGGAGTCGTGGACGGTCAAGTCCAAGGACCCGCAGATCGTCGAGTGGAAGATCAAGCCGGGCGTGAAGTGGTCCGACGGCGAGGCCTGGGACTGCGACGACTTCTGGCTCGCCTGGCTCTCGCACAGCGACCAGGTCAAGGACGGCGACTCGCCGGTCTTCCAGTCGGCTTCGATCGCGGGTTACGACAAGGTCAGCGCCCCGGTCTGCAAGGACGACCTGACCTTCGAGGCCCAGTTCGCCAGCCCGTTCCTCGACTACAAGGGCATGTTCAACTCGACCGCGGTGCTGCCCGCGCACGTGGTCGAGAAGGGCACCGGCATCGCCGACATCAAGACGCTCAACCTCCAGAGCAGCATCGAGGACCTCAAAAAGGTCGGCGAGTTCTGGAACACCAAGTTCAAGAACTTCGACAAGGCGCTCATGCCCGGCTCCGGGCCGTACATGATCACCGCCTTCGACCAGAACGCGCAGTCGGTCACCCTGGAGAAGAACCCGCACTGGATCGGCGCCAAGGGCGGCCCGGCGAAGGTGCTCGTCCGCGGCATCCCGGACACCAAGGCGATGGCCACCGCGCTGCAGAACGGCGAGATCGACGTCGCCTCCTCGGTGCAGCCGGACGTCACCGCGGCCAACACGCTCAAGAGCCTGGCCGCGCAGGGCGTCAAGTACGGCTCGGCGCCGCGCCTGTCGTTCGAGCACCTCGACCTGAACTTCGCCAAGCCGATCTTCCAGGAGGAGGCCACGCGCAAGGCGTTCTTCGAGGTGGTCAACCGCCAGGAGATCGTGGACAAGCTGCTCAAGGAGGTCCAGGCAGACATCCAGCCGCTGAACAGCCTGGTGTTCTACCCCGGTGAGCAGGGCTACGCCGACGTCTACAGCGACAAGGCCGGCAAGGGCGCCGAGGCCGCGGCCAAGACGCTGACCGACGCGGGCTGGGTGAAGGGCGCCGACGGCATCTTCGCCAAGAACGGCCAGCGCTTCTCCGTGGTGATCACGCACAACACCAACGACCGCCGCAAGCAGACGGTCGAGATCATCATCGCCCAGGCCAAGGCCGCGGGCATCGAGATCACCGACCAGACCGACCCCAACTTCCTCAAGGGGAACCTGGACAAGGGCCAGTACGACATCGCCCTGTTCGGCTGGTCGGCGGCCCCGTTCAAGGCCGAGCAGCCGCCCATCTACGTGCCCAAGGACCAGGGCGGCAACCAGAACTACCAGAGCCTGAACGACCCGCGGATCAAGACCGCGTACGACAAGGCGATCGCGGCCACCGACGAGAACGTCGCGCGGGAGGGCTTCGCCGAGGCGGACCGGTACATCGCGGAAAATTATGCGTCGCTCCCGCTGTTCCAAACTCCCTCGATGTGGGGCTTCCGCGGTATCGACAGGGTGTTCAACCAGTCCTACAACGGCGCCCTGTGGAACGTCGGGGAGTGGGCCGTCACCAAGTAGGTATACGCACGACTGAGTGATCATTGATCACCGCGCGGGGCCGGGCGAACACCCGGCCCCGTGTTGCGTCCGGGTGAGGTCCGTTGCGCGGTCGGTACCGGGTGGTAACCGTTGTATTTCCGGACGTTGGTGGGAAGTCACCCTTTGGTCACGATCGCGCGGTAACTGGTGACCGCGCGTGCCCGCGCTTTCTAGCGTGCACCCGCAGTGCGCCAATTGAGTGTTGCTTGGCGTGTCATAAGCTCCGGCTCAACTATCCGGGGCGGGTGGGTCCCCAGGTCCGATGCCCCGGGACCCAGTGCTAGGAGGGCACACGTAAATGAGGAGAAGCAAAGCAGTCTCCGCCCTGTCGCTGGTCGCCGGCTCCGCGCTGCTGTTGAGCGCGTGCAGCGGCGGCGGCAACGAGGGTGGCGACCCGAACACCGGCTCGAGCGCCGATATCAAAAGTATGGCGACGGGCAAGGCCCAGAGCGGCGAGAACTTCAAGCTGGGCGCCGCGGCGAACAGCGACCAGGTGATCGTCGGCATCGACCAGGGCTTCTCGGCGTACAACAACGACACGCCGGACTCGAACAGCTCGTACAACACCTACGTGCTGACCACGGTGCTCTCCGGTGCCGACGTGCTCGACGGCAACAACAAGGTGCTGCTCAACAACGACGTGCTCGAGTCGTGGACGGTCACCTCGAAGGAGCCGCAGGTCGTCGAGTGGAAGATCAAGCCCGGCGTCAAGTGGTCCGACGGCGACGCCTGGGACTGCGATGACTTCTACCTCGCCTGGCTCTCGCACAGCGGCAAGGTCAAGGACGGCGAGACGCCGGTCTTCAACTCCGCGTCCTCGGCCGGCTACAGCCTGGTCAACGAGGCCACCTGCAAGGACGACCTGACCTTCGAGGCCAAGTTCGAGAAGCCCTACCTCGACTACAAGGGCATGTTCAACTCCACCGCGGTGATGCCCGCGCACATCGTGGAGAAGCAGACCGGCATCGCCGACATCACCAAGCTGACCCTCAGCAGCCCGCTCGAGGAGCTGAAGAAGGCCGGCGACTACTGGACCAACAAGTTCAAGGACTTCGACCCGGCCACCATGCCGGGCTCCGGGCCCTACAAGATCACCGCCTTCGACGCCAACCAGGAGTCGGTGACCCTGGAGAAGAACCCGCTCTGGATCGGCGAGAAGGGCGGCCCGGCGAAGATCGTCGTCCGCGCCATGAAGGACACCAAGGCGATGGCCACCGCGCTGCAGAACGGTGAGATCGACGTCGCGGCGTCGACCCAGCCGGACGCCACCGCGGCGGGCACCATGAAGGGCCTCGCCTCGCAGGGCGTGACCTACGGTTCGGCCTCGCAGCTGACCTTCGAGCACCTCGACCTGAACTTCGCCAAGCCGATCTTCCAGAAGCAGGAGACCCGCAAGGCGTTCTTCGAGGTGGTCAACCGCCAGGAGATCGTGGACAAGCTCCTCAAGGAGGTCCAGGCCGACGCGCAGCCGCTGAACAGCATCGTCTTCTACCCGGGCGAGCAGGGCTACGTCGACCTCTACAGCGACAAGGCGGGCAAGGGCGCCGAGGTGGCGGCCAAGACGCTGACCGACGCGGGCTGGGTGAAGGGTGCCGACGGCATCTTCGCGAAGGACGGCCAGCGCTTCTCGGTCACCATCACGCACAACCAGAACGACCGCCGCAAGCAGACCGTCGAGATCATCATCGCCCAGGCCAAGGCCGCGGGCATCGAGATCACCGACCAGACCGACCCGAACTTCCTCAAGGGGAACCTGGACAAGGGTGAGTACGACATCGCCCTGTTCGGCTGGTCGTCGGCGCCGTTCAAGGCCGAGCAGCCGTCCATCTACATCCCGAAGGACCAGGGTGGGGCGCAGAACTACCAGAGCCTGAACGACCCGAACATCAAGACGGCCTTCGACAAGGCGGTCTCGGCGACGGACGAGGCGCAGGGTACGCAGGCCTACCAGGAAGCCGACAAGGCGATCGCGGACAACTATGCGACGCTGCCGCTGTTCCAGACCCCGTCCATGTGGGGCTTCCGGGGCATCGACAAGGTGTACATGCAGTCGTACAACGGTGCGCTGTGGAACGCCGGCGAGTGGGAGAAGACCAGCTAGTCCTGGTCTTTCCCGCTTCCTACCGATCGACCCGGCGGGGATCGGGGCACGGCCACAAGCCGGCCCCGATCCCCTTCGGAAGTAGCTGTTGACGCCCGGGACCGGGGCACTACGGTGTACCTGAATTCCGGGCTCGGTTGCGTTCCAAGGCCGGGCCCCGACGAGGAGCAATTAGTTGAACCTGGTTGTCTACGTACTACGTCGCATCGCGATCTCCATTCCCATTCTGCTGATCGCGACATTCCTCTGTTTCCTGATGGTCGCCGGCGCGGGCGACCCGCTCGGGGAACTGCGCGGGAACCCGAACGTCAGCCGCGAGGCGGTCGACGAGCTGGCCCGCCAACTCGGCCTCGACCAGGGCCTGGTGCCCCGGTACTTCGACTGGCTCGGCAGCTTCCTGACCGGTGACTGGGGTGTGTCTATCGCCCAGGGCCAGGGCCTGCAACCGGTTTTCCCGAAGGTGATGAGCGCCTTCGAGGTGACCGCCCGGCTGGTCATCGGTACCGAGCTCCTCGCGGTGGTCCTCGGCGTGACCGTCGGCGTGATCGCCGCGGTCAAGCAGTACTCCATCGTCGACTACCTGGCGACCACGGTGGCGTTCCTGCTGTTCTCGATGCCGATCTTCTGCGTCGCCATCGTGCTCAAGCAGTACGCGATCGAGATCAACGTGCTGGTCCGCGACCTCGGGTGGGACGAATGGCTGGGCAATCCCTGGCTGCGCACCACCAGTCCGGAGAACCTGCAGGCGGACGGTCTGTTCGACTTCGCCACCAAGTACGTCGGCGCGTTCCTGCTGCCGACCCTGTCGATCATGGCGATCAGCTTCGCGGCCTACAGCCGCTTCCAGCGCGCTTCGATGCTGGAGACGCTGAACGCGGACTACGTGCGGACCGCGCGGGCGAAGGGCCTGTCCTCGTCCCGGGTGATCTTCCGGCACGCCTTCCGCAACGCCCTGATCCCGGTGACCACGCTGTTCTCGGTCAACTTCGCCGGTGTGCTCACCGGGGCGATCATCACCGAGCGGGTGTTCAACTGGAACGGCATGGGGTCGGTGCTGGTCGAAGCCGTCGACCGGAACGACCCGAACGTGCTGATGGGCTGGCTCGTACTGGTCGCCACGATGGTGGTGGTCGCCAATCTGATCGCCGACCTGATGTACGGCATCCTGGACCCGAGGATTCGCGTTGGCTGACATGAACTCGCTCCTGACCGGAGCACAGACGGACGCCCCGACCATGGCGGACGGGGCCCTGCCGCCGTCGGGCGCGCCGGAGCCGACCAGCCAGGGCAAGCTCGTCCTGCGGAAGTTCCTGCGCCACAAGGCCGCGATGGTCTCCAGCGCGGTGCTGCTGTTGCTGGTGCTGATCACGGTGATCATGCCGATCTTCTGGCCGTACGGCTACGAGGAGACGGTCGGCGGCTTCCTGCCGCCGAGCGGGGAGCACCCGCTCGGCACCACGCAGGTCGGCAAGGACATGGTCTCGCAGGTGCTGCGGGGTACCCAGTACTCGCTGCTGATCGCGCTCACCGTGTCGGTGGTCTCGACCACGCTCGGGGTGCTGATCGGGGCCAGCGCGGGGTACCTGCGCGGGTTCACCGACTCGGCGGCCTCGCGGCTGACCGACCTGTTCCTGATCGTGCCGCAGATCGCGGCGGCGGCCATCCTGGTGAAGGTGGCCGGCGGCGGGTCCTGGTACGTGGTGGCGATGGTGCTGGCGGCGTTCGGCTGGATGCCGATCGCCAGGATCGTCCGGGCCGAGGCGATGTCGCTGTCGCAGCGGGAGTTCGTCGAGGCCTCGCGGGCGGCCGGTGCCGGTACCGGGCGGATCATCTTCAAGCACCTGGTGCCGAACATGGTCGGCAGCATCACGGTGAACGCGACCCTGGCGGTCGCGCAGGCCGTGCTGGCCGAGGCGGCGCTGTCGTTCATCGGCCTCGGGGTGCAGTTGCCGGACACCTCGCTCGGCCGCGTCATCCTGGAGAACTACGCGCAGCTGCAGGGCAGGCCGTGGTTGTTCTTCGGGCCGTTCGTGGTGCTGGTGCTGATCTCGCTCACCATCAACTTCATCGGTGACGGCCTGCGGGACGCGTTCGACCCGCGTCAGCGTCGCCAGAAGGCGTAGTACGGGCACAGCGAAAGGCCCCCGCGTCCACTCGGGACGCGGGGGCCTTTTCGCGTGCTCTGGGTCAGTCCGCGACCGGGGCGAGCTTGCCCGCTTCCCACGCCTTGCGCCGCTCGGCCTGCAGGACCGGGTCGGCCACCGGGGCCGCCGAGAGCAGGCGGCGGGTGTAGTCCTCCTGCGGGGTGTGCAGCACCTGGTCGCGGGTGCCGACCTCGATCAGCTTGCCGTGCTGCATCACCGCCACCCGGTCCGCCAGCAGGTCGACCACGGCCAGGTCGTGGCTGATGAACAGGCAGGCGAACTGGAGGCTCTGCTGCAGGTCGAGGAACAGGTCGAGCACCCGCGCCTGCACCGACACGTCCAGCGCCGAGGTGGGCTCGTCGGCGATCAGCAGCTGCGGGTCCAGCGCGAGCGCCCGCGCGATCGAGACGCGCTGGCGCTGGCCGCCGGAGAGCTCGTGCGGGTACCGGTTGCGGTAGTGCCCGCCCAGCTCCACGTTGTCCAGCAGGGTGCTCACCCGGTCGTTGAGCGCCTTGCCCTCGACCACCTTGTGCAGCACCAGCGGCTCGGCGATGGACTCGCCGATGGTCATCTTCGGGTCCAAAGTAGACGCCGGGTCCTGGAACACGATGGAGAAGTAGCGGCGCAGCGGGCGCAGTTCCTTGGTGCTGAGCTTGGTGATGTCGCGCCCGGCGATGAACACCTGGCCCTCGGTCGGGTCGAGCAGGCGGATCGCGCAGCGGCCGACGGTCGACTTGCCCGAACCGGACTCACCGACCAGGCCGAGGATCTCGCCCTTGCTGATGTGCAGCGAGACGTCGTCGACCGCGCGGTTCTTCTGCTGGCCGCGCCGGCCGGGGTACTCCAGCACCAGGTTCTTGATCTCCAGCGCGTACGCGGTTTCCTCGATCTGGGCTTCCAGCTCCTTGTCGGTCAGCCGGATCTCCTCGGTGGCGACCTCGATCGACTCGGTCTCCAGCAGGCGCCTGCCCTCGGGGCGCTGGCCCAGCACCGGCACCGCGGCCAGCAGCTTGCGGGTGTACTCCTCCTTCGGCGAGGCGAACAGCTCGCGCACCGGCGCGGTTTCGACGATCTCGCCCTGGTACATCACCACCACGCGGTCGGCCAGGTCGGCCACCACGCCCATGTCGTGCGTGATCAGCACGATCGCGGTGTTCAGCGTGTCCCGCAGCTTGCGCAGCAGGCCGAGGATCTCCGCCTGCACGGTCACGTCGAGCGCGGTGGTCGGCTCGTCGGCGATGATCACCTTCGGGTCGCAGGCGATCGCCATGGCGATCACCACGCGCTGGCGCAGCCCGCCGGAGAGCTGGTGCGGGTACTGCTTGAACCGGACCGGCGGGTTCGGGATGCCGACCATGTCCAGCAGCTCGATGGCGCGGGCGTCGGCGGCGGCCTTCGACAGGTCCTGGTGGGTGCGCAGCGCCTCGCGGATCTGCCAGCCGATCGTGTAGACCGGGTTCAGCGCGCTCATCGGCTCCTGGAAGATCATCGCGATCTCGTTGCCGCGGACCTTGCGCAGTTCGGCGTCCTTCAGCACGCCGAGGTCGGTCTGCTCGAGGCGGCGCTCGCCGGCGATCTTGGTGGTCTTCGGCAGCAGGCCGAGTACCGACATCGAGGTCACGGACTTGCCGGAGCCGGACTCGCCGACCACGGCGACGATCTCGCCGGGCGCCACGTCGAACCCGATCCCCTTGACGGCCTGGACGATGCCGTCGTCGGTGGAGAACGTGATGTGCAGGTCCGAGATGGACAGCACGGAACCCGATGTCGTTGTTGCTTCAGTGCTCACCAAGATGCCCTTCGTGGGGGTACACGTAGCGAGCCCTTCAGCCACAGCGCTTTTGTTCGCCGCATTCGAGGTACCGCTCGCCCGTCACGTACAACTCTGCCGGGCAGGATATCCGAGGTCGGCCCGCGTGGAATACCAACGCACGAATTAATCTGAAGCCGTGATCTCGCCAGAACCCCGCAGGTTGCTGCTGGTCCATGCCCACCCCGACGACGAGACGCTGACCACCGGCGGCACCATCGCCCGGTACGCGGCCGAAGGTGCCGAAGTGACCGTCGTCACGTGCACCCTGGGGGAGGAGGGCGAGATCATCCCGCCCGAACTCGCCCAGCTCGGTTCCTGGGCCGGGGACCAGCTCGGCGGCTACCGCAGCGGCGAGCTGGCGGCCGCCTGCGAGGCGCTGGGCGTCACCCGGCACGAGTACCTCGGCGGGGTGGGCCGCTGGCGCGACTCGGGCATGGCGGGCACCCCGTCGGCCGAGCACCCGCGGGCCTTCGTGCGCGGGTCGATCGAGGAGCAGGCCGGGCAGCTGCGCACCCTGCTCGGCGAACTGCGGCCGCAGGTGGTGGTCAGCTACGACGACTTCGGCGGGTACGGCCACCCCGACCACATCCGCGCGCACGAGGTGACCATGGCCGCGGTGGCCGGTGCCGAGTCCGTGCGGCGCGTGTTCCACACGGTGTCCTCGGCGGGGGACACCTCCCGCGGGCTCGCGCTGCTCCGTGACCGCGCGGACCTGCCGTTCGCGGTGCCCGCCGACAGCGAGCTGCCGTCCACCCCGGACGAGGTGATCACCACCAGGGTGGACGTCTCCGGGCACCTGGCCGCGAAGGTGGCCGCCCTGCGGGCGCACGCCACGCAGGTGCACGTCGGCGACGGGCTGTTCGCCCTGTCCAACAACCTCGCCCAGCCGCTGGCCACCACCGAGTGCTTCGTGCTGGTCGCCGGGGACGGCACCGGCGCGGCCACCGATCTGTTCGGGGGCTGGGACTGATGCGCGCGCTGCTGGCCGTCGTGCTGGTCGTGGACGCGGTCCTGCTGGCCGTGCTGGAGCTGTTCTTCCTGCCGCTGCGCGCCGACGGCACGCTGCTGCCCGCGCTCGGCGCGTTCCCGGTACCGCTCTCGCTGCTGGTGGCCGCGATCACCACGCCGATGCTGGTGCTGGCCGGGCGGGCGCTGGTCGGCCCGCCGTTCGCCGGTGTGGTGCTGGCGGTGTGGGCGTTCACCGCGATCGCCTTCGCCATGTTCGGTCCCGGCGGCGATCGGGTATTCGTGGAGGACTGGCGAGGATTGCTGTTGCTGGCCGTCGGCGCGCTCCCCGGCGCGTTCGCCGTCGGTGGCGCGGTGCGAGCGGGACAGGAGGCGAAGCTCCGTGGGTGAGGCGATTTCGGACGCGCAGGTGGTCAAGGTGCTGCGGCCGTTCGTCCGCGGCTGCGGTCCGATGCTGGACGCGCTGCGCGAGTCCGATCCGCTCGGCCTGCTGGCTCGCGCGCGCAGGCGGGACGAGGACTCGGAACTGGACGAGGTCGATCCGGGCCTGCGCGACAAACTGCTCAACGGACTGACTTCGGTGAAGGTTCCCGGTACCGAAGCCTGGGCCGCGATGGACGCCGACGAGCGGACCCGGTGGTGGGTCAACCGGGTCGGCCGGTTCACCGCGCTGCTCACCTCGATCCCCGGCCTCGGCGGCGCGCTGGCCGACCGGCTCCCGGTGCAGGACACGCTCGGTGCGGCCGCGCAGGGATTGTTGCTGTGCGCGATCAGCGGGGAACACGGCATCACCGAAATCGGTGACCGCGTCCGCCTGATCGCGTGGGTGCTGTTCGAGCGGGACATCGATCCGGTGCTGGCCGCTGGCAAGAACGCGGAGCACGACGCTTCGGCGGAGGACTCGCGGACCGACGAACTGACCGAAGAACTCACCGGCGCCGAACGCGAGCACGGCCGCCTCACGGTGAAGGCGGCCGCGCGCACGCTGTGGCGGCTGGGGCGCTCCCTTCTGTCCATCGTGGACGAACTGGAGAAGCGCCCGCGCGGGCGGCTGGTGCACCGCGCGCTCGGTTTGCTGCCGGTGGTCGGCATGGCCGGGGACTACCTCGGCGAACGGTCCGGGCTCAAGAAGGTGGCCAAGCGGGCCCACGCCTGGATCGATCGGGAAAGCGTGCCCCAGGGGCCGGGCGGGACTCAGTAGCTCCAGAAGCGGAAGGCGTACTGGCCCACCGTCGAAGCCACGGAGTTGCCGCCGACGGAGTCGAAGACCAGGTCGGTCAGGCTCCACAGCGCGTTGCCGACCGCGGGCACGGCGAGGATGAGCGCGAACAGCACCAGCGGTGCCCAAGGCCGTGCCTTCGCACCGAATTCACGTGCCTGAGGCGAGAGGTACGGCTCGATCGCGCCGTAGCCGTCCAGCCCCGGCACCGGCAGGATGTTGATCACGAAGGCCAGGATCTGCAGCGAGGCCAGGTAGGACAGCCCGATGGTGAGCCCGGTGGGCATCGGGATCAGCGCCACCGAGACGGTCAGCAGGATGCCGAGCGCGAGGTTGCTCAGCGGCCCGGCGAGCGAGACCCACGAGGACACCGAACGGGACCGCAGCGCCCAGCGGTTGATCCACACCGCACCACCGGGCAGCGGGATGCCGCCGATGGCCAGGATCAGCAGCGGGATCAGGATGGAGAAGACCGGATCGGTGTACCGGCGGATGTCCATCGTCAGGTAGCCCTTGGCGGCCACCTCGTGGTCGCCGCCGCGGTAGGCCACCAGCGCGTGGCCGAACTCGTGGAGCACCAACGAAACCGCCCAGCCGCCGAGGATCAGCAGCACGGCGCCGGCGGTGCCGAGCCAGTCGCGCTCACCGAGGAACACGCGGCCGTCCTCGAACGGGAACGGGCTCTGCAGGGCCATGATGACCCCGCCCGCGACGGTGACCGCCAGCAGGGCGTAGAACAAGGGGCTTGGGCGGGTGGCAGATCGGTGCACTGGTCCAGTCTTCCCCATCGACGTTGGGTGGCGCACGGCGTGTCCGCTTGCGCGAAAGGTCTCGGGTATCCCCCGAACACGCTACTCAGCTTGACCTGACCCGATTACACGGGTGTAATCACAACGATGTCATTCGTTGGAGCTAGGGGATCAACGGGTGATTGCGGTACCGCCAGCCTGGGAGTGCGTGGAAGCGAGGAGGCGGACATGCGGACAGCGATCGACGGAAGGGAAGGGGGCTCGGTCATGGATTGGGGCGAACGCCCGGAGCAGGAACTGGGGGTTCTCACTGATCTTTTCGACCCGGCCGAGGAACAGCAGTGGCAGGAGCGCGCGCTCTGCGCGCAGACCGACCCGGAGGCGTTCTTCCCGGAAAAGGGGGGCTCCACCAGGGAAGCCAAGCGGATCTGCCAGGGCTGCGAGGTGAAGGACGAATGCCTCGAGTACGCGCTGGCGCACGACGAACGCTTCGGCATCTGGGGCGGGCTGTCCGAGCGCGAGCGGCGCAAGCTGAAGAAACGCGCGGTCTAAGCAAAAGCTCCGCGAGACGGCGTGTTCGCCAGGGTGTGCGCACCCCGGCGAGCACGCCGTCTCGCCATTTGAGCGGCCGGGTTTCCAGTCAGTGAGACCCTCCTAACGCGACAGTCGCCCCGCCGGGGTGCCTGCCCGCCCGGCCCGTAGGGTGAGCGCGTGCCGAGCTTCGCCACCGTGCCCGTCCTCGCGGTTTTGGTCTGCCACAACGGGGAAGCCTGGCTGCCGCTGGCGTTGTCCGCGTTGCGCCGCAGCGGCCCGCGCCCCCGTCACGTGCTCGCCGTGGACACCGGTTCCACGGACCGGACGCCGTTGCTGCTCGCCGAAGCCGCCGATCCGGACGGGGCGGTCGGCGGGGAGGGCCCGATCCTTGACGGAGTTCTCACACTCACGGGTGAAACCGGCTTCGCCGAAGCGGTTTCCGCCGCGGTGTCCCACGCCACCGAGCGCTGGGGCGACCCGGGATCGTGGCTCTGGCTGCTGCACGACGACTGCGCGCCGGAGCCGGACTGCCTCGACCGGTTGCTGCGCGCGGCCGAGACCTCACCCTCGGCCGGGGTGCTCGGCCCGATTTCGGTCGACTGGACCGACCCGCGGCTGATCACCGAAGCCGGGCTGTCCACCGACGCCTCCGGGCACCGGCAGTCGGTGGCCGGGGACCTGGAGAACCGGCCGGAGCAGAGCACCGAGGTGCTCGCCGTGCCCAGCGCCGGAGTGCTGGTCCGGCGTGAGCTGTGGACCGAGCTCGGCGGCTTCGACACCGCGATCCCGTTGCTGCGCGAGGACATCGACTTCGGCTGGCGGGCGAACGCGGCGGGCAGCGTGGTGCTGTCGGTGCCGACCGCGCGCCTGCGGCACGTACGTGCGCTGGCCACCGGGCAGCGGACCGCGCACGCGGTGCCGCACGGGCTGGCCGCCGCCGATCGCGCGCTCGGCCTGCGCACCTTCCTGGTGAACTGCTCGGCGCTCTCGTTCTGGTGGGGACTGCCTCGGCTGCTCCTGCTGTGCGTGCTGCGCGGGCTGGGATTTGCCTTGCTGCGCCGGGGAAATCGGGCCGCCGCGGAGTTCCGGGCCATCGGCTACCTCGCCGGTGGGCGGGCAGGGCTGAGAGCGGCGCGCCGGGAGCGGGCCGGCCACCGCGGTTCCGTGCGCGGTTTGCTGGTCGGCCGGTTCGTCCGGCTGCGCAACGCGACCCGGGCGCTGGTGCTGTCGTTGATCCGGCGCCGGGTGGCGAGCGAGGCCGCACTCGGCAGGTTGCCCGAAACCACCGCCGCCGAAACCGCCTGGATCCCGCCGGAGGCGATGGGCGGTGCCACCGGTGGCCGCCGTCCGGTCGGCCCGGACGCGCTGCCCGCCGGGGTGCGGGCTTCGGGGCGGTCGCTGGTGTCCGGGTTGCGCCGGCCGGCCGGGGTGGTCGCGGTCGAACTGCCCGACGAGCCCGCCGCCGAACCGGAGCGGCCGCGGCCGTCACCCGGTCCGCGCGAGACGCCGCGCGAACTCGTTTTTGTCGAAGTCAACCGGCGGCGGATCCTCGCCGCGACGGTGTTTTCGCCGCCAGTGGTGCTTTTTGCGGTGCTCACCGCGATCGCGCTGGTGACGAACACCGGGCGGCTCGGCTTCGACCTGGCCGGTGGGCACCTGCTGCCGGTCGGCGGGCTGGGGCAGCTGTGGTCGGACTACGTGGCCTCGTGGCACGCGGTCGGGGGCGGCACGGCGGCCGCGGCCCCGCCGACGCTGGCCGTGCTCGGCCTGCTCGGCGCGGTGTTCGCCCCGGTCGGCGGACCGGCCACGCTGGTCGCGCTGGTGTTGCTGCTGGAGGCGCCGATCGCCGCGCTGCTCGCCTACGCGGTGACGCGGCGGCTGCGGGTGCGCCGCTGGGTGCGCGCGGCGGTCGCGGCCGGGTACGGGCTGCTGCCCGCGGCCACCGCCGGCGTCGCGCAGGGACGGCTCGACGTGGTCGGCGCGCACCTGCTGCTGCCGGTGGTGCTCGCCGGGATCGTCGCCGTGCTGACCGCCGAGCGCCGGAAGTGGCTGCACACCTCGGTGTTGTGCGCGCTCGGGCTCGCGGTGTTCGGGGCCTTCTCGCCACTCGGGCACGCGCTCGCGCTGGTCGGCCTGGTGGTCGCCTTCGTCGTGCTCCCGGCGCCGGGCCTGCTGCTGCGGCGGGCGGCGTCCGTGGTGATCGTGGTTTTCCTGCCGTTGTTGCTGCTGCTGCCGTGGCCCGCGGTGCTGGTGCGGTACCCGAAGTTCCTGCTGCACGGCCTGGGCGCGCCGGGTGGGGCGCAGCCCGGTGCCGGTGAATTGTTCGGGCTGGCGCCCGGCGGTCCCGGTGCCTGGCCGGTCGGCGTGGTGGTGCTGGCGGCGGCGTTGATGGCGTTGATCCTGCGGCCGACCGCGCGGGCGGTGCCGGGCCTGCTGCTGGCGCTGCTGGGGGCGGCGGGGGTGGTGCTGGTGCGCTCGGTCGAGATCGCCGACACGCCGGGCGGGGTGCTGACCCCCGGGTTCGCCGGGGTGCCGTTGCTGGTGGCCGGGGCCGGGTTGCTGTGGGCGGTGCTCGCGGCGTGCGAGCGGACGGCCACGCCGGGTGCGGCCTGGCTGCCCAAGGCGGCGGCCGTCGGCGGGGTGGTGCTGCTGGTGGTGCTGGCCACCGGGGCGCTGGTCGCCGGGCGTGCGGGCCCGCTCACCGTCGGCGGTGGCCTGCGCCTGGCCGACCCGCTGACCAACGAACTCGCGCAGACCCAGCGGTCGGTGGTGGTGCTGGCCGGTGGTGGTGAACCGGCGCGGCAGACCGCCGGACGGCTGCCCGCCTACGGGGACGACGACCTGGTGCCGACCACCGGCGCGCGCGAGCGGCTGGCCGACTGGCAGGTGAACCTGCTCAGCGGCGTGCGCGAGCCGGTGCAGGAGGCGGTGGCGGGCATGGCCGCCAGCGGGGTGCTGTTCGTGGTGCTGCCGCCGGGCGTGGACGGCGCGCCGATCCTGGCGATCGCCGAGGAGCAGGTGGCCGCGGCGCCACCGGCCGCGGACGGGCGGCAGGTGCTGCGGCTGACCACGGTCGGCGGGCCGGTGGTGCTCATCTCACCGGAGCTGGCGCAGCGGGCGGTGAACGGACGGCCGCCGGAGATCCAGTCGGCGGACGCCTCGGTGGCCGGGACCGCGGTGGTCGAGGCGGTGCCGCCGGAGGTCAGGGTGCGGGTGTCCGACGGTCCGGCCGGGCGGCTGCTGGTGCTGGCCGCCGACGAGGAGCCGGGCTGGAAGGCCACGGTCAACGGGGAGCAGGCGGCCATCGTGCGGGCGTGGGGGCACCAGGTGGCGGTCGCGGTGCCGACGCGGCAGGCGGAGGTGGTCGTCGAGTACACCGGTGGCGGGCGGAACGTGCTGCTGCTGGCGCAGGTGGCGGCCCTGCTGTTCGCGGCGCTGACCGCGGTGCCGAGCCGGCGGGGCACGCAGTCGCCGTCGGGTTCGGCGGCGCGCCGCTGACCCGGCGAGGTCACTCGCCTTCGATCACGTCCGGTTCGACGCCGAGGTAACCGGCGACCTGCTCGACCAGCACGTCGTGGACCAGCTCGGCGAGTTCGGCCGGGTCCTTCGCGCGGGCCTCCAGCGGGCGCCGGTACAGCACGATCCGCGCGCGCGTGGGCAGGCCAGCCCGGTCGACCCCGGCCGGGACCAGCCTGGACAGCGGGACCGAGCCGTCGTGCAGCACGCCCTCGGTGTTCACCGGGCGGCCGTTGCGCCGGACCTCCGGCACGTCGTCGACCGCGACGTCCAGCTTGGTCAGCTCGTGCCGCCAGCGGGCCTCGATCGGCTCCAGCGCGTCCAGGACCAGCGCGTCGAACTTCTCCGCCCGGCTCGAGGCGGCGGGCAGGGTGGACGGGTACAGGGGCCCGCGCAGGCCACGCCCGTGCCGGTCCCGGCGCAGGCGCTGCTGCTGTCGGAATCCACGAGCCATCGCCACGGAACGAAGGGTACGCGCCCCCGTGCACGAGGCGAGAATCCGCCTCACCGGTGCGCCTGCGCGAAGTGGCGCGTGTTAAGCGCTATCGTCTGACCTTGTGCCGAGCGTACGAAAGTGTTCGCGGACAGGGTGCCTGGAGCCCGCTGTCGCCACGCTGACCTACGCCTACAGCGACTCGACCGCTGTCGTGGGACCGTTGGCGACCGCCTCCGAGCCGCACTCCTACGACCTGTGCGAGGAGCACGCCCTGCGGCTGACCGCGCCGAGGGGCTGGGAGGTCGTGCGCCACGAGGGCGGCTTCGCCGCACCGCAGCCCTCGGGTGACGAGCTCACCGCACTCGCCGAAGCCGTCCGGGAGGCGGGGCGCCAGGACGGGCCCGCCACCCAGGCCGAACCGGAAGCGCCCTCCGGGCGTCGCGGCCATCTCAGGGTCCTGCCCGACCCCATCAAGCACTGATCCACTTACCGTTAATTCAGTACCTGCATCCACCGTCGCACCTCGCCGGTAGGCTTTCCGACGCGCATCGAGCGCACGAGTCGTCGTCGAAACCACCGGGAGAGGGCGTGTCAGACCTGTCGGGCATCGTGAAGGCCTACGACATCCGTGGCGTTGTCGGGGAGCAGCTGAACGCCGACCTCGTCCGGGACTTCGGGGCCGCGTTCGCCCTGCTCGTGAAGCTGGACGTGCCCACGGCCGTGGTGATCGGCCACGACATGCGCGAGTCCTCGCCGGGCCTGGCCGCGGCCTTCGCCGAGGGCGTCACCTCGCAGGGCCTCGACGTGATCAACATCGGCCTGGCCAGCACGGACCAGCTGTACTTCGCCTCCGGTTCGCTGAACCTGCCGGGCGCGATGTTCACCGCCAGCCACAACCCCGCCCAGTACAACGGGATCAAGCTGTGCCGGGCCGGCGCCGCCCCGGTCGGGCAGGACTCCGGCCTCGGTGAGATCCGCGACACGGTGAGCCAGGGCGTGCCCGAGTTCGCCGGGCAGCGCGGCACGGTGACCGAGCGGGACGTGCTCGCCGACTACGCCGCCCACCTGCGGCAGCTGGTCGACCTCTCGGCCAACCGCCGGCTCAAGGTCGTGGTGGACGCGGGCAACGGCATGGGCGGCCACACCGTGCCGACTGTGTTCGACGGACTCCCGGTCGACGTCATCCCGATGTACTTCGAGCTGGACGGCAGCTTCCCGAACCACGAGGCCAACCCGCTCGACCCGAAGAACCTGGTCGACCTCCAGGCCAAGGTCCGCGAGACCGGCGCCGACGCCGGACTGGCCTTCGACGGCGACGCCGACCGCTGCTTCGTGGTCGACGAGCGCGGTGAGCCGGTTTCCCCGAGCGCGGTGACCGCGCTGGTGGCGGTGCGCGAGCTGGTCAAGGAGCCGGGCGCCACCATCATCCACAACCTGATCACCTCGCAGGCGGTGCCGGAGATCGTCACCGAGCACGGCGGCAAGCCGGTGCGGACCAGGGTCGGGCACTCGTTCATCAAGCAGGAGATGGCCGCCACCGGCGCCATCTTCGGCGGCGAGCACTCCGCGCACTACTACTTCCGCGACTTCTGGAAGGCCGACACCGGCATGCTGGCCGCACTGCACGTGCTGGCCGCGCTCGGTGAGCAGGACGGCCCGCTGTCCGAGCTGACCGCCCAGTACTCGCGCTACGCCGCGTCCGGTGAGATCAACTCGACGGTGGACGACCAGGTCGCCCGCCAGGTCGCGGTCAAGGACGCCTACGCGGGCCGCGACGGCGCGCTGGTCGACGAACTGGACGGGCTGACCGTACGGCTCGACGACGGCAGCTGGTTCAACCTGCGTGCCTCGAACACCGAGCCGCTGCTGCGGCTGAACGTCGAGGCACCCGACGAGCAGGCCGTCCGTGCTCTGACCGATGAGGTTCTGGCGATAGTTCGTGACTGAGGCGAGGGTAATCACGGACCTCGCGGTGGTAAGGAGGAACCATGGCCGTAACGCTTGACGAGCAGCTGCTCGAGATCCTGGCGTGTCCGTCGGAGGATCACGCGCCGCTGCGGCCGGGTTCCCCGGAAGACCCGGAGGCGGACGCGCTCACCTGCACCTCGTGCGGCCGGGTGTACCCGGTCCGCGACGGCATCCCGGTGCTCCTGCTCGACGAGGCCGTCGAACGGGCCGAAAAGGATCCCGCGACCGATGGTGATTGACGACACGCTGCTCGACGACCCGGCGCGGCTGACCGACGTCGACGCGCGGGGCCTGCTGCGCGCCACCGCGATGGCGGGGGCGCAGGTCCGGGCCACCACCGAGGCGGCGGCCGAGATCGGCCTGGCCGACCGGCTGGACGTCGGCCGCCCGCGGGCGCTGGTGCTGCTGGCCAGGCCCGGGGTCGGCCGCACGGTGACGAACATGCTCGCCGCGCTGCTCACCCCGACCTGCCCGGTGCCGATCGTGGTCAGCGAGTCGGTCCCGTCGTGGATCGGCGCGCTCGACGTCGTGGTGGCGCACACCGAGCAGGGCGACGACCGCGAGCTGGCGGTGTCGCTGGAGCGCGCCGCCCGCTACGGCGCGACCGTGGTGCTCTCGGCACCGCCGGACGGCCCGGTGGCCGCCGCGGTGTCCGGGCGCGGCCTGCTGCTCGCGCCGCGCATCCCGGTGCCGCCCGAGCTGTCCTTCCCGCGTGCGTTCGCCACCGGTCTGCTCACCGCCAACGCGCTGGGCGTGCTGGTCGCCGACGTGGAGGCGCTGGCCGACCAGCTCGACGCCGAGGCCGAACGCGACCAGCCCAACCACGAGTCCTTCGTGAACCCGGCGAAGGTGCTCGCGCTGCGCCTGGCCGACCGCACCCCGCTGCTGTGGGGGCTGGACCCGGTGGCGCTGGCCGTGGCCGGGCACGCCGCGCACTCGTTCGCCGCGCAGGCGGCGATGGTCTGCGACGTGGCCGACTACCACCAGGCGCTCGCCCGCCCGGCGCTGCACCGCGCCGCGGTCGGCAGCACCACCGAACGCGACATCTTCGCCGATCCGGACGAGGGCGGGCTGCCGCAGCCGAGGGTGCTGCTGCTCTCGCTGCGTTCCGGTCCCGGCGCCGAAGCCGCCCGGAGGCAGGCCGAGGACATGCTCGCCGGGGTCGACGTGCTCGCCCCCGCCGAGGAGATCGACGCCGACGAGCCCACCAGGGCGGCGGTGCTCGCGCTGCGGTTCGAGCTCGCCGCGGTCTACCTGGGTCTGGCGACGGGAAGCATTCCCGGGGCCGGCCGCTACACGTCCGCGACCGCGTGACCAGGTCGCCGAGGAGTTGAGAACACAGTGGAGCTGCTGCGCAACGCCGTGCGGCCCTACGCATGGGGCTCGAGGACGACCATCCCCGAGCTGCTGGGCAGGCCGGTGCCCGCCCCGCACCCGGAGGCCGAGCTCTGGATGGGGGCGCACCCCGGCGACCCGTCGAAGGTCGTCGCTGCCGACGGCACCGAGCGCAGCCTGCTGGAGCTGGTCGAGGCCGACCCGGTGGCCCAGCTCGGTGAGAAGTGCGCCGGTACCTGGGGCGGGCGGCTGCCGTTCCTGCTGAAGATCCTGGCCGCCGAGGAACCGCTGTCGATGCAGGCGCACCCGTCGGCCGACCAGGCCGCCGAGGGTTACGCGCGTGAGGAGGCGGCGGGCATCCCGCGGGACGCGGCCAACCGTAACTACCCGGACCCGACCGCGAAGCCCGAACTGGTCTGCGCGCTCACCGAGTTCCACGCGCTGGCCGGGTTCCGCGACCCGACGCGCACGGTGAAGCTGCTGAACGCGATCGAGACGCCGGGGCTGGCGAAGTACTCCAGCCTGCTCGCCGCGCAGCCGGATTCGGACGGGCTGCGCGCGTTGTTCACCACCTGGATCACGCTGCCGCAGGCCACGCTGGACGAGCTGCTGCCCGAGGTGCTCGACGCGTGCGTGGCGCACGTGAAGGACCACGGCGAGTTCGACACCGAATGCCGCACGATCCTCGAACTCGGCGAGGCGCACCCGCGTGACGCCGGCGTGCTGGCCGCGTTGCTGCTGAACCGGCTGGTGCTGCGCGCGGGCGAGGCGATCTACCTGCCCGCCGGGAACCTGCACCTCTACCTGCACGGCACGGCCGTGGAGATCCTGGCGAACTCGGACAACATCCTGCGCTGCGGGCTGACCCCGAAGCACGTGGACGTGCCGGAGCTGCTGCGCGTGGTGGACTTCGCCGCCGCCGAGATGCCGGTGCTCAAGGGCGAGGAGGGCGACTGCGGTGCGGTGTACCGGACCGGGGCGCCGGAGTTCGAGCTGTCCAGGATCGAGTGGACGGCGAGCGATCGGGAGCCGGTGGTCGCCGGGAGCACCGGTCCGCAGATCCTGCTGTGCACCGAGGGCGCGCTGCACGTGGTCGCCGAGGACGGCGCGGAGCTGGAGTTGAACCGGGGGCAGTCGATCTGGCTGGCCGCGGTCGACCCGGCGGTGACGATCACGCCGACCGGGGACCAGCCCGCCCAGTTGTTCCGCGCGACCGCGGGTACCTGCTGAACCTGGGTGCGGCACGGCCACCCAGCGGGCGGCCGGCCGGTTTAGCCTCGAAGGCATGACGAATCCGCTGGGGCAGTTCCTGCGGGCCCGCCGCGCGCAGGCCAAGCCGGAGGACGCCGGACTGGCGCCGGGCCCGCGCCGCCGGGTGAGCGGGCTCCGCCGCGAGGAGGTCGCGCTGCTGGCCGGGGTCAGCACCGACTACTACATCCGGCTGGAGCAGGGGCGCGAGCGGAACCCGTCGGCGCAGGTGCTCGACGCGCTGGCGCAGGCGCTCGACCTGGACGAGGAACTCGCCGCGCACCTGCACCGCGTCGCGCGGCCGTTGCCCGCCCGCCGCCCGGCCGGTGATCGCGTCAGCGAGAACCTGTTGCGCAGCATGGCCGCCTGGCCGGACACCCCGGCCGTGGTGCTCGGGCCGTACCTGAACGTGCTCGCGCACAACGCACTCGGTGGCGCGTTGTTCGCCGGGCACCGGTACAGCGACGACCTGCTGCGCCTGGTTTTCCTGGATCCCGACGGGCGCGCGTTCTACCCGGACTGGGAGAAGGTGGCGGTGAACACCGTCGGCGCGCTGCGCGCGGCGGCGACCGACCAGGACGACCCTCGGTTGATCGAGGTGGTCGGGGAGTTGTCGGTGAAGAGCGCGGAGTTCCGCAAGCTGTGGGCCCGGCACGACATCCGGCAGAAGACGGGCGAGACCAAGCGGTTCCGGCACCCGCTGGTCGGCGCGCTGACGCTGAGCTACGAGAGCCTGACGGTGAACAGCGCCCCGGGGCAGCAGCTGGTGATCTACCAGGCGGACGCGGACAGCCAGACCGCCGAAGCACTGCAACTCCTCGGCAGCCTGGCCGCCACCGACGACTGACCGCCCCCGACCAGGATTAGCGGTGGGTGGCCGTGCGCAGCCGGATGTCGTCCAAGGCGTGGCCGATTTCCACTGAGTACTCCCCGGGCCGCACTTCCCACCCATCCGGCGTCCAGGTGCGGAAAGCCCGCTCCGGCAACGGAACCACCACCTCCGCCGACTCCCCAGGCCCCGCCGTCACCACGGCGAACCCGGCCAGCCACCGCGCCGGACGATCCACATCGGACGAACCGAGGTACACCTGCACCACCTCCCGCCCCGGCCGGTCACCCGAGTTCGTCACCCCGACCCGCACGCCACCCGGCTCGACGGCCGCCGAATCGTAGGACCACGTGGTGTACCCGAGCCCGTGCCCGAACCAGTACGCCGGCGTGCCGCCCGACCGCTCCCATGCCCGGTAGCCGACAAAAACCCCTTCCTCATAAGGAAGAACGCCGTCCTCCGGGCGCACCCGCAGCACCGGGCTGTCCGCCATCCGCGCGGGCCAGGTGGTCGGCAACCTGCCGCCGGGCTCCTCGTCGCCGAACAGCACGTCCGCCAGCGCGCTCCCGCCAGCCTGCCCCGGGAACCAGGTGAGCAGCACCGCGCCCACGTCGGCGGTCCACGGCATCTCCACCGGTGAACCGGCGTTCACCACCACGACCGTGTTCGGGTTGACCGCCGCGACCCGCGCCACCAGTTCGTCCTGCCTGCCCGGCAGTTCCAGCGAAGTCCGATCCACGCCTTCGGTCTCCACTTCGGGCGTCGTCGCCACGACGACCACCGCGACCTCCGCGTCGGCGGCGAGCGCGGCGGCTTCGTCGAGCAGTTCGTCCTTGCTCGCTCCCGGCGCCGCGTGCCCGAGCCCGAAGGAAATCCAGGCGAATCCCTCGTCTTCTTCCGGTAGGGCGGGCGGTTGGTAGACCAGTTCGACCTCGACCGCGTCGCCCGCGGTGAAGTCCAGTTCGAACCGCGCCTCCTTGGTCGACATGATCGCGGTGACCAGGTCCTCGCCGTCGGGCAGGTGCCGCCCGTCGAACAGGACCCGCTCGCCCACGGTGAAGCGCAGGTCACCGCTGCCGGTGAAGCTCAGCAGGTGCGTGCCGGACACCGAGGGCACGAACGTGCCGGTGATCGCGACCGTGCCGATCCGGCTCGCGCTGAGCCCGCGCGGCAGCTCGCCGATCCAGTCGACCGAGCCCTCGCCGAGCGGGTACCGGCCCAGTTCGCGTTGCTCGTCGTCGCGGACGACCGCCTCCAGCAGGAATCCGTCGAGCGCGGGCCGGAGCGTGGTGCGCGGGTCCGCGCCCACGGCGTGGGTGATCTCGACGCCGTCCGGAGCTCCCGTGCGCAACCCTTCCAACGGCGAAACCACCGAGGACGGGAACACCGTCGCGCTGCCACCGCCGAGAATCCTGGCTTCGGTGGCCGCCTGGCCGAGCACCGCGATCCGACGTGGTTTCCGCAACGGCAGCAAGGAATTCTCGTTGCGCAACAGGACGAACGAGCGGTGCGCCACCTCGCGGGCCACCGCCGGGCCGTCTACTGAGGAGGGTGCAACGGGTTGCGGGAACCCGTCCAGCGCACCCACCCGGCTCGCCAGCAGCAACACCCTGGCCACCATGGTGTCCACTGTGGATTCTTCGACCTCGCCCGCGTGCACGGCCTGCGCCAGCCGCTTGCCGAACACCGTCTTCGGGCCCGGCATGGCCACGTCGAGCCCGCCGTTCGCGCCGCGCGTGGTGTGCCTGGCGGCCAGCCAGTCCGACACCACGATCCCGTCGAACCCCCATTCGCCGCGCAGGACCCCGTTGCACAGCAAGCTGTTCTCGGTCATCAGGGCGCCGTTGACGCTGTTGTAGGCGGCCATCACCGCCCACGGCCGCGCCTCGGCGACGATCTGCTCGAACGGCGCCAGGTACAGTTCGCGCAGGGTGCGCTCGTCCGCGCGCACGTCCACGGTGAAGCGATCGGTCTCCGAGTCGTTGGCCACGAAGTGCTTCACCGCGCAGGCGACCCCGCCCGACTGGACGCCGCGGACGAACCCGGCGCCGATCGTCCCGGTGAGCAGCGGATCCTCGGAGTAGCACTCGAAATGCCTGCCACCCACCGGTGTCCGGTGCAGGTTGACCGTGGGCGCGAGCAGGACGTGCACGTCCTTGCGCCGGGCCTCCTGGGCGAGCAGGCCGCCGGCGCGCTCGGCCAGCGCCGGGTCCCAGGTGGCGGCGAGCGCGGTCGGGCTGGGCAGTGTCACCGCGGGGTCGTCGGCGGTCCAGTGCACCCCGCGCACGCCCACCGGCCCGTCCGACATGACCAGCGAGGCGAGCCCGATCCCGGCCACCGGCGGCAGGGTCCACACGTCCTGCCCGGACAGCAGCGCGGCCTTGGTGTCCAGGTCCAGCTTCCGCACCAGTTCGGTGATCTGCATCGGCACCTCCTCGGCTGCCTTCCAGGGTGCGGCGATCACCTGGTGCGCGGTAGGTGACGTAATGTTTTCGTTATAACGGGCTGACTATCCTCCTGCCATGACGAGGGCCGCCCGCCGCCGCGACGAGATCGTCCGCGCGGCGTTCGACGTGATCGCCGAACGCGGGTACCAGCGGGCGTCGCTGGCCGCGGTGGCCGAGCGCGTCGGCCTGACCCAGCAGGGCCTGATGCACTACTTCCCGAGCAAGGAACACCTGCTCGCGGCCGTGCTGGCGGCCCGGGACGAGTGGGACCTGCTGCGGATGGAGAGCCGCGGCGACCTGTCCCGGCTGCGGCTGGCCCAGGTGGCCGACCTGGTCGAGTACAACCAGGGCCGCCGCGCCATCGCCCAGGCGTACACCGTGCTGTCCGCGGATTCGGTGACCGAGGCGCATCCCGCGCACGACTACTTCGTCCGCCGCTACCACGTGCTGCGGCGGCAGATGGCGTTGCTGCTGGAGCAGCAGGGCATCGACCTGCCCGCGGAACTGCCCGCCGAGCGGCTGGCCCCGCTGCTGGTCGCGGTGCTCGACGGCCTCCAGTTGCAGTGGCTGCTCGCGCCGGACGAAGTGGACATGTCGGAAAGCTTTCGCGACTTCCTGCACCTACTGGGCGCGGACGGGTGAACTGGCTCTAGGCTGCAACCCGACAAAACGGGTCGACGCTCCAGGGGGCAGTGGTGGCAGCAAGCGGCGGGACCAAGGCGATTCTGGCGGCGTTGTTCGCCAACGCCGGGATCGCTACGGCGAAGTTCGTCGGATTCCTGATCACCGGTTCGTCGTCGATGCTGGCCGAGTCGGTGCACTCGGTCGCCGACACCTCGAACCAGGGCCTGCTGCTGCTCGGGCAGAAGACCTCCCAGCGCAAGGCCACCAAGGAGCACCCGTTCGGCTACGGCCGCGACCGGTACTTCTACTCCTTCATCGTGGCGCTGATGCTGTTCACCCTCGGCGCCGCCTTCGCGCTCTACGAGGGCATCCACAAGCTGCAGGAACCCGAGGACCTCAAGTCGCCGATCGTGGCGGTGGTGATCCTGGTGGTGGCGATCGGGCTGGAGACCTACAGCTTCTACACCGCGATCGTCGAGTCGAAGAAGATCAAGGGCGACGCCTCCTGGTGGGGCTTCATCCGCCAGTCGCGCACCCCGGAGCTGCCGGTGGTGCTGCTGGAGGACGCGGGCGCGCTGTTCGGCCTGGTGCTCGCGCTGCTCGGCGTCGGGCTGTCCACCATCACCGGTGACCCGGTCTTCGACGCGCTCGGCACCATCTGCATCGGCCTGCTGCTCGGCGTCATCGCGATCATCCTGATCATCGAGATGAAGAGCCTGCTGATCGGCGAGGGCGCCACCGAGACCGAACTGCGCACCATCGAGGACGAGCTGGCCGCGGGCAAGGTCGAGCGGGTCATCCACATCCGCACCCAGTACATCGGCCCGGACGAGCTGCTGGTCGCCGCGAAGCTGGCGCTGCGGCCCGGCCTGGAGACCGCCGAGGTGGCGCAGGCCATCGACGACGCGGAGCAGCGGGTGCGGGCGAAGGTGCCGTCGGCCCGGCTGATCTACCTCGAGCCCGATCTCGACCGAAACCTCGCCGAACGGCGCTGACCAGCCGTTTCGTGCCCGAGCGGCGGCCTCGGGTGGTGACCATTAGGGTGAATCCCCGAACTGGCACCCCCGAGGAGGTCGACGTTGCCCGGCACGGGTTTGTGGCGCACGAAGTCGGTGGAGCAGTCCATCGCGGACACCGACGATCCGGACACGAAGCTGCGGAGAAACCTCAGCGCCTGGGACCTCACGGTCTTCGGCGTGGCGGTGGTGATCGGCGCGGGGATCTTCACCCTCACCGCGCGCACGGCGGGTGACCTCGCCGGTCCCTCGGTGTCGGTGGCCTTCGTGCTCGCCGCGATCGCGTGCGCGCTGGCCGCGCTCTGCTACGCGGAGTTCGCCTCGACGGTGCCGGTGGCGGGGAGCGCGTACACCTTTTCCTACGCCACCTTCGGCGAGTTCATGGCCTGGATCATCGGCTGGGACCTGGTGCTGGAGCTGGCGGTCGGCGCGGCCGCGGTGTCCAAGGGCTGGTCGGTCTACCTGGAGACGGTGCTCGGCTACATCTTCGGTGAGGGCGCCAGGACCACCTTCGACCTCGGCGGCATGACCGTGGACTGGGGCGCGCTGATCCTGGTGCTCGCCCTGGCCACCGTGCTGACGCTGGGCACGAAGCTGTCCTCGCGGGTGTCGATGGTGATCACCGGCATCAAGGTCGCCGTGGTGCTCTTCGTGGTGGTGCTCGGGTTCTTCTACGTCAAGGGCTCGAACTACTCGCCGTTCGTCCCGCCGTCCCAGCCGGGTGGCGAGGGGCAGACCGGGGTCGAGCAGTCGCTGTTCTCCGCGCTGCTCGGCGGTGAGGGCAGCAGCTTCGGCGCGTTCGGCCTGCTGGCCGGTGCCTCGCTGGTGTTCTTCGCGTTCATCGGGTTCGACATCGTGGCCACCACCGCGGAGGAGACGAAGAACCCGCAGAAGTCGGTGCCGCGCGGCATCTTCGGCTCGCTGGGCATCGTCACCGTGCTGTACGTGGCGGTTTCGCTGGTGATCGTCGGCATGGTCAACTACACCGAACTGTCCACCGGCACCAAGGCGGACGGCAGCCCCGACCGGAAGACGCTGGCGTCGGCGTTCTCCGCGAACGGCGTCGACTGGGCGGCGAACATCATCTCGGTGGGTGCGCTGGCCGGGCTGACCACCGTGGTGATGGTGCTGATGCTGGGCCAGATCCGGGTCATCTACGCGATGTCGCGCGACGGGCTGATGCCGCGCCCGCTGGCCAAGACCGGCAGCCGCGGCACACCGAAGAACGCCACCCTGGTGGTCGGCCTGCTGGTCGCGGTGGCGGCCACCTTCTTCCCGGCGGACAAGCTGGAGGAGATGGTGAACGTGGGCACGCTGTTCGCGTTCATCCTGGTCTCGGCGGGTGTGATCGTGCTGCGGAAGACCCGGCCGGACCTGCCGCGCGCGTTCCGCGTCCCGTGGGTCCCGGTGATCCCGATCGCGGCGATCATCGCCTGCCTGTGGCTGATGCTGAACCTGACCGTGCTGACCTGGCTGCGGTTCCTGGCCTGGATGGCGCTGGGCGTGGTGGTGTACTTCGCCTACAGCCGGCGCCATTCCCTGCTGGGCAAGAAGATCAAGGAAGACGGCGCGACGGCTACGCCGTTGCCGGTGGACGGCGCCGACCCGAAGAAGTAGGGGCGCCGGGCCCCGGCCCGCGAGCCGGTTGATTGCTATGAGTGGGGCATTACTTGCGTTGATTGCAAGTAATGCCCCACTCATAGCATTGGCGCCTCGCTCAGTTGGGGGAGTGGCGTAGGTCCAGTTTGAAGCGGGGGCGTTCTACCGGCGGCAGGTCGCCGAACAGGGGGAACTGTTCGGCGGCCGGGCGCATCGGCTTGCCGGGGATCTCCAGGCCCGCCGCGCAGGCGACCGCCCGGTCCCATTCCGGGTCCGCCAGGTAGTCGGCGTGCCGGCAGACGCCCGGCGCCCACCGGTGACCGGGCGAGGGGGCGCGCAGCGGGTCCGGCAGCCAGTGGTCACCACCGAGCACCACCGCGCCGGAGGTGCCGCATTCGGCGGGCACGAGCGGGCCGACCGTGCCGTCCGGCAGATAACCGACGCCGTGGAGCTTGTCGTCCTTCACCTCGTGCCGCCACGTCGTCACGCCGCCGCCGAAGGTGTCGGTGCCGCGGCTCAGCCCGCGCCACCGCCCGTCCAGCCTGCCGAACAACCGCGCCAGCGTCCGGTGCGGCAGCACCGCCGGGAACGCGCGCTGGTACCCCCACTGCAACGGCGACCCCGCGGTGAGCACGCCCACCCGCGACCGGTCGGCCTCCGGCAGCTCCCGCATCAGCCTGGCCGCGGTCACCACGGCGAGCAGCCCGCCGAGGTTGTAGCCCGCCAGCACCACGCGCGTGTTCGGCTCCTCCAGGTGCGTCCGGGTGCGCGCGGCCAGCTCGGGGACCACCTTCAGCGCGTAACAAGGCGGCACCGTCGGATGCGCCGCCCGCGGCCAGAAGCAGACGAGGTCGGCCAGCGCGCCGAGGTGCCTGCTGCGTTCCGGGCTGGTCGCCGCGGTGTAGACCACCCGCAACAGACCCGCGGCCAGCGCACCCAGCGCGAACACGCCCAGCGCGGACAGCGGGTCGAGCCAGGTCGGCAGCGGCAGGTCGCCGATCCGCACGGTCAGCAGCGCGAGCGTGGCCGCCGACATCACCAGCACCACGGCCAGCACCAGCTGGTGCAACCGCCGCCGTTCCCAGGCCGAGCGCGCCCAGGCGGCGGCCGCCTCCTGGGAGTCCTCCGGCTTGTCCTGCAGCATCTCGACGACCTTCGGCACCCCGCGCTTGCGCAACCGCCGCGGGACCGCGCCGGCGAAACCGAACACCGCCAGCGCGGCGGCCACCACGATCCCGACGCCCCACACCATGGTCAGCAGCGTGTACCCGCGCGGCAGCACCAGGTCGTCGTCGCCGAGCAGCTTCCGCGCCGCGATCGCCACGCCCGCGCCGAACCCGCCGCCGAGCAGCCCGGCCAGCGCGAGCGCGGGCGCCGCCGCCCAGCCGCCCATCCACGGGCGGAGCCGCTTGGGGAGCGCGGCCCAGCCGCGCCGGGCCAGCAGCGCGGACGGGATGAGCAGCAGCGCGAACAGCACCACCACCACGAGCAGCCCGCCACCGATCACCTCGACCATGCCCTGCGTCCCCGGCAGCGCCTGCGGCATCTCGCGCACCCGCACCACCACCGCGACCACCAGCGCCAGCCCGAGTCCGAGCACCAGCCGCTGGGTCCACCGGCCGATCGCCCGGGTGAGCATCCGCACGTCCAGCACCGCCACCAGCACCAGGCCGAGCACGATCAGCCCGACCGCCACCCCCCACAGCACCGCGCCGAACGCGTCGGACGGCGGTCGCAGCGGACCGCCGAGCGGGAGCAGCGCGACGCACGCCAGCGCGGACAGCGTGTGCAGGCAGCGCAGCAGCGGCGTGTCGGGGGAGGTGCGCAGATCGTCACCGGGCAGCGGGTCGCCCACCGCATCCACCGGTTTCGACGGCTCGACCGGCCAGTTCGTCGACGAGATCAGGTGCAGCAGGAAGATCAAGACCAGCAAGGGAAGCAACCCCGCCGACAGCCGGGCGGCCGAACTCTCCCGCGACCACGACGGCGCCCAGTCGAGGCAGCCGGTGTTCGGCGCCAGGCACTGCGCGGCGACCAGGTCGAGGGTGATCACCGCGACCTGGCTGATCAGCAACATGGTCAGCGCCAGCGACGCGACCCGCAGCAGGCTGCGGCACACCGCGGCGAGCACGCGCGCGACCCGGCTGCGCTCGGGGACCGGCGGCAGCATCCAGTGCGCCACGTTGGCCAGCGAGAACGGGAACAGCAGCGCCCAGGTGGCTTTCGCCACACCACCGGAGGTCATCCGGCTCCAGAGGTACCCCTCGAGGATCCGCGGTACGGTGCGGCCGAGCGCCTGGAGCACCGGACCGGGAGCCGGTCGGCGGAGCCGATCGGCCGGGCGGGTGAACTGACCGATCCCGTCCCCGGCCACGTCCACCGCGGCGGTCGCGTCGAGCAGGGCCTCGCCGGTGGTGCCGACCAGGCCGGCCACGCGAATCTCCACCACGCGGGCGTCCGGACCTGGTAACGGCACTGAGGGTCTCCTTAGTTGTGCTCAATTGTTCGTCAAGCAAGACACGGTACTGTTCTGGCGTCAGCGAGCCTTGGAGGAACCACCACTATGTCGTCCGAAAGCGTTGCCGCGCGGCTGCAGACCCGCAACGGGATCGACTTCGCCGTGGCCGATCTCGCACTGGCCGAGTTCGGCCGCAAGGAGATCCGCCTCGCCGAACACGAAATGCCCGGCCTGATGGCGCTCCGGCGCGAGTACGCGGAGGTCTACCCGCTGCGCGGCGCCAGGGTCTCCGGTTCGCTGCACATGACCGTGCAGACCGCGGTGCTGATCGAGACGCTGGTCGCGCTCGGTGCCGAGGTGCGGTGGGCCTCGTGCAACATCTTCTCCACCCAGGACCACGCGGCCGCCGCGGTGGTGGTCGGCCCGCACGGCACCCCCGAGGAGCCGAAGGGCGTGCCCTGCTTCGCCTGGAAGGGCGAGACGCTCGAGGAGTACTGGTGGTGCACCGAGAAGATGCTCACCTGGGACGGCGAGGGCCCGAACATGATCCTCGACGACGGTGGCGACGCGACCATGTTGGTGCACAAGGGATCCGAGTTCGAGAAGGCCGGTGTGGTGCCGTCGCCGGACGACAACGACCCCGACGAGTGGAAGGTTTTCCTCGGCCTGCTCAAGGAATCCCTGGCCACCGACACCGGCAAGTGGACCAAGATCGGTGAGGGCGTGCTCGGGGTCACCGAGGAGACCACCACCGGTGTGCTGCGGCTCTACCAGCTCGCCGCCGCGGGTGAGCTGCTGTTCCCGGCGATCAACGTCAACGACGCGGTGACCAAGTCGAAGTTCGACAACCGCTACGGCATCCGCCACTCGCTCATCGACGGCATCAACCGCGGCACCGACGTGCTGATCGGCGGCAAGGTCGCGGTCGTCTGCGGGTACGGCGACGTGGGCAAGGGCGCCGCGGAATCCCTGGCGGGCCAGGGCGCGCGGGTGATCGTCACCGAGATCGACCCGATCTGCGCGCTGCAGGCGGCGATGGACGGTTACCAGGTCAAGTCGCTGGAGTCGGTGCTGCCCGAGGCGGACATCGTGATCACCACCACCGGCAACAAGGACGTGGTGATGGTCGAGCACATGGCGAAGATGAAGCACCAGGCCATCGTCGGCAACATCGGCCACTTCGACAACGAGCTCGACATGGCCGGCCTCGCGCGGTACCCGGGCATCATCCGCAACAACATCAAGCCGCAGGTCGACGAGTGGATCTTCCCCTCGGGCCGGTCGATCATCGTGCTGAGCGAGGGTCGCCTGCTGAACCTGGGCAACGCCACCGGGCACCCGTCGTTCGTGATGTCGAACAGCTTCTCCAACCAGGTGATCGCGCAGATCGAGCTGTTCACCAAGCACGAGGAGTACGACAACGAGGTCTTCCGGCTGCCGAAGAAGCTCGACGAGAAGGTCGCGAAGATCCACCTCGAAGCCCTCGGCGGCGAGCTGACCAAGCTCACCAAGGAGCAGGCCGAGTACATCGACGTGGACGTCGAAGGCCCGTACAAGCCGGACCACTACCGCTACTGAGTCATTGGCCGCGCCTCCGGCGCGGCAGGCGAGGTCGCGCCGTCCCTGCCCATCGCCGCCCGTGCCCACTCGGTACGCTGCGGCGGTGGGCAGGCTCGTAGTGATCGAAGGACTCGACGGCGCCGGTAAGCGGACGCTGACCGAGGGCCTGACCAAAGCGCTGCACAACGCCGGCGCGACCGTCGGCACGCTGGCGTTCCCGCGCTACGGAGCGAGTGTGCACGCCGACCTCGTCCGCGAGGCGCTGCACCGCGGCCACGGCGACCTCGCCGATTCCGTGTACGGCATGGGCCTGCTCTACGCGCTCGACCGGGCAGGCGCCGCCGACGAGATCCGCGGGCTGCTCGACCGGCACGACGTGGTCCTGCTCGACCGCTACGTCTCGTCCAACGCCGCCTACGCGGCCGCCCGCCTGCACCAGGACAGCGGCGGCGAAGTCGTGAAATGGGTGCGGGAACTGGAGATCGGCCGCTTCGGCCTACCCCTTCCCGACGCGCAGATCCTGCTCCGCGTACCGCGCGAAGTCGCCGCCGAACGGGCCGAGCGGCGCGCGCGGGAGGAAGCCGACCGCGCCAGGGACGCCTTCGAATCCGACGACGGCCTGCAGGCCCGTTGCGGCGAGGTGTACGACCAGCTGGCTGCGGAAAGCTGGCTCTCCCCGTGGTTCGTGCTCGACGGCGCGAACACCGTGGACACCACCGCGCTGGCCACCCAGCTAATGTCCGTTTAGGACGGTCACTGCTGGAAATAGCCCAGCTGCTCGGAAAGTTCTTCCGCGGCCTCGGTCATCGGACGGACCAGCTGCCGCACGCGCTGGCGCGAGAGCCGGTAGGACGGCCCCGAAGCGCTCATCGCGGCGACCACCTCGCCGTGCGCGCCGTGGATGGGCACGGCCACCGCGTGCATGCCCAGCTCCAGCTCCTCGAAGCAGGCCGCGTACCCGTCCTCGACCACCCGCTCCAGCTCCGTGCCCAGCTCACCGGCGTCGGTGGTGGTGCGCGGGGTGAACTGCTCCAGCCGGCGGCGCAGGATGCGGCGCCGCTCGGTGTCGGACATGTACGCCAGCAGCACCTTCCCGCTGGACGTGGCGTGCAGCGGGGTGCGCTGGCCGGTCCAGTTCTGGGTGGTGATCGCGGCCGACCCCCTGGCCTGGCTGATGTTGATCGCACCGCCCTCGTCCGCGACCGCGATGTTGACCGTCTCGCCGAGCGACTCGGCCAGTGCCTGGCAGGTCTGCCTGCCCAGTCTGGCCAGGTCCATCCGGCCGGTGGCGGCCCCGGCCAGCCGCACGATGCCGAAGCCGATCACGTACTTGCCGCGCTCGCCGAGCTGCTCCACCAGCCCGCGGGCTTCCAGCACGCTGACCAGGCGTGACGCGGTGGACTTGTGCACTCCCAGTTCCTGCGCGATCGCGGTGATCCCGGTTTCCCCGTTGCGGGCCAGCAGTTCCAGCACGCTGATCGCGCGGTCGACGGACTGGACCTGGCTCGGGGCTCCCTTGCTCTGCTCGGAGTTCCGCATGGCGCAACGGTAACCGTTCTGCCCGGTTCCGCTCGGCCGACCGGGTGAGGCGACCCTGCCCGCGGCCTGGGCGACCCGGCCGCTTGATCGTCCATCCGGGCTAAGTGCGGCGGTGATCAACGGCTGTTCGCCGGGTCGTGCGTACCCGGACGGCCGTGAGTGCGAGTATGTGAACATGAAGGCACGTGTCTTGGTGGTCGACGACGACCCTGCGCTCGCGGAGATGCTCACCATCGTGCTGCGTGGGGAGGGCTTCGACACCGCTGTTGTCGCGGACGGTTCGCGTGCGCTGCCCGCGTTGCGCGAGCTCAAGCCTGATCTCGTCCTGCTCGACCTGATGCTGCCGGGGATGAACGGCATCGACGTCTGCAAGGCCATCCGCGCCGAGTCCGGCGTGCCGATCGTGATGCTGACCGCGAAGAGCGACACGGTGGACATCGTGCTCGGCCTGGAGTCCGGCGCCGACGACTACGTGGTCAAGCCGTTCAAGCCGAAGGAGCTGGTGGCGCGGGTGCGGGCCCGCATGCGCCGCACCGAGTCCGAACCGGCCGAGTCGCTGGCCATCGGCGACCTGACCATCGACGTGCCCGGCCACGAGGTGACCAGGGAGGGCAAGGCCATCCCGCTCACCCCGCTGGAGTTCGACCTGCTGGTCGCGCTGGCGCGCAAGCCGCGCCAGGTGTTCACCCGCGAGGTGCTGCTGGAGCAGGTCTGGGGCTACCGCCACGCCGCCGACACCCGGCTGGTCAACGTGCACGTCCAGCGGCTGCGCTCCAAGGTGGAGAAGGACCCGGAGCACCCCGAGGTGGTGTTGACGGTGCGCGGCGTCGGGTACAAGGCAGGCCCGCCGTGAGCAGACCGGCACTGACCGGATGAGCAGGCTCGCCGCCTTCGGCCGCGCCACCGCGGCCACCGGCAGGCGGGTCTCCGCCTTCGTCCGCCGCCGGTCCATCGACTTCGGCGAGCTGTGGCGGCAGTCCCTGCAGTTCCGGGTCACCATCTCCACCCTGGCGCTCTCGTCAGCGGTGGTCTTCGTGCTGGGCATGGTGCTGCAGAACCAGATCACCGACCGGCTGATCGAGACCAAGAAGGTCGCCGCGATCGCCCAGACCAGGGCCATCCTGGACAGCGCGGAGAGCGAGCTGTCCGGGATCGACGCGGCCACCGACCAGCTCAAGTCGCGCCTGGACAACGTGCTCCGCAAGCTCACCAGCGTGCCGGCCGGGCAGGACCCGACCAGCGCCAGCGCCGGCGCCTTCGAACCGGTGCTGGCCAGCGTGGACCCGAGCAAGTCCAGCGACACCCTGGTCTCCTCCGGGCCGTTCGACAAGGTCACGCCCCGGCTGCGGCAGTTCGTCGAGGGCGAGCAGTTCTCCGAGCAGATCCACACCGCGGGCGTGGAGAACGCCCGCACCACGTACCTGATGATCGGCGCCCCGATCACCGGCGCGCCGCGCCCGCTGCAGCTGTACCTGCTGTTCCCGCTGACCGCCGAGCAGAACACCGTCTCGACCGTGCAGAACACGCTGCTGGTCGGCGGTCTGGTGCTGTTGTTCCTGCTGGTGCTGATCACCAACCTGGTCACCCGGCAGGTGGTGCACCCGGTCCGGCGGGCCGCGGCCGCCGCCGAGCGGTTCGCCGACGGGGACCTGGACCAGCGGCTCGGCGTGCTCGGCGAGGACGACCTGGCCAAGCTCGCCGAGTCGTACAACGAGATGGCCGCGAGCATCCAGCGGCAGATCCGGCAGCTGGAGGAGTTCGGCCAGCTGCAGCGCCGGTTCACCTCGGACGTCTCGCACGAGCTGCGCACCCCGCTGACCACCGTGCGGATGGCCGCCGACGTGCTGCACGCCTCGCGCGAGCAGTTCCCGCCGGGGCTGGCGCGGTCCACCGAGCTGCTGGTCGACGAGCTGGACCGGTTCGAGGCGCTGCTCGGCGACCTGCTGGAGATCAGCAGGCTGGACGCCGGGGTGGAGGAGCTGTCCGCGGAGCTGATCGACGCGCGGCCGATCGTGCTGCGGGTGGTCGAGCAGGTCCGGGTGATCGCCGGCGAGGCGGACAGCCTGCTCGACGTGGAGCTGCCGGACACCCCGGTCGAGGCCGAGCTGGACAGCCGCCGGGTCGAGCGCATCCTGCGGAACCTGCTGGCCAACGCGGTCGACCACAGCGAGGGCAAGCCGGTGCGGGTGCGGCTGGCCACCAACGAGCACGCGCTGGCGATCACCGTGCAGGACTTCGGCGTCGGCCTGCGGACCGGCGAGGCCGGGCTGGTGTTCAACCGCTTCTGGCGGGCCGACCCCTCGCGCAACCGCCGGACCGGCGGCACCGGCCTCGGCCTGGCGATCAGCCACGAGGACGCGAAGCTGCACGGCGGGGAGCTGGAGGCGTGGGGCGAGCCGGACCGCGGTGCCTGCTTCCGGCTGACGCTGCCGCTGCGCCAGGGCGAGGAGTGGGAGGACAGCCCGCTGGACCTGCCGCCGGACGTGCCGCCGGGCGGGTTCATCGGGATCGAGCCGGACGAGCCAGCCGGTGAGGTGTCGGTGACGCCGGATCTGGTCGCCGCCGAACGCGAGGAGGCCAGGTGAGGAAACGTCTGCGGGCGATCGGGGCGCTCCTGGCCTGCCTGACCGTGCTGGGTGCGAGCGGGTGCGCGACCGTGCCCGAGGAGTCGCAGGCGCGGGTCATCTCCTCCGGGGGCGTGGCGGCTCCGGCGCCGTCGGTGCCCGAACCGGCCAAGGACCTCGACGCGCTGGGCGTGGTCCGGCAGTTCGTCGAGGCGAGCGCGCAGCCGCAAAACGACAACGCCAGGGCGCGGGTCTACTTCGACCCGCCGGCCAAGGCGACCTGGCGGCCCGATCGCGGGCTGACCGTGATGGAGGAGAAGTTCGACACGGTCTACGCCCCGGAGCAGCCCGCCGATCCCAATCGGCGCATCGTGCTGCTGCGCGGGACGAACGTGGGCAAGCTCGGGCCCGACAGCGCCTTCATCCCGCTGAGCGGCGGGTTCGAGAAGCCGGTCCAGCTGGCGCGGCAGCCGGACGGCCAGTGGCGCATCGTCTCGCCTGCCACCGACCTGGTGATCACCGAGCCGGAGTTCACCCGCAACTACTTCCGCGTGCCGGTGTACTTCTTCGCCACCGACCGGAACGCGCTGGTGCCGGACCTGCGGTACGTGGTGCAGAAGCCGCAGTCCGGCCTGCCCGGCCGGGTGGTCGACCTGCTGCTCGCCGGTCCGTCGGACTTCCTCGACGGCGCGGTGAACAACCCGCTCGGGGAGCAGGCGGCGATCGAGCAGAACGTGGTCGGCGGGCCGGACGGGGTGGTGACGGTGCCGCTGACCGGCGTCGGCGGGCAGAGCGACGAGCAGAAGAAGCTGATCGCGGCACAGGTGGTCAAGTCGTTGCAGAGCGTGACCAGCAGCCGGATCAGGCTGCTCTCGGACGGGGCACCGCTGGTCGCCGGTCGCGAAGAGTGGCGGGCCAGCGACGTGCCGTCGTACGAGCCGGAGGCCTCGCCGGAGTCGAGCCTGCCCGGGTTGATGGTGTCCGGTGGCCGGGTGCGCTCGCTCAGCGACGGCGCGCCGATCCTCGGGCCGGCGGGTTCGCGGGCGTACGACGTGGTGACCGCGGCGCAGTCGCTCGACGGCAGGCAGATGGCCGTGGTCGAGCGGGAGAACGGGCGGTTGTGGCTGCGGGTCGGGGAGTTCGGCAACGAGCTGGCCAGGACCGAGCTGAGCGGGGACCGGCTCAGCCGACCGACGTGGCGGCCCGCGCTACCGGGCTCGGGCGGTGGCGGCGAGGTGTGGACGGTGGTCGACGGCTCGCAGGTGGTGCGGGTGCTGCGGACCGCGCAGGGCACGTGGTCCAGCCAGGTGGTGAACGCGGACATGGTGCGCTCGCTCGGGGTGGAGATCTCCGCCATCCGGCTCTCCCGCGACGGCACCAGGGCGGCGATGGTGGTGGCCGGGAACCTGGTGGTGGCGTCGGTGGTGCGGAACGCGGACTCGGTGAGCCTGCGGTCGCCCCGCATGCTCCAGGCCGAGCGGCTGCGGAACGTGAAGGATGTGGACTGGGTCAGCCAGGACAGCCTGGTGGCGATCACCGACTCGCGCTCGCTGCCGGTGGTCCGCGTCCCGGTGGACGGGCTGCGGCTGGACCAGTTCAACCTGTCGAACCTGACGCCGCCGCTGCACGCGATCACCGCCGCGCCGAGCCGTCCGGTGGTGGTCGCCGACGTCGAAGGCCTGTGGACGGCCTCGGAGGTGGGGGAGGTCTGGAGCCCCCACGACCACTCCGTCCCGGGTGACGCCATCCCGTTCTACCCAGGCTGAGTTCTTTGCCTCGGCTCCGCCGAGGCGGGGAGGTCGCTTTTGAGCCGACGCTTGAGGAGGGCACTCGCCACGGCCTTGGGGGCCGAGTCGAGCGCCCTCCTCAAGCCCCGGCGCGACCTCCCGGCGGGTGCCTGCGTCCTCAGGTGCCCGGGTTGGTCTCTGTCCCTGTCCCTGGCGCCCTGGCTCTAACCTCAGCCCCGGAGCCCCGGAGCCCCGGCTCTGGCCCCGGCGCCCAGCTTGGTCCCTTGCCCCCTCTGGCCCCCGGCGCCCTGGCCCCGTGGCGCCCGGCTTGGTCTCTGACCCTCTGGTGCCTTGGCCCCGGCGCCTTGCCCTCTGGCGCCCCGGCCCCTGGCGCCCGCCTTGGTCCCCGCCTCCAGCACCCGGCCTCCGGCTTCGGCCCCGGGCGCCCTAGCCCCTTGCCCCCTTGCGTCCGGCCTGGCCCCTGGTCGCCTGGACACGGGTGTGGCTTCGGGGCGCAATCCGCCCCCAAAGCCACATTCCGGACACCCGGGGCGGGCCCCCAACTGGAAAAAGTTGTCGTTGGGGCGAGGCTGTCGGGGCTGGTCGGCAGGCTGTCCCGCATGAGCAAACTCCTCGACCTCGTCCTCCCGCCCACCTGCGCCGGCTGCGGAGCGCCCGGCGCCGCGTGCTGCGCCGCCTGCGCCCGGGTCTGGGGCGCCCCCATCCCCATCCCGCTGGCCACCCTCGCCGCCTTCGCGCTCGCGGCCTACGACGGCGTCGCCCGCCGGCTGGTCCTCGCCTACAAGGAACGCGGCCGCCGCGACCTCGCGCCCGTGCTCGGCGCGCTCCTCGCGCGCGCCATCCCGTACCTACCCGGGGTGAGTCCCGCGCCCGACGGCTTCTGGTGGCTGGTCCCGGTGCCCTCCCGACGCGTCGCCTCACGAATCAGGGGTGGTCCGCACATGCTCCGGCTCGCGCGCGCCTGCGCCCGCCACCTCGCCGAGCAGGGCCATCGCGCGGCCGTCGCGCCCGGCTTGGTGCTGGATTCCCATGCCAAGGACGCCGCCGGCCTGGCCAGGCACCAGCGCGCGGCGAACCTGGCCGGCCGGATCACGCCCGAGCCGGCCGGTCTGCCGCCGCCCGGCACCCCGGTCCTGCTGCTCGACGACGTGCTGACCACCGGTTCCACGGTGTCAGCGTGCGCTCGCGCATTGCGTGCGTCCGGATACCCGGTTACCGGCGGGTTAACCCTGACCAACGCTCACTCGTCCGAGTGAAGCTGGCCCGGGAACATTTCGGCGGCCCCCGCCCGTTGTCTGGATATGACGCGGTCAGTGAGTTCAGCGCCCCGGGGAGTAGGTCCTGCCGGAGTGGTCGCCGTTCCCGCCGCCGCCGTCACCGTCGCGAATTCCCGGCCCCTTTCGCTGAGCCTTTGGCGTGAAAGCCGGGACCACGCAATGCTCCGAACGGGTCGGAAACTGACGAGTAACCGGCGTAGTCCATTGCGCGCAGTGACGGCTTCTCACGGCTTGACATCCCCCGGCTCGGGGGCTGTTGTTCCGGGCCAGAGCGGGCTAACGTGCTCCGCTATCAGCAATCCCGGTAGGCGGGGAGGTGAGAAGCCCATGTCCCTGGCGCCGGAGGCGCGCTGAGCTCGCGTCCGGTCGGCCGCCACGAGACGTCGTGACCGTGTCGCCGGATTCTCTCAGCGAGGCGTACTTCCGTTCTGCCGCTCCGGCGGATTCCGAAATACCGCAGTCCCGATTTCACCGGCGCCGTAATGCTCACAAGCTCGCAGTCAATTCAGCGAGGGAGGTCGTGTATGGACATCGTCGTGAAGGGCCGTAACGTGGAGGTGCCCGAGCACTACCGGGCACACGTCAGCGAAAAGCTGTCGCGGCTGGAACGCTATGACAAGAAGGTCATCCGTTACGACGTGGAACTTTTCCACGAGCCCAACCGCCGCCAGGCGAAGAACTGCCAGCGCGTGGAGATCACCGTGGTTGGCAAGGGTCCGGCCGTGCGCGCGGAAGCCTGTGCCGGCGACTTCTATGCCGCGCTCGACGCCGCGGTGACCAAGCTGGAGAACCGCCTCCGCCGGTCCCACGACCGGCGTCGTGTCCACTATGGACGCCGCCGTTCCGAATCGGTCGCCGAAGCGACCTCGGTGGCAGGCGGAATGGCCGATTCCGGCAGGCGGCCCGCCGCGAGCACCGCGGTACTGGACGCGCCCGTCTACGACGAGATGCCGCTCGACGGCGAGGCCGGAAGAGCAGCCGAGATCGACGTGCCCCAGCAGCGCTGGGACGACGGTGTGGCCGAACACCTCCCCGGCCGCATCGTCCGCGAGAAGCAGCACGACGCGGAACCCATGAGCGTCGACCAGGCCCTCTACGAGATGGAGCTGGTCGGGCACGACTTCTACCTCTTCAACGACTCCGACACCGGCAGGCCGAGTGTCGTCTACCGCAGGAAGGGCTTCGACTACGGCGTGATCCAGCTCGCCAAGTGACCCCGCCCGACGGCCCGCACGCCCACCGCGTGCGGGCCGTCGGCCTGTCCGAGCAGCATCTTTCGTACGGCGGTGCGTGCGCTGACCGGGGCACGTTCCCTACGATGGTGGACGGGCAACCCCCCGACCCCCGAAGTACGCATAGTCATAGTGAGGTCTCCTGAGATGGTTCTGAACCGCCTGCTCCGCGCGGGCGAGGGCAAGATGGTCAAGCGCCTGCGCAACATCGCGGACCACATCAACACCCTCGAAGACGACGTGAAGAACCTTCCGGACGCCGAGCTGCAGGCGAAGACGGGCGAGTTCCGCGAGCGGTTCGCCAACGGGGAATCCCTCGACGACCTGCTGCCGGAGGCCTTCTCGGTGGCCCGCGAGGCCGCCTGGCGGGTGATCGGCCAGCGCCCCTTCGACGTCCAGCTGATGGGCGGGGCCGCGCTGCACCTCGGCCAGGTCGCCGAGATGAAGACCGGTGAGGGCAAGACCCTGACCCAGGTGCTGCCCGCCTACCTCAACGCCATCTCCGGCAAGGGCGTGCACGTCATCACGGTCAACGACTACCTGGCCAAACGTGACGCCGAGTGGATGGGCCGCATCCACCGCTTCCTCGGCCTCGAGGTCGGCGTGATCCTCTCCGACATGACCCCGGAGCAGCGCCGCGCGGCCTACAACTGCGACATCACGCACGGCACGAACAACGAGTTCGGCTTCGACTACCTGCGCGACAACATGGCGTGGGACATCAACGACTGCGTCCAGCGCGGGCACAACTTCGCCATCGTCGACGAGGTCGACTCCATCCTGATCGACGAGGCCAGGACCCCGCTGATCATCTCCGGCCCGGCGGACCAGTCCTCGCGCTGGTACGTCGAGTTCGCCAGGATGTCGCCGCTGATGAAGGCGGACGTGCACTACGAGGTCGACATCCGCAAGCGGACCGTCGGTGTCACCGAGAAGGGCGTCTCGTTCATCGAGGACCAGCTCGGCATCGACAACCTCTACGAGGCGGCCAACACCCCGCTGGTCGGTTACCTGAACAACGCGCTGAAGGCCAAGGAGCTGTACAAGCGCGACAAGGACTACATCGTCCGCAACGGCGAAGTGCTGATCGTCGACGAGTTCACCGGCCGCATCCTGGCCGGCCGCCGCTACAACGAGGGCATGCACCAGGCGATCGAGGCCAAGGAAGGCGTCGAGATCAAGGCCGAGAACCAGACGCTGGCCACGATCACGCTGCAGAACTTCTTCCGCCTCTACGACAAGCTCGCCGGCATGACCGGTACCGCCGAGACCGAGGCCGCCGAGTTCCACCAGACCTACAAGCTGGGTGTGGTGCCGATCCCGACGAACCGGCCGATGGTCCGCGCCGACCAGGCCGACCTGATCTACAAGACCGAGGAGGCGAAGTTCGAGGCGGTCGCCGAGGACATCGCCGAGCGGCACGCGAACGGCCAGCCGGTGCTGGTCGGCACCACCAGCGTGGAGAAGTCCGAGCACCTGTCGAAGCTGCTGCTCAAGCTGCAGGTCCCGCACGAGGTGCTGAACGCGAAGTACCACGACCGGGAGGCGCTGATCGTGGCGCGCGCCGGGCGCAAGGGCGCGGTCACGGTGGCCACGAACATGGCCGGTCGTGGTACCGACGTCGTGCTCGGCGGCAACCCGGACATCATCGCCGACGAGGTGCTGCGCGAGCGCGGGCTCGACCCGGTGGAGCACTCGGAGGAGTACGAGGCCGCCTGGCCGAAGGTGCTCGAAGAGGTCAACGCCGAGGTCAAGAGCGAGGCCGAGGAGGTCCGCGAGGCCGGTGGGCTGTACGTGCTGGGCACCGAGCGGCACGAGTCTCGCCGCATCGACAACCAGCTCCGCGGCCGGTCGGGCCGTCAGGGCGACCCGGGTGAGTCGCGGTTCTACCTCTCGCTCGGTGACGAGCTGATGCGGCGCTTCAACGCGACGATGGTCGAGCGCGTGATGACCACGATGCGGCTGCCGGACGACGTGCCGATCGAGCACAAGATGGTCTCCAAGGCGATCAAGAGCGCGCAGACGCAGGTCGAGCAGCAGAACATGGAGATCCGCAAGAACGTCCTCAAGTACGACGAGGTGATGAACCAGCAGCGCAAGGTCATCTACAGCCGTCGGCGCAAGGTGCTGGAGGGCGAGGACCTGCGCGACCAGGTGACGAACATGCTCAGCGAGGTGGTCACCGCCTACGTCAACGAGGCCACCGCCGAGGGGTACGCCGAGGACTGGGACCACGACAAGCTGTGGACCGCGCTGAAGATGCTGTACCCGGTCAGCGTGCAGTGGGAGGACCTCGCCGACGAGAGCGACGACCTGGACTCCGAGTCGCTGCGCGACGCGCTGGTCGAGGACATCCACGCGGCCTACGAGCGGCGTGAGGCGGACATCGACGCCACCGTGGGCGAGGGCGCGATGCGGGAGCTGGAGCGCCGGGTGATGCTGTCGGTGCTGGACCGCAAGTGGCGTGAGCACCTCTACGAGATGGACTACCTCAAGGAGGGCATCGGCCTGCGGGCGGTCGCCCAGCGCGATCCGCTGATCGAGTACCAGCGCGAGGGCTTCGACATGTTCGACCGGATGGTCGAGGCGCTCAAGGAGGACGCGGTCGGGCTGCTGTTCAACCTGCAGGTCGAGCGGCAGGACCCGCCGCCCGCGGCGGAGCCGGCCACCGATCTGCCGGTGCCGCTGCCGACCGGCGGGGGCGGTGTGGCCAATGGGGCCGCGCCGCAGGAGAACGGGCGGCACGCGCAGCCCGTTCCGCCGCAGCCGAAGACGGACCCGGTGCCCGCCGCCCTGCGGGGCAAGGGCCTCGACGGCGGCGGTGCCCAGCGGGGTCTGACGTACTCGGGCCCCGCCGAGGACGGCGGCGTCGAATCCCACGGCGACACCTCCGCCGACGCCGACGACTCCGCCGGCGGCACGCGCCGCGAGCGGCGGGCAGCCGCCCGCGCCCAGGCGAAGAAGGGCAAGAAGGGCCCGCGCCGGTAGTTCGGTACGACAGCCCGTAACCCGGTTCGACAAGCCGGTAATCCGGTACGACAAGCCGGTAACCCGGTAACTCGGTTCGACAGGTTCGAAGGCCACGCACTCCTTGGGGTGCGTGGCCTTCGCCGTTCCCGCCCCTCCACCGAACTCGCGCAAACGTTTGCGGCCAGGTCCAAGCAGCGTCAGCTCACGTGGCGTGGCTGGTTCCGCGTGTCCGGCACCCCGATCAGGTCGAACGCCACGCACCACCACCCCTCCGGCGTGGCCTCGAACCGGGCGGCGACGGCGATCGGGTGCCCGCCTCCGGTGACCGTGGCGCAGGTTTCGATGACGCCCGCCTGCGGAAAGCACGCCTGCACCGAATTCACCAGCGCATACCGCGGGGTGATCGTCCCGGTGAGTCTGGTGTAGACGTCCGGGCGGAGCAGCGGGCGCAGCTGGGCGCGCGCCCGGCGGCCGCAGCACAGCTCCAGGATCGCGGTGACCATCCGCTCCAGAGTCCGCCTGCCCGGCACCGGCGGCCCGGGGCGGGGCCGACCGCCGCCGTCGTCGTCGAATATCGGCAGCTCCAGCTGGGTCGGCACCGCACGCAACCGACGAGCCGTCTCCGGCGCGTTCAGCGGTCTGACATCCACAGGGTCGCTCCCCAGGTCCGTGGCGGCCGACGTCGACCGCGTCGCCTCGTAGAGCGCCGGGCCCCGCGAATCCGGTCCAAGATCGCCCGACCCGGTGACGGGCTAGGGTGGACCATGCTTCGGGGACTCGTTCTGGACTACGCCGGGGTGCTCACCGACCCCGATGCCGCCGCCCTCTTCGAGGCGCTGGACCTCCTGCGCGACCGCGGCGTCAAAACCGCGCTCCTGTCGAACGCCCCCGGCGCCTCCGGCCCGGCCAAACGCCGCCTGGCCCCCTTCTTCGACGCGCTCGTCTTCTCCGGCGAGGTCGGCGTCGCGAAACCGGACGAACGGGTCTTCCTGCTCACCGCCGACCGCCTCGGCCTGCCGCCCGAGCACTGCGCCTTCGTCGACGACTCGGCGGGCAACGTCCGCGGCGCGGTCGCGGCCGGCATGGTCGGCGTGCACCACACCTCGGTCAACGCCACCCTGCTGGAGCTCGACGCCCTCTTCGCCGAGGAATCAGCGTGACCGGCGCACCAGCTCGAAGCACAGCACCGCCGCCGCGGCCGACACGTTGAGCGACTCCACCTCACCCGGCATCGGGATCGACAGCCAGCCCGTCGCCAGCTCACCGACCGACGGGCTCACCCCGCCCGTCTCCCCGCCGAGCACAAAAACCGCCCGCTCCGGCCACGAAGCCTCGAAGATCGACGCGGCCCGCCGACCGGACCCCAGCGCGTAGACCGCGTACCCGGCCTCCGTGAGCTGGGTGGCGGCTTCCTCGGCACTCCCGCAGCGCAACACCGGCGCCCGGAACGCCACCCCGGCCGAAGCCTTCACCACCAGCGGATCCAGCGCGGCCACCCCGCGCCGCGGCACCACGATGCCGCCGACGCCCGCCGCGGTCGCGGTGCGCAGGATCATGCCCACGTTCGCCGGCGTGGTGATGCCGTCGAGCAGCAGGAGCCGCCCGGGCGGCACCCGGTCGTCCAGCGCGGCGTGCAGCGGGCGCATGCGCGGCGCCACCACGTCGGCGAGCACGCCCTGGTCCTGCTTGCCGTTGCCCGCCAGCACCTTCACCCGGTGCGCGCTGGCCCGCTGGACCGCCACCCCGGACGCCTTCGCCGCGCGCTGGATCTCGGTGGCCGCTGGACCGCGCGCGGTGTCCGCCAGAATCACCTTGTCGACTTCCAGCGTCGGGTCGGCCAGTGCCTCCAGCACGGGTTTGCGCCCGTAGACGGTCAGGAACCGGTCCTTCGGCGACACCGCTGAATTCGACTCACGCACGAGAGCATTAGAACAGGGTGTGCCAGGATCACCGCATGCAAGACCGCCTGTCCGCGCTCGACGCGTCCTTCCTCTACATGGAGGACCCGGTGACGCCGATGCACGTCGGCGGTGTCGCGGTCTTCGAACGGCCGAGCACCGGGTTCGACTACCCCGACGTGCTCGCGCTGATCGGCCAGCGGCTGGGTTACCTGCCGCGGTACCGCCAGCGCGTGCTCAGCGTGCCGGGCCACCTGGCCAGACCGGTCTGGGTGGACGACGTCGACTTCGACCTGAACTACCACGTGCGCCGGTCCGCGCTGCCCGGGCCCGGCACCGACGACCAGCTGTTCGACCTGGTCGCGCGGCTGGTCTCGCGCCCGCTGGCGCTGGAGCGCCCGCTCTGGGAGGTCTACTACGTCGAGGGCCTGTCCGACGACCGCGTCGCGCTGGTCACCAAGACCCACCAGGCGGTGGTCGACGGCACCGGCACCATCGAGCTGGGCCAGCTCATCCTCGACGACGTCGCGGCGGAGGCGGAGGAGTTCGAGGACACCTGGACCCCGCGCCGCCAGCCCAGCCGCACCCAGCTGGTGCTCGACGCGGTCAGCGAGACCGTGCAGCGGCCGACCGAGCTGGTGAACACGGCCGTGGTGGCCGCGAAGGACGCGGTGGCCACGGTCGGCAAGGTCACCGAGGCCGTCAGCGGGGTGGCCGCGACGCTGCGCAGCGTGGCCAGGCCCGCGCCGGAGGGGCCGCTGAACGCGCCGGTCTCGGGCGGCCGCATGTTCTCCGTGGTGCGCACGCGCCTGGAGGACTTCCGCAAGGTCCGCGCCGAGCACGGTGGCACGGTCAACGACGTGGTGCTCGCGGTGGTCGCCGGCGCGCTGCGGGAGTGGCTGCTCTCGCGCGGGTCCGCGCTCACCTCCGACTCGACCGTGCGCGCGCTGGTCCCGCTGGCTGTGAGCGACGCCGACACCGAGTTCTCCTCGGCCGGGCTGGTCGGCAACGAGGTGGCCGCGTACCTGGTCGACCTGCCGGTCGGCGAGCCGAACGCGGTGCTGCGGCTGCAGCACATCGGCCACGCGATGACCGCGCACCTGGACTCCGGCCGCTCGGTGGCCGCGCGCACGCTGCTCAAGGTCGGCGGGTTCGCCCCGGCCACCCTGCACTCGCTGGGCGCCAGGGCGGCGAACTCGTTCTCCGGGCGGTTCTTCAACCTGGTCATCACCAACTCGCCGGGGCCACAGGTGCCGCTCTACGCCGGTCCGGCGAGAATGGCCGAGATGTTCCCGGTGCTGCCGCTGGCGAAGAACCAGGTGCTGGCGATCGGGGTCACCTCCTACCACGGGGGTGTCTACTTCGGACTGAACGGGGATCGCAAGGCGGTGTACGACGTGGACCTGCTCGGCGGGATGATCGAAGAGGCGTTGGAAGAACTCAGGGGAGCGGACTGGTGAGGGTCTACCTGCCGGCGACGATCGGCACGCTGCGCCGCCTGGTCGAGGACGGGCGGTTCGCCCCGCTCAGCGGCACGGGTTTCGCGCTGACCCCCGCCCTGCGCGAGTCCTACACCAGCGGGGACACCGAAGAACTGGAGTACGCCGCCCTGCTGGACGCGGCCAGGGCCTCGCTGCGGCTGATCGCCGCGGAGCAGGACGCCGACGAGAAGAACCCGCCGCGGCGCGTGGTGATCTCCGCCGACGTCGAACAGGCCACGCCGCGCCCCGACCTGGACGCCGCGGTGGTGCGGATCTCCGGTCCGGTGGAACTCGCGCAGATCGCCGCGGTGCACGTGGACACCGCCGAGGCCGAGGCCGCCGTGGTCGCCGCCGCCGCGGTGATCGACGCCGCCGACCTCGGTGACGACGACGCGGAATTCGCCCTCGGCGAGGCCGAGGACCACGAGCTGGCCTGGTATGCCCCACAGGAGTTGCCGTTCCTGCTCGAACTGCTTTGACCACGGTTTCCGTGCCAGGATGGGCACCGCGCCCACAAGGCGCCCGTCCGGCCCGAGAAACCACAGGAGGCGAAGCAAGTCATGGACGCGGTGACATCCGTTCCCCACCCGGTCAACGAACCGGTGCACACCTACGCGCCCGGCAGCGGCGAGCGGGAGTCCTTGCAGCGCAGGCTCGCCGAGCTGGAGGGGGAGAAGCACGAACTGCCGCAGACCATCGGCGGTCGGCGCCGCTTCGCCGGTGGTGAGGCCTTCGACGTGGTCCAGCCGCACGACCACGCGCACGTGCTGGGCGTCTCCGCGAACGCCACCGCCGAGGACGTCGCCGACGCGGTGACCGCGGCGAAGGAGGCCGCGCCGGGCTGGCGCGAGCTGCCTTTCGACGAGCGGGCCGCGGTGTTCCTGCGCGCGGCCGACCTGATGGCCGGGCCCTACCGCGACACGCTCAACGCGGCGACCATGCTCGGGCAGTCGAAATCGGTGCAGCAGGCCGAAATCGACGCCGCCTGCGAGCTGATCGACTTCCTGCGCTTCAACGTGCACTTCGCCCGCCGCATCCTCGCCGAGCAGCCGCTGTCGGTGCCCGGCGCGTGGAACCGGATGGAGTACCGGCCGCTGGACGGGTTTGTCACCGCGATCACCCCGTTCAACTTCACCGCCATCGCGGGCAACCTGCCGAGCAGCCCGGCGCTGATGGGCAACACCGTGGTGTGGAAGCCGACGCCGACGCAGCAGCTCGCCGCGCACTACACGATGGAGGTGTTCGAAAAGGCCGGGCTGCCGCCGGGCGTGATCAACATGGTCACCGGGGACGGGCGCGCGGTCAGCGAGGTCGCGCTCGCCGACCCGGACTTCGCCGGACTGCACTTCACCGGGTCCACCGCCACGTTCAAGCTGTTGTGGCGCAAGATCGCGGAGAACCTGGACACCTACCGCTCGTACCCGCGCATCGTCGGTGAGACCGGTGGCAAGGACTTCGTGGTCGCGCACTCCTCGGCCAATCCGGACAAGCTGTGCGCCGCGCTGGTGCGGGCCGCGTTCGAGTACCAGGGCCAGAAGTGCTCCGCCGCTTCGCGTGCCTACCTTCCACGGTCCCTTTGGGAGGGTGGACTGCGCGAGCAACTGGCCGACCTGACGCGCACGGTGAAGTACGGCGACGTCACCGACCTGTCCCTTTTCGGTGGCGCGGTGATCGACGCACGCGCCTTCGCCAAGCACCGCGATCTGCTGTCCGGTGTGGACGGTGACGCGGAGCTGGAGGTGCTGGTCGGCGGGAACTGCGACGACCAGATCGGCTACTTCGTCGAGCCGACCGTGCTGGTCTCGGACAACCCGGCGCACGAGGTGTTCGCCACCGAGTACTTCGGCCCGATCCTGGCCGTGCACGTCTACCCGGACGCCGACTACGCGCGGATCCTCGAACTGGCCGACCAGACCGCGCCGTACGCGCTGACCGGCGCGGTGTTCGCCGACGACCGCGCGGCCGTGCAGCAGGCGCACCAGGCGCTGCGGTTCACCGCGGGCAACTTCTACGTCAACGACCGGCCCACCGGCTCGATCGTCGGCCAGCAGCCGTTCGGTGGCTCGCGGGCCTCGGGCACCAACGACAAGGCGGGCTCGATGTTCAACCTCCAGCGGTGGACCAGCCCGCGCGCGATCAAGGAGACCTTCGACGCGCCGACGGACATCCGCTACCCGCACATGGGCTGAACCACGGAAAACGCCCCCGGGGCCAGGCGGCTCCGGGGGCGTTTCCGTCGTTCTGGTGCTGCTTACTTCGGCATCGACCCGACCTGGTCGGCGGGCGGGGCCTCGACGTCGACCGGGGCACCCCAGTCGGTGTACTTCATGGTCATCTTGGCGCTGCCGCCGGGCATCTGCTGACCGGACTGCTCGGCCACCTTCTGCATCATCACGCCCATGTCCATGGTGATCTGGACGGGCAGCTGCTCGGCGTTCAGCCACAGCTCCATCGGCACGGTGATGCCGTCGGGAAGCTGCTTGAGGTCCGCTTCGCTGGCGCCACCGAGGCCACCGGCCTTCTTCAGGTCCAGGTCGACCGTGTAGTGGCTGACCTGCTGGCCGTCCAGCGTGGTCGACTCGGCGTTGGTGATCTTGCCGGCCTTCTGGACCATCTCCAGGATCTTGCGCGGGTCGCTCTGCTCGGCCTGGTCCATCGCCGAGCTCAGCTCCGCGGCGTCGGCGCCCTCGATCTTGACCCACGGCTTGCCGGTGGGGTTCTGGCCCTCGGGCATCTTCATGAAGACCTGGCCGTCGACCATGCGCATCTCGATGGACATGCCCATCATCTGCATGCTCATGGTCATCTTGCTGTTGGCGCCCTCGAAGGAGCCCTGGCCGGAGCCAGAGATCTTCTGGCCCATCATGTCCATCTCGAGGGTGAACTTCGCCGTCTTGGCCTGGTCCGCCCGGCTGGAGGCGGCGCGGACCAGTTCCTGGGCGTCGTTGAACAGCGAGGACGCCGGCTTCTCGGCGGCCTGCGGGGCCGCGGTGTTGTTCGTGGTCGGCGCGGTCTCGCTGCCACAGGCAGTGAGCGCGAGCAGCAGCGCGAAGCCGCCGGCAGCGAGCGCTGTCTTGCGCATTCGGATACCTCACATCTTGTGATCGTCTGGGTGGTTCGTCCCCCAGTAGAGCTACAGCGTTGCAGACACGCACACCCGGGTGGGGCAGGTTGCCGGATTAAAGGTCACGATTCGAGACCGGCGCGGGAAACAAGCAGCCTTCTCAGTGAAGCGAGCCGTTCGGGTTTGGCGTCACCGTCCGTGACCACGTCGTCCAGTACGCAGTCCGGGTCCTCCGGCGGGCCGAGGTGGCCGCAGCCCGACGGGCACTCCTCGGCGGCCTCGGTGAACTCCTCGAACGAGTCCACGATGTCGTCCGGGGTGACGTGGGCCAGGCCGAACGAGCGCACGCCCGGGGTGTCGATCACCCAGCCGTCCCCGGGCAGGGGCAGCGCGACCGCGGCCACCGAAGTGTGCCGCCCCTTGCCGACCGCGCTGACCACGCCGGTGGCCAGGAAGGCGTCCGGGACCAGCCGGTTGACCAGGGTGGACTTGCCGACGCCGGAGTGCCCGACCAGCGCCGAGACCCGGCCCTCGACCCGCTCGCGCAACTCGTCGGGCTCGGCGTCGTGCCGGGTGACCACGGCGGGCACGGCCAGGTCGGCGTACCCGGCGAGCAGTTCGGCCGGATCGGCCAGGTCCGCCTTGGTCAGGCAGAGCAGCGGTTCGAGCCCGCCCGCGTAGCAGGCGACCAGGCAGCGGTCGATGAACCCGGCGCGCGGCGGCGGATCGGCCAGCGCGGTGACGATGACCAGCTGTTCGGCGTTGGCCACCACCACCCGTTCGTACGGGTCGGTGTCGTCGGCGGTCCGGCGCAGCACGCTGGTGCGCTCGTCGACGCGGACGATCCTGGCCAGGGTGTCCTGGCGGCCGCTGACGTCGCCGACCAGGCCGACCGAGTCGCCCACCACCACCGGCGTGCGGCCCAGCTCGCGGGCCCGCATGGCGGTCACCGAGCGCTCGGGGTCACCCTCGATCGCGCAGGTCCAGCGGCCGCGGTCGACGCCGGTGACCATCGCGGAGGTGGCGTCGGCGTGCTCGGGGCGGCGCTTGCTCCGCGGGCGGGTGCCCTTGCCAGGGCGGACGCGGACGTCCGATTCATCCAGCTTGCGCCAATCCCGTCGGCTCAATCGCCCATCCCCTTCTCCCGGTGGCCGTGCGCTGAATGATCCCCCATCGGGCGGACGCCGGTCACGCGGCGCACTCGCCAAGGCCGTCACGACCGTGGAACCATGGCTGGGGACGCCGAGGACACCGAACGCAGATCGGAGGTGGGGCCGCGATGTGTGGTCGTTACGCCGCCACGAAGAACCCGGCCAAGCTGGTCCAGGAGTTCGAGGCGGCCGACGAGACGGCTGGTCACGCTCCGTCGCCGGACCACAACGTGGCGCCGACGAAGAAGGTGCTCGCGGTGGTCCAGCGCCACCCGCGCGACGCCGACGGCCAGGTGCTCGAGGACGAGCCGTCGGTGCGCACGCTGCGGGTGATGCGCTGGGGGCTGGTGCCGTTCTGGGCCAAGGACCCGTCGGTGGGCAGCCGGATGATCAACACCCGGTCCGAGACCGCGCACGAGAAGCCCGCGTTCCGCAAGGCGCTCGCGCGCAAGCGGTGCCTGCTCCCGGCCGACGGCTGGTTCGAGTGGCGCCGCAACGGCAAGGAGAAGGAGCCCTTCTTCATGACCCCGCGGGACGAGTCCACGCTGGTCATGGCCGGGATCTGGGAGAGCTGGCGCGATCGGGAGGACCCGGAGGCGCCGCCGCTGATCACCTGCTCGGTGCTGACCACCGACGCGGTCGGGCAGCTGGCGGACATCCACCACCGGATGCCGTTGCTGCTGGCCAAGGACAACTGGTCGAACTGGCTGGACCCGGATCGCGAGGACGTCGGCGAGCTGCTGGCGCCGCCGGGGCAGGACCTGGTCGACGCGCTGGAGCTGCGGCCGGTGTCCAGCCGGGTCAACAACGTCCGCAACAACGGTCCGGAGAACGTGGAGCGGGCCGAAGAGGCGGCCGAGCTGGACTCGTTGTTCGACGTGCGGTCGAAATGACCAGCGTCCAGGTCGAGACGGACTACGGCCCGGCGCGGGTCGAGCTGCACTGCGCGGAAGAGGGTCGCGCGGTGCTGTTGCTGGGGCACGGCGCCGGTGGCGGGTTCGGCGCGAAGGACCTGATCGTGGTGACCCGGGCGGCGCAGGCGGCCGGGGTGCACGTGGCGCTGGTCGAGCAGCCGTACCGGGTGGCTGGCCGTCGCGCCCCGGCGCCGGCCCGGCAGTTGGACAACGCCTGGCTGACCGTCGCCGAAGAACTCGCCGACGGCCAGTTCGACGGCCTGCCCGCGGTTTTCGGTGGGCGTTCGTCGGGTGCCAGGGTCGCCTGCCGCACGGCCGCGGCCGGGCAGGCGGTGGCGGTGCTGTGCCTGGCTTTTCCCACGCACCCGCCGGGAAAGCCGGAAAAGACGCGGCAGCCGGAGCTGGACGCGGTCGAGGTGCCGACCCTGGTGGTCCAGGGGGAGCGGGACCCGTTCGGCGTGCCCGCCGCCGGGCCGCACCACGAGCTGGTCCTCCTGGCGGGCGACCACAGCCTGAGCGCCGATTTGGACGGCGTGGCACGCGCGACCTCGGAATGGCTGGAACGCGTCCTGCGCCCGCTGGACTGAGGCGCCTGTCCTGCGCTGTGAATGTGGCTTTCACAGCGGAATCCGCAGTGAAAGCCACAGTGATGATGGTGTGTATGGACGGGGGCTGCCCCGGGGCTTGGCCCGGAAAGCCACTGATGCCCTGGCCGGGGTTGTCTTGCGAATGATCTGCCGGTTCCGGGGTGGTCTCCGTTCGTGCACGTCACCAGGCCAGGGGATGTGACTTGATAGGAGCCTGTGCCACCAGGACACCCATCACTGTGCTGTCCACCCCTGCTGGCCCGGTACGTGCCCTCCCTGACCACTGAACACCACGGGACGGCAGAGACCAGGATGACTGATCAGCACACCGGCGTCGACACTGCCCAGCACACCGCGGTGATCGCCGGGGTCGATACCCATAAAGACACCCACACCGCCGCCGCGCTCGATCCTGTCGGCCGGGTACTGGGCACGCACACCTTCCCGGCCACCACCGCCGGCTACACCGCGCTGGGCACCTGGCTGGCCGGGTTCGGCACGGTGTCCGCGGCCGGGGTGGAGGGCACCGGTTCCTACGGCGCGGGCCTGGCCCGCTACCTGGCCGGCGAGGGTGTCACGGTGGTGGAGGTCAACCAGCCCGACCGGCATGCCCGCCGCCGCAAGGGAAAGACCGACACCCAGGACGCGATCAACACCGCCCGCGCCGTCCTGGCCGGCCACGCTGAGGCCACCCCCAAAGCCGGCACCGGGCCCGCCGCCGCGATCACCGCCCTGCGCACCGCGCTGACCAGCGCGGTCAAATCCCGCACCGCCGCGCTCAACCAGCTCCACGCCCTGATCGTCACCGCCCCCGCCCCGCTACGCGAATCCTTGTCCGGCCTGACCGGCACAACCCTGATCAGGGCCTGCGCCCGGCTGCGCCCCGGCACCGACCTCACCAGCCCCGTCAACGCCACGAAAACCGCGCTCCGCCGCCTCGCCCGGCGCATCACCGACCTCACCACCGAGATCACCGACGCCACCACCGACCTGAACACCCTGACCCGCCAGGTCCTGCCCGCCACCACCGCCGTGTTCGGCGTCGGCCCCGACACCGCCGCCCAGCTCCTGGCCACCGCCGGAGACAACCCCGACCGCATCACTACCGAAGCCCAGTTCGCCCACCTCTGCGGCACCGCCCCGATCGACGCCAGCAGCGGCCGCAACAACCGCCACCGCCTCAACCGCGGCGGCGACCGCCACGCCAACGCCGCCCTCCACCGAATAGTGATCGTCCGCCTGCGCCACTGCCCCCGCACCCGCGCCTACCTCGAACGACGCACCCGCGAAGGCCTCCCCAAACGACACATCATCCGCTGCCTCAAACGCTACATCGCACGCGAAATCCACCGAACCATCACCACAGACATGGCCAACCTCGCAACAACCCCTTGACCTCAATAGGAGCATCATTCACAGCACTTGGCGGAGCTAGGCGGCCGCGATCGGGGCGACCGTCGCGTTCGTGAGGCGGATCAGGTCCTCCGGGGCCAGCTCCATTTCCAGCCCCCGCCGTCCCGCGGAGCAGTGCACCGTGTCGTACTGCGAAACCGAGGAGTCGATCACCACCGGCAACCGGCTTCGCTGGCCCAGTGGGGAAATTCCGCCGCGCACGTACCCCGTCGCGCGCTGGGCGGCGGTGGCGTCCGCCATGCGCGCCTTCTTCCCGCCGACCGCCGCGGCGAGGGCCTTCAGGTCCAGCGAGCCCGTGACCGGCACCACGCCCACGGTCAGCTTCCCGTCCACCTCGGCCACCAGGGTCTTGAACACCCGCGCCGGGTCGAGGCCGAGGATCTCCGCGGCCTCCCCGCCATACGATTCGTGGCGAGGATCATGTTCGTACGCGTGCAACTTGTGGGTGATCTTCTGCTTCACCAGCAGCGCCGTCGCCGGGGTGCCCTTGCCAGCCATGGAACGCAGCCTAGGGCGGGAATGCGCGGGCACCGCAACTTGTTGAACCGAGCGTGTTGACCAAGGTATCCCCCCGCGAAGAGCGGCTCACCGCGCCCAGCCGGGCCCGAGCGGCCCGCGTATCCTCAGGGCAGAAGTACGCACGTCTGCCCGACGTGGATTGGGAAGGGAACGGTTTGCCGAGCACCTCAGAGTCTGCCGCCACCGAGCAGGAGGACGTGCAGGCGCGCACCGAGCGCTTCGAGCGCGACGCGATGCCCCTGCTGGACCAGCTGTACTCGGCCGCGATGCGGATGACCCGGAACCCGGCCGACGCCGAGGACCTGGTGCAGGAGACCTATCTCAAGGCCTACTCCGCGTTCGCCTCGTTCAAGCAGGGCACCAATCTCAAGGCCTGGATGTACCGCATCCTGACCAACACCTACATCAACGGCTACCGCAAGCGGCAGCGCCAGCCGGTGCAGCAGCCCACCGAGGAGATCACCGACTGGCAGCTGGCCAAGGCGGAGAACCACTCGTCGGTCGGCCTGCGCTCGGCCGAGGTCGAGGCCATGGACAAGCTGCCGGACGCCGACGTCAAGGCCGCGCTCCAGCGGCTGCCGGAGGACTTCCGGCTCGCCGTCTACCTCGCTGACGTCGAGGGCTTCGCCTACAAGGAAATCGCTGAGATCATGGACACCCCGATCGGTACTGTGATGTCCCGCCTCCACCGCGGCCGCGCCCAGCTGCGCGAGCTGCTCGCCGATGTGGCTCGTGAACGCGGGTTCATCCGCGGGCCCAAGCAGGAGGTGGCAGGGCGATGAACCACTGCTCCGGTGACGACGGCCAGGCGAAGGTCAACTGCGACGAGGCGCTGGCCGAGATCTACCTGCTCCTGGACAAGGAGTGCAGCAAGGAGCACGAGGTCGAGCTGCGCAGGCACCTCGACGAGTGCCCGCCCTGCCTCGAGGAGTACGGGATCGACGAGCAGATCAAGCAGATCCTGGCCCGCAAGTGCGGCGGCGACCTCGCCCCGGCGGAGCTGAAGAGCAAGCTGCGCGCGTCGATCCGCAAGACCGTCGAGGAGCGCTCGGGCAAGCTCATCGAGCGCACCGAGATTGAGGTCGAACGCGTCACCGAATAACCCGAGCACGCAAAAGCCCCGGTCACCGATGGTGGCCGGGGCTTTGCCTACGCCGAGCTCAGGCGTTGGGCTTCTTGCCGTGGTTGGCGCCGTTCTTCTTACGGTCGCGGCGCTTGCGAGCTCGCTTCGACATGGATCACTCCTCGGTGGATCTCTACCCGGGCAACCCCCCTAGTGTGGCACGTGCCCTAGAACAGGGGTGTTCGGCCTGTGCCGCGACCCCGATCCTCTGGTTGGATTGAGGTCCACTCGAGCGCAGGAGGGCATCGCCGATGGCCGAGGAGATCCGGGCCGAGATCGTCGCCAACGTTCTGAAGGTGGTCGCCGAGGTCGGGGACGACCTCGCCACGGGGGACACCGTGGTGCTCCTGGAGTCGATGAAGATGGAGATCCCGGTGCTCACCGAGGGCTCGGGCCGGCTTTCGCGGCTCGCCGTGGGCGAAGGGGACGTGGTGCAGGAGGGCGACCTGCTGGCCGTGCTGGAATAGGTGCGTGAGCACTCTCTCCGATCTGCTGGCCGAGAACACCGGACTGTCCGGCGAGGCGGCCGACCACCTGCAGTCGGTGGTGGCCGAGTGGCAGCTGCTGGCCGACCTGTCGTTCAGCGACTTCCTGCTCTGGGTACCGGTGGCTGAGAACGTCCAGCCCGACGGCGGCGACTTCGTCTGCGTGGCGCAGGCCCGGCCGACCACCGCGCCGACCGCGCACCCCGAGGACGTGGTCGGCAGCCGGTTCACCATCGACGAGCACCCGCAGCTCGAGCGCGCGATGCGCGAGGTGAAGATCAGCCGCGAGGAGGACCCGCACTGGTACCGCGACCTGCCGATGCGGCGGGAAGCGATCCCGGTGACCTTCGGCAAGCAGGTGATCGCGGTGCTCAGCCGCGAGACGAACCTGGCTTCGCCGCGCGTGCCGAGCCCGTTGGAGATCGCCTACCTCGGCAGCGCGGCCGACCTGTGCCAGATGATCGCCGACGGCAGCTTCCCGGCCGACGGCACGCTCACCGACGTGCACACCAGCCCGCGCGTCGGGGACGGGCTGATCCGGCTCGACCAGTCGGGCACGGTGGTCTTCGCCAGCCCGAACGGCCTGTCGGCCTACCACCGCATGGGCTACGAGTCCGATCTGGTCGGCGTGCGGCTCGCGCCGCTGACCCGGTCGCTGATCCGCGACCCGTTCGACGCCACCGAGGTCTCCCACCGCATCATCGACGCGCTCGACGGCAAGCCGGGTTCACGCACCGAGGCCGACTCACGCCGTGGCGCGGTCGTGCTGTTCCGTGCGCTGCCGTTGCGGCCGGCCGGGCAGCCCGCCGGCGCGCTGGTGCTCGTGCGCGACGTGACCGAGGTGAAGCGGCGGGATCGCGCGCTGCTGTCGAAGGACGCCACGATCCGTGAGATCCACCACCGCGTGAAGAACAACCTGCAGACCGTGGCCGCGCTGCTGCGGTTGCAGTCGCGGCGGACGGCCAGCGAGGAGGCGAGGCTGGCGCTCGGCGAGTCGGTGCGGCGGGTGTCGTCGATCGCGATGGTGCACGAGGCGCTGTCGATGTCCGTCGACGAGCGGGTGGACCTGGACCAGCTGCTGGACAACGTGCTGCCGATGGTCGGGGAGGTGGCCACCGCCGAGTCGCAGGTGACGCTGTCGCGGACCGGGGCGTTCGGGGTGGTGGTGGCGGAGATCGCCACGCCGCTGGTGATGGTGGTGGCCGAGCTGGTGCAGAACGCGGTGGGGCACGCGTTCCCCGGCGGGCGGCCGGGCAAGGTCCAGATCTCGGCCGAGCGGTCGGCGCGCTGGCTGGACATCGTCATCAGCGACGACGGGCAGGGGCTGCCGCAGGGTTTCTCGCTGGAACGCGCGGACGGCCTCGGTTTGCAGATCGTGCGAACGCTGATCGAGTCGGAGTTGCGCGGGTCGCTCTCGTTGCGCCCGGGCCGCTCGGAGGCAGGCGGCGGGCGGCGGGGTACGGAGGCCGCTTTGCGGATTCCGCTGTCGCGTCGCCTCTGAGAGGTTGGTGATTGCCCGGCCCCGATTCGCAGATAGTGCGAAACCCTCGGGGGCCGAGTGGCGCGCTGTCTCTGCGGCGGCTTGCGCGGTGGCTTACTGCGGGCAACTCCGGGTTTGCAGATAGTGCAAGGCTCATTGATCCGGAGCCGGGTGGCATTGTGTCTGGGGCGGCGGTTTGCGCGGGGACCTTACTGTGGGCAATTCCGGGTTTGCAGATGGTGCAGGCTCGTCGGGCCGGGGCCGGGTGGCGCTGCCCTTGCGGGCACGCAATCCCTGTGACGCCACAAACACTTGAGGGCGGGCACCTGAGACGGTGCCCGCCCTCAAACGTGTTGGCGGAGGGACTCTGGGTCCCTGGCGGCCGTGACGCCGGCGGATGTGGCGGGCGTCGGCCGCGGGTGGTGCTGGAGAAATAAATCAGGCGTTGGTGCGCGTGCCGATGTGCGCACGGCGACGCTTGAGCGCGCGTCGCTCGTCCTCGCTCATCCCGCCCCACACGCCGGCGTCCTGCCCGCTGGCCAAAGCCCAGGCCAGGCAATCGGAAGCGACGGTGCAACGGTGGCACACGGCCTTCGCCGCGGCTACCTGGGAGATGGCAGGACCGCTGGTCCCCACGGGGAAGAACAGCTCGGGGTCCTCGTCTCGGCAGGCCGCGTCGTGGCGCCAGTCCATTTTACTGAGCTCCTTCATGATGGCGCGGGAGTCCGCGCCATAGTCGTCATGGCGGTCGTTTTTTGGGGTGCTTGTGAATGCTTTCACGAAGACCCGTTTTCGACAAGAGTTTTCTGCGGATCGGTGAGTCACCTCACCCGGCCGGGCGACTAGCCTGACCTGCGGTTTCAGTCCGAAACTGCCCGCTGGGCGGAAGGGGAGATGCGGTGAACGGAGGTTTCCGGTCGACGAACGGCACCAACCACTTTGCCGCGCACGATCACCGGCCCCGTGACACCGGCCGCGGTGACCGTCACACCATCACCGTCAGCACATCCGGCACGCTGAGAAACTCCACACTGCTCCGCTGACCCATCAGGTCACCGTCCACCTGGAAGTTTACCGGCTCTTCCGCGTCTATGCGCACTATCGCCAGGTCATCGTGACGCAGCAAACGCTTGCCCCGGTGCCTGCTCCGCGTGCGCAGCGCCTGCCTGGCCTGGTTGAGCACGGTCGGCATGGCCATGCTCCGCAGCGCGAACAATCCCAGCCCGCTGTCGAAGGAGCACTCGGTGTTCAGGTGCACCGGGCGGTCCCCGAGATAGGTCCACGGATCGGTGTTGGAGACGAACGCGGTGCGCACCGCGGCCGGTTCGGCACCCGGCACCCGCACGGTGAGCGGCGGGCGCCCGTTCGGCGGGCGGAAGTAGGAGGTGAGCGCCATCCGGGTGTAGAGCGCCGGGCTGGCGCGCTTGCCGCGGCGCTTCTCCACCCCGGCCACCACGTCGGCGTCCCAGCCGAGCCCGGCGTTGAAGGTGAACCAGCGGCCGTCGGCCAGGCCGAGCCCCACGCGACGGGTGCGCTCGTGCTCGATCGCCTGCAACAGGTGGTAGGTCGCCTCGACCGGATCCCTGGGCAGGCCGAGCGCGCGGGCGAACACGTTCGCCGAGCCACCGGGCACCACACCGAGCGCGGGCACGCGGTGCGCCCCGCCGGGCACGCCGTGGTTGTCCGCCAGCAAGCCGTTGACGACCTCGTTGACCGTGCCGTCGCCGCCGTGGGCGACCACCAGCTCGATGCCGTCGCGGGCGGCCGAGCGGGCCACGGCCAGCGCGTGGCCGCGGTAGTCGGTCTCGACCACGTCGAGCTTCACCTCGCTGGCCAGCGCGTGCGCGAGCACGTCCCGACCACCGGGGGTGGTCGCGGTGGCCTGCGGGTTGACGATCAGCACTGCGCGCACTACCGCAGGGTAGGTCAGAAACGCACGCGTTCCGACCGTCAGCGGGAAGCTGCGAGCCTCGTCACTGTGCCGGCTGCCTCCTCCTCGATCGCGCGTGGACTCGACGCTCGTCGTGACAAGTGCACCCCGGGACCGCCCGGCTCATCAGACGACACCCAGATCTTGACCCGTGCGGCGCCCGGGCGAAAACGGCCGACCGGGTGGCATAACATCGAATGTGTTCACGCACGGTCACCCGTCTCCATTGGACGTTGTTCGGCAGCGTCCGCACCGGCTCCGTGCCCCGTTCCGGCCGTACGGAAGGTGCAGTTCACGTGCCGTTCGCCGACAAGCTCCAGCCGGCACCGCGTGAGGTCCGCCTCGCCGGCGCGCTCACCGCGATCCCCGGCCTGGCTTCGGTGGTCATCGCGGTCGTCCTGCTGGTGACCGCCTTCGGCGCGGAGGGGGCCAGGGCGAGCAACATCTACGCCGAGGCCGGCTACTACGCCGTGCTGGGCGCCGGGACCATGGCCTGCGGCATCGGCCTGCTGCTGGGGCGCACCTGGGCGCGCTCGCCGTCGGTGGTGGTGGCCCTGATGGTGGTCGGCATCGGCTGGTACACCGCAGGCCCGTCCGGCCGTCCCGGCTACGGGGTCCCGCTGATCATCGGCGGCCTGGTCGTGGTGGTGCTGCTGTTCCGCCGCCCGTCCCGCGCGTGGGTGCTGGGCATGGCCGAGGGCGAGGACGAGGCGGAGGCGTCCGAGCGCGATGCCGAACGCCGCCGCCGCGGTCGCGAAGGCTAGAGCGTCTCCGCCAGCTTGCGCAGCGGCTCGTCGGCGAGCCGGTGCACGGTCCACTCGTCCATCGGTTCGGCGCCCAGCGCGCGGTAGAACTCCACCGCCGGGTTCCAGTCCAGCACGGACCACTCCAGGCGCCCGTACCCCTGCCGCACGCACTCCCCGGCGAGCGTGGCGAGCAGCGCCTTGCCCAGCCCGGTGCCGCGGTGCTCCGGGCGCACGTAGAGGTCCTCCAGGTAGATGCCGTGCACCCCGCGCCAGGTGGAGAAGTTCAGGAACCACAGGGTGAAGCCGGCGATCTCACCACCGGATTCGGCGACGTGCCCGAACACCGCCGGCCGCTCGCCGAACAACGCGGTGTGCAGCTGCGCGGCCTCCAGGTGGCACTCCTCCGGTGCCTTCTCGAACTCGGCCAGGTCGTGGACCAGACCGACCACAGCGTCCACATCGGACTCTTGGACGCGACGGATGGTGAACTGCGACAACGGTTTTCCTCTCAGCTGGGCGGGATGTTCAGGTGACGCAACTGCGGGACGCCGCGTTCGTCACCGAGTTCGGTGAGCCCGGCGGGTTCGAGGGCGAACCGCACGCCGTCGGTGGCCGCGAGGTCGAGCCAGCGCGCCACCAGCACGCGGCTGAAGTGCCCGTGGCCGACCAGCACCACCGGGCGTTCGGCCAGCCGTTCGCGGATCCGGGTCAGCACGCCGTCGGCCCGCGCGGTGACCTGCTCGGCGCTCTCGCCGTTCGGCATCGGGTGCGACCAGACGGTCCAGCCGGGCACCGTCTCGCGGATCTCGTCGGTGGTGATGCCCTCGTAGTCGCCGTAGTCCCACTCGGCGAGGTCCTCGGTGACCTCGGACACGGCGAGCCCGGCGAGTTCGGCGGTGACCAGTGCGCGCTGCCGCGGGCTCGACAGCACGTCGGCCGGTTCGGCCGGTAACCGCCCGGCCAGCGCCCGACCTGCGGATCTGGCCTGCTCGCGGCCGGTTTCGGTGAGCGGGAGATCGGTTCGGCCGGTGTGCTTGCCCTGGGCCGACCACTCGGTCTGGCCGTGCCGGAGCAGGAAGAGGGGGTGTGCCACGGGTTGGAATATAGCCGCCGGTGTGCTTCGCTACTGACGAGTAACAACGGAGGTGAACCGATCGTGCGGACCTACCCGATGTGGCGGTCGCTGGCCGCCAGGCCGGGCGGCAAGCTGCTCTTCTCGGCCGCGATGTGCCTGCGGGTGCCGTACTTCCGCACGGTGCTGCCGCACGTCCGCGACCTCCGGCCCGGCCGGTGCGAGGTGTCGGCGCCGAAGTGGTGGGGCGTGCACAACCACCTCAAGACCTTCCACGCGATCGCCGCGTGCAACCTCGCCGAGATCGCCATGGGCATGCTCGCCGAGGCGACCGTGCCGCCGACGCACCGCTGGCTGCCCAAGGGCATGTCGGTGGACTACGTGGCGAAGGCGGAGACCGGGCTGACCGCGGTGGCCGAACTCGAGGTGGTCCCGGAGTTCGGCGACGAGGGAACCGAGGTGGCCGTACCGGTGGTGATCCGGGACAAGGCGGGCAAACCGGTGGTCACCGCCACGATCACCATCTGGGTCACCCAGAAGCCGGTCACTGGGAAGAAATAGCGCCGCGGAGTTCCTCGTAGCGCGCCACGCACGCTTCATAGGTGGGCAGGCGGCCTTCGGCGGCCATCTGCGCCAGCGACGGCGCGTTCCGGTCCTTTTCGGACAGAATGTGCTCCAGGTCGGTGGGCCAGGGCAGGCCGAGTTCCGGGTCGAGCGGGTTGACGCCGTGCTCGGCGGACGGGTTGAAGCCGACGGAGCACAGGTACGTCATCGCGGTGTCGTCCTCGAGCGCGATGAAGCTGTGGCCGATGCCCTCCGCGAGGTAGATCGAGCGCTGGTTCCCGGCGTCCAGCCGGACCGCGTCCCAGGCACCGAAGGTGGGCGAGCCGACGCGGAGGTCGACCGCCACGTCGAGCAGGGCACCCCGCGGGCAGTGGATGTACTTGGCCTGGCCCGGCGGCGTGTCGGCGAAGTGGATGCCGCGAATGGTGCCGCGGCGCGAGGTGCTGAAGTTCACCTGCGCGAGGTGGAGCGGGTGGCCGACCGCTTCGCGGAACACCTCTTCCTGGAACGGGGCGGTGAACAGCCCGCGGTGGTCGGGGAATTGGGGCGGGTTGAACTCGAAGCAATCCCGCACGGCCAACTGGCGCACCTGCATGGCCGACAGCTTAGGCCAGTGCTTCCCCGGCTTCCCAATCCGGACGGACGTCTTGCTAAAACGGGATCCGGCAAGGGAAAACCCCTGAATATGTGACATCAACCGCACCAGGGGGCCACAACCACGGACCGGCCTGCCACACTGTCCGGACCGCCGCGTCCGCGGTTCCCCCCGCCGGGGAGCCGGACCAGATGCAGCCTCACCACGGGCATCGACGGACGCCTCGCCCGGTCGTAGGCGCTACCGCGCTGGACAGCCGCGCTCGAGGAGCCCAAGCAACTCAGGGACGGCGTCCGCCGTTTCCCTGTTCGAAGTCCCGGGAGAAAAGTCCAGTGACCTACGCACCAGTCGAAGGTTCGGTTTCCGGTGAAGACGGAACCATGACGGGAAAAGCCATGAACGCAGACAGCACGCCGGTGACCGACGAGGAGATCTTCACCGGTCACGAAGGCGGCAAGCTCTCCGTGGCCGCCCAGCGGCCGATCTCGGTCGCGCGTGACCTGTCGATCGCCTACACGCCCGGCGTGGCCAAGGTCAGCCGCGCCATCGCCGAGGACCGCGCGCTCGCCAGGCAGTACACCTGGGCCGAGCGGCTGGTCGTGGTGGTCAGCGACGGCACCGCGGTGCTCGGCCTCGGCGACATCGGCCCGAGCGCCTCGCTGCCGGTGATGGAGGGCAAGTCGGTCCTGTTCAAGACCTTCGCCGACCTGGACTCGATCCCGCTGGTGCTCAACACCACCGACGTGGACGAGATCGTCGAGACGCTGGTCCGGCTGCGCCCGTCCTACGGCGCGGTGAACCTGGAGGACATCGCCGCGCCGCGCTGCTTCGAGCTGGAGGACAAGCTCAAGGCCGCGCTCGACTGCCCGGTCATGCACGACGACCAGCACGGCACCGCGATCGTGGCGCTGGCCGCGCTGCGCGGGGCGAACCTGGTGCTCGACAAGAACCTCGCCGACCAGCGGGTGGTGATCTCCGGGGCCGGCGCGGCGGGCGTGGCCTGCGCGCGGATCCTGCAGGCCGCCGGCATCGGTGAGGTCACCGTGCTGGACTCCAAGGGCATCATCCACGAGGGCCGCGACGGGCTGAACGCGGTGAAGCAGGGGCTGGCTTCGTCGACCAACGCCAGCGGGCTCACCGGCGGGCTGCCGGAGGCGATCCGGGGCGCCGACGTGTTCCTCGGGCTGTCCGGCTCCACCATCGAGGAGGAGCTGCTGGCCACCATGGCCGGTGACTCGATCGTGTTCGCACTGTCCAACCCGGACCCGGAGATCCACCCGGACGTGGCGGCGAAGTACGCCTCGATCGTGGCCACCGGGCGCAGCGACTTCCCGAACCAGATCAACAACGTGCTGGCCTTCCCCGGTGTGTTCCGCGGCGCGCTCGACTCGGGGGCGCGGGCGATCACCGAACGGATGAAGATCGCCGCCGCGGACGCCATCGTCGCGGTCGCCTCGGACGACCTCGGCCCGGACCGCATCGTGCCGAGCCCGCTCGACCCGCGGGTCGCCCTCGAAGTGGCCGCGGCCGTCGCGAAGGCAGCCGGTGAGGACGGCGTCGACTCCTAGATTGCGCTTTCGCCCACCGGGGTGCCGCTCGCGTCGAGTGGCACCCCGTTGGCGTTTCAGAGGGTCGGCAGCAGGTCCTGGAGCACGTGCCGGGGCAGGTCGATCAGGCGGTACGGGTGCAGCGCCAGCGGTACCCCCGGCACGTTGGCCAGGCGCGCGTGCGCCCTGGTCAGCGGCACCGCGGGGGAGTCGACCAGATCGGCGACCACCACCGCGTGCTTGTTGTCCGGCAGGCTCCGCAGCAGCTTCAGCCGGTACTTCCGGCCGACCAGGTCGTGCAGCGCGGCCTGGGCCTCGGCGTTGACCAGGTCCGGGTGCGAGTTCGGCACCAGGACCGCCAGCCGGGGCGCGTTGGCCGCCAGCAGGACGCGCAGCAGCCACGGGCCAGGGTCCGCGCGCAGGTCGAAGGCCAGCGCCTCGCCGTTGATCGGCTTCGACCAGTCCGCGCGCGCCGTTTCCACCGACGGCCGCTCGGCGAGCTCGCGCACGCGGTCCATCAGGGCCGCCGAAGCGCCGGCGGACTCCACCGACTGCGGCCCGTGCGTGTAGATGCCCTGCTTGACCTTCTGCTTGCGCGCCTTCGCGGTCGGCTGGCAGACGTACAGGTCCGCGGCCGCGCCGATCGCCTGCGCGCCGTGGTACGCGTGGAAGTCCGGCAGGATCGCCTCGAAGGTCAGCCCCAGCCGCAGGAGTTCCTGCTGCACCTGGGCGCCCAGCGCCGGGTGCCGCGGGCTGTACCCGTAGGCCAGCAGCAGCCTGCCCAGCGGCGGGTCCGCCAGCGCCTCCACCCCGCGCGCGGCGAACAGGCCCATGCCCTCGGGCGTGTACGGCGGATCGCTGAACACCAGGTCCGCGCTGCCGGCCACGGCGTGCGGCAGGCCGACGCGCAGATCGGCGTGCAGCGTGCGGATCGCGCCGCCGGAGTGTTCCTCCACATAGGCCAGCACGCGCTCGTCGAGGTCGACCACGGTCAACTCGGCGTCCGGCCGCAGCCGGTGCACGGCGAGCGAGGTGAGGTCGTGGTCACCGAGGAAGAGCAGCCTGCCGAGTTCGTACTGTGCGTCGAGCCACACCGCGCGGCGCACCACGGTTTCCGCGGTGGCCTGGACGTGGTCCAGCGCGGGCAGCGGCGGCGGCACGCGCTCGATCAGCCGCGTCATCTCCGCCAGCAGGTCGGGGGCGGATTTCTCGGTGCGTGGCCGGAATTCCGCGTACCGCGCCGATGCGGACGGCCGCAGCCGGACCGCGTCCCCGTCGCGTTCGAGGTCGGCACCGAGCGAATCCAGTAGTTCCTCCACACTCCGGCGCGGTGCCGCGGCCCGCCGGATCAGCTCGTCGAACCGGATCCAGCCGTCCCCGAGCAGGGCGAGCGCCGTGCGCAGCGGACGCTGGTGCACCCCGTGGGACGCCAGGACCTCGTTCAGTGAACTCACGACGCACAACATATGGAATGCCGTGCCGCCGGCATTGATCTGGGCTAGGGTTTTCCGACCTGTGGACCCTCCAGGGTCGGGATGGGAGTGCCACGTGGCAATCGAGTTCCAGGGCGTGACGAAGAAGTACCCGGACGGGACCGTCGCGGTCGACAACCTCAGTCTCACGGTGGAGGACGGCACCATCACCGTGTTCGTCGGGCCGTCCGGCTGCGGCAAGACCACTTCGCTGCGGATGATCAACCGCATGGTCGAGCCGACCTCGGGCACCGTGCTGCTGGACGGCAAGGACGTCAACGACTCGCCGCCCGCGCAACTGCGCCGCGGCATCGGGTACGTCATCCAGCACGCCGGCCTCTTTCCACATCGGACGGTGCTGGACAACGTGGCCACCGTGCCGCTGCTGTCCGGCTGGGGCAAGGCGAAGGCCCGCGACCGCGCGGCCGAACTGCTGGAGACCGTCGGCCTGCCCACCGAACTGGGCAAGCGGTACCCGGCGCAGCTCTCCGGTGGCCAGCAGCAGCGCGTCGGCGTGGCGCGGGCGCTCGCCGCCGACTCGCCGGTGCTGCTGATGGACGAACCGTTCTCCGCGGTGGACCCGATCGTGCGCGAGGGCCTGCAGGACGAACTGCTGCGCCTCCAGCAGCAGCTCGGCAAGACCATCGTCTTCGTCACGCACGACATCGACGAAGCCGTCCGCCTCGGCGACAAGGTCGCGGTGATGCGGGTGGGCGGCAAGCTCGCCCAGTACGGCACGCCGTCGGACGTGCTGCGCCACCCGGTCGACGACTTCGTCGCCTCCTTCGTCGGCAAGGACCGCGGGTACCGGGGCCTGTCCTTCCTGACCTCCGAAGCCGTGCAGATCGACCCGATCGAGACGGTCGACGTCGGCAGCGTGCCCGGTGAGGGCGCCACCTGGCGGATCGCGGTGAACGACCGGGGCGAGCCGCGCGGCTGGCTGCCACCGAATTCCACTGTGGACGGTGAGCTGGCGGAGACCGACCTGGTGGCAGGCGGTTCGCTGTACCAGAAGGGCACCCCGGTGCGCGGCGCGCTGGACGCGGCCCTGTCCTCGCCGGCCAGCCTCGGCGTGGTGGTCGACGACGACGGCCGGGTGATCGGCGCGGTGACCGCCCGCCAGGTGCTGGACGTGATCGAGCAGCACCCGCAGGGAGCGGCCGGATAGGGGGCGGGGTCATGGGCGAGTTCTTCGACGAGCTCGGGCGGTATCTGGCCAGCGCCAACAACCGCGCGCAACTGCTGCAGAACCTGCTGGAGCACATCTACCTCGCGTTGCTGCCGCTGGTGTTCGGCGTGGTGCTGGCGGTGGCCGTCGGCTGGGCGGGCAAGCGCTGGCGGACCGCGCGCCGTGTGGCGATGGTGGTGTCGAACCTGCTCTACACGATCCCGTCGCTGGCGTTGTTCGTGGTCATCCCGGGGCTGATCGGGACGAAGATCCTGGACAGCGTCAACGTGATCGTGGCGCTGACCATCTACACCACCGCGCTGCTGGTGCGCCCGGTGCTGGACGCGCTGGATTCGGTGTCCCCGCCGGTGATCGCGGCCGCGACCGCGATCGGCTACCAGCCGGTGCGCCGCTTCTTCACCGTCGAACTGCCGCTGGCGGTGCCGGTGTTCGCCGCGGGCGTGCGCGTCGGCGCGGTGAGCAACATCAGCCTGGTCAGCGTCGGCGCGCTGATCGGCACCGGCGGCCTCGGCGTGCTGTTCACCGACGGCTTCCAGCGTGAGTACTTCTCGCCGATCGTGGTCGGCATCGTGCTCACCCTGCTGCTGGCACTGGTGACCGACCTGCTGCTGGTGTGGCTGCTCCGGGTGAGCACGCCCTGGCAGCGGGCCACCGCCGGACCGGCGGCCGACGCGACCGCGGGGAGTGCGGGATGAACGAGATCTTCAGCTGGTTCGGCGATCCGGCCAACTGGCAGGGCGTGGACGGGGTGCCGAACCGGCTCGCCGAGCACGTCGGGTACGTGTTGCTGGCGCTGGTGATCGCGCTCGTCATCGCGGTGCCGCTCGGCCTGTTCGTCGGGCACACCGGGCGCGGCGCGGTGGTGCTGGTGGCCGGCAGCAACTCGATCCGCGCGCTGCCCACGCTCGGCCTGGTCACCTTCCTCTTCCTGCTGTTCACAGTGGAGGGTCCGGCTACCACCATCGCGTTGGTGGTGCTGGCCATTCCGCCGATCCTCGCCGGGACCTACGCCGGGTTGCAGGCCACCGACCACGGCGTGGTCGACGCCGCGCAGGGCGTCGGCATGACCGGCTGGCAGCGGTTGTGGAAGGTCGAGGTGCCGATCTCGCTGCCGCTGGTGCTCGGCGGCGTGCGCAACGCGGTGCTGCAGCTGGTGGCGACCGCGGCGGTGGCGGCCTACGTCGGGCTCGGCGGCCTCGGCCGGTTCCTGCTCGACGGGCTGGCGGTGTTCGACTACGGCAAGGTGGTGGCGGGCGCGGTGCTGACCGCGTTGCTGGCGATCGTGCTGGACCTGGTGTTCGCGGGCCTGCAACGGGCCGTGGTGCCGAAGGGAGTCCGGCTGGCCGCGTTGGCCGCCGGGAAGCAGGCCAAGGCGGCGGGAGGCGCGGAGTGAAGCGGCGGCTGGGAGCTCTGCTGGCGGTGGTCGCGCTGCTCACCACCGCCTGCGGCAATCCGTTCGAAGGCGGCGCCGAGGGCGGGCCGACCGGCGAGATCATCATCGGCGCCTCGGACGTGGGCGAAAGCCTGCTGTTGGCGCAGATCTACGCGGGCGCGCTGCGCAACGCCGGGGCGGAGAACGTCACCGTGCGGCCGCCGGTGGGCAGCCGCGAGGTGGTGGTCAAGGCACTGCAGGACCGCTCGCTGTCGGTGGTGCCCGACTACTCCGGCAACCTGTTGCGGTACTTCGACAAGAACACCGAGGCGACCACCCCGGCGGACGTCTACGGCGAGCTGCGGCAGAAGCTGCCCGCCGGGTTCGAGGTGCTCGACCAGGCGCCCGCCGAGGACAAGGACCTCCTGGTGGTGCGCAAGCAACTGGCGGACTCCGGGGTGCGCACCTTCTCCGATCTCGGGCCGCGCTGCGGCGAGCTGGTCTTCGGCGGGCCCGGGCAGTGGAGCGACCGCTGGAAGGAGAAGATCAAGGCGCTCTACGGCTGCGAGTTCAAGGAGATCCGGACCACCGACACCGGCGGGCCGGTGACCGTGGCCGCGCTGCGCTCCGGCGAGATCCAGGTGGCGGACCTGTTCAGCACCTCGTCGACCATCGCCGCCAACGGTTTTGTGCCGCTGGAGGACGACAAGTCGATGTTCCCGGCGCAGAACATCGTGCCGCTGGTGGCCAAGGGCACGCTCAACGACCGCGAGGTCAAGGCGCTCAACGACGTTTCCGCGGTGCTGACCACCGACAAGCTGACCCGGTTGAACGTGGAGTTCAGCGAGGAGAAGCAGAACCCGCTCGACATCGCCGAGAAGTTCCTCCGCGACAACGGGTTGAGTTCCTAGAACCGGTCGAACGCCGGTGCGTGGTGGAACGTGCCGGTGAGATCGGCCGGGAAGTTCGCCAGCGGGCGCACCTGGAGCCGCGCTGCCCAGTCCGGAGTGGACGGTGTGATGCCGAGTTCCGCGGCGAGCACGAAGCCGAACCGGGCGTAGTAGCCGGGGGAGCCGAGCAGCACCACGGCGGGCAGGTCCAGTGCGTCCGCGGCGGCGATCACCGCGTGCATCAACGCCGAGCCGACACCCGTGGACTGGAGCTCCGGCAGCACGCCCAGCGGCCCGAGGCCGACCGGGCCGGGGGTGCTGCCGATCCGCGCGTGGCTGCAGCAGACGTGCCCGGCGACCCGGCCGTCCCGCTCCGCGACCAGCGACAGCGCCGGGACCAGGTCGCCGTCCGCCTGGAGTTCGCCGACCAGCTTCGCCTCCACGGTTTCCGCACCGGGTGCACCCGGCTTGGCGAACGCGGCGTCGTGCACCACCCGGATGGCGGCGGCGTCGGCCTCGGCCGCCCGGCGGATCAGCATGCGCCGAACCCTGCCGCAGGCCGCTGAAGAGGGCAAGCTCACTCGGCCGTGCCGGTAATCCCTACTTTCGTCGGCGGCCGTTCGAGTAACCACATACTCCGTGGGAAAGTTGATTTCAAGGTCTACCTTCGGGGGAATCTCGGACTTACGCTCTCTTGCGTGCGACAGAGGGTGAAGATCCTTTCACCCACCGCGCACAGCTCCGTTCCCCGGTAACCCCTCTATCGCTGCCCGTCGCTCGCGCGGTGGGTCGGCGAACCCTGCCTACGGGAGGACCCAGATGAGCAAGCGCAGACCAGTGGCCGCGCTCGGCCTGGCGGCCGGTGTCGCCGTGCTGACCGTGCTCGGCGGTACCACCGCCACCGCGGCACAGGAAGGCACGGTCGTCGACGCGAACAGCGCCGACGCGGTACCTGGCAGCTACATCGTGGTGCTCAAGGACGGTGTGTCGGCGCAGTCGGTGGAGGGCACGGCGAAGAACGTGCTCTCCCGGCACGGCGGCACGCTGGACCGGCTGTTCAACGCGAGCGTGCGCGGCTACTCCGCGAACATGAGCGAGACGCAGGCGAAGCGGGCGGCCGCCGACCCGGCGGTGGCCTACGTGGAGCAGAACAAGGTGGTGCGGGCGACCGCGGACCAGCTCAACCCGCCGTCGTGGGGCCTCGACCGGATCGACCAGCGCAACCTGCCGCTGGACCAGAAGTACAGCTACAGTACCGACGCGGCCAACGTCACCGCGTACATCATCGACACCGGCATCCTCACCACGCACAACGACTTCGGCGGCCGGGCCACGCACGGCTACGACTTCGTCGACAACGACAACAACGCCACCGACTGCCAGGGCCACGGCACGCACGTCGCGGGTACCGTCGGCGGCACCGCGCACGGCGTGGCCAAGGCGGCCAAGCTGGTCGCCGTCCGCGTGCTGAACTGCAGCGGTTCCGGCACCACCGCGGGCGTCATCGCCGGCGTAGACTGGGTGACCACCAACGCGGCCAAGCCCGCGGTGGCCAACATGAGCCTCGGCGGCGGCGCTTCGACCACTTTGGACAACGCCGTCCGCAACTCGGTCGCCTCCGGCGTGACCTACGGCCTCGCCGCGGGCAACGACTCCGGCGCCAACGCCTGCAACACCTCGCCGGCGCGCACCAAGGAAGCCATCACCGTCGGCTCGACCACCAACACCGACGCGCGCTCCAGCTTCTCGAACATCGGTGACTGCCTGGACATCTTCGCGCCCGGCAGCGGCATCACCTCGGCGTGGATCGGCAGCAACACCGCCACCAACACGATCAGCGGCACCTCGATGGCCACCCCGCACGTGGTCGGCGGCGCGGCGCTGTACCTGGCGGCGAACCCGACGGCCACCCCGGCGCAGGTCTCCGCCGCGCTGGTCGCCAACGGCACCAAGGACAAGGTGACCAACCCGGGCACCGGCTCGCCGAACGTGCTGCTCTACACCGGGACCGGCGCGCCGGACCCCGAGCCGACGCCGTGCGCCACCACCGCGAACGCCGGTGACGTGGCCATCCCGGACGCCCCGGCGGCCGCGGTGAGCAGCTCCATCACCATCGCCGAATGCGCGCGCAACGCCAGCGCCACCACCAAGGTCGACGTGCAGATCAAGCACTCGTACCGGGGTGACCTGGTGATCGACCTGCTCGCGCCGGACGGCACCGCGTACCGCCTGAAGAACGCGAACAACGACTCGGGCGACGACGTGAACGCCAGCTACACCGTCAACGCCTCGGCCGAAGCCGCCAACGGCGTGTGGAAGCTGCGGGTGCAGGACATCTACCGCGCGGACACCGGGTACATCGACAGCTGGACCCTGACCGTCTGACGCACCACCCCTGAACGCCATGAGTGGGGCATTACTTGCATTCAACGCAAGTAATGCCCCACTCATGGCATTGGCTGGTCAGCTCAGCTGAAGGCCTTGGCGATGATCGCCTTCTGCTCCACCTCGTGCACCTTGGACGAACCCGCCGACGGCGCCGCCATCGGACGCCGCGCCGCGACCTCCAGGCCACCGAAGATCTCCGGGAACTTCCGCGGCAGGTTCAGCCCGAAGAACGGCCAGGCACCCTGGTTCTCCGGCTCCTCCTGGACCCACATGATCGACGAGGCCGCCGTGTACCGCTCCACCGCGGCCAGCAGCTTCTTCTTCGGCAGCGGGTAGTACTGCTCGACGCGGACCAGCGCGACGTCGGTGATGCCCTGCTTCTCGCGCTCGGCGAGCAGCTCCCAGTACATCTTGCCCGAGGTCAGCAGCACCTTCCGGACCTTGCCAGGGTCGATGTTGCCGTCGTCGATCACGGACAGGAACTTCGACTGCTCGGTGAACTCCTCGATGGACGACTTCACCGCCTTGTCGCGCAGCAGGCGCTTGGGGGTGAAGACCACCAGCGGCCGGTTGACCCCGTCGAGGGCGTGGCGGCGCAGCAGGTGGAAGTAGTTCGCCGGGGTCGACGGCACCGAGACGGTCATCGAGCCCTCCGCGCACAGCTGCAGGAAGCGCTCGATGCGGCCCGAGGTGTGGTCCGGGCCCTGGCCCTCGTGGCCGTGCGGCAGCAGCAGCACCACGTCGGAGAGCTGGCCCCACTTGGCCTCACCGGAGGAGATGTACTCGTCGATCACCGTCTGCGCGCCGTTGACGAAGTCGCCGAACTGGGCTTCCCACATCACCAGCGCGTCGGAGTTGGCCACCGAGTAGCCGTACTCGAAGCCGACCGCCGCGTACTCGGACAGCGCCGAGTCGTAGATCATCACGCGGCCCTGCTCGTCGGCCAGGTGCTGCAGCGGCGAGTACTCCTCGCCGGTCTTGCGGTCGATGAACACCGAGTGCCGCTGGGTGAAGGTGCCGCGGCGGGAGTCCTGCCCGGACAGCCGCACCAGCTTGCCCTCGATCGCCAGCGAGCCGAAGGCCAGCAGCTCGCCGAAGGCCCAGTCGATGCCGCCTTCGCGGGACATCTTGTGGCGGCGCTCCATCACCGGCTTGACGCGCGGGTGCGGGGTGAAGCCCTCCGGCACGTTGACGAACGCGTCACCGATGTGCTCGACGACCTCCCGCGAGATGGCGGTCGGCACCTTGGCGGGCACCTGCTGCTCCTCCTCGACCGAGGGGCTCGCCTTGACCGGGTGCTTCTCCAGCTCGCGGACCTCGTTGAAGACGTGCTCCAGCTGGCTGGAGAAGTCCCGCAGCGCGGCCTCGGCCTCTTCCACGGAGATGTCCCCGCGGCCGATCAGCGACTCGGTGTAGGTCTTCCGCACGCTGCGCTTGGTATCGATGATGTCGTACATCGCCGGCTGCGTCATCGACGGGTCGTCGCCCTCGTTGTGCCCGCGGCGGCGGTAGCAGATGAGGTCGATCACCACGTCCTTGTTGAACGCCTGGCGGTAGTCCACCGCCAGCTTGGCCACCCAGTGCGCGGCCTCCGGGTCGTCGCCGTTGACGTGGAAGACCGGCGCGCCGATCATCTTCGCCACGTCGGTGGCGTACTGCGAGGAGCGCGAGTGCTCCGGCGCGGTGGTGAAGCCGACCTGGTTGTTGATGATCAGGTGCACGGTGCCGCCGGTGCGGTACCCGCGCAGCAGCGCCAGGTTCAGCGTCTCGGCGACCACGCCCTGACCGGCGAAGGCGGCGTCGCCGTGCAGCAGCACCGGCAGCACGGTGAAGCCCTCGCCACCCTTGTCGAGGATGTCCTGCTTGGCGCGGACGATGCCCTCGAGCACCGGGTCGACCGTCTCCAGGTGGGACGGGTTCGCGGTGAGCGAGACCTTGGTCTCCCCGTCGCCGAACATGCGGAAGTACTTGCCCTCGGCACCGAGGTGGTACTTCACGTCACCGGAGCCGTGCGCCTGGCCGGGGTCGAGGTTGCCCTCGAACTCCTGGAAGATCTGCGAGATCGGCTTGCCGACGATGTTGGCCAGCACGTTCAGCCTGCCGCGGTGCGGCATGCCGATGACGACCTCGTCCAGCTCGTACTCGGCGGCCTTGTCCAGCACGGTGTCCAGCAGCGGGATAGCGGTCTCGCCGCCTTCGAGGGAGAACCGCTTCTGCCCGACGTACTTGGTCTGCAGGAAGGTCTCGAAGGCCTCGGCCGCGTTCAGCTTGGACAGCACGTACTTCTGCACCGCGGGGTCCGGCTTCTCGTGCGGGACCTCCACCCGGTCCTGGATCCACCGGCGCTCGTCGGGGTCGAGGATGTGGGTGTACTCGATGCCGACCGTGCGGCAGTACGAGTTGCGCAGCACGCCGAGGATGTCGCGGAACTTCATCCGCTCCTGGCCGGCGAAGCCGCCGACCGGGAACTCGCGGTCCAGGTCCCACAGGGTGAGCCCGTGGGTGAGCACGTCGAGGTCCTCGTGGCGCCGCTGGCGGTAGTTCAGCGGGTCGGTGTCGGCCATCAGGTGGCCGCGCATGCGGTAGGCGTCGATCAGCTCGATCACCCTGGCGGTCTTGTCGACCGCGCCCTCGGGGATGTCGGCGACCCAGCGGATCGGCTCGTAGGGCAGCCGCAGGCTGGTGAAGACGTCGTCGTAGAAGCCGTCCGAGCCGAGCAGCAGCTCGTGGATGCGCTTGAGGAACTCGCCGGACTCGGCGCCCTGGATGATCCGGTGGTCGTAGGTGGAGGTCAGCGTCATGATCTTGCTGACGGCCAGGTCGACCAGGGTCTTCTCGCTGGTGCCCTCGAACGAGGCGGGGTACTGCATGGCGCCGACGCCGATGATGCAGCCCTGCCCGGCCTGCAGCCGCGGCACCGAGTGGTTGGTGCCGATGCCGCCCGGGTTGGTCAGCGAAATGGTGGTGCCGGCGAAGTCGTCCGCGGTGAGCTTGTTGTTGCGGGCCTTCTTGACGATCTCCTCGTAGGCCTGCCAGAACTGCAGGAAGGTCATGTTCTCGGTGGCCTTGATCGAGGCCACCACCAGGGTGCGGGCGCCTTCCTTGCCCTTCATGTCGATGGCCAGCCCGAAGTTCACGTGCTCCGGGGTCACCGCGAACGGCTTGCCGTCGATCAGCTGGTAGTGCCGGTTCATGTTCGGGAAGTCGCGCAGCGCGCGCACCATCGCGTAGCCGATGAGGTGGGTGAAGGAGATCTTCCCGCCCCTGGTCCGCTTCAGGTGGTTGTTGATCACGATGCGGTTGTCCGCCATGAGCTTGGCGGGCACCGCGCGCACGCTGGTCGCGGTCGGCACGGACAGCGAGGCGTCCATGTTCTTGGCGATCGCGGCGGCCGCGCCACGCAGCGGCTTGCTCTCGGCTTCGGTGGTCTTGGTCTCGGTCTTCGCCGCGGGGGCCTTCTTCTCCGGCGCCTTCGCCGGCGCGGCGGCCTTGGCCGGCGCCGGCTTGGCCGGTGCCTTCGCGGGCTCGCTCACCTTCGCCGAGGACTGGCGGGCGGCGGAGTCCGCGTTCTGCCGCGACTGGGACGACGGCGGGGTGCCCTGGCCGTTCGCGCTGGCCGAGGCTTCCGCCTTGGCGCTCGCGCGGGCGTTGTCGGCCTTGGCCTGGGCGTCCTGGGTGGGCTTGAAGTCGGCGAAGAAGTCATGCCAAGCGGCATCTACCGATGAGGGGTCGGCCAGGAACTGGTCGTACATCTCTTCGACCAGCCACTCGTTGGGGCCGAACTGTGACGCAGGGCTGCTGCTGGACACGGCTTGGGCTCGCCTCTATCCATACTCGATCTTGGGTCCGGTTACGCGCCTACCAGGCTAACCCCCTCGCTCTGGTGCGTGTGACCGAAGTGGCCCTAGCAAGGCCGCCGGAGGTTGGCATTTGTCACTGAATCGATACGGGAGGGTGGTTGCGCCGGGGTCCCGGACCCGCGCGGGATGATGGGGAACCACGGGCCGTGCGCGGCCGTCTGTGTTCGGTAGGGACTAGGTGAGGGGTGTCCGGTGGCTGACTTGGCCGACGTCGAGCGCATGGTGACCGACTGGGAGCGGAACGCGGCGGAGACGTCGCAGAAGTACCAGGCGATGCAGGCCGAGGTCGAGCGCATCTCGATCACCGAGTCGGTGGCGTCGGGCGCGGTGAGCGTGACCGTCGGGCACAACGGCCTGCCGACCGACGTCAAGATGACCCAGGCCGTGCTGAAGATGAGCCCGGACGAAATCGCCGCCAACGTGCTCCGCGCGATGCAGAAGGCGCAGTCGAAGTACCCGGAGCGGCTCGCCGAGATCACCGCCGAGACGGTGGGTGACGACGCGACCACGCGGCACCTGGTGGCCACCGCGGTGGACAACTTCCCGGCGCCGCCCGAGGAGGAGGAGCCTTCGACGGCCGGTCAGCCGCCGCAGCGGCAGCTGTACGAGTCCGACGAGGAGCCCGCGCCCGCCAAGCCGGTGCCGCCCAAGGCCGCGCCGCCCGCGCCGAAGCCGACGCCGCGCCGCAAGGCCGGTCCCGACGACGAGGACGGCGAGGACTTCAGCGACCAGTCCTTCCTGCGCCGCGACTAGTGAGGGGTGACCGATGCCACAGGGCTACGAGGTACTCAACGACGAACTGACCGTGCACGCCGGCAAGGTCGACGGCTTCTCCGAGCGGATGCAGACCGCGGTCGACGCGGCGAACACGGTGACCATGGACGACAGCGCGTACGGGGTGATCTGCCAGCCGTTCGCGATGTTGCTGCAGCCGTTCGAGGAGATGGGCGTCAACGCGCTGAAGACGGCGGTGGAGTCGCTGTCGGAGACCGCCACCAAGGTGCGGGACTCGGCGGCCGCCTACACCGAACGCGAGGGGACCACCGGGAAGGCGCTGAAGAACGCCGAAGCCGGCTGACTTCTCCAGCTCGAACGTACTTCGGCACCCCGGGCGGCCCGAGTGGTGCTGATCGCGGAGCGGGAGTCGGAGTTCGCGGTCGACCTCGGTGATATCGCCGCTGGGTCGGTCACGCTGAGCCAGTAGCCGGCGGATCGTTGCGGTACGCCGCGTCGAGGCGGGACCATCGGGGGTGGAGGTGGTTCTGCCGTGCAACGCTCCCGGTTCGCGGAGGTGGTGCGGATCCGCCTCGCGCGGGATCGGGAGCTGCTGGTCGCCGAGGGGCGGCTGGTGGGCTGGCGGCTCGCCGACGCCGACGATCTGCGCCTGATCGAATACCTGCGCCTCTTCGAGGACGGGCGGCTCGACGTGCTGCTGGCGGGCGGTCCCCGTGATCGACAAGCGCTGGTGGAGTTGCGCCTGCGATTGGCGGAGTGCCCGGCCGCCGGTTCGCCGATGGCGGTACTGCTGATCGGGCATATCGCGGAAATGCTCGCCGTTTTCGACCTCGAAGTGGACGAAACCGCTCTAGGATGAACCTTCTTTTCGCCGGGTTGGGTGGTGGAGTTTCGGTGAGCTGCGTTTTCGAAGTCGGTGAGGAAACGGTGTGGAACCCGGCGCTGCGCGTCGGCGAGACCTATCTGGCGCTGGCCGAGGGGCTGGCCGGACTGGTCGGGGTACCGACCGGATTCACCGCGATGGCGGCGGATTTTCACCGGGTGGACATTGTTCAATTCGATATGTTCACCCGGCACGTATTCCGCGAATATTTCCGGTCGGGTCACGAACTGCGCCGGACCATGGTGGACGGCGTGCTGCGGCCGTCGATCGTGATGCTGGTGCGCGGTGGTGGCCGGATCGAGCCGGACACCGAGGAGCAGCGCCTCTACTTGGCCGAGGCGGAGAAGCTGTCCGGCAGGATGCCGGTGTAGGGGCGCTCGTCCGGGAGCAGTGCCCGCGCGCGCTCCAGTTCGCGGTCGGCGACCAGGCTGCCGATCTCCTTCATGGTCGCCGTGACGTCGGTGATCGCGGTGATCCAGTCGTCCACGTAACGGCCGACGGCTTCACCTCGGAGTCCTATTTGGATGGACCGGTGGGGCAGCGGCTGGTGGTGGAGCCCGCGCTCGGGATCCCACTGGATGCGGACCGGCGTGGTCTGGACCTGGGCGGCCCAGGTTTCGCGGTCGGGGTGGAAGTCGGGGTCGAAGTGGCTCAGGGCGGAATGGCCGAGCGCCCAGGCAAAGCCCTCCTGGGTGAGGTCGAGCGCGAGTACGCGCTCCTGCCCGGGCTTGCTCGCCCAGCCGCAGCGGTAGGCCATCCAGAGAAAGGACGGTTTGATCCAGGTCATGCGCTCGCGCTTGAAGGGCGGCACGAAGGTGCCCGCCGCGAGCGCCGGCTCCGCGATGGCGGGGGAGTAGGCCTGGTAGACGCGGACCGTGCGGTCGTCGTGAAGGGCCCGGATTTCTCGGTACGGAATGTCTCTCATGTCCGCCATGGTGACAGCGATGATGGTGCCGGGGCACGCGGTTTTCCCTGGTGGAGCAGGTGAGCGGCCGCGCAGGTTGGTGCCGCGTGGCGCCCCTTGGCCGCGGCGACTCGGCTGCGGGTTCGAGGGCGGGGTGGTTTGGTGCTGGCCGTGGATGCGTGTGGGCCGGGCTCGTCAGGGCCAGGGCTTCAGCCGCCGGAACCCGGGCGTGCGGATACGGCAAGGCTGCCGCGGCTTGTTACTTGCTCAGCTCCCAAAGGCGCGAGTAAGGCCCCGAATTTGTGAGCAGTTCGTGGTGCGGACCCGTTTCGACGATGCGGCCGTGTGCCAGGACGGCGATGCGGTCCGCCCTGGCCGCGGTGGCGAGGCGGTGGGCGACAACGAAGGTGGTCCGCCGTCGGGCGATCTGGTCGGTGGCGGCCAGGACGGCCGCTTCCGTCGACGGGTCCAGGGCCGCCGTCGCCTCGTCCAGTAGCAGGATGTCCGGGTCCACCAGTTCCGCCCGCGCCAGTGCGACCAGTTGCCGCTGCCCCGCGGACAAGGAGCGCCCCCGTTCCCCCACCGGCTGCCGGAAGCCCTGCGGTAGGGCGGCAACCCCGTCCAGCGCACCGACCGCGCGCACCGCGGCCTCCACTTCGGCATCCGTCGCCGACGGGCGGCCGTATCGCACGTTGTCCGCGACCGTGCCCGAGAACAGGTGCGCCTCCTGCGGCACCACGCCCATCCGCCCCCGCAACGAGGTCAGGTCGTACTCCCGCACATCGACCCCGTCGATGCGCACCACCCCGTCGGTCACGTCGTAGAACCGCGCGACCAGCTTCACCGCGGTCGACTTGCCCGCGCCCGTGGCACCCACCAGCGCGATCGTCTCGCCCGCCCGCACGTCCAGCGACACCTCCGAGAGCGCCTGGGTGTCCGTTCCCGCGTAAGCGAAATCGACCGCGTCGAAGGTCACTTCGCCCCGAAGGCGCGCGGGGGCCGGTCGTGGGTTCGCCGCGGCGGGCACCGAAGTCGGGGTGCGCAGTAGGTCGCCGATCCGCTTCAGCCCCACCTTCGCCTGCTGGTACCCGTCGAACACCGACGAGAGCTGCTGGATCGGCGAGAAGAACTGCCCCAGGTACAACAGGAACGCCAGCAGCACCCCGGCCGACAGCGTCCCTTCCGCCACCCGGTTCGCCCCGGCCACCAGCACCACCGCCTCCGCGGTACCGGACAACATGGTCACCAGCGGGAAGTACGTGGCGATGTACCGCTGCGCCCGCAACCGCGACCGGCGGTACGCGTCGCTCTTGGAGGCGAACGACTCCGCCGAGCGCTCCTCGCGGGTGTACGCCTGCGCCACCCGGATCCCGGTGACGTTCTCCTGCATGTCCGCGTTGACCACGCTGACCCGCTCGCGTGCCTCGGTGTACGCCGCCGAAGCCAGCCGCCGGAAGATCACCGTGGCCACCAGCAACACCGGCAGCACGGCGAGCGCGTACAGCGCCAGCGAAACGTCGATCACCAGCAGTGCCACCGAAATACCGACCAGGGTCAGCGCGCTGACCACCGCGGTGGCCAGTCCGGTCTGCAGGAACGTGGACAACGCGTCCACGTCCGTGGTCATCCGGGTCATGATCTTCCCGGACAGCTCGCGCTCGTAGTAGTCGAGCCCGAGCCGTTGCAGGTGCGCGTAGCTGCGGACCCGCAGCGCGTACAACACGGTCTCGCCGCTGCGCGCGGTGAGCCTGGTCTGCGCGGCGATCACCAGCCAGTTCACCGCGATCACCAGCGCACCGATCCCGGCGACCACCCAGATCGCGGTCGCCGAACCGGCGACCACCCCGCGGTCGACCCCCTGCTGGTACAACGCGGGCAGCGCGATGCTGGCCGCCGCGTCCGCCGCCACCAGCGCGACCACCCCGGCCAGCAGCCAGCGCACCGGCCGCAGCATCGCGGCCAGCCGGAACCGCGGATCCGGCGCGGTCACGTCCATCCCGTCCAGCGACGGCTCGTCGCGCACCGGCGGCAGCTTCCGCACGCCCTCGATCAGTTCCTCGGTCGGCGGCAGGTCGAGCGAGCCGCTGCCGCGCGGTCCGCTCAGCGCCCGCGGGCTCGGCGTGGTCGTGCGCTGTCCGGCGGCGTCGGCCAGCCGGGCGATCTCGTCCTCGGGTTCGTCCTCCGGCCAGAGTTCCGGGGTGATCCCGCGCTCGTCGCGCCGCAGCGGCGAGCAGTGGTGCACCGCTTCGACGTCCTCACCGGGCCCGGCGACCAGCTCGCGGAACAGCTGGCAGCGCTCCTCCAACTCCTCGGCGGTCCCGACGTCGACCACGTGCCCCGCGTCCAGCACGGCGATCCGGTCGGCCAGCGCCAGCGTCGAACGCCGGTGCGCGACGAGCAGCGTGGTGCGCCCGGCGGTGACCGAGCGCAGGGTCTCGTGGATCGCCGCCTCGGTGACCGTGTCCACCGCGGACGTGGCGTCGTCCAGCAGCAGTACGCGTGGATCGGTGATCAGCGCGCGGGCCAGGCCCAGTCGTTGCCGCTGCCCGCCGGACAGCGTCAGCCCGCGCTCGCCGACGAGGGTGTCGTACCCGTCCGGCAGCGCTTGGATGAACTCGTGCGCTTCGGCCGCCTTCGCCGCCGCGACGACCTCCTCCTCGGTCGCGTCCGGCTTGCCGTAGGCGATGTTGTCGCGCACCGACGAGGAGAACAGGAACGCCTCCTCGAACACCACGCCGATGGCCTGCCGCAGCTCGGCGAGCCGGAGGTCACGGACGTCCTCCTGTCCGATGTGGACAGACCCGGCGTGCACGTCGTAGAACCGCGGCAGCAGCAGCGAGATGGTCGACTTGCCGGACCCCGCGGTACCCACCAGCGCCAGCGTCTCGCCCGGTCTCGCGTGCAGCGACAGCCCGTCGAGCACCGGTTCCGCACGGGTGTAGCCGAAGCGGACGTCGTCGAACCGGATCTCCAGCGGACCGGACGGCAACGGCCGCGCGTCCGGCTTCTCGACCACCTCGGGCTGCGCGTCGATCAGCTCGTACACCCGTTCCGCGCCCGCGCGGGTCAGCTGGGCCTGCACGATCAGGCTGGACAGCATCCGCGCGGGACCGATCAACGCCGAGACGTAGGTGGCGAAGGCGAGGAACGTGCCGAGGCTGACCTGCCCGTTGAGCGCCAGCACGCCACCGACGCCGAGCACCGCGACCTGCCCGGCGGCGGGCAGCGCGGCGGTGGTGGCGGCCGGGAGTGAGGACAGCCGGGCCGCCCGCAGGCGCTCGCCGAAGAGCTTCCGCGCGGTGCGTTCCAGCCGGGCGACCTCGCGCGCCTCCTGGCCGAAGCCCTTGACCACGCGGACCCCGGTGACCGTCTCCTCGACGTGCTGCGCGAGATCGGCCGCGCGCTGCTGCGCGGACCACGTCGCCGGGAACAACCGCTTCCGGCTCAACGCCACCACGATCGCCACGGCCGGCGCCACCACCAGCGCGATCACCGTGAGCAGCGGCGACATCCACAGCATCGCGCCGAGCGCGAGCAGGGCGAAGATCACCGAACCGGCGGACAGCGGGACCTGCATCAGGATGCTGACCACCAGCTGCAGATCGGTGATCGCGCGCGAGGCGATCTGCCCGGTGCGCAGGGAGTCCTGCTTGCCGCCGTCCAACCGCGACACCGCGCCGAACACGGCCTGGCGCAGGTCGTGCTGCACGTCGAGGGCGAGCCGCCCGCCGACGTACCGGCGCAGGAAGGCGGTCCCGAAGCTGAGCGCCTGCAACCCGATCAGGAACCCCGCCAGCAGGCCGAGCCGCGCGGTTTCGCCCGCCACCGCGTCGTCCACCGCGGACCGCACCACCAGCGGCCCGACCGCCTGCAACCCGACGCCCAGCACGGCGGCGCCCAGCGACAGCACCACCAGCGCGCGGTGGCGCCAGCAGGCCGCGGCGAGCCGCCGGATCCAGCCGGTCCGGCCGGTGGACGGGGCTTCCGCGGGCGCCTCGGTGCGAGGACTGCGAGGACGGGGTGGGGCAGTGGTCACGATCGCCAGGCTAGGCGCGTGCACCGACAATTGCCGCCGAGTGTCCGCTCGGACACCCGGCGGCGGTCGAACTCAGGTGATGTCGCGACGCTGGTTGACCAGCCAGCCGCCGACGAAGAAGATCGCCGTCCAGCCGGCGAAGATCAGCGCCGAGGCCCACCACGAGAAGGCACCGGGCGCACCGGCGGCGTACTGCAGCGCCCACTGGAGCTCGTCGTCGAGCCCGGGCAGGGTCACCCCGGCCGCGCCGAAGGCCTCCGCCCCGATCGCGCCGACGATGCCGTTGACCGTGCCGTTCGGCAGGATGCCGCCGATCCAGGTCACGTCCAGCCAGCCGAAGGCCACGATGACCAGCAGGTTCTCCACGATCAGCAGGTAGATGACCAGGGTGATGACGCTGCCCACCACGCTGTTCCACATCGCGCCGACCCCGATGCCGAACAGGGTGGCCAGCACGGTCGCCAGGATGCCCGCGCCCAGCACGCCGAGGAACTGCGGTGCGCTCGGCATCAGCTGGCTGTCCACGGTCAGCACCGTGCCCAGCGAAGCCGCGCCGACCAGCACCACGCCGTACAGCACGCCCCAGGCCACGTAGGTGATCATCTTCGCGGTCAGCGCCATGCCGCGGTTCGGCGCGGTCAGGAAGGTGGTGGTGATCGTCTTCTTCGAGTACTCCCCGGCCAGCGCGAACACGCCGAAGATCACCGGGAACAGCGTGCCCACGTTGATGCCGTGCGCCATCGCCAGCAGCCCGACCGGCCACTCGCCGACGTTGATGCCCAGCATGCTGGTCAGCTCGCGGGTGTCCGAGCTGCCGAGGAAGTCGGCGAAGTCGTTGGTGGTGAAGCCCCAGCCGAGCGAGAAGACGAAGGCGAACAGGATCGCCGGGATCAGCAGGCCCCACCAGCTCTTGGTGGACAGCGTCTTGCGGAACTCCGCCTTGATCAGCCTGCCCATCAGCGCTGCCCTCCCCAGTACTGCTGCTGCTGTTGCTGCTGGGGCGGCGGGCCCCAGCCCGGCGGTGGTTGCTGCGCGCTGAACTGGCCCGCGGTCAGCTGGAAGAACAGCTTCTCCAGGTCCGCGGTCTCCTCGCGCAACCCGTAGATCGCCACGCCCTGCGCCAGCGCCAGGTCGCCGACCTGCCGCGCGGTCGCGCCCGCCACGGTCAGCCAGCCGTCCGGCATCGCCTGCACGTCCGCGACGCCCGCCTCCTGCAACGCCGTGCCCAGCTTGTTCAGGTCCGAGGGCAGCACGACCACGCGGGCCTGCTGCGAACCGCGCAGCTGGTCGACCCGGCCGTGGTACATCGTCTGCCCGCGGCTGATGATGACCACCTGGTCGATGGTCTGCTCGACCTCGGCGAGCAGGTGGCTGGAGACCAGCACCGTGCGCCCGCCCTTGGCGTAGGACCGCAGGAAGGTGCGCAGCCAGGCGATGCCCTCGGGGTCCAGCCCGTTGGCGGGTTCGTCGAGCACCAGCACCTGCGGATCGCCGAGCAGCGCGGTGGCCAGTGCCAGCCGCTGGCGCATGCCGAGCGAGAAGTCGCCCGCCTTCCGGTGCGCCGCCGAGCTCAGCCCGACCAGGCCGAGCACCTCGTCCGCGCGCTGGTCCGGCACGCCGATCGCGGCGGCGTAGACCAGCAGGTGGTTGCGGGCGGTGCGCTTGGGGTGGAAGCCCTCGTTCTCCAGCACCGAGCCGACCACCCTGGCCGGGTTGCCCAGCTGGTCGTGCGTGCGGCCGTTGATGGTCGCCGTGCCCTGCGTCGGTTTGACCAGCCCGAGCAGCATGCGCAGGGTGGTGGTCTTGCCCGCCCCGTTCGGGCCGAGGAAGCCGGTCACCGAACCCGGCTCCACCACGAAGCTCAGGTTCTGCACCGCGGTCACCGGTCCGAACTGCTTGGTGAGGTTCTGCACCACGATCCGGCCACTGCCGTCGTGCATATCGCCCCCGATCGTCGGCTTGCTGTGGGTGGCATCCTGCCGTACGCGCCCGCGCGCGGCGCGATCTCGGTCACTTTCGGCCGCGCCGGTTCCGACCGTCCAGACTGGAGCCGACGGCGAAAGCGCAGGTCGCGGCCGTCCCACTGGGACTTTCACCAGACCGCGGCGCTTCGCGTGGACAACTAATCACGAACTCATCCGCACCCCGGGGGGCGAAGCGCGGCGGGAGTGCCTAGACTGTGCCTTGGCGGCCCGCTCCCAGTGACCCCCAGGCTGGTTGAGCGGGCCGCCGCTTCATGTCCGCGGTCTGTTCCCGCGAAGAAATCCGCTCTCCGAGAACCCGGGTGGCTTCCGCGCGCCCGTCCTCGTACGGTGTAAGGGAGTCGTACACCGTAAGGGGAGGCCATGACGCAACTGTCGCCGGCCGGCCAGAGCACGTCGCACCCGCGCCGCTGGGTGATCCTCGCCGTGCTCTGCCTGGCCCTGCTGGTGGTGTTGCTGGACAACACCGTGCTCAACGTGGCCATCCCGGCCATCACCGATTCGCTCGGCGCCACCACCGCCGAGATCCAGTGGACGATCAACGCCTACTCGCTGGTGCTGGCCGGACTGCTGCTCACCACCGGTTCGCTCGCCGACCGCTTCGGCCGCAAGCGCGCGCTGCTGCTCGGCCTGGTGCTGTTCACCGGCGGTTCGGCGATCGCCGCGCTGGCCCAGACCCCGCTCCAGCTGATCCTGGCCCGCGGTGGCATGGGCATCGGGGCGGCGTTGCTGATGCCGAGCACGCTCGCCGTGCTGATGCAGATCTTCGACGAGAAGGAACGCCCGAAGGCGATCGCGGCCTGGTCCGCGGTGGCCTCGCTGGGTTTCGCGCTCGGCCCGGTGATCGGCGGCACGCTGCTGGACCACTACTGGTGGGGCTCGGTCTTCGTGCTCAACCTGCCGGTCGGCGCGATCGCCATCACCGCCATCGCGCTGCTGGTGCCGGAGTCGAAGGCACCCACGAGCCGTCGCGCCGACGTGCCGGGCGTGCTGTTGTCCGTGGTGATGAGCGTGGGCGTGGTCTACGGCATCATCTCGGTGCCCGAGCACGGCTGGACCTCGGGCCAGGTGCTGGTCCCGCTGGCGGCCGGACTGGCCGCCGGGGCCGGTTTCATCGCCTGGGAACGCCGTGCCGCCGAGCCGATGCTGGACCTGGCGCTGTTCCGGAGCCCGCGGTTCACCGGCGCGGTCGCCAGCAACGCGCTGGTCGCCTTCGCCATGGGCGGTTCGCTGTTCCTGTTCACCCAGTACCTGCAGTTCGTGCTCGGGTACTCGCCGCTGGAGGCGGGGTTCCGGGTGATGCCGCTGGCGCTCAGCGTGCTGGTGGTGACCCCGTTCAGCCCGAGGATCAGCGCGCGGATCGGCGTTCCGGCGACCATCGCGTCCGGGCTGACCGTGGTCGGCGCCGGGTTGCTGGCGCTCAGCTTCGTCACCACCGACAGCGGCTACGGGCCGACGCTGCTCGGCCTGGTGCTGGTCGGCGCCGGGGTCGGGGTCGCCATGCCCACCTCGGCGAACGCGCTGATGGGCGCGATCCCGCGGGAACGCGCCGGGATCGCCTCCGGGCTGACCTCGACGCTGCAGGAACTGGGCACCTCGCTGGGCGTGGCGATCCTCGGCAGCGTGGTGGCCGCGCGGTTCGCCGCCGAACTGCCGTCGTTCCTGCCGGAGGGGGTGGAGCGGTCGGTCGGCCTCGCGCTCCAGGCCACGGGCGGCGTGCCCGAGGTGGTGCGTGACGTGCGGGACGCGTTTGTCTCCGGCATCTCGACGAGCCTGCTCTGCGGTGCGGTGGCCGCGGTCGCGGCGGGTGCGCTCGCCTGGGTCCTCCTGCGCCGGGAGGGCGCCGATAGGGTGAATGGGTGACCGATGAGGGACCGCTGCTCGACAGCATCTGGCTGACCGACCGGCGGCCGTCGACCTCTCGGCAGCCGGGGCTGACCCGCGAGCAGATCGTCGAGGCGGCCGTGGCGGTGCTCGACGCCGACGGCATGCAGGCGCTGTCGATGCGCAAGCTCGCCGCCCGGCTCGACGTGGCCCCGATGTCGCTCTACTGGCACGTGCCGACCAAGGACGCGCTGCTGGAACTGGCGTTGGACGCGGTGTCCGGGGAGATCGCGCTGCCGCCGGACGACGACCACTGGGCCGACCGCCTGCGCGCGATCGCCGGTGGGCTGCGGGAAGCCGTGCGCGCGCACCCCTGGACCGCGATGGTCTACGGCGTGATGCTGAACGCCGGCCCCGAGGCGATGCGCGTGTACGACGCCTTCGTCGGCGCGCTGGAGGACTCGCCGCTGCCGCGCGAGGAGATCGCGCCGGCGGCGGGAGTGCTGAACAACTACATCTACGGCTTCATCGTGAACGAGATGAAGTGGAGCCAGCGCGTGGCCGCGCACGGGCGGACCCTGAACGAGGTCAACGCCGACGTGACCGCCCGGTTCACCGAGGCCTACGGCGACCGGTTCCCGCGGATCTCGCGGTACCTCGGCCTCACCGACGGGGTGAACCCGGACGAGCTCTTCGAATACGGCCTCGCCCGGATCCTCCGCGGAATCGCCGCCGAGGACCCGGGCTAGGGGGCCGTCACACGACCTGTGACAGCGGGGTGTGGGGGAGTCCGTGCGCGACGGCCACCGGCTCGTTCGTCAGCTGGCCGGCGTGCGTGTTCAGGCCCTTCGCCAGGCTCGCGTCCGCGCGCAGGGCGGCCTGCCAGCCCTGGTCGGCCAGCGCCACCGCGTACGGCAGGGTCACGTTGGTCAGCCCGTAGGTCGAGGTGCGCGGCACCGCGCCGGGCATGTTCGCCACGCAGTAGAACACCGAGTCGTGCACCTGGTAGGTCGGCTCGTTGTGGGTGGTGGGGCGCGAGTCGGCGAAGCAGCCGCCCTGGTCGATCGCGATGTCGACGAGCACGCTGCCCGGCTTCATCCGCGACACCAGGTCGTTGGAGACCAGCTTCGGCGCCTTCGCGCCGGGGACCAGCACCGCGCCGATCACCAGGTCGGCCTCCAGCACGGCCTGCTCCACGGAGAAGGCGTTCGAGGTGACCGTCCGGATGCGGCCGCCGAAGTCGTTGTCGATCTGCCGCAGGCGGTCGACGTTGGTGTCCAGGATCTCCACGTCCGAGCCGAGGCCGAGGGCGACCCGCGCGGCGTTGAGCCCGGCCACCCCGCCGCCGATGACCACCACGCGCGCCGGGTGCACCCCGGGGATGCCGCCGGGCAGCACGCCGCGGCCACCGCTCGGCTTCATCATCGCGTAGGCACCGACCTGCGGGGCGAGGCGTCCGGCGACCTCCGACATCGGCGCGAGCAGCGGCAGCGCGCCGTTCGGGGTCTGCACGGTCTCGTACGCGACGGCGGTGGTGCCCGCCTTCAGCAGCGCCTCGGTCAGCGACTGGTCGGCGGCCAGGTGCAGGTAGGTGAACAGGGTCTGGTCGGCCCGCAGCCGGTGGTACTCCTCGGCGATCGGCTCCTTGACCTTGAGCACGAGGTCGCCCTCGGCCCAGGTGTCGTCGGCGCTGGCGACGATCTTCGCGCCGGCCGACAGGTACTCCTCGTCGGTGATCGCCGAGCCGAGCCCGGCGTCGGCCTCGACGAACACGTCGTGACCGTGGCGGGTCAGCTCGTGCACCCCGGCCGGGGTGAGGGCGACCCGGTACTCGTGGGTCTTGATCTCACGGGGGACGGCGATCCGCACGGCTGCCTCCTGGGCGGTGGTTACGAAGGTGCTCTGCTTCACGGTGAAGCACTCGGACGGCGGTGTCATCGTGCTGGCCGGACAGGATTGACCCCGGTTCATGGTTTTCGCAGCACTACTCTTGACCTCCACCGAGGTGGAGATTGTTGAGTTGTCCGCATGCGAGCGGTGTGGCTGGGGGAGTTCGGCGGGCCCGAGGTGCTCGTCGCGGGGGAGGCACCGGAGCCGGTGGCCGGACCGGGTGAAGTGCTGATCGACGTCGAGTTCGCCAACGTGACCTACGTCGAGACGCAGTTCCGGCGCACCGGCTTCGGGCCGTTCGGCTCGGAGCTGCCGGTGATCCCGGGCAACGGGGTCGGCGGGCTGGTGGACGGCAAGCGCGTGGTGAGCAGCCTGCGGGGGAGCGGCGGGTACGCCGAGCGGGCGGTCGCGCCGGCGGGGAACGTGCTCGAGGTCCCGGCGGAGCTGGACCTGGCGGAGGCGGTGGCGCTGCTCGCGGACGGGCGGACCGCGCTGATGCTGAGCCGGGCCGCGGCGCTGCGACCGGGGGAACGCGTGCTGGTCGAGGCGGCCGCCGGTGGGGTGGGCAGCCTCCTCGTCCAGCTCGCCAAGAATGCCGGTGCCGAGGTGGTCGCGGCGGCGGGCGGGCCGGAGAAGCTGGCGCTGGCGAAGGAACTCGGTGCCGACGTGGCCGTCGACTACCGCGTGCCCGGCTGGGCGCCACCGGTGGACGTGGTGTTCGACGGTGTCGGCGGGGAGATCGGCCGGGCCGCCTTCGAGGCGGTGCGCCCGGGCGGGCGGATGTTCGTCTTCGGGCAGGCCGGCGGGGAAGCCGCCGAGCTCGGGGACGCGGCGGAGCGGCGGGTCCGGGTGGAACGCGGTCCGCTGGCGAAACCGGAGGAGATGCCGGAGCTGTCCCGCCGTGCACTGGCCGAGGCGGCCGCCGGGCGGCTGCGGCCGGTGATCGGGCAGCGCTTCCCGCTCGACCGCGCGGCGGACGCGCACGCCGCCATCGAAAGCCGGGCCACGCTCGGCAAAACCCTGCTGGAGGTCCGGTGAAGCTCGGGGTCTACCTGAACGGGTCCACTGTGGACTCCTTCGTGAAGCACGCGCCAGGCCGCGGCGGCCCTCGAAGTGCTGCCGGACCCGGTGGCGGGCAAACCGGCCACTGTGGACGGTGTGGAGTTCGCGCTGGCGCCGGGGATCACGGTCAACCTCAGCCTCGCGGTGGGGCCGGTGCTCGACGCGCAGGTCCGCTCGCTGACCGGGTACGGCATGACCGCGACACAGGCCAGGGACTCGCTGGTGACCGGCAGCCCGGCGCAGGTCGCCGAGCGGCTCGCCGCGATGCCGTTCACCCCGGACCGGGGCGAGCAGATCGAGCTGCTGGGCGAGGTCGCCGGACTGCTGCGGTGAGCCCGTTCGACGTCGACGCCTTCCTGGCCCGGCCGCTGACCGCCAGGGTCGCCGCGGCCGGGCCGAGCGTGCGGCCCACCTGGTACCTCTGGGAGGACGGCGCGTTCTGGATCCTCACCGGCCCGTGGTCGCGGCTGCCGTCGCTGGTCGAGCGGGATCCGGCGCTGGCGCTGGTGGTCGACGTCTGCGAGCTGGACACCGGACTGGTGCGTCAGGTGGTCGCGCGCGGCGAGGCGGAGCTGCTGCCGTTCGACGTCCCGCGTGGCAGGCGGAAGCTGAGCCGCTACCTCGGTGACGACGAATCCCGGTGGGACGAGCGGTTCCGCGCCTACCTGTACGAGGACGCGCGCTGCCGCTGGCTGCGCCTCCGGCCGTCGTCGCTGCGCGCGGTCGACCTCAGCTATCAGGCCCAGCGCAACGCGACGAGCTGAGTGAGCAGCGCGAGGCGCACGTCCGGGTCGTCGAGGTCGATCGGCACCAGCTCGCCCAGTTTCCGCATGCGGTACCGCAGGGTGTTGGGGTGGATCCGCAGCGACCGGGCGGCCGCGCGCGGATCGCCGGGGTGGCGCAGCCATTCGTAGAGGGTGTCGGTGTAGTCCGTGCGGTGGGCGTCGTCGTAGGCGCGGATCGCTTGCAGGGGCCCGAGTTCGGCCACCTTCGCGGCTCCGGCGGCGGTCGCCGCGCGGTGCAGGGCGAGCGCGGTCCACGCCTCGTCGAAGCTGACCACCCGGCCCGGCACCAGCCCGGCGCGCAGCAGGCCGAAGGCTTCCTCGGCCTCCGCGCGGGACCGCGCCAGGTCGGCGACCTCGCCCGCCCCGCCCGCGGCCACCCGTGGCGCGCCGCGCTTGGTCTTGGCCTGGGCGAGGACCTCGCGCAGTTCGGCCCAGGCGTCGCCGTCCGGGACGACCGCGTAGAGCAGGCCGGCCAGTTCGGTGGCCACCGGCCGCCACCCGATGCCGCTGGAGATGCGTTCCAGCAGCGCCAGCCTGCTGCCCTCGGCGTTGCGGGAGCCGTCCTCCGGGGTGTCGATCACCACCACCCGGTGCGGCACCTCGGCCAGGTCCAGTTCGGCGACCGCCTTGCGCGGGCTCGCCTTGCCCTGGAGGACCGCGCGCAGCAGTTCGGCGCTGGCCCGGCGCTGCGCGTCGGCGTGCGCGCGACGCCGCAGCAGGTGCAGCGCGACCACCGGGGCCGCGTCGGCGAAGGCCGCGGCCCGCTCGTCGGACACCGGCCCGCGCACCACCGCCCACATCGAGCCGAGCAGCTCACCACCCATCCGGATGGGCACGATCAGCCGTGGCAGCGTGCCGTCGCGCTGCTCGGGCACGAAGATCGTCTGGCGGCCGCGGGACAGTTCGCGGAACACACCGCGGGACCGGAACCGCGCCAGCACGTCGTCCGGGATGCGGCGGCCCATGATGGTCGACACGCGCGCGGGGTCGGTGATGTCCTGGCGGGCGGAGTAGGCGAGCACACGGGAGTTGGTGTCCTCGATGGTGACCGGCGCGTCGACCACCGCCGCCACCGCGTCGGCCAGGCGGAAGAGGTCACCGCCGCCGGGGTCGCCGCCGTTCTCCGGGGCCTCGGCCTCGTCGGTCAGCGCGTCGAGCACGGTCCGCAGCAGCCACACCAGCTGCGCCCACGAGGTGGCCGCGCTGACCTCGATCAACGCGATGTCAGCGGCCTTGGCGGCCCGCTTGACCGAGGGCTTGGCCGCCAGCGGCGGTTTGAACAGGACCGCCGCCGCGCCCTTCTCCGCACTGCACCGGACCAGGGTGACCGCGTCGGCCGGATTGGTCACCGCCACCGCGAGCACCAGGTCGCCCGCGGCGAGGTGGCCGGGCGTCCCCGGCTCCGCGATCACCACGTCCGCGACGGCGGGCGGGTCGTCGGGGAGCATCAGGGCGTGCAGCAACGTGGGTCCCACCCGATCGACCACCGTGCGCACGGACGCCATGGGGGAATCCTCCGGGCTGGCCGACGGCCGCCGCAACTCGCCGCCCCGGTCAGGCGCTCACGCGCGTCCTCGCCGGTGGCACCGGTGTGGCGGCGGGCCTGATCTTCCCGCCGGGTTTGAAGAACGACAGCAGGGTGGCGATCAGCAGCAACGTCAGCCCGGCGCTCATCGCGGTCACCAGCATCACCGCGGTGTCGCCGATCGGCTCGCCGCGGGCGGCCAGGTCGGCGGCCTCGGCGAACTTCGGGACCACGGCCAGGTTGCCGCCGATGGTCAGCGCGAGGGTGATCGCGATCTTCACCGCCACCCACCAGTACCGCACCAGCCCCCACTTCGTGCCGAGGCTCAGCGCGATGCCGGAAACCAGCGTGAGGAGGCTGGCGGGCAGGTAGAAGATCTCGCCGAGCGTGCCGGCGCTCAACTGCACCCCGCCCGCCACCGCGGTGTCGTCGGTGAGCAGGCCGACCGCGCCGAGCGCGACGATCGAGAGTTCCACGCCGATCCAGCCGATGGACGCCACGACGTGGGTGAACAGCAGCCACTTGCGGGTGTTGGGACGCAACCTGGTCATGTGCTCCAGGATCACCGCGTACCGGCGTCTCGTCGTCGTGTCCAGAGCGGCTTCGCGGCCTACGCCCGAAGGTGTACCCGGCTCCCACGTCGTGAGAGGCGGTTGGGTCGACCGGACCCGGTGGCTAGCTTCGGGGCAAATCCCCTTCTGCCGCGAGGAGTCCCGACGATGACCGACGGCTGGTCCTTCGAAACCAAGCAGATCCACTCCGGCGCCGCCCCCGATCCGGCCACCGGGGCGCGGGCCACGCCGATCTACCAGACCACGTCGTACGTCTTCCGCGACAGCCAGCACGGCGCCGACCTGTTCAGCCTCGCCGAGCCGGGCAACATCTACACCCGGATCAACAACCCCACCCAGGACGTGCTCGAACAGCGCGTGGCCGCGCTCGAAGGCGGGGTGGCGGCGCTGGCCTTCGCGTCGGGCACCGCGGCCACCAACGCGGCGATCCTGAACCTGGCGAACTCCGGCGACCACTTCGTCTCCAGCCCGTCGCTCTACGGCGGTACCTACAACCTGTTCCACTACACGCTGCCCAAGCTCGGCATCGAAGTCACCTTCGTCGACGACCAGGACGACATCGAGCAGTGGAAGGCGGCGGTCCGGCCGAACACCAAGCTGTTCTTCGCCGAGACGCTGGCGAACCCGGGCAGCAACGTGCTCGACATCCGGGCCGTCGCGGACGCCGCGCACGAGGCGGGCGTACCGCTGGTGGTGGACAACACCATTCCCACGCCGTACCTGCTGCGCCCGATCGAGCACGGCGCCGACGTGGTGATCCACTCGGCGACCAAGTACCTCGGCGGCCACGGCACCACGATCGCCGGCCTGCTGGTCGACGCCGGCACCTTCGACTTCGGCGCGGACCCGGCGAAGTTCCCCGGGTTCAGCGAGCCGGACCCGAGCTACAACGGCCTCAAGTACTGGGAGGCGCTCGGCCCGGGGGCCTACGCCGCGAAGGCCCGCGTGCAGTTGCTGCGCGACACCGGCGCGGCGATCTCGCCGCTGAACAGCTTCCTGATCCTGCAAGGGATCGAGACGCTCTCGCTGCGCATCGAGCGGCACGTGTCGAACGCCAAGGCGCTCGCCGAGTGGCTGGAGGCGCGGGACGAGGTGGAGAAGGTCTACTACGCCAGCCTGCCGTCGTCACCGCACCACCAGGCGGCCCAGAAGTACCTGCCCGGCGGTGCGGGCGCGGTGCTGTCGTTCGACCTGCGTGGCGGGGTCGAGGCGGGCCGCAAGTTCGTCGACGGGACCGAACTGCACAGCCAGCTGGTGAACATCGGGGACGTGCGCAGCCTGATCGTGCACCCGGCGAGCACCACGCACAGCCAGCTCTCGCCGGCGGAGCAGCTCGCTTCCGGGGTGACGCCCGGCCTGGTGCGCCTGGCCGTCGGGCTGGAGGGCATCGAGGACCTGAAGGCCGATCTGGAAGCCGGGTTCAGGGCGGCCAAGGCGGCTCTGTGACCGGTGCCTGGCGCCCGGGTGATCCGCCGGGCCGTCGTCGCTGGGTCACCCGTCGCGACGCGGTCCGGCTGGAGGGCGGTGCCGAACTGCCCGGGTTCTCGCTGGCCTACGAGACCTGGGGCACGCTGAACGCCGACGCGTCGAACGCGGTCCTGATCGAACACGCGCTCACCGGGGACAGCCACGTCGCCGGTCCCGCCGAGGACGGCCACCCCAGCGCCGGCTGGTGGGACGCGCTGGTGGGGCCGGGCCGTCCGCTCGACACCGACGAGTTCTTCGTGGTGGCGCCGAACGTGCTGGGCGGCTGCCAGGGTTCCACCGGACCGTCCTCAGTGGACGCGTCGGGGCGGGCGCTGGGCAGCCGCTTCCCGGCGCTGACCATCCGCGACCAGGTGCTGGCCGAGACCTTCCTGGCCGACGAGCTGGGCATCGTCAGGTGGGCGGCGGTGCTGGGCGGGTCGATGGGCGGCATGCGGGCGCTGGAGTGGGCGGTGGGGCACCCGTCGCGGGTGGCGGCGCTGCTGGTGCTTGCCGCCCCGGCGGCCGCGTCGGCGGACCAGATCGCGTGGGCCGCGCCGCAGCTGCACGCGATCACCGGCGATCCGCACTGGCACGGCGGTGACTACTACGGCACCGGGGAGAGCCCCGACCACGGCCTCGGCATCGCCCGGCGGATCGCCCACGTGACCTACCGCAGCGAACCCGAACTGGCGCAACGTTTCGGACGAACCGGACAGGGCGACGGCCGGTTCGCCGTGGAGTCCTATTTGGACCACCACGCGGTGAAGCTGGTGCGGCGCTTCGACGCGGGCAGCTACGTGGTGCTGACCCGCTCGATGAATTCGCACGATGTGGGACGCGACCGGGGTGGCATCGCCGCGGCGCTCGCGCGGGTCACCGCGCGCACGGTGGTCGCCGGGGTGGACAGCGACCGGCTCTACCCGCTCGCGCAGTCGGTGGAACTGGCGGCGGGCATCCGGGGCGCGGGGGAGGCCGCGGTGATCCACTCCCCGTACGGGCACGACTCGTTCCTGATCGAAACCGCCCAGATCGCCGCGCTGCTCAAGCCGCTCCTGACCTAGCCCGTGCAGTGAATGTGGCTTTCACTGCGCCTGATGCAGTGAAAGCCACATTCACTGCACGGGGGTGGTCAGTCCGACAGGGCGTCGGAGATCCAGTCGGTGACCGGGAGGTCCCGGTCAAGGCACTCGGTGGACAGCCGGATCGTCCAGCGCAGTGCCTGCAGCACCAGGCTGTCGACCTCCTCCGGGGCCGCGCTGGACAGCGCGATCTCCAGTTGCTCCTGCGCGGCTTCGCTGTTCCCGTGCACCTCGGCGAGCAGGGTCCGCACGGCCGTGCGGACCGGCGGGTCGGCCTGGTCGATGGAGACCTCTTCCCCGGCCTCGTCGAACACCTGCACCTTGACCGGCGCGGTACCGCCGTCCCCGAGGGTGGCCACCATCGTGCTGCACTCACCGAAGAGCAGCAGCATCAGCTCCCGGGTCTCGGGCATGCCGGCGCTCGCGGGCGCCAGCTGGTCCAGCGCGTCCGCGTCCTCGCCGAACCGCATCGCCACCAGCGCGCGCTGCGCCTTTTCCACGAGCCGCTGGTGCTCGTCGTCGCTCCTGTCGGGCTGCACGTGCCTATCAAACACCAGCACGGCCGCATTGGGGACCACTCCCCGGTGAGCGTCTGTCACCGCGCGGCGCGGAGTGCGCCCAGCGCCAGCCGTTCGAGCAGCTCGGCCAGTTCCTCGTCAGCCAGATAGCGGTTGTGCGGGGTCGAGTTGATCAGGCCGAACACGGCGTGTGCCGAGGACCGGGCGTGGGTTTCACCGACCTCGGGCACGGTTGCCCTGATCGCTGCCACCCACAGTTCCACGTACTGGCGTTGGAGCGCGCGAACCTGTTTGCGGTCGGTGTCGGTGAGGTTGGCCAGGTTCCGCTCCTGGACGGTGATCAGCGCCGGCTGGGTGAGCGCGAAGTCCACGTGGAACTTCACCAGCGCGTCGAGCAGGGGCGCCCCGGTGCGCTGCTCGGCGAGCTCCTTGCCGCCCTCGAGCAGGTACCGGCTGATCGAGCCCAGCATCTCGCCGAGCATCGCGTCCTTGCTGCGGAAGTGGCGGTACAGCGCGGGGCCGGAGATGCCCACGGCGGCGCCGATGTCGTCGATCCCCACGCCGTGGAAGCCGTGCCTGGCGAACAACTCGGCGGCGGCGGCCAGGATCTGCTCGCGCCTGCTGGCCTTTTCGCCGTGCACGAGCGGGGTCGGGTGCGCTGGCATCAGCCCATCGTAGAGCAGCAGGTTAGCGATCGCTAACAACGGGGCAAACCGGGCGCGCGACTTTTGGGCTGGGCCACTCGGGTTACGTCACAAAAGCGTGCTTCCCCGTGTTTTTCCCACGTGGTACTTGTTCTTTCACGTTGGGGGCTCACGAAGGAGTGACGATGGTCTCGTCCGACCAGAAAACGACCCTGCCCGTTTTGAGAGCGCTGACCGTGGCCATCGTCGCCGGTCTCGCGCTGCTCGGCTTCACCGTTCCCGCCTCGGCCGCGACCAGCTACGCGGCGCTCGGCGACTCCTACTCCTCCGGGCTCGGCGCCGGCAGCTACGGCGATTCGGGTTCCTGCAAGCGCAGCGCGAACGCCTATCCGAAGCTGTGGGCCAGTGCGAACGGCGCTTCGCTGAACTTCCTGGCCTGCTCCGGCGCGCGGACGCCGGACGTGCTGAGCCAGTTGGACAAGGTCACCTCCGGCACGAACGTCGTCACCGTCTCGGTCGGCGGCAACGACGCCGGGTTCGTCGACGTGATGACCGACTGCACCCTCGGCTCCGACCAGGCCTGCGTCGACCGGGTTGCCGAGGCCAAGGCCTATGTGAACGGCACGCTGCCGGGCCTGCTGAACGGCGTCTACACCAAGATCAAGCAGAAGGCGCCGAACGCGAAGGTGTACGTGCTCGGCTACCCGCGCTTCTACAAGGTGCCGGGCTCCTGCAACGTCGGCCTCAGCGACACCAAGCGGGCCGCGATCAACTCCGGTGCCGACACGCTCGCCTCGGTCACCTCCGCGCGGGCTTCGAGCGCCGGCTTCACCTTCGTCGACGTGCGCGGGGTGTTCACCGGGCACGAGATCTGCGCGGCCGACCGCTGGCTGCACAGCCTGACCTGGCCGGTCGAGGAGTCGTACCACCCGACCGCGAACGGGCAGAAGCTCGGTTACCTGGCCGCGTTGAACTCGGCTGCCGGCTGAGTCGTCCAGCTCACCGGATCGCCGGAGGGGTCAGTCGCCTGCACGACTGACCCCTCCGGCTTTTTGTTGTCCAGGTATCGAAAATTTCGAGCTTGACCTTCCTTGCTCCATCTGGGTTTGCGTTTCCTGGTCGGACGTGTGTCTGAGCTAACATTCCGAAAGCTTCAAGATTTTTACCGAAACTTTCGGAACCCTTGGAGGAAGTGATGTCCGAAACTGCTGTCATCGACGCCGGCAGGCCCCCTCGGCGAAGAGGGCCCCGGATCGCGGCGGTGGCCGGGATGGCCGGCCTGCTCGGCGCGCTGGCCGTGGTGCTGCCCCCGGTGGCGAGCGCAGGCACCACGCTGGGCGCCTCGGCCGCGGAGAGCGGCCGGTACTTCGGGACCGCGGTAGCGGCGCACAAGCTCGGCGATTCCACCTACACCGGGATCCTCAACAGCGAGTTCAACAGCGTCACGCCCGAGAACGAGATGAAGATGGACGCCACCGAACCCAACCAGGGGCAGTTCTCCTACGGTTCGGCCGACCAGATCGTCAACCACGCGCTCAGCCGCGGCATGAAGGTCCGCGGGCACGCGCTGGCGTGGCACATGCAGCAGCCCGGCTGGATGCAGGGCATGGAGGGCTCCTCGCTGCGCCAGGCGATGCTCAACCACGTCACGCAGGTCGCCACCCACTTCAAGGGCAAGGTGGTCGCCTGGGACGTGGTGAACGAGGCCTTCGAGGACGGCAGCAGCGGCGCCCGCCGCAACTCGAACCTCCAGCGCACCGGCAACGACTGGATCGAGGCCGCGTTCAAGGCGGCGCGCGCGGCCGATCCCGGTGCGAAGCTCTGCTACAACGACTACAACACCGACGACTGGTCGCACGCCAAGACCCAGGCCGTCTACAAGATGGTGCAGGACTTCAAGAACCGCGGCGTGCCGATCGACTGCGTCGGCTTCCAGTCCCACCTCAACAGCGGCTCGCCGTACCCGTCGAACTACCGCACCACGCTGTCCAGCTTCGCCGCGCTGGGGGTCGACGTGCAGATCACCGAGCTGGACATCCAGGGCGCTTCGCCGACCACCTACGCCAACGTGGTGAAGGACTGCCTCGCGGTGGCCCGCTGCAACGGCATCACCGTGTGGGGCATCCGCGACTCCGACTCGTGGCGGCCGAACGACACCCCGCTGCTGTACTACAGCAACGGCACCAAGAAGCCCGCGTACGATTCCGTGCTCAGCGCGCTCAACAGCGGCGGTGGCAACCCCGGTGGCCCGAACTGCTCGGCCGGGTACGTCGGCCTGACCTTCGACGACGGGCCGATCAGCGGCACCACCACGCAGCTGATCAACGCGCTGAAGTCGGCGAACTTGCGCGCCACCTTCTTCAACGTCGGCAACAAGGTGCAGCAGAACCCGTCGCTGGCGAAGAGCCAGCGCGACGCCGGGATGTGGGTCGGCAACCACAGCTGGTCGCACCCGCACCTGACCCAGTTGTCGGCGCAGGAGATGACCTCCGAGCTGACGCAGACGCAGCAGGCGCTGCAGCAGGCGACCGGTGAGACGCCGAAGTTGTTCCGCCCGCCGTACGGCGAGACCAACAGCACGCTGAAGTCGGTCGAGCAGCAGCTGGGGCTGACCGAGGTGCTGTGGAACGTCGACTCGCAGGACTGGAACGGCGCGAGCACCAGCCAGATCGTGCAGGCCGCGGCCCAGTTGCAGCCGGGTGGCGTGATCCTGATGCACGACGGCTACCAGTCGACGATCAACGCGATCCCGCAGATCGCCGCCGGGCTGGCCAGCCGGAACCTGTGCGCCGGCATGATCTCCCCTTCGACCGGCCAGGCGGTCGCGCCCTCGGACGGGGGCAATCCCGGCAACCCGGCCTCCTGCACCGCGACCTACCAGCGGACCCAGCAGTGGGGTGACCGGTTCAACGGCCAGGTGACCATCACCGCGGGCGCGTCGGCGATCAGCAGCTGGACGGCCACCGTCACGGTGACCGCGCCGCAGAAGGTGTCGGCCACCTGGAACGGCTCGCCGAGCTGGGACAGCAGCGGCAACGTGATGACCATGAAGCCGAACGGCAACGGCAACCTGGCGGCGAACGGGACCACCACGTTCGGCTTCACCGTGATGGCCAACGGCCAGTGGGCGGCGCCGTCGGTCAGCTGCAGCACGCCCTGATTCACCATACTCGCGGGAGTGCTTTCCCGACATGACCGCGTATCGGCCCGCCTCGCGTCCCTTGGTGACGACGACCTCGTCGCGCTGCTGGACGCGGGGCGGGCCGTCGGCTTCGGTGTGGGTGGTGGTTCGGCCGTCCTCGATCTCGACGGGGAGCCGGTCTTCGCCAAGCGCGTCCCGCTGACCGACCTGGAACTGGCGCACCCGCACTCCACCGCGAACCTGTTCGACCTGCCGATGCTGTGCCAGTACGGCATCGGCAGCCCCGGCCTCAACGCCTGGCGCGAGCTGTCCGCGAACCTGACCGTCACCGAGGCCGTGCTCGCGGGCGAGACCGCCGCGTTCCCGCTGCTCCACCACTGGCGCGTGCTGCCCGGCCGGCCGCCGCTCGCCGACGAGTTCGCCGATCTCGACGCGGCTGTTGCCCAGCTGGGTGGCTCGCCCGCGGTGCGCGCCCGCTTCGACGGGCTGGCGCGGGCGTCGTCGAGCCTCGTGCTGGTGAGCGAGTACGTCCCGCACGCGCTCACCGACTGGCTGGCTGAGGATCCGGTGGGCACGGCGGGCACGCTCGAACGGCAGTTGGGCGAGATCGTCACCGTCGTCCGGCGCAACGCCGGACGACGACGCGGAGTACGCCGCCATGCGACTGGTCAACTGGCTGGTCAGGGCGGTCTGCGGGATCGAGGGCGTCCCCGAGCGCAACGAGTTCGTGCGCCGCTGCGCCGACGGTCACCTACCGGGTGACGTGCCCGCCGAAGTCGGTTCGATCATCACCCGGCACGCGCCCGCCGCCGCGCGGATGAACGGTTTCTACTGGAAGCTGTTCAGCGAGCGGCCACGCGCTGGACAGTGAGGTTAGTGGTCGCTAACATCGAGCTTGGTGTTAACGACCGCTAACCCTGTCGCGAGGAGCCATGGACACCCCGGTGCTGAGCAGTTCCGCCGAGCCGCGGAGCGAGGACTACGCCCGATACGCCACCGGTCACGCCGAGCTGGCCGAGGACCTGCGCAAGCGGCTGAGCCAGACCCGGCTGGGTGGCCCGGAGAAGGCTCGTATCCGCCATGTGGAACGCGGCAAGCTGCTGCCCCGCGATCGCGTGGACGCGCTGCTCGACCCCGGCTCCCCGTTCCTCGAGCTGTCCCCGCTGGCGGCCACCGGCCTCTACGACGACGAGGCACCCGCCGCGGGCATCATCACCGGCGTCGGCCGGGTGTCCGGCCGCGAATGCGTGATCGTCGCCAACGACGCCACGGTCAAGGGTGGCACCTACTACCCGATGACGGTGAAGAAGCACCTGCGCGCGCAAGAGGTCGCGCTGCACAACAACCTCCCGTGCCTGTACCTGGTCGACTCCGGCGGCGCCTTCCTGCCGCGCCAGGACGAGGTCTTCCCGGACCGCGAGCACTTCGGCCGCATCTTCTACAACCAGGCCACCATGTCCGCGCGCGGCATCCCGCAGATCGCCGCCGTGCTCGGCTCGTGCACCGCGGGCGGCGCCTACGTGCCCGCGATGAGCGACGAAGCGGTGATCGTGCGGAACCAGGGCACCATCTTCCTCGGCGGCCCGCCGCTGGTGAAGGCGGCGACCGGCGAGGTGGTCACCGCCGAGGAGCTGGGCGGCGGCGACGTGCACGCCCGCCAGTCCGGCGTCACCGACCACCTGGCCACCGACGACGCGCACGCGCTGCGCATCGTGCGCTCGATCGTGTCCACCCTCGGCCCGCGCGCCCCGCGCCCGTGGGACGTGCGCCCGGTCGAGCCGCCCAAGGTCGACCCGGAGCAACTCTACGGCGTGGTCCCGACCGACTCGCGCACCCCGTACGACGTCCGCGAGGTGATCGCCAGGATCGTCGACGGCAGCCGGTTCGCGGAGTTCAAGAAGGAGTACGGCACCACGCTGGTCACCGGGTTCGCGCACGTGCACGGCCACCCGGTCGGCATCATCGCCAACAACGGCGTGCTGTTCGCCGAGTCGGCGATGAAGGGCGCGCACTTCATCGAGCTGTGCGACAAGCGTTCGATCCCGTTGCTGTTCCTGCAGAACATCACCGGCTTCATGGTCGGCCGCGCGTACGAGGCGGGCGGTATCGCCAAGCACGGCGCGAAGATGGTCACCGCGGTGGCCTGCGCGCGGGTGCCGAAGCTGACGGTGATCATCGGCGGCTCGTTCGGCGCCGGGAACTACTCGATGTGCGGGCGGGCGTATTCCCCGCGGTTCCTGTGGATGTGGCCGAACGCGCGCATTTCGGTGATGGGCGGCGAGCAGGCGGCGTCGGTGCTGTCCACGGTCCGCCGGGACGCCATCGAGGGCCGCGGTGGCGAATGGTCCACTGAGGACGAAGAGGCCTTCAAGGACCCGATCCGCGAGCAGTACGAGGAGCAGGGCAGCCCGTACTACTCCACCGCGCGGCTCTGGGACGACGGCGTGATCGACCCGGCGGACACCCGCACGGTGGTCGGCCTCGCCCTGTCGGCGGCGGCCAACGCACCGCTCGAAGATGTTTCCTACGGCGTTTTCCGGATGTGATCACCTTGTTCGACACGGTTCTGGTCGCCAACCGCGGGGAGATCGCCGTCCGGGTGATCGGCACGCTGCGCCGCATGGGCATTCGCTCGGTCGCGGTCTACAGCGATGCCGACGCGGACGCGCGGCACGTGCTCGAAGCCGACGTCGCGGTGCGGATCGGCCCCGCCGAGGCGACGCGCAGCTACCTGTCCGTCCCGGCGATCATCGCGGCGGCAAGGGAAACCGGGGCGCAGGCCGTGCACCCGGGTTACGGCTTCCTCGCCGAGAACGCCGCGTTCGCCACCGCCTGCGCCGAGGCCGGGCTGGTGTTCATCGGTCCGCCGGTCGGCGCGATCGAGGCGATGGGCGACAAGATCCAGGCCAAGCGCACGGTCTCGGCGGCCGGCGTGCCGGTGGTTCCTGGTGCATCCGATTTGGACATTCCGGCGGGTGGTTTCGCCGCCGCCGCGGCGGAAGTCGGGTACCCGCTGTTGCTCAAGCCGTCCGCCGGTGGTGGGGGCAAGGGCATGCGCCTGGTCTCGGAGCCGTCCGAACTGGACAGTGCGGTGGAGTCCGCGCGCCGCGAGGCCAAGGCTTCCTTCGGGGACGACACGCTGTTGCTGGAGCGGTTCGTCACCACCCCGCGGCACATCGAGATCCAGGTGCTCGCCGACGGCCACGGCAACGTGATCCACCTGGGCGAGCGCGAATGCAGCCTGCAGCGGCGGCACCAGAAGATCATCGAAGAGGCGCCGTCGGTGCTGCTGGACGAGGCCACCCGTGAGCGCATGGGCGCGTCGGCGGTCGAGGCCGCGCGTGCGGTCGGTTACTCCGGCGCGGGCACGGTCGAGTTCATCGTGTCGGCTGTCAGTGCCGACGAGTTCTTCTTCATGGAGATGAACACCCGGCTACAGGTGGAGCACCCGGTCACCGAGCAGGTCACCGGGCTGGACCTGGTCGAGTGGCAGGTGCGGGTGGCCGCCGGTGAGCCGCTGGGCGTGCGGCAGGAGGACGTCCGGCTGACCGGGCACGCGGTGGAGGCCAGGGTCTACGCCGAGGATCCGGCGCGCGGTTTCATCCCGACCGGCGGCACCGTGCTGCGCGTGGTGGAGCCGTCGGGCGAAGGCGTCCGCGTGGACTCCGGCGTGCGCGAGGGCACCGAGGTCGGGTCGAGCTACGACCCGATGCTGGCGAAGGTGATCGCCTGGGGGCCGGACCGCGCGGCCGCGTTGCACCGACTGGACCTGGCGCTGGCGAACACCGCGATGCTCGGCGTCGGCACGAACGTGCGCTTCCTGCGGGCTTTGCTGGCCGACGCCGACGTGCGCGCGGGAAAGCTGGACACCGGGCTGGTCGAACGCGGGCTGGCGTCATTGACCCCGGGCGACGTGCCCGCCGAGTTCTTCGTCGCCGCCGCGATGGACCGGCTGCTCGCGCTCTGGCCTTCGGGGTCCATTGTGGACCCGTGGGCGGTGCCGACCGGGTGGCGGATCGGCGGTGGCGGCGGGGTGACCTTCCGCCTGCGCTCCGGCGAGACCGAGGCGCTGGTGCGCGTCGAAGGCGCGCCCTCGCGGGCGAAGGTGACCGTGGACGACGCCGAACCCGTGGCGGTGTCGGCGACCCGGCGGGACGGGCAGCTCGAACTGCGCCACCGCGGGGAGTTCCACCGGTACGAGACCGCGCCGGTCGACGGCGGGCTGTGGCTGGCCAGGGACGGCCACGCGGTCCTGATCGGCGAACGCCCGATCATGCAGCTGGCCCACGGTGAGGCGGCTTCGGCCGGTCCGGTGGTCAGCCCGATGCCCGGCACCGTGCTGGTGGTGAAGGTCGCGCGCGGGGACGTGGTCACCGCGGGCACGCCGCTGCTGGTGGTCGAGGCGATGAAGATGGAACACACGATCACCGCGCCGATCGACGGCGTGGTCGAGGAACTGCGCGTCCAGGCCGGCCAACAGGTCGCGCTGGACGAAGCCCTTGCCGTGGTGACCCCGCAGGAGGACGGACGATGATCGATTTCCGGCTGGACGAAGAGTACGAGGCGCTGCGCAAGACCGTCGAGGACTTCGCGCACAGCGAGGTGGCGCCGGTGATCGGCGGGTTCTACGAACGGGAGGAGTTCCCGTACGAGCTCGTCGCGCAGATGGGCCGGATGGGGTTGTTCGGGCTGCCGTTCGCCGAGGAGTTCGGCGGGATGGGCGGGGACTACTTCGCGCTGTGCCTGGCTTTGGAGGAGTTGGCGCGGGTCGATTCCTCGGTGGCGATCACCCTGGAGGCCGGGGTTTCGCTGGGGGCCATGCCGATCTACCGCTTCGGGACGCAGGAGCAGAAGGAGCGCTGGCTGCCCGCGTTGTGCGCGGGGGAGGCGCTGGGCGCGTTCGGCCTGACCGAGCCCGGCGGCGGCTCGGACGCCGGCGCGACGCGGACCACCGCGAAGCTGGACGGTGGGGAGTGGGTGCTCAACGGCAGCAAGTCGTTCATCACGAACTCGGGCACGAACATCACGAGCGTGGTCACGGCGACCGCGGTGACCGGCGAGAAGGAGGGTGGCCGCAAGGAGATCTCGGCCATCCTGGTGCCGTCGGGTACGCCCGGCTTCAACGTGGCGCCGAAGTATTCGAAGGTGGGCTGGAACGCGTCGGACACGCACGAGCTGTCGTTCGACGACTGCCGGGTGCCGGAGGAGAACCTGCTCGGGGCGCGTGGTCGCGGGTACGCGCAGTTCCTGTCCATTTTGGACGAGGGCAGGGTGGCGATCGCGGCGGTGAGCGTTGGCCTGGCGCAGGGTTGCGTGGACGAATGCGTGCGGTACGTGGGTGAGCGGGAGGCGTTCGGGCACAAGATCGGGACGTACCAGGCGATCCAGTTCAAGATCGCGGACATGGAGATGCGGGCCCACACCGCCCGGCTGGCGTACTACGCGGCGGCCTCGAAGATGCTGCGGGGCGAGCCGTTCAAGAAGGAGGCGGCGATCGCGAAGCTGGTGTCGTCGAACGCCGCCATGGACAACTCGAGGGACGCCACCCAGATCTTCGGCGGGTACGGCTTCATGAACGAATTCCCCGTCGGCCGCTTCTACCGCGACGCGAAGATCCTGGAAATCGGGGAGGGAACGAGCGAGGTGCAGCGAATGCTCATCGCCCGCGAGTTGGGCCTTCGCTGACCCGATTGGATTACGAGCCGGCATTACTCACGTAATCGTGGGTAGTGCCGGCTTGAACCATTCAGTGGCCTGGGCAGCCATCGATCTTGTTGCTTTCCGTAGCAATTCGACTACCCATTGACAGGGTGTCGATGTACGCTTTGAGTGCTTCGCTCGCTACGAATGGTGACCTGGCTGCCTGGGGAGGGCTGACGTGGGGTTCCAGACCGTGCCGGATGCGTTGAGAGCAGCCGGAAAAGCCGGGCAGGACGTGGTTGCCGACCTCTGCGGTGGAGGTGATTGCGGCTCGCCTTTCCGCGAGATCGCCGCCGCGGTACCGGGCGGGGAGACACCTGGCGCGGCCACCGCGTTCGCCGATTCCTGGTCCACCGCCTTCACGGCGTGGTGCACCGGTGCGGAGCGGCACGCCGTCGCCTTGGCCGAGGCCGCTGATTCCTACGCCGACGGCGATCGCGCCGCCGGTGCGGAGTTACCGGTCGGCGGCCCCGGCTGATGACCACCGTTTCCGAGGTCAAGCAGTGGAATGCCGGTGCGTTGAACGAAATCGGCGGCACGGTCCGGCAGCGGGAACAGGTGCTGGTCCATTCCGGGGACGATTTCGCCAAACTGCACCCGGTGGCCGGCTGGGGAGGTCCCTCGGCGGACAACGCGCTGTCGGCGCACGGCGCGTTGATGCGGCAGCTCAAGGAGTTGGTCGCCGGTTCCAGCGCGGTCGCCAAAGCACTGCTCCAGGCCGCCGACGCCATTCCCCCGGTGCAACGAGCCATCGCCGCAGCGGAGGAACTCGGTCACCGGTACGGCTTCGGGGTGGACGAGACCGGGCAGGTCGTCGACACCGGCGCACCGCCGGGAGTGCACCCGGAGGACCGGGGGCGGGTCCGGCAGCAGATGGCCGACGCGCTGGCGCAGGCCCTGCGCACGGCGGACGACATCGACAAGGACCTCGCGTCGGTGTTGCGGCGTGCCCGGCACGGCGAGTTCGCCACCGGCGACGAGGCCACGGTCGCCGCCGCGGCCGCCGCCGGCACCGCCGACCTCGGGTTGACCCTGCCCGAACCCCCGGAGAACGCCACTCCGGCACAGAAAGCGGCGTGGTGGTCGTCGCTGTCCCCGGCCGGGCAGGCGATCCTGCTGCGCGACCGGCCCGCCGCGCTCGGACGGATGGATGGCCTGCCCGCGGACGTCCGCGACCGGGCCAACCGGGTCGTGCTCGCGGAGCAGCGTGGTGGCCTGCAGCGAGAACGCGATGAAGTGCAGCGGAAGCTGGACGGTCTCCAGGAGAGCGACCCGCGGGAGATGGACGAGTTCCACGAGTTGGAGCGGCGGCGCGAGGAGCTCGACGGCAAACTCGCGGGGCTCGACAAGGTCGACCAGAAGCTGGGGTCGACCGAGGGCGCCGACCCGTCGTCCCGGCACTACCTGCTGGGCATCGACGGCGGCGGGGACGGCCAGGCCATCGTCGCGAAGGGCAATCCCGACCTGGCCCAGCACGTGGCCACCTACGTACCCGGCACCGGGTCCGGCCTGGCCGAGATCGAGGCCGATCTCAACCGGGCGGACAAGATGCAGGACGCCGCGCTCCGCTCGGCGCCGGACAGCTCGGCCTCGGTGATCACCTGGCTCGGCTACGACGCACCCGATTCCGTGCCCGATGCCATCGAGCAGAAGTACGCGCACGGTGCCAAGGAGTCGCTCGGCGACTTCCAGGAAGGACTGCGCGCCGCGCACGTCGGTGAGCCGTCGCACAACACCCTGCTCGGGCACAGCTACGGGTTCGTGACCGCCGCGGTCACCGCACGCGAGGGTGGTCTTCCGGTCGATGAACTGGTCTCGGTGGCCGGGCCGGGAGCGACCGTCGACCACGCGTCGCAGCTCAACCTGCCGCCTGAGCACGTGTGGGCCACCGTGGCGGACAAGGACCCGGTCAACGACCAGCCCTTCCACGGTGAAGACCCGGCCGACGCGGAATTCGGCGGACGGGTTTTCGACTCCAGCCCCGCGCAGTCGCCGTGGCCGCTCAGCATCGATTCGCACAGTGAGTACTGGAGCGAGGGCAACAAGGCCCTGCGGAACATGGGGCACATCATCGCGGGCAACCACACGCGAGTGACCACGGGATGAGCTTTCATCTGGGACGGTCACTGATCGCCGCGGTGGTGCTGGCGTGCTGCGTCTCGTGTGGTGGCGACCCCGGAGGGAGCGGTGGAGTGGACACGACGATCACCCAGCAGGAGGCCAATCGGAGGGTCGACGAGCACCTCGCGGCGGCCCTGCGGCAGTTCCCGCCCGGTGCCGAGCTGCACGAGCGGCAGCGCTTCGAGGCGGATCCGTGCGACGATCCCGACGACCAGGGGCCGCCCGGCCGGGTGATCGCGAGCCGGAGCACCGAGGTGCTCGGCATCGAACCGGCCAGGATCCCGGAGTACTACGACACGATGAAGGCGTGGTGGGAGGCCAACGGTTTCCGCGTGCTCGACAACGAACCGCCGCACGAGTTCCTCTGGGTGGAGAACCGCGAGGACGCCGTCCGGCTCACGCTGGAGGCGAGCGCCGGCCACCTCTACCTGCTCGCGTCGTCACCCTGTGTCTGGCCCTCCGGGCGACCGACATAGGCCACGTACGCTCACTGCCTTGTGAGTGAACTGAAGTTCCGCCCTGGGGGCGAGCAAGACACCGAAGACCTGCTCGAAATGTTCGACGGCGCCGTCGCCTGGATGAATGAGCGGGGCAACACGCAGCAATGGGGTACCGAGCCGTGGTCCCAGGTGCCCAAGCGCGTCGAGCGCGTGCGCAAAATGGCCACCGCCGGCAACCTCGTGATGGCCGAGATCGACGCCATCCCCGCCGGCGCCATCATCCTCGACCCCGGCCCGCCCGAGCACGTTCCGCCCGTCGACGAGCCCGAGATCTACCTCGGCCTCCTCATCACCGCCCGCGGCTTCACCGGTCGCAGCGTCGGCGCCGAGCTCATCCGTTACGCACTCGCCGAAGCCGAGAGCCGCGGCATCGACCTCGTGCGCGTCGACTGCTACGCCGGCGGGGACGGCACCCTGGTCCGCTACTACGAGCGCCAGGGCTTCCGCAAGACCGTCACCTTCGACTACCACGGCTGGCCCGGCCAGGTCTTCGAACAACGTGTGGGGGATGGACGCGAGCCCCTCCCGGGGTGATGATTGGCAGAACGTCAACAAGCTCTCTCAACGGTGAAGGAGCCCGATGATGGCCAGGCGAGCGCGTTCACTGCACGGCAAGGTCGTGGTGATCACCGGCGGTGCGCAGGGGATCGGCGCCAAGACCGCCGAACTGCTCCACGGACTCGGCGCCAGCGTCGCCATCGGCGACCTGGACCAGGTCAGGGCCGAGAAAACCGCCGGCGAACTGGACGCGCTCGCCCTGCCGCTGGACGTCACCGACACGAAGAACTTCACCGAGTTCCTCGACGAGGTCGAACGCCGCCTCGGGCCGATCGACGTGCTGATCAACAACGCCGGCATCATGCCGCTCGCCCCGCTCGAAGAAGAGGACGACGCCTCCACCCGGCGGCAGCTGGAGATCAACCTCCACGCGGTCATCCACGGCACCAGGGAGGCGGCCCGCCGGATGCGCCCGCGCGGCACCGGGCACATCGTGAACGTCGCCTCCATGGCAGGCAAGGCGGGCTTCCCCGGCGCGGCCACCTACTGCGCCACCAAGCACGGCGTGGTCGGGCTCTCCGAGGCCGTGCATCTCGAACTGCGGGACACCGGCGTCGAGGTGTCCTGTGTGATGCCCGCCATCGTCCGGACCGAACTGGCCAGCGGCCTGCCGGAAGCACGCATGATCAAGTCGGTGTCCCCGGAGGAGGTCGCGGCGGCCATCGCCGAGGCGTTGCGGCGGCCGAAATTCGACGTCTACGTGCCGAAATCCCTCGATGTGGTCGGCCGGTTCACCCGCCTGCTGCCGCGGCGGGCGGGCGAGTGGATCTCCCGCTCGCTCGGCGCGGACAAGGTGCTCGCCACCGCGCACGCCGACGCCAGGGCCGAGTACGAATCCCGTGCCGCGAGCAGTGCTCCGTCGGTCGGTTCGGATGGTTAGATGAGGGAGTCCGTCTGAGCAGGGGAGATCTTTCGATGGCAGCACCGCCGGCCCGGCTGGCCGCCGCGACCTCCAACCTGCTCGGCAAGGTGCTCAAGGGCGGGGTCGCCGACCTGCGCCCGGTGCCGAGGGTGCTGATCGACCACGGCCCCAACCGGTCGGTGTACCGGCTGACCTCGGGCGGCCAGGCGCCGGACGGACCGCCGGTGCTGCTGGTGCCGCCGCTGGCCGCGCCCGCGTTGTGCTTCGACCTGCGTCGCGGGTGCAGCCTCGCCGAGCACCTGGTCGACGCCGGGCGGCGGACCTATCTGGTCGACTACGGCACGGTCGCCTTCTCCGACCGGCGGCTCGGCATCGAGCACTGGATCGAGGAGGTCCTGCCGCGCGCGATCCGGCGGGTGAGCGAGGACTCCGGCGGGCAGGGCGTGCACCTGGTCGCCTGGTGCCTCGGCGGCATCTTCTCGCTGCTGACCACCGCCGACCAGCCGGAGCTGCCGGTCGAGTCGGTGGTGACGGTGGCTTCGCCGTTCGACTTCACCGCGATCCCGCTGGTGGCCCCGTTCCGGCCGCTGGTGGACCTGACCGGCGGGCACCTGCTCACGCCCTTCTACCGGGTGCTCGGCGGCGCACCGTCCTATTTGGTCAGCAGGGTGTTCCGGGCGACCGGGCTGCACAAGGAGATCACCAAGCCGCTGGCGATACTGAAGAACCTGGACGACCGGGACTACCTCGCCCAGATCGAGGCGGTCGACCACTTCATGGACAACATGGCGGCCTACCCCGGGCGCACGTTCGGGCAGCTGTACCACCGGTTCTTCCGCGCGAACGACCTCGCCGAGGGCAGCGTGGACCTGAACGGGCGGATCATCTCGCTGTCCGGGGTGAAGGTGCCGACGCTGATCGTGGCCGGGGAGAACGACACCATCGCCCCGCGCGCGGCGGTCCAGCGGCTCACCGGCCTGCTGGACAACGCCCCGGACGTGCGGTTCGAGACCGCGCCCGGCGGGCACCTCGGCGTGCTGACCGGCCGGAAGGCACGCGGCACCACCTGGCGCTACATCGACGAGTTCCACGCCGAACAGCTCTGAGGCTTGCCCTGGGTCTGGCAAAAATGTACATTTTGTACATGTCCACCGAGATGAGTGTGACCGAGGCGCGCCCCGAGCTGCCCGAGTTGATCAATCGTGCCTGCTATGCGGGAGAGACCACCTACCTGACCAAGCACGGGCGCCGCACCGCGGCTGTCGTCTCAGCCGAGAAAGCGCAGCTCCTCGAAGACCTCGAGGAACTCGTCGACGCCGAAGAGGTGAGCAAGGTGCTCGCGTCGCTCGCCGACGGCTCCGAGACGCGGGTGCCGTTCCGGCGACGCACCACCAGGAGCCAGGCCGGCTAGGTGTCGTACGAGGTCGAACTCACCGGCTGCGCCGAGAAGTTCCTGGACAAACTGAGCAAGGGGCAGCCACGGGATGTGGAGGCCCTGGAAAACGCGATCGAGGATCTCGCGACCGAACCGAGGCCGTCCGGCTGCCGCAAGCTGAGCGGTTGCGACGGGGTGATGCGGGTTCGTGTTGGTGGCTACCGAATCTACTACACGATCGACGACGGCAAGCTGGTGGTGCTGGTCATCGTCATCAGCACGCGCGACAACGTCTATGAGGCGGTCAGGCGGCAGCTCGGGCGGTGATCACGGGAGCAGGCGCGAGGTGTACCCGGCCGCCGCCAGCCGCTGGTAGGCGGTGGTCACCTCGGCGGGTACCTCCTGGGTGATGGTGTGGCCCAGTTCGGCGTACCGGGTCAGGCGCTGCGCCTCGCCGACCAGCATGTCGATCACCAGCGTCGCGTCCCCGATGCCGGCGGTGTAGGCGGGCAGCGGGCGCTGGTCGGCGGAGCAGCGGATCTCCACGTCGGGCCACCGCTTCGCGGCCGTGGCGTAGGCGCGGCGCTGGTGGTACGGGCGGCAGGTGATCAGCACCGAGCCGACCTGGACGCCGTGCTCGCGCAGCAGTTCGCGGCTGAAGTCGATGTTGTCCGCGGTGTGCTTGGCGGCGGGTTCGACCAGGATCGACTGCTCCGCCACCCCGTGCTCGACGGCGATCTCGCGGAAGTGCACCGCCTCCCCGCGCGGGAACCGCCCGATCGTGGTGGGGGCGTTGGCCCCGGTGAACACGATCAGTGGGCACACCCCGCGCAGGAACAACTCGGCCGTGTACACCGCGACACCCGGGTCGTGGCAGCCGAGCCCGATCGCCACGTCCACCGGTTCGATCTCGTCGTCGATCCGGAGGAACTCCCACAACGCCTCGACGTCGGCGCGGACGGCTTCGGGAATGGTGGCGGTGTCGACGGTCACACCCCCAGGTTAGCGCTAACTGAATACGACCGACCGCAGCAGGAGCCGGTCCGAGCCGCGGCCGGTGTGGGCGCGGAGGGAGAAGTAGTCCTCGCTCTCGCACTCGTCATCGGTGAACACCACGGCTCGGGAGTCGGTGCGGTTGCGCGGGCTGAAGGCGTCGGTGTCCCAGTCGGCGATCTCGGGGATTTCGATGCACTCACCACTGGGCGGATCGACCAACGCGCCGACCTGGAGCTCGCCCTTCTCGTCGAAGTAGCGGTAGGTGAACGCGCCTTCAGCGGCGGAAGCCATGCCGGGCGCCGTCAACAACAGGACGAACGCGCTGGTGAGCGCGAGAAAAGTGCGCATCGGAGAGCATCCTTTCGGCAAGAGTGGTCTGCCCTCCGACAGTGCGCGACCACGCCGCCTCGATGGGTTGACGCCACCCGGTTTCGCGACAAACGCCACCAAAGCGGGTGGCTCGACTCAAGTCGGTACGGCTTGCCGGGCTGAGTACGCTTTCACGGCGACACATTCTGGGGGTGGATGGGTGACCGCGGTGGACCTCGTCGAGGCCTGGCGCCAATGGAACGCGGAGAACCCGGCGCTGAAGGACATGCGGCTCTGGGGCACGCAGATCCTCTGGTGGGGCCGGATCGGCAAGATCGCGATGTTCGTGTCGGGACTGGTGCTGGTGCTGGACATCATCGGCCCGGAGCGGATGCGGCGGGTCACCGAGCGCCCGGGGGCGAGCGCGCGCCGGCTCATGGCGCAGTTCCACCGGAAGAACACCAGCGGGGAAGAGCCGGTCGAGGGCCGCTCAGGTTACGGCCGGTTCGCCGGCTTCGTCATCGCGCTGTCGGTGGTCGCGGTACTCCTGCTCGCGGTGAGCGTGATCCAGAACCCCCTCCTGCAGGAGCGCCCCGGTCTGCAGGTCCTGCTGATCGTGCTCTTCCTGCCGGCGGTCTACTTCACCGGCGTGCTGGTGTTCATCGCGGGGCCGCTCGTCGTCGAGTGGTTGTTCGACCACGAGCGGCTGGTGCAGGTCATCCGAATCGTCAGCCTCGTGCTCTTCCTCGGCGGCTTCCACTTCGACCTGCTTGCCTCGTGAGCGGCCCCGCGCGCGGTTACTTCAGTTCCGACGAAGACTTCCCCAGCAGGCGACGCGCCACGATCAGTTGCTGGATCTGCTGCGTCCCCTCGAAGATGTCCAGGATCTTCGCGTCGCGGCTCCACTTTTCCAGTAGGGACTCTTCCGTGTAGCCCAGCGCCCCCGCCAGTTCCACGCAGCGCAGCGTGATGTCGACGACCGACCGCCCCGCCTTCGCCTTGGCCATGGACGCCTGCAACGAGTTCGGCTTCCGGTTGTCCGCCATCCACGCCGATTCCAGCGTCAGCAGGTAAGCCGACTCGTAGTCCGACTCCAGCTCCAGGTACGTGGCCGCGGCGGCGTGCTGGTGGTGCGCCGGCTTGTCGTAGTCGACCGTGACGCCGGCTTCCGCCAGGATCCGGGCCGTCTCCTCCAGCGCCGCCCTGGCGACGCCGACCGCCATCGCGGCCACCAGCGGACGGGTGTTGTCGAAGGTCTGCATGACCCCCGCGAACCCCTTCTTGGTGTCGATCTCCGGCGTGCCCAGCAGGTTTTCCTTCGGCACGCGGCAGTTGTCGAAGCGCAGCACCGCGGTGTCCGACGCGCGGATGCCGAGCTTGTGCTCCAGCCGCACCACCTCGAACCCCGGCGTGCCCTTCTCCACCACGAAGCTCTTGATCGCCGCGCGGCCCTTCGACTTGTCCAAAGTGGCCCAGACGACCACGGCGTCGGCGCGCTCGCCCGAGGTCACGAAGATCTTCTCGCCGTTGAGCACGTAGGCGTCGCCGTCCAGGCGGGCGGTGGTGTTGATCGCCGCCGAGTCCGAGCCGCAGTCCGGTTCGGTGATCGCCATCGCCGCCCAGATCTTGGCGAACCGGCCCAGCTGCTCCTCGTTCGCCACCGACGCGATGGCCGCGTTCCCCAGCCCCTGCCTCGGCATCGACAGCAGCAGGCCGACGTCACCCCAGCACATCTCGATCGTGCCCAGCGCGACGTTCAGGTTCGCGCCGTTGCGGTTGCCGGACGCTTTCTTGTCCGCCTTCTCGTCACGCCGCACGCCCGCCGCGCCCGCGCCGCCCTCGCCCGAGGAGTTCAGCCCGTCCAGCAGCGCCGCGAACATGTCCAATTCGGACGGATAGGCGTGCTCGGCGCGGTCGTACTTCCGCGAGATGGGCCGGAAGACCTCCGCCGCCGCCTGATAAGCCTGGTTGACCAGTGCCCGCGCCTTGGCCGGGACCTCAAGATTGATCATGGTGAAACCCTTTCCCGCCAAAGCAGATCAGAGAAGGACCGAGCCTTCGAGAACACCGGCCGCCCGCAGGTCGCGGTACCACCGCTCGACCGGGTGCTCCTTGACGAAGCCGTGCCCGCCGAGCAGCTGCACCCCGGCGCTGCCGATCTTCATGCCCTTGTCCGCGGCCAGTTTCCGCGCCAGCGCGACCTCCCGCGCGTACGGCTTGCCCTGCTCGGCGCGCGCCGCCGCGCGCAGGGTGACCAGGCGCAGGCCCTCCAGCTCGATGCCGATGTCGGCGACCTGGAACGCCACGCCCTGCCGGTGGCTGACCGGTTCGCCGAACGCCTGCCGCTCGTTGACGTACGGGATCACGTAGTCCAGCACGGCCTTCGCCGTACCCGCCGCGAGCGCGGCCCAGCCGAGCCGCGAAAGCCGCACCAGTTCGGCGAAAACCTCCGGCTTGCCACCACCGAGCAGCGCCGACGCGGGCAGCGAGACCCCGTCCAGGTGCAGCTTCCCGGTGGCCGCGCCACGCAGGCCCATCGCGGGCTCGCCCTCGATACTCACGCCCGCGTTCGAAGATTCCACGATGAACAGCGCGGGCCCGCGGCCTTCGAGATCCGCCGACACCACGAAGAGCTCGGCCTGCGCGGCGCGCGGGACCAGCGACTTCACACCGTCCACTTTGTACCCGTGCGGGGTGCGGCGGGCCTTGGTGCCCGGCTTGAACGGGTCGTACAGCGGCGCGCGCTCCTGCAGGGCCAACGCGGCGGCGGGCACGTTCTCCCCGACGAACGCCGGAAGATAGGTGGCCTGCTGCTCGGCGTCACCCCAGGAAACCAGCGCCGTGCTCACCGCGGACGGGGCCAGCACCGCGACCGCCAGCCCGAGGTCGCCGTGCGCGAGCGCCTCGGCGACCAGCGCCCCGGTCACCACCGAGCGCTCGGTGCCGACGCCGCCCAGCTCCTCGGGAATGCCCACCAGCGTCACGCCCAGTTCGGCGGCGCGCGTGAGCAGGCCGTCCGGCGTGGTCAGCTTCGCGTCGGCCTCGGCGGCCGCGGGCCGCAGCTGCTCGGCGGCGAACTCGCGGACCGTCTCCACGATCATCTGCTGCTCTTCGGACGGGGTGAGGTCGAACTGCCCGCTGTCCGGCGCCGCCGACAGCCGCTCGGGTGCGTCACGCCGCTGGATCGCCTTGAACGAGCGCCCGGCGGCACCGGCGGCCTTGAACCCGCCGCGGGTCGCCGACGAGACCAGCGACTCGATCGGCTTGCGCAGCCCGGCCCGGTCGATCGCCTTGACCCCCGCGAGCTTGGTCAGCGCGGCGAGGCCAAGGCCCATGGCGTCGCGCTTCTTCCCCGGCGTGCCCATGGCCGCCCTCCCGTCATCGCTTACCTACTCGTGAGTAGGTTAACCCGGGGCGGTGGCGAACGCCAGTGACGGGGTCGGAATTGGCACCCCGGAACGAGGTTCAGCCCAGGTCGAGCACCGAAATCATCATCATGTGCAGCTCCGCGGGCAGATTCGGCCTGGCGTTGACCCGCCGCGTGCGGGCGAGGTCGTTCGCGATGGTGAGCGCGGCGTGCACGGTGATCTTGGCTTCGCGCGCGTTCAACGAGGGGTGGACCGCCGAGAGCAGCTGCACCCACTGCGCCACGTAGTCGCGCTGCACCCGGAGCAGTTCGGCCTGGTCCTGCTCGGGCAGGTTCAGCGGGTCGCCGGAGAAGGCGACGCTCAGCTCCGCCGAACCGGTCAGCGTCCGCACGTACGACTCGGCGAGCCGGCGGAGCGCCTCGCGTTCGTCCGGCGGGGCGCTGCCGCGCAAGGCGTGCTCGGCGCCGAGGGCCAGCCGGTCCGCCGCCCGGCGGCAGATCGCCACCACCAGTGCCGACTTGCCGGCGAAGTGCCGGTACACGCTGGGCCCGGTGATCCCGGCCGCGGCGCCGATCTCCTCCATGCTCACCGCGTGGAAACCCCGCTGGGAGAACAGCTCCGTCGCGGCGGAGAGCAGTTGCTCACGGCGGGACGGCTGCCCGATCCCCGGCGGGACGGGCGCGGGCGCGGTCTCCGGTGCCGGGGGCAGTTCGGTGTGCAGCACGCGCCGTGCCAGCTCGACCAGCAGTTGCGCGAACCGGCGCTTCGCCACGCTCGTGTGGTGCACGGACACGCTGCCGAACACGCTGAGTCCCGCCCAGCACAGCAGTTCCGCGTCCTCCGGCGTCAGGTCCGGGCGGACCAGCTGGAGTGACTTCGCCCACGACGCGAGCACCTCGCCCGAGCGCTGCCGGATCTCGCGCCGGTCGTCGCGGGGCAGGTGCCTGCCCTCCCAACGCCAGAGCGCGGCGATCTCCCGGCGTTCCACGGCCTGCCCGGCCAGGCAGGTGAGCAACGCCTCGATCTGCTCGGGACCCGGCACCGAGCTGTCCGAGACCGCCTGCGCGGTCGCGGCCTCCATGTCGTCGATGCCGGAGAGCACCACGTGCGCGAGGATCGCCTGCTTGTCCGCGAAGTGCCGGTACAGCGCGGGCCCGGTGACCCCGGCCGCGGCGGCGATGTCGTTGATGCCCACCCCGTGGTAACCCCGCGCGCGGAACAGCTCGGCGGCCACTCCGGCGAGCTGGTTCTTGCGGTCGCGTGGCCGTTTGCCACGCGCGGGCGTAGGTTCCATAGGTGAACATTCTCTAGCGAGTGTCGATTGGCTCGCAACCCATTGACACCCTGGGGTTTGTCGGGGATAAGTTAGTCAGTATTAGCACTACTGACCAGTACACGCAGTACCGGGAGGACCCAGTTGTGAGCAGTGAGGCGTACATCTACGAGGCGCTCCGCACGCCTCGCGGCAAGAACAAGGGCGGTGCGCTCCACGGCACCAAGCCGGTCGACCTGGTGGTCGGCCTGATCGACGAGCTGAAGGTGCGCCACCCGAACCTCGACCCCGCGGTGATCGACGACATCGTGCTCGGCGTCGTCTCGCCCGTCGGTGAGCAGGGCGGTGACATCGCCCGCACCGCGGCGCTGGTGGCCGGCCTGCCCGAGACCGTGGCGGGCGTGCAGCTGAACCGCTTCTGCGCCTCCGGCCTGGAGGCCACCAACATCGCCGCGCAGAAGGTGCGCTCCGGCTGGGACCGCCTGGTGATCGGCGGCGGTGTGGAGTCGATGTCGCGGGTACCGATGGGCTCGGACGGCGGGGCGCTGTTCATGGACCCGTCCACCGCGTACGACAACTACATCGTGCCGCAGGGCATCGGCGCCGACCTGATCGCGACCATCGAGGGCTTCTCGCGCGAAGACGTGGACGCGTTCGCCGTCCGCTCGCAGGAGAAGGCCGAAGCGGCCTGGTCCGGCGGGTACTTCTCGAAGTCGGTCGTGCCGGTCAAGGACATCAACGGCGTGACCATCCTCGACCACGACGAGCACCGCCGCCCCGGCACCTCGATCGAGGGCTTGGCCAAGCTCAAGCCCGCCTTCACCACCATCGGTGACATGGGCGGCTTCGACGCGGTGGCGCTGCAGAAGTACCACTCGGTGGAGAAGATCGACCACGTGCACACCGGCGGCAACTCGTCGGGCATCGTCGACGGCGCCGCGATCGTGCTGGTCGGCGGCGAGGAGATCGGCAAGCAGTACGGCCTGACCCCGCGGGCGCGCATCGTCGCCACCGCCGCGGTCGGCTCCGAGCCGACGATCATGCTGACCGGCCCCACCCCGGCCACCAAGAAGGTGCTGGCCACCGCCGGGCTCACGGTCGACGACATCGACCTGTTCGAGCTGAACGAGGCCTTCGCCTCGGTGGTGCTCAAGTGGATCAAGGACCTGAACCTGCCGGAGGAGAAGGTCAACGTCAACGGCGGCGCCATCGCGATGGGCCACCCGCTGGGCGCCACCGGCGCGATGCTGGTCGGCACCGTGGTGGACGAGCTGGAGCGCCGTCAGGCCCGTCGTGCGCTGGTCACCCTGTGCATCGGCGGCGGCATGGGCGTCGCGACCATCATCGAGCGGGTGTGAGGAAGAGATGACCGAAGCGAAGACCATCCGCTGGGAGCAGGACGCCGACGGCATCGTCGTGCTCACGCTGGACGACCCGAAGCAGTCGGCGAACACGATGAACGCCGACTTCCGCGAGTCGCTCGGGGTTGTCGTCGACCGCCTCGAAGCGGAGAAGGACAACATCACCGGCGTGGTGCTCACCTCGGCGAAGAAGACCTTCTTCGCCGGTGGTGACCTGAACGACCTGATCCAGGCGGAGCCGGAGAACGCGGTCGAGATCACCGAGAGCAGCGGCGCGATGAAGGGCCAGATGCGCCGGCTCGAGCAGCTCGGCCGCCCGGTCGTGGCCGCGATCAACGGGGCCGCCCTCGGCGGTGGCCTGGAGCTGGCGCTGTCCACGCACCACCGCATCGCGGCCGACGTGAAGGGCAGTCAGATCGGCCTGCCCGAGGTCACCCTCGGCCTGCTGCCCGGTGGCGGCGGCGTGGTGCGGACCGTGCGCCTGCTCGGCATCCAGAGCGCGCTGCTGAACGTGCTGCTGCAGGGCCAGCGGCACAAGCCGGCCAAGGCGCTGGAGCTGGGCCTGGTGGACGAGCTGGTGGGCAGCGTGGACGAGCTGCTGCCGAAGGCCAAGGAGTGGATCAAGGCCAATCCCGAGGCCGTGCAGCCGTGGGACGTCAAGGGCCACAAGATCCCCGGCGGCACGCCGTCGAACCCGAAGTTCGCGGCGAACCTGCCCGCGTTCCCGGCCAACCTGCGCAAGCAGATCAAGGGCGCGAACATGCCGGCGCCGCGGGCCATCCTGTCCGCCGCGATCGAGGGCGCGCAGGTCGACTTCGACACCGCGCAGCTGGTCGAGACCCGGTACTTCGTGCACCTGGCCACCGGTCAGGTGGCGAAGAACATGACCAAGGCGTTCTTCTTCGACCTGCAGCACATCAACTCCGGCGGTTCGCGGCCGGAGGGGTTCGAGAAGTACACCGCGAAGAAGGTCGGCGTGCTCGGCGCCGGGATGATGGGCGCGGCCATCGCGTACGTCTCGGCGAAGGCCGGGATCGACGTGGTGCTCAAGGACGTTTCGCAGGAAGCGGCCGAGAAGGGCAAGGGCTACGCGGTCAAGCTGGAGCAGAAGGCGCTCTCGCGCGGCAAGACCACGCAGGAGAAGTCGGACGAGCTGCTGGCGCGCATCAAGCCGACCGCGGACCCGGCCGACTTCGCCGGGGTCGACTTCGTGATCGAGGCCGTGTTCGAGAGCGTCGAGCTGAAGCACAAGGTGTTCGGCGAGATCGAGAGCATCGTCAACGCGGACGCGGTGCTGGGCTCCAACACCTCGACCCTGCCGATCACCTCGCTCGCCGAGGGCGTGCAGCGGACCGAGGACTTCATCGGCATCCACTTCTTCTCGCCGGTGGACAAGATGCCGCTGGTCGAGATCATCTGCGGGGAGAAGACCTCGCCGGCCACGCTGGCCAAGGTGTTCGACTACACGCTGCAGATCCGCAAGACCCCGATCGTGGTCAACGACAGCCGCGGCTTCTTCACCTCGCGGGTGATCGGCACGTTCATCAACGAGGCCGTCGCCGCGCTGGGTGAGGGCGTCGCGCCCGCGTCGATCGAGCAGGCGGGTGCGCAGGCCGGGTACCCGGCGCCGCCGCTGCAGCTGATGGACGAGCTGACGCTGACCCTGCCGCGCAAGATCCGGCTGGAGACGAAGGCCGCGGTCGAGGCCGAGGGCGGCACGTGGAAGGGACACGCCTCCGAGGCGGTCATCGACCGCATGGTGGAGGAGTTCGACCGCAAGGGCCGGTCCTCCGGTGCGGGCTTCTACGAGTACGACGAAGAGGGTAAGCGGACCGGGCTGTGGCCGGGGCTGGCCGACGCGTTCAAGTCGGGTTCCGGCGAGGTGCCGTTCGAGGACCTCAAGGAGCGCATGCTCTTCGCCGAGGCGCTGGAGACGGTGAAGTGCTTCGACGAGGGCGTGCTGACCTCGGTGCAGGACGCGAACATCGGGTCCATCTTCGGCATCGGCTTCCCGGCGTGGACCGGTGGCGTCATCCAGTACATCAACCAGTACGAGGGTGGCCTGGCCGGTTTCGTGGCGCGGGCGCGTGAGCTGGCCGAGCGCTACGGCGACCACTTCCTGCCGCCGGAGTCGCTGGTGGCGAAGGCCGAGAAGGGCGAGATCTTCGAGTAAGGCTGAGTTCGGGAGTGGCCCCGCCGGTTCGCCGGCGGGGCCACTTTTTGCGTTGCGGGGGTTCTCTGGGTCTATAGTGCTAGGTAGCTAGTTAAATAGCGGAAGGGGAGCTTCGGGATGAGACGTTCGTTCGTGTGGGGGTTGGTGGCGCTGGTGGTGGCTGCTTCGGCGACGCCGGCGGTGGCTGCCGAGGCCTCGCCGCGGTTGTTGCCGCCGACCGGGGTGCTGCCGGTGGGGTCGTCGACGTGGCACCTGGTGGATTCGTCGCGGCCGGACACGTGGGTGCCGGAGGCGGGGCCGCGTGAGCTGATGGTTTCGCTGTACTACCCGAGTTCGCGACCGGTGGGGCAGCGCAAGCAGTACATGACGCCGCTGGAGTCGGAGTTGTTGTTGAAGGAAGGGGGGATTTCGTCTCTGCCGTACGACGTGCTGAGCCGCACGCGGACGCACGCCGTGGTGGACGCGCCGCCGGTCGGCCGGTGGCCGCTTGTGGTGTTGTCGCCGGGCTTCACGAAACCGCGGGCCACGTTGAGCGGGTTGGCCGAGGATTTGGCGAGTCACGGTTATGTGGTGGCGGTGCTTGATCATACCTATGAGAGCGTGGCCACTACTTTCCCGGACGGGCGTGTGGCGGAGTGCGTGGCCTGTGAGATCACGCGTCCGCCGGACACGGCGCATTTGTTCTGGAAGAAGCTGCACGACGGCCGGGCGGCTGATGTTTCTTTTGTGATCGACTCGGTGTTGTCGCGGTGGGGTCGATTCGTGGATCCTGCGCGGATTGGGATGGCGGGTCATTCGGCAGGTGGGGCGGCCGGTATTCCCTCGATGATGGCGGATCCCCGGATCAAGGCGGGGGTGAACCTCGACGGACGGCAGGACGTGTCGTTGGCCGGGCCGCTTTCCCGGCCGTTCTTGTTCCTGGGGCGGGAAGAGCAGTACACGCCGGGGGCGAGTGAGCAGGCTGGGACGTGGGCGGATGCCTGGTCGCGGTTGGCCGGGTGGAAGCGGTGGCTGGTGGTCAGGGGGATGACGCACGCTTCGTTCACGGATGTGGGGTTGCTGGGGTGGCAGCTGGGGTTGGACTTCGGGGCCGAGGTGCCGGGGGATCGGGCTTCGGTGCTTACGCGCCGGTATGTGCGGGCGTTTTTGGATGAGCATTTCCGCGGGGGTTCGGCGGGGTTGATGGATGGGCCCTCGGCTCGGTATCCGGAGGTCAAGTTCTGCGATCCGGCTTCTGGGTGTGCGTGAGGCTCCGCTCCGGTATTCGAGTCCTCGGCCGGGAGGCCCTGGCAGTACCTGTATCACCAGGGGCTCCCCTGAGCTCAAGCTGACGGTCACGCTGTTTCCACGACAGAAGGAGACGGAAGACCCATGGCGGAGAACCAGCTCACTCACTCGGAACTTTTCGATTTGAGGGGGAAGTACGCACTTGTCACCGGCGGCACCAGGGGAATTGGCTTGATGATCGCGCGGGGCCTGCTGCAGGCGGGTGCCCGCGTCATCATCAGCTCGCGGAAGGCGGATGCGTGCGAGGAGGCACAGCGGTTGCTGTCCAAATTCGGTGACGTTCAAGCGATTCCCGCTGACCTGTCCAGGCATGACGAGTGTCAGCGCCTGGCCGATCTGGTCAAGGGCGACTCGGGGCGTCTGGACATCCTCGTCAACAATGCGGGAGCGATGTGGCGCGAGCCGCTGGAGACGTTTCCGGATGAGGGGTGGGACGCGGTGCTGGACCTCAACCTCAAGTCACCGTTTTGGCTGGTGCAGGCGTTGCTTCCGGCATTGCGCCGAGCGGGCACCGCCGATGAACCCGCGCGGATCATCAACATCGGCAGCATCGCCGCCCTTCACGTCGCCGAGGCGCCGAATTACTCGTACGCCGCCAGCAAAGCGGCACTCCACCAACTCACCAGGGTGCTGGCCAGGGAATTGGGCCCACAGCACGTCACGGTGAACGCGGTGGCCCCAGGGCCGTTCCCCTCGCAGATGATGGCGTCCACGCTCGATGCCATCGGCGACCAGATCGCGGCGAAGGCGCCGTTGCGTCGGCTCGGCCGCGACGACGACATGGCGGGTGTCGCCGTGTTCCTCGCCAGCCGGGCCGGCTCCTACCTCACGGGCGCCATCGTCCCGGTCGACGGCGGCATCGCCACGACCGCAACGGGTACCTAGGTATTCCTTGGGGGTACCAGCAGAACCTCCCTTCGCCCGCGGACGGGGCCTACGGTGGAGGGGTGACCACGATCGATCTGCGCACCGAGATCAAGGAATTCCTGCGCTCGCGTCGCGCGCGGATCGCGCCCGAGCGGGCCGGACTGCCCGCACATGGTGGCGCCAACCGCCGGGTGAAAGGGCTGCGTCGCGAAGAGGTGGCTTTGCTGGCGGGGGTGTCGGTCGACTACTACGTGCGTTTGGAGCGCGGCAGCCTCGCCGGCGCCTCCGACGGGGTGCTCGACGCGTTGGCCTCCGCCCTGCAACTCGACGAGGCCGAGCGCGATCACCTGTTCCGCCTGGCGCGGCGATCCAAGGCGCCCAGCGGTCCCCGGCGATCCGCCGTGAGGGTGCGTCCGGCGCTTCAACAGGTGCTCGACGCCATCACCGGTGCGCCGGCTTGGCTTTGCAATGGCCGTTATGACGTGCTGGCCACGAACCACCTCGCCCGTGCGCTGTACTCACCGATGCTGGCCGACGCGCGACGACCGCTGAACACCGCGCGGTTTGTGTACCTGGAACCCGAGGCGGCAACAGCGTTCTTCGTCGACTACGACCGGGTCGCCCGCGATGTGGCCGCGAAGCTGCGCATGGAAGCCGGGCGCAACCCGCACGACGAGGAGCTGATCGCCCTGGTCGGTGAACTGTCGACGCGCAGTGAACTTTTTCGGCAGCGGTGGGCCTCTCAGGACGTGCGGCTGCACCGGTCGGGGCGCAAGCGCTTGCACCACCCGGTAGTGGGCCGGCTCGACCTGGATGTCGAGTCAATGGAGATGTCCGCCGAGCCCGGGCTGCTGCTGAACGTCTACACCGCACCCACCGGCACGGCGGCTGCGGACGGCCTGGCCCTGCTGGCCTCGTGGGCGGCCAGCCAGGAGAAGCCGACGACCGGGAGTCAAGCACTCGGCTGAGAGACACCACGGCGTGGGCGGCGTCAGCGGTCCCGCCAGGTGAGGTGGTGAGGGCGCCCCTTTTTTGGGAAATGGGCGACGGTTACGGGAGGGGTTGTAGGTCGACCACCACGGCGGTGGCGTTGTCCCCGCTGCCCAGGGTGTGGGCGGCGCCGACCAGTTTGCCGGCGGCCGAGTGCGGGTCTTCCGCACCGGACAGGAGTTCCTTCACCGCCACCATGTTCAGCGTCTTGTGCACCCCGTCGGTGCAGAGCAGGAGGCGACCGCCGCGCACCGGGGTGTAGGCGCGCCCGACGTCCGAGTCGCGCGCGGTGCGGACCGAGTCGGTCACCACGTGTTCCATGCGCGCCGAGGGCACCAGGTCCTGCGAACGCCAGAACTCCGCCAGCGTGTGGTCCACCGTCAGCTGCGACAACACCCGCCCGTTCCAGCGGTACAGCCGGCAGTCCCCGACCCAGGCGATGTCCGCCTGCGCCTCCACCGGGGAGTCCAGCGGCGGCAGCACCGCCACGATCAGCACGCAGTCCGCCTGCGCCTGCTCGAACTGCGACCGCAGTTCCCGTTGCGCCGCAAGCAAACCGGCGAAGGCGCCCTCCCGGGACGAAACCTCCGCGGCGACGCGGGCCGACAACCGGGCGGCGCGGGCGGCCAGCAGGTGGTCACCCACCCCGTCGGCCACCACGAAAGCCGTGCGGCCCGAGACGGCGTCGGTGTGGGTGGCGACCGCGTCAGCGTTGATGGAGCGCGGCCCGCGCTTGCTGACCGAGTCCGACATCGGACGGTGTCCGACGGGCAACTGGAGCGTGGTCATCATGGCCGGCCTCCTCACGGTACGACCGGGTCCCGCCCGGTACACCTCCAGTGAACCGGGCGAAACCGTCAGTTACCGAAGATCTTTATGAGAAGACCCTGAGAAAATCAGACCAGCGGGGGCACGATCGTGTCGATCAGGTGCGGACCCGGCTCGGCCAGCGCCCACGCGAACGCGTCCGCCAGCTCCTCGGCCGTCGTCGCCCGGCGAGCCGGGACGCCCATGCCTTCGGCGATCTTCGCGAAGTCCATGTCCGGCCCCGACAGGTCGAGCAACTCGGCCGCCTTCGGCCCGGAACCGTCCGCGCCGACCCGCTGCAGCTCCATCCGCAGGATCGCGTAGGCCCGGTTGTTCAACAACACCGTGGTGACGTTGGACTTCTCCCGCGCCTGCGTCCACAGCGCCGAGATCGTGTACAACGCGCTGCCGTCGGACTGCAGGTTGATCACCGGGCGGTCGGGCGCCGCGATCGCCGCGCCGGTGGCCACCGGGATGCCCTGGCCGATCGCGCCACCGGTCAGCGTCAGCACGTCGTGCCGGGGCGCACCGGCGGTCGCGCCCGGCAGCAGCACACCGGAGGTGTTGGCCTCGTCGGCGATGATCGCGTTGTCCGGCAGCAGGGCCCCGATCACCTCGACCCAGTTCTGCGGGGTCAGCGGACCGCTCGGCAACGCGGGCCGGTGTGCCTCCTGCAGCACGGGTTCGGTGTCCGCGGCGACCAGGTCGGCGAGGTCCTGCAAGGCGCCGACCACGTCCGCGTCCAGCCCGGCCAGGGTGTGCACCTGCGCGCCCTCGGGCACCAGGTCGCTGGCCTTGCCCGGGTAGGCGAAGAACGAGACCGGCGCCTTGGTCCCGGCCACGATCAGGTGCTTGACGCCCTGCAACTGGTACTCGACGTGCTCGGCCAGGTACCCGAGCCGCTCGATGGTCGGCAGCCCGGCACCGCGTTCGATCCGGGCGGGGAAGACCTCGGCGAACGGCTTGGCCCCGGTCGCCGCGGCGATCCGGCTCGCCGCCCGCAGTCCGGTCTCCCGGCAGGCCGCGCCACCGATCAGCAGCGCCGCGGATTCCCCGGTGCGCAGCACTTCGGCGATCTGCTTGACGGTGGTCTCGTCCACTTCCTTCGGCACGCGCGCGGGTACCGGCGGGCAGGTTTTCCCGCCCTCGCCCCAGGAAACGTCGGCGGGCAGGATCAGGTTGGCGATCCGGCCCGGCGCGTCCTGCGCGGCGGCGACCGCGGCGGCCGCGTCCGCGCCGACGTCGGCGGTGTGGTCCGAACGCCGCGACCAGCCGTTCAGCGTGCCGGTGAGCGCCTCGATGTCGGATTCCAGCGGGGCGTCGTACTTCTTGTGGTCGATCGCGTGGTCACCGATGATGTTGACCACCGGCGTGTGCGCGCGCTTCGCGTTGTGCAGGTTCGCCATGCCGTTGGCCAGGCCTGGGCCCAGGTGCAGCAGGGTCGCCGCCGGGCGGCCGGCGATGCGGGCGTAGCCGTCCGCGGCACCGGTCACCGCGCCCTCGAACAACGCGAGCACGCCGCGCATCTCCGGCACCGAGTCCAGCGCGGCCACGAAGTGCATCTCCGAGGTGCCGGGATTGGCGAAGCACACTTCCACCCCCGCCTCGACGAGGGTGCGGATGAGGGACTGCGCGCCGTTCATGCTCACTGTGACTCCTGGTCGAAGAGAACGCCCGGGTTGAGGATGCCCAGGGGGTCGAAGGACAGCTTGATCCGCCGCATCAGCTCGATCTTCGCCGGGTCCTCCAGTTCGAGGAAGTGCTCCTTCTTGGCGTGGCCGATGCCGTGCTCGCCGGAGATCGACCCGCCGGCGGCCATGCCCGCCGCGAAGATCTCATGCAGCAGCGCGCGCCGCTTCGCCGGGTCCTTCTGGAAGATTCCCAAGTGGACGTTGCCGTCCCCGGCGTGCCCGCAGCCGACCGCGCCGGACTCGGCGGCGGTGGCCAGCTCCCGCACCTTGGCCAGGAAGGCGGGCATCTCCGCGCGCGGGATGACCACGTCGATCACGTCGTCCGCGCCGACCGACTTCGCCGTCCAGAACGCCTTCTCCCGCGCCTCGATCAGCTTGCGGGCGGCCGGTCCCTCCAGCACGTAGACGTCGGCGGCACCCAGTTCGGCCAGCAGTTCGCCGAGCTGCTCCATGTCGGCGTGCAGCCGGTCGTTGTCGCGGTTTTCCAGCGACACCACCAGGTACGCCTGCGAGGAGTCCCTGACCTCGTCCGGCACGCCGAGCGACAACTGTTCCTTGTAGACGATCGCGGCCATGGTCAGGTTGTCGATGTACTCCAGGATGTGCGGGTCGAGCCCGCTGGCGATGATCTTCGGCACCGCGCGCATCACCTGGTCGAGATCGGCGAACGGGGCGAGCGCGGTGGCGCCGTGGCCCAGGCGCGGGTGCAGCCGGACGGTCACCTCGGTGGCCAGCGCGAGCGTGCCCTCGGAGCCGATGATCAGCTGGGTGAGGTCGTAGCCGGTGGAGGTCTTGGTGGTCTTGCCGCCGGTGCGGATCAGCTCACCGCTGGGCAGCGCGGCCTGCAGGCCCAGCACGTTGTGCCGGGTGACGCCGTACTTCACCGCGCGCATGCCGCCCGCGTTGGTGCCGACGTTGCCGCCGACGCTCGCGCTCAGCTCACCGGGGTAGACGGTGTAGGACAGGCCGGCCGCGGCGGTCTTCTCGTCGAGTTCGGCCAGCGTGACGCCGGGTTGCACCACCGCGACGTGGTTGTCGGCGTCGATTTCGAGCACCTGGTTCATCCGCTCGAAGGAGATGAGCAGGCCGTCGGGCCGCGGCCTGGCCGCGCCGGACAGGCCGCTGCCCGAGCCGCGGGCGGTCACCGGAACCCGGTGCTCGCCCGCGGCCTTGAGCAGTTCCGCGGTTTCTTCGGCGGTCGCCGGTTTGACCACGTAGGCGGGTTTCGCCGGCTCCACGGTGAGGCACTCGTCGTGGGCGTAGTCCTCGCCCACGGCGTCGCCGGTGAGCAGGTTGGCCTGGCCGACGATGTCGGCGAGGCGCTGTGCGAAACCCCCGGAACCGCTGTCGTTCATGGCGGTGTCGACCGTCCTCTCACCTCTGCGCCGAGACCTGGTTACCGCAGGGTAGTACGGGCCGGACGAATCCCGCTATGAAGACCTTTCACGTTCTCTCGCTGGCCTCAGACGAGCCAGCCGACGAGGTGCGCGAGGCAGGCCAGCGCGCTGGTGATGAGGTCGTCGGCGTGGTGGGCGTGGGCGGCGAAAATCTGCATGGGTGGGAACTCCTCGGAAAAGGTCGCATCGAATGTGAATTGCTTTCGAAAGCGATTCCGAGATTCGCAGCCGGATTGGCGCGATGTCAAAAAGCCGCTCGGTCACCGGGTCTGTTGCTTCCGCTCGGCAAGCAACCCCTCAGGCTAAACACGTAAGTCCTTCGGGTTTCGTGGCGGGGTCGCCGAACGGGGCGACGCTACCCGGGGTAGTTGTGCTCACTGTGCGTGATGGCCGCCTGAATGCGGCATTGGTGGAGTGAAGCGGCCCGGACGGGTGATCGAATTATCGCGCAAAGTAAAAGCGAGGAGATCACCTGATCGGGTGGGCACAAGCCCGGCTCGCGCCCACCCGGCAGGTTCAGTTTTCCGCGCGGGCGAAGGAAAGCGTCTCGCCCTCGACGCCGCGGAGCCACAGGTCCTGCGACGCCGCCGCCATCTCCGCCAGCCCCTCCTCGATCGTGGCGAACACGTTGCCGGGCACCCAGCCGGCGTCGCCGTTGATCAGCAGGTTGTTGCGGCCGTAGAAGATGGCGAGGTCCGTGGCGCCCTGGTCGCTGTGGGCTTCGCTGCCCTCGTCGTAGCCGTACGCGGGATTGCCGATCTCCCATGCCTCGAAGCCGAAGTACACGACGTCACCCGGGATCGGCGTGACGGTCGGGTTCTCCCGGCCCGGCTTGGGCTGGGCGAACGGCGGCACGAGCGTGTAGACCTCGTTGCGCGCGTACTTCGCGTGGTAGGCCGAACCGCTCTGCGGCAGCGCGTTCCACACGGCCTCGCAGGTGCGCGGTGCCTCGGCGTCGAGCAGCCGGGCGCGGCAGGACACGCCGCGCTTGTCCAGCGTGATGGTGATGTAGCGGGCCAACGAAGGCTCTCCCTCAGTTCTTGGTGACGGTGTCGACGACCTCGGCCCAGATGCCCAGCGCCTCGTCGATCTGCTCGGCGGTGACCACCAGCGGCGGGATCATCCGGACCACGTTCATGTAGGCACCGCAGGTGAGCAGCAGCAGTCCGCGCTCGGCGGCGGCCTTCTGCGCGGCCTGCGCGGTGACCGTGTCCGGCTCGCCGTCCGCGGTGGTGAACTCCGAGCCGACCAGCAGCCCGAGCCCACGCACGTCCCCGATCGCGGCGTTCTTGTCCCCGATCAAGCGAGCGCCGTCGAGCAGCTGCGTGCCGCGCTCGGCGGCGTTGGCGACGAGCCCCTCTTCCTTGATCACGTCGAGCGTGGCGCAGGCGGCCGCGCACGAAACCGCGTTGCCGCCGTAGGTCCCGCCCTGCGAACCCGGCCACGCCTTCGACATCAGTTCCTGCGACGCGGCGATGCCCGACAGCGGGAAGCCGCTGGCCAGGCCCTTCGCGATCAGCACGACGTCCGGGCGCACGTCGAAGTGGTCGTGGCCCCAGAACTTGCCGGTGCGGCCGAAGCCGGTCTGCACCTCGTCGAGCACCAGCAGGATGCCGTGCTTGTCGGCGCGCTCGCGCAGCCCGGCCAGGAACTCGGTGTTCGCGGGCACGTACCCGCCCTCACCGAGGACCGGCTCGACGAAGAACGCGGCGACCTCGTTCGGCGCGGTGACCGTGGCGAACAGGTAGTCCAGCTCGCGCAGCGCGAACTTCGTCGCGGTCTTCTCGTCCCAGCCGTAGTGGTAGGCGTAGGGGAACGGGGCCACGTGCACGCCGGACATCAGCGGCGAGAAGCCCGCGCTGAACCGGGTGCCCGAGGTGGTCATCGACGCGGCGGCGACGGTCCGGCCGTGGAACCCGCCCTGGAACACGATCACGTTCGGCCGCGCGGTCGCCTGCCGGGTCAGCCGCAGCGCCGCCTCGACCGCCTCGCTGCCGGAGTTGGCGAAGAACAGGGAGTCCAGTCCGGACGGCAGTACGCCGCCGAGGCGCTCGGTCAGTTCGAGCAGCGGCTTGTGCATCACGGTGGTGTACTGCCCGTGGATCAGCTTGCCGATCTGTTCCTGGGCGGCGGCGACCACCTTGGGGTGGCAGTGACCGGTGCTGGTGACGCCGATGCCGGCGGTGAAGTCCAGGTGCCGCCTGCCTTCGCTGTCGAACAGATAGGTGCCCTCGCCGTGGTCAACGACGACCGGGGTGGCCTGCTTGAGCAGGGGGGAGAGCTGGGCCATGGCAGCGGTGCTCCTTCGGACGGGGTCTCTTGTCGATTGTTGACAATATGCATAGCATGGCCCTCGGACCGGGCGCAATGAATGCGGACAGGAGCGGTAGTGATGGGCGAGATCAGCGAGGCCGGGGTCGTCGACACGGTCGCGAAGGAACTTTTCATCGGCGGGAAGTGGACCGCCGCGGAAGGTGGCCGGACCTTCCCGGTGCTCGATCCGTCCACCGGTGAGGCGCTGTGCGAGGTGGCCGACGCCTCGCCGGCGGACGGCATGGCGGCGCTCGACGCGGCGGCGGCCGCGCAGGCCGAGTGGGCGAAGACGGCACCGCGCGAGCGGGGCGAGATCCTGCGGCGCGCGTACCAGGCGCTGGTGGACCGCACCGACGAACTCGCGCTGCTGATGACGTTGGAGATGGGCAAGCCGCTGGCCGAATCACGTGGCGAGATCGCCTACGCGGCCGAGTTCTTCCGGTGGTTCGCCGAGGAGGCGGTCCGGATCGGCGGGGACTACTCGGTGGCGCCCAACGGATCCGGCCGGTTCCTGGTGGCCAAGCAGCCGGTCGGGGTGTCGTTGCTGATCACCCCGTGGAACTTCCCGATGGCGATGGGCACGCGCAAGATCGGCCCGGCGATCGCGGCCGGCTGCACCATGGTGATCAAGCCGGCCGCGCAGACCCCGCTGTCGATGCTGGCGCTGGCCGAGATCCTGGCCGAGGCCGGGCTGCCCGAAGGCGTGCTCAACGTGCTGACCACCAGCGACTCCGGTGGCGTGATGGAGCCGCTGATCCGCGACGGCCGGGCGCGCAAGCTGTCCTTCACCGGGTCCACCGCGGTCGGCCGGAAGTTGCTGGAGCAGTGCGCCGACAAGGTGCTGCGGACCTCGATGGAGCTGGGCGGCAACGCGCCGTTCATCGTCTTCGACGACGCCGACCTGGACGCCGCGCTCGAAGGCGCGATGATGGCGAAGATGCGCAACATCGGGGAGGCGTGCACCGCGGCCAACCGGATCTACGTGCAGAAGGGCGTGGCCGCCGAGTTCGGCCGCAGGCTGACCGAGAAGATGGCCGCGCTGCCGATGGGCCGCGGCACCGAGGACGGCGTGGTGGTCGGCCCGCTGATCGACCAGGCCGCGGTGGACAAGGTCGGTGGCCTGGTCCGCGACGCCGTCGAGCGCGGCGCCAAGGTGCTCACCGGTGGGGCCACTGTGGACGGTCCGGGCAACTTCTACCAGGCGACCGTGCTGACCGAGGTGCCGCTGGACGCGGACATGGCGACCGAGGAGATCTTCGGCCCGGTGGCGCCGATCTACCTCTTCGACACCGAAGAGGAGGTGCTCGCCGCGGCCAACGACACCGAGTACGGCCTGGTCAGCTACCTCTACACCAGCGACATCAAGCGCGCGCTGCGGGTTTCGGAGCAGTTGGAGTCCGGCATGGTCGGGCTCAACCAGGGCCTGGTGTCCAACCCGGCCGCGCCCTTCGGCGGCATCAAGGCCTCCGGGCTGGGCCGCGAGGGCGGCAAGTTCGGCATCGACGAGTTCCTGGAGACCAAGTACATCGCGGTGAGCCTGTGACCGAGTACAAGATCGCGAGCATTCCCGGCGACGGGATCGGCGTCGACGTCACCGTCGAGGCCCGCAAGGTGCTCGACCGGGCCGCCGGGCAGCACGGGTTCACCCTGCACTGGACCGAGTTCGACTGGAGCTGCGAGCGCTTCACCGAGACCGGGCGGATGATGCCGGAGGACGGGGTCGAGCAGCTTTCCGCGTACGACGGCATCTTCCTCGGTGCGGTGGGCTTTCCCGGGGTGCCGGACCACGTTTCGCTGTGGGGCCTGCTGATCCCGCTGCGGCGGGCGTTCGCGCAGTACGTGAACCTGCGGCCGGTGCGGTTGCTGCCCGGCACCACCTCGGCGCTGGCCGGGCGCTCGGCCGACGAGCTGGAGATGGTGATCGTCCGGGAGAACTCCGAGGGTGAGTACTCCCAGCTCGGCGGGCGGCACAACACCGGGCAGCCGGGTGAGTTCGTGCTGCAGGAGTCGGTGTTCACCAGGGTCGGCGTGGAGCGGATCATCCGGTACGCCTTCGAACTGGCGAAGACCCGGACCGGCCGGGTGTGCTCGGCGACCAAGTCGAACGGGCTGATCCACTCGATGCCGTACTGGGACGAGATCTTCGCCGAGATCGCCGCCGAGTACCCGGACGTCCACAGTGAACAGTGCCATGTGGACGCACTGGCGGCGCGGATGGTGCAGCACCCGGACCGGCTGGACGTGGTGGTGGCGTCGAACCTGTTCGGCGACATCCTCAGCGACCTCGCGGCGGCGGTGACCGGCGGGCTGGGCATGGCCCCGTCGGGCAACATCAACCCGCCGGGGGAGCACCCGTCGATGTTCGAGGCGGTGCACGGCAGCGCGCCGGACATCGCCGGGCAGGGCATCGCGAACCCGGTGGCCCAGGTCCTCGCTGGCGCGATGATGCTCGACCACCTCGGCGAGGGCGGGGCGGCGCGGGCGATCAACGCCGCGGTGGAGAAGGTGCTCGCCGACGGTTCGGTGGCCACGCCGGACCTCGGCGGCACCGCCACCACCACCGACCTGGGCACCGCCATCGCGGACGCCCTCACCTGAGCGATGCAGTGAATGTGGCTTTCACGGCGGATTCCGCTGTGAAAGCCACACATTCACTGCGCCTGGCGCTGCGCAGGAAAGCCACCTTCATCGTGTGGCGTGAGCTGCCTCGGTTGCCGGGGAGCGGCGCAGGGCGGTGAGGGCGAGGGCCGCCGCACCCGCCAGGCACAGCCAGGCGAAGACGTCCCCGACGGTGCTGTAGACCGTGCTGGTGCGCGGCTGCAGCGGCAGGTTCGCGACGAGGGTTTGCTGGTCCGTGCGGAACCAGTCCGTGCTCGCGAGCACCCGGCCCTGCGCGTCGGTCGCCGTGGAGAGGCCGTGTGAGGAGTTGCGCAGCATCGAGTAGCCGTACTCGATGTCGCGGAAGACGGCCTTCTCCGCGTGCAGCTCGGAGAACCCGGCCCAGTCATTCGCCGGGACCAGCAGCAGGTCCGCGCCCTTGTCCGCGGCCTGGCGCATGAGGTGCGGGAAGTCGGCGTCGTAGCAGATGACGCCGGCGATCCTGCCGTACGGAGTGTCCACAGTGGGCACCTCACCGGGACCGGGCGTCATCGGCTCCATCGGGGTCGGCCGGCTCTTGTCGTAGGTCCAGGCGATCTCCCCGGCCGGGGTGATCATGGTGCTGAGGTTGCGGATGTTCGGCGCCTCGCCGGTGTACATCGCGTAGGCCAGGTTGACGTAGGCACCGGTCTCCCGCGCGATCACAGCCGCGCTGTCGAGCAGTTCGCGGTGGTCGCGTTCCAGCACCCGCGCGTGGGTTTCCGGCCAGAGCACGATCTTCGCGCCCGCCCGCGCCTGGGTGCGGGTTTGTTCGAGCAGGTCGTCGGTGACCGGCGCGAAGGCCGCGCGGATGGCACCGGGCTCGGCGGTCGCCACCTCGGCCGCCCGCCAGTACTCGATGTCCATTGTGGAAAGCGCGTCGCCGGAGCGTTCGTCGGCGGTGTGGCTCGGGCTCACCGCGGCGACGCGCACGGACTTCTCGGTGGGTGCGAAGAAGGTGAGCCGCGCGGCCCCGGCGGCGAACACCGCCGCCAGCACCAGTCCGTACACCACGAACCTGCGCGCGTTGCGGGTTTCCCACGCCCACACGGCCGTCGAAGCGAACCAGCCCATGAGGAAGGTGATCCCGTACACGCCGGTGACCGACGCGAGTTGCAGCAGCGGGAGGTTGGCGTGCTGGGTCGAGCCGAGCGCGCCGTAGTCACCGAAGCGGATGACCAGCGCGAACAGGTACTCGGCGCCCGCGAGCGTGGCCGGGAAGACCAGCGTGCCGAGAAAACCGGGCAGGCGCGGGGAAAGCAGCTTGTGCGCGACGAAGGCGAGCCACTGCAACACCGTGAGCGCGCCGAACGCGAGCAGCGCCGCCGGGACGAAGAGCAGGCTGGTCGCCGCGAGCCAGACGGTCGTGCCGATCGCGAGCGCGCCGAGCACCTTGGGCAGCCCGCGCGGCGCGGTGAACAACAGCAGCGGAACGGCGAACAACCACGCGGCGAGGGGACTGGCCCAGTTGGTGTGCACGGACAGCGCCAGCAGGACGACGCCGGACCACCAGAGCAGCTTCGATTTGGTCACGTGACGACGTTAGAAACCGGGGTGGGGCCGGCGCAGTGGCCGACCGTCGCCACCCGCCCCTTACTTTCGTCAGTGCAATGAGGTCCCCGGCAGCAACCGCTGGATGGCGTCCTCCATGTGCGCCTCCAGCTGCTTCAGCACCGACTCCTCGTCACCCGCGCGGATGGCGTCGATCAGCTGGTTGTGCTCGTCGACCCGTTCCTCGACCCGCTGGTAGGTCTGCTGCAGCATGGACAGGCACATGCGCGTCTCGATCAGCAGCGTCTGCGTCATCCGCATCAGCCTGCGGCTGCCGGACTCGGCGACCAGCACCTCGTGGAAGCGCAGATCGGCGTCGGACAGGGCGGTCGGGTCGTCCTCGTCGGCGGCCGCGGCCATCGCGCGCACGATCTCGTCCAGCGCGGCGGCGGCCTTCTCCCGGTCACCGCGCATGATCCGCAGCGCCGCCGCCCGTTCGATCGCGGCCCGCGCGACGTAGATGTCGTACACGTCGTCCGGCTCGAGATCGATCACGAAGAGCCCGCGGTGCCGCTCGCTGCGCAGCAGCCCCTCGGACACCAGCCGCTGCATTGCCTCGCGCAGCGGTCCCCGCGAGACCTGGAACCGCGACGCCAGCTCCGTCTCGCCCAGCTGCGTGCCCGGTGGCAGCGCGCCGGTCATGATCGCGTCGCGGAGCTGCCGCGCGATGATGCCCGCGGTGGACTCCCGGCTCACCGGTTCGATGTCGGCCAGCGGCATGTCAGTTTCCCTTTTCCCGGACCGTTCTCGTGAACAGTTCTCCCAGCTCGCCGGACGCCACCGAGACGCCGGCCTGCCGGAGACCCTCCCAGATGGTCACCTGGTTCGCGGTCAGAACCGGCTTTCCGAGCCGGTTTTCGATGGCGCCGAGCACGCCGAGCGTGCGCATCGCGGTGTCGGGCACGAGCACGGCGTCGGCCTCCGGGTGGTCGTGCGAGACCGCCAGCTCGATCACCACCTCCGGGCTCAGCTCGCCGACCTCGGCCGCGGTGTCGATGTCCGCACTGGACATCGCGAGCACCTCGACCCCGCCCGCGGCCAGGAATTCGACGAACAGCCGCGCCACGTCGTCGGGGTAGCTGGCCGCGACGGCCACCTTCCGCACCTCGAGCGCCCTGGCCGCCTCGACGAACGCGAAGGAGGTGCTGGTCGACGGCACTCCGGCGGCCTCGGCGAGCTGGTCGGCCTGCTTGCGCGCGCCTTCCCAGCCGTAGACGAAGCTGCCGCTGGTGCACGCCCAGATCACCGCGTCCGGTTCGTGCTTCGCCAGCAGACCGGCGCCTTCCTTGAGGCGTTCGGGGCTGCCGAGGTCGAGCAACTCGGGCACGGCGTGCAGGTCCGTGCCGTAGATGTGCTCGACCGGGAGCCGGAACTCCGGCCCGAGGAGGCGCTCGGCGAGCGGGTAGTCGTCCTCGGCCGCGTGGTCGGGGTAGATGAAGCCGATCGTGGTCAAGCCTGAGCACCTCCTGCAGATTGTCAACAATCCTAACGAACCACGCTACGAAACGTCACGCAACCACTTCCCGGGACCGACGAGCGGCAGGCCCATCCGCATCAGGCAGGCCCACATGGTCAGCTGGTTCGCGGTCAGCACCGGCTTGCCGAGCGCCGCCTCCAGCGGCTCGATCAGGTCGAAGGTCGGCAGGTTGGTGCAGCTGACGAACACCGCTTCGGCCTCGGAGTGGTCGGCGGCGAGGATGCGCTCGGCGATGGTCCGGTAGCTCACCTTCCAGATGCCGCCACCGAGTCCGAGGTGGTCACTGGACACCGTTTTCACGTCCAGTTCGGCCAGGAAGTCGTGCAGCTTCCCGGTCAGGTCCTGGTCGTACGGCGTCAGCACCGAGACTTTGTGCAGGTCGAGGCGGTGCAGCACCTCGGCGAGCGCGCCCGAGGTGGTCACCGCGTCCGGCGCCCCGGCGTCGCAGATCGCCTTGCACAACGAGCGCTCGTAGTCGATGCCGTTGACGAAGCTGCCCGACGTGCAGAGGTACGCGACAACCTCTGGTTCCACGTGAAGCACGTCACGGGTGGCGGCCGCGAGGTGCTTGCTGTCACTGACGAGTTGCGCCATCTCCATGCTCACCGGGACCGGCTCGTACGGGGTGCGCGCCAGGTGGAGGGAGACCTCCATCGGCACCCAGCGCCACAACTCGCGCTCGAGCGCGAGGTCGAACGGCGCGATCACGCCGATGCCCCGCTGGGCGAGCGGGCCATCGAACACAGGCAACTGGAAATCCAAGGCCTAGCCTCCGCGGTGACGTCTTCAGGAATGCAGAGAGCCTCCGGGGTGGCTCCTCGGATTGTTGACAATCATACGACCGGCTCATACCGTGTCAACGGTGATCGGCACGGAATCCCCGGTGTTGGCGGTGCTGTGCGGCGACCAGCACCCCCCGGACATGGACAGCATCGAGCAGGTGGCGTCGGTGCGTTACACCGACGAGGCGGGTTTAAAGAAGGCGTTACACGGCGCTGACATCCTGTTCGTCTACGACTTCCTGTCCACCGCCGTCCCCGGTGCGTGGGCGGCCGCGGATCGGTTGCGCTGGCTGCACATCGCGAGCGCGGGCGTCGACCCGGTGCTGTTCCCCGGGCTGCGCGACAGCGACGTGGTGCTGACAAACTCGCGCGGTGTCTTCGACGACGCCATCGCCGAGTACGTGCTGGGCGTGGTGCTCGCCTTCGCCAAGGACTTCGCGCGCTCGCGGCGGTTGCAGCAGGAGCGGACCTGGCTGCACCGCGAGACCGAGCGGGTCGCTGGCCGCCGGGCGCTGGTGGTCGGCACCGGGCCGATCGGCCGGTCGATCGCGCGCCTGCTGCGCGCCGCCGGGCTGTCCGTCGCCGGTGCCGGGCGCACGGCGCGCGAGTCCGATCCCGACTTCGGCGTGGTGCACGCGTCGGCCGAGCTGACCACGCACCTCGGCGACTACGACTACGTGATCGCGGTGGCGCCGCTGACCGAGCAGACCAAGGGCATGTTCGACGCGCGCGCCTTCGCCGCGATGAAGCCAGGTTCGCGGTTCGTCAACGTCGGCCGGGGCGAGCTGGTGGTGACCGGCGACCTGGTCGCCGCGCTGCGCGACGGCCGCCCGGCCGGTGCCGCGCTCGACGTGTTCGACACCGAGCCGCTGCCCTCGGACAGTCCACTGTGGACCATGGAGAACGTGCTGATCTCACCGCACATGTCCGGGGACTTCATCGGCTGGCGGAACACGCTGGTCGAGGTGTTCGCCGCGAACTTCGAGCGGTGGCGCACCGGGCAGCCGCTTCGTAATGTCGTGGACAAGGGATTGGGCTACGTGCCGTCAGGCAGCAACTGAGGAGGACCATGAACGAGTCGGGGACCCTGCTGACGGCCAGTGAGCTCGTCGCGGCCTACGGGTCCGGGGAGCTGTCGCCGGTGGAGGCGACGCAAGCTTCACTCGACGCGATCGCCGAGCGGGACGGCGAGCTCAACGCCTACTGCCTCGTCGACGCCGACTCCGCGCTGGAGCAGGCGAAGCTGGCCGAGCAGCGGTGGCGCGAGGGCCATCCGATCGGCTGGCTGGACGGGGTGCCGACGTCGATCAAGGACATGTTCCTCAGCCAGGGCTGGCCGACGCAGCGGGGTTCGCGGTGCATCGACCCGGCCGGTCCGTGGGAGGTGGACAGCCCGGTCACCGCGCGGCTGCGTGAGCACGGGCTGGTGCTGCTCGGCAAGACGACCACGCCGGAGCTGGGCTGGAAGGCCGTCACGGACAACACGTTGAACGGCATCACGCGCAACCCGTGGAACCCCGCGCTGACCGCGGGTGGGTCCAGCGGTGGCAGCGCGGCGGCCGTGGCGGCGGGCATGGGGGAGCTGTCGGTCGGTACCGATGGTGGCGGGTCGGTGCGGATTCCGGCTTCGTTCTGCGGAATCGTCGGGTTCAAGCCGACGCACGGGCGGATCCCGTTGTTCCCGGCGAGTCCGTTCGGGCCGTTGGGGCACGCGGGTCCGATGGCGCGTTCGGTGGACGACGTGGCGTTGTTGCTGGATGTGCTCGCGCTGCCGGATCACCGTGATCCTTCGGCTCTGGCGCCGCCGGCGAGTTCGTACCGGGAGGCCGTGCGGCGGGACGTGCGCGGGGTGAATGCGGCGTACTCGGCGAATCTGGGTTACGTGGACGTGGATCCGGAGATCGCGCGGATCACGCTGTCGGTGGTGGCGGCGCTGAACGAGGCGGGGTTGCGGGTCGAGGAGACGGACCCGGGGTTCGCGGATCCGTTGGATGCCTTCGATGTGCTGTGGTCGACGGGGGCGGCGAAGTGGCTCGACACGTTCCCGGCGGGTTCGGAGGAGCTGATCGACCAGGGGCTGCGGCGGGTCTGGGAGCACGGGCACACCTTCTCGGCGAGCGACTACCTGGAGGCGAGCGCGGTACGGGCGGCGTTGGGGATTCACATGGGTGAGTTCCACCTGCGGCACGATGTGCTGATCACGCCGATGATGCCGATCTCGCCCTTCGAGGCTGGGCACGATGTGCCGCCGGGGAGCGCTTACCGGACTTGGCCGGAGTGGACGCGGTTCACTTATCCGTTCAACTTGACTCAGCAGCCGGCTATCAGCGTGCCGATCGGGTTCACGGCCGCGGGGTTGCCGGTGGGGTTGCAGATCGTGGGGCCGCGGCACTCGGATGACTTGGTGCTGGCGGTGGCGAAGCTGGTGGAAGAGGTCAAGCCCTGGGCTACGGATCGAGCCGCCGCTCCGCTGCGGTGAGCTAGGGCGGGCTGCTGGGGGTTGCAGGGTTGCGGGTTGCGGGGTTGCTCGGGTTGCGAGAGCGATGCTCGCTTTGGTGAGCACCGCTCTCGCTTCGTGCTCTCCAGGGGTGTCACGAACGTGGCTTTCGAGACGCGGTGCTTCTTAAGTTGCATTCGTGACGCTGGGCCCGTCCTCTCCGGACCTGCTCTCGCCGGACCTGTCTTCGCCGGGCGGCTGCCCGGTGTGCCGACCGCTCTGAAACGAGACCCTTGATCACAAACGAGAGCACTGCTCTCGAAATGATCACCCAGTCCGAGGGGAGAGGGGGAGTCGCGGCGACCACCGACCCGGCTGCCGCGGTCGAAGGGGGCGGCCACCGGTCCGGCAGTCGCGATCGAGGGTGGGGTGCCTCGTCCGCTGGCGCGGTGTCTTGAACAAAGGGGCGAGTGCTTCGTCCAAGGGGTTCGGCGTCTCGATCGAGGGGGGCGCGTGCCTCGACCGCCGACTCGGTGCCCGGGCAAAGGGGGCGGGTGCCTCGTCCATCGGGTGGGCGCCAGGTCAAGGGGTGTGCGTGTGGTCCGTAGGTGGGAGGGGGCCGGTGACATCGCCCGGCTTTAAAGAGCGGCGGGTGAGAGAGCGAATCTGGCGGCTGCACAAAGCGAGAGCGGTGCTCACGAGAACGAGCAGTGCTCCGGCATGCAATGTCGCCTCCGCGCCGAAGCGGTCGGCGAGTGGGCCCGCCGCGATTTCACCGATGGGCATGGCGATGAAGGAGCCCAGCATGTCGTACGAGTAAACCCGCGCCAGTTTGCCTTCGGGGATGTTCTCCTGCAGCGACACATCCCAGGCCACCACGAACTGCTCAATGGCAACCCCCGCCAGGAACATCGTCGCCAGCAGCGGGATCAACGAGGGCGCCGAAGCCAGCGTCACCAGAGGCACCGCTTCCACCGCGATCATCCCCACCCCAATAAACAGGGCCCGCCGCGGCTGCCACCGCGCGGCCAGCACCCCGCCGACAAAAGCCCCCAGCGTCTCCGCCGCCAGGATGAAGCCCCACGCCGCCCGGCCCACCGTGTCGTCGGCCACCTTCGGCCCGATCACCGCGTGGCTCCCCATGATCACCGCGTTCACCACGGTGAACTGCGCCACCACGATCCACACCCACGACCGCGCGGTGAACTCCCGCCACCCCTCGACCAGGTCCTTCAGCGGGTGCGACGGCGAGGAACGCACCCGCGCCGCGATCCGCACGCCCCGGTAGCCCGCGGCCGAGAGCAGGAAGATCCCCGCGTCCACCGCGATCGCCCAGCCCGCGCCGATCCCGGCGGCGAGCATCCCGCCCAGAGCCGCGCCCAGGATGCGCCCGGTGTTCGCGCCCATGCGCGCCAGTGCGTTCGCCGGGGTGAGCAACGCGACCGGCACCGTCTGCGGAGTGAGCGAAGCCGCCGCGGGCAACGACATCGCGCTCACCGCGCCGTTCAAAGCGCTCAACCCCAGCAACAACGGGATCGACGCGAAGCCCCCGATCACGCTCGCCGCGATCAGGCCCTGGGTGACCGCCGCGGCCAAGCCCGTGCCCTGCAGGATCAACGCGCGCGGCAACCGGTCCGCCAGCACCCCGCCGAACAGCAACAGGATCACGTTCGCCAGCGACCGCACCCCGACCACCAGGCCGAGGTCGACCACCGAACCGGTCAGGTCGAGCACCGCGAACGCCAGCGCCACCGGCGCGATCGCGTTGGCCAGTTCGGCCCCCGTGCGCCCCGCTAGCAACCAGCGGAAACTGCGATGCTGCAACGGTTCCCGCAGGCTCATGACCGCTCCATCTCGAACAACGCGATGGTGGCGCTCACCCGCCGAGCGTCATCCGCGCGCGGCGGCAGGGCGGCGCTGTGCAGCAGGTCGCCGAGGTCGTTCGCCAGTTGCACCGCCCGCTCCCAGTCGGCCGGGTCGAGCCAGACTTCGGCGTCGGTGACGGCCGAACGCCCGGTCGGCAGGCGGTGCGTGGTGCGACGGCGCAGTTCGCCGGCCAGCGCGGAAGCGAACAACTGCTCGCCCTCGTGATCGTCGTGGTCCCAGCGCGGGGTGTCCCGCGGGATGTGCCGGTAGCGCTTCGCCAGCCCGCCGTGGATGCGGACCTCCTCGACGACGTCGAGCAGCCCGGCCTCGTGCAGCCGCCGCAGGTGGTAGCTCACGTTCGCCTGCGTTTCCCGCAGCTCACGGGCGGCTTCGGCGGCGCTCATCGCGGCCCCGGTGAGCAGCGACAGGATGCGCAGCCGCAACGGGTGGGCGAGCACGCGCAACTCGACCAGCGAGGTCTTCTCCGGCATGGACCCGAGTATCGGGCAACCCCCAAAGAGCTGTCAAACAGTTCTTTGGGGGTTGCGTCCTGCGCCCCGCGCGCCCCTGTGTTTCGCTGGTCGCATGCGTACGACGACTTTGGGCAGGAGCGGGCTGGAGGTCTCCCGGATCGCCTTCGGGACCTGGCAGCTCGGTGGGGACTGGGGCGCCTTCGACGAGGACACCGCGGCCGAGGCCATCCGGCACGCGCGCGAGCTGGGCGTCAACTTCTTCGACACCGCACAGGGTTACGGCTTCGGCAAGTCGGAGGCGTTGCTGGGCAAGGCGTTGCGCGACGAGCTGAAGCGTGACCGCGACAGCCTGGTGATCGCCACCAAGGGTGGCATCTACCCCGGCGAGGAGCGCTCGCGCGACGCCGGGCGCAAGTCGCTGCGCAGCGGGGTCGAGGAGAGCCTGCGCCACCTCGGTCTCGACCACATCGACCTCTACCAGGTGCACTGGCCAGATAAGGACACCCCCGCCGAGGAGACCGCGAGCGCACTGCAGGAACTCGTGGACGAGGGGAAGATCCGCCACGCCGGAGTGTCCAATTACGACACCCGCCAACTGGCCGCCTTCGACGCCACGCGGCCGGTGGAGACGCTCCAGCCGCCGTACCACCTGTTTCGCCGGGCGATCGAGCAGGACCCGATGCCCTACGCGCGGGAGCACAACATCGGCGTGCTCGCCTACAGCGCGCTGGGCAGCGGCCTGCTCACCGGAGCGCTCACGCCCGACAGCACCTTCGACAGCGACGACTGGCGCTCGCAGTCGTCCGCGTTCCGCGGCGAAAGCCTGCGGCGCAACCTGGAAGTGGTGGACCGGCTCAAGGAGTTCGCCGCCACCAAGGACCTTTCGGTCAGCCAGCTGGCGATCGCCTGGGTGCTCGCACAACCCGGCGTGCACGTGGCGATCGTCGGCGCGCGGAAGCCGAAGAACATCTCCGAGAGCCTGGCCGCCGCCGACGTCGACCTGACCGCCGAGGACCTGGCCGAGATCGAACGCCGCACCGCCGACGCCATCCAGGTCGGGGGTGCAAATCCGGAGGGTGTCGCCTAGAGGTCCAACATGGTGCCATCCAGGGGGACTTCGGCGCCGGCGGCCAGCACCTCCTTGTGCTCGGCGGAATCCGGGTCGAGCACCGGGTTCGTGTTGTTGAGGTGGGTGTAGGCCCACCGCGGCCCCGGGCGCAGCCGGGCGAGGCTGCCGTCCGCGCCGGAGATCGGGACGTGCCCCATGGCGCGCTGTGCTTGGGAACCGATGGCGCGCGTCGCCCCGGACATCTCGTCGGCGCTGTAGAAGGTGCCGTCCAGCAACACGTAATCCGCGCCCTCGGTGAACTCGTCGAAGCCGGACGGCCAGGTCGCCAGGCAGGGCGCGTAGACGAACACGCCGCCGGTCGCCGGGTCCTCGATCCGGTAGGCGACCACCCAAGGACCGTCCGAAGTGGAGTCGCGGGCGTACTTCGGCTTCTTGTCGCTGACCGGCAGGACGCGCACGCGAAGACCGCCGATCTCCGGCTCCACCGCGGTGAAGGTCCAGTCCCCGTACTGGCCGACCGGCAGTGCGTCCCGCATCGCGTGCAGGGCGGCATCCGGTCCCCACACACCAAAAGCGGGCGCCTCCCGCAACATGACCAGGCCGAGCGTGTGGTCCAGTTCGGCATCGGTGACCAGCGCGCCGCGCAACGGCGTTTCGCGCGGACCCGGACCGGCGCGCAGCACCGGAGACGCCAGGATCTGCGCGCGGATGTCCGGTGAGGCGTTGAGCAGGTACCAGCCGCGGCCGTCCGCGCTGACCGCCACGCAGTCCTGAGTCCGGTGTGGAGCGTCCGAAGTGCACAGTGCGCAGGCGCAGTTCCATTGCGGGAAACCACCTCCGGCGGCCGTCCCGAGCAGCAGTACCTTCATCGCGCCACCCGCCGCAGGACCAGCTCCGGTTCCACCGCGGGTGGTGGCGCGCTCAGGATGAGGTCGACGATCTCACGATCCGGCGAACGCGAGCAGACCGGATCGGTGGCCGCCGCGTCCCCGGTCAGCAGGAACGCCTGGCAGCGGCAGCCGCCGTGGTCGGTGCCGCGCCGGTCGCAGGAACGGCAGGTCTCGCTCATCCAGTCCTCACCGCGGTAGGCGTTGAACGAGGTCGAGCCGTACCAGATGTCGTGCAGGGACTTCCGGGTCACGTTGTCCAGGTCGAGCGTGCTGATCGCGGTCGCCGCCGGGCACGGCAGCACGTCACCGTTCGGGGCCACGGTCAGCTGCCGCGCACCCCAGCCGTACATGCACGGCTTCGGATAGGGCTCGTAGTAGTCGGCGACCACGTAGATGATCTCCATCGTGCCGCGCAGGCGTTCGGTGGCGGCACGCACGATCGGCTCGGCGGCGGCCAGCTGCGCCCTGGTCGGCATCAACGCCGTGCGGTTCTTCAGCGCCCAGCCGTAGTACTGCGTGTTCGCCAGTTCGAGCCGGTCGGCGCCCATGCGCTCGGCGAGCGCGATGATTCCGGCGAGCTGGTCGTGGTTCTGCTTGTGCAGCACCACGTTCACGCTCAGCGGCAGCCCGGATTCGTTGATCAGCGCGGCCGCGGCGATCTTGTGCTCGTGCGCCCTGGTGCCGGCCAGCCGGTCCGCGCGCTCGGCGTCCGCGCCCTGCACGGACAGCTGGATGTGCGCGAGCCCGCGGTCGGCCAGGTCGTCGAGCCGCTTGGCCGTGAGGCCGAGGCCGCTGGTCACCAGGTTCACGTAGCAGCCGAGGTCACTGGCGTGCGAGACCAGTTCCGGCAGATCCGGCCTGGCCAGCGGCTCGCCGCCGGACATGTGCACCTGCAGCACACCGAGTTCGCGCGCCTGCGACAGCACGGAAAGCCACTGGTCGGTGCCGAGTTCACCGTCCCTGGTGATCAGCTCGATCGGGTTCGAGCAGTACGAGCAGTGCAACGGGCAGCGGTGGGTCAGCTCGGCCAGCATGCCCAGCGGTGGCTCGGCGGGTTTCACGTCCATTCGACGACCCGCCGTTCCGCCAGCCGGGACAGCACGCCGTTGACGTCCGCCTCCCGCACCCCGCGGTACTGCTTGCCCAGCGCCGCGGTGATGTCGGCGACGCTGGTCTCGCCGTCGCACAGCTCGAGCACGGCGGCGGCGGTTTTGTTCGGCACCAGCACACCTTCCGGGTACAACAGCACGTGCGTTTCGCGGACCTTGTCGTAGGTCAGCCGGACACCGCGGCGCAGCCGGGGGATCATTCCTTCGCCGCCGCGCGCTCGATGGCGTCCAAAAGGGACCACAGCACGTCGCACTTGAAGGAGAGCGCGGCGATCGCGGCGTCCTGCTGCTCCCGTGTCACGCAGTGCCGCAGCACGAGGTCCACAGTGGCCTGTCCCTCCCCGGAGACGGCGTCGATGCGGTTGGTGAAGTAGGCCAGGTCGGTGCGGTTGATCCAGTCGTAGTTCGCCAGCATGTCGGCCACGCGGCGTTTCATCAGATGACCGGAGAACATCTCGGTGAGCCCCGAGGCGACGGCTTCGACCCACGGCCTTGTCCTGGCGAAGGTGACATAGGCGTCCACCGCGAACCGGACCCCCGGCGCGACGTGCCGCTCGTCGAGGACCTCCTCGCGGCTGAGGCCGACCGCCTCGCACAACCGCAGCCAGCGCTCGATCCCGCCCTCACCCGGCGCGGCTCCGTCGTGGTAGACGAGCCGGGGGAGCCACTGCCGCCGCACCTCGGGCAACGGGCAGTTGCTGATGATCGCGGCGTCCTTCTGCGGGATCATGCGCTGGTAGTACCAGCGGTTCGCGGCCCAGACCCGCAGTTCGCGTTCGGACAGTTCACCGGCGTGCATCCGGTGGTGGAACGGGTGCGTGCCCCAGTAGCGGTGGGACAGTCCACGCAGGGCGGCGGCGAACTCGTCGTGGCCCAGCGGCGCGCTCATGGCGGACCCTCCTGGTCGTCGGGGACGAGGAGCGGGGACCGCGCGGGCCCCCGCCCGCCCGTGTTATTCCATCCGGGCCGCGTAGGCCGTGACTTCCATCGGGGTCTCGTACTCGACGAAGTCCGGAGTGGTCCAGACCTCGGTAGCGGTTTCGATCATGCTGACTCCTCGGATCACTGACGACCGGGCAAGACGACCCTAGAAGCGCCGCCCGACCGAAATCTAGGGAAGTCGGCTAATTTCTGACTTGCCCCAAGCCATCGTCCCGCTGATGGAGTAGTAAAGCCCCGCTGGTGTCACCCAGGGTGAGAACAGAATGATCGGATGACTCAGGCGACGGCGCTCTCCAGTTCGGCCAGCGCGGTGTCCAGGTGGGTCAGGATGCGCTGCAGGTGCGGCACGCTGCGGCGGCAGCCGGTGATGCCGAAGTCCAGGTTGTCGCCGTTGCTGGTCAGGGTGATGTTCAGGGCCTGCCCGTCGAGCAGCACCGAGGCCGGGTAGACCCCGTCGAGCTGCGCACCGTTCCAGTACATCGTCCGGCGCGGCCCCGGCACGTTCGAGATGACCAGGTTGAACGGCGGGCGCGTGTTGTTGACGAAGCCGGGGATGCTGGACGCGCCCAGCGGGGCCACGTTGATGCCGGACAGGATCAGCGCCTGCAACGGGGTGAGGTCGGAGAAGATCCGCTTGCCGTCCCGCATGGACTGGTGGATCAGCTTGAGCCGCTCGGCCGGGTCGCCGCGGTCGGTGGCCAGGTTGCACAGCAGCGCGCCGACCGCGTTGCCCCCGGCCTCGCCGGTTTCGCCGCGCTTGCGCATGGACACCGGCACCATCGCGACCATCGCGGTGTCCGGCAGCGCCCGCTGCTCGATCAGGTAGTCGCGCAGGGCGCCGGAGCACATCGCCAGCACCACGTCGTTGCGCGAGACCCCGGCCGCGGTGGCCACCCGGCGCACGCGGTCGAGCGACCAGGACTGCGCGGCGAACCGCCTGGCACCGCCGATCGGCACGTTGAGCATGGTCTTCGGGGCCTGGGTGGGCAGGGTCAGGCTGTGCTCGCGGAAGGCCTCCCCGGCCACCTTCACCGCGGCCTGCGGCAGCTTCGCCAGCTGGCCGAGCGACTTCCGCGCGCCGGTGACCAGCGAGACCGGGTCGCGGCGGGTGCGCCCGCCCTTGACCTTCGGCCCGCTCCACGGCGGCGGCGAATCGCGCTCGTCCGGGCTGTCGCTCAGCGTCGCCTGCATCGTGCGAAGTGCGGACACGCCGTCCATCAATGCATGGTGCACCTTGCTGTACATCGCGAACCGGTCGTCCTGCAGGCCCTCCACCAGGTGGGCCTCCCACAGTGGACGGTGCCGGTCGAGCAGCGTGCTGTGCCAGCGGCCGGTCAGCTCGAGCAGCTCGCGGATGCGGCCCGGCTGGGGCAGCGCGGAATGCCGGAAGTGGTAGTCCAGTTCGAGTTCGACGTCCTCGGCCCAGGCGGCGTAGCCCATGGTGTTCACCGGGCGGGCGGGGCGGCGGCGGAAGGCACGGCGGACCTCGGACCGGTCGAGCAGCCTGCGGCGGATTTCGGTGAGGTAGTCCGGGCCGGCGTCCGCGGGCTTGCGGAACAGTTGGAGGCCGCCGACGTGCATCGGATGCTCGCGGGACTCCACCATCAGGAACATCGAGTCGGTAACGGGCATCAACGGCATTTCCGGCCCCCTTCGTCGAGCAGCGGTGATCCTGGGTTCCACCGGAGGGCTGAGTCTACGCACGGTTCGGACTGAGGAAAGCCCTTGAAGCGCCAATTACCCTGTGGTCATGGCGAACCTGCCCGATCAGGCCGGCGTGGTCATCGTCGGTGGTGGCGTGATCGGCGTGAGCTGCGCGTTCCACCTGGCCGAGGCCGGGGTGGACGTGCTGTTGCTGGAGCGGGGCGCGCTGGGCGCCGGTTCGACGGCGAAGGCGGCGGGCGGGGTGCGCTCGTCGTTCACCAGCCGGGTCAACATCGAACTGGGGCTGCGCGGGCTCGCCGAGTTCGAGCGGTTCCCGGCGCGGTTCGGGCAGGAGATCGACTTCCGCCGCGACGGTTACCTGTACCTGATCACCGACCCGGCCGACTTGCCGCGGTTCGAGCACGGGGTGGCACTGCAGAACTCGCTCGGTGTGCCGAGCCGGGTGGTCGAACCAGTCGAAGCCCGGCAGCACAACCCGCTGATCTCGATCGATGGGGTGCACGCCGCGGTCTGGTCGCCCGACGACGGGCGCGCCACCCCGGACGCGGTCGTGCAGGGGTACGCGCGGGCGGCCCGGGGCCTGGGCGCGACCCTGTGCACCGGCGTCGAAGTGACGGGCATCGACCGCGACGGTGAGCAGATCCGCGCGGTCCGGACCTCCGTCGGAGTGGTCCGGACCGAGGTGGTGCTGTGCGCGGCCGGGGCCTGGTCGGCGCGGATCGGGGAACTGGCCGGGTGTCCGCTGCCGGTCACCCCGGAACGGCGGCAGGTGGTGTTCACCGGCCCTATCCCGGGACGGCGCGAATCGGTACCGCTGACCGTGGAAATGCCGTCGGCCTTCTACTTCCACCCCGAGGGCGACGGACTGGCGATCTCCCTACCGGGCGGGCCGGGCGACGTGGGGTTCGACTCGCGGTACGAGCCGGGGGAGTGGCTGCCCGCACTGGCCGAGGCCGCCGCGCGGCGGGCGCCGTCGGTGCTCGACGCGGGCATCCGCACGGCGTGGGCGGGGTTGTACGAGATGACGCCGGACCGGAACCAGGTGGTCGGCGAGGCGGCCGGGGTGGCGCGGTTCCTCTACGCCACCGGGTTTTCCGGGCACGGCTTCCAGATGGGACCGGCGGTGGGCGCGGTGATGCGGGACCTCTACCTGGGCCGGGAGCCGGAGATCGACGTCTCCGAGTTGGACGTGCGCCGGTTCGCGAACGGCACCACCACCAAGGCGGAGCACAACATCGTCTGACCGGGGTGTTCAATCGTTGAACGATCTCGTAGGCTGTGCCGGTGCCGGTAGTCAGCCATGCCAAGCCGAAGTCCGGGGCCGACCAGCTCGCCGACGCACTGGGTGAACTCGGCGTGGAGGTGGCCTTCGGCTTGCCGGGGGTGCACAACCTGCCGATCTGGGAAGCCCTCGCGGACACCGGGATCCAGCTGCTCGGCGTCCGCCACGAGCAGACCGCCGCGTACGCCGCCGACGGGTACGCCCGGGCGACCGGCAAGCTCGGCGTCGCGATCGTGACCACCGGACCGGGGGCGGCGAACACGCTCGCCGCGGTCGGCGAGGCGCAGGCCTCCGGCTCCCCGGTGCTGGTCATCGCCACCGACATCTCGTCCGCGCTCCGGCGGCCCGGCACGGTGCGCGGGGTGCTGCACGAGACCAGCGACCAGGCCGCGTTGTTCGCGCCGCTGACCAAGGGGCAGTACACCGTCAACGGGCCGGAGGAGATCGCCGGGGCCGCGCACACGGCGGCGCGGCTGGCGCTGCGACCGCAGAGCGGCCCGGTCTACCTGGGCATTCCCACCGACTTCCTGTCCGCCACGGCCAAGCGCGCCCGCGACCCGGCCGAGCACACGCCGGTACCCGAACCGCTCGACCTCGGGCGCGCGCGGGAGTTGTTCGAGCGCGCCGAGCGCCCGCTGATCTGGGCCGGTGGCGGTGCGCTGCGGGCCGGGGCGGGCGCGGTCATCGGCGAACTGGCCGAGAAGCTGGCCGCCCCGGTGCTCACCACCTTCGCCGCGCGCGGCCTGCTCCCGCCCGAACACCCTTGCCTGGCCCCGAACTCGGTGCACACGCCGGAGGTCGGCGCGCTCTGGGACGAGGCCGACCTGGTGCTCGGCGTCGGCACCGACTTCGACGGGCTGATGACGCAGAACTGGCTGATGCCGCAGCCGCCGACGCTGGTCACGGTGAACGTCGACGCGGCGGACGCGGCGAAGAACTACCCGCCGGACCTGAACCTGGTCGGTGACGCCCGCACCGTGGTCACCGCGCTGCTCGGCGAACTCCCGCACAAGGAGGGGCTGGAGAAGCTCACCGCCCGCCTGCGCCGGATGAGCGCGGCCGTGCGCCGCCGCATCCGCGAGGACGAGCCGCAGGCCGCCGACTTCCTGGGCACGCTGGAGGAAGTGCTGCCCGAGGACGCGATCCTGGTGGCGGACATGTGCATCGCCGGCTACTGGATCGGCGGCTTCCACCGCATCCCGGCGCCGCGCACGCTCGCCTACCCGATGGGCTGGGGCACGCTCGGCTTCGGCTTCCCCGCCTCGCTCGGCAGCGCCGCGGCCGGTGCCGGGCGCGCGGTCTGCGTCACCGGCGACGGCGGATTCCTCTACGGCGTCGGGGATCTGGCCACCGCCGTGCAGGAGAACCTGCCGGTCACCGTGGTCGTGGTGGAGGACGGCGGGTACGGCATGCTCCGGTTCGACCAGGAGCACAGCGGCCTGCCGCACCGCGGGGTCGACCTGGTCGGCCCCGACTTCGTCGCGATGGCCAAGTCGTTCGGCGTGCGGTCCGAACGGGTCAAGGGTTTCGGCCGCGCCTTCCGGCGGAAGCTGGGCGCGTTCATCCAGGCCGATGAGCCGAACGTGCTGGTGGTCGAGGCCGCCATGCGCCCGCCGCTGAACACCTCGCCCCGCTGGTACCGGAAGGAGCGGTGATGACGCTGCGCGTTGGCGTCGACATCGGTGGCACGTTCACCGATCTGTGCGTGCTCGACGATTCCGGGGTGGTGGCCATCGGCAAGGCGCTGACCACCCACGACGAACCCGCTCGCGCGGTCGGCGAACTGCTGCGCGGCGCCATCCCCGATCCGTCCCAAGTGGACAAACTGGTGCACGGCACCACGCTGGTCACCAACGCGCTGATCGAGCGCAAGGGCTCGAAGCTGGCCCTGCTGGCCACCGCCGGGTTCCGCGACGTGCTGGAGATGCGCCGCGAACACCGCTACGAGCTGTACGACCTCCAGATCGAACTGCCGGAACCGCTGGTGCCTCGGCACCTCCGATTCGATGTGCCGGAGCGCATCCTGGCTGACGGCAGCGTGCAGACCCCGCTCGACGAGGAGTACGTCGCCCGGCTCGGCACCGAGCTGGCCGAGCGCGGCATCGAGGCGGTGGCCGTCTGCTTCCTGCACTCCTTCACCAATCCCGAGCACGAACGCCGCGTGCGGTCCGTGCTGGCCGAGGTGGCGCCGGGGCTGCGCGTGGCGTTGTCGTCGGAGGTGGTGCCGGAGATCCGCGAGTTCGAACGGGCCTCGACCACCGCGGCGAACGTGTACGTGCAGGACCTGACCGAACGCTACCTGCGTGACCTGGAGCAGCGGGTGCACCGGGCGGGCATCGGACCGGCACCGCACATCATGCTGTCCAACGGTGGAATAGCCACAGTGGACACCGCCGCCCGGTATCCCATCCGCATCCTCGAATCCGGCCCGGCCGGTGGGGCGCTGGCCGCCTCGGCGTTCGGCGCGGCGGCGGGGGAGACCGATCTGCTGGCCTTCGACATGGGCGGTACCACGGCGAAGTTGTGCATGATCTCCGACGGCGCGCCGCTGGTCACGCACGAGTTCGAAGTGGACAGGGTGTACCGGCTGCTGCCCGGTTCGGGACTGCCGGTGAAGGTGCCGGTGACCGACATGATCGAGATCGGCGTCGGTGGTGGTTCGATCGCCCGCATCGACGCGCTCGGCCTGCTCACCGTGGGCCCGGATTCGGCGGGCTCCGAGCCGGGGCCCGTGTGTTACGGCCGCGGTGGCACCGATCCCACGGTCACTGACGCGGACCTGGTGCTCGGTTATCTCGACCCCGGTTACTTCCTCGGCGGGGAAATGACGCTGGACCTCGATGCCGCGCGCGAGGTGATCCAGCGCCGGATCGCCGAACCGCTGGGCGTCGGGCTGGCCGAAGCGGCGTACGGCATCCACGCGCACGTCAACGAGGACATGGCCAACGCGGCACGGGTGCACGCGGTGGAACGCGGCAAGGATCCCGCGCGGCTGCCGATGTTCACCTTCGGCGGCGCCGGTCCGGTGCACGGCGTCGGTGTGGCGCGGGCGCTGGGTGCCCGGCAGGTGGTCGCACCACCGGCCGCGGGCGTGATGAGCGCGGTCGGTTTCCTCACCGCGCCGCTGGCTTTCGACTTCGTGCGGACGTCGCGCGCCGGGGTCGACGAGCTGAGCTGGTCCGAGGTGGACGCGTTGTTCGCCGAGATGGAACGCGAGGGCGAAGAGCTGCTGAAAGCGTCCGGAGTGGACGTGGTGACGCACAGCCGGATCGCCGAAATGCGGTACGCGGGGCAGGGCTACGAAATCCGGGTGCCGGTGAACCAGGGGGACTGGCCCACCTCGCTCGTCGACGACTTCACTGAGGCCTACCGCGAGCTGTACCGCCGGACCGGGCCGGACGTCGGTGTCGAGGTGCTCAACTGGCGCGTGGTCTCCTCGGGTCCGGTGCCCCGGGTGAACCTGCGGCTGAGCGTGGAAGCCGGGGAAGGCGAAGCACGCAAGGGCAGCAGGCAGGCCTACTTCCCGGGTGGCTTTGTCGACACCGCGGTGTACGACCGGTACCGGTTGCGCGCGGACGACCGGATCGACGGCCCGGCGATCATCGAGGAACGCGAGTCCACTTTGGTCATCCCGCCGGGTGCGAGCTGCACCGTGCGAGCCGACTCCAGTCTGGTGGTGATCCCGTGAGCGTGGACCCGATCCTGGTCGGCGTGGTCGGCAACCGGCTGCACTCGATCCTCGCCGAACAGCAGAACGCCCTGGTCAACACGGCCTTCTCGTCGGTGGTCCGCGAATCGCTCGACCTGGCGTGCGCGGTGTTCGACTCGCGGGGCGAGATGATCGGGCAGTCCGTCGGCGGCACCCCCGGCCACATCAACGCGATGGCCACCGGGATGCACCACTTCGTCGCCGCCTTCCCACCGGAGAAGCTGGAGCCGGGCGACGTCCTGCTGACCAACGACCCCTGGCAGACCGCGGGTCAGATCAACGACATCACCGTGGCCACCCCGGTTTTCCACCGCGGCCGCGTGATCGCCTGGTTCGCCTCGTGCTGCCACGCCCCGGACATCGGTGGCCGCCTGGTTTCCGCCGAGGCCAACGAGGTGTTCGAAGAGGGCATCCGGCTGCCGATCATGAAGTTCCTGAAAGCCGGTGAGGTGAACGCCGAGCTGGAGGCGATCATCCGCGCCAACGTGCGCACGCCGGAGGAAACCGTCGGCGATCTGTACGCGCAGGTCGCGGGCAACGACGTCGGGGCGGCGAGCCTGGTGCGCCTGGCCGAGGAGTTCGGCCTGGACTCGATCGACGAGATCGCCGCGGAGATCATGAACCGCTCGGAACGGGCGTTGCGCGACGCCATCGCCGCGCTGCCAGAGGGCACCTTCCGCAGTGAGCTGCGCACCGACGGCTTCGGCGAGGAAGAGGTGCGCCTGAAGGTCGCGCTGACCGTGCGGGGCGAGGACATCGACATCGACTTCGCCGGTTCGTCACCGCAGAGCAAGCACGGCATCAACGTGGTGCTCAACTACACCAGGGCGTACGCGTCCTTCGCGGTGAAGGCGGCGATTTCGCCCGGGGTACCGCACAACGCGGGGTCGTTCCGCCCGGTGCACGTGACCGCGCCCGCCGGGTCGGTGCTCAACTGCCTGCCACCCGCACCGGTCGCCTCCCGGCACCTGATCGGGCACTTCCTGCCGTCGCTGCTGATCGGCGCGCTGGACGGGCGGATGGCGCACAGCGCGGACGCGCTCTGGATGACCATCTGGCGTGGACAGTCCCATCAGGACGGACGCGAGTTCATGCTGAACGTCTTCCAGACCGGTGGCATCGGGGCCAGGGCCACCAAGGACGGGCTGAACACCACCGGCTTCCCCAGTGGGCTGCGGGCCACGCCGACCGAGGTGATCGAGACCATGGCACCACTGGTCCAGACCCGGCGGGTGCTGCGCACCGACTCCGGTGGCGCCGGCAAGCACCGCGGGGGTCTCGGCCAGTCGACCACGGTGACCGCACGAGGTGACATTTCCTGGAGCGTCAACGGGAACGTCGACCGCACCAGCTCACCGGCGATCGGCGTGCACGGCGGACTGGACGGCGAGCCCGGCCGGTTCGGATTGGCCGACGGCACCGCGCTGCCCGGCAAACGACGGGTCCACCTGGAACCGGACGCCGTGGTGGACGTGGTACTTCCCGGCGCGGGTGGTTACGGCGATCCGAGGGAACGCGACCCCGCACGCGTGCTGGCCGACGTGGTCGACGGGTACGTCTCGATCGAGGCGGCCCGTGACGTCTACGGGGTCGAAATCCGGTACACCGGCAGGCCGGACGCGCTGGTCCGGCTGCCCGCCGACTACGAGATCGTGGAGAGGGACTGACATGGGGCGTGTGGAAGACAAGGTCGTCGTGGTGTTCGGCGGGGCGCGGGGGATCGGCCTGGCCGCGGTGAAGGAGTTCCTCGCCGAGGGCGCGATCGTGCGGTCGAGCGACATCCGCGAGCCCGCCGAAGAGGTCGGGCACCCGAACTTCAGCCACACCACCGTCGACGCCACCGACGAGGACGCCGTACAGTCCTTTGTGGAGCAGGTGCTCGGCGAGCACGGCCGGATCGACGTGCTGTTCAGCAACGTCGGCATCCACCTCGGGAAGCCGTTGCCGGAGACCACGCTCGCCGAGTTCGACCACATCTTCGCGCTGAACGTGCGCACCGCCTTCCTGGCCACCCGCGCGGTGCTGCCGCACATGATCGAGGCGAAGGCGGGCAGCATCGTGCTCACCTCGTCCAACGGCGGCATGATGGGCCGCCCGGCCGACCCGGTCTACAACGCCACCAAGCACGCGCTGGTCGGGCTGGCGAAGTCGCTCGCGGTGGCGCACGCGCACCTCGGGATCCGCGTCAACACGGTCAACCCGGGCGCGATCGACACCGACATGCTGCGCAGCACGCTGGCTTCCCCGGACGACTTCGAGGCCAAGCAGCACCAGTTGACCGCGAGCACGCCCGCCGCGCGCGTCGGTGAGGCGTGGGAGGTGGCGAAGGCGGTGTTGTTCCTGGCCAGCGACGAATCGCGGTTCATCAACGGCGCGGTGGTGCCGGTCGACGGCGCGAAGGCGGCCGGGGCGATGCCGGGCAACCGCTACTCGCTCGAATTCGAACTGGGCGTGCGATGACCAGCGGCGATCCGTCGGCGGTGCTCGCGGGGGACCGGCGCGCCCTCGCCCGTGCGGGCACCGCCGAGCGGGTGGCCCAGGTGCTGCGCCAGCGGATCGCCGAGGGCGTGTTCCTGCCCGGCACGCGGCTGGCCGAACCCGCGATCAGTTCGGCGCTCGGTGTTTCGCGCAACACCCTGCGCGAAGCGTTCCAGTTGCTGGCGCACGAACGGCTGGCCGTGCGGGAGCTGAACCGGGGTGTGTTCGTCCGCGAGCTGACCGCGCCGGACATCGTCGACCTGTACCGGATCCGGCGCATGGTGGAGTGCGCGGCCGTGCGCGAGGCCGCCGATCGCGACGGCCTGGTGCTCACCGACCTGCAGAACGCGCTGGCCGAGGGCAAGCAGGCCGCGCTCGACGAGGACTGGCAGGGCGTCGGCACCGCCAGCATCCATTGGCACCAGGCGCTTTCCGAGCTGTCCGGCAGCGACCGGGTGGCGGGCACCATGCGCCAGGTGCTCGCCGAGACGCGGTTGTTCTTCGTGCTGACCGAGAACACGCAGGCGTTCTTCGAGCCGTACCTGGCGCGGCACGAGAAGATCATCGGCCACCTCCGGCGACGCCGGTTCGACCTCGCCGAGCAGGCACTGGAACGCTATCTGCGAGACGCGGAGCGGCAGTTGCTCGCCGCGTACCACCGAAGGGAGACCCCATGACCGCACCGCGGTTCTTCGATGCCAACGAGATCGGCGCCGTGCTCGGGGTCGGCGCGGCGATCGAGTCGCAGCGGCGCGCCTTCCGCGCGCTCGGCGCGAAAACCGCCGTGCTGCCGGCGAAAACCCACCTGCCGGGGCCGGGCGGCGCGCTGGCGCTGGCGTACCCGTGCCGGTTGTCGGCGGACACCGGGCCGGTGTGCAAGTTCATCAGCTTCAACCCGGGCAACACCGAGCACGGGCTGCCCAGCATCCACGGCCTGATCGTCGCGCTGGACCCGGAAACCGGGGTGCCGGTGGCGGTGCTGGACGGTGCGGCGGTGACCACCATCCGCACCTCGGCGGCCAGCGCGGTGGCCGCCGACGCGCTGGCGAACCCGGACGTCACCGAGCTGGCCGTGCTGGGCAGCGGGGTGCAGGGCGTGGCGCACGTCCGCGCGATCGCCGCTGTCCGTCCACTGGAGACGGTCCGGATCCACAGCCCCAGCGAGGAACACCGGACTACGGCCGCCCGCGAGCTGTCCAGGGAGCTGGGCCTGCGGGTGGTCGCCACGGACGACGCGGAGAGCGCCGTGCGCGGGGCCGGGATCGTCGCGTTGTGCACGGTCAGCACCGAACCGGTGATCCGGCGGGAGTGGCTGGCGACCGGGTGCACGGTGATCAGCGTCGGGTCCTTCGAACCGCACCGGCGGGAACTCGGGCGGGACGTGGTGGAAGCGGCCGCGGCGGTGGTGGTCGACCACCGCGAGACCGCGCTCTCGCACGCGGGGCCGATCGTGGACGCGCCACTGGGCGAGCCGGAACTCCAGGAACTCGGGGAGGTGCTCGTCGGCACCGCGAAGGGACGGCGGTCGCCGGATGATCTGGTCTATTACAACAGCACGGGCGTCGGTGTCCAGGACGCCGCAGCCGCCTGGGCCGTCATCGAACGAGCCCGGGGTTAGGGTGCGGTTTGACCGTGGTTTGCGTGGCGGTGCGGGTGGCGGAACCTCAGTCGTCTTCTCGCTCCGGGATCTCCACCTCATGAATGCCGATTCACCACGGTGAAGCTGTCCTCGCGAGAAGACGCCTGAGAATTCGGCAGCAGAGCGCGGGCTGACGGCCCACCGCAAGCGGCTCCGCCGCTTGTGAAAGAAAGCGCCTAAGGTCGGGGCAGGCTTCGGACCAACAAGGGAGTTCGCTCGATGCGTGACGTGATCTATGTCGACGGCAAGTGGATCGCCTCCTCCAGTGCGGAGACCATCGAGGTGGTCAACCCGGCCACCGAGGCGGTCATCGACCGGGTGCCCGCCGGGACGGCGGCCGACGTGGACGCCGCGGTGGCCGCCGCGCACCGGGCCTTCGCCGGCTGGGCGGCCACCCCCGCCGAGCAGCGCTGCGCCTACCTCGGCCAGGTCGCGGCCAAGCTGAAGGAGCGCAACCAGGTGATCGCCGAGACGATCACCGCGGACATGGGCGCGCCGGTGAAGATCGCGCAGAAGGTGCAGGCCGGCCTGCCCGCGGTGGTGGCGGCCACCTACAGCGACCCGGCCGTGGTCCCGGTCGGCGGCGAGGAGGTCGGCAACTCGCTGATCGTGCGCGAGCCGATCGGCGTGGTCGGCGCGATCACGCCGTGGAACTACCCGCTGCACCAGATTGTGGCGAAGGTCGCACCCGCGCTCGCCGCCGGCTGCACGGTGGTGCTCAAGCCGAGCGAGGTGGCCCCGCTCGCGGCCTACCTGCTCACCGAGATCTTCGACGAGATCGGCCTGCCCGCCGGGGTGTTCAACCTGGTCAGCGGCACCGGCCCGGTGGTCGGCGAGGCCATCGCGGCGCATCCGGACGTGGACATGGTCTCGTTCACCGGCTCCTCGCGCGCCGGGGCGCGGGTCTCCGAGGTGGCGTCGCAGACGGTCAAGCGGGTGGCGCTCGAACTCGGCGGCAAGTCGCCGAACGTGATCCTGCCCGACGCCGACCTGCCCACCGCGGTCAAGGCCGGGCTGAGCAACGTCTACCTCAACAGCGGCCAGACCTGCACCGCGCTGACCAGGATGATCGTGCACCGCGACCAGCGCGACGAGGTGGTCGGCCTGCTCGCGGACGGGGTGGCGAAGTTCTCCGTCGGCGACCCGTCCGACGCCGCCACGAAGCTCGGGCCGCTGGTCTCCGCCGCCCAGCGCGACCGCGTGCGCGGCTACATCCAGCAGGGCATCGAGGAGGGCGCGACGCTGGTCGCCGGTGGCCCGGACGCACCGGAAGGCCTGGAGCAGGGCTACTACGTGCGGCCGACGGTGTTCGCCGACGTCACCCCCGAGATGACCATCGCGCAGGAGGAGATCTTCGGCCCGGTGCTCTCGGTGCTGACCTACGAGACCGAGGACGAGGCGGTGGCCATCGCGAACAACACGCCGTACGGCCTGGCCGCCGCGGTCTGGGCGGGCGACGCCGAGCACGCGACCGCCGTCGCCAAGCGCATCCGCGCCGGGCAGGTCGAGGTGAACGGCGGTGCGTTCAACCCGCTGGCTCCGTTCGGCGGGTACAAGCAGTCCGGCAACGGGCGCGAGCTGGGCCGCTTCGGACTGGAGGAGTTCCTCGAGACCAAGGCGATCCAGCGCTGATGCGACCGCTGGACGGCCTCCGCGTGATCGACCTGTCCCGCATCCTCGCCGGGCCGTACTGCACGCAGTACCTCGGCGAGATGGGGGCCGAGGTGATCAAGGTCGAACCACCGGGACACGGGGACGACACCCGGAACTGGGGTCCGCCCTTCGTCGGTGACGAGGCCGTCTACTTCCTCGCCGCGAACCGGAACAAGCGCGGCATCGTGCTCGACCTGAAGAGCGAGCGCGGCCAGGAGGCCGTCCGGCGGCTGGTGGCGCGGGCGGACGTGCTGGTGGAGAACTTCCGCCCGGGCACGCTGGAGCGCTGGGGGCTCGGCTACGAGCAGCTTTCGGAGCTGAACCCCCGGCTGATCCACGTGTCCATCACCGGGTTCGGGCAGACCGGCCCGTACCGCGACCGGCCGGGGTACGACCTGATCGCCCAGGGCATGGGCGGGGTGATGGGCCTGACCGGCGAGCCCGACGGCCCGCCGGCGAAGGTCGGCCTGCCGGTGGCCGACCTGAACGCGGGCACGTGGGCCATCATCGGGGTGCTGATGGCGTTGCAGGCGCGGCATTCCACCGGTCGCGGGCAGTACCTCGACGTGTCCCTTATGGACGCTCAACTGGCGTGGCACAGCTACGCGGCGGGCGCGTACTTCTACGACGCCAAGCGCCCGGAGCGGATGGGCTCGGCGCATCCGAGCATCGTGCCGTACCAGGCCTATCCGACCGCCGACGGCTGGCTGAACGTCGCGGTGGGCAGCGAAAAGCTGTGGCGCGCCTTCCGGGAACTGCTGGGCTTGCCCGACGACCCGCGGTTCGCCACGAACGCGCTGCGGGCCGAACACCGGGACGAGCTGAACGAGCGCGTCTTCGCGGTGATGCGCACGCGGCCGAGCGCGGAATGGCTGAAGAAGTTCGACGAGGCCTCGATCCCGGCCGGTCCGATCAGCACCATCGACGAGGTGTACGAGGACCCGTGGGCGGAGGAACGCGAGCAGATCGTCCGGCTGCCGCACCCGTCGGTCGGGACCTACTACGGCACGGGATTCCCGGTGAAGGCGTCGGAAACCCCGGCGCGGCCCAGTTCCGCACCGCCCACGCTGGGGCAGCACACCGCCGAGGTGCTGGCGGAACTGGGCTACAGCGCCGAAGAGATCGCCGAGTTCACCCGCTGAGACCGTCCATTTCGGACGCCAGCGCGTCGATCGCGGCCAGGTGCTGTTCGACCGAGCGCACGATCGCGGCGCACGCGTCGTGCACCGCCTCGGCCGGTTCCGGGGTGAGGTCGCCGTCGAGCACCAGCACGCACGCCGGGTCCGCCGCGGTGGCGATCTCCACCGCGTGCCGGGCGGCCGAGCGGGCCAGCAGGTCGAGCTGGTCGGCAACGCGCAACCCGGCCAGCACGGTCCGTTCGGTGGCCTCCCGCTCGTCGCGGTAGGCCACCGCCAGCTCGCTGCCGCGATCGCCGAACTGGGCCCGGATCCGGGCGTCGCTGTACTCGATGTGGGCGTCCGCCAACGGTTTCTGCGCCGTCCGCGCCCGCTCGACCATGCCGCGCAGGGCGGCGGGCGCGCAGTCGGTGTACCGCAGCGCGTCCAGCGGGTCGGGCGCGTGCAGCAACTCGGCCGCCGCCCGCAGCCGGACCAGGTGGCCGGCCGCGGTCCGCAGGTCGGGGTGCATGAAGACCATCGGGGAGTTCCTTTGCTCAGGCGTAGCGGAGCACGCGGCCGTCGGCGGCGTCGCGCAGCTCGTCTGCCTCCCGCTCGGTGGAATCGGCCAGCGCGCGCATCCCGGCGGCGCGGGTGCGCAGCGCGGAGTTCCACAGTTCCGCGAGCCGCCTCGCCTGCGGGGAGAAGCCGAACGGCGCCCCACCGGTCATCGGGTCCGGCTCCTCCCGGCCCAGCTCGACCACCCCGGCCGCGAACCGGCTCGTCTCCGCCGCGTCGTCCATCATCGCGGCGGCCTGCCCCAGCACACTCGTTGTCATCGGCACTCCTCGGTCCCTCCGCACTGGATACTGGATACGACGTCTGGCCGAGTCACCGGTTCCGTCGTGTCGCCCATGACAAGAGCCACGGAACTGAGTACCGCCAGGGAACGTTCCGGCGTTACAGCACGAACTGGGTGAACGCGTCCTGGATGCGTTGCGCGTGTGCCTGGAGCACGGTGATCGCGGTGCGCTTGCCCTCGTCGCCGATGCGGGCGGCCGGGCCGGCCACGGTCAGCACGGTCGGCCGCTGCCCCGGCACGCGTACCGGCACCGCGCAGGACCAGACTCCTTCGTCGACCTCACCCCAGCTGACCGCGTACCGGTTGAGTTCGGCGCGCTTGAGCTCGTCGCGCAGGCTGCTGCCGCGGCGCGCGACCACGGCGGAGAGCCGTCGGCTGCGTTCCGGCTCGGCAAGGCTGGCCAGCAGCATCTTGCCCGAGGAACTGACCCCGAGCGGCACCGAATGACCGGGCTGGAAGGTGAACCGCATGGCCTGGTCGCATTCGACCCGCTCCGTGCAGACCGCCGCGTCGCCGAACTGCTGGAACAGCAGGACCGTCTCGCGGAGTTCGCGGGCCGCCTCCTCCATCACCGGGCGGGCCAGCCTGGCCAGGTCGTTCGCCACCTGCGCGGCCCGCGCGAGCGGCATCACCTGGGAGGTGACGTGGTAGTAGCCCGCCCGGCCCTCTTCGAGCAGGTGCAGTTCCTTGAGCAGGGCCACGTAGCGGTAGGTGGTGGCGATCGGCGTACCGGCCAGCGCGGCGAGTTCGGCCACGGTGGCCTCGGGCCGCCGTTCGGAGAACGCCAGCAACAACTGCAGCACCTTGCGGGAACTGCTGGCCCCCGGTGTCCGCTTGGCGGTCATGGGCCCATAGTTGATCAACTCCCGCCGATCTGCAACCGGCCATACGCCTACTCACAAACGACCTCGTCGACCACGCGCTTGACCACGTCCCGCGCCGGGCTGGTGCCGAAGTCCTGGGTGGACAGGGACACCACCACGCCCCGGCTGCCGTCGTCGCTGAAGCCGTTGCGGGTTTGGAAGCCCATGACGTCGCCGTTGTGCGACCACGCCACTTCACCGCAGCTCAGCGGCAGGCTGGCGATGCCGAGCCCGTACGCGCTGCCGGGGTTGTTCTTCTGCCAGCCCGTCGCGGGCACGGTCTTGCGCATCTCGGCGAACTCGGCCGGCGCCAGCAGCTCCCCGCCGAGCAGCGCCTGCCAGAAGCGGGTCATGTCGGCCGTGGTCGAGACCAGTCCACCGGAGGCGTCACCCCAGGTCGGGGACAGTTCGGTGGTCTCGACCGGTTCGGGAGTGCCCGGCCAGCGGGTGTAGCCCTTCGCGTGCGGGGCGGCCAGCCCGGTCGCCTCACCGGGCGCGTAGGTGTCGTTCAGCTCCAGCGGGTCCAGGATCCGCGACCGGACCTCGTCGGCCCACGAGTTCCCGGTCAACCGCTCGACCAGCATCCCGGCCAGCAGGTAGTTCGTGTTCGAGTAGGCCCAGCCGGTCCCCGGCGCGAACTCCGGCGGCTTGCTCATGGCGTCGGCGACGAACTGCGCGGCGGGCACGTGGTCGAAGCGACGCTCGAGGAAGGCGGCCTGGTCGCGCGCCGGGAGGTCGGCCACGAAGTCGTGCAGGCCGCTGGTCTGCTGGAGCAGGTGCCGCACGGTGATCTGGTCTCCGGCAGGGCTGGTCACCACCCCCGGCAACAACCCGGCGACCTTGTCCTCCAGCGCGAGCTTGCCCTCGCCGACCAGCTGCAGCACCACCACCGCGACGAAGGTCTTGGTGGAACTGCCCATCCGGAACGAGCCCCCGCGGGGCACGGGTATCGAGGTACCGGCCTCCGCGGTGCCGGAACGCGCGGTCAGCCGTCGCGCCCCGGTGTCGGCGTGTGCCTGCACGCCGACGATCCCGGCCGCGCGAATGGCGTCGAGGTCACGCTGCAGCGCGGCGCCGTCGTAACCCGGGGTGACGGCCAGTGCCGGGGCGACGGTGGCCGTGGTGAGCGCGGCGATGACGGTGGCGGTGGTGGCTCGTTTTCCTCGCATGCTTCGACCGTATTGTCCGCGATCACGCGGTTACAGGCAGTTGCCACCAGGATTCGGGGTGGGGTTGTCCCTACCGGCGGAACGCGCGTTCGAAGCGGGCCTGGCGGGTGGACACCGGGCTGAGCGAGTCGCCGTCGGCGAACCAGTCGGCCAGCGCGGCCCAGGCCTCGGCGACCTGCTGGAACTCCCTGCGGGTGCGCGGGACCAGTGCGCGGTCACCGGGCGTGCGCAGCAGGTGCGACAACACCACCAGCCGGTCCGTGCAGCGTTGCAGGTAGAGCTCGGTCTCCTTGTTGATGGTCTCCTCGCCCTGCGGGAGCTGCCACTCCTTGCGGAGGTCCGGGTCGTCGGTGAGCGCGGCCGCCCTGGTGAACAGCTCGGGCTCGGAGTAGGCCGGGAAGCGGAGGTCGTCGCAGGCGTACCCGGAGGCACGCGACCAGCGCTGCAGTGCCTTGATCGCCTGGTAGCGCGTCTGCCACTCCTGGTTCCCCGACGCCAGCTGGGAAACCGTCTCCCACGCCTCGTTCTCCGCGCGGTGCCAGGTTTCCGCGGCCGACTCGTCGACGAGGGCCCGTGGCTGCGGGGTGTGCCGCCGCCACGCGTGCGTCAGGCACGAAGCGATGTGCCGCACCAGGTTCGAGGTGTAGGTGGCCAGCTCCCAGGCGTGCACCCGGCGCGGGCGCAGCGGGGTCGGGCGGTCGGGGGAGTAGGTGATCATCTCGAAGGCGCGGAACTCCGGCTGGCTGCGGAGGGTGGACAGGTCCGGGTCCTCCGACATCACCCACGGCCGCCGTTGCGCCAGATAACCGGAATGCCGCGAGGCCGCCGCGTTGTCCAGCTGCGCGATCGCTTTGGTGATCAGGGTTTTCTTCTCGTCGGCGGCGAGCACGCGCACGGTTTCCTTGGTGGCGCTGGGTTCGCCGCGCATGCCGGAGGGCAGCAGGGCCACCGCGTACACGCAGGCGGCGTTGTAGTGCTCGTGCCAGATCGAGGACGGGCCGCGCGGGGTGAGCTGCTCGGCGACCACGTCCATCAGCGCGTCGACCGACGGCGGCCACGAGGTGTCCGTCGCCAGCTTCTCGAACCCGCTCACCGCAACGCCTTTCACCGCCGAATAACCCTTCAGCGGTGAGCCCATCTCGGCATTGGCCATCAGGCGGCGCAGGTACACCGCGAGCAGGCCGAGGCGGAGGCAGTTGTCCGACAGCAGTTCCCGCAGGTGCTTCGGCCGCTGCTCGGCGATCAGCCGTTCCAGTTCGTACTGGGCGACTTCGCAGAGGTACGCGCGCAGCTGCGCGGCCTTCTCCTCGTTGGCGGCGCCGTCGGGGTCGGCGAGCAGACCGGCGGGTGCGGGCACGGTCGAGCGGTAGCGGTCGAACCGCAGGCGGATCGACTCGCGCAGGCGGGTCTGCCGGATCCGGGTCTTGGGGTCGGCGAGCCACCAGTCGTGCGCGAGCCAGTCACCGCGGCCCAGCACCAGGGCACGGCGGTAGCGGGCGAGCAGCAGCGCGGCGGCCTCCGGGGTGGACGGCCCGTACTTCCGGTTCTCGCACAGGGTCACCACGTCGTCGTAGGTGACCAGGGCGGCGAGGTGCAGGTCGAGGCGTTCCTGGAGGTTGCCGATCTCCACGCGGATGTGCACGTTGGCCGGGTCCAGCTCGATCGCGCGGTGGTACTCGGCGAGTGCTTCGTCGTAGCGGCGCTCGGACTTGTACTGGTTGGCGCGCTCGTAGGCGTCGAACAGCGCGCCGGGGATCTTCGCCCCGCGCCAGCGGGCCCACTGCTGGTTGCGGCAGTACTTGCTGCGGGGGATGACCAGCGCGGCCACCGCGTTCGCCGCGCGGCCGAGCAGGCGCTGCTCGTCGTCGTCGGTGAGCAGCAGCGGACTGGCCGCGAAACCGGGCTGCCGCACCACTTCCAGCACGAGCTGGTGCTGCCCGCCCGCGGTCTGGCGCAGGCGGCCGCTGATCCGGATCGCGTGCGGCGGGCGGGCGAGCTTGATCAGCCGCGACGCCACCCGCCACCAGCCGGTCGCCGCTTCTCCCGCGGTCTCGACGATCTGGATGAAGTCGTAGGAGCGCGAAACCCCGGGAACCACGGCGGGCGTGTACATCCGGGACTCGTTGAGCTTGTTCTTGAACACCGCGGTGACCTCGGCGGGCGAGGAGTCGCCGTCGATCTCGAACAGCTCGATGTCCACCTCGTTGGCGTTGTACGCGGCGATTTCCAGCCGCGCGCGGCCGATGCCGTACAGGGTGAAGAGCAGCGAGACGACGAGCCCGGTGAACAGGGCCACGGTCAGCGTGAAGGAGGCGCCGACCGGCGCGTCCGCGGGAATGGTGATCAGGTAGGGGAGCAGGAGGAAGGCGAGCGCGAGCAACGCGGCCACTCCGCTGAACAACCACCAGCGGATCATCCGCGCTTTCGGCAACTCGGCCGGTTCGAACTCCGGCCGGTGACGAACCGGCATCACTGTTCGCAGGACCCCCTCACCGGAAAATCCTGCCAGAGCCGGAACTGCCGTGTACAGCCCGTAACGGCTCTCTCCCACCGAGTTGAAGCCCGGTGGGAGAGAGCCGCGCCGTCAGGCGAGGGCGTCGCGCAGGGTGGCGGCGGCCTGCGCGATGGCGGCACCCGCGGCCGGGGTTTCCCGCAGCGCGTTCAACATGACGAAGTCGTGGATCACGCCCTGGTACCGCACGGCGGTCACCGGGACGCCCGCCTCGCGCAGCTTGTTCGCGTACGCCTCACCTTCATCCCGCAGCACGTCCGCCTCGGCGGTGATCACCAGTGCGGGCGGCAGCCCGGCCAGCTCCGGAACCTCGGCCCGCAGCGGCGAAGCCGTGATCTCCGCGCGCTGCGCCGGATCGGTCGTGTACTGGTCCCAGAACCACTGCATGCCGTCCCGCCGCAGGAAGTAGCCCTCACCGAACAGCCGGTACGACTCGGTGTCGAAGTTCGCGTCGGTCACCGGGTAGAACAGCACCTGCTGCCGGAACGAGACGCCGCCGCGCTGCTTGGCCAGCAGGGTCACCGCGGCGGTCATGTTGCCGCCGACCGAGTCCCCGGCGATGGCGATCCGCGTGGGGTCGAGGTCGTGCTCACCGCCGTGCTCGGCGACCCACTTGGCGGCGGTGTAGTTCTCCTCGATCGCGACCGGGTACCTGGCCTCCGGCGAAAGGCTGTACTCGGGGAAGACCACGGCCGCGCCGGCGCCGGTGGCCAGTTCGCGGACGAGCCGGTCGTGCGTGTGCGAGTTGCCGAAAACCCAGCCCGCGCCGTGGATGTAGACGATCACCGGGAGCGGGCCGGTCAGCCCGGCGGGGCGGATGATCCGGATCCGGACGTCGCCGGGAATGGTCAGGTCCTCGATCTCGGCGTCCGGCTTGGCGATCTCGCCGGACTGCACCTCGTCGACCGCCTTGCGGCCGTCGGCCGGGGCCAGGTCGAACAGGAACGGGGGCTGCGAGGTGGCTTCGGCGAAGGCCTGGGCGGCCGGTTCGAGCGGCAGGTGGTGCGGATTGGCGGTGGCCATCTCGGCTCCTAAATGAGGGAGAACGTTCTGTTTCGTTCTGACCTGACTGAAGTTAGAGCGAGGAGGCCGGGTTCGTCAAGCAAAACGAAACAGAACGTTCTGTTACGCTCGTCTCATGGCTACAGCACGCCGCTCGGCGGCCAGGGACCGGCTGGTGGAGGCCGCCGCGCGCATCTTCTACGCCGAGGGCGTGCACGCGATCGGCGTGGACCGGGTGATCGAGGACGCCGACATCAGCCGGGCCACCTTCTACCGGCACTTCCGCTCGAAGGACGAGCTGGTCCGCGCCTACGTCGAGGCGGAGGACCAGGGCGTCCGGGCGAACGTCGAAAAGGCCCGCGCCCGCGCCGAGGACCCGCGCGAGCTGCTGGAACGCCTGGTCAGCGGTCTGGGTGACCAGATCTGCGGGGCCGGGTTCCGCGGCTGCCCGTTCATCAACGCCGCCGTCGAGTACCCCGATCCCGAGCACCCGGTCCGCCAGGCCGTGCGCGTGCACCGCGACTGGTTCGCCGAGGTGCTCGCCGACCTGGCCGTGGCCGCGGGCATTCCCGCGGAACTGTCCGGCGTGCTGGTCTTCCTGCGCGACGGCGCGATGGTCGGCGGCTACCTGGAGGACCCGGAAACCGTGCGGGAGCAGCTGAAGGTCGCGGTCAGGGCGTTGGTGCGGTAGCCGGGCACGGCTCGTAGACGAACCGCGGATCGGCGTCCAGCGCGGCGATCAGCCGTCCGGCCTGGTCCTTGCGCGGGAACACCACGGCGTAGAGCTGCGTGCCCTCGCGGCGGAAGTTGGCCACCTGGTAGCTGTCGCGGTAGATCGCGTCGTCCGTGCACTGTGGACGGACGGCGAACCCGTTGCCGGTGACGATGCCCAGTGCCGGCTTGCGCACGTTGACCACGTAGTCGTAGTCGTGCGCGATGTGCCCGATCGGGCCGCTCTCCTCGGTGCGCAGGCCGTTGCGCGCGATGTGCTCGTCGGTCAGGCCGAGCACGTCGACCACCGGCACGCCCGGACCGGCCCGGTAGGACAGCGCGCCGTTGGCGTAGGTGCTGATCAGCGTGCCCGGCGGGAGGTTCTGCCCGAGCAGCGAGCCGAACTCCTCCATCTCGGCGATCTTCGCGCGCCACTGGTGCATCAGGTCGAGCATCTTCGGATCGGTGATCGACACCAGCAGCGAGAGCCCGCAGATCGCTGCGGCGGCCAGCGGCATCAGGCGCAGCCCGGCCACGCGTGCCCGCAGGCGTTCGGTGTCCAGCATCCCGTACGCGGCGACCGAGGCGACGCCGAGCAGCGGCGGCACCGGCGCGAGCAGGCGGTAGGCGGGCATCCAGTCACCACCCGCGTAGGTGATGAACGCGAGGTAGGCGAACGCCAGGCCGAAGGTGAGCCAGACGAGGGACCGGTGCTCGCTCTCCCCGCCGAACCGCACCAGGCCGATCATCGCCAGCGCCGCGAGCACCAGGAAACCCAGTGACGCCAAAGCGAACCCGCCGAGGTACTCGCCGCCCTGCGCGAGCTGCCAGCCGAACGAGCCGCCCGACTTCGCCGCGACCGCGTTCGGCAGCAGGTGTCCGTAGTAGACGACCCGCCAGATCGTCCACGGCAGCGCCAGCACCAGCAGCCCGGCGGCGTACTCCAGCACCGGGCGCCAGCCGGTCCGCTTCCGGATCGCGCGCACCAGCAGGTAGAGACCGACGAGCACGGCGATCAGCAGGCCGTCCGGCCTGGTCATCCCGGACAGCGCGACGAGCAGCCCGGCGATCAGCGGCCGCTTGGCCGCCAGCGCGTACAGCACCCCCAGCACGAGCAGCAGGAACAGCGGGGTCTCCAGGCCGGACGGCCCGTAGGCGGCCAGCCCGCTGGCCCCGGCGGTGAGCACGGCGGCGAGCACGCCGAGCGCCCTGTCTGTGTCCTTGCCGACCATCCGGTTGACCAGGAAGTACGAGAGCACCACGCAGGCCACCGTGCAGACCACGCCGAGCACCGCCGCGCCGACCACGATGCCCTTGCCGAACAGGGCCTTCGGAATGGCGATCAACACCATCCAGAGGAAGTTCGAGTACCCCTCGACCCGCTCGCCGGCGTTGAACACCGGGCCGTTGCCGTCGGCCAGGTTCTCCGAGTAGCGGAACGTGATGAACGCGTCCTCGGCGACGGTGGAGAACAGGGCCTGGTGGGCGAGCGAGTACGCCACCGCGAGCGTCAGTGCGGCGACGCGCCATGCCCGGCTGGTGGAGATGCGGGTCCACCCGCCGAGTACCAGAGCGGCCAGCAGCAGCCAGCCGCAGATGAGCGCAACCACACCAGGTCCTCACGCAACGGGGTCGGGGTCCGCGTCAATCTACCGGGGCGCCTGCCTGGGACTTTTCCCCGCCTGGGACTGTCGGTGCCACGTGCGACCATCGAGGTGTGGAACCTGCCGACACCTTCGAGACCACCGAGCCGCTGGCCGGCCGTGAGCCGCTGCAGGCCTTCCGCCGTCGTCAACCGCACCACCGGATCCCGCTGCCACCGGCACGGGAGGGTGCCCGCGGGCGGACGCCGTCCGGCACCGTGCACCTGGTCACCGACGCCTGGCTGCCGGTGTGCGGGGCCGGGCTGAACACCTGGGACCCGCTGCGCGGCCTGGCGCCGACCGAGGAGCCGGTTACCTGCCGGCGGTGCGCCGACGTGCACCTGAAGGAGGTACACGAGGGGCAGCTCAAGCTTTTCTGAGCCGGGCGGACACGCGGTCGTGGAACGGCCGCTCCTCCAGCGCGCGCGTCGCGGCGGCGACCAGAGCGGACAGCGAGCCGGGCAGCTCGTCCTCCAGTTCGGCGAAGGCGGCTTCGGTGGCCGTCCATTCGGCGTCGAGCACGGGCAGGAGCTCCCGCGTCTTCGCGGTCAGGTGCACGATGCGCTCGCGGGCGTCCCCGCCGGGGTGCAGTTCGACCAGGTCCAGCTTGCGCATCTGGGTGATGGTCTGGCTGGCCGCGGAATGCGTCACGCCCAGTGCCTCGGCCAGCGCCCGGATCGGCAGCGGCCCGCGGGCGGTCAGCGCGCGCACCACCGGGGTGAACCGCGGCCGGAACTCGGGCAGCCCCAGGTCGGCGTAGACGCGGGCGACGTCGCCGTCGAGCAGTTCGAGCAGGTGGCGCAGCCGGGTACCGATGGCGGGTGAAGTCACAGCGCTAATATAACAGCGCTAATACACCTGGGAGGAAGCATGTACGAGCACTCCGAGCCGTACGACCACGGCCTGCTCGACGTCGGTGACGGGAACCACGTGTACTGGGACGTCTCCGGCAATCCGGCGGGCAAGCCCGCGGTCCTGCTGCACGGCGGACCGGGCGTCACCGCGCCGGGCGGACGCCGGTACTTCGATCCGGCGGCCTACCGCGTGATCCAGTTCCACCAGCGCGGCGTGGGGCTCAGCACGCCGTCGGTCGTGGACCCCGAGACCGATCTCAGCGTCAACACCACCGAGCACCTGCTGGCCGACATGGAGAAGCTGCGCGAGCACCTCGGTGTCGAGCGCTGGCTGGTGTTCGGCGGTTCGTGGGGCGTGACGCTCGGCTTCGCCTACGCGGAACGGTTCCCGGAGCGCGTTTCCGAACTGGTGCTGGTGGCCATCACGAACTCGCGCCCGGCGGAGACCGACTGGCTCTACCGCGGTCTCGGCAGCCTGTTCCCCGAGGCGTGGGACCGGTTCCGCGAAGGTGCCGGTGATGGTGCCGTTGTCGACGTGGTCGCCGCGTACAACCGGCTGCTCAACGACCCCGATCCCGCGGTCCGCGAGAAGGCCGCGCGCGACTGGTGCGCCTGGGAAGCCGCGGCGGTGGACGAGGACCCGGCGGATCCGGATCCGCGCTGGGCGGACCCGGACTTCCGGATGTCCTTGGCCAGGACCGCGGCGCACTACTTCCACCACGACTCCTGGCTGGAGGACGGCATCCTGCTGCGCGAGGCGGGCAAGCTGGCCGGCATCCCGGGCGTGATGGTGCACGGGAGGCTCGACCTGAGCGCGCCGCTGGGCACCGCGTGGGCGATGGCCAAGGCGTGGCCGGACGCCGAGCTCAAGGTGATCCCCGACGCCGGCCACCACGCCCGGGGTGCGATGGGTGAAGCGCTGCTGGAGGCGGTCGACCGGTTCCGCTGATCAGCGGAAGTCGTCGGCGTGGTCGGTCGCCCAGGTGGCGAAGGTCCGCGCCGGTTCGCCGATGTGGTCGTGCAGGGTCGGCCCGACCGGCGCCGGTTCGGTACCGGCCGCCTCCATCGCGTCGAGCGCCGCGTCGGGCAGGTGGGTGGCCTCGGCACGCGGCAGTTTCTCGACCTCCAGCGAACGGCCGATCGCCGCGCCGATGAGGTCCACGTGCTGCCGCACCGAAAGCGACTCCGGCCCGGTCAGCGAGTAGGCCTTGCCCGCGTGCCCCGGTCGGGTCAGCGCGTGCAGTGCGAGCTGCGCGATGTCCTGCTCGTGCACCGAGTTCAGGTGCATTTCGGGGAACGCCTCCCTGGCCACCCCGCGTTCGCGGATGCCGGGTGCCCAGGCGAGCGTGTTCGTGGCGAAGGCACCCGGCCGGAGGAAGGTCCACGGGATGCCGGACGCCTCGATCGGCCGTTCCGCGGCCAGGTGCCACTCGGCGATCCCGGGCGCCATCTCCGGCTCGGCCGAGGCCAGCGAGGACAGCAGCACGATGTGCTCGATGCCGCTCGCCGCGGCCAGGAACTCCGGGATGACCTCGGCATTGGCGTAGAGGAACACCTTCGTGACGCCGGTGAGGTCGAAGCCGGTCACGAGTTCCACGCCGTCGGGCACGGTTACGTCGGGTGAACTGCTCGACGCGCGCACCTTCTCCCCTTCGGCGAGCAGCTGGTCGATCAGCGCGCGGGCCACGGAACCCCGTGCTCCGGTGACAAGAATGGTCATGCCGACATGGTCTTCGCGAACAACCTGAGCGATCCAGTGAATTAGCGCCTGTCGGCTGGATCCTCCGCGATCTAGCCTGAGATGGTGACTTCGCACGCGTTCGACGATCTCGATCGCCGTTTGCTCCACGCCCTCCAACTCGACGGACGCGCTTCGTTCAGCCGGATCGGCGAGGTGCTCGGGGTGTCCGGGCAGACCATCGCCCGGCGCTACACCGCGCTGCGGTCGCACGGCGCGCTGAAGGTGATCGGGTTGAGCGATCCGGACGTGCTCGGCGAAGTGCTCTGGCTGACCAGGGTGCGCTGCACGCCGGACGCGGCGAGCGCGGTGGCGGGCGCGATCGCCCGCCGCGACGACACCTCGTGGGTGCAGCTGACCTCGGGCGGGACCGAGATCGTCTGCGTGACCAGGGTTCCGGGCGGCAACGGTGAGGAGAACACGCCGTTGTTGCAGCAACTCCCGCACACCCCGCGCGTGCTGGACGTGACCGCGCAGTGCGTGCTCAACGTGTTCCTCGGCGGGGGCGAGGGCCTGTTGCGCAAGGCCCGCGTGCTGACCGGGGCGCAGGTCGAGGAGCTGACCTGGACGGCCGACGCCCCGCCCCGGCGGGAGATGTCCGATCAGGACTGCGCGATGCTCGCCCTGCTGCGGGCGGACGGCCGGACCCAGATCGCCGAACTGGCCGAGTCGACCGGCTGGTCGCAGACCACCGTCCGGCGGCGGCTGGCCGAACTGCGGGCCGGTGGGCTGCTGCGGTTCAGCGTGGACTTCGACCACCGGATGCTCGGCTTCGGCGTGCACGTGCTGCTGTGGCTGGCGGTCGAGCCCGCCGACCTGGAGATGGCCGGGCGGCTGATGGCCGAGGAACACCCCGAGGTGGCCTACGTCGCGGCGACCACCGGCCGGACGAACCTGGTCGCCGGAGTGGTCTGCACCAGTGTGAAGGACCTCTACGGCTACCTGACGCGACGGCTGGCGGTGCTGCCGGGCGTGCGCGAGATCGAGACCGCGCCGGTGGTGCGGACGCTGAAGAGCGCCACCGTGCTGAACCCGGGGCGGCCGGGCGCAACCGGGTGGTGAAGCGGCCGAAACCGGACACCGGCGTTGCCGCCCGCGCGAACGCGTTCGTACGTTCCGGTGATGACTGGTGGACTGAACCGGCGTAGCTTCCTGCAGACCTCCGCGCTGGGCGCGGGCGCACTCGCGCTGCCCACCACCGCCGCGGTGGCGGCAGAAGGGAAGGCCGGTGTGCTCCGGGCCGAACGGCTGACCGTCGAGTACGCGGAAACCCTGCTGGGCACCGATGTCGCCCGTCCGCTGCTGTCGTGGGTGCCGGTCGCCGGTGGTCACCACGCGCGGCAGACGGCCTACCAGATCGAGGTGGACGGGCTCTGGGACTCGGGGCGCGTCGAGTCCGACCGCTCGACCGCCATCACCTACGACGGTCCGGCGCTGAGCCCGCGCACGCGGTACCGGTGGCGCGTGCGCCTGTGGGACCAGGACGGGCAGCCGTCGGACTGGAGCGCGCACGGCTGGTGGGAGACCGGTTTCCTCGGTTCCGAGTGGACGGCGGACTGGATCGGCGCGCCGGCCCCGACGGCGCCGCTGGACTTCACCGGTGCCTCGTGGATCTGGTCGCCGGGCAGCACCACCGGGAACGCGCCGGCCGGGCCGCGCTGGTTCCGCGCCGCCGTCGAGGTGCCCGCCGGGGTCACCGAAGCGGAACTGGTCGCCACCGCGGACGACGACTTCACCCTGTTCCTCAACGGGGAGCAGGTGCTCCACGCGCCGGAACAGGTCGACGGCTGGCGGACCGCGCGGCACACCAAGGTCGGCGTGAGTGGCCGGGTGGTGGTCGCGGTGCTGGCCACGAACCGCGGGTCGGTGTCGGTGAACCCGGGTGGGTTGCTGATCCGGTTCCGGGCGGGGTCGCGGGAGTTGGTCACCGGGACGGGGTGGAAGGTCGCGGAGACCGAGCAGAGCGGGTGGGAGCAGCCGGACTTCGACGACAGCGGCTGGCCGGACGCGGTGGTGCTGGCACCGTACGGCCAGGGTCCGTGGGGCAGCGGGGTTTCCGTGCAGTTGCCGCCGATTCCCGCGCCGCTGCTGCGCCGGGAGTTCACTGTGGACAAACCGGTGGCGAGCGCGCGGTTGTACATCAGCGGTCTGGCGTACTACGAAGCCGAGATCAACGGCAAGCGCGTCGGCACGCAGGTGCTCGATCCGGGGTTCACCGACTACGACAAGACCGTGCTGTACGCCACGCACGACGTCACCGGTCTGCTCGCCGGGGGAGCGAACGCGATCGGCGTGACGCTCGGGCGCGGGTTCTACGCCATGACCACGCCGAACGTCTGGCGGTGGGAGAAACCGGACTGGCGTGGTGAGCCGAAACTGCTGGCGCAGCTGGAGATCACGCACCCCGACGGGAGCCGGACCACGATCGCTTCCGACACATCGTGGCGGATCGCCGACGGCCCGACCGTCTCGGATTCCCTGTACGCGGGCGAATCCTATGACGCGCGACTGGTGCGGCCGGGTTGGTCGTCGACGGGGTTCGACGACAGCGACTGGTCGACGCCGGTGGTGCACAGCGCGCCGAAGGGCGTGGTGCGCGCACAGCAGCACGAGCCGATCGAGGTCGTGGAAACCGTGACGCCGGTGTCGATCACCACGCTGCGGCCGGGGGTGTACGTCGCCGACATGGGGCGCACGATGGCGGGCTGGACCCAGCTGACCGTCCGCGCACCGGCCGGGACGACCGTCGAACTGTGGCACGGCGAACGCCTGCGCGAGGACGGGAGCGTGATCTGGGAGAACGGGCACGTGCCCGGCAGGCACCAGAAGGACTTCTACACCTGCGCGGGCACCGGTGAGGAAACCTGGGAACCGAAGTTCTCGTACAAGGGCTTCCGGTACGTGGAGGTGCACGGGCTCGACGTGCAGCCCCGGCTGCTGGGCCGGGTGGTGCACACGAAGGTGCGCGAGGTCGGGACTTTCCGTTGCTCGGAGCCGTTCTTCGAGCAGTTGGACCGTGCGATGCGGCGGACGCTGCTGAACAACCTGCACGGGATCCCCACCGACACGCCGATGTACGAGAAGAATGGCTGGACCGGGGACGCGCAGGTCGGCGCGCCCTGCCTGGCGTACGCGTTCGAGGTGCCGCGGTTCCTGACGAAGTGGATCGGGGACCTGACGGACAGCCAGAACGAGCCGGGGCAGGTGCCGGTGATCGTGCCGAGTGGTGGCTGGGGATACCAGGAACTGGCACCCGCTCCGGAGTGGACGACGGTTTACCCCTATTTGGTAAGGGAAATGTACCGCTGGTACGGCGACAAGCGGGTGGCGGAGGAGCACTGGCAGCCGCTGACGAAGTACCTGGACTGGGAGATCGGCAGGCTGCAGAACGGGCTCGCGGTGACCGCGCTGGGCGACTACCTGCCGCCGGGGTACGGCGGGGTGCCGCCGGAGGACACCCGCCTGACCGCGACGGCGTACCTGCACCGGGCGCTGGTCGGCACCGCTGAACTCGGCGACCTGCTGGGGCGCGGGGCGGACGCCGCGCGGTACCGGTCGGTCGCGGACGGGTTGCGGGACGCGTTGAACGCGGCGTTCCTCGGTCCGGAAGGGCACTACCGGACGGCGAAGGACCCGGATTACCGGCAGACCTCGAACGCCATCCCGCTGGCTTTCGGGTTGGTGCCCGCGGGGGCGGTCAAGTCCGTTGTGGACAGTCTGGTGGCGGACGTCCGGGCCAGGGGGGATCACCTGAACACCGGCAACCTGGGCACGAGCGTGCTGCTGCGCGTGCTGACCGAACACGGGCACGCCGACGTGGCGCACGCGATCGCGACGCAGCGCAGTTACCCGAGCTGGGGCTACTGGTTCGACAACGGCGCCGACACGATGTGGGAGATGTGGCAGCTGGACTCGCGCTCGCGGGACCACTACTTCCAGGGGACGGTCGTGCAGTGGCTGTACGAGAACGTGGCGGGGCTGCGTCCGGGGGATGACGGGTACCGCACGTTCACCGTACGGCCGGACGCGCGGGCGGGGGTGCACTGGGCGGGCACCACGGTGGAGACGGTCCGGGGGCGCGCGGGGGTGAACTGGGCCAAGGTCGGGGGCGGGCTGAGGGTGACCGTGGACGTCCCGGTCGGTTCGGTCGCCGAAGTCCACTTGCCGGCTTCGGCTGCCGGGCAGGTCACGTCGGTTCCTTCGGCCGAGTTCGTCCGGATGGAGCGGGGGTGCGCCGTCTACCGCGCCACGCACGGCCAGTGGCGGTTCATCGCGCCTACCGCGTGAGCTGTTCGGCCGCCTGCCTCGGCCGCAACTCGCCCCGGTTGCCTGGTCCGCTCGCCTGCCCCGCTTCGCGCCGCGGCTCGCCCCGCCTCCCTGACCCGGCCCGCCCGCGTCCCCGATTGCTATGAGTGGGGCATTACTTGCGTTGAATGCAAGTAATGCCCCACTCATAGCATTCGCTGGTCCGTCGAGGCGCCCACCTCGGCCCGCTCGGGTTACTTGAAACGTTCTAATGACCCGCCCCGAAGCAGTAGCCGAGCGTGTGCACAGCGTGCAGGCAAGCGTCATTTCCGGGACAGAAGCCGCTGAAAACTTGACATGGGTCACAGAGTCGAAGCAGGCTCGCCTCAGCCGTGGATTGAAACGATTTATTCGCGGGAGGGAGACCGGGTGACCGAGCTGCGCGAGGTGACCAAGTCCTTCGGCGCCGTGCGGGCGCTCAGCGGGGTGTCGCTCGACCTGCGGCCCGGCGAGGCGCACGCCCTGCTCGGCGAGAACGGCGCGGGCAAGTCCACCCTGATCAAGGTGCTCGCCGGCGTCCACCGCCCCGACGAGGGCAGCGTGCTGATCGACGGCGAGCCCCGGAAGTTCCACGGGCCCGCCGACGCCAGGGCCGCTGGGATCGCGGTCATCTACCAGGAGCCCACCCTCTTCGGCGACCTCTCCGTCGCGGAGAACGTGTTCATGGGCCGCCAGCCCCTCCGCTCCGGAAGGAGGATCGACACGCGCGCCATGCACGAAGCCGTGCGCGCGCTCCTGGGACGGCTCGGCGTCGCGCTCGATCCGGCTCGGCCTGCCCGCGGGCTCTCGATCGCGGACCAGCAGGTGGTCGAGATCGCCAAGGCGCTCTCCTTCGACGCCCGCGTCGTGGTGATGGACGAGCCGACCGCCGCGCTGTCCGAAGTGGAGGTCCGCAGGCTGTTCGGCGTGGTCAGGGCCCTGCTGGAGGCGAAGGTGGCGGTGCTCTTCGTCTCCCACCGGCTCGACGAGGTCTTCGAGCTGTGCACCCGCGCCACCGTGCTCCGCGACGGCGAGCACGTCTGGACCGGCGACCTCGCCGGGCACACCCCCGAGGACCTGGTCCGGCGCATGGTCGGCCGCGAGCTCTCCACGCTCTTCCCCAAGCAGGACACCACCCCCGGCGAAATCGCGCTCCAAGTCGACCGCCTGACCAGGGAAGGCGTCTTCACCGACATCTCCTTCGACCTGCGCGCGGGCGAGATCGTCGCGCTCGCCGGGCTCGTCGGCGCCGGGCGCAGCGAGGTGGCCCGCGCGATCTTCGGCATCGACCGGCCCGACGCCGGAACCGTGCGGAGGAACGGCAAACCGCTGAAACCCGGCTCACCGACCGCCGCGATGGCCGCCGGGATCGGCTTCGTGCCGGAGGACCGGCGGCAGCAGGGCTTGGTGATGGACGCGTCCATCGAGCGCAACGCGGCGCTGGCCTCCCTCGGCTCGCTCAGCCGCGGCGGGCTGATCCGGAAGGCCGACGAGCGCGCGCTCACCCGGGACTGGGCGGTCAAGCTCCGGCTCAAGTTCGCCCGCCTCGGCGACCCGGTCGGCGTGCTCTCCGGCGGCAACCAGCAGAAGGTCGTACTGGCGAAGTGGCTGGCCCGCAGACCGGCCGTGTTGATCGTGGACGAGCCGACCCGCGGCATCGACGTCGGCACCAAGGCCGAGGTCCACCGGCTGCTGTCCGAACTCGCCGCGGAAGGGGTGGCGGTGCTGATGATCTCCTCCGAACTGCCCGAGGTGCTCGGCATGGCCGACCGCGTGCTGGTGATGCACGAGGGCCGCCTCGCCGCCGAGCTGGACCGGACGGCGGCCACCGAGGAGTCGGTGGCGCTGGCCGCGGCGGGCCGGGCATGACGGCGCAGTCCACAGTGGACCAACGGGTCCCGGAAGCGGGCACCACCGCCCGCCGGCTCGCCGATCGCGCGGGCAAGGTGCGTGAACTCGGCATCCTGCTCGCGCTGCTGCTCGTCGTCGTCGGCACGGCGTTGAGCAACCCCCGGTTCATCGAGGCGCAGAGCGTGCGCGACCTGCTGCTCAACGCCTCGATCGTGGCGCTGCTCGCGGTCGGCCAGACCATCGTGGTGATCACCCGGAACGTCGACCTGTCCGTCGGCTCGGTGCTCGGACTCGCCGCCTTCCTCACCGCGGATACCTTCGCTGCCAACGAAAACCTGCCGATCGTCGCCGGGATCGGGCTCGGCGTGCTGATCGGCCTCGCCTGCGGCGCGGCGAACGGGCTGGTGGTCGCGCTCGGCCGGGTGCCGAGCCTGGTGGTCACGCTCGGCACGCTGTACGTCTTCCGCGGCCTCGACTTCGCGCTCGCCTCCGGACAGCAGGTCAACGCCGCCGACCTGCCGGAAAGCCTGCTCTCCCTCGGCAGCGGGCGACTGCTCGGCGTGCCGAACCTGGTGCTGGTCACGCTGGTCGTGGTGCTGGCCGCGTGGTTCTTCCTGCGCTCGTACCGCTCCGGCAGGCAGTTGTACGCGATGGGGTCCAATCCGGACGCCGCCGTGCTCGCCGGGATCCCGGTGCGGCGGCGCGCCTTCGCCACCTTCGCCGTGTCCGGGGCGATCGCCGGGCTGGCGGGCGCGCTGTGGGCCGCGCGGTTCGGCACCGTCGACGCGGCCGCGGGCACCGGCCTCGAACTGCAGGTGGTCGCCGCGGTGGTGGTCGGTGGCGTGGCCATCTTCGGCGGCTCCGGCACGGTGCTCGGCGCCGCGCTGGGCGCGCTGCTGCTCAGCACCATCGCCGGTTCGCTGGTGGTGCTCGGCGTGCCCGCGTTCTGGCAGCAGGCGATCACCGGCGCGCTGCTGCTGGTGGCCATCTCGATCGACCGGCTGGTGGCGCTGCGGCTGGCGGCCGCGTTGCGCCGCACCAACTCGAGGGGAGGGGGCGCGTGATGGCCCGCCTGCTGCGCTGGGAGTCGGTGCTGGTGCTCCTGCTGGTGGTGGTCGCGGTGGCCGGCAGCATCCGCACCGACGGCGCCTTCCTCTCCGGCGGCAACCTCTTCTACCTCGGCCTGGACATCTCGGAGATCGCGTTGATCGCCCTGCCGCTGACGCTGGTGGTGGTCTCCGGCGAGATCGACCTGTCGGTGGCGTCGGTGCTCGGCCTGTCCAGCGCGCTGGTCGGCACGCTGTGGAACGCGGGCTGGGCGCTGGAGCTGATCCTGCCGGTGGCGATCGCGGCCGGGGCGCTGTGCGGCGCGGTCAACGGCCTGCTGGTCACCCGGCTCGGCCTGCCCTCGCTCGCGGTCACCATCGGCACGCTGGCGCTGTACCGCGGGCTCGCGCTGGTGCTGCTCGGCGACACCGCGGTCGCCGACTTCCCGGCCAGCTTCACCCAGTTCGGCAACACGCCGATCCCGGACACGCAGCTCCCGTACCCGATCCTGCTGTTCGCGTTGCTGGCCATCGGGTTCGCCGTGCTGCTGCACTACAGCTCGTTCGGCCGGTCCACCTTCGCCATCGGTGCCAACCCGGAAGCGGCCTGGTTCTCCGGGATCCGGGTCAAGCGGGTCAAGCTGATCCTGTTCATCCTGACCGGGGCCGTCGCGGCGATCGCCGGGATCGTCTACACCCTGCGCTTCTCCAGCGCCCGCGCGGACAACGGCAACGGGCTGGAACTCGCCGTGGTCGCCGCGGTGCTGCTGGGCGGGGTGTCCATCTTCGGCGGCAGGGGCACGCTCGGCGGCGTCATCGCCGGGGTGCTGCTGCTCGGCGGCCTGCGCAACCTCCTGATCCTCGACGACGTTTCGACCGAGGTGCTGACCGTGGTCACCGGCGCGCTGCTGCTCGCCGGTGTGCTCATCCCGCGCTTGCTCGGCAGCCGGATTTTCCCAGCAGGAAGGAAAACGTGATGAAGGCAAGCACCGTCGCACGACGAGGTGTCGCGGTTCTGGGTATGGCCCTGCTGCTCGCCTCCTGCAGTGGGACCACAAAGGACAGTTCTGGGTCGGGCCCGGCGCAACAGGCCACCGGCGCGGCCAACCCGGCGGCCCCGCTGAAAACCGGGTTGAAGATGACCTTCCTGCCCAAGCAGGTGAACAACCCGTACTTCACCGTGGTGCAGCAGGGCGGGGAGAAGGCGGCGGCCGAACTGCGGGCCGAGTTCAAGGCGACTGGCCCGTCCGACGCCAGCGCCTCCTCGCAGGTCACCTACATCAACACCGCCGCGCAGCAGCGCCAGGACGCGCTGATCATGGCGGCCAACGACGAGAACGCGGTGGCACCGGCGCTGAAAACCGCGCGCCAGCAAGGGATGAAGGTGGTCACGCTCGACTCCGACGTGGCCACCGACGCCCGGGACGTGTTCATCAACCAGGCCGATTCCCGGGACATCGCGGTGAAGCAGGTCGAGCTGATCTCGAAGGCGGTCGGCGGCAGCGGGGAGATCGCCATCCTGTCCGCGACCGCGAACGCGACCAACCAGAACACCTGGATCGAGATCATGAAGCAGGAACTGGCGAAGCCCGAGCACGCCGGGCTGAAGCTGGTCGAGGTCGCCTACGGGGAGGACAACGACCAGATCTCCTTCCAGAAGACGCAGGGCCTGCTGCAGGCGCACCCGCAGCTCAAGGGGATTGTCTCGCCGACCACCGTCGGCCTGGCCGCGGCCGGGCGTTACCTCAGTTCCTCGGAGTACAAGGGCAAGGTCGCGCTGACCGGGCTCGGTACGCCGAACCAGTTGCGTGCCTACGTCAAGGACGGCACGGTCGGCCAGTTCGCCCTGTGGGAGCCCAACAAGCTCGGTTACCTCGGCGTGCAGGCCGCCACCGCGCTCGCCTCCGGCCGGATCACCGGCGCGCCGGGCGAGAAGTTCACCGCCGGGGAACTGGGCGAGTACACCATCGGCGCGGAGGGGGAGGTCGTGCTCGGCCCGCCGACCGTGTTCGACGCGGCCAACATCGACCGGTTCGACTTCTGAGAGGGGCACCGCATGAGTTCGTGGGCACAGGCCGCGGAAGTGCTGCGCGCACAACGGATCGAGACGCCGTCCTGGGCGTACGGGAACTCGGGCACCCGGTTCAAGGTGTTCGCGCAGAAGGGGATCCCGCGTGATCCGTACGAGAAGATCGACGACGCGGCGAAGGTGCACGAGCTGACCGGCGTCGCGCCGAGCATCGCGCTGCACATCCCGTGGGACCGCGTCGACGACTTCGGTGCGCTCGGCCGGTACGCCGCCGATCGCGGGATCGAGCTGGGTGCCATCAACCCCAACGTGTTCCAGGAGGACGACTACCGGCTCGGCAGCCTGTGCAACCCCGATCCCGGGGTCCGCCGCAAGGCCGTCGACCACCTGCTGGAGTGCGTGGAGATCGGGCGCGCCACCGGTTCGGGCGTGCTGTCGGTGTGGATGGCCGACGGCACCAACTACGCCGGCCAGGACAACATCCGCGCCCGCCAGGACCGGCTGCACGAGGGCCTGCGCGAGGCCTACGACCGGATGCCCGACGGCATGCGCCTGCTGCTCGAGTACAAGTTCTTCGAGCCGCACTTCTACACCATGGACGTACCGGACTGGGGCACGTCGTTCGCCCAGTGCCTGCGCCTCGGCGAACGCGCGCAGGTGCTGGTGGACACCGGGCACCACGCGCCCGGCACCAACATCGAGTTCATCGTCGCGGTGCTGCTGCGGGAGGGCAGGCTCGGCGGGTTCCACTTCAACAGCCGCAACTACGCCGACGACGACCTGATCGTGGGTGCGGCGGACCCGTTCCAGCTGTTCCGGATCATGCACGAACTGGTGTCGGCCGGCGGGCTCGACCCGGCCGCGAACGTGGCGTTCATGCTCGACCAGTGCCACAACCTGGAACCGAAGGTGCCGGCGATGATCCGCTCGGTGCTCAACGTGCAGGAGGCCACCGCCAAGGCGCTGCTCGTCGACACCGACGCGCTCGCGCGGGCGCAGGCCGAGGGCGACGTGCTCGGCGCGAACGCGGTGGTGATGGACGCCTTCAACACCGACGTCCGGCCGAAGCTGGCCGAGCTGCGGCAGGACATGGGCCTGGACCCCGACCCGATCGCCGCCTACCACCGCGGTGGTTACCAGGCCCGGATCGAGGCCGAGCGGACCGGTGGTGCGGCCATGGGCTGGGGGGCTTGACGTGCTGACCAAGGAACGCCTCAGCCACGACGACCTGGTCCTGCTCCAGCTGCTCGCCTCCGGGCTGCCCGCGGACGCGGTGGCCCGGCGGCTCGGCCTGTCCGGGCGCACCATCCGCCGCCGCACCCGGGCCATCTGCGACCAGCTGGGCGTGCGCACCCAGATCGAGGCGGTGGTCTGGGCCGTTCGCCGCGGTCTGCTCTGAGATCGGATCTCTGCTTAGGCCGTTCGGCGGTCCGCCACAAAAAGACAAGAATCAACAGATCCCCGGTGCGTCCCACTGCACCGGGGATCTTGTTCGTCCGGTAAGCAAAACGGACATCCCCTGGGCAGAGCCGGTGCGAGCGCAAATGTTGAGAGCTGAGTATCTGTGGTCGGATGTGTTGACATCTGTTGAGTTCCCGCGTGAAATGTGTCACGACGGGTCCACTGCGTGCCGGCACACGCGGCTCCGTTTCCCGGCGCCAGCAGCCGCTGGTTCACCAGGACCTCACCTGAAGGGTGTACGACAACGATGTCACGAGTTAGCCGACGCCGAAAGATCAGACGTCCGTGGGCCGCGGCCGCGCTCGCCTCGATCGTGGCGGCGCTCACCGTGGTCGCCCCGCCGGCGACCGCGCAGCCGAGCTGGCAGATGGGCACGCCGAAGCTGCCGACCCCCTGGACCCACCTGGTCAACCCCGACAACGCGCTGCCGGAGTACCCGCGGCCGCAGCTGACCCGCAAGGACTGGCAGAACCTCAACGGCGTCTGGGAGTTCGCCGGTGCCAAGGCCGGTGAGGCGCCGCCGTTCGGCAAGACGCTCGGTGAGCGCATCCTGGTCCCGTACCCGAGCGAATCGGTGCTCTCCGGCATCGAGCGGCACGAGGACTACATGTGGTACCGCCGCACGGTTTCCGTGCCCGCCGACTGGCAGGTCGGCAGCCGCAACCGGCTCAAGCTGAACTTCGGCGCGGTCGACTACCTCGCCTCCGTCTACGTCAACGGCAAGAAGGTCGCCGAGCACAAGGGCGGCTACGGCGCCTTCTCCGCCGACATCACCGACGCCCTCAAGCCCGGCGCCGACCAGGAGATCGTGGTCGGTGTCGAGGACCGCGCCGACCAGACCTGGCAGCCGGTCGGCAAGCAGCGCATCGTGCCCGACCGCGGCATCTTCTACGAAGGCGCGTCCGGCATCTGGCAGACCGTGTGGATGGAGCCGGTGGCCGCCGCCCACGTGGAGAACCTGGGCATGGTGCCGGACATCGACACCGGCACCCTCGGCCTGACCGTGCAGACCAGCGGTGACGCGGGCAAGCTGTCCGCCGAGGTGATCGTGCGCGACGGCGGTGCCGTGGTCAGCCGCAAGCGCAGCCCGGCCGCCGGCGAGATCAAGGTCGACGTGCCGCAGGCGAAGCTGTGGTCGCCGGACAGCCCGTTCCTCTACGACCTCGACGTGATCCTGCGCGACGCCAACGACCGCCCGGTCGACCGCGTCTCCTCGTACTTCGGCATGCGGGAGATCGGCAAGATCGAGGGTGCCGACGGCAAGCTGCGGATGACGCTGAACGGCAAGATCCTCTTCCAGATGTCCACTTTGGACCAGGGGTACTGGCCGGACGGCATCTACACCGCGCCCACCGACGCCGCGCTGGCCTTCGACCTCGAGCAGCACAAGGAACTCGGCTTCAACACCGTGCGCAAGCACATCAAGACCGAGCCCGACCGCTGGTACTACCACGCCGACCGCCTCGGCCTGCTGGTCTGGCAGGACATGCCGGCCATGCGCACCGGCGGCCGCCCGCCGGTCGACGCGCAGCAGCAGTTCGAGAAGGAACTGGACGAGATCGTCGAGGAGAAGAAGAACTGGACCTCGGTGATCGGCTGGGTGCCGTTCAACGAGGGCTGGGGCGAGTGGAACCGCGAGGCCACCGGCCGCATCGCCGACGAGGTCAAGGCGCAGGACCCGTCCCGGCTGGTCAACGCGCACAGCGGGGTGAACTGCTGCGACTCGCTCGGTGACTCCGGCAAGGGCGACGTGCTCGACTGGCACATGTACGTCGGCCCCGGCACCCCGGTGCCGGACGCGAACCGCGCCTCGATGGACGGTGAGCACGGCGGCTTCGGCCTGGAGATCGACGGCCACATGTGGTTCGGCGAGGGCCACGCCTACGAGATGACCCCGGACCAGGCCACGCTGACCCGCCGGTACGTGGAGAACCAGACCGACGTGCTCAAGGCCGCGCAGCGCTGCGGCATCGGCGGCGCGATCTACACCCAGATCACCGACGTCGAGCACGAGGTCAACGGCTTCTTCACCTACGACCGCCAGGTGAAGAAGATGGACTTCGGCCAGGTCAAGGCGATCAACGAGCAGATCATCCGCGAGTCCGACGGCAGCGGCACCGGCGCGCCCGACCCCGGTCCCGGCACGCCGGGCACCGACGGGGTGAACGCGTACAAGTTCGACGAGGGCACCGGCACCACGGCCGCCGACTCGGTCGGGGGCAAGAACGCCGCGCTCACCGGTGCCGAATGGGCCACCGGCGTGCAGGGCGGCGCGGTTTCCTTCAACGGCGCCGGATTCGCCAATCCCGGCAGCGCGCTGGTGAACACCGGGAGCAGCTACTCGGCCTCGGCGTGGGTCAAGCTCGACGTGGCCGACGGTGCCTTCCAGACCGTGGTCAGCCAGGACACCGGCAGCAACAGCGCCTTCTTCCTGCAGTACTCGGGCCAGGACCAGCGCTGGGCGATGAGCTTCGTCGGCCTGCGCGCGCTGTCGCCGGAGAAGCCGGAGGTCGGCCGCTGGTACCACCTGACCGGGGTGCGCGACGCCAAGGCGGGCACGGTCTCGCTCTACGTCGACGGCAAGAAGGTCGCCGCGCAGAGCGCCTGCACCGCGCCGGAGTCCGCCGGCCCGACGGTGATCGGCCGCGGCCAGTACGGCGGCAACCAGGTCGACTTCCTCCGCGGTGACGTGGACGACGTCCGCCTGTTCGACCGGGCGCTGACCGACCAGGAGATCGCGGCCATCGCGACCCGTCCGTAGTTCCACCCGTTTCCCCGCCCCACAAGGAGTTCAACGATGAACAACAGAAGAGTCCGGCTGTCGGTCGCGGTGCTGGCGGCCGCCGGAATGGCGCTCACCGCGTGCACCAATCCCGGAGATTCAGGCAGTTCCGCGGCGCCGACCGGGACCACCGGCGGTGACGGTCAGGTGGTGAAGAGCCAGGCCCCCGGGGCGGGGGAGGGGTGCACCCTGGAGAAGAACGGGGCGCAGAAGCTGGACCTGAAGACCGCGGTGGTCGGGTTCTCGCAGTCCGAGCCCGACACCGCGGCCTTCCGGGCCGCCGAAACCGCGTCCATCAAGTCGGCCGCCGAGCAGGCGGGCGTCAAGCAGCTGCTGGTGACCAACGCGAACAACGAGCTGCCCAAGCAGATCGCCGACATCCAGGACCTGCTCAACCAGGGCGCGCAGTTCCTGATCGTGGCGCCGGTGAACTCCGACGGCCTCGACCCGGCGCTGGCCGCGGCCAAGGCCAAGGGCGTGCCGGTGCTGACCATCGACCGCAAGGTGACCAACACCGCCTGCACCGACTACGTGGCCTTCCTCGGTTCGGACTTCTACGAGCAGGGCAAGCGCGCCGCCGACGCGATGAACAAGGCGACCGGCGGCACCGGCAAGGTGGCTATCCTGCTCGGTTCCTCGGGCAACAACGTCACCGACAACCGCAACGCCGGGTTCAAGGACCAGCTCAAGCAGTACCCGGGCCTGCAGATCGTCGCCGAGCAGACCGGCAACTTCGCGCGGGAGAAGGGGCAGCAGGTGGCCGAACAGCTGCTGCAGGCCAACTCCGAGATCACCGCGATCTACGCGCACAACGACGAGATGGGCCTCGGTGCGGTGACCGCGGTGACCGCGACCGGCAAGAAGCCGGGCGAGGACGTCAAGATCGTCTCCATCGACGGCACCCGCAACGCGGTCCAGGCCATTGTGGACGGTCAGATCAACGCGGTGATCGAGTCGAACCCGCGGTTCGGCCCGCTGGCCTTCGAGACCGCGCAGAAGTTCTACAACGGTGAGGCGATCCCGGAGAACGTCATCATCGAGGACGACGAGTACAACAAGGACAACGCCGCCCAGAACCTCGGCAATGCCTTCTAAGTCCGTACTCGAAACAACCGGCGTCACCAAGTCGTTCGGTGGCGTGCACGCTCTGCGGGGCGTGGATTTCTCCCTCGCCGAGGGGGAGATCCACGCCCTCGTGGGGGAGAACGGCGCCGGAAAGTCCACGCTGATCAAGGTGCTGACCGGGGTGTACCGGCCGGACGGCGGTCAGGTGCGGTTCGGCGGGGAGCCGGTGGAGTTCCACCGGCCCTCCGCCGCGCAGGACGCCGGGATCTCCACGATCTACCAGGAGATCAACCTGGTGCCGCTGCTCTCGGTGGCCCGCAACATCTTCCTCGGCCGCGAGCCGCGCAACCGGTGGAAGCTGATCGACGTGGCGGCGATGAACCGCCAGGCCGCCGAGCTGACCCGCCAGCTGGGGCTGGACATCGACGTCACCGCCGAACTCGGCAGGCTCGGCCTCGGTGTGCAGCAGATGGTGGCGCTCGCGCGGGCGATGTCGGTGGACAGCCGCGTGGTGATCATGGACGAGCCGACCTCCTCGCTGGAAACCCGCGAGGTGGCCACGCTGTTCGAGGTGGCGCGCGGGCTGCGGGACCGCGGTGTCGGCCTGATCTTCGTCTCGCACCGGCTCGACGAGCTGTGGGAACTGTGCGACCGGGTGACCGTGCTCCGGGACGGCAGGCAGGTGCACACCGGGCCGATGGCCGAACTCGACCGGGTCACCCTGGTCGCGCGCATGCTCGGCCGGGACATCGAGAAGGTGGAACGCGAGGGCGCCACCGAGTTCGGGGAGGACCACACGCGCGGGGAAGAACCTGTGCTGGAAGTGTCCGGTTTGGACGTTCGGCACCGGTTGTCCGGGGTCGGGTTGACGGTCCGGCCGGGTGAGGTGGTCGGCCTCGGCGGGCTGCTCGGGTCCGGGCGCAGCGAGACGGTCAAGGCCGTCTACGGGGCCCTTCCCGCGCAGGCCGGGTCGGTTTCGGTGCAGGGCAAGAAGGTGCGGGCGAACTCCGTGCGGCACGCGTTGCGCGCCGGGATCGCGCTGCTGTCCGAGGACCGCAAGGCCGAGGGCATCATCCCCGACCTGTCGGTGCGCGACAACATCGCGCTGGCCGTGCTGCCGCGGTTGTCGAAGGGCGGGCTGGTCTCCGAGTCCCGCATCGACGCGCTGGTCGAGACGTTCATGAACCGGTTGCACATCAAGGCTTCCAGCCCGGCGCAGAAGGTGCGCGAGCTCTCCGGCGGCAACCAGCAGAAGGTGCTGATGGCGCGGTGGCTGTGCACCGAGCCGAAGGTGTTCCTGCTCGACGAGCCCACCCGAGGCATCGACGTCGGCGCGAAGCTGGAGGTGCAGGGCCTGATCGACGAGCTCGCCGACCAGGGCCTCGCGGTGGTGCTGATCTCCAGCGAGATGGAGGAACTGGTGGAGGGCGCCGACCGGATCGTGGTGCTGCACACCGGATCGGTGAGCCGGGAGCTGACCGGGGAGCAGGTGACCGGCGCGGAACTGCTGGCCGCGCTGGCGGGGGAGGACGGCGAATGAGCCGGTTCGACAAGGACTGGGTGCGCCGCAACGGCGTCTACGTGGCACTGGTGTTGCTGTTGCTGATCAACGTGGTGATCACCGACAACTTCGTCAGCGCGGGCACGTTGCGCCTGCAGCTGATCCAGGTGGCCCCGGTGCTGCTGGTGGCGCTGGGCATGGCGCTGGTGATCGGCACCGAGGGCATCGATCTCTCGGTCGGCGCGGTGATGGCCATCGCGGCGGCACTGGTGCCGCTCTACATCGGTTACGGCACCGTGGTTTCGCTGCTGATCGCGGTGGCATCGGGTGCGGTGACCGGGGTGCTGGCCGGGGTGCTGGTGGCGAAGGTCGGTGTGCAGCCGATCATCGCCACGCTCGGCATCATGGTCGCCGGGCGCGGGCTCGCCAACGTGTTCGGTGGTGAGATCAAGAGCATCCGCGACGACGGCATGGTCGAACTGGGCTCCGGTGACGTGCTCGGCATCCCGTACGTGGTGCTGATCGCGGCCGTGGTCGCCGCGCTGGCGTGGTTCCTGGTGCGGCGGTCGACCTACGGCCGCCAGCTGGTGGCCATCGGCGGCAACAAGCGGGCCGCGGAACTGGCCGGGCTGCCGGTGAAGCGGGTGCTGATCACCACGTACGTGATCTGCGGGCTGCTCGCCGCGCTGGCCGGGGTGCTGATGGCGGCGCGGTCGCAGGCCAGCGACCCGACCAAGCTCGGCCTGCTGGTGGAACTGTCCGCGATCACCGCGGTGGTGATCGGTGGCACGCCGCTGTCCGGCGGGCAGGTGCGCATCGCCGGCACCATCGCCGGTGCGCTGCTGATGCAGTTGATCACCGCGACGCTGATCTTCCACGACATCCCCGACTCCACCGCGCAGGTGGCGCAGGCGGTGATCGTGGTCGCGGCGGTCTACGTGCAGCTCGGCCGGAAGAAGGCGCGGAAGAAGGTGGCTACATGACGACCACACCCACGGCCACCCGCGCCAGGGTGGCGCGTTCGGTGCAGCGGCAGGGCGCGCTGGTGATCCTGGTGGTCGCCGTGGTGGCGTCCACCTTCGCCTTCGAGTCCTTCGGCACCACCGGGAACCTGACGAACATCGCGTTGCAGGCCTCGTTCCTGGCGGTGGTCGCGCTCGGCATGACCTTCGTGATCATGACCGGCGGCATCGACCTGTCGGTGGGTTCGGTGTTCGCGCTCGGCGGGGTGCTCGCCGCGTGGGGCGCGCAGTACGGGACCTGGGCGGCGATCCTGCTGCCGCTGGTGGTGTGCGGGGCGATCGGGCTGGTGCAGGGGCTGGTCATCGCACGCGGCGGGCTGCCGCCGTTCATCGTCACGCTGGCCGGGTTGCTGTTCGCCCGCGGGGTGTTGCTGCTGATCAGCGACGAGGGCGCGACCACGTACAAGGTGCCGCCGGATTCCGCGTTCCGCGAGCTGGCGCAGGGCAGCGTGCTGGGCATCGGCTACCCGATCTGGATCGTGGTGCTCGCCTTCGGCATCGGCGCGCTGGTGCTGCACCGGACCACCTACGGCTCGACCGTGCTGGCGATCGGCGGGCAGGAGGACGCCGCCGATCTGATGGGCCTGCCGGTGGTGCGCACGAAGGTGGTCACCTACCTGGCGTCCGGGCTGCTGGCCGGGTTCGGCGGGTTGCTGATCGCGTCGTACACCTCGTCCGGGGTGACCGTGCTCGGGGTCGGCATGGAGCTGGAGGTGATCTCGGCGGTGGTGCTCGGCGGCACGCTGCTCACCGGCGGCGCGGGCACCATTCTCGGCACGCTGGTCGGGGTGCTGCTGCTCCAGGTGATCAAGAACGTGATCAACCAGGTCGGCTCGCTCAACTCGAACTGGCAGGCGGTGGTCAGCGGCACGATCCTGCTGATCGTGGTCACCCTCCAGCGGTGGTTGTCCCGCCAGGTGAAGTAGGGGCTACCAGGACAGCTCGCTGCAGCGTCGGGCCGACTCGGTCGGCTCGACCTGCAGCGTGGCGTGCTCGATGCCGTAGGTGCCCGCCAGCAGGTTCTGCGCCTCGACCAGCACGTCGGAGTGGGTCGCGGCCGGCTCGACGGTGAGGTGCGCGGAGGCGACCTCCATGCCGGAGGTGAGCGTCCACACGTGCAGGTCGTGCACGTCGGCGACGCCGGGCAGGGCGGCCAGCTCCTCGCTGATGCGGCCGACGTCGACGCCGTGGGGGGCGTGCTGGAACAGGATCCGCAGCGCGCGGCGGGCCAGCGTCCAGGTGCGGGGGAGCACGAAGAGGCCGATGGCGACACCGATGATCGGGTCGGCGTAGCGCCAGCCGGTCGTCAGCGTGATCAGGCCGCTGAGCAGGACGCCGAACGAGCCGATCATGTCGGCCATGACCTCGAGGTAGGCGCCGCGGACGTTGATGCTCTCCTTGGCGCCGTCGCGCAGGAGCAGGAACGACACGACGTTGGCGCCCAGGCCGACGGCGGCCACGATCATCACCGGCAGGCCGGGCACCTCGGGCGGGTCGGTGATGCGGGAGATGGCCTCGTAGACCACGTACCCGGCGACGCCGAAGAGCAGCACGGCGTTGGCGAGCGCGGCGAGCACCTCGGCGCGGTAGAGGCCGAAGGTGCGGCTGAAGGTCGGCCCGCTGCGGCGGGCGAGGAGGATGGCGGCCAGCGCCATGCCGACGCCCAGCACGTCGGTGAACATGTGGGCGGCGTCGGAGATCATCGCGAGTGACGAGGTCGCGAACCCGACGGCGAACTCGAGCACCATGAACACCGCGCCGATCAGCAGCGCGGCGGTCAGCGCCTTGACGTACCGGCCGGAGGCGCCCGTCGCGGGGACCTGCCCGTGGCCGTGTCCGTGGCCCATTCACTGCCTCCCGTATCGACTACGGGGGAATATATAGTGACATGCGCATGAGTGCAATACAGGTGAGCCTAAGCTCATGTCCGACGGTACGGCGGCGGTGTCGGATGCCCAACCCCCCAACCGGGGCTTCCCGTCGGGCGGGATCGGTAACCCGCTGTCGGCGCTGGTTCGGCATGCGCTAGGCTTCTCCACGTCGCCCAGGCGATACGCCCTCGTAGCTCAGGGGATAGAGCACTGCCCTCCGGAGGCAGGTGTCGCAGGTTCGAATCCTGCCGAGGGCACCCCCAGGGGAGCGGGAAAAACCGCTCCTGACCTGCTTTTTCGCAGTCTAAGCGATCTTTCCCTATCCCCGGTTGCCTCCAGGCAAATCCGGCTGGATACGGGTGGTTCTTCCCAATGCCTTCCCGGATGATCACCGCTCCGGTGATGTGCGCCGCGGGGTGTGGCAGAGGATCTTCTCGATGCGCGCTCGGTTGGCTGCTCTTGCTGCCTGCAACCTGTCCGGGGCTCAGCTTGTGACGTGCACGAACGCGCGTCGTTCTGACAACACGATCTTCGCGTGCGTCCGGTCAGAAAGGCGTTCCGCGACTGTTTCGATCGCGAGCGCTTCCGGAAGCACTGTGGAAAATTTGAGCCCGTTCACCGCTGATTTGCTCACGTCAGGGCGGGTGAGCGGAATCGGCGTGGACAGTTCGCGGAGCAATTCGATGTTCGAGATATCTGGCAGCAGGCGTAAGGAATGATCGGTTATGCGTTGCCGCGGATCCACAATACGGGGGAGACTAGCCTGCAGGGTACGGTTGACGGCGGCGCCCGCCCAGGTCCACCACCTGAGCTCACCTGCCGACCGTCGGACCACGGTCGCGTTTTCCGCCACATGGTCGGCGTGCTTCTCACGAAGCTCGGCTAGCACAGACGCGGCTCGGCGAGTGAATCGGACCCCGGCAGGATCGGTGCCCAGCAGGACCGACTGCTGGCCGCGGGTAAGGGCGAAGGACAGGCCGCCCTCGCCACCGCCCCATCTGGCGCGGCCAGGAAGATCACTCGGCTCGACGAAACACCGCCTTCGCTTCCAGTCGACGTATCCGACCTTCCACGCGCGCCCGGCGAGCAGCAGAACCCTCGGCCCGTCATGGTCATCGGCGAGCAGGACGTCGTCCCCAACCCGGCCGATCTCCTCGCGTCCGGCGAGGACCGTGAACTCCGGTGGCGCGCTGAACACGGCGAGCAGGTCGGAGAAGTACCGTCGGCCGAACTTCTTCGCCGCCTCTGGCCCGATGAATGCCATCGCGCCATCCCGTTCCAAGTAGCCCTCAGCGAGCAGATGATCGAAAATCTCGACCCGGTGTTCGTCGAACAATGGCAGGTCGCCCCACCACTCCCTCCAGGTGTGTGTCCCGATCTTATTCTCTTGCAGGGCAAGGGCGAGCACCTGCTGTGCGGTAATGTGCCAGGGGTGCACCGGAGCCGCGATCGGCTCCACCCACCCTGCGGCCCACCGTTCGAGCAGGCCGGCGATGCTGAGCACGGCTGCTTCTTCGAGACAAAGGAAAAGGCAGTTTCGGGTGCTTCCCGGGCGACGTCCCGTCCGGCCCAGACGCTGGAGGAACGACGCCACCGTCCGTGGAGCGTCGATCTGGATCACCCGGTCGAGATCGCCAACGTCAATACCCAGTTCCAGGGTGGAGGTCGCGACGATCACGCAGTCGCGGGCTTCCGCGAAAGCCTGCTCCGATCTGCGGCGCTCGTCCGCGGAGAGCGAGGAGTGCGAGAGGAACGTGGTGACCTCGCGGGCGCGTAACGCCGCTCCGAGCTCCTCAGCACGGCGGCGGCTGTCGACGAAGACCAGCCGTTTTTCCCCTCGGTGCAGTGCAGCGACGACCGTGGCCGCGTTCTCGACCGAGCCCACATGGTCCACAGTGAGATCCGGCGCCGTCGTTGTGCCGCCGACGGGCGCCACCACAGATCGTGGCCTGGAGCGTTGTGAGCCCTGCAGCCACTCCAACAGCTCGGCCGGGTTGCCCACGGTGGCCGACAGCCCGATGCGCTGAAGCGGGCGTCCGGCGATCCGAGACAGCCGTTCGAGGACTGCGAGCAAGTGCCATCCGCGGTCGTCGCCGGCGAAGGCGTGGACCTCGTCGACCACGACCGCCCGAAGGCCGGAGAACATGCGCCGGGCGTCCACCTTAGCTGACACCAGCATTGCTTCGAGGGACTCCGGCGTGGTCAGCAGGATGTCCGGCGGTTCCCGGCGCATGCGCTCCCGTGCTCCGGAGCCGACGTCGCCGTGCCACACCTCGGCGGTTCGTCCGAGCCAGCCCGCGTAACTCGCCAACCTGGGCTGGAGGTTGTTCAGCAGCGCCCGCAGTGGGCAGATGTACAGCACCGATATACCCAGCCACGACTGCTCCTCCATGAGGCTGAGAAGTGGAAACACGGCAGCTTCGGTCTTGCCGCCTGCCGTCGGCGCCAGCAGGATCGCGTCGGAGCCGTCGAGCAGCGGATCGATCGCTTCGGCCTGCAGTGGACGCAGCTCCGGCCAGCCGAGCGTGTTGACGATGTGGTGCACCAGCGCAGGCAGCAGCCGGTCTGGCCCGGAACTCACGGGAGGTCCAGGTCGATGTCGTCCGCGTCTGCGACGGCGTTGCGTTCCTCCTCTGAGAGCTCGGAGCTCTTCACGGTCACCGGGTAGTGCACCCGAGGGTTGAATTCTTCGTGTTCGTCGACCCGGTCGAGCACGTCCTGGACGAGCTTGCGGAGGAAAACGCGCGGAACGACACCCACCCGGCCGCCCATTCGCCCGGTCACGGCCCCCGCCAGATCGTCGATGTAGGCATCGTCCACGCGCGCGGCGATCCGTTCGGGCTCCCTGGCGTCGCCGACGTAGAGGTTGCGGACGTTCCGGCCCAGCTCCCCCAGACGATCCAAGTCGAACCCGGGCAGCCGGAGCTGGACCGCGCGCGGATTGTCGAACCGGGCGTCGGTGGTGAAGTCGGTCGCGAGCCGTTGCGCCAGCGGTGGCAGGCGCTGCACGCCCTGCTGCCCGTCGAAGAATGCCGGAGTGCCGGTGATCACCAGGAACAGCCCGGGGAAGCGGCCGGTGTCGATCTCGTCCAGCAACTGCCGGAGTGCGTTGAGGCCTTTCTCCCGCACGTCACCGCGAACGCGTTGCAGGGTCTCGATCTCGTCGAGCACAACCAGCAGGCCGGGGTGGCCGCAATCCTTCAGCACGGTCAGCATGCCTTGGAGAAAACCGAGCGCGCCGAAGTGGTCGAGGTCCCCGCGTACTCCGGCAGCCCGCTTCGCGGACGCCGCTACCGACTTCTGCCCGCCCAGCCAGGCGATAACCGCTTCTCCGGTTGCGGCATCGTCGGCGCGCTTCGCGCGACGGTATCCACGGAGCGCGGAGGCGAACGCGGGGGTCGTTCTGGCTACGTCGCCCAGGCGGCGCTCCATCAGCGTGTCCACTGCTTCGGCGACGGCGTCTTCGTCATCCTCATCGACTTCGCCGGTGTCGAGGACCTCTTCTTCGAGTGTGTAGAACCAGGAGTCGATCACCGGTCGCAACGCGCTCGGCTGGTGAGTGGAGGTCGCCAGCCGCTCGGACAGCCGTCGGTACACGGTTTCGAGGCGGTGCAACGGGGTTTCGCTCTCCGAGATCTGGATCTCGCTGGTCGCCAGCCCGGCTCGCTTCGCTCGTTCGGCAAGCCAGCGCGCAAAGAACGTCTTGCCCGAGCCGTATTCACCGCGGATCGCGTGGAAGGCCGCGCCGCCGCGCTTGATCGTGTCGAGATCATCGTCAAGCGCCCTGGCGAACCGGTCGAGCCCGACCGCGAACAGGTCCAACCCGGACTGGGGGACCGTGCCGCGACGTAGCGCGTCGACGACCTCACGACGGCGTACCGCGCTGGCCGGCGTCACGGCTTATCCAACTGAAACTGCGTACGCAGCATCTCGATATTGAGCTCCACGGTCCGACCGCCATCGATGAGCTCGAACACCGGATAACTCTCGACGTTGAGCAGACGCTGAACGGTGGCGAGGAACCCGTCGATGTTCCGGGCCGCTTTGCCCGCTGTCGCGGCGATCGCGGCGAGTGACAGTTTGCCGCCCGCTTCGACAAGGCAGTCGATCACCGCGGCGATCACCTCGACGTCGGGAGCCCTGCGGACAAAAGCCTTCTGCGAGCCGAAGATCTTCGACTTGACCACTTCCTGGCCGATGCTCTGCGGCGACGCTGGAGTTGACGCGGGGGTCTCCGCCAGGAGGCGGTCGAACAGGCCGGGGCCGTCGGGAACAGACTTCGGCTTCTTGCGTGACGGTTTGGGAACTGAGGTGGTCATCTCGGTCACCGGCTCCGGGGCGTCCCACCACCACGAAGGCGTCGTCTGCTCGGGCGCGAGCCCGGTCCAGCCGCCCGGGAGCCCGTCGACCGAGGGCAACAGGACTAGGACAGGGATGCTGACCTCGGCCAGAGCCGCGCCACCGTGATAGCCCGCACGCTTCTGCGTGTATCGGAGATCTTCGCGCCACGGCAGGACGACCTTGCCGTTCCCTTCGAGAACCCGTGGACCGCGCAGTTCGACTTCGCCGTCGGCGGCCGTTCCGGTCCGCCACCGCGCGCCGTATTCGCCAGTCGCTGAGGAAGGGCCGACCGCGCGGCCACGCTCCAGTACGTGCCCGTGGTCGGAGGTCAGCACGACCGGGCGCCCGTAGCTACGTGCCTGGGTGAGCAGGGTGTTCAGATACCGGATGTCCTGGAGGCGCCAGGTCGTCCCCTCGCCCTCGCGACCGGGGCCGAGCGTGTCGTCGATGGTGTTGAGCACGACACCGATGACCTCCTCCCCGGCCAGGGCCGCGACCAGCTCGGGGTTGAGGCTCATGCCTGCTCCACCGCCGACCTCGTTCTCGTGGAACAACCGGGCTAGCTTGTGGTGCCTCTTCCAGAAGACGGCGAAGCCGTCCTTCTCCGTCGGCTGGCCACCCGCGACGGGTCTTCCACACAGTAGGGACGGCCTGCTCGCTGTGGTGATCGACGGAAACGCCGACACCGCAGCCAGCCGGGTGCCGGATGCAGGGGTAGCCTCCTGCCAGTTCGGTCGGCGCCCCAGCTCGTCGCCCAGCTGTACCGCAGCCGAGGCGCTCATGCCGTCGAGCACGACAACGACGGGTGCCGTGTTACCGGCCAGCGGGACCGCGACCGCCGTCAGCACGTCTTCGATCAGCAATGCGCCTTCCGAGAGCTGTGCGCGGGCGTGCGGTACCCACGAAACCAAGCGGTGCGAGAACTCTTCGTCGGAACCGGCGCGACGGGCGACCGCCTGCTCACAGAGGTCGTGATAGGCCCTAGCACTCACCGGCTCGACTGCCGCATCACCGGCCCACAGCACGGCGATAGCGTAGTCGACCCAGCCCCATTCGGTGACCTGCTGCCGGACGCCCACGGCCACGGACGGGACACCTGGGTCCGGTGTCGACAGCCACCGTGCCAACCGGACGGCCATGGTCGCGGTGGCCCTCTGGGAGGTCAACAGGTCGGCCAACCGATGTCGGCGGAGCTCGCCGAGTGCGAGGCTCGCCGCCTTCGGGTCGGGGAGTGCCGTGGCCAAGGCGCGAAGGCGTGCTCGCCAGGCGGAGGGGAGCAGAGTGCTGCCGGACAACGCCTCGCCGAGACCGGCTTGGCGAGCCAGCTCGTCGGCACGTTCGAGCAAGGCGAGCACGTCGTGGCATGCCTGGGAGTCCTCAGGTCCCGCCGCGGTGATCCACCGGCTCAGCGTGCCGTCGACCGCCGACGAGAAGGCTTCGACTGCATCCGAGCGGATGCTGGGGAAAAGCCCGCCGACCGACACCAGTGCGTCGCGCGGCAGGGAGGGATCAGCGAGTGCCGTGCCGACCACGCCCAGTGCCAAGGCGTCACGCCCTCGACCAGCCGAGACCAAGGTGAGCACGGTCTCCGCGGCGGGACCGAGGCGCTCGACCAGCCAGTCGCGGATGCCGTCACGTTCGGCGGTGTCCAGATCGCCCCATCGGGCCGCTCCGGCGCCCCGTGACCAGTCGAGCAGCCGGTCCAGGTCGAGGGCCGCGGCATCGACGCCGAGTCGCTGTCCGACGAGCGCGAGCAGGGCGTTGTCGTAGGTCAGCACGCCACCCCGGCGCGGCCAGCCACCCGTGGGTTCGGCGTCGAGCAGCGCCTGGACCAGCCAGCCGGACTGCCACACTCGGGGATCCAGCCGGTTGGCGCCGAACCGGAACTTCAGGATCTCGACCGGGTCGACTCGCAACAGGCCGGTGTCGAGCGCATGTCCCCGTAGGTCCCAGTCGAGCTCGTCGGGATCCACCCCGGTGGTCACCACCAGCACACCCGAGTCGGCTCCGGTTTCCTGGTAGTCCAGCCATTCGGCCGCGATACCCAGCACCGAGGGCTGGTCGGTCACGCGCACGGCCCGCTCGCCCTGCTCACCTCCGACAGGCTTCAGCCGGAACTCGGCACGTTCCCCCGGCTCATACCGGCCGTGGACGAGCACCAGGCATCGACCCGGCCGCTTGTCCAGCTCGGTTCTGTGTTGCGTGAGCAGGGACTCGATCCCCGCCCGCGTGACAAAAGGAACCCGGGCCATCAGGCTTTCCCGTCGACGACACGCCAGGAGATCTCGATCTCCTGGCCTGGGTGTTCCCTGGCGAACTCGCTCACCGACCGCCGCACGTCGTCCATCGTCTCAGCCAACTTCGCCGGAGGTGCGTCGGCCGTCATCCGGCGTGTCTGCCGGGCTTGCGGCGCGGGAGGCGGGGCCGGAGGTGGTGTCGGACCTGGGCCAGGCCCGGCGGTAGCGTCCTGAATGATCTTCATCGCGATCGGACGGAAGCCCTGCAACTTGGGGCCAAGTTGCCGCGTTCTCTCGTCGGCCTGTGCTGTCTCCGCGATATCGGTCATGAGGCGTTCGGTGCGATCCCGGATGCCGTCGGAGCGGTCGAGATACGGCCTGATCGTTCGCAGCAGCTCGAAATCGGCGCCTTCGAGCGCGCTCAGGACCTCTTGGGCCGACGAGATCGTCTTGGCCAGCGCCTCGTCGTCGTCCGGGTTCGGCAGGTGCGCCAGCGTCCTGATCAGCTTCGTCGAGTCCGTGATGCCGATCAGCTTGGCGAGCAGGTCCGCGCCTGCTCTCACCGTTATCACCCGTGGTGACGACGGTTCGATCCCGAGCTCGGAAGCATGCTTGTTCAGGGCTTCGTACAGGCGGTGCACCACCTGCTCGTGCTTGCTGACCTGCTCGATCACACCGTTGGCCAGCTTGGTGATGTTGCGGGTGAACCGGGCCGCGGGCGCGGACACACCGAGGATCGCGCCCGCCCGGGCACGGGCTGCCGCGAACTCCTCTTCACTGGGCAGCTCCTGCGCACGCAGCGCCCAGCCGGAGCCGATGTTGCCGATGTCCGGGGCATCCTGCGGGATGGTCTCGCGGATCCAGGCGCGGTCGGCGAGCAACGCGTACGTGGCGATGATCAGGTTCGCGACCGGTTTGTCGAGGCCGGCGTACTCGAGCTCGTCGAGCCAGCGCCGGATGTCGTCTACCGAGTAGTCGCCCGCGACCTGCTTCCTCGCCGCGTGCTGCTCGATGCGGGTGCGCCAGTCGTAGCTCAGCGTCAACGGCCCGTCGTGAACTTCGCCCAGCCCGAGCGGATGCACGATCTTACGCATCTGGGCGAGCTGGTTCCGCTCCAGCTCGACCCGGCCGCCCTGCTCGGCCGCCCTGGTGATCCAGTTCAGCGCGGTGCGCAGTTCACCGATAGTGACAGCCTTGCGTTCCTTCTTGGGATCGAAGTCCGGATGGTTCCGGTATTTCGCGCCGAGGATGCCGTCTGCGAGTTCGAGCACGTTGTACTCGAACGGGGCGCCGACGTGCAGTCGTGGAGCGTGCTGCGGGAACAGACTGAGTACCCGGCCGGGCTCGCCCTCGGGGTCGCGCAGGTTCGAATTGTCACCGCGGGAGAGCCCGTAGAGCTGGGCGAGCACACCGCGCAGGCTCGATGTGAGGTTCTCCTTGTGCACTTCGAGCTGGGTGCGTAGCCGGATCCGGTCCTCGGCCGACCGGTTCGCCGCGACCGCTTCGAGCCTGCCGCGCTCGAGCAGGTTGTTGATCTTCAGTAGTCGGCCGAGCTGGTTATGGCGCTGTTCGGACCAGAAGGTCGGCAGCCACACCAGGGTCAGGTGTTCGTGACCGTGCTGCTTGAGCTGCTCGACACGTTCGGCGTCCTGCCGGGGTGAGCGGTCGGGGTCGTCGAAGGGGTAGTCGACGATGAACCGGATCACCCCATCGAGGCTGGGCCGGAACTGGAAGTCCGGCATCGCCTGCGGGTCGCGGACGTTCTCGAACACGAACTCGGCAGTTCGCTTGGTGCCACGCCAGACGATCTCGCGTTCACACACGAAGTCGCCGGTGTCCTTGACACCCATCGCTTCCCAGAGTTGGCGGCGCAGCCACTTACGGCGGTTGGCGGCATCGTCCGCCTCGTTGGCATTGTCCAGCAGTGGCTCGATGTCGAGGTCGGACAGGTGCAGACTGAACACCGGGTTCTCGTCGCCGTCGCTGCGCAGTTCGCCGAACTCGGTCTTGAGGTCACCCAGCCGAGTGATTGCCAGGTCGCCCGGCTGGGCGGTGCGCGAGGTGATCGACCCGTAGTTCAGTGCGGCGAGCCGCTGGCCGGTGAGCCGGGTCAGTGCGGACACGTCGGGCGCAAGAGAGGCCAGCAGCAGGGTCTTGATCAGCCGTTCGTCGGCGACAAAGCGGGGGTCGGTGGTTGAGCCGTACTTGTTCTCCAGATAGCGGCGAACCCTGCTGTGGAAACGCTGTCCTGCCGCCGCGTCGGCGCGTAGTTTGTCGGTGAAGGCGGCGGTCGTGTCCTCGGCCAGGACGTCCCACAGATCGCCGAGCGGGATGAGGTCGCCCAGCTTCATATCAGCCCGCCGCCGGTGCAGCATGTCTTGCAGCAGTTTGAGCCCGGTGCGCTCGCGTTGGAGCGCGCCGGACAACGCCACCAGCACGTTGAGCAACGCCGGCGAGATCGGATAGACGTCGCGGAAGTCCGACCAGTCCGAGTGCGTCGCGCCGTTCGCGTCGAGCAGCGCGTCCTTGACGCTGGACTTGGTCGACTCGATGCTTTTGAAAGCCGCGTCGAGCAGGTGGGCCTTCTCCGGGCGTGGCTTGAGTACGCGCTCCTTGACGATCGCGGGGAGGTTGCGGTCCTCGAGGTTGATCGTGTCGAACCGCTCGGCGAGGTACTGGACCTGCTGTTCGAGGTTGCTGACCTCGGAGCCCATGATGTCCGAGCCGATGAGGGTGCCGAGGTCACGCTGCCGGGAGACGAAGGAGATGATCGGCACCGGCCGATCACTGTCGCCGGACTCGATCAGTTTGACCAGCTTGTTCACTTGGACGTTGACGAAGTCGCGGCGGGACAGGTATCCCTGCAGCCACAGGATCAGCTCATCGAGAAACAGCACGATGCCGTCGTAACCGAGCTGCTGCGCGTGCCTGCTGATGACGGAGAGGCCGTTCTCCAGCGGGAGGTAGGCGTCCTTGTCGCCCAGTGCGCCACGGGAGTAGGACGCCATCGGCCCGGACAGCAGCGCGGACACCAGTGCGTCCCGCCGCGGATCTCCGGGCTGGGAGCTGAACGCGTTGTCGAGTTCGACGGTGCTCCAGGTGCCGGGCGGCCCTTCGAGAGGTTCGAGGTCGGCGGGGTCGGAAAGGTCGGCGTCCTCGCCGCCGAGCATCTCCGCGAACTTGGTGTCGCCCACCGCGGCGCGCAGATTCCTGGCATCTGTGAGCATCGCGTCGGCCCGGAACACCGCGGGGACCGGTTTGCCTGGCAGGGCGTCCTGCACGTACTTGACGTAGCCGCCGAGAATCGCCGCGTCCAGGTCGACGGCTCCGATCAGGTGAAACGGCACCATGAGGAACTTGCGGCCTGCCAGCCACTCGTCGTGCTCGGCGACGACTTTTCGCAGCTCGGGTTTCTCCCGTGCTTTGTCGTTGCCGTTCAGGACCGCGTGCAGCACGGTCATGAAGTGGCTCTTACCGGAACCGTACGAGCCGTGCAGGTAGGCGGCGTGCGAGTTGCCGTCGCGCACCGCCGTGCGCAGCAGGGCGAGCGCCTGGTTGAAGGCGCCGCGGAGTTGGTCAGTGACGACGTAGTTGCCGACCAGCTCGTCGGTAGCGGTAAACCCCTTGGTCAGGTCGATCTTGAAGTCGCCCCGGTTGACCTCTTCCGGCATGTGCAGCACATCCCGGAGATAGACCTCCTCGGCCATCCTCGTCCCCTCCCTCAATCCTTCTGGCGTCCCCGCCGCGCCGGTTCCGGCCGCCAGTCGCTCAGCGCCTCGTCGGTCAGCCCATGCTTGGCCTGCTGCTGTTCGAGAACGGTCCGGAACTCCTCGGCAGGGTTCCCGCCCCACTTGGCGTCGTAGCCAGCGTGCCACTGCTTGACCCACGGCAGCAGCTCGGCCAGCCCGGCGAGCAGTGGTGTGATCTTGTCGGCCCCCCAGCCCGACTGCTCGAGCCGGTCGTTGACCACGTTGACCAGCGCGAGCGCCTGGTCCTTGTGGTCCCAGCCTGCCCAGCCCAGCAGCAGCGTCGGGTCGGCCTCCGGCCCGGCGTCCGGGTAGGAGATGAACCGCTCCTTGGGCACGTCGAGCTTGCCGCGGTGGGACCAGTAGGAGGTCTTGCGGAAGTCGGCGGAGGTGTACTTCGGCGGCACCTTGATATCGAGCCACTCACCGGTGCGGTCCTCCTCGCGCTGCTGCTCCCAGACAGATTCCCACTGCGCCCGCTTGCGCAGGCCGGTCTCCTTGTAGCGCATCGCGGCGAGATAGGGAACGTGCTCGGTGGCGATGACCTGCTCCAGCACGTCGGCCAGCGGCAGATCCCGCTTGCCGAGATGGTCGGTGGCATACAGCGCGGCGACGGAGTTGACGTCCTCGTCACCGCGCAGCAGGTCGGCGAGCTGGCTGACGGTCAATGTGCGCGGACCGGTCAGGCCGTCACGGAGGGCAAACCAGAGATCCTTGTCCTCGCACCGGTCGAGCAGCCAGGTTTCGAGAGCCCTGCGTTCCTTCTTCTCCCACGGTTCCGTTGCCCACCGGCGCTTGCACTCGGGACGCTCGATCAGCGCGATATCGCGGTGGTTGATGATCGTCTCAATCCGCTTCTCGACAACGCGTTTGTAGGCGTCGGGCCAGTGCTGTGGGAGCTCCGTGATCGGCGTCGATCCGTGCCGTTCGAACCAAGCTGTTTCGAGTTCTCCGCCCTTTATCTTACGCGCCATGACAATCTCGAAGGCGCGTTCACCGAGCTTGAGCTCCGGCACGTCGTTTGCCCGCAAGTCTTGCGCTTCGACATCAGTGAGCAGGCCGTAGAGCTGGTAAACCTCCCAGTCCAGCTCCTCCTGGAACGCAATCATTCGGCCACGGAGGTGGTTGTGTTCTGCTCTAGCCTTGTCCAGCCCTTCGCGAGTTGGCGTGGATTCTTCAACGATTGTCGTCGGCTCCTGCTGAGCAAGCTCTTGCGCCAATGAATCCAACAGGCGTCCGGACTTTAGTGGCAGATTGAAAACTAGAGGTATTTCCCCGATATTGGCAGCATTGAACGCGTATCGCTCCATCCAATCTTCGGGTTGAATTCCCCGCCCCATACCACTCCCCCCCTTGGGGAAACAGCGCTGTTTGAGCCAGAAGCAGATTGTGGACGAGTTGAGTGCTCCAAGTATCGCCAGGTGGTCATCCCCGCTCGCCTCCGCCGGCAACTTGATTACCGGCGCCGTCTGCTTGAACACCTTCCCTCCACGATCCAGCACGAAGTGGTTGTGCGTGGACACTTCCGCAAACGTTATGGACAGCAGCGTGGAGTACGCAGACGCGGTGTGTTGCATATAGTCCCACCATTCGAGACCTGCATCCTCCATGTCGCCCTGAAACGTTCGGCGCGCAGCAAGAAGTGTCCGCAATGGCCAAAGTTCTGCTTGCAACTTGGCCATGGTGAGTTCGGCGTCGTATGGATACCAAATTTTTTCATCTGGTTTTGCATGCCAGTCTCGGACGACATCACCGACCATGAGTGGTCGCAACGCCGATGTTTCGGCCACTGTCTGCAACGTACGCCGACTGGGTCGGATATAGGCTTCGTCAGCACCGGCACGAATAGCTCGACCGATCGGTTTCTTAATTTTGTTCTCAAGAGGAATCGAATTCAGTTCGATCGCGCCGACGAGTGCGCCTGCTCCGCCGCCGCCCAGTGACCAAGGGTGCATTGCCACGGCGGATCGCTCGAAATCCGAAACGGAGATCCACTCAGTTTCACTGCCTGGCTTGTGAATGTGATTAGTGATGGCTTGCCAGACGAGTCCTTGGTCGGCGTCTGCGGGGACGCCAGGTTCACCTCGGATGCCGAGTACTGCTCGGATCGTCTTGGTCGGGGGCGGTAACTGCTTGCGGCCGATCAGGATTACCGTCGGGGTGCCGTGGCCGGGGATGTAGGCGCCTGAAGTGTCGATGACGTGGGTCAGGTCGACGGTCGGGAAGAACTTCTCGACCAGCTTCTTGCCGAACTCGCGTTTCATGAATGAGTTCGCGGTGATCTGGCCGACGTAGCCGCCGCCGGAGGTGCGGGTCGCCAGGTGGAACAGGCGCTCGGCAAACGGGACCGACAGGGCGTAGGTGCCGGAGCAGGCTTTCCACCGTTCGCGGTACTTCTTGTTCTCGTTGCTGTCCTTTACCGTGATGTACGGCGGGTTTCCGACGACGACGTGATAGGAGGCCTGGGTCAGCAGGTCGCAGGAGTTGATGTACTCGGTTACGTCCTCGGCGCGGTAGGTAAACTCATCATCCGCCTCCGAGCCGAGCATGTCCATCTGCTCGCCCTTGACACCGATACCGTGCAGCAGTGAGTCGCCAACCGCAACGTTGATTGGGAACTCCCCGGCGGCCTCAAGAGTGCGCGTTCCGCCCTCCTTGAGGGCGGCGACCAAGAGGCGGAAGCGGGCGATCGACGCGGCGAAGGGGTTCTTGTCGCAGCCGTGCACCGATTCCAGGGAGCGCCGGATCAGGATCCAATCGTCCACACCTGGCGATGTGCGACGCCACTCGGCGATCAGGCGGTGGAAGATGCCCAGCAGGAAGTGGCCCGAGCCGCAAGCGGGGTCGATCGTGCGCAGGCCCTCGCGGGTGCGCTCGACTCCGCCGCCCTGGCGATGGATCTCCACGGTCGGGTCGAGGCCGAACGTCTCCAGCGCCGGCGTCAAGGTCAGGTCGAGGATGAACTCCTCGACGAACTCCGGGGTCTGCAGCAGCGCGTATGTCTTCTTAGCGTGGTCCGAGAGATCCTGGTAGAGGTCACCGAGGAAACGAGTGTTCCACGACTCGTCGGTGAAGTCATGGACGACCTCGCCGTCCGGGCCGCGGCGGCGCCAGAACGCAAGGAGTGCGCTGGCCGCCTCGAACGACGGGGTCAGTTCCCACAACGGGTTGTACCGACGGTCGAACAAGCCCGCGGCCGTCGGGTGCGCTTCCGCGAGGTGGTTGAATGCCGCTTCGAGCCAGTCGCGGTCGTTGAGATGTGGGTTGGCGCGGAAGAACGCCTCGTGCCGCTCCTGGGCGGTGGCCAACGCATCACCGGGGCCGGACAGGAACGGCTCGGGGATCAGGCAATTGTCCTCACAGAACCGCACGTAGACACAGCCGAGTAGCCAGGCAACCGCGGCCTGGGTGACCCGATCGTCACGCCAGGTCTCGTAGGTCGCGGCCGTGCGGTCCGCGTCGAGAGCCTTCTGATACTCCTCGTGCAGCGGGCCGTCGAACACCTGTTCGGCGCTGCGCTCGCGCAGATCGTCTTCCAGCATTTTCAACTGCTGCCGCAGATCTGCCAGCAGAGCGTCCTGATCGATCCCGTCCGCCACGCGCATGTGCTCCCTGTCCCTCGTGCTCACCGTGGCCTCATCGTCGCGCGGCCACTAAGCGCTACTCAACGTACCAATCCGTTATGCAAACAGGAGGGCGGATTGCCGACTAACGCAGCGCATGAGTCGAAGGCTCAGGCGACTTCGCCCTTGCGGAGAAGATCGAGATACTCGCTGCGCAGGATCAGCACCTCATGGTCGCCTTCCGTCCCGACGATGTGCCCGGCCAGACTGGGTGTTTCGCCCGCACTCTCCGCCGGGCACAGCAACCAAAGGCCGTGCGGCACACCCTGTGGGTCGCGGGCGGCGTGCTGTATTTCGGTCAGGAAGGTGCGGCCGCCCGCTTCGAAGTACCGGCCGACCAGTCCGGCGTCGTGCAGGAACAGCACGCTGCGCGGCCCCGCTGCGGCCAGCGCGGCCAGCAGCCGGTCCCGCACCCGCTGCCAGCTCACCGACACGTAGGAAGCAAGCCCCGGCGGCATGGTGCCGTTGTGCGCGATGCGCGTGTCGGCGGTGAGAACGCGATCCCAGCCCTGGTTGCGCTCCTGGGCCAGCGCCCGGAACTCGGTGAGGAACAGCCGCCCGAGGTCGACGGCCACCACGTCGTGCTCCGACGCGACGAGTTCGGCCGCTCCGGGCAGCTTCATCGCCTTGATCTTGAGTGCGAGGAAGCCGCCGAGCCTTCGGCCTTCGTCGAGCCGTGCCGCGATCAGCTCGGCGGAGCTGCGGCCAGTGCTGATGGCGACATGGTCGATCGAGGTCAGGGTGCCCGAAGACGACCGGGCCTGCCGCTGGCTCTCGACCGGTCTGGGCGGGCAGAAGCGATTCTTGACCGGATCGAAGGTCAGGCTGCTGCCCGCTTCGCGCAGTGCTTCCCCGACGTCGATCGGTGAGAGATCTCCGAGCGAGATCTCCGGAAAACGGGCTCTGACCTTGGCGAGAAGAGCGTCCAAGGCGATTCCGTCCTCGCCGACCCCGGCTGCGGCCTGGGAGATACGCAGGCCGCGCTCGAGCGGGAGGTTGCGAGGGTAGAGCTCCAGACGGCGGGAAGCCGCCGAGCGCTCGGACATCGCCGCGGCAAGGGAAAGCAGCCTGGTGTCGGCCAGCGGCCGCATCCCTTCGGGCTGGCCGACCGCCTGGAGGTCACGCAGAGCTGTCGCTGAACTCGGCAGCGGGTCGCGGGCCGAGATCACATCGGCCGCCTGGCCCAGTGCGATCGCGTAGTCGCCCAGCTCGTTGGGCGTCGGGTCGTCCGAGCCGTTGAGCGACTCGGAAGCGATGAGCACCCGTTCGTTGCGGCGCAGGACGGCCAACGCAGGCTCGGGAACCTCCGGCTCTTCCTTGCCCGGTGGCATCAGTTCGGTGTCCACGGCGGCACGGACCACCGCCGAAGCATTGCGCAGCGCGGTGGCTGGGTCGTTCTCCGTTGAGCCGTGCCGTGCCAGGAGCTCCGCCGCGACCTCCGACGCGCTCGCGATCCGGCCGAGGTCGTCGAGGATCTCGGTGACCTCACGGCGGATCGTGTCCATCCAGGCGAACGTGCGCCACTTCTTGACGGACTTGCCGTACTTCTGCGACACCGAGGGCTGTGTGAGCCCGACCACGTCGGCGACCAGGCGTTGCACAGGCCAGGCGTTGAGCCTGGTGACGGTGCCGTCGGACTTGGGAAGTCCCAGCGTCAGGCGTTCGACGTCGGGGCCTTTGTCCTTGCCGTGGGGTTTGGTGAGCAGACGCTCCAGCAGTAACTCGACCGACTGGTACCCGACTTTGACCGGAACGGCCAGTTTCTCCGAGGACAACCTGGGCGCGGCGCCCGTGCGGAGTTTCGCGGTCCATTGCCGGTGTCGTCTGGTCAGTTCGCGGCGGGTCAGCGCACCCGCCCCGCGGGCACGGGTGATCGTCGACGCCGGGATGTCCAGTAGCTCACCGACGGTTGTCGCGCCAAGGCCGTCGGCGACCGAAACAGCACGAGAAGTGAGACCCGCCGCCGCAAGCGGCGTCGTGAGCTCGGCGGCTTCCGCGGCGCGGTCCAACACTTCGTTGTCCGAGCGCTCGGCTGCGGACGTTTCCACCGTGGCCTGCGTCGTCGCCGGGCGCGCCTGGTCGGCGTCGGCGAACACCGACCGCCACAGTGCTTCCATCTTGCGCAACGATGAGAACCGCTGCTCGGTGTCCCGGTGCAGCGCCTGCATGAAGAACGCGGTGAGCCCGTCCCGCAATCGATCGTCGAACAGGTGTCCTTCGATCCGGGGCGTCTCGTCCTGGGTCACTGTTGGCGCGGTGATGCCGTCGCCCCACTGTGGACGCTCGCCAGTGGCCATCTCGTACAGGGTCACCGCCGCGGCGTACCGCTCGGCGTGGTCGTCGTAGAGCTGCCGCCGCGTGGTGTGCACGAACGGATCGAGGTAACCCCGAGTGCCCACGTGATCGGCCGGAGAGGCTTTGGCCAGGGAGAAGTCGAGCAGCTTGAGCTGTCGCGACCGGTTCGCCCGGTGGTGGATGCCCAGGTTGTCCGGCTTGATGTCGCGATGGTGGATCTCGGCCGCTTCGAGCTGGTACATCGCCTGGAAAAGCTGGTGGCCGAAGTTGTCCAGGTCGTGGTAGGTGAGCCCGCCCTGTTCTCGCAGGTACCGGGCCAGCGAGACCTCACCTGCCAACTCCAGTTCCAGCGCGGTGTGACCGCCAACTGTCCGCGGCCCGTCGAACAGCCGGACAATTGAACCACCGTTGAGCCTGTTCAGGGCCTCTGCCTCATCGTGCAGTTTCGCCGCCCGGCTGTCCTCGTCGAGGGCAACCTTGAACACGCGCTCGTCGACGACGGTGCCGTCGTCGGTTTCCCTGAGCCGCTCGACCAGCAGAGCGCGCGCGGTCGCCCCGGTGCCGAGGACGCGGCGCACGAACCACTCGTCGTCCACCTCCTGACCGGCGATCGCCTCGAGCGGATCCACGAACGAACGCCCGGTGGGCACCGGCTTGGCGTCCTCCTCCGCGTCGTCGAGCCGGTCGAGGAAGGCCGCCGCCGAATCCAGCCTGAGGACGACGTCCGAGCGGGTCGCGTCGTAGATCAGCTCGCCAAGTTCGGGGGGCAGGGTGTCATCCACCGCGGAGACCTGGAGGCCACCGTCGGTACCCAGCCGCTCGACGAGTTCGGACCGGCTCGAAGCGGGTGGCCGCCCCGTCAGCACCAGATAGGACACCGAACCGAGACCGAAGATGTCGAGCTCCACCGGATCCGGATACTGCTGCTCCGACTCCGGGGCCAGGTAGCGCAGCGCCGTGTCCTCGATGAACGCCCCATCCAGCGACGAGTCCCCGATGGACCGCAACGAAGTAGTCTCGAAGTCCCTCGCCGCCGTCTGCCAGTCGGTCAACCGGAGCACCGGCCGGGAACCGTCCTGCCTGCAGGAGACGTAGATCGACCGTGGGGACAACGCACGATGGTAGAGCAGTCGGTCGTGGGCGTACTTGAGGGCTTCGGCCAGCTGGCGGACCAGACCGAGGCGGGTTTCCGAGGTCAGCGAGTCGCTGAACGTCGCCAGGTAGGCGTCCAGCCTCAGATCCGACTCGTGGTGCCGGAACAGGATCGCGGGTCGGCCCTGGTGATCCCCGAACTGCCGAGCCTGGGCGATGCCTCGATGGTCGATCCCTTGCAGCACTTGGTACTCACGCCTGGCGGCCCGGTCGGCCTTCTCGGCGTCGGCCTTGCTGGTGCCCTTGCTGATCAGGTAGATCCGGAGCCGGCCTTGCTCGTCGAGTACGCCGTCGTCGCGCCTGGCCAGCCTGTCCTCCCAGAACGGCCCGGCGTCGAGTGCCCGCTGATCGAGCTTCCAGAAGTCCCCATAGCGCAGGTGGGCCGTGGCGGACTGGATGCCGATGGTCCTCATCAGCCGCGGCAAGGTGCGAGACGCGAAGTCCGGCCTGATGCGGTCTGCCTCGCGGTGCGGCGGACGTGCCAGCAGGTCGTCCCAGACGGCAGGCAAGCCGCTGTTCGCGTGCCGGGCATAGACGTTCGGGCGTTGGAACTCGTCCAGTTCGCTGCGGAGTCCGGCGTCGGTCAGGAAGACAATCGGCTCGATCCGCGGGAACCGGCCGGTGTAGCCGTCCTTCTGCGCCGCACGCATCAGTTGTCCCCGCAGCTCCTTTGCCTTGAGGTTGGTTAGTTCGAGTGGATTCTGCAAGGTCCGGACCCGCCCGCTGTGCCGGTCGGTGACGCGCCACGTCGAACCGTGGTTGGTCACCCGGCCGGGATGCGCCTTGAGCTCGAGCAGATACAAGCCGGAGGGGACGGCTATGAGTAGGTCGCACTCATTGATCCGGCCGGACATCGCGGTGAACGAAAACGTAGCCCAGGCGCGATAAGGATCGGCGTCCGGCATCTGCCGCTTGATGAAGTCGAGCCCTTCCTGTTCCCAGGCAAAGTCCGACTGCTTGCGCTGATACCACCGCGCTGAGGACGAGCGAGGTTTGGCGCCCGATGCCACAGCCCCTCCTAGTCAGTCACGCCCACCGGTTCGAACGGAGTGTAGTCGGACCGGCAGACAACCCAGTGCGGTGACAGACGGAAGCTGCGCAGCACCGATCCGCCAGCGGTCGGTTTGTCGGTGTTCGCCGTACCGCGGGTCGATGGATGTTCACCGAGCTCGACCGGGAGAGATCGCCGTACCGGGCGGCAGCGGCACCAACCGGGAAACCGCGATCGACCGGATGGAGTTCAACTCCGACGGCACTATCCGCACCGTCACACCCACCCTACTATCCGCACCGTCACACCCACCCTGAAACTCCATGTGGACCAGTTCGCTGGGGCTTGATTGGACCTGTTCACTGGGCCACCCCACCTGCCACGGTGGCCCCGTGAGTATCGAGTTCTTTCTTACCGCGCTGGTCATCGTGGCCACGCCGGGGACCGGGGCGCTTTACACACTGGCGGCCGGGCTCAGTCGTGGGTTCAAGGCCAGTGCGGTGGCCGCCTTCGCCGGGACGCTCGGCACCCTGCCCCACCTGCTCGCCGCGATCACCGGGCTCGCGGCCCTCCTGCACACCAGCGCCGTGGCGTTCGAGGTCCTCAAGTACATCGGCGTCGCCTACCTGCTGTACCTCGCGTGGGCCACGCTGCGCGACAAGAGCGCCTTCGAACCCCGCAAGGCACCCGCCTCGGCGGGCCGGGTGATCGCCGAAGGCGTGCTGATCAACCTCCTCAACCCCAAGCTGACCATCTTCTTCTTCGCGTTCCTGCCCCAGTTCGTCCAGCCCGGCGAACCGGTGTGGCGGATGGTGGAGTTGAGCGCCGTGTTCACCGGCCTCACCCTGGTCGTCTTCCTCGGCTACGGCGCCTTCGCCGCCGCCCTGCGCGACCGCGTTCTCACCCGCCCGAAGGTGCTCGACTGGACCCGACGCACCTTCTCCGCCGCGTTCGCCGGGCTGGCGTTGAAGCTGGCGGTGACCGACGCGTGAGCACCTTCCGCCACTCCGACGCCCTCTGGGCCGACTTCCCCCAGCTCGTGCCCGGTGTTCTCCACGTCGAACGCCCCGACGCCCGGCGGGACCTCACCGAGTACCTCGAAACCGCGGAACGGCGGCTCGACGGGACCACCGAGACCCAGCTCCCCGAGATCCAGGCCTGGCGCCGCGCCTACACCCAGCTCGGCCTCAAACCGACGCAGTACCGCTGCGCCTCGGAGGCGCTGCTGCGCCGCTTCCGCAAGGACCACGTGCTCCCGCGCATCCACCCGGTGATCGACCTGTGCAACGCCGTCTCGATGGCCTACGCCATCCCGGTCGCCGTGCTCGACCTCGCGCGGATCACCGGCGATCTGGAGGTGCGGTACGCCACCGGCGACGAGGAGTACCAGACCTTCGGCGGTGCGCTCGAACACCCGCAGCCCGGTGAGGTGATCTTCGCCGACGAGGCCGGGCGGGCGCACGCGCGCCGCTGGACCAATCGCCAGAGCGGCCTGTCGGCGGTCAGCGAAGCCACCGAGACCGTGCTGATCGTCGCCGAGGCACTGCACGAGAGCGCGGCCGAGGACGTGAAATCCCTGGTCAGCACCCTGCAGACGGAACTGGGGCAGCCCAGGGCGGCGATCCTCGATCGAGCCTCCCCGGAATTCACGATCTGAGGTGAGAATGGGTGTCCGGATGGGCGCCGCGGCTCCGACGTCTCCGGTGAAAGGGCACCGACGGACCGAGGAGAACCCGATGAAGTACATGATCCTCAGCTACGGCTCGCAGCAGGAGTACGACGCCATGGCGGGCAAGGGCGGCTTCCAGCCCGAGGACTTCGCCCCGATGCACGAGTTCATGACCAAGTTCAACGCCGAGCTGGAGGCGTCCGGGGAACTGGTCGAGACCCGCGGCCTGAACGCACCCGTGCACACCCGCCGCGTCACCGGGCGCAAGGACGGCGTTCCGGTGTGGACGGACGGCCCGTACGCCGAGACGCAGGAAGTGCTGGCAGGGTACTGGATCGTCGACTGCGAGAGCTTCGACCGGGCCACCGAACTCGCCGCGCGGCTGTCGGACTGCCCGGCGCCCGCCGGGCTCGCCGAGGGTGCCTACGCGGACGTCCGGCCGCTCCTCGAAGCTGCCGGCGACCTCTGCCTCTGATGCCTGGCTCCGAGGTCGAGGACCTGCTGCGCCCGCTCGCGCCGCAGGTCCTCGGTGCGGTGGTCCGCCGGTTCGGCCACTTCGACCTCGCCGAGGAGGCCGTGCAGGAGGCTCTGCTCGCGGCCACCACGCAGTGGCCCGGCGACGGGGTGCCGGACAACCCGCGCGCCTGGCTGATCACCGTCGCCTCCCGGCGGCTGACCGACCTGCTGCGCAGCGAACAGGCTCGCCGTCGCCGTGAGGACACCGTGGCCCAGCAGGTGCTGCCCGAGGAATGGCTGGCTCCCGCCGCGGACCGGTCCGAGCCGGCCGCCGACGACACGCTGGTCCTGCTGTTCCTGTGCTGCCACCCGTCGCTGTCGCCCGCCTCGCAGATCGCGCTGACGCTGCGCGCGGTCGGCGGCCTGACCACCACCGAGATCGCCAGGGCCTTCCTCGTCCCGGAGGCGACGATGACCCGGCGGATCAGCCGCGCCAAGCAGCGCATCAAGGACAGCGGGGTCCCGTTCGGACTGCCCGCGGACCCCGCGCGCCTGGCCGCCGTGCTGCACGTGCTCTACCTGATCTTCAACGAGGGGTACGCCAGCACCTCGGGCCCCGAACTGCAGCGCGCCGAACTCACCGCCGAGGCCATCCGGCTGACCCGCGTGGTGCACGCGCTCCTGCCGGACGACAGCGAGGTGACCGGGCTGCTCGCGTTGATGCTGCTCACCGACGCCCGTCGTGCCGCGCGCACCGGGCCCGGCGGCTCGCTGGTGCCGATGTCCGAACAGGACCGGAGCCGCTGGAACCAGGCCGCCATCACCGAGGGCATCGAGCTGATCACCGCCGCGCTGCCGCGGGGACCGGTGGGCGAATACCAACTGCAGGCGGCCATCGCCGCCGTGCACGACGAGGCACCCAGCGCGGCGGACACCGACTGGCCGCAGATCGTCGCGCTGTACGAGGCGCTGATGCGGTTGTCCGACAACCCGGTGGTGGCGTTGAACCACTGCGTCGCGGTCGCGATGGCACGGGGTCCGCGCGCGGGACTGGAATTGCTGACCGAAGTGGACGGACGGTTGCCCGGTGACCACCGCGTGCACGCGGTCCGCGCCCACCTGCTCGAACTGGCGGGCGACCGGGACGGCGCCCGCGAGTCCTACACCGCCGCGGCGGCCCGTGCGACGAGCCTGCCGCAGCAGCGTTACCTTCATGGCAGGGCCGGACGGCTCGCGGAGGAGTGAAGGGAGCTGTTGTGTCCCAAGAGGAAACGCGGCGCGGTGACGGATCACTGTTCAATGAGGACTCGATCGACGGGTTCCTGCACCGGGCGTTCCTGCGGGCGACCGGCCGCTCCGGCGAGGAGGTGCGCCGGCGCCCGGTGATCGGCATCTGCTCCTCCGCCAGCGAGCTGAACCCCTGCAACGCCGGGCTTTCCGTGGTCGCCGAGTCGGTCAAGCGCGGGGTGCTGGCGGCCGGTGGCCTGCCGGTGGTGTTCCCGACCATCTCGATCTCCGAGCCGTTCGTCCGGCCGACCTCGATGTTCCTGCGCAACCTGATGGCGATGGACGTCGAGCAGATGATCACCTCCAGCCCGGTCGACGCGGTGGTGCTGCTCGGCGGGTGCGACAAGACCATTCCCGCGCAGGTGATGGGTGCGCTGAGCGCGGGGAAACCGGCCCTGCTGATCGCCGCCGGACCGCGGCCGGTGGGGCGGTTCAACGGCGAAGCGCTGACCGTGGACGACTTCTGGCCGCTGGCCGCCCGGCGCCGGCGCGGTGAACTGTCCGATCAGGACTGGAACCGGCTGGAGGGCTGCCTGATGAGCGGGGTGGGCACCTGCAACGTGATGGGCACCGCGACCACCATGGCCACCGTGGCCGAGGTGCTCGGGCTGGCGCTGCCCGGCTCGACCCTGCTGCCCGCCACCGGTTCGGCGCGCCAGGACGCCGCGGTGCGCACCGGCACGCGCGCGGTGGCACTGGCGGAGGAAGGCCGTCCACCGTCCGAAGTGGTCACCGCGGAGGCGATCGAGGACGCGTTCCGCGTGGTCTGCGCGATCGGCGGCTCGACGAACGCGATGGTGCACCTCGCGGCGATGGCCGGCCGGGTCGGTGTGCCGCTGGACTTCGCCGGCTGGAGCCGGACCACGCCGCTGCTCGGCGACGTCCGCCCGTCCGGTCCGCACCTGCTCGAAGACCTGGCAGAGGCGGGCGGGATCCCGGCCGTGCTCAAGGAACTCGCGCCGGTGCTGCACCTCGACCGGCCGTCGGCGAGCGGCAAGACCTGGGCCGACGAGGTGGCCGAGGTCGAGCCGAAGACCGGTGCCGCGTTGCGCCCGTTCGACCAGCCGGTGGCCGAGGGTGGCGCGCTGGTGGTGCTGTCCGGCTCGCTCGCCCCGGACGGCGCGGTGATCAAGCGGTCCGCGATGGACCACAAGCTGCTGCGGCACACCGGCCGCGCGCTGGTCTTCGACGGGGTGACCGACCTGAACGCCCGCATCGACGACCCCGACCTCCCGGTGGACGCCGATTCGGTGCTGGTCCTGCGTGGGGTCGGCCCGGTCGGCGGGCCGGGCATGCCGGAGGTCGGGCACGTGCCGATCCCGGCGAAGCTGGCGCGCGAAGGCGTCGAGGACATGGTGCGGATCTCGGACGGCCGGATGAGCGGGACCGCCGACGGCGCGGTCGCGCTGCACGTGGCCCCGGAAGCCGCGGTCGGCGGCCCGCTCGCGCTGGTCCGCGACGGCGACCTGATCGAGCTGGACGTCGACGCCGGACGACTGGAACTGCTGGTCCCGGCCGGGGAACTGGAGCGCAGGCGAGCCGGGTTCACCCCACCGGCGGCGCCGTCACGCGGTTACGAACTGCTGTACCACCGGCACGTACTCCAGTCGCCCGACGGCTGCGACTTCGACTTCCTGGTCAAAGCGCCGAAGGTCAACTGAACGGCAGCGGCGAGGCGCCGCGGTCCGCGAGCATGCCGGTCATCACGCGGACCTCGGCGCCCTGCGACTTGAGGATGCTGTTCGTCAACGACTTCACCGCGGACATCCCGGTGTGGTCCTGTGTGTACTGCGCCATCTCCGTGCCGCCCTGGTGGTGGCGGAGCATCAGCTGCAGGAAGTAGACGTCCAGCTCCTTGCCGGACAGCGAGCGCATCTTGGCCAGCTCGTCGTTCGTGGCCATGCCGGGCATCAGCGGTCCGCCAGGCGTCGTCGAACCCACCGCCGTGCCGTGGCTGTGCCCGCCGGGCTCGGTCATCCAGGTCATGTACCCGCCGATGGCCTGCTCGGGCTTGTTCCACAGCATCAGCCAGCCCTTCATCCGGCCGATCTGCTCGAGCTGGGTGCTGGCGATGTCGAAGGCGAGCTGCTGCACCTGCGGATCGGTGGAGTGGTCGCGGGCCCAGTTGGCCATGGTGACCGCCTGCAGGTGGTGCACCGCCATGTCCTGCGCGAAACCGATCTCGACCGGGCCGGGCGCGGCCGCGGCGGGCTCGCTGTCCCGGTCGAGCGACTGGGTGAGGAACATGCCGATGGTCGCGCCGACCAGCAGCACGGCGAGCGTCGCGGCGCCGAGGATGACCACCCGCGACCAGGCCGGGCGGGACTCGACGGCGTCTTCGTGCTCGTCGAGCCCCACCACCCGCTCGGGTTCGGGCGAACTCATCCGCCGGCCGGGGGCTGCCCCGCCGGGGGCTGCTGGCCGGGAATGCCCTCGGGCAGGCCACCGGGCACGCCACCCGGCGCGCCGGGCATGCCGCCGTTCTCGTCCGCGGCGCCTTCGGTGCCCTTGTAGTCCATCGGCTTGGCGTCCGGGCCGGGCGGCGTCGGGTCGAACGCCGGCGGGGCGTCCACGTCGAAGCGGCCGGGGCCCATCGCGTCGCAGGAGGCGCCCTGCTCGGGGTAGGTGCTCGGGTTCAGCCGCAGCGCGGCGATGAACTGGTCGATGCGCTCGTCGTCGACCGAGTCGAGCTTGAGTTGGTGGCCCCAGGCCTGCAGCGAGACCGGCTTGTCGAGGCCGGGGAACGGCGACATCATCGTGTACGGCTTGCCCTCGGCCCGCACCCGCAGCTTGTTCACCGCGTCGCCGGTGACCTGGTCGGGGTTGTAGGCGATCCAGACCGCGCCGTGCTCCAGCGAGTGGACCATGTTCTCGGTGCGCACCGGGTTCGGGTAGACGATGCCGGTGCAGGCGGCCCAGAACCCGTCGTGCGGACCACCGAAGGCCGGAGTCTTGTCGTAGGCGACGCGCTCGGTGGGCAGCACGTGCACGCTGGCCTCGTACTGCTGGGTGACGATGCCGGGGATCTTCAGCGACGGGTCGGGGTTCTCCGCCGACGGCGCGAAGGCGGCGGCCGCTTCCTCACGGCTCTTCTGCTCGCGCTTGTCCGCCGAGTTGACGTAGTAGTAGCCGAACACCACCCCGGCCAGCGCGAGGATCGCCACCACCGCGATGATCGTGCCCCACGGGGTGCCCTTCTTGGACACCACTGAGCTGCGGGCCGACTTCACGGCGCTCTTCGGCTTGCCCTTTTTCTTCGTGCCGCTTGCCATCGTGCTGTACCGACCTCGTCTCGTCGTCGCCCCGGTCATGGAGCACCCCGGCCAGTGTAGGGACCGGGTGTCTGGTCGGTGTAGGGCGCTTAGGAGGGTGCTGCTACGAAAGGTTTCAGATCGGCGGCTGCGCGTCCGCGCCCGGCGGCGTGGGGTCGAACGGGGGCGGCGCGTCCTGGTCGAAGGCCATGCTGTCGCACGGGGCACCCGGTTCCGGGTACGTCGACGGGTTCAGCAGCAGCGCGGTGATGAACTGGTCGATCCGCTCGTCGTCGGCGGTGGGGACCTTCAGCTGGTGACCCCACGACTGGAGCGAGATCGGCTGGTCCAGACCAGGGTAGGGCGACATCACCAGGTACGGCTTGCCCGCCACCCGCTCGGCCAGCTTCGCCAGCTCGTCACCCGCGACCTGGTCCGGGTTGTACGCGATCCACACCGAACCGTGCTCCAGCGAGTGCACCAGGTGCTCGGTGCGCACCGCCGTGGGGTAGACCACGCCGTTGCACGCGGCCCACACCTGGTCGTGCCTGCCCCCGAAGGGCGGGGAGTGGTCGTAGGCGACCCGCTGCGGCGCCACCACGTGCAGCCCGGGGTCGTAGTCCCGCCGCACGATGCCCGGGATGGCCCCGGACGGGTCGGGGTTGTCCTCCGATGGCATGAACGCGGCGAGCTTGCGGTCGCGTTCGGAGACCGTGGCCTGCCCGGCCACCGCCCGCTCGGCCGTGAGCAGCGCCACGCCGGTCAGCGCGCCACCCGCCAGCAACACGCTCACCAGCGCGATGACCAGCGCAGTCGTCGTCGATCGCATCCCCTGTTCGCCTTTCACTCGGTCCCGGGACCGTCTTCGTGCCGGTCGGCGGGGCACACCTAGAATTCTGCAGGTGACTCCCGCCGATCTCGCCGAACTTGTCCGAAACTCCGCCGTGGACGTCCTGACCGCCCGCGGTCTCGACCCGGCGGTGCTGCCCGACGCGGTGACGATCGAGCGACCCCGCAACCCCGAGCACGGAGATTACGCCACGAACCTGGCGCTCCAGGTGGCGAAGAAGGCCGGGCTCAAACCGCGGGACTTCGCCGACGCGCTGGCCGAGTCGCTGGCCAAGACCGACGGGGTGGAGGCGGCCGAGGTGGCCGGCCCCGGCTTCCTGAACCTGCGGCTGGCCGCCGACGCCCAGGGCGCGCAGATCACCCAGGTGCTGGCCGCGGGCCAGGCCTACGGCCGGGGTGACGCGCTGGCCGGGACCAGGATCAACCTCGAGTTCGTCTCGGCCAACCCGACCGGGCCGATCCACCTGGGCGGCACGCGCTGGGCCGCGGTCGGTGACGCGCTGGGCCGGGTGCTGGCCGCGCAGGGCGCCGAGGTCACCCGTGAGTACTACTTCAACGACGCCGGCGCGCAGATCGACCGGTTCGTCAACTCGCTGATCGCCGCCGCGAAGGGCGAGCCCGCACCGGAGGACGGCTACGCGGGCACCTACATCAGCGACGTCGCCGCCGAGGTGCTGCGCCAGGAGCCGAGCGCGCTGTCGCTGCCCGAGGCCGAGCGCCACGAGACCTTCCGCAAGGTCGGCATCGAGCTGATGTTCGGCGAGATCAAGCGGGCCCTGCACGAGTTCGGCACCGACTTCGACGTGTTCTTCCACGAGAACTCGCTGCACGAGAACGGCGAGGTCGACCGGCTGGTGGCCAAGCTCAAGGACGAGGACGCGCTGTACTTCGCCGACGGCGCCTGGTGGCTGCGCACCACCGACCACGGGGACGACAAGGACCGAGTGGTGATCAAGCAGGACGGCAACCCGGCCTACATCGCCGGTGACATCGCCTACCTGCACGACAAGCGGCAGCGCGGCTTCGACCTGTGCATCTACATGCTCGGCGCGGACCACCACGGCTACATCGTCCGGCTGAAGGCGGCCGCCGCCGCGCTGGGCGACGACCCGGCCGTGGTCGAGGTGCTGATCGGCCAGATGGTCAACCTGGTCAGCGACGGCAAGCCGGTGCGGATGAGCAAGCGCGCGGGCACCGTGATCACCATGGAGGACCTGGTCGAGGCGGTCGGCGTGGACGCCGCGCGCTACGAGCTGGCCCGCTACTCCGTCGACTCCACTTTGGACATCGACCTGGACCTGCTGCGCAAGCACAGCAACGAGAACCCGGTCTACTACGTGCAGTACGCGCACGCCAGGCTGGCCTCGCTGCAGCGCAACGCCGCCGAACTGGGCATCAAGGCCGACGGGGCACCGGACCTCGGCCTGCTCGTCCACCCCCGGGAAGGCGACCTGATCCGAACGATCGGCGAGTTCCCGGAAATGCTGAGGAAGGCGGCCGAACTGCGGGAACCGCACCGCGTCGCCAGGTACCTGGAGAGCCTCGCGAGCGCCTACCACAAGTTCTACGACGTGGCCCGCGTGCTGCCGCAGGGCGGGGAGGACCCCACGCCGCTCACCTTCGCCCGCCTCGCGCTCTGCGAGGCCGCGCGCCAGGTGCTCGCCAACGGTCTCGAACTGCTGGGCGTTTCGGCGCCGGAACGGATGTAGTTTCATGGCTCACCCCGCGGGACCCCGGTACGCCGAGGTCCATCCCCATGCGGACACCGCCGGGTTCCCCCCGTCCACCTCGGGCGAACTGGACCGGCTCTACCCGAAGGTGTGGCCCCGCAACGCCTTCCGCGCCCCGGACGGCGTGGTCCGGATAGCCGGGGTCGACGTGCGGGAGCTGGCCGAGACCTACGGCACCCCGCTGTTCGTGATCGACGAGGCCGACTTCAAGTCCCGCTGCGCCGAGTACGCCGAGGCCTTCGACGACCCGGCGCTGGTGCACTACGCGTCCAAGGCCTTCCTGTCCACCGAGATCGCCCGCTGGGTGGCCGCGCAGGGGCTGAGCCTGGACGTGTGCAGCGGCGGTGAACTGGCCATCGCCCAGCGCGCGGAGTTCCCGCCGGAGCGGATCACCTTCCACGGCAACAACAAGTCCGTCGCCGAACTGGAGATGGCGGTGGACGCCGGGGTGGGCACGGTGGTGCTCGACTCCTACTTCGAGATCGCCAGGCTGGCCGAGGTGGCCGCGCGCCGCGAGATCACCCAGCAGGTGCTGGTGCGGGTCACCGTCGGCGTCGAGGCGCACACGCACGAGTTCATCGCGACCGCGCACGAGGACCAGAAGTTCGGCTTCTCGCTGGCTTCCGGGGACGCCGCCGAGGCGGTGCGCCGGGTGCTCAACGCGGGTTCGCTGAAGCTGATCGGCCTGCACAGCCACATCGGCTCGCAGATCTTCGACGCCGACGGCTTCGAGGTGGCCGCCCGCCGGATCATCGGGCTGATCGCCGAACTGGGCAAGGAGCACGGCCCGGAACTGGTCGACCAGCTGTCCATTGTGGACCTCGGTGGTGGCTTCGGCATCGCCTACACCGATCGCGACAACCCGCCGCCGCCGGCTCAGATGATCACCCAGATCCGGGAGATCGTGCGCAAGGAGTGCGCCTTCGCCGGGCTGCCGGTGCCGCGCATCGCCGGTGAGCCGGGCCGCGCGATCGCCGGTCCCGGCACGGTCACGCTCTACGAGGTCGGCACGATCAAGGACGTCACGCTGGGGGACAACGCGGTGCGCCGCTACGTCAGCGTCGACGGCGGGATGAGCGACAACATCCGCACCTCGCTCTACGACGCGGTCTACGACGCGCGGCTCGTCTCGCGGGCGGCAGGCGACGGCCAGGACGGCGAAGCGAACGCCGCCTTGTCCCGCGTGGTGGGAAAACACTGTGAGTCCGGCGACATCGTGGTCCGCGACTGCTGGTTACCGGACAACCTGGCTCCCGGTGACCTGCTCGCGGTCGCCGCGACCGGTGCCTACTGCTACTCGATGGCCAGCAACTACAACCGCCAGCCGCGCCCGGCGGTGGTCTCGGTGCGCAACGGCGGGGCGCGGTTGCTGCTGCGCCGGGAAACCACCGAGGACATGCTGGGCTTGGAGGTGTCGTGAGGTCCGAACCCATCCGCGTGGCCCTGCTTGGCTGCGGCACGGTCGGCGGTGAGGTGGCGCGGCTGCTCACCGAGCAGGCGGCCGAGCTGGCCGCCCGCGCCGGTGCGCCGGTCGAGCTGGCCGGTATCGCGGTCCGCCGCCCGGACAAGCACCCCGAGCTGCCCGCCGAACTGCTCACCAGGGACGCCGCGACGCTGGTCACCGCGGACGACGTGGACGTGGTGGTCGAGCTGATCGGCGGCATCGAACCGACCCGCACCTGGCTGCTCGACGCCCTGCGCGCGGGCAAGTCCGTGGTCACCGCGAACAAGGCGCTGCTCGCGGAGCACTCGGCCGAGCTGTCCGAGGCGGCCGACGCCTCCGGCGCCGACCTCTACTTCGAGGCCGCGGTCGCCGGGGCGATCCCGTTGCTGCGCCCGCTGCGCGAGTCGCTGGCCGGTGACCGGATCACCAGGGTGATGGGCATCGTCAACGGCACCACCAACTACATCCTGTCCGCAATGGACTCGACCGGCGCCGGATATGCCGAAGCGCTGGACGAAGCGAGCAGGCTCGGGTACGCCGAAGCGGACCCGACGGCCGATGTGGACGGTTACGACGCCGCGTCGAAGGCCGCCATCCTGGCCTCGCTCGCCTTCCACAGCCGGGTGACCGCCGCCGACGTGCACCGCGAGGGCATCGCCGCGGTCAGCGCGTCGGACATCGCCGCGGCGAAGATGCTGAACCGCACGGTGAAGCTGCTCGCCATCTGCGAACGGGTCACCAGCGAGGACGGCAGTGAGTCGGTTTCCGCCCGCGTGCACCCGGTGATGATCCCGAACACGCACCAGCTGGCCGGGGTCAGCGGCGCGTTCAACGCGGTCTACGTCGAGGCCGACGCCGCCGGGGAGCTGATGTTCTACGGCCAGGGCGCCGGTGGCTCGCCGACCGCCAGCGCGGTGCTCGGCGACCTGGTCGCGGTGGCCCGCAACCGGGTGCTCGGCGGGCTCGGCCCGCGCGAGTCCGCGCACGCCGCGCTGCCGGTGCGCCCGATGGGGCAGACCCCGACGCGGTACCACGTCAGCCTGGACGTGGCGGACCGGCCGGGTGTGCTGGCCCAGGTGGCGCAGGCGTTCGCGGCGAACGGGGTGAGCATCGCCGCGGTCCGCCAGCGCGACCGGCTGTCCACCGCGAGCCTGGTGATCGTCACCCACCTGGCCCCGGACGCCGCCCTGGAGTCCACTGTGGACGAAATTGCGAAAATGGACGTGGTGCACGAGGTGGTCAGCGTGATGCGCGTGGAAGGCGAAGACCAGTGACCGGGATCATCGAGGCGTACGCCGACCGCATTCCCGTCCCGGACGGGGCGAAGATCGTCACCCTCGGCGAGGGCAACACGCCGCTGCTGGCCGCGCCGCACCTGTCCGCGCTGACCGGGTGCGAGGTGTACCTGAAGGTCGAGGGCGCCAACCCGACCGGCTCGTTCAAGGACCGCGGCATGACCGTGGCCATCACGCACGCGCTGGCCAGCGGGCTCAAGGCGGTCATCTGCGCCTCCACCGGCAACACCTCGGCCTCGGCTTCGGCCTACGCCGCGCGGGCCGGGCTGACCAGCGCGGTGCTGGTGCCCGAGGGCAAGATCGCGCTCGGCAAGATGGCCCAGGCGGTCGCGCACGGCGCCAAGATCCTCCAGGTCGAGGGCAACTTCGACGACTGCCTGGAGCTGGCCCGCAAAACCGCGGCCGACTACCCGGTGACCCTGGTGAACTCGGTCAACCCGGTGCGCCTGGTCGGCCAGAAGAGCGCCGCGTGGGAGGTCTGCGACGTGCTCGGCGCGGCGCCGGACATCCACTGCCTGCCGGTCGGCAACGCGGGCAACATCTCCGCCTACTGGGCCGGGTACGCCGAGTACGCGGCCGACGGTGTGGTCAACAGCACACCGCGCATGTTCGGCTTCCAGGCCGCCGGCGCGGCACCGCTGGTCGACGGCGAGCCGGTGACCGAGCCGGAGACGGTGGCCACCGCGATCCGCGTGGGCAGCCCGGCTTCGTGGACCAAGGCGGTCAAGGCCAAGGACGCCTCCGGCGGGCTGTTCGAGAAGGCCACCGACGAGCAGATCCTCGAGGCGTACCGGCTGCTGGCCCGCAAGGAGGGCGTTTTCGTCGAGCCCGCCTCGGCGACCAGCGTGGCCGGACTGCTGATCACCGCCGCCGACGGCCGCATCCCCAAGGGGTCGACGGTGGTCTGCACGGTGACCGGCCACGGCCTCAAGGACCCCGCCACCGCGCTCAACGGCGTGGTCGAGGTGGAACCGCTGGCGGTGGACCCCACCGCCGTGGCCGCGGCGCTGGAGCTGGCGTGAGCCTGCGGGTCACCGTCCCGGCCTCGACGGCGAACCTCGGGCCCGGGTTCGACGTGCTGGGCATGGCGCTGGGCCTGTACGACGTGGTCGAGGTCCGGGTCACCGACGCCGGGCTCAAGGTCGAGGTGATCGACGCCGGGGCGGGCGGGGTCGAGGACGTGCCCACCGACGAGACCCATCTGGTGGTGCGTGCGCTTCGCCGCGCGTGCGACCACCTCGGTTTTTCCCCGCCAGGGCTGCACCTGCGTTGCCACAACGCGATTCCGCACGCGCGCGGCCTCGGCTCGTCGGCCGCCGCGGTGGTTTCCGGGGTGGCCGCCGGGTACGCGCTGGCCGAGCGGGAACTCGACGACGACGCGCTGCAACTGGCCGCCGGTTTCGAGGGCCACGCGGACAACGCGGCGGCCAGCCTGCTCGGTGGCCTGGTGATCGCGTGGGCGGACGACGGCCGGTTCGGCGCCGAACGGCTCGACCCGCACCCGGACCTCCGGCCGGTACTCGCGGTACCCGGACAGCGCTCCTCGACCGACGCCACCCGCGGCCTGCTGCCCGAGCGGGTGCCGCACGCGGACGCGGCGTTCAACGCCGGTCGCGCCGCGCTGGCCGTGCGGGCGCTGACCAGCCGGCCGGAACTGCTGCTCACGGCCACCGAGGACCGGCTGCACCAGGTCTACCGCGCCCCGGCCTACCCGGCCAGCGCGCGCTTGGTGGCCCAGCTGCGGGAGCACGGGGTGGCGGCGGCGATCTCCGGTGCCGGGCCGACGGTGCTGGCGCTGACCACCACGGGAATGCTCCCGGACGTGGTGGACGTTACATCCTTCGAGGTCACCGCTCTGCCCGTGGATTCGGCCGGTGTCCAGGTCGCTGTGGCATAACACGCCGAACGCAAAGTAGGGGTGGTTGTTGCACGGTGAAGCGGGCCGGTCTACCCTCGGGGGCGTTCGATCACCGTGCGCAGTCCGCACCCGGTGCAGGTTCCGGGGGTTCAGCCCGGATCGCATTTTCCCGTCCAGTCCAGGGTCCTGCGGGGGTCCGGGAGTGAGGCAACGGGCTCCGGTGCGGTCGCGGTGACGAATTTTCGCGTGTGCCGTATGGGGCACGTACTTCCCGTGTCGGCGGTTCTCCCGCCGTGACTCGTACGTCTCGGCTGGATCTGGCTTCCGGCCACGGGAACAACTAGCCGTCTCGTGATTCGGACGCGGGCGGCAGTCCGCTGATCCACCTGGAGGCGTGGATCGGTAAGGAAGGACTTGTGTGAGCAACACCGATCTACTGAGCGGCGACGCGGCTCCTACCAGTGACGCCGCTGGGGCCGAGCCGCAGGCGAACGGCACCGCCGCGCCGAAACGCCGACCCGGCGGTCTGTCCGGAATGGTCATCGCCGACCTGCGTTCGCTGGCCGGGGAGCTCGGCATCAGCGACACCGCGGGCATGCGCAAGGGGGACCTGATCGCGGCCATCCGCGAGCGCCAGGGCAAGACCAAGCGGCGCGGGAGCGCCGCCGCGACCGCCACCGGTGCGGAAACGCTTCCGCTCGACGGCATCGACGGTGGCAAGCCGGCCGAGGCGAAGGCCCGTGCCCCGCGCAAGGAAGCGGCCAAGGCCGCCGAGCCGAAGACCGAGGCCAAGCCGGAGCAGGCCGAGCAGGCCCCGGCCGCCAAGGCGCCGGCCGCCGAGCCGCAGCAGGCCGAGCGCAAGGAGACCGAGCGCAAGGACACCGAGGGCGAGGCGCCATCGGGCGACCAGTCCGCCTCGGGTGAGGACGGTGGCCGCCGCGAGGGCGGGCGCCGCCGCCGCGGCTCGAACCGGCCCGCCGACTCCTCCGGCGGTGGTTCCGGCGAGCGCGAGCAGCGCCGCGACCGCCAGCAGGGTGACCGCCAGTCCGGTGGTGACCGCCAGCAGGGGAGCGACCAGCAGCGCGGGGACCGCCAGCGCGGGGACCGCAACGAGCGGGGCGACCGCAACGACCGCGGGGACCGCGGTGACCGGGGCGACCGGCAGAACGACCGCCAGCGCGGCCAGCAGGACAACCGGGGCGGGGGCCCGCAGTCCGACGACGACGAAGAGGGCGGCCGTCGCGGCCGCCGCTTCCGCGACCGCCGCCGCCGCGGTGGCCGCGGTGAGGGCGGCAGCCCGGACACCGAGGTGCGCGAGGACGACGTCCTGCTCCCGGTGGCCGGCATCCTCGACGTGCTGGACAACTACGCGTTCGTCCGCACCTCGGGCTACCTGGCCGGGCCGAACGACGTGTACGTCTCGCTGTCGCTGGTCCGCAAGTACGGCCTGCGCCGCGGTGACGCCATCACCGGTGTGGTGCGCCAGCCGCGCGAGGGCGAGCAGCAGCGGCAGAAGTTCAACCCGCTGGTGCGCGTGGACAGCATCAACGGCCTCGAGCCGGACCAGGCGAAGAAGCGCCCGGACTTCACCAAGCTGACCCCGCTGTACCCGAACGAGCGCCTGCGGCTGGAGACCGAGCCGCACAAGCTCACCACCCGCGTGATCGACCTGGTGATGCCGGTCGGCAAGGGGCAGCGCGCGCTGATCGTGTCGCCGCCGAAGGCCGGTAAGACCACGATCATGCAGGACATCGCGAACGCGATCACCACGAACAACCCCGAGTGCCACCTGATGGTGGTGCTGGTCGACGAGCGGCCGGAAGAGGTCACCGACATGCAGCGGTCGGTGAAGGGCGAGGTCATCGCCTCCACCTTCGACCGCCCGCCGTCAGACCACACCTCGGTCGCCGAGTTGTCCATCGAGCGGGCCAAGCGCCTGGTTGAGATGGGCCTCGACGTGGTGGTGCTGCTCGACTCGATCACCCGCCTCGGCCGCGCCTACAACCTGGCGGCCCCGGCCTCCGGGCGCATCCTGTCCGGTGGTGTCGACTCGACCGCGCTGTTCCCGCCGAAGCGCTTCCTCGGCGCGGCGCGCAACATCGAGAACGGTGGCTCGCTGACCATCTTCGCCACGGCGATGGTGGAAACCGGCTCCACCGGTGACACGGTGATCTTCGAGGAGTTCAAGGGCACCGGCAACGCCGAGCTCAAGCTGGACCGCAAGATCGCCGAGCGGCGCGTCTTCCCCGCGGTGGACATCAACCCGTCCGGCACCCGCAAGGAGGAGCTGCTGCTCTCGCCGGACGAGCTGGCGGTGACGCTGAAGCTGCACCGGGTGCTGCACGCGCTGGACTCGCAGCAGGCGATCGACCTGCTGCTGTCCCGCCTGCGCAAGACGAAGACCAACATCGAGTTCCTGATGCAGGTCTCCAAGACCGCACTGGGTCCCGACGAGGACTAGTCGATGCCACGAAGGGGGCTGCACCGCTCGGTGCAGCCCCCTTCGTGTTCCTCCGGTCCCCACCAAGAGGTCTCTGGGGGCGGTTACTGGTGGGGGACCGCCGCCGGGGTCCAGCCCCGGTAGTTGTTGAAGTAGTTCACGCTGGAGGCGTGGCCGATCTTGCCGCCGATGCTGCTGGCGTAGATGCCGCCGTTGCCGTCGGCGATGCCCACGTGCCCCCACTGGCTGATGTTCCAGTACACGAAGGCGCCCTTCGGCGGCCTGCTGCCGTCGGTGTGCTTCGGGCTGGCGCCGTTCCAGTGCGCGTTGGCCGAGGCCCAGACGCCGGTCACGCCGTAGGCGTTCTCCACCGCCTTCTCGCACAGGCCCTGGTAGGCGGTGGAGCCCATCTTGGCCTTGAACCAGGCGACCGCCCCGGCCGGCGTGCCGTCACCGGCGCCGAGCGTGGACAGGTCCGACTCCGGCACGGTGGTGAACGTGCCCGCGGCGGGGTTGATGTCCGCGGCGGTGATCTCCGCCGAGAGCGGGCTCGCCTGGGCTGGGGCCACCGCGGCGCCCGCCATCGCCGCCGCCACCGCGGCCCCGACCAGCAGTCTCCTGATGCGCATCGTTCACTCCTTCACCTAGAAGTTACCGAATCACCAACCGCGGCACCATCTCGTGAAGATGTACAAGTTCCGTACAAGCCGGGGAATACCCGCGGGACCAGCCCTGTTGCACGGGGTACCGGCGGGTCTGGCAGAATTACCCGCTGACGTCCGGCTCCGGTTCACCCCGTGAAATCCCGGGGACCCGGCGGCCAGCCAAGAGAGGACACCATGAAGAGCGGCATTCACCCCGAGTACGTGGTCACCAACGTGACCTGTGGCTGCGGCAACACCTTCACCACCCGCAGCACCAAGACGAGCGGCGACATCCACGTCGAGATCTGCTCGAACTGCCACCCGTTCTACACCGGCAAGCAGAAGATCCTCGACACCGGTGGCCGGGTCGCGCGCTTCGAGGCTCGCTACGGCAAGCGGAAGAAGGCCGACGCCAGCTAGCTTCACCGACGGCGCCCACTCGCTCAGCGGGTGGGCGCCGTTTTCATGCGGTACGCAGGTACTCCGGAAGAGGGACAACAGGCGTGGATTCGACTTCGTTGCGCGGTCTGCTCGACGAGTACGCCGAGCTGGAGAAGCAGCTCGCGGACCCGTCGGTGCACGCCGACCAGGGCCGGGCGCGCAAGCTCGGCCGCCGCTACGCCGAGCTGACCCCGGTGATCCGGGCGATCGGTGAACTGGAGAGCGCCAGGGAGGACCTCGAGGCCGCCCGTGAGCTGGCCGAGGACCCGGCCTTCGCGGCCGAGGCCGAGGAACTGGCCGAGCGCATCCCGGTGCTGGAGGCGCGGCTGACCGAGCTGCTGCTGCCGCGTGACCCGTACGACGGCTCCGACGTGGTCATGGAGATCAAGTCGGGGGAGGGCGGCGAGGAGTCCGCGTTGTTCGCGGGCGACCTGCTGCGCATGTACCTGCGCTACGCCGAGCGCCACGGCTGGAAGGCCGAAGTGCTCGACTCGGTGGATTCGGACCTCGGCGGCTTCAAGGACGCCACGGTGTCCATCAAGAGCAAGGGCACCGACGCGGACGGCGTGTGGGCGCGGCTGAAGTTCGAGGGCGGGGTGCACCGCGTGCAGCGCGTGCCGGCCACCGAGTCGCAGGGCCGGATCCACACCTCCGCGGCCGGCGTGCTGATCTACCCGGAGCCGGAGGAGGTCGAGGTCGAGATCGACCCGAACGACCTGCGGATCGACGTGTTCCGCTCGTCCGGTCCCGGTGGGCAGAGCGTGAACACCACGGACTCGGCGGTGCGCATCACCCACCTGCCGACCGGCATCGTGGTGTCCTGCCAGAACGAGAAGTCGCAGATCCAGAACCGGGCCCGCGCGCTGCAGGTGCTGCAGGCGCGGTTGCAGGCCATCGCCGAGGAGGAGGCCGCGGCCAAGGCCTCGGACGCGCGCCGGTCGCAGGTGCGCACGGTGGACCGCTCGGAGCGGGTGCGCACGTACAACTTCCCGGAGAACCGGATCTCCGACCACCGGGTCAACTACAAGGCCTACAACCTCGACCAGGTGCTCGACGGCGAACTCGACGGTGTGCTCGACGCACTGCGCTCCGCCGACCGCGACGAGCGGTTGGCCGCGCACTCCGGCTAACGATTCCCCCTTGTCGGCCGATCAAGAGTTCGAACTCGCCACAGGGGGAACAAATGCAGACGGATCAGTACGGCCGGACGATCCTGCCGGAAAACGGCGTGCCGAAGCGGCGGAACCGGGCGTGGCTGATCGTGCTCGTGGTGGTGGTGCTGGGCGCCGCGGGGGTGGGCATCTACTTCGCCCGCGCCGCCAGGGAACCGCGGGCCGCTGGCGCGGACGCCGATCTCCAGCAGGTCATGTGGTCGCTGGACAAGAACCAGCCGTTCCTGGACACGCCGGCGCAGGACTGGGCCGAGGGCGAGGCCGCGATCGTGCTGCCGGAGCCCGTCGCCACGGGTGGTTTCTCGGCGAAGCAGGTGGGCACGGCGCTGGGGAAGGTGAAGGAGTACCTGGTCGCGAGCCGGTTGAACCGCTCGGTGCTGACCGGTGGCGACATCGAGCCGGTGCTCGCCCCGCTCGCGCCCAGCGCCCGTGACACCCTGCGCACCGAGCTGACGAAGCCCGGGGCCTGGCCGGATCTCTACGCGACCAAGCTCGCGCCGGGGTTCCGGCTGTTGCCCGCCGGGCCGAAGGTCAAGGGCACCGTCCGGGCCGAGCCGGGCGCGCGCGAGGGCGAACTGCTGATCAAGACGAACCTGGTGTTCGCCTACGCCTTCGACATCGACGACCCCGGCAAGGCCACCGTCCCGCTCGACGTGGTCGCGAGCACCAGGTGGGACCTGGACTTCGTCTACCGCGACGACGCCGGCAAGTGGTACGCGAAGGACCTCGGCCTCGACGCCCCGTCCGGTCAGGGGCAGGTCTACGCGATCGCCTGCGGCCCCGCGGAGCAGGGCCTGCTCGCGCCGAGCTACAGCGAGCCGAAGTACGGCACCGGCCCGGACGGGCAGCGCCCGCCCGAGCACTTCGACCCGTCGACGCCCCTAGCCACCGAAGGCTCCTGCTAACCGATCAAGGCGGCCATGCGGTCTTCGTAGCCCGCGTCCTCACCGAACCAGACGGCGACGAACTCGGCGCCCGCCTCACCCAGGGCCTTGACCCTGGCGGCGGTTGAGTCCGCGCCGTCCCAGGAGATCCGGGTGCCGACGCGGAGCGGGCGGTCGGTGAACGAACGGAGCCGCCGGACCTGCTCGGCGAACTTCTCCGGATCGGCCTCGATGCTCTGCCATTCATCGGCCACCCTGGCCACCCGGCGCAACGCCGCGTCGCTGATTCCGCCGACCATCAGGCGCACATTTCCGCGCGGTCGCGGCTCGAACACGCCACCGTCGAAACCGTAAAACCTGCCCTCGAAAGAACGCGCGCCGGAAAACAACGCACGCATCAGGTCGATGGCCTCATCGGTCCGCGCCCCGCGCGTGGTGAAATCCGAGCCGACGTTCTCGAACTCCTTCCGGTCCCAGCCGACGCCGAGCCCGAGGGTGAGCCGTTCGCCGGAGAGGCGGTCCAGCGTGGCGACCTGCTTGGCCAGCGAGAACGGGTCCCGCAGCGGCAGCACCAGCACCGACGTGCCGATCCGGAGGCGACTGGTCCGCGCGGCGATCCCGGACAGCGTGATCAGCGGTTCGAACACACCGCCGTAGAAACTGCCGTACTCCTCCGGCGGCAGCACGTGGTCGGGCAGCCAGGCGGTGTGGTAACCGAGTTCCTCGGCCTTGACCGCGATCTCGGCCGGACGGCCCGGATCCATTTCCGGTGACTCGTTCGGCAGCACTACTTGCAGGTCCATGGCTCAGCCAATCTCGGAGAGGAACTTCTGGATCATTTCCAACCATTGTTCTCGCGCTTCGGCGCCAATGTTATGGCCCGCGTCGATTTCGGCGAACTGCGCGCCCGGGATCCCGGCGGCCAGTTCGGCCGACAACGCGGGCGAGACCAGTCCGTCCGCGAGCGTGGCGATCACCAGCGTGGGCACGGAAATCCCGGCCAGCTCGGCGCGGGTGTCCACGGAGGACACCAGGTCGACGTGCTCCGGCGTGCCGTCGGGCACGAAGGCGGCGAGGCCGTCGAGCGCGGCGTCCAGTTCGGCCGGGCTGAGCGCGTTCAGCGCCCGCTCGCCGCTGCCCATCACCATCAGGTACTTCGCCAGCAGGCGGCGGTCGCCGGCGTCCAGCAGCGCGCGCCACACGTCGGCGGCCAGCCGCAGCTTGTTGCTGGGGTGGCTGAAGCCGGAGGTCAGGATCAGCCCGGTGACCCGATCTGGGTGCCGCGTGGCCGCCCGCACGGCGACCGCGGTGCCGAGCGAGTAGCCGAGCACGGTGAACCGCTCGACCCCGGCCGCGACCGCGGTGCCGACCACCGCGTCGGCGACGACGTCCAGGTCGAGCGGGGTCTGGCTGCGCGGGGTGTCGCCCGAACCGGGGTAGTCGGGGCCGATCACGGTGTGTGTGCGGGCCAGTTCGTCGATGAGCATGCCGTAGTTGCCTTCGATGCTGCCGCCACCGCCGTGCGCGAGCAGGAGGCCGGGGCCGGAGCCGCGGACGACGTGCGCGAAATGTTCAGCCATGCGGCGACGTTAAGCACTCACATCGATGTCAGGGTCAAGCTCACGTGGGGTGGATCTCATGCTGATCGGTGAACTGTCGGCCCGGACCGGGGTCAGCCAGCGGATGCTGCGCTACTACGAGGCGCAGGGCCTGCTCACCGCGAGCCGCGGCACGAACGGGTACCGCCGGTACGCCGAGGATTCGGTGACCACCGTGCGCCACATCCGGAAGCTGCTCGACCTCGGCCTGTCCACCGAGGTGATCGCGCAGGTGCTGCCGTGCGCGATCGAGGACCTCGGCCGGCTCGACCTCTGCCCGAACCTGGTGCGCACCCTGCGCGCGGAACTCGCCGAATTGGATGAGCGGATCGACACACTGCGGCGGAACCGCGGTGCGCTCGCCGGTTATCTGCCCGTGGTGTGACAGGCTGGGAAGCGTGAAGCGGCAACCCCTCCGGCTGGCGATCATCGAAGCGGTAAGGATCCTCGAACGCGCCGGGGTCGCCTCCCCGCGCACCGACGCCGAACTGATCGCGGCGCACGTGCTCGGCGTGGAGCGCTCGCGCCTGCCGCTGGTGCCGCTGGTCGACCCGCCGGTGGTCGAGGCCATCGGGCAGCTGGTGAACCAGCGGGCCAAGCGGGTGCCGCTGCAGCACCTGACCGGCTGGGCGCCGATGGGCCGGATCACCGTGGACGTCGGGGCCGGGGTGTTCGTGCCGCGCCCGGAGACCGAGCTGCTGCTCGAATGGGGCCTGTCGGTGATCGAGGGCAGGCAGTACCCGGTGGTGGTCGACCTGTGCACCGGCTCCGGTGCGCTGGCGCTGGCCGTCGCGCACGAGCGGCCGGACGCGGTGGTCTACGCCGTGGACGTCGACCCGCAGGCGCTGGCTTGGGCGCGGCACAACGCCGAGGCCAGGGCCGCCGCCGGCGACACCGCGATCCGGCTGTACTCGGGGGACATCGCCGACGGGAGCATGTTCGCCGAGCTGGACGGCCTGGTCGACCTGGTGCTGTGCAACCCGCCGTACGTGCCGCCGAGCACCGAGGTGCCGCCCGAGGTGGCCGACTTCGACCCGCCGCAGGCGGTTTTCGCCCAGGAGGGCGGGCTCGAGGTGATCCGGTACGCCGTCGCCGCCGGTGCCCGCCTGCTGAAGCCGACCGGCGGCCTGGCCATCGAACACGACGACACGCACGGCTCGGTGGTGCCCGAACTGATCGCCGGGCGCCGAGTGCTCACCGACGTCCGCTGCCACCCCGATCTCGCCGGCCGCCCCCGCTTCACCACCGCCCGCCGCGGCTAGGTCGTGACAGCGCACCGGGGCGCTGGGCGCCGTTCGGTGACTGAGCGGGCGCAGTAGGCTGCGGGGCATGAGCGCGGTGTACGACTGCAGCCAACCCGATTCCCGTGCCGACGGGCTGACCGCGGCCGCCGGAGCGGTCCGCTCCAGCAGGCTGGTGGTGCTGCCGACCGACACGGTGTACGGCATCGGCGCGGACGCCTTCGACGGCGCCGCGGTCCAGTCCCTGCTGCGCGCGAAGAACCGCGGCCCGGACATGCCGGTCGGCGTGCTGGTCGGGTCCTGGTCCACAGTGGACGGTCTGGTGCTCGGCGTGCCCCCGCAGGGAAGGGCGCTGATCGAGGCGTTCTGGCCGGGCGATTTGTCCATTGTGCTCCCGCACGCACCAAGCCTGCAGTGGGATCTCGGCACCACCCGCGGCACGGTCATGCTCCGCATGCCGCTGCACCCGGTGGCACTGGAACTGCTGCGCGAGGTCGGGCCGATGGCGGTCTCCAGCGCCAACGTCTCCGGCCGCCCGCCCGCCGCCACCGCCGAAGAAGCCAAGGACCAGCTCGGCGACTCGGTGGCGGTCTACCTCGACGGCGGCCCCAGCGGCGACCCGGTGCCCTCGACCATCGTCGACCTCACCGGGGACGAACCGGTGGTGCTGCGCGAGGGCGCGGTGCGCGTGGACGCGGTGTCCGAAGTGCTCGGCGTCCCCGTGTCGACTTCCTGAACCTGAGAGAACTCCCCGTGCCCCCCACGATCACCCAAGGCCTGCCGATCCGCGAGTACCTGCTCGTCGGGCTCACCGCGGCGGCGCTGACCTTCCTCCTGACCGGCCTGGTGCGCCGGTTCGCGATCAAGATCGGCGCGGTGGCCAACCCCCGCGCCCGCGACGTGCACGTCATCCCGATCCCGCGGATGGGCGGGCTGGCGATGTACTTCGGCGTGGTCGGCGGCATGGCACTGGCGCACCAGCTGCCGGTGCTGCGGCGGGCCTTCGAGTACTCGCTGGACCCGGTCGGCGTGCTGATCGGCGGCGGCCTGATCGTGCTGATCGGCGCGCTGGACGACCGGATCGAGCTGGACGCCTGGACCAAGCTGGCCGGCCAGGTGATGTGCGCCGGGCTGCTGGTGCTGTTCGGCCTGCAGTGGGTCTCGTTCTGGGTGCCGTGGGGCGAGGGCGACGGCCTCGGCTCGGTGCTGGTGCTGGACAAGAACCAGGGCGGCCTGCTCGCCGTCTTCCTGGTCGTGCTGATGATCAACGCGATGAACTTCGTGGACGGACTGGACGGCCTGGCCGCCGGGCTCGGCTTCATCGCCGCCGCGGCCACCTGCGCCTTCTCCCTCGGCGTGCTGCACGACACCGGCGGCGACGTCGGCAGCTACCCGCCCGCGCTGATCGCCGCCGCGCTGGCCGGGGCCTGCCTCGGCTTCCTGCCGCACAACTTCCAGCCCGCGAAGATCTTCATGGGCGACTCCGGCTCGATGCTGATCGGGCTGATGCTGGCCGCCGCGAGCACCTCGGCCTCGGGCAAGATCCCGTACTCGCAGGTGGACCCGACCGACACGCTGGCGCTGCTGGCGCCGCTGCTGGTGGTGGCCGCGGTGCTGTTCGTGCCGCTGCTGGACCTGCTGCTCGCGGTGGTGCGCCGCACCCGCCGCGGCGAGAGCCCGTTCGCCGCGGACAAGATGCACCTGCACCACCGGCTGCTGGAGATCGGCCACTCGCAGCGCCGCGCGGTCATGCTCATCTACCTGTGGGCGGGCGTGCTCGCCTTCGGCGTGGTCTCGGTGACCCTGTTCGACACGGCCGCGGTGTTCTGGCTCGTCGGCGCGGGCCTGCTGCTGGCCATCCTGGTCTCGGCGATCCCGCGCCTGCGGTCGCGGCAGCGCGTCTAGGGGCGTTCGGTCGTCGACGAGACCGTCGTGCTGGTCTCGAACAGCGTGTAGTCGCTGACCACGAGCGGGGTCGGCGGGCGTTTGGTGTCCGGCGGCACCGGCCTGAGTTCCTCGATGCTGAGCACCGTCGAGGTGGCCGGGTCGAAGATCACCTCGGTGCCGCCGGCGCCGTCCGGCCGGGTGCCGTCGCCGACGCTCAGCCTCGTGCCCACGCGGCCAAGGCGGTCCACCCCGGAACCCACGCGGCTCAGCGGCGACGCCGTCGCCAGCTTGAAGGCCGCCGACCGCGTTTCCGGGCTGAGCGCGGGTTTCCCCGCGATCTCCACCAGCAGTTCCCATTCGAGGTGGTCACGCAGGGAGCCCAGCGCGTCCTTCTGGTAGCGCTGGTACCAGCTCTGCGCGAGCTCGTCGACCCGCGCTCCCAGCGCGACCGGGTCCGACGGCAGCACGGGATCGACCACCAGCTCGTCGGGCACCAGCGACCGGATCCGGCTCGGCATGGCGGTGTCCCCGAGCTGCGGCGGGTAGCGGACCTCCGGCAGCGAACGGTCGACCGGTTCGCGGTCCACCGCCAGCTCGGCGTGCCTGCCCAGCCAGTCCGCGCAGAGCGCGTCCGAGACCGAGGAAGTGCACGAGACCTGCTGGTACGGCTCGAGCACCGCGCGCATGGGCCGCAGCCCGGCCGGCTCGTTGCCCACCCACAGCTCACTGGAGCCGCGGATGTCGCTCTTCACCTCGCCGCCGCCCTCCATGGTCACGTATTCGGTGCCCTGCACGGCCTTGACGTAGCTGAACGGCTTGGGCGCCACGGGTTGCGCGAGCGGGGGAGCGGGTGGTTCGGGCCGGTCGAACACCGACGGCACGGCCACCACCGCGCCCACCACGGCGGCCGCGGTCGCCGCGAGGACCGCGACCGGGCGCCAGTTCCGCCGGGGCTGTCGAGGTGGTTCGGTGCGCACCTCGCGCAGGCCGTCCAGCAGGCGCTGCTCGAAGCCGGTCAGTTCGTCCGCGTAGTCGTTCACGGTGCACTTCCGATCTGGGGCATCGCGCCCCGGAGTCGCCGCCGGGCCCGTGCCAGCCGCATCCGCGCCGCCGGGGCCGCGATGCCGAGCACCGCCGCCGCCTCGGCCGGGCTCAGCCCGTCCATGCTGACCAGGAGGAACAACTCGCGCTCCGCGGGCGCCAGCTCGGCCAGCGCGGTGCGCAGCAGTGGGGCGGAGCGCTGGGCGTCGATGCGGTCCGCCAGTTCCGCGAAGTCGTCGGGCAGCAGGTCGCGTCGCCCGTAGACCCGTTGCAGCGCACGGGTTTCAATCACCCGGCGCCGCCCGTGCGCGGCCACCAGGTTGGCCGCGATGCCGAAGATCCAGGCCCGCGGTGAACCGCGGCCCGGCTCGTACCGCCGGGCCGAGCGCACCACTTCCAGGAACACCCCGGCGACCACGTCGGCCGCCTCGACCGGATCGCCGATCCGGCGCGTGGCGTACCCGAGCACCGCCCGCACGTGACGCCGGTACAGCTCCTCCAGCGCGGCCGGTTCGGTGGCGATGCGGTGCACGAGATCGGTGTCGTCCGCCTCGGGTGGTTCGGGCAAGCGTCCGCCTCCTTTCCCGGTACTTGGCACGAACCCCGCCGAGCGCAACACGTTGCGCCGGGGCCGCTTCGCGCCAAGTACGGGGAAAGACCGGAAGGAAGAGTATGCGCGACGCTCGGTGGTGCCTGCCGTTGCTGGCGGTGATCGTCGCCGGATGCGCGGCGGTGTCCGCCGAACCCGTGCCGACCACACCGCCACCGCCGCCACCACCGGCGCCCGTGGTGCTCGAACCCCCGGTGATGGCGCTGGCCGAGGCGCGGCACGTCCTGCGGGGCCTCGGCTACCAGGCCCGGGACGAGGTCGACGACGAGACCCGGCACGCGGTGATTGCCTTCCAGAAGGTGCACGGGTTGCCGCGCACCGGGGTGGTCGACCGGGCCACCGACCGCGCCCTGCGCGCGCCGCTCACTCCGGTGGCGCGGACGAGCGGCCCCGGGTTCGAGGTGGATCTGGCCCGGCAGGTGCTGTTCCGGGTCGAAGGCGGTCGCGTAGTGCGGATCTACGACGCGTCCACCGGCCGCGACGAACCCGGTAAGCACACACCGACCGGGGATTTCCGCGTGCGGTACCAGATCGACGGGTGGCGGTACGCGAAACTCGGGCCGATGTACCGGCCCTCGTACATCACGGACACCGGAATCGCGCTGCACGGCGGTGAACCGGTGGAGACCCACCCGGCGAGCAATGGCTGCATCCGCCTGACCGATCCGACGGTCGACGAAATCTTCGCGCAGTTGAAGCCGGGAACGGTGGTGTCGGTCCATTGAGCGCCTACCCGGTGAATTGCGGGTGAATTGCTCGATTCCGGACCACTCGCGCCGGGCCGATTCCGGGCGGTCCTACACTGCGGGGGTGAGCGACGCCGAAACGACCGAGCCGGAGACCGCGGCCGAGCCCGTGGCCGAGAAGCCCGATCCGCACGCCGAAGCCGTGCTCAAGCTGGCCTCGGCGATGCAGCGGGACATGCTGGTCGCGGGGGGTGCGGTGGTCGCCGTCGCGGTGGTCGCCGCGGCCATCTGGCAGGGGCTCCCCGGCCTGGTCAGCGCGCTGGTCGGCGGGGTGATCGCGCTGCTGTCGGCGGTCGGCACCATCCTGATGATGCGCAAGACCGCGTACCTGCCGCCGAGCTTCGTGCTGGTGGTCGCGCTCGGTGGTTACGCGGTGAAGCTGTTCGTCCTCTTCGGGGTGATGTTCGCGCTGCGCTACGTCACCTATCTGCACGAACTGTCGGTCGGCATCACCATGATCGCGGTCATCCTGATCGCCGCGGTGGCCGAGATGCGCGCGTTCCGCCGCACCAAGATCCCGACGATCATCCCGGCCTGACCACCAGCTGGGAACGCCCTGATCAGCACCGGGGCGAGCACTAAGGAGTACGGGCGTACGGCACGGTTTTACCGACTGGTATCGTCCGCGCATGGAGGCGGCGCTCAGGCCGTTCTCCCGGGTCAAAGCCCCGGAACGCGAAGAGGCGAACCAGTCGGATCGCCCTCTGCCCACCGCGTCCGGCTGGCCGATCCCGGGAAGTAAGGCCCTGGTCTACCCACAGTGGTATCCGCCTCCGGGTGCCCGATCCGTGTCGGGTACGTTAAGTCCAGATCGTGACGATTCCCCCGGCGGAGTGAACGCCGGCCGGGAGAACCGGAAGGAGCCCAGTTGGGCGCGCTGGTACTAGCCGAGGGTGGCGAGTTCGTCGCCCCGGGTGCGAAGGACTTCGACCTCGGCCCGATCTTCGGCGAGGGCACTTTTCTCACCAAGCCGATGCTGCTGGTCATCCTCTCGGTGATCATCATCGCGGCGTTCTTCATGATCTCCTCCAGGAAGCTGAAGATCGTTCCGGGCAAGGCGCAGTTCATCGCCGAGTCGGTCTACGACTTCGGCCGGAACAACATCGCCCGTGAGCAGATCGGGTCCAAGGACTTCCAGCCGTTCGTGCCGCTGATCCTGTCGATCTTCACCTTCATCCTGGTGAACAACATCTTCGGGATCATCCCGGTGGTGCAGTTCCCGACGATGTCGCACTTCGGCTTCCCGCTGGCGATCTCGGTTCTCATCGTCTACCCGATCTACAACTACGTGGGCATCAAGCGCCACGGGTTCGCCGGGTACATGAAGAACCAGCTGATCCCGCCCGGGGCCCCCGGCTTCGTGCTGCCGCTGCTGATCCCGATCGAGTTCTTCTCGAAGTTCATCCTGCAGCCGGCCACGCTCGCCCTCCGTGTTTTCGCGGCCATGTTCTCGGGCCACCTGCTGCTGCTGGTCTTCACTCTCGGTGGCGAGTACCTGCTGCTCGAAGCGGGCGGTGGGATCTTCCCGGTGTTCTCGGTCTTCGGGTTCGGCATGGCCATCGCCATGACCTTCCTGGAAGCCCTGATCCAGGTCCTGCAGGCGTACATCTTCGCCCTGCTGTCGGCCAACTACATCGGCGCGGCCCTGTCCGCCGACCACTGAGAAAAAAGAAGAAACACACAAGCCCCCGATCCGCGCACCTGCGGACCGAGTGAAAGGGAATACGCAAGTGAGCAACATGGTTCTCGCTCAGGCCGCCGAAGCCGCCGTCGACATCAACCCGGGCCTCGCGGCCATCGGTTACGGCCTGGGCGCCATCGGCCCCGGTATCGGTGTGGGTCTGATCTTCTCCGCCGTCATCAACGGCACCGCCCGTCAGCCCGAGGCCCAGGGCAAGCTGCTCGGCCTCGCGTGGACCACCTTCGCCATCGTCGAGGTCCTCGCGCTGATCGGCATCGTCATGTTCTTCCTGGCGTCCTGATCTCGCCTCCTTCGAGAAGTAAGGAGACGCTGTGCTGAACACTCAGATGGTGTTGGCCGCGGCAGAGCCGAACCCGATCATCCCGCACCCGTCGGAGATCATCCTCGGCCTCATCGCGTTCCTGATCCTGCTCTTCCTGCTCCGCAAGTACGCGGTGCCCCGCTTCGAGAAGCTCTACGAAGAGCGGACGGCGAAGATCGAGGGCGGGATCGAGAAGGCGGAGAAGGCCCAGGCCGAAGCCGAAGAGGCGCTCGAGCAGTACAAGGCGCAGCTGGCCGAAGCCCGGTCCGAGGCCGCGAAGATCCGCGACGACGCCCGGCTCGAGGCCGAGCAGATCAAGGCGGAGCTGCGGGCCGAAGCCGAGGCCGAGCAGCGCCGGATCGTGCAGCAGGGCGAGTCCCAGCTGCAGGCGCAGAAGGCGCAGATCATCGCCGAACTGCGGTCCGAACTCGGTCGCAACGCGGTCGAGCTGGCCAGCCGGATCGTCGGTGAGTCGCTGGAAGAAGAAGCGCGCCGCCGCGGGACGGTCGACAGGTTCCTCGCCGAACTCGATGCCAACGGTGTGGCCGGAGCCAGGAAGTAGAGACGCATGACGCTGCATGCTGCGAGCCGGGAGGCTCTTGGCCTCGCCGAGACCCGTCTCGGCGAGGTCCTCGGTGAGGCGGGCACCGACCCGTCAGCTGTCGGCGAGGAGCTGCTCGCCGTGGTGGCACTGCTCGACCGGGAGCTCGGCCTGCGCCGGGCGGTCGCCGACGGTTCCGCCGCGCCGGAGGCGCGCACGGGACTGGTCCGGGGACTGCTGGAGAACAAGGTCAGCGCCCCGACCCTGTCGGTGCTCGACGCGGTGGCAGGCAACCGCTGGTCCTCCCCGCGTGAGCTGACCGACGGGCTCGAGTCGCTCGGCCGGTCCGCGCTGCTGACCAGCGCGGAGAAGGCCGGGAACATCGACTCGGTCGAGGACCAGCTGTTCCGGATCGCCCGGATCGTGGCCGGTGAGCCGGAGCTCGAGCGCGCGCTGTCCGAGCAGACCGCGCCCGCCGAGGCCAAGCGAACCCTGATCCGCACGCTGTTCGCGGACCAGGTGGACCCGGTGGTCCAGCTGCTCACCGAGCAGGTCGTGCTGCGCAACAAGGGCCGGAGCGTGAGCTTCGGGCTGGACCAGCTGGTGGCGCTGGCCGCCGAGCGGCGGGAACGCTCGGTGGCGTACGTGACCAGCGCGAGCGAGCTGACCGCCGAGCAGCAGGGCCAGCTGGCCGAGAAGCTGCAGCGGATCTACGCCCGGCCGATCGCCTTGCACGTCGAGGTGGACGCGTCCCTGATCGGCGGCCTCAAGGTCAAGGTCGGCGACGAGGTCATCGACGGCACGGCCGCGGGCAGGCTGGACGCGCTGCGGCGCAGCCTGGCCTAGCGCCTGGCACAACTACTTTGCACACTGGCAAGAACGAAGCGAGAGCGGGAACGGACATGGCGGAGCTGACGATCTCCTCGGGTGAGATCGCCCACGCGATCGAGAACTACGTCTCGAGTTACGCCCCGGACGTAAGCCGGGAAGAGGTCGGCGTCGTCGTAGACGCTGGTGACGGTATCGCCCACGTCGAGGGCCTGCCCTCGACCATGGCGAACGAGCTGCTCGAGTTCCCCGGCGGGGTGCTCGGCGTGGCGCTGAACCTGGACGCCCGGTCGATCGGTGTCGCCATCCTGGGTGACTCGGAGACGGTCGAAGAGGGCCAGCAGGTCAAGCGGACCGGCCAGGTGCTGTCGGTCCCGGTGGGCGAGGGCTACCTCGGCCGCGTGGTCGACCCGCTGGGCAAGCCGATCGACGGCCTCGGCGACATCGAGACCACCGAGCGCCGCCCGCTGGAGGTCAAGGCCGCTTCGGTGGTCGAGCGCCAGCCGGTGAAGGAGCCGCTGCAGACCGGCATCACCGCGATCGACGCGATGACCCCGATCGGCCGCGGTCAGCGCCAGCTGATCATCGGTGACCGCAAGACCGGCAAGACCGCGGTCTGCGTGGACACGATCATCAACCAGAAGGCCAACTGGGAGACCGGCGACCCGAAGCAGCAGGTGCGCTGCATCTACGTCGCGGTCGGCCAGAAGGGCTCCACCATCGCCTCGGTGAAGAAGTCCCTCGAGGACGCGGGCGCGATGGAGTACACCACCATCGTCGCCGCCCCGGCCTCGGACTCCGCCGGCTTCAAGTGGATCGCGCCGTACACCGGTTCCGCGATCGGCCAGCACTGGATGTACGAGGGCAAGCACGTCCTCATCGTGTTCGACGACCTGTCGAAGCAGGCCGACGCCTACCGCGCGCTGTCGCTGCTGCTGCGCCGCCCGCCGGGCCGCGAAGCCTTCCCCGGCGACGTCTTCTACTTGCACTCGCGGCTGCTCGAGCGGTGCGCGAAGCTCTCCGACGAGCTGGGCGCCGGCTCGCTGACCGGGCTGCCGATCATCGAGACCAAGGCCAACGACGTGTCGGCCTACATCCCGACGAACGTCATCTCGATCACCGACGGCCAGTGCTTCTTCCAGTCGGACCTGTTCAACTCGGGCCAGCGGCCCGCGGTGGACGTGACCATCTCGGTGTCCCGGGTCGGTGGTTCGGCGCAGATCAGGGCGATGCGCTCGGTCTCCGGTTCGCTCCGCATCGACCTGTCGCAGTACCAGGAGCTGAAGGCGTTCGCCGCCTTCGCCTCCGACCTGGACGCGGCGTCGAAGGCCCAGCTGGACCGCGGTGAGAAGCTGTACGAGCTGCTCAAGCAGCCGCAGTACTCGCCGATCCCGGCCGAGGAGCAGGTGGCGATCGTGCACCTGGGCACCAAGGGCCACTACGACTCGGTGCCCACCGAGGACGTGCGCCGGTTCAACAACGAGTTCATCGAGTCGCTGCGCCGCAAGGGCGAGGTGCTCGGCCGCATCCGCGAGACCAAGAAGTTCGAGGACGAGGACGCCAAGGAGCTCGCCGAGGCGGTTGCCGAGTTCAAGAAGGGCTTCACCACTTCGGAGGGGCACAGCCTGGCCGAGGTCGAGGCCGAGGCGATGGACGCCGACCAGGTCGGGCAGGAGACCGTGAAGGTCAACAAGCCCGCCCCGAAGAAGTAGAGCGCCATGGCCGCACAGCTACGCGAACTGCGGTCGCGCATCCGCGCGACCAAGTCGATCGGGAAGATCACCAAGGCGATGGAGCTCATCGCCACCTCGCGCATCACCAAGGCGCAGGCCAGGGTGGCCGCTTCCCGTCCGTACGCGGAGGAGATCACGAACGTGCTCTCCGCGCTGGCGGGCGGGGCGGCCAACCTCGACCATCCGATGCTGGTCGAGCGGGAGAACCCGCGCCGGGCGGCCGTGCTGATCGTGACCAGTGACAAGGGCCTCTGCGGTGGGTACAACGCCAACGTGCTGCGTGCCGCCGAGGAGCTGCTGTCGCTGCTGCGCTCGGAGGGCAAGACCCCGCAGGTCTACGTGATCGGTGCCAAGGGGCTGAACTACTTCCGCTTCCGCGACCGCGAGGTCGTCGACAGCTGGACCGGGTTCTCCCAGCAGCCCGGCTTCGAGAACGCCAAGCCGGCCGCCGAGACCCTGGTCGAGGCGTTCCTGGCCGGGGCGGACAACGAGGGCGACGGCCCGGGCCCCGACGGGGTGCTCGGCGTGGACGAGATCCACGTGGTCTACACCGAGTTCCACTCGATGCTGACCCAGAAGCCGGTCGCCAAGCGGGTCGCCCCGCTCGAGGTCGAGTACACCGAGGAAGGGCAGGAGGCCCCCAGCGGCCTGCAGCCCTCCTACGAGTTCGAGCCCAGCGCGGAGAAGCTGCTGGCCGCGCTGCTGCCGAAGTACATCAACACGCGGATCTACGCGGCGTTGCTGGAATCGGCGGCCTCGGAGCTGGCCGCGAAGCGGACCGCGATGAAGTCGGCATCGGACAACGCGAACGAACTGGTCAACTCGCTCACCCGGGAAGCGAACCAGGCGCGCCAGGCGCAGATCACCCAGGAGATCAGCGAAATCGTCGGGGGCGCTGACGCGCTCGCCGGAGTGGGAAGTGATGATTGATGACTACGACTGAATCCGCAGCCGCCAAGGGCAGGATCGTCTCGGTGACCGGACCGGTCGTCGACGTCGAGTTCCCGCGTGGCTCCGTACCCGACCAGTTCAACGCGCTGACCGTCGACATCGAGTTCGAGCAGCTGCGCAAGACGGTGACCCTCGAGGTCGCCAGCCACCTCGGTGACAACCTCGTGCGCACCATTTCGCTCCAGCCGCAGGACGGCCTGGTGCGCGGTGCCGAGGTGACCGACACCGGTGGCCCGATCAGCGTGCCGGTGGGCGACAAGGTCAAGGGCCACGTCTACAACGCGCTGGGCGAGTGCCTCGACGAGCCGGGCTACGGCGCCGACCTGGAGCGGTGGGGCATCCACCGCAAGCCGCCGGCGTTCGACCAGCTCGAGGGCAAGACCGAGATGCTGGAGACCGGCCTCAAGGTGGTCGACCTGCTCACCCCGTACGTGCAGGGTGGCAAGATCGGCCTCTTCGGCGGTGCCGGCGTCGGCAAGACGGTGCTGATCAAGGAGATGATCACCCGTGTGGCCCGGAACTTCGGTGGTACCTCGGTGTTCGCCGGCGTCGGCGAGCGCACCCGTGAGGGCAACGACCTGTTCCTGGAGATGAGCGAGGACGGCGTCATCAACGACACCGCGCTCGTGTTCGGCCAGATGGACGAGCCGCCGGGCACCCGCATGCGGGTCGCCCTGTCCGCGCTGACCATGGCGGAGTACTTCCGCGATGTGCAGAACCAGGACGTGCTGCTGTTCATCGACAACATCTTCCGGTTCACCCAGGCCGGTTCCGAGGTGTCGACCCTGCTGGGCCGCATGCCCTCGGCGGTGGGTTACCAGCCGACGCTGGCCGACGAGATGGGTGAGCTGCAGGAGCGGATCACCTCGACCCGTGGCCGCTCGATCACCTCGATGCAGGCGATCTACGTGCCGGCGGACGACTACACCGACCCGGCCCCGGCGACCACCTTCGCCCACCTGGACGCCACCACCGAGCTTTCCCGGTCGGTGTTCCAGAAGGGCATCTTCCCGGCGGTGGACCCGCTGGCGTCGACCTCCACCATCCTCGACCCGGCGATCGTCGGCGAGGACCACTACCGGGTGGCCTCCGAGGTCATCGCGATCCTGCAGAAGTACAAGGAGCTGCAGGACATCATCGCGATCCTCGGTATGGACGAGCTGTCCGAGGAGGACAAGCTCACGGTGAACCGGGCGCGTCGCATCGAGCGCTTCCTGTCGCAGAACATGCTCGTCGCCGAGCAGTTCACCGGGCAGCCGGGCTCCACCGTGCCGCTGGCCGAGACCATCGAGGCGTTCGACAAGATCGCCAAGGGTGACTTCGACACCTACCCGGAGCAGGCGTTCCTGGGTATCGGCGGGCTCGAGGACCTCGAGAAGAAGTACCGCGAGATCACCAAGAAGTAGTCGTTCCACCGGTGGCGGGGCTGGGTGTCCTCTGTGGACTCCGGCCCCGCCGTCCGCTAGTGGGCCCGGCGCGCGGCGAGCCTGCTATTACACTCATGTACAAGCGCGCCCGATGTGAAGGAGAGCCACGTGGCTGAGATGTCCGTTGAGCTTGTCGCGGTCGAGCGGCGCCTCTGGTCGGGCCAGGCCACCTTCGTGGTCGCCCAGACCACCGAGGGTGAGATCGGCATCATGCCGGGTCACGAGCCGGTGCTCGGCCAGCTGGTCGAGGGCGGCGTGGTCAAGGTGAACACCACCGACGGCGAGACGTTCGTGGCCGCGGTGCACGGCGGGTTCCTGTCCGTGACGGCGACCGCGGTGATCATTCTGGCCGAGTCCGCCGAGCTGGCCGACGAGATCGACGTGGCCGAGGCCAGGTCCGCGCTCCAGGCCGAGGACGAGGCCGAGCGGGCGAGGGCCGCGGCGAGGCTGCGGGCGGCCGGGCAGACGGCCTGAGCGAGCGGGCGACGAGCGGGAGCCGGCCATGGACGTCAGTTTGATCGTCTTGTGGCTTCCGCTGGCCCTGCTGCTGGTCGCGGTCTGGTACGCGCTGCGCTGGGTCCGGATGCGGCGTGGTGGCGGCGTGAGCGTCGCGCTGCGCTGGCGGCCGGACGACAGCCGGGAGGGCTGGCACCTGGGGATCGGCCGGTACGAGGGCGAGGAGTTCGTCTGGTACCGGGTCTGGAGCCTCCGGCTGAAGCCGGACCGGGTGTACCGGCGGGAGAACCTGGAGATCGCGGACCGGCGGGAGCCGGAGGGGTACGAGTCGTACGCCGTACCGGCCGGGTCGAAGGTGCTCCGCTGCGAGTCGGGCGGCGGCAACCCGATCGAGATCGCCATGGGCCCCGGCGCCCTCACCGGCTTCCTTTCCTGGCTCGAATCCGCCCCACCGGGCCGCCGGGTCCACTGGGGCTGACCCCCGATCAATGCTATGAGTGGGGCATTACTTGCATTCAACGCAAGTAATGCCCCACTCATAGCATTGGGCCGCGGTCAGGCGCGGTCGCCGCCCGGGGTCCAGAGGATGTCGCCGTCCGGGTTGGCCAGGCGGGCCAGGATGAACAGCAGGTCCGACAGCCGGTTCAGGTACTTCACCGCCACCGCGTTCGTGGTGTCCGGCTCGGCTTCGATCAACGCCCAGCCCGAGCGCTCCGCCCGCCGCGCCACGGTGCGCGCCTGGTGCAGGAAGGCCGCGCCCGGGGTCCCGCCGGGCAGGATGAACGAGGTCAGCTTCGGCACCCGTTCGTTGAACGAGTCGCACCACCCCTCCAGCCGCTCCACGTACGCCTCGGTGATGCGCAGCGGCGGGTACGGCGGGTTCTCCACCACCGGCGCGCACAGGTCCGCGCCCACGTCGAACAGGTCGTTCTGCACCGACCTCAGCACGTCGGCGAGCTCGTCCGGCAGTCCGCCGACGGCGATGGCCAGCCCGAGCACCGAGTTCGTCTCGTCGACGTCGGCGTAGGCGCCGAGGCGCGCGGAGGTCTTCGGCACGCGGGAGCCGTCGCCGAGCGCGGTCGTGCCGTTGTCGCCGACCTTGGTGTAGACGCGGTTGATCCGTACAGGCATACCGCCGAGGCTAGCCGCTCGCCCGGGAAAAGGACCGACCCGTCCACCGGTGCTCCTTGTGCGCCAGGCATTATTGGCGCCCATGAGCGAGCACTTCGACGTCCATGGCGGCGCCCGGCTGGTCGGTGAGGTCGACGTGGTGGGGGCGAAGAACAGCGTCCTGAAGCTGATGGCGGCGGCCCTGCTGGCCGAGGGCACCACCACCATCACCAACTGCCCGCAGATCCTGGACGTCCCGCTGATGGCGGACGTGCTGCGCAGCGTCGGCTGCGAGGTGGAGCTGGACGGCGGCACCGTGCGCATCACCACCCCCGCCGAGCTGTCGCACCGCGCCGACTCGCCCGCGATGGGCAAGCTGCGTGCCTCGGTCTGCGTGCTCGGCCCGCTGGTCGGCAGGCTGCGCAAGGCCGTGGTGGCGCTGCCCGGCGGTGACGCGATCGGCCAGCGGCCGCTGGACATGCACCAGAACGGCCTGCGCAAACTGGGCGCCACCAGCACCATCGAGCACGGCTGCGTGGTCGCCGAGGCCGAGGGCCTGCACGGCGCGCAGATCTGGCTGGACTTCCCGAGCGTCGGCGCCACCGAGAACATCCTGATGGCGGCCGTGCTGGCCGAGGGCACCACGGTGATCGACAACGCCGCGCGCGAGCCGGAGCTGGTCGACATCTGCCAGATGCTCACCGAGATGGGCGCCAAGATCGAGGGCGCGGGCACCTCCACGCTGACCGTGCACGGGGTGGACCAGCTGCACCCCACCCGCCACCAGGTGATCGGCGACCGGATCGTGGGCGCGACCTGGGCCTTCGCCGCCGCGATGACCCGCGGTGACCTGACCGTGCGCGGGGTCAACCCGCACCACCTGGAGCTGGTGCTGGACAAGTTCCGGCTGGCCGGCGCCGAGATCACCACCTTCGACGACAAGGGTTTCCGGATCGTGCAGGCCGAGCGGCCGACCGCGGTGGACTGGGTGACCCTGCCCTACCCGGGCTTCGCCACCGACCTGCAGCCGTTCGCGGTGGCGCTGTCGGCGGTCTCCGAGGGCACTTCGATGATCACCGAGAACGTCTACGAGGCGCGGTTCCGGTTCATCGAGGAGATGGTGCGCCTGTCCGCGGACGCGCGCACCGACGGCCACCACGCGGTCGTCCGCGGGGTCGAGCAGCTCTCCAGCGCGCCGGTCTGGGCCTCCGACATCCGCGCGGGCGCGGGGCTGGTGCTGGCCGGGCTGTGCGCCGATGGGGTCACCGAGGTCTGGGACGTCTTCCACATCGACCGCGGTTACCCGCATTTCGTGGAGAATCTGAACCGGCTGGGGGCTCGCATCGAGCGCGTCGCGGGTGACCCCGACCGGGCCAAGTAACCCGCGAGGACCCAGGGGGTTCCGATGTCGTTCACGATGACCGCCGAGGAGCGCGAGGCCTTCCTCGCCGAGGTGCACGTCGGGGTGGTGGCGATCGAGCGGCCGGATCGCGCGCCGCTGGCCGTGCCGATCTGGTACGACTACCGGCCCGGCGGTGAGGTGCTGCTCTGGACCAGCCCCGATTCGGTCAAGAGCAAGCTGATCAAGGCCGCCGGGCGGTTCGCCATCACCGCGCAGGTGGAGGAGTGGCCGTACCGGTACGTCACCGCCGAGGGCCAGGTCGTCGCCTTCGAGGAGCCCGCCCCGGCGGAGGAGGTCCGCGCGATCGCCGTCCGCTACCTGGGCCAGGAAGAGGGCGAGAAGTTCTTCGAGCAGAACTTCCAGGCCGAGGGTTCGGTGCTGATCCGGATGCGCCCGGTGCGCTGGCTCAGCACCGACTACCGCAAGTCCTAGTGGCTCAGGCTTCGGCGGCCAGCAGGGCGCCGAAGCCGACCAGCGCGCCGCCGGTGACCGCGTCCAGCGTGCGGCGGACCCGGCGGCGCCGCAGCCACACCCGCACCCGGTGCACGAAGAACAGCAGCACCAGCAGCCAGGCGAAGCCCAGCACGCCGACGGTGTAGGCGAGCAGCAGCGCGTCCAGCGTGGTGGTCACCGCCGGGTCGAGGAACTGCGGCAGCACCGACAGGTAGAGGATCAGCACCTTCGGGTTGGTGATGTTGGACAGGAAGCCCTCGCGGAACCGGCGGAAGCCGCGGGCCCTGCTCTGCTCGCCGTCCTCCAGCGACTGGTAGTCGCCCTTCCACGCCCCGCGCAGCGCCTGGAAGCCCAGGTAGCAGAGGTAGGCGACGCCGAGCCACTTGAGCGTGAGGAACAGCGGCTGCGAATGCGCGATCACCGCGCCGAGGCCCAGCGCGGCGGCGGTGCCCTGCACCAGGTTGCCGACCAGGATGCCGGAGCTGGCCACCAGGCCACCGCGGAACCCGCCGGCCAGCGAGTTCTTCAGCACCACCATGGTGTCCGGTCCGGGGGCCAGCACCACGGCCACCACCACGGCCAGATAGCTGCCGTACACACTCCACGTCACGATCACGCAGGCTAACGGGTGAACCGGGGGCGCCGCTGCCGGATTTCGCTCACAGTCCTACGCCACTGGATCGTGTCACGTGTCCGGTTCCACTCCACGAGTTATGTTACCGGCGAGTACACTCCGGTAAACGCCCCAGCTGGGAGGTTGCCGTGCCCTATCCGACCGACCGCGAGCGCGACCGGCCCTGGGTGATGCGCACCTACGCCGGCCACTCCTCGGCCGCCGCGTCGAACGAGCTGTACCGGCGGAACCTGGCCAAGGGGCAGACCGGCCTGTCGGTCGCCTTCGACCTGCCCACGCAGACCGGTTACGACGCCGACCACAAGCTCGCCAAGGGCGAGGTCGGCAAGGTCGGCGTGCCGGTGGCGCACATCGGCGACATGCGGCGGCTGTTCGACGGCATCCCGCTCGCCGAGGCGAACACCTCGATGACCATCAACGCGCCCGCCATGTGGCTGCTCTCGCTGTACGTCACCGTGGCGAAGGAGCAGGCCGAGGCAGAAGGCCGCGACGTCGACGAGGTGCTGGCGAAGCTCACCGGCACCACGCAGAACGACATCATCAAGGAGTACCTCTCCCGCGGGACCTACATCTTCCCGCCAGGCCCCAGCCTGCGGCTGATCACCGACATGATCGCCTGGACGGTGCACCACGTGCCGCGCTGGAACCCGATCAACATCTGCAGCTACCACCTGCAGGAGGCGGGCGCGACGCCGACGCAGGAGGTCGCCTACGCCCTGTGCACGGCGATCGCGGTGCTCGACGCGGTGCGCGACTCGGGCCAGGTGGAGCCGGCCGACATGGCCAAGGTGGTCGCGCGGATCTCGTTCTTCGTCAACGCCGGGGTGCGCTTCGTCGAGGAGATGTCCAAGATGCGCGCGTTCACCGCGCTCTGGGACGAGATCACGAAGGAGCGCTACGGCGTCGAGGACCCGAAGGCCCGGCGCCTGCGCTACGGCGTGCAGGTCAACTCGCTGGGGCTGACCGAGGCCCAGCCCGAGAACAACGTGCAGCGGATCGTGCTGGAGATGCTGGCCGTCTCGCTCTCGCGCGGCGCGCGGGCGCGGGCCATCCAGCTGCCGGCGTGGAACGAGGCGCTCGGCCTGCCCCGGCCGTGGGACCAGCAGTGGGCGCTGCGCATGCAGCAGGTGCTCGCCTACGAGACCGACCTGCTGGAGTACGAGGACATCTTCGACGGCTCGCACGTGATCCAGGCCAAGGTGGACGAGATCGTCGCCGGAGCCCGTGCCGAGATCGACCAGGTGCTGGGGATGGGCGGCGCGGTGGCCGCGGTGGAGAGCGGCTACATGAAGTCGCAGCTGGTCGCCTCGTTCGCCGACTACCGGCGCAAGGTGGAGAACGGCGAGCAGGTGCTGGTCGGGGTGAACAAGTTCGACACCACCGAGCCGAGCCCGCTGCAGGCCGAGGGCGCGAAGGCGATCGAGACGATCGACCCGGTGGTGGAGAAGCAGGCCGTCAGCGCGCTGGAGGAGTGGCGGACCAGCCGGGACGACGCGGCGGTGGAGCGGTCGCTGGAGCACCTGCGCGAGGTCGCGAAGACCACGGAGAACCTGTTCGAGGCCACGCTCGCCTGCGCGGCGGCCGGGGTGACGACGGGGGAGTGGTCGCACGCGCTGCGGGAGGTGTTCGGCGAGTACCGCGCCCCGACCGGGGTGAGCGCGGCGTCCAGCTCCGGTGAGTCCGGCGAGCAGCTGGAGCGCGTGCGCACGCGGGTCAGGGAGACCGGCGACGAACTCGGCGAGCGGTTGCGCATCCTGGTCGGCAAGCCCGGGCTGGACGGGCACTCCAACGGTGCCGAGCAGGTCGCCGTGCGGGCGCGTGACGCCGGGTTCGAGGTCATCTACCAGGGCATCCGGCTGACCCCGGAGCAGATCGTGGCGGCCGCGGTGCAGGAGGGCGTGCACGTGATCGGCCTGTCCGTGCTCTCCGGTTCGCACCTGGAAGTGGTGCCGGAGGTGGTCGACGGCCTGCGGGCGGCCGGGGCGGGCGACGTGCCGGTGATCGTCGGCGGCATCATCCCGCCCGACGACGCCAAACTGCTCACCGATCGCGGGATCGCCAGGGTCTTCACGCCGAAGGACTACGAGCTGACCGAGATCATGGACGAGATCGTCACCGTGGTCCGCGAATCACGTGGGCTCTCCTGAGAGCTGGTGCCACGGCACGCGCACCGGCTCGCCGCCGAACTCGGCTTCGCCCACCGCGGGCAGGCCCGGCCGCCCGCCGGGCGCGGTGCCGGGCAACACCTCGCCGGTCAGCCGCAGCGTGGGCGACTCGCGCAACGCGGTGACGATCGGGTTCGCCGCCATCGCGTCGGTGCCCGCGGCGACGAACCGCAGGCCGATCTGCTTGCCGTAGCCGAGCAGGTCCACCATCGGCTGCAGTTCGTCGGCTCCCGGCGGCATCGCGTCGTAGTCGTCGACCACGATGAACAGGTCCGGGCCGTGCCAGTCCTGCCCGAGCCGCTTGCGGATCGACGCCACCGCGTCGCCGACGATGGTGCGCAGCTCGGCGGGTGTGGTCGCGTAGGCGAGCAGGCGCTCCGGTTCCAGGATCCCGCGCAGGCCCTCGCGGAAGTCGGCGATCACCACCACGGCCTGCGAGACGGTGTACTCGGTGGTGATCCCGCGCAGGACCGTGCGCAGCACTGAGGTCTTGCCGGCCCGCGGGCCGCCGAAGACCAGCAGGTGCGGGTCGGCCTTGAAGTCCAGCACCAGCGGTGAGTAGTACTGCTCCGGCAGCGCGAACGGGATGCCGGCGAGCTCGTTGCGCTCGTTCACCACGTCGTAGGTGACCGTGCCCAGCGGCGGCCACAGCGGGCGCGCGCGGTTGCCGTGCACCGCCATCAGCTCGCCGAGCTGCGCGAGCATGCCCTCGGGCACCCTGGCCAGCTCGAACCGCAGCGGCGGCTGGGTGAAGTCGCTCTTGAGATACCCGTTGCCGGGCAGCGCGGGCAGCGGTTCGACGTCGGGCACGCCGAGGATCTGGCCGTCCGCGGACCGGGTGGCGCCGGGCAGCGCGATCCGGCACGGCGCGAAGGCGTACAGCCCGCGCATCGCGCCGGTGGGCGTGGTGCGCGCGGTCAGCAGCAGGTGCAGGCGGAGGTCGTCGCCGAGCTGGGCGGCCCGCAGCAGCGCGTCGGCGAGCAGCGGTTTCCGGGTGCTGGCCTCGCCGATCTCGTCGACCACGACCACCAGCGCGGGCGCCTTGCCGATGTCACCGGTCTCGCGCAGGCGCAGGCGGTGGCGGATCTCGTCGTCGAGCAGGTCGGTCAGCTGGTCGGCGTCGCGGGCCACGGTGGCCACGTGCGGCAGCTTCGCCAGCCCGTCGGCGGTCCCGGCCAGCAGGAAGTTGAGGCACTCGGGGGAGTTCCGCACGGCCAGGCCGGTCACCACGGTCCGCACCAGCTCGGACTTCCCGCTGCCGGGCATGCCGACGCAGACGCAGTGCGCGGCCAGGTCGAGTTCCACCGGCTCGCCGGTCTCGCCGTGCCCGAGCGGGGTGCGGAGGTCGAGGCCGGTGCTCCACGCGGTCTTGAGCGTCTGCGGGTCTTCGACACCGAGTAGATCGAGCAGCACCCGCTCAGCCTGCCACAACGGACGGTGGTTGAGGGGCCGCTCGGCGGCGCCTACGGTCACGGTATGGGCGAGTACCAGCACCTTCTCTTCAAACGGGACGGCGACACCGTCACCATCACGATGAACCGGGCGGCCCGGCGGAATTCGCTGTCCGAGGAGCACCTGGCCGAACTGCTCGCGGCGTTCCGCGAAGCCGGTGCCACCGACGCGACGGGCATCGTGCTGGCGGGGGCCGGTCCGGTGTTCTCGGCGGGGCACGACTTCGGCGACGTCGCCGCGCGGGACCTGCCGCGGGTGCGTGAGCTGCTGCGGTTGTGCACCGAGCTGATGCGCACCATCCAGTCGGTGCCGCAGGTGGTGGTCGCGCGCGTGCACGGCCTGGCCACCGCGGCGGGGTGCCAGCTGGTGGCGTCGTGCGATCTGGCCGTCGCGGCGGAGTCCGCGGGCTTCGCGCTGCCGGGCGGCAAGGGCGGCTGGTTCTGCCACACCCCGGCGGTGCCGGTGGCCAGGGCGGTCGGCCGCAAGCGGTTGATGGAGCTGGCGCTGACCGGCGACGTGGTGGACGCGGCGACCGCGCTGGACTGGGGCATGGTCAACCGGGTGGTGCCGGACGCCTCGCTGGACGAGGCGGTGGCGGACCTGCTGGCCAGGGCGACCAGGGGCAGCCGGGCGAGCAAGGCGCTGGGCAAGCAGACGCTGTACGCGCAGCTGGACCGCCCGGAGGCGGACGCGTACACGATCGCGCTGGAGGTGATGGCGGCCGCCTCGCAGCTGCCGGGCGCCAAGGAGGGCATGGCCGCGTTCCTGGAGAAGCGCCACCCCTCCTGGCCGGACTGACCCCGGCCGCCCATTGCTATGAGTGGGGCATTACTTGCGTTCAATGCAAGTAATGCCCCACTCATAGCAATACCCCCGGGGTGCGCGCTCACCCCCAGCGAGCGCGCACCCGGACCGGTCAGCTGAGGAAGCTGTCGCCCGCCCAGTGGGTGCCGAGCGGGTTCTGGCCGGTGTACCAGGTGAAGCCGCCGACCTCGGTGGTCGTGTTGTAGAAGGCCACCAGCTGCCCGTTCGCGGTCAGCCGCCCGAGCAGGTCGGGCTTGTCGTCGAGGTTGACGTCCTTGATCTCGAAGGCGTTCGCCAGGTCCCAGCCGTCGCTGAGGATCTGCATCTCCGGCGCGGCGGCCGCCTTGGCCTGCGGGCTGGCGACGGCGTCGGTCACCGCGCGCCGGGGCTTGAGGCCCGCCGACTTGGCTTCCGGCGCGGGCTGGCCGTAGTAGGCGACCAGCTTGGTGCCCTGGCGGACCACCCAGTCGCTGATCCCGTCGTAGTTCAGGTCGGCGATGTCGAACTGGTCGATGTCGCCCCAGCCGGTGCCCATCTCGAACGCCGGGCTGACCACAATCTGGCCGTTCTCGATGCCGGTCAGCCAGACGAACATCTTGCCGGTGCTGATCTCCCGCGCGGTGACGTCGACGAGGCCGTTGCCGTCCTCGTCGTAGAGCACCTTGTGGTCGAAGAAGTTCCAGCCCCAGCCGCCGTACTGCGCGGTGCCGTTCAGCGTGCCCCACGGGTTGTCCGCGCTGTAGGCACCGGAGTGCTTGTGCGCGGTGATGATGCCGTTGACCTCGGCGAGCACGTCGGGCTTGCCGTCACCGGTGACGTCACCGGCGGAGAGCCAGTGCGCGTTGTTCCAGCCGTTGTTGATCGCCACCTGCGGCGCGTAGGCGTACGCGCCGACGTGCGGGGAGACGGCCAGCTGACCGTTGCTCTTGCGGGAGAGCAGGTCCTCCTTGCCGTCGACGGTGAAGTCCCGGTCGCGGCCGGCGAACGGGCTCCCGTCCGGCGCGGCCGAAACGGCGGGCGCCATCGCCAGCACGGCCAGCGCCGCGGTGGCCACGCCGATGACAGAATTGCGCAAAGACATGACTGTCCTTTGGTCGAATAGCACGGATATCGCATTTCCCCAGAATACGAAAGGCGCGTTCCCGAATACGCGCCCCCGGTCCTGTGCACCGACCAATCTACACGAACTTCACGTACCTGTGGACCGATTTTCCGGCCGTTCGGCCCACGTTTCAAGCCAGCCTGAAACCGCCAGCTTCCCGGGCGTGGTCAAGGGTTTGTGAGCTAGTTCGAACGCCTTGACTTTTATTGTCTTTTCACCGTCCGCGCAATCGGAGCAAGCCGTAGGCGGCAATTGTCGGAGCGTCGGTTATTTCCCCACTGACAATCATCTGCTCGAACTTCTCGCGACTGAACCACTCGGTGCGCATGTCCTGCTCCTCGTGCTCGCGCTGCGGCGGGCCCTCGCGCAGTTCGGTGGCGAGGAAAACCCGCCCGCGCTGGCTGGTCAGCCCCGGGGCCAGCGACAGCCTGCCCAGTTCGACCATCGAACCGGCTTCGAGCCCGGTCTCCTCGCGCAGTTCGCGCACGGCGAGCTCGGCGGCGTCGACGTCGGCCCGGTCGGGTGCGGTGCCCTGCACGAATTCCCAGCTGCGTTCGCCGACCGGGTAGCGGAACTGCTCGACCAGCTGCAGCCGGTCGCCGTCGGCCACGATGACCAGTGCGAACTCGGGCTTGTCCACCACGCCGTAGATGCCGGTGCTGCCGTCGGGGCGCCGGATGTCGTCCTCGCGCACGGTCATCCAGTTGTTGCGGTAGACCTCACGGGAGCGGATGCGTTCGATCACCCGCCCAGTATCGGGGTGTCTGCCGACCCGGGCGCGCCGTTGCCCTACCCTCGCCGGGTGCGCCTCGTCATCGCTCGCTGCCAGGTCGACTACGCTGGCCGCCTCACCGCCCATCTGCCGATGGCCACCCGGCTGCTGCTGATCAAGGCCGACGGTTCGGTCTCGATCCACTCGGACGACCGGGCCTACAAGCCGCTGAACTGGATGAGCCCGCCGTGCTGGCTGATCGAGGACCGCGACATCTGGACCGTGCAGAACAAGGCCGGGGAGAAGCTGGTGATCAGCCTCGCCGAGATCCTGCACGACTCCGCGCACGAGCTGGGTGCCGAGCCGGGGCTGGTCAAGGACGGGGTCGAGGCGCACCTGCAGGAGTTGCTGGCCGAGCACATCGGTGAGCTGGGGGAGGGGTACTCGCTGGTGCGCCGGGAGTTCCCGACCGCGATCGGCCCGGTGGACATCATGGCCCGCGACGCCGACGGCGCCTCGGTGGCGGTGGAGATCAAGCGGCGCGGGGAGATCGACGGGGTCGAGCAGCTGACGCGCTACCTGGAGCTGCTGAACCGCGATCCGCTGCTCGCGCCGGTGCGCGGGGTGTTCGCGGCGCAGCAGATCAAGCCGCAGGCCCGCACGCTCGCCGAGGACCGCGGCATCCGCTGCCTGACCCTCGACTACGACAAACTCCGCGGCACCGAATCGGACGAGTTCCGCCTCTTCTGAGCCGCGGGTCGCCCCGCGCTACCCGCCGCGCCGAGCCGTCTCGGCCGCCCCGCCCCGCGCGGCTCGCCGCGCCGAGCCGCCTCGGCTGGTCGCCCGCGTTGGCCGACCAGACGCACTGAACCGCCGCCAAAGCCACCCCCGTGTCCGTTCGGGTCGCCTCGTTGCCCGCTCGCGCCTCGATCCGGGCGCTGACCAGCGCGACACGCTCCGGAGTCGTACGCTCACCGCGACTCCGGTCCGCGGGCTGCCCGCAATTCCGAGGCAACTCTTCGGAAACCTGCCCTGTACCGGTTCAGCCAGATGCAGTAAGGTCCGCCCGTTGGTGGGTCTTGTTGGATAATGTTTGAACTTGGAGGTGGCCGGTGGGTGTGCTCGCTGAGGCGAACCTGCGGCTAGACGCGAACGCGGTGGACTACGTCCTGCTCGCGTTCTACTTCGTTCTGGTACTGGGCATCGGCTACCTCGCCCGCAGGCAGGTGTCGACCAGTCTCGACTTCTTCCTGTCCGGCCGGTCGCTGCCCGCCTGGGTGACCGGTCTCGCCTTCATCTCGGCGAACCTCGGCGCGATCGAGGTCATGGGGATGTCGGCGAACGGCGCGCAGTACGGGATGCCGACCGCGCACTACTTCTGGATCGGCGCGGTCCCGGCCATGCTGTTCCTCGGCATCGTGATGATGCCCTTCTACTACGGCTCCAAGGTCCGCAGCGTGCCGGAGTTCATGCTCCGCCGCTTCGGCAAACCGGCTCACCTGGTCAACGGCATCAGCTTCGCGGTCGCCCAGATCCTGATCGCCGGCGCGAACCTCTTCCTGCTGGCCACCGTGGTCAACCTGCTGCTCGGCTGGCCGATCTGGGTGTCGGTCATCCTGGCCGCGGTGATCGTGCTCGCCTACACCGCGCTCGGCGGCCTGTCCGCCGCGATCTACAACGAGGTCCTGCAGTTCTTCGTGATCGTCGCCGCGCTGGTGCCGCTCACCTTCGTCGGCCTGTACAAGGTCGGCGGCTGGCAGGGCCTGGTCGACAAGGTCACCGCCAGCCCCGGCGGCGACGCGCAGCTCAGCTCCTGGCCGGGCAACGAGCTGACCGGCTTCGGCAACAACTTCCTCTCCGTGCTCGGCCTGGTCTTCGGCCTCGGCTTCGTGCTCTCGTTCGGGTACTGGACCACGAACTTCGTCGAGGTCCAGCGCGCGATGGCGTCGAAGTCCATGTCGGCCGCGCGCCGCACGCCGATCATCGGTGCCTTCCCGAAGCTGCTGATCCCGTTCATCGTGATCATCCCCGGCATGATCGCCGCGGTCACCGTCACCGAGCTGGTCCAGTTCAAGGGCGGCGCCAACGTCGAAGGCGTGGACTACAACTACGCGCTCCTGCTGCTGATGCGCGACCTGCTGCCCAACGGCATGCTCGGCATCGCGATCGCCGGTCTGCTGGCCTCGTTCATGGCGGGCATGGCGGCGAACCTGAGCTCGTTCAACACGGTGTTCACCTACGACATCTGGCAGTCCTACATCAAGAAGGACAAGCCGGACGGCTACTACCTGAGCTTCGGCCGCCTGGTCACCGCCGCGGGCACCATCCTGGCCATCGGCACCGCGTTCATCGCCTCGAGCTACTCGAACCTGATGGACTACCTGCAGCAGCTGTTCTCGTTCTTCAACGCGCCGCTGTTCGCCACCTTCATCCTGGGCATGTTCTGGAAGCGGATGACCGCGACCGCGGGCTGGACCGGTCTGGTCTCCGGCACGCTCGCCGCGATCGGCGTGTTCATCCTCGCCGAGACCGGCGTGTGGGACCTGCCCGGCCAGGGCGCCAGCTTCATCGGTGCCGGTGCCGCCTTCGTGGTCGACGTGGTGGTCAGCGTGGCGGTCACCTACGCCACCCAGCCCAAGCCCGAGGCGCAGCTGGTCGGCCTGGTGTACTCGCTCACGCCGAAGGACTCGCTCAAGCACTCGGACACCGGTGAGGACAGCGGCTGGTACCGCAAGCCGGGCCTGCTGGCGGGCATCGTGCTGGCGATCACCATCGTGCTGAACATCATCTTCTAGGAGGGCCGGGACATGAGCACGGAATCCACCCCGCGCCGCGCCGGCGGCTTCGACATCCGGCTGATCATCGCCCTGCTGCTGGGCGTCTACGGCCTGGTGCTGCTGGTGATGGGCATCGGGTTCACCACCGAAGAGGAGCTGAACCGCGCCGACGGGCTGAACATCAACCTGTGGGCGGGCATCGGCATGCTGGTCGTCACCGCGGGCTTCGTGGTGTGGGCGAAGCTGCGGCCGCTGGTCGTGCCGCCGTCGGCGACCGAATAACCGAAACACGAGGTTGTGCACGCGGGGCGGCCCCCGGGCCGCTACCGTGCAACCCGTGTCTTCAGCTGTGCGTTTCCGGACCGTGGTGACCGCGGTCGCCGCGGTGGCCCTGTTCGGTTCGGTCGCCGGATGCGGTGCCGACCTGGCCCGTTCGAACTTCCAGCGCACCACGGTGCCGCCGGAGCCGGGCGGGTCGGGCGGCACCGGCCCGGCGCCGAACGGGGAGATCACCGACCCGGCGGTCTCGGCGAAGTCGCTGCGGCTGATCGACCCGTGCGGCCTGCTGGCGGCCGAGACCTTCACCGGGGTCGGCACCCCGGCCGAACCGCGTCCGAGCGGCTGGGACCGCTGCGCCGCCGACGTCACCGACGCCGGCCAGAAGAAGATCAAGATCTCGCTGGAGATCGGCGGCATCATCATCGGCTCGATCGACGACGCGAAGACCGCCGTCGAGGGCCTGCCGCAGCTGGAGAAGAAGGACGGCGAGTCCTGCACGGTCACCGCGGTGACCTCCAAGGAGCCGAAGTCCGGCATCGTGCTGCAGGTCGACTACCCCGGTGGTGACCCGTGCGGGGCCGGGCGCACCGCGCTGCAGCGGATGGTCAAGAAGCTGCACAGCAACCCGAGGAAGCACCCGGACGCCCCTGGCACGGTGATCAGCGTCGACGCCTGCACCAGCGTGGACACCGCGGTGGTCGCCGAGGTGCTCGGCGGCAAGCCGGACGACCCGTCACCGATGGGCCTGCACGGCTGCTCCATCCGCTCGCGCACCCCGCAGGTGATGATCACCTTCCGGCCCACCTCCGCGCCGGCCGAGGAGGAGGGCTCCTCGCCGGTCGACCTCGGCGGCGGGGTGCAGGGCTTCGCCAAGACCAGGGTGGACGGCGAGCCCGAGTGCACGGTGACCTGGCGGCACCGGGTGATCGGCACCGACGAGTACGGCATGGAGAACGCCGAGCGGGCCGAAGTGGACTACAACGGCGCCGACGGCACGGCGGAGTCGGACGGTTCCTGCGACAAGGCGGTCAAGGTGGCCAAGACGGTGGTCGCCAAGCTGCCGAAGGCCTGACGCGCGCGTCGTTCCTTGGCGCCGGGTGGCCCGGGGCGGTAGGAAGGTCCCGCAGCGGTTGTCCAATGCGGGAGGCTTCGATGAAGAAGATCATCAACGACCCGGCCGACGTGGTCGTCGAATCACTGAGAGGCCTGGCCGCGGCGCATTCCGGCATCCTGCGGGTGGTCGAGGACCCGGCACTGGTGGTCCGGGCGGACGCCCCGGTGGACGGCAAGGTGGCGGTGATCTCCGGCGGCGGCTCCGGCCACGAACCACTGCACGGCGGGTTCGTCGGGCCGGGCATGCTCGACGCGGCGGTGCCGGGCGCGGTGTTCACCTCGCCGACGCCGGACGCGGTGCAGGCCGCGGTCGAAGCCACCGCCTCCGCCGCGGGCGCGCTGCTGATCGTGAAGAACTACACCGGGGACGTGCTGAACTTCGAGACCGCCGCGGAACTGGCCGCCGCCGAGGGCACCGAGGTGCGCAGCGTGGTGATCGACGACGACGTGGCGGTCGCCGACTCCACCTTCACCGCGGGCCGCCGCGGCGTCGGCGGCACCGTGCTGCTGGAGAAGATCGCCGGGGCCGCCGCCGAACGCCGGTACTCGCTCGACGACGTGGAAGCGGTCGCCCGCCGGGTGATCGGCCAGGTGCGCTCGATCGGCGTGGCGCTCACCCCGCCCACCGTGCCGCACGCCGGTGAGCCGAGCTTCACCTTGGCGGACAACGAGATCGAGTTCGGCATCGGCATCCACGGCGAACCCGGCCGCGAGCGCATCCCGGCCGAGCCCGCCGACCAGCTGGTCGCCCGCATGCTGGCGGCGATCACCGAGGACCTGCCGTTCGAGCGCGGCGACCGGGTGCTGTTGTTCACCAACTCGATGGGCGGCACCCCGCAGGTCGAGCTGTACCTGGCGCACGGCATCGCCGAACGCCTGCTCGCCGAGCAGGGCATCACCGTGGAACGGCGGCTGGTCGGGCCGTACATCACCAGCCTGGAAATGCAGGGGATCAGCTTGACGCTGCTGAAACTGGACGACGAACTGGTCGAGCTGTGGGACTCGTGGGTCAACACGGCGGCACTGCGGTGGGGGGTCTGAGGTGGCCTGCGACGCGAACGGGACCGGCCGGGCGATCCGCGCGGCGGCCGAGGTGGTGGCCGAGCACCGGGCCGAACTGATCGACCTCGACCGGGCGATCGGCGACGCCGACCACGGTGAGAACCTCAACCGCGGCTTCACCGCCGTGGTGTCCGCATTGGACTCCGCGACCCCGGCGACCCCGGCCGCGGTGCTGAAGACCGTGGCCACCACGCTGATCTCGAAGGTGGGCGGCGCGGCCGGGCCGTTGTACGGCACGGCCTTCTTGCGGGCCTCCACCTCGCTCGGTGATCAGTCCTCGTTGGACGTCGACGCGGTGGTGACCGCGCTGCGGGCCGGACTGGACGGGGTCAAGGCGCGGGGTAAGGCCGAGGTCGGCGACGCGACCATGATCGACGCACTGGCGCCCGCGGTGGAAGCCGCCGAGGCCGCCGCGAAACAGGAGGGGGCCGACATCGCCGCCGTGCTGACCGCCGCCGCGGACGCCGCGGACCGGGGTTATGAGTCCACAGTGGACCTCGTGCCGCGCAAGGGGCGCGCCTCGTACCTCGGGGAGCGGGCCGTGGGCCACGCCGATCCCGGCGCGCGCTCGACCGCGCTGCTGCTGCGCGCGTTCGCGGAGGCCGCCCGATGAGCCGCGTGGGTCTGGTACTGGTCTCGCACAGCGCCAAGCTCGCCGAGGGCGTGGCGGAACTGGCCGCGGAGATGGCGCCGGAGGTGACCGTGGTGCCCGCCGGCGGGCTGGCCGAAGGCGGGCTGGGCACCGACTACGACGCGGTCGTCGCCGCGGTGCAACGGGCCGACTCGGGCAGCGGCGTGGTCCTGCTCTACGACCTCGGCAGCGCGCAGATGACCGCGGAACTGGCCACGGAGTCACTGGCGGACCCGAACGCCGCGGTGGTCGCCGACGCCCCGCTGGTCGAGGGCGCGATCGCGGCGGCCGTCGCCGCGCAGGGCGGTGGTGACAAGACCGCGGTGGTCTATGCCGCCGCGTCGGCCGGGTCCGCGCCGGATCTCGCCGAGGCCGCGGAGAGCCCGGCCGAGGAGACCGCCGAACTGACCCTGCGCAACGACGTCGGCCTGCACGCGCGTCCGGCCGCACTGCTCGCGCGGACCCTGGCGGACGTGGACGCCGAAGTCCGGGTGCGCCTCGGTGACTCGGAGGTGGACGCGCGCAGCGTGCTCGGCCTGATGTCGCTGGGCGCCCGCCAGGGCGACACGATCCACATCGACGCCAGGGGCGCCCAGGCGGCCGAGGCCATCCGGCGGGCCAAGGAGCTGGTGGAGACCGACTTCGGCGAATAGTGTCCGAACCGGTGTAATTGCCGTCCGCCAAGGGGTTCCGGTCGCGTTAGCGTTGGCCATGCGAAGAAACCGGGCTTGCTTGGCGGCCGGAATCCTGGTGCTGGTTACGCTGCTCGGCGGTTGCACGGGGGTGGTCATCGGCAAGCCCGCCCCCGATCCGGCCGCGTTGGCCAAGGCGGAGGAGGAGCGCCTGCCGCTGAACGGCGCCACCGCGTTCGGCGAGCTCACCACGATCGACTACTGCACCCTGCTCGACGCGTCCAAGCTGAAGGACGTGACCGAAGGCCCCCGGGTGTCACTCGACAACTGCTACGTCCGCGTTCAGCTCGACGGCCAGAACGCGGACCTCTGGCTCGGCGGTGTGCTCGACGCGCAGAGCCGCATCGAGTACGCGAGCACCACCGAGATCCCCGATGGTCCCGAGCTGAAGCGGCGGCTCACCATCGAGAAGCCGACCAGCGACTACGACGGCAGTTGCTACCGCTACCTCGTCTTCGACGACGAGCTCAGCCTCCAGGCCAACATCAGCAGCTACGACACGGTCGACGTGTCAGCGCCGGAGATCTCGTCGGAGCGGTTGTGCCCGGTGATCGAGGACGTGCTCGAACACGCCGCGACGGCGGTGGTGGAAAAGCGCGTCGGGCACCTGGACTTCCCCGCCGGTTCACTCGGTTCGGTGGATGCCTGCGGCATCGTCAGCGACACCGAGATCGGCGCCCACCTCGGCACCGTCGAGCCCGCGCGCAAGACGCTGACCAAGCACAGCTGCCGCTGGGGCCGGTCCGGCTCGAACTACGTCTCGCTGTACTTCTCGGTGGACAAGCCGACCCCCGCCGACGCCGGCTACGTGCCGGAAACCCTGGGCGGGCGCCAGGCCATGGTGTGGGTCGGCAGTGGCACCTACTGCTCCGCGCTGACCACGCTGAAGCCGTGGCCGGGGGCGAAGGACGGGGAGGCGGAGACCGTGTCGATCTTCGTGTCGATGTACAGCGGCGGTGATCCGTGCGGGGTGATGCGGAACGTGGCGAACACGGTGTTCCCTCGCCTGCCCGCGTGAGCCTGCCCCCATCTTGCTCGATCCCGAACTGCCATTCCGCGTTTCCCGTGTCACTATCGGTGCCTTACCGGCGAGTAACCAACGGAGGCCAATCGTGGCACGGGAGTTCTCGAGCGTGGGCGTGGTCGGGCTGGGCACCATGGGCGCGGGGATCGCCGAGGTGCTCGCCAGGAGCGGGCTGGACGTGGTGGCCGTCGAACTGGACGACGCCGGGATCACCAGGGGCCGCGGCCACCTGGAGCACTCGACCGCCCGGGCGCTGGCCAAGGGCAAGCTGACCGAGGACGAACGCGACGCCCTGCTCGGGCGCGTGCGCTGCACCACCTCGCTCGCCGAACTCGCCGACGTGGACCTGGTCATCGAGGCCGTGCCGGAGGGACTCGAACTGAAGGCGGACGTCTTCGCCCAGCTGGACAAGATCATCAAGCCGGAGACGATCCTCGCCTCCAACACCTCCTCGCTGTCGGTGACCGAGATCGGCGTGCACACCTCCCGGCCGGGCAAGGTGGTCGGGCTGCACTTCTTCAACCCCGCGCCGGTGCTGAACTTCGTCGAGGTGGTGCGCACGGTCGTCACCGAGCCGGACGTGGTGACCGACGTGGTCGCCTTCGCGCAGCGGCTCGGCAAGGAGCCGGTGGTCACCGGCGACCGTGCCGGGTTCATCGCGAACGCGCTGCTCTTCGGCTACCTCAACCACGCCGTGCGGATGTACGAAGCGCGCTACGCCACCCGCGAGGACCTGGACGCGGCGATGCGCCTCGGCTGCGGTTACCCGATGGGGCCGCTCGCGCTGCTGGACCTGATCGGGCTCGACACCGCGTACGAGATCCTCGAATCGATGTACCGGCAGTCGCGCAACCGGCTGCACGCGCCGGCCCCGCTGCTCAAGCAGATGATCACCGCGGGCCTGCTCGGCCGGAAGTCGGGCCGGGGGTTCTACGCCTACCAGGCCCCGGATTCGCCGGTGGTGGTGGACGGCGTCACCGGTGGGTCCACTGTGGACGCCGCCCCGCGCGAGGTGCGGGTGGTCGGCGTGGTCGGCACCGGCACGATGGCCACCGGGATCGCCGAGGTCTTCGCCAAGCGCGGGTTCGACGTGGTGCTGCGGGCGCGCAGCGAGGACAAGGCGCGGGCGGCGCTGGGCAAGGTCGGCAAGTCGCTGGACCGCCAGGTGAAGAAGGGGCGGCTGACCGAGGAGGAGGCGGGGGCCGCGCTGGAGCGCATCCGGCCGGCGGTGGAGTTCGCCGAACTGGCCGACGTGGACCTGGTGATCGAGGCGGTCGCCGAGGAGCTGGAGGTCAAGCGCGCGGTGTTCGCCGCGCTCGACGACGCGGTCAAACCGGGCGCGATCCTGGCCACCACCACGTCCTCGCTGCCGGTGATCGAGTGCGCCGCGGCCACCTCGCGCCCGACCGAGGTGCTCGGCCTGCACTTCTTCAACCCGGCCCCGGTGATGAAGCTGGTCGAGGTGGTCGGCACGATCGCCACCGCGCCGGAGGTGGTGGCCACCGCGCACGCGGTCTGCGAGGCGGTCGGCAAGCACCCGGTGCACTGCGGTGACCGGGCCGGGTTCATCGTCAACGCGCTGCTGTTCCCGTACCTCAACGACGCGGTGAAGATGCTGGAAGCGCACTACGCCGAGGCGGCGGACATCGACACCGCGATGAAGGTCGGGTGCGGCCTGCCGATGGGACCGTTCGAACTGCTCGACGTGGTCGGGCTGGACGTGTCGCTGGCCATCCAGCGCACGCTGTACAACGAGTTCCGGGAGGCCGGTTTCGCGCCGGCGCCGCTGCTGGAACACCTGGTCACCGCAGGACGCCTCGGCCGCAAAACCGGCAAGGGCTTCCGCGACTACACCACTTAGAGGCTCGGGCCGCTGCCACCACGCCGCGGCACCGCCACCGCGGCCATCACCGTGCGGCCACCGTCGCCGTGCTCAGGAAGAGCAGCAGCCTCCACCACAGCAACCGCCGCCACCACCGGCGGGCGCCGGGGCGGCGGACGAGCCGGTCAGCGCCACGGTGGTCAGCAGCTTCACCGTGTCGGCGTGCCCGCCGGGGCAGGGCGCCGGCGCGCCGGACTCGGCCATCGGGCGGACCAGCTCGAAGGTCTCGGTGCATTCCCGGCAGCGGTAGGCGTAGGTCGGCATGCCGCCATTATCGCGGCCGGCCGCCCGAAGTGGGAAGCTGGCGTCGTGCTGACCGATCACCCCCACCTGTCCCAGGTCGTGCCGTCCGCGCTCGCCGCGCTCGGCGTCGACGGGTTCACCGACGCGTTCGGCTTCGGCGAGGCGTCCGGTGTGTGCGTCCTGCTCGTCGACGGCCTCGGCTGGGAGCTGCTCAAGGCGCATCCGGCCGACGCCCCGGTGCTCAACGAACTGCGGTCGTCGCAGCTGCGCGTGGGCTACCCGTCGACCACCGCCGCCGGACTGGCCGCGATCGGCACCGGGCTGCCGTCGGGTGAGCACGGCATGGTCGGTTACACCTTCGAGGTGCCCGGCGCCGGTGTGCTCAACGCCCTGCGCTGGTGCAGTCACGACGACGGCGGCGACCTGCGCGGCACGCTGCCGCCGGAGGAGGTGCAGCCGCTGCCGACCACCTTCGCGCGCGCCGCGGCGGCCGGCGTGCGCACGAGCGTGGTGTCCGAGGCGAAGTTCGCGAACTCGGCGTTGACGCAGGCGGTGCAGCGGGGTGCGCGGTACCTCGGCGTGCACGCGCTCGGGGACCTGGCCGCCCGCACGCTCGACGCGCTGGCCGAGCCCCGCAGCTTCTGCTACTCGTACCACAGCCAGCTGGATTTCCTCGGCCACGTCTACGGTCCGGGTTCGGCCGCGTGGCGGATGCAGCTGCGTCAGGTCGACCGGCTGGTCGAGTCCATTGTGGAAGGTCTGCCGCCGGGCGCGCTGCTGGCCGTGGTCGCGGATCACGGCATGGTGCGGATCGGGGAGAAGCTCGACCTCGACGACACCCCCGAACTGCTGGAGGGCGTGCGGACGATCGGCGGGGAGACGCGGGCGCGGCACGTCTACGCCGCCGAGGGTGCCGCGGCGGAGGTTCTGGCCGCCTGGAAGGAAATCCTCGGCGACCGGGCGTGGGTGTACAGCCGTGAGGAAGCCATCGAGGGCGGGCTGTTCGGCCCGACGGTCAGCGACCGCGTCCGGCCGCGCATCGGTGACGTGGTCGCCGCGGCGAAGGGCACCTTCGGCATGGTGCGCGAACTCGCCGAGGCGGTCGAGTCCTCTTTGGTCGGTCAGCACGGCTCGCTGACCACCGCGGAGCAGCTGGTGCCGCTCGCGGTGGCCAGCGCGCGCTGACTAGGGGTTCCGCACGATCTTGAACCCCGGTGTGGTGTTCCGGATGTCGACGTGGTTGTTGCTCAGCTTCAGGTTGTTGAAGGTGGCTTGACCGATCGCCGGGCCCTCACCGGGTTCCGGCATCTCGTTGGCCCAGATCCCGAAGCCCGACTTCGCTTCGAACTCGTCCCCGCTCAGCCGTGCGCCGCTGATGCTGACGTTGGTGAGCACGGTGTCCTGCACCGGGTTCGCCGGTTGCCCGCCGACGTAGTCCGTCTGGAACATGATGCCGTGGTAGGTCGGGTCCACGATGTCTACATCGGACACCCGGATTCCGGTGAACGTCTTCGACGCGGAGAACAGCCAGATCCCGGGGAAGGTCTGCGCGCCCCAGAAGTGGCCGCCGGCCCGCACCACCGAGATGTTCTGGAAGTTCGTCGTCCCCGGGCCGAACCCGTGCATCGGGTAGCCGAAGTCGAGCGAGGAGATGGTGATGGCCGAGTAGGTCAGCGTGTCGGCGAGGTAGAGGTTGCGGAAGGTGTTGTCGTAACCGCCGTAGACCGCCAGCCCCGCGGCCCGCCACGGCAGGATCGCGGTGAGGTTCTCGTAGACGTTCCCGGTCTGGTTGCCGGAGTTGTTGTCGGTGGCGGCGAACAACGCGAAGCTGTCGTCACCGGTGGACCGGGCTTCGTTGTTGCTGATGTGGTTGCCCGTGCTGCCGTTGGTGAAGTTGAGCCCGTCGGCGAACAGGTCGCGGATGCGTGCGTTGTACACCTTGGTGTTGTCGGTGTTCGAGCCCCACAGCAGGCACATCTGGTGCTCGACCCACAGGTCGTCGATGGTCATGTTCGACACGTTGGCGAAGTCGAACACCTTGCCGGGCCCGTCGTTGCGCGAGGTGTAGTTGCCGAACACGGCGAACTTCGAGAACTTCGAGCCGTTCGCGGTGGCGTCGGCGCGGAAGCCGATGTCGGTGTTCTCCTGGTTTGCCGGTGCGGTGAACCGGGTGAACCAGACCCCGGCGCCGACCACGTCGACCGCCTTGCCGTACACCTGGAACTTGGTCGAGGTCGGGTAGTCACCGGCGGGCAGGTAGACGCCGGTGAGCGTGCCGGTGGTGTCCATCCGCACCTTGTCCAGCGCGTTCTGCACGTCCTGGTGGGTGACTCCGGCGGGCACGGCGTAGCGCGCCGGATCCGGGTTCGCCCGCGGCACCACCTCCTCGAAGTTGACGAAGTCGATCGCGTACTGCGAGGTGTTCGCGGAGTCCTTCTGCAGCTTGATCTTGCTGCCCGCGGGCACGGTGGTACCGAGCAACATGCTGGCCTCGTCGTAGATGTGACGCGGCCCGCCGGCGCCCGGGGTGTTGCCGGGGCCCGCTTCCGGACCGTAGAGCCAGGCGTGCTTCGAACTCAGCGTGATCGGCTTGAGGAAGGTGCCGTTGACGTAGACGTTCAGCGTGGCGGTGATGCCGCCGCCGCCCGGTGCGTCCGGAATGGAGAACCGGGTGACGAGCGTGTTCGTGCTCGCCTTGGTGGTGAACTCGACGGCGCTGCCGGTGCTGTTGAGCGTGACGGCGCGTCGTCCGGAGGCCTCGCCCGCCACGTGCCCGATCGTCCGATTAGGACCGACGATCGTCGCACCGCCGGTGACCGCGGCGTCCTCGGCCTCGATCGACTCGTACGGCATGTTCGCGCCGCGGCCGACGAAGAACGGCTGGCTGGTGGTGTTGTTGGCCCGTTTGACCGGGAGTTCGTTGGCGTCGTCGGCGATCACGGTCTTGACGGTGTACTTGCCGTTGACCGCGGGCCAGCTGCCGAGCGAAACCGGCGCGGTGGTGGCGCCCGCCGCGATGGCGCCGGTGTGGCTGCCGTTGAGCGTGCGCACCACAGCGCCGGTGGTGCTGTCCGTGATGGTCAGCGTGATCCCGTGCGCGCCACTGGCCGAGGCGACCGAACCCTGGTTCTTGATCGCCACGGAGAAGTTCACCGCGGTGCCCGCGGCCGGGTTGCCCGGGGTCCAGGCGACCGGCGACGCGAGCAGGTCGGAGCTGGCGACCGGCGTCACCACGAGCGGCGACGGATGGTCGTAGGCGTTGTTGGCCTCGTTCTGCTCGATCACCGCGTTGCCCTCGTCGACCTTGGCGCTCAACGGATAGCTGCCCGCGTCACGGGCGCCGATGTTCGCCGAGGCGGTCGCGGACGCGCCCGCGGCCAGCGTGCCGACCTGCGCCGTGCCGACCTTGGTGGTGCCGAGGTAGAGGTTCACCTCGGTGGCGGGCGAGGGGCTCGCCCCGGCGTTGCGCACGGTCGCGGACACGGCGACCGCGTCGGTTTCCACCGGGTTGGCCGGAGTCCAGGACAGCCCGGTGACGGTCAGGTCCGGGTTCGGCGCGGGCACGCCGAGAACCTGGAATTCGGCGACCTGCCCGGCCGGGGCGCCGGAGTTGGTGGTGATCCGGAGGCGGAGGTCGGCGGTCCTGGCGGTCAGCGGAATGGTCACCGAGTTGCCGGTCGCCGGGTCGAAGGCGTACGACTTCGCGGCGACGAGCGTGGTGAACTCGGTCGCGGACTGCTCGCGGCCCTCGACCGCGATGGTCTGCGTGCGACTCGCCCAGATCGGGTCCGGGTTCAGCTTGACCACCACGGAGTCCAGGTCGGCGTTCGAGCCGAGCGCGACGGTCAGCGTGCTGGGGTGGGCGGCGCCCTCCCAGTAGGTGGCGGTGTTGTTGTCGTTGGCGTTGGCCGCGACAAAACTGTGCACAGTGGACGATGCGGTGATCGGCTTGCCCACGGCGAGATTGGTGCCGACGGCCGTGCCCGCGCGGGTCACCGTGTTGCTGTTCGCCGACTGGTTGCCCGCGGCGTCCTTGGCACGCACGAAGTAGGCGACGGTGGTGCCCGCGGGCTGCGTGTCGGTGTGGGTCAGCGCGGTGCCCGGCACGCTGGTGCGCAACACGCCGTTGGCGTAGATGTCGTACCCGGTCACGCCGACGTTGTCGGTGGCGGCGGACCAGGTGAGCCGGATCTGGTCGGTACCGGGCTCGGTGAAGGCCAGGTTCGCCGGTGCCTGCGGGGCTTGGGTGTCCCCTGTGGACGGTCCGGAGACGGTGAACTCGCTGACCTGCCCGGCCGGCCAGCCGGTGTTCGCGGTGATCTGCACGCGGACGTAGCGGACGGTGGCGGTGGTGAAGTCGATGGTGACGGCGTTTCCGCCGGCGGGGTTGAAGATCTTGCCGGAGGAGGCGGCGAGGTCGGTGAAGTTGGTGCCGTCGGTGCTGCCGCGGACGCTCAGCGTTTGCGTGCGGGTGCCCCAGCCGCTCGGCAACTTCAGCTCGACGCGGCTGCTGGGGACCGAGGCCCCGAGGTCGGCTTGGATCCACTGTGGAAAGGCGCCGTTGGTGCTTTCCCAGTAGGTCGACGCGTTCCCGTCGCCCGCGTTGGCGGCCGGGTATTCGGGGTGCGCGCTGCTGGCGGTGTAGGTCGCGGCGAGCTGCTGGAACTCGGCGGGGCGGGCTTCGAATTCGGCGAGCTGGGCGGTGGAGTTCGCGGCGAACTCCACCCGGAGGAACCGCGCGACGGTCGGCGCGAACTCGATCCGGACGGTGTTCTGCTCGGCGGGGGTGAAGGTGTAGCCGGTCTCGGCGGTGATGGTCGAGAAGCCGGTGCCGTCGCTGCTGCCCTGGAGGCTCAGGGTCTGCTGCCTTTGGGGCCAGTTCGGGGGCAGCTTGAGCGTCACCTGGTCGACGCTGCGCTCGGTCTTGAGGTCGAGCTGCGCCCACTGCGGCAGCTTGGTGTCGCTGCTTTCCCAGTAGGTGTCCTGGTCGCCGTCATTGAGTTTGGCTGCGGTGTCCGACGCGCTGCTGGCGTGCGCGGTGGGTGCGTTGTCGGCGAGTGCCGGGAGCACCGCGGTCGGTGCGGCCACCAGGAGCGCAGCCAGCACCAGGCCTGCCGCTCGGGGTCGTTTTGTCGATCTCACCATCATCACCGGGGGACCTCTCCATTGAGGGGGGCGAGTTCTTGCGACTATATGTTGAGTTCTTGCGCAGAGCTGTTCAAGAGTTGCAGACCCCGATGGACGCGTCAACGGCCGATCGTGCACAGACGACAGCGGCGCCCCAGGTCCGTGACCTGGGACGCCGCCGTGGTGGTGGGAGCTAGGGCTTGACCGCGCGCCAGCGCTGCCGCCGCCCGTCCGGTTTGGTGACCTCGATCCCCTCGAAGCCCGCCGCGGCGAGCCGGCGGGGGAACGAGTCGTGGGGGATCGGGTTGTAGGTGTCCCCGAGGTGGATCAGGCGGAACAGCAGTCCGTGGATGCCGTCGCTCCCGGCGAACACCCCGCCCGGCCGCAGCACGCGGAACGCCTCGGCGAACAGGCGGTCCTGCTGGGCGGCGGTCGGTACGTGGTGGAGCATGGTGAAGCAGACCACCGAGCTGTATTCCTTGTCCGGCAACGGCATCGCGGTGCCGTCCCCGTGGACGACCTTGGCGCGGGTGCCGTGGTCGCGCTGGAGGTCGCCGGCCAGCTGCCCGTCGATCTCGAGCGCGGTCAGGTTCGGCACCTGGTCCACCAGCACCCGCAGGTTCGCGCCGTAACCGGGGCCGATCTCCAGCGCGTTGTCGCCGAGGTCCACGCCGTCGAGCGACCACGGCAGGAGCTGGTCCTCGACGTGCTTCGCCCACTTCTCGGAGCTGCAGAGCTTCCGGTGGTACCAGTTCATCGCCATGGGGCTGACGCTAGGGGCGTGGCGCGCTGGCCGGAAGGCGATAGGCTGCCAAGTCATGTCGTCAACCGGACAACCCGACGCGATGCTGTTCGGCGACTACGACCTGCCGTCGGGCACCTGGCTCGACTGGCACGTCCACGAGGACCACCACCAACTCGCGTGGGCGGCGCGCGGGGTGGTCGCGGTCAACGTCGGGTCGGCGCACTGGGTGCTGCCGCCCGCGCGGGCGCTGTGGATCCCGGCGGGCACGGTCCACCGCACCGGCTCGGCGGGGAACGCGGTGCTGCGGGGGATCTTCATGGACGCGTCGCAGTCGCCGGTCGCGTGGCCGGAGCCCCGGCTGGTGCGCGTGCGCCCGCTGCTGCGCGAACTGCTCGAGCACCTCACCGCTGGCGCCCTCGCCGCTGACGCCCGCGCCGCTGACGCCCTCTCCGACGAGGCCCGGCGTCGCGCCGAAGCCGTGGCTTTCGACCTGCTCGAGCCCGTGCCGGTGACCCCCATCAGTGTCCCGATGCCCAGGGATGCCCGAGCCCGCCGAGTCGCCGACGCCCTGATCGCCGACCCCGCCGACGACCGGACACTCGAACACTTCGGGCGGTATGTGGGTGCCAGCGATCGCACGCTCGCGCGCCTGTTCGTCGAGGAAACGCGCCTCAGCTTCGGCCGATGGCGCACCCAGGTCCGGCTGCGCGCTTCGCTCCCTCTGCTGGCCGACGGCCGCCCGCTCGCGCGGGTCGCCGAGTGCGTGGGTTACTCCTCGCCCAGCGCCTTCGTCGCCGCCTTCCGACGGGCGGTGGGCGTCCCTCCAGGCCGCTACTTCGGCTGAGCTTGTCTCGGATGTAGCCTTCGAGACGTCTGGCGTCCCGAACGTGGCCTTCGTGACACGTGGGCGCTCGGTCCGAGCTTGGTGCCTCCCGCTGGTGCTGTGAATGTGGCTTTCACAGCCGATTTCGCTGTCAACGCCACATTCACGGCGCGTGGTCGCTCTCCCAAGCGGACGTGGCGGGCGGCCGGTGGGTGGGTCGGGGGCACCCGGCGGATACCGTGGCGGCGTGCCCCGTCGTAACAAGCCATCGCGTGGTCGCGCGAGCCTGCCCGCGCGTGAGGTGGGTGGGGCGACGGGGTGGGCCAGCACCGAGTCGGCGCCGGATGGGGACTGGCTCGTCCGGTCGGTGCCGGGCGCCCAGGCGACGAAGTTCTACCGGTGCCCGGGGTGCGACCACGAGATCCGGCCCGGCGTGCCGCACGTGGTGGTGTGGCCCGCCGACGAGACCGGCTCGGTGACCGACCGGCGGCACTGGCACCGCCCCTGCTGGGACGCGCGGGCGCGGAGGAGGCCCAACCGATGGTGAGGATCGGCCCCAACACCAAGCTCCCCGCGCGACGCGAGGCAATAACCCTGCACACCGAAGACGGCTTGCGGTTGGTCGGCGAGCTGGCACTGCCCGCCGACCGCGCGCCGGTGGCGACCGTGGTGCTGCTCCACCCGCTCCCCACACACGGCGGCATGATGGATTCGCACGTGTTGCGCAAGGCCGCCTTCCGCCTGCCCGCTCTGGCCGGCCTCGCGGTGCTGCGGTTCAACACACGCGGCGCCGCCAGCGAAGCCGGACGGAGCGAAGGCACCTTCGGCGCCGCGGAAGGTGAGGGCTTCGACGTCGCCGCAGCGCTCGACTTCGTCCGGTCCCGGGGGTTGCCCAGGGTGTGGCTGGCCGGGTGGTCCTTCGGGAGCGACCTCGCCCTCATGTACGGCATCGATGGCCATGTCGGGACGGCTGGTGCTGGCAGCACCCCAGGCACGGCAGGCATCGTTAGGCGCGGCGGCACCGAGGCGCCCGGCGGCACCGAGGCGCCCGGAGGCACCGACGGCGTTGGCGACCTTGGCAGCACCAGCGGTGCTGACGACCTCCATGGCCCCGACCCCATCGAAGGCGATGGCCAGGCCACCGGCGTTGGCCAGGGCACAGGCGGCGGCCAGGCCACCGGCGGCGTCGAAGGTGCGCGCAGCGACCAGGCCACCCGCGGCGCCGGAGGTGCGCACAGCGCCCGTGGCACCGACGGCACCGAAGGCGTCCGCGACAGCCACGGCACCGTAGGTACCCGCGACATCCGCGACATCCGCGGCACCGAAGGCGCCCGCGACAGCCGCGGCACCGAAGGCACCGAGGGCGTCTGCGGAGCCGAAGACGCCCGCGACATCCGCGGCACCGAAGGCACCGTAGACGCCCGCGACTCCCGCGACAGCCACGGCACCGAAGGCACCCGCGACAGCCCAGGTACCGGCGGCATTGTTGAGGGCGTCGTGTTGATTGCGCCGCCGTTGCGTTGGAGCAGTCCGGTGCAGCGGGCTGCCTGGGCCTCGGCGGGCAAGCCGGTGGTGGCGCTGGTGCCGGAGTTCGATGACTACCGGTTACCTGAGCACGTCCGTCAGGAGTGTGCGGTGATTCCGCAGGCACGCGTGATCACCCTGCCCGGCGCCGGGCACCTGTTGGTCGGCCACGCGGACGCGGTGCTCGACCACCTGGTCTCGATCATCGCCCCAGATACGCCCGTGCCGCTGCCACGGGACTGGGACGGCGAGTGCGAGAACCAGCAGGTGACCATTGTGGACAGTCAACGGCGGTAATGGGTCGACCGCTGTCCTTGGTAGTCCTCCTCTCGATAAGGCGTGAAGCCCAGCTTCTCCGCCACCCGCCGCGACGGCTTGTTGATCAGCGCCACCGAGATCACCACGGGACGCTCGGGCACCTCCCGCTCCGCCCACTCGACCGCGGCCTCGGCCATCTCGGTCGCATAGCCCTTACCCCAGCTGGACGCGCGGAAGCGGTAGTACAAATTCAGCAACTTCTCGTCGTGCATCTCCTTCGACTGCACGCCGCCCACCCCGACGACCTCACCCGTCGCGGCCTCGACCACGGCGAAGTAGCCGTACCCGTGCTCAGCCCAGTGCGAGAGCCAGTACTCGAACTGCTTACCCGCCTGCTCCGCGTCGGGCGGGTCGTTGTTGTACTGGTTCGTCTCGGGCGCGGACTGGATCTCGACGACGTCAGCCCGGTCGTCCTGGCGCAACGGGCGCAGGATGAGGCGCTCGGTGTGGATGGCGTGGAACTTGGTCACGATGCGACGGTAACCCGCGGCCCCGACAAACCCGGAGCAGAGACGAATTCATGCAGTTTCGGCGGACTTCAGCAGGCGATCCAGCACCGCCGTGTCACCGAACGTCTCCACCGCGCTGACCTCGCGACGCCGCCACAGCACCAGCAGCAGGTCCGACGCCGTCCCCCGCGCCGCCACCGTGGCCTTCGTGTGCGCGTGCGAGACCCGCCAACCCTCCCCGTCGTGCGCGATCGACCACTCACCGGGACCGTCCGTCGCGTGCAAGTGCACCGTGCCACCCAGCTCCCCAGCCAGCGACGAGGGCAGGAAGTGCGTCAGGAACTCGTCGATCCCGTCGACCGCCAGCTCCCGCCCGATCGGCTCGTCGCGACCTGCGGCGAGCAAGGCGTCCCACGCGTGAACAGCGGCTTCGTGCGCCATCCGGCGCTGGACGAACCCCGCCGTCCGGTCCTCCGACCAGGTCCACACCGGCTTCTCCGGCTCCGCCCGCCGGACGGCTTCGAGCAGGTGCCGGAGGTTGTCCGCGTACCGGTCGAGCACCTCGTCGTCGCCCGGCCGCTCCGGTTCCTGGTAGTGGTCGGGCCCGGTCAGCAGCCCGCTCAACTGCAGCCGCCAGAAGTAGAAGACCTCGCTGGTGTGCCAGACCAGATCCCCCACCGTCCAGTCCGGACAACTGGGCACCGGCCTGCTCAGGTCGGTGGCCGCGGCGGCCAGCGCGGTCCCGTAGTGCTCCAGCTCGACGCGGTACTGCTCTCGGTTCATCGGCCAACCCTATTGGGGGCGGAGTTGCGCACACTTGGTCGCCGGGTGGCCCGACGTGAGCGAGAATGGCGCAATGCCGCAACTGCGCCTCGCGTTGGCCCAGGTCAACCCCACTGTCGGGGACCTCGCCGGAAACGCCGACCAGACCGTCGAGTGGACGCGCAAGGCCGTCGAGGCCGGCGCGCACGTGGTGGTCTTCCCCGAAATGTCGCTGACCGGGTACCCGGTCGAGGACCTGTCCCTGCGCAAGACGTTCGCCGAGGCGTCCCGCGCGAAGGTGGACGAGGTGGCCAGGCGGCTCGACGACGCGGGCTGCGGGGAGGTGCTGGTCTACGTCGGCTACCTGGACCTCGACGACGCCGGGCCGCGGGACGCCGCGGCCGCCCTGTACCGGGGTGAGGTGGTGGCCAGGCAGTTCAAGCACCACCTGCCCAACTACGGCGTGTTCGACGAGCACCGCTACTTCAAGCCCGGCACCACGCTCGACGTGGTCCGGTACCACGGCATCGACATCGGCATGGTGATCTGCGAGGACATCTGGCAGGACGGCGGCCCGATCGCCGCGCTCGGCAAGGCCGGGGTGGACCTCGTGGTGGCGCCGAACGCTTCGCCGTACGAACGGTCCAAGGACGACATCCGGCTGCCGCTGATCGCGCGCCGCGCGGCCGAGGCCGGGGCGCCGCTGGTTTACACGAACCAGGTCGGCGGCCAGGACGACCTGGTCTTCGACGGTGACTCCATCGTGGTCGCCGCGGACGGCAGGCTGCTGGCCAGGGCGCCCCAGTTCACCGAGCACCTGCTCGTGCTGGACATGGACATCGACGCGGGCGGCCACGCCGCCGACGGCGAGCTGGCCGGGCTGCACGTCAACCGCCGCGTGCTCTCCGCCGAGCCGCTGCCCGCCTACGAACCGCTCGCCGAGCCGCCGGTCAGCGAACCGCTCTCGGAGGAGGCGGAGGTGTGGTCGGCGCTGGTCGTCGGCCTGCGCGACTACGTGCAGAAGAACGGCTTCCGCTCGGTCACCTTCGGCTTCTCCGGCGGTATCGACTCGGCCGTGGTGGCCGCGCTGGCCGCCGACGCGCTCGGTGGTGACGCGGTGCACGGCGTCTCGATGCCGTCCAAGTACTCCTCGGAACATTCCCGTTCGGACGCCGCCGAGCTGGCCCGCCGGATCGGCGCGCACTTCCGGGTCGAACCGGTCGAGGACATGGTCAAGATCTACGTCGACCAGCTCAAGCTGACCGGGCTCGCGGAGGAGAACATCCAGGCCCGCACCCGCGGCATGCTGCTGATGGCACTGTCCAACTTGGACGGTCACCTGGTGCTGGCCACCGGCAACAAGACCGAGCTGGCGGTGGGCTACTCGACCATCTACGGCGACGCGGTCGGCGGTTTCGCGCCGATCAAGGACGTGTTCAAGACGCATGTGTGGCAGCTGGCCCGCTGGCGCAACGCCGAAGCCGAGAAGCGCGGCGAGACCCCGCCGATCCCGGAGAACTCGATCAGCAAACCGCCGTCCGCCGAACTGCGCCCCGACCAGCTCGACTCGGACTCGCTGCCGGACTACGCGCTGCTCGACGACATCCTCGACGACTACGTGGAGGGCGACCGCGGGTTCGCCGACCTGCTCGCCGCCGGGTTCGACCCCGAGGTGATCGACCGGGTGGTCCGCATGGTCGACAAGGCCGAGTACAAGCGCCGCCAGTACCCGCCGGGCACGAAGATCACCTTCAAGGCCTTCGGCCGCGACCGCCGCCTCCCGATCACCAACTCCTGGCGCGAGGTGCACTGAGCTCGGCCAGCAGCAGGGCTTCCGCTTCGCACGCGCGCGCGAAGTCGCCGAGGTGCAGGTTCTCGTCGGCGGCGTGCGCGCGGCAGGCCGGGTCGCCGCCCGCGCTGGTGATCAGGATCGCCGCGTCGGGGAACGCCCCGGCGAACGCGGCGACGAACGGGATCGAGCCACCGCCGCCGATCTCCACCACCTCGGTGCCGTACGCCTTGGCGTAGGCCCGCCGAGCCGCGTCCAGGCAGGCCGCGCCCGAGTACGGCTCGGCGACCTCGCCCTCTTCGACGTGCACCCGCACGGCCCAGGGCGCGTGCGTCCGCAGGTGCCGCGCGAGCGCCGCCCGCGCGCGCACCGCGTTGTCGCCGGGGGCCAGGCGCAGGCTCACCTTCGCGCGGGCCACCGGCTGCAACGTGTTCGATGCCCCATCGACCGGTGGGGCGTCGATCGCCAGCACACTCGCCGAAGGGCGTGCCCAGATCCGTTCGGCGAGCGGGCCGGTGCCCAGCAACGGCACGCCGTCGAGCAGGCCGGCCTCCACGCGGAACCGGTCCTCGGGGTAATCGACCGCGGGTGCTTTCCCGCCGATCAGGCCCGCGACCGCGACTTCGCCCGACTCGTCGTGCAGCGTCGCGAGCAGGCGGCACAGGGCGGTCAGCGCGTCCGGTGCCGCACCGCCGTAGGTCCCGGAATGCGCTCCCCGTTCCATCGTCCGGATTTCCACCACGCACGCCGCGAGGCCACGCAGGGAGGTCGTGAACGCGGGCACGCCGACGTCGAAGTTCTCGGCGTCGGCCAGCACGATCACGTCGGCCGCGAGCTTGTCGCGGTACCGCTCGATGAACGCCGCGAGCGTCGGCGAGCCGATCTCCTCCTCACCTTCGACCAGCACCGTCACGCCCACCGGTGGCTTGCCGTCGAACGCGCGCAACGCGGCGAGGTGGGCCGCGATCGCCGACTTGTCATCCGCCGAACCCCTGCCGTACAAGCGATCCCCGCGCCGGACCGGCTCGAACGGCGGGCTGGACCAGCCGCTCCCGGCCGGCTGCACGTCGTGGTGCGCGTACAGCAGAACGGTCGGCTTGCCCGGTGGCGCCGGATATCTCGCCAGCACCGCCGGCGCGCCGACCTCGTCGAGGACCTCCACCTCGGGCGCGCCGGTCGAGCGGAACAACCGCGCGGTCAGCTCGGCCGACCGGCGCAGCGCGACGGCTTCACCGCTCACCGACGGAATGCGGATCAGCGCTTCCAGCTCGGGGATCATCGGAGTTGCCCTTTCCGTTGGTCACGCCACGCCGGGAGCAGCGCGGCGAAGAGCAGGGCGGCCGTCGCCGCGAACGCCACCGGGTAGCCGGTCCCGCCGACGACCAGGCCGAACCCGACCGCGCCTGCCCCGAGACCGGCGTCGTAGGCGATGTTCCACAGCACGCTGACCCGCCCGAACGCCGCTTCCGGCACGCGGTCGAACATCACCGCCAGCGTCACGTTCTGCGCCATGCCGAAGCCGACGCCGAACACCGCCATGCCCGCGATCACCGCCACCGGGCGGTCGAGCACCACCGTCGCGGCGGTTCCGATCGCGGCGAGGAGCACGGACGGGATCAGCAGCCGCCCCGACCCGAACCGGTCGCCGAACCGCCCGGCCACCCAGCGCGCGAGCGGTGTCACGGCCGACTGGACCAGCAGCGCGACCGCCGCCACCGGCCGCGCTTCCGGCGGGACAGCCAGCGGCAGGAAGGTCACGAAGACCCCGGCGGCGAAGGTGGTCGCGCCGAAGATCAGCGTCGGCCGCAGCAGACCGGCCGGTCCGGAGTCCGACCGCGACGGCACCGGAGGACGCCGCGACGGCAGCCCGAGCACGGCGGGCAAGGTCACCAGCGGCAGCAGGGCACCGGCCACGAACAGCGGTCCGTACCCGATTTCGGCGCTCAACCACACTCCTAGCGGCAGTGCCGCGATCGGCGGCACACCGACCGCGATCCCGTACAGGCCCAGCGCTTCGCCACGGCGTTCCGGCGCGGCGAGTTCGGCGACCAGCGCGACCGCCACCACCACGACGATGCCGAGCCCGGCACCTCGGGCCAGCGCGACCGCCAGCACCAACGGCATCGCGGGGGAGAGGGTCAACGCGAACGCGGGCGCGCCGAGCAGGACCACGCCGAGCGCCAGCACCGCGCGGTACCCGAGCCGGGCCGCCAGTCGCGGGACCGCGGGCTCGATCGCGACGGTGGCCAGCATCAACGCGCCGGTGGACAACCCCGCGCTGACCACCCCGGACGCCGACGCGTACAGCGGGACCACGGAAAGCAGCAGGTAGAAGCCGCAGAACGCGCCGAACGCGAGTACCAGCACCAGGGCCATCGGCCGGGTCAGCAGTCGTTGCCGGAGATCTTCGGTGAGCACGCCACGAGCGTCCGCCGGGCCGGGTGGGCCGGGCATCGGGCGGATGCCCTATCCACCCGCCCCATTTCCGCGTGCTGTGGAAGTGTGGCGGTATGCGCACGGGACTGCCGAGTCCGGTTCTCGCCCGGGCGGGACGCCGAGTTCGCGGTGCTCGCGGACGCCTTCGCGAGGGCGGCGACCGGCTCGGCCACCGTGCTCGTCGGGGGTGAGGCCGGGATCGGGAAGTCCCGGCTGATCAGCGAGTTCGCCGCCGCGCAGCAGGCCAGGGTGCTGGTCTGCGGCTGCCTGGACGGCCTGCCCTTCGCGCCGTTCACCGCGGTCCTGCGCGCGATCGGTCCCGACGAAATCCACGCGCTGTCGCCGGGCGGGACCGGCGAACTCGGCCGGTTGCTCCCGTCGCTCGGTCCGCCGGACCGCGCGGGTGACGAACTGGCGCGGGCGCGGCTGTTCGAGCAGATCCTCGCGGTGTTCCAGGGCCTGGCCGAACGGGAACCGCTCGTGCTCGCCGTCGAGGACCTGCACTGGGCGGACCGGTCGAGCCGCGACCTGCTGCGGTTCCTGGTGCGCAGCCAGCCCGCGATCCCCGGCCTGCTCCTGGTGATCAGCTACCGCAGCGACCAGGTGGATCCGGCGGTGCGCTCGTTGCTCGCGGAACTGGCGCGGCTGGACTGGGTGCGACGGCTGGAACTGGCGCGCCTGCCGAAGAACGCGGTCACCGTGCAGTTGCGCGGCCTGCTCGGGCACGAACCCGATCCCGGTCTCAGCGACCGGATCTTCCGCAAGAGCGACGGGAACCCGCTGTTCGTCGAGGCGCTGCTGGGCTGTGCGGGCCAACCGGGACCGTCGCTGCCGCAGTCCATCCGGGACCTGCTGCGAGCCCCGATGGACCGGCTCGAACCGCGGACCCAGCAGGTCGTGCGGGCGGCGGCGGCCGGTGGGAGCCGGGTCGGACACCGGCTGCTGGCCTCGGTCACCGAACTCGACGACGTCGCGTTGTCGGATGTCGTCCGCCCGGCCGTCGCGGCGAATCTCCTGGTGGCCGACGAAGACGAGTACGCGTTCCGGCACGCGCTGATCCGCGAAGTCGTCTACGAGGACCTGTTGCCGGGCGAACGCGCCACGCTGCACACGCGCTACGGCGAGGCGCTCGCCCAAGACGCGTCGCTGGTCGCGCGACCCGAAGTCGAACTGGCCCGGCATTGGTACGCCGTGCGGAAACAACATCCGGAGCGCGCGCTGGCGGCGTCGTGGGCCGCCGCGTCGACGGCCGGGAATTCGCTCGCCTACGCCGAAAGATCGCTGTTCCTGGCGCGTGTGCTCGAACTCGGCGCCAAGCCCGCCGACGTGCTGGAGGACGCGATCGAGGCCGCCGTGTCCGCCGGGGAAGGCGACCGCGCGATGAACCTGATCGAGGCCGCCGTCGAGGAATTCGCCGAAGATCCGGTCAAACTCGCGCGAATCCTGCGGCATCGCGGCGAACTGCGGTACGCACTCGGCCTGCCGGGCGATCTGGACGACCTGCGAGAGGCCGCGCGGCTGATCCCGGCCGGGCACGCGGAACGTCGTCCGGCGTTGAACGCGCTGGCCGCGCGCCTGATGACGGTCCCGTGCGAAGACAAGGCCCTCGTGGTCGCCGAAGAGGCCTCGCGAACGCCCGGTGACGTGCGGTCCGAACTGGTCGCCCGCATCAACCTGGCTTACCTGCGCGCGGATCTGCCCGAACTGGCTCGTGTGCTCACCGCGGCCGAGGAACTGGACGACGAGCGGATCGTCCTGCACACGCTGCGCTGCCAGGCGGATCTGCTGGTGGGCGCCGGGCAGTACCGGCGAGCCGCCGACGTGGCCCGTTGTGGACTTTCCGAAGCCGCGAAAACCGGTCTCGCCAGGACCTCCGGCCCCGCGCACGCCGGGAACCTCGCCGAGGCACTGATCGCGTTGGGGGACTGGGACGAGGCGAACGAGATCCTCGACCACGCGCTGGAACTCGATCCGACGCCGAGCCTGCGCGCGTATCTGCTGGTGCTGAAGGGAATCCTCGGCCTCGCGCGCGGCGATCGGGCGCCCGCCGAAGAAGCCGTCGCCTACGCCGGCGAGGTGTTCACGCGCGGAACCGCCTACGCACAGGACCTGTTGCTGCTCGTCCAGCTCCAGGTCGAACTGATGTTGTTCCAGGGCAAGGAAACCGAGGCGGGCGAGGCGGTCGCACGAGCGCTCGCCGACGATTCGGTGACCAGCTCGCGGTACCTCTGGCCGGTGGTCGCGACCGGACCCTGGCCGGTCGGTGAACTTCCCGTCGACGGTGCCGTGCAACGGGCGTACCAGCTCACGCACAAGGCCGAACGCAGCGGAGAACGCGACGACTGGACGCGCGCGGCCGACGCGTGGGCCGAGTTGTGCCAGCCGTACCGCGAGGCACGGGCGGCACTGCGGGCGGGCGACCTGCGCCGCGCGCACGCACTCGCGGAGGCACTGGGAGCAGCCGGAATGCTGGCCGAGATCGAGCGGCTGGCCAAGGCGACCAGGACGCGGCTCGACGAACCCGCGCCCGAACAGCGCCTCACCCCGCGCGAACTGCAGGTGCTCCGCCTGCTCGCCGAAGGCCGGACGAACCGGGAAATCGCCGGTGAGCTGTTCATCGCGGTGAAGACCGCGGGCGCGCATGTGTCCAGCATCCTCGGCAAGCTCGGGGTCACCGGCCGGGTCCAGGCGGCCACCGCCGCGCACCGGCTCGGCCTGCTGGGGTGAATGCGCCTTTCGTCGGGAGTTCACCGCGGGTACCTGTACCCGGTGACCGCGTTTCCGTAGCGTCCGTTGGGTTCCCCCACCACACAGCGGAACTCAACGGAGGCACAGCGTGTCGACCCTCAAGAGACGGAACTTCCTGCGCGCGGCGGTGCTCGGCGCGGGCGTCACGGCGTTCGGCAACACCTTCACCCCCTCGGCACTGGCGAACCCCGCCCAGAACGGCCCCAGCCCGTACGGCCCGCTCCAGGCCGCCGACGCCAACGGCATCCAGCTCCCGGCCGGGTTCACCAGCCGGGTCGTGGCCCGGTCCGGGCAGAAGGTCGCCGGGTACACCTGGCACGACGCGCCCGACGGCGGCGCGGTCTTCGCCGACGGCAGCGGCTGGATCTACGTGTCCAACTCGGAGGTCCTGCTCGGCGGCGGCGCCGGCGCGCTGAAGTTCGACGCGAACGGCACCATCACCGGTGCGTACCGCATCCTCAGCAACACCAGGGTGAACTGCGCCGGCGGCGCCACCCCGTGGAACACCTGGCTCTCCTGCGAGGAGATCGACCGCGGGTACGTGTTCGAATGCGACCCGTGGGGCGTCAAGGCCTCGGTCCGGCACCCGGCGATGGGCCAGTTCAAGCACGAAGCCGCCGCGGCGGACCCGGTGCGCAAGGCGATCTACCTGACCGAGGACGTCTCCGACGGGTGCTTCTACCGCTTCCTGCCCACCACCTGGGGCAACCTGTCCGCGGGCAAGCTGCAGGTGCTCCGCGCGGGCACGGCCACCTCCGGCTCGTTCACCTGGGCCGACGTGCCCGATGTGGACGGTTCGCCGACCGCCACCCGCAACCAGGTCTCCGGCGCGAAGCGGTTCAACGGCGGCGAGGGCCTGCACTACGCGAACGACACCGCGTGGTTCACCACCAAGGGCGACAACCGGTTGTGGCAGCTCAACCTGGTGAACAACACCTACGAACTCGCCTACGACGACTCGCTGGTGAGCCCCGGCACGGCACCGCTGACCGGGGTGGACAACGTGACCGGCAGCGCGTCCGGTGACCTCTTCGTCGCCGAAGACGGTGGCAACATGGAGATCTGCGTGATCACGCCGAACGACATCGTCGCGCCGTTCCTGCGGATCAACGGCCAGAGCAGCTCCGAGATCTGCGGCCCGGCGTTCACGCCCGCCGGGAACCGGCTGTACTTCTCGTCCCAGCGCGGGACCAGCGGGTCCAGCTCGGGCGGCATCACCTACGAAGTGACCGGTCCCTTCCGCAGCTGAGGCACAAAAAAGCGGGGTCCCGGCGCCGGGACCCCGCTTTTTGCTCGTGTGTCAGTCCTTCTTGCGGCGCAGCATGCTCCGCACCTTCTTCAGTGCCTGCTCGGCGTCGGAGTCGAACGGGTTGTCGTGCACCAGGTAGGTCCACGTCGAGGTGGCCCGCCGCACGCCGGAAGCGGCGAGATCGATGCCGTTCTCGGTGATCTCGGCTTCCTCCAGCGAGGCGATCGAGCGCTGCTCGGTCTCCGGGATGATCTTGTGGAACTCCGGGATCGCCGCGCGGTGGAACTCGTCGAGCGGCGTCTCCCGCGCCAGCGCGCGCAGGTGGATGCTCTCCCGCACGTCGGTCAGGAAGGCCAGGTGGTCCGACCAGAGCTGGTCGATGTGGAACAACGCGATCTCGCGGCAGATCTGCTCCACCTTCTCCTCGTCGTCCACCGCCTCGGCCAGTTCCTTGAACTTCTCCGGCGCGCCCTTCTCCAGCTGCTCCTTCGCCAGGTCGGTGCGCAGCAGCTTGTCGCGGTGGGCCAGCAGTTCGGTGCGCTGCCGCTCGATCAGCCGGGTGTAGCGCCAGGTGTTGCGGTGGATCTCCAGGTCGACGCCCTCGGCCACGCGCTGCGCGTGCTTGATCTGCCGGTGCGCGGCGCCGTCGGTGATCTCGCCGGTCTCGGAGTCGGAGTCGATGCCCTCGGGGATGTCCGGCGCGTTCTGCAGCACCAGGTCGTCGTTGAGGCTGGCGAAGTAGATCGAGCTGCCCGGGTCGCCCTGGCGGCCGGCGCGGCCGCGCAGCTGGTCGTCGAGCCTGCTGCTCGGGTAGCGCGCGGTGCCGATCACGTGCAGCCCGCCCAGCTCGGCCACCCGGTCGCGGTCCTTGCCGTCCTTGCCGCCGAGCCGGATGTCGGTACCGCGACCGGCCATCTGGGTGGACACGGTGACCGCGCCGTACCGGCCGGCGTCCGCGATGATCTCGGCTTCCTCGGCGTCGTTCCGCGCGTTCAGCACCACGGACTCGAGGCCGACCTTCGCCAGCTTCTCGGCCAGTTCCTCGGACTCGGCCACGTCCTGCGTGCCGACCAGGATCGGCTGCCCGGTCTCGTGCACGCGGGCGATCTCCTCCTCGATCGCGCGCAGCTTCTGCGACGGCGAGGCGAAGATGCGGTCCTTGGCGTCCTCACGGATGTTCTCCGTGTTCGGCGGGATGACCGCCACTTCCAGCTTGTAGAACTCGCGCAGCTGCTCGGCCACCGCGACCGCGGTCCCGGTCATGCCCGCCACCTGCGGGTACCGCGCCATCAGCGCCTGCACGGTGATCGAGTCGAGGATCTCGCCGCGGTCCGACGGCGGCACCTGCTCCTTGGCCTCGACCGCGGCCTGGAGCCCGTCCGGCCAGCGCTGCAGTTCCGCGACGCGGCCGCGGGAGGCGTTGATCAGCTGGACCTTGCCGTCGCGCACCAGGTAGTCGACGTCGCGTTCGAGCAGCGCGTGCGCGTGCAGCGCGACGTTCACCGCGGCCAGCCGGTCCTGCCCGTCGCCGGACTCGCTGTACAGGTCGATGCCGCCGAGCGACTTCTCCACCACCGACGAACCCGCGGTGGTCAGCCAGGCGTTGCGGCCGTCCTTGTCGGTCTCGTAGTGCAGCCCGAGGCGCAGCCGCCGGACCACGTTGGCGACCTCCTCGTCGGCCTGCCCCGCGTCCACCGAACCGGCCATCACCAGCGGCACCCTGGCCTCGTCGACCAGCACCGAGTCGGCCTCGTCGATGATCGCCACCTCGGGCTCCGGCTGGACCAGCTCGTCGGCGCGGGTGACCAGGCGGTCGCGCAGCATGTCGAAGCCGATCTCGCTGACCGCGCCGTAGGTGACCTCGGCGTGGTAGGCCTCGCGGCGCTCCTCGCGGGTGCGCGAGGGCTCGACCCAGCCGACGCTGACGCCCAGCAGGTCGAAGATGGGCTTCATCCATTCGGCGTCACGACGGGCCAGGTAGTCGTTGACCGTGACCACGTGCACGCGCTTGCCCTGCAGCGCGTACCCCGCCGCGGCGAGCGCGCCGGCCAGCGTCTTGCCCTCACCGGTGGCCATCTGCACCACGTGCCCGGTGAGCAGGCCGAGCGTGCCCAGCACCTGGACGTCGAAGGCGCGCTCGTCGAGCGCGCGCCTGGCCGCCTCACGACCCAGCGCGCCGAGCTCGACCAGCTGGTCGTCGCCCCACTTCTCGACCTCGCGCAGCTTGGCCGCGGTCTCGGTCAGCTCCTCGTCGGAGAGCTTCTCGATCTCCGGTTCCCGCTTCTCGACCGCGGGCAGGAGCGCCTCGTACCGGGTCAGTTCCACGCTGGCCGGACGCTGGATGATCCTGCGCAACCGTTTGCCGACCCGGCTCATCAACGCTGCCACCCGTGCTCTCCTCTGTCCGTCTCGCGCCCAGCGGGCGGTGTTCGCTTGCCCAACGCGGCGGTACCGCGTCCGAGTTCCACGCTTCGGTGCTGGCACCATCGTCGAGGTGCGCCGACTCGAACGCTACCGGTCCAGGCTGGGCCTTGTCCTCGTCCTAACGTCGCTACCGGTCGTCATGGCCGCGTGTTCCACCGAGGCGGAACCGCCCCGGCCGACCACCGAAACGAAAGGACCGGCGGGTCCGGTTCCCGCCGGTCTCGAAAAGTTCTACGCGCAGCCCCTGAGCTGGGGCGAGTGTGCACCCTACGCGACAACGTCGAGCACCAAGACGGCCTTTGGGGTGAAGGGTGCCGAATGCGCGCGGCTGACCGTGCCGCTCGACTACGCCAAGCCCGACGCCGAGACGATCACCATCGGCGTGCTCCGGCACCGGTCGGACGGCAGTGGCGAGCGGATCGGCTCGCTGCTGTTCAACCCCGGCGGCCCGGGTGCCTCCGGCATGGCCGCGGTGGCCGGCATGGCCGAGGCCTCGCCCGAGCTGACCGCCCGATTCGACCTGGTGGGCTTCGACCCGCGCGGGGTCGGCGCGAGCGAACCACAGGTGCGCTGCCTGACCGACGACGAACGCGACGCCGAGCGCGCCGACGATGTCGAGACCGACGGTTCACCGGAAGGCGTGAGCAAGCAGGAAGCGGAGAGCAAGGCCTTCGCCGACCGCTGCGCCGAGCGCACCGACCACCACGCCGCGATGCTCGCGAACGTCGGCACCAGGGACGTCGTCAAGGACATGGACGTGCTCAAGTCGGCGCTCGGCGACGCGAAGCTCTCCTACGTCGGTTATTCGTACGGCACGCGCATCGGCTCGACCTACGCGGAGACGTTCCCGCAGAACGTGCGCGCGATGGTGCTCGACGGCGCGCTGGACCCCGAGCAGGATTCGGTCGAATCGCTGGTCGCGCAGGGCGAGGGCTTCGGCAAGGCGTTCGACGAGTTCGTCAAGTGGTGCGTCGCCGAGCAGGACTGCGCACTGGGCCGCGACCCGGCGGGCGCGACGAAGGCGTACCAGGACCTGACCCGGCCGTTGATCGACATCAAGGCCTCGGTCGGCGACGGCCGTCTCCTCTCCTATGAGGACGCGACCACCGGGACCGTGCAGGCGCTCTACACCCAGCAGTTGTGGGACACGCTGAACAGCGGGCTCAACGCGTTGAAGAGCGGCAACGGCGGCACGCTGATGAAGCTCGCCGACACCTACAACGAGCGCGGCTCCGACGGCCGGTACTCGACCACGCAGGACGCGTTCACCGCGATCCGCTGCGTGGACGACCCGCGGGTCACGGACAAGGCGAAGATCCTCGAAGCGCAGCAGCGGTACATGCAGGTCGCGCCGTTCCTCGACGACGGGCTCCCGGACGGCGCCGCCCTCGATTCGTGTGCCTTCTGGCCGTCGCCGAACACCTCCGAACCGCACCCGCCGAAGGTGGAGGGCGTGCCCCCGGTGCTGGTGATCTCGACCACGAACGACCCGGCGACGCCGTACGAGGCGGGGGTCAACCTGGCGAAGGCGATGAAGGGCTCGCTGCTGACCTACGAGGGCACCCAGCACACCGTCTTCCTGCAGGGTGTCGCGTGCGTCGACGACGCGGGCGCGGGCTACCTGACCGACGGCACCCTGCCCGCCGAGGGAACGCGCTGCTCCGGCAAGTGAATCGATCTACCTCGGCGTTGGCACTCTGCCGGGTGATTTCGCGCGCTGCGGGGGTCCGGGGTTCGGTGGCACGATCTCGGCGTGCCCCCGTTCCGCTCGGTCATTGCTGTTGTGCTGCCGCTTGCCCTGGTCACCGCCGCGTGCTCGGCGGAGGAGCCGCCCAAACCCCCGCCGCACACCGCGGTGGAGTCGGTGGCGCCCCCGACGCCGACCCCGCCGCCCGACCCGATGGCGGCCTTCTACGCGCAGAAGCTCACCTGGGGTGAATGCGCGCCGTACGCCACGGGTGAGGACAGCCGGGCCGCGTTCCGCGTGCCCGGCCTCGAGTGCGCGCGGCTGAGCGTGCCGCTCGACTACGCCCAGCCGGGCGGCGAGAAGATCAGCATCGGCGTGCTCCGGCACAAGGCGGCCGGGGAGCGGATCGGCTCGCTCGTGCTCAACCCGGGCGGGCCGGGCGGCTCCGGCATGGTGGCGGCCGCGGGCATCGCCGTGCAGGCGGCCAAGGGCGAGGCGGGCAAGCGGTTCGACATCGTCGGCTTCGACCCGCGCGGGGTCGGGGCGAGCGAGCCGAGGATCCGCTGCCTGACCGACGCCGAACGCGACGCCGACCGCGCGGACGACGCCGAGACCGACGGCTCCCCGGAAGGCGTGGCCAAGCAGGAGGACGAGGCCAGGCAGTTCGGTGCGAAGTGCGCCGAGCGCACCGAGCACGGCAACGCGATGCTCGCCAACCTCGGTACCCGCGACGTGGCCAAGGACCTCGACCTGCTGCGGGCCGCGCTCGGCGACCAGAAGCTGACCTACCTCGGTTACTCCTACGGCACGCAGATCGGTTACACCTACGCCGAGGCGTTCCCGGACAAGGTGCGCGCGATGGTGCTCGACGGCGCGGTCGACCCGGAGCAGGACTCGCTCGACGGCAACCTCGCGCAGGTCACCGGCTTCGGCAAGGCGTTCGGTGAGTTCGCGACCTGGTGCGCGCGGCAGCCGGACTGCGCGCTCGGCCGCGATCCGGCCGGTGCCACGAAGGCGTTCCAGGACCTGACCCGGCCGCTGATCGAGCAGCCCGTGCCGGCCGGCGAGCGCAAGCTCTCCTACGAGGACGCCGGGACGGCGGCCATCCAGGCGATGTACTCGCAGCAGTTGTGGAAGCAGCTCAACACGGGCCTGGCGGAGTTGAAGCAGCAGCGCGGCGACGCCCTGATGAAGCTCGCCGACCAGTACAACGAGCGCGGCGCGGACGGGACCTACGGCGCCATCCAGGACGCGTTCACCGCGATCAACTGCGTGGACAACCCGAAGATCACCGACAAGAACCGGATCGCCGAGTTCCTCAAGAAGGGCAACGAGGCCGCGCCCTTCCTCGACGACGGAAAACCGGACGGCGCGGCGTTGGACACCTGCGCCTTCTGGCCGGTGCCGAACACTTCGGAACCGCACACCCCCAAGGTCGACGGCGTGCCGCCGGTGCTGGTCATCTCCACCACGAACGACCCGGCGACGCCGTACGAGGCGGGGGTCAACCTGGCGAAGGCGATGAAGGGCTCGCTGCTGTCGTTCGAAGGAACCCAGCACACGGTGTTCCTCCAGGGCATCCCCTGCGTCGACGACGCCGGGACGGACTACCTGATCAGCGGCACCCTGCCGCCGGCGAACACCCGCTGCCAGGAGCCGTGAGCGCGAGCTCCAGCATGACCGCGCCCTCGTTCGCCTGCCGCGGCGGCACCTGCAGCCACACCCGCGCCAGGTTCCTCGTGGCCGCCCGCTCCACCCAGAACTTCACGTCCACATCGGACTGGATCGACGGCACCACGGCGCTGATCACCGCCCGCGGCACCTGGCCGTCGATGCGGTAGGTCTCCACCTCGGCCAGCTTCTCCTTGGTCTCGGTGCGCAACGCGGTCGCGCCGGTGAGCAGGTGCGGCAGGCCGCGCGAGGCGTCGAGCAGCGTCGCCGGGGTGAACGACGGCACCGCGGCGGTGCGGGTCGCGCCCTCCGCGTCGGTCAACGTGAGCGCGTCACCGCTGAGCTGGAACCGGTAGTCGACGCGGTCGTTCGCCTCCGGGACCGCGGCGCGCCCGGTCGCCGAGCCGTGCGGTCCGCCCGCCCGGCTCGCGTCGCCCTCCACGTCGAGCACCTCGAGGCCGTCGAGGATGCCGCTGATGCCGAACTTGAAGTGCACCGTTTCCAGCTCGCCCAGCGCGGCGGCGGCTTCACGGACCAGCCCGGTGCCGTCGGGCAGCGGACCGCTGGCGTCCGGGGAAGCGGCGCACCCGCCGAGCAGGCCGGTCACCATCAGCAGCCCGAGCAGGCGGCGCGAGAACATGCTGCCCACGTTAGCCGTTTCACCCGCGCGCGAAGGTTCGCCGGTAGGTCAGCGGGGCCACCCCGATGGCGGCGTTGAGGTGTTGCCGGAGCGAGGCCGAGGTGCCGAGGCCGGATTCCTGCGCCACGCGGTCGATCGGCAGCGCGGTGGTCTCCAGCAGGTGCCGGGCGTGCTTGACCCGCTCCTGGATCAGCCACGCCCGCGGCGACAGCCCGGTTTCCGCGCGGAACCGCCTGCTGAACGTCCGCACGCTCATCCGCGCGTGCTCGGCCAGCGCCGCCAGGTCCAGCGGTTCGCCGAGCCGTCCGAGCGCCCACGCCCTGGTCGCGGCCGTGCTGCCGGCGCCTTCGTCGGTCACCGGGCGTTCGATGAACTGGGACTGCCCGCCCTCGCGGAACGGCGGCACCACGCAGTAGCGCGCCGCGGTGTTGGCCACCTCGCTGCCGTGGTCCGCGCGCAGCACGTGCAGGCACAGGTCGACCCCGGCGGCGAGCCCGGCCGAGGTCAGCACGTCGCCGTCGTCGACGAAGAGCACGTCCTCGTCCACGTCGATCTCGGGGTACAGCTGGCGCAGTTCGTCCGCGTAGGCCCAGTGCGTGGTGGCCCGCCTGCCGTCGAGCAGCCCGGCCGCGCCGAGCACGAACGCGCCGGTGCAGATGGACATGATCCGCGTGCCCGGCCGGATCAGCGCGAGCGCCGCGGCGATGTCGTCCGGCAGCGTGCCCTCGCGCCGGGGCCCGCGCACCTTCGTGCCCGGGATGATCACCGTGTCCGCTTCGGCCAGCACCTCCGGGCCGTGGTCGAGCACCGCGGTGTACCCGGCGCTGACCCGCACCGGCTGGTCGTCGATCCCGCAGAGGCGCACGTCGTAGAGCGGTTTCCCGCCACGCGCGGCGGTCTTGAACAACTGGGTGGGGATCTGCATGTCGTACCCGACCACCTCGTCGATGGCGAGCACGGCCACGCGGTGCGGTCCGGCCATGGCCGGATTCTTTCACATATTGGCGCTCCGGCCACTAGTTAGCGCAACGAAACTTCATGAAACTGATCGGCGTGACTCAACTCCAACAGCGCACCCACCGGCTGCACCGCGCCTGGGTGGTGGCGGCCGTCGCGTTCGTGACCCTGATCGGCGCGGCGGGTTTCCGGTCCGTGCCGAGCGTGCTGATCGACCCGCTGCACGCCGAGTTCGGCTGGGCGCGCGGCACGATCGGCGCGGCCGTCTCGATCAACCTCGTGCTGTTCGGGCTGATCTCCCCGTTCGCCGCCGCGCTGATGGACCGGCTCGGCATGCGCCGCGTGGTCGCCTGGGCGCTCACCCTGGTCGCCCTCGGCAGCGGGCTCACCGTCTTCATGACCGCGTCCTGGCAGCTGCAGCTGCTCTGGGGCGTGCTGGTCGGCGTCGGCACCGGCTCGATGTCGATGGCCTTCGTGGCCACCGTCACCGGCCGGTGGTTCGTGCACCGCCGCGGCCTGGTCAGCGGCATCCTGACCGCGGCGGGCGCCACCGGCCAGCTGATCTTCCTCCCGCTGGTGGCCGCGCTCGCCACCGAATACGGCTGGCGCACCGCGTCCATCGTGGTCGCGCTGGCCGCGCTCGCGGTGGTCCCGCTGGTGGTGTTGTTCCTGCACGACCACCCCACCGACGTCGGCACCACGGCCTACGGCGGCGAACCCGAGGTCTCCGCCGCGCCGGTCACCGGCAGCAGCGCGGCCCGTGCCCTGCGCACCCTGCGCGACGCCGCGCGGACGAGGACGTTCTGGCTGCTCGCGGGCGGGTTCGCGATCTGCGGGGCGTCCACCAACGGCCTGGTCGGCACGCACTTCGTCACCGCCGCGCACGACCACGGCATGCCGCACACCACGGCGGCCTCGCTGCTCGCCCTGGTCGGCATCTTCGACGTGGCGGGCACGATCCTGTCCGGCTGGCTCACCGATCGGGTGAATCCGCGGATCCTGCTCGGCGCGTACTACACGCTGCGCGGGCTGTCGCTGATGATCCTGCCCTCGCTGTTCGCGCCGGGCGTGGAGCCGAGCATGTGGGTGTTCATCATCTTCTACGGGCTCGACTGGATCGCCACCGTGCCGCCGACCGTGGCGCTGTGCCGCGAGAAGTTCGGCGACGCCGCGCCCATCGCGTTCGGCTGGGTGTTCGCGTCGCACCAGGTCGGGGCCGCGCTGGCGGCGTTCGGCGCCGGGCTGACCCGTGATCTGCAGGGCAGCTACGACCTGGCGTGGCTGGTCGCCGGCGGGCTGTGCGTGCTCGCCGCCGTGATGTCGATCGCCGTGCCACGCCTCCGGGTGCCCTGAAACACGCCGTTAACACGATCCGTTTAGGGTGCGGCCATGGATCGCCAGCAGGAGTTCGTGCTGCGCACGCTTGAAGAACGGGACATCCGTTTCGTGCGGCTCTGGTTCACCGACGTGCTCGGGTTCCTCAAGTCGGTGGCGGTCGCGCCCGCCGAGCTGGAGGGGGCGTTCAGCGAGGGGATCGGCTTCGACGGGTCCGCGATCGAGGGGTTCGCGCGGGTCTACGAGTCGGACATGGTCGCCAAGCCCGACCCGGCCACCTTCCAGGTGCTGCCGTGGGAAACGCCCGAGGGCGCGCCGTACTCGGCCCGGATGTTCTGCGACATCGCGATGCCGGACGGTTCGCCGTCGTGGGCCGACCCCCGGCACGTGCTGCGCCGCCAGCTGTCGAAGGCGGGCGAGGCCGGGTTCACCTGCTACGTGCACCCCGAGATCGAGTTCTTCCTGCTCTCGAACCTGCCGGAGGACGGCACCGAGCCGGAGCCCGCGGACAACGGCGGGTACTTCGACCAGGCCAGCCACGCCACCGCGACGCACTTCCGGCGCCACGCCATCGAGACGCTCGAGGCGATGGGCATCTCGGTGGAGTTCAGCCATCACGAGGGCGCGCCCGGCCAGCAGGAGATCGACCTCCGCTACGCCGACGCGCTGACCATGGCCGACAACGTGATGACCTTCCGGTACGTGGTCAAGGAGGTGGCGCTGACCCAGGGGGTGCGGGCCACCTTCATGCCGAAGCCGTTCACCAGCCAGCCGGGCTCGGGCATGCACACGCACGTGAGCCTGTTCGAAGGCGATCGCAACGCCTTCTACGACCCGGAGGACCCGCACGAGCTGTCGGACACCGGCAAGGCCTTCGTCGCGGGCGTGCTGCACCACGCGCGTGAGATCTCCGCGGTGACCAACCAGTGGGTGAACTCGTACAAGCGCCTGATCAGCGGGGGAGAGGCGCCGACGACGGTCTCGTGGGGCCGGTCGAACCGGTCCGCGCTGGTGCGCGTGCCGATGTACTCGCCGGGCAAGGCGTCCTCGCGCCGGGTGGAGATCCGCACGCTGGACTCGGCGTGCAACCCGTACCTGGCCTACTCGGTGATCCTGGCCGCCGGGCTGAAGGGCATCGCCGAGGGCTACGAGCTGCCCGCACCCGCCGAGGACAACATCTGGTCGCTGTCCGACGCCGAGCGCCGCGCGGCCGGCTACAAGAACCTGCCGCAGAACCTGGGCGAGGCGCTGTCCGAGATGGAGCGTTCGGAGCTGCTGCCCGAGGCGCTCGGGGAGCACGTCTACGACTTCTTCCTCCGGAACAAGCGCGTCGAGTGGGACAACTACCGGAGCGCGGTCACGCCGTACGAGCTCCGAACCCTGCTCCCTGTGCTCTGACCTGCGGAAACACCCTTAAGGGACCCCCCTGTTTCCGGGGGGTTGGAGACCATGTAATCTTCTCTTCGTCGCCAGGAACGAGGCAGGGCCGAGCGGGGGTTGACTCCGCGAACCGGACCGGGTAACGTACTGCGACGGCCCCCAGGATGGGAAGGCCAACCCCAACGACTACGATCGAAGCGGTTGGTTGAACTTTGCCCTGGAGGCACTGCCAGACAATTTAGTGTGTTGCTTGAGAACTCAACAGTGTGCTAGTGAACTAAGCCAGTAGAGCTTATATTGAAACCCCCTCGTCGGGGTTTCCTTTGAGAAACTAGAATAGTCTAGATCAAATTCATTGTTGGAGAGTTTGATCCTGGCTCAGGACGAACGCTGGCGGCGTGCTTAACACATGCAAGTCGAACGATGAAGCCCTTCGGGGTGGATTAGTGGCGAACGGGTGAGTAACACGTGGGTAATCTGCCCTGTACTTTGGGATAAGCCCTGGAAACGGGGTCTAATACCGGATATGACTGCGCATCGCATGGTGTGTGGTGGAAAGCTCCGGCGGTATGGGATGAACCCGCGGCCTATCAGCTTGTTGGTGGGGTAATGGCCCACCAAGGCGACGACGGGTAGCCGGCCTGAGAGGGCGACCGGCCACACTGGGACTGAGACACGGCCCAGACTCCTACGGGAGGCAGCAGTGGGGAATATTGCACAATGGGCGCAAGCCTGATGCAGCGACGCCGCGTGAGGGATGACGGCCTTCGGGTTGTAAACCTCTTTCGACAGGGACGAAGGGTGACTGACGGTACCTGTAGAAGAAGCACCGGCTAACTACGTGCCAGCAGCCGCGGTAATACGTAGGGTGCGAGCGTTGTCCGGAATTATTGGGCGTAAAGAGCTCGTAGGCGGTTTGTCGCGTCGGCCGTGAAAACTGGAGGCTTAACCTTCAGCTTGCGGTCGATACGGGCAGACTTGAGTTCGGTAGGGGAGACTGGAATTCCTGGTGTAGCGGTGAAATGCGCAGATATCAGGAGGAACACCGGTGGCGAAGGCGGGTCTCTGGGCCGATACTGACGCTGAGGAGCGAAAGCGTGGGGAGCGAACAGGATTAGATACCCTGGTAGTCCACGCTGTAAACGTTGGGCGCTAGGTGTGGGCGACATTCCACGTTGTCCGTGCCGTAGCTAACGCATTAAGCGCCCCGCCTGGGGAGTACGGCCGCAAGGCTAAAACTCAAAGGAATTGACGGGGGCCCGCACAAGCGGCGGAGCATGTGGATTAATTCGATGCAACGCGAAGAACCTTACCTGGGCTTGACATGCGCCAGACATCCCTAGAGATAGGGCTTCCCTTGTGGTTGGTGTACAGGTGGTGCATGGCTGTCGTCAGCTCGTGTCGTGAGATGTTGGGTTAAGTCCCGCAACGAGCGCAACCCTTATCCTATGTTGCCAGCGGTTCGGCCGGGGACTCGTGGGAGACTGCCGGGGTCAACTCGGAGGAAGGTGGGGATGACGTCAAGTCATCATGCCCCTTATGTCCAGGGCTTCACACATGCTACAATGGCTGGTACAGAGGGCTGCGATACCGTGAGGTGGAGCGAATCCCTTAAAGCCGGTCTCAGTTCGGATCGCAGTCTGCAACTCGACTGCGTGAAGTCGGAGTCGCTAGTAATCGCAGATCAGCAACGCTGCGGTGAATACGTTCCCGGGCCTTGTACACACCGCCCGTCACGTCATGAAAGTCGGTAACACCCGAAGCCCATGGCCCAACCCTTCGGGGAGGGAGTGGTCGAAGGTGGGACTGGCGATTGGGACGAAGTCGTAACAAGGTAGCCGTACCGGAAGGTGCGGCTGGATCACCTCCTTTCTAAGGAGCAACACATCCCGGCCCATCGTGGTTGGGAGTGGCCAGGGTGTAAGTGCCGTACGTGTACTTGCCTTGGTTGCTCAAGGAATTGTGGAACTACTGGTTATGGTCGATGGCTGGGTGCCGGCGATGGTTAGTACTGCTCTTCGGAGCGTGGAACGCGGTCGTGGGTGCTGGGTTTGAGATTGTTTGCTGGCACGCTGTTGGGTCCTGAGGCAGCACGCTGGTGTTGTTTCTGGTGTGGTGTTTGAGAACTGTAGAGTGGATGCGAGCATCTTTGTGGTCAAGTTGTTAAGAGCACATGGTGGATGTCTAGGCATCAGGAGCCGATGAAGGACGTGGGAGGCTGCGATAAGCCTCGGGGAGCTGTCAACCGAGCTGAGATCCGAGGGTGTCCGAATGGGGAAACCCAGCACCAGTGATGTGGTGTTACCCGCACCTGAATATATAGGGTGTGTGGAGGGAACGCGGGGAAGTGAAACATCTCAGTACCCGTAGGAAGAGAAAACAACCGTGATTCCGTGAGTAGTGGCGAGCGAAAGCGGATGAGGCTAAACCGTGCGCATGTCAAGCTGTCAGGCGTTGTGTGTGCGGTGTTGTGGGACCTGTCTTCCAGAAACTGACATTTCTGGCGCGATGCTGCATGGTTAGTGGAATCACCTGGGATGGTGGACCGGAGTGGGTGAGAGTCCCGTACGCGAAAACTGTGTGGGTGTTGTGTGATGGTGTTCCCGAGTAGCAGCGAGCTCGTGGAATTTGCTGTGAATCTGCCGGGACCACCCGGTAAGCCTAAATACTTCCTGGTGACCGATAGCGGACTAGTACCGTGAGGGAAAGATGAAAAGTACCCCGGGAGGGGAGTGAAAGAGTACCTGAAACCGTGTGCTTACAAGCCGTCAGAGCCTTGTGAAGGGTGATGGCGTGCCTTTTGAAGAATGAGCCTGCGAGTTAGTGCTGCGTGGCGAGGTTAACCCGTGTGGGGTAGCCGTAGCGAAAGCGAGTCTGAATAGGGCGTTTTGAGTCGCGTGGTCTAGACCCGAAGCGGAGTGATCTACCCATGGCCAGGGTGAAGCGCCGGTAAGACGGTGTGGAGGCCCGAACCCACTTAGGTTGAAAACTGAGGGGATGAGCTGTGGGTAGGGGTGAAAGGCCAATCAAACTCCGTGATAGCTGGTTCTCCCCGAAATGCATTTAGGTGCAGCGTCGCATGTTTCTTCTTGGGGGTAGAGCTACTGGATGGCCTAGGGGCCTTACCGGGTTACCGAAGTCAACCAAACTCCGAATACCGAGAAGTGAGAGTGCGGCAGTGAGACGGCGGGGGATAAGCTTCGTCGTCGAGAGGGAAACAGCCCAGAACACCAGCTAAGGCCCCTAAGTGTGTGCTCAGTGGGAAAGGATGTGGGATTGCCCAGACAACCAGGAGGTTGGCTTAGAAGCAGCCACCCTTGAAAGAGTGCGTAATAGCTCACTGGTCAAGTGGTCCTGCGCCGACAATGTAGCGGGGCTTAAGCACACCGCCGAAGCTGTGTCATTGACACATTTGATCCGCTTCGCTCTTCGGAGCGTTGTGTAGTCGTGTTGATGGGTAGGGGAGCGTCCTGCATCCAGGGAAGCCGCGGTGTAAACCAGCGGTGGAGGGTGTGGGAGTGAGAATGCAGGCATGAGTAGCGAATGCAGAGTGAGAAACTCTGCCGCCGGATGACCAAGGGTTCCTGGGCCAGGCTAATCCGCCCAGGGTAAGTCGGGACCTAAGGCGAGGCCGACAGGCGTAGTCGATGGACAACGGGTTGATATTCCCGTACCCGAGCACGTGCGTCCCTGATGAGGCAGTTGATACTAACCACCCAAAGCGTGATGTGAAGTCTTCGGATGGAGCGTCATTGTGGAGCGTGGGGCCTGATTCTGTAGTAGTCAAGTGATGGGGTGACGCAGGAAGGTAGCTCCGCCAGTGAATGGTAGTACTGGTGTAAGCGTGTAGGCCGAGTGGTAGGTAAATCCGCCGCTCATGAGGCTGAGACGTGATGCGTAGCCGATTGAGGTGAAGTAGAGTGATCCTATGCTGCCGAGAAAAGCCTCTAGCGAGTGCGTGCACGGCCCGTACCCCAAACCAACACAGGTGGTCAGGTAGAGAATACTAAGGCGATCGGGTGAACTGTGGTTAAGGAACTCGGCAAAATGCCCCCGTAACTTCGGGAGAAGGGGGGCCAAACATCCTGAAGCTTTTTACAGGCTAGGGGTGGGTGGCCGCAGAGACCAGCGGAAAGCGACTGTTTACTAAAAACACAGGTCCGTGCGAAGAAGTAATTCGATGTATACGGACTGACGCCTGCCCGGTGCTGGAACGTTAAGAGGACCGGTTAACTCCCTTTTGGGGGGTGAAGCTGAGAATTTAAGCGCCAGTAAACGGCGGTGGTAACTATAACCATCCTAAGGTAGCGAAATTCCTTGTCGGGTAAGTTCCGACCTGCACGAATGGCGTAACGACTTTCCGGCTGTCTCAACCACAGGCCCGGCGAAATTGCATTACGAGTAAAGATGCTCGTTACGCGCGGCAGGACGGAAAGACCCCGGGACCTTTACTATAGTTTGGTATTGGTTTTCGGTTCGGTTTGTGTAGGATAGGTGGGAGACTGTGAAGCGCTCACGCTAGTGGGTGTGGAGTCGTTGTTGAAATACCACTCTGGCCGGATTGGGAATCTGAACCTACGCCCATGATCTGGGTGAGGGACAGTGCCTGATGGGTAGTTTAACTGGGGCGGTTGCCTCCCAAAGAGTAACGGAGGCGCCCAAAGGTTCCCTCAGCCTGGTTGGCAATCAGGTGTTGAGTGTAAGTGCACAAGGGAGCTTGACTGTGAGACTGACAGGTCGAGCAGGGACGAAAGTCGGGACTAGTGATCCGGCACCACCTGGTGGAAGGGGTGTCGCTCAACGGATAAAAGGTACCCCGGGGATAACAGGCTGATCTTGCCCAAGAGTCCATATCGACGGCATGGTTTGGCACCTCGATGTCGGCTCGTCGCATCCTGGGGCCGGAGTAGGTCCCAAGGGTTGGGCTGTTCGCCCATTAAAGCGGCACGCGAGCTGGGTTTAGAACGTCGTGAGACAGTTCGGTCCCTATCCGCCGCGCGCGTAGGATACTTGCGGAAGGCTGTCCCTAGTACGAGAGGACCGGGACGGACGAACCTCTGGTATGCCAGTTGTCACGCCAGTGGCATGGCTGGTTAGCTACGTTCGGAAGGGATAACCGCTGAAGGCATCTAAGCGGGAAGCCTGTTCCTAGATGAGGTATCCCACCCCTTTGTGGGTTAAGGCCCCCAAGAGACGATTGGGTTGATAGGCCAGAAATGGAAGCGCAGTAATGTGTGGAGTTGACTGGTACTAATAGGCCGAGGACTTGCTACAAAGGTGCTTCGCATCCACTCTACGGCTCTGAAACACCACACCAGAGCATGTGTTAACACCGGTTGGTTGTTTCGTAGTGTTTCGGTGGTTATAGCGGCGGGGAAACGCCCGGTCCCATTCCGAACCCGGAAGCTAAGCCTGCCAGCGCCGATGGTACTGCACTCGAAGGGGTGTGGGAGAGTAGGACGCCGCCGAACTTAACTTAACAAGAGCGTGGCCCTGGACCTGATGGTCCGGGGCCACGCTCTTTTTTTGTGCTCCGGTCACCTTCGCCCAACGACGCACGCGACAGCCTCACCCACTTGTCCCTACGCGGGCGGTATTTCGCTGGCACCGCCGACGCCGCCGCTGACACAGTGGCGGGGTGGAAGCCCGGGTGCACACCAGTTTCGAGTCCTTCGCCGAGCCCGCCGCGGCGGTCTTCGGTGCCGATCCCGTTCGTCACACCGGGGCGCTGACCGCGGTGGCGAGCGCCCGCACCCGCGGCCAGGCCGAGGCGATGGTGACCGTGCACGACGGCGATCGGCTGCACGGCGCCCTGGTCGCGGACCGCGGCTGGCCTGCCATGGTCAGCGGGTTGCCCGCCGACGCGGCCCAGCTCGTGGCCGACGCCCTCGCCGAGGCCGGCGCGAAGCTCCCCGGCGCGTCGGCGACCGTGCCCGAGGTCGAGGCGTTCAGCCACGCCTGGTCCACGAACCTCGGCCTCACCCCCGAGTACGGCTTCCGCCAGCGCGTCTACGAGCTCGGCACGCTCGTCGACCCGGAGGGCGTCCGAGGCGAGTTCCGCTTAGCCACCGCCGGCGACACCGACATCCTCCTGCGCTGGCGAGCCGAGTTCCTGGCCGAGGCCGTCACCTACGTGCCCCCGGAGCAGAACCCCGAACAGGTACTCGCCGCGCAGGTGGCCGCCGGGAACGTTTTCGGGTTGTGGTGCGTCGACGGCGAGCCGGTGTCCATGGCGTTCTCCCGGGTGCCCGAGGCCGACATGACCAGGATCGGCTTCGTCTACACCCCGCCCGACCAGCGCGGCCACGGGTACGCGGCCGCCGTCACCGCGGGGGTCTCCCGCCGCGCGCAGGAGTCGGGCATCAAGCACGTCACGCTGTTCACCGACGACGCGAACCCGGTCAGCAACCGGATCTACCAGCGCCTCGGCTACCAGTACGTCGACAGCTACCTCGAGGTGAAGTTCACCGGGGAACCCCTGCGGCACTGACCACGGCCTGCCCTACCTTGGTAACCATGGAACCCACGCGTTTGCTGGTCATCCAGCCCGACGAGTCCGACCCGATCGGGCCGCTCGGCGACTGGCTCACCGGCGCCGGGGCGGAGCTGGACCTCCGGCTGCCGCCCGGCGACTCCCTGCCCGAGAACCTCGACGGCTACCAGGGCCTCGTGGTGCTCGGCGGCGGCATGGACGCCGAGGACGACCGCAACCACCCGTGGCTCGCCGACGTGCGCCGCCTCCTCGCGTCCGCCACCGGTGCCGGCCTGCCGACGCTGGCGATCTGCCTCGGCGCGCAGCTGCTCGCGGTGGCCACCGGCGGCACGGTCGGCCGGTCCGAGCACGGCGCGGAGATCGGCGGCCGGCTGGTGTCCAAGAAGGACGTCGCCTGGATGGATCCGCTGTTCGCCGAACTGCCGCTCGTGCCGGATGTCATGCAGTTCCACCAGGACAGCATCCACCGGCTGCCGCCGGGTGCCGAACTGCTCGCGTCGGCACCGTCCTACCCGAACCAGGCATTTCGCCTGAACCGCTGCGTTTACGGCGTTCAATTCCACATCGAGACCACCAACGACGTGGTGCTGGCCTGGGCGCGCGACGCCCCCGAGCTCGCCGCGCTGGCCCGAGAGGGTGCATTCGAAATCGAGACCCTCACCCGGGTGCACGCCGACATCGCCGAAACGTGGCAGCCCTTCGCGGAGCGGTTCGTCCGTCTGGCGCAAGGACAGCTGGAACCGGCGGCGGATCCGACTCGGACATTGCCCCTGGTATAAGCCAAGATGTCGGCCACGTGTACGGCGGCTTAACGGTGAACGACCAACGTCAGGTACGTTGCGCAAGTAAGCCGTAAACGTGGTCGGAGGTCGGGGTGGACCCCACGCTGCTCATCATCGTCGTGGTCACCACGGCGTTGGTCTTCGATTTCACCAACGGGTTCCACGACACAGCGAACGCCATGGCGACCACCATCGCCACCGGTGCGCTCCGGCCCAAAACGGCCGTCGCGCTGTCCGCTGTGCTGAACCTCGCCGGTGCCTTCCTGTCCGTCGAAGTCGCCAAGACGATTTCGTCCGGTCTGGTGGACGAGACCAGAATCGGGCCGGAGATCATCTTCGGCGGGTTGATCGGAGCCATCGTCTGGAATCTGGTCACCTGGTTCGCCGGACTGCCGTCGAGCTCGTCGCACGCGTTGTTCGGCGGCCTGATCGGGGCGACCTGGGTGTCCGTCGGCACCGACGGTGTCCGATTCGGACGGATCCTCGAGCGGGTCGTGCTGCCCGCCGTGGCGTCGCCGGTGATCGCGGGGCTGGTCGCGGCGGGTGCCACCTACCTGGTTTACCGCTTCCTGCGGGGGAGATCGGGCGGCTCCGGATTCCGCATCGGACAGATCTTCTCGGCTTCCGCGGTCTCGCTGGCGCACGGGACGAACGACGCGCAGAAGACGATGGGCATCATCACGCTGACCCTGGTCAGCGCGGGCAGCCTGGCGCCGGGATCGGCCCCGCCGACCTGGGTGATCATCAGCGCCGCGCTGGCGCTCGCGCTCGGGACCTACCTCGGTGGCTGGCGGATCACCTACACCCTCGGCAAGGGCCTGACCGACATCGAGCCACCGCAGGGCTTCGCCGCGCAGACCAGTTCGGCCGCGGTCATCCTGACCTCGTCGCACTTCGGCTTCCCGCTCTCGACCACGCACGTGTGCTCGGGCGGCGTGCTGGGCTCCGGTGTCGGCAGGCGCGGCGCGCCCGTGCGCTGGCGGCTCGCCGGTCGCATGGTGCTCGCCTGGATGCTCACCCTGCCCGCGGCCGGCGTCGTTGGCGCGATCGCGGGCAAGATCTCCTCGCTCGGCACCGCGGGCACCATCGGGGTCGGGGTGGCCGGCGTGCTGATCGGGCTCGGCATCTACCTGCTCTCGCGGCGCAAGCCGATCACCGCCCACAACTTCCACGTCCCGGAGCCCACGCCCGCCGACCACACGCCGGACCGCCTGCCCGCCTGAGCGGGCTGCGGCCCCGGTCGAGGGGCTACGGTTGGGGGCGATGGCTGACCGATCCCGCTCGAAAGCGTCCGTGGCGCGCTTCGGTTTCACCGACGACCGCGCCGAGGAGCAGCTGCGCGCCGTCGGCCTGTGGTCCGAAACGGGCCCGGCCGAAGGCGCTGACGGTGTGCTCCATGCCTTGTCGCGCGCGCCCGACGCCGACCTCGCTGTGCACGGTCTCGACCGGCTTCGCGAGGCCGACGAAGGGACCTGGGCGGAGCTGGCCGACGCCCTGCGCGAGAACTCGTTCCTCCGCGGGCGGTTGCTGGCGGTCCTCGGCACGTCCAGCGCGCTGGCGGACTTCCTCGTCGGCGCGCCCGACCAGTGGCGACGACTGACCAACCGCAAGGTCACCGCCGAGAACAAGTACACCGAGGAACTGGTCACGGCCGTCGAAGGGCTGAAGAACGCCGAGGCGGAGCAGGCACTCCGCGCTGGCTACCGCGGTCTGCTGCTGGAGATCGCGGCAGCCGATCTCGGACACCTCGTCGATCCCGAACTCGGCGCGTCGACGTACACCGAGATCACCCATCGGCTGACCGCGCTCGCCGAGGCCGCGCTCCGCGCCGGCCTGGTGATCGCCGCGGCCGAGACGAACGGTCCCGAGCGCGCCCAGCTCGCGGTGATCGCGATGGGCAAGTGCGGTGGGCGCGAACTCAACTACGTCAGCGACGTCGACGTGGTTTTTGTCGGTGACGGCGACATCCAGGTCGCCACCCGGATCGCCAGCAAGATGATGGGCGTGGTCGGCAAGGCCTGCTTCGAGGTGGACGCGGCGCTGCGGCCGGAGGGCAAGGCCGGCGCGCTCGTCCGCACGCTCGACGGGCACGACGGCTACTACAAGAAGTGGGCGCGGACCTGGGAGTTCCAGGCGTTGCTCAAGGCCAGGGCGGTGGCCGGGGACGAGGAACTCGGCCGCCAGTACTGCGAGCTGGTCGCGCCGATGGTCTGGGCCGCCGCGGAACGGGAGAACTTCGTCGCCGACGTGCAGCGCATGCGCCGCCGGGTCGAGGGGCACGTTCCGTCCGAATTGGTCGAACGCGAGCTGAAGCTGGGCCGCGGTGGCCTGCGCGACGTGGAGTTCGCGGTGCAGCTGCTGCAACTCGTCCACGGCCGGGTCGATCCCGACCTGCGCTCGTCGTCCACAATGGAGGCTCTCGCGGCGCTCGGCGAAAGCGGGTACGTCGGCCGCGCGGACGCCGCCGAGCTGGAGGGCTCGTACGAGTTCCTGCGCACGATCGAGCACCGGCTGCAGCTCAAGCGCCTGCTGCGAACGCACCTGTTCCCCGACCTGTCGGAGACCACGGAACTGCGCTGGCTCGCCCGCGCGAGCGGCATCCGCCCGTCACGCGGCCGTTCGGAGGCCGAGGCGCTCGTCGCCGAGTTCAAGCGGCACGGCCAGCGCATCCGCCGGCTGCACGAGAAGCTCTTCTACCGGCCGCTGCTGGAGTCGGTGGCCAGGGTGCCGACCGGCGCGCTGCGGCTGACCACCAAGGAAGCGGCGAGCAGGCTCAACGCGCTCGGGTACGCCGCGCCCGATGGCGCGCTGCAGCACATCAAGGCGCTGACCTCGGGCATGTCCCGCCGCGCGTCGATCCAGCAGACGCTGTTGCCGGTGTTGCTCGACCTCCTGGCCGACACGCCGGACCCGGACGGCGGCCTGCTCGCGTACCGGAAGGTGTCCGAGGCGCTCGCGGAAACGCCCTGGTACCTGCGCGTGCTCCGCGACGAAGGCGCGGTCGTCGAGCGGCTGGCGTTCCTGCTCGGCACCTCGAAGCTGGTGCCGGATCTGCTCGTCCGCGCGCCCGAGGTGCTTCAGCTGCTCGGGGCGCCGGAGCGGCTTGCCGGACGTTCGCCGCGTGAGGTCGCCACGTCGTTGCGCGCGGCTGTCCGGCGTCAACCCGGCCTCAACGCGGCGGTCACCACCGCGCGTTCATTGCGTCGGCACGAACTGCTGCGCGTCGCCAGCGCCGACCTACTCGGCTTGATGGACGTCGTCGACGTCTGTGAAGCGCTGTCGAGCGTGTGGGCCGCGGTGTTGCAGAGCACGCTCGCGGCCGCGACGCGGAAGCGGGTCGCCGAGCTGGGCGCGGAGCCCGCGGTGATCGCGGTCATCGGCATGGGACGCCTCGGCGGTTCCGAACTGGGCTACGGCTCGGACGCCGACGTCCTCTTCGTGTGCGAGCCGGTCGAAGGCGCGTCCGACGCCGAGGCGGTGAAGTTCGCTTCCTCGGTCGCCGAGACCGTCCGCAAGGTGCTCGGTGCGCCGAGTTCGGACCCGGCGCTGGAGGTCGACGCGAACCTGCGACCGGAGGGGCGCAACGGCCCGCTGGTCCGGACACTCGAGTCCTACCGCGCGTACTACGCACGATGGGCTGAGGTCTGGGAAGCGCAGGCGCTGCTGCGGGCCCGGTTCGTCGCGGGGGACAGTGATCTCGGTGAGCGGTTCATCGAGGCGGTCGACCCGGTGCGGTACCCGGCCGACGGGCTCGACGCCGTGAAGGTGCGCGAGGTCCGGCGGATCAAGGCGCGCGTCGACACCGAGCGGATGCCGAAGGGCGCCGACAAGACGACCCACACCAAGCTCGGACGCGGTGGCCTCGCGGACGTCGAATGGACGGCCCAGCTCGCCCAGTTGCGGTACGCGCACGAGTTCCCCGGCCTGCGCACCACGTCGACAGTGGACGCGCTCCGCGCGATGGCGCACGCGCAGCTGGCCTCGGAGGGAGACGTCGAAGCGCTGGTCGAGGCGTGGTTGCTGGCGACGCGGGTGCGGAACGCGGGCATGCTGGTGCGCGGCAAGGCGGTCGACCAGATCCCGGGCAGCGGGCGCGAACTGTCCGCGGTGGCCATGGTGTTCGGCTACTCCGCGGACGACGACCCCGGCGAGTTCCTCGACTTCTACCGGCGCACCACCCGCCGGGCGCACGCCGTGGTCGAACGCCTCTTCTACGAGCCGTGACCGGCGGCGTGTTTAGAGTGTGGGCGTGACCGAGCACGAGAGCTTCAAAGTACGGATCAAGGTGCGGCACTACGAGCTGGACACCCTTGGCCACCTCAACCACGCCGTCTACCACTCGTACGGCGAGGTCGCCCGGCTCGAACTGATGGAGAAGGCGGGCGTGCTCGGCGCCGGCATGCGCGAGGCGAAGCTCGCCGCGGTCCTGCTCGAATCGCACATCATCTTCCGGCGGGAGCTCCGCGCCGGTGACTCCGTGGACGTGAGCTGCGAGGTCAAGTTCGGCAGCGGCAAGACCTTCCACATGGACTCGAACATCCACAAGGTCGACGGCACGCTCGCCGCCGAGATCACCTGCACGCTGGGCCTGATGGACCTGGAGCGCCGCAAGTTGGTCGACGACCCGCGCGGCCGGATGGAACGGGCGGGCATCGACCTGGACGTCCTGCTCGGAACGTGAAACACCGGCGGCAAGGGTGGCTGTCCACCCTCACCGCCGGTGCGGACCGGTAGCCGGCCTGGCTTACACGTCGTAGTAGAGCGAGAACTCGTACGGGTGCGGGCGCAGGCGCAGCGGGTCGATCTCGTGCTCACGCTTGTAGGAGATCCAGGTGTCGATCACGTCCGGGGTGAACACGCCACCTTCGAGCAGGTAGTCGTGGTCGGCCTCGAGCGTGTCGAGCACGGTGCCCAGGTCGCCGGGGACCAGCTTGACGTCCTTGGCCTCCTCGGGCGGCAGCTCGTAGAGGTCCTTGTCGATGGGGTCCGGCGGCTCGATCTTGTTCTTGATGCCGTCGAGGCCGGCCATCATCATCGCCGCGAAGGCCAGGTACGGGTTGCCCGAGGAGTCCGGGCAGCGGAACTCGGCGCGCTTGGCCTTCGGGTTGTTGCCGGTGATCGGGATGCGGACGCAGGCCGACCGGTTGCGCTGCGAGTACACCAGGCTGACCGGCGCCTCGAAGCCCGGCACCAGGCGGTGGTAGGAGTTCACCGTCGGGTTGGTGAAGGCCAGCAGGCTCGGGGCGTGCGTGAGCAGGCCGCCGATGTAGTGGCGCGCGGTGTCGGACAGGCCGGCGTAACCGGACTCGTCGTGGAACAGCGGCGCGCCGTCCTTCCACAGCGACTGGTGGCAGTGCATGCCCGAGCCGTTGTCGCCGAAGAGGGGCTTCGGCATGAAGGTGGCGGTCTTGCCGTTCTCCCACACCGTGTTCTTCACGATGTACTTGAACAGCTGCAGGTCGTCCGCGGCGTGCAGCAGCGAGTTGAACTTGTAGTTGATCTCGGACTGGCCGGCGGTGCCCACCTCGTGGTGCGCGCGCTCGATCTCGAAGCCGGAACCGGTCAGCTTCTGCACGATCTCGTCACGCAGGTCGGCGAAGTGGTCGACCGGCGGGACGGGGAAGTAGCCGCCCTTGAACTTGGTCTTGTAGCCGCGGTTGCCGCCCTCTTCGTCGGCGCCGGTGTTCCACCAGCCCTCGACCGAGTCGATCTCGTGGAACGAGCCGTTCTCCGCCGAGTCGAAGCGGATCGAGTCGAAGATGTAGAACTCGGCTTCCGCGCCGAAGAAGACGGTGTCGGCCACACCGGACTCGGCGATGTACTCCTCGGCCTTGCGCGCGATGTTGCGCGGGTCGCGGCTGTACGGCTCGCGGGTGAACGGGTCGTGCACGAAGAAGTTGACCGACAGCGTCTTGTGCTTGCGGAACGGGTCGATCCGCGCGGTCGCGGCGTCCGGCAGCAGCAGCATGTCGGACTCGTGGATCGACTGGAAGCCGCGCACCGACGAGCCGTCGAATGCCAGGCCCTCTTCGAAGGCGTCACTGTCGAAAGCCTTGGCCGGCACGGTGAAGTGCTGCATCACGCCGGGCAGGTCGCAGAACCTGACGTCGATGAACTGCACGTCCTCATCGGCGATCAGGCGCTGGACATCGTCTGGAGTAGTGGACACCCTCGGTAACTCCTTCATATTCTCGTTGCCGGCGGCCGTGCGTTGTCGCCGCATCGCGTTCAGAGCGTGATCACGCGGGCGCCGGTGCCTGCCGCGCGTTACTCTCTTCGGCTCACGCTAAAAGCGCGGTGTTGCCCGACCGTCACCCGTATGTTTCGCCGGTGTTAACGGGTGCGGCGATATCGGATAGTCGACCAGGGCGGACGTGGTGCGCGCCACCCGCATACCCTGGACGGGTGGCGAGATGGACCGGAGAGTGGCTGCCGGGGGCCCGCGAAGCGAGCGGCGCCGACGACGGGCAGAACCAGCGCTGGCGCGGTGAGCGCCTGGGCCTGCCGGAGAGCGGCCCCGGTTCGATCGCCGCGGGGGGTCGCCGCCTGCTCGGCCTGCTGATCGACCTGGCGCTCGCGTCGCTGTTGACGTCGTTGTTCATCCAGCCGCAGTTCGCCGACGCGGCGGTGATGGAGTCGTACAACCTGTGGAGCGTGGTGGTCTGGGCGGTGATCACCATGGTGCCGGTCTCGTTCTTCGGGTTCACGCCGGGCATGGCCGTCGTCGGCATCCGGGTGGCCCGCCTGGACGGTGCCGCGATGGTCGGCCTCTGGCGCGCGGTGGTGCGGGGGGCGCTGACGTTCCTCATCCTGCCCGCCGCGCTGCGCAACGTGGACGGCCGCAGCCTGCTGGACCGCGCCACCGGCACCGCGGTGCTTCGCCTCCGCTGACACCTCTCACGTCTCACGTCTCACGCGAAAGGGGAGCCCTCACTCGTTCGTGAGGGCTCCCCTTTCGCGTCTGGCCTCGTACCCACCTGCGCAGTCCCGGTGACCCTTGCTGTCTGCGGCTTCGCGCCGCCCGCGTAGTCCCGGCGACCCAGCCTCCGCGTCTGGCCTCGCCTCCGCCTGCGCGGTCCCGGCGAGCCGGTGTCCGCGTTTGGCCTCGCCTGCGCGGTCCCGGCAACCCGGTGTCCGCGTTTGGCCTCGCCTGCGCGGTCCCGGCGACTCAGCCTCCGCGTCTGGCCTCGCATCTGCCTGCGCGGTCCCGGCGACCTGGCCTCCGAGTTTGGCCTCGTACCCGGCAGCCGGAGCTTCCGCCGTTCGGACCGGTCGGCTGGCTGGCGGACCTCCGGTCAGCGGCGCCGGATCGTGCGCTGGACGTTGCGCATCTTGGCGCCCTGCGGCATCGGGCCCTTCGGCAGGGCGGCACCGCGGTTGCCGAGCGCGGCCAGCTTCGCCTCGAGCGCATCCACCTGGGCGGGCTTGAGGTTCCGCGGCAGCTTCATCAGGTAGTTCTGGAGCCGGCGCAGCGGGACCTGGTTCTCCTCGTGGCCGATCACGATGTCGTAGATGGGGGTCTCGCCGACCAGCCGCGACACGCGCTTCTTCTCCTGCGCGAGCAGGCCCTTCACCCGGTGCGGCGCGCCTTCGGCCACGAGCACCACGCCGGGACCGCCGAGCACCCGGTGCACCGCGTCGAGCTGGGTGGTCGCCGCCACCGTCTGGGTGACCCGCCACCGCCCGCGGAGGTTGTCCAACGCCCAGGCGGCCGCACCCGGCTGGCCGTCGGCTTTCGAGTAGACGGTCTTCTGCACCCGCCTGCCGAAGATGATCACCGCGGCGAGCACGCCGAGCATGATGCCGATGGGCAGCAGGACCCACTCCAGGCCCAGCAGGAGGCCGATGCCGAAAACCACGCCGGTGACGACCAGGATCGCGCCGACCATCCACGGGATGAGCGCCTTGTCCTCGCGGCGCTGCATCTTGAACGCCTCGAAGATCTGACCGCGCCGAGCCTTGCTCGCCGCGCGCTTTTCCTTCTTCGCCTGCTTGGCGGCTTCCTTGTCCAGCTTTCCGGCCATAACCACCAGGATACGGGCGGGCCATCCCGAGGCATCTGCGAGGATGCGGGAGTGGGTAGTGCATCCGTCTCCGAAGCCAAGCCCGGCCTGCTCGACGGGCTCGACCCCGAACAGCGCGCCGCCGCCGGAGCCCCGCGCGGCCCAGTCTGCGTGCTCGCCGGGGCCGGTACGGGCAAGACCCGCACGATCACGCACCGTATCGCTCACCTGGTGCGATCCGGTCATGTGGCCGCCGGGCAGGTACTCGCTGTCACCTTCACCAACCGGGCCGCCGGCGAGTTGCGGGCGCGGCTGCGCGGGCTCGGCGTGGAGAGCGCGCAGGCCCGCACCTTCCACGCCGCCGCGTTGCGGCAGCTCCGCTACTTCTGGCCGCGCGTCGTCGGCGGGCCGCACTGGGACCTGATCGACAACAACAAGCTCCGGCTGATCGGCCAGGCGGCCAACCGCGCCGGGCTGGGCACCGAGATCGAGGTGCTCCGGGACCTGGCCAGCGAAATCGAGTGGGCGAAGGCCTCGCTCGTCGCCGCCGAGGACTACCCGGCCGTGGTCACCCGCCTCCGCCGCGACACGCCCGAACCCGCAGACCGGATCGCGCAGGTTTACGCCGGGTACGAGGAGCTCAAGAACAACGCGCGGATGCTCGACTTCGACGACCTCCTGCTGCACACCGTGGCCGCGCTCGAGGAGCACAGCGCGGTCGCCGAGGAGTTCCGCGACCGCTACCGCTGCTTCGTGGTCGACGAGTACCAGGACGTGACGCCGCTGCAGCAGCGCCTGCTCGACGCCTGGCTCGGCGGCCGCGACGATTTGACGGTCGTCGGCGACGCCAACCAGACCATCTACTCCTTCGGTGGCGCCTCGCCGCGCCCGCTGCTGGAGTTCACCCGTCGCTTCCCGGACGCCACCGTGGTCCGACTGGAACGCGACTACCGGTCCACGCCGCAGGTGGTGGCCCTGGCGAACAAGGTGATCGGCGCCGCCCGCAACCGTCCGGCCGGTTCGCGGCTGCGTCTGATCGGCCAGCGGCCGGAGGGCCCCGAGCCGCGGTTCGCCGAGTACGAGGACGAGACAACCGAGGCCACGTCCGTCGCCGCCCGCATCCACGACCTGCTCGAGCTCGGCGTGCCGGCCAGCGAGATCGCGATCCTCTACCGCGTGAACGCCCAGTCGGAGGCGTACGAGCAGGCGCTGTCCGAGCTGAACATCCCGTACCTGGTCCGCGGCGGCGAACGGTTCTTCCAGCGCAAGGAGGTCCGCCAGGCGGTGATCGCGCTGCGGAGCGCGGCGGCGGCCGGGCAGCGTGGTGAGTTCGTCGACTCGGTGCGCGCGGTGCTGGCGCCGGTCGGTCTCACCGAGCAGCCGCCGTCCGGTGGCGGGGCGGCCAAGGAACGCTGGGACGCGCTGCTCGCCCTGGTCGAGCTGGCCGAAGAACTCGCCGCGACGGTGGAGGGCGCCGACCTCGACCGGTACGTGGCGGAACTGGAGCAGCGGGCCGCCGCCCAGCATCCGCCGACCGTCGAAGGTGTCACGCTGGCGTCCCTCCACGCGGCGAAGGGCCTCGAATGGGACGCGGTGTTCCTGGTCGGCCTAGCCGAGGGAACGCTGCCGATCCAACACGCCGACGGTGATGAAACGGCGATCGAAGAGGAACGGCGCCTCTTCTACGTGGGGGTGACCCGCGCGCGCGAGCATCTTTCGCTGACCTGGTCGCTCTTCCGGAACGGGCGCAACCGGCGCCGCAGCCGATTCCTCTACGGCCTGCTGCCCGAAAACCACCCGGCCGCCCGCGTCGCACGGAGCGCGCAGGTCCGTTCTACCGGCCAGCGGCAGGCTTGCCGGATCTGCGACGGCCCGCTGACCGGCACGATGGCGATCAAGCTGGGCCGGTGCGACCGCTGTCCGTCCACCGTGGACGAACAGGTGCTGGACCGGTTGAAGTACTGGCGCGGAAATCGGTCGCGCGAACTCAAGGTTCCTGCTTTTGTGGTGTTCACCGATGCCACGTTGGTCGCCATCGCCGAGCAGTGCCCGGTCGACGAGAGTTCGCTCGTGTCGATCTCCGGCATCGGCCAGACCAAGCTCGAACGGTTCGGTGCCGAGATCCTCGCGGTGGTGCGCGAGGCTGTCGGCTCGTAGCCGCACCGGCGCGCTCGGTCACCGGCGAGTTTTCGGGCATAAGCCCTGTTCAGCGCCCTTTTTCGCCAGTTCGGGGAAATTTCGCGAAAATAAGTTGCCCCGGCCACCCCGTGGCCCATAACCTGCAAGTACCCGGGTGAAGCACCCGGAAGAAAACCGGCTTGCCGAGCTCGGCTCGAGCGCCGCGATGGGGATGGGAGGTGTCTGGCGTGAAGATTTTCTTCTTGAACGATAACCCGGGCACCACTGTGTCCTGCGCCGCCGCCGGCCGGGACGCTCGCGCGCGCCGCGGCACCGGTATGTCCTCGGCCGTTCAGCGCCACTCGATCGCCATCGCTCCGGAACAGGTTTTCCGTGGGCGCAGCGCCGCCGAGTTCATCGCTGAGGCCGGTATCGGGAATGTGCTCCCGATGCCGCTGCCGACCTATGTCCTGCCGACGACCGCCGATGCCCAGGGCGTCAAGCCGACCCAGATGCACGTTCCGCCTCCCCTCATAGAGCGAGGTCCCTGACAGTCCCGTCAGGAGCAGGCTCACGAAGGCCGCGGAACCGTACATCGGATCCGCGGCCTTCGTGTTTTTACGTCCAAAACAACAAGAAACCCTTACTACACAAGGAGAACGGGAATGTCTTCGGCAATCGCCTTCGCGCCTGAGGAGGCTCTGCCCGACGAGTACGGAGTCGGTGACCTGCTGGACGCCGTTGCCTCGCCCGAACGGGACCTGCCGTGCCGCTCCGGCGACGCGGACCTCTGGTTCGCGGAGGCCCCGGCGGAACTCGAGCGCGCCAAGGTGCTCTGCGTGGACTGCCCGGTCCGCGCGGCCTGCCTGGCGGGCGCACTGGCCCGGCGTGAGCCGTGGGGCGTCTGGGGCGGCGAGATCTTCGAGCGCGGCGCTGTGGTCGCGCGCAAGCGGCCCCGTGGCCGTCCGCGGAAGAACCCCGTCGAGGCCCCTGCCCCGGCTGCTGCCAAGAAGCCGATGCGCCAGGGAGTCGAGGCGGCATGACCGACACCGGCCCGCTGACCGACCCCACCGGTCGTCACGAGAACAACCAGCACAACACGGAGTTCGGCCGACCGAACCCCGCGCCAACCATGATCAAGGAGATCAACGAAATGTTGCTTTATGAAGAGCTGGCCAGAGCCCGAATACGGGACCTGCACGTCACCGCTCGCGGTGACCGGACGTGGCGCCACGCCCGTCCGTCGCGCCGGAGCGGACGTATCGGCCGATGGGCCGCCAAGCAGGTTCGCCGGTCCACCCGGTGATCGGACAGGAGTAGAACACGGTGACCACCCGCGGGTGGGGAAGCGGCTCGGGGGCCGTTTCCCCACCCGCGTTTGCGTGTTAGATGAGGACATGGCTCCCGGACACCACCACGGCCACGGCCACGGACACACCCACGACGAGATGGACTGGGCGGCACGGGCCGACCGGCTGAAGGTGGCCGATCACCTCGCCGCCGAGGCCTACGCCGAGGTCGCCCAGCGACTTACCGCCACCGCCGCGCTGCCCGCCGAGCCGACCGTGATCGACATCGGTCCCGGCGCCGGCGGGATGAGCGCGGCGCTCGCCACCGAGCTGCGTTCCCGCGGCGGCGGCACCGTGGTGCTGGTCGATGCCGTCCCCGAACTTCTGGCGCTGGCCGAAGCCGCCGTCAAGGATCACGGTGGCGCCGAGGTCACCGTCCGGACGGTGCTCGGCGACGCGGCCGAAGTCGACTTCGGTGAGTTCCGCGCGGACCTGGTGTGGGCTTCAGCCGTGGTGCACCACCTCCCGGACCAGCAGGCCGCGCTCACGCGGATCGCGAAGGCTGTCCGTCCCGGCGGACTGCTCGCGGTCAGCGAAGGCGGGCTTGAATCGCAGAACCTGCCGTGGGACCTGGGCGTCGGCGACCCGGGAATCGAGCAGCGCCTCCACGCCGTCGGCGCCGACTGGTTCGCCGCTCTGCGTGCCGGGATGGAGGGCGTGGTCCGAATGCCCCACGGCTGGGGAGTCGCCCTGACCAAGGCCGGCCTCACCGACGTCGGCAGGTTCAGCTACCTGGTCGACAAGCCGGTCGCCCCGCACTCTGACGCCGCCGCCTACGTGGTCGAGCGCGTCCGATTCATGGCCGAGATCGCTGGAGACAACCTCGGCGAAGCCGATCGGGATGCCCTCGCCCGCCTCCTCGACCTCAACAGCCCGGACTACCTGGGTGCGCGAGACGACCTGTTCGTGCTGCAAACCCGGACTGTGCACCACGGGCGCGCCGGATGAGTGCGCCGGAGCCGGTCGCCTGCGCGCGGTGCGGGACTCGGCGTAGCGAGGATCCGGCGCAGGCGTTGACCTGGTCCACCCAGGTCGAGCGGGGTGTGCGGCAGTGGCTGTGCCCCGACTGCTCGCGTACCCATGTCCGCGACATCGAGGGCAAGTTGCCCGACGAGTACTGGTGATCATCACGCCGCCCGCGGTCGCAGCCTGGTCACCGACCGGACCGGCGGACGTTTGCGTGCGGCCGCCGTGGCGAAGGCGCTGACCAGCTGCCGGGTCACCGCGGGTATGTCGGGCAAATCGTCGAGCGGGGTCCGGACGAGCACCACACCTGCGGCCGACAGCGCGAGGTAGCCGAGGTGCCCGTGCCGCTGGTTCGGCGGCACGCCCACCTGCCAGCCCAGCGCTATGTCGTCCCACCAGGCATCGACCTGACCGATACCGCGCCCGGCCGAATCGCAGACCGTGACGTTCCACTGCGGCGGCGGCAGCGGGACGTGGCGAAGCAGCCGTTTCGCCCGGCCGTTGCCCTGGGTGCACGCCGTGCCGTCGAGGTGACGCAGCATCGTGCGCACCCCGGACACCCCGCGCTGCCCGCCGCTGAAGGTGGCCGCGGTCAGCTCGTCGAGCCCGCAGAGTCCGAAGTAGACGGTCCTGGACAGCAGATCGCGATGGCGTTCTTCATCGGGCTCGCGGCGGGCGGCGTCCACCGCCGCCCTGGCTGGCGGGGCGTAGGGGAGGTCGTTGAGCCAGACCGCTTCCGGCAGCTTCGACGTTCGTTCGACGACCAAGCCGGAGTGCGTCGCTCTTCGATGGGCGTCGACCAGCAGGTGGATCGCCGGCGGCGGGGGTAGTCCGACGCCGTGCGCGTTCAGCGAATCGATGCCGGTGATGATCGTGCCCGAGCCCAGCGAGGTGATCGCGGCGCGCAGCAGCTGGGAGCGGGTGGGCTCGGTGTTGCTGAGCAGAACGGTGTTGGTGAACAGCCGACGCCACGGACCGCCGGGACGGCAGCGGTTGCTGATGCCGGACGACGACAGGCCGGCTGTGCGGAGCTGCTGCACGGTCAGGATGTTGTCCCTGGCGATGGTGCGGAGCTCGGCCAGTGCGAGATTGCTGAGGCGAGTCATGCCTTCGAGCTTCGCGGGGCGGAAGAGCGGGAGCCAGAGGTGCGGAGAAATGTGGACAACTTGGCCCGCGAATGGTGACTTTGGCCAGTTTGGCGCGGAATTGTGGATAACTGAGCGCGGATTCGCGGCGATGCTGGCGGACGATCCCGGCTGTGGGGTAGACCTTTAATCACCGGCGGGCTCGAACGCCGGAGGTCAGCGCTCGAAGTGCTATCTGGGCTGGTGGAGGCCTCAGAGTCGGCCGTGCGGCATCATGGTCGGACTGTGCACGGCCGGGCGCGGGCGTGGGTGAAGCGCGGATCAATTCGTTTGTTCGTCTGGAGTGCCTACAGGGAGGAATTGCTGATTCGTGTGGTTGGGAAGCGTTAGTCGGCGAAGCCGGGTTGCCAGTGTTCGACGATGGAACGGAGGGCGATTTCGGCGTCCAGTTGGCAGAGGATGCCGACGGCGCCCGCGGTGACGCGGTGGATCAGCAGCCAGTTCGGCGGCAGGTTCAGTGAGCGGCCGGTGCGGAAGTCCTGTCCGCGGGTGTCGCCGAGGCGGCCGGCCTGCTTCTGCGCCCAGCGCCGGGTGAAGTGGAAGCGCTCGGTGGTCAGCGGCGCGACGAAGGGCGCGAGGTAGGCCTGCACGTCGGCCGGGTCGAGCACGGTGCCCGAGCGGACGAAGCCCTCCTGGCGCAGGGCTTCGAGCAGTTTGACCGACTCGCCGTCCAGCGCCAGCCGCATGATCACGCCCAGCATGGGAGGTGCCCCGTTGGGCAGGCGGGCGACGGCGCCGAAGTCGATGACGCCGAGCCTGCCGTCGTCGAGCAGCATGAAGTTGCCTGGGTGCGGATCGGAATGGAGGAGGTGAGCCCGTACCGGTGAGGAGTAGTGGAACTCGGCGAGCAACCTGCCCGCTTCGTTGCGCTGCTCAGTGGTGCCTTCGGCGATGATGCGCGAGAGCGGGGTGCCGGTGATCCACTCGGTCACCACCACCTTGGGGGCGCTGGCCACCACCTTCGGCACGAGGACCTGGTCGTCGCCGTCGAAGGCCTTGGCGAAGCCTCGCTGGTTCTCCGCCTCGGAGCGGTAGTCGAGCTCTTCGTCCATCCGGTCGGCGAGTTCGGCGAGCAGCGGCTTCACCTCGGTGCCGGGGACGAACGCCTGGAACAGCCTGCTCAGGCGCTGCAACTGGCGGAGGTCGCTGCGCAGGGCCTCGTCGGCGCCCGGGTACTGCACCTTCACGGCGACCTCGCGGCCGTCGTGCCAGACCGCGCGGTGCACCTGGCCGATGCTCGCCGAGGCGGCGGGCTCGTCGCTGAACTCGGCGAACCGCTCGCGCCACGACCGCCCCAGCTGCTCGGCGAGCACTCGATGGGTCTGGCGGGCGGGCATCGGGGGCGCGGCCGACTGCAGCTTGGTCAGGGCCTCCCGGTACGGCGCGGCCATCTCGTCGGGGACAGCCGCTTCGAAGACGCTCAGTGCCTGGCCGAACTTCATCGCGCCGCCCTTGAGCGTGCCGAGCACCTCGAAGAGCTGCTCGGCGGCCTTGGCCGAGAGGGTGGCGTTGACCTCGTCCGCGCTCTGGCCGGTCAGCCGACGGCCCCAGCCGCCGACCGCTCGCCCGGCCATGCCGAGCGGGAGCGAAGCGAGCTTGGCCGTGCGAGCGGCGGCTCGCCTCGGCATGGCGGCGTCTTCGGCGTTGTCGCGGGAGTCGGTCACCTACGCGATTGTGCCTTGTCGATCTCGGGGTGCGCAGCCGTTGACCGGAGACAGTGTGGGCTACGTCGCACGTCGTAGGGCGGTTCGCTCAGCACGCGAGTTCGACCGCACCGCATCCGCAGGCCGGGTGCGGTGACCAGTGGCGCCGGCGCAGCTTGCCGGAATAGGTGTCCAGTTCGAGCACTCCGTTCCAGGTCGGCGGGGGTTCGTGGTGGTAGTGCAGTACGCGCAACGCCTGCCGGGTGGCGAAGCCCGCGACGGCATAGATGTTGGCCGCGTCGGCCTCCTGCTCTCGTCCGGCCAGCTGCCCGGCCACCGTCGGCCAGCTCGAATCGGCGCCCGACCGGTACAGGTCGGCGCAGCGCAGGCAGCTGCTCCGGCCCGGGTACACCAGCGGGCCGACCAGGCCGAGGCCCTCTCGAACGCGCACGACGAGATGGGGGAGGCCCTCCGCGTGCAGTTCGCCGACCACCTCCGGCGCGGGCACCACGGAGTCGGTGAGCAGCACCAGCTCGGGCAGGCGGCGGTCGGTCAGCCTGGTCGTCCGGACCATCGGACTCGCCCGCCGGATCGCCGCGGCCATCGCCTGGGCGCGTGGCCTGCCGAGGTCGCCCTCGGTGTACCCCGATCCGAGGTCGCGCTCGGTGACCTGCCCCTTGGCGCGTATCTCGATGTGACCCACGCCCGCGTTCGCGAGCAAGGTGGCCATGGCCACCGCGAGGCGTCCGCCGCCGCGGATGGACACCGCGCAGTGCGCCCGCTCGGTGGCGAGTTCGGTGCTGCTCCGCTGGGTGCGCAGCGACCAGAGGGCCGTCTCCGCCGAGTTGTTCAGCGGGCCCGCCGGTCCGGCGTCCTCGATCAGCCCGAGCCGGGTGAGCTTGGTCAGCATCATGCGCAGTTCCTCGGCCTCGTCGCTCCCGACCAGGCCGAACAGCTCGGTAGTGGCGCGGCTGCCGTCCAGTGAGCGCAGCGTGGACACCAGCACGGGACTGAGACCGCTGACCACCATGCCGTGGCGTGGGTCGAGGCCGATCTGGACCTCGCCGCGCCCGCGTTCGAGCACGGGCAGGCCCGGCAGCACTCGCGGGCGAGCCGGCAGGGTCACCTCGGGTTCCGGTTTCGGGTTGATCATGTGACAGAGCGTGCGCCACGGGCGCTAAGAATCCACTAAGAACGCGGCGAGTTGTCCACAGGCTTATCTACGTTGTGGACAACTCGGACGATGTGACCCGCAATCCATCGGACTTGTCGGTCCCTGGCCGTACCTTTGTCATGTGGCCGACGCACGGGTGCCCTCGCCGAGGAGCCGGGAACACAGCAAACTCGCACAACAGAAGATCGAAGTACGCAGGAGCAAGCGGCGGCGGAGGACCGTCACCGCCTACCGCGAGGGTGAGACGCTCGTCGTCCTGATCCCCGCGTTGATGTCCAAGACCGAAGAGGCCCACTGGGTGGCCGAGATGCAGCGCAAACTGCAGCGGACCGAGCTGCGGAGAGCCTCGCCTGCCCGAGAGTCCGATGCCGCACTGCTGGCCAGGTGCGCCGAACTGTCCGCCCGCTACCTGGACGGGGAGGCGAACCCGTCGGTGGTCCGCTGGGTACCGCCGATGCGGACCAGGTGGGCGTCCTGCACACCGGTGGACGCCAGCATCCGGGTCAGTGAACGCCTGCGGGAGGTACCGCCGTGGGTGCTCGACTACGTGCTGGTGCACGAACTGGCACACCTGAAGGTGGCCGCGCACAACGCCGAGTTCTGGGCGCTGGTGCGGCGCTACCCCAAGACCGAACGGGCCATGGGGTACCTGGAAGGCCTGTCCTCCGCCGCGGGGCTGGGCATCACGGCGGAGGACTGAGCGATGGACGAGCCGGATCAGCTCTCGTCGCCGGAGGTGTCCGGCTTGTCCTGCTCGCGCTTCTCGTCCGCGGCGCGCTGGGCGCGTTCGATCTCCGCGATGGGGTCGGACTCGCCCTCGCCGAGGCGCTCGGAAAACGCCATCGGGTCGTCCAGGTCGTCCGTGGTGGGCATCAGGTCCGGGTGCGACCAGAGGTTGTCCCGCTGCTCGATGCCGTGGGTGTCGCCGACCAGCTTCCACAACGCGGAGGCGGCCCGCATGCGGCGCGGGCGCAGCTCGAGCCCGACCAGCGTGGCGAAGGTCTGCTCGGCGGGACCACCGGTCGCGCGGCGGCGGCGCAGCGTCTCCCGCAGTGCGTCGGCGCCGGGCAGGCGGTCGCCGACGGCCTCGGCCACCACCACGTCGACCCAGCCCTCGACCAGGGCGAGCAGGGTTTCGAGGCGGTTCAGCGCCGCCTTCTGCTCCGGCGTGGTCTGCGGTTCGAGCAGGCCGGAGGACATGGCCTCCTCGATGCTCGACGGGTTCGACGGATCGATCCGGCCGGCCAGTTGCTCCAGCGCGGAGGTGTCCACCGTGATGCCGCTGGCGAACTCCTCGACGGTGGCCAGCAGGCGCTGCCGCAGCCAGGGCACGTGGGCGAAGAGGCGCTGGTGCGCGGCCTCGCGGGCAGCGAGGAAAACGAGCACCTCGCTGCCGGGGCGCTCGAGGCCCTCGGTGAACTTCTCGATGTTCGCCGGGAGCAGGGCGGAGGTGTTGTCCGGGCCGAGGGGCAGCCCGACCTCGGTGGAGGTGAGCACCTCGGAGGCGAGCTGACCGAGCGCGCTGCCGATCTGCGAGCCGAAGGCCATGCCGCCCATCTGGCCCATCATCGACAGCAGCGGGCCGGCGGCCTGCTTGGCCTCTTCCGGCATGGCCTCCACCCAGGCGCCGGAGACGCGCTTGGCCACCGGGTCGCACAGGCGCTGCCAGGTGGGCAGGGTCTTCTCCACCCAGTCGCGGCCGGTCCAGGCCACCGTGCTGGTGGCGCCGGCGGGCAGGATGGTCGCCGCGTCCAGCCAGAGCTCGGCCAGGTGGGCGGCGTCGCGCACGGCTGTCCCGGAGTCGCCCTGCGCGGCGAAGCCGATCGTCACCTCGCCGCTGGTACCCAGCTGCTGGAGGGCGATCTGCTTGGCGAGGTCGTAGTTCACCGGGCCCGTGGAATTGCCGGCCTGGCTGAGCATCTGCCCCAGCTGGGAGAGCATCTGCCCCAGCTGGTTGAACGCGTCGGCGCCCTGGCCGAACTGGCCACCCTGATCGGACGGGTCGTTGTCTCGACGCTTTTCGGGATCGGGCGGTCCGAAGCCGAAGGGGGGTTTGCTCATAGGACCACCGTACGCGGCTCGTCCGCGCAGCACCTCGTCACCGCGCGTCGTTCTCGCACGGCTTATGCGGTTCCGTGACCCGAAACGCGCGCCTGGGCCGGGTGACCGCCGATGGTCACCGTACGCTGTCTCCTCGTGAGTGAGTCGCGCGACGAAACCACGGCCGAGAAGACCCGTCCGGGTACCTACGACCCGTACGCGTCGCTCGCGGCGGTAGAAGAGGAGCCCGGGCACCGGTTGACCCGGCGCGGCTGGACGCTGGTGCTGAGCAGTGCGCTGGTGCTGGTGTTCGTCATGTGCGGGCTGTTCGTCCGGGTGCCCTACGTGGCGCTGGGGCCGGGGCCGACCTACGACACCCTCGGCCGCGTCGACGGCGTGCCGGTGATCGAGATCAAGGGGCACCAGACCTTCCCCACCAGCGGGGAGCTCCGGATGACCACGGTTTCGCTGACCGACGAGGTCTCGCTGTTCGAGTCGCTCGGCTACTGGGTGAGCGGGCGGTACGCGCTGGCCCCGCGCGAGGAGTACTTCAAGCCGGGCGAGTCGGACGAAGAGGTCAAGCAGCAGAACGTCAAGCAGTTCCAGGACTCGCAGAGCAACGCCGAGGTCGCCGCGCTGCGCAAGCTCGGCGAGCCGGTGAAGGTGCTGGCCAAGGAAGTGGTGGCGGGCAGCCCGGCCGACCACGTGCTGGCCGCGGGCGACCGGCTGCTCAAGGTCAACAACACCGACATCACCAGCGAGGAGAAGGTTCGCGAGGCGCTGGCGGGCACCCGGCCGGGGGAGACCATCCAGATCACCTTCCAGCACGAGGGCCAGCCCGCGCGCACCGAGTCGCTGACGCTGGCGCAGAACCCGGAGCCGTCGCGGACCGAGGGCTTCATCGGGCTCCAGCCGATCGAACGCGCCGACGTGCCCTACGACGTGTCGATCACGCTGCAGGAGGTCGGCGGTCCGTCGGCCGGGCTGATGTTCGCGCTGGCCATCGTCGACCAGCTCACCGAGGGTGAACTGGTGGCGGGCGAGCACATCGCTGGCACCGGGGAGATCACCGAGCGCGGTGAGGTGAACCCGATCGGCGGGATCAGCTTCAAGGTGGTCGCGGCGCGTGAGGCCGGGGCGACCACCTTCCTGGTGCCCGAGGAGAACTGCGCCGAGGCGGCCGCGGCCGCGCCGGAGGGGCTGAAGCTGGTGAAGGTGGGCAGCCTGGATGGTGCGCTGACCGCCCTGGAAGACCTCAAGGCGAACCGCCCGACGCCCTCCTGCTGAGCTTTCCCGGCACGACTTGCCGACTCCGGCTCAACGGACAGACACCTGGGCGGTGCCCGGAGCTGTGGCGAGAGGCGAGTGTCGCTCCGCGGCTTCGCCCGGCTGGGCGAAGCCGAGGAGCGGATGAGGGTCGTGTGGTGGCCTCGACCGGCTGGACGCGAAGCCACGGTGCGGCCGAGGGGCGTGTGGTGGCCTCGGCTGGCTGGGCGCGAAGCCGCAGTTCGAGCGAGGGCGATGGCCTCGGCTTGTTGGGCGCGTGCCTCAGGGGGCGAGCGTCGCTTGGAGGGCTTCGATCAGGTTCGGGGCGAGGTCCGGGCTTTCGATGATCTCGTCCACCGGGTCGCCTTCGGTGGTGTTGATGCCGCGCAGTCGCATGACGCAGGAGGCCTCGCCGCCTCGGAGGACGGCGGCGACCAGGCGGGCCTCGGTGCGGCGCGGGTGGTCGGCGGCTGCCTGGCGCAGGCGGTCGGCGTCGGTTTCCCCGACCTCGGCCAGCTCCTCCTCGGCGTCCGGCGGCAGCACGATGATCTCCTGCGCCAGCGCGCACCCGACCACCAGTTCCGGCCAGGCGATCCGGCCGAGCGCCTCGGCGAGGTCACCTTCCGGCAACGCTTCCTGCGCCACCGGCGTCAGCTCGGCCTCGGCGTCGAGCTGACCGGCCAGCTCCGGCTGCTGGGCGAGCAGCGCCCCCGTCGGCACCAGAGCGAACAGCTGCGGCGGCTGCTCCCAGCCACCCGACGCCACGAACTCCTCCACCTCGCGGGCCAGCGCGCCCACCCCGGCCGCCGGCTTCTCGCTCTCCGTCATGCGCACATCGTGGCAGGCTCCCCGAGCACCGTTTTACGCGCCCGGTTTGGGCGGTTCAGGGAACTCAGGAGGCCATCCGTAGAGTTAGGTATCCAGGGGCAGTCGGCAGTGATGCCGGTGCCGGTGCCCCGGCGTACCAGATCACGACAACAGGAGCGTGTGCAGTGGCCACTCGGCCCCCCGTGAGCCTGCCGAAACTGTCCAAGCGCAGCCGGATACTGCTGATCATCGCGGCCGTTGTCGTGCTGGCGCTGCTACTGGGCGCGAGACTGCTCGATACCTACGTCGACTGGCTGTGGTTCGGCGAGGTCGGCGCCCGGAACGTGTTCACCACCGAGCTCTACACGCGGATCGGCTTGTTCTTCGCGGTGGGCCTGCTGGTCGGCGGCGCGCTCGCGCTGAGCCTGGCCATCGCCTACCGCACCCGGCCGGTGTTCGTCCCGGTCTCGGGCGCGGACGACCCGCTGGCCCGGTACCGCTCCACCGTGGTCGCGCGCATCCGGCTGTTCGGCATCGGCATCCCCGTGGTGGCCGGCGTGGTGGCCGGCTTCTCCGGCCAGGACGCCTGGCAGCGCGTCCAGCTGTTCTTCAACGGCACGAACTTCGGCCAGACCGACCCCGAGTTCGGCAACGACGTCGGCTTCTACGCCTTCGACCTGCCGTTCTACAACTGGCTGCTGGGCTGGCTGTTCGTCGCGATCGCGGTGGCCTTCATCGGCGCGCTGCTCGCGCACTACCTGTTCGGCGGCATCCGGCTGGCCGGCAAGGGCGGGCAGATGGCCGGCCCGGCGCGGGTGCAACTGGCCATCACCATCGGCCTGTTCGTCCTGTTCAAGGCGGTCGAGTACTTCCTCGACCGGTACAACCTGCTGTTCTCCGACCGCAACGCCCCGCTGTTCTACGGTGCCACCTACACCGACCTGAACGCGGTGCTGCCCGCGAAGCTGATCCTGCTGTGCATCTCGGTGTTCTGCGCGATCGCCTTCTTCGTCGGCGCGTTCCTGCGCAACATCCAGCTCCCGGCGATCGCGCTGGTGCTGCTGATCCTGTCCGGCATCCTGGTCGGCGCCGCCTGGCCCGCCGTGCTGGAGCAGTTCTCGGTGCGCCCGAACGCGAACGAGAAGGAAGCGCAGTCGATCCAGCGGAACATGGACGCCACGAAGTTCGCCTTCGACCTCGGGGACGTCAAGTACGACAACTACACGGGCAAGACCACGGCCACCCCGGCCGAGGTGCGCGCGGACAAGGGCACCATCCCGAACATCCGCCTGCTCGACCCGGACGTGCTGACCCCGACCTTCACCCAGCGCGTCGGCCGCGAGAACTTCTACGGCTTCCCGGAGAAGCTGGACGTCGACCGCTACGAGGTCAACGGCAAGCGGCAGGACTACATCGTCGCCGCGAAGGAGATCAAGACCGAGGGCCTCGCCGAGAACCAGCGGACCTGGATCAACCGGCACCTCGTCTACACGCACGGGAACGGCTTCGTCGCGGCACCGGCGAACACCATCGACCGCGCGGTCGGCGACACCACGGCCACCGGGCAGGGCAACTCCGACGGTGGTTATCCGGTCGCCACGACCAGTGACACGGTGAACCCGAAGGGCTCGGGCATCCAGGTCGACGAGGCCCGCGTCTACTACGGCGAGCTGGCCACCGACTACGCCATCGTCGGCGGGCAGCCGGGCAAGGCACCCGGTGAGTTCGACACCGCCTCCGACCGCAGCTACCTCTACAAGGGCAGCGGCGGGGTCCCGATCGACGGCTGGTTCAACCGGCTGGTCTTCGCGGCGAACGAGGGGGAGCGCAACATCCTCTTCTCCGACGCCATCAGCGAAGGCTCGAAGATCATGTACAACCGCGACCCGCGGGACCGGGTCAGCAAGGTCGCGCCGTGGCTGACCGTGGACGGCGACCCGTACCCGGCGGTGATCGACGGCAAGATCCAGTGGATCGTCGACGGCTACACCACGATGAACAACTTCCCGTACGCCCAGCAGACCCAGCTGGGCGCGGCCACACAGGACTCGCTGTCCGGGGTGGCGAGGCAGCAGAACAGCTCGCTGAACTACATCCGGAACTCGGTCAAGGCCACCGTCGACGCGTTCAACGGCACGGTCACGCTGTACGCGCTGGACGACAACGAGCCGGTGCTGAACGCGTGGAAGAACGTCTTCCCCGGGGTCGTGAAGCCGAGCTCGGAGATCACCCCGAGCCTGCGCGAGCACTTCCGGTACCCGGAGGACATGTTCAAGGTGCAGCGCGAACTGCTGACCAAGTACCACGTCGGCAGCCCGCAGGAGTTCTTCTCGACCCAGACGTTCTGGAGCGTGCCGCCGGACCCGACCAAGGACGGCGGGCTCGACCCGAGCGCGAACGGGCCGAAGCAACCGGCGTACTACGTGATGGCGCAGGCGCCGGGCGATCCCGCGCCGAAGTTCCAGTTGACCAGTTCACTGACCGCGTTGCAGCGGCAATACCTCGCGGCGTGGGTGTCGGTCTCGTCCGAACCGGAGGACTACGGCCAGATCAGAGTCCTGCGGCTGCCCAGTGACGGCAGCAACCAGAACGACGGTCCGGTGCAGGTGCAGAACCGGTTCCAATCGGACCCGGAGTTCGCCGAGCAGAGAACGCTGCTGGGCAACCAGAGCGTCAACGTGATCCCCGGCAACCTGCTGACCCTGCCGCTCGCCGACGGGTTCATCTACGTCGAACCGATCTACATCCAGCAGCGGAACGCGAACAGCTTCCCGCAGCTGGCCCGCGTGCTCGTCTCGTACGGGTCGAAGGTCGGCTTCGCACCGACGCTGAACCAGGCGCTCGACGAGGTGTTCGGACCGGGCACCGGTGACGCGGCGACCGGACCGGACCAGGGGACGCCGCCGCCCACGACGCCGCCGTCGACCGATCCGAACTCGCCTCCGCCGTCGACGTCGACCCCGCCGCCGACGCAGGGGCAGAACGTGCCGTTGCCGCCGACCACCGGCAACCCGCAGGTGGACCAGGCGGTCGCGGACATCGACGCGGCGCTGACCAGGCTGAAGGCGGCGCAGCAGTCCGGTGACTTCGTCGCACAGGGCCAGGCGCTGTCCGACCTGGAGGCGGCGGCCAACCGCTACGAGCAGGCGAAGGCGGCCGCCCAGCCGCCCGCGGGAGGGTGACGTCGGCAACCTTTGGGGCACCCGCTTTGCACCGCCGGGAAACCGCGGCGTAAGGTTGGTGTCACAACGCGGGGTGGAGCAGCTCGGTAGCTCGCTGGGCTCATAACCCAGAGGTCGCAGGTTCAAATCCTGTCCCCGCTACAGAGGGAAAGAGGGTCGTGTCCCAGGACACGGCCCTCTTTCGCGTTTCCGGGAGGATCGGGTGCGGGCCAGTCGCCTGGTGTCGATGTTGTTGCTGCTGCAGGCACGCGGGCGCATGACGGCACGTGAGCTGGCCGCGGAACTCGAGGTCTCGGTGCGCACCATCTACCGGGACGCCGAGTCGTTGCACGCGGCCGGGATCCCGCTGTACGGCGACGCCGGGCCGGCGGGCGGGTACCAGTTGCTCGACGGGTACCGCACGCGGTTGACCGGGCTCACCGCGGCGGAGGCCGAGACGCTGTTCCTCACCGGGTTGCCGGGGCCCGCGGCGGAGCTGGGGCTGGCGCAGGTGGCCGGGACGGCTCAGCTCAAGGTGCTCGCCGCGATGCCCGCCGAGTTGCGGGAACGCACCGAGCGCATCGCCTCGCGGTTCCACCTGGACGCACCCGGCTGGTACTCCGACGCCGAGGAGACCCCGCACCTGGCGGCCGTGGCCGATGCGGTGTGGACCCAGCGGGTGCTGCACGTTCGGTACCACCGCTGGCGCGAGCCGAGGGACGTCGAGCGCACATTGGAGCCGTACGGTCTCGTGCTCAAGGCCGGTCGCTGGTACCTGGTCGCGAACAGTGGCGAGCGGACCGCCACCTATCGGGTGAACCAGATCCTCGAACTGAGTGAGGGGGAGCGGTTCGACCGGCCGCCGGAGTTCGACCTCGCCGCGTACTGGTCGGCTTACCGCGCCGACTTCCTGGCCCGGCGGCGGCGCGGGGCGGCGGTGATCCGGCTTTCGCCGCTGGGGGTCGAGCAGTTCGCCGACACGTACGCGGCCGATGTGGTCAAGGCGTTCGCCGAGTCGTCGGGCGAACCGGGGGACGACGGCTGGGTGACCGGCGCCATCCCGATCGAATCGATCGCCTACACCGCGGGGGACCTGCTCCGGCTCGGGCCGGAGGTCGAGGTGCTCGATCCGCCCGAACTGCGCGACCGGATCACGGAACTCGTCGACGGTCTGTCGAAGCTCTACGACCGTTAGTCCCGTGTGGACATTCGGGGCGGGTCCGCGCGTAGTAGGCGATGGCCGCCGCGCCGATGCCGGTGCCCCAAGCGAGGTAGCCGATCACGGCGAGCCAGAGGAAGAGCGCGTGCTCGGTCGGTTCGCCGGACACCGCGTGCACGACCAGCTCGACGAGACCGAACGCGCCGAAGTAGGAGACGAGCCCGAGGGCGAACAGCGCGGCGGGGATCAGCAGCACCAGGCGCGGGACGCGCGTCCCGGCGAGCGGCAGGACCCAGCGCGGCCAGACCTCGCCCCAGCGGTGGACCAGTGCCAGCGGCAGGAGCGTGCCGCCGGCCAGCATGCCGAGGATGAAGACCCAGGCGGACGCGGACATGCCGATCGGAAGATCGTCGTGCCAAAGGGTTTGCGCGCCGAAGCGGAGGGCGCACCCGGCGACGGCGAGGTAGCCGGCCACCAGGGCCCACCGCGGGCGGACGGCCAGGCGGGTCACGCCGTTGATGCGGCCGCAGTCGGGGCAGGCGCCGCGAAGCCGTCGTCGGCGGGCGAGGGTGAGCCGGGCGAACGCGAGGCCGGTCAGCGCGCAGGCGAGCCGGAGGAGGAACGGCAGGAGGGCGAACGGCAGGTCCAGTCCGGGCAGGGCGATGGCGACTAGATCAAGCACGAGCACGAAGCCGAGCGCTGACAGGACGGCCGCCACCGCCCAGCCCGCCACAAGCACCGCCCGGCTTCCACGGGGCGTGAAGGCCACCAGGGCGCCGAGCACGCAGACGGCGGCGACGGCCCAGCCGGGGACGGCCGCCAGGTCCGCGTTGCGGTCGCCGCCGGGGAGGGGCGCGAGGAGCCGGAGGGCGCCGTAGGCGAGGCTCCAGCAGCCGAGCGCGATGGCCAGCCGCCTCGGGGTAGCGAGGTGGCGGCGCCGGTGGACGCCGGTGGCAGCGTGACTGCCGTGGCGGTGCCACTCGTCGGTGCGAGAGCCCTGGTCTGGGTCGTCGGTGGTGGGCCGGAGGGCTCGCGGGCGTTCGCCGGTGGGGTGTGGGCCTGTCGTGTTCACGGGGTCAGGGTGGGTGGAGTGGGGTGCCGAGCGCTTCCACCGCGCGGGCGAGCTGCCTCCCTCTCAGGTGGGAAACCTGGCCCTGACCTGCGAATATGGCACTAAGGACACCCGGTGTCAGCGTGCCCCGCACCGCCCTGTAATCTTGTTTTCACAACGCGGGGTGGAGCAGCTCGGTAGCTCGCTGGGCTCATAACCCAGAGGTCGCAGGTTCAAATCCTGTCCCCGCTACCACGGGAAGAGGCCCGGTTCGTTTCGGCGGACCGGGCCTCTTCATTTGTGTTCGCTCCGTGTCCGATCGTGTGCTGCCGGTTGCGCCCGAGTCCATATTGGGCTGTAGGGGTGGCGAGTGGACAGTCCTTCTCGCACGTGGTGCGTGTATTCGCACCTGGTGCAATTTTTGTGGACGAACGAACTCAGCATCCTTGGCCGGGTCAGCGGTCGAACCACTGGCCGACCGTGCGGTGTGGTGACGTTTCCGCTGGTCAAAGCCCTGAACAACACTGTCACCTCGAGTTGACGTTGCGTGTTCGTCCATTATGGACTCAGGCAGCCGCTAGGCCGAAAGGGGGTTTTCCGGCGAAAGTGAACTAGCCATTGTGGACTCAACGGCTGGCCACTGTGGACAGAACTGGGGAGAAGTGGGAACGTAGAAGGCGTGTCCGATTTGAATGCAACAGCCGCAGCCCTGCTCGGTCTGCTCCACGACGGCCCAGCCACCGGCGGGCAGCTCGTCGCGGGAGCGGAGGAACGATTCGGCGCCTTCTTCAGCGTCACGCGCAGCCAGGTGTACCGGGAGCTCCCGGCACTGGCGAAGGAAGGCCTGGTCCGACTCGGCAAGCAGGGACCGCGCTCCAGTCAGCAGTACGTGATCACCGCCGCGGGCAAGAAGGCCTTCAAGGCGTGGCTGTCCTCCGACGCCGGGCCCGACCACCTTCGCAGCCCGCTGATCCTCCGCCTGGTGCACGCCGGCACCTTGACGGCGAAGCAGCGCACGAGCCTCGTCGAGCAGGCCCGCGGGGCCTACGCCGAGGACCTCGACGCGGCCAAGGCGGCGATCAAGGCGGCCGAGGACCCCTACGCGAAGGCGGTGGCCGAGTTCGGCCAGGCCCACGCCAAGGCGGCCCTCAAGCTGGTCGACGCGATCCCGCAAGCCTGAGCTCAGCGGAGTACGCGGCCGGTTGTCTGCGACCGGCCGCGACTCTTCGCTGGCGAAAACCGGTCCGAACCGCCTCCGTTGAGGGTGGCGGCTGGGAGCCGGGACGGCGTTCCCGTAACGTGGAGCGGCGTGAGCGCCGAGTTTGAAGCAGAGCTGAAGGACGTCGCCGGCACGCTGGCCCAGATCGAGTCCGTGATGGACCTGGACGCGTTGCGGGCCGATGTCGCCTCGCTGGAGCAGCAGGCGTCGAAGCCCGACCTCTGGGACAACCCGGAGGCCGCGCAGAAGATCACCAGCCAGCTCTCGCACAAGCAGAACGAGCTGCGCCGGGTCTCCGAGCTGCGCCAGCGGGTGGACGATCTCGGCGTGCTCTACGAGCTGGCCGAGGCCGAGGACGACACCGCCAGCAAGGCCGAGGCCGAGGCCGACCTGGGCAAGCTCCGGCAGGAGATCGCCGCCCTCGAGGTGCGCACCCTGCTCTCCGGGGAGTACGACGAGCGCAACGCCGTGGTGACCATCCGGTCCGAGGCGGGCGGCGTCGACGCGGCCGACTGGGCCGAGATGCTGCTGCGCATGTACATGCGCTGGTCGGAACGCCACGACTACCCGACCGACGTGTACGACATCTCCTACGCCGAAGAGGCCGGGATCAAGTCCGCCACCTTCAAGGTGAGCGCCCCCTACGTCTACGGCACGCTCTCCGTCGAACAGGGCACGCACCGGCTGGTGCGCATCTCCCCGTTCGACAACCAGGGCCGCCGCCAGACCTCCTTCGCCCACGTCGAGGTGCTGCCCGAGGTCGAGGAGGTCGACCACGTCGACATCCCGGAGAAGGACATCCGGGTCGACGTCTTCCGCTCCTCGGGTCCCGGGGGGCAGAGCGTGAACACCACCGACTCGGCGGTGCGCATCACGCACGGCCCGACCGGCATCGTGGTCTCCTGCCAGAACGAGAAGTCGCAGCTGCAGAACAAGGCGGCCGCGATGAAGGTGCTCCAGGCCAAGCTGCTGCAGCGGAAGAAGGAGGAGGAGCGCGCCGAGCTGAACGCGCTCAAGGACGGTGGCTCCAGCTGGGGCAACCAGATGCGCTCCTACGTGCTGCACCCGTACCAGATGGTCAAGGACCTGCGCACCGAGTTCGAGGTGGGCAACCCCAGCTCGGTGCTCGACGGCGACATCGACGGTTTCCTCGAAGCGGGCATCCGCTGGCGGAAGCAGACCGAGAACGCCTGAGCGCCCGGGCGCCGCCCGGGAGGTGGCAACCTAGGCTTAACGGGTGACTGAGTAGGATGACGCACCGTGATCCGGCTCGAAGAGGTATCCAAGGTCTACAAGACGTCGACCCGCCCCGCCCTCGAACGGGTGTCCGTCGAGGTGGACAAGGGTGAGTTCGTCTTCCTGATCGGCCCGTCGGGGTCCGGCAAGTCGACGTTCCTGCGCCTGCTCCTCCGCGAGGAGGTGCCGTCGCAGGGCCGGGTGATGGTGTCCAACTTCGACGTGGCCAAGATGGCCCGGCGCCGGGTCCCCCGCCTGCGCCAGACCATCGGCTGCGTGTTCCAGGACTTCCGGCTGCTCACCAACAAGACCGTCGCGGAGAACGTGGCGTTCGCGCTCGAGGTGATCGGCAAGCCGAAGCTGACCATTCGCAAGGTGGTCCCCGAGGTGCTCGAGCTGGTCGGCCTGGAGGGCAAGGCGGACCGCCTGCCCAACGAGCTCTCCGGTGGCGAGCAGCAGCGCGTGGCGATCGCCCGCGCCTTCGTCAACCGGCCGCTGGTGCTGCTGGCCGACGAGCCGACCGGGAACCTGGACCCGGACACCAGCCAGGACATCATGCTGCTGCTGGAGCGGATCAACCGCACCGGCACCACCGTGCTGATGGCCACCCACGACCACTCGATCGTCGACTCGATGCGCCGCCGCGTGGTCGAGCTGCAGCTCGGCCGGGTCGTGCGCGACGATGCCCGCGGGGTCTACGGCGTCGGTCGCTGACCGCCGTACCGCCGCACCCTTTCCGCCCCCGACCCCCAAGGGACAGCCACCCCGATGCGTGCCAGTTTTGTGTTCAGCGAGGTCGTCACCGGCTTGCGCCGGAACATCACGATGACCATCGCGATGGTCATCACCACGGCGGTTTCGCTCGCCATGCTGGGCGGCGGTCTGCTGATCGTCACGACCATCGACAAGATGCAGACGAACTACCAGGACGACGTCGAGGTCACCGTCTACTTCACCGACGACGTCAGCGCCAGCGACGCCAACTGCTCGCAGCAGCTGTGCTCCGGCCTGCGCACCGAGCTGGACAGCAGGCCCGGCGTGGACTCCGTGGTGTTCGAGAACCGGCAGGACGCCTTCGAGCGGTTCAAGCGGATCTTCGAGGGCCAGCCGGAGCTGGTGGAGCTGGCGCGGCCCGAGTCGCTGCCCGCCTCGCTGCACATCAAGCTCGAGGACCCGAGCCGCAGTGACGTGATCGTGAAGGAGTACACCGGTCGTCCCGGGGTGGACAAGGTCGACGACCAGAACGTGTTCCTGGAGCGGTTCTTCAACGGGCTCAACGTGTTCCGGAACATCACCTTCGTGGTCGCGCTGTTGCAGGCCTTCGCCGCGCTGCTGCTGATCTCGAACACGATCCAGGTCTCCGCGTTCACCAGGCGCACCGAGGTCGGCATCATGCGACTGGTCGGCGCCACCCGCTGGTACACGCAGTTGCCCTTCCTGCTGGAGGCGGTGGTCGCCGGCGTGGTCGGGGCGATCCTCGCGATCGTTTTCCTGCTCGTGGGCAAGATGTTGTTCTTCGACACGCTGCTGACCTCGGCGGGCGGGATCATTCCACCGGTGACCACACTGGACGTGTTGTTCCCGGTGGCGCCGATCCTGGTCGGGGTGTCGATCCTGATCTCGGCCATCACCGGTTACGTCACGCTGCGTCTGTACGTGCGGCATTAAATGCCGGTGTCGTGCCGCTGAGAATCACGTAGAGTTGTCATCATGCCCAAAGAACGTGGTCACAAGGTGATCGTGTCGAACCGCAAGGCGCGGCACGACTACTCCATCCTGGACACCTACGAAGCCGGTCTCGTGCTCGTCGGTACCGAGGTGAAGAGCCTGCGTGACGGCAAGGCCTCGCTGGCCGACGCGTTCGCCACGGTGGATGACGGCGAGGTGTGGCTGCGCAACGTCCACATCCCCGAGTACGTGCAGGGCACCTGGACCAACCACATGCCCCGCCGCACCCGGAAGCTGTTGCTGCACAAGGGCGAGATCGAGAAGCTGATCGGCAAGACCAAGGAGAGCGGGCTCTCCCTGGTCCCGCTGTCGATGTACTTCAAGGACGGCAAGGTCAAGGTCGAACTGGCGCTGGCGAAGGGCAAGAAGGCCTGGGACAAGCGCCAGGACCTGGCCAAGCGCGACGCCGATCGCGAGGTGCGCAAGGCGATGGGCCGCGCGCTGAAGGGCCGGTACTGAGCGCGGCCGGCCCGGAGTCCGATGCGGACGTCCCGGGCTGGGTGCGCTCGCTCGGCCTGCCCGGGCTGGTCGACCTCCACGTGCACTTCCTGCCCGAGCGGGTGATGGCGAAGGTCTGGTCGTACTTCGACCAGGCGGAGAAGCACTACGGCACCCCGTGGCCGATCCACTACCGGCTGCCGGAGGACGAGCGGCTGGCGGTGTTGCGCTCGCTCGGGGTGCTGAGGTTCGCGCCGCTGGTGTACCCGCACAAGCCGGGGATGGCCGAATGGCTCTCGGAGTGGGCGCTGGAGTTCGGCGAGCGGGTGCCCGAGGCGGTGCCGACCGGCACGCTGTACCCGGAACCGGCCGCCGCGTCCTATGTGGACTCCGCAGTGCGGGCCGGTGCCCGGTGCTTCAAGGCGCACGTCCAGGTGGGCGCGTACGACCCGAGGGACGACCTGCTGGACAAGGCGTGGGGCACGCTGGCGGACGCCGGTGTGCCGGTGGTGGTCCACTGTGGACATGGTCCGCTGAGGGGCGCGCACACCGGGCTGGACGTGTTCGGCGCGGTGCTGAAGCGGCACCCGAGGCTGACCGCGGTGCTCGCGCACGCCGGTATGCCGGAGTACGGGGAAGCCGTCGAGCTGGTGCGCCGGTACCCCCGCGTGTACCTCGACACCACCATGGTCGGCGTGCCGTTCACCGAGGCGATGATGCCGAAACCGGCGGACTGGGTGGCCAGCCTCGCCGGTCTCGGTGATCGGGTGGTGCTGGGCACCGACTTCCCGAACATCCCGTACTCCTACGCGACCCAGTTGCGGGCCGTCGCCTCATGGGCGGCTGCCGACGACCGGCTGGGGGAGCAGTTCCTGCGGCAGGTGCTGCACGACACCCCGGCGCGCCTGCTGGGTCTTGAGCCGTAGCGGCTTGCCCGCCAGCAGGAAGGCCGCGGTGACGCCGAAGACCCAGGGGAGCGGACCGGCGAGCTGACCGCTGTCCGCCGGCGTGGTGAACCCCGTGGCGGCCAGGCCGAGCAGGCCGCCCGAGGCGAGCAGACCGGCCACCACCAGCTGCGCGGTCGGCGCGATCGGACCGTCGGCGAGCTTCCGGACCTCGAAGCGGGCGAACACGCGGAGCAGGCCCAGCAGCACCAGCCCGGTCGCGGCCAGCCAGAGCGGCGCCGCCACCAGCCAGGCGAGGCTGCCGGGTTCCGGGGTGCGGTAACCGAAACCGAGCACGGCGATCCCGGCGACCACCACCAGCGCGGGCATGTGCCACAGGTACACGCTCATGAAGCGCGGGCCGAGCCAGCGCAACGCGGCCGCCACCGGCTTGCGGACCGCCCAGGCGTTGATCGCCGGGCGCAGCGCGAGCAGCAGGCCGATCTGCCCGACCGCCAGCGCGGCCAGCAGCACGCTCGGCGGGCTCATGTTCGACACCGGGGCGCCCGGCATGCCGATCATGCTCGCCGGGTACGGGCCGAAGGCGACCATCAGCGCGGTGACCCCGAACCCGGCGGCCGACATGGTCAGCGCGCCACGCCTGCCGAGCGCGCCGAGGCGGCCGTCGGCGTAGTGGAACCCGATCTGGTGCACGGCGAGCCAGACGAACACCGCGTTGGCGTAGCCGATCAGGCCGAGGTCGTTGAACCGCGCGACGTCGACCAGCACCCCGGCCACCGCCATCACCACCGGCACCCACAGCCCCCAGCGCCGGTGCGCGGCGGCCATCAGCGGGGTGGCCAGCACGGTCACCAGGTACACCGCGAGGAACCAGAGCAGCTGGGCGGCGATCGCGCCGGCCACCTCCAGCGGTTGTTCGGGGATGCCGAAGGCACGCAGCAGTTCGGGCACAACGAGCCAGACCATGAACAGCGGCAGCGCGGGCAGCAGCAGCCGCTGCACGCGGGCGGCGAGCCAGGTGCGATCGCTGGCGGCGGCGTTGAGCGACATCAGGTTCGCCGCGCCACCGGCGAAGAAGACCAGCGGCATCACCTGGGACAGCCAGGTGAACACCCACCAGCCGGGGGTGGCCAGCGCGTTGCCGGTGGCCAGCTGCCCGTCCGCGTACCCGAGCACCGGCATCAGCCAGTGCTGGCCGACCACGCCGGCGATCGCGGCCGCGCGCACGACGTCGAGGAAGAGGTCCCGTTTCGGACGGGCTGTGCTCGTCTGCATGACTGAAGAGCCTGGTCAAAAAGGCCTTCGGGCACAGCGGGGCGGACTGCCCTTTCCGGGTTCCGGTTTTCCTAGTTCGGGGGTGGGGTTGGCCCTACCTCGCCGGCCGGGCGGAGGCGGTACTCCCAGCCGTGCTCGGCGTTCCAGTCGAGTTCGTAGTGGGTCTCGATCTTCGGGCCGTCGTGCAGGTGCACGTGGCGCATCACGGTGCCGCGCACCGGCTCGGTGTCGCCGAATTCCTGGATCCGGCCGTCGAGCGGGCCGCCGAAGAAGCGGACGCACTCCTCAGGTCCTGCGGACAAAGCCGATCTCCTCCTCACCCGGCGACAGCGTCCGCTAATGGTAGGGGAGCGGGTCCCCCGGTGCCGCCCTCAGACGGGTGAGCTTGGGTTACCAGACCGGACGCAACGTCACCGGCCGCCGGGTCGCCGCGTCGCGCACGAACGCGTGCAGATCCGCGCTGAGCTGGTCGATCCGGTCCTCGCCGACCAGTTGGGCCCAGTGCGCCTCGGCGGCTCGGGAGAGGGCCACCACCCGTTCGATGCACGCCCATCCGCGTGGGGCGAGTGAGATCAGGCGGCTGCGGCGGTCGACCGGGTGCGGGCGGCGCTGGAGGTAGCCGCGCTTCTCGAGTTCGTCGGTGAGCTGGACGGCGGCTTGCTTGGTGACGCCGAGGTGTTCGCCGAGCTCCACCGCGGTGGCGCCGTCGGGGCGGTGGGAGAGGAACTGGAAGGCGAAGCCGTGTGCCGGGCGGACGTCGTCGAAGCCCTCGGCGGCGAGTTGCTCGTGGATGCCGTCCATGATCGCGCGGAAGGTGAGCGCGAGCAGGGCGGGCAGCTCTCCGTCGGCCATGGGCCACCTCCCGGCGAGATAGACAAGCGGCTTGACTAGTTGGTCAACCGGCTTTACCTTAAAGGTCGTCAAGCAGGTTGACTACATGGAGGTGGACGCATGACCGTGGCGACGCTGGCCGGGGCACCCGAGTTCTCGCGTGGTGGGGTGCGGTTCCGGCCGCTGGGCGTGCCGAGCCGGGGTTCGGCGGAGTTGGCGGTGTGGGCGCTGGAGGTCGCCCCCGGCGAGGTGGGCGAGGCGCACCGGGTGAGCAAGGAGGAGGTCTTCGTGCTGAACGCGGGGGAGGTGGCGTTCACGCTTGAAGGGGAGACGCACCACCTGGCCCCCGGGGACGCGTTCATCCTGCCGCCGGACCGGGAGTTCAGCCTGAGCAACCCGGGCGGCGAACCCGCGCACCTGACGGTGTGCACGTCGCGAGGCATCCAGGGCGTACTGGCCACCGGCGAGAAGATCACCCCACCTTGGGCGCAATAGCGCGCCCCACCCGCCGTAACCACCCACCCACGGTGACCCGGGCAACTAACAGACCCCCCACCCCAGACCCCTCCCTCACCCCGGTCCACAGCCCAAAACACGGCGAAGGCCCCGAAGTCAAGGCATCTTTCCCGCCTTGACTTTGGGGCCTTCGCCGTAGTCACACTAAAAAACCGGGGTGGCCCCCCGCCCTCCGCCGCCTCAGCCGCGTTCGAGGTAGGTAAGCACCGCCCGTACCCGGCGGTGCTCCTCCGCGGAGACCTCCAGCCCGAGCTTCGCGAAGATGTTGCCGATGTGCTTCTCCACCGCGCCGTGCGAGACGACCAGGGTGCTCGCGATCGCGGTGTTCGACAGGCCCTGCGCCATCAGCCCGAGCACCTCCGACTCGCGCGCGGTCAGCGCGTCGAGGGGGTTCTTCCGCCCGCGGGCCATCAGCTGGGCGATCACGTCGGGATCGATCGCCGTGCCGCCACCGGCGACCCGCCGGACGGCGTCGAGGAATTCGGCGACATCGGCGACGCGCTCCTTGAGCAGGTAACCGACTCCGCCCGCCCCGCCGGACAGCAGTTCCACCGCATAGCTTTCCTCCACGTACTGCGAAAGCACCAGCACCGGCAGCCCCGGTATGACCTCACGCGCGCCGAGCGCGGCCCGCAGTCCTTCGTCGGTGAAGGTCGGCGGCATGCGCACGTCGACGATCGCCAGTTGCGGCCGGTGCTCCTTGACCGCGACGAGCAGGTCGTCGCCGTTGTCCACGGCGGCCACCGTTTCGATGCCCTCGTCGGCCAGCAGCCGCTGGATCCCGGCTCGCAACAGCACCGCGTCCTCGGCGATGACGACACGCATAGTTCTTCAGGCTCCCCAGGTTCGGCCTGCTCACCAAGTGCACGGCAGGTCCGAGCGGACCACCGTGGGCCCACCCGGCGGGCTGACGACGGTGATGACACCGTCAATCGTGGCAGCCCGGTCGGCCAGCCCGGCGAGCCCACCCCCGCTGCGCACCTCGGCACCGCCGTGCCCGTTGTCGGTGATCTCCACGATCACCTTGTCCTCGGTGCGCCACACCTTCACCGCCGCCGCCGTGGCACCGGAGTGCTTGGCGATGTTCGTCAGCGTCTCGCCGACGATGAAGTACGCCGTGGTCTCCACCGCGGCGGGCGGCCGGGGTTCGACCTCCACCGAGACCTCCACCGGCACCGGCGACTTCGCCGCCTGCGCGGAGAGCGCCGCGTCGAGCCCGCGGTCGCCGAGCACGGCCGGGTAGATGCCGCGCGCCAGGTCCCGGAGTTCGGAGACGGCCAGCTTCGCGTCCGAATGCGCTTCGTCGATCAGGTCGCGGACCGCGTCCGGGTCGTTGTTCAGCTTGGACTTCGCGCGGCCGAGGCTCATCGCCACCGCCACCAGCCGCTGCTGCGCGCCGTCGTGCAGGTCGCGTTCGATCCGGCGGCGCTCGGCCTCGGCGGCGTCCACGCCGCGGGCACGGGACGCCTGCAGGTGCTGGGCCTTCGCGGCCAGCTGCTGGTTGCGCGGCGGGCCGAGCAGGGAGAGCGCGAGGCTGCCGTGCAGCCAGCCCACCCACGGCAGCACCCAGATCGCGATCGGGAACAGCACGATGGCGGCCAGGCCGAGCGCGAACTCGATGACGCCCAGCGGCAGCGCGATCATCAGGTAACCGAAGTCGCGCCAGGTGGTCTGGTCGGTCAGCCGGGTGCGCCAGCGCTGCAGCCAGGTGCCCTCCAGCGGTAGGCGCTCGGCGTCGGGCAGCGGGGTGTTCAGCGTGGCCCGGACCCAGCGCCGCTCCACGTCGCCGAACCAGCGGGTCAGCCCGGTGGCCAGCACCAGCAGCGGGATACCGATCCAGATCACCAGGGTGCCGATGCCCACCGTGGTCAGCACCACCAGCAGGACGAACTGGAACAGGCGCAGGGGGAAGCTGCCGATCATGAAGCCGATGGCCTTGGGCCAGAACGGCATCGGCTGCTCGAACGCGGGCCCCTCCTGGGACATCGCGGTTCCTTCCGGTGTGGTGGCGACGATCGTCATCCTGCCACCGTTGTCATCGCCGGGGTGGCGGGAAAAGGGGAACCGTCCTCCTCCATGCGCCGGGTCGGGCCCAGCAGCGCGGCGGCGAACCGGACGTGGCCGGCCGCCATGGACCTGGTCAGCGCCACCGAGACGGCGATGAACAACACGCCCAGCGCGGCCCACGGCAGCGCCTCGACGGTGGAGTCCACGGTGATCCACCGCAGGTCGGCGTCGTAGGCGGGGAAGTAGTAGGCGCCCTCGGGCAGGTAGCGGAAGTAGATCGGCAGGCCGGCGAAGGCCAGGCTGACCGCCCAGAACGTGACGACCAGCGAGAACTGGATGACGCCGAGCGGGAAGAGCAGGACGAAGTAGGCCAGGTCGCGCCAGGTGGCGCCGTCCTTGAGGCGGGCCTTCCAGCGTTCCTTCTGGCTGCTCTCGGGCAGGGCGCGGTACGGCACCGGGATGTAGCTGTCGAGCAGGGCGTACACGCGCGCCCGCTCCACCCTGGCCGCGCCGCGGGACAGCAGCACCGCCAGCGCGGTGATCGGCAGGCCCACCCAGATGAGGGCGGTGGTCAGGCCGACGCTGAACAGGGTGAGGAACAGGACGAAGGCGAAGATGCCGAGCGGCAGGTTCATCAGCAGGAAGCCCAGCGACCCCGCGAACGGCGGACGTGACCGGCTGCCGTCCTGCTCGATCTGTGGCGTTGTCATGGCGGGTTCCCTTCTGGCGGTCGGTGTTGCTTGAGCTCAAGCTTCGCCGGAAGGGGGTGGTCGCGGCCATGGTGCTCGCGGGCATGCCGGGGGTAGGGCCAGCCCCACCGTGCTGGTTCTCGGAGTACGCGGAATACCGGGTTGCGGGGGCGCGTTATGATGGACAGGTTGTCAGAACGACCCACCAGGGGGTGAACGGTTTCGACTTTGGACGTCGATTCGAGGGAAGCGTGCCGGTGCAGGCGAGAGACCACCGTAAGCGTCATCGCAAACCAATAAGCGCCAAGGCCAATAGCCAGCGCGACTACGCCCTCGCCGCCTGAGCGAGCGCGTAGTCTGTCGGCCCGGGAGTGCCTCCGTCCCGGTCGCCGGCATCAGCTAGGAGGCTTACCGCCGGATCCGGCTACGGGGTCCGGTTGGGAAGCAAACAGTGGCTGGGCCCGTCACATCGGCTTGTTCGCGTGACCGATGGGGCCGAGTAGAGGCAGAGCGGACTGCGCACGGAGAAGCCTTGTTGAGGCGCCAGAGGACCCGGGTTCAATTCCCGGCACCTCCACTCGACTCGGGGCGAGGAGTGTCTGCGGAACACGCAGACCTTCTCGCCTCGTCGTGTTTCTGGGGGTGCAACCCCCAGACCCCGCCCGGAGGGCTCCGCCCCCGGACCCCTGCCAGGGGGCAAGCCCCCTGGACCCCCGGTGGTGGTTGCGTTTGGGTGCCGCCCCGGGCCCCCGCCGGGCGAGCCTCCGGATCCTCGGTGGTGGTTGCGTGGGTGGGGTGGTTGCGTTGGGTGGGTGGGGTGTTCAGAATTGGGGGATGTTCAGCGATCGCGAACACGTGGATTTTTTGAACGGGGGCTCGGTGCTCGCGGCGGTTCGTCGTCGGCTGGGGGAGCTCGGGTTTCGTGACGAGCTGGAGCCTGCCGCCGACGGGGTGGATGCCGTGCTGCACCTCACCTCGGGTGGGGGCGCGTCTCGCAGCTACGGTGTGCAGGTCAAGCAGCGCCTGACCGCGGAGCTGGCGACGGCCGTGCACATCCCGCCTGCCTATCCCGCGCTCGTGGTCGCGCCGTCGATCAGCGATCCGGCGGCCGATCGGCTGCGCGCCCGCGGCATCGACTACGTGGACACGGCGGGCAACGCCCGCCTCGCCTGGGATGACGTCCTCATCGACATCCGTGGCCGCCGCAAGCCCACCGTGCCTCTCGCCAGGACCGCCCCGCGCGGCAGCAGGGCCTTCGGCAAGGCTGGGCTCAAGGTCGCGTTCGTCCTGCTCAGCTGGCCCGAAATGGCTTCGCTGACGTTGCGGGAACTGGCCGCAGCGAGCGGCGTTTCGCTGGGTACGGCCCAGATGGTCGTCGACGAGCTCACCGCGGGCGGCTACCTGTACGAATCGGCGGGTGGCCGGCGACTGGCCAGGGGTGGGGAACTGCTCAACCGGTGGTCGGAGGCGTATTCGATCGCGCTGGGGCCGTCGCTCGCCCTCGGCGAGTTCTCCGCCGGCGACCTCTCGTGGTGGCCGGATTCGGAGCACGAGTTGCGGACAGCCGGCGCGCTGGTGGGCGGCGAGGCCGCGGCGAGCCTCATCGATCCGCATCTGCGCCCCTCGTCCCTCACGCTCTACGTCGAGGAGACGCCGCTCTCGCTGATCGGCAGGCATCGCCTGGTCCGCGCGGAGGAAGACGGCAACGTCCACCTCCGGCGGCGGTTCTGGCAGGTGCCCGAGGAGACCGCCTGGAGCGTGCCCTCGACGCTGGTTTACGCCGACCTGCTGGCATCGGGGGATCCGCGCCAGCGTGAACACGGAGACCGCATCCGGACCAGTGATGATCGACTTACGCGACTCGACCGAACCTGACCTCGTCCAGGCGGCGCGCGTGCTGGCGCGCGTCGATGCCGCGGCCAGGGAAGCGGGCCTCGACTACCTCGTGGTCGGGGCGACCGCGCGCACGATCCTCTCGATCGGGCTGGTGGGACGCCCGCCGGAGCGGAGCACGCGCGACATCGACATCGCCGCGGCGGTGGCCGAGACCGTGCTCCTTCCCGGCGGGCTCGCCGTCCGGGTTCCTTCGGTCCCGGCGCTGGCCCTGCTCAAGCTCCTGACGTGGTGGGATCGCCGCTACGACACGCGCGACGCCATCGACCTCGCCACGACTTCGATCACGAGCTGGCCGGCGCCTGGCTGCTGGGTTCGCACCTGGCCGGGCTGCTCGACGAGGCGGGCGTCGCGGCGCTGCATCGCATCGTGAACGACGAGGAAGTGCTGGCCAAGCTCGCCCACGACACCCGGGCCCTGCGAGGGCGGCTTCTGGTGGGGGCGTTGAGCGAGGGCATGCGCGAGGCGACGCGTTCCTGACCCTGGCGAGCGCGCTCCCGGAAGAAACTTCAGGCTCGGGTATTGGAATGGATCGTTCCGTTCTGATACAGTAGGCAACAGAACAGAGCGTTCCGGTCCGACGAAAGGTGCAGGTCATGGAGTTCAAGTTGGAGTTGGCGCAGGTTCCGGTGTCGGACGTGGATCGGGCCAAGGCGTTCTACGTGGACCAGGTGGGCTTCGTCGCGGATCATGACCACCGGATCAGCGATGAGCTTCGGTTCGTCCAGCTGACCCCGCCGGGATCGGCGTGCTCCATCGCCATCGGCACCGGGATCACCCAGGCGCCGGTCGGGTCGCAGCCCGGGTTGCAGCTGGTCGTCTCCGACATCCACGCCGCGCGCGCCGAGCTGGCCGGCCGCGGCGTCGAGGTGAGCGACGTCCAGGACCTCCCCGGCGGCCCCTTCGTCTTCTTCAGTGACCCCGACGGCAACCAGTGGTCGGTCCAGCAGATCTCACGGCCGAGCTAACCCGTCCGGCCAGACGACGGTGACCGGGCGGTTCAGGCGGTGCGCGTGCGCGACGGCGTCCGCCGTACCGCCGGTGCCCGTGGCCGGGCTGCCGTCCCAGACCGCGACCAGCAGATCGCTGTGCTCCACCACGAACCGCCCGGCTTCGTCGTAGGCCGCCTCCGAGGCGTGGTGGTGCTCCAGGGTGACCACGCTCTTGGCCGCGGCGCGCAGCCGGAGGTAGGTGTCGCGCGCCGCGCCGCTGAACGTGGTGGTGTAGTCGTGCGACGGGATGACCGCGAAGAGCGTGCCGCCCGAGCGCAGCAGCAGTTCGGCGAACAGCTGGTCGGCGCCCTTGGCCAGGCTGCTCAGCCCGATCACCGGCGCGGCCGCCTGCGCCAGCACCGCGTCGATCCGTTCCAGCGCGTGCACCCTCGCCGCGCTGGGCAGCTCCTGGTGGCCGGTGATTCCGATGACCGTCATAACGCGCTGAAAGCCGCTCGCGCCGGTCGGATCGTTACGGTCGTGCCGGGACCGTTATTCGCGGCCCACGATCGGGTGAAGAAGTAGAAATTTCAACTGACTCTCCGTAACAACGAGCTTGATCGAGGCGAGTTCCCAGTCGTGCTCGAACTCACCGGCCGGTTGCTGGCCCACCACGTCCGATCCGCCACCGTCGTCGCGAGCCTGGTGCTCGTCGAGGCACTCGGCCTGATCGGCTACTTCGTCTCCTGGCGCGCCATGTGGCTCACCGGCGCGGCGCTGCTGCTCGTGTTCCTCGCGGCAGCCGCGCTGCGCCGGGCGAGTCGCCAGGTCGACGCGATCCTCGACGACGAACTCACGCCGCCGGGCGGAAACCCCGCAGCCGCAGGCTGTTCGTCACCACGAAAACCGAGCTGAGCGCCATCGCGGCGCCGGCGATCATCGGGTTCAGCAGGCCCGCGGCGGCCAGCGGCAACGCCGCCACGTTGTAGGCGAAGGCCCAGAACAGGTTCCCCTTGATCGTGCCGAGCGTGCGCCGCGACAACCGGATGGCGTCGACCGCCGCTCGCAGGTCGCCGCGCACCAGGGTCAGGTCGCTCGCTTCGATCGCCACGTCGGTGCCGGTGCCCATGGCCAGGCCCAGATCCGCCTTCGCCAGCGCGGCCGCGTCGTTGACCCCGTCGCCGACCATCGCGACCACCTTGCCCTCGCCCTGCAACCGCGCGATCACGTCGGCCTTGTCGCGGGGGAGCACCTCGGCGATCACCTGGTCGATGCCCACCTCGGCGGCCACCGCCCTGGCCACGGCTTCGTTGTCGCCGGTCAGCAGCACCGGGGTCAGGCCGAGGTCCCGCAGGCCCCGGATCGCCTCGGCCGACGTCGGCTTCACCGTGTCGGCGACGGTCAGCACCGCGCGCGCCTGCCCGTCCCAGCCGACCGCCACCGCGGTCTGCCCGAGTTCTTCGGCCGCCGCCTTGGCCGCGGCGAGCGACGACGGCAGGTGCAGGCTCCACTGCTCCAGCAGCGCGACCCGGCCGGTCACCACCGCGTGCCCGTCGACCGTGCCCTGCACGCCGAGGCCGTCCACCGAGGTGAAGTCCTCGACCTTCGGCAGCTTGCCGACACGCTCCTTGGCGCCGCGCGCGATGGCCTTGGCGATCGGGTGCTCCGACGCGTCTTCGAGCGCGCCGGCCAGGCGCAGCACGTCCTCCGCCGTGGTGCCGTCGGCCAGGTGGACGTCCACCAGCGACATCTGGCCGGTGGTCACCGTGCCGGTCTTGTCCAGCACGACGGTGTCCACCTCACGCGTGGACTCCAGCACCTCCGGCCCCTTGATCAGGATGCCGAGCTGGGCGCCGCGGCCGGTGCCGACCAGGAGCGCGGTCGGCGTGGCCAGCCCCAGCGCGCACGGGCAGGCGATGATCAGCACGGCCACCGCCGCGGTGAACGCGCCCGAGGCCGAAGCACCGGCACCGAGCCAGAAGAACAACGTGCCCACCGCCAGCGCGATGACCACCGGGACAAACACGGCGGAGATCCGGTCGGCCAGCCGTTGTGCGGCGGCCTTGCCGTTCTGCGCGTCCTCGACCAGCTTCGCCATCTGCGCGAGCTGGGTGTCCGAACCGACCCGCGCGGCCCGGACGACCAGGCGACCCCCGGCGTTCACGCACCCGCCGGTGACCGTGTCGCCGGAGCCGACCTCGACCGGCACGGACTCACCGGTCAGCATGCTCGCGTCGATCGCCGAACTGCCTTCGACGACCACGCCGTCGGTGGCGATCTTCTCGCCGGGCCGCACCACGAACCGGTCGCCGACCGCGAGTTCGCCGATCGGGATGCGCTGCTCGCCATCTCCGCGCAGCACCGCGACGTCTTTCGCACCGAGTTCGAGCAGCGCGCGCAGGGCCGAGCCCGCCCGCCGCTTCGACCGCGCTTCGAAGTACCGCCCGGCCAGGATGAACGTGGTCACCCCGGCGGCGACTTCGAGGTAGATGTTGCCGTCCCCGCTGGTGCGTTCGATGGTGAATTCGAACGGGTGCGTCATGCCCGGCGTGCCCGCGGTGCCGAACAGCAGCGCGTACAACGACCACGCGAACGCGGCGAGCGTGCCGATCGAGATCAGCGTGTCCATGGTGGCCGCGCCGTGGCGCAGGTTGACCCACGTCGCCCGGTGGAACGGCCACGCCGCCCACACCAGCACCGGCGCGGCGAGCGTGAGCGAGATCCACTGCCAGTACTCGAACTGCAGCGCCGGGATCATCGCCATCGCGATCACCGGGACGGACAGCACGGCCGCGCCGATCAGCCGGTCGCGCAGCGGCCGGGTCGGATCGTCCACTTCGGACTCGGCCGGCTCGGGCTCGGCCCGCGGCACGGTGGCCGCGTACCCGGCCGCCTCCACCTGCTCGATCAACGCGGTGGGCGCGAGTTCGGCCGGGTAGCTGACCTTCGCCTTCTCCGTGGCGTAGTTGACCGTCGCGGTGACGCCGTCCATCTTGTTGAGCTTGCGCTCGATCCGGGCGGCGCACGAAGCGCAGGTCATGCCGGTGATCGCCAGCTCGACCTCGCTGGTGAGGCGTTCGCGCGTTTCGGAACTCATGTCGTTTCCTTAGCCGTGGGAGTGGCCGTGGCCGTCATCGCCGGAGGGTGCCGGTGCCGCCGGGGCGGCGCCGCGTGCCTCGACGGTGAACTCGGCCGTGCGGACCTTGCCGCCGTGCTGGAAGTCCAGGAACAGGCGGTAGGTGCCGGGGGAGGGGACCTCGGTGTGGAAGTCGATGGACGGCCCCGCGCCCGCGGTCTCGTCCGGGTGGACGTGCAGGTAGGCGAGATCGCCGCCGCGCAACGCCACCAGGTGGCCGTAGGCGCCGAGGTAGGGCTCCAGATCGGTGACCTCGCGGCCGTCCTTGGTGACGGTCAGCCGCACCTTCGACGACCGCCCGGCCACCAGGTCGCCGTCCAGGCGCACTCGGTAACCGTCCACTTCGGACTCGGTTGCCGGCGGGTACCAGGCGGGCTGGTAGTCACCCGGCGCGGACAGGTCGGCACCGAGGGTGGTGGCCGGTCCGCCGGTCGGCTTGAAGTCGGCGTACATCCGGTAGCTGCCCGCCTGCGGCAACCCGAGCTGGATCCACCAGGTGCCGTCCGCGGCGAGCTGGGGGTGGAGGTGCTGGAAGCCCGCGGTGTCGCGGCGCACCAGGATCAGGTGCAGGAGCTTCTCGTGCTCCACGTCGAAGGCGGTCACCGGGGTGCCGCCGGGGCCGAGCACGCGGAAGGTGAACGGCTGGGTGGTGCCGGTCGGCAGGGTGGTGGTGGACGGCACCAGGGTGTAGCCGTTGAGCGAGCTGGCCAGCCCGCCGGGCAGCTCGGCGGCTGCTCCGGCGGGCTCGGCCGCCTCGGGCGAGTGCGCGTCCGAATGCTCCGCCGCCGGTGCCTCCGCGGCGTTGATCGGCCCGGCGGCCCCGCCGACCGCCCAGGCGCCCCCGGCGACCAGGACGAGCGCCGCGCCGTACGCGGAGAGCTTCGCGGCGGTGTTCATCAGCTCGCGACCGCGTAACCGGCCTCGTCGACGGCCGCGTGCACGTCGGCGTCGTCGATGGCGTTCTCGCTGGTGACGGTGACCGCACCGCCGGCGAGGTCCACGTCGACCTTGGTCACGCCGCTGATCTTGGCGACCTCTTCGGTCACGGACCGGGCGCAGTGCTCACAGGTCATCCCGGTCACCGCGTAGGTCGTCTCGGTCATCTTCGTGCGTCCTTTCCGGTGGGTGTGCGCTCGCTCCCGAATCTATACCCAAGGGGGGTACCGTGTCCAACGGGGTCCGCTCACCGGGAAAAGCGAAGGGCCCCGTCACCGTCTCCGGTGCGGGGCCCTGGTGGCGTACTTCAGGAGCGCACGAGCCGCGCGATCGCCTCGGAGGCCTCCTTGACCTTCGCCTCGGCCTCCTTGCCGCCCGCCGCGGCCGCGTCCACCACGCAGGTGGAAAGGTGCTCGTCGAGCAGTTCGAGGGAGAACGCCTGCAGCGCCTTGGTCGCGGCGGAGACCTGGGTGAGGATGTCGATGCAGTACTTGTCCTGCTCGACCATCCGCTGCAACCCGCGGATCTGGCCCTCCACCCGGCGCAGCCGCTTGAGGTACGCCTCCTTGTCGCCGCTGTAGCTGGCCATTTCGCACCCCTTGGCTCGATCGTGTCGTCTCGGACCATGGTACCCAACCCGGGTATGGGTGGGGGCCACCGAACGGGCGGGGTGGGGAAAACCCCACCCTGATTGTGCCCGTACACCCCATGGTTCCGGTCGCGCCCGCTCGACATGCTCTTTGAGCAGCAAGGAAGCGGAGGGGACATGAACCAGGAAGTGGTCCGCCTGACCTCGGTGGTCAAGACCTACGGCGGCGAGCGTAACCGCGTCGTCGCACTGGACGGGGTAACGATCGGATTTTCACGGGGCAGCTTCACCGCGGTGATGGGGCCGTCGGGGTCGGGCAAGAGCACGTTCCTGCACTGCGCGGCCGGGCTGGACCGGCCGACCTCCGGCTCGGTGGTGCTGGACGGCCACGAGCTCAGCGGGATGAACGAGGTGGCGCTGACCCGCCTGCGCCGGGAGAGCGTCGGCTTCGTGTTCCAGGCCTTCAACCTGCTGCCCGCGCTGAACGTGCTGGAGAACGTGACGTTGCCGCTGCGCCTGTCCGGCAAGAAGCCGAACCGCGCGGCGGTCGACGCGATCATCGAGCGGGTCGGGCTCGCGTCCCGGCGCAAGCACCTGCCGGGTGAGCTGTCCGGCGGTCAGCAGCAGCGCGTGGCGATCGCCAGGGCGCTGGTCAGCAGGCCCGCGGTGCTCTTCGGCGACGAGCCGACCGGTGCGCTGGACACGCAGACCTCGCTGGAGGTGCTCGGCCTGCTGCGGGAGTCCGTGCGGTTCGCCGGCCAGACCGTGGTGATGGTCACCCACGACCCGGTCGCCGCCTCGCACGCGGACCGGGTGATCTTCCTGGCCGACGGCCGGGTCGCCGACGAGCTGTTCGAGCCGACCGCCGAACTGGTCGCCGAGCGCATGACGCACCTCGGCGCGTTCGCCGCGGCGGGGGCCGGGGTGCACGGCTGATGTTCCGGCTCGCCACGCGCATGCTGCGCTTCCGCAAGGGCGGGTTCGCCGCCTCGTTCATCGCGTTGTTCTTCGGCGCCGCCATCGTGCTCGCCTGCGGTGGCCTGATGGAGACCGGGATCCGCAGCGCGGTCCCACCGGAGCGGCTGGCGGCCGCGCCGATCGTGGTCACCGGTGACCAGCTGTTCGACCTGCCGAGGTCAGCCACGCCCGACGAGGACGGCGACCGGGACGCGGACACCGGTGTGCTCTCCGAACGCGTCCGCGTCGACGCCGGACTGGTCGCGAAGATCGACCAGGTCCAGGGCGTCGAACGCGCCCTGCCGGACGTCACCTTCACCGTCCACGACCACGGCCGCCAGTTCGACGGCCACGGCTGGAGCTCCGCCGTGATCGCCGGGAACGCGCTGGTCACCGGCAGTGCGCCGGCCAAGGCGGGGCAGGTCGTGCTGCCCGCCGACGCCGGTCGCCAGGCGGGTGACGTGGTCGAACTGGCCGTGCGCGGGAAGGTCGAGCGGTTCACCGTGACCGGGTCGACCAGTGCGCCCGCCGCCTTCTTCACCGACACCGAAGCCGGTCGCCTGCTGGGCAAGGCGGGGGCCGTCGACGCGATCGCCGTGCTGGCCGCGCCGGGTACCGACGTGGAGGCGCTCCGCGAGCGGGTCGACAAAGCGATCAGCGGCGCGTCCGCGGTGGCGCTGACCGGGGACGAACGCGGGCGCGCGGAGTTCCCGAAGGCGGAAGAGGGCGGCACCGGGCTGATCACGCTCGCCGGGGTCTTCGGCGGCCTGGCCACCACGGTGGCGATCTTCGTGGTCGCCTCCACGCTGGGGCTGTCCGTGCAGCAGCGGGCGCGGGAACTCGCGCTGCTGCGGGCCATCGGCACCACGCCGGGGCAACTGCGGCGGATGGTGCTCGGCGAGACGATGGTGGTCGGCGTCCTCGCCACCGCGCTGGCCTACTTCCCCGGGCAGCTGCTCGGGCGCTTCCTCTTCGACCAGCTCGCCCAGCGCGGGGTGGTGGTCGAGCAGATGGTCTTCCACCAGGGCTGGATCCCGATGGTGAGCGCGGCCGGGGCCGGTTTGCTGACCGCGTTCGGCGCGGCGTTCGTCGCCGGTGGCCGGGCCGCGCGGGCACGGCCGACCGAGGCGCTGGCCGAGTCGGCGGTGCCGCGGCGCTGGCTGAGCGCGCCCCGGCTGATCATCGCGCTGCTCTGCCTGGGCGGCGGGACCGCGCTGGTGATCATCACCTTCACCGTGATGACCGGGCCGATCGCGGCGAGCACCGCCGGGCCGACGGTGATGCTGTGGGCGATCGCGCTGGCGCTGCTCGGGCCGGGCATCGCGCGGCTGGCCATCGCCCTGCTCGGCTGGCCGCTGCGTGCGCTGACCGGGCTCAGCGGGCGGCTCGCCCTGCTCAACGCGAAGAACCGCCGGATCAGGATGGCCGCCGCGATCACCCCGATCATGCTGGCCAGCGGCATGGCGCTGTCGATGATCTACCTCCAGACCACGCAGAGCGCGGCCGGCGAGCGCGCGTTCAGCGAGCACCTGCGGGCCGACTCGGTGCTCGCGTCGACCACCGGCGGGTTCGACCCGGCGCTGGTCGACGAGGTCGCCGGGCGGCCGGGGGTGGCCGGGGCGTCCGCACTGGTCACCAGCTCCGGCTTTGTCACCGACTTCGACGACGGCTGGCAGGACGAGGAAGGCCTGCCGCTGCAGGGCGTCACCGCCGAGGGCGCGGCGCAGACGATGGCGGTGCCGTTCACCTCGGGCAGCGTCGGCGATCTGCGCGGCAACACCATCGCGCTGCCTGCCGCGTTGGCCGAATCGGTCGGCAAGTCCGTCGGCGAAACGATCACTCTCCGTTTCGGGGACGGTGCCACGACCGAGGTACGCATCGCCGGATTGGTCGGCGGACGAGCGGGCTACGAAGTGGGCCTGGTGCCCGCCGCGCTGCTCGCCCCGCACACCGACGCGGGCACCGTGCCGCAGATCCTGGTGAAGGCCGAACCGGGTGCCGACATCGCGTCGGCGGTGGCCGGGCTCGGCCAGCCGGGGCTGGTGGTCGCCGACCGGGCGACGGTCACCGCGGCGAACGCCGAGCAGCAGGACGTCGGCGCGGTGATCAACTACCTGCTGGTCGCGATGATCGTCGGCTACACGGTGATTTCCCTGGTCAACACCCTGGTGCTGGCCACGGCCGAGCGGCGGCGCGAGTTCGCGCTGCAGCGGCTGGTCGGCTCGACGCGCGGGCAGGTGCTCCGGATGACCGCGGTGGAGGCCACCCTGGTCGCGGTCGCCGGGATCGTGCTGGGCGGATTCGTCTCGCTGACTTCGCTGGTCCCGTTCAGCTTGGTGATCAGCGACACGCCGGTGCCGGACGGGCCGATCGGGGTGCTGCTGGCGGTGGTCGGCGGAGCGGCGGCGCTGGCGCTGCTGGCCACGCTGGTGCCCGCGTGGTTCGCGCTGCGGGCGCGGCCGGTCGAAGCCGCTGTCGCTCCGTGATCAAGCTCATGTCATGCTGATGGGGGACACGCGATCGAGCGTGGCCGGAAGAAGGTGCCAGATGACCTGGGCAAGGCATGGCAGCGTCACCGACCCGGCGGCCGACACGAGCTACCTGGCCGGAGTCAAGGCGGAGGAGAAGATCCACCGCGACGTTCAGGAAGGCAGAGCCGCGCGCACGGTCGCGCAGCACTCCTCCGACGCGAGGGAATGCGCGGAACTACTCGAAATGCTCGGCATCCCGGCCGAGGCGGGCAGACGACACTAGGTGGTTCACGCGCCGCCGATGCGTGAGGTGAGTTCCGCGGCGGTGCGCCCGACCTCTTCGGCGATCCCCGGCCAGTCCTGACCACAGGCACCGGCCGGGGCGTCGCACAGGTGCCGGAAGGTCACGCTGATCGCGGCGAGCGGGCGGTGACCGTGGTCGAACACGGGGTGCGCCACCGAGGCGAACCCCGGTGTGACGTGCCCGTCTTCGACCGCCCAGCCGCGGCGGCGCTCGGCGTTCAGCGTGGTGCGCAGCTCGGCGAGGGTGCGCGGGCCGCGGTCGGTGCGCCGGACGAAGGCCGCCGCCGTCGGGAACAACGCGCGGACGTGCGCGGTCGGCAGGTGCGCCAGCATCGCGCGCCCGCTGGCGGTGAGCTGCGCCGGCAGCCGGACGCCGACGTCGGTGACCAGGGTTTCCGGCCGCGCCGGGCGTTCCTTGATCAGGTACAGCGCCTCACCGCCGTGCAGGATGCCGAGGTGCGCGTTGTGCTCGACGCGGTCGACGAGCTTGCGCAGCAGCGGGGCGGCGAGGCGTTCGAGCGGGTCGTGGCGCAGGTAGGCGGAGCCGAGTTCGAAGGCGGCGATGCCGAGCCCGTACCGCCGGTCGTCGGGCAGGTGTGTGACAAAACCGGCGGCCACCAGTTCGGCGAGCAGGTGGTAGGTGGTGGACCGGGGCAGCCCGAGGTCGCGCGCGATGGCGCCGGCCGAGACCGGGCCGGGGCGTTCGGCCAGCGCACGCAGGATGCCGAGGCCGCGCCGGAGCGCGGGGACGTCGGAACTGGTGCCCATGCGCACCCCTCCCTGCTGTCTGGGATTCCAGACGGAACCACTCGATCACCGATTTTGCCCGCCCGCGCGCCGGGGTCCAATGGCAGGCATGCCGGAAACTGTGCACCTGGGCGCGGACCCGCTGCGGGCGGAGCAGGTCGTCGCGGTCGCGCGCGGCCGCGCGGCGGTCGAACTGACCGAGTCCGCGCGGAAGAGCCTCGCCACCGCCCGCCAGCACATCGACGCGCTGGCCGAAGCCACCCAGCCCACCTACGGGGTGTCCACCGGATTCGGCGCGCTCGCCGTCCGGCACATCCCGGTCGAGAGCCGCGTCGCGCTGCAACGCTCGCTGATCCGCTCCCACGCCGCCGGCGCCGGGCAGCCCGTCGAGACCGAGGTCGTGCGCGCGCTGATGCTGTTGCGCCTGCGGACCCTCGCCAGCGGGTACACCGGCGTCCGCCCGGCCACCGCTGACACCCTCGCCCGCCTGCTCAACGCGGGCATCACCCCGGTCGTGCCGGAGTACGGCTCGCTCGGCTGCTCCGGTGACCTCGCGCCGCTGGCCGCGGTCGCGCTGGCGCTGATGGGCGAGGGCGAAGTGGTGCACGACGGCCAGGTCGTTCCGGCGGCGCAAGCGCTTGCGTCGGCCGGGATCGAGCCGGTGGTGCTGGCCGAGAAGGAAGGCCTCGCGCTGACCAACGGCACCGACGGCATGCTCGGCATGCTGTTGCTGGCCTGCGCGGACCTGCGCCGCCTGTTCGACCTCGCCGACATCACCGCGGCGATGAGCATCGAGGCCCTGCTGGGCACCGACCGCCCGTTCGCCGCCGATCTGCAGGCGTTGCGCCCGCACCCCGGGCAGGCCGTTTCGGCGAGTCGCATCCACGCCGCGCTCGCCGGGTCCGGCATCGTGGCCAGCCACCGCGGGCCGGACTGCACGCGCGTGCAGGACGCCTACTCGCTGCGGTGCGCGCCCCAGGTGCACGGCGCCGCCCGTGACACGCTGACCCACGTCGAACTGGTCGCCGAGCGCGAGCTGGCGTCCGCTGTGGACAACCCGGTGGTGCTGCCGGACGGCCGGGTCGAGTCGAACGGCAACTTCCACGGCGCGCCGGTCGCCTACGTGCTCGACTTCCTGGCCATCCCGGTCGCCGACCTGGCCAGCATCGCCGAGCGCCGCACCGACCGGATGCTCGATGTGGCCCGTTCGCACGGGCTGCCCGCGTTCCTCGCCCACGACCCCGGCGTGGACTCCGGGCACATGATCGCCCAGTACACCCAGGCCGCCGTGGTCAGCGAGCTGAAGCGGCTGGCCGTTCCGTCCTCAGTGGACTCCATTCCGAGCAGCGCCATGCAGGAGGACCACGTTTCGATGGGCTGGAGCGCGGCCCGCAAGCTGCGCAAGGCGGTCGACGGCCTGCGGACGGTCCTGGCCGTCGAACTGCTGACCGCCGCCCGCGCGCTGGACTTCCGGTCTCCGCTGGAGCCGGCCCCGGTCACCGCCGCGGTGCGCGATCTGCTGCGCACCCGCGTGCCCGGCCCCGGCCCGGACCGCCACCTGGCCCCGGAGATCGCCGCCACCGAAGAACTCATCGCCTCGGGTGCTGTCACCGAGACGATCAACGCCACCTTGGAGGGAAGCCGATGAGCAGGACCGTGCGCGCCGCCCGCGGTACCGCGCTGACCGCGAAGAACTGGCAGAGCGAAGCCGCGCTGCGGATGTTCCACAACAACCTCGACCCCGAGGTGGCCGAGCGGCCGGAGGACCTGGTGGTCTACGGCGGCACCGGCAAGGCGGCCCGCGACTGGGCCAGCTTCGACGCGATCACCCGCGGGCTGACCACTTTGGACCAGGACGAGACGCTGCTGGTGCAGTCGGGCAAGCCGGTCGGGGTGTTCCGCACGCACGAATGGGCGCCGCGGGTGCTGATCGCCAACTCCAACCTGGTCGGCGACTGGGCCACCTGGCCGGAGTTCCGGCGGCTGGAGCAGCTCGGGCTGACCATGTACGGCCAGATGACCGCGGGTTCGTGGATCTACATCGGCACGCAGGGCATTCTCCAGGGCACCTACGAAACCTTCGCCGCGGTGGCGAAGAAGAAGTTCGGCGGCTCGCTCAAGGGCACGCTGACCGTCACCGCCGGTCTCGGCGGCATGGGTGGCGCGCAGCCGCTCGCGGTGACCATGAACGACGGCGTCGCGCTGGTCGTCGAATGCGATCCCGAGCGGGCCCGCCGTCGCGTGGAAACCCGGTACCTGGACGAGATCGCCGACGATCTGGACGACGCGATCCGCCGGGTCACCACGGCGAAGAAGGACCAGCGCGCGCTGTCGGTCGGGGTGATCGGCAACGCCGCCGAGGTGCTGCCGGAGCTGCTGCGCCGGGGTGTCGAGGTGGACATCGTCACCGACCAGACCTCCGCGCACGACCCGCTCGCGTACCTGCCCAAGGGCATCGCGGTCGACGACTGGGCCGACTACGCGGCCAAGAAGCCCGACGAGTTCACCGATCGCTCGCGCGAGTCCATGGCCGACCACGTGGACGCCATGCTCGGCTTCCTGGACGCGGGCGCGGAGGTCTTCGACTACGGCAACTCGTTGCGCGGTGAGGCGAAGCTCGGCGGCTGCGACCGCGCCTTCGACTTCCCCGGCTTTGTGCCCGCCTACATCCGGCCGCTGTTCTGCGAGGGCCAGGGCCCGTTCCGCTGGGCCGCGCTCTCCGGCAACCCGGAGGACATCGCCGCCACCGACCGCGCGATGCTGGAGTTGTTCCCGGAGAACGAATCCCTCGCGCGCTGGATCCGGCTGGCCGGGGAACGCGTTGCCTTCCAAGGACTTCCGGCGCGGATCTGCTGGCTCGGCTACGGCGAGCGGCACCTGGCCGGGCTGCGGTTCAACGAGATGGTGGCCAGCGGCGAACTGAGCGCGCCGGTGGTGATCGGCCGCGACCACCTCGACTCGGGCAGCGTCGCGTCGCCGTACCGGGAGACCGAGGCAATGGCCGACGGTTCCGACGCGATCGCGGACTGGCCGCTGCTGAACGCCATGGTCAACACCGCGTCCGGCGCCAGCTGGGTGTCGATCCACCACGGCGGTGGCGTCGGCATGGGGCGGTCCATCCACGCCGGGCAGGTCTGCGTGGCCGACGGAACCGCGCTGGCCGGGCAGAAGATCGAGCGCGTGCTGACCAACGACCCCGGCATGGGCGTGATCCGGCACGTCGACGCGGGCTACGAGCGCGCGGCCGAAGTCGCGGGCGAGCGCGGCGTGCGGGTGCCGATGAAGGAGGCCGAATGACCGCGTCCGGGCTGCTCGACCGGATCATGGACGTCGGCCGGGACCGGGCGCGTGGCGGGTATTCGCGGCACGCGTTCGACCCGGCCGAGGCCGAGCTGCGCGAGTGGTTCACCGCGGAGGCGGGCTGGCTCGGGCTCGACGTGGAGACCGACCGCAACGGCAACATCTGGGCCTGGTGGGGCACCCCGGGGCCGGACGCGACGGTAACCGGCAGCCATCTCGACTCGGTTCCCGGCGGCGGCGCGTTCGATGGCCCCCTGGGGGTGGTCAGCGCACTCGATGCCGTCGGGATCTTGCAGCGCAAGGGGTTCACGCCGGGGAAGCCGTTCGCCGTGGTGGTGTTCGCCGAGGAGGAGGGCGGCCGGTTCGGCGTGCCGTGCCTGGGCTCGCGGCTGCTCACCGGATCGATCGACCCGGACAAGGCGCGGGCGCTGCGGGACCCTGACGGCACGACTCTGGCCGACGCGGCGTTGCGGGCGGGGTATGACCCGTCGCGGTTCGGGCCGGATCAGGAGGCGCTGTCGCGGATCGGGCGGTTCCTCGAACTGCACGTCGAGCAGGGGCGCGGGCTGATCGACCTGGACTCGCCGGTGGCCGTCGGCAGCACGGTGATCGCGCACGGCCGATGGCGGTTCTCCTTCCGTGGTCAGGGAAACCACGCGGGCGCGACGTTGCTGACCGACCGCCGTGACCCGATGCTCCCGGCCGCGGCCGCCGTCGCCGCGGTGCGCCGGATCGCTTCCGGGGTGCCGGACGCGCGGGCCACGGTCGGCCGATTGGTGCCGACGCCGGGTGGTACGAACGTCATCGCCTCCACTGTGGACCTGTGGCTGGACGCGCGGGTGCCGGGCGCCGGGTTGACCGAGTCGCTGGTCGAGGAGATCGCCGGTGCGGCACGGGAAGCGGCTGCTGAGGAAGGTTGCTCGGTGACCGTGTCGAAGGAGTCCTATTCGGACACGGTCGCCTTCGACGGTGGTCTGCGCGACCGGCTTTCCGGTGTGCTGGGCGGGGTTCCGGAGTTGCCGACCGGGGCCGGGCACGACGCGGCGATCCTGGCGCCGCACGTGCCGTCCGGCATGCTCTACGTGCGGAACCCGACCGGGATCAGCCATTCGCCGGAGGAGTTCGCCGAGGCGGCGGACGTCGACCACGGCGCGCGGGCGCTGGCCGACGTGCTGGAGGACCTTTCGCGATGACGGCGTTCTGGTGCGAGCGGGCGTGGTTGCCGGACGGGGTGGCCGAGAACGTGCTGGTGGAGGTGTCCGACGGGCGGATCGAGTCGGTCACCCCGGGTTCTTCGCGTGCCGGAACGGTCCTCAACGGACTTACTGTGCCGGGTATGGCGAATGGGCATTCGCACGCTTTCCACCGGGCTCTGCGCGGCCGCACGCACCACGACCGCGGGACGTTCTGGACCTGGCGTGAGCGGATGTACGCGCTCGCCGAGCGGTTGGACCCGGACAGCTACTACCGGCTGGCGCGCGGGGTCTACGCGGAGATGGTGCTGGCCGGGTTCACCAGTGTCGGTGAGTTCCACTACCTGCATCACGCGCCGGGCGGGAAGCCTTACGCCGACCCGAACGCGATGAGCCACGCGCTCGCACGGGCCGCGGTGGACGCCGGAATCCGGCTGACCCTGCTCGACACCTGCTACCTCGCCGGGGGTTTCGGGGTCGAACCGGGTGCGCACCAAGTGCGGTTCAGCGACGGTGACGCCGATGGCTGGGCGGTGCGAGCGGGGGCGTTCCAGCCTCCGAGCGAGTTCGTCCGGGTGGGGGCCGCGGTGCATTCGGTGCGTGCGGTACCCGCTTCGCAGCTTCCGGTGGTGGCCGAGTGGGCGGGGGAGCGGCCGCTGCACGTCCATCTGTCCGAGCAACGCGCGGAGAACCAGGACTGCCTGGCGTACCACGGGAAAACCCCGACGGCCCTGCTCGGAGACGCCGGGGTGCTGGGGGAGTCGACGGTCGCCGTGCACGCCACGCACCTGACCGACACCGACATCGGGCAGCTCGGCCGGACGCGGACGCGGGCGTGCTTCTGCCCGACCACGGAACGGGATCTCGGCGACGGGATCGGGCCGGCGCGGGAACTCGCCGACGCCGGGGTTCGGCTGAGCCTGGGCACGGACAGCCACGCCGTGGTGGACGCGTTCGAGGAAACCCGGGCGCTGGAACTGAACGACCGGTTGCGCGCGGAAGCCCGCGGTCGGTTCACTGTGGACGAACTGCTGGACGCGGCCACCGATCACGCCGCCATCGGCTGGGACGAATGTGGTCGGCTGGTACCGGGTGCGGCGGCGGACTTCGTCACGGTGGACCTGGGTTCGGTGCGGACCGCGGGGTGCGAGCCGTCGGGCGTGTGGTTCGCCGCGTCGGCGCCGGACGTCACGGAGGTGGTGGTGGGCGGTCGGTTTGTGGTGCGCGCGCGGGCGCACCAGTTGATCGAGCGGCCCGAGGCGGAACTGGCTGAGGAGATGGGAAACCTGTGGCGAGCACACTGATCACCGGCATTTCCGAGCTGACCACCAACACCGGTGAGAAGCAGCGGGACGTCTCGGTGGTGATCGAGGACGACCGGATCGCGTGGATCGGGCGGGGTGCGCCCGAGGCCGATTCACGGGTCGACGTCGGTGGCCGCGCGGTGCTGCCGGGGTGGGTGGACAGCCACACGCACCTGGTCTTCGCCGGTGACCGGACCGCCGAGTTCGAGGCGCGGATGGCCGGGAAGGCTTACAGCGCGGGCGGAATCGCGGTCACGGTGGAGGCGACGCGGGCGGCTTCGGATGCTGACCTGGCGGCGAACCTGGCGCGGCACGCCGACGAGGCGGCTCGGCAGGGCACGACCTGTTTGGAGACGAAGACGGGGTACGGGCTGAGCGTCGAGGACGAGGAGCGCTCGGCTCGGCTGGCCGGTGCCGTGGCGGACGAGGTGACCTTCCTGGGGGCGCACCTGGTGCCGCCGGGCGCGGATGCGGAGTCCTATGTGGACTTGGTGTGCGGGCCGATGCTGGACGCGGTGGCGCCGCACGTGCGGTGGGCGGACGTGTTCTGCGAGACCGGCGCTTTTGACGAGGAGCAGACGGGCCGGGTGTTGATGGCGGCTGCTGCGAAGGGGCTGGGGCTGCGAGTCCACGGGAACCAGCTGGGGGAGGGGCCCGGGGTTCAGCTGGCGGTGTCGCACGGGGCGGCGAGCGTGGATCACTGCACGTATTTGTCGGCGTCTGATGTGGACGCTTTGGCGGGGTCGTCGACGGTGGCGACGTTGTTGCCCGCCTGCGATTTGTCCACGCGGCAGCCGCTGGCCCCGGCTCGGCGGTTGCTTGATGCCGGTGCGGTGATCGCGTTGGCGAGCAATGCGAACCCGGGAAGCTCGTACACGACTTCGATGGCTTTCTGCGTGGCTACGGCTGTGCTGCAGATGGGCCTCTCGATCGACGAAGCCGTCTGGGCCGCGACGGCTGGTGGGGCACGCGCCTTGCTCCGGGACGATGTGGGGTATGTGCGGGAGGGGGCGCGGGCGGATCTGCACGTGCTGGACGCGCCTTCGGTGACGCACTTGGCTTATCGGCCTGGGGTGCCGCTGACGTGGGCAGTGTGGCGACGCGGAGTCCGAAGTCAAGCCTCCAGGTAGTGCAGGACGCCCATTTCTGCCGCCTTTTCGCGGGCTCGGGCGACGGAGGCCTTGTCCAGGCGGCGCAGGGCACCCGCCAGTAACTCCCGGTCACCGTTGCCGATGTGGGTCAGGAGGTCGAAGGTCGGCACCCACAGGTCCAGTTTGGCGGCCGCGGCGGCCAGGCCGTCGAAGCGCGTTTCCGGCAGTAGTTCGACCACCTGACCCACGCGGGCCTTGTCGTCCAGGACAAAGGCGGTGTGCAGCAGGGCGGCATCGTGCAGCACCACCAAGGCCGCTTCGACCGTCTCGTCCGGGAGGTGGCCGACGAACCGGCCGATGGTGATCCAGTCCTCGCGGTCCACCAGTTCCGAGGCGATCTCCAGGATCCGCTGCCTGGGCATCCGCGCGATGATCTCGCTGACGCGGCGCGGGTCCAGTTCCACCGCCACGTCGGCCAGGAAGGCCGTGCTCAGCCGTTTCGCCACGTCGACGGCGCGTTCCGCCTCCATCACGCCGGCGATCCGCGCGCACAACATCGGGCCGTAGACGCGTTCGGCGATCTTCGCGGTCACGGCGCTCGGCAGCAGTTTGCTCGCCGCCGCCATCCGGCGGAGCATCGGCAGGTTGGCGTCGAACAGCACGTCGGTCATCCGCTCGCGCAGGCGCCGGAGTTCCCTGGCGTCCAGCCTGGCCAAAAAGGACAGGCGCTCGTCGTTGGCGTCCAGCAAGCGGGCCAGTTTCAGCACTTCCGCCCGGCTGTCCAAGGTGGTCACAGGCCCACCACCCGCCGCACCGCGCCGCGCAGCAGGGCGGGCACGTACTTCAGCCCCTCCTCGGCCGCTCTGGCCAGCGCCGCCGACTGACGCCGGCGTGCCTCGCCGAAGGCATCGGCTAGTTCGGCCTGCTCGGCCTCGGACAGGGAGTCGATGCCCGCGGGGAGGGAGCCGCCCAGGTGCTCGGCGAGGCTGCGCTTCGTTGCCATCCCCGCATCATGCCGGATCGCGACCGGGTTTACCGTCGAACTCATGGCACCGGAGATCGAGACTTCGACCATCACCGTCGGCCCCCTGTCCGCCTACCTCGCCCGCCCGGCGGGCGGCAGCGAGAGCGGCATGCTGCTCCTCCCGATGATCACCGGCATCGGGGAGCAGGTCCGCGAATACGCCCACCAACTCGCCGAACGCGGTGTCACCGCGCTGACCTGGGACGTCTGGCACGGCCCCAGCAGCGACGACACCCCGATCGAACGCCTCCAGGAACTGCTCGCCGAACTCGACGACGAGACCGCGCTCGCCGAGCAGACGCGACTGCTCGACCACCTGCTCGGCGAACTCGGCTGCGCGAAGGCCGGGGTGATCGGCTGGTGCCTCGGCGGCCGGTTCGCGCTGATCCTGGCCGGGCGCGACGAACGCCTGGTCAACGCGGTCGCCTACCACCCGACCGTGCCCGGCGAGACCCCGCCGAACCACACCGTGGACGCGATCGCCCATTGCGCGCGGATCAAGGCACCGGTGATGATGCTGTACCCGGGCGCCGACTCCCTCGTCCCGCCCGAGCGCTTCACCCAACTGCAGTCCGCGCTCCAGGGGCGCGAGAGCGGAGCGAGCATCATCCACCACTACCCGGGCGCCGAACACGGGTTCAGCAACCGCACCCGCCACGGCAACGAGGTCAACGTGCGCGCCTACCAGCTCTCCTGGCCGCAGGTGCGCGACTTCGTCGGCGTGACCACCGCGTGAGATGGACGCGCTGCTGCTGACCTACGGGTCCCAGGGGGATGTGCAGCCGTTCCTCGCGCTGGCCGGGGCCCTGCGCGCGGCCGGGCACGGCGTCCGGCTCGCCGGGCCCGCGCGCTCGGCGAAACTGGCCGGTGACCTCGACTACCACCCGATCACCGACGCGCTGATCGAGGTCGTCGACACCGACGAGGTCCGCCGGGCCAGGGACAGCGGCAAGGGCGCGGGCGCGGTCGCCAAGTCCCTGCAGGCGGTCAAGGCGGCGGCCCGGGAAGCACTGGACGACAGCTGGTCGGCGGCGGCCGACGGCGCGGACGTGGTGGTGCACCACCCGATCACCGCCGGGCACCACGTCGCCGAAAAGCTGGCTGTGCCGTCGGTGCTGGCGTCGTTGTTCCCGACCAACGTGCCGACCGGCGAGTTCCCGTGCGCGACCGCGCCCGTCCGCCTGCCGAAGGCGCTCAACCGCCTGACCTACCGCCTCGACGGCCTCGCCGGACTCGCCTTGCGCGGCACCATCGACGACTGGCGTGGCTCGCTCGAGCTACCGAAACGCCGTGGCCGCCACGACTTCCTCCGCGACCCGCGCGGCGAGCACGTCACCGTGCTGAACGCGTTCAGCAGGCATGTCGTGCCGCCGCCCGCCGACTGGCCCGAGTCGGTGCACACCACCGGTTACTGGTTCCTCCCGGCCGATCCCGGGTGGACCCCGCCCGCCGAGCTGACCGCGTTCCTCGACGCGGGTGAGCCGCCGGTGTGCGTCACCTTCGGCAGCCTGGTCGGTGCCGATCCGGCGAAGACCGCGCGCACGGTGCTCGCCGCCGTCCGCGAGGCCGGGGTGCGCGCGGTGCTGGTCGCCGGCTGGGGCGGGCTGCGGGTCGACGAGGTGTCGGACGACGTGCTGGTGGTCGACCAGGTGCCCTACGACTGGCTGTTCCCGCGCGTCGCCGCGGTGGTCAGCCACAGCGGGGCGGGCACCAGCTCGGCGGCGGCCGCGGCCGGACGCCCGCAGGTCGGGATCCCGATGGACGTCGAGCAGCCGATGTGGGCCGCCCGCCTGCACGGTCTCGGCGTCGGGCCGGCGCCCATCCCGTACGGCGAGCTGGCGCAGGCCCCGCTCGCGGCGGCCCTGCGCGCGGTGACCGGCGAACCCGCGTACGCGAGGCGGGCCGCCGAACTGGGTGAACTGATCAAGGCCGAGGGCGGTGCGGCCGACGCGGTCGCGGTGCTCGAACGCCGGATCGGTTGACTTTCGGCAGTGTTGCGGGCCGCGCGGCGGCCAGTAGCGTTCGCGGCGTGCGGGACGAGAAACGCGGCAGGTGGGAGCGGCTGCTCGCCGTGGTCGTCTGGGTGCTGCTGTGCGCGCTGGTGACCTACGAGAGCCGGACCGCGGAGGTGCCGGTCGAGCTGGTCTGCGGGCTGCTCGCGATCACCGTCACGATGGCGACGGCGTGGCGGTGGCCGCTGGTCGCGCTGGCGGTGGCCTGCGTGTCGGGGGTCGGCGTGCTGTTCAACTTCGGTGGCCGGGTGCCGCTGTGGCCGATCCTGCTGATGATCGTGGCCGGGTTCTTCGCCGGGCGCCGGGCCGGGGAGCTGAAGCCCGCGCTGCTCGTCTTCGGCGGGGCCGCGCTGGCCGGGTTGCCGGTCGCGGTGGTGGTCAGCGAGGACGTGCTGGCCGGCTGGGGCGCGATGGTGGCCACGATGGCGTGCGCGGCCGGCTTCACCTGGCAGATGGGCCGGTACTTCAAGCTGCGCGAGGACCTGGTCCGCAACGGCTGGGAGCGGGCCGAGCAGCTGGAGACCGAACAGCGGATCGTCGCCGACGAGGCCCGGTTGCGCGAGCGCGCGCGGATCGCCGCGGACATGCACGACTCCCTCGGGCACGAGCTGAGCCTGCTCGCGCTGCGGGCTGGTGCCCTGGAAATGGCGCCCGAGCTGTCCGAACGACGGCGCGCGGAGGCGGGGGAACTGCGCCAGAGCGCGGGCGTGGCCACCGAACGGCTGCACGAGATCATCGGCATGCTGCGCGAGGACGCGACCGCGCCGATGGAACCGGTCGGCGAGGACATCGCCGCGCTGGTCGAGCGGGCGAGGGCGTCCGGCCTGCGGATCGACGCCGAACTGGCCCCCGCCGAGGACGTGCCGCCGATGGTCGACCGCGCCGCCTACCGCGTGGTGCAGGAGGCGCTGACCAACGTCGCGAAGCACGCGCCGGGTGCCGCCGCCGAGGTCCGCGTCCAGTACACCGACGGCGAGACCGTCGTGTCGGTGCGCAATGATCCGCCGCCCGCCGGGCCACTGCCGGGCCGTCCTGGCGGCCGTCGCGGGCTCACCGGCCTGCGCGAGCGTGTCCGGTTGGTGGGCGGGTCGCTCGAAGCCGGTCCGGGCCCGCGCGGGTTCGAGGTGCGCGCGCGGCTGCCGCACGACGCCGCGCCCACGGCCGACAGCACGGCGACCGAGGCCGAACGCTCCGAGGCAGCCCGCGCGCTGGACCTGGGGCGGCGCAAGGCGAACCGCACGCTGCTGGTCGGGCTCGGCGTGCCGGTCTCGTTGCTGGCCGTGTTCAGCGGGATCAGCGCGGTCTTCTACACCCACGACTGGGTCACCTCGAAGCTCGATGCGCCGGCGTTCTTCGGCATGGAACTGGGGCAGCAGCGCGCCGACCTGGTCGCCGTGCTGCCGTCGCGGCAGAAGCAGTACCGCGCGCGGCTGCCGGAGCCGCCGGTGCCCGAGGGCGCGGTCTGCGAGTACTACGGCACCGACGAGGGTCTGCTGGAGTTCAGCGACCACGCGTACCGGCTCTGCTTCGCCGGTGGCAGGCTGGTCGGCCGGGACTTGATCGCCGATGAGGGGGAACAGCGTTGATCCGCGTGCTGGTGGCCGACGACGAGCCGATGATCAGGGCCGGGGTGGCCGCGATCCTCGCGTCGGACGAACAGATCGAGGTGGTGGCCGAGGCGGCCGACGGCCGGGAGGCGGTGGAGCGCGTGCGCTCGGTGCGGCCCGACGTCGCGCTGCTGGACATCCGCATGCCGAACCTCGACGGCCTGTCCGCCGCCGAGGAGGTCCGGCGGCTGGTGCCGGAAACCGCGGTGATCATGCTGACCACCTTCTCCGAGGACGAGTACATCGGCCGCGCGCTGGCCGCCGGGGCCGGTGGGTTCCTGCTGAAGTCGGGTGATCCGCGGGAGCTGGTCGCCGGGGTGCGCGCGGTCGCGGACGGGGCCGCGTTCCTCTCGCCGAAGGTGGCCCACCGGGTGATCGCCCAGCTCTCCGGCGAGCGCCTCAGCCGCGCCGCCGCGGCCCGCGAGCAGATCACCGCGCTGACCGACCGCGAGCGGGAGGTGCTGGCACTGGTCGGAGCCGGAATGTCCAATGCGGACATCGCGGGCAAGTTGTTCGTGGTGGAGGGCACGGTGAAGGCCTACGTCAGCACGATCCTGAGCAGGCTGGGCGCGAAGAACCGGGTGCAGGCCGCGATCGTGGCCTACGAGGCCGGGCTCGTCGGCGACTGAACTCCGATGTGCGGCGGTGTCCAGTCGGACATCTTGATCGAACCCCGCACGCTCAGGCTCGCCGGTAGCAACCGGATCAGCGTGTTGCGTGCCCGTACGGCGAGCGGATTCTCCAACTGCTGCCCGAACTTGCCCATCTTCGCCGAGTTGCGGGCGATGCGCTGGCTGCGCGGACGGCGTTCGCGGTCGTAGTGCGCGAGCACGGATGCCACGTCGTCGTGGCGCGCGGCGGCCGCGGCCAGGACCACAGCGTCCTCAATGGACTGACAGCCGCCCTGGCCGAGGAAGGGCTGCATCGCGTGGGCGGCGTCCCCGAGCAGCGCGACGTTGCCGCCGACGTAGGACGGCAACGGCGTACCGAGCCAGTGGATGTCGTGGTGCAGTAAGGTTTCCGTGCGTTCGACCAGCGCGGGTACTTGCGACCGCCAGCCGGTGAAGCGGTCGAGCAGGTACGCCTTCGGATCGTCCACAGTGGTCCCTTCGCGGGCGCTCACCGCGGCGTACCAGTACACGTCCCCGCCGGCGAGCGGGACCACGCCCAGCTCGACGCCCGGCCCCAGGGTGACGCCGAGCTGGACGTCGTCGGTGCGGGCGGTGACACCGCGGAAGGCGGTCGTCCCGCTGTAGACCGGGGCCGGGTGGCCGGGGTGGAGGTCACCGCGGAGGCGGCTGTGGATGCCGTCCGCGCCGACCACCAGATCCGCGTCCAGCCCGGCGGCCGATTCGACGGTGGTGCCCGGCTCCAGGCAGTCCTCCGGGAGTGCGGCGAGCAGCAGTTCAAGCAGGTGGGCGCGGTGGATGCCGACCAGCGGGCGGCCCAGCGTGCGTTCGAACACCGAGGCGTCCCACCGGGTCAGCCAGCGCCCGTCCTGGTCGAGCAGGCCGCCCGAGGCCTGCGGCGTGAGCAGCGGGCCGAGCCGCGGGCCGAGGCCGAGTTCGGTGAGCGCCCGCAGTGCGTTCGGCCACAGGCTGATCCCGGCCCCGACCGCGGTGAAGCGCGGCGCGCGTTCGAGCACGCGCACCCGCCAGCCCGCCTTGCGCAGCCCGATCGCGGCCGCCAGCCCGCCGATCCCGCCACCGACCACCACCGCCGTGCCGCGCATGATCTACTCCTCTACGTCTGTAGTGACGAATACTCTACACCTATAGAGGGAGGTCCGATGGAACGCGTCGCACTGCTCGGGGACGCCGCGATCGAGGTGCTGGCCGAGCACGGCATGCGCGGGCTGACCCATCGCGCGGTCGACACCGCCGCCGCCGTGCCCGCCGGTTCCACCTCGTACTACGCGCGCACCCGGGAGGCGCTGCTGGAGCTGGCGCTGACCCGGATGGCGGAGCTGGACACGGGCGACCTGCCGGAGGCTCCCGATTCGGTGGCGAAGCTCACCGCGGGCTTCCTGCACGCCGCCATCACCACCGGTCGCACCCGCACGCTCGCGCGGTACGAGTTCGCGCTGGAAGCCACCCGGCGCCCGGCGCTGCGCGAGATCTACGACCGGATCGGCGCGCGGTACCGGACCCAGCTCAAGGCGACCATGGTGGCGCTCGGGTCCTCCGATCCCGAACGCCACGCGCGCCTGATGATGGCCTGGTGCGAGGGCGTCATGTTCGACTCGCTCGCCGGCACCGGCGCGGCCGACCCGCCCAGCCTGGCCGAACTGGAGCGGTCCAGCGAGGAAGTCCTACGCGGCATCGCGCTTGCGGAATAACGCCTGGCCGAGCGCGAGCGCCCCGGCCGACCAGATCGCGCAGATCGGCAGCCCCAGCCAGGCCGGGTAGGGCGTGGGCATGCCGAGCACCGGGCTCACCCCGGACACCATCGCGTTCGTGCCCGCCAGGCCGGGGAAGAAGTGCACCACCTCGTCCAGTCCGAGCCCGCCGATCAGGATCGGCACCATCAGCAGGATCAGCGTGACCACCGTGATGGTGCCTGCCGTGCTGCGCAGCGCCGTACCGACACCGAGGCAGAAAAGGCTCAACAGCGCGAAATAACCACCGGTCGCCAGCGTGGTCTGCAGAACGCCACTCAGTGAAGTCGGGGTTCCGTACCCGTCGATCAGCGGCACCGCGATCGCCAACCCGACGCCCGCGCAGACCAAGCCCAGCAGGAACGACACCGGCGCCAGCACGGCCGCCTTGGCCAACAGCACGCCGCCGCGCCGGGGCAACCACTGCAGCGTCGAGCGGATCGCACCGGTGGCGTACTCGCTGGTGATGACCAGCGTGGCGAGCGTGACCACGGCGAACTGCCCGAGGTAGAAGGTGCCGCCGACGATGGCGCCCTGCGCGGACAGTTCCTCGTCGCCGCCGAGCCGGACCGAAAGCGCGGCCAGCCCGGCGTACCCGATCATCAGCGAGACCGTGGCGGCCACGCTCCACCAGGTCGACCGTACGGAGTGGAACTTGGTCCATTCGGCGTGGATGGCGGGGTTCATCGGCTGCTCCTCGAATAACTGGGGACGCGCTCGCGGAGCGGCAGCACCACGGCGAGTGCGGCCACCGTGCCGAGCCCGATGCCGGCGAGCACGTCGTGCGGGTAGTGGACGCCGACGAACACCCGTGAGAACCCGGCGAAGGCGCCGAGCAGCAGGGCGAGTCCGGCGGTGCCGGGGTGCCGACGCCACAGCGTCAGCAGTCCGACGGCGATGGTGGTGGCGATGACCGTGTGGTTGCTGGGGAACGACCAGTCGCCGACCGGCGGGCACTGCTCCAGCGCGACCGCCGAACCCCGGCACGGGCGGTCCTGCGTGACGAGCACCTTCAGCAGTTCGCTGAGCAGGTAGGCGAGCACCGTGGCCACCGCGGTGAGCAGGATCGACACCAGTACCAGGCGGTCGTTCCTGGCGCGCCAGAGGAGCAGGGCCGAGAGCGCCATCAGCGCGAGGATGGCACCGTTCGTGCCGACCTCGAACAGCGCCTGGACCAGCCACGGGCTGTCCGCGGCGACGCCGGTGATCAGGTCGTAGAGCTCCTGGCTCACGCGTGCACCCCGTACTCGACCGAACTCGCGGTCAGCTCCATGTACGCCTGTTCCAGCGAGGCGGTGCGTTCGGCCAGCCCGTGCAGCAGCACGCCGAGTTCGTGGGCGACCTCACCGACGCGCTGCACCGTGGCGCCGTGCACCACCAGCTCGACCGGAAGGTCCTCAATGGACAGTCCGTCGGCACGCAGGCGCGCGGAAAGCTGCTGCCGGTCGGTGGCCCGCGGGACCCGCACCACCACCGCGGTGCGGGAGTTGCCCGCGATGAACTCCGCGACCGGGGCGTTCGCCAGGAGCTTCCCCTTGCCGATCACCACCAGGTCGTGCGCGGTCAGCTGCATCTCGCTCATCAGGTGGCTGGAGACGAAGACCGTGCGGCCTTCGTCGGCCAGCGAGCGCATCAGCTGCCGCACCCAGCGCACCCCGTCGGGATCGAGGCCGTTCACCGGTTCGTCGAACATCAGCACGCCGGGGTCGCCGAGCAGCGCGCCCGCGATGCCGAGCCGCTGCCCCATGCCGAGCGAGAAGGCGCCCGCGCGCTTGCCCGCCACGTCGGTCAGCCCGACGGTGGCCAGCACCTCGTCGACCCGGCGGTCCGGGATGGCGTTGCTGCGGGCCATCGCCAGCAGGTGCCAGCGCGCCGTCCGGCCGGGGTGCAGTGCCTTCGCGTCGAGCAGGGCGCCGATCTCGCGCAGCGGGTGGCGCAGCTCGCGGTACGGCTTGCCGTTGACCAGCGCGTGGCCCCCGCTCGGGTGGTCGAGCCCGAGCACCATCCGCATGGTGGTGGACTTCCCGGCGCCATTGGGGCCGAGGAAGCCGGTCACCCGGCCGGTTGCCACGTCCAGGCTGAGGTGGTCCACCACGGTCTTCTCGCCGTAGCGCTTCGTCAGGCCGCGAAGCGTGATCATGTTTCCTCCCTTGTCCGGCACCGAGGTTCGCGCGCCGCCGGGGGCCGGGGCAGTGGGCGCAGGGCAGGGATCGACCCCTACTTTCGGCAGGGTTCGTTCGGCGGCACGACGGGCGGGCAGGCACAATGCGGGCCATGACGGCGAGCGGCACGATCCGGCGGCGCCGGGTCGCCCCGGTGGACCTGGCCATGCTGGTGCTGGCGATCGTCTCGGTCGGATTGCTGGTCTACGTGATGTTCTGGCCGCACTCGGAGCAGACGGCGCACCTCATCTTCGTGATCGACACCTGCATCTGCGGCGTGTTCTTCCTCGAGTTCCTGTGGCGGTGGCGCCAGGCGGGCTGGGAACGCTGGTTCCCGCTGCGCAACTGGTACGAGGTGCTCGGCATGATCCCGGTGGCGCACCCGGCGCTGCGCGGGTTCCGGCTGCTGCGGATCATCGTGGTGCTGGTGCGCCTGGCGCGGACCGCCGATCGCGCGTTCGGCGAGAAGTTCACCCAGCGGCTGGTGGAGCGGTTGTCCCGGCCGATCGTGCTGGCGATCAAGAAGCCGATCACGGTGGCCGTGCTGGACGAGGTGGTCAAGGTGCTGGAAACCGGGAACTACCCGCAGAACCTGGCTCGCTCGCTCGGGGAGAACCGCGAAATGCTGCGGCAGATCGTCACCGAGAAGATGAAGGCGGACCCGCAGGCCGGCCGCCTGTCCAGACTGCCGTTCCACGACGAGATCGTGCGCAGCGTGGTGGACACGGTCATGCGCATCACCCTCGAAGTGCTCACCGACCCGCGCATCGACGACTTCTTCGCGCACGTGGTGCGGGAGAACCGCGAGCAGATCCGCGAGGCGGTGCAACTGGGGCTGCACGAGGAAAGCGGCGACGACGAGGAGTTGGCGAAGGAGCTGCCCGTGCCGCCGCAGGGCCTCAACCGCGCGGTTTGACCCGCCGGGTCGGCTCGGCGGTCATCGGGTCCTCCGGCCACGGGTGCCGCGGGTAGCGACCACGCAGATCGGCACGCACGGCGTGGTACCCGTTGCGCCAGAACGACTCCAGGTCGGCGGTCACGGCGGCCGGGCGGCCGGCGGGCGAGAGCAGGTGCAGCACCACCGGCACGCGGCCACCGGCCAGCTTCGGGGTTTCGCGCCAGCCGAAGGTCTCCTGCAGTTTGACCGCGAGCACCGGCTCGTCGCGGTAGTCGACGCGGATCTTCGAGCCGGACGGCACTTCCAGCCGGTCCGGGGCCAGTTCGTCCAGTTTGGCCGCTTCCGGCCACGGCAACAACGCGCGTACCGCGGTTCCGGCGTCGACACGGGCCAGGTCGGCGCGCTTCCGCACGTGGCTGAGATCCACAGTGGACAGAATGGTCTCGTCGGTGGGGTCCGGCCACGGTTCGCCGATGGCGCGGTGCAGGAAGTCCAGCCGCTGCCGCAACCGGGTGGCGTCCTCGGTCCACTTCAGCAGGCCGAGGCCTTCGGTCCGCAGCCCGGCCACCACCGCTTCGTGCACCAGCGCCGGATCGGGGGAGCGCAGGGGCCGTTCGCTGAGCACGATCGCGCCGAGGCAGCGCACTCGGCGGGCGACCAGATCGCCGTCCGCCCAGCGCACTTCGTCCGATTCGGACAGCAGCTGCGCGCCGGCGCTCTCGGCCAGTTCGGCGTCGGCACGCGCGGCGAGCCGGATGAGCCCGTTGGTACGTCCCGGATCGCGGGTCGCTTCCCCGATCGCCAGCCATTCCGCGTCGGCGAGCCCGCTGCCCGGACCGAGTTCCGCCGCGGTGCCACCGGCCATCAGGTACACCGGCGATCCGGCCGCGCGGCGGCGGGCCAGGCGTTCGGGGTGCGCGAGCGCCACGACCAGCGCGGATTCGGGTTTCTCCGGTCCGCCTTCCACCAGCTTCGCCAGTCGCTGTGCCTCGCGGCGCCAGCGCTGGTCGCCGGTGTCGCGGAGGCGGCGCAGTTCGGCGTCCACATCGGTCAGCGACGCGCCGTTGTCCAGCAGGGCGACCACCTCGGCCGCCGACCGGGCACCGACCTCGCGAGCGCCGTCCAGCAGTGCCCTGGCCAACCGGGGGTGCAGGCCGAGCGCGGCCATCCGGCGCCCGCGTTCGGTGACCTCACCGGACTCGCCGGTCGCGCCGAGCGCCCGCAGCACGGCCTGCCCGGCGGCGAGCGCGCCCTCGCCGGGCGGGTCCCACCAGGCGAGCCCACTGCCGTCCGGAGTGGACCAGCAGGCCAGTTCGAGCGCGAGCCGGGCCAGTTCGGCGGTGCGGATCTCGGGTTCCGGGTAGGCGGGCAGGGAGGCCTGCTCGTGCTGCGGCCAGCAGCGGTACACCCGCCCCGGCCCCTCGCGGCCCGCACGACCGGCGCGCTGATCGGCCACCGCGGCCGACACGCGTACGGTGGCCAGCCCCGGCAACCCCCGGCGGTGGTCCACGCGCGGCACCCTGGCCAGTCCGGAATCCACCACGATCCGCACCCCGGGCACGGTCAGGCTCGACTCCGCGACGGCCGTCGCCAGCACCACCCGCCGCCGGTCGCCCCGGCGCAACGCGGCGTCCTGCTGCGCTGCGGTCAGCCGCCCGTGCAGCGGGAAGACGTCGACACCGGACAGGAGCTTCGACACCCGGCCGATCTCCGCCGCGCCGGGCAGGAAGGCGAGCACATCGCCGTCCGCTTCGGACAGTGCCTTGTGGATCGTCCTGGCCACGCAGGCCTCGATGCGCTCGTTGCGGGAGGGCGGCGAGTACACGTGCTCGATCGGGAAGGTGCGGGCGTGCGCGGTCAGCACGGGCCCGCCGAGCAGGGCGGCCAGCCGGTCGGCGGCGACGGTGGCCGAGGTGGCCAGCAACCGCAGGTCGTCGCGCAACCCGGCGCGGACGTCCAGCAGCAGCGCGAGCAGCAGGTCGGCGTCGAGGTGGCGTTCGTGGCACTCGTCCAGCAGCACGGTGGACACCCCGGGCAGTTCGGGGTCGTGTTGCAGGCGGCGCACCAGCAGGCCCGAGGTGACCACCTCGATCCTGGTGCGCTTCGACACCCGGCGATCGCCGCGCACCGAGTACCCGACCGTCTCGCCGACGGGCTCGCCGAGCAGCGAGGCCATCCTGGCGGCGGCCGCGCGGGCGGCGAGCCGTCGTGGTTCGGCGACCACGACCCGGCCGTCGGTCCGCTCGGCCAGCGACGGCGGCACCAGCGTGGTCTTGCCCGTGCCGGGTGGGGCGACCAGCACCGCGGTGCCGTGCTCGGCCAGCGCGTCACCGAGGTCACCGAGCACCGCGGTGACCGGCAGTTCGGCGCTCACTGCTCGGTGACCTGGGGCGGTGAGGGCGGCGGGTAACCGGACGGTCCGATGTGCGCGTCGAAGGCCTTGGTCCACTCGCCGCTGCTGATCATCTTGCGGATCGCGTTGTTGACCGCGCGCTGCGCCTCGGTGTCGCCCTTGCGCAGGCCGATGCCGTAGCGCTCGGGCGCGAACTGCGTGCCGACCACGCGGAGCAGCTCGGGCTGCTGGGCGGCGTACCCGGCCAGGATCACCGCGTCCGTGGTCACCGCGTCCACCTGCCCGGACAGCAGCGCGCTGATGCACTCCGGGTAGCGCGGGTACTCGACCAGCTCGGTCTGCTGGGCGAACCGGTCACGCACCTGCTCGGCGGAGGTGGTGTTGGTGGTCGAGCAGAGCCGCTTGCCGTTGAGCGTCTCGGGCCCGGTGATGTCCGTCGACTGCGTGCGGACCAGCAGGTCCTGCCCGGTCTCGAAGTAGGGCCCGGCGAAGGTGACCTGCTGGCGGCGCTTCTCGGTGATCGAGTAGGTGGCCACCACCATGTCCACCGAGTTCGAGGCGAGATCGGCCTCGCGGCTGGAGGTCGCGGTCTCCCGCCAGGTGATGTCCTCGCGGGCCACACCCAGCTCCTTCGCCACGTAGGCGGCCACCTCCACGTCGAAACCGACCAGCCGCCCGTCGAGCGTGCGCTGGGAGATGCCAGGCTGGTCGAAGCGGGTGCCGACGGTCAGGTGCCCGCGCACGTCGGCCCGTTTGACCAGCGAGTCGGCGTCGGTGGCGGTGGTGCAGGCAACGGAGTTGATCATGGTGAAGCCGATCGCGGCCAGGGTGGCGAGCGCCCGCCTGCCGCGCATCGGCGTCCTCCTGGCCTCACGGTTTTCTCAGGTCGTCTGAATAGCCTAAGGCCCGACGTGAGCCGGGTGGGAAGGAACTGAGGCAAGTGGGTGGAGCGGAGCGCACCGCGCGGAAGAAGCGGCAGGAGCAGCAGCGGCAGCAGGCCGCGAAGCCGACGCCGGCTCCGGCGCGGGGCGTCGACAAGCGGATGGTCGGCGTGGTCGTGGCGGTGGTCGTGGTCACCGCGGCCGTGGTCGGCGGCATCGTCTGGTACCAGGCCGACAAGAACCAGACCGAGGGGCAAACGATTGCGGCCGTGGCCAAGGGCGCCCCGGCCTGGGCCGAGCAGCGCGACGGCCTGGTGGTCGTCTCCGGCTCGCCGTCGGCCAAGGCCACGCTCGACGTCTACGCGGACTTCCTCTGCCCGGCCTGCGGTGAGTTCCAGAAGCGCTTCGGCAAGCAGATCGAGGAGCAGGTCGCGGCGGGCAACCTGGTGCTGCGCACGCACATGGTGCCGATGCTGAGCGCGCAGAGCGACCCGGAGGGCTACTCGCTCGATTCGGCGAACGCGGGCCTGTGCGCCGCCGACGCCGGCGTGTTCACCCCGTTCCACGACAGCCTGTTCGCGGCCCAGCCGGAAGAGGGCAAGCGCGGGTGGGACAAGGGGCAGCTCACCGCGCTGGGGCAGGCCGTCGGCGTCGCCGACCCGGCGTTCCCCGCCTGCGTCGAGGGCGGCACCTACAACCAGCAGTTGGACGCCGAGCTGAAGCGCGTCACCGAGGACCCGGCGCTGCACCAGGAGTTCCCGAACGGGAGCAAGGGCTTCGGCACACCGACGGTGATGGCGGGCGGCAAACCGGTGAACACCGCCGACGCGGAATGGCTGACGAAGCTGGTCTCTGCGGGCTGAGCACGGGCAGTCGTTCGTCGGTTTCTCCCGTCCGACCGGCTGATTTTCGAGTTCAGGGAGGCTGCGGGTGGCGGAGTTCGACATCAGCCGGGCGGCAAGCTGACGCCGTGCGCGGCGGGCGGGGGACACGCGGTGGCCGATCGAGCGGACGCGCGCCCGTTCGGAAGCGTTGTCGCAGGTAGAAGCCCTGATGGTGCAGTCGACGGGCACCGCGCACGACGTGGCCCAGACGATGGAGGTGACGGTCGACGCGCGGGGGAAGCTGCCGACCCCGACCGCGGCGAACTGGGGCGCTGAGCGGCTGGGCTCGCTGATCGAGCAGATCTCGGGCCTGCCGGCGCCCGCTCGCGTCGGGTGGATGACCTGGCCCCTCTTCGTTGAGGTCGGACCGGTGAGGACCCCCCTGCGCACGGCCATCCGGGGGTCATGTACCTTATAGACACACGAGATGCGGAGTTCACCTCCGCTCCGGGGCTATGGCGCAGCTGGTAGCGCACCTCACTGGCAGTGAGGGGGTCAGGGGTTCGAGTCCCCTTAGCTCCACAGTTTTCAAGATCGCCTGGCCTGCTTGTTGATGCAGGCCAGGCGTTTTTTGTGGGCAACCGAAGTCGAGATTTCGGCGTGGCGTCCTTCAGTTACCGTTCAGTAGGTGGAGCAGAACTGGAGCAGACGTCGGCGCCGGTCGAAATGGGGTCGCAGAAGTTGCTCCAGTTGTGTCGCCCAACTGGGTGGATTCCGTCGGGCTTGGGGCGGCTGCCCGCCGGGAGGAGTCCATGGTTGTCTGGTGAGGACCGGGCCAGTGATCTGGGGACCAGGAGCCTGCGGTAAGTCGCACTGCGCGCTCAATGTGGTGGTGATCTCGGCCCTGCGGATTAAAAGCCCGCGTGATCGATCGCGATGATCTTGTAACGGGCTCCGGGTTCAGGGCTCCTACCTGCGTTTCTTGGACTTCAAGATCATGTTTGCGGTCGCTAACGGTTGTTCTGGGCTCCGTTGTGTCTCCGTTCTTCCTGCTGTGCTCAAGACGGCTGGAATACGAGGGTGAGCTGGAGGGGCTTCCTCCTGCGCGGTACGGGATTCGACAGCTGGCAGTACCGGCTGGCCAATGGGACGAAGGCGGGCGGGTGGAGGTTAGTGGGCGGAAACAAATGGGCGTGCCGCTGGGCGAGCGCGTTTGCTGTCGTTGTCAGCGCTGAGTGGGGTCGAGTGCGCGGAGTAGGTCGGCGGTGTGGGTTGCTTCGGGGGCGTGGATGGCGCGGTGGATGGTGAGGGCTTGGCGTAGGAGGGTGACCGCTTGGGGGGTGTCTCCGGTGCGGTGGAGGTATTTGGCTTGGCCGACGAGGGCGTTGGCCTCGTGGAGTTTTGTTTCACATTGGAGTGCGAGTGTGTGTGCGGTGGTGAAGTGGGTGTGCGGGTCGCCTGCATTGGGGTGGTCGAGGGTGAGGTCGCCGAGTGCGTTGTGGGTTTCGGCTTGGCCGTCGGTGTCTTCGACTTGGGTGAACAGGCGCAGTGCATGGGTGAGATGCGTGGCGGCTAGGCCATACGCTCCCTTCACGTGGTAAACGATGCCGATATGTAGGCGTGCGTTGGCCTGCCCCAGCAGGCTGCCAGTGTCGGTGAAGAGCTGGAGTGCGCGGGTCAGTGCGTCGAGGGCCGCGCCTAGATCGCCCTGCAGCCGATGCACGACGCCGAGGTCGTTGAGGGCGGTGCCCTGGCCCAGCAGGCTGCCGGTGTCGGTGTAGAGCTGGAGTGCGCGGGTCTGTGCGTCGAGGGCCGCGCCTAGATCGCCCCGCAGCCAATACACGCGGCCGAGGTCGTTGAGGGCACTGCCCTGGCCCAGCAGGTCGCCGGTGTCGGTGTAGAGCTGGAGTGCGCGGGTCTGTGCGTCCACGGCCGCGCCTAGATCGCCCCGCAGCCGATACACGCGGCCGAGGTCGTTGAGGGCGTAGCCCCGCCCCAGCAGGCTGCCGGTGTCGGTGTAGAGCTGGAGTGCGCGGGTCTGTGCCTCCACGGCCGCGCCCAGGTCACCCCGTAACCGGTGCACGTAGCCGAGTTCGTTGAGGGCGTGGCCCTGCCCCAGCAAGTTGCCGGTGTCGGTGCAGAGTTGCAGTGCGCGGGTCTGTGCCTCCACGGCCGCGCCCAGGTCACCCCGTAACCGGTGCACGATGCCGAGGTCGTTGAGGGCGGTGGCTTGCGCGCGGGGGTCGCTGGTTTGGGTAGCGACGTCGAGTGCGGTGTGGTGGATGGTGTGGGCGTGGTTCAACTGTCCGGCCGCGCGGAAGTAGCGGTGCAGGGTGGTGGACAGGTGGAGAGTGTGGGTGGGGTGGCTGAGGTGGGTGTGGTCGATCGCGGTGGCCAACACGGGTAGTTCGGTGCCCAGCCAGGCCCTAGCGTCGCTAGTGTCCGTGATGGTCCGCGGATGCTGGGGTGAGGGCGGAGTGATGGGGTTGGTGGGGGTCCTATAGGCCGGGAGGTGGCTGGTGGCGGTGTGGGCGGTGTGCAGGTAGTAGTCCAGGACTCTGGTGGTGGCGTGGTGGCGGTGGTCGGGGTGGAGAGCGTTGGCGTGTGTGTGGGCGTGGATGCGGAGTAGGTCGTGGAGGCGGTAGCGGTCGGGGCTCGTCTCCTGGACGAGGTTGCGGGTGTGCAGGGCGCGCAGTAGGTGGCGTGCTCGGGTGGGGGTGGTGTCGGTGAGGGCGGCGGTGGCGTGGGGGTCGATGTCGGGGCCGTGGTGGACGCCGAGCAGGGTGAACAGGTCGCGTTGCTCGGCGGGCAGGTCTTGGACGGAGGTGTCGAATGCGGCGCGCACGGAGCGTTCACCGGCTTGCAGTTCGTCGAGCCGGTCGTAGGCGTCGGCGAGTTGATCGGCGAGGTAGCGCACGCTCCAGCCGGGGTGGGTGCGTAGCTGGGAGGCGGCGATCGCGATGGCGATCGGCAGGTAGCCGCACAGTTCGACTACTCGGGCGACCTGGTCGGCGTGAGTGTTGTCCGGGCTGCGACGGGCCCGGCGCAGCAGCATGAGCGCGCCTTCCTCGGGGCTAACGATGTCAAGGGAGATGGGGTGGACGTCGTCGAGTTCGGGCAGCCGGTTGCGGCTGGTGATGATCACCAGACAGCGTGGTGCGCCGGGTAGCAGGGGCGCGACCTGGTCGTGGGTGGCGGCGTCGTCGAGGAACAGCAGCATGGTGCGGTCGGCGGCCAGGGTGCGCCACAGCCGCGCCCGCTGCTCCGCGTCCTTGTGGGTGTTGAGCACGCTGGCGTGCACGCCCAGGGCGGTGAGCAGGGAGTGCAGCGCGTCGAACGGGCTCACGGCCCTCTGGCCGGGGGCGTGACCGTGCAGTTGAAGCAGTAACTGGCCGTCGGGGAAGCGGGGCGCGAGCCGGTGGCCGGCGTGGATGCCCAGGGCGGTTTTGCCGATGCCGGGCATGCCGTCGATGGCGTGGATGGCGATGGTGGTGGCGCCGGTGTCGGCGGCGTTTTCGACCGCGGCGATCAGGGTGGCGAGTTCGTGGTCGCGGCCGGTGAAGTCGGCGATGTCGCGGGGCAGGGCCAGTGCCTGCGGGGCGGCGGGGCGCGGGGACGGTCCGGGCGGGTCGGCGATCAGGTCCTCGATGGCGGCGTGCGTGACGGCGGAGCGGCCCACACCGTGCTCGTCGTGGGCGCGGTCGCCGATGTGGGCCGCCCACGCCCCGATTTCGGCGTGACGTCCCACCGCGGCGAGCGCCTTGGCACCCAGCTTCAACAGGTCCTCGTCGAGAACAAGGTCATCCTCGTACGGCCCGAGCAAGGCGATCAGGTCGTCGAAGCGGCGCGCGTCGAGCAGATAGGTGAACAGCCCTTTCAGCGCTGCTTGGCGGCGCCGGGCGAGGGTGTGGCGGACACCGTCAGCCCATCGACTATCTACATTGGACAATGGTTTCTGGTGTCGGGTGGCCAGCAGGTGCCGCAGCCGGTCCCAGTCGGCGTCGTCGCAGGCGATAGTGATCTCGTCGATGAAGCGGTGGTAGTCCACCGCGCTGGGTTTCACCGCGAGAGTCCAGCTTCGAGAGCCCTGGCTCCAGGTCACCCAATCACGGCTGCCCCCGGCCGCTACGAGCGAGTCGCGTAGCCAGTCGATGTTGCGCCGCAGCGTTCCCGGAGCTGGTTCTTTGGTGCTGTCCTCTCTCCAGATGCGGTCGAGGAGAACGCTTTCGCTGACCGGCTTGCCTGCTTCGATGGCGAGCACGGCGAGCAGGCATCTCACCGCTTTCCTGGATGGGATGAGCATCTCGCCGCTGCCGGTGCGCATACCGACCGGTCCCAGCAACTGGATCTGCGTGCTCGCGGTCCCGGCCATGACCGCTAGTGTGCCGAGTATCCTTTGGCGGGCAAGACCGTTTTCCCAGGCCATCACTCGGCTGTGTCGCTCCAGCACTCGTTTGCGGCGAATAAAACAAAAGCATGCTGCTGCCCAGCATTCCGTATTAGGTCGATAGGGTGACGAGAATCCACCTTCGGCCTAACAGACTCGATATCCCCAATCGGTCTACAGCGATATCTCGTGTTGCCCGTATCGGCGTCCTAACCCGCTGTCCGCCCGGCCGCCCCATGCTCTGACCAGCTCCTCGGCCAGCCGGGAGCAGAGACGGGGACCGACACCACGAGCGCCCACAACCACCCCCGTAGCAGGGACGCTTGGAAGCTCCCTCGGCCGCGTGACCGCGAAACACTGTCGCTTTGCGCCCGGTCGACCGATGGCTAACAGGTGTTCGCCGAGAGCCAGGACGGCCTTCCCCCCATGCGAGGTCTGGAGCGCTACGGGCCGCTTCGCCAGTGGCTACGGGCCTGGCGAGGGCGGATGGTCTTGGCGCAGGCATGCCAGTGCACTCACAGCCATCCGATGCCTGTGCTGGAGCTGCCGTCGTTGCGCAGGCCTCTGCGCCACCTATGCTCGTCGGAGAAACGAGGTGCTGTCAGCATGCCGTGGAGGGGTTGCTTGCTATGTCTGAGCCTGTGCTTGTATCCATTGCCGCGGCCGCCGCAGGCCGTGCGGTGATTGGGTTGTACCAGTTGATCAAGGCCAAGTTCGCTGACGATCCCGAGGCGTCTGCGGTCCTCGAGGCGGCTGAAGGTGCGGCGGAGGACTCTGCGGAGGTGCGCGAACTCGCCGCCACGCTGGAGGAGAAGCAGGCCGCTGATCAGGAGTTCGGTGAGCGATTGCGGCAGGAGTGGGAACGGGCCACGGTCGAGCAGCACGCCGAGTCCGGAGGCGTGAGCAACCAGGTTTCCGGGCAGGTGGGCGGCAACGTGGTGCAAGCTCGGGATATTCAAGGCGGAATCACGTTCTGACGCGGGCAGGCTGCCCGCCGTGGGTGCTCGTGGTCGGCGGGGCGTGGTTTGGGTTCTGCCGCGGTTCGCGGTGCTCCATCAGGGTGAGGTCGCGCGATCGGGTCGTGTGGCTGGCGCGTGGGCGACAGACTGCCTGGTGTGACCGACAGCCAAAATGTGGGGAACGCGATCAGCGGCACTGTGGCCGGTTCGGTGGTTCAGGCGGGCAGCATTCAGCAGGTTGTGTTGTCACCAGCGCGGCAGGAGGCTCTGCCGGTGCCGCGGCAGTTGCCTGCAGGTCTGCGGGATTTCGTGGGCCGCGAGGAGCAGCTTGCCGCGCTGGACGCGCTCCTGCAGACGTCGGAGTCCGCTGGGGGCGCGGCGGTGGTGGCGGTGGTGGAGGGCACCGGCGGTGGCGGGAAGACCACCGTGGTTGTGCAGTGGGCTCATCGGGTCCAGGCCGAGTTCCCGGACGGGACGTTGTTCGTCAATCTGCGCGGGTACGGGCCGAGCGCGCCGCTGACACCGGAGATCGTTCTCGCGTCGTTTCTGGCTGCGCTCGGCGTGCCGGAGGCACAGATCCCGGCGGAGCTGGATGCGCAGGCCGGGTTGTACCGGTCGCTGCTGGCCGGGCGGCGGGTTCTGGTGGTGCTGGACAACGCCGGCGACGCCGCGCAGGTGCGGCCGCTGCTGCCGGGTGCCTCGGGGTGCATGGTGGTGGTGACCAGCCGCGCCAGCCTCACCGATTTGGTCGTTGCCGTCGCCGCGCACCGGGTTGACCTCGAGTTGTTCACCACAGCCGAGTCCCGGGACTTGCTGCGTGGCGTTGTCGGGCCTGCTCGGGCCGATCCCGAACCTGCCGCGGTGGCCGAGCTGGTGCGGTTGTGTGGTGGGTTGCCGCTGGCTGTACGGGTGGCCGCGACCCGCGCCGCCGCCCGTCCCCGGTACAGCCTCGCTGACGTGGTCGCCGACATCAGCGAGGAACAGGCATCCGGTCCTGGTACCGCGTTCGGCGAGGGAGTTCTCGGTGGCGCGGTGCGCTCGGTTTTCGACTGGTCCTACTCCCAGCTGTCACCCGAGCAGGCCTGGGTGTTCCGGGGCCTGGGGTTGCATCCGGGCACGGAGTTCGGGGTAGATGCGGCCGCCGCGCTCACCAGGCTCGATCCGGTCACGGTCTATCGGTGCCTGGAATCTCTGGCTGAGCTGCACCTGGTCGAACCCGCGGGGCGCAAGCGGTACCGGATGCACGACCTGCTGCACACTTACGCCACCTTTCGCACCGAACTCGACGACACCTCCGACGACCACCAGGAGGCGGTACGGCGGGTGCTGGCCTGGTATGCGCGCACAGCACAGCAAGCCGACCGGACCGCCTGGCCGGCGCTGCCCGGCGTCACTCTCGGCGAGGTCGCCCCGCTCGGGCCTGAGGTCGTGTTCACCGACCGGGCCGCAGCAATGACCTGGCTAAACCTCGAGCGCGCCAACCTGATCTCCGCCGTCCGCCGCGCGGCCGCAGCGGGGCTGGATGTGCTGGCGATGTCTCTGGCGGTGTCGTGCAGATTCCTGACAGTCGGAGGTGCCGCGTGGTCCTCCTTGCACTTGGACGTCAGCGGAGTGGGTGTGGCGTCCGCAGTCGCTGTAGGAGACCAGGCCGCCGAAGCGCTGTTGCTGGATATGCAGGCAGTCACGTTGCGCCAGATAGGGCGTCTGGAGGAGGCCGAGGTCATCATTTCGCGCACTCTGACCCTAGCTGAGGAGACTAACGATCCCGCATGCTTGGTCGCCGGTCTCTTAGGGCTGGGCCGTGTTCGCCTCATTCAGGGACAGTTACAAGAAGCGCGGGAACGCTACGAGCAATCCTCGTCGGTTGCCCGCGAAACGGGACTGACACGGTATGAAGCCATGGCGTTGTGCAACCTCAGCTGGATCAGTGTTCAGTTGGGCGAGTTCGAGCGAGCGCTCGAGGAAGCCGAACGTGGGCTGCAGTTGCGCCGTCAGGTCGACGACCCGATCGGCGAGGTCGGCGCCTTGGTCGATATAGCGCTGGCCTCGCAGGGCCTAGGCCGCCATGACGACACGGTCAGCCTGTGCCGACAGGCGATCGCCAGCTACCAGACACTCGGATTCGCCGGCGTCGACCTGGCGGACACGTTCCTGCCCCTGGCCACGTCACTGGAGCACCTCGGTGACCTCCCCGCGGCCGCGCAGGCTCTCTCCGAGGCGTTCACCGTGCTGACCGCATTGGAGGACCCGCGCGCCGCGGAGACACACGCGCGCCTGACCAGTCTGCAAACCCGGATCACCACTGGCTCTCGCCCCTGACCGGGGCGGTCAGGGGCGAGAGCCAGGCTGTCAGGCTGAGGCGGTTGCGGTGGGCGGCCCGCAGGTCGGGCAGTCCGGCCGCGGCGTAGCGAGATTGGACACTGGGCCTCCTTCGAGGGTGACGACATTGAACGCGTACTCGCGGTTGGCCTTCAGCGCGGGGACGCCGGTGATCAGGCTCATCGCCGCGTGCGCGGCGAGATTCCCCGACACACCGGCGGTGATCGCATTGCTTGCCTGGATCCGCTCCAATGCGGCTCCCAGGGTCAGGGCTGTCAACTCGGACCGCTGTTCCCGTTCCGCTGTGTCGATGCAGTCGTAGCAGGGCCCCGTGCCGGGACGGTACAAGCCGTAATTGACCTGCGGGCCGTGGTAACCGGCGTGCACCCACGCGGTGCCCGTCGCGTAGCACGCGCGGTTGGTCCAGGTCCGGATCTGCGCCGGCTGGTCCGCGGCCAGGACGACGAGGTCGAACCGGGCCGCCAGCGCCAGCAGCGCCGCCGGGCCGGTGATGGTCAGCGCCTCCCCGGTGACCTGAATGTCGGAGTTGCGCGCCCGCAGCTCCCGCACCGCGGCCGCCACCTTCGACCGGCCCACGTCCCGTTCGGTGAACAGGACCTGCCGGGCGAGGTTGGACAGTTCCACCACGTCCGGTTCCACGCAGTGCAACTCACCTACCCCGGACAGCGCCAGATCCAGCGCGGCGGTGCTGCCCGTGCCACCGACACCGATGACCACGACCCGAGCCTGGCGCAGCAGCAGCTGGGTGTCCCAGCTCGACCGGCGTTCAATCCGCGCCATCCACCGCCACAGCTCCCGGCCACGGCCGTAGCGCTCCAGCTCCCGAGCGGACAACGCCGATGGCGCGGACTCGGCGGCGTTCTCGACGTACCCAGCCCGGATCAGCGCCCCCAGGTCACGGCCGACCTCGCGCACGACCTCGTTCGTGGCCTTGCCGGGGAAACGGTGGACCAGCTCGGTGACGACCTGATCCACCGTCCGTGTGCCATCAAGGGTGCCCAGCAGCGCCCACACCCAGCCATCCGGATCCGCGATCCTCGACTCAATCCCCGGGATAGTCCCGCCGATTCGGATCTGGCCGTTACCGAGCCGCACTGGCTGATGCTTCGACTTGATTCGCGGGCGATACACGACACCCTCCTCCATCTATCATCTCGAGTAGGTTCCGGCTAGCCGTCGCTCTTGGTGCAGAACGTCATCTGCTGCTCGAACTCGAGGAACTCGATCACCGCCGCCACATCCCTTCTCTGGTCGGGGAGATGACACCGGTGCGCCTGCTAGCCGTGGCCGCGGACGACAGGCAGTGCGGCTGGTCCGCGCTGTCCGGGTGCGGCGGGTGGTGGCTATGAGCGCTCATGGTGTCGGCCTCCGTCTCCACCCCTGCTGGTCGAGGAGCTGCACCGAGCATCAAGCAGCAGGGCGGACGGCAAGTAGGACGGAAGTGCTGACACAACCCGGGCCTGCTGTCGGCCGACCGCGTGACGTTCGCCCAGCAGCATCGATTCGCTGATGGTGACAAGGTCGGGCTGCATGGGTGCCTCCTTCCTTCGCCCGCCACCTCTGGGTGGCTCGTTGCGTTTCGGACGAGGGGAAGCGTGGCGGAGTGGCGCTCGTTCCAAGGCCGATCTTTTGCTCTGTTTGGCTTCGCTTTGGATTACGCTTCGTCATCCGCTACCAGAGCTTGGAGCCTCCCGTGCCGGACCCAGACCCTGTCGTTACTTGGACAACTGAGCTGAACGAGCTGGCGAGCAGGTACAGCCGGAGGAGTGACGCGCTCTCAGTGCCTTTGCGAGCTGAGAGGCTCGGTGTCAGCGACCAGACCGTGCGGAACTGGCACCGAGGCAGGCGCCCATCGGCGAACATGATCGACGCATACCTGCAGATGCTCGGCGCCGAAGGCACGGAGCTTGGCAGGCTGACGGACCTGTACGACCGCGCGTACGGTGCGAAAACGGTCAAAAAGGATGTTCCACGTCAGCTGCCCTTCGGTCCCCAGGAGTTTGTCGGTCGGTCGGCCGAGCTCGAGAGCCTCGACAAGCTGCTTACCCTCGGCACCAGGAAGGCGGACATCGCCCTCATCTCGGCTGTCTCCGGCACTGCGGGAGTTGGGAAGACTGCGCTTGCCGTGCACTGGTCCAGTCAGGCCGAGTCGCGATTTCCCGACGGAACTCTGTACGTCAACATGCGGGGCTATGACCTGGAACACGCTGTCGAGCCTGCCGAGGCGCTCGGCGAGTTCTTGCGGGCACTCGGCGTCAAGAAAATCCCGTACGCGCGCGACGAACGCGCGAAGCTGTTTCGATCGACGATGCGGAACAAGAAGATGCTTGTTGTGATCGACAACGTGAACGCCCCCGAGCAGGTGAGGCCACTTCTGCCAGGGACGACTCGTTCGCTCGTGCTCATCACGAGCCGGGACGCCCTGAGTGGACTGGTGCAGCGGGACGGTGTGAAGCGGATCTTTCTCGACGTGCTCTCCCCCGAGGAAGCCCAGGAGCTTCTCCGCCGGCTCATCGGCCCACGCGCTGGCGACGCCCCGGAAGCCGTTGTGAGGCTCGCCGAGCGTTGTGCTCGGCTGCCGCTCGCATTGAGGATTGCCGGTGAACTGGTAGCGGTACGCCGGCAGGCGAATCTGACGGACCTGGTCGATGAGTTGATGGAGGAGCAGCAACGGCTCGACATGTTCGAGGTCGAAAACGATCCGCGCACCGCCGTGCGCTCGGTGTTCTCCTGGTCCTACGGGCACCTGCCCAGGGAGTTACAGGCGGTGTACCGCCTGATTGGATTCAGTCCAGGTAGAAGTTTCGACGCGGTCGGGTTCGCGGCGGTGACGGACGCCGAAGTGCCCGAGTCTGGCCATCGCATCAACGCACTGCTGCGCGCCAGTCTGATCAAGGAGGTGTCGGCGAACCGTTTCGAGCTGTATGACCTCCTGCGTGAGTACGGCAAAGAGTTGGCGGAGTCCATCGACGCCCCCGGTGATCGCGTGCGCAGTGTGCAGCGGCTTGCCGAGCACCTGATATGGCACAGCGCCGTGGCCTCCGACGTCTTGTACGCGACGAAACACGTGGGTCGGGTGACGGCCGCGAAGGGCCGTGCGGAGCCGTTTCGCGGAAAGCCGGAGATGATCAAGTGGTTCGCCCTTGAGCGCGAGAACACAGTCCTGGTGTGCGAATGGCTTGCCGAAAACGAGGATGCCGATCTCACAGCGGCGTTCTCAGCCACCATGCACCGCTATTTCGATGCGAACGGTTACTACGAGGACCAGTTCACAGTGCAGCGGAGTGCATTGGCCGTGGCTGAGCGGAGCGGCGACGAAGAGTCGCGGTTGGCCGCCGAGATGCGTATCGGCACCACCTGGCTTCGAGTGGGCGATCTCCCTCAGGCGCTCGAACACTACGAGAGTGTCCTCGATGGAAATCGGACATTGGGCAACGTTGACGGCGAGGCACGGGCGCTGGGCAATAAGGGGCTGGTGTTCGAGCGAGCAGGAAGATTCCCGGAGGCCTACGAGAGCTACGTGGAGGCTCTTCGTCTACACAGGACGGACGGGGACGACGAGGATATCGCGAACTCGTGCGCCAACCTCGGCAACGTGTTGGAGTCGATGGGGAAGTACGAGGATGCGCTCGGCTACTTCGCCGAAGCGACGCAGGCGTATGCCTCCAGCGAGAACGTGGCAGGCCTTGGACGCACGCTGAACAACATCGCGAACGTCAACTACCGACTGGGTCACTTCGAGAAGGCGCTCGAGGGGTATCGAGCCAGCTTGGACCTCAAGCGCTCCATTGGAGACAAACTGGGCGAGGCCAATACTCTGGCCAACATCGGTGCGACGCTGATGAGCCTTGAGCGCGACGAAGGGGCGTTGATCGAACTCCGGCGAGCCAAGGAATTGACCGACCAGGTGGGTGATGTAGCTAGCAAGGCGTCGATCACCAACAACCTGGCTTCAGCCTACCGCGAAACTGGGCGAAGCGAAGAAGCGCTCGCCTATCACGAAGAGGCGCTCACCATAAGCGTCCAATCCCAGGACCGTGGCCTCGAAGCGGAGATCCTCAACGACCTTGCCACGACGTTGGCGAGCGTCGAGCGCTACGGCGAGGCTGCCGAACACTACCGCCGTGCGATGACCATCGCCGCGGATGGGGACAACCGCTACGAGTCGGCGCGGGCTTTGGACGGCTTGGCCAAGATCGCCTTCGTCGGCGGAGACCTCGGTAAGGCAAGGGACAATTGGTTCAAGGCTCTGGCCGTTTTCGAGGCACTGGGTACACCCCAAGCGGCCCGAATCCGGTCCCACCTCGCCGGAATGGCCTAGGAGTCCGTCCACCGGATCCCGCAGCCGTAGCCGATCCCGAGGTGCTTGAAAGCCACCTGCACCTCGCCTGCGCTGTCCGGCTTGACACGTTCACCAGGCGGGATCTTCTCGTAGATCGGCGCGGTCGGAGTGGCCGCGAGCAAGTAAACCGCCGCAGGCGAGCGCGCCGGGTCGAACTTGACGATCAGGCGGCAGGTGTCACAGCGGCGTTTCGGCACGTAGAAGTAGTGTCCGGACCACCCGAAAGCCTGATAACCGCGAGAGATGCACCCGGAGATGTGTTCCTCTGAGCCCGGCGCGCTCGGCTAGGCGCGGCGACCACGATCGCGGCCAGGAAGCCGGGACGCGCCGGGCATGACATCCACGGCCCAGTCTCCCGCCGGACCGTGTCCTGGCCGAGGCTGCGCAGTCGTGGGCCACGGCAGCGCCGGTCACCGTCACATTGCCACTACGAGCAGGCCTGACTGCTGCTGGCGGTGGCCCAGGCCCTGCCCTTGACCCTCATATGAGCCGAGAACCCGGGACCACACTGGAATGAGCCGACCGCGCCCTGCGGGTGCGCTACTGAGCTCATATTCAAGCCTGACCAGCACGTCCGGGCGGACGTTGGATGCACGCCGCGCTGGAGGGCGATCGGCTATGGCAAGTCTCTCGACTTCGCCTTTCCCCACGCCGGCGTCGCCTTGGAGCACCAACTGCCGGTCGAGCACGAGGACTACCTTGACCGCAGCGTCAGCGCAACGGCGTCGATCACACTCTGCAAGGACGCCGACGGCCAGGATGGTTTTCAGCACGGGCACGGTCGATCCCGGGCTGAGCGTGAGAATCTGGTCGTAGCAGCCGCTAAAGAAGTCATGTCCAGAATGGACGCGCCTCGCTTGCTGCTCGATGCAACTCGGCGCCGTCAACAAGCGTCTCATGGAAGCCGAAATTTACCTTCGGCCACTCAGTGACCACCTGTACCGCTTCACGGTTTGGCAAAGGGGTGAGCCACAGGGACTGACTGACTTCAAACTTCGAGCCTATTAGTCGCGCAGCTGGTTCAGCTGTCGAAACTGGATTCGCTACCACTTCTTGCTCATGAATCCGGTCGCTAGGCAAGGGTGAATGTCGACCATGTGACACACCGAGAAATAAGAACTCCTCGGGACGAGCTTCCTCGTTGCTGGAGAAAAGAACCTTACGTTGATGTTCAAAATCATATATCCATTGGTTTTCTTGCTTGTCGCCAAGGCGCACTGCGGCGAAGAAGTTGAAAAGGCAACCTTCCGGGAAGGATTCTGTCGATGTCAGCATTACGACAGCATTCTGGTTTTGTGCCAGAATCAACTGATGGAGAATTTTTCCGCCAAAAACATCGCGCGGTCGAGATGTCAACCTGGCGTCCGGCCCGCTGTGGGAGTGTTTGCCGGACTCGGATGTGTTTTCGTTGGACATCTGACTTGCTCCTGCAGTCGGCGGCAGTACCCTTATGACAAGGTACCAGCACTTCCAGTGGGGCGGCCACCACAAGGTTTCTCATCGCAGGAGTGCGGTGCGTAGTCATCCGATCGATCGGCCGGGCTGTGGCATCGGCGGTCGGCGCCGCCGATGCCGCAGCCCGCGAAGATGCCTAGTTACGCGGCCAGGCGTCCCCAGCCGGGTGGCGTGATGCCGATCCATGCGACATGACAGTCGAGTCTGTAGAAGTTCGCGGGGCTGAAGAAGACCTGCCTGTTGTCTTCAATGCAGGTGACGAACCCCCAGTAGCCGCCAGCCGACATTCCAGTCGTGTACAGGTTGTCGACTTTCCATGAACCTACGGACCCGCCGTAGCAAACGACCGCGCCAGCGGCGAGAACCAGCCGAATTTGTGCTACTGGTTCATTTCCGCACGGTCGTGGGTCAATTAACGGCTGAGCTGTAGCGTCAGGGGCGGCAACCACAGGTGTGACGAACCCCAGAAGGGCAGCAATCGCCGCCATGGCAACGAACAACTTTTTCATGAGTATCCTTAAACGATGGTCAGTCTGCTGATTTCACAAACGTCCAAACGCCTGAACTCTGATCAACTTAGTGATGGCGCTGACGACGACGACAGGTCCGAACGGATGACTTCCTTTCAGTGGAAAGCCTTGTCTGCTATCTGCCGACTTCCATTCAGTGGACCACGTCCTAACTTATCGCCAGTCTGGCCGATTGCCCATCTGGTCCCGACAATGAGGCCGCCTGCAGTGGACGTGTTGTCGAGATAGTGCTGCTCCGCAACTCAATCCACTCAAAGAACCATTGATCAGTCGGGTTTGCTCACTTCACCTGGTGCGTTTCGAGCAACGCGGACTCCAGTTCGCTGAGGGGAGGTGGCGTGGCCACCTGGGGGTTGCCCGGATCTCTTAGTGGGCCCAGAGTTAAAAACTGCTCTCGATGACGTGCTGCACCCAGGGGCCTACGTGATCGGTGTCCTGCGCCGCGACACCGCAATCTTGATCACCAGCCTCACGCCCACCCAGATGGGCGTCTACATCGCGACGACGACCCCTCAGCGGCTGACGGCAACTGGCCCGCAGGCTCTTCTGGCCAGCGCCCAGGCTGTGGACGAGGTGACCGCGGGCTCCGGCGCATGGCTGTCTCGCCGACTACCTTGACGTTCTAGCGTTGGGGACGGACGTCGTTGACGGGACGTGGGCCATGCCACGCCTGATCATCGTCGCGACGCAGGGGGTCGGCTCGGCTGAGAACGCCACGAGGGCGGCGACACTGGGGAAGTTGAAGCTGAGCCTGGCCCGTCGGCAGCGGCGAACACCACCGATCCGGCCGTCGCGGCGGCTCGGGTGGCGATCACGGGCAGGACTACGGCGACGTCGTCTCCGCACTGCGGCGCCGGTCAGTGGTGTTAGATGTCCCGCTGACTTGCCCTGGCGTGTTCGAGCCTCCGGACATGACGGCGCAGAAAAGATCTTAAAGATCTTGAGGAGATCTGGGGGGTGGTTCTGCGTTGCTGCCTACAACGAGAAGTGTCAGGCCCGGCGAACTGGGGCGTCGGGGATCCACCTACTGAGGGAGCTAGACGATGAATTCGGAGCGGCCGCCCACGGAGGACCCGGCCCCGGACAGAGCACCCTCCCTTGTCGAGCTGCCGGAGGAGGTCCTCGCCCAGGTCGAGACCGAGCTGGCGGCCCACGGCGGGAGCGCGGCCGGCGATCCCGCAGCCCAACGGGCCGCGGAGGCCAGGATCTTGGAGCTCCTGCGGGCCGAGCAGTTCACCGGTCCGCGGTTTGAGCGGTTGTTCGCGAAGATGGCACATCGGCTGGTGGGGTACGCGTTTCCGATCATGCGGCATTGGATCGGCAGTGGGCACATCTTCGACGAATGCCTGAAGTTCCGCCGGCCGATCATCAAACAGGCCCGGGCCGCGGCGAGCGAGTGGACGCTGGAGGAGCAGGGGGCCTTCGCGATCGACTCGATCATCGGTACCGAGTCGATGCAGGGCGGGATCCAGTTCTTCCTGAACTACGGGCTGCGCAAGGGCAACTGGGACCCGCAGAAGGGTGCCAGCTCCGGGACGTACTTCGTTGGTGCGTGCGCCTGCTGCTTCGCCTCCTTCTGCAACAAGTGGTGGAAGGACAAGGTGCTCGCCGAGGCGATGCTGTCCTCCCCGGTCGACGCCGACGAGGACGGCGAGGACCTGCTGCTGCGGATCGCGGACACCTCGTTCGGCCCGGCTGAGGCGGCCGTGCTGCGCGACTCGGCGGCCCGTGCCGTGGCCCAGGTGAAAGACCCGAAGATCCAAGAGGTGCTGCTGCGGCGCTCCTACCTGGGACAGACCCAGGCCGAAGCCGCCGCCGCAGTGGAGCTCACCCCGAAGGCGGTCGAGCGCCGCCTGCACACCCACCGCAAGAACATGCGTGACAACGACGATGCCCCTGGGAGGTTGTGATGTTCAGCCAGGACTTTCCGACCGGGAACCGTCGCGGCGACCACACGCAGGAATGGAGGTCCACGGTGTCGTACATGTGCGCGAAGGAGCCGGACGACTGCGTCGAGGCGGAGCTGGACGCGGAGTTCGACCAGCTGCTGGACCAGTCGAGTCTCGGCACGCCCGTGGCCCAGGCCTACCAGGCGCTGACGCCGGATCGCGTGCACAAGCGGCTCCGCACCCAACTGCAGCGCCTCGCCGCCGGCCCGGAGGAAGACACCGTCGGCCGCGGCGTCCCGGACACCGACGAGGTGGTCCTGGACGTCGTGCGCTCGGCGGTCGGCGACGAGCTGCCGGACATCGAGCTGGACACCTGGATGCGATTCGACGGCGGGGACTGCGGGGCGGTGACCTTCTACAGCCCGTTGTCCTGGGTGTGGCCGCAACACGCACCAGTCGAGGACCGTATTTCCTGCCGCGATATCGCCACCTTCGCTCACCACCTGCGGTTGAGCGCGCACGTTCCCCGCTACCGAAACTGGGCCGTGACGCTGCTCAACGAGATGGTGTGCCAGGGCGTGTTCGTCGACCTGCGCCCGGACGTGGCGCGCTCGATCGTCGAGCTCGGATTCGACCGCACCGACGACGACACGCCAGTCGCGCTGCTGCTGGCGTGCAGCCTCGCGGTGTCCTCCAGCGGGATCGCTGACGAGCTGATTGGCACCAGCCTCCTTGTCCGAGGTCAAAACATCATCCTGCCGGTGACGGAAAGACAGCGCGCCTCGGGCCGGGACGACGTAGCACGCTGGCGGGACAGGACACTGTTCTACACCGACCTATTGGCGAAGAGTTGGTTCCTGCATCCCGCATGCGCCGGTGGCTGGAAGGCGATCGAACGGGGTCCACTCGGGACTCCGCGACCGGCTCTCGCCAGCGGGCAACGGACACAACCCGACTCCCAGGTGTCTCCCGCGGACCCTCCTGGCGTGCAACGTCGACCGCGCTGGAGACCTCTCGGCAGGAACCGGGGTCCGCACCGTTCAGTGCGTCAGCGACGAACCCGTCGGCAAGCCTCAACTCGTACCGTCGGCGCTCCGGCACGATTCGTCTCCCGCGCGCCGGAGACGCTTATCGCGATCGGGTCCGGGCGTGCGTTCTCGTTCGCTGTCACCGGCGGCATAGGCCTCGTGCTCTCCGTCGTCCTGCTGTTGCTTGGCCATCGCCTGCCCTGAACGCTGCTGCCGGATCGGCCTGCGCACCAGGCCGATCCGGCAGCAGATCAGCGAACGGCCAGCCTCGCTGGGCCGGCGAACAGTCAACGGATCAGCCAGTCGAAGAACCGCCAGGCACTCGCGAACGTCGCGCCGCCCGTGAGCACCGCCAGCCCGGCCGACTGGACCTCGGTGTAAAACAGCCCACCTGCCACGCCTGCCACCACCAGCGCCATGAACATCACCAGCGCGGTACGCACGGCGAACGGCTGCCCCGGACCCGGACAGTTGTTGTTCCCCATCGACCTCGTCTCCTCACCCAGCGCACCCGCGCTGCTCAACGACGTTCTAGGCCGACCCCGGCCAGCAACCCCCTCGACTCGGCGCGCGTTCCCGTAGCCCGCTTTCATGGCGGCCCGTCCTGTGCCGGCCATGCGCCATACCCTCGAACAAGACGCCGGTCTAGGTGCACGTCTGTACCGTTCTGCTCCCTAGGTCGCTGTCTCAGGAGAATTTGACCTGATGGCAAGAGCGGGAAGGCTGCGGACTGGACTGTCTGGGCGCAGTCGCACGCGGCGACCAGCTGGTAGATGGAGGGACCGTCGTTCGCCAGATTCGCGGCCGAGGTCGGCCGCCCTCGTCGACGGCAGTGCCAATCGCGGCAGTTTCTGCGTGGGTCGGGCGCTACCGCGGGCCAGACCCGGTTTGCGCCACGGCGATCACTGAGATCGCCTAGGCGGTGAGGTGTCTGTCAAGCACCTTGCTACGCAAGTTGCGATATGATATAGACTTGTTATGGACATCCTGTGATGCAGCCTGCATCACACCGGGCTGTACGAGCTCGGCTAACGACGCACAGTCAGCGGTCAAGCGCCCGTCGAAGCGGAAGGCTGGGTGAGCAAAGACGGAGCGCATCGTTTTCGCAGGTCACAGCCTCGATACGTCCATGTGGGTGACAACGATCATGGGCGTCTATCAAATGGCCGTCAAAAGGGAGCCTCGATGTCCGTGGCCCAGTAAGGCAGGTACTGCATGAAGCGGCGTCCGGCCCCAGGGTCGAACGGTACGATGAGGCCGGCGTCGACGGCGTCACTGATGAGCCTGCTAGCGACTGCGGCGTTCTGCTGGCTGATGCCAAAGCGTTCCCGGAGGGACGAGTTCGTGAGGGTCCCGTGGTTGACACGGCGAAGGCAAGCGTGCAAGTAGACAGCGCGGACCTTCTCGTCCTTACTCATATCTTTGAGAGCCTTGGGAGCGAAGAGCACCACCCTGGTGTTGTCCTCAGGTAGTTCGACCAGTGGAGCGGGCAGTTGATGAAGTTCCGTCTCGAAGACGACTTTATCCCATCCGCTGCCGCGTTCCTCGCACATGCCAGCCCGTCTCATCAGGGCACCGACGGCCTCGTTGCGCGACTTGGGCGGCGCGTCGACAAAACGCAACGGGTCCACTAGCGGACGTCCGGGGCTTGTGATTTCTAATCGTGAGTCGAAAACCTCGATCATCGGCCCATTGCCCGTCTGAGCGAAGTCCTGATGAATGATCGCATTGGCGATGAGTTCTCGCACAGCGAGTTCCGGGTAAGCGCGTTGGTCATCGCGGATGGCCTCGCCAATCACTTCGACCGAAGGCAGCATATTGTTGACGAAGGTAACCAGGCCGGCGAAGGCGGGCGCGTACCCGTGAATGCCGACCTGCTCGCGGATGGTCGCCACGCGGTTGTCGCCGCGGTAGCGGATCACGCGGACCGCCTTGCGCTTGAGCGTGTTGAACTCGTTGATATCCTTGGCGAACAAGACGGCGCCGAGGTTGGTGATGTCCCAGTCGCCATGCTGGTTCTGCCGTATCAACTCCTCCATGCGGAGCGCGTCGAGAATGCCCTTCCGATTGTCTGGTAGGGGCATGTGCATGAGGTCGAAGTAGCCTGGGTAATCCAGCAGTCTTAATACTTCGGCAGCATCGAGACCGGACATCGCAGAGAGGGTCTCGAAAGGACGGGCATCAAAGGACTGCCACAGGCGGCGAGCATGGTCGGTATGATCACGTAGCTTCTTCTTGTATGATCCGACACGGATCCACTCGTCATTCTGAAATCTCACCGGACTGGCCGTGGCTGGCGCGACCTGCAGCACCACGACTCGTTTTCCATCCACTTGTGTCTCAATGAATTCGAAGTGAACTTGTGGAGTCAGGAGCCGGGTAAGCCAGTTTTGAAAGTCCTCGTTGCCGACTTTTCGATGTGGGTCCATCGTAGTTCCGACAAGGCTGTGGTCTGCGTCGCTCACTCCCCACAGCATGTATCCTTTGTCCTGCTTGCCGAGTGCGGCTGAGTTCGCTAACGCCGAGATGTACTGGCCAATGTCCTCGGCGTTGAAGAAGTTCTCCTTGAACTCCACCCATTCGGTCTCGCGCGGTAGGGCGATCAGCCGATGTACCAAGGCGGCCAGGCGGGCCTCATGGTCTGGGCGTGGTCCGTCAGACACGTCATCCCCCTCTGCCCAGTCGGTAGTTCGAGGTCCAGAGTCTAGTCCGACGCGGTGCCTCCAGGGCTCAGAGCGTAGTCACTCCGGGAACAGAGGGCGCATCCGCTGGTGTGGGACAGTTAGCTCTCTCGTAGGGGAGCGGTCTCGGGTCGTGTTGCTGTGCTGTGAGGTGAGAACAGTGGGCACGCCTGGTCGATCGTGGTGGTTAGAGCTGGACGAACGGGTCACGCATGCGAGCGATGGCCCCAACACGTGGTCGCGGTCGGCTGGGACGCGCCCGCGCCGTCGAGGTAGCGCTGAAGAAACGTGAACGCGGGGTACTGACCGGCGACGGCAGCGACCTGACAACGCAGCGCAAGACGGCCTTCCCTCGGACCCGCTTGTGGATGCTGCCGAATTGGTTCAAGACGGCTTGCCTGAGCGACCAGTGGCACCGGAGCCGCACGCGAAACTCACGGACCTTCTTTCGGTAGGTGACGGTCGCGCTCAACCAGGCTGCGTAAGGATGGTGGTATGGAGCACCTGTATTGGGATCTGGGCTCGTGCGTCGGGGTCACGTCCATCGAGGTCGAACTACGCGGAGTTCAAGCCAGGGTATGCCTGATGGATGAGGAGGAGTACCAGGCGTACCTCGACGGTGACGAGTACGAATACCACGGCGGCTACTGGGACAGCAGCCCCACAATCCTCGACGTACCGTACGACGCTCGCTGGTACCTCGTCGTCGACGGCTACGACGGGCGGATCACCGCCAGGGTGAGCAAACTCGTCGACTGACGATGGTGAAGCCGAACGTCATACGAGCACTCGCGAGGCCCTCCGGCAAGAAAAAAATTCGCCAACTCGAAGACACTGCCGTGAACGGTTCGTCACGCGGACGCGGGTGGGCCGAGGACTTCCCCTCCTCGGCCCATCCACTGCGATACTAGCGCGCGATCGCACACACGTTCGGTTGGGTAGGTGAAGTGTGCCAGAGTCGGGCAGCGGGCACCCGGCCCGCCACTGCCGTCCGTGGTGCACGCCTCATAGGGGCGGCAGAGGGCCTCGCCGACGTGCTCGTTGGCCAGCCGGTGATGGGTGAGGCTGGACGATGTGGCCCCACGCCGAGCACCTGCAGCCTCACCCGGATACCACGGTAGTGCACTGATGGCATCTGCGCTGTGAAAGTTGACTATGCAAGTGCGTTCCCGCAGGCAAGGCCGCGGTCCGGCCCGCCGGGGCCCACAACGAGCAGTTTGACTGGGATCTCGACGAGCTGACCGAGTGGTGTCGAAGGGATCCGGAGCTGGTCAAGGGCGACGCCCTGCTCCACACGACCTGCATGAACACCACTTCATGATCGAATAGGGCGGCGACTCGGTCCGCGTAATCGATTGGGGTCGTCCGGCCCCGGGGCGGCTTGGGTAGACACCGCGTTCCTCGTCATAAGACTCGTCGCGGCCGGACATGCCCCGCGCGACGCCAAGGAGTGGGCGGTCACGGTCCCATCGTGGGCGGCCCCGATCACGGGAGGCCGAAACTGCGTTCGTCTGCTACGTGGCCGGCCTCTGGGGCTACCGCACGGCCACCTCGCCCTGCGCCGGAGCGTCTCGGCTGCGTCCCGCCGCCGAGACGTACCTGAATACCGGCTATCTCTTTAGGGTCGTTGAATGCCAAAGCGTCCTCTTCTGGCCATCGGAGCCGGAAGAGGAAACTTTTCGACTGTGTTGCTACTTGTATGCCGTGACGATTTTTCGCCTCGGGCCAGCCTTGTGCCACATCGTCAGCGGGAGCCAGACGAACAGGCCCCACATGCCTGCGGTGATGATGGTGAGAAACAGGTGAAGCCCGTGCGAGGTCTTCTTCCGTTCGCGGGTGATAGCGCGTCCAGGAGGGGGCGGAACGGCGGTCATGCGACTCCCTTCAAGGCATGTACTCATTCCTATCGCCACGAGCGAGCGCAGTGTTACTTCGCGGTGGCCTTTGCGCGGAGCCCGCGGCTTCTTCGCCGCCGCGGCGGCCTTCTTAGCGGGCTCCTTCTTCCTCGGCGTCCATCAGACTTCTCGCGCCGGGCGCCGGATCTCGATGGCGCCTACACCAGGGTCATCAACCCCGAACGCGCCATCCGCCGCGAGCACTGGATCTCGCCCGGCCTCGCCACCAGTGTGCTGGCCGTCGCGCCCATCCTTGCTGCGGTCGCCACCGAGATGGGCTGTCGCCGTTGCCCAGGCCATCTCAACGATCGGCTTCGCACTTGAGAATCCCGCCTTTCCTTCTGCAATCCTTCGGTAAGCTCCGACCCGAGCCAGCACTTTCGACGAAAATAACCAACGGCAAAAGGCTTTATTGTGCCACTTCTCGAACTCTGCTAAGAATCAACTCTCGAAAGTTCAGCGATGTCGTGGTCGGAGTGCAGATGACGGTCAGCAGGCAAGGATTCGATGAGTTTTGTGAAACACTTGCGTTTTCACCGCTTCCAGGCATTGACCAGGAGGCGTTCGGTGTTCCAAAACGGAGAACGGCCGACTTCTTCGTGCCACCAGTTCTCCTGGAGAAACTTTCGAACTCGACCGCTGCCGTGACCCTGATATCGGCCCGCGGTGCAGCAGGCAAGAGCACCACGGCGACCGAGACCGCAACACGCCTGGGCGGACCGTTGTGGAAGCTCGAGAAGGATCAGGCCGTCGGCGGCACCTCGTTCGAGTACATGCTGGTCAAGTACCTGGGGAGCCACGACGTCACCAGCCGACTGCCAACTAGTCCCCCAGCTCTGGTCGTCGTCGACTCGCTCGACGAAGCACGTTCCCGCGTGTCGGGCAAGTCCTGGGAAGAGTTCGTGTCTTCGCTCGCGACCTGGGCGAAGAAGGGGCTTCGGTTCGTGCTCCTCGGTCGCGAGCGGACAATCGAGGACATCTGGGTGATGCTGGAAGAGGGTGGCGTCGAGGTGGCCTGGTGGGAGATCTCCCACTTTGCCCCCCGGCAATGTGTCGACTACGTCGACCAGGTTGTGGCAAAGCGTGACTCCGATGCGGACCGGACGAGCGCCGAGTACCGCGGCGCCCGTGACGCGCTAATCCACGCCCTCCGCGCATCCGCGGCGGGCCGCTATGGTGAAGAGTTCGTCGGCTACGCACCCGTCCTCGACGCGGCCGCAGCAATGCTGATCGGCAAGCCGAACCTGCTGGCGATCCGGCAGCGGTTCGAACAGCAACTCCAGGAGACCGGCGATCTTGTCGACCTGCTGGAAACCATTCTCGCCCGGTTGCTCGAGCGCGACCAGACGAAGCTCGAGCCCCTTGCACGTACTCTGAAGCTAGAACCGGGTCAGGCTTACCGGCCGGAAGAGCAGATACTCTGGCTCTGCCATTTCCTCGAAGAGGGCGACGTACCGAGCCTGCCGTACTTGACGAGCGCGGAAGCCCGACAGGAATACATCCGCAAGGTCACCGAGTTCTCGAGTGATCACCCGTTCCGCACCGAACACGGCTGGGCGAGCCCGATCTTCGAGGCGTACGTCGCGTCGAAAGTCTTCGATAAGGATTGCCTTTCTCCGTCCCGGCTCGTGGAGATCGGTCACCAATCCGGTTTCCTGTTCGACTTCATGAACCGGCATGATTCGCTCGTCCTGACCGAATCGCAGTTCGCAGCGCTGCACGCTTCACTCATCGCCGCCGAATGGAGCGAGTCGGCAGCGAGCGCCGGGTTGGCGCAAGCAGCCGGTGACGACCACTACACCGGCTCGTTGTCCACCAGCGCCGCGAGCCGGGTGACCGAATTCGCCTTGCTCCCCGAGCAGGCGCCGACGCTGCGGCTCCTCGGACCGTTGTCCGAGCTCTCCGTCCACAGTCGCGGCACGGTGGTGCTTCAAGGCAGCGAAATCGGTCCCGATCTGTTCGTCCATGCAGCCGAAATCGTCGTCGAAGCCGAAGTCCTCGACTTCGCGCGACGCCCGGCAGGCAGCACCGACGACGAACCGTCGGTTGTGCTGGAAGCCACTGACCGGCTCGAGCTGCACGCGGGTTCGGAGCAACTCCCGCGAGCTGGCGAACTGGAATTGAGGGTGCCGGCCGGATTCAAGCTGGCGTACCCGTGGTTCGAGCACCGAGCCGAGCTGCCCGAAGAGGAGGAAATGGACCAGAAGGTGATCCGCTTCCTCAACAAGATCATGAGCTTGACCCGAAACCACGGCCACGACGGCGAACGAGGAGTGTTCATCAAGAAGCTCGAAGGCCGCCAGCCGTTCCCGCCGGAGCAGTTCAACCGCGCCCTCGGGGTACTCGTCAGCGAAGGAGTGGTCCGCATCGAGGGGGACATGGTCTTCCTCCGCGCCAACTGGGAACCCTACCGCTACAGCGGAAAAGCACTTCCCGGGCAACAGCAGCTCGACGATGTCCGCCAGGTCTGGGAGCCCGTGCTGAAGCGCGTTCAAGAAGCCTTGTAAGGCGAGACCGGCTCGGAGGACCGGCCCACCATCGAATCGCGCTCCGCGTAACGGATCAGCACGGCTCGCGACTGTGTGGGCATGTTGCTGGGCCTGATGCGGATCGGAGCCACCCCTCAGGGTTCTGGAAAGCTGTGGCCGTCTTGGGAGCCGACCCGGCCGAAGTGGTCAACCGGCTCGCGAAGACGGTGCGCAGCGCGGAAGACGTCCGGCGAATCCAAACTGTCGACGGGGAGCCGGAGCTCTTGCGGTACGTCTACCGTTGAGGTGGCTCGGTACTCGTGCAGCGCGCGACCAGGAGGTTGGGGAACTGGCGGCGACGCTTGCAGGGCTCGCGAGTGCGGCGCGGTCAGCCGGCGGGGTACCGGTGCCGACGGCGGTCGCCCTCAACGGCCACCCCGCGGTGCTGGGCGAGGACACGCACGTCGTCGAGGTGCTCTCGCCGGTGGAGCAGGAGGTGCTGACCAATCTGAACCGTACCGAGGTGCTGACCCTGATCGCGATGACCGGACGGGGCATCACCACGCCGAACAGCCCGCGTGATCGCATGGGGCCCCCAGTGGCTGGCTTCGTCGCGGGCTCGTCTAGCCGCACGTTCCTCGCCTCGACCGCGTCCGAATACACCTCGATCGGATCAAGGCGGAATTGTGTCGGCGGGACGGGTGGCCCGGCTGGGCCGGATGGACGTTCTGCCGAGCTGGTCCTGGACTTGCGGAACCTGCGAACTACGCCCGGCGACGTCGAGGGGTTCGGCGCGCTTTGGGGGCAGATCGAGCCCGCACTGCTGGGTCGGATTCTGCGCGCCAAGTGGGTCCACCAGCTCACCGGTGAGGAAGGCTCGGTGCGGCTGGAAATCGTGCGTATCGCCGACCGGCTGGGTGTGGTTTCCGCGAGCACCCGGTTGGGGTAGGTGTAGGAGGGCGCGACGACGTTCGGGGTTACGTGATCGAGCATCCCGGTGAACCGGGTGGGTGTTGATCGTGGATGACAGCGGGTCTTTGATGAAGGGCACCAGCTCCGCTGGGGGCGCAGCGGCAGTACTCTGGAACTGCTCGGCGCCTCCGGGCGCGTATCCGAGCCATTGGGCTACGACCGGACCGCCGGGTGCCTCAGCAGGGGGGGATTGCTCCATTGTGCCCCACTGGTTCGAGGGCTCCCCGGTACATCCAGGCCGTCTGCGTCTCGTTGGGCTCGGACAGACCTTGGTTCGTTCCGGCTGGTAAGTGCTTCCATCGAACCTGGAGCCAGATCGGCCCGACGTTATTCTCGCCGGTGACATCGCTGGGGGTGAAGTCGCTTCGAGCAGTGCAGTTGGCCCATACCAGTGAGCGATTGGCGGTGTAGCCAATCCGTACCGCCGACACGGTGTTAGCGGTTCGCGCGAATAGGCCAAGGTCGACCGTGTCGACCACGACGAACGGGTAGGGTCCTGGGCCGCTCGGTGGTGCTGACGCTCCTGATTCGGCGCGGAGCGTCTTTTTCAGGGTGGTGTCGTCGCTGCCCGCTTGGGTCGCCGCGTTCTGGACGAGTTGCTGAGCCTGGCCAAGGGTGACCGTGCAGGTTGCGCCATCGTCGCAGTTGACGTTCCCGGTGCCGGGCTGGTTCACCTCCGGTGCCGGAGGTGGAGGCGGTGTATCATCCGGCCCGCAGGCGCTAACCACGCCGAAAATGACTGCGACGGCTACGCCCAACACGCCGACCCCTAACGCCCACTTCGCGACGGGAAGGTTCCCGATCGCCGCCCTGTGGGCTCGACGCTCGAGATCGGAGTGATCGGAGTCCGGATCGGTATCCATGACCGTCATCATCCTTTCCGGCGCTGCGCTCGACAGTAACGTTCCGATACCGTTGCAAACCCGGCTCGCATGGCACCTGGACAGAGTTCCTGGGGGTACGGCAGCCCGTAGATCGTTATCGTTGCTAGTACTGGGATCTGATGCAGCTTTGAGCCGGAGTTCCGGCTGCTCGCGGGTTAGCTCTCGGCCCTATTGGCCCTCGATTGGTACTCGCCGATTTCATCTGGCCGGATGAGGCCATCCTGGATGGTGCGGGCAAGCAAGGTATCTTTTGTGGACGCGCGGCGGCCGACGTTGTCGTATTTCGCCCTGGCTCGGTCGATGTACAGCTTGACCGTTGCTTCGCTGATGCCCATCCGCATCCCGACCGACGCCTTCGACATGCCCTGGAACCAGTATCTCAGCGCGGTGAGCTGCTGTTTGGATAGGGTTGGCCGGAGTGGTCGGGTGTCGGCGATCATCGCGCCCGCGGTGGATGGAGTGACGTACGGGCGGCCAGCGGCGGCGGCGACGATCGTTTCCACGCAGTGCTCGCGGCTCTCGTCCTTTTCGAGGAATTCCGCGCCCGCGTCGAGCACCGCGAGTACGTTCTCGGTCTCGGAGTGCGCAGAGAACACCACTACGCGGTGTCCTGCGCCAGTGAGGGCAGCGATCCGGTCGACGATGAGCGTGCCGCGTAAGTTGAGGTCGACCAGCAGGACGTCGGCGGTACCGCCGGGGCCGGCGAGGACTTGATCGACATCCGCCCCGCTCGCTACCACCCGCACCCGCCGTTCGGGGTCCCGGTCAACCCACGCGCGGACGCCGTCGATCACGACCTCGTGATCTTCGATGACAGCGACAGTGACCTGTCTGTCCAGCTGGTCTGCACCCATAGCAAACTCCCCTCTCGGTGGTATTCGATCTGAACCCGGTCGCCCGTCGGCGCGGCTGGAGGCTCGTCGGCGTCTGCGACCACGCTCAGCTGCACCTGACCAGCACTGCCCACGATGGTGACTCGGGCGTGGGTGTGAGCTGATCCCAGCACTTCGACGAGGGGTTCGACTAGGTCTCGCCGGCATTCGACCGGAACCGGCGGCACCTCGCCGGACACGCTCATTCGCACAGGCACCCCTCGTGCCTCCGCTACTTCCAGGCATGCCCGCACCTCGTGCAGCAGCGGATCGGGCACCTCGTCTGCCTCCAGGAACAGTCTTCGGAGCCGGGCCGCCTCGATTGCGCACCGGCGCTGCACTGCCGGGTCAGCCGGGTCGCTGGTCCCGTCGGCGAGGCCGGCGAGCACCACGGCCGCGGTGCGCTGCAGGAACTCGTGCCGCTGAACTCGTGCCGCGTGTGCTTGCGCGGCGGCGGCGCGGTGCCGCTCAGTCTCAGCGCGCGCACGGGCCGTTGCCACTGAGTTGTTGACGACCCGGCTCTGTGTGCGCACCCCATAGGCGAGCGCCACCTGCAGCGCGGCTGAACCTGCCAGGCTCATCGACAACAATGCCACGTCCTGCAGGTCTGGATTGGTCAGCAGGACCATCGCTACTGCGGATGCGGCGCCGTTGCCCGCCAGAACCACCGCCAGCGGCGCGGCCGAGCGCCCCCAACTCGCCAGAACACCGAGCCAGCCAGCCGCGCCGAACGCCCAGTTCTCGAAACCCGCGGCCCGCCCACCCGCATTCAGGGCGACCACCATGCTGATCGCCAGGGTCAACGCCACAACCGGCCAGGGCCTGCGGACCTGGCCTTCGCGTAGCAGCTGGATCGCGCTGGTTACGACAGTGGCCGTGAACAGCGCCCACATCAGCGGCGAGACCCACGTCCATCGTAGTTCCGGCCATGTCAGTACCACGGCGGCGGTGTCGAACCCCCCGTGCCATAGACCCACCATGCATACCGTCGCGATGATCGTCCCGCGCTGGTAGTGCGCAGCCAGCGACGCGCTCGAGTCGTCAATCACGCGCTCGCCACCTCAGCGTGACCACGGTCCCGCGGCCCGGAGCGGATTCGATGACGGCGCTGCCGCCAACTGCGGCCATCCGTCCTACCATCGCCTCTCGCAGCCCATACTTGTGCGCCGGCACGGCAGTGTGGTCGAAGCCCCGGCCGGAGTCCGAGATGACGACTACGACCTCGTCCGCGTCCTGGGTCAAGGTCAGGGACGCGTGGCTGATTTCCGCGTACTTGCGTGTGTTGACCAGGGCGGCGTGGGCGGCGCCGACAAATGCGTCGGCGACATCGGCGGGGACAAGACAGTTGACGAGACTCGTGCGCACCCCCGACGGCCAGCCCGCACGAACAGGAACCTCCCGCAGCAGGTGATCTAGTCGCACCGGTCCGCCGCCCACGTCCTCGCCAGCCCGAAGAGCGGATACCACCTCCAGGTCGGCACGTGCCTGAGTGCGCAGTCGGGCCGAGGACGTCGTGATGGCCCCGGATCCCACCATCGTCAACGTGGCGAGCACGGTATCGTGCAGCCTCCGGTCGGCCTCGCGTTCCTCGGCCCGACGGACCTGATCGGCGTAGGCGCGGTCGCGGCTGCGATGGAACTCGATCAGCTCCGCGTCGGCCGCCCGCGCCACCCTGCGCAGCAGCGCCATCAGCACCAGACCGCACAGGTTCTGCAGCAAGTAGACCGCAGCGTTGGCCATCCCCGCGCCAGGCGCAACCGCCAGCGCCTGACCGGCGAGGTAGGCCCCGGCGACTACGATCCCGCCCACGATCCCGGTGGCGGGCCGCACCCCGATGTGGCCATAGATGACCCGCCCCCCGACGAGCGCCGCAATCCATGACGACCCTGTCGGCAGCGCCTCGGGGGACACCAGCCAGCCTTGAAACAGGCACAGAGCCACGACACCGGCGAGGTCGACTGCCATCACACCAGGCGTAAGCGCGCTCTGCACGGCACGCCATACAAAGTACAGCGACCAGGCCAGGTTCCCCGCTACGGCGGCGAGGGTCACTCCCGTTGAGGATGTACTGCCCGCGTCAAGCGCACCGGCCAACGCACCGCCAAACCCCAGCACAGCGCGCGCGATCGCTGCGCAGCGGAACAGTGTCAGGTCCGTGGCTCGGCCTGCATCGCCCGTGTTCCGCCCTCCTTCCATCGGCGGCTCACCTCCACCCAAAACCTAGCGGTCGCGACCGCGCTGTCATGACGGCCGAACGGCTGTCACCAGTTCCGCACCCTGCGGTGACCGCCGATCGGCCGTCATGACGAGACAGGAGAAGAGGGCGGACGCTGATTCAAGACCGGCGTGGCACCCGGCCAGCCGACGACAGAGGAAGTGAGCGGTCTGTTGAAGAAGCCGATCAGGAAACGGCGGGGATGGTACCGTCTCGTCGCTGCTCTTGCTGCCGTGGTGGCGGCCGTGACACTGACCTCGACGGCCGCGCAGGCCGAGGGGGTGAGCGGCGGCAGCAACTACTATGACGGACGAGACCCCACAGCACCGCCGGCATGCAACGTCAACGCGTCGCAAATCGCCACCCGTCCGATTCTCGACCGCACTACCGGACAGCAAGTCGCATCGATTCAGATTTTCTACTCCTGGTCGTGCGGTGCCAATTGGATCCGGGTGACAGGGAATCCGTACGGCGGCAACGCGACCAAGTACATCGAGTCATCGTTGGGCGGCTGGAACAGCGAATGGGACCCCGGGTACGGCTCGAGCTACTCGATGATGGTCTACGCCCCGGGGACGGCCCAGATCAGCGGCTACGTCTACCTGTTCGAACCGGGAATCAATGAGTGGAACTGGAAGGCCGAAGGGTTCTTCTCCCTGTGACCCCCCAGGTGTGACCGGCCGGCGGCCCGGGTGTCTACACCAACCGCACCGTCGTCGACGTGCCCGGGGTGAGCTACGCCCCTGTTTCTTGACCGTGCCTCACACGGCGGTGGCCTTGGACGAGATGTCGTCCAAGGCCACCGCCGCGTTGGGCGTGTACGGGAATCGTGTGCTGCAGGAACGACGTGGGGCCAAGGTTCTGCGGTCACCTATGCACCCAGCGGGATCGCTAGACGCACGAGGGGCCCAGGCTAGTCAGCTCGGCCACTGAAATTCGGAATCCGCTGGGAGGCTGCTGAGTATGGGTACCAACGTTGCGGGCATCATGGGCGGCCAAATGGCCTTGTCCGGAGGGGCGTGCCCGTGCGGGCGAATCGGTGATGGCCTTCCAGCGCCCGAAGTCGATCGTCTGAGTGCGGTGGAGCGGCTGGGAGTGATCTGCGAGCGGCTAGCCGAGCGGTCCTGACGCTGATCTACTGCCACGCGCGAGTTTCCAGTCGGACTCGGTGCTGAAGAACTGTACGGCCTATGACGAGATCGTGCAGGCTTCGGGGCTGTCAGACCTCCTGCGCCGCGTCACCGGCAAGCCGTGCTAGGGGTCAACGATCTTGGACGCTAATTCCTCTACAGTCGTGCGCTGGTGCGGATGTCACGGGCGATGCCCAGCCACCAGCGGGCGGCTGTACGGGCAGTTGCCGGGAATCGAGTGTCATTCTGGACCAGGCGTAGTGCAGCATCGTGTTGGTGGACGCCGAGCCCGTAGACAAGACCGCGGATCGTTCGTTCAGCCTGTGACGATGAGGTTCTCTCCCATGCGGACAGATGGCTCCGTAAAGCCGCATTCCAAAAAGGACTGCGATGCCCGGCTGGCAGGTGTGCAAGTGCCCACACTGCCCCATCAGCCACGGCTGAAGGGAGTGGACCGCGCAGGGCGAGGCGTTCTACTGGGGCCCGGTGCTTGGAGAAGGCCAGGAAAGGCAGGACGCCCAGAACCGCCGTCGAGTACACCGGTGCTGCCGTGGTCGATCGCGTGGTCAGTTCTTGGGTCAGAACGTCTGCCATCGGACCGCGCAGAGGGGTGACCGCTACCATCTGAGCCGCCAGCAGGCGAACGTCGCTGACCGGGCTGTAGAGCATCTCCTCGGTGACGACGCGCAGGCCTCGTTCCAACTCGGGGTGCGGATCTTCACCCAGCGAACCCAAGGTGAGAGCGCAAATCCGTGACACCGTGGCTGCCGTGACCTGTGCCCGGGCTATCCGCCCGGTGCGCACGACCTGGTCGAGCACCTCGTCTTCGCGTAGCGCCCGATCGAGTGCCTTGCCCCGTTTAGGCAGCGAGGCTAGCGGGATCAGGCGGAGAACTTCGCTGGCTAGAGGCCGGGCGTTCAGATGCGTATCTTGATCAGATATGTGCTGAACGAGCAAATCATGCAACGCTATCAGTTCGGCACCGTCGAAATGATTGTCGCGCACCTTGCGTACGCTGGCCAGTAATGCTCCGCGTAGGGCCTGGTCGTTCGTGGGACTCGCCAGCTGGCGCGTCACATGCAGATTCGCTGCCCGGTGGCGGCTGCCGTCCATGATCGACAGTGGCTCCATGAACACTTGGTTGGTCGGATCGTTGACCAGCTCGCCGCATGCCGAGATGACGGCATGCTGGCCCCGCGGATGTCCCAGAATCCTGCTCAGGGCTTCGAACCGCTGGAACCACGCGATGCCTTCGGCGATGATCACCTCCGACAGCAGTCGCTCGGCCAGCGAGGCCCACATCCGCGATGGCAGGAAAGTCGTTGGCCGAGTGATCAACTGATAGGACAACTCGTCCCACTGAGCTCCGCTCATCTCTCCGCGGCACAGCACGGGATCGAGTAACTCGTCGAGCCGATCATCGAGTGCCTCGTCTGACCCCTGCAGGTGCCGGCGTAACTCGGGAGCTCCTAGCCGAGACCCGGCGTACCGCATGATTGCGTCGGCCACGGTGGTCAGTGCTGCAGGCCGAAGCCCCAGCATGTCCTCGTACCGGGCCAGAACAGACGCAGACGGTGGCGTGTGCCCCGTCTCCCACCGACTGACCTGGCTCGTGCTTATAGCTCCAGCATGAACCCCTCCCGGAAAAGCTGCGGCGAAACTGCGAAGTTGTCGGAATTCTTCTCGGTCGGTGTACGATCTGTTCGCACGCAGTAGCCAGGCCAGCCTGCTACGGCCAGTGAATCGCGCAGTATCGCTGGTGACACGGGAGGCTTTCCTGTCACCTTGCTGGATTGCCACGCTCCCAGCGTATGGCCTGCTGACCAGGGTCGACAGGTTCACCCAGGTGAAAACTTTCGACTATAACTGGCGAATCATGCGGCCACGCCGTTGATTGCACGGCTCGTTTAGTAATGCAACGTAGCCACCTCCCTCGGCAGCTTCAGGCGATCCTTTGCGAGCTATCCCGGCGAGAGTCAACGTCAAAGATCGATCCAGGGAGTGAAGACATGCGCACGATGCTGAAAAATTCGTCTGCGACACAAGCGCGAGCGGTGCTCAACCTGAGCCCGGCTGAACGCCAGGTCCTCCTCGACCTCGCCCGGACGGTGCGTACCGACCCGGCCACGCACCCCGAGAAGTTCTGTGCCGACGCTCGCGTGACGGCCGCCCGACTCCCTGCGCGAGTAGGGCGTGCTCTCCATGAGTTCGCGCGGTGGGGCAGCTCGACCGGCTACCTGCTACTGACCGGTCTACCGATCGGTCCGACCCCCTCAACACCGGCGGACAACACCCACCACCTCGGGGAACGGACTCTGCTGGCCCGTGCGCAGGCTCTGATCGGCGAGGCCCTTGGCCACCTCATCGGGTACGAAGCCGAGGGCTTCGGTCGCCTGTTCCAGGACATGGTCCCTGCACGGGAAGCGGCTGCCACTCAGACCAGTCTCAGTTCCTTGACTGAACTTGAGTTGCACACCGAACAGGCCTTCAGTGAACTCCGCCCCGACTACATCAGCCTCGCCTGCCTGCGAGGAGACCCCCAGGCACAGACCTACACCTTCACCGCCCGGCAGATTAGTGTGCTGGCGACAGGCGCTGATCTCCACGAACTTCGACGGACCCGCTGGATGACAGGAGTCGACGAGTCCTTCCGCGTCGGCGGCCACGAGTTCGACGCCGGCGACGTCCGCGGACCCATGCCAATCCTGTACGGAGCGGCAGATGACCCCTACATCACCCTAGATCAAGACCTCATGATCAGCACGACCCCGGCGGCGAAGGCCGCCTTCGCTGACGTCCTCGCCCTGTACCAGACGCACCGCCATTACTACAGCCTCAAACCTGGAGACCTACTCCTCATCGACAACAACAGGACAGTGCACGGCCGGTCACCGTTCCGCCCCCGATTCGATGGCTCGGACCGCTTCGTCATCCGGACCTTCATCACCAACGACCTCGCCAGATCACGCTACGCTCGAGCCGGCAACGGCCGCATCATCGCCGCTCGCTACAGCTGAGTAACGTTCCGCAATCTCGCTGGACCCACCCAGGCCATAGAGAGGCCATCCGAGCCCCCACAACACCCTGGTTGGGCTTTGTCGGGTCTATCCCGTGATCGATCACGGGATAGACCCGTCAGCAGAGCTGTCGATGGGGACTGTTCCAAGATCGGCTCTGGCCCGAATGCGGTGGTAGCGCTGGGTGGCGTTAGCCGAGCAAGATGCGGTGGCGCAGGAGGGGGAAGCCCGCGCGGCCGTACATCTGCCGCTTGATCATCTTGGTTTTGGTGTTCACTCCTTCTGTTCGTCCATTGTGGAATGGCTGAGTGACGGCGGCATTGACGGCCTCGCGGTCGAAGTCGAGTCCGCGGGTGTAGGCGTGCAGGTGGGGTAAATCCTCGGCTCGGGCCCGGTCGATCCAGCCGCTGAGACGGTCGTCGTTGCCGGTGGCCGGGGTGAGCAGAGCCGCGAAGTCACCGACGAGGCCGGCCAGCGGGCTCTGGCACGGATCCGGTGGTGACGATGCGTGTCCGATTCGGTGCTGTGCCAGGGTAAGCGCCGTGCGCTGGTGATCAACTTCTTGCGTTGGTGTTCTCGGGGTTGTCGTCCCTGGTCCTCGATGGCGTCGACGATGAGGCTGGGGTGCTCGTGGTGCGGGCATCGACGCGGCCCGGTCCTGTGGCCTGCCCGGACTGTGGGGTGGCGACGGGGCGGGTGCACGGCTATGTCGTCCGGCAGGTGGTCGATGTGCCGGTTGACGGGCGGCGGGTGCTGATAAGGCTGCGGACTCGACGGATGCGCTGCGGGCATCTCGGGTGCTTGCGGCAGACGTTCCGTGAGCAGCCCATCGGCATCGTGCAGCGATATCAGCGTCGAACTGCTCGGCTGGCCGCGCAGGTGGTGAGCGTTGCGCGGGAATTGGCCGGTCGTGCAAGCGCCCGGGTTCTGGCCGCCGTCGGTGTGGTGCTGTCGAGGCAGACCGCGCTGCGGGCGCTGCTGCAGTTGCCATTGCCGACCGGATCGGTGTCCCGGGTGATCGGGGTGGACGATTTTGCCCTGCGTAAGCGGCAACGCTACGCCACCGTGATCATCAACGCGGAAACCGCCGAGCGGGTTGACGTGTTGCCGGGCCGCAAAGCAGAGGTGCTGGAGGCCTGGCTGTGGGAACATCCCGGTGTGGAGGTGGTGTGCCGGGATGGTTCGGCCACCTATGCTCAGGCGATCCGTCGAGCCCTGCCCGACGCGGTGCAGGTTGGCGATCGCTGGCATCTGTGGCACAACCTCGCCGAGGTCGTGTTGAAGGAGGTCGCCGCGCACAGTGCCTGCTGGGGCAAGACCGGTCCGCCACTGCGCGAGGGCGCGCGAGCGGTGACTACCCGCCAACGCTGGCAACAGATCCATGACTTGCTCAAGCACGGCGTGGGGCTGCTCGAAATCGCACGTCGGCTGAACCTGGCATTGAACACAGTGAAGCGATACGCCCGCATCGATCAACCCGACCGGCTTGTTCGCGCACCGCAGTATCGGCCCACCCTCGTCGACCCATTCCGCGACTACCTTCGCAGCCGCCGCCGCGAGAACCCGGCCGTGCCCGTCCATCAGCTGCTGGCAGAGATCAAACAGCGCGGCTACACCGGAAGCCACAATCTGCTGTATCGCTACATCACCCAAGGACGAGTCGAATCCGACCGGCCAGCAATCTCTCCAAAGCGACTCGCGCGCTACCTGCTTACACGCCCGGACAAGCTCCAAGATCACCAGCGGGAACGACTCCAAGCTGCCGTGAGCGCCTGCCACGAGATGACGGCGCTGGCCGGCCTCGTCGGTGACTTCGCGGCTCTGCTCACCCCGGCCACCGGCAACGACGACCGTCTCAGCGGCTGGATCGACCGGGCCCGAGCCGAGGATTTACCCCACCTGCACGCCTACACCCGCGGACTCGACTTCGACCGCGAGGCCGTCAATGCCGCCGTCACTCAGCCATTCCACAATGGACGAACAGAAGGAGTGAACACCAAAACCAAGATGATCAAGCGGCAGATGTACGGCCGCGCGGGCTTCCCCCTCCTGCGCCACCGCATCTTGCTCGGCTAACGCCACCCAGCGCTACCACCGCATTCGGGCCAGAGCCGATCACGGGATAGACCCTGTCGATGTCCGTCAGCGCCGTCGCCAAGCCCAGACCACGCCTAAGTAGTCGTCACACGCGTGCGTGCTGTGAGGTCTCTTCGTGGCTACATCGGCGCTGTCCAGCTTGGGGCCAGAACGAACAGACCGGCACGTCGGTGTGTGTTCGCCATGCCGGGTTTGGTTCAACTACTGGGACACAGGGCCGGGCCGCGTGCTGGGCTGCCACCAGGTTGACCGACCTGGCCGCGAGCTTCGCCAGAGTGGGCGCTAGCCTGCTGTTCGGTGCCCACACGGCCACGGCCTTACTCGCGTTTCGTGTTCGTGAAGGACGCGGTGGCGGTAGCGAGTTCGGCGAGGTGGGCGCGGTTGGAGGTGCCGGGGATGAGGGCGAGGTGGTCGCCGCGGTTGAGGAGCCAGCGCAGGGCGTGCTCAACTCCATCCACGGCGAGTTTGCCGGTGTTGAGCGGCCTGTAGGGGACGTAGGTGACTCCGTTGCGGGCGCAGTGATCGACGGCGGGGTCGTCGGGTTCGTCAAGGTTGAAGGGGTTCTGCACCGCGGCGATCGGGGTGATCGCAGCGGCTTCGGTGATCTGTTCCGGTGTCACCTTGGAGAGGCCGATCTCGCCGATCTTGCCCTCGGTGTGCAGGTCGGCGAGGACACCGACTTGGTCGGCCAGCGGGATGGCGGCGTCGACTCGATGGAGGTAGCAGAGGCCGAGATGGTCGGTGCCGAGGCGGCGCAGGGAGGCCTCCGCCGCGGCGCGCAGGTAGTCCGGGCGGCCGAGGGGACACCATCGGTTTGGGCCGGGCCGGATCATGCCGACTTTGGTGGCGATCAGCAGATCGGCGGGGTAGGGCTGCAGGGTGTCGCGGATGAGTTCTTCGACGGTGTGCGGGCCGTAGGCGTCGGCAGTGTCGAGGTGGGTGATGCCCAGGTCGCTCACCGCGGTGCGCAGCACCGCGCGGGCGCGGTCGGGATCGGATGGGTCGCCCCAGGTGCCGGAGCCGGTCAGGCGCATCGTGCCCAGTCCGAGCCGGGAGACAGTCCGGCTGCCGAAGGAGATGCTTCCGCCGGGCATCGCCGCGGCGTTCACGCGGCGCTCAGCTCACGGGTCACGGCGGCCACGGTGGCGGCGACGGCCTCGCTGTGGCCGGCCCGGGGGACCGCCCGGTGTTCGATGTGGGTGTTGGCCAGGTGGAGGTGCAGGTGCTGGTCGACCAGTGCCCGGAACTTGGGGTTGGTGTAGGCGGGGTCTTGCCCGGCGGGGCGGTGAACGGGGCGTCGGGGTCGAGCACGGTGGCCAGGAGGACATGCAGGCGGTGGGTGTGCAGGCTGGCCAGGGTCTGTAGCCGGGTGAGGTCGTCGGGCTCGGGGTGTTCGCCACGCAGGGCGAGGGCGGCGGTGTAGTAGGCGAGGGCGTCGTGGGCGGTGCGGTCGATGAGGACGACGTCGGCGTCGAGTTCTGCTTCGAGCACGATCGCGGCGCCGGCGGTGATGATCCACTCGGTGGAAGTGGCGGTGTGCCGGTTCATCTTGGGGAAGCCTAGTGCGGCGGCGCGTTTGGCGAGTCCGCCAGTGCGCTGCACGGAGATTCCGGTGCTGCGCAGTTCCATTTCGATGCGGTCGGCCAGGAGGGATTTGCCGGTGGCGTGGGTGCCGGCGAGGCCGGTCTGGATCACCATAGGGTGTCTCCTTCGTGGGTGGGGGTGCCCGGTTTGCCGGGCGGGACGCCGTCGGCGATGAGGGCGTCCCAGCTGGGGTAGGTGGCGGCGATCTCGCGCAGCAGCAGCGCGGTGAGGTGGGCGTCGAAGGCGGCCCGGTGGCGCTGCCCGTCGATGCCGCTTGTGTCGATGCCGATGTGCTGGAGCAGCGCGTCGAGCGAGTACCCGTCCGCAGTGGGGAAGGCGCGGCGGGCGAGGCGGAGGGTGTCGAGCACGCCGGTGGGCTGCCAGTGGGGTAGGTGACGGCGCAGCACGGAGTACTCGGTGGCGGCGCTGTGGGCGGCGATCCATGCGGTGCCCAGCCGCGCCGCGACCTTCGGGCCGGCCTCGTCCCAGCGAGGCGCGTGGGCGACGTCGTCGTTGGTGATGCCGTGGATCCGGGTGACGAACCGGGAGATCGGCGTGACCGGCTGGATCAGCGTGCTGAACACCGCCTGCGGGTCGGGCTGGCCGTCGGCGAACGGGAGCAGCGCGACTTCGACGGCCTCGGGCGGGGTGGCGCCGTTGCCTTCGACGTCGACGACGAGCAGCCGCGGCCAGGTACCGAAATCCATGCGTTCTCCTAGACGGTGGGCCAGCCGAGGTCGGCGCGGCCGTGCCGTTTGTAGTGGTGGGGCTTGTCCCGGTCGTGGACCTGGAACCCGAAGCGGTGCTGGATCGCGTAGCGGGGTGGTTCGTCCAGGCCCGCCACCATGATTGCCCGGTCGGTCAGTTCCACCTCGCCCACCGCGCCGTAGTCGCGCGCCTGGGTGACAACCAGGTCCCTGTCGGGTGCGCGCCAGGCATTCGCGCAGCGCTGCTGTTGGGCGGCCGGGCAGATGTCGCACAGTTCCCGGATGCCGTAGTGGCCGTTGTAGTCGGCCACCCGGTGGGCGTAGGCGACCGCGCAGCTGGTCTTGCGGAACAACGCGCCCCCGGCCGCGCGGTGGTCGGTGTCTTGGCCGAAGGCGGTGAGGATGCGGTGTTCGAGGGTTTCGGGCATGATCTTGCGCCGCGCGGTGTCCTCGTAGGGTTCGGGCAGGCCGAGTTCGCGGTAGTAGTCGGCGATCTGCTGGCGGTAGAACAGGCCGGTGAACACCGTGGCGTGGGCGTGGCGGGACAGCTCGCGGGCGCGCTGGAGGTGGGCGTCGATGTCGTTGAGGCCGGGCACGATCGGGCGCCAGTAGAGCACGGTGCGGTAGCGCTCGGCGTGGGCGAACAGCGTCGTGAGGCTGGTGGCGGCGATGGAGGAGTCCACCGGTTCGATGCCGGGGTGGTCGATGCCGGAGTGGGTGACCAGGACGGTCAGGGTGATGTTGCCGAAGCTGTTGAGGACCGCGCAGTCCTCGGCGGTGACCCGCCAGCGGGTGATGACCAGGACGTGGTTGGTCAGGCCGAGAGCGTCGAGCATGCCCAGCACGGCGAAGGTGTGGGGCTTGACCACCGGCAGCATCGGATCGGTCGCGCGGTTGAACAGCTGGATCGGTGTGGTGTGGGGCCGGAAGTAGCGGTGGCTGGTCAGCAGCGCGACGGCGTCGGCGTCGGTCATCAGCCGGCGCGGGAGCTTCATCGCGAAGTTGTCGAAGACGTGGCGCACGCAGTAGCCGCAGTTCAGCGGGCAGCCGATGACGTGGTTGAGCGACAAGCCGGACTTGCGGTACTCGATCGGGTCCGCGAGCGAAGGCTCGAGCGCGGCGATGTCTGCGGCGCTCAGCATCGGTAACGATCGCGTGCGGGGCGAGGAAAGAGGCAAGGTAGGGCTCATTTCTCTTTGTCGGACAACGTAAAACCAGGTCCTGATGGACGGGTGCGTGGCGGTGGGGGTCGGTGCGGCCCGCCCGTCCGGGAGTGGTGGTCAGGGGGCGGACGCCTGCGCGGGACGCGGGGCGGTGCCGAGTAGGTGGGCGGCGCGGTGGCCGCCGAACCAGATATGCACCTCGCGCCAGGCCGCGGCGGGATCGTCGGAGGTGTGGATGAGGTTGTTCACCAGCCGGTGTTCCCGCCTGGCGGCGCGCAGGCTGTCGGCGCCGCGCTCGGCTTCGTGCCGCCCCGACGACCGGACAGCACGGTGAAACCGCCACCGACCTCGCTGGGCTCTGCAGGCTGGGAGCCGGGGCTGGTGCTGGAGCACGCGGGCCGCATCACCGATCATGACCTGGTGCCCCTGTCCCGCCGGAGCGTGCTGAGCGCGACCCTGCTCACCGGCGCCACCCTCGCCGCCGAACTGCACCCCTTCCTCCACCCCGTGCTCGTCACGCCCGACCGCCGCGGCACCGCCTTCATCGCCCCGGAACTGGACGCCGCCGAGCAGTTCGTCAGCGTGCTCCGGACCTGGCACACCACCCGCGGCACCGTCGCCCGCGCCACCGTCGCCGCGCAACTCAGCGCCCACGTGAACCGGCTGCGCGCCGCCCCGCAAGGCACTGCGGAGACCCTGCGCGGGTTCCGCATCGGCGCCGAGCTGGCCGACATCGCCGCCACCATGGCCTGGGACGCCGGCGAGCATTGCACCGCCCAGCGCTACTTCGTGCTGGCCGCCCAGCTCGCCCACACCGCCGGAGACGACGCCCTCGCCGCGGTGGCGCTCGCGTCGCTCGCGCGCCAGTGCTTCGACCTGGGACGCCCCGCGGACGGCCTCGAGGTCGTCCAGCTCGCCCAGTACGGCACCCGGCGCACCGCCACACCCCGCCTGCGAGCGGTGCTCGCCACCCGCGAAGCCTGGGCCTACGCCCAGCAAGGCGATGTCCGGGCCTTCCAGCGGGCGGTCGGCCTGGCCGAGGACTACCACGCCGACGGCACCCAGGACCGCGACGCCACCACACCGACTGCGCGCAGCCTCGACGCCGCCGAACTGGCCGGGGTGATCGGCGCCCGCTACCGGGACCTGGCCCGCTACGTCCCCCAGCACGCCCGCCGCGCCCAGGACTACATCAGCCGGGCGCTGCAGTTGCGCAACCCGGGCCGTGCGCGTAACCGCGCGTTCGACCTGATCGGGCTCGCCCGCGCGCACCTGGTCACCCGAGAACCAGGCCGGGCGGCCGAGCTGATCCAAGCGGCGGTGCCGCTGGCCAGCGCCTGGACGACCGGCCGGGTCGGGGTGAAGTTGCGCGACTTCCACCGCGAAGCCGCCCCGTTCACCAGCGTCGGCGCCGTGCGCGAGGCCCGTGAGACCATCGCTGACCTGATCGCCGCGTAGGAGAAGAACCCTGTTGCCCCGCATCGGAATCACCGGCCACTCGAACCTGACCGCCGCCACCGTGCCGCTGGTCGCCGACGGCATCCGCACCGCCCTGGCCAGGCACCCGGGCAGCGACCTGGTCGGGGTGAGCTGCCTGGCCCGCGGCGCCGACCAGGTGTTCACCCGCGTCGTGCTCGACCTCGCCGGCACGGTCGAAGTGGTGCTGCCCGCGGCCGACTACCGCGAGCGCAAGGTCAAGCCGGGCAACGCCGCCGAATTCGACGACCTGATCGGCAAGGCGGCAGCGGTGCACACCATGCCGTTCGCCGAATCGAACCGCGAGGCCTACATGGCCGCCTCCGAACACGTTCTCGACCACGTAGACGCGATGGTCGCGGTGTGGGACGGCGGGCCATCCGGTGGCCACGGCGGTACCGCTGACGTGGTCGACGCTGCTCGTGGACGCGGTCTGCCAGTCACCGTCGTCTGGCCAGACGGAGCCGAGCGCGAGTAGCCGAGGCTGCGCCCCGGTGCAGCCGCGAGAGTTGACCTGCGGCTGGTCGCGTGCAGCGGCGCTGACCGAGCCAGTGCTAACGGCTGCGCGTTCGGGCTAGAATCGCACCTGCCGCACCGCGCGGTGAGATGGGCGGAACCCGTTCACTATCGCTGTAGACCGAGTGATCCCGTTCGGATTGGGCAAATCCGCAGCGCGCTCAACCAGGACGGGATCGGACCACCCTCGCTCGCGCCGGGACGACCCGGTTCGAGACCTACGTCGTCAGTCCGCTCGCGCCGGTCCCGATGGACCACACGGGGCTGGGACCACCCCCGCTCGCGCGGGGACGACATGCCGGATCGCGAACGCCAAGCGCGTGCGCTGGGACACCCCGCTCGCGCGGCGACCACAGCGCGGGGACCACAAGCAGATAGTTTCCGTGACCGAGAACCTGGACGGGCCACCCCCGCTCGCACGGGGACCACCGGGGGTTCCAGTCGGACACTCCGGGTTCCTCGGGGCCACCCCCGCTCGCGCGGGTACCACGGCCGCGACGCCGAGCAGACCCTGGCACTCGAAGGGCCACCCCCGCTCGCGCGGCTACGACTAGCTCACGACCGGCTCCGGCGCCCGTCTGTGGGACCACCCCGCTCGCGCGGGGACGACAGATTCGCTTTGAGGTCCGATACGTACGACAGGGGACCGCCCCCGCTCGCGCGGGGGACCACGCGCGGTCCGGGCCGATGGCGGGCACGGTGCAGGGACCACCTTCGCTCGCGCGGGGATCACGTTGACGACCGCAGCGTCGAGCTGTCGGCGACGGACCACCCCCGCTCGCGCGGGGACCACCACCGTACGGCCGCGGGTGTGCGTGCCGTGCAGGGACGACCCCGCTCGCGCGGGAAGGATCGGAGCTTCGCTCCGAGCAGGTGGAGTCACTTGGGGCCATCCCCGTTTGTGCGGGGAAGACCAGAGGCAGGTCCGTGCTGAGACAAACCCCTCGACCTTCTTCTGCGCGCTCGGCCAGAGCGGACCACCTCTGCTCGCGCCCGGACCACGCGTTCACCGATCTCGCAAACCTGGCGGACGTGGAGCCACCTCCGCTTGCGCGGGGAAGACATGGAAATCCTGGTGGAGTCCAGCATCACCGGGGGAGCACCCCGTTCGTGCAGGGGCCACGCGGCGATTTTCCGCACTGTGGCGGTCCATGCCGGACTACGCCCGCTCGCGCGGGGGCCACCTGGCTGCTCCGGTAGGGCGCCGGTTGCGGATGCAACGTTGGTGGGAGGGTTGGTTCGGATTCGCGAACGCGTGGGTTAGGCCGGCTCGGTCTCGATGATGTCGCTGCGGACTCGCCGGATCTTTTCCATCGTGCGGAGAGCCTCTGAATCTGGGGTGTTGATGTCGCGTACGCCGTGTTCGGCGGCTTCTGCGCCGCTGTCGAACAGTGGGACCGGGGACTGGTAGTCCACCACGGCCTGCGCGGTTTCCGGGCTGATGTTTCCGGCAAGGACGGCCAGTCGCACGGCCAGGAGTTCGTCGCCGTCGTGGCATCCCGCCCAGCCTGCGCACATGCGCCGATGCTTGTCATCACCGTCGTTCTGATGGCACAGGAACAGGACGCGGGGCTGCTCCCCGGTCTCGGCGTCGTAGCGAGGAAGCTTCTCGTACTCGTCTGTGTGCCAGACGCCCGAGGGGACATCGCGCCGGTACGGACAGGAAGCACACGGTCGCGGGGCAGGAGGTCCGATCTGCTCGCAGTCCACGCTTATGACTCCTTGTCACGAGCGCGGCCGGTGGGCTCGCGCGCGCTTTCAGTTGCTGGCCTCGCAGTGTTCCATCGCGGCATCGATCAGGGTCGTCCGGGGTGAATGCACGGGACCAACTCTGCGGCAGTCGACCGGACCGATCGCAGGCGAGCCAGGTGCTCCTCCGCGTTGACCCGTTCCAGCACTCGCCAGGCGGTGGCGTCACTGGCCTGCGGCCCGAACAGTTTGTCCTGGTCCTGCAGCGTCCCCAGGTGGGCCAGCGCGTCCCCCGTCGGTGATCATCGCCGCCAGAGCAGCCAGAACACGCCCTGGAAGATGAACCGGCGCCCCTGAATAGTTACCGAGAAGCGCCTCCGACCAGCCAGTCTGCGGGCACCTCAGGAACTGGGCACGGATACGAAATCTCCAGCACCGTTCGAAGGCAGCGCCGCGTTGTGCAGTAGTGGGCCGTCGGTGCCGAGGATGTTGCACATGCCGAACAGAAGGCAGAACGCCGTCTCGGGCGTGGCCCAGTTCCGAGCGCGCAGTTCCTGTTCGCGCAACACGTCGACAAAGCGTGGGCTGGTGGGGTCGAGGCTAAGCAGGTCACCCTCGCGATGCTTCTGGCAGCCCTTGAGGACTCCGCAGGTGCCGATGTCGGCGGCCAGGCCACCGGCTGCGGGGGTGATGAAGCAATCGAGTGGTTGTAGGCGCACCGTGTGGATGCTGGTGGTAGAGGCGGCGTGGGGCCATAGCCCGCCGAATGAACCGGTGTAGACGACCCGGACGCCGAGTTTGTCGTAGTCGACCAACTGCCAGCCGCGTGTGCTGAACCAGTCCAGGATGTTGTCGGTGCCAGGACCGAGGGGCAGCGAATCATGTGAGTTGGGCATGTGCGCTGAGCGGCGCAGATCGGTTTGTTTCATCAGAGACGCCTCGTTGTTCGTGTGGTTCGGGCCGGTGCCGGTGGGCGATGGTCAGATACAGGTGCTCGACCTGGCTCGGCGTGTTCGTCAGTGGTGCGGGGTGTCGGTGAGCGTTTCGTCGAGATCGTCGGCGGGGTGGGCGCGAGTGGCGTGGGCGACCGGGGTGTAGGTAGCCACTACGGTTGCCTTCGTGCGGCCGTGAACCGTTGCGCAGGGGCGCGGTCGGTGCGCAGAAATATGCTGCTGACCAGGTATTCGGTGTTCTGGGAGCGGGCGTGGACGTAGGCGGAGACCGCGGGGGAGAGCCGTTCGAAAGCCTCGGAATCCTCAGCGCGGACGGCGGCGAACGGAAGCCCGACCTCCGGACCGGCTCGGCGGTCGGGATCTGAGGTCACTGTGGGCTGGTGTTGCCGCGACCTGCCGTCGGTGCTGTGGCTCCAGCAGGCCGGACATCGCTTCAGCGTCGTGGCGGCGCTGTCGGTGATGTCCACCCAGCACACCGCCCCGCATGCGGCGAACAGGACGTAACGCCCGGACCAGCCGAGCTCGGTCGCGTGGCGGCCGGTTAGCCGGTATGAGGTGAACTGGGTGACGACCCGGTGGTACCGGGTCTGGAAGACGCCAGCGACGTGGTCGGGGTCGAGGCGCCTGCTCGGTCGGAGGCGCGGGATGGGGCTCGGCCGCCACTGGCTGAATTGCGCAGCGGTCACTCGTCGGCCCTCGCGCTCGTGTCGATGGCCTCGACGGCGGCATCGCCTGGGTACGCGACCCACTCGTCGGTATCTAACGTGGGGTCGGAAGCTGTCATGGTGGCGAGGGCGAGCGGGGCGTCAGCTTGGTCTGGAACCTGGTGGACGCGTGCCGGGTCGGGGCACCGCACGCGTCCACCAGGGGACTGGTGCCCACCGGGTCGACAGGAGAGCAGTAGGTTCGAGCCGTTGGCGCGGCGGGGTGCCACGGTTCCGGCACGGGCCGCCGTTGCGCCGTTTCCGCCAGGGCAGAGGTCGGTCACGGCCTGCGCCGGTGCGCCATGGCCACCGGGCCGACGAGGACGAGCACAGGCAGCGTGGGTATCGCGGCGGCGACCCACCCGGGTATGTCCACGGAAACCACTCCTTGGCGAAGACGGCGGTATGTGAGTGAGGTCCGTCCCGATTGACGGGAACGTGCTGTCCCAGCTGATAAGGTCGTCTTTCGACGGAGCGATGATTCTCAGGTGCGAACCAGGATTTCTCGTGCCGGAGACACTGTGACGGCCGGTCGTTATCGCGATCGGGTTGAGAACCACGATGGGCATGGCAAACCTCCCTCGTCGTGCGCAAGCGCCGATCCAATGGCGAAATGAAATCCGGATGGGCGCTTCGTTGGTGCTGTGACAACCATTCTGGCGCCAGGGTGGGCGGTCGGTTATTCTGATTTGAATAAACGCTATCCAAATCTGACTAGCTGACCGGAAACTGGTTTGCTACGAAACAGGGGAAGCCCGCTCGGGACGGAAGGGGAAGCCATGGTCGTACGTGTCGGGTCCGTGACCAGAGTATGCCCGTGCGGTACGGCGCTGGCCAAGGATCACACCTCGATGTGGTGCTCGCCGTGTCGGCGGCGCCGCCGAGATCCGCAAGCCGGGGTGCCGCAGGTGCCCGCAGACTTCTGGGACCATCCCGCCATTCGCGACGCTGTGGGCAAGCAACAGTTCGGCGCTCTCCTGCGCGCCTACCGCAAACATCCCTTCCACGGTGGCACCCCGCTGCCCCAGGCCAGCCTGGCGAGCTGGTTGTCGATGAGCCAAGCCCAGCTGAGCCGCCTCGAACGCGGTGCGTGCACCTGTGGCCTCGAAGACGCGATGACCATCGCCCGAACACTGCACCTGCCGCCCGAACTGCACTGGTTCCTGCCCGCCACGGCGACTCCCGAGAAGGACACGGCCGCCGCGGCTCGCGAGTCCCTGCGCTTCACCGGCACGCTGGCGCACCTGGCCGACCGCGGAGCCGCGCTGCGCAAGCTCCGCGCCGATCTGAGCCTCGCCGCCTCCCAATACGTCCACAGTCCGCTCGGCGACGTCGTCGGTGACCTCGTGCAGGGGCGAGACGACGCGATCGCGCTGCTGGAATCGCCCCTGCGCCCCGTCGCGGCGCGAGAGGCGTATTTCTTGGCTGGCGCGGCCTGCCTCATGCTCGCCCACGCAGCACAGAACGCCGGTGACTCCCGCGCTGCCCACGACCAGCTCCAGGCCGCTGACGAGCTGGCCGAGGTCGCCGACCACGACCCACTACGCGCCTGGGTTTTCGGCACTTCGGCCCTGATCCACGAATGGACCCGCCGGCACAACGACGCGGTCGACCTCGCCCGCCAGGGCCAGCGGTGCGCCGCGTCGTCGACGACCCAGACGAGGTTGCTCGCCATCGAAGCCCGCGCGGCCGCACGCGCCGGTGACCGCAACACCGCGGCCCGGGCGCTCGACCGCATGGACAGCCTGGATTCCGCTGACACCGAGGACGACGTCACCGCACTCGGTGGCTTGCTGACCTTCCCCGACGCCAAACGTGTCTACTACCTCGGCAGCACCCACGGACTGCTCGGCCACCACGAGCAGTCCGAACAGCACGCGAGCGCCGCCATCACCGCCTACGAAACCGGGCTCCAGGAAGAACGCTCCTACGGTGACGAGGCGCTCGCCTGGCTCGACGTGGTCAACGCCCGCCTCGCCCTCGGTGACCCCGACGGTGCGCGGGAAGCCCTGACCCCGATCCTCACGTTGTCGGCGCCGCGCCGCATCAGCCAGCTCTACAGCGCGCTCGATCGCACCCGGAGCTTCGCCCTGCAACTGGGAAACCGCGGCCACAGCGCGGCCGCGGAACTCGGCACGCAGCTGTCCGCCGCGCTCACCACGCGGCCCGCTCTACCATCTGCACGTGCTCTCTCTTCCCGCTGACGACGTCCTGCGTACCGCCTGCGCTCACGCCGGTCTGCGCTGCCACGACGCCACTACGCTGCGCCGGCACGCCAACGACGTCTACCTGCTCGCCGCCGAGAACGCCGTCGCCAAGATCGCGCACGGACCCGTCGCCGCGGCCCGCGCCCGGCGCGCCGTCACCATCACCCGCTGGCTCGTCGCCACCGGCTTCCCCGCCACCGAGCCGCTCCCCGTCGAACAGCCCGTGGACACCGACGGTACCACCGTCACCTTCTGGCGGCACTACCGGCAAACGGCTGCTACGCCACCAAAACCAGCCGCCCTGGGCGCCCTGCTCAAGGCACTTCACCAGCTACCCGAGCCGGACGTCGCTCTGCCGGAGTACGCGCCGCTCGCTGACCTGATGGCCACGCTCGCCACCACCACTGTCCTCGAACCAGACACGCTGTCCTGGCTCACCACCCGGACCACCGAACTCCGTGCCCAATACACCAACCTGGAATCCGTACTCGGCGGCGGCCTCATCCACGGCGACGCCTACCCCGGAAACCTGCTCCACACCCCAACGGGACCTATCCTCGGGGATTGGGATGAGGTGGCCACCGGCCCTCGTGAGCTCGACCTTGCCAACACCGTCCAGGGAATGCGGTTCGGCCGCAGCGTGCACGACGTAGACGCATTTGCCGATGCTTACGGCCACGACCCCCGAACTTGGCCAGGTCTCACGGTCCTGACCGGGATGCGTGATCTGCACACGCTGGGATCGTTTATCCGCCGAGCCCAGCATGGTGATGACGATGCGCTCCGCCAGCTTCATCACCGAATCACCACGCTGCGGGAGAACCCGGTGCCCGCCTGGACAGCGCACTGACCCCGGCCGGGGTCAATATAGAGGCTCTCCGTTCGAATGATTCCACTCCGTGATTCCACTGCTTACATTTGTGCTGTCAACCGCAGGAATAGGAGTGGCACTATGCGGCGACGACGTAGGCGACGATTCGGTGTGGTGTCAGTGTTGGGTCGCTGGGGGCTGTCACAAAAGCGCTACGCGCGGTCGGTACCTTGCCGCGATCAGCGTGGCTGTCGGACGACCATTCACGTGGCCGTCGGGGACGGCGGTTTGCAGCTCAGAATCGGCGATGGAGAAACCCTCAGGCTTCGGCCGCTTTCGGCGGGGCTGCTGCGCGCTGCGTTGCGAGAAATGGTGGAATTGTATGACAGCGTGGCAGCCGAGGAGGCCGACCTTTCTGCGCGTAGGCACCCAGGCGGGCTGGCGACACCACATCGAGCGCAGGCACTCGCGTCGGTAAGCCCGGAGGAGCGCTTCCACTGCGTCGACACTGGACGGGGCGCTTCCGGCGGCCGCCATGCCTGGTCAGCGGACGCCGGGGCCCGTGCTTTCCGCCCCGCGTTCTTCGACTGGGTCAGGGAGGCGAACTATCGGGAGCGCGCGTAGTCGTACCTGCTCCGGTAACAAGCGCGGTTGCCAGGCGATCTCGTGATCATTCGGCGGGCCGCACGGGCGTCCGTGGCGTCGGGGGCCGCCACGGTTCAGCCGGGTTGCCCGGCACGGGTTCGGCTAGCGCGTCGCGCGGATCGTACCGGCGCAGGTGCTGGGAGATGGTCTCGGTGGAGCAGTCGAACACGGTGCTCAGCTGGGCAAGGGTGAGGTTGAATTGGTTGTGGAGACGACGGCAGGCCGCGGTGTCGATGCCGATCCTTCGCTGGACTGACGTGGCGTGGGCGCGTCGCACGCCGAGCAGCCGATCGATGCTGTCCTGCTGTCCGAGTGCCCGGGTGGAGAGCATGTTGAACGCGTCCTGGTGGGCTCTTGTGACGTCGGGGTCGTCGGTGCAGGTGGTGGTGAGCAGGTTGTCGACGCAGAGCCAGGTGCCGGCGTGGGGCTGGGTGAGCAGGGTCCACCCGGTGTCGGCCGCGGCGTGCCCGGTTTCGTCGAACGGCAGGATCTGCAGGTGGAAGTGGGGGAGCCGGGCCAGCTTGGCCAAGTGGTCGAGTTGCGCGAGCTGAGTTCGTCGGCTGCCCGCGAGGTTGTAGAGGGCGGCCTCGCCGAGGACGAGGTGTACTTCCGGCGGCTGGTCGCGGTTCAGCAACCAGAGGGCCTGCCGCACTTCGTAGTGCGCGGAGTCTGCCGCGATCTCCCGGTTGGTTAGCGGAGCGGATTCCGCCAACGCGGAGGCATACTCCTCGATCCTGCAGATCGAGGGCAGCAAGCTCGACGCGTAGGTTCGCTGCACCACCGCGGTCGCCTGCAGGGGGTGGAATTGACGGTAGCGGGTGGGCACCGCGACGGCGGGGCCCTCCTTGCTGGCGCGGGCGCGAAGGTCACGCAATCGCTTGGCGTCGCTGGAACCGATCTCGTACACGTCGATCAGGGCGTCGAGCTCGGCCCGCCTGACCCGTCGGGTGCCCGACTCGGCGTCGGACAGCATGCCGTGGCTCCAGGACATGTGGTCGGCTGCAGCCTCCGAGGTGAAGCCCTTGTGCTGGCGGTACTGCCGCAGTTCGTCGCCCAGCCGCTCGCTGTACCGGCGTGGATCTGGCTGGTGTGGTTCTCCAGCCGAACCGGACAGCTCCGGTTCGCGGTCGCATGTGTGCGTAGTGACAGAAGAGACCATGAGTTCAGTCCCGTCCTCCGGCAGAGTTGAGCCGGTCAGAGATTTGGAAGTCGAGGTGTTTAAGGAGGTCTTGCAACTGCTGCAGTTGGGCGAGGTCGAGTGAGGCTTCGTCGATTTCCCTGATTAACCTCAGCATGACTCCACGTAATGCGGGATCGATGTCTTGAAGTCCGCGTGCCAGGGTGTCGGTCACGGCTTCTGTCTCGGTTGAATGATCGGTCATTTCGCTATGGACGCCCCCGTTTCGTGTCCAGGTCCGGTCTAATACGACCATGACCGGACTGGCTCGGGGTGCTAATCCTGCTGGCAAATGCCAAGACCGGGCATTGGCGTGCGCGGGCTGGCTGGTGCAACGGCGAATCCGCTACTATTACGCAAAGAGGTTGCCTAGCTACATTACGTACGGGCAGCTGGCGATCGATCGACGTGGAGACGCCATGGCGAGCAACTTCGAGTCTCAGGTCGAGCAGGAGCAAGAGGCTGCTCGACAGCTCGCAGCCGCGGTCAGGGACTACCGGACGCGGCGAAGGCTCACACAACAGGCACTGGGCACGCGCATCGGGTACTCCCGCCAGTACGTTTCCATGGCCGAGTCGACGCGCGAGCTACCACCGGAGACCATCATCGCCGCGCTCGATCGTGAACTCGGTGGTGAAGGGGCCCTGTTAGATCTGTGGGGCAAGGCAGGCGGTGGGCGTGTTGAGCCGGTGCGGGGTGACTTGGACTGTGACGGGTGGGAGGAGGACCTGGAGCGCACGGCCGCCTATCTGGCCTGCCAGGAGTTCACCTTCGCGGAGTCGCTGTTGCTGAGGTGGCTGGCCGGTTTCGAGGCCGGTGGCGCCGGTAGCCGGGCCATGGCCCTGTATGGACGGTCGTTGTTCCTGCTCGGCGACCTGCGGGGTCAGCAGGGAGCGCTGGACCAGGCGCGGCAGCCCTACCAGAAGGCGCGCGAGGTCTTCGCGGCACAGCGAATGCCGCGCCGGGCCGCCCAGGTGGACCTGGAATTGGCTGTCGTGGCGGAGATGGCCGGGGAACTGGACGAGGCCGCGAATCAGTACCGGCACTTGGCCACCGACGCCAGGCTCAGCCCCCGAGACCGCGCGCGAGCTGGAATCTGGGTGGGCACCGCGATCAGCAAGGCCGGCGACCACCAGCAGGCGGAAACGATCTTCGAGAGCGGTATCCGGCAGTTCGAGCGGCTGGGCGAACAGGAGGATTGGGCGGTCACCCACGAGAAGCTGGCCCTTGCGCACCGCGGGGTCGGCAAGCTGGACCAGGCAGCCCGCGCGATAGACACCGCCGCCAACAGCAACCGTTCCCCGTCGCCGCTGCATCGTGTTCGTCTCACCACCGCGCGAGGTCACATCACCGGCAGCGATCCGGGCAACCTGGCCCACGGCATGGCCTTGCTGGAAGAAGCCGCCGAACTGGCCGCGCGCCATCAACTCGGTCACCAGCTCAGCAGCATCCGCAAGATCGAGGCGGCGCTGGCCGGGTAACCTCCCCGCGGATGACGATGGGGAGGGCGCGAGTGGCCGACAGGGAGATCACCGAGCAGGACTGGGCTGACGTTCAGGTGATCTGGGACTACCACCAGCTCGGACACGAGCTTCGACCCGTTTCCGCTGCGATCGCGCTGGGCAGCTTCGACCTGGGAGTGGCCACCTGTGCGGCGAGCTTATTCAAGGACGGCTACTTCCCGGTTCTGGTGTTCACCGGTGCGACCAGCACCACCACCATCGATCGCTTTCCGCGCGGAGAGGCGGTCGAGTACCGCGACCACGCTCTGTCTCTCGGGGTGCCCGACGAGGCGATCCTCGTCGAACCACGCGCCGCGAACACCGGGCAGAACATCGAGTTCTCCCGGCAGGTGCTGCGTCAGCACGACGTCGAGGCGGACAGCGTGATGCTGATCAGCATGCCGTACATGCAGCGACGGGCCTATGCCACCTGCGTGAAGCAATGGCCCGAGGTTGAGGTGGTCTGTGCGTCGGAGCCGGTCACGCTCGCCGACTACATCGCCGGCATCGGCGACCCCCGCAAGACCATCGACGAACTGGTGGGAGACCTGCAGCGGATCTGGCGCCACGCCGCAGCCGGCTTCACCATCGAGCAGGACGTCCCGGTTCCGGTGATGGCCGCGTACAACCGGCTGGTCAACGCGGGCTTCGTCTCGAAGCTCCTGCCGTGAGGGCTTCTCAGAACGCCGCGGGACCACCTCGACGGTGATCCCGCGGCCGAGGTTCAGTTGCCGTTGTGAGGTGTTGTCACCAGCCGATCTCGTGGTCATGCAGCCACGCGGGTGGTTTCATGGCGCCGCTCTGAGCCGCTCGAGCGATTGCCTGGTCGCGCTTGCGGCGGACGAGCCACTGCGGGCCGGTCTGTCGCTGCGCCGTGCGGCCGGCTCCGCGGGCGGCCACCTTTTCAACTCGTTCCTGCTGGGCCGATTGGAAGGCGGCCAGTGCCTGGTTCGTGTCGTCGATGTCGCGGAAGCATTTGCCGAGTGTGACGGCGTCCTCGAGGGCCAGGGCCGCGCCTTGCTCGCTGGCTGGTGGCAGGGCGTGTGCGGCGTCGCCGATCACGACCATGGGGCCGCGGTGCCAGCTTGACAGCCCTTGAAGCATGCGCGGGTTGGTCGCCAGGATGACGTCCGCTTCACGGATGATGGTCTTGGCCGGTGTGCGATCGCCGCGGAACAGCGTGAGTAGCCTGTTGCGGAGTTGCTCGGTGTCGTCGGTCGTCTCGGAACCCATCGGGGCCTCGGCTGGAATGCTGCCGAACCAGTAGTAGTCGCCGGCGGCGCTGGTGTAGCCGAAGGTCGCCTTCTTGCCCCAGTACATGTTGAACGCGTCCGGCGACGGCGGCGCGTCGACCGTGCTCGGGGTGTAGCCGTAGAGGATGTGCGTGCCGATGAAGCGTGGATCAGGCGCCGAAGGATCAACTAGCCGACGTACGGTCGAATGCACACCGTCCGCGCCGATCAGGACGTCGCCCTCGGCGGTGGAGCCGTCTTCGAAGGACGCCTGCACCCCGCCGCTACCGGTGACTTCGGCAGTTGCGAGCTTCTTGCCGAACTCGGTCGTGGCACCTTGGCGTGCGGCTAGTTCGCGCAGTACCTCCGCCAATTTGGCGCGGGTGATGGCGCGTGGCTTCTCTTGTTCCGGACCGTCGCTGAGCCCGATCGTGCCGAGCGGACGACTGCTCGCTGACCACAGGTCCGTCCTGGAGAGCGGTGCGGAGGCGTCGATGACCGCCTGGTGGGCGTCGATCGCCCGGAGTGCGGCGAGACCGTTGCGGGGCAGCCGCAGAGCCGCACCGACATGGTTGTCACCCGCCGGCCGAGCCTCGTAGACCGTCGCCGTGTGGCCTGCCTTGCGCAGTGCCAACGCGGTCGCCGCCCCGGCGATTCCTCCTCCGATGATCACGGCACGCACGCTCATGCCGCACCTCCCTGTGCGGTGGTCTTGGGACGTCCGAGGCTCTTCGACAGAGTGAGCAGTTCAGCGACGTCCGCGTCGACGCCGGTCGTGGCGGGGATCGCGATCGGTATGGCGTGGCCTGGTGCCAGCTGCCCCGTGGAGTGGGCGCGCAGGGCGTGTTGCAGTAGTTCGGCCACAGAGGCGTCCTTTCGGTGTTGGTTACGGAGTTGACTGATGTAGGGGCTGATCCGGACGAGGCCGTCGCGGCATTCGATGACCCGGCGGTAGTAGCGGCGATGGACGCCGGCAACGCCGAGAACGTCCCACGGCTTGCGCGTGACACGACTCAGTGTGTCGTCGGGAAACTCGTTGTGCAGCGCGGTCCACAGGGCGTCGAGGTCGTGGAACGCCCGGCGATGGCGCCACCACACCGCGAGTGCGGCCAATCGCATTCGTGCTGCCGGGTACAGCAGGCCGATCACGATCGCGACCAGCCCGAGGATGGCGACAGAGCCGTTGACCGTGGTGAACGGCAGCGGGACCGTGCCGGTGAACCAGTAAGTGGTGACAACCACCAGAAACGCGGCCAGTGCGGCCGCCACGAGTGCGAACCCGGCGGCGGCGAGTCGCAACCCCCAAGCGAGGCGGGGCTCGGCCTGCCGCGCATAACGCAACGCCGAACGCGTGCACGCCACGAACACCACGCACATGAACAGGTTCGCCGTGAAGTAGATGATCGACATGTGGGGCTTTGACACCGGGAGCGGGGCGGCCATCGCTGCTCCTGCCATCACCACGAGCGCGACCAGCAGGGCTGGGATGTTGCGCAGCGTTCGCCGGCGGGTCGCGGCCGGGGTGAGCGTGGCGGCGTCGAAGAAGCACAGCAGTGCGACGCAGGCGGCGGCCACCGAGCCGTGCCACAGGACGGCGGCCCACACGGGGCCACCCTGGGACAACGTGGCCTCGCCGGCCAACTCGCGGGAGAGCTGGCCCAGAAGCGCGAACGCCAGGAAGGCGACGATCGCCTGCAACGGCACGTCCTGTGGCCGCCGGGCCAGCTGCGCACCCTTCCAGACTAGGGCGACGGCCAGGCACGCGGCGAGGAGCTCGCCGATCAGCCAGCTCATAGCCATCCCACCCGGGCGCCGAGTGCGGTGTCCATCCCGCGCACCGCGCCCAGTGACGGGCGTGGCGCGGCGACATCGAGGACCGATGCCCACTCCAGGATGATGGTGGCGACAGTTTCGGCCTCGCGTTCCTGGCGGGTACCGAAGGACGCACGACGGAGCGCTCGGCGAACAGCCTCGGGCCCGATGTCCGAGTACTGCTCACGCAGGCGGTCGGGCGTCATGGTCGGGTACAGCTCGGCCAGCAGGCTGTCGTCCTCCTCGTCGCTCTGGTGTCCGGCGAGGATGTGGCCGAGCTCATGGAGGACGATGTGGTCCTGGTGTAGCTTGCTGGTTTCTTCCTGGTACAGGATGTAGTCGACGTTGTTGGTGGCGATCCACACGCCGAACGGCCCAGGTACCGGGATGGGATGGGCGACCAGGCGAATCCGCTTCCCGCGGAGCGTGCCGGCCCGGTTGCACAGCTCGGCTACGTCCAGCGGCGGGCGTATGTCAAGCCTGCGCAGGAGTTGCCTGCATTGGCGCCGCAGCTGGCGTTCTGTCCCCATCATGGCTCTGGCACCTCTCCACCCCGCTTGGACAGTTCCAACTCGTGGACCACGTTGAGCAGGTCCATGACTTGCCGGCGACCCTGCGGCGACAGCTCACCTGCTCGCATGGCGATCAGACGTGCCTCGCTGTCGCTGGCCAGCTCGGCTATCCGTTCTCGTTCCGCCCGCAGGGCGGCGAGCTTCTCATCGATGCGGTCAGCTACTTCGTCGTCGACGAAGTAGCTGACCGGCACCTCGAAAAAGGCGGCCAGGCCACGAAGGTGTGCGAACGTGGGGTTGTCCTTGACACCGTTGCGCAACTGCCAGATGTAGCTCTGAGAAATCGTCTTCACCAGTTTGGAAGCACGGACCGCTTCGGCGACCTGCTCGTTGGTGTACTCCTTCCCGTCCGGTCTGGGCACTGCTGCGAACAGGCGATTCAGCTTGCCAGCAAGACCACGCTTCCCGTGATTCACAACGGTCGCCTCCGGTGCTCCGGCGGTGGAGTACTGAGGAGCACCCGTTCGGGTGACTACTTTTTCCTCAGTTGAATTCGTCTCTCGCATGAGTTTACAGTCCGAAATTACGTACTTCAACTGAGATGAAACTGAAAGGACTTCATATCCGACTGGTTTGCAGTGCGGTTTTCCTGGTATGCGGGCGAAACGGGACCCTGGCCTCGATGACGGTGTTCACCGCATCGAGTGACGGCGACTTTCCAGGAGCTCGTCCGGGCCGCGCTGCGGTAGGCCGTCGTGGCGAAGGCGGCTGATGAGGGGGAGTAAACGTGAAAGGCAGAGACTTTGCCGCGGCCGTGGAGCGGCATCGCCGGGACCGCGGTCTCACCGTGGGCGATGTTGCGGTGAGGACCAATCTCAGCCGCAGCTACCTGTCCAAACTGCTGCACGGTCATCGGAAGTTGTCGCCGGACCTCGTGCGGTTGATCGATGCCGCGGTGCAGGCCGACGGTGAACTGCTCCAGTTCGTGGACGGGCCGGGAACGGCTGACTCGTGTCCCCGCCCCATGCAGCTGCCCCCGGCGCCCACGTTGTGGGTCGGCCGCACCGCTGAATTCCACGCGCTCGACACCGCACTGGTGCAACACGACCCGGCGGGCGACTCGGCCACGATCGTCGTGATCGAGGGTGGACCGTGGGTGGGCAAGACCGCGCTGGCCCTACGCTGGGCGGCCCGGGTGCAAGCCCGGTTTCCAGGCGGCTGCCTGTTCGCGAACCTGGAAGGTTGTTCCGACGGTAGTTCGTCGTCGACCGTGCTGGACGGGTTTCTGCGGGCTTTGGGGGCGACGCCGGAAGTACTCGCGGGTTCGCTCGCGGAGCGAGCGGCGTGGTATCGGTCGATGCTGGCGCAACAGCCCACGTTGGTCATTTTGGACGGTGTCACGGACTACGGCCAGGTCCGCGACCTGCTGCCAGGACCGGGGAGCGTCGCAGTCGTCACCAGTCGCGTGCACCAGGCCGCGCTGCTCCTGCATACCGGGGGATTGTTGGCCGACCTGAACCCGCTCGGCCGCGATGACGCGCTGATGTTGCTGCGACGTCGCCTCGGTGATGCGCGAGTGGCCGTGGATCCACGTGCCGCCGACACTGTCGTCGATCGCTGCGCGGGCTTGCCCGCGGCGCTCCTGCTCGCGGCCGAGTTCCTGGAACAACAACACCTGACCATGGCCGCACTGGCGGACGAGCTGGGCGGCCAGGCCATGTCCGTGCTGGTCTCGCCCGATCCCACGCTGAACGTCCAGCGCGCCGTGGGAGGCGCTTACCAGGGCCTCACCCCGGTCGCCCAGCGAGTGTTTCGGCTCCTGGCTGTCAGTCCGGCTCTACATGCCGATGTCCGGGCGACTGCCGCCCTGGCTGGCTTAGACCTCGTCGAGACGCAGAGCGCCCTCACCGCGCTTCGGCAAACGCACCTGATCGAAGAGGCCGAGGCGGATCGTTTGCGGCTGAACGCGGTCATCCGAGCCTACGGGCGGCATAGAAGCGCTGTCGAGGATTCCCCGGGCGATGTCGAGGTGGCGCATGGCCGCCTGCTGCGCTGGTACGCCGAAACGGCGCGGGCCGCGAGCAACGCGCTGGCGCCTGGCTGGACAAGCACGCCACGTTCGCCAACAGCCGGGGTGGCGATCGACTTCGACTACGACCGGGCTCTCGCGTGGTGTGGCGCAGAGGTGCCTACGGTCGTTCACATCATTCGACAGTACGGCAACGCCGACGAGGCGGTCTTCGACCTCATCGCCGCGTTGTCGCCCTACTTCTACCTGGCAGGGGCCCGGGAGTCGTGGCTGATCGTCGCCAGTGAGGGACTGGCCGCCGCTCGTGATGCAGGCAGCCGGCGCGGGATTGCCGCTTGTTCTCACAGCTTCGGCTGGGTCCTGCACGAACTCGGTCGCACCGAGGACGCCCTGCGTCATCTCTCCACAGCGGCTGAGCACCAGAGCGCGCTCAGCGATTACCGGGGTCTGGCCTGGACGACCTTGCGTCAGGCCGCCTGTTACGAGACCGACGGCCGCTTCGCGGATGCCCGACGTGCATTTCAGCGCGCAGACGAGTTGTTCGTCGAGCACCAGTTCGAGCTTGGCGTGATCGTGGTTCGCAGTCTGCTTTCCGTTGTGCTCCAACAGCTTGGCGTCAGCGAAGTGGCTGGCGCGACAGCCGAAGACGCCCTCGCTCGTGCGCAGCGGTTCGGCTCCTCGTCGGTCACCGCGTTCGTTCAACATCGACGCGGCCTCGTGCTGCAGTTCCAGCAACGACACCGCGCCGCGCTCGGCGCGTTCGACGCGGCGCTCGCTCTACGCGGGAACGAAAACGAACGCCTCGCGCAAGCCGAAACGCTGGCTGCCCGCGCCGACAGCCTGGCCGCTCTTCGCGAGGACACCGCGGCGGTTGAATCCTACGAGCAAGCGGCTCGTATTCTGGCTGGACTGGGTGACCCTCGAGCAGCCGAAGCGCGGGTCCACGCGACCACGCTTGCTGCGCGCCTCCGGCCTGTCCAGTAGCTGGTACCAGCTACATATCAACGCACCGTGCGCGACCCCTGGTGGGGTCGATTCTGGTCCGGTGCCATGAGTACAAAGTGGGCACAGGATGAGGACAAGCTTGTGCTCATCGCTCTCTACGCAGAAGGTGTCACATCGTCCAAAATTAGGTCATGCACTGAAACGGCAAATGCGTCTCATATGTGCCGAAACAGATTTCTGACCAAATCATGGATTGATGCGGACCTTTTGGAGAGAGCACCATGCGACCTTTTATCGACCGTTGCGACGGCGCTGCACGAGGTCTCTTCGTGCGCCGCGGGCTGGCGTTCGTCATGGCCTTGATGGCAGGGATCCTCGTGGCGGTAGGAGCGGCTTCGCCGACCTCAGCGTCACCAGTCTCCGTGAGCGAGAGATGCGGTTATCTCGGTGGTGGCCGCTACAACCACTGCGATGGTGGCACGAGATCCACCGTGATGCTCGACGTCGAAGACCTGTGGGGCGGCATCACCCACGTCTGCGTGCGCCCCGGCATCACCGACCTGCAGCCCTACGTCACCTATCGGATCTCGGGAGCCTGGTGGAACGGCGGCGTGGGCTGTACGCCCGGCCGTCATTGACCCCGAAGCTCATCAACACCGTGACCACGACGCCAGGCCCCCACCTGGTGTCGCGCGAGGGTGGCGGGCGCTCGAACCCTCCCCGGCGCCCGCCACCCGCACCCCCGGCAAACCAGAGGAACAAGACCCTCTATTCGATGGGAGAATGTCATGAGCGTTCGTGCGGAGCAGGGCGACGAACATGCAAATCTGTCCGATGGTTTTGCTTCTCGGCCTTGCGGCGGTAGTGGGCGCGGGTATGTCCGCTGTGACACGCAGGCTGCTGACCGATCCGTCCACCGGATGGTGGAGTTCGCCCGGGACGGGCGCCGCGGGGACCGCTGGGCTCATCACCGCGCCGGCGCTGAACCTGGGATGGGATTACGAACTTGTCGTCTTCCTTGTGGCAGCACTGTTCTCGGTGCCGTTGGTAGTGCTCGATTTGCTCGAGCACCGGTTACCATCGGCCTTGATCCGGCCGCTGGCCTGCCTGACGGCCGCGCTCTTGGCGATCGCCGCCTGGGAACGTGCGGATGGTACGAGCGCGCTGCGCGCGATGATGGCCGCGGTGGTGGTGACGTTGCTGTTGCTGTTGCTGGCGGTGGCTACCGGCGGGGTCGGCGCGGGCGACGTAAAGCTCGGCGGCGTGATCGGTCTGCTGTCAGGGTGGTTCAGTTGGCCGTCGGTCGCGCTGACGATGTTCGCCGCTACCGCCAGCGCAGCGGTCCTGCTTGGCCTCCGCGCGGCGATCTGCCGGAGCCCGTCTGTTTCGTCCGTGGCCTTTGGGCCGTTTCTCGTCGGTGGCCTGTTCGGATCGTTGCTCTGGCCTTGACGTTGGCGAGCGCGGTTATCAGTGCACCTGCCTGTTCAGCTGCTGATGAGCCAGCGCCGACAGCTGTTCCAGCTGCCGCGCCGTCGCCCAGCCCACCGGCTTCGCCAGCGAACCCGAGTGCGGCCACAGCCGAGCAGTTGGCCATCGATGCCTACGTAGGTATGTGGAACGACATGGCCGTCGCGGGAGAAACAGCGGACTGGCGGAACCCAGTCTTGGCGCGTCACGCGACCGGAATCGCTCTCACCACCATCACTCGCGGCATGTACTCGCACCACGCCAACGGCCTCGTCAGCAAGGGACGACCCAAGAATTCTCCCCGAGCGCGCACGGCCAAGCTGGGAAAGATCATGATCGAAGACTGTGGCGACAGCACCAACTGGCTGCTGTACCGCGCGGACACCGGTGCACTCGCGGACGAGGAACCAGACGGCCGACGGCACATCAACGCCGTGGTGGAGAAGCAAGTCGACGGCGTCTGGCGCGTCACGGAGTTCGGCATTCGCGAGCCAGGGTCATGTTGACCGCGGCGATGCGCGTCACCGTGTGCGCACTCGGTGTGTCCATCGCCGGGGCGGGAATCGCTGCCGCCGATGGCCCGTGGAGCGACATCGACTGCACCCAGAGCGGACAGCCGAGCTGTGACGTGACGGTCGGAACTCCCGGTTCGACCGGGAACCGGGTTTCCGGACCGCCTGCCAAAGGGAAGGCGCCAGGGGACGCGGGCACGCCGGCAACTGGCGGGTCGCCGTCGAACTGCACTTACGTCGCCAGCGGGTATACCGCACCAGCCGGTTCGGCACCTGGCCCTTGGTACGTGCACGAGTGCACGATGGGAGGTCAGGTCGACGGGCGCGCCCGCCTGCCGGTGCAGATTCCTCAGCTCACGCCGGGCGAGGTAGCGCGTCTCGCGCGCGCTCAGCTGCGGCTGCCGAGGCCGCGAGTCGGCTCGAATCCGGCTGGGACTCAGCTGGTGGAGGTGCCGACCTGGCTGTGGCTCGACCGGAGCTCCTGGCGCCCGTACTCGTCAACCGCCTCAGTACCAGGGGTATCGGTCACCGTGACCGCCGCCCCGGTCGATGTCGCCTGGTCGATGGGCGACGGCGCCACGGTGACCTGCACCGGCGCGGGAACGCCCTATCTCGGGGGAGGGAACCCGCACGCCGCGTCACCGGACTGCGGGCACACCTACCACCGCTCATCGGCTGGAGTTCCGGACGAGCGATTCCCCGTAAGCGCGACGGTTCGCTGGCGGATCACCTGGTCCGGTGCCGGCGAGTCCGGCGCCTTGCCTGACTTGACCACGAGTGCGGCCACGACGTTCAGAGTCGCCGAATCGCACGCGCTCGGAACCGAATAGGACCGGCTCTTCCCCTTCGATCCACGCCTGGAGGTTGGCCGTGGCCAGCACCGAAACCCCTGTACACCGCCCTGGTCCTCACCACGAATCGCGCGCCTCATCCTGGCTGCACCCGGCTGGTTCGGGGCTGCACCGAGGCCGAAGGCGGCAGGTACCGCATCTGGTCACTGGATCGCTGTTGGTCGTGTTGTGCGTCGGCGGCGCGCTTTGGTGGACGACCAGCATGCAAGAACGGGTGCCGATGCTGGCGCTGGCGCGCCCGGTCACGGTCGGGCACATCCTGACCTCATCCGATCTGCGCACCATCGAGGTCTCCGCGGGGTCCGGCGCGGCACTGGTTCACGTCGACCAGGCGGCGAGTGTGGTGGGGCGCCCGATGGCGACCAGCCTCGGTCCCGGAGCACTGCTGAGCCAGGACGCGGTGGGCAAACCCGCGGTTCCCGCGGCTGGACGTGCGGTGCTGGCGGTGGCTATCGGGCCCGGACAAGCTCCGCCCGAGGTAGCTGCCGGAACGGTGGTGAGTGCCGTGGTCGCCGCGGGTGGCGCATCGACCGTGGAGCAGAAGTACGGTCCTGGCACCTCCTGGCGTGCGACCGTCGTCGGCGTCACACCTCCCGGTACTGACCAGACCAGGGTGGTTTCCCTGGAACTGGACTCGACAAGCGCCTCGCAACTCGCCCTGGTGCCAGCGGAGCAGGTGGCGCTGGTGATGCAGCCGGCGGGCGGTGGGCGCTGATGCTGATCGCGTTGTGCTCGCTGCACGGCTCGCCCGGCGTGACGGCCCTGGCCGTGGCGCTCGTCTGGCAGTGGCCGAAGGCAGACGTCGTCGCTCGGCTGGTCGCCGAGGTCGATCCGGCCGGGGGTGATCTGGCGATGCGGTTCGGGTTGCCGATCACACCGGGCCTGGTCAGCCTCGCTGCTGCCTCGCGTCGCCCGCAGAAACCGGCGGTGGTCTGGGAACACACCCAGTTCTTGCCTGGCGGTGCGCGGGCGTTGGTGGCCCCGCCCGGCGGGACACATGCGCGTGCCGTGTTGTGCACGTTGGTCGCCGCGCAGGGCGGGGCGTTGGTGCAGGCCGTGTCGCAGGAACCGGGGGTGGTGGTGCTGGCCGATTGCGGGCGCATCGATCCCGGTTCACCGGCGGAACCGATTGCGCGCCGTGCCGACGCGCTGGTCGTGGTGACCGGTTCCCGAGCCGACGACCTCGCCCACACCGCGGCCCGGCTGGGTGACCTGGCTCGTTGGACGCCGCGTCCCGGTCTGCTGCTCGTTGGCGACGGCTATGCGACCGCCGAAGTCGAGCGTGAACTCGGCGTGCCGACGATCGGCCGCATCCCGCATGATCCGGCCGCTGCCGCCGCTCTGACCGGACACCCGCCGCGGGAACGCCGTCGCGGCGCGAGAGGTCTCGCACGGCAGACGGCCGCCCTCGCCCGTGCCCTCGCAGCACCCACTCCAGCCGGACCGCTGGTGCCCAACACAGAGGTAGCTGTGCCAGGCGTGCCGCCCCAACTGGTGCGCCAACCCGACGGCACGGTCGCGCCCGGTCCGCAGCCGTTGCGAGCGCCGCCACTGCCGTCCGCCGCCGCTGGAAAGGAATGGCGCCCATGAACTCGATAAAGCAACTGCGCCATGCACCTCAATCCGAGGCAGGGATGTCCGGCGCGGAACAGCGGCTACGCGCGCGACTCCAGATGGCGCTGCATACCGACCTGCCGGCTCGAGTTGCTGCAGTCACCGGCGTCGGTGGTGGCCCATTGAGCTTGTCGCAGCGCAGGGAGATCGGTCGTGAACTCCTCGACGAGGCGAGTGCCGCGCACACCGAGGACGAATTGTTCGCCGGGCACGCGCTGCTCGATTCCGAGACCGAGCGGAGAGTGGTCGAGCAGCTGCTGGACGAGATGTTCGGCCTCGGAGGTCTGCAGCCGTTGCTGGCCGATCAGTCGGTGGAGACGATCGCGGTCAATCGCTACGACCGGGTGTTCGTCCAGTACAACGACGGAAGCCGCACCCAGGCTGCGCCGGTGGCGGCCTCGAACGAGGAACTCACCGACCTGATTCGCACGCTCGCGGCGCGCGCCTCATCCGAGGAGCGCCGGTTCGACCGCGGCTCCCCGGCGCTGAACCTGCAACTGCCCGGCGGCGAACGGCTCTTCGCGGTGCTCGGCCTGACTGCGGGTGGGGTGACGGCGTGCACGATCCGCCGGCACGGCTACCTCACCGCCACCCTCGCCCAGCTGCGCCGCCGCGGAACCCTCGACGTCGGCCTGGAGCGCTTCCTGCGCGCGCTGGTACGAGCCCGCAAGAACGTGCTCATCACCGGCGGCACCGGCGCCGGGAAAACCACGCTCCTGCGGGGCCTGGCCGCGGAGATGGATCCCCTCGAACGCGTCGTCACCGTCGAGGACGCCTTCGAACTCGGCCTCGGGCTGGACCCGCAGCTGCACGCCGATGTCACCGCCCTGCAGGCCCGCGAACCCAACGTCGAGGGCGAGGGCGCGATCGACCAAGCCGAACTCGTGCGCTGGGGGCTGCGCATGTCCCCGGACCGCGTGATCGTCGGCGAGATCCGCGGCGCCGAAGTCATCCCGATGTGCAACGCCATGTCCCAGGGCAACGACGGCTCCATGGCCACCTTGCACGCGAGCAGTTCGAAGATCGCGTTCACCCGGCTCGCCTCCTACGCCGCGCAGGGTCCGGAACGGTTGCCGCTGGAAGCCACCGCCTTGCTGGTCGGGAGCGCGGTGCATTTCGTGGTGCACCTCGACCGTGCCGCCGATCGCACCACGCGCGTGATCGCCTCTATTCGCGAGGTGGTCGATGCCGAGGCCGGGTCGGTGATCTCCAACGAGGTCTACCGCCAAGGTCCGGACCGCCGCGCCGTCCCGGTGGCCGGGGCGTTGCGTGCGGACACCCTCGACGACCTCGTCGCCGCCGGATTCGACCCGGATCTGCTCAGTCGGCCGGAGGGGTGGTGGACGCCATGAGCCTCGACACCACCACCATTTTTGCCGCCGCGCTCGGTCTCGGTGCCGCCGCCGGCGTACTGCTGGTCGTGGCCGCCTGGCGCCGGCCCGCGGCGGTGTCGTCGCCCTCGCGTCCTCGCACGTGGGCTCGCGCCGCGCGCGGCCAGGCCGGCGACCGGCGTGCTCTGCTGCGCCTGGTCGTGGCGGTCGGCGCGGGCGTGCTGACCGGGGCCGTGACCGGGTGGATCGTCGGCGCGGTGCTGGCCGCAGCGGCGGTGTGGTTCCTGCCCCGGATGGTCGGCCCGGACCGCGCCCACCGGCGGCGGGTCGCGCGGATCGAGGCGATCGCGTCGTGGACGGAGATGCTGCGCGACGTCCTGTCCGCCGCGGCCGGGCTCGAGCAAGCCATTCTCGCCACCGCTCCACTCGCGCCGGCGGCGATCCGCGGCGAGGTCGCCACGCTGGCCGCGAGGCTGGAAAGCGGGCAGCGCCTGCCGCCGGCGCTGCGAACGCTGGCGCGCGAGCTGGACGACCCAACCGCGGACCTCGTCCTCGCCGCCCTCGTCCTCGCCGCCGAGCACCAGGCCCGCCAGCTCGGCGACCTGCTCGGCTCCCTGGCCACCACCGCCCGCGGACAGGCCGCGATGCGCATGCGGGTGGAAACCGGCCGCGCCCGGACCCGCACGTCGGTGCGGGTCATCGTCGCCACCACCCTCGCCTTCGCCGCCGGGGTCGTGCTGTTCAACCGCGCCTACCTCGACGTCTACAACACCGCCACCGGCCAGCTCGTCCTGCTGGGCATCGGCGGCCTGTTCGCCGGCGGGTTCGCTTGGCTCGCCCGGATTGCCACCAGCGGCGGACAGCCGCGGGTGCTCGCGCTCGACGCCCCGGACCTGACAAGGACGCCTGACGGCGACGCCGTGACGGCTGGCGGAGGTGAACGGTCATGATCCCCGCCCTGCTGTTCGGCGCCGGGGTCGGAGCTGGTCTGTGGTTGCTGCTGACCTGGGCCCTGCCACCGGCACCAGCACTCAGCGACCGGCTCGCCCAGCTCAGCTCGCGGCCACCGGCCACACCGATCGTCCTCGCGGCGGACGCCGCCTGGGTCCGCCGCTGGGGCCGGATATTCGTCCCCGGTCTCCGCATGCTCGGTCTGCCCGGCGCGACGATCGAGGCCGATCTGCGGGTCACCGGCCGCGGCGTGGATACCCACCTGGCGTCGAAAGCGCTGCTCGCCGTGGCCGGGTTGCTGGCGCCGTGGCTGCTGCACGCCCTGCTCGCCGTGGGCGGGTTCTCGCTCGGGGGCGAAGTGTCTCTGCTGGCCGGGCTTATGCTCGCCGCCGTCGGCTTCCTGACCCCGGATCTCGACGTCCGGGCCAAGGCCACTCGACTGCGGCGCGAGTTCCGCGACGTTCTCTCCGCGTTCCTCGATCTGGTGTGGATCACCCTGGCCGGGGGTGCCGGGGTCGAGGCCGCCCTCGTCGACGCCGCGGCCGTCGGAAGCGGTCCGGCCGTCGCCAAGATCCGCCGCGCCCTGCACACCGCGCAACTGACCCGCACCACCCCGTGGAACACGCTGCGCCAACTCGGCGAGGAACTCGACATCGCCGAACTGTCCGAACTCGCCGCCTCGATCTCGCTGGCAGGCACCGAAGGCGCCCGGGTGCGTGCCTCGCTGGCCGCGAAAGCGCAAGCCCTGCGGACCCACCAGGTCACCGACGCCGAAGCCGACGCCCAGGCCGCCACCGAACGCATGGCTCTGCCGGTCACGTTGCTGTTCCTCGGCTTCCTCGGATTCATCGCCTACCCCGCGGTAATCCAAGTCCTCAATGGACTCTAGGAGGTTTACGGGTTCACGATTTCGGCATCTGTGTTCGTCGATCCAAGAGGAGGCATCGCTGCGATGCGCAAAGTTCAGTTTTCCCAGCCACGGTACCAGCGGCACGCCCGTTCGGCACCATGCTCCGCCCGCAATAAAGAATGGTTCGCAGGCCAGGAAACAGAAGGTTCCGCTGCGGTCCCGTACGTCCACACGCTCTGGGAACTCAGCCGCGCTCGCGTCACCTTGCTGCGTCTCGAGCCGGAGCGCGGGGAGATCACCACCACCGTCATCGTCACCGCCCTGATGGCCATCGCCGCGATCGCCATCATCGCGATCATCGTGGCGAAACTGACCGCCAAGGCGAACTCGATCGACCTCGGCCTGGGCGGCTGAGGATGCCCACCCGAGCCGCCCGCGATCGTGCCGGCGCGCTGGCCGAGCGTGTCCGGCGCGCGCTGCACGGAGACCGGGGCGAGGTCACCGTGGAGTTGGTGATCGCGACCCCGTTGTTGCTGCTGGCGTTGCTGGCGATCATCCAGTTCGCCGTGTGGTCGCACGCCACCCACGTCGCCCAGGCCGCCGCGTCCCAGGCCTTGGCCGCCGCCCGCACCCACGACGGCACCGCCAGCGCCGGGCACACCGCCGGGCAGCGCCTGCTCGCCGACCTCGCCACCGGGCCCCTGTGCGATCCCCACCTCACCGTGTCCCGCGGCGCGACCGCGGTGTCGGTGAGTATCCGTGGCGAGGCCACCGCGGTGCTGCCCGGCGTGCACCTGCACGTGCACGCCGAAGCCTCCGGTGAGGTTGAACGTTTCGTGCCGGACACAGCGTCGTAATTCCTTGCCACAGCGGCGATCAAGGCGACCAGTCGAAAGGAAACCCTGATGACACAACACAGCTCGGCGGATGTCATGATGCCGGTGCGGGCGGCGACGTTTCCGGACGGGCCGGATTCGATGCTGCTCAATCCAGGCATCACCGAGTCGCAGTGGCGTGGTGAGCGAGTCCGCGCGGGGCTGCGTCCGCGGATTGTCCTCACCGGACTCGCCGGTGTTGCCTTGGTCGTGCTCGCGGTGGTGGCCGGCGCCGCGGTCGGCGCGCTCGGCGTGGGGATCCTCGCGGTGAGCGCGAGTGTGTTCGCCGGCTGCTATCACGCCGCTCGGGTGCTTACCGACCACCGCCACGGCCCGGGCAGTTCTTGCCGTCTGGATCGCGCGCGGGGCGCGTTCTTCTTCCGTAGCCGTGATTTCACCGACCTCGGTACCGCCGGCCATGCGGTCCGGGCCCTGATCGCGGGCGTGGACGAGTTGCATCGCAGCCCGGCCCGGGCGTGGATCGATTCGGGTGTGCCGCGTGAGGTGCATCAGGTGGTGTGGCAGGTGTTGTGCTGCCTGGACCGCACCCGTGCCGCCCGGAGCCTGGCCGGCGACCTCGCCGCCGACCCCGACACTGAGGTCGGTGAGCTGGCCGCCGCGGCACGCGAGGCGGTGAAGGTGATCGACGACGCTGTGGACGAGGTCGTGCGGCACGTGCACGGCTGCCTGGTGCTGACCCGGGCTTGGGAGGCGAAACTGCGCCACGGCGAACTCGCCACCCGCACCGAGAGCACCCTCGCCGACCTGCCCAGCCCCAGCGAGGTTCGGTGGCTGTCCGAGGCCGCGCAAGCGTTGCCGCAGAGCGTGTTCGCCTACATCACCGCTGCCCGCGACATCACCGGCGCGGGGGTATTCCCGTGGGAACAGCCGCCCTCGTCGTGGTCACGGCTTCGCCGCGTCCTGCTCCGCGGGCTCAGCCGCGGCGCCTTATCCGGGAGGGCACTGGTGCGGCGCGCCTGGTCAGGGGAGGGGCTGTCGTGACCGGGCGCGGGCCGAGGGCGAGTGCGGCGTGGTGGCGGTGGTGGGTCGCCGAGCGCGGCTCGGTGACCGCCGAGGTCGTTCTCGTGACACCGATCCTGGTCCTGCTGCTGGTGTTCCTCGCGGTCGTGGTGCACCGGGGCGTCGATGCCCGGCTGCGGCTCGACGACGCCGCGCACCAGGCCGCCCGCGCCGCCACCCTGCACCGCAGCACCCCGGCCGCCACCGCCGCCGCCCGCGACACCGCCGGCGCCGCACTCGCCCGTGCCGGACTGGTCTGCCAGGGCGTGGCCACCACGATGTCCGGCTCGCTCGTTCCCTCTGGGACCGTCACCGTGCGGGTGCGCTGCACCGTCGACTTCGGCCAGGCGCTGCTGCTCGGTGTCCCCGGCGGGAAAGCCCTGGAGTCGACCGCCAGCGAAGTCGTCGACACCTACCGGTCCTCGCCTCAGGGCACGGGTGCCTGATGGCCGGCTCAGCGCGCGAATCGGTGCCCCGGGACGCAGGCACGGAGCTGCGCACCGGTCAACGTCCGATGCTCGAGCAACTCCGCGGCGACACGGCCGATCTCGGTCCAGTACCGGTCGATCAAGTCCTGCGCGATGCCCGCCCACAGGTCGGACTGGCCCGCGGCGAGGCCGTAGGCGCGGCGGGCCTGCGCGATCACGGCCAGGTCGTCGTGGCCGCCATGCAGGTAGGCGCCGACGCGGACGTCGCCGGCCGTGATGCCCTCGCGGAGTCGTTCGGCCGCGCTGGTCGTGTCGAGAACATAGCGGGCCTGGGCGAGCGGGCCGGCGTGCGCGACGACCGCCAGCGTCGACAGCTCGACCCGGCGGGGCCGGACCGCGGTGAACCCGACCCGCCCGGCGGTGCGGGGCCGCAGCGTGACGTAGCGCAGCGACCGGCCCTGCAGCAGGTAGACGACCGCGTGCCCGGCCTCGTGCCACGCGGTCAGGTACTCCTCGCCCACCACCGGCGATTCCTGCGTCTGCGGCGCGGTCACGGCGACCATTCTGCTCACCGCGGCAGCTCCTCACGCACTGGCGTCGCCAGCGCGACGGCGAGGCGCCAGCTGCGGGGGTGGTGGCGAGCTGAGGAAGGCCGGGTGACCGCCTTCGTGCTCGCCCTGCTGATCGGGCTGCTCGCCCTGACCGGGCTGAGCCTGGACGGCGGCCTCGCGCTGGCGAGCAAGGTCCGCGCCGGCGGGCAGGCCGAATCCGCCGCCCGCGCCGGCGCCCAGGCCCTCGACCTCGCCACCTATCGCGCCAACGGCACTGTTCGGCTCGATCCAGGGCGGGCACGCGAGCTGGCGCAGTGGTACCTGGCCGGCGTCGGCGCCACCGGCACAGTGCAGGTCGCCGGGGACACCGTGACGGTCGAGGTCACCGCCATCTACCGGACCCAACTGCTGTCGCTAGTCGGGATCGAGGACATCCAGACCCACGGGCGGGGCGCCGCCCACCCACAGCGCGGGGTCACCGGCATCGAGCCCTGACCACGCGCGCTGCACCGATTCGCGGAAGGAGAAACACGGGCATGGTCACCACGCAAGACGAGATCACCCGCCGCCTGAAGGAACGCGACTCCGCCCGCAGCGCGCGCCGTGCGCAGGCGGCCACCACCGTCGGCGAGCTGGCCCGCCGGCACACCGAGCTCGCCGCCCAGCTCGCCGACCTAGAACGCGAGCTCGGCGAGGTTCTGACCGCGGCCGGCGACGTGATTGACGTGCCCGAGCTGGCCCAGGTCACCGACGTCCCTGCCGCAGACCTCACCCGCTGGCGTGACCAGGCCGCCAAACCCTCCCGCGGCAAGCGCACACGCCCGAGCCCGAAGAAGAACGCCAGCCTCGGCGCCCGGACGGGCCCCGAGCCGCGTGCGGGGCGCCCTGTGGCCCCGGCGCCGCCCGAACCTGAGTCCACTCGCGCGGGCGGGGTCGCGGTCGGCGCCGCGAGCCCCTGATGGTCAGCCGTACGGCGAGCGCGCGTACCGCGCGGTTGCTGGGCCGGGCGGGGCGTGGACTGCTCGCGGGCATCCTGCTCGCCGCGCTCGTGGCAGGGCTTCCGGCGGCGTTGATTCTTGGTGTGGGCTGGCCGTTGCCGGACCGGCTGCCGAGCCTGGATGAGGTCGGCTCTGTGCTGATGGCGCCGATGTCGAGCCGGTTCCTGCTCGACACGCTCGCCTGCCTGGCATGGGGGTTGTGGCTGGTCTTCGTGATCGACGTCGCCGCCTGCGCGGCCGAGGTGGCCCGGGGCGCCCGGTGGCCGGAACTGCGACGGCACACGGGCCCGGTGCGGCGCGTGGCGGCCGGGCTCGTCGGCGCCCTGCTGATCACGGTGCTGGGCCGCACCGCCACCGCCGCACCCATCACCCCCGCTGACGCGGCCCGTCCGGCTGGCCACGCCCCGGCGGTCGCGACCGCCCCCGCCGCGGCCACACCGGCCACCAGCGAGCGCCCTACGCCGTCCCTACGCACGACCGAACCCGGGACCGAACGCGCCAGGCCACCGGAGAACGGGGTGCACGACTCCCTGTGGCGGATCGCGCAGCGCTGCCTCGGCGACGGGGATCGCTGGCCACAGATCTGGGCCCTCAACGAGGGCAGCACCCAGCCCGGCGGACGGGTGCTGACCAACCCACATCGAATCCACCCCGGCGACACCCTCCGCCTCCCCGCGACCGACGCTCTTTCCTCGCCGCCTGCGCCACCAGGCCCCGAAGGATTAACACCGCTGCCATCGCCTCCCGCCACCGAACCACCATCCCCAGCTCCGCCGAGCACGTCCATGTCGCCGCCCTCAGCGCCTGCCCCGGCCACCGCACCGACCGCGCGACCCGCTCACCACGCGGCAGGCGAACCGCCCGCGGGCGCGGTGACCTGGGGCAGCGGCGAGGTGTTCGTCAGCCTCGGTCTGGCAGCGGCGGTCAGTGCCCTGCTCGTGCTCGCGCGACGGCGCCGCTACGCGCGCTACCGGCCCGGCAGCGGCCGGCGCGGCGATGACCTGCCCGTCGCGCCGGTGGTCTACCAGCTGCGCCTGGCCCACCTGCGCACTCAGCGCCACGACGACGACCTCGAACTGGACACCGAGACCGCCGATGCGGCCACCTGCGAGGCGCATCCTCGTGCGCCCGCCGGTTCCGCCTCGCCACCACGATCACGCACCGGCACGCCGGAGCGCGCGGACACCGCGAGCGACACCCGGCTGCGGGTTCTCACACCCCGCACCCGCCGCGTGATCGGCGCCGCCACGTCCACCGGCCGCCCCGCCGGGCCGGAGACGCCCCCGTCCGTAGTCGACATCGCGCTCGACGCGACTACTCCCGCCACTGACGGCGGTGAGACCGCCGCGTCTGTGGCAGGCCCGAGCAGCCAGATCGCCCTCGACCTGGCCCGCGTGCACGGCCTCGGCCTGGTCGGGCCCGGTGGCTACGCCGCAGCCCGCGCCCTGCTGCTCACCCTCCTCACCACCGCGGCGGACACGCCGGCGCCGAGAGTGCTCATTCCCGCCGCGGACCTGGGGCGCCTACTCGGCGTGCCCTACCCGGCCACCGCCACGCCGGAGGCGATCACCGTCGTGGCCGATCTGGACAGCGCCCTAGCCGACCTCGACACCCCAGCGCACCGGCCTGCCGTCCTGATCACGGCCCCGCCGCGCGAAACGGGGCAGCAGGCTCGACTGCAGCAGATGCTCGACAATCACGGCCAGCACGGGCTCGCCGCGCTGCTGCTGGGTCAATGGCGCCCCGGAGTGACCGTCTACGTCACCGCCTCCGGGGTCATCTCCGCGACCGACCCGGGGCTCGGCGAACCGCTGCGCGGCACCCGCGCCTTCACCCTGCCCGCGACCGCGACCCGCGACGTGCTCGACCTCCTGCGCACCGCCCAGCCGCACCACGACGACGGCGAGAGCGAGGACGCCGGCCCTCACAGCATCACCCCCGCGCCACCGCACGCAGCCGCCCCGCCCTCGCATGAGAACACCGGAGGCGGCCCGGATCGCCTGGAGATCACGGCGGAAGCCCCGGCACCGGAACCAGCCGGGCACAGTGACCCTGGCGGCCCGCCGCGCCCAGGAGGGGCGAACACGGCCCCGGGGATACCGGTGCCGCTGGCGCTGACGGTCTTCGGCGCCCCGGCCCTGCACTGGCGACCCAACCCGGCACGCCCCGAGATCGAACCGCGCGATCTGTCCGGCGCACTGAGCAGCCGCCCGGTCGAACTGTTGGTGTTTCTCGCCGTGCATCCCAGCGGGGTGTCGCGGAACGCGATTGTGGACGCCCTGTGGCCCGACGAACCGCCCCGCAATCCCGCCAGCGTGCTGCGCACCGTCCTGTCCCGGATCCGCCGCGCCCTTGATCACGCGACCGGCGGTGCCGTCGGCGAGCTCGTGCTGGCCGAGCACGGCCAGTACCGGCTCGACCCGGCCGTGGTGGAGGTGGACTATTGGGCCTTCGCCGACGCGGTCACCCGCCGACGCGCCACAATCGCGCCCGTGCAGCGCACCGACGCCTACGAGGCGATCGTGGCGCACTACGGCGGCCCCCTGGCCGAGGGCCTGGACGCCGAGTGGCTCGTCGCCGCCCGGGAAGCGACCCGCCGCGACGCCCTCGACGCCGTGGCCGCGCTCGCCCGCGCCCGCGTCGAGGCCGACCCGGACTACACCCTGGATCTGCTGGAAACCGCGCGCGCGTTCGACCCGCACAACGAGCTGCTCTACCGCGACATCATGCGCCTGCAACACACACTCGGCCGGCACGACGCCATCTCCCGCACCCTGACCCTCCTGCGCACCCGCCTGACCGAAGTCGACACCACACCCACCGCGGACACCATCGACCTCGCCCAGCGGCTGCGCGCCCGCGACACCGGGATCCCGGTCGACGAATTCTCCCGAACCACGGCGCCATGAATGGACGCATCGAGGGTTCCCGGACGCGCATGCCGGGCACGGCGATCGAGGTGCGATTCTCGTGCCGTCGAGGCATTTGTGCGGAACAGTGAAATACCTCGATTCTGGGCCGCTAACTCGTGCGCGTCGATGCTAGCGTCGACCGTGGTAGTGCAACTGTCGAGGTCGAAGAAAAAGACATCTGTGGACGTGTTCTCGTATTCCGAGACAATGCCGAAGACGTTTCGTGCCGAGTGCTGGGCGCGACATCCACGCACCGCGAAGACAGTCTCCGGCGACCGTAGTGACTGCCATGGTCGAATCGAGAACGGTATTCCGGGCGGTCCACCTCGCGCCTCCATGTCGCTACCCGCTGCCGGGCTCGCGCACCTCGGAGACGCGGACGGTGACTGCCAACCGCGGGGCCGCCGACCCGGCCTATCAGCCTCGTCCTCCGGTATCCACCTAAGGTGGATCCCCCCGTGTCCGCCATCTCCGCAGGTCACACCCCCTGCAAGGGGATCCACCGGTATCCCAGACTCGCGTGACACCAAGCAGGTGAACACATCAGGCCCGGCGCCGATGTCACGCGGCCCCGTCATCGTTTCACCACGGCTCACCACGGCATCTCAACTCACCTCCCCCTATTCCGGTCTTTCATTCAAGTTAATAAAAACAACTACGTCTATCCGCGGTTCGATACGTGACCGGCGCCCCCATTTCTGGTCGGCCTGCAATTGCCTGACCTGCACAAAAATTCCGCGCGGAATTGTGGCAGCTGCACTGAAAATGCGGCCAAAATTTCCCGAAATTCACCCCGGAAAACTATTGCGCGGCGCCCGGGGGTCGGGTTACGTTTGTTGTGTCACCGGGAAAACCGGAAGCGAAACCAAAAACCAACTACCGCCCCGGGTGCGAATCAGTTCCACCGGGAAGCCGGAAACACCAATTCACGAACGGGGATCGCTATGTGCTACGCCGACACCACCACCAACGCCGACGGCACCGCCACCGCGTTTTGCTACTGCGGGTGGGTCGAAGAACACGCCACCCCCGACGCCGCCGACTACGCCGCCGAAACCCACCAGCGCAACGCCGACGCCACCGAAACCGAACCCGCCGCCACCCACTGACCCGCAACCACCCAGCCGCCGAAAGGGCACGCCATGAACCACAACGCCACCGACACCCGCGCCGTGTACGTGGTCGACCCCGCCGCCGACCCCGCGCCACTGCCCGACATCGTGGTGCGGCAATCCGTGGAAAACGGTTGCACCGTCACGGGTGTGGTGATCGACCCCGCCGACGCGCAACAAATGTTGTACGGCACGGTCACCCGCGCCGACGGCACGTTCGCCGGAAGCTACTACCCCGCCGACCCCGTGCGCGGTGACCGCTGGCGGGTGGTGACCCCCGACGGGAAGCACTACGACGCCCACGACGAATACCACGCGGTCCACGCACTGACCAACGGGTTCGGCCGCAGCTAAACCACGCCACCGCAAGAAAACCGACCGCACCCCCCGGTCCCCGCCCCGCCGACCGAACCACGCGAAAGGACCCGACACCATGACCACGCCAGTCACGATTCCGGCCACGGGCAGCACGCCCGCCGCCCCGGGCGCGGCACACCGACTGCGCAACGGCGAACTTCGCCGCATGGTGGCCGAACAACTCGCCCACGACCCCACCGCCGCACTCACCCCCGGCACCATCGCGGCCAAACTCGGCGGGAAATCGTCCGGCGCGGTCGGCAACGCGCTGGCCACACTGGAAGCGCGCGGGGAAGCCAAAAAAGTCGGCGTCAACCCGGTCACCTACCGTGCGACCGACACAACCGCCGACGCCGCCACAGTCACCACGGTCGCCCCGCGCGGCACCACACCCGCCGCCCCGCCCGCCCCGCCCGCGCTGGTGACCGGTCCCGTACGCCGCCCGAACGGGCAGATGTACCACCCGCGCAAACTGTCCGGACTGTCCGATGTGACCGCGCTACGGCGGTTACGGGACGCGGGGGTGTCCGCGCTCATGTACGGCCCGCCCGGCACCGGGAAAACGTCGGTGGTGGAAGCCGCGTTCCCGGACATCGTGACCCTGCAAGGGGATTCCGACACCGTCACCGACGATTTCGTCGGCTCCTACACCCAAACCCCGGACGGGCGTTACGAATTCACCTACGGGCCGCTGGTGACCGCGATGCGTGAGGGGCGCGCACTGTTCATCGATGACGCCACGCTCATACCGCCGACCGTGCTCGCGGTGGTCTATCCCGCGATGGACGGACGCCGCCAGATCCTGATCAAAACCCATAAAAACGAGGTGGTCGACGCCGCCCCCGGGTTCTACGTCGTGGCCGGACACAACCCCGGGGTGCACGGCGCGGTGCTCACCGACGCGCTCTCGTCACGGTTCTCCGCGCAGATCCACGTGTCGACCGACTACGACCTCGCCACCCAGCTCAACATCGACCCGAAAGCGGTGCGCGTGGCGCGGAATCTGGCCCAACGGCAGGGCAAGGGCGAGATCGGTTGGGCGCCGCAGCTGCGGGAACTGATCGCGTTCAACCGGATAGCCGACGTGCTGGGCACCCTCGCGGCCGCCGGGAACCTGGTCGGCATCGCACCCGAAGAGGACCGGGCCGTGGTCGCCGAAGCCGTGTGCAACGTGTTCGGCGCGAATGTCGCCCCGTTGTCGCTGGGGTCACAGTTCGCCTAGCCCACGACCACCGTACCGCCCGCGCGACCGTCCGGAAAGGACACAGGCCATGAGCATTCACGTAGCCGCAGCCACCGCCGCTCCCACCGCGATTTTCCCGACCACTCCCGGATGGCTTGCCCTGTCCGCCGCATTCGGCGACGAGACACCCGCCATCGCCGACTGTGACAACCTGGTCGTCACGGTCGCCCCGGGCGCTGGCCACGGGTCCCCGGCCTGCTACTTCCCCGACAAGTCCACCATCGAGGTCGACGGCGTCCACCTCGACACCGGGGTCGACCCCGCCACGGTCGCCCCGCACCGGGTCGGGGACCGCAAGCGCTACCGCACCGCATGGGGACTGCTGACCCACGAATGCGGCCACGCCAAACACTCCGTGTGGCAGGCACCCCAAGGCGCGCCCCCGGGCGCGGTCGCGGCGGCGGACCTGCTGGAAGAGTCCCGCATGGAAGCGGCACAGGTGCGCCGCCGCCCGGGTGACCGATACTGGCTGCGCGCCAGCACCACCAACCTCATCCTCGCCGATACCCGCGCCAACGACCCCACCGCAGCACCGCGGATGACCCCCCAGGACGCCGCCCGCAGTGCCGCGCTGGTGCTGGCACGAGTGGACGGCGGCATCCTCAACCGCAGCGAAGTCGCCCGCGTCGAGCGCGTGGTGCGCGACATTCTCGGCACCGACACACTCGCGACACTGCGCCGAATCTGGCGCGCCGCGCACCGCACCGCCGACGACGACGCCCAGCGCATGATCGACCTCGGGCGCCAATGGTGCGAAGCGATCGGCACCGACCCGGACGAACCACCCGACACCCCCGACCCCAACGCCACGAACCAGAACGGGGCGGGGAACAAGATGCCGTCGCGGTCGCCGCTGGCGAACGCGATCACCAACGCCGTCGGCGCGATCGGTAGCGCGATCGTCGCCGAACCCGCGCCCACCGACCCCATCACCCAAGCCATGGACGCGCGTGCCGCCGACGACAAAGCACGCCAACGGGCACAGGACTCCGCGAAGGAGGTCTTCAGCGGTACGGGCACCGGGTACAACCCGACCGCCCGCCACATCCTCGGCACCCGCGCGCCGAACGCGACCGAACACAGCGCCGCGCGGCACCTCGCCCGCGCGCTGACCACCGCCGGACACCGCGACCGCACCGCCACCAAAACCCGCTCGGCAGTGCCCCCGGGGCGGTTGCGGATGCGCGGCGCGATGACCGTCGACGCCCAGCGCGCGGCGGGCGCGATCCCCACCGCCGAACCCTTCACCCGCACCACCCGCAATGTCGTGCCAGCCCCGCCACTACGGCTCGGCATCATCTGTGACGTCACCGATTCCATGAAGGCCTTCACCGCTCCCGTGGCCTCGGCGGCCTGGATCCTCGCCCACGCCGCCCGCTACACCACCGTGCCCACCACCACCGCGACCGTGACCTTCGGCGCGGGCATCGTCACCGCGATCACCCGCCCCGGCGTCACACCCCCGAAGGTGACCGAATTCGGCACCGCCATGTGCGGGCACGTCATCGACACCGCGATCAACGCCCTCGACGGTGCCCTCGACCTGTCCCGCCCAACCGCCGCGCGACTGCTGGTGATCATCTCCGACGGCCAATTCGAGGACACCACCCGGATACCAGGCCAGAAAATGCTCGACCGGTTGCGCGAGAGCGGGTGCGCGGTGCTGTGGCTGGCACCCGACAAGAGGGGCACCAAACCCATGAACGGCGCCACCGTGCACACCCTGACCGACCCGGCCGCCACCGCCCGCGCCATTGGGCAGGCCGCCACGGCCGCCCTGCGAGCCACCCGCTGAACCCATCCGGGGGCGGGCCCGCCCCGCCCCCGGGTGACCACAAGGAACCGACACCACAACGGAAAGGACGAACCAATGGCTACCACGCCCGCCCAGTCAACCACCTCTGCCGCCGACATCGACCTCGACGAACAACTAGGCACCCTGGAGGAACTCCATGAGGTCCTCGACGACGCCGAGCAGAACCTCAACCTGTTCGCCAAGGGCCAAGGTGTGAGCGCTGGCCGTGACGCCATCACCGCACTGGACTGGGCCGCGCGCGACCTCACGGCACTCGTCACCACACTGACCGACCTCGTGGACGCGGCCGCACGCGACGACGAGGCCTAACCGCGCCCCATCGTGGTGGTCGCTGTTCCCGGCACCGCAAGGCGACCACCGCGACCGGGCCCACCTGGGTGACCGTCCCCGCTGGGCGGTTGACCGCAGCCCAACGGCCAGGAAGGCAATCCGATGCAGTTCTTCTTCCGCGACAACGCTCCCGACTCGGCCAGGAAATACCAGGAGTTCTTCAAGGACATCACCTGGGCGTGCTCACTGTCTCGGTGCCCGACCCCCGAGAACACCGTCGAGACGGGCGAACTCGTATCCAGCGGGGTGCATTTCAAGGTGCGGTGCGCGTCCGGCCACCTCACCAACGGCATCCCACCCGCTCAATTCCGCAACCGCACCGACGAGCCGTGGCTCGCCTAACAAACAACCACACCCAGCCACAGCAACGAAAAGAGGCACCGCCATGAACGACACCACCACAGTCACCGCCGACCCGCCGCTGCCCCCGAACGCGGTGCGGTTCCACCCCGACCCTGCCGAGAACGCACCTGCGACCACGCCGCCCGGACACACCGCCACATCGAGCGCACCGCCGCCGCGCATCACCAAGTTCGACCGAGTGGCTCTCGCCGCAGTCCACATCGCCACCGCCCTGCCGGGCCAGTGGACGATCGGCCGTGGTTGCGGGCCGGACGACGCCGCCGATATTGAGTGCCTGAGTACCGGAGCCCGCATCGCTTTGTGCCCGTGGGGACACCGCACGTGGGGCTTTCGCCTCGTACCGTGCGCCGTGCCACGCGAGCTCGTGAACCACTTCGTGTGGCCACGCGAAGACGACAAAAACGCCCATCCCGGCTTCGCCGTCGGGACCCCTGCCGCCGAGGTCGCCACCTACATCCACGAGGATTTCCTCCCTCGTTACCACCACGCCCTCGCGCGCGCGGAAGCCGCCAAACGAGAGTGCGACCAAGCCGAGGCCCGGAGGCGGGTCGCCCGCGCCCAGGTCGCCGAACGGCTGCACCGCGAGTTCTCCGCGACCGCAAGCGAACGCGCGCGCTGCCAGCAGCCCGTGACTGTTCACTACCAGGCGGCCGACGACCTCGTGCGCATCGACTTGGTCATGCCACTCGACGACGCGATCGCCTGCACACCCGCTCTCGCCCGTGCCCTCACCGCACCAGTCGACGACAACCACGCGACGGAGTGCCACCGATGAACGCCACCACCAACCCCGGCAGCGGCACCCTCGCCGCCCGCGCGGCCGACAGCTACGACCGGGCCCGCCGTCAGGATCCCGCGTTCGATCGTCGCCCGTGCGACGTCCAGCGCGCCATCACCCGCCGTCGACTGGTCCGGGACGTGACCGAGGTGTTCGGAATCGCACCCGCAGCGGTGACGGTCACCGACGATCCCGACCGCGAACACGGCGGGTGGCGCTGGTATCGCGTGACCATCACCGACGACGGCGCCGAGTACCGGTTCACCTCCTTCGGCGGCACGGTGGACGACCTGCGCGTGCTCGCCCCGTGCCCGGATTGCGCCGGCGAGGTGCCGCGGGCCGAGGCCACCGACCTCGCCACGCTCGGCCGTTTCCTCGACGCCCGCAGCGGCGGTCAGCACGTGCCCATGCCGTTCGAACTCGGATCCGACATCGGGCACAAGCCCGGCTGCCCGGGCTCTGAGGACTCCTGACCCCGCCGACCACGCCCGCACAGGAAGGAAACGCTAGCCATGAACAACACCGATACAGACAGCGCCGCAGCCACCGCCGACCCGCCCTTACCTCCGAACGCGGTGCGGTTGCTCCCCAGTTCGGCCGAGAGCGCATCCACGACCATGCCGCCCGGGGCATGGGGGCTGCTCATGATCGCCGGGCGCACCCGCGACGCGTCCGCCGCCTTGGCCAGCCACGGCGACACCGCCGCCGCGCACGCCAAACCGACCGACCTGCTCGCGGGGGTGTGGCTCAACCACGAGCCAGCACCCGAGGTACACCGGGGCGACGTCGTGCTGCGGCTGCACCCGCCTGCCCACGGCGACCGCAGCCACACCGAACTCCTGCTCGCCTCCCACGGCGAATGGCGCCCCGCCCACCAGGTGACCCCGATCCCCGGGCACTGGCCCCGGGAACTGGCCTTCGGCGTGAGCCTGTACCTGCGCAGCCAAGCCGACAGGGCGCTGCACGAGTCCCGCTGCCGCCACCACGGACACGATCGCATGAGCCCGGACGCGCTGCGGGCGCTGATCACCGCCGGACTCATCGGCATCGGCGAACAGGTCGAATTCGACGGGCACACCGCCATGGTGGTCGCGGGCGGCACCCTGCTGCCCGACAGCACCGCCGCCGTGGGGGAGGGCGTGTTCACCGTGTCCGCGCTCGCGACCCGGCTGACTCGGACCCCGGTCAACGGCTGGCACCTCTGGCGCCGCAGCAGCGACCACCGCCTCCTGGCCGACCTGCGCACCGAACTCGCCAACGCACCCCGCATGCAGACGGCGCCGCCCGAGCCCTCGGGGTGGTGATGAGGCACCCGCACGCCACGCCGACCACGGCGACCCGGACGCACCACCTCCACCGTTCCAGCACGACCCCGGCCACCCCACCACCTGCCTTCACAGCCACCACCGACATGAGGAGCTGAATCCACCATGGCCACAAACAGCACCACCACGCATGCCGAGACACGGTGCAGCAGCGAACCGAGCGAGCAGATGCCGCGCGCACTGCGGAATTCTCCGAAGTACCGGCGTTTCGACGCCGTGGCTCGCGAGATCGTCGCCGCGCTGCCCGACACCTGGGAGGCCACCTACTGGTCGGTGTACTGGCTGGTCGTCCTGCGCTGCCCGCAGCGGGGGATCGAGTTCGGCCTGCGGATATGGCCGGGCCGCAAGTGGGGGTACCGGCTCGACCCGCTCCGGCCACGGGGCCCAGCAGTGGGGTATTGCCGCTGGCCGGACGAAACCGCCCACCCCCATCCCGGGTTCGCGCTGCACACGCCGCCCGACGAGGTCGCCGCCTACATCCGCGACACCTTCGTGCCCGATTACCTCGCCGAGATCGATCGCGCGCTCGAACGCAGGCGGCACGCCGAGCTGATCGCCGAGCGACGCGAGGCCGCCCGCGCCCTCCAACGCGAGGCCGCCACGCGGATCCGTGACGCCCGGAGCGAGGTCGACGACGCGTGGATTCCACTGTCGTTCTCCGTGCCCAGCCGCGACGCCGTGGCCTGCGCACGAGAACTATCCCAGGCGCTGCGAGGCTACCTTGCCCGGACCGCCAACACCCCGAGTGTCGCGGGAGGCCAGTGATGAGCACACGCACGGACTTCTACGCTGGCGAAGGCGCCCGGGCACAGTGGATCGGCTCGCTGCAGTTCGCCTGTCACCCGGACAACCTCCTCAAAGATTTCCACGGTCGCGAAGCGCTCACCGCGATCGCCCCGTCGCGCTACTACGTGGCGGTGCAGGACTTGCTGATGATGTGGGCGGTCCGGGGACTCGGAGCCGCCCACGAACCACGCCACGGATGGCCCTGGCCATGGGACACCAGCCACTGCAACGACTGGATCATCACCTTCCTCGGCCGCCCGGCGGCGGGGTGCACATGACAGCGGGCGGCGGCGAGCACTGGCACCGCCTCGACCCCGACCACCCGCGCCCGCCGTTGCGATGCGGCCCACCCGACTTCGCGGCGTGGCTTCGCGATCCCGGTGCACCGCCAGCAGTTCCGCTCCCGGTGCACCGCCCGCCCAGTACACCACCCACCGACTACGCGCGCCTGCTGTGGCGAGAGCCGTGACCCCGCCACCCCGGCTTGCCACCTATCTCGCTGCCGCACCCGCTTGGAAAGGAGCTGACCGCGATGCAGGACAGGAAGAAGCGTCTCGTGTGGACGGTGCTGGCCGTACTGCTGCCGGGACCGTGGACCCCGGTGATCGTGCTGGCCTACCTCCTCGGCCGCGCCAACGAACGCGACCTTGCCGACAACCACTACGGCCAGGCGCCGCCGTATCCGCCGTGCCCGCCGCCCGACCCGTACGCCTGCGTGCCGCCATCACCCCACTGGAATCCCTACGGGCCACCACGGTAAGGAGGCAGTGGATCATGTCGAGCTACACCGACTTCTACCTCGGACGTGGCGAACACGCCGAATGGATCGGCTCCCTGCGCGGGGAGTGCTACCCCGAGAACTTTCTCGCCGTCCCACCCGTACGGCTCGCGCTGACCGCGACCGAGGAAGGCACCTTCCGCGCGGCGATCGCCGACGCCCTCATCGTGTGGGAGGACGAATGCCTGGGCCACGGGTACCGGCCCGAACTCGGCTGGCCCTGGCCCTGGTACTCCAGTCACGCCAGCAGCTGGATCATCACCTTCGATCCCGAGGACGCGGCGGTGTTCGCCACCGTGGGAGGTGGTGTCCGCTGGCACCGCCTCGACCCGCGCAACCCCTGGTTTCCCGACAGCGAGGACGACCCGCTCGGACCGCCCGACCTGGCCGCGTGGCTGCGTGATCCGGCCGCGCCACCGTCGGTGCCGATGCCTCTGATGCGGGACACACCCGCCGACCTGCCTGCCATCGGCGGTGATACCCGATGAGCGGTACGACGCACGACTTCTACCTCGGGCGCGGCCCGGGCGCGGAGTGGCTCGGCTCGGTCCGGCTCGGCACCCCGGACAGCCGCTGGCTCGACGAGATCACGCGAGCCTGGTCCGCGGGCGCCTTCGCCTGCCTCGTCACCGTCTTCCTCCAGATGGCCGAGGCGGAGCAGGCCGGCGAGGTCGCCCGGGGACACGGCGGCCAGTGGCCGTGGCTGTGGCCCACCAGCCACGGCACCGACTACGTCCACGCCTTCGACGAGGGCGCGGTGTGGACCGCCCAGCGGGGAGAGCGCTGGTCGGCGCGCGCGGGCGTCGACGTGCCGCCCGGACCGGGTGACCAGCCGCTGGTGTTCCCGCCCGGGCGCGCGACGTGCGGTTATACCGGGATCGCAGCCGCCGACACCACCGCCCGCCGCTACGGCCCGCTGCTCGGCGCGACCCACCGCCACGACCTCTACCAGCTCGCCCTGCGGATCCTGGCCGACCTGACCGCGCCAGCGGAACCCGGTACTCCCAGCGCCCTCGACGCGCTCCGGGGCCCGCTGCCACCACACCTGCGCTACGCCGTCACCACCGACGACGCGGCCGCCGAGCTGGAGATCGAGGTCTTCGGCTACCGCGACGGCGATCTCGCCGGCGAGGAGACCGTGCACGCCCTGTTGGCGCTGCCCGCCCTCTACGGCTGGACCGACCCCGCCGGCGGGCCAACCGCGCTTCGGCGTGCGCGTGCTCATCGCCGACGACCAGCGCCCCACCACGCACCCGCTGCTGGCCGATCCCCGCACCCGCACGGTGCTCACCACCCGCCCACTACCGCACACCTGAAGGAGACCGACACATGTCCCCGGACACCGCACCCACCGCCCCAGCCACGGCGACGGCGAACGAGCCGCGCAGCGCCGCCGGGCACTGCGCCGCCGCCGAGGCCCTATTCGCCCGCGCTCGCGCGATTCACTCAACGTTGAGCACCCGCCCGGTCAATCAGGACGAATACCAGCGCTGCCTCGACTGGGCGCACCTGCACCTGCGCCTGGCCGAAGCCATCACCGCCGGAACCGAGATGGTGCTGGCCCACCGCCAACTGCTCGCCAGCGACGTGCGCCTGCACACCACCCACGTCGGCTCCGAGGCCAGCGGGTGGACCGAGTTCCTCCGCGACCGCCACACCACCACCGGGACCAGGCCATGAGCTGCCTGCCGCAACCGTGTTGTCCCACCTGCGAGGCCCGCGTCGGCGAGAAGCACACCGGAGTGTGCGATGTCGCCCGGTGTCTGGCGACCGGCCTGCAGCGCAGCGGCCACGGCGACTCGTGCCGATGCCCGCAGGACATCTGGACCGGGCACTGGCCCGGCGAAGCCGAATGCGCCGAGTTCGGCTGGCTGTACGGGCCCGGCCTGCCCGACCTCAACCGCCTCTACACCCACGCCACCTGGGATCCCGCCGCGCGCCGCTGGATCCGCACCGAGCCCACCTCACCCACTGCTCCAGCACCGGAAGGAGACTCACCATGACCACCACAACCCTCGACGCCGCCTCGCCCGCGGCGCTCGACCTCGCCGCCGGCGAGTACTGGATCGAACTCGTGCCCGCCACCCACGCCGCGCCGCACCAGATCAGCTTCCCCGCCGTCGTCGAACCCCGCCGCCACCACGGCCTGTGGGTGCGGCCCCGGATGCGCCGCGAGGTCGCCGAAGCGGTGTGCGAGTGGCTCAACCTGGTCTACCCGGTCGACCCGGACTGGTACCCGCTGGCCCGCTTCGAAGACGACCTCCTCGTGGTGATCACCGGAGACGCCCCCCACCACCGCCACGAGATCACCCTCAGCGAGGACGGCCGCTACCCGCTCGGCGAGCTCGGCCGCTGGTACCTCTCCGCCCCGACCCGCACCCGCGACCGGTTCTCCCGCCAGCTCGCCGTGCTACGAGACCCCGAACGGCACTACCCGCGCCCTGGCGAAACCGTGGTCACCTGCGACCCCGCCAACCTGCCCGTGAGCGGGTTTCCCGCCCGGATCGACACCTCACGCGGGCAGCCGTGGGTCCCGGTGTTCCGGCCCGAGATCGCCGAAGCCGTAGCCGTGTGGTGCACCACGAACCACGACACCGCCCCCGACGAGCACCCGCTGGTGTACTTCGACCGCGACACCCTCATCCACGTCCACCAGCACCTGCGCTCCCGCGACGCCTACCTGCCCTGGCGCATCAACCCCGACCCGGACGGGAACTACCGGATCGAGGGCGGCGAGTGGGCGTTTCAGGTGGCGATCACGTGAGCGAACTGGAGGATGACTAACCCCGCAGCACACCGTGGGCTTGGACAATCGGGGTTCGGTCGAGCAGTTCGACGTGAGCCTTTCCACGCGCCGGGGCCTCTACCACGCCAGGGAACCGGAGGGCCGTGTCTGGTAGTGGTTCGGCCTGCGACTGGAGGCAGGTCGACGATGCTCACCCCGGACGACAGTCACTATCTCTTTGCCTGTTTGTGGGACACGCGGTAAGCCGTAACTTGACCGCATCGCATTCGCAAATGCGAATACTTGGCTGGTTTGGTCGTTCTGACCAGGCAAGACGCGACGTGGAGAAAATTCTCTGGGAAGACGGTAAATATCGGCTGTTCCCATGTCAGTACTGAGCAGGATGGGATGAGGGCAGGAAGGCGGACGGTGATCGACAAGGAGAGCTTTACCCGGCTCTACGCTGAGTTGCATCCCCGGGTGGTGAGGTATGCCCTGCATCGCGCCTCATCCGACGTGGCTCACGAAGCGGTAGACGAGGCGTTCCTGGTCGCCTGGCGAAAGCGCGATGAAGTTCCCGAAGATGGCGTACTTCCCTGGTTGCTGGTGACGACACGGCATGTGCTGGCGGAGCAACGCCGCCGCGGGCGCTACCAGGATGCTCTTACCGCTGAGCTGACGCGGCTGTCGGCCATGGCCGCGCTCGGCGATGTCGGGGCTGCTGTGGTGGAGCGGATGACCGTCCTGGCTGCTCTGTCTGAGATCGCCGAGAAGGACCGGGAAGCGCTCGTGCTGGCTCAATGGGACGGCTTGACCACTCGAGAGGCGGCGCAGGTCAGCGGTTGTTCGGCTGCGGCGTTCGCGGTCCGGCTGCATCGGGCGCGCCGGCGGTTTACCGACACGCTCGCTCGCCTGGACGCGACGCCCAGTGCGGGCGGCGCCACGAAGGCTCCGATCAACGGGAAGGTTGTGTAATGAGGGCACGTGTCACCGAGGCGATGGACCGGTTGTCGGCTCAGGCGTTGTCCGACGATGTTCGAGTTCCCTCAGAACGGCCGAGTTGGCGAGACGACAATCAAGGCGCTGACCTAGGGGTTGCTGTCCAGAAGACGCCGGGGCGTCGTCGTGTCCTGCTCACCGCGGGCGCTGCCGTGGTTGCCGTAGCCGCCGGAACGTTAGCGGTCGGCCGAGTTCTCAACAGCCCTGGACACACCACATCCACTCCGCCGCTGCTGCAGTTCTCGCCCGCGGCGGTGGCTTCGGATCCCGGACCGCTGCTCCGCGATCTCGCTTCTCGAGCGCGGCGGCAAGCTGGCCCGTCCGGATCTGGTGAGGTGTTCTTTTCCGAACGTAGCCAGTGGATCTTCGCCACGAAAATCGACACTAACGGTCAGGACCTGGGTAGTCAGCTCTACGAGCGTCGGATTCAGACGTGGCTGGCCGCTGATGGCACCGGGCGGGAGATGCAAAGCCCGGAAGGGGAGGGGCCGCCGCCGATGGAGCGCCCGCTGGTCGGGCAGAGCCAGCTCCCGGGGGCCGACCAGCAGGCACTGGTCGCAGGGTTCAGGAAAGAAGGGCAGGGGCAGCCTGCGGCGTGGTGGATGGAGGCGACGTTGCGCTGGGGTGCTCAGTTGCACGCGCCAGCGACCGCCGCGGCCTTCCTGGACGTGCTCGCCGAGCAGCCCGGGCTCACGGTCGAAGGGCAGACCACTGATCGTCGTGGCCGGGCGGCTGTCGCCGTCTCGGCCGTCTCGCACCAGCCGGGGAACGGCTTCCCGGATAGTCGGAACTACCTGCTGATCGCTCCGGAAACCGGGCAGCTGTTGGCGACAGAGTTCGTCGCCACGACGGCTAACAGTGAAATTCTCGGCACCGAGGTGCCGGTGCCGGCGACCATCGGTTACCTGCTGTGGGACGTCAACGGCCTTGTCGCGAACCTGGACGCTCGACCCTGAACAGCTGGGTTCCGTGGGGTCTACCTCGGGGGAACCCAGCTGTTCAGGGGCAGGCTGCCCGCTCGGGTCAGGCGTGCGGCTGGCTAATGCCGACGTTGTCGTGGTATTGGCCCAGGTACTTGCCGGTGCCTCCCCAGATCGCCTGTTCGCTGGTGCTGGTCAGGGCGATATTGGTCAGGCGGGCGAAGCTGCAGTTGCTTTGCCCGATGATCGAGGAAAGGTTGGCCTTCCACCATGAGGTCGGCTCGATGCGATACCCTGCTGCGTCGCAGGGGCCATCTCCACCGTAGATGGACGTTATGCGCCCCGGTACCGTGTTATTGTTATTGAAGTCGGTGTGCTCGTACCAGTACATGAGGATGTTGGCCAGTTCCGCGTTTGTCGCTCTCGTGGTGCCTTGGCTGACCTTGGATCTCAGTTTTGTGTCAGCGTCGTCCAGGGACAAAGCGGAGCACTCTTGTGCGAGAACTGGCGAGGGTGTGCCGCCGGGCCCTGCTTTGCCGACGACCATCGCGCAGTAGGTATCCTCCTGCTTTGCTGAGCTGGATTCAGCTGCGGCGGCCGTCGACACTCCGATCGCGGGAAGGAGCAGTGCTGTCGCGAACATGGACGAAAGCCTTCTCCGGGCGTGCTTCATCGAACTCCTCCTGAAATATTTGGATCGGCGCGGTAATTACACGTTCCGCGTCGAGGTGATTTCCGCGCTGTGCGGGCTTCGTCAAGCTACAACACGTGATCAAGGAACCGCTGCGTCCGAACAGGTTAAACCTTGCATCATCGTTCCCCGTGTTCCATAGATGCCTCCTAATGGTCGATTGGATCTTTCATTCAGTGGTAATAGGAACGGCAAGGGTTACGATCAGGTGTTCGACTTGACGGAAGAGGGTGGCTGCGCCGTGATGGAAGGCCACAGGTAGCAAGGGCAAAGCGTGTGGCGTATGAAGGCGCCTGTCTGGTCCAGCCTGTTGCTTGCCCGGTCATGGCCGGAGGGGCGCTGGCCAGGGGCGGAGGGTTGCGCGCGCCGGGCCGCCGGGTTGGTGCGGCCCGGCGCGCGAGTCGGGCGCTCTGGTGTCGGACGGCTGCTCGACGATGCCGCGCGGTATTGCCCGCCACTGTGGCAGCGGAGGGGGTTGACGGGGGATGGCGGTTTCGTCCGACTCGAATGTGCGGGGCCGGTGTCAGGAGAAGCCGCGCGCAGGACCGTGCCTGCAGATCGATGGCGGCGGTCCTGCGCGCGGATGAGTTGGGCGGGCGTCAGGATTCCAGCGCGGGTTCGGCGGCGTCCTTGGCCATCCTCGGGACGTCGGTCTTGTCCGGGTTGATCGAGAAGCGTTTCGGTGCCTCGCAGGTTTTGATCGCGTACCCATCGGTGACGAGTTTCTCCAGGGCGTTGTTGACCGCGCCGCCCGAGCGGCTGAGGTCCTTGCCGATCTCGGCTGGCCCGAAGCTCTTGCCAGCGTGATTGGTCAAGTATTCCTCCACCAACGCGCGCAGCCCGCCCTTGGGCAGTCGGTCCTTGTCTGCACGGCTGGTGTCGGTGTCGGTGACCGCAGGCGGTTCTGCCGGAGACGGTTCGGTCTCGTTCTCGGCCACGCTGTCGGCCGGATCCACCAGTGCGGTCTCGGGCGGCTGGGTGGTGTCGTCGGTTTCGGGGTCGATATTCGAAGACGTGGCGGCCTCGTCGGCCGTGTCGGTGGCGGTGCCGTCGGGTTCGGAGGCGGTGGCGTCCGAACCTGCGGTGACTTCGTGCACGGCGGCGGTGTCCTCAGCGGTCGCGTTGTCGAGTCCGGTGAGGGCATCCTCGGCGTCCACAGGGTCTTGGGTCGTGTCGTCGTCGGTGTCACTGGTGTTTTCGGTCGGGCTATCGGTGCTGGGCGTCGCGGTCGTGTCCAGTTGCGCATCCTCGGTGTCGGGCGCGGCTGCGTCGCGGTTTGAGGGCGCGAGCGTCCAAGTGTCGGGATTGCGCGGACCGTCTCCTGCGGTGCGGATGGCGGTGCCGTCGCGCCCCCATCGGGCCAGGATCTTCGCTGCGGTCGATCGGCCGACTCCGGCGGCCGTCGCCAGCGCGGCAGTTGTGGAGTCGGGAGTGGTGGCCAGTGCGGCGCGGACCTTGTCCTCCGTGGTCTGCGTGTCCTGCTGGCCGGGATCATCGGCCACAGCGTGCAGGTGGCGGTTTTCCGTGCCGGTGGCGGTGCGGTTCTTGTGGTTCCTACGGGACATGACGAACTCCAAAGTGTTGGTACGGAGAGGGAAGGTCATGCCCCGGCCGGGGCGCTGCCCGCCGGTGCGCATCCGGTTGTTCGGGCTACACGTCTATGGACGCTTCGTCACCGCCACATTGTCAAGCGATCCGTCAAACAAGACGTGTGTCTCATGTGGACTTAGACGGCATGGGGCGTGTGCGACGACGTTGTTTGCCGAAAGCGGCTACGGGGTGCGGCCTGTGGCTGCTGCACCCCGTAATGGCCCTGTTCTCGCCTCGAATGCTCGTTACCCGTCGTGGAGAGGCGTTTCCGCGGGCTCGGGCTGAGGCAGCTCGCCCCAGAGTCCGATGGCGCCGACGCCTTCGGCGTAGACGGTGCCGTTGTCGTGGACGGCTCGGATGACCACGAGGTAGCGCAGCTGGTAGGGGCTGCTGGTGAAGCGGTTGTAGTGGCTGGCGAGCACGAACACCGAGGTGAAGGCAGCCCGGGTGATGTCCCTGCTCGGTGTGTCGGCGGTGCCGTGATCACTGTGGGGTAGGCCGGAGATGGTGATGTGAATCTGGCTTTGGGGGCTGGTTTCGTCGATCGTGACCGTGAAGTTCGCGTCGGCGTGGATCAGGTCGTCGTTCTGGACGGTGATGATGTCCTCGCGGATGCGGGTGGCGATGTCGCGAAGTGACAGGTCGGCGGTGTCGTCGTAGAAGTCGCCCACGACTGCCACCGGAGCGGGCACTACGTCCTTGACTGAGGTGTAGACGTTTGTCGTTGTGGTCATGTGGTTGTTCCTTTCCTTTGTTCTTGCAGGCCGCCTGCGACTGCAGGACGTCTCGGGGTGGACAGGTCGCAGCCAGCTCGCCGCCCGCGGGGCTGGGCAGTGGGTGGTGGCTGTGTCCGGGGTCAGCGGCGCAGGACGTTGACGCGTTCACCGCCGATGAGGGGTTTGTCTTCCGGGCCGGCGAGGTGGTCGGCGATCCAGATGGGGCGGTGGTCACCTCGGCTGCGGTAGTACTGGTTGCGCCAGTGGCCGCGAACGATCCAGCTGTGACGGTATTCGCGGGTGCCTTTGCCGAAGGCGTCGCTGTGGCGGTCGGCGGGTGCGGTGCGGGCGCGCCGGAGGTCGACCATGCGGACGTCTGAGTTGAGGGCGGGGTCGTAGCGCTCGATGCGTCGGCGAGCGGGGCGGGGCGCGATGGTGCGTTCAGAGCGCACGAGGGTCTGGCCCATCAGCAACCACGTGGCGAGAACGGTGCGCTGCAGGGCGATCTGGGCGGCGATATCGGCGGCGGAGGTTCCTTCGGCCAGCGCGCTGGGCCAGCCCGTGATATCGGTGAACAGCATGGGCGTGAGGCCGCACCATTCGTAGCCGTGGGGCGGCACGAACGACGGCGGAATCGGTGCGCGTTCGGCGTTGCGCAGGAACGTGGCCAGGATGTGCCGGGCGCCAATGTCGGCCGCCGCCTCGTGACTGGCGGGCTTGTTGCCCGGGGCGGGCAGTGGCAGGTTCAGCGCGGCGGCCTTCCGCAGTCGCGACAGGGCATAGTCGCGAGGCAGGCGAGCGAGCCTGCGTCCCACCTCAACCGCTGCGGGCTCCGGGTCGGGCACGGTCCCCCAGCTCTGCACCCAGAGGCCGCCACGCCCAGGACCCCACGAGACCAGCGAGACCGCGTCGTGCCGCGCTGAGGCGGTCCCCGCGACGGGCGGATGCTCGTAGACCATGAACCCCACGGGGGCGGGCAGGTCTTCGGGATGAAGGCGGTAGTCGACCAGGGTGGTGGCGGCGTGGCTGGCGAGGTCGGTCAGGTCGGCGGAGACGTAGAACAGCTCGGCGGCGGGCAGCTGGGTGGCGAGCGTGTCCGCAATCGTCGCACCGACATCGTCCAGGGGCGGGAACGCGGGCTCTCTCGCCGAGTCCTCGGGCCGGGGACCGACGAAGAACCGGAACCAGTTGCCCGCCCCGTCCACTCCGGGATCCCGGGCCCATTCGGTCATCCGGGCCCGGATCTCGGGCACGTCGCGCGCCGTGACGGCCACCATCGACGGTCACCGCCCCAGGTCGGCGGCGAGCCTCGCCAGCGCAGCCTCGATGTTCCGGCCCATCGTCGAGGGGGCGCCGGGATGATCGGTCAGGTACGCCAGCATGTGCGACACCGGTGCCGGGGCGTCGTCGCCCGTCAGCGCGGCAAGCGCGTCAGGGTGCCGTTGCCCCAGCTCGGCGACCGCTGCTGGGGCCACGGGGTACCACAGGTCACGAATCTCGTAGCGGCCGTCGTCCCCAGAGCGGACCACGCGCGGCTGGGCATCCCGTGACTCGCCCTCCGGGTCCTCGTAGATCTCCAGCGATTTCCCGCGCCAGGTGACGCGGTACTGGTCGGTGCCGTAGAACGCCTCCAGGTGGATCCCGATCCAGCGCGCGACGGCGGGTCGGCACCGCAGCCCGATCTCGACCTCACTGCTCGGGTCGCGAAGTACTGGGAAGTGAGCCTGGTCCGTGATGACACCCAGCGGTGTCTCATCGACGGGGACGATGCCGGGGAATGCCGGTTTGTACGGCATCGCCACCCACACCTCGCCCTCCGGCAACACCGGAAGTGCCGCGGCCAATCCGGGCGCGGCAGCGCCCGCTCCGTCCATACGAGATAAATCCCTTCGGCAACGTGGTGCGCGACCCGCGCTGTGACACGTCCAGGGACGCTCCGTCTGTGCCGAAATGTCAAGCCTGGCACAGGTTTTGCCTCGATCCGCGTGGTGGCTCCCCTGGACCACGTCGACTATCCACACGAGACATCGCTGTTGACTTAGCGCGCGAGCCGTGTGGCGTCCGCAGTTGCCGCCGAACCCGCCTGTGGCGGAGGCCCGGGATCGAGCCTGGAGGTATGAATCGAGAAATAATACGGAGATGGCTTGACATTTCCCGTTTACGGAGCGTCCATGTTTTGTCCAACAACGGATTCCCTGGAAACTTGAGGAGCTACCCCATGGACGGATTTGCTGATCACGGCCGCGTCACGTCGCCCGCACCGATCGGTGACTCAGAAGATTCCCGGCAGGGCAACCACGTCGACCTGGTGTCCGGCGCCGCTGCACCACCGATGCGTCTCCCGGCGGACGTGCGGGCCATGCTCGTGACCGAGGTGGACATCGCCACACAGCCGAACGTCGACCTTGGGGGTGACGTCGTGCGCATGGCGGGAACGTGGCTGGCCACAGGGTCGAAGACCGACGAGTCTCACGACGGTGATCTGGTCGTTGTCCTGACAGTACCGGACCGCCCGTCACCGGGTCGCGAGTTCGACGAGCAGATCGATGTCCAGATGCTACTGGCTTATCGCGGGCGATGGCGGCGCGTGGGCCTGTGGTCTGGAGTGGGCACGGACTGGCCCCGTCTACTCGCGCCGACCGCTGCGGCGATCATGGGATTGCACACTGATGTGCTTGAGGCCGGCGACGTGCCTCACTGGCGTGGCAGCGCTCGCGGCCATGAAGCGCTCATGGTTTCTGGATCCGGGAAGTCGGCGGGCTGAATGCGGCTCCTGCGCATAGTGCGTCACCTTCTTGATGCGGCGGTGTGCCTGCTGCACGTGCTGTTCGTCGCGGCCGTTATCGGCGAATCCTGGCGAATCGAGAGCGACGATTACCTGGTGTACGGAGCGCTCTCCGTGACCTATTGGATGGGAGTCAGGCCGCTGTTGTCATACGAACCCCGGTGGCGCGGTTACGAACTCGGCGACGTGCACGACGATCTGCTAAAACTTGTCACGGCCATCCCTTTCGACTACCCGGTCGTAGACCCGGTTGACGACGTGGTGCTGGTGCGGAGGGGTGACTCGAACGGAGTTGTCGCCCTGGTACGTATCCGCCGCGAGGATTACCTGTCTCCGAGCGCCGATCACACGTCCGTGGTGACCGAGGTCTTTCATCTTCTAGCCCGTCCTGCGGTGGTTGTCTACAGTCATGAGCCGTGGTCGGTGGCTCTCGACGACTGCGGCCTACCGGTCGCGGCGCAACCTTCACATCGGCCGGACCACGTCGACGACCCCGCCACACTGCGAGAACTCCTTGATAGCGGAGCCCTGTTCGCCGACAGGGACGACGCGCGCGTACTTGTCTGCCAGATCACCCGCGCGCTGCTGCGAGATGACCTGCAGCGTCAACCTCCCGCAAACACTGTATCGGACCTTCAGTGATCCTTCCGCATCGCCTGAGCAAATGCATCGCGCGATGTTCCATTTGTGCTCGGAAAATGCGCACATCTGCCCCGGAAATGTAATAGTTGTTAGCTCGCTGGCGGAGCGGCGGTATTCGAACTGTTCGTAGTGTTGACCTTAGAGAGTTAGGAGTATGTCGGCGACTAGCTCGGGATAGCGCTCCAACGCTCCACTTGCGACTGAGATGTCACGCAAGTTCTTCCAGAAGATCTGACGTACGTGCGAGGGCGTCATGCTGAGTAGGTCAGCCACCTTGACCTCGACTTGCTCGGTGTCGCCTGGCATTCGACCGCCACCGGTGCGACGACCGGCCGGGAAGTCTGTCTCTGGCAGCATCCGGTCCTGCGGGATGCGGCGCAGGACATCGATAGGCATCGCCGCGTTGACCGAGAAATAGCAACCAGCGGCGGCGGCGGCGGCCACTTCCGTGGGGGTGCCAAGGAACCAGTGCAGGACGAGACCGGGATGAGGGTGGGCGCGAACCGTGTCGATCACGGCGGCCGTGCGACCGGTGCTATGGACCGAGATCAGGACCGGCTGTCCCTGCGCCGCCTGCAGGGCGGCGGCGAATACCTCGGTCTGCCGTTCTTTCGAACCGCGGCGATCAAGACCGATCTCGCCGACGAGCGGCAGTCTGCCTGTCAGTGTGGCTGCCCGTTCCGGAGTGAAAGTGTCGAGCGCCTCGGGCACCGCTGGATGGGCACCCCAGCCCCAGATCAGGCGATCGTCGTTGCGCCGCCGCAGGGCAGCGTAACCCTCATCTAGGGTGCGGGAGACGGCGAAAACTACGCAGTCGCCGAGTCGCCGGACCTGCTCGGTGGTGACGTCGGGAGCGATGTGGGCGTGGCAGTCGAGGCGGGGCAGGTCAGGGTAGAGGGACACGCGCAATCTCCTGCAGGCCGCGTGCACACAGGGCTACGGCGGCGTCGAGGTCAAAGTCGTCCGGCCAGGGGCCGCAGGCCAGTAGTTCATCTTCGGAGATGCCCCGGCGGAGTGCCTCCTGGATCGCCTGGATATCGTCGGAGCGATTGGTGATTAGCCGTGGGCGGGACGCAGCTGGCAGTGTGTCAACTAGGTAGGGCGTGTGATCGTCGAGGCCTGCCGCGGATATTGAGGCCCTTCGGACGATGCACGGAACGCACAGACCGCAGCTGTAGTTGGGGTTGCCGCCCTTGTAGTACGTCCCGTCCAGCTTGCCGCAGGACAGCGAGGTGGCGACGACTTGGGCAAACGCCGCCGGATCTACGTGTGCCGCTGCTTGGGCTACGAGTTCGCCTTTGGCGAGCCCAAGGTAGGGGTCGTCGATGGCGACGCCGATGCCGAGCGTGGTTAGAAGGCGGTTGATGCGAGCGAAGGTGGTCGGATGCGTTGAGCGCGTTGACAATGCACCGCCTCGGGCGGTTGTGAGTGGAGGATTGATGCTGGTGTAGCCGTTCTCGGGCACCACCACACGGCTGGCGCCACGGGCGGTCGCGGCGGCGGTTGCCAGGGCGGCGAACAGCAGACTCCGGCTCCGACTTGACGATTCCGCCTTCGCGCCGGTCTGCGCGAATGTGATGGTCAGGAACTCTGGCGGGTTGGTAGCGCGTTCGGTAATCCAGTCGCGGATCTGGCGCTGGGCGTGTTGAATGGCCGTTGTGCCGTCCGCGTGGCTCAGAAGGAGGCGGCTGGTTCCGTCGTTGAGCTGATCCACGGCGCCACACAGGGAGTCGAGACCGCCGCTGAGTAGAGCCACCTCATCGATCGGCGGCTGGGCAGGAAGCTCGGAAGCTTCGCTTGGCTCGGTGGGTACGACCCGGATGGTCCAGTCGTCGGCCGTCAGCCACCACAGGAGGTCCGCGACCTGTTCGACGGCGTCGGCGGTCCAGGTCGTCGTCTCGGTCACATGTACGGTTAGCTCAATCGTGCGGGTGAACGCCTGGCCTCGGCTGGTCAGCCGGTCCGCGAGGTAGGCGCCGGCGCATATGCGTAGCAGGTCGGCTGCGACGGGATGCGGCGTTGCCAGCCGGGTGAGGGTCCAGTCGAGGTTGCCGCTGACTGAGCCCGTCCCCCTGTTCGTACGGCTCCAGTGCAGGGGTCGTGCGCCCGGATCGAATTGGCTGGCATCGGAGGGCAGGAGTTCAAACTGGCTCATGACGTACCCGCTTTGATCAGTCGCAGCGCTTCACCGGTGATTTTGGCTGTGATGTCGGCCAGGTTCTGCACTGATGGTCGGTCCTGCGTCGACACCGCGATGCGCTGCACGCGCCGCTTCAGCCAATCACGAAGTTGGCGTTCGGCGCTGTCGACCTGCTGTTGGGTGCGGCCGCGGGTGGCTCGCGCGGCTTGGAGCTCAACCAGGCTCTGCTGAAAGATCCATTCGGCGACGAAGTTGCGGATGCTGACCTCGGGCGGTGGGGGTGTGTCGGCAAGTAGCACGGACTTGAGATGCTCGATGGTGGCCCGCTTGAGGGCATAGTCGTCGGGGTGACCGGCCTCTCCGATCGTGGCGTCGATGATCTTGGCCAGCTGAACACGAGGCGACAGCTGCGATAGTTCGCCCAGATCGAGCCCCAGTTCGCGGAGACCGGCGGCATCACCATTGCGAAGCGCGTACGCACCACCGAGCGCGGCACCCCCGCGACGAGCGCCGGACATCATCTGCCGGCGCGATCTGCCTCCCGCTCGGCCCGACGTGCCGCTCCGGCCTGTTGTACCTCCGCCCCCGCTACCGCCGCCACCACGACCTCGTGGCAGCAACGTCGACAGTGGAACCGAACTGGCGGGTCGTCGCGCTTGTGAGTCTTCGGCAAGCAGTGCCGCGGCAATCGCGGCTGCGACGGCTGCTGCTGCGGCGTCTGGGTCCGGCTGTTGGTTGCCAGAAGGCGGTGGCGGCGCATCGGTTCCAGAACCGTCGCCTCCGCCGCCCAGACCGTCAAATCCCTGGCGGGCGTTCTGCCAGTTCGTGGAGCCGCTGCCGCCGTACGATCCGGAGGTACCCATTATTGGCCCCTTGCCATTCGGACGGCCTCACGAGCGGCGGGATCGGCGGTTTCGTCGGTTTCGAGTAGGTCGGCGAGACCACTCAGGACGGGTACGGTGCTCTCGGCCAATTCGAGGGCGCTGGCCATTTCGAGCCTCTGCCAGCAGCTCTGCCGGATACCATCGGCGATCTCATCCGCCAGTTCTGGTCGAGCCTTGGCCATCTCCACTAGCGAGCTGACAAGGTCCACGATGGTATCGAGCTTGCGTACGCGGCCGAATAGCCCGACGACGACGGCACGCTGCTCAGCGAGCGCCTTAACCTTGATGCGGCCCAATGCGTCGGTCCGGATAGTCTCCGTCGGCGAGGACAGGTCAGCCACCAGCTGCGCCTGCTCGTCGGTCAGGTTGGCGCCGGCGACCAGGCTGGTGAGCGATGCGGCAAGAGTGAGGTACTGCGCGAGTGGCTCCGTGGCCAACCACGGCTCGACCGCAGCCCAGTCCCGCGTCTCCTCACTGACCTTGCCCGGCACGTCGTCGGTTTCCCCGCGACCCCACTTCTCCCATTCCGCGAGCAGCTCCCGGCGCTCTGCCTCGGACAGGCTCACCAAGTGTTCAAACTCGTTGAGGAACCGATCTTCGAGGAGGTAGAGCTTGGCCAGCACGGCCGGCGCGATTGTCAGCCCGTGCGTCTTGGCGATCTGGGTCCGGACACCGAATGCGTTGAGGAAGCGCTTCACGTGCCGCGGGTTGCTGGCCTTGTCGGACGACAGTCCGGTGGCGATTTGATCAGCCAGCTTGAGCAGGGATTCATCCGGTCGCCAAGCCAGCCGGTCAAGGTCTGCCAGGAGCGGTGTTTGACCTGCCTGCCTGCGTGCGCGGCAGTGCTGCACCAAGCTGGTGTAGGCCTCCTTGTTAGGGCTGGAACCTGATGCCAGGAGCAAGGCGACGTAGTTTGAGGTTTCGTCCGCCGTCAGCCGCGCCAGAGAGATCGGCAGTTGGACGATCTTTTCGAGGTATCGATTCGCGAAGATCTCGCTCCGACCGCTGGCGTCGAGGCTCGCAGCGATGGCGTCTCGGACCATCTCCTGGTCGGCCGCCAAGACGAAGGTCATCTTGGGCACCGACAGAAACAGCTTGATGGCTTCGAGCGTCGCCATCGCGGCATCGGGCAGGCAACGGTCGAGATCATCGACGAGGACAATCACACGCTTAACCTGCGGAAGGTTTTCTTCAAGGAACTTCGCGAACGCCGGTCGAAAGCCCGACATCGATTCTGGCGTTTCACGGTCCTTGGGCTTGAAAGCTTTGACAATCTCCACGATCTCGCCCGGGCTCCACGTCATCGAGATGGCGCCCTTAGTGACAGCCTTCGCAACCCGTGACCAGCTAATGCGCTCGACCAGGTCCTTTACCTTCTCCTTGACCTGGCCGTCTGCTTTAAACTTCTTCTCTAGCTCATGCAGGACTTCGGCGATTAGGGTGCCACGAACATCATCATGGTCGTCATACTCCCACGGGTCCGTACGGACGATTACGTAGCCTGGATGGTCCTTGAGGCGTTCTTCAACCATCCCAAGCACTGATGTTTTCCCGCCGCCCCAAGGCGCATGGATACCGATGGTGAGCGGGTCCAGGCCCTCAACCGCCAAGGCGCCTTCAACGGCCGCGACCACCGTGTCGAAGCCCAGCAGGTCGACAGCCGACGGGTTGTCATCCCACAGGGCCATCCCGGCCGGGTTCAGGCTGGTCGTCACGGCACCTCCATGATCCTCGGTGACCGGCATAGACTCGGTCACCCCTCGTCTCCTGAGCATGACAGTCACGTAGGACTCGGAGTCAGTGCGACACGCCCACATGATGGTGCAGCAGCAACCCATCGTCTCTGCGGAAAGAAGTCAGCGACAACTATTGAACGGCTCCGGGCCAGCAACATCGCGTCGAATGCCACGGGCTGATGGAATCTAAATATCCCAGATGTGTGGCATTATCCGGCTCTCGCGGGCGGCGGTCAGCGGGTGACTCGGGCGGTAAAGTCGGAGGTAGCGTGCTTCAAGCACTCGGACGGGTCGCGCCTGCGTAGTCGTCGCCGGTGTGCCGGTAGTTGTCGATTTGCACGGGCTGGCCGAAGGTGGGGGCGTTGATCATTTTGCCGTTGCCGAGGTAGAGGCCGACGTGCCGGATTTTGGATGTGGGGCCGTAGTAGACGAGGTCGCCGGGGAGCAGCGGCTGGCCGTCGGGCACCCGTGGCCCGGCGTGGAACTGGGTGTGGGCGGTGCGGGGCAGGGTGATTCCCGCCGCGCCGTAGGCGGCCTTGGTCAGGGCGGAGCAGTCGAAACCGGCGTGGCCGCCGTCGGGCCCGTTCCCGCCCCAGACGTAGGGCAGTCCCCGTTGTCCGCAGGCGTAGTTGATCGCGGTCATCGCGGCGGCGGTGGGTGCGTGGATGGTGGTGCAGTCCCCGGTTCCGGCCATCACGGGGCTGGGCTGACAGTGCACGCCGGACACGGCGGAGACGATGAGGCGTGCGGTGTCCTCGTGCTGGGCGTAGGCGTTCGGGAATCCCGAGCCCTGCACGGCTTGGGCGGCGTCGTTGACGCTCATCGTCTGCCAGTTCGGTGTGGCGGTGAGGTGTTCGAAGAACTTTGTTGCCGCGTAGGTCGGTGTGGTGATCTGCTGCGGGGTACCCCAGCCCATCGAGGGCCGCTGCTGGAACAACCCGAGCGAGTCCCGGTCACCGTGGTGCAGGTTGCGCAGACCGGCTTCCTGTAGCGCGGCGGCGATCGCGACTACCCAACCCGGTTCGGGCACGCCCATCTGCTTGCCGACCGCGACGATGGTGGCGGCGTTGCCCATCTGCTCGTCGGTCAGGCCCGGCACCGTACCGGTCGGTATGCCCTCGGGCGTGCAGATCAGCGAACTCGCCGAACCGCTACCGCCGAACAGCGAGGTGACGACGCCGGCGAGCCCGGCGGCGATGAGTAGCGGGACGGCGAGGACCAGGGCGGCGGCACCGGCCCCGAGTTTGGTGCCCATGGTGAGATCGCTCCCCTTTCGCGGTGACGGACGGCGCCCGAGCGCGCAAGCACGGAAACCTCCTGGACACGGACCGTGAAGAACCGTGGTGTCAGCGCTCGCCGCGAACATCCCGGTTCGGGGTGGCCCGCGGCGGGATCGGACTCGGTGGTGGCAGCCGATACGGCGAGGCCACCGCGGCCTCGCCGGCATCGGTCTCGCCGTCACCGTCCTCGCCGCCGCCGGCTGGCGGTGCCAGGCCGGGCCAGGCGTCGGCGAGGTCGGCGAGGCTGTACCGCGGGCCGGCGCGGTCGGCGCGTGCCGAGGTCAGCGGCAGCCACACCGCCTCGGCCGGGCTCGGGTGCGGGGCGGCGGGGTCGAGCAGCTCGGCCGCGGCGGTGGCCACCGGCACCGCACGAGGGTCGTCGAGTCCGGCGTGCACGCGGGCCAGAGCGGTGCGGGCTCCGGCTTCGCGGCGGGTGGTGGGCAGCCACACCAGCACCGGCGTGGCGATCCCGGTGGACTCGGCCAGCCGCGCGTAGCCGGCCAGCTTGCGGCCGACTTTGGTCAGGGACTCGGTTCCGGTGTCGAACTCGAGGAACCACTCCACCTCCCGCGCGCCCCCGCCGCGGTGGCGGGTGCGCCAGCGGCCGTAGCCGTCGGGAATGACGAGGTCACCGAAATGCCGGGCGCAGCGCGCTTCCGACCACCAGGCCACCATCGCCTCGCCGGTACTGTGGCGGGCGCGGGCGATCAGCGAGGTGAAGACGTCGTTGACGCCGACGGTGTGGGCGAGGCGCTGGTTGTGGGCGATGGCCATGGCGCGGTCGTGCCGGTAGCCGAGGTCGCGGACCTCCAGGCCGTGTTCGGCGGCGAGCACCGCGGCCCCGGCGGGGCCGAGAACGTAGTGCATCGGCGCGGAACCGAGCTGCCGAAACGGCTGGAACCTCGAGACAGCGCGCCAGAGGTAGAGATCGAGCACGCGCTGGCGGGCCGAGCGGCCCGAGGGGAAGGCGGCGTCCTGGATCTGGGGTGTGGTCAGGACCCGGTGTTCGTGCAGCAAGGCCAGCAGCCACTTGTCGCGGGTGGTGAGGCGGGAGGCGAGCATGGCCTGGTGTTCGACCGAACTGGCGGCGCGGGCGGTGTGGCGGCCGGGTAGATGGCTGCGCAGGTTGTGCTGGCGGGTGGTCGTGGTGATCACGAGCGCGCTCCTCGGTTTGTCAACAGGGTGTGGACACGTGTTGTGGGCGGGCCGAACTCTGCGCGTTCGGGTTCGGTGGTTTCGGCGGTGTCGTGCTGGTGCGGCGCAATGCGGGTGTCGCGTGGTGCTCAGGGGCGGGTGCGGCGTGGGTCGGTCTTGGGCGGCCGGGTCGGCGGAACCCGGCGCCCGGCCGGGGCGGGGCGCGCTGTTGCCGTAGTGGCGGTGGCAGGAGCGTCGGAGCGAGCTGCCGTGCCGCCGTCGTCGGTCGCTGCGCTGTGCGTGCGGTGCCGGGCCCGCAGCATCGAGCGGATTTCCCGTGCCCGTCCGGGGGTCGGGTCGGGCAGCGGGGTGGTGGTCATGGTGAACGGCTCGGTTTCCTCGCCGCGTACGACCAGCCGGGTGGCGGTGTGGTAGACGCCGAGGTGGGACAGGTCGTGGTCGGAGAGCCGGGGTGCGGTGTGGCGGGCGAGTTCGCGGGCGTCTTCCGGGCTGGCGGAGAAGAAGATCTTCGAGCGGGCGTTGGTGGAGATGCCTTCCTTCAGCTCGCGCGTCAGCTGTCCGAGGTGCTGGTGCGCCAGTGTCATCGAGACGCGGAATCCGCGGGCTTCGGCGAGCATGTCCTCCAGCGGGTAGGGCAAGTTCAGGAAGTTGTGGCACTCGTCGACGATGAGGCTGGCGTCGGGGCGCAGGCGTTGCGGGACGCGGGCGCGGGCGGTGGTGGCCTGCCACGTGCGGGCTACGACCAGCGATCCGACCAGCCGGGTTGTTTCCTCTCCGAGTGAGCCCTTGGGGATGCGGACCAGGCAGATCCCGCCTTCGTCGAGTACCTGGGACATGTCCACTGTGGAGCGTCCTCCGGCGATGGCTTCTTTCACGAAGGGGCGTAGCAGGAACGCGCGCAGTTTGTTCATCAGTGGTGAGATCACCTGGGAGCGGGAGCTGTCGGTGAGTTCGTCGTACCACTCCCAGAAGCCGGTCAGCACCGGGTCGGTCAGCCCGGCGGTGATGCGGGAGCGGAACGCCTCGCTGGACAAGAGCTTCGGCAGGTCGGCCAGCGTGGGCACGCTTTCCTGTGCGCGCAGGGTCAGGCAGGCGGCGCGCATGAGGTCGTCGGTGCGCGGCCCCCAGAACGCCGAATACACCCGCCGGAACACGCTGACCAGGTTGTCGACTTCACGGTCGGTTTCGCCGCCTTCGAGGGGGTTGAGGACGGGTGGGCGGTGCAGGGAGTCGGCGTCGAAGAGCACCACCCGCTCCGCGGCGCTGCGGGGGAGCCGGTTGAGGACGTCGGTGACCAGATCGCCTTTCGGGTCGATCAGGACGAGGCCGCGATGGTGCTCGGCGTCGTCGAGGATCATGTTGCCCAGCAACGTGGATTTGCCGGAGCCGGTGGCGCCCAGCACGTGCAAGTGATGGCGCGCGTCCGCGACCCGCAGCCCGACGGGGCGGGCGTGCCCGGTATCGGACCGCCCGAGCGGTTTGACTTCCGGCCCTGGCGTGGCGATTCCGGGCGGCGGGGCGACGGCTTTGGCGCCGGCGCGTTCGACGCCGGGGATCTCGGCGTCGGTGGGCAGGTGTGCGATCGCCGCGAGCTCGGGAACCGAGAGCAGGTCGCCGCGGTCGAGGCGACGTGCGGCGAGCGCGCGGGCTGGGTGGTGCAGGCGGGTGCGGGTGTAGTGGTTGTGGTCGGTGTAGGCGGCGAACGCGGCGGCCAGCGCGTGCGCCCGCCCGCGCGCGGTGTCGCGGGCCTGACGCGCCAGTTCGTCGTCGGCCTCAGCGAGGAGATCGGTGGCGACGGCGTAGCGCACGACGGTCTCGTACTGCGAGCCGCGCTGCTTGCCCACGATCGCCTTGTTCTGCGCCGAATATTCCAGCGACAGCTGCGGGTCCTGACTGATCCGGCGCGAGTCCGGAGTCCGTCCTGGGCGGGTGGCGTTCGCGCCGGGGGTGATCGCGTCGAGAATCCGGCCGCCGACGCGTCCTGAGGTGCCGTGGTGCACGCGGCGGGCGGCGCGGCGGGCTTGGGCGACGCGGCGGCCGGTGACGGGGCGGGCGAGGATCTGCACGCAGGCGCGTTCGTCGCGGCCGAGCCCGACCGGGGCGCCGAGTAGCCCGCGGATCGGGTCGGCGTCGAAGCTGGTGCGGATCGGGAGGGCTTCGGAGCGGGCGAGGCGCAGTTGCCCGCCGACGGTGATCCGCCGCCGCCCGGCTCCCAGGTCCGGGAACGGGGATGTGGCCGGGTTGGTGCGGGTGTGGGAGCCGGGCCAGGCGGCTTCGACCGCGCGTTCCACCAGCGAGGGCGGGATGACGCCGGGGACCCACAACTGGACGGTGACGCCGTGCTCGCCGAACACGTACTCCATCGCTAGGTGGGGTTGCCCGGTCCAGAGACGTCGCCAGGCGGGGCGCAGGAGTCCGACGAGGTTGGACCAGACCGCGGCTCCGCCGGCGGGATCGACGGTGGGCGGGGCGAGCACGGTGATCTGGCGAGCATCGGCCTGCAGCGCGCGGTGGCGACGGGCGCGCCACCAGCGGCGCGCGGCGATCCCGCCCGCCACCGTCATGGCCAGGGCCGGGACGACGACCGGCCCCCACACCAGGGCCCAGTCGCCTACGGCGGCGAGCAGGGCGGCGGTGCTGCCGCCGGGGTCGCGTAGGTAGTCACCCACCCAGTTCTGCAACACCGGCGACGCTGCGGCGCGCGGCGACATAGAGGAACTCCCTTCCGGGAAGACTTGTTGCGAGGCAAGGAAGCGTCGAGCGCGGATTCGGGCCGGGTCACGCGGGATCGAGGTCGACCTGTCCGGCGTCGTCGAACCCGTCACCGTCGAGTTCCGCGTCGGCGCCCGGGGCAGTGGTGTCGGCTCGCCCGAGGTCGATGTAGGCGTCGGCGAGGCCGCTGTCGGTGGCGTCGGGCTCCTCGTCGGCGAACCGGGCCAGTTCGGCGGGGTCCGTGGTGACCAGGAAGTTCTCTGTGACGGAGGCCAGTGACTGAAACGCCACCCGCTGGGTCCCGGAGCTGAGAAGTCCCTGGCCACGGTCAGCCGAGAGCAGGAATTGCCGCTCGCCGGCGGAGAGGTCGAAGGTCTCGGCGATCTCGTCGATGGCCTGGGGCGCTTGGCGTAGCAGCACTTGGGTGGCGGCGTTGGACACGATGGCTTTGCCGAGGTCGCTGCTGAGCACGTCGGCGGTGTCCTGGGTCGCGACCGTGAGCCCGCACCAGTGTTTGCGGGCTGCTTTGGCCATGCGGAAGAGGAACTTCGCGCCTTCGGGTTGCTGCATCAGCAGCCATGCTTCGTCGACCACGACCAGCCGGGGACGGCGGTAGGCCGGGTTCGACACGCGGCGCCAGACCGCGTCGAGCACCAGCAGGGTGCCGATCGCGCGCAGCTCGTCGGGCAGGTCCCGGAGGGAGAACACGACGAGGTGTCCGTCCGGGGTGGCGGTGGTGGGCCCGTCGAAGAGGTCGGCGAAGCTGCCGTCGACGAAGGGGTGCAGCCGGGCGGCGAGGTCGGCGGCCACTGTGCCGCCGCGGTCGCCGGCGGTGACGAGTACGTCGCGCAGGTCGCGCAGCAGCGGCGCGGGACGCGTCCAGGTGCGGGCGTCGTCGGTGATCCCGGCGCGGTGGTAGGTGGCGGTGATCGCGGTGTCGAGCACCGCGCGCTCGGCGGCGATGATCTCCGCGCCGAAGAGCACCGCGAGGACGGTGTGCAGGAACAGGCTGCGCCGCCGGAGCGCGTCCTGTGGCGCGGTGCGCCGCCCGCGTGCGTCGGTGTGCACGGGCAGGTCGAACGGGTTGAGCCGTACCCCGTTCGCGCCGAGGTGGACGTAGGTGCCGCCGACCTGGGAGGCCAGCCGGGCGTATTCGTCCTCGGGATCGACGACGAACGCCTGCACCCCATCGCCGGCCCAGCCGCTCTCGTCGTCGCCGAGGGAGCGGTAGAGGCTGCGCAGGGTCTCGAGTTTGACGAAGTAGGACTTGCCCGCGCCGGAGCGCCCGAGGACGACGGAGTTGTAGTTGTCGCAGGCGAACCGGTCCCAGTGCACGAGCCCGGAGCTGCCGATGTTGTAGCCGTAGAGCACGCCGGATGGGGCGGAGGTGGTCGGGTCAGTCGGGGGCAGGTCCGGTGAGGTGAACGGATACGCCGCGCTGACCGCGGCGGTGTCGAACGTCCTCTTCAGGCCGAGCGGGTCCAGCCCGAGCGGCAGGGTCGTCACCCAGCCCTGCAACGCCCGATACGTGGCGGGTTTCGCGTCCAGCAGCAGCGACGCGCACAGCGACCGCAGCGACGAGACTTCCTCGGCGAGGGACGTCTCGTCCGGGGCGTGCACCGTCAGGTACAGCCCGAACTTGAAGAGTTTCCCGTCGCCGCGGGCGATGCGCCGCGAGAGGTCGGCGGCGTCCTCGGCGGCGGCATCGACCTCGGGGTCGTCGAGCCGGTCGTGGCGGGCGTTGTGCCGCCGGGACGATTCGAGTTTGGCGCGTTGCTTGCGCAGGCCACTGGCCGCGGTGGCCGGGTCGACGGGCTGGACATGGACCGAGACGTCCAGGCGCGCGGGGTAGGTCAGCAGCGGCGCGAGCCACCCGGGGTAGACCTCCTGTGGATAGCCGGTGACCCCGAAGGAGGCGACGAACTCGTTGCCGACTTCCAGGTGCCGGGCCGACACCGACAGCGCATCCGGGGTGAACGCGCCCGCCGACCCGAACTGGGTCGCCGAACGGCGAATTTTGGTGCGTGTCATGGGTCTACCTGCTTTCGATCTCGTCGTCGTAGTCCCAGTCCTCGTCCTCGGGCAGCCACGGCCCCGACGACGCTGGCGAGCGGCCGGCGCGCGACGGCTCAGGGCGTGCCGGCTCGGGGCGTGCAGGCGCGGGGCCGCGAGCCGACGTGCGGGACGGGCGTGTCGCCGGAGCGCGGCGCGCGGATGACGGTGCGCCGGGTGTGCGCACTGCGCGGTCCGGACGCGATGCCGTTGCGAAGTCGGCCTCGGCGGGGTCGTCGGTGCCGTAGAGGTCGGTGAAGGTGGCGGTGGAGGTGACGACCTCGTCCGCCCCGGCCAGCGCCGCCGAGGGCGGCAAGAAGGTGTCGGGGTTGCAGGCCGCCGCCAGCACGCCGGTCGCGGCGGCGGCGTCGAGCGGGGAGGCCACGATCCCGGCGGGGGTGAGCAGTTCGATGGCTTCGCCGAGGCGGCGCACCAGCCGCTGTTCGGCCGCCTGTCGTACCCCGTCATCCACCACCGGCTCGTTGTGTCGGCGGTGGCGTCGCCACGGCAGCACGCCAGCCACAGCAGTGGGGGCTGGGCTGGTGCGCAACGGTTCGCGCAGGATCAACAGGACTTGGCGGCGCAGCAGGTCCGCGTGCGCGGTGAGCTCGACGAGGTAGTCCGCGTGGTCCCGCGCGGCGGCCTCCAACGCGGGGTGGGGCAGCCCGCCGGCGCGCGCCCGCAGTTCGGCGATCTGCGGTGCGAGGTCGAGGCGTTCGGCCCGCACCAGGATCTGCACCGGCGCGGTCAGGGAGTGCAGGTAGCGCGCGAAGGACGCGACGAGCGCCTCCTGCTCCCCGGGCGTGCGCAGGCTGAAGTTCACCGTCGAACAGACGGCGATGACGGCGAGCCCGTCGGCGCCGAGGTCGACGACCCCGGCCTGCGCGCCGGTGTCGGCCACACCGGTGGCGGGCAGTTCCAGCGGTGCCGGTGATACCGGCTCGGCCCCCGCTGCCGGGTGCCGTCCGCGGCGATGTCGCGTCGGGTGGTCGGCGTGCTGGGCGGTCAACCAGGCCGGGGCCGCGCGCACGCCTTCGGGTGCGGCGACCCGGTGCCGCGGCGAGAGGTGCTGGCGGATCGCGGCGAGCGCGAGGCGGTCCAGGGGCAGCCCGTCACGCTGCCCGAGCGCCAGCACGGTGACCGTGATCCCGACCGGCACCGCGACGAGGAGGAACACCGGCAGTGGCACGAACGCGCGGGTCACCGAGTACAGGCCGTAGAGCAGCACGCCGGCGACACCGAGGATCGCGAGTTGCCGGGCGGTCAACGGCCCGAGCACCCGATCGGGGCGGTCGACATCGGCGGGCACACGCACGGGAGAAGTCATGGCGAGTCGGTCCTCACTTCGTCTTCGGGGCCCGGCGGGCGGGCAGGTCCAACGGCAGGGCCAGTTGCGTTCCGGCGCGCCGCTTCGGCGTCGGTGACGCGCTCGCGCCACTGGCAGGTGGGGTCTTGGGCTGGCGGCGGACTCCGAGCGGCAGCGGGTACTGGCCGGAGGCGAGCGCCCGGTTGCCGGTGTAGGCATCCCGCGCCCGGCGGCGGGCGGCGCGGGCCGCGCGGTTGATCCGGCCGGACGGGGTGAGCAACCCAGGCCCGATCTGCCGGGGACTGGCCGGCGCGGGGCCGGCGAGGTCGTCGGCCAGCGTCCGGCGAGGCGTGCGCGGTGGTGCGGGACGCAGGTGGATCGGCAGCATGCCCGCGCCTGGGGCGATCAGCGCGCGGGGCAGGTGCGCGGGCGGGCGCGCGTTGCGGTTGATCCGCCCGTCCGCGGTGAACAACCCGGACTGTGGCACGGGCGGTGGCATCCCGGCGCCGCGTGCGGCGAGGTCGTCGGCAAGCGAGCGGCGCCCGACCCGGTCGGGATCTCGGCGGGTGGTGATCGGCAATCCAAGCTGATCACGCGGCAGCGCACCCGGTAGCGGGTCCAGAGGGAGCGCGCGCGGGTTCGCCGAGACTGTCTGCTCGTCGCCGGACCCGCTGGTAGTGAACAGCGACAGCTGCCCCGGCCCGGGCTTGTGTCCTGCCCCGGTGCCGCTGCCCGGCAGCTCGCCCAGGCGCGGAGAACGGCGCGGCCCCGGGCGTGTGCGACGAACCCGCATCGGCATCATGAACTGGCCCGTGCGAGTCGACGGCGGATCCGCCGAAGGGGCTTGGCTACTCGAGCGGGGACTGCGCCGGCTGCCGCGTTTGCCGCCGGCCAGGGCACCGGCGCCGCCGAGCAGGCCCATGGTCTTGTAGGCGAGGATGCCGCGTACCACCGAGCCCAGCAGCGACCGGCGTCCGCCGCCGCGCAGCGGGGACAGGCACCAGACCGGGATCTTGATCAAGATCCAGAGCAGGGCCAGGCACAGCAGCAGGTACACCAGCCCCGATGGGGTCGGCCCGAACAGCGAGATCCCGCCGGGGGTGACGACCACGCGCAGCGCGACGACCAGGGTCAGTGACTGCCCGACCTGGATCAGCAGGAGGCCGCCGAACCCTTTCCACCACGCGGTGGCGACGCCCTCGGTATGCGGGAGTGCGTGCCACATCAGCGCGAGCGGCGCGGCGGCGATCAGCGCGATGGTCAGGAAGATCCGCACGACGTAGGTGACGAGCAGGACCAGGATCATCACCACGAGCGCCACGGCGATGAGGAACAGCCAGCCCTCGCCGCCGCCGATCGAGCCGGTGAACATCTCGGTCATAGCCTTGCCCGCAGTGGCGGGATCGAGACCGTCGCCCATCACCGCGGCGGCGAGGGCGTTGGCGAGGCGGATCCCGGTGACCGCGACGAACTGCGACAGCGTCCCGGCCAGGAATCCGACCACGATCCGGGGTGCGAGTTCTTTGACGCTGTAGCGGCTCTGCAGGGTCTGGTAGCCCATGAGCACGATCCCGGCGATCGCGATCAGGATCGCGTAGACGGCCACCATCAGCTGCCACGACTCGGTCCACAACTGCCCGACCGCGGGCAGCGACTGCGGTTCCGGGGTGGTCAGCAGCGTGGTGCCGAGCAACTCCAGCAGCGGGTTGAGCGCCTCGGACACCAGACCACGGAAGAACGCCTCGATCCCGTCGGTGACACAGGCGATCGGATCGAGAATCCCGCACTCGGACTCATCGCCTCCGCCGCTGCCCGGCACTGGCGGGGTACCGGGCAGCGGCCCGCCAGGAGGCACGGGTTGCGGGATGCAGTTCGGCCCCTCGCATGCCGGTGGCGGCGGTCCGCCGGGTGGCGGGCAGCCGGGCAGCACCGAGCCGGGGAAGCACTGCGACGGGTCCGGCGCCGGAACCTCGGTGATCGGTGGCAACGGCGACGGCGGGGGTGAGGGCGACGCTGAGACGGGTGGCAGGCAGCCGGGCACGACCGAGCCGGGCGGGCACGAGGGATCGTCGACCGGCGGTACTGGCAGCACCGGCGGTTGCGCCAGCGGCGCCGCCGCTGCCACGGGCGCCGGGTCGCCCGTGGCCGAGGCGGTCAGTGTGATTCCGGCGAGGACCGCCAGCATCGGCACCAGCACCGCGAGCGCTCGTGCCCACCGCAGCGGAGCCAGCCAGCGTCCCCAGCCGCCGCGTGCGCGACGGGGCTGAACGGGGCCGGTCGGCGGACCGGTCACGGCCCGCTCTCCGCACCCGGAGCCAGTCTTTGCGTCGGCGGCGAGGACGGACCCGCCGGCTCGGGCGGGGCGCACGATCGGCGTCGCCGGTCGGCGCCGGACTGGGTGTCGTGGCCGGGGTGAGGGTGTGTAGCGCTGTGCGGTCATGGCTTACACCCCGCCCACGATGCCCTTGAGGATCTCGACCACGAGCGGGGCGAGCGCGGCGAGCCCGAAGCCGATGCCGGCGGCCTTGAACGCGCCCTTGGCTTTCTCGATCTCGCCGGGGTCACCGGAGGCCATGAGGTAGCGCAGCCCGCCGATGGTGAGGAACACGACGGCGACCCCGGCGAGGATGCCCATGATCCAGTTGCGGATGTTGGACAGGACCTCGTCGATGGTCTGGGCGAGCGCGACGATCTGGATGGTGTCCGCGCGCGCGGCCGAGGACGTCAGCACCACACCGGCGGCGAGCAGCCACCCGACCAGCAGCACGAGCCGGCGGCAGTGCACACGGTGCCGGGGCCGGACCCGCGTGGGGGCGTCACCGGCGCAGCGGGTTGCCGTGTGCGGGGCGGGCAGCGCCGGTGGAGGCGCCCCGCCGGGGCGCGCGGTGGTGGCCGGGGTTGCCGGGCGGAGGGAGGCGGCGCGGCGTGGCCGATGGCGGAGGGGTTGGCGTGGTGTCAGCCGCATGAGCCGGCCTCCCGGCTGGTCCCTGTGAGTGCGCCGGAACCGATGCGGAAGGCGCGGGAACGAGGGGCCGCAGGCGGGTGGGGTGCGCGCGTGGCGGTGCCCGAGCGCGCACTCGAGCGCGTCGCGGGCACCTCGAGGATGCCCGGGACACCACGGAGCCCGGTGGCGGCGAGTCGCCGTGCCTGGCGGGCGCGGAACAACGTCACCGCGGGGGTGTCCTGGTGTGCGGTCAGGTCGTCGATGAGGCGGTGTTCGGCGCGGCTGCGGACCTTGCGGATCGCCCACTCCCCGCGGCCGAGGGGCGCCGCGGCGGCGTCGATCGGCACCTCGCCGAAACGGGTGTCCACGATCAGTGCGGCTTCCTCGGTGGTGATGACCCCGTCACGGGCGGCGGCCATCAGCAGGACCTCGGGATGCCCGCCCAGCCGCTGCGGCGGTGCCGACCGGAAACGCGCGGTTTTCGCCGCGATCTCGTCCAGCTCCTCGGTCAGCAGCGGGCCGTCGAGAGCTTCTCGCAACGCGAGATAGCCACAGCGGAAAGCTGCCCACCGAAGCCGCGCCAGGATCGCCGGCTCATCGAGATCGACCTCGCCCAGCCACTGCAGGAACCCGGTCAGGACTTCGGCGTGGATGTCGTGCTTGTCGCCGCGGAACCGGTGGGTCAACGCCGCCGCGACCGACAGCAGCACCGGCAGCGCCAGCCCGACACACGCCACCGTCCAGGTGCCGCGCTCGGCCCGCGCCCGGGTGATCAGATAGGCCCACACCGCGTCCCGCACGGCTTGCGTGCAGTCCTCGGCCAGCAGCAACCCACCCAGCTCGTCCAGCGGCACCGGCCGGGCGGGCAGGCCCGCGATCTCAGCACCGTCCACACAGACCGGACGCGGGCCGGTCACCAGCCACTCGAAGCTGCTGGCGGCGGCATCGAACACCCCGCCATACCCGGCCCGGCCACGGCCGCGACGGACAGAGAACGAACCCGGTTCGGGCTCGACCTTCGGTAACGATGAATCCATATCGACCACTCCCGAAAAGGCGGAATCAGAGCGGTCTGCAGAAAGCCATGGTCGGCGCCTCAAAACCGCATCAAAACCGCTTCATGGACGCCTCAAAACCGCCTCACAAGCGCCTCGCGCGTACGGAGAAGTGCGAGATGCTCGACGTGGCTCCGGTGCGAGAGCCGACGGTTGATCGCCCGGCCCGTGGTCGGGGAATATGGCTGTGAGCTGCACGGCGAACGTGGCTGCCGCACTGCGTGCGCGAAGGCGCCTCAAGCTCTCGACGCTCGATCGGTCCGTCAGGGACGCGGCGGTAAATCGAGATGAAATCAAAAGAACCGGCGCGTCTGGTTTATCTGGCGACTATCGGAGCGTGCTCCTGAAACTAGTTTGAAAATTTTCGATACCACATGTCCAAAAGTGACGTTTTTCGCGGAGTTAGGGGGTGACAGCGCCACACGCCGGACACGTGCCGGCAACTCGTGCTCGGAGGTCCCGATGTCCCAACGCCCGCAATCCCCGGCTGGCCGCCCCGGCCGCCGGGCGGACTCGACTCGCCCGCCGCGCGCCCGCCGCGGCGGCGACCGCGCTCCCTACCCGGGAGCCCGCACTCGCACCGCCGCAACGGGTGCCCGCGGCACCGCAGCGACCTCGCGCCCCGACAGCACGACAGCACCGTCGCGCCGGCGCTCGACGACCTCACCGAGCGCGCCGACTCCGGCGACTGTGTGGACGTGCGGGCCCGAGCCGATCGACGCCCACGCGGCGTGGCCGGTGCCGATCGTGGAGGCCATCACGGCGGCGTTCACCGACCCCGGTGCGCACGTCGTTCTGATCGACATCGACCCCGCGCCGACCACCGTCACTACCCGGGGCGCCGACGGGGCCACGAGGATCGGCGAGGCGCCGAGGGTTGCCGCGCGGTCGGCGGTGCGCGCGCTCGATCGCACCGCCGACACGCTCACCGTCGACACCCGCGCCGACGGCGCCGCCACATCGTCACGACCGTTCTGGGCCGACCTCGTCACCGACACGAGCGACCCATCCGCGGTCCTCGCCGCAGCGCCCTCGGCACCGGCGCGCACCGGTGTCCTCGGCCGCGCGGAAGCGCCGGAGTCCGAGCGCAGCGCGCGGGCGGATCTGGTTCTCGTGTCCCTGCCCGCCCACGCCGCCACGGCGGCGCCGCTGGATCGGCTCGCGCTCCTGGCAGCGGCCCGCCTGCGCCACGGCGGAATCCTCGCCGTGTACACGCACAGCGACTCGACCCGGGGGCGGCTGGCCGACCCGACCGGTGCGATAGTGGCCGCCGCCCAGCACGCCGACCTGCTCTATCTGCAGCACATCGTCACCCTGCACACCCCGGTGGAGAAAGGGCGCCTGCGGGCCGCGCCGAACACAGCGGTGGCCGCTGAATACGACCGCGCCCAGCACCGCGCGACGGTGAGCGGACTACCCGCGCCGCACCTGCGCGCGCACGGCGATGTCCTCGCGTTCGCGCAACCGTCCGACCCCGGCGCGCCGCTGCCCGGGGCCGGTCCGGTGACCGCCAGGCACGGCGACGCGCCCAGCGCTGGAGGTGACCAGTGATGGCGCCCCCGCTCCGCCCGAGCGGGCCTTCCCCGGCCGTTTCCGCACCTGCGAAAGGCAGCACGCGCATGTCCGAACAGCACCTCCCAGCCTCGACCGACATGAGCGCGTCCCGCCCGGCCGCACACGGGCCCGAGGACCCGACCGTGCCGATCTCGCGGGCACTCATCGACGCCCTCGACACCGGCACCGCGCCGCCGGGCACCCGGGACGGACACGACCCGGCCGGGCCCGCCACCGTGCCCGGTGTGACCGATGCCGGCGAGTTGCCGTTGTCGGTGTGGGCGACCGCGCAGACCTCCCCGGCCGCCCAGCGCAAGGGCCGTTACGTGTCCGCCTCGACCGCGCACCCGGCCAAGATGCTCCCGGCCGTGGCCGCGCACGCCATCCGCCACTACACCCGGCCCGGCGACCTCGTCTTCGACCCGATGGCCGGATCGGGCACCACGCTGGTGGAGGCGATCGACGCCGGGCGCCGCGCGGTCGGCGTGGAGTACGAATGGCACTGGATCGCGGTGAGCCAAGCCAACCTCGACCTGGCGCGGCGCCGCGGCCACGACCACGACGGCGAGATCGTCCACGGCGACGCCCGGCAGCTGCCGTTCCTGCTGCCCGAGAAGTACCGGGGACAGGCCGCGCTGATCGTCACCTCCCCGCCGTATGGGCCCTCCACCCACGGACAGGTCGCCACCGCCACCACCGACTCCGACGACGGCAAGGTCCACAAGTACCACCACCGCTACGGCTCCACTCTGGACCGCGGCAACCTCGCCAACGTCGGCCACCACCGGCTGCTGTCCGGCTTCACCCGCATCCTGACCGGCTGCGCGGCCGTGCTGCGCCCCGGCGGGCACATCGCGATCACCGTCCGGCCCTGGCGCGAGCACTCCGAGCTCATTGATCTCCCCTCGCAGATCATCGCCTGCGGCCAGGCGGCCGGCCTGGTGCCGGTGGAGCGGTGCGTCGCTTTGCTGGCCCGCGTCGCCGACACCGACCTCGTCGCCCGCGGCTCGTTCTTCCAGCGCGACTTCATCCGCAAACAACGCGAGCAGGGCCTGCCGCTGCATCTGATCGCGCACGAAGACGTCATCGTGCTGCGCCGCCCCCTCGCCCCTGCCGCGCCCGTGCCCGTGCCCGGCGGCCGGTCATGAGCGCCCGCACGCGGTGCCGCGACTGCGGCTGGACAGCCCGCTTCCGGTGGCCCGCAGCAGCCCGCCGTGCTGCTGCGCTGCACCGCTGCCCAGCGCCTGAGCCGGCGGCTCCGCAGCCGCCAGCGCCGGAGTGGCCGGGCGGTGAGCGGCCGTGACCGCGTCATCCCAAGCAGCGGGCCCGGTGCCTGCCCAGGCGGGGCGCCCGCGAGGCCGGTCGTGCGCCAGCGGGGCCGCTCTCGCGGCAGGATGGGGCGCGGCCGGGGGCTACCTGGCGGTGGTGGCCGGGACGAACTGGGCCAGCACGCACCACGTGCTCACGCTCGGCGGACTGGCCATCCCCGCGGGCGCCTGCCTGGCCGGGCTGGTCTTCACCCTCCGCGATGCCCTGCACGAGGCGTTCGGCGCGTGCGGTGTGCTCACGGCGATCGCCGCCGGGACCGTGCTCTCGGCGGCGGTGGCTGCACCGCGCATCGCGATAGCGAGCGCTGCGGCGTTCCTCCTCGCCGAGCTCGCTGACTCGTGGCTGTATCGCCGGTGGCGCCCGCACGGGACGCTGGCCGCGCTCGCGGGATCGAACCTCGCCGGAGCGGTCGCGGACACCCTCGTGTTCGTGCCCTGGGCCTTCGGGTCCCTAGCGCTGCTGCCGGGACAGCTCACGGGCAAAGCCCTGACCACCGCGCTGGTACTCGCGGTAGTGGCGGTGTGGTCACGGCGGCGGGAGGTGCCGTCGTGAAGTTCTACCTGGGCACCCACCAGCCCGCCTGGCTCGCCCGTGACCTCGGTGTGCCGCTGCTGGTCTCGCACCGGCGCCTGGCCGGGCGCCGCACCCTGCCACGCGCGTCGGGGGAATGGGCCTTGGACTCCGGAGGCTTCACCGAGCTGTCACTGCACGGCCGCTGGCGCACCGATGCCCGCACCTACGCCACCGCGGTAGGCCGCTACGCCGCCGAGATCGGCAGGTTGGCGTGGGCCGCGCCGCAGGACTGGATGGTCGAGGCCCACGTGCGGGCCCGCACCGGGCTGAGCCTGCGCACCCACCTGCAGCGCACCGTGCGCAACTACCTCCAGTTGCGCGAACTGGCACCGGAGCTGCCGATCATCCCGATCGTCCAAGGCGACCAGGTCGCGGACTATCTGCGCTGCGCGGACTCCTACGAACGCCACGGAGTCGACCTGGCCGCACTCCCGCTGGTCGGTGTCGGCTCGGTGTGCCGGCGCCAGCACAGCGGCCAGGTCGAGCGCATTGTGCGATCCCTGCACGCACGGGGCCTGCGGCTGCACTGCTTCGGCGTCAAGACCATCGGGCTGGCCCGCTACGGCGAGGTGATCCAGTCCAGCGACTCCGCCGCGTGGAGCTTCAGTGGCCGGTACCAGCCCGGCTGCACGCCGAGCCATCGAACTGAGGCCAACTGCCTGACCTACGCCCTGGCCTGGCACCACCGACTCCAGCGAACCCTGAACAGCGCGCCACGCCACGACCACACCCGGCCGGACACGCCACGACGCTGCTCACCCGGTCCGGGCCGGTCCCAGCCGGGCGGGTCGCGACCCTCGCCGCACCGCACGGACACGCGCGTGCCCGCGCACCGGAACCGTCCTGCGCAGCGCAAGGTGGTGCGGCGATGAACGCAGCTGACTCTGCCGTCCGGGCACCTGGCGCGGGGACACGCGACGATCTGCGGTTCGTCGCGACCGAGGGACCGGTGATCGGGTCGCTGCGTACCGGGGCGGGCGGCCTCGACCTCGGCGTCGCGGCCGTGCTCGGCGGCCGGATCGCCTGGTACAGCGAAGTCGACCCGCACGCCGCGCGCGTTCTCGCCGCGCGCCTGCCCGGCGTGCCGAACCTGGGCGATCTGCGCGCGGTCGACTTCGCCACGGTCGCACCGGTCGAGGTGCTCACGGCGGGCTTTCCCTGTCAGGACATTTCCGCCGCCGGTCGGCGCGCGGGTATCGAGAAAGGCGCTCGCAGTGGACTGTGGACCAACATCCTGGACGCCATTCGCGTACTACGACCGCGCCTCGTCATCGTGGAGAATGTCGCCGCCCTCCGATGGCGGGGCGGCGGCCTCGACCGCGTACTCGGCGGGCTGGCCGAAGCGGGGTATGACGCGGTCTGGCGTTGCGTACGTGCCGCCGACATCGGCGCCGCCCACCGCCGCGAACGCGTGTTCCTGTGTGCCATCCCCACCCCGGGATGGGATGCGGATGATGCCCACCCCGCAGGCCCGTGACGGCGAACCACGCGGCCCCGTCGATCCAGCACGGCGGCGCGCGGGCGGACACCAAGTCAACCTCAACGACGCGGTCGACTCCGTCATCAGGCCGCCGCAACTACTGCCGACCCCGACAGCGGCGGACTCACGCTCGGCGGCGATCCAGACCGTGACCAAGCCGGGCCGCCCGATCCCGACCGGCTGCGTGACGCTGACCGACTCGGTACGGCTGTTGCCGACACCGACGGCCGCGGACGCGAAGAACTGCACCCACGACACCCACGACGGCGGACCGTCTCTTCCCGACCGCGCCCGCGCGCTGAGCACGCCACCGTCACCGGCGACGGAAACGTGGTGCGCGGCAACGCACATCCCGAAATCGGGGATTCGCAGCTGCCTCTCCCCGGGCGCGTGGGGCGCTGCTGCCGACACCGACCGCGCACGACGGTTCCTCCACCGGAATCTCCGCTGCCCCACGACAAGGAGGCACGTCTCCAATGGACACTCCACGACTCCTGCCGACCCCACGGGCGACCGACGGCACCAAGGGGTGCCCGGCGCAGCGCGGCTCGAAGGGCGATCTGATGCTGCCCTCGGTCGTCATCGCCGTCACCACGCCCACACCGAAGCCGAAGGCCCGCGTTCGGACGGAGGTGAGTGACCGTGGCAACCGCACGCGCACCTCGCGCCCGCCGCGCCGCACGCGCTGAACCCGGTCCGGTGGACTGGGGCGAGTACGCCGCCGCCGTACACCGCTGGGAACTCATCACCGGCCGCCCCGCGCCGTACCCCACCCAGCCCGGGCGGCACGGGCGCCCCGTGCTCGCGCCGCCCTTCGTCGAGTGGCTGATGGGCCTGCCCCCGGGCTGGGTCACCGCCGCACACCTCGACCTGCCCCGCACCGCGCAACTCCGGGCACTGGGCAACGGAGTCATGCCGGCGCAAGCCCGCTACGCCGTGACGCTACTGCTCGACGACCTGGCCGCACTCGCCCACACCCCGCTCGGTTGCCGCCAGACCGACCCGCCGAACCACCGGCAGCGTCGCACCGCCACCCAGGCTCGGCGCGAACACACGACCAGCACGGGGCGGCCCCGGCGTCCGGCAACGAAGGCCCGGCCCGCCGCCCGGTCCTCGACCCGGACACGCCCCGCCCGCTCAGCACCCACGCGCCCGACGACTCGCTGAGCCCACTCGGCGAGACACCTCGGCAACCAGCCACCCCGAAGCCAGGGTGCCTCGCCCCTTCCACCGCACTCGCACCGAAAGCAGGCACCGCCATGCCCACAACCCGGCCGAACCGAGTCCTGCACCAGCTTCGACGCTGGCTGCGCACGTGGCACAGCCGCGGCGCCCCACGCGACATACCCGCACCGCCCGAGCGCCCACTTCGAGGAACTCCGGCCGAGGTGGACATCACTGCGGAACGTCCCGTCCTAGGCACCGCAAGCGAGGCCACCGCCGCGCTGGTCCGCCAAGGCTGGAACGTGCACCGCCCGCCCTACGGCTACCGCACCATGGACGTCGCCAGCATCCCCTCGGGCAGCGGCAGGCCCCGGACCCGGCTCACCCCCGACCCACTGAGCGCACCGGTCGTGCAGCACATCTTCTACTGGCGCGCGGTCACCGGGCTCGACATCGACCAGATCACCCAGCGGCTCAACAAGAATCCCGACCGCTACCCGCCACCGGGCACCAGCGGCACCTGGCACGCCGCGGCCGTCACCAGAATCCTGACCAACCTCAAATACACCGGCTACCAGGCACTGCGCACCCGCGACGAGAACAACCGCCTCCGCCCGGCCGAGCAGTGGGTGCTCTCCGACCAGCCAGCCCACCGCGCCCTGATCACCACTGCCCTGTTCTGGGCCGCACAGAACCCCACCACCGACACCCGCCGCGCCCTGCGGCACCGCCTGCTCGCCCAGCCACACGACCTCCCCGCTTGACCACTCCTGGGAGCACACCATGACCACCACCCGACCCGGCCCGGCACGCCCCGGCCAGACACGGACGCCCCGTGCGTCGGCCCTCACGCGCAGCGCCTCCCGGCTCCACCCCTCGACTCGCCCACCCCGCTCCGCTGGCCGACGCGCCAGCCGACCACGTCCCGAGCGCTACCCGGGCCAGCCGCGCGGGCGCTACCTGAGCCTGGGCGCCGGAGTGCAAAGCCTGGCCGTGCTCCTGCTCGCCTGCGAAGGACGGATCCCGCGTTTCGACGCGGCCTTGTTCGCCGACACAGGCTGGGAACCCAAGCAGGTCTACGCGCAACTCGACACCGCCCGCCGGCTCGGCGCGCAAGCAGGGATCCCGGTGCTGACGGTGTCAGGCGGCAACATCCGCCACGACACCCTGAACCCCAACGCGCGCTTCGTGACCATGCCGTTTTTCGTCAAAAACCCCGACGGCTCAAGGGGAATGGCACGCCGCCAATGCACTGGCGACTATAAAATCCGGCCCCTGAAGAAAGCGGTCCGCGAGATCCTCGGCTACCCGCACCCGGTGCGAGTGCCACGTGGGGTGTTCGTCGACCAGGCCATCGGCATCTCCACCGACGAATTCCACCGCGCCAAAGACTCCGACGTCAACTACACCCGAAACATCTTCCCATTGCTGGATCTCGGGATGTCGCGCTCGGACTGCCTAACCTACCTGCGCGAGCGAGGACTGGGCGACGTGGTGAAAAGTTCGTGTATCGGCTGCCCCTACTCCGGAAACTCTCGACTGCGCTACATCCGCGACACCGATCCGCAGGCGTGGGCCGACTTGATCGAGTTCGATAAGGCGATCCGCCACGGCAGCCCACGCGCGAACGCCGGTGGCAAGCCGTTGCGCGGCCGCTTCTTCATCCACCGCTCACTACTCCCGCTGGACCAGGTCGACCTTGAGGCCACCCGCGGTCGGCCCGGCGCGGACGAAGACGACCCCGACGGATGTTCCCCGTTCTCCTGCCGCTCCGGCGAGCCATCCGCTCCAGGAAAACAGCGTCCCCGACCGGCAAGGAATCTCCGATGACTGACGACCAGGCCCAGCCATGCCATCCACTCTCGACGCCGGCCGATCCAACCACAGACAATGCCCGGGCCCAAGCGCGCTGTGCCTCTGAATCCTGCGGCGACCAGCTGCTCTTCACACCTGCGCAAGCCGCACAGCGGCTGACGGTCAAGGAAGCGTGGCTGCGACGCAAAGCTGGCACACGCTCCATCCCGTGCACACTCCTCGGGAAACACCTCCGATTCTCCGAGGACGACCTGCGCGCGATCGTCTCCTCCAATATGCGACCGGTCACACGACGGCCGCCACCGACGCGGCACACCGCCCACCGGACCGCAACTCGCCGCAGACGGCCATGACGATCCGAGGCAATCCAAAAACCTCCAACAAAAGCTGGCCCTCCGCATAGCAACTGAGCATCAATGGCTGTCCAGTAGCCGACGTACCCCCACACCACGACAAATGAGGTAGCGATGCCCTGGGCTGAACAAACTGGTGACCTCTCCTGGCGCGTGAGGTACCGCCGAGAGGACGACAGCATCGGCTCCATTCCAGGATTCCCCGATGAGAAAGCGGCGAAAACCTACATCGCAGACATGGGAACCGATCAGCGCAGAGGGAGCTGGATCGACCCGGTCGCCGGGCAGGTCACCATCGCCGAGTTCGCTCCCGAATGGATCGACTCGCTCGACGTCGACCAGCGAACCGAAGAGAACTACCAAAGCTTCCTCAAGTGCCACATCCTCCCACAGTGGGGGAGCGAGCCCTTCAGTGACATGAGCAATCTCGGGATACGTAAATGGGAAAAGAAACTCCGAGCTGGTAAGCTAGCCAAGACGACCGTGGACAGCATCATCAAATGCCTGTCACTCATGCTGACCGACGCCGCGCTCGAAAAGATCATCGCCGCGAACCCCCTGCAGGCCAAGAGGCGCGGTCGCCGACGCCGAAACAAACGGACACCCCGCAAAATCTGGGCAGAACCCCACGAAGTCCTGGCCATCGCAGACCAGGTCGCCCGCTACTACAGCCCAGCCGGCGCGTTACTCATCCTCGTCGCGGCCTGGACCGGAGCGCGCTGGGGAGAACTCGTAGGGCTGCAGCGCCACAACGTGCACCTCTTCGACGACAACACCGGCTTCATCGTCATCGACCCCGACAACGGCGCACTGCACGAGCCGAACAAGGGACCTCTTCATCTCGGCCCGCCCAAAACTGAGGAATCCGCCCGCACCATCACCCTGCCCCCCTTCCTTGTCATCTTGCTCCGGCAACACCTGGCCACCCTGAAACATGACCACGTATTCGTGACACCCAGTAACCAGCTGCACCGGCGTAGCAACTTCGCCCGCCGCGCACTGCGACCCGCAGCCGACGGCAACGCCCAAGTCAAAAAGCCGAAAGTCCGACTCGTCGCGATCAAACCCGGACTCACCTTCCACGGCCTGCGCCACAGTCACAAAACGTGGATGATCGACGACGGCGTCCCCGAAATCGCCCAGGCGCTACGACTCGGCCACGTCCTAGAAGACAAGGTCCAGGAGACGTACTCGCATGTCGCCGTCGCAGTGGAACAGCGACTGCTCGACGCCCTCCAGACTCGCTGGGAGAAGGCCGTGGCCGGCAGCAGCACGGAACTTGAGCATACCCACTGGCGCTCGGCGGCCGCATAGGGCAGAAGCAGCCTCGCGATCAGGAGCTAGCTGGATCTCGAGGGTAACAATAAGCATCCGTTGTCAAGCTGGATGCTTTCGATTTGCTGAGCACGTGAAGTGTCGCCCGAGGACATCAAGACTATGGGTCCGCGTACTGTAGATCGCGGATCGTGATTATAGTGGGATCCACACACGCGATACCCACGTATAGAAAGTGAACGACATGGCGCAGAAAGTTCTGGTCGAGATGATCGACGACATCGACGGCGAGATCGCCACCCAGACCGTGCCGTTCGGTTTGGACGGTGTGTCCTACGAGATCGACCTGTCCGACGACAACGCCGCCAACCTCCGCGACGAGCTCGCGCGTTACGTCGCGGCCGGTCGGCGCACCGGCGGCCGCAAGGTGCGGCTGGCCACCGGCGAGTCGGCTTCCTCCTCCAGCGGGGCCGACCGCGAGCGGGCCCGCCAGGTCCGCGAGTGGGCCAGGGAGAACGGCTACCAGGTCTCCGAGCGCGGCCGGATCTCGGCCGAGATCACCGAGGCCTTCGAAGAGGCGCAGCGCAAGCCGGCGGCCGCCAAGGCCCCGCGCAAGCGCGCCGCCCGCAAGAAGGTCGCGGCGAAGTAGCACAGGATCCTGTCCTGCACTGCGTCGGTCCCCGAGTGGCCCTTCCGCCCGAAGCGCAGCGCGTGCGCCGAGCCCCTGGTGGAGTCGCGCCCGACCTCGGGAGGGAGACAGCCTGTCGGCTCAACCTCCTAGCGTCGTCCGCTGTGACCCTCGCCGGTGCTGGGCTGACTACGCTACGTTGAAGCAGAGTCCGTTACGACATCCAGGCCAGCGAGGTAGCCCATGTCACCGACCGATGCGAAGGCGCCCAGCTCCGTGCCCGTCGGGGTGGATCCGAACCGCGCGAGTATCGCGCGTGTGTACGACGCCGCCTTGGGTGGCAAAGACAACTACGAGATTGACCGTGAGGTCATCAGGCAGGTGAAGGCGGTCGCGCCGGAGATCAGGTACATGGCATGGGCCAACCGCAACTGGTTGACCAGGGCTGTGCGATGCATGGTCGGTCAGGGGATCGATCAGTACATCGACTGCGGTTCGGGGCTGCCGACCGCGGAGAACGTTCATCAGGTGGTGCAGCGAGCCAACCCGGATGCGGTCGTCGTCTACACCGACAACGACCCGGTGGTACTCGCGCACGCTAAGGCGCTCCTCGCCGACGAGAGCAAGACCTACATCGCCTCGGCCGACATCTACGAGCCGGGCCAGGTCTACGACGACCCGATCGTGCAGAATCACATCGACTTCAGCCGGCCGATCGGTCTGGTTCACAGCAGCACGATCCACCACTACCCAGGCGACGACTACGCCGACCTGATGCGACAGTACATCGACCCGCTGCCGAGCGGCTCGTGGGTCGCACTCAGTCATTTCTACGACCCCGAGCGGGCCGAACTCAGCGAGGTCGCTCGCCGCATGGAGGACATCTTCTCGCACAGCGCGATGGGGTCGGGCTGGTTCCGCACTCGCGCGGAGATCCTGTCCATGATGCCGGGGCTGGAGATCATCGCCCCGCAACCCGGCATGGACGCCACCGTCGTCCCGTGCGACCTGTGGTGGCCGGACGGCCCCCCGCCGCGCCCCCTCACGACGGAGCAAGAACTCATCGGCTGCGCCGTCGGCTACAAACCCTGACCTGCGCTCACGTTGACGCTGACGATGGTCGCCCGCTCTCGTTCTGAGCAGGTAAAAGTGCACAAGTGCGTCGATATGGCAGCGACATCACGGAGAACTCGTCAACCTGAGCGGAAGGCAATCACGCAGGAACACCCCGGTGGGAGGGAGCCGAACGCCGCTCGGTCTCAGTGCCCGGAGGGCGTGTCAGCGTCATTTAGCGATGTCGTCACGTTGTCGGGGTCTTGAACGAGCTCGTGCTGGGCGGCGGTGGCAACGCGACGACATGTGCTCGAGCGGCTGGACCATCGAGCATGTCGGCAGAGCGCTTACCCGTATCGCCGCGGAGTAACGCACTAAGGTCTCGGCGACCCGGCTGCGGCGGTTCGGACGCGAGCAGCGCCGCGAGTTGGCCGGGCATCCGCGCGATCGCGGTACGCCGACGGTCCGCCGCCGCGGCCGAGGGCCGGGCCGAGGTAGCGGCGTCGTCGGCCGCAAGGAGGTACTGGACGATCGGGTCGAACGTGCCGACGTGCGCGCCAAGGCGTATCCGAGCAGCCCGTGCAGGACTTCGCCTGCCCTGTCACCTGTGATCCACGTCAGGTTCGCCTCCACACCGGCCCTGGAGGGCAGGCGCACCAGCGTCCACGGGCCTAGCTGCGTGGTGCCAGCGATAGGACCAACCTTGCAGCTCAGTGTCTGAGAGGCGTCATCGGAATGTCAGTGCTCATGCGTCACCTCAGCGTCAGTCGCTGGTGGCGGATTGGGGCCAGGCGCCGGGCCAGCCGCTCGTGTCGGGCGGGGGCGGCTGCAGTGTCTGCTTCGTGGTGCCGTCTTCGTTGAACAGCTCGGGCATGAGGTTGCCGGGCCAATTGTCGCGGCCGCCGAAGGCTGCCGAACTGGCAAGCAGGCTGTCGACCCAGCGCAGGAACTTCTTCGGGGAGCCGTCGAAGTAGGTTCGGACGCGCTGTTGCATGGCGCGGACGTCGTGTCCGGGCAGGAAGTCGCGGTCGGAGAACTCGCCGCAGCCACAGCCGCAGGCGCGCTGGATGAACTGCTGCAGATAGGGACGCACATGGGCATGGGCAGGGACCTGTTGATGTATCGCCGCCTCCTGCGTGACGACGCCACTGCGACAGAGTCGCCGAGCCCAGCGCTGTATGTGATTGCGCTACGGCCTGGGTGACCAGGGACATCTATCTCGCGGCCGGGAACTATCGGTGGGAGGTCGTGCACCAGCCCGACGGCGCAGGCACCTACATTGTCGCGTCCCGCGACATCTACCTCAAGGCGGCGACCTACCACTGGCGTTGTTACGCCGATCCGGGTGCCAACTTCACTTACACTCTCGGGTGCATCCTGGACCAGCCGGGCGGTAGCGCGGGTGTTGCTTCGCCGCCCGCTGGGATGTGGTGGGGCAACCAGCATTTCACCTGCGGTGGCCGGCTCACCCAGATCTAGTCGAGCGCGGTCGCGAGGATGATGCCCGCGCCGTAGGCGACGTAGTAGTTGACGTGACCGGTGACGAAGTTGTTTAGTAGTGCGGGATCGCTGGCCCTGACCGTGGCGGCTTCGGGCTAAATCATCCACAGTGGACGGACGCGTGCGTCGGTCACGGTGCTCGGGTCGCGGCGGAGCGATGTGGTCGATGGTGACGCACCCTGTGTGCGACCTCGACGAACCGCTGGTGGGCGCCGGTGGCGAGGATGGCTTGCACGCTAGCGCAGAAGATCAGCGACGGCACGCTCACCTCGTCCCGGGTCCGGTACCGGCGGCCAGCAGTGCCAGGTGCAACGAGGTGGTCCCGGTCGCGACCGGGACCACCTCAGGCACGCTGAGGAACTCGGCCAGTTCGTGCTCGAGGTCCGCGGTCTAGGGGGCCCGTGTCCGTACCGGTCGGTGGCCATGTAGTCAGAGCATTGCTGGGTCGTGATTAAGCCGTGATCGCACCTGGTCACTTGACGACGTAGCCCAAAGGCGGCCCTTCCACGGTTGCGCCGTCGCAGTTGGAGAGGTCGGAGACGAAGTGGTCGCCGTTGGTCGGCACGTAGCATCGGTACAGTGCGACGGTGCCGGGCCGAGGATTGAGGTATGCGTGCCCGAGGGGGCCAAGGGGAAATTGGTCTTCGCAACCGCTGTCACGACTGACCAGATTGTGCTGCCCCACTCGGCATTCGTAGAGGGGAACCGTATCGGCTGAGGGGCGGCGAAGGAGCTTCCATTCCTTCAGCTTGGTGAACCCGGCGGGCAGTTCCCTGGTTGAGGTCCAGCTTCCGCGGGTGGGGTTGTTGCCGTAGGCGAGTTTCACGTGTGGAAGTAGCTCAAAGCCGCATGAGAGTAGTGGAGTGGAGAGATCGTTGCGGTTGGCGAGGGCCCACGTCGCCCAGCTCGGTTTGGCTGAGCCGTCGGTATTCCTGAGCCCGAGAGAAAGTCCGCTTCCGACCTCTGACGGATGATCGCGCATACGGTGGTAGACGTAGTTGTTGATGCCAGGAGTTGCCAGAACATTCCTGAATGATGAACAGGTCGCGCTGGCTTGTTGCTGGGGAGTGGATGGTGCTGCGGAGTTCAAACCGCTTTCGGTCAACTGCACATCCGACCACGCGGTGGCGCGATGGGGAAGATTTACGCGTAGCCAGCCGACGAGCACTCCCAGATTGCCGTAGGTGACGTAGGGGTAGTCATCCGGGCTGACCTGAATCGAGCGCAGGTCACGTGGATACGGGTGAAATCCGACACGGAGTTCTCGGCTACCTATTCTCGCGTCCAGGCCGCGAAGAACTGTCATGCCGGACAGAGTGGCGTCGTGCGCATTCGGTCGCTCCAGTTCGGTGCCGAACTGATTGTCCAAAGACGTGAGAACTTTCGTCGTTGGCTGTTCGCCTGCGGCCTTGTCATAGACTGCGATGTAGTTGGCGGCTATCTCGTCGAGCCAGCGTCGGGTGTCACAGGCGACTCCTTGTCCGCAGCCGATGTCGAACCACGCGTTGGTGTTGACCTCGTTGTTGACGATCATGTCGGCGATCCGGCCGTTTCCGGATGATCCGTTGTACCGCTTTGCGAGCATCCCCGCGAAGCGGCCGAAGTCGGCGGGGTTGTTGGGGGTGCAGAACCATTCGTACCCGGGACTCACAGGCGAGCAGGGTTTGCCGGCTCGAGCCCACTGGGGTGTGCCGAAGATCACCGCGGTGACGACGAGGCCGCGCGCGGTCCACTCGCGGATGTCGGTGTCGAGCCCGGTCGGCACTCGGAAGCAGTGGCCGTCGTACTCGATCTGGCCTGCTGGGCAGGGAGCCAGTCGCAGTTCGGGTTCCCACTCTGCCCACACGAGGTTCAGTGCCACTCCGCCAGTGTTGTTGCCCGCAATCTCGTCCTTGTCGGGCCAGGAATCAGGCTGAATGGACTTAATTCTGTAGTCCGACCTATCCGGATAGGCCGCGGAGGCAGCCTCTCCGCTCGCGCTGGAAACCCACACCTGGGTCAAGACAGCTGTTACGAGGCTGAACACCAGCAGAAATCGCGTCAATGAAGACAGGGCACGCGGGCGAAGTTTTACCGGCATTTCGATTCCCCCAAGTCCACCAGTATGCGAACAAGGTTAGGGTTCGGAGTTGGCGAAAGCAATGTTGGTGTCGCTTTTGCACTCGGATGGCCCCTCGCGAAAGCCGATGGATTCCGGATGCGTACGCTTCGGGCAGGAGAATCCCCTTGGACAGGTGAGGTGCCGCAGCGATGGAGGTCTCTCAGGAACAGGCCGCGGCGCGTACGCCCAGACGCGCAGCGTGGCTGGTAGTGCCTCGGCGGCGTACTTACCCGGGCGCCCGGTCTTGGGTGCCGGTGGCATTAGGCCTGCTGGCGCTCGCGCCGATCGCGCTGGCCGCGGTGCAAGCCCTCCGTGCCTCCCGAGGGCACTTCTTGCTGGACTACTGGCACGTGCTCGCTAAGACGACCTCGGACGATGGGACGCTCTCGTTCGGTGCCCTCTTCAGCTACCACCTCGACCAGCCGTTCGCGATGCCGTCGGTGTTGTTCTGGCTGGATGCGAAGGTGCTTGGCGGGGACAACCGGGCGTTGACCGTCCTTACAGTCCTGCTGCTCTGCGCCACCGTGCTGATGTTGCGCGCGATGGTGCCCGCGAGCGTTGGCAGGGTGAAGCGCACAAGTCTGACGCTGTTGTTTGCGTTCTTGCTCCTGTCCTCGCACCTGGGCGAGTTGTGGTTGCAGGGAACGAACGGTGTGAGCTGGGTGCCCGCGTTGTCACTGAGCGTACTGGCGCTGTTATTCGTCCATCGCGGCCGGTTCTGGTCGGCGTGCGTTGCCGCGGTGCTCGCCTGTGCCTGCTTCGGCGTGGCGTTTCCCGTGTGGCCGGCGCTCGCGCTGGTGTGCTGGCTGGCGGGGGAGCGGACGTGGCGCGTTGTCGGGCTCCTTGTCGCTGGTGTGGTTGTTCTCGGGAGCTGGTGGGTGACCAAACCTGCGGGGCCGCAATCGTTGGCCACGACGGCGCTGGATCCCGACGGCAGGCTGGCGGTGGTGGGAGCCGCGCTCGGCAGCCTGTGGACCGTGGACGTCGCGGAGATCGCCGTGATCGCCGGAGGTGCTGCGGGGGCTGTGGCTCTGCTGGCGATCGGCACCTCGATCCGCCGTCGAGCCGGCGGAAGTGCCGAATCGACCAGGCCCGACGCTGGATGGATCGGCCTGTTGGCCTACTCGCTGGGGCTGGCCCTGCTGCTGGCACTCGGACGTACCACGTCGGCTGTTCCTGGAGGGAACGTGGCGCTGATCAGCCGTTACGCAATCGTGACGGCGCTGTGCACGAGCGCTGTGGCCGCGATCCTCGTGCTGCGTCGGCCTGCCTGGCCAGCGCGATATGTCGCCGTCGGGGCAGTTGCGGTGGCATTGGCGACCCATGCTATCGGGGGCGGCAAGCTGGCCGCCGCCGAGCGGAACTACGCGCCGCTGGAGGTCGTTGCCGTGGCCCTGCGGGTCAACGCGGTCGAAGCCTTGACGGCGCTGCAGATCCAACCCGACGTGGTGCCAGCCGCACGGGCGTTGGGGGCGTATCCCTTCACCGATGAATTCACGCTCGGCTGTGGGAGCTACGAACTCGGATCCAGCATCGATTTGGGTGGCGTGCCCGCGCAGGCCAGCCAAGGCGTCGTCGACACGCCCGTGACGGGTGGGGCATTGTTGTCGGGTTGGGCGTCGATCCAGGGCGCGGCGGCTGAGTGTGTGCTGGTGGTTGACGCAACGGGAACGGTGCGCGGCGGTGGGGTGGTCGGCCTGCCGCGCCCCGATGTCCAGGCGCCGGGTGTCGCCGGGGGGCCGGTCGGCTGGCGGGCGGTTGCTGAACCTGGAGCTGCGGCCCTGCAGGTCCTCGTGCGCCGAGACGGATCGTTCTACAGTCTTCCCACTAGCTGACATAGTGAGGACTTCAGGGCTCGTCTTCTCTTGGAGGCCGTGGCGCGGCGAACAGGGCACGGATGTAGCGGGCTTGCTCCTCGAGCGTGGCGACCTGGTCTGGATCCGCGCGCGCGAGCGTGTCCACTGCCGGGTACGGGCCACGTTCCTCGCTCATGAGATAGACGCGCTTGCCATTTGTCGAGTCCCGCAGTAGCCCGCTCGCGTGGGCGTTGAGCCTGGCCCCCTGTACGGCGAGCAGCCAGCCGTGTGCTTCGAGCGACGTGCGCAGTTTGACGAGCGCATCTAGGACGTCGTATCCGCGGCACTCGAGGTTTCCGGTTGGACCGTCGAACTCCAGAACGACCTCGCCGTGTGTACCGTCAACGCTGAGACGGCACACACGGCGGTCGGTTCCGCGCGTGGCGAGAACCTCATGGGCTAGGGCTGGCACCACTGCTCGATCCTCGCCACGGGACGTATCCAGGATTGCTGACGCACTTGTCAGCAATGATCTTACCATCAGCTGCGTAGGGGCAGCCACGGACAATGAAGCGTTTATCGAGACCGCCAGGGAATGCAACTTCCCTCTCATAATCGAGCGGGTGCGGGCCGAGCGTGGCGTTGATGTCGATGCCGCCAGGTGCGTCCACCTCATATTGGTACTTCTCTGCGAAGTACTGCCACATGTCGTCTCTATAGCTAGTGCCCACGAACGGAGAGGGCGGGTTAGCTCCCACATAGTCATGCAGGTTGTGTGTTCCGTTGATGTCGCGCGGTTCGAAACCGGTGGCGAAGATGTCTCCCGGTGGTCGGCCGTCTTCTCGGTAGAGCTTCTTGCAGTTCTTCCGCCAGAACGGGGCCGGTTCGATTCGCGACACGTCGACCGCACGGTTCGCTGCGGCGAACAGCGGATCGATCCCGAGCGGGAGGCCGTTGTAGGTGCGATCGGGCACGACCTGTACGGGAGCACCCCCGCACTCCAGCAAGATCATGGTGTCAACGTCAGCGAACTCCAGCCGCCTCCCGCCGACGACCAGGGACACCGCGGGCGCGCTGGGGCCCTTGATTCGTGTTCCTTCAGCCGGGGTGGTTGGTAGGCTCTTCCAAACCCGGTTCGCCACCTTTTGCAGTGGCTTGGTGTTGTAGCCGGTGGCATCGACCTCGGCTTGGTTCGCAAAGCCAATCCGGGCACCGCCGACCACAGCTGCCTGGCCTAGGTCGAGTGCGTCCCACAGACGAGTGCCATCTGCGATCTTGGTCGGGAGTTCTTTCCAGACGCGGTTGGGGATCTTCTGGAGGGGTTTGGTGTTGTAGCCGGTGGCGTCGACCTCGGCTTGGTTGGCGAAGTCGATGCGAGCGCCGCCAACCACAGAGGCTTGGCCGAGGCCCAGTGCGTCCCACAGTCGCGTGCCATCCGCGATCTTCGTTGGTAGCTGCTTCCACACCCGTTCTGGGATGACGACCATCGGTTTTGTGCCGTAGCCGGCCTGGTCGCGTTCGGCGGGGGAGTGGAAGTCGATGCGGGCGCCACCCACGATGGCGGCCTCGGTCGTGGCCGCCGCGTTCTTGATCCGGGTTCCGTCGCCGATCGTGGTGGGTAGGGACGTCCACAGCCGGTTGGGGATGACCAGTTGAGGTCTGTTCCCGTAACCGGCGGCGTCGCGTTCGGCCTGGCTGTGGAACGGGACCAGCGCTGCACCGACGATGGCACCCTCGGAACTCGACGCCGCGTCCTTGACGCGTGAACCGTCTTCGAGGAAGTGGTAGAGCGAATACTCGTTCATCACCGCAGCGGCGGGGCAGTTGCCGGGGCAGGTGTCGAACTTGTCGGCGACCCCGCCGGTGACTTTGTAGACGGCGTTGGTCTCCACAGCGCGGAGCAGGGCGCCGTCCCGCGGCACGACGGTCATGTGCTCTCGGTTGTCGACGCTCCACCGGTTGATGTCCACGTATGGTGAGCACACCGGCGCGCAGGTGGTGAGGCGTACCGGCGCGCCACCGGCGAACCGGAAGATGTTGCCGGACTCGTCGCGCGCGGTGGACCCGTCGGCGGGCTGGGGGTTCATGTGGTCGAGGTTGACCACGCTGCCGCCGTTGATGAAGACCGGCATCCCGCAACCGACCTGGCAGTTCATGAGCCGGATTGGAGCACCGCCGACGAACTTGAAGACGTTGCCGGACTCGTCGCGCGCGGTGGCACCGTCCGCGGGCCTGCCGCGCATGTGTTCCAGGTTGGCGACGCTCCACCCGGTGATGAGCACGGGATTCCCGCAGTCAACGTCGCAACTCGTGAGGTGGATGGGCGCGCCGCCGACGAATTTGAAGATGTTGCCCGATTCGTCCTTGGCTGTTGCGCCATCGATCGGGAACGGTCGCATGTGATCGACGTTCGCGATGCTCCATCCGTTGATGGGGACCGGGTTTCCGCACCCGACGTCGCACCGCGCCAATCGAACTGGTGCTCCGCCGACGAATTTGAAGATGTTGTTCGCCTCGTCTTTGGCCGTCGCACCGTCCGTGGGGTACGGATTCATGTGTTCGAGGTTGGCGATGCTCCAGCCGTTGAGGGAGACCGGGCTTCCGCAGTCCACGTTGCAGTTGGCGAGCTTGATCGGCGCGCCGCCGACGAACTTGAACGTGTGCCCCGTCTCGTCGTGGGCGGTGGCCCCGTCGCGAGGTTTCGGATTCATGTGCTCGAGATTGGCCACGCTCCACCCATTGATCAGCACGGGAGCGCCACAGCCGACGTTGCAGTTGGCGAGCCGGACCGGCGCGCCGCCGACGAATTTGAAGATGTTGCCCGATTCGTCCTTGGCCGTCGCGCTGTCGGTGGGTTGCGGGTTCATGTGATCGAGGCTGGAGACACTGGCGCCGGTGATCTGGACCGGGTTCCCGCAACCGACGTTGCAGCTCGCGAGGTGGATGGGGGCGCCGCCGACGAACTTGAAGATGTGTCCCGCTTCGTCACGAGCGGTGGCTGAATCGGCGGGCCGAGCGTTCATGTGGTCCAGTGCGGCGATGCTCCAGCCGTTGATGGGCACGGGGTTGCCGCAGCCGACGGAACAGCTGAACAGGTGGATGGGGGCGCCGCCGACATACTTGAAGATGTTGCCGGCCTCATCTTTTGCGGTCGACCAGTCGGCTGGTCGCGCGTTCATGTGGTCCAGCGCACCGATGCTCCATGCCGTGATGGGCACCGGGTTGCCACAGCCGACCGAGCAGTTGGACAGTCGGATGGGGGCGCCGCCGACGAATTTGAAGACGTTCCCCGCTTCGTCCTTCGCGGTGGCGCCGTCGCTTGGCTGGGGATTCATGTGGTCCAGTGCGGCGATGCTCCAGCCGTTGATGGGCACGGGGTTGCCGCAGCCGACAGCGCAACTGGACAGGTGGATGGGGGCGCCGCCGACGTACTTGAAGGTGTTGCCTGCTTCGTCCTTCGCCGTTGCTCCGTCAACGGGGCGCTGGCGCATGTGGTTGCCGGGGTCCACCAGCTGCAGGGTGCCTGCCGGGATAGGGACGGGGTTCCCGCAGCCGACGTTGCAGTTGGCGAGGTGGATGGGTGCGCCACCGACGAATTTGAACGTGTGGCCCGCTTCGTCGTGGGCGGTGGACGAGTCCGCGGGCCAGGCCGGCCCCGCGTCAACGATCGCCTGTGTGACTTTGAGCGGCGCGGTGGGACACATCCCGCTGCCACACGTGGTCATCCACAGCGGGGCACCGCCGACCATCTTGTAAATACGGCCGGTGTCGCAGGTTTGGAGCAGAGTTCCGTCCGCCAGACCTCCAACTGAGCTGACCTGCGGACAGGTCACAGGCGGTGGGCCGACCGGAGGTGGGAAGTTGGTCGGAGGCGGCGGATTGACCGGTGGCTGCGGCGGGTTGCCCGGCGGGAAGGTGCCAGGCACTCCAGACACGTACCGGCACGGGAACACTCCGGGATCGTGCATGGATCCTGTGGCCCTCATCCAGCCGAGATCCATGTAAGCCGCGAAGCCACAGTAAGTAGCGGCGCCCGTGAAGGGAATCTTGAGCGTGGTCATACAAGGTTCGCCGAGAGGCGTCTTGTCTGTCGGGCACCAGCCAAAGCTCCTGGTCTGCCGATGCTCCTTGTCCCCGGACTTCCAGCCAGAGACAGTGAAATCCCCATCGCCGATGTTCTCGGGAAGCCCGGTTCCACCGATGCAACCCCAGAACCGGCCCGTCACCAACACGAAACCGTCAGCCGTCACCGCGCCGCCGACGCTGCCACTGACCTTGCACTTGGGGCCGGAAGGGTCACCCTTGTAAGGCCACTCGAAGACCCCCGACCCAGGGTCGCGGGTCTGACCGGGGGACGCAGGCTCCGCTGCTGCCGCTGCGCTTGCGTTGGAGAAAGCCGCGCCGGTCACCAGCAAAAGTATGGTGAGAAAGTAACAAACCAGTCTAGTACTACTGGGTCTGGGCCGGGAATCAAGCGCAGGTGTATTCGCCACGAAGCTCCCCCTCGATTGCTGACGCACTATGGAAAAGGCTAAGGCGGGCGGCGAGTGGGGGTCAACGTGCTAGATCATCTATGACTCTAATGGTCCTGCGGTGTGCGTGAAGGCGGTGAGGGTGAGGATGAGTTTCCGAGCGCGACATAAAAAAGAACGGTTTGCAAGGCGGCGTACGAGTGAATGAACCTGAATTATCAGACTTGAAGCGCAATCGGTGGCATCAATGATCGGCCGAATGGCCGAGGCGCCAGCTGGTGGGTTGGTAGAACGAACTGGGCCCAGGCGGGAGGTGTGCGAAACACCGGTAGAAGGACGTCTCAATTAAGACGTCGCGAACGTTTTGTCAAGGTGCCCGCGTGCCGCAACGCTCACTTCTGCAAGTTGCGCGTCCTGAGCCGTGTGCGCAACCGCGCGTTCGATCTGATCGGGCTCGCCCGCGCGCACCTGGTCACCCGGGAACCGGACCGGGCCGCCGAGCTGATCCAAGCGGCGGTGCCGCTGGCCGGTGCCTGGAGGACTGGCCGGGTCGGGGGTGAAGCTGCGCGACTTCCACCGCGAAGCCGCCCCGTTCACCAGCGTCCCCGCCGTGCGCGAGGCCCGTGAGACCATCGCTGACCTGGTCGCCGCGTAGGAGAGGAACCCTGTTGCCCCGCATCGGAATCACCGGCCACTCGAACCTGACCGCCGCCACCGTGCCGCTGGTCGCCGACGCCCTCCGCACCGCCCTGGCCGGGCACCCGGGCAGCGACCTGGTCGGGGTGAGCTGCCTGGCCCGCGGCGCCGACCAGGTCTTCGCCCGCGTCGTGCTCGACCTCGCCGGCACGGTCGAAGTGGTGCTGCCCGCGGCCGACTACCGCGAGCGCAAGGTCAAGCCGGGCAACGCCGCCGAATTCGACGACCTGATCGGCAAGGCGGCAGCGGTGCATACCATGCCGTTCGCCGAGCCGAACCGCGAGGCCTACATGGCCGCCTCCGAACACGTTCTCGACCACGTGGACGCCGATGGTCGCGGTGTGGGACGGCGGGCCATCCGGTGGCCACGGCGGTACCGCTGACGTGGTCGATGCTGCTCGCGGACGTGGTCTGCCGGTCACCGTCGTCTGGCCAGACGGAGCCGAGCGCGAGTAGCTGAAACTGCGCCCCGGTGCAGCCACGAGAGCCGACCTGCGGCTGATCGCGTGCAGCGACGTTGGCGGAGCCAGTGCTGACGGCCTCGCGTTCGGCCAGAACGCACCTGCCGCACCGCGCGGTGAGACCGGCGAAAACCGTCTCACCGTCGTGGTAAACCGAGGAATCCCGTTGGGCCGACCGCCCGACCTGGGCATCCGGCGGACCAACCTGGCCCTTGCCTATGACCTGCGGTTCCAGCGCACCGGCGTACTCGCCGGCGCCGACCGGGCTGTCGAGGCGGGCAGGCAGGCCGTGGCGGTCATCTCGGCGGACCACCCGCGTTGGCCGACCTGCCTGCTCAACCTCGGCTCCGCCCAGCAGTCGCGGTTCACCTTCCTGGCCAATCTCGGGATCAAGTACCTCTCGTGCGGCATCCACATCGCTTTCACCGGCCGATCTGGATGCGGCGGTCGCGGTCACCCCGGCGGGCGGTCGAAACCACACCCGCCGACCACCCTGACCAGGTGAAGCGCCTGGCCAATCTGGCGGGGATGCGCCACGAACGCCCCCCGGGCAGCGCAGCTGCGGTGGTGAGTCTGGCGCCTGCGGATTACCGCAAGGAAACCGCAAGGCGGGCTGCTCATCCTTGTTCGGCGCGGCGATGGCCGCATCAACGAGGGAGGAATTCATGCTCAGGAAGCTCTTCGCGACGCTGGGTGTAACGGGTGCGGCGTTGCTCGGCGCGGTGGTGCCCGCTTCGGCGCAACCGGACGCGGCCCCGCACTGTCAGCACGGGAGCAGTTACGGCACCATCGTGAAAACCGCGCCCGTGTCGGCGATCTCTGGTGGTGCCAGGGTTGGCACTGTCGAGTTGTGCCGCGACAGTGCCTACAACTACTGGGGTTTCGTGATCTACAACGACGAGATGACGGCCAGCCAGTACGCGCAGGTGTTCTTGCAGATCTACCGGGACGGCTCGTGGACCTCGGAGGTCACCTGCGACAGCACGGGTGGCAACGACCACGTGGGGCCGGGCCATACGCGGTGCTGGACTCCGAAGGTCGGCGGGGTCAGCGGCCGCTACACCTTCCGTGCCTGGTCGGACAAGTACAGCAGTCACACCGGCGCGTTGCTGGCTCAGGGGTACACCGTCATCGCTCGCTGATCCGGCGGGAGCGCGGGCACGGTGGTCAGCAGGTGCTCGCGGATGGCCGCGGCGTCGGCGTCCAGGCCTCGCTCGGCGTAGATCGCGGCGGCTTCTCGCCAGCACTCCAGGGCTTCGCCGACGCGGCCGAGGTGGTGCAGCGAGCCGGCCAGGACGGCAAGGGGAGGTGCCAGGGTTTCGTCCTGGCTGCCGAGTGACGCACGGCCGAGGGCGATCGCCTGCCGACAGTGGGCGATCGCCCGGTCGTGCTCGCCCAAGCCCTGCCATGCCTTGGCCAGTGAGGTCAGTGCGCACGCCTCACCGTCGGAATCGCCGATCCGGTGGCGCAGGCGCGCGCTGCGTTGGCCGTGTTCGATGGCCTTGCCGTGGTCGCCCGCATCGGTGTGGACCTTGGCGAGCATGCCGTTGACGATCGCTTCCCAACGGCCGGTGTCGACGCCCCGGCTGAGCGTGAGTGCGGTGTCGAGGAAGCGCCGTGCGTCCGCGTGCCGTCCTTGGCCGAGCATCAGGCGGCCGAGGTCGTTCAGGGCCGCGATGCGGACGGGGGTGTGGCCGGTTTCGCGCGCGAGTTCGGCTGCGCGCGTGAGGTCGGCTTCGGCGTCCGGGCGGTTGAGGTGGACGAGAGCTTCGCCGCGGGCGAGCAGCACGTTCGCCTCGTGGGCGTGGTCGCCGGCTCGGCGGGCGGAGACCAGTGCCGCGTCGGCCGTTGTGATGCGCTCGTCCCAGCCGCCCATGAGAACGAGGAAGCCGAAGGCGTCGACCAGGCCGAGGGCGTGCTCGTCCAGTTCCGCGTCGGCGGCGTGGTGCAGGGCGGCGATCAGGTTCGCCCGCTCCGCGGTGAACCACGCCCAGGCGTGGTTCCGGTCGGCCAGCGGGTGCGGGCAGCGGGGTTCGGGTGGCCGGCTGACGAGCCGGGTGCTGGCGGGGTAGAGCAGCCGGTCGGCGTTGTGGGCGGTGTGGGCGTACCAGGTCAGCAGTGCATCGAGGGCTTGGCGCCGGTCGTCCTCGTGGTCTAGGTCGTGTGCGTGCTCGGCGGCATATGCGCGCAGGAGGTCGTGGAAGCGGTCGCGGGCGACGGACGCGATGAGGTTCGCGTGTACCAGCGCGGTGAGCAGGTCGCGGGTCTCCCGTACGGGCAGGCCGAGGAGCGCTGCGGCGGCGGGCAGGGAGACGTCGGGGCCGGGGTGCAGGCCGAGCCGGCGGAACAGCAGTGCTTGGCGGGCGGGCAGGCGTTCGTAGGACCAGTCCAGCACGGTGCGGACAGCGGCGTAGGGATCGTCTCCCCACGCCAGCACGTCGAGCCTGGAGCGGTTGTCGCCGGCGAGTTCGGCCACCACGTCGGTGATCGAGACGTGCTGTTGCGCGGCCACCCGCGCTGCCGCGATCCGCAGCGCCAGCGGCAGGCGAGCGCACAGCCTGACCAGTTCCCGCAGGGCACCGGCCTCCGCGGTGGCGCGTTCGCGGCCGACGATGCCGGTGACCAGGCGCAGCGCCTCAGCAGAGGTGAGCACGTCGAGTGTGAGCCGGTGAGCGGCGTCGGTGACCACCAGGCCGGTGAGGCTGTCACGGCTGGTCACCAGCACCATGCTGCCCGGCGTGCCCGGCAACAGCGGCCGGACTTGCTCGGCGCTGTTGGCGTTGTCGAGCACGATGAGCACCCGCCTGCCGGAGAGCAGGGTGCGCAGCAACCCGGTCCGGGCAGTGGTGCCGGCCGGCACGGCCGCGGCGGGCACGCCGAGCGCGACCAGGAAGTCGTCCAGGGCCTCATCCGGTGACGCGGGCCTGCCGGGGCCGTACCCGCGCAGGTTGGTGTGCAGGGTGCCGTCGGGAAACCGGTGCTGGACGCGGTGCGCCCAGTGGACCGCGAGCGTGGTCTTGCCGATACCCGCCGAGCCGTCGAGCGCGGAGATGACCACGGCGTGCCCGGCGGCCTGGTCGTGCGACGGCAGCAAGGCGTCGAGCTCGGCGAGGTGTTCGTCGCGACCGGTGAAGTCGCGGATCGCCGCCGGAAGCTGTCGTGGCACAACGGGAGGACCGGCCACCGGCTGGTTCGTGCCGAGGAGCCGCTGGTGCAGTTCTCGCAGTGGCGCCGCGGGGTCGACGCCGAGTTCGCTCGCCAGCTGGCCGCGGATCCGCCGGAAGTGGTCGAGCGCGTCGGCGGTCCGCCCTGCCCGGTGCAGGGCTGTCATGTACTGGCGGGCGATCTGCTCGTCGTAGGGGTGTTCGTCGGCCAGGGTGGCGAGTTCGGTGACCAACTGCCTGCCCTCGCCCAGCCGGAGCCGTGTTTCCAGCAGGTCGAGCCGGGTCGCCAGGTGTTCGCGGCCGAGTCGTTCGCGTTCGGCGTCCGCCCACTCGCCTGGCAGTCCGGCCAGCGCGGGCCCGCGCCACAGGGCGAGTGCTTCGGTCAACCGCGCGACCGCGTGCTTGTCGGTGGTGCTCGTACGGGCCTTGGCGCGCAGGTCGTCGAAGAGGTAGAGGTCAACCGCGGTGGAGTCGGTTTCCAGGGCGTATCCACCGGCCCTGCGGGCGATGCCCGCACCGCCGAGAACGCCGAGGACTCGCCGCAGCCGGGAGATGTAGCTGTGCACCGTTTCCCGTCCCCGTGGCGGAGCGGAGCTGCCCCACACCCGGTCGACCAGCAGGTCGATGGGCACCGCCCGGCCCCGGTCCACGACCAGCGCGGCGAGCACGCAGCGCTGCTTGGGATACCCCAGATCCAGAACCGTGCCGCCCACGCACGCGTCCACTTCGCCGAGCACACGCAGCATCGCGCCGTCCTCCCCGAACACGCCAACGCCGCAGACGAGCATATTCCAGGCAGCCGGAGATGATCGGTGCGTTCACCCGCCTGGTGGTGCCGCAACTTCCCGCGGTTGCTGGCCGAGCTCGAGCCCCAGAACGTGGGCTTTCAGCCCTGCGTGTCTTTGCCGACCTGCATGCCGACACCCACGTGGACCGGCCGGTCGGAGCTGACCTTCGCGAGCTGCCGCGCCGTAGCGCGCGGCAGGAGCGGAACAGCAGGTCAAGGTGGCCGAATGCGGTCCATCTCGGTCACCACGCGCGCAGTCCTCGTCCGCGGCTCACGAAAAAATGAGTCCCCGTCGAAATCGAGTCGGCCCTGAAAGGAAGGCCACCCTGATTCTGGCCAGGACCGACTCCGTCATTTTCCGGCCGGGACAACGTTTTTTGCCCTCGACCACGAGCGGCCGCCTCCACCACGATGAAAGCCGCGGTGTGCCGGACCGGCGGGCGAGGTGGGGCGGCCCTGTGACGAGTGCTCGGGTGACCGATTGTGTGGAGCTGGACGACTAGACGCGTTCGGAGTCTGCTGCCACGGGCAGACCAGCCATCTTGCGTACAAGGGTCTGCGCGTCGGCGTAGGCGTCGGCGGCGCCGGCGCGATAGTCGGTGGACCGTTCAGGTTCGACGGTGTCGTTGCCGAGGGCGTTGTGCTCGGCTTTGGCCAGGGCGGCCAGGACTTCACGTGCGTCGACGTTCACCAGACCGTCGCGTTCTGTTGTCATACGACAAGTATGCCCAACCGCTGTGGGCGCGTCAGGCCGGGTGTTCACAGGGCTCCACTGTACCGTTCGGTCGAAGACGCGATGTCGCGAGCTCCGAGTATTCGAATTCCAGGGAAATGATGGAAACAATTCTGTACGGCTCCGGTGATGGCGATCTGGACGAGGTCCGCGAGATCGTCGAAGCGCGACTCGGAGTCCGCCTCGAACCGAGGGAAAGCAGTTACAAGGGCGGTGACTACTTCGGCGCCGATCTCGCAGGGGGCGAAGTAGTCACGGTCATGGACAACCGCGTCCCCGACGAGGACGGCGAAGTGCTCAGGCCAGACCACGCGAGCTACCGCACGCTGGTGGTACTCGACGAGACGGACCGCGGTGATGAACTGGTCGCCGCGCTGTCGGGGGAATCGCGGCTCCGGATGCTGGAGCGTGAACAGTGGTGACCGGACCGGCGAACTGGTAAACGTGTCGAGCGAACAGGGGGAGAAGATAACCAGGCGGAAAACGATTCGAGCAGGATTCGGGAAGGTCGCCCGAACCATGCCGTTCCTGGACCTGCTGGCCTATGTCGGCCGACCGCCCGGGCGCCATCAGCCCCCGGTCGTCAGTGACGGCAGCAGGTAGTAGAGAACGACTGATGCTCCGGACCGGGTTGATACCGGCAGGTGGAACTCATGTTCGGAGCAACGCATCCCGAAGTAACGTCGTGAGTTCCTGGGTGGCTGCTCGCGTGTGCTCATCTGTAACACCGTTGCTGGCTTCCAGACGAAGTGAGGTCGCGAAGGATCCGCGGGCAAGTAGCACCGTACAGTCGAACGAACGTAGCCACTGGTCCTGCTCGTCGTTACGCTCGCAGAAAGCGTGTTGTGCATCGACGTCGGTGACCGGAGGGAGGCCGAGGTCTGCAAGCACGGTGTAGCGAGCGCCGTTCCTGCGCGGCCGGGGGTCGTCGTAGCTTCCGCAATCGAGCCCGGCTCTGAGCTCGCCGATGGCCTCGGCGGCGGGAAGTCCCTCATACCGCAGGATTCGCTGCTCGACTTTTGTGGTGGCGGTATCGGTGGTCTGTGCCGACCACATCGCTCTCAACTCGTGGGTGATGGCTCGATCCGACGGTGGCCGGATGTCGCAGGTGTCGATCAAAGCGTGCCAGTACTCGTGATTGGGAATCAGTTCGGCAGGCTCCCGCGCCACGCGGAAGCCCAGCGGGTACAGGGTGTCGCTGGTCAACATTCCTTGCGCCAGACTTGCCATGACAGAAGGCTGGTTCGAGGCTGCGCTGGCCGCGGGGGACCCGACGGGTACTGGCGCCGGTTCCGCGGAGGAACAACCGGTCAGCATGGTCAGTGCTGCGGCAGCCAGGGCTAGCACACGCTCGGGCATCTATTTCCTCCCCCAGATCACTGCGCGACCCTACTCGAGCAGTTGGCACTCGACGATCCGGAGTATGACCGCTATCTCGCCTTCGTGGCGGTGATCAAGGGAACCACCTATCCCGGCCAGGACGTCGGCTTCACCGAACTGAGCGCCTGGCTCTCGGTCGCGCTGCGTCCCGATGGGCCCGGGCGGAGGCGGCGAACACCAGACCGGTTCGGTAGGCAACGCTCGCAGCCAGCCGATGACCCGCAGGATGTTGGTGCGGTGAGGACTCGATGTCCGGCGCGGCGTCGAGCACCAGCCGGAAACCGGTGCGCACCAGCGTCTGGTCGTCGGCGACGAGTACCCGGATGGTCATCAGATCCCCTAGGGCAGTGCGTTGAAAAGGGCCGGTCCTCGCTGCCCAGCGGCAGGCGCGCGGTGACCCGCCAGCGCCGGTCCGGCGCCGGACCGGCGCGCAGGCTGCCGCCGAGCATCGTGATCCGCTCGGTCATCCCGATGATGCCGAACCCGCCCGGCGAGGACATCGGCGATACCGCGACTCCGTCGTTGCGCACCTCGAGCACGAGGTCGTCGGCTTCGGCGCGCCGTCACCGACACCTCGGTGGCACCAGGCGCGTGCCAAGCCCAGAATATTCGTGCCATTTTCAGGGCATGGTTACCTCCACACCGCGATGCCAAGTCCTGACAACGGGCGATCCTTCCTGCACCGCCTCCGCCTCGACAGGCTCGCTGAGGCCTTCGCCCGGCACGCCGCCACCAGGCCGCATGAACCGAGCGTCAGTATCAGTGCCGGAGCACGCCACGACGCGGATAGAGTCGCTCGCCTGTTCCTGACGGTTCAGCGGGGCTTGCGTGCATGGGTGCAGGTTTCCCAGCGTGCGAGCAGGAACTGCAGCTTCTCCGCGTCCCAGACCCAGGCGTCGGCGTGAGCGCCGAGGTGGTGGAACTGGTCGATGGCGTCGTGCCAGCGTTGCATCCGGTAGAGCGCGTAGGCGAGCAAGCCGCGATCGTGGCGCTTCTGCAGGCCGTCGCCGCGGCCACCGTCCCCCTCGAGCCAGGCACTGGTAGCGGCGACCGCCTCGGCGGTGGCGCTGTGCTGCCAGACCGACGCGTCTTGGGCGGCGTGTTCGTAGGCCGCGATCAGGCGCAGCGGCGCCAGGGACGGGTGGGTGGCCGCAGCCTGCTCGGCGAAGTTGAACATGTGCTCGGTCGAGCCGGACCATTTCGCGCACCAGTACTGCAGTGCCTGGTCGTGGCCGTAACGGTGCAGCGGAGCGCGGCGCCGCAACTCGGCCCAGAGCGCACGGAATTCGTCGTGGTCGAGCGAGACGCCCCGTGCCATCGTGACCAGGCACCACCACGGGGTCGGATCGGCGGGCGCGGCCTCGCACGCCTCATGCGCGGCCATGCGTGCTTCGGTCAGCAGAGCGTGGAACCCGGCGAACTGCTCGGGCGAGGTGTCCTTGGCCCATCCTGCCCCGCGCGCCATCCACGCCTGGCGGATCAGCAGGCTGGCCCGAATGACCAGCAGGTCGGGATGCTCGGGATGGGCACTGGCCCAGCGGCGAATCCATGCCGGGCCTGTCTGGGCGGCCGCGCCGGCCACAGTTTCGACGTCCTCGGCGCGCCGGTTCCAATCGGTGCCGTGGCTCGCCAGCAGTTGTGCCACCGGTTCCCACTGCCCAGTATGGACCGCGCCCACCGCCGTGGCCAGTTCGGGGCGCATCCACGGCTGCTCGGTAACCAGCCGATCCGGCACCAAGCCGAAGACTTCGGGATCGACCCGCCGGTACAACGCGGCGGCAGCCTGCTCCGTGCTGAGCTCGTCGACTTGCACGCCGAGCCGTCTAGCCTCTTTCATCAGCCGATTCGTCTGCAGGAATTTGCGCGGCGACAGCACTTGAACTCCGTTCGCGGGGATTGTGACCCTGTATCGATGATCAAAAGCGGGACGTTTCAGCACGGCCCATGTGATGCCTGCCACATCGGCACCTCGCGGCGGGATGCGGTGAACGCTGGAACCTCGGCGATGCGGACGGGCTGAGATGGCGCGAGCGCGACACCGGACCCCTCGTTGACAGATGACCGTTCCGCGACGCCCGCTTCGCCAGCGCCGACTCTGCCTCTCGAGGGTGCTGCGCCGCGTGGTGGCGCTCATGCGGGTCTCGTCAGGCGCTGGCCTGAAATGCGGCCAGCAGGGCCAGTCGGAAAGGGCATGCCTTTATGGTGTCAGAGGGCCACCTTGCCGCCCTGTGGAAGAAATCTTAACTATAGTTATTGCGACAATCGAGTTCAGGGCGACGGTGGTGCCATATGGCACCACCGCGCTGGCCGAATGGCCACCTTCGCCGGAAGAGTGGATCACCCGTTTGGGGCTGTCGAAGAGGTCGGCTCTCGTGTGAACTGTTGTCAGTCGGGGAGGCTGTCGGACATTTCGTGTCAGGCGCCGAGATTCACGTATCGGAATGGTTGCATTTCGTAGGTCAGAGGGGAATAAATTAGTGCTGTCAAAATTCAAGCTGAGATCGTTTGCTGCCATTTCCGTGTCGGCAATGGCGATTTCATTGCTGTCGGGAACGCCGATTGCCTCTGCTGGACAGGACACGCTAACCCGCGCCAGCGTGTCGGATGAAGAATTCCTGCAAGTCGCCACCGAGTCATCCGCGGATCTGTGCTCGAACCCGTCACCGGAAGCGACTCGCTGCATCACGCTGAAACAGCCCGAAGTCGCCAGCGCCACGACTGCCTCCACCGCTGTACCACGGTCCCGGCTGTCGATGCCCCAGCCGGGCGAGATCAACGCGGCGGCCGAGCCGGACTGCGAAGGGTTCTGGCGCGCGAACTCCTGCGTCGACGTCACCTGGGGCTACATCGTCTACGAGGTCATCAACGGCGTGCCCGGCAGGCAGCTCGGCCATCAGGACCTGCGGTTCGCGGTCGGGGTCGCGTGGTCGTGGAACAGCCTGTCCTGGTCGCTACGCAGCGCGGTCAAGACGACCAATGCCAGTGGCACCGAACTGCCCGCCGGCGCCCGCGGCGTGATCAGCAACGGATGTGCCAAAGGCGGAGGCACCGTCTGTGACAGCGGAGGCGGCTCCTACACTGTCGACCTGCTCACCGGTGTCACCCACGAACAGAGCTGGGAACCGCGCACCGTCGGCGCTGTCGCCGGCACCACGCCGACCGTGCAGAGCCTGCTCGGATACGTGGGCCCGTGGATGGTGGTCCAGCCCCGCGGCGCACCGGGCTCGACCGTGTCGCTGAACGTCGCCGAGGTCGATGGCATCCACGGCCGCTGCGACAACAAGGTCCGCATCTACCCTGGCTGCGTCGCCGCGGAGAACCCGGCGGTCATCACCTACGACGCCATCGCTCTGCCGAAGGTCACCGAGGTCGCCCAGCACGTCTACGACGCCCAGGCCTCGCTGAGCCCCTACCACTGGGGCTGGTACGGCAAGGGATACCCCATGAAGCTCGGCGACGCCGCGACCGAAGCCGCGAACCGCGCGGTGGCCTGCCCCACCGGCGGTACGCCGCCCGGACTGAGCTGCGATGAGTTCCCCATCGCCCGGTCCGAAGAAGGCGCGGCGTCGGGCTATCCCTACTCGGTGCGGTACGTCTCCCCGGAAGCCAACTCGTCACAGGGCGGGCAAACGTCCGCCTATATCGGGTATTCTCGCATCCTGCTCGAAGAAGAATTCTGGCTGATCGCGTTTCTGCCCGATGGAAGGACTTCGTGGGATCCACGATAACTCTGCAGCCGGGGCGGCCCGAACAGATCGTGGTTCGGGCCGCCGACGGCCAGTACCGCCTCGAAACCGCGCCGATAGACCTCCAGGATCCGTGGCCACAAACGACTGACGGATTGACCACAGGCGAAGACGACTGGTTTGTCGTGCTGACCGGCCTGGAATGGGGGCCCTTGAACCTCACGGTGGAATACCTCGCCGACCCAGCAACAGCCCCCACAGACGAGTGGGAAGTCGTCAGTCAGCGAACCATCCACATCGTGAACTCCACACTGGTGCTACTAACCACCTCGCTCGATGTGCTGCACACCTTCACACTGCCCACATCCGGTTGGCACCAGACCCAGATCGCCGCGCGAGGACGCGCGAGCAGGCTCGCCGAGGGCCACAACCCTGGTGGACTCGAACGGCACCACCTGCAGCTCTGGCCCACCCCCGCACCGGCCGCACCAACCTTGCTCCGCGGCCCCGACGAGTACGGAAGAAACTTCCTCCCCGACTCGTGAGGAACGGCAGAGAACCGGCGCACACAGGCACAGCACGGCTGGATGCTCGGCGAGGGCGACACCGCCGGGGCGCTGGCGATCATCAACGGTCAGGCCGTCGAACTGCCACCGCATCCGCACCTGCGCGCGCTCCACGCGGTGTCGATCAGCAGTGACGGCACCACCTTCGGCGGCACCGCCTACGACCGGCCGCCGATGTCCGAGCGACCGGTCCAGTGGCGCTGCGCGTGACGGTTTCAGCCCGGCGGGCTGGGTGCTGATGCCCACGCCTTGCCCTGGAACGTCTTGGGCGACGAACCGACCACGCGGCAGAAGGTGGTGCTGAACGCTCTCGGAGCTGCAACCGGTCGCGGAGGTCGAAAGCGCGAAGATCGTCGACCGGTACAGCTGCTGGCGGGCATTGAGCCCGCCCCAGGCCCGCTCAGCCTTCCAGCTCTGATCGCCGCGTCCCGGCCGCCTGCTGCGCCAAGCTCGAATACGTCGAGCCAACACAGCGGTACCTCACGAGCTAGGGGTTGGGGACGGCGACCACGCCGAGGTCGAGCACGTGTCGTGCCCCGGCCTCGACGGTGAAAATCTGACTCGTGCCGTCGCGGTACCACGTGTTTTCGGTGGTGGGGACGAAGTCGGAGTCAGTGGTCTCGTCGCCCACGTTGGGCGTGGTGAACCGCCATGAGTCCTTGTACAGGCTTACGTGGGCCTGGAACCTCTTGGCAGCAAGCTCTTCCCAGTACTCGCCCTGGAAGGTGTTCGAGAAGCCGTCGAAGTCCTCGTCATCCAGCGCGCGGAAAGAGATGCCGATGCTGTCGACCGGGGGCTCGCCGGGCTCGCGGACGCCGTTGGCGTTCAGGTCATGCCAGATCCGGCCCTCGACCACGCCCTTACCGACGAACCTGATCGACTTCTCGGAGTGGTTGTCGGTGGTGTTCGACTCCGGCGAGGTGGTGCTCACAGAGGCGGTCGCGGTGACCGTGGTCCCGATCGGCGCGTCGTAGGGGACACCGGCGGAGAAGCGGAAATGGAACGGAGTCGCTCCTGGCTCCAGGGGGCCGACGTGTTCGCACGTCGCGGTACCCCCTTGGCTTTCACAATCCCATTCCGACGACGTCTCGGTCGAGCTGACCTGCAGCTGGGGCGGCAAAGTGATCGTGAACTGGACGTCGTTCGCAGGAGCCGTGCCCACGTTACGGACATGGGTGTACACCGAGGTCCAGCCGCCCGGCGGCAGGATGTTCCGCGGTGCGGAGACCTCTACGGCCACATCCGCCTCGGTCTCTTGTGCCGTCGCGGTTGCCGTCAGCGCGCTCGTCAGCGCGAGAGAAGTGACCAGCAGTACGCCCGCAACGCGGCGCGCGAGCACTCGAACTGTCATTGATGCCCCCCTGTGAGTTCGTGTTGCTGATGTTACGGGGTTCAGGACAACGGCGGGGCGCTGTTCTTCCGGAATTTCACCGCTGCGCACTGAGATGCTGTCGCCGTGCTGGCTGACCACAACCATCTGGCACAACGACGAGACCGGGGCTACTGCGAACCCACGCACGGTGCGGCTTCGCCTGCTTCGCTCACGAGTTCGCCGGACAGGCCCTCAGGACTGAGACTGCACCGCTACGGTGGTCATCGTGGCCGCCCGAAGTGCTGGCCCGCATGCTCACTGGGAGGAACTTCAGGATGCGTCGACAGGTGATCAGAGTGCTCGCCCTTGTGCTGGCAGGGATGGTCGGAACTGCCGTGCCCGCCGGGTCGGCGCAGGCGGCCGACCGTGCGACCCACTACGTGACCCACGACCTCACTCCTCAGCCGTGGGAGGAGTATCCCGGAATCTGCGTACCGGCCAAGGAGATCAGCCTCGCCAAAAATCGTTATGACTGGGGCGTTTGGTTCGCGGGAAGTCAGTGGGGCGCCAAAGAGATCGATCTCGACGCGGACACCTACTACTGGGGGCTGTGTATCGAGCCCCGCGATGGCGACTACCTGATCCTCACCTCGCTCGACCCGAAGCGACCGGGGGCGCCGACCGCTCACTTCAAGGCTCCGGCCGGCATGGCTGACGGTCCGATCCGACCTGTGACCTGGGGTTCTTTCCTCGATCCACGCTGACGCCCGCCGGTTTCTCCCGCGGATCGCCGCAGGCGAAACCGGCCTCGCGTGGTGGAGCCGCCTTCCGTGAAGGCGGTCTGGCACACGCCGGGCGCCGGAACCTTGAAGCCCCACTCGGCGAGGCTGCCACCAGGGCCACCACGTAGTGCGTGCTGATCGGTGGCGGCGGGAGTCGGTTGTCCGGCCGAGGACGACTGCGGTGAGGGTGAATACCGCACGCAGGAACATTCGCAGAGCTCCGGCCAGTGCGACTCGACGCCAGCGCGGTCGCCTGCAACGGCGGCGACGCCCACGCCGGCGCGCACGGGAGCAACCTGATAAGTGCCATCGCCCGACGGTGGAACCCAGGAGCGGGGCGCTCCCGCTTCACCTCGTCAGCCTGCCCGCGCGCGTAGCGCCCTCAGCAGCGGGTACCACGATGCGATGTACTCCGACGACCTCCTCCAGCCTTGGCTCGACGTCCTGCTCTGGGAATTCTCCGGGCTGGAACTGTTCGACATCCACACCCACCTCGGTCTTCACGACCCGAGCGGGTTCCACGCGGATGTCACCGACCTGCAGGAGTCGCTAGCGCGGGTACGCGGACGAGCGGCCGTGTTCTCGCTGGCGGAACCCCGTGGCTATCGCGCGGCCAACGACTCGGTGATCGAAGCAGCGCAGCGCCACACCAACTTGGCGCCATTCTGCCGGGTCTTCCCGCACGACGACCCGCTACGAGAGGTCGAGCGCTGCGTGGACCGCGGTGCCGCGGGGATCAAGCTCCACCCGGCCAGCGACGAGTTCTCCATCGACGACGAGCGATTGAACGCCGTGTTCGAGCTGGCGGAAGAGCAACGCCTGCCCGTGCTGCTGCACGCAGGCCCGGAAATCACTCCGCTGGGCGACAGCGTCACCGGCCTGTTCGAGCGGCGGCCGGACCTACGGCTCATCCTCGCGCACGCCGGTCTCAGTGATCTGTCCTGGCTTTCCGAGCGCGCCACCGACCTGCCCAACTTGTTCTTCGACACGTCGTGGTGGAGCACCACCGACCTGCTGCTCCTGATCGCCGGCGTGCCACCGGGCAACGTACTCTTCGCCAGCGACCTGCCCTATGCGACACCGGTCTGGGCAGCGCGCTGTGCCGTTATACGCGGGCTTGAACTCCGAGCAGATCACGTCCGTTATGGGCGGGGCTTCGACCGCCAGCTCAACTGACGCCGGAAGTTGCGCGCTCTGCATGTCCCGATGGAGACACAGACGCCACGCCGCACTAGCCCATGAAACAATTTAGGTGAGGGCCGTCGCCCTTATAGCCCGTTTGATTCTCCGGTGTCTCGTTGCGAGCGCACCGGCTCCTCTGGACCAGCGACGCAACTGAGCTGGGCGCGTTAATCGGGAATCCGGGGTAACATTGGCTCGATCGCGCTTGCCACCTGCTGAACGAAGTCGCATGCCTGGTCGGTAGTGCCGACGGATAGGGCTACGCCGATGTTGGCTCGTGCAGTTGCCGAGACTTCCAGGTGTATCGCGCAATCTCCGGTTGTTCCGGGTGTGGCTTCGCGGTTCAGCAGTGCGCGGCGGTCGTTGACGGTGCCCGCGAAGTGCTGCGACTGGTCGCCGCGGACCGCGTCGATCCCCTGTACGGCGTCGAGGTTGAGCAGGGCGGTGCCGAACTTCGGTTTATCCGAGATACAGCCTCGTGGCCCGCCTGCGGTCTCCTTCCGCGCAGGTGGGAACCCGTGTGGGCCCAAGCCGGAGTTCAGCACGTCGCACTCGACAACACCGGCGAACACCGCCCAGGGATCCGTGTCTGCCTGCGAGGTCTCTGCGGGTGCTGATGGTGGGCTTGTCTGGCCCTTCACCACGGTCGAGCACCCCGCGGCCGCAACAACAATGACGAGCACCGTAGTGGGCATTGCGATGAGCCGGTATTTCGTGCGCATTTGCTCCCCCTTCAGCGGCAGCATCCTAACTTGCCAGGATGTGTTCCGCTCGTGTGCGTACCTCGGTGACGTCGGTAAGTCTCGGGAGTGTCGCAGTTGTTGCCGTGGCTGGCCCAGAACGGCCAGCGGTCGCGGTCATAGGAGTTGCCGGTGTTTCTACAGCCACGGTCAGTGCTAGTAGTTGGTTGGCGACATCGTCGGCGTTGACTGTGTCCGGCGACTCGTGCAGACACCACCACCACGTACCCGCCGCGATCGCCAGCACCAAAGCTGCGGCCAGCCACTGTTGCCCTCGCGCGCCGCGCCGCCGACCCAGTTCGCTCACGGCCACCATGCCGCCTCCACCGCTTCGCCCATTGACGGTGAGCATCGCTGATGGTCGAGGCGACCGAGTGCAGCGCCGCGCCACGGGTAGCCAGCCGGTTGCCCGACGGTGCGGGGGAGGGCGCGTACCGTGTGGCCTGTGAAAAAGGGGTACGTCTCCGGCGGAGCGCCGTGTGGCACGCAGGTGGACGAGTCGTGGGCTCAGGCGATGAACCGAGCGATCGGCGCCCCCGGCGCCGCTGCGGTCGACGTAACACGGTCTTGCGTCGAGGTCTCGGCTCGCTTGCGCGCCGCCGCCGGCGTGTTTGAAGGCCGGGATGATCCGCTCGCGGTGGAGTTGCTCGATGTCTTCGACGGGGCACGGGACTTCCTGTGACGCTGGTCGGAGGCGGTCTTGCTCGCCGAGCCTGGGGACGTGGTCGGCAATGCCGTGGCCGATATTCGGCTCAATGACTACCGGCCAATCCGACCGTATGCGGTCCGGCTGGGAGAGCACATCGAGCACTACGAGCGACGTATCGCGGCCAGGGACGCAGCAGGTTGATGGTTGATACTGCGTCGTGAGGTGCAGCTTGCCTCGCGCGTGGACGATGGACAGCCTGCCGCTCGCGGTTGAGCGTGAACACGCCGAGTGACGGTTTGAGTTGCCCGACTGCGACCGGGTCCGCGCTCGCAACTTTCGTGGTAGTCAAAATCGCGGAGATGATCACGCGATCGTGCGAGGAGGTCAGGCCTCTCTTTGCTGTTCCGCGTGGTGCAGCGAGGGGGCGGGGGCGGGGTTGGTGCGGATCTGGTGTCGGAGTCGGGTGGCGTCGCGGTTGCGGTCGTCTGCTTCGTACAGGGTGAGTGCGTGGTGCCAGGCGTGGTGTGCGGCGTGGTGGTCGCCGTGGCGGCTGAAGATTTCGGTGAGTCCGCGGTGGGTGTGTGCTTGGGCGAGCAGGTCGTTGTCGTGCTCGGCGTGGTTCAAAGCCAATTCGAGGTGGTGCAGTGCGCGGGCGTGGTCGCCGACGCGGCCGTAGGCGTCGCCGAGGAACCGGTGCGCGGCCATGACCAGGCCGGGGTCGCCGATGTGCTGGGCGGCGGTGATGGCGAGTTGCCAGCAGTGGATGCGGTCCTGGTTGAGGCCGCGGTGGCATTGGTAGGTGCTCGGCAGCCACGCCAGGTGCACCACGAGGTGGTGCCAGCCGCGGGTGGCGGCGAGTTGCTGTGTGGCGAGCAGCGTGAGGCGTTCGGTGTCGAACCAGGTCAGCGCTTGGGTGGGAGTGTCGAAGGGAGTCGGTGTGGTGGTCGGGGGAGGGGCCAGCGTGCCGCGGTCGCGGGGGGCGTGGGCGGTCATCACGCGGTCGGCGTGGTCCGCGGTGCGGACGTAGTAGTCGGCGAGCCGCCGCAGTGCCGCGTTAAGGCTGTCGGCGGGCAGATCCGCAGTGGCGCGCTGGGCTGCGTAGAGGCGGGTCAGGTCGTGCATGAGGTAGCGGCCGGGCCGGTGCTGCACGAGCAGGGACGCGGCTTCCAGGTGCAGCAGGACCGGATTGAGCTGGGGGAGTGCGGAGTCTGTCAGGGACGCCGCGGCGTCCCGGTTGAGGTCGGGTCCTGGTGCGTGCGCGAGCAGCCCCAGCGTCTGCGCCACGGTTGCTGGCAGGGCGTGGTAGGACCACGATAGGGCTGCGGCCACGCTCGTGTGGTCGTCTCCGGCGTTCAGGCGATCCAGTCGCGTGGCCGCGTCGCGCAGTTCGCAGGCCAGGTCGGCGAGTGTGAACCCGGGCCGCTGCGCGGCTCGAGCGGCGACCACGCGTAGCGCTAACGGCAGACCCGCGCACCATCGTGTGATCGCGGCGACCGCTGCGGGGTCGGCCGAGGTGCGGTCGTCGCCGAGTTGCCGGGACAGCAGCACGGTGGCGTCGTGCTCGTCGAAGGCCTCGAGCATCAGCAGGCGGGCACCGGCCTGGACGGCGAGTGCTGGAAGGTGGTTGCGGCTGGTGACCAGCACCAGGCACGAGGCGCTGCCGGGAAGTAGCGGCAGTACCTGCGCGGCGTCGCGGGCATTGTCCAGCAGGAGCAGAATCCGGCGGTCTGTCAGCAGGGTGCGACACAGCGCGTGGAGGGCGTCGAACTCGGCGGGCAGCGTGGCGGGGTCGGCGCCGAGTGCGACGCAACAGCTACGAACAGCGTCGTCGGACGAGATGGGGGAGCCGCTGGGGTCGAAGCCTCGCAGGTTCACATACAGCTGCCCGTCGGGGAAGTCGGTGAGGTGCTGATGTGCCCAGTGCAGTGCCACCGAGGTTTTCCCGATGCCGCCCGGTCCGCTGAGCACTGCCAGCGCCACGGTGCGCTCGCGGCGGGCGCGCTCGAGCAGTTCGTCCAGCTGGCGCAGGGCGTGGTGGCGGCCGACGAACCCGGGCGGGGAGCCAGGCAGCTGGCGAGCAACCGTCGGGGGCCTTGAGGCCGCGGGTGGGGTGCCGCGCAGGTGCAGTGCGGGGTCCTGCCGCAAGATTTGTTCGTGCAGGGCCCGCAGCTCGGGGCTGGGATCGGTGCCGAGTTCGTCCCGAAGTGTCGTGACTGCGTCGTGGTAGGCGGTGAGCGCTTCCGCGGCGCGACCGCACCGGTAGAGGGCGAGCATCGAGAGGCCCAGTAGCCGCTCGCGCAGCGGGTGTTGCCGGCTCAGCGCGTGCAGGTCGGTGACCACGGCATCGTGGCGACCGCGTCGCAGCTCCAGATCGAAGCTGAACTCGACCGTCGCCAGGTGGCGTTCGGTCAGCCCCGGCACGATCTCCTGCTGGATCAGGTCGCTGGGCACGTCGGCCAAGGGCGTTCCCCGCCACAACCGCAACGCCTGCCGTAGCAGATCGTCGGCGGTCGCCAGTGCTCCCGCGGTGGCTTCGGCGCGCGCACGGCCTTCCAGCGCTTGGAACCGGTGCAGGTCGACGGCCTGCACCGGCGTCGCCAGGCGGTAGCCGTTCGGCGTGGTGAGTATCGGGCTCGTACCGGAATCGTCGGTCAAGGCGCGTCGCAACCGCAGGGCGTAGTTCTTGACCGTGTTCCGCGCACTCGGTGGGGGCGTCTCACCCCACAGGTAGTTCATCAGCCGGCCCGCGGACACGGTGTCGCGCCCGGCCATGACCAAAGCCGTGAGCAGCACCCGCTGCTTGGCCGCCGGAATCGGCACCGAGGTGCCGGCATGCCGAACTCGCAATGGCCCCAGCACACCGAATTCCCACTCCTGCACACCGTCTCCCCTCAGCGGACACACCCGGAGCCCGGCCGCGTTCGAACGTCGCACAGCGACACCAATCGTGTCCAGAGACCGCGGAGCGACCGCCGGGCGACCACGACGTCCGTGCCACGACCCACCGTTTCCCCGGGCCTGCTCCGCCGCCGACGGCCGGCGAGCCGGAGCAGGACTCGACGTCTCGGCCCGGATCCGAGGGGGGCCGGGCCGAGACAGCCAAACCGGATAAGGAAGCACATGGGCATGGGCAGGGACCTGTCGATGTATCGCCGCCTGCTGCGTGACGACACCAGCACGACGGCGTCGCCGAGCCCACCGCCACCTGCGATAGCGTCCGACAACAGGCGCAGCAATGCGGAGACCGAGCCCGGCGCCACCCACCAGGATGCTGACCGCCGGCGCAGCGCTGACAGCCAACCCGGCCACCGCACAACCCGGGAACCGGGAACGAACGGAAACTGGAGGCCGATGGCCACACTGGTGCCGATTGAGGGGCCGGTCCTGACGTGGATGCGCAGTGACGCCCGCGGGACCCCCCGCTCGCGCGGGGACGACATCCTGCTGGTGGCCGACGAGCTGGGCGTGCTGGGACCACCCCGTTCGCGCGGGGACGACTTGAGGAGTGAGCGACAGATCAACCTGCGCCAGGGGCCCCCGCTCGCGCGGGGACGACAAGCGCAGGTTCGGTGGTTCCGCGGCCACCCGGGGGACCACCCCCCGCTCGTGCGGAGACGACTCACGACGGATGGTGAGCGTGGTGATCGCGACGGGACCACCCCCGCTCGCGCGGGGACCACGCGCCGACCTGGGCCCACGTGGTGCCGCCCCACGGACCACCCCCGCTCGCGCGGGGACCACGTCGTGGGCGCGGTGGCGTTCGTGTTCGGCGCGGGACCACCCCCGCTCGCGCGGGGACCACACTTCATGACCTGCGACGATACAAGCCGAAACGATGTTATAGGTGGCCAGCTTGACGCCGTGGCTGGGTATGCCGGAGCTGCCGGTGATCGAGGTCCTTTGTGGTGGGCCCGGGTTCGGCTGGTCGGCCAAGACCGGCGCGATCCAGCGGTGGATCGGCGACCGCCCGCTCGTGTGGATCGATGATTAATTCGTCGGTGGCAAGGGGCCGGGCTGGGCCGAGGACCGGCGCGACGATGCCGGCATCCCGGCCCTGCTCATTGAGTCGCATCCGGGCCGCGGGCTGGAGCACACACACATCTCGAGAACATCGTGTCCTGGCTCGGCACCGGGGTCGTCCCCGCTTCTGGAGCGAGCACATCGAGATGACCGGCGCGGGTCAGGGGGCTGTGCCCGGTATCGGCGTCCCTCCTCCGCTAGAGCGGCACGCAGAAGTCGCGTCCCGCCTTCATGCCGGAGGATCCCCATTCCCTGGGGAACGGGGTGTCTCCTGCGACGTTGGCGATGGGGCTTAGTCGTTCGGTCGATGGTGGCGGCTGAGTGCGGGGGGCATCGTGTCGTCTGGGTTGGTGGCGGCGGTTGCGAGGTAGAGGTCGAATTCGAGGTGGGCTGGGGTGGCGGTGGTGGCCAGTGTGCGGGCACTTGAGCCGCTTACGCAGTTCGCGCTGCTCGTCCTTGCGCGTCGGATCGGATCATTGCCACAAGCAGTCTGGAGCGGGCGGCGCCAATCCGGAGCTTGCGCCGTAGCGTGTCCGCGGAGATCGGTCGACGAGAAGGCGATCGCGCACGCACTGGCCAATCTCGGAATCGGCCCGCTGGCGAAGTACTTCCGCGACGGCGGCGTGCTGGCCACGCGGCGAACAGGGTGAGGTGGCTGCTACCCAGTATGGGGAGTTCGTCTTGCTGTTTTGGTTGCGAGTGCCTGTTCGGCCCGGACCTGAGTTGAGGGGCGTCGTCCTGCACACGGTTGAGATCGACGCCGCCCTTGCGGGTGTGGGCCGTCGGTGTCGTGGAGACCTGCGGCCGGGGAGAGCCGCACCCCTTGCGTGGATGGGCAGGCACATCGAGCGTGCCGAATCCCGCTCACCGCGACGGTGCTGCCGGTACGCGCGTGCGGTGAGCCGGAGCCCGGCCCTGACGGCTTTGACCGGCGCTGTCGATGCAACACTAGGTGTTGAGCAGGCAGAAGCGCACGAGTTCTTCGGTGCGGTCGAGGTAGGGAGTCTGAGTTGGACCGGCAGCAGATGGCAGCTCCTGCACCGAGACCCTGCATTTCGTGCCCTTACCGGCGTGACGTCCCGTCGGGCATCTGGCACGCGAGGGAGTACGCGAAGCTTCCTCCGTACGATGCCGACACGGGTTCGCAGCCGAGTGGACTGTTCCAATGTCACCAGAACGACGGTGACGACCTGCACCGGCGCATTTGCGCGGGCTGGGCGGGATGCCACGACGGCGGCGAACTGCTGGCCCTGCGGCTGGCAGTTATTGACGGTCGCATCGCCCCGGAAACGGCTCAGGCTGTCGTGAACTATCAATCGCCTGTGCCGCTGTTCGATAGCGGCGCTGAAGCCGCGGCACATGGCCTACGTGACATCACCACCCCAGCCTCGGAAGCCCTGCGCGCGATGGAGAAAATTCAGCGAGTCCGCAGCGACATCATCGAGCACTCGCCGCCCTGAACCCAGCGTCTAGACCTGGCCTGACGGAAGGCGACTGCAGGTGCGAGCAGCCCGGTGAGCCGAGCCGCCGTAGCCGGAGTCGGCCAGGTCAGCGGAACGGCGAATACCAGCGCGCGGACGGATGTCGCGGCCGGGCGCGGGCGTGGGCGGCTATCGTCTCAATGCCCCGAGGACGTGTCGCGGTTGCCTGTCGCTGGCGTCGCGCTGTCGCGGTGCTGAGCGAGTTCGTGCTGGGCGGCGGTGGCGAGCGCGACGACATGGGCTTGCGCGGCCGGGCCCTCGAGCGCGTCGGCGGAGTGCTCGCTCGCCTCGCTCAGGAGGAGCGCGCCAACATCGCGGCGACCGGGCCGCGGCGGTTCGGGCGCGAGCACTGCCGCGAGCTGGTCGGGCATCCGCGCGATCGCGGTACTCCGGTGATTCGCTGCCGCGTCCGGCCGGTGTCCAAGGTAGGCGGCGTCGTCGGCAGCGAGGAGGTACTGGACGATCAGCTCGAAGGCGCCGGCGTGTGCGTGCAGTCGCTGACTGAGCAGCTCGTGCAGGACTTCGTCTGCCGCGTCGTTCGCGACACCTAGGTTCGCCTCAACTCCCGCCCTGGTGGGCAGCCGCACCGGTTGCCACGGGCCCGCTGTGTGGAGCGGGTTACCGGGCTGCTGTGCCGAGATCCACAGGTGCAGTATCTCGATGTGTGCTGTGCCCAGGCCTCGGGCGCCCGGAATCTGCAGGAGCAGGGTCGGAGTGCCCGCGGCGGTGCGGTCCGCTGCCCACCCGGCATCTTTCCCGCCGAAATGGTCATCGATCCATGCCAGCGGACGGTTCGCCGCGAACGCGGTCACCGCGGGATGCTTCAGCGAATGCCCGAAACCGATGCCGGTGTGGGCGCCGACCTCGATCACCGGCATGTCAGCGGGAAGCCCGACCCGCGGGGCGATGAACTCCGCCGCCCGCTCACGCCACGTGGTGGCCCACACCAGCTCGGCGCCACGGTCGGCCAGGGCTCGAAGCCACCGTCCGTGCTCGGGGTTGAGGTAGACCTGCGCCTCCATCGGGTCCCCGATGGAGTTCGGACCCCGGTAGCGGTGCGGGCGGTAGCCGGCCGGGACAGCGCGCTCGTCCAGGTCGGGCGCGAGGACGCCATCGACATCGACCGCGATCAGCGGGCGGCTGGCTCGGGCGGTGCTGGTCACGGACACACACCTTCCCTGGTCGTGGGTGTTTCGCCGTCGCTGATTGTCGCTTCGCGGGGTGACGGTAGCGATCGTGGGGTCATTGTGCCCGGTGGGCACAGCCGCGCCGGCCGATAATTGGGATGATCACCCAGCCCGCCCGGAGCCCGGTGCTCCGCGCGGGCTGGCTCCCGCCGCTGAGGTGCCACCCGCACGTGGCGGATCGTTCCGTCGTCCGGCGGCGAGCGGTGCCGGCGGGGCGTATTCAGGGCTGGAGCAGGTCGTCCGCAGGCACGCCGCGGCACCACGGTCGAGGTCATCTGCCGTCCTCACCGGGTGGCGTGCCGGGGTGGCCGGGGTTCTCGTCGAGCAGGAATGTCCGGAGCTGGGACCGGAGGGCAGTCCTCGCGCGCCGCCACAGACGCCTGCAGAGCTCGCCTGCGAGGGTCAGCAGAGCGATCAGTGCGAGGTGGTGGCGGGTGTCGTCGGCGATCTCGTGTACCCACGGGATGCTCCAGGTGCTGAGTTGTACCGCCAGACATCCTGTCGCCAGGACGAGTGGGTACGTGCCCGAGGGAACGGACCAAAGTTTGACTAGGACGTGTCCTGGGGATCTTCACCTCAGGTGGAGGACGATGCAGGCCAGGATGATCTCGGCGCGGTGGTAGGCGGCTCGTTTGGCGAATCTGGTGGCCAGGCCGCGGAACTGCTTGAGACGGTTGAAGCAGCGCTCGACCACGTTGCGCAGCTTGTAAAGGCCAGGGTCGAAGGCTGGTGGCCTGCCACCGGCCGAGCCCAGGGCTTTGCGTCGGTCGATCTGGTCGATGCGTTCGGGAATGGTGGCCTTGATTCGCCGCTGCCGTAACGCGGTGCGGGTGCTTGGGTGGGCGTAGGCTTTGTCTGCGATGACCCGCCCGACCCGCACTCGCTGCCCGTCGACGTCGATGTCGTGGATGTCGTCGAGCAGCGGCAGCAGTTGCGGGTTGTCGCCAGCCTGGCCGGGTGTGAGGATCACCGCCAGCGGCAGGCCCGCTGTGTTGACGGCCAGGTGGAGCTTGGTGGTCAGCCCTCCGCGGGAGCGTCCGAGGCATTCACCGTCGACGGCGAGCGCTTCGATCCAGTCCGCGCAGCCCCCTTTTTCCGGGCACCGGCCGCGTGCTGGTGCGCCCGCACACTCGTGGAGTCAACGCTGACCACGAACGCGACGTTGTCCTCCAGCGTCCCGAGCGAGTCGTCTTTGACGATCACGTGCTCCAGGATCCGGTCCCCTGTCCCGTCCGCGGTCCACTTGCGCAGCCGCTCATGCGCGGTCTTCCACGGCCCGTACCGTTCGGGCAGGTCACGCCAGGGCGCGCCGGTGCGTTGCTTCCACAGGATCGCGTTGATCACCTGCCGGTGGCTGCGCCACCGGCCACCGCGCTGCCCACTCTGCGCGGGCAGCAACGGCGCGATCCCCGCCCAGGCCTTGTCCGTCAGCTCACCACGTCCGACCACACACCATCATCTGCACACGATCATGAGAAAGATCCGCAGGACACGCCCTAGTCCGGCCGTCGAAGGTGTCCTGTCCCTCATTGCCCTACCTTTCCTTGGTCATGTTGGTTGGTTCTTCCTTGGTCGGCAGGCGCGGTGTGATGAGTCCCCTGCGGGTGGTCGCCGTCAGGCCTAGTGACCACGGCTCTGCGGTGCGCAGGCGTGTCTGTGATCGAGGACGATCTGTGGTGGCCACTCGCCGACGTCCTACGGCCGTGCTAGCCCGGGCGGACACGGCGAGCATTGAGAAAATTCGAGGGAGAAAGTCGGCGGAGCACCGTGTTGAGTGCACCCTCAGGCTGCGTATAAGTCCTCGACGGCTCGACCCGCGGGCCGCGACTCTCCCCACATGAAGGCAGGCCGATGTTCCGTGACCCTGCACCTCATGGCAGCCATCGCAATCGTGATCGCGCGGCGTGCAACGAACCAGGCCGCGCGGCGACTTCCCTCTCGATGGCAGCCAACGACGAGACCGAACCGACACCGCAGGAGTCCGCGCAGCGACTCCTGAACGACCAGCGGTTACGTGACACACTCGCGGCCGAGAACTTCCAAGGCCATGGCTGGGACCGGTTCGCCATCAAGCTGGCCAGGCACGGCCTGAGCGTGATCGCCGCCTGGATCCACACTGGGCGGATCTTCGCCGAATGCCGCCAGCGCCAGCTTCCCCTCGGCCACATCCCCGCTCTGGGCGCGGCCGACCGCGAAGAACTACTCAACGACACCGTGGCGACAGCCATCGTCCGATTCCGCGACAAAGCCCTGATCGGAGGTGGCTGGATCGCCGCTGGCGGTGCGAGCTTGAGCACCTACTTCATCGGCGCCTGCGTGTTCGCCTTCCACGACCACTTCGTGCGCTGGCGACGCAAACACCTCCACCAGCAGAGCCACGAACTCGGACCACCCTCGGAAGCCCAGATCGAAGCAGCACTGAGGTCCTCGCCGGTGTACCGCTTGCCCGAGCCGACCGTGATCACCAAGGTGACGATCGAGGAAGCCTTCGACCGCATCGACAACGTTCGGCTGGAGTACGCGATCCGCTTCCAGGCGGCGGGTTATAGCTGTTCCGAGATCGCGGAGTTGCTGACTCAGATGGGCCATATCGCCACGCCTGGCGCGGTACGGGAACTGCTAGCCCGGCAGCGCCGCCGGGGACAGGGCTGGACAACGTGGAAGGAGGAAGATCATGACTGAAGCGGCCCACCAGGACCTCGCCGAAATGGCCGGCCTGCTGCTGCTCACCGAGACTCCCGAGATCGACGAGCTGATCCGCGAGTCGTCTTTTGGCACCGAGGGCGCCGAGCAGCTGCACGCCAGGCCGACGGCGGAGGCGGTGAACGCCGTGCTCGACCGCGTGGCTCGAGCTGAACCCGTCCTCGACCGGCCTGCGCCACCGGTGCAGCGCAGCACCAGCCACTATCCGCGGCTGACCAAGGAGGACCTCGATCCGCTGGTCCGCCGGGCCGCGGAGGGCGACCAGAACGCCATGTCCGAGTTGCTCGCCGCGCTGAAACCGGTGGTTCAGCGGTACTGCCGCGCCCGGCTCGGCGGCCGGGACCTGTCGTACTTCTCCGCCGACGACATCTCCCAGGAGGTGTGCGTCGCGGTGCTCAAGGCGCTGCCGCAGTACCAGGACCGGGGCGGCTCGTTCCTCTACCTGGTGCACGCGATCGCGGCGAACAAGGTCGCCGACGCCTTCCGCGCGGCCGCCCACGGAGAAGGTGAACTGGTCTCCGACCTGCCCGAGCGCTCCGGGGCGGAGAACGAGCCGGAGAAGTACGCGCTCGACGTGGGCCTCGGCGAACGGCTGAACTGCCTGATCCGGACCCTGCCCCGGGTGCAGCAGGAGATCGTGATCCTGCGCGTGGCCGTCGGGCTGTCCGCCGCCGAGACCGCGGAGGCGGTCGGCCTCAAGGCGGGCAACGTGCGCACCACCCAGCACCGCGCGCTGCAGAAGCTGCGCGAACTGATCACCCTGGAAGGAGATTTCTAAGTAGGCGCGAGCAGCGCGATCCTCGCGCGTGCAGGAGGGCATCAAACCGGTGTGAGTGCGCCGCAGCCACCGGCCACGGCGCGCACGGGCGGTGACCGGTGAATAGGCAAGTGCGATGCGTGAGAGAGGTGCAGTTGCGTGCTACGGCGCGCTCGTTGCGCCCAATTGCGCTCCGGCGCACTCGCGGCGGCGCCTTGTCGCGGCGGTTAACCCGGCAACACTGTTCTACCTGAGGGTCAAAGCCGGCTAGGTCACACGCCCCGGCGGCCGCGCAAGTCGTGGCGCTGTCCAGTCCTGCCGCCAGGCACTAGCGTGACCGTGTCAGTGCGAACGATCGGTTGCCTCGTGGCCTGCCCGGCTTGAACCCGCGCCGGCTACGCCCGCTTCCGGATGCTCAGTGTCGGCGAGATCCAGCGAGCCATGGCCCTCACCACCGAGTACTTGGTGACGGGGTCGAAGCGGGGGCGCGTGAGGCGGCTGGGAAATGGAGTAACCCCTCCGGCCGCTGAGTTCCTGGTGAGTGCGGTCGTCGATTCGCTCGCCGCGTGAGAGGAGTCCGCAATGGATCTGAACGCCTTCCTGCTCGCCCTAGGACTGCTCGTCTGGGGCCTGGCCACGCTCGTGACCAACGGGACGGCCAGCGTCGTCCTGCGCAGCCTCACGGCGGCGTCGTTTGCGATCTCGGCGCTTATCGGCCTTGGTCTTCTGATCTAGTGCGGAGGAGAGATCTCCGGCTTTCTGCAGTTGGGACAGCGTGCCATCGTGGCTCCGGTGCCAGTGTAGACCGTTCCCGTCGGTGAAGAAGTACGACAGCTGCATTGTTCGAGCCGCGAAGTCCATTATTTGATCGAAGTCAAGCCTTGCCAGGATCGCCTTTCGGAGGTAGAAAGTTGCGCTTGGCTCAGATTCCTCGTCGTCCTGAAATGCGCGATCATTCTTGAACTGTATCGCCTCCTGTCTTACCGCTTCGTGAAATCGGTTATCTTGCCCGCCAAGGTATGTGGTTACGCCATTTGTCGGTCCGACTCCTTCGAAAGTCCACCTGTAGGGATGTGTATCTTCGGTGGGGTGAAGTAATTGTGATTTCCTGCACTCGACAATGAGGCCATATATTGGCAGGAAGCCACTATTCTGGTAGTGGAAAAAGTAACGAATGTAGCCCACCGTGAGTGCCTCGCTGTCTCCGTGCTCCTTCGCTAGTTCCTTCGACATCCATACGCCGAACTTCGAAGCGAGTTCGCTCGCCTGGCTCTTCTCCAGCCGCTGAAGCTGCTTGGATTGGCTCCGATTCGTCCGGATGGTCGCCCGCGCGGCAGCGGATGCTGTGATGAGGGCGAGCATCGCCACGAAGAGGCTGCCGATGTCGGTCCACTTCGGTGCCTCGGTCGCGAGGATGGCTATCTCTGCTCCGGTGCGCACGCCCCGGATGTCGTGACCGCCCAGGCCCCCGTTACCTCTGCCGACGGGGTGGGGCGGTGCTGCTCTACCTCGGCTGCCCCGAGCCCGCCTGGCTTGTCCGGGTCGACGTACCCCTGTTCGTCTCCGACACACGCCTGAGACGCCGCGTCGCGCTTCCCCGGGCTCGGACCTCCTGGGCTCTGGACTCGGGCGGCTTCACTCAGCTGAGCCAGTACGGCGGCTGGACGGTGACGCCCGAGGAGTACGCGGCCCGCGTCTGCCGCTACCGGGACGAGATCGGGCATCTCGACTGGGCCGCTCCGCAGGGGTGGATGTGCGAACCGGTGATGCTCGCGAAGACCGAGCTCTCGGTCGCCGAGCACCAGGCTTGCACGGTGGGCAACTACCTCGACCTGCGCGCCACTGACCCGGGCCTGCCCATCATCCCGGTGATCCAGGGGTGGGCGACCACCGACTACGCCCGGTGCGCTGAACGGTACGAGCGGGCAGGGATCGACCTGAGCCGGCAACCGCGGGTTGGCCTCGGCTCGGTCTGCAGGAGGGCGGGCCACGAGGCAGATCCCCGAGCTGATCATCGAACTGTCCGGCATGGGGCTGAGGCTCCACGGGTTCGGGATCAAGACGAGTGGCCTCGGCCGGTACGAACCGTTGCTCGCCTCGGCCGACTCGATGAGCTGGTCCTTCGAGGCTGCGAAAGCAGCAGATCCGTCTCCCCGGCTGCCGTCACCGCAACTGCAACTACTGCTCCCGCTGGGTGCTTCGATGGCGCTCGCGGATCTTGCCCAGCTGAGGCGCACCTACTGCTTGATGTCGAGGTCTTTCTTGATCAACTCGATCAGTTTGCTGCGCTCCGCCTCGTAGGCCGCTTCGGCGGCCTGCACTTTTTCATGATGGGCAATGTCGAACTGGCTCGGATTTGCCCCATTGTTCAGGTTCATGTAGTCCACGGTGGCGCTCTCCCTAGCGTCGCCGAGACTGTTCAGGGAACCAACAACTGCTTCGGACTGATTCCTGACAGATGAAGGAGCGTTCAGCTCCATATCCAGATACCAGCCGTGCCTCTTTGCTAAGAGATATTTCTTTCCTTCCGGTGTGAAAGCGTCGAACGCCACCGAATCGGAGAAGGCGGTAGCAAAAAGTTCGTCGAGGTGCTTCAGAAGGTCGATATAAATCTCACTCCGCTTCGTGTAGAGCCTCGCGCGATGTTCGCGCTTGGCGGTTGAACGCGCGGTCACGAAGGCGGCGAGGAACGTTCCCGTGCCTCCCGCTAGGGCTCCGAGAAAAGCGGCAACTGTCGTGTTCACGGCTCGTGATCCTAGTTGGCGGGCGTCAGCGAGAGGGTGACGATCTAGTGAAGGTGTTTCTGGGGCGCGATCGCCAGGGCTGCGGCTACTACCGAGGCATCCTCCCGATGACCGAACTGGCGAACCGGGGACGCGCCACCTGGTTTGACAGTGCGATGCCCGCCGAGGTGTTCGCTGGAGAAGCGGACGTGGTGGTGGCGCAACGGACCTGCCTACCCAGTCCCTCGGCGGTCTTCCAGGCGATGTGCCGCGAGGGTGTTTTCGCGCGTCTTGTCCGCCAGCCGTGCTCGGAGCCGACCGATCTCGTCGTCGCGGCGAGCCTCGCCCGGCGTGAGCGTGCCCTGCTGGGCGAGGTGGGCCTCCCAGTCGGCCAGGATGCCGGTGGCCCGGTTCATCGTCGCGGCTGACCTGGGCTTCGCGCCAGAGGTTCTGCTTGGTCAACCGGCCGTCGGTCCGCTGGGGCTTGCCCTCGAACAACCGCTGCATGGCGGCGCGCTGGGCGGATCGACTCGAACCCCATCTGCTTGAGCAGGGCCAGAGCCTTCCGTCGCGCTGGTGACTTCGGGTCCTGCTCGCCGGCGCACCCGTAGATCAGCTCAGCCAGCGAGAGCCCGCCGGAGCGGCCGAGTCGGTCTAGATACTCGGCGATGCGCCCGCGGTAGTCGCCGCTGATGGTGAAGGTGGTGTGGCCGTCGGTCATGGTGACTTGGTCGTCGGTGGTGGTTGTGTCCCAGTACGGGATGACCCCGGCGAGTCGTCGCACTTGCCCGGTTTGCTCGCGCATCTGCTTGGAGATCGCGAAGTGGCTCAGCTTCCGCTCGTACTGGGTGGCCATGGTGACTCCTCGCCCGAGTGACAGGCCTCAGAAAATAGAACACCTGTGCGACCTGGGGAAGCGCTGCGCTTACCACGCCCCCATGACCGACGCCAACCCCCGGAAGTGCAACAAGTGCGGCGAGAAACCCACCAAGGACCCGAAGATCAGCATCCTGTGCAAGGAGTTCATCGACGCGCTCACCGCCGTCGGCCGGCTCGGAAGCGCCGAGCAGCAGGCCGAGACGCCGGCCCCGCCGAGTAGGGTCGTGGTGCCGTGGGGCCGCCGCCGATCGCCCGCAAAGACAGGTCGCGACGGGCAGCCGCACCGCGCCCTCGACTACCAGGCCACGGTGCGCGACTCCAGACGCTCGACGCCGTGGAAGTAGCTGTCGAGCAGATCACTGGTATCCAGCGCCGTGAGCTGATTCCGGTAAGCGAACCGCATCAGCGGCTCGACCTCGGCTTGGGTGACCGGCCGGGTGAGCCTGGGCTGAACAGCGACCTGCTGTCCCACGTGGAGCCGTTGGTTGTGCGGCTTCAGGTTCTTTCACGTGAGGTGATCGCCGGGTCTTCGGTGTAGTGCCAAGCGCAGCGAGACTAGGAACACATTAACTCGGCACCGCCGAGGCCAGCTGGCCGAACCTCGCGATCAGCGTGTACGCGATGCCTTCGACGCAGCCGATCATCTGCCCGCGGCCTACCGCCCGCGCCCGCGCCTACGGCCACCGGGCCCTCGGGTAGCTCACTCCCAGCTGGAACAGCATGAGCAGGTCACCGAGCACCTGCACCGGGCACTCGCACTTGATCGGGCGCTGGCGAGCTGGTTGTCGAGCGCGGCGCGGGTGCGAGCGTGTGGTGGGTCGCTTGGGACTTCAGCGAGCCGCGGGAGTGAGCAGCGGGCGGCCTTCGCAGCGGGGGTCGTCCGGTCCTGTCGGATGTTTCGCGGGCAGGGCCCACGAAAGCGCGGATTCCTCCACCGGCCAGCCGTGTGCGGTGGCCGTGCTGTAGGGCACCGATTCGCTGCCCTCGCACAGCACCTTGGCCACGACGCTGCTGTTTGGCACAAACCGCACCTTGGCCTCGTCGTCGAGCAGGGTGGTCATCGTGTCGTCCACGGTGACCACGCTGCCGAGAACCACCTGCCTCGGTTCGTTCAGTTCCAGCGCCACCCATGGCAGTACCGGTGCCTGCAGGAAGATTGCCAGCAGTAGGAACGGCCCGAGTAGCGCGGCCGTTGCGGCGGGCACGTGCGTGGCTGCCCGCGCGAACCGTGCCGGGATCGGCCCGGTCAGCATGGGGGTGAGCGGGGGTGGCACCAGTAAGAGTAGGGCGAGTGTCACCTCGCCACGCACGAAGGCATCAGCGATCGCCTGGCCGAACCAGAGATAGGTTGCGAGCGCGACCACCAATGGCAGTGCCAGGCAAACACTGCGGATTATCAGCGTTCGCTCCGGATATCGCTGCCGCATGGTCAGCCCGAGGATGATCAGCACGACCATAGCCAGCGCGGGAAGAAAGCGCAGTTCCCAAGCGATTGCCGCCCACATTGCGGTCACTACGAGCACCCAGTCCGGCGTGCGGTCGACGGTCCGGCTGAGCCATGAATCGGGCGCCCCCGGCGGCGCGCTCACTACGTAGAGCAGGCCGAGCGCGTGTCCGCCGAGCAGGAACACCGGAGGCACCCACATCAGCGTGATCACTAGTGAGCTGACCAGGTCGAGCGGGCCGACGTTCTGCACCAGTAGCAGCATGGTGTGCAGGTCCTGGCGGCTCAGGTGCCACAGGCGCAGCACCAGCAGCGCAATCGGAAACGAGGGCAGTAGCGTGAGTGTCCATTGAAACCCGCGTGTCTCCGGACCACCGCCGGGCGTACTACGTCCACGGACCTCTCCCACGGCCACTGGCGGACCTCCACCTGTTCCACATTGGGCTGCTGGTTGTTGGCGATGAATTGGGGCAAACTGGCGGCTTCGAGTGGGCGGAGGTTCTGGTCGTAAGCGTCCTCCCAACGCTTGTCGGTCGGATCGTGCTTGGAACCGTAGAGGGAGAGGTCGACCAAGGTCTTCAATGGTTCGTTGCCTCCGGTGTTGATGCCCCATGACTCCGGGGCTTCCAGCCCGATGTCGTGGTGTTGGAAGGTCTGCGGCTCGGCACCGATGAAGCCCGCGAGGATCGCCGCGTCGGTGGTTACCGCATCGACTTGCCGATCGCGCAGGGGTTGGATGCACTCACTGGTTTTACTCTTGTTCATCACCGTCGCACCGGCATCCTCAGCTGGGTGACGGGAGGTTGAGGTGCTGATCGTGCATACCGACTTCCCGCTCAGTGCGGTCAGGTCATCGATCGGTTCGTGGCCGCGCAAGGTCATCACCGATTGCTCGGTTTCCAGATAGGGCTGGGAGAAACTGACGCCAGTCTTGCGCTCGCGCTCGTCGGTGATGCTGTAATGCGCGATCACGAGGTCGGCAGTCTGCGGCAGGCCGCGTTCGTCAGCGGCCATCATACGGCTCCGGTCTTCGTTCTCCACGACCAGGAAGCGCACCTCGTCCGGCCGGAAGCCGAGATCGGCGGCGACCAGGTAGCCGATAGCTATATCGAAACCGCTGTACGTTCCTGTCATCGGGTTTTGGTAGCCGACTCCAGGAATATCCTCGACGGTGCCAATGATCAACTCGGCCTTGCCGATGAGTCCAGCTTCCTCGCGCAGGTCATCCTTGGATGGCTTGGACTGCCACCAAAAAACTAGAGCGAACACCACGAGCAGGATTACCGCAACGATGAGCGCGAACAAGCGGGCTCCGCGGCTAAGTCGGTACTCAGGCCTGGTGACTTTCGAAACGTTGTCGGCCAAACCACCCTCCCATGTTTGTCATGCATTGAAGGATAATCTTCGGCTGTCTGTTGTGATCGACTGATCGGCCACTCGGGTGATTTTGCCTAGTTCTTTTTCTGTCCCTAGGTTGGTTTTTTCCCGCCTGGGCGGGTTGCGTCCATGATCAGGTGGCTTATCCCGGGAGCAGAGAGAACTCCGAGTTCGTTACGCTGCCTTGGAGTCCGTGCTTGGTGCCGGCCTGTCGACGGCGACGCCTACCCCGGAAACCTGCTTCACGCCTCAACCGAACCGATCCTCGGCGATTGGGTTGAATCCGCCCCCGGCGTGCTTGACCTCGCCAGCACCGTGCAAGGAATGCGCTTCGGAGGCAGCGCACGCACGACGTCGACGCCCTTCAGGGCCACCTATGGTTACGACTTCGAACCTGGCTCGTGGTCAAACGGGCCCGCGGCGATGCCGACCACGTCGGTCAGTGCCTGGATCGGCGCCGGAGTCCAGCGGTCGTGGTGCCGTCGCTGAGTTGACCATGCTGTTGGAGCACCCAAGCGTTGATTGTGCCGCTGTTCGACAGGCCAACGCGAATCCTTCATAACAGCAGCGACGATGCGGACGCGCGGCCACGAAGCCCGGTCGATGGACAATCTTCTGCGTCGTAGCGTGCCTCGGTGAGCCAGGGTTCGGCCACGCTGCTGGGCATCCGGTCCAGGGTGTGCAGTAGTTCGCCGAGCGCTTCGTCGATTTGCGCTCGATCTGCGCCTGATGTCAGCCGCTACAGGCTGGCCATGGTGAGCGGGCCGTCGGCCAGCACTTCGGCGACGGTTTCCGGCGTTGTTGATCAGTAGGTTTCGGCTTCAGCCCAGCGGCGCAGCGAGTGGGCGAGCTCATGATTAGCGGTATCGGGGCGAGCCTGTGCGCGGGTTGACGTATTGGGGATATTGTAATATCCCAGCTGTTCCGTGATCGCTTACGGCCGGTGCCGCCGGATCACAGAGTGCACGACCCACGCTGTGGCTGCGATGGTAGCCGCGAACCAGGCTCCTATGCGTAGGGCGGTGTCCGTTTTCCCTGGTGGCTCCGGAGTCGGTGCAGTGGGTACTTGATTGATCGCGACGTTTCTAATCAATGGGTGGAATTCTTCGTTCTCTTTGGCGTGCCGGGACGTCAGAACCCAGATCACCGTGCAGAAGGCAACGGCGCATGCCTCAATCGAAAGGATGAACGCTGCGTATACATGCCAGCTCTGGAGGTATTCAATGGGTTTCACTAGCGCGGAGAGGGCCAGAATATCCCCGATGCACAGCGTTGAGATGGCGAACACGGCGATAGGTGCTCGGCCGGTGTCTGAGATGAACCGACGGAAAAATCCCACCTCGATGCCGAGGGCGACGATGAGTAAAGCAAGAACTTGGCTCATTTGAGCGAAGAACTCCTGGTCGATCAGAGTGGGCTGATCGCAAGGGCATCCAGATGTCGTCGGCGGGTCATCGAGATCCTGTTGCCACCAAGTTGTGGCGAAGTAGGCGACCAGGGTCCCGACAAGCAGCGGAATGGTAGCGCAGAGTCGTCTGACTTCTTCCTTGTTGCCTTCGCGTCGCTTTCGGCTGAAAACCAGGCTCGGGCTTGCATGGAGTGTCGCCATAAGGACTAATGCGAGGCCGATGGTAAACGCGAGGTTCGCCATAAGGTCGAACCAGACTGGTATGCCGTCCTTGTTCGGTGGCTCACCCGGTACTCGAGCGCGTTCGACTTGATAGAGGTGGCCGGGAAAGAGGGCGGTGGCCAAGTCGAGGGCCAGGGTGAGGGCAGCGCCGACAAACCACCAGGTCCAGATGTCTCGGCGGCTACGATTTCCCTTGATTCTGCGACGAAATAGTGCCTTTACGAGTAGTATGATCGCCAGAAGTCCTGCATCGACGCCGATCAGGACCCAATCCGACCCAATCGACGACAGGCTTCCCACCTGCAGAAATATGGACAAGAACTCGTCGCTGAATGCCAGGGCGATGAGCACCATAAAGATGCCCAGCGTCGCCACTACGGTGCTGCCATGCGTGGGTGTGGGTCGGGACACACCCTAAGGTCGCTATCCGCGAGTGCCGCGTTACGGTGGCAACAGTGGCTGTTCCCTGGACGGCTGGGTGCAGGTGTGGTAGTGGCGCTGGCTGTTCCGGGCCGATGCGGGCCGCGAGTTGTGCGGCGGCGTTGGCGTGTTGCTGAGATGTAAGGTCACCGGCGTTAAGGATCCGTGACAGTTCTCTAGTGTGTCCTGGGCTCGTTCGTGACGGTGGCTTCCCCGACCTGCCAGTATTAGCTCTGTGTCTCGATTGTAGCACGCATCGAACGCCCGAAGTCGTCGGCGAGCCCGTAAAGCCCGACACAGCGCCTGCGCTGGCGCACCGGATCGAATACGAGGAGGAACTGCATCGATTCCTGCAACGCGTCTTCACGCTGGCCGCAGCGCGGTCTGGCACAACGATGAGACCGGGAGACCCCGTCGAGAGATCGTTGGCTGCATACGATCACTGAATCCTTGGGAAGCCACCCCGCGGATCCGGATCTATTGCCATTGCGCTGCAGCAGACTAGAACGGCGGTTCAGGGCGGGGCTCGTGCAGAGGCGGTGGTGTGCTGGTGTGGAGTTGTGCGGTGGGTGTGGCGATGGACAGTGACAGCAGTCGGAGGAGCATTGACCCTACGGAGTTCCTAGCCGGCGGGCTAGTGGTAGCCCGTCGCCCGGGGTTTTCATAGGTCACGGCTCGGGCTCATTTGCGCTACGCCGGACGAATGCCCGTAACGGGTCGTCCTCGCTGACGACACCTTCACCGGCAGCGCGCGACATCCGTCGAGAGATCGAGGAACGGATCTTCATGAGCAAAACAGAGCTCGCCAAGGCGCACGCCGGCTCGCTTGACCGGCCGGACGCACCGGCTACCGCCTCAATTCTGATGCTGGGTGAAGCGATTCATCCGCTGCGGCCGGTGCCCGGCCGGAGGATGCCACAATGGCGTGTCACCGGGGCCTTCCCGAAAGTCCACGACGACGGCGGTGCCGCCGACTCCTTGCCGCTCAACTATATTCTTCTGCGGCACAACCAGACACCGATGGCGCAGCGAGTCCCGGTGCTCGCGACGGGACCCGACACCGTACCCGAGGGGCTCCTGCGCACACTCGCCACACACGAAGCGCCCCTTGCACTGCCCATCGTCCGCGTGACCTATGTCCCCCCGGGGCCGCCCGGCTTCCCCGATCCTACGGGCGGCCTGTTCGTGCTGTGGCCGGACCGGACGCAGCTCGCTGCGTTGGACGATGAACAGGAGTTGCACCGCGTTTTGTTATCTTGCGCCCAGTTCCGGATCGTCATGCCATCGGGCGAGAATTTGTCGCATTGTTACCGCTACGGCGAACAGTCGACGACGACCGCCGATGGTGTGTCCATTCCTGTCTGCTACGAGGATGAACCGCCGGTTCATCCGATTGCCGACGGTGCTTTGCGCACGCTTCGCTCGTCGGACGATTTCGACCGTTGCGGTCAGCCGACCGTTCGTGTTCCACCAGAGTTCGCGGCACGGCTGGGCCGCCGCCAGGTCCTCGTTTCCTTTGCCGCCAGCGGCACAGCTACCAAGGAGTCCAAGGTCCAGGCGCTCGCTCGCCCGATCCCCCATTCCGGTCTCCGGGGCGAACGAGCGGTCGAAGTCGACCAGCTGATCAGAAATGCCATCGGCGCGGAGATCGGCGAGGACGTCGTGCTGACCCCGGTGAAGGTTCGCCGTAACCGGGCCTTCGATTTCATCGCCGGCAGACCGAGTTATGTCGTCTGCCGGGTCCAGACGGCCGATCTTCCCACGGTGGAGCAGGAAGTCTGCCTGCTCGACGAGTTGACGCTGGGCATCCTGGGTGTCCAGCCCGGTGATGAGGTGATTATCGAAGGCGTGGCCGAGCCTGGCGGCGTGGTCAAACAGGTTCGTGCGAAGGCGTTCAAGACCAGCGAAGTGGTCCAGCAGCGCCGCGAATCGCTGCACGGCGGTGACCTGTCGTGCAGATTCCCCAGTTCGCGCGACGCCTTGGCGGTCTACCCGGACCTCCCGTGGGTGTTCCTGGACAGCGCCACCCGCTCCGCCCTGCACCTGGCCGGTCAGAAGCTCGCCACAGTCAGGCTCCGCCCGAGCCGCCGCTATCAGCTACGCAAGGAAATGCGCGAGATGTTGCTGCTCCTGGGGCTGGCCTTTATAGGCCTCGTGTCGATCCTCCACAGTGTGCAGGCGCAGTTGATCAGCCTCGGCGGCTTGATCCTGCTCGTCGCGGCCGGCGTGCTCACGCGGATACGTGGCCGCCTGAAGCACGACCTCCGGGTCTCGCTTGGCCAGCGCATCGCCAACCGGCGGGAACGGCGCCGTCCGCGCCGCTAACGGGGTGACCGGGTGTCCGGATCCAGATCGGCGATCTCCTGAGCGGACCAATGGCCCCGCACACCGGGTAGCCGGGAAAGATACCTTGCGATCTTCGCCGAGGGCCAGCCGTGGGTCTCGTGCAATCCTTTCACGAGCGTGCTCAGGTAGGCGGCCGACGGCGGATTCAACTCAACCTCCGACACCGACCAGGGGGCCGTGAAAGTCAAGACCGGGTAACCGTCGAGATCACCAACGTGAAGCAACGTCTCGTAGCGGCCCGGCCCGACCTGGTGCCGCCCCGTGGCCAGCACGGCGCTCAGGTCGAGGTCCGCGGCCGGCTCGCGATACATCTCCTGAGCCGCGATATCAGCGAACTGGCCTTGGGTGACCAGGTACGCCGTCATCGCCGCGGTCCCCGGCATCGCCGGATCGAAGAACGCCCGGCCGCCGTGCCAAACCGGGGATTCCGTCGCGAAGTAGACGCCCCCGGGAAACTCGCTCTCCGCGATCCGGCGCGCAGGGCTGCGGTCACGGCAGCCGACATATTCGCGCTCAGCACCAGGCGGCGTGCCGCCTTCGATGTAGCACCGAAACCGCTCGGCGTACATATTGGACCCGTAGCTGGCATACCAGACCAACTCCGGCGAAGGCGCGCTCATCCCACCACGGTATAGGGGTCTTCCCCGGACCTTCACGGCACGGTCCAGGGAAAGCGCCGCTCGCATTCGCATATAGCGTGGGTGACCAGCGTGTCGGACGGGCGGGCCTGCCCGATCCAGTGGTTGTGCTCAGGAGCCTTGAGCTCCATGCTCGGCGAGCCCGCGAACGGCATCGCCGCCAGCAGCATCGGCGCCGGAGGGCCCGGCGGAGTGCTGCTCGGGTGCGGGAGTGGGCGCCGGGGAGGTGTCGGTCCCGCGGTTTAGCCACAGCACAGTGACGGCGGCGAGCTGCGCAGCTGCCACGGTGGCCGTGAGCCGCTGCCATCGTCGCTGCCGGGCACAGGAAAGGTCAAGTAATACTTGACTTTCTTGAATGCCTTGACATGCTTGGTTGATGACGACTCTGAATCCTTCGGGCTGGTGCTACTGCGGTTGTGGCAGCGAGATCGCGCCGGGGGCCTTTTTCCGGCAGGGGCACGACAAGAAAGCTGACGCCGACCTCAACGCCATTCACCACGGCGACACCGTCGCGCAGCGCATTGTCGACCGCGGCTACGGGCCGGGTGGGGTGAACCTGCATGAGCGGGCTATCGAACTGGGCGTCCGCGAGCGGTGCGGTATCGATGACTGCAACGTCTCGGGGGTGCCTGGAAGTTACGGAATGCGCCGGCATCGCGCGAGCCACCAGCACGGCTCAGCGTCGTCCGGGCGCGCTTCGGACTGAGGGCAGATGTCGTGCGACTCGGTGGTGACTCGCCGTGCGGCAAACGACTCAGTAGTGCCGGTGGGTGCCTCTACGATGTACTTATGGCGCAATGCACTGCACCAGTCCAGGGCCACCGCTCGTCTGCGGCTGCTGCGAACTGCCCGGCATGCCGTGGGGGAAGGTCGAGGTCGTCTCGTTCCTACTCCTCCTACGACCCGCCACGGACTTCTTCCTACAGCGGCCGGTCGTCTTACAGCGGCGGGGGCTATGGCGGCTCGTCAGGCGTCGGAGGCTTGCGCCGCACCAGGACCGGCAGGACGGTGTCGTACACACCTGCCGAATGGCGCACCGTCGAGCCCTTCACCCAGAAGGCCAGCGAGCAGGCTCAGGCGCACCCGGACCGCCGCGACCTCTTCCTCTGCCACGCCTGGGCCGACCGGGAAAGCAGCGCGAAAGAGCTATACGGCCACCTGAAGTCGAACGGCGCCTCGGTGTGGTTCAGCGAAGAAGACCTCCCACTCGGCTCACTGATGATCCGCGAGATCGACAAGGGGCTACGAAACTCCCGCGTCGGGATCGTGTTGGTCACGCCCGCGCTGCTCAAGAGCATCGAGTCCGAGGGCGTGGCCGAGCAGGAGCTCGCAGCACTGCTTTCGACGCGTCGCGTCATCCCTGTCCTGCACGGGGTGAGCTTCGAAGACCTCAACAACATCAGCCCGCTGCTGGCTTCGCACGCTGGACTGAGTACCAAGGAGTCGACCCTGGACAACGTCGCAGCCAAGATCGCCGCCGCAGCGGCTGCGCTCTCCGCCGCGTAGACCTTGCCGAGCCGGTCACCGTTCGGCTGCGGTCACCCGGCCTCGGTGGAGCACGGCGGTCGCGTTCGTAGGACAATCTTGAGATGCCCGGTGAGCAGGAACCACGCGTGATCGTCTATCAAAATGCCGACTTCATGGGGAGTCTTTACCAGAGCGCGACGAACGATGGTCTGCCGAACTCCAGCGAGGTGGAGACCACCGACACCGTCGATGCGTCCAGGACCGGCACGAAGACCGGCAAGGCCGGCGTGAACGCCAGCGTGACCACCCCGTTGGTAAAGCTCGGTGGGGAACTGGGCGGTGGAGGCGACTCTGCGACCAAGGACGCGCGCACCTGGACACAGCGTCAGCGGGTCGCCATGTCCCGCGACATCGCCCTGTACCTGCACAACCTGCATGCCCTCCTGGACAAGTCGACGCGCACCGTGGACAGCGCCACCGCCGGCGATCTGGCTCCGGGTGACCTGGTGAAGTTCCAGGGCACGTTCCGACAGGACCCAATCAGCGCGTTGCTGGATCTGTGCAGCCCCGACGCGGTTGCCGAGGTCACCAGGTACACCGTCCGGAAAGCGAAACTGCCCAAGATCGACGGCGACTGGGATATCGAACGGGTGAAAGCCCAGTGGGTGGTCGCCGAGCAGGAAGCGACCACGAAAGCCGATTTGGCGCGGACGGTCACCAGCGCGTTGCACACTGATTTCCGCCGCGGGACCACCACGGAGTTTCACTGCGAGATCGAAACCGAGCTCACCGCGCTCGTGGCCTGCGAGGCTGAGCACTTCGTCACCGCTGACCCCGATCGGCCGCTGGACGGTGCCTTCACCGTGTTCGGCAAGGTGATCACCAGACCCGAACGGCACGTCCCCATCTTCCGGAAGAACAAGTTCCTGCATCGGATGAACAACGAATGGGTCGATTCCCTGTTCTCGCAGCTTACTGTTTTGATGGAGCGAACCGCTGAGAGTGACGAAAACATGAGAAAATTCCTGAGACTCACGAACGACGACGATCGCGAGACGCCGCCGCCTTTCGATCTTGAATTTCCGGCGACCATTCCAGGTCTGTCGTTCACCGTGCTCCCGATCGCCATCTACGCTTAGATCGGCGTCCGAGCGAGCAGCCTCGGCGTCATGACTTTCGGGCTCCGTTCTCTGCGGCACTCGTGAGTCGCCCAGACGAGATCCCCTGTTACACGTGCCGCGGGCCCGAGCGGGACTGCGGGCTGGGTCGGGGCAGACCTTGGTGAGTAACGGTTCGTATTCATCGAGCACGAAACGTAGCGATGGAGTGTCGGCCAGCGACTTCCCACTCACCTGCCGCCCACAGAATCGGCGGCACTGCAGGTGAGGAGCCCCACGTGTTACACAGACGTTCCAGACGCAGATCCTCCCGCTACGCCATGGTGCTCACGGCATGCGCCGCCACCGTGGCGATGGTGCTGGCCACAACCAGCACCGCGACCGCGCAGACCGACCCGGAACAGGACCCGGCGGTCGTGACCACCGTGGCCGACGAGGCGGTCGTCGAGCAGGCCACCGACACCGCGCGGTTGGCCGAGGCCGCCTCCGGCACCACCGGCCCCGCCGCGCTCGAGGTTTCCGACGAAGGCGATACCCTCGTCCGCACCACCTCCGGCGCCACGGTCACCGTGCCGGCCGACCCCTCGGAGGACATCGAACTCGACACACCGGGCGGCACGAGCATCGCGATGAGCCTGCCCAGCGCGACCGAGGCCCACGACGCTGTGGTCGTCGACGGCACCACCGTCTACGCCCAGACCGCCCCCCAGACCGACATCGCGGTCAAGCCCACCTCCACCGGCGTGCAGGCCCTGATCACCATCGACGGCCCCTCGGCCCCCACCACGTTCGACTTCGGCGTGACCGTCCCCGAGGGCGGCCAGATCGCACTGCTCACTGACGGCGGCGCCACCGTCCTCGACGCCACCGGCACCCCCGCGGCCACCATCGCCGCGCCCTGGGCCCGCGACGCCCACGGCGCCGCAGTGCCCACCCGATTCGAACTCGACGGCACCACCCTGCGCCAGGTCGTCGAGCACCACGACACCACCGCCTACCCCGTCGTGGCCGACCCGGCGTGGTTCGTCGTCATCGGCGCCCGCATAATCCTGCAAGCCATCGTCAGCCAGGCCGTCAAGTGGTGGTACGAACGTAACGGCTACAGATGCACCACCTACGGCCCCTTCTGGTGGCACATGCTCATGTGCGCCAAGCCCGTCCGGTGACACTTCACCGACGCTAGAGCGGGGGTGCCGGACACCGACCGGTGCCCGGCATCCCCGGACATCGTGCTGCGGCCTGGACCACCACCTGGCCGAGCAGCTCTTCGAGGGCGATATCGCCGCCTGCTTCGACGAAATCTCGCACCCCGCCCTGATGGACCGGCTGCGAATCCGTGTTCGTAGACCGGCGTGTCTTGGCGCTGATCAAGGCGTTTCTGAAGGCGGGCCTGCTGGACAAGTTGCGTGACTTCCGGGACACCACCACCGGAACTCCCTCCCCTGGGCGGCATCCTTTCGCCGCTGCCGGCCACCTCGCCTTGAGTGGCGCTGCTGGAGATGAGCGCGCTCGGCATCCCGTCCATCATCTCGGACAGCGGGCCGTACGGGGACGCACACATGTCCGGTGCGCCCAGCGTGCTCGTGCTCGACCCGTCGGGGTGGCCCGCAGGGCTGACGGAGCTGCTGCAAGACGCCGACGCCCGCATCGCGCTGGGGCAGAAGGCTCGCGAGTGGGTGGCCAACCGGACGATCGAGGGCAACGCCTGGCGCTAGGAAGAGGCCTACGGCCGGTGAACCTGGGACCGCAGGCCGCGGAGATCGAGGCTCTGGCGGTGTGGGCGAGGGCGCTGACGTCCGCTGAGGTGGCCGAGCTGCTGACCCTGCGGATGCGCGGTGTCGACGTACCGGGCCAGCTCTCCGTCGTCGGCTACGACGACACCCGCCTCGCCTCGCTAGACAACGTTGAACTGACCTCGGTCAGCCAAGAACCGCGCGCTCTCGCCGCGGCCACGGTGCTAGTGCGCAATCACCCGCGCCGAGGGCCGATCGCTGTCGGCGAACGAATTCGTTACCCTGCCGCAGCTCTTGGTGAGGCGGAGTTCGGGTCGGCCTCGGAGCTGAGCGCGTTGCCGCGCGACGTTCGCTGGCCAAGGTCATCTGCGCGCGGTCGTTCGCGACCTCTTGGCAGCCATCTCGGTGAGACGTTCACTAACTTGCGCCAGTTCGCACGACCGTTGTAAGCGGCCAGACTGGGCGCGGTGCGGTGCGTGATCGAGTCCGGAATCGGCGCCAACTGGGCCCGTTTCCGTATTTCGACGATGCGCCGCACGCAGTCAAGTTGCGACGTCCCTACCTGCGCCCTGGCCATCGCGAGTTCGTCGATCAGCGCGATGGTCTCCGGCGCTTTGAGCGACTGCCGCCAGTACTTCTGTTGCAGCAGTTGCTCGAAGAACTCGCGGATGGTAACCAGCGTTAGCACAAAGGATGCCAGTTCCCTCGCTACTGAGGTGAGCAGTTCCGGCCGCGCCGTGAGGTCGGACAGGCTTAGCTCTGAGGAGTCGGCGACGGCCAGCTTCAGCTTGAACAGGGAGACCTCGTCGTCGGTCGTGCCGTGCTCTCGAGCCCTCACCCCGGCTGCCTCCACTGCCTCTATAAGGTCCTCGCGCACCACCACTCGGAACGCCGCTTCAACGTGCATGTCCTCGCCGGCTAGCCGTCGCACGTCCACGGTTCTCCTGGCGGCCCTGATCAGGTCACGCGGCAGCCCACCGGAGAGCGCGTGGCAGAACAGAGAGGCCGCGCGCGGGAACTTGACCGTCCGGCCCAGCAGGAGGTTCACCGAGTCCTCCGCCGAGAACGGCCGCATGCGGACCACGTCGTCGAACGAGGAATCGAAGACGTCCCGTACCGGCACGCCGCGCAGTGCGAAGCCGGCCAGGGCGTCTTCCGACACCGACACGACGAAATGGGTGCTCTGCATGTGGAACAGGTCCTTCAGTCCGTTCACTGCTTCGATCGCCTGCTCGGCGGAGGCCATCTTGTCCAGCTCGTCGATCGCGACCACCACGGGCACCCTGGAGATCCGGCGGAACTCCTGCAGGAAGTTGCGCAGATCGGCGACGCGATCGGGATGGCTGCGGTCGCGTTCGGCGTAGGCGACTTGCTGTTCGCTGTCGGAGTTGAGCCCTGGCAGCAGTTTGAGCACGGTTTTTTCCTTGTTGCTCACGTTGGCGTTCCACGTGAGCTTGCGGATCTCGCGCTGGGCCAGCAACACCTCGTCGGAGGCGTAGCGGCCGGCGCGACGCCCGGCTCGTGAAGCGGCCAGATCGAAGAACAAGTAGATATAGGCGACCCCGATCAGGACCCCTCCCAGCACCCCGGACGGGGGGATGGTCGGGAGTGAAGATCCGCTGATGGCGATTAAAGACAGCGCGAGACCGCAGAAGAAGAACAGTGCGGTGATGGCTCTCCGCAGGGCCCTAATTCGGCGTTCGATTCGCAATTCCGGCGTCTCGAACCGTTCATGAGCGTCTTCTAGGATGGACCTAGCGATCTCCTCGTGCAGAGTGCGGACGAAGTCGGCGGCCTGGTAGTACACGGGTGACTGGACGTAAACGCCCACTCGCTGCTTGCGTTGCTCGTTGCCGACGCTGTTGGCTGAGACTCGCCGCAGTACGGTGCTCTTGCCTACCCCGCGTGGGCCGGCGACGCCGATCGCGGAGGTCGGGTGACGGTCGATGAACTCCTCGACTTGGCGCAACCCCACCGAGGAGACGGTGTCCACCGTGTTGAGATCGACCAGCGCGGGAGCTTCTGCAGTGGTGAGCAGCGAACCGGTGGCCGCGTCCGGGGCGTCAAGCACGTTCACCGCCTCGCGGACCAGGGCTTCGACCTCCGTCTGCGCCCGGTCTGTCAGGTTCACACCGGTGTTGGCGACCTCACGCTGGACAGCCGAGTTGCGGTGGCGGCGCCTGATCGCGTTCTTGATCGCGCGGAGCGCGAAGTTTCCGATGATCACGGCGGCGCAGGTGAAACCTGCGAACAACATTGCGGTGAACGAATTGTCCCACGATGGAAAGACGCCGAAGTGGACGTGTGGCCATGGCCAGTCGATCCTGTACATCGACTGCAGCAGCAGCAACAGCCAGGCGCCCGCCAGGGCGTTGCCTGCGACCTGTCCCCATTTCAGGCGAACGAGGCGCTTGTCCAGCTCCGCCGAGACGCCGTCGGCCACCGTGTTGGCTTTCTGATGCGCGGCTAGTTCAACCCGTAGACCATCGGTAAGCCTGGGCGTCTGCGCCAGTACCCGTTTGCGCACCTCGGCTTCGTCGATGTCGAGTCCGCGCAGATCGGCCCTGGTAAGTGCGTTGTCGATCAACAGCCGAACCCGGATGTCGGTCAGCCACGCCGTGGCCGCGTTGTCGTTGCTCATTCGCCCTCCGGTTATCTGTCGGAGGAGTCGACGGCTTGCATCGGGGTGTTACGCCCAGCGAGCCCAGTATTCTGGGCTCGCCTGCTTCCGCGAGTAAGCCACGCAGCACCTGCGCACTTTGCGCACTTTCCACGCATCGTCGTTTCATGCATCCGGCCGAAGCTGCGCACCAGCCAGTTATGCTCAAGCTGGGCGAGCCAGGGAAGCCTGGGAGGACGTACCTCCCGTAACGAGTCGGAAGCCGTCGCGACCTTCCTTGATGTGAGGCAACGGAAGCAACTGGTTTTTGCTGGTGTATTCGCACTGATGCTCAGCTCATGTACCTCGGGTGCCGGCGAGAACGCGTCGGACGCGGGGAGTCGCCAAGTACTCTCGCCCACTCAGGCCGCAGAAATCGATGCCGGTCCGCATCTTAAGGTCACCTTGGGTGTCGGTGCCGTCGACCGGGAGGCGATACTCTCCGCGACGCCGACGGAGGTCGAAGCGCCCCGGTTGCCGGGGTTCATTGCTGCTGCTCCGCCAGTGGAGATCGCCGTGAGTGTTCCCTTGGCGAAGCCCGTTCGGCTCACTTTCGACGGTGTTGGTGGCCCTGTAGGCACGGTCCCGGTGTTACTCCACTACGACGGTGCCGTCGGTTGGTATCCGGTGGAGGTGGGAGAGGCACCCGGAGCGATCGTCGCCGATCGGATGGCGCTCTCGCCCTTCGCGACCGGGTGGATCACCAGCGCAGCTGAATGGTTGCGTGACCGTGCTGTCGGCAAGACTGCGCCTCCGACCTGCGGGTCTCCGCCTCCTAAGTGGGCTCAGCCGACAATGGCGAGGTCGGACATGACAACCGGATGCGTCACCGACAACTCGGGCAGAGTGGAACTGAGGGTCCGGAACAACCGGGGACTCCCAGTGGAAGTGAGTGTTCCACGCGGTGTCGCCTACGCCGACGTGCAGGGTCAGAGCGAAACTGTCCGCAAGATCGTCCGGGACTACGTAGGCGGGGACAAAGTCGTGCTGATGCCCGGCCAAGACGTGACGATGGGCTGGGCGCGCCCGAGTGAAGACACCCAGATCACGGTCCAGACGGAGTTCACAGCCGGCACGATCCTGCCGGGCCTGGCCATGGAACTGCTCGGCTTGAACGACTCAACCTCGTTGGCCGCGCTGGCGTACTTCCTCGCTGACTGTGGCGATGCCAAGACGCTGGTGCTCGATGCTCCCGACAGTTCCGATGCCCTGGGTGTCCTCATCCAGACGCTCGTGACCTGCACGGCGCAGGCTGTTACCTCTCCGGGAGGAGCGGCCGCCGCCGCCGTTTCGGCTGTCGCCGCCGCGAATGGCCGCGACCAAGCCACGGTCGTTGCTGACCGTGAGTTCTCCGGCAAGGTCGATAAGTTGGCGAACGGGCTCCGCCTGTTTGGCAAGTTCGTCAAGATCTACACTGCGGCAAAACTGGTCGCGGCTCTTGCCCAAGTAGTTGTGGACAACACGTCGCCGACGCTGGACCGAGCGTTCATCCTGAACCTGGGCGGCAGCGTGTCCGCTCAGCGTGTTGCGACTTTTACCGGTTACGGTGGCGTCACTGTAGGAATGACGAAACAGCAGGCTGTGGAGAAGAGCAGTACACCTCTGAGCGAACATCAGATCGGGCCTTGCACCTACCTCACGGACTCGGGTGGCGACCGTACGGGCGGACTCTCGATCCTTCTCAACCGCGACGGCCGGGTCATCGGGATCAGAGTTCCCGCGAAGGCCAGGACGGACAAAGGAATCCGAGTAGGAAGCACGTACGCTGAGGCCGAGGCAGCGTACCGGGGAAGTCCGATCGAACGAGATGCAGATGCAGGTGGATACCACCTTCTAGTGATAGGTCCCGGTGGTGCGATCGGGTTCCACTCGATGGACGAGGCTGGCCCTGTCGAAAGCATCGTCGTAGGCCGAGAAGACTACGCGAAAGGATTCGAACTCTGTTCGGACAGCGAACCGCCAAACTGATTGTCGGGTATTGTGGAGTCTAGCGTTCCTAGAAACTGTTCGGTGTTGCGAAACGCGGTTGCGACGCTCTTGGGTGCGAGCAATCTTCAGATTTGCTCGCGTTCTTCGGCGCGACCACTCATCGCTTGCCTTTCGGCTCTCTGGTTGTCAGTATGACCAAGCTGGCCGTCCCGCCCACGGTCAAACCGTGCCTCGGCGAGCCAGGGTTCGGCCACGCTGCTGGGCATCCGGTCCAGGGTGTGCAGTAGCTCGTCGAGCTCTTCGTCGATGTGCGCTCGGTCCGCTGCGGATGCCAGCCGGTACAGGCCCGCCATGGCGAGCGGCCCGTCGGCCAGCACTTCGGCGACGGCGTCCTGGTCGGCGTCGTCCGGTGCTACCTCGCCAGGCTCACGCTCAGGTGTGAGGCCGTGCGGTTCGCGACTTGGGTCGGTGTCCTCGTTCACGAGTAGCCCAGTGTTGGCGGGCGGATCTCGGCGCCGCGGATCGGCGTCTGAGTGTTGAAATCATTGAGCAGGTTGCCTGCCACCTGCAGCAGCTTCGCGATCGTGTCGACCACGAGGACCTTTTTCGCCAGGACCTTGGCCGCCTTCGACACTGTCCGCCATACGATCGCGTTCGGTGTCAACCCTTCCGCAAAGCAATCGGCAGGGCAGGGCCTCACGCCACCCGCGTCGCCCGGGGTGATGGCCCCCCTGAGCGGCGATCAGCTTCTCCAGAACGTCGATCGAGGCGGTACGGTTTTCCGTCCTGAACATGCAGGGTGTGTGGCAACGTCTCTCTGGAGGTCGGTGAGCTTACGCGACATGAGTGACGGCCACAGCCGCGACCTGGACGCGATGGGGGACTGGTGGGCACCTTGCGAAGGCGATTGCGCCGGCCGTGGCCTCTCGCGCTCCTGTTTATCGTGATCATCGCCGCGGCGGTCGCGGCCACCGTGGTGGCGATCGCAGTGAATCTGGCCACTGCTGTCGTTCTCCCCTGGCTGGCCGTCGTCAAGGAGAACCCGTTGTGGTGGTGGCCGGGGCGACAGGGGCGGTCGCCGTCACTGCGTTCGCGGTGGGGCAGGTCGCTCGCTGGCGTGGGGAAGCTGGTGATCCAGAGGGTGCGGTCGCCGTGTTGGAGCAGCTGCTTCATGACGAGCTGCGGGTGCTGGGGCCTGATCATCCGGACACTCTGAGGACCCGCGACAGCCTCGCTCGCTGGCAGGAGCAGTTGCCGGGCAACGGGCCAGCCCTCACCTGATAGTTGCAGTTCGGTGGACGTAGACACGATGCCCGCCGACGCGGCTCCTCAAGCTAGCGCTGCTGCTTAGGCTAGAGAACCACGTCAATCGAACGCACGCTCATGCCGATGAGCGTGACCCGGCCGGGCAGCGCGGTACCATCCGGTGTGCCCCCAGCAATCGATGTCTACGTGTGGGTCGAGCCCGGCGACGTGGACGGCTCGCTGTCGCGCTTCATTGATCGCTACGTTGACGTCGAGCAGCCGGGCGATCCACGATTCCCTGCGTTCGTTCGGACTTTTGTCTTGCGCGAACCCGCTCGTGGTGATGCTGACGCGCTGGCGGAGCTGAGCCGGGATGGCGAAACCGAACGTGTCTTCTCCCTGTACCTACGAGCAATCGCGCATTATGGCGCCATCATCACCATTACCGAAGAAGGAGCCCTCGTACTCGGCCTCAGTCTCGACGATCCATTGAACGCGCCCGAAACGACGGACGAGGCCTCCACTCTGATGGCCGCGCTCATGACGGAGTTCGGCGCAACCGGCGGGATAGCTGGAGTGGAACTCGCGCCGCCACAATCCGCATCGGAGTGGAGAGAGGAGTACGCCCTCCTGCGTACCGGTACGGGCTAGGACACGGTGGCGGCCAACGTCTACTCGTGCTGGGAGTCGGGTGGGTCAGAGATCGGTGACGGTGAAGGGCGCGTAGCCGGGCTCGATGTGGTCGACCGAGAGGTCGGAGAAGACGAGGGTGATGGTGTGGCCGTTGGCTTCGATCACGGCTTCGTGGAACGGGCGTCCCAGCCGGTCGGCCCACATGGCGGTTTCCGCGGTGCCGGGCAGCAGTTTCGCGCCGGGGTAGAGCACCTGCCATCGGGCGCCCCAGCCGTAGCCGTCGGGTTCAGGGCCTTGGTCGAAGTCGAGTAGCCGGTCGTCCAGCGATCGGCTCCAGATTTCCGGAGGCACCGACGAGGTCACCGATGCGCGGACGCAGTGGATGAAGCGGTAGCGCAGGTGCGCCGGCGGAATTCCGGTCCGCGGATCGGCGGTGCAGTAGGCGACGATCTCGTAGTCGCGCATGTAGTCGGTGAAACCGTGGTAGATCAGCGCCTGGTCGAAGATGTCGTCGAACGCTGCGGTGATCTCGTGACCGTTCACGACGACCGACCTCGCGCTCGACCGGTTGAAGCAAGGAACCCGACGACGCGGTCGAGCACGGACCCGAACTCCTCAACGTCGTCCAGTTCGACATACTCGCTGGCCGGCTCGTCGATGTGTGGTTGAATGACGATTACGTCCGCCCAGCCGCCGGCGTACAGCACGAACTCCGCCTCCCCCGCCTCCCCGTGCACCCGCACACCCAACGACTTCGGCCGACTCACCAGGCCGCGATCCCACAGAAGCGGCGCCGGCCACGAGACGTCATTGTCCATCTAGGTGAGCTCGGCAACCATAAGACCGCGCTCACGCCAGCCGGCGCACCGGGCGGCCACCATCTCGGCTGCCCGGTCCAGATCAAGGTTGCTGAGGTCGATACGGCGCTCCACGCCATCCACAGTAACGATGCCCAGCGCCCCCTTCTCCGTATTTCGGCCGCCCACAGCCGGTGATCAAGATCGCGAACCTCCGCTCATGCCGATGAGCGGATGTTCGGCGCCACCGTAGCGACCGCACGGTGGCGCAGCTTCAGGTCGTTCGCGCTCCGTCGAGGTTCGAGCGGATGATCTGGGTTGTGGGATGGTCGGGGCCGAGCACCCGCTCGCTGTCGGCGAGGGTGGCTTCGTACAGCGGGATTGCCCGGTCCAGGTCGCCCGCCGACTGGTAGCCGTAGGCCAGGTTGTTGCGCGAGAGCAGTGTGTCGGGGTGGTCGGGGCCGAGCACCCGCTGGCTGTCGGCGAGGGTGGCTTCGTATAGCGGGATTGCCCGGTCCAGGTCGCCCGCCGACTGGTAGCCGTAGGCCAGGTTGTTGCGCGAGCTCAGAGTGTGGGGGTGGTCGGGGCCGAGCACCCGCTGGCTGTCGGCGAGGGTGGCTTCGTGTAGCGGGATCGCCCGGTCCAGGTCGCCCGCCGACTGGTAGGCGCCCGCCAGGTTGTTGCGCGAGCTCAGTGTGTGGGGGTGGTCGGGGCCCAGCACCCGCTCCCGCTCTGCGAGGGTGGCCTGGTGTAGCGGGATCGCCCGGTCCAGGTCGCCCGCCGACTGGTAGGCGCTCGCCAGGTTGTTGCGCGAGAGCAGTGTGTCGGGGTGGTCGGGGCCCAGCACCCGCTCCCGCTCTGCGAGGGTGGCCTGGTATAGCGGGATCGCCCGGTCCAGGTCGCCCGCCGACTCGTAGGCGCTCGCCAGGTTGTTGCGCGAGAGCAGTGTGTGGAGGTGGTCGGGGCCCAGCACCCGCTCCCGCTCTGCGAGGGTGGCCTGGTATAGCGGGATCGCCCGGTCCAGGTCGCCCGCCGACTCGTAGGCGCTCGCCAGGTTGTTGCGCGAGAGCAGTGTGGCGGGGTGGTCGGGGCCATGGAGGCGTTGGTGGCTGTCGCAGGCTCGGCTGTAGTAGTCGATGGCGGTGCTGACGTCGCCCTGTCCTTTGAGGTAGGCGCCCAGTTCGTTGAGCACGCGGCTGGCCTGGTCGGTGTCGGTGTCGGGTGTGGTGTTTTCCAGCAGAACCCGCGCGTGGGGCAGGGCCATCCGGTAGGTGGGCCAGTCCGCGGGGGTGTGTGGATCCAGGTTGGCGAGGGTGGTCGCCAGCGTGGTCGTGGTGGTGTCGCGGGCGGTGGCGATATCGGCGGGTTGGCGGTGAGGGTCGGTGAGGTCGGGTGTGCGGGTGACCGCCTGTACCAGGCGATGCACGGCGACGGTGTCGCCGGTGAGGGTGATCATGCTGTAGGCGGCCAGGCGGCCCAGCGCCTCGGACAATTCCGGTTCCACCACCGCGCCGGCCAGCAGAGCCCGGGGGATTCCGTCCGGGGCATACCAGGCCAGTTGCCGCAGAACCTGTCCCGCGGCCGGGGTTGCGGCAAGGTGGTCGAGGGTGACGTGCCAGACCCGCGCCATCGTCCGCTGCGCGTCACCACCCTCCGCCGTCGCGGTGAACATCCGCGCCGGAAACCGTGCCAGCAACTCGAGATAGCCGGCGGGGCTGGTCCGGGTCTGCGCGAGGTAGGCCCCGGCCTGCTCGACCGCGAGCGGCAGCCAGCCCAGCTCTTCGCACAACCGGTCCGCGCCGGCCATGTCCGCCTCGGGCCATTCTGACCACACGATCCGGGCCAGCAACCGCACGGCCTCGTCGTCGGTGAGCACGTCCAGCGGCACCGTCTCCACCGCCCGCCATCCCGAGCGCTGACGGCTGGTGATCACTATCGTGCCGGTCCGCACCCGCCCCAGCAGGCCCGCCACATCCCGCGGACTGGTCACGTTGTCCAGCACCAGCAACCAGCCCTGGTGGGTCGCCAGCCACCGCACAGCCAGCTCCACACGCTGCTCCGACGGCAGCACCACCGCCTCCGGCGCCAGCGCGCCGGCCAACTCACCCAAACCCGCCTCTAACGCCGCCGCTGAATCAGCTGTCACCCACCACACCGGGGAAAACCAGCCGGCGTGCAGCGCGGCGAACCGGGCGGCCAGGGTGCTCTTGCCGACCCCGCCCAAACCCTGCACCGCCACCACCACCGCACGACCACCCGACCCGGCCACCGCGGCCTCCAACCGAGCCAACTCCTGCACCCTGCCCACGAACACATCCGGCTGCTCCGGGATACGACCCACCCCGTGCACAGCCTTGAGCGACTCCATCACCGGCACCCCCGACACAGCACGAACGCCCCCAGCGCCAACGTCCTGAGGGGTCTCCTGCTGGTTAGCGCCTCCCGGGTTGGTCTGCAGCGCGGTGACGATCCTGGTGATGAAATGCTTGATCTGGCCGTAGACCAGGTCGCTGGGAGCAGCGGGTTTGCAGATGCCGATGTGGTCCGCATCGACCGGAACCGGTGTCTGACCCGGGATGCCGGGATCGGCCGAGCCCGCGTCGACCACCTGCACACCCTTGGTCACCTGGGTCTCGTAGAAGATCTTGTGCCTGATATCCGTTGCCGGCTCCACGGCCCAATTACGGTATTTAGTATTGAGCTGACGGAGATGCGCGCTATTACGCTCCAGGCCGTCGACCGCCGCGGTCTTGCGATACACGACGCTCAGCGCCTTAACGACAGCTTTGGTGACGATGTCGGAGCCGGTGTGCGGGGTAGCCAGGAACACCACGCCTCGAGTGGCGGTGGCGAACTCCGTGTAGTCGGCCCGGCCATCAGCCGCGTGCAGCAGCATCTCCTTCACCACCAGCCCACCCATGCTGTGGGTGACAAAACACAGCGGGCGCTGCCCGATCCCGTGACTCTCCAGCAAGGCCAGCAGGTTGATCGCCCGATCCTGAATCGGCATCGCATGACCCAACCACCGACTCGACGCCGCCTCATACCCCAGCGACCAGACAGCCAATCCCTCAACGTCCCGCCCGAGCCACTCCGGCCAGAACGAACCTTCCCGCTTCGTTGACCAGCTTGTGCGGGCATCGCCGTCGAGGCCGTGCACGAACACGACGTCCAACACCGGGGCCTCGTCCGCACTCACCTCGACGAGTTCGGTCACCGCTTGCCCCCACATCGACCTCGGACCGCTCCTCTGCGACCTCGGCTTAGTGAACCGTCGCTCGACACCCCAGTCGCGTTACACGCCCAATCACCGTCCGTAAACATCCGCTCATGCCGCTGAGCGGGCGGCGGTGCGGCGGCATCGGGCGGACTGCCGGCGGCCAAGTCGTCCATCCGCTCGACGGGCGGTAGCCCGTTCACCTCTTCGTGGATTGTCGCGAAGCTGGGCAAGGGCGAAGTTGTACCTGACCGGTGTCGGAGGCGTGGTGGTCGTGGCGGCTGCACGTCTGGGCTGTGGCGGAGCGCTGCCGGTCAAGGCTGGATGTTCTCCAGGTCTGCCAGCAGGCTCGGGTGCTTCGGATCCCAGCCGAGCGCCTGTCGGGTGTGGATGCTGGACGCGGGTTGGTCGGCCGCGAAGGTGACACCGAGGGGCCGTAGGTCTGCACCGGCACGGACTCGACGGGCGGGCCAAGCCGCCGGCCGATGACGGCTGCGATGTCACGTACCTGGTCGCCCTCGTCGGCCACGGCATGCCAGGAGGTGCCGGCCCGGGGCAGGTGCGGCTGGCGGAGGTTCTTCCTGCTCGGGTTCGTCGTTGAGCACGGCTCGCGCGCGGGCGTGTCGTGGTACTCGGGTAGGACATGTTCCTGGGCCTCGATCGCGGATTTGCACCAGTCGTGCGCGCCCTGTTTGCCCACGCCCGGCGTCTGGCCGATCCGAGAACACCCGGGTGACTCCGGCGCGGGTGATCGAGCAGGACCTGACGGTCCTCTCTCCAAACTTCCCGAGCTCGCGTAAGAATCGCGGGGGCTGGCGACAGTACTAGGCAGGTGGCCAGGTAGCAGCGGGGTGGGAAGGCGCGGGTTTGATGGAGCAGGAGCGGTTCGCGCAGCTCTACAGCGAGTTGTATGCGCGGGTCTCGGCGTATGCGCTGCATCGTGCGCCGCCGGATCTGGCGGCCGAGGCGGTGGACGAGGCGTTCCTGATCGCGTGGCGCAAGCGGGATCGGTTACCGGCCGGGCGGGAGCTGCCGTGGTTGCTGGTGACCACGGGCAATGTGCTGGCCAATCACCGTCGGCGTCGTGCGCACCAGGACGCGCTGGGTGTGGAGCTGGCCCGGCTGGCCGCGGGCGAGGTCGCCGGGGGAGCCGAGCAGGTGGTGCTGGAGCGGGTCACGGTGCTCGCGGCGCTGGCCGAGCTGAGTGAGCGGGAGCGGGAGGCGCTGATGCTCACCGAATGGGATGGGCTCAGCGGGCGGGACGCGGCGCGGGTGGCGGGCTGTTCGGTCACGGCGTTCGCGGTGCGGCTGCATCGGGCGCGCCGCCGGTTCGCCGACGGCTTGGCCCGGTGGGACACGGTGGCCGCTGCGGTGCAGGACGGTGCCACGGTGATGGCTGCGGGAAAGGAAGCGCGATGACCTCACAGATCAAGCGGGCGCGGGCGCGGCTGGCTGCGCAGAAGCTGTCTCCGTCAGCCGCGGCCGACGACCACGTACCTCAGTGGCGCCCGCCTGCCGGAGAGGTGGACCCCGCGGTGGTGTTGGCACCGCGGGCAGGGCTCGGGCGCCGCCGGGTGCTGGCTGCGGCCGGGCTGGCCGTGGCCGTGGCCGCCGGCGCGGTAGTCACCGTGAACCAGGTCCTCGGCTCCTCGACCGCGACCGTGCCGACCCCGCCGTTGCTGGCCCTCCAGCCCGCGGCCGCTGGCGCTGATCCTGTCGCGGCGCTGCGCGAGCTGGCCGACCGTGCCCGCCGGCAACCCAGCCTTGCCGGCGAGGGCCCGGTGCTGTACTCCGAGCGTGCACAGTGGTCATTCGTCACGAACAGGAACACCAAGGGCGAGTTCCTGGGCTCGGAGCTGGCCCAGACCCGGATCCAGAGCTGGCTGGGGCCCGACGGCGCCGGACGAGAGATCCGAGCGATGACCGGTCACGGCGCGCTGCCGCCGCTGGAGCGGCCGCTGACCGGGCAGCCGTACGCGCCGGGCACCGACCCCGCGGCGCTGGTGGCCCAGTTCCGCGCCGAGGGACAGGGCCAGCCGGCGCACTGGTGGCTGGAGGCCACCCTGCGGTGGGGCCCGCAGCTGCACTCACCGGCGACCGCGTCCGCGTTCTTGCAGGTGCTGGCCGAGCAGCCCGGCATCCGGACCGCGGGCCGCACCACCGATCGCGCCGGTCGCCCGGCGACGGTCTTCTCGGTGACCCGGCACCTGCCTGGAGACAGGTTTCCCGACCTCGAGTTGTACCTGCTCCTCGATCCGGACACCGGCCTGCTGCTGGGCACCGAGAGTGTCGCGCTGACCGCGGACACCCAGGAGCGGGGCTACAGCGTGGCCACCCCGGCCACGACCGACTACCTGCTGTGGGAGTACGCCGCACGGGTGCCCGACCTCACCAGCCAGCCGCGGCGGTGACCGTGCGTGAGGCGGCCTGAGACTCTGGCCACCTCACGCACGGGCTCACACTTGCCCTGCCCAGGTCATGCGTGGGGCTGGGTGAGGCCGACGTTGTCGTGGAAGCCGCCCAGATAGCGGGCGTAGTAGCCCGCGATCCCGAATTCTTGCGAGCTGTTCAGCGCGATGTTCGTCAGCCTGGCAAAATCGCAGTTGCTGCCGCCGATGATGGAGGACAGGTTGTGCTTCCACCAGTAGGTCGGCTCAACCCGGTACCCCGCTCCATCGCAGGGCCCAGCACTGCCGAAAATGGTGGTGAATTCCCCTTTCGCGCCTCCCATGTTGTTGAAGTCGGTGTGCTCGTACCAGTACATGATGGGAACGTCTACCAGAGCGGTTCTGGCTGCCGTCGATCCCTGGGACGCCGCGGTTCTCATCCGCTCCTGCGCGTCCTCGGGAGATACATCGGAACACTCGTTGGCCAGCACCGGCGAGACGCCACCGTCGGCCGGAGCGGGGCCGACCAGCCAGGAACAGTACTGGCCGTCGCCGCTTGCCTGGGACTCGGAGGCGGTCGCGACGCCCGCGAGCGGGAGCGCCAGCACGATCGCGGACATGGCGGCGATTCTGCTCAATACGCGTTTCATCAAACCCTTTTTGTCGGTACATGCAGAAAACATGAGCCGACCTCCCCCGAGAACCGGCTTATCCACATTTTAAGTGGACTTGCCGGTAAGGAATCAAGCTCGAACCCTAACCTACCGTGCCGTTATCGCGACAGTATACGACCAACCGGGCGCAAAAGATCATTGCAAAAATTCACCACACGCCAGGATTGCTCATCGAACAGAGTAGCGAATATTTCATTGACAGGAAGATGATCACCTGCACGGCGGTACCTGGAACTTGGCATCGTCGTCAGCGCGTGGACCAGCGTGCGCTGGCCGGCCAAGAGCGCGGCCGAGAAGTTCGACCAGCGCGTCGGCACGCCGCTCGCGGCGCTCCCCGCGGCCTGGTGGTTCCGCCCGGACCGGGATCCGCTCAACAGCACCGAGGCGTGGCGCTCGATGTTCCTGCACGCCGGCTACTTCACCTGGGCCTCGGGCATGCCCGGCGGCCGGCGCACCCGCAAGCCGCTGTGGGGCCGCCGGTTGTACCGGGGAGCAACCAGCGAACGACGGTTCGGGCTGTCCTGGACCACCAACCCGAGCATCGCTCGCCACTTCGCCGCACACCGGCAGCCACCCGGGGAGGTTGGCCAGATCTGGGTCGCCACGTTCACGCGGCCCCGGCTGCTCGCCTACTTTCGCGGTGAGCGCGAGTACCTGGTCGATGCCGATGGCGCCGACCTCCGGCCGTTCCTGACCGGCGCCGTGGCTCGAGGCGCTCCTCCGCGGGGCGCTGATGGCGCTCTCCGAAGTGGGCCAGGTGGTGGAGGTCAGCGCAGGTATTGCGTGAGGGCGTCGACAATCTGGAATGGGGGATCGGCGACCGCCTCAACGTCGTCGGCGGGGCGGGTGTCATTGCTGAGCCGGTAGGGCTCGCTGGCCTGGGCGATGAGTGGCTGGTCGGCGACGCCGATGGTGAGGAACGGCGCGGTGCCGTCGACCAGGCGGGCGATGGTGGTGCCGTGCACGGCGGGGTGGGGGCTGTCGGCGCGAAGGCCGGTACCGCGATACAGCCCCCGCGCCTGCGGGTCGCCGCCGGCCCACCGGCGGTCACCCTCGGGGAGGTGGCAGGGATCGCCACTGGCGGCGTCGAGCGCGGCCACGGCACCCTCGATCGCCTCGGGCACCGGCGCGTTCCCGTCCAGCGCCTGGGCAATCTCGTACAGTGCGAACCGGGTGTCGTCCGGTTCGGGCGGCAGCAGTAACAGGCGCAACAGCCCGTCGTCCCGGTTCTCCCGTCCGGCCTGCAGAAGGCGAATCAGGAGCAGGCCCCGCAGTCGTGCCAGGCCATCCTGGCCCAGACCGGTGAGCTGGTTCAGCGTCTGTATCACGGCGCGAGATCGGGGCAGGCCGATCCGGGCGGCGCCGTAGTGTCCCATGACGGTGCTCATCACAGGTTCCTTTCGGTGCGGGTGGTGCTCAGCGTTTCGTGCTCCGGAGAGCGTGTTCGACCAGGCGCAGGAGCGCCTCCTGGTGGATGCGCCAGGGGCCTCCACCGATCGGCAGGAACTCCGGCGTGGTCGCCTGCCACCGTCGGCCGTGGCCAGGCCGACGAGCGCGGGATCCTGCGTGGGTGCGGAACACGGCGGGCATGTTGGTGGTCGCTGAGTGCGACTTCGGCGTACACCTCGTCGTTGACGGGAGCGACCTGCCGGAGTCGGGCCCCACGGCAAAGGGGTTCGCACGCCGCTCGGGGCGCTCGCGCCACGTCATGTCTGCCGGTGCGCGTCCCGTCTCGTGGTCGTCAACCGAGCGGAAAGGACGAACACCATGCACAGGATCGTGGTTCTCGGCGGTGGGAGGACGTGCGGATCACCGTCGTCAACTCGAGCGCCCGGTTCACCGAACGGCTACGGCTCCACCAGGTCGCGTCCGGGCAGGAGCTGGCGGAGCTGAACATCCCCGACCTCCTGCCGAACACCGACCTCGTCTTCGGACTTCGCCCCGCCACCGCCAGATGTCGAAACCACGACGACAACGTTTCGACCGGCGGCATCGCCTCATCCAGCAACACTGGCATCCCCTCCGATACCAACCGTCGCCCGGACAACGCCGCCAGCTCGCCCCAGCCGAGACCAACAACCCTGTCATTGACCGGCACACGCGACCGCGCGGTGAAGAACAACTCCATGAGCTTCGACTTGGTCAGCACCGAAGGAGATCGGAGCGGATCCAGAACGGTCCGCGGGGATCTCCCCACAGGTAGCCTCCGTACCAGGTGCTGCCGTCAGCTGGATTGTCGCTGGCGTCGGTACGGATGTGGTCGAAACCCTGTGGTGCGGAGACTTGCCCGTACGGCTCGTAGTACAGACCTGGGCCTCCTCGGAAATTGACGCCGGAGCCATGCACCCAGCACGTTCGGAGCAGACTCGATTCGCCGGTGTCACGGACTGGCGTGTCGGAGGCCATGGCCGTGAGGGGTGCCGCGGCTATCACCGTCGCGGTGGCGACCGCAGTCATGAGTTTTCTCGGGTATTTCACGTGTGTTCTCCTCGTTGTCACGGTGCTTCGCACCTCAGCCCGGTGATGTCGGTGCAGCTGACGAAGCCGACTCGGCCGTCGAGCACCCCGGGATCGAAGACGGCGTACCAGACGACGTTCCCGCTGCCGGGCGGATATTCGGACCCGGTCGAGCCGATGTAGGCGCGGAGGTCGGGGGTGCCGCCGACGTTTCCGACGTGTGTCTCCGCTGTGGGCTGCGGCTTACTGTGCTGCCACACGAGCGGGGTCGTGGTGCTGGTCTTCACCCCGGCCGCGCCGCAGTGCGGCCCACTTTCGTCCTGCAGGTCCGCAGCGTTGACGAAGCCGACCATCCGCGGTGAGTTGGTGACCGTCATGAACCACCGGTTCTCGCCCTGGTACACGTCTCCGAAGACGTAGCAGCTGACCCAGCCGGTGTTCGCGGGGTCGAAGTCACCAATGTGGGTGGCGGGGTTCACCCGGGCGTCGCTGTGCATCCAGGTGAGTACCGGCGCCCGTACCGGGATCAGCTCGGCGGCCGGTTGCGCCTGAGGGTCCGCCGCGGCGGCCAGGCCACCCGCCGTGAGCAGCAGGGCCGTCACCGACACCGAGCTGAAGAGCGCGTTCAGGGTTCTTCGCATTGGTTCTCCTTCGCGGGATGGGCAGGTGATAACCGCAGTCACGCCACCGAGTCCAACACCGGGCATCCGGCCTGACCAGCGGCTGAGCCGGTCCGGTCAGACCGGGCCGGATCCGCTCGCCTGGGGGATGACTGCCCGGCGGCCCCTTCGTAGGCTTTTCCGGGACGCTCATGGGATCGGCACAAGGGGGATGTCCGGGCGATGCAGGCTGCGCACAGACCGGATGCGAGCGCCGCACGCGACGCGGCGGAGTTCGTCGGTTCGATGCGGCGGTTGAAGGAGTGGACCGGGTTGACGCACCGCGAGTTGGCCAGGCGGGCCGCCGCGGCAGGGGATTCGCTGCCCAAGAGCACGCTGATCGCGGCATTGGGGCGCACCACAATGCCACGCCAGGAACTGCTGGAAAGCTTCGTGCGGGCGTGCGGCGGAGACGCCGCCGACGTCGAGGGCTGGGTGGCCGACCGGAGGCGGATCGCCGTCGCGGGCTCCGTACCTGGTGGTGAACGTGCCACGGTCCGCCGGACGGCTCCGCCGACCACCCCGGTTCCGTGGTGGCGCGTCCAGCCGCAGCTTTGGGGCGGTGCGGTGCTGATGGCCGCGGTGATATTGTCCGCCGCGGTGATCTGGCGGCCTGCCGACCCCCGGCTGGCGGGCTATGAGGTGCCGTCCTACGGCACGTCGATGCACGCGGTGCCCGCGGTTGCGCCGATGCAGGTCGTTGGCCGGCTGCAGGCACAACACCGCTACACGGTGCTGTGTCGGCAGCCAGGGGAGGAGCACCGGGACGGGGACAGCTGGTTGCTGGTGTTCGTCGAGCACCTGCGGCTGGTTGGCTTCGTCCCAGCCAGCGACCTCCCGCGCATGGAGAGCGTGCCGGACTGCCGGCAGGCAGGTGTCGCGGTCCAGCTGAAGCACAGCTTGGTCTGGCAACACAGCAAGCCTGAGGTGTTCAGCCAGCAGGTCGGCGACGCCACCACCGGAACCGGCCGACCGGAGAATCTGCGCCGCTACTTCACCTGGGAAGGCGACGAGTACCCGCCAGGCAGCGGGCGGAGTGACTGGTGCGTGGTCTTCGATCCCGACTCGCCGCATGGTGCCGCGGGGTTCATCGCTTGCAGCGACATGCACGAGCAACGCCGTTGAGCCGGAGGCGTCCCAGTCGGGTGCTCTGGTGCAGGGGCGCGTGGTTCCGCGTGCGCGGTGGCCCAGATCGTGGTGGGGGTGACCTGGTCCCGCGCTTACGCCTGCGATACCGCGTGGCATCTGCCGGACAAGGGAGCAGCCGTCGGCCGAAACGCTGTTGCGCGAAGCGTTCTACATCCTGGCCCGCCTGGGCAAGAACGCCCAGCTCACCGGCGACCTCACTGGCGTGGTCGGGCCCGCACCGCGCAGCTTCGAACACACTTCGCCCGCGAGACCGTGTGGCGCGGGGAACAACGCCTGTGGACCTGACCCCAATCGCGGTGCCCACACCGAATGGTCGCCGCCAGCGCACTCGGCGGATGATGGTGCGCGGCTGCGGCCGCTATGGTCCGATGCGGTGGCGGACGTGCGTGACCGGTTGCCAGCCGAACTCCGCCCAGGGGTCCGTTGGCTGAACAGCAACGGGGTGAAGCTCCCCGGCCACCTCGGGCGTTATGACGCGGTCTCAGGGGTCATGTGCGGCCGTCGCCGCCACCGGCCCCCTCGTCGCGGGACAGCTCGCCCTGAGCCTGTCCACCGTCCAGGTCTACAACGTCAACAGCGGCACCCTGACCGCCGGCGCGAGCGGTGACGTCGTCGGCGCGAGCCTGACCGACCTCGACCTGAACACCGACGGCACCACCCTGCACAGCGCCGCCGGCTCCCGCGACCGGGTCGAAGCCTTCGCCCCAGCCGACCTCGCCCGCAAAGGCGCCTACTCCGCCCGGCCCCGCCCGAACGCCGTCGCGGTCGCTCCCGGTGACCAGTACGTGGCCGCCGGCGCCCTGACCACCGACAGCAAAGACGTGCTGATCTACGAAACCGACGGCGTCACCCCGGTCAACACCATCACCCTCGACACCGCTGAAACCGTCGCACCCCGCGGCCTGGCCTGGTCAGCCGACCTGCACCGGTTGTTCGTCATCACCCACGAGAACAACCAGCCACAACCCAACATCGAAGTCGAACTCCACACAACGCTAGCCAACCTGGGTGGGGTCTATCCCGTGGTCGGTGTTTCCGGCGTTGTTGATCAGTAGGTTTCGGCTCCCGGCCAGCGGTCGCCGAACGTGATGGCGAACGCGTTGATCACTGCCTTCCAGCGCATCGTCCATCGGGCGCGGCCTGGCCCGGTCGGGTCCAAGCTGCGAGTCACAAGGTACAGGCACTTCATCGCGGCCTGCTAGGTCGGGAAATGCCCGCGTGCGTGGATCGCCCGCCGGTAGCGGGCGTGCAGTGATTCGATCGCGTTCGTGGAGCACTAACGTTCGCGGTGCTGCTCCGAGATGCGCTGGATCGCGTCCATGGACCGGCGAATGCCTTCGGTGGCATTGTCCATGGCGCGGAACGAGTCCGAGGAAATCTCGTTCAGCGTGCGAGTCATCTGGTCCAGCGACGGCGGGCTTGGCAGCGACGTTGTCATCGCGGCTCGCATGGCGTCCAGTGCCATGTTGGTCGCTTCCATCACCACGGTGGCGAGTTCACCGGCCGGAATACGCAGCGCCGCCGGGTCGATGTGCAGCGCGCTCACCCGTGCCCCGGTGATCTCGACGCGTACTTTGCCGTCCATCGCCTCGCCCACGCCGACCGGCGGCTCGGGCGGCGTGGCGCTGGCCGAGGGGCCACCACGGGCCCGGAGCTGGTCGAGCTGGTCCTGCGCGTGGCGCACGACGTCTTTGGACGCCTGCCATGGATCGGTCACGGTGTCACCTTCCCGGCGAACGGCCGGACCAGCGCCCCGGCCTGGCGTAGTGCGTCGATTGCGTCGATCAGGCCGCCGGTTCCGGTGACGAGGCTGCCCGCCAGGACGGTCCCGGTCGCGCCCGCGGCGTCCCACCCACTGACCTGGTCGGCTTCGAACCCGACTCGGTCCAGCCAGGCATCGCGCAGTTTCACGCCCCGGAGATCGGTGCGGAAGAAGTACGTCTTGGTCAGGTCGGTGCGGTCGAGCACCGCTCCGGTCAACACCGCTTCGGTCAGGTCGGCGCGGAGCAGCCGGGCACCGGTCAGGTCCGCGCCCGTGAGATCGGCGCCGGTGAAGTTCACCTTGTAGAGGTCGGCGCCGGGCAGCTTCGCTTCTCGCAAGTCTGCGCCGATCAGCTCGGTGTGACTGAGATCCGTGCCGGTCAGGTCGCAGCCGGACAAGTCGGCTTCGTTGAGCACCGCGCCGTCCACCCGCCGCCCTGCGAGCCGGAGCCGCGTGAGTGAGCGGCCGGTCAGGTCCAGCTGCCGACCGCCGTCGTTGTTGTTCCATCGCCGGTGGTCGTCGAGCAGCGCGTCGAACTCGGCCTGGCTCAGCGTCTCTGCCATCAGTAGATCGCCACCTTGTTCGCCCACTCCGGATGGGACCCGACGAGCTCCTTCAAGTCATCCCGGTCGGCTGGGGACAACTTGCTGATGTCCAGCGCGACGTGCTCGCCCGCGGCGATCTCCCGCTGGATCGATCTCTCAGCGGCGGCCCTGGTGTAGCCGCCTCGGCCGTCCCTCGTCTGGAATCCTTTCACGTCCCAGTCCTGACCGCTGCCGTCCTTGAAGTCCGCACCGGGACTGCCGCGTTCCACCGGCGGGGTGACCGCGCCCATTTTTTCCAGGCCGAGCGCGACCTCCGCCTCCCGTCTGGTCGCCGCGGTGGCGGTGCCGCCGTGATCGGGATCCTTGGCGAGTTCTTCTTTGCGGCGTTCGTACTCCTGGCGCTCCTGCTCCCGTTCCTCCGGCGTGTCGAACTCGTCGACGCCATGCTCGGAGGTGTGGATGGGCCGCCCCTCCAGCCGGTCGATCTCCTTGCTCAGGTGCTCGCGTACCAAGTCGGACAGCGGCGCTCCCAGCTCACTGATCGCGGTGATGGTGGTGTTGACCAGCATCACGATCGTCCTGTTGATCGCGGTTGCGGTCTGTGCTGCCGCCGCGAGGGACGCGCCGAGGGTGAAGAAGGCTGCGGCGATGGCAGCCGCGAGGATCACCGCGAACGCGACGAGTTGCGCGATCACCAGCATCTTCAACGTCAGTACGAGTGCACCCGCAGAGTAGAACGCGATGGACACCGCGCCCGCCACGATGCCGCAGTCCACGAGGTAACCGGCCTCGCCGGACAGCTTCTCCCAGTACGCCTTGAAGGCATCGAGGCCAGGGCTCTGGTTCTCTGCCAGCATCTCGGAAACCGCTTTCGCAGCCGCTTCCGCATGCGCGGTCGCCTGTTCGGCAAAAGTGCCCCAGTACTCGCCGCACTGGAATAGCTTCGTCTCGTCGGCCTCCGGCCAAGTGCAGCCGATCCAGGCCAGTGCCTCGATCAGTTCGGGTGGCAGTTGCAGGCCCACTCAGACGTCGCCCAAGCTGTCTATGATGGCCTGCACCCTGCGCATCTGCTTGGCGTTGTCCTGCTCGATCGTGGTGTACGCGGTGGCCGCCTGGTTCATCGCCGAGGCCGTCTCGACAAGACAGAAACCGGTCTGGTTGAAGTATTCCAGCGCAGTGGGCCCGATAATCTCGTACATGTCCTTTAGGGCGTTACCCAACTCGTCGCCGCCGTAGGGATTCTCTACCGCGCCCATGTCCGCAGCCAATGTCGCAGTCGACTCGCCCCAGTCCTGCCCGGCAGCGTCAACCCTCTGAGCTGCCTCGTGGACGCTTTCCGGCCGTACATTGACCGTCCCCATGGGGTGGACCATAACACGGCGATTCGGGAAACTGGCTGGATTTCACACTTACGCGAGCCACAGCTGCCACTTCGCGAGCAAGAGTAGATGACCTGCGGGCGTACCCCGTACGAGCAATGCCTCGCGGTCGGCAGTCACCTCCATCGGCGCGGCGATCGCAGTGCCGCCCACGTCGAGCAGGGTCATCCAGGACTCTTCGGGGGTGCGCTTGCGGGCGATCTGCCACGGGCCGCGGCTGGCGTAGCGAGCGCGGGCTTCGTCGATGCCGAGGTTGGTGTCGACGAAAGCGCAGAGGTCCTGGTGGTCCATGGCGGTGAGCGTTCCGTAACCGCGTACCGTAACCGCGGTAGTGGCCCACGCCGCATCACCCGCTGGTGGCCGCCGCCTCGTCGTGCTGGTCGTGCCCGCCGAGCGGGCCGGCGGCCGTGAGTGCGGCGATGCATCCGCTGCACAGGATGCCGATCTTCTGGTCGACGGTGGGCTTCTCGCCGCACTTCGTGCACATCCTGGGGCTGGCTTCGGTCATGGGGGGCATGGTAGGCACACCGCTTGCCGGAGACGAACAGGTGTTCTATTTTCTGAGTCCTGTGTCACCCGGGGAGAGGAGTCGCCATGGTCACCCAGTACGAGAAGAAGCTCCACCACAGCGCGGTGTCCCGGCAGATGCGCGAGCGCGCCGAGGACATCCGCCAGCTCGCCGCGATCATCCCGTACTGGGAGACGACCCTCACCGACGGCAAGGTCACCATGACCGACGGCCGCACCGAGGTGGTCATCACCGGCGACTACCGCGAGCGCATCGCCGAGTTCTTCGAACGCCTCGGCCGATCGGGCGGCCTGTCGCTGGCCGAGCTGATCATCGGGTGCGCCGACGAGCAGGCCCCGACGTCACCGGCGCGACGGAAGGCGCTGACCCTGCTCGAGCGGATGAGGTTCGAGCCGATCAAGAACTAGCCGGGACGGCCTCGGCCCGGATCGCCGCGGCCGAGCTGGCGATGAACGCCGCCGCGGCGATGCTGCCCGCGCGCCGGTCGCCGGTCTGGGCGCTTCCGCCTGGTCGAGGCTGATGTATTTTGTGGTGGCGTCGGCGACCTGCTCAGCCGTCCAGCCGGCCGTGGCAGGCTTCCGCAGGTGCTGGGTGGCGCCGGCGGTGTCGATGCGTCCGGAGTCGGGGTCGCGCTGGGCAGCGCGGTACTCGGTGACGCACAGGCCGCGGGCGTGGACCGGCCGCTTGCAGCCGGGTGTACCGCACTCACCGGACGCGGAGGTGACCGTGGTGCCGGGTTCGCGTTCGGCGCGGAGACGGCCTGGTGCTCGGCGTAGCACAGCCCACGGCCGCGGGTGGGTCGATGGCATCCGGGCGTGCTGCAGATCTTGCGGGGGCTAGTCATCGTCCCGAATCCCAGGCGCCGATGGTGGCGGCGGGCGTACCGGTCCAGTGCCCGACGGCCCGGTCGCCGCGCTGGTTTGTGCGCACGCCGAGGAACCTCACCCACGTCGTGAACGTGGCCTGCGGATCCGCGTCGAAAGGGTGGTCGATTTCGCCGTGCAGTGCTGAGCCAGCGAGGTGGCGGGAGCTAGGCCAGAGCGCACTGCCATCGTCGAGGGGATCGGAGTCTTCGCTATCGCGGACGCGGCGAATGATTCGGTATAGCTACACCTTCTCCAACATGAACCACTGGTCCGGGTCGCCCCCTGATGCCCCATCCTCACCGGGCGCCCCGACCCGCCATCCTCGCGGCCACACGCCTTCCCGGCTCCGGGTCCGTGCCCCGGCAAACTGCAGCTCGCCGATGATGGTCGCCCCGGCCAGCTGCACCTCCCCGGCGAAAGTGACTTGTCCGAACCCGGCGACGCGTATAAAGGTCGCTCTGTTAAACATGGCGTTGCCGGTGAAGGTCGCCTTATTGAACATGGCATTGCCGGTGAAGGTAACCCCGTCGAACCCGGCGCCACAGATAAAGGTCGCCTCGTCGAACCCGGCGCCGCGGGTAAAGGTCGTCTCGTCGAACCTGGCGCTGCGGGTAAAGATCGCCCGGTTGAATCTGGTGTGACCGGTGAAGGTGACGCCGTTGAATCTAGCGGTGCCGGTGAAAGTCGCCCTGTCGAACTCAGCACTGCCGGCGAAAGTCGCACCGCCGAACCAGGCGCCGCCAGTGAAGGTGACTCCGTCGAACGCAGCGCCGCTGGTGAAGGTCGCCTCGTCGAATCCAGCGGAGCCGGCGAAGGTCGCTCCGTTGAACTCAGCGCTGCCGGTGAAGGTCGCGCTGCCGAACCTGACGCTGCCGGCGAAGGTGGTGGTGGTGAAGGTGGTGGAGGGGTGTAGTCGCCGACGGGTGAGGTCGAGGTTGATGAGGGTAGCGCCGGTGAGATCGACGTCGATGTCGATGGCGGGATTTGTGCTCCCCCAATAGGTGGCATCGGCTGGCCTGCCGGGTTTGGGGGTGTTGTGGGCGTGGTCGCGCAGCAGGCGTTGAATGGTGAGGCGGACTTCGCGTTCTTGGCGGCGTGCGCGGCGTTGTGCGGTGGTGATGAGCTCGGCGCCCGTGACTTGTTCGACGTCGGTCGGTGAGGGTTCGTCGGGGTCGAGGTAGGGCATGCGGAGGTAGGCGCAGAGGACGCTGACCACAGGGCGGCGCTGCTCCACGTGGTCCTGAGCCAGCCGTTCCAAGGTGTACAGGCCGCCGAGACGGACTGCGGCTTGCTCGTGCCCGAGTTGCTCGACGGCTTTGGTGAACAACTCGGTGATCTGACGGTCGGTGGCGTCCTTCTCGGCGCTCGCGGCGACGCGCTCGGCGTGCAAGCGGGTCTGCTCGGCGACCCGCTCGGCGTGGGCTTGGGCATGGTCGCGCTGGGCCAGTTCGTCCCGGCGGACTTGGAGTTCTTCTTCCTGGGTGCGTTGCCGGCGTGCGGTGAGATAGAGGGCGAATACGCCGCCGCCGGCGACCAGGACCGACGCGGCAATCTTCACCGTGTCCAGATGCGCGGTGGCCTTGTCCTTCTGCTCGACCAGGGCCAAAGTGTCGACCCAACGCCACAACCACACCAGCACCACGCCGGCCACTCCGAGCACCACGGCTGCGACCACGGGCACCGCCCACACCGACAACGAGCCGCGTAGTCGCGAACGCTCGCCGGGCCGCGCGGGTTCCGAGTCAGTGAGGGGCTGTTCGGGATCGGCCATACCCACAAGGTCGCTGCCGGCCGGCCGAACGCTTCACCGCACCGCGGAGTTCGTCGAGAACGGTATGCCTGCCGACGCGATCAGCCGGCTCGTCGAGATCGAGTTGCGCGAACCCGACTACACGAAGTGGGTCGACATGTCGCGCGCGGGCAGAACCGCGGCGAGCCTCAGCGACGTCACCGCGGGCGAGCTCGACCTCAGCCGGCGGCACCGGGGAGGTCCGCCGCCCCGGGGGTTACTCCGACGAACTCCGAGTCGTGCTGTCCAGCAGCACCGGTACGTGGGGCGCGCTCACCGTGTTCCGCGAGACGGGCCGCCCGTACTTCTCGCCCTCCGAGGTACGGCTCGTCACGTCGCTGACCGGTTTGATCTCCGATGGGCTGCGCCGGTCGCTGCTACTGGACGAGGCCTGCGCCGATCGCCACGACACCGGAATGCTCGTCCTGAATCCCGATGACGGCGTCGACCTCGCCAACCAGGTGGCCGGGAACTGGATCGACGAACTCGGCATCGGCACCCGAGCGGGCACAACGCTCCCGCTGGTGATCCGTGCGGTCGCCAGGCAGGCCCGCGCCATCGGCGGCCGCGAGGAGGGGCGAGTGAGCACCGGGCTGGCCAGAGCGCGCGTGCGCACCAAGGCAGGGCGCTGGGTGATAGTCCGGGCGTCGCTACTGGGCGAGGGCACGACGGCACCGGTCGCGGTCCTGCTCGAAGCAGCCCGCCCGGCGGAAATGGCACCATTGCTGGCCGACGTGTACGGCCTCACCCCGCAGGAGCGGCGGGTCACCGAATGCGTGGCACAAGGCCTGTCGACCAAGCAGATCGCCAACCGGCTTCGAATGTCGGCCTACACCGTCCAGGACCACTTGAAGTCGATCTTCTCCAAGACTGGCGCGGGCACCCGCGGCGACCTCGTCGCCCGCCTGTTCTTCGATCAGCGCGCCATGCGACTCACAGCTCAGTCGGCAGTTCCAGACGAGGGCGCTGCGTATCGGTAACAGCCGTTTCCAACGCCCGCTCATGCCGCTGGTCGGTGCCCGCCGCGTGCTCATGCAGACGAGCGGTGATTAGCCGTACGGGTCCGCCCTGAAACTGCTGCATAACCGGCAACGGCCCCGCCGTGGAGCAGAGCCATGAGGCTTAACAGCTTCATCCTTTGCCAGCTCAGCTCAGGGTTCCCGCTCGTGCGACTACAGGCAGGTGTTTACTCGGTGCGCTAGTTCCCCGTCCCGTATCGCACGAGTTCGGAGTGGAGTTCCGAGTCGGCTCGCCAGAAGTGGGCGATATTCGCGTACAGGCCGTTCGGATCATCGCCGTCCGGTACGTACAGGCGGAGCAGATCTGTGTAGCCAGGCCGTAGACCGAACCACGGTCGCAGAGCCGCGGGGGCGGACTGTGCAGGGGCCATCCCGTCGATGTAAAGGACAGTGGTTCCGTCGCGGGGAGCGAGCCGCACTTGGCCGGGGCCTATCACCGTGACGTGCCACGGCTTGTCCGGCACGGGCGTGGTGTCGCGGGTGACGAGGTCGTCACCGAGTTGTTCGAGGGCTATTTCCAGGGCGGGCCGCAACTCGTCAAACGACCCGGGTATCGCGCCGACGAGACAGGACATGCTTACCGGAGCGACATCGCTGTCGAACAATGCCTGGAGCCGCGCTAGTCCTGCTATCTCGTGGTAGTCAACAGACTGCCAGAGCATTTGGAGCCGATCCCGCATCGCCGCCTGCTCGGCGACGCGCGCGGAGGTGGCGACGAGTAGACCGTGGTGGCGAGCACCGAGTGACCTGTACACCTTCACAGCTCCGGTGAGCACGAACATGTCCATGGCCGTGCGCAAGCTGAGGTCGTCATCGTCTCGGGCAAACCGGCGCACGTACGTCCGCTCCCCAGAGATGTTCTCGTCTGTCCCGGACGTCTCTTCACCAGTTCCGAACACGTCGGACGCCCCGACGTACTCTCTCGGGCGGGGGGATGCGACGACGAAGTGCTCATGTTCGTCCTGCATCGGCAGATTCAGTGTTGTGCTGGAGAAGGAAACGAACTGCCCCCTCGGCAGGGCCTGCGTCAGTGCCTGCGTGATCTGGGTTGTCTTGGGTCCTGTGCCGTCATCTGGAGCGAGGTCGAGGATCAGCGCGGGAATCTCGGTGAGTGGGGTGCGCATCGCGAGGAGCTCCATCCTCAGCCTGCGGAGTATGGACATGTTCTTCTTCACGACCATGATGCGAGTGGACGAGCTGTGCAGGTTGCTCGGCGCGTGCAGGGGGAGCTCCGGGTGTCGTTTCTCGAATTCGAGGCCGTGCAGGTCCTGACTCAGCCTGCGGTAGTCGAGGTCCGTGCTGGTCAAGCGGACGATTCCCGGCGTGTCCGGCAGAGACACCAGGTCCTCGTCAATGGCTCGCTGGACCTGCCTGCGCACCTCGTTCAGGGTGCCCGCGAGGACGATCACGAGGCGGTACCCGCGGTCGATTGCCTTCGCGAGGAGCCCGATCACGTCGGGACTGGCACCACCGACGTGATCGAGGACGGTGCCTCGTCGCGGCGACGGCTCAGACGCCGTGGGCTCCGCCAGTTGATCGAGCACGCGGCTCGTCGCCGAGTCGACCGCCGAGATCGCCTCGGTCGTCCACCCGCGTTCCGCGCGCGACTGCACATAGCGCTGCCAATAGTGTGCTCCACCGACCTCGACGATCCCGGTGGAGGCTGGTTCGGTGGCGCGAGTGCGCCACGCCGCTATCTCCCGTTCGAGTTCAGCGACCCGCAGACGTTCCTCGGCCAGCAGTCCCCGCACGATCGCCAGTTCTGCGTCGTTGTCTGGTGCGGATCCTGCCGCGAACCCGAGTCGCAGTTGGCTGATCTCTTCGGTCAGTTCGATGACCCTCGTGTCGGCCATGTCGGCACGCAAGCGTTGGCGATGTTCTCTGGCCTTCCACTGTTTGAGCGCACCCCAGTTGCTGGGCTGCGCGTCTTGTGCAGCGTTGAGAAGGTTGAGCAGCCGACCCGGTTCGCCGGGTATCGGCAGTTCGGTCACCCTTCGGATCGAGTCCACGAGGTCGATGACGATCTCGTCGGGTGGCAATGTCTTGCCGTTGAAGTACCGCGACATCGTCGCTGGGTGGACGTTTTGGCTGTCTGCGTAGCTGGTCATGGAGATCCTGGCATTTGACCACATCTCCCACAGCTCTCTGAGGGCGACGACGAAGGTCAACCGCTCCCCTGTCAGGTCAGAGCTGAGTGGGCCGAACTGCCCCAAGACGTGCGGCACGGGTCATGTTTACCTGCCCGTCGCATGGATTGCAACACGTTGAAACCAACATGCAACGCGTAGCACTCGATGCACCATGCGCCCCGTCAGCATGCTTGCCACGAAACATTTCAACGAAGGGAGCGACACATGGACAAAGAGAAGCCGGCGCTGGTGCGCCGCGTCGGGGCCACCGCTCGCCAGGCCGCGAACGCCGCGCTGATGGGGCTGGCGAAGGGGATGGGATCCGCGTTGGGCGCAGCCATCGTGGCAGGGGTGCTGTGGTGGCTCGGCGTGCGGTGACCCGTCAGTGCCGAGCCGAGTCGCGAGCCCAACTCGGCTCGGCACCGGTACGCAGAGCAACAGCGAACTGCGGTTCCAATGTCACGTGGACACAGGCGGCGTGCGCTGACGCAATCGCTCGCGAGGACGCAGTTAGGTCCAACGCTGGTTATCCGCGATCCGCGGCTGATCGCTGGTGGTGTCGCGACCGCCAGGCGGTGCACGCCGCATCCCTGTGCCAAACAGGCGGCCTGTGGTTCTGTTCCTGGCTGGGATACCCTTGCGAATCTCAAGTCGCGCGTCGGCTACGTCACAGAGCGTCCGTCATTGGCCGACGTTCAGCAGCTCTGTCTAGTACCTGACCCGCATAGGGGCGGGGAGGCGGCCGGGACGGCCTCTGCACTCTGGGGAGGTCGCTGTCAGAACCCATCGTCGAGGCCGCTACCTGGGCCGAGCCGGATGTCGCGCGCTGGCCCAGCGGCCTGCTCGAGCTGAGCGCGATCTTCGTGACTTGCGACCTCATGGGAGCAGGGGCACCCTCGCGTCGGAACGTCCTCGTGCTTCACACCAATTTCCCTGGAGCAAACCTGGAGCGAGGCTGCGCGTCCAGTTGCGTCCAACGGGACCTAGATGGGCGGAACGGTAGCGAACGACCAGGGCATTCTCTGTTTGCGCTGGTAGAGGGCTTGTGTGATCCTCACTGGCAGTGAGGGGGTCAGGGGTTCGAGTCCCCTTAGCTCCACAGTTTCAAGATCGCCTGACCTGCTTGTATGTGCAGGTCAGGCGATTTTTTCGTGGTGGTTTCGGTTTGGCTGTCCCGGTCCTGGGCGTGTCAGCCGAAGGGGGGTCAGCTCGTGGTGGGTTCGAGCAGGAACAGCGGTATTTCGCGGTTGCCGGTCTCGGCGGCGCGGGTGCGAAAGTCGGCGAAGAAGGGGTAGAGGTTGTCGGCGTAGGGCAGCCAGGTTGACCGCTCCGCACCGTCGGCTAGCCGGGCGGTCATCAACCGGCGAATGGGACCGTCCTGTAGTTGCACCGTCGGGTGTGCCATGAGGTTGTGGAACCAGCTCGGATTGTGGGCCTGGCCGCCGGCTGCGGCGCCGAGGGCGTAGACGCCGTCACGTTCGATGCGCATCAGGGCGACCTTGCGCAGTTTGCCCGAACGGGCGCCACGCATGGTCACCACGACCACGGGGCCAGCCTCCGTCGTCGCGCCTTCGCGGCCGTTGGTGCGCTCGTACAGCTCGACCTGATCGCGGGTCCTCGCGTCGGCACTGGGGACGTATTCACCGTCGAGCAGATCCGTTGTCATGTCAGGGAATTCCTTTCGTCGGAGGTGGGGTTTCACGCCTGGATCACGGTCTTCCCGATAGTCCGGCCGCTCTCGGCGAGGGCGTGCGCCGTCTTCATGGTCTCGGCGGTCAGGCCATCGAGCGTGGTGGTGACGATCGGGCGCAGCCTGCCCGCCGCGACGTCGTCCGCTGCCCTGGCGAGGATCCGGCCCTGGCTGCCGACGTCCCCGCCGGCCCTGAACACCATCTCGCTGTGCAGCGACAGCGACTTTCCGGTGAGGGCTCCCGGGTCGAAGGGCTCGGCGAGGTCGCTGGCGGCCAGGTGACCGAAAGGGCGCAGCACCTCGGCGATCGCCCCCAGGTGGCCGCTGGTACCCGAGGTCGAGAACACCAGGTCGACGTGGTCGATCCCCGCCGCGTGGAGCTGTCCGGCCAGGTCACCGCGGTGGTCGACGACCAGGTCGGCGCCCATCGCCGTCGCCCACTTCCGCGACTCGGGGCGCGAGGCCGTGCTGATCACGAAGGCCGGCGTGGTGGCCTTGAGCAGTTGCGTGGCCATCGACCCGACGCCGCCGGCCCCGCCGATGACGAGCACGCGGTCGACACCGGCGGGCAGCGCGTCCCGGTCGCGGAACAGCGATTCCCAGGCCGTGAGGACACCGATGGGCAGCGATGCGGCTTCGGTGAACGCGAGCCGGTCCGGGATCTTGGCGACCACCCGGTGGTCGACCGCGACGCGCTCGGCCCAGCAGCCGTCGCGGGTGAAGTCGCCGGTGCCCATTACCCGGTCGCCGACCGCGAACCCGGTGGCCCCGGCCGCGACGACGACCCCGGCGAACTCCCAGCCGAGGATGACCTGCCCGCCGGGCTCGGCGCTGCGCGTCTGCCGGATCGTGGCTTCACCCGGGTTGATGCCGATCGCGCGGACCTCGACCAGCAGGTCACCATCCCGTAACCGAGGTTCGGCGACTTCGGTCAGCTCGATGGCGAACGCGTCGAGCGTGTGTGCCTTTTCGTACGTGAGTGCCTTCATCGCCTCAGTCCTGCTTCAGGGCGTGCAGCGCCGAGAGCGGCCAGCCGACCTGCATCAGGCGGCCGCCGTCGCGCAGCGTCCCGGCGTCGACCGGCGCGAATCCGATGGCGTCGGCGACGGTGTGGAAATCCGCCTTGGCGGCCTCGTCGTCACCGGCGTAGAACAGCAGCTGCCGCCCCTCCGCGTGCCGGGGATCGGCGGCGATGTACTGGGCGTACAGGGTGTTGAAGGCCTTGACCACGCGCGCGCCCGGCGCACGATCGTCGACGAACTCGCTTGCCGTCTCCACTCCGAGATCGGTGACGGTCGGCGACATCGACTCCATGTTGTTGGTGGTGTCGACCAGGATGCGGCCGTCCCACTCGGGCAGCCCGGCCAGCGCGTCGCCGACCTGCGGCCACCTCACGGTGAGGAAGACCATGTCGGCCGAGGCCGCTTGGTCGACCGTGCCCGCGCTCGCGAGCGGCCCCAGCCGGCTCACCACGTCAAGCAGCGTGTCCGGGCCGCGGCTGTTGCTGAGCGTCACCTTGTGGCCTGCTGCCACGAGGTGACCGGCGATGGCCCGCGCGACCGTCCCGGCGCCGATGGTTCCGAAGTCCATGACCGTCCCTTCAGTCTTCGATGATGTCCGTCATTATTTTATGATTGCCATCGTCATCATTGACTGTCAAGGCCTGCCCCCTCGTTTTGATGATGGGTATCATCGGGAGAGCGAGTTCGCCAGGAAGGTGGTCGACGTGCCCCGCATCACGCAAGAGCAGAAGCGGCTCAACCGCGAGAAGATCGTCAACGCGGCCGGTGAGGGGTTCCGGCTGCGCGGCATCGACGGCATCGGCATCGAGGAGCTGATGAAGTCGGCCGGTATGACGCACGGCGGGTTCTACAACCACTTCCCCTCGAAGGAGGACCTCGCCCTCGAGGTCCTCCACCAAGGGTTCACCGACTCGCTCGCGGCGCTCGACGCCATCCGCGCGGCGCATCCCCGCTCGGCGCGCGCGGCCCTGCACGACATGGTCGACGGGTACGTCAGCGCCGAGCACCGCGACCACCCCGAGATCGGCTGCGCCTCGGCCGCGCTCGCCTCCGACGCCGGTCGCCACGGCGCCGCCGCCCAGGCCGAATACCGGCGCGGGCTGGACGGCTACTTCGCCGCCATCACCGACATGCTGCTCGACCGCGCACGCCAGTCCGGCACCGAACTCACGCCCGCCGAAGCCCGCGAGCGCGCCGTGGCGCTGTTCAGCCAGATGGTCGGCGCGCTGACCATCTCCCGCGCGATCGCCGACGCAGCGCCGGACTTGTCGGACGAGGTGCTGACAGCCAACCGGCGGCGGCTCAAGAAGCTGTGACCGCCGTCGTGGGTTCCACTGCTGCCCTGTGCGGGGCCGCGGAAACCTGCTAGAAGAGACGAACCATGCTTTTCTCCCAGCAGTAGAAGGGGATCGATCGCGACATGCCGGCCGACGGGACGAACGCGCGCAAGGTCGATCGCGGCGAAGCCGAGGGCGGGTGCCCGATCAGCCGGAGCTCCGACGGGGTCTGGACGGTGCGCGGTCACGCCACCGCTCGTGCCGTGCTGCGCAGCAACGACACCGTCCAAGCCGGACTTGGGGTGGAGACCGTCGAGAAGATGCCTGCCAAGATCCGGCGTCCCGTTCTGTACCGGGACGGGCCGGAGCACCGCGAGCATCGTCGGCAGACCGCGAGGTACTTCACCGCGCGGCGGGTCGACGAGAGTTACCGGGGGATCATGCAGAGCGTCGCCGACAAGCAACTGGACAAGCTTCGCGACTCCGGGCAGGCGCAGCTGTCCGAGCTGAGCTTCAACCTGGCCATCGAGGTGGCCTGCGCGGTGATCGGCCTGACCGAGAGCCGTCCGGGTCTCCAGCGCCGGCTGGAGCGCTTCTTCCCCGAGGAATTCGGCGCGCCGGGCTTCACCAGCTTGAACGGGCTCTACTGGATCTGGCGGCAGGCAACCAACTGGGCCGGCATCTACTTCAACGATGTCCGGCCCGCCGTCCGCGCGCGCCGCGCCGGGCGGCGTGACGACCTGATCTCGCACCTGCTGGACGAGGGCTGCTCAGCCGCGGAGATCCTTGGCGAGTGCATCACCTTCGCCGCCGCGGGGATGGTCACCACGCGCGAGTTCGTCAACCTCGCCGCGTGGCACCTGTTCACCGACAGCGCGCTGCTCAAACGCTACCGCGCCGCGGAGGAAGCCGAGCGGATCGCGATCCTGCACGAACTGCTGCGGTTGGAACCGATCGTCGGGCACCTCAGGCGGCGCGCCACCGCGCCCATCGAGTTGCCGGGTGAGAACGAGGAGCCGGTCACCGTCGCCGCCGGCGAGATCATCGACATCCAGCTCAGCGCGGCCAACGCCGATCCGGCGGCCGTGGGCGATCGGCCGCTCGAGGTATGCCCCCTGCGCCCACTCGACAACGCGTCCGCCTACGGCCTGTCCTTCGGGGACGGTGCGCACAAGTGCCCGGGCGCGAACATCGCGATCGTGGAGACCGACATCTTCCTCAGCAAGCTGTTCGCCCTGCCGGGGGTGCGGATGGACACCGCGCCGCGGGTGTCGTTCAACGACGCCATCGGCGGTTACGAGTTGCGCGACATGGTCGTGGCGGTGCCGAAATAGCGGCCGGGACGGGTTACGGCTTGCGGGCGACGCCGCCGAGCAGGTTGTACTCGCCATCGCTGGGTTCGGTCAGGCGCGGGCCGTTGGGCCACCACTCGAAGAGGTGCGTCAGGCCGGGTTCGACCATTTCCAGGCCCCTGAACAGCTCGGCGATCTCCTCGCGCGTGCGGTAGAAGCAGCTGCCCATCATCTCGTTGAACCGCGTCTGGGACTCGACCGCGAGCTTCGCGCGGGAGCTGCCGTCGTCCGGGTTGTGCAAATGCGAGATCGCGACGTAGGAGCCAGGCGCCAGGGCGTCGACGTAGGTCTGCATGAGGCCGACCGGATCCTCGTCGTCGGCGACGTGGTGCAGCGAATTGGACTGGATCAAGCCCACCGGTCGGCTCAGGTCGAAATGCCGGGTGACCACGTCGCTGTCCAAGATCTCCGCGGGGTTGCGCAGATCGGCCATCAGGAAGCGGGTGTGCCTGTTGTCCTCCAGCAGCGCGCGGCCGTGCGCGGCGACGGTCGGGTCGTTGTCGACGTAGACCACCCTCGCCTCGGGGTTGAGCCGCTGGGCTTCCTGGTGGGTGTTCTCGGCGGTGGGCAACCCGGAGCCCAGGTCGAGGAACTGGTCGACCTTGGCTTGACCGGCCAGGAAGCGGACCACCCGGATCAGCCACGCCCGGCACTGCCGCCCGACCAGGATGGCGTCCGGGGCGACCTCCTGGATGTACCGGAGGACCTCGCGGTCGACCTCGTAGTTGTCCTTACCACCGACGAAGGCGTCGTAGACCCGCGCGATGCTGGGCTTGGTGGTGTCAATCGTGAACCGGTCGACTTCTGCCATGGCACGATCCGCTCGATCAGGAGGCAACGATCAAGGCCAGCCTATTGCCACGCGGCAACCGGCAAGCAGCGGGGCAGGTCCGACCGAGCGCCGATGGTGGCGAATGTCTGGTCGTCGCCGTGAGCGGAGATCTGCTCGCTGCGCCGGCCGCCGCGGCGGACGCCCGCCTTTGCTGGGTCTGTGTCTGACGATCAAGGCTGGTCACCGGCCAGCGTGGTTTCCGGCTCAGCCGGTGGCTGGCAGCAGGGCGTGAGCGGACTGCTCGGCGAGCCAGTCCGCCGACTCCTCCCAGCTCCAGCCGAAGCCGCGCACGGTTCGCCATGCCTCGAAGCCGAAGTAGAACCAGAGCGTCTGTTCGACCTGCTCACCGGTGAGGCCTTCGCGCAGGCCACCGACCGCGATCAGGCGTGATGCCACCGCCTTGAACCTGGTCCGCACCGCACGCGTGGCCATATCGGCCGCCGCGGCCACGTCCGGGTCGGCGTTCCTGTTGTCCAGCAGGATCGTCAGCGCCTCGTGGCGTTCCTTGCGCACCTGCCCGGTGCCGTGCGCCAGGATGCGCAGGATCTCGCGCGGATCGGAGCACTCGTCGATCCGGCGCGCCGTCTCCACCGCCGCGGCGTCGGCGGCACCGTCCTCCGTCATCGCCATGATCAACGCGGATTTGTTGCCGATGCTGGTGTAGACGGTGTTCACGGCTACCCCGGCGGCCGCCGCGACGGCGGCGACGCTCGTTCTCGCGTAGCCCCGCTCCGCGAACAGCGCGGCGGCCGCTTCGACGATCGACCTCCGCGTGTCCTCGGCATGCCTGGCCCGCACCGGGGACCGGTATCCGCGCTCACCCATGTCCAGATCCTAACCACCCTCAATTCGATGTATGGTCATTACTATGAATAGAGAGATGAACCAATCAATCGAGAAGCATGTTGACGAACCTGCCGTGGTGGTGGTAGGAGCGGGTCCGGTCGGCCTCTGGGCCGCCGCGGAGCTGGCGCTGACGGGCGTCTCGGTGGTGGTCCTGGAAAGGGCGACCGAACGCAGTCCGCACTCCAAGGCGCTGGGCATCCACCCGCGCACGATCGAGGTGCTGGCGATGCGCGGCCTGGAGCAGCGGTTCCTCGACGAGGGCACGCCCTTGTCGGACTGGCACTTCGGGATGCTGGAAAGCAGCCTCGACTTCAGCGTGCTCGACACGCCGTACCCGTTCATGCTCGCCATTCCCCAGCGCCGCACCGAGGAACTGCTGGAGGAACACGCGCTCGCGCTCGGCGTGGTGATCCTGCGCGGCCACACCGTGGCCGGACTCGACCAGGACGACGAAGGCGTGACCCTGCGTGTGACCGGCCCGGACGGCGAGTACACCCGCACCGCGAGGTACGTGGTGGGCGCGGACGGCACGGGCAGCACCGTCCGCAAGGCCGCCGGCATCGCGTTCCCGGGCACCGACACGACGTCCTACGGCTACGTCGGCGAGGTCCGGGTCACCAGCCCCGCCGTGGTCAGCGCGCACAACGAGCACGGCGCCCTCATCAGCGTTCCGCTGGGCGGCGACCGCTTCCGCATCGCCGGGGTGGATGCCCACAACAACGGCGCCGCCGACCCGTTCACGCTGGAAGCCCTCCGGGAGACGACGATCCGGGTGGCGGGCACCGACTTCGGCATGCACGACCCCAGCTGGCTCACCCGGTTCGGCAACGCCACACGAGTCGCCGAGACCTATCGGCTCGGCCGCGTCCTGCTGGCGGGCGACGCGGCCCACCGGCACCTCCCCGCGGGCGGTGTCGGCCTCAACGTCGGTATTCAGGACGCGATGAACCTCGGCTGGCGACTGGCCGCCGTGGCCCGCGGTGACGCGGACCCCGCCCTGCTGGACGGCTACCACGAGGAGCGGCACGCGGTCGGCGAAGACCTCGCGGAACACACGCTCGCCCAGTCGGCGCTGATCACCGCGACCACGCCGGAAGTCACCGGGCTGCGCTCGCTGCTGAGCAGCCTGGTCGCGACGGTGCCCGAGTTCTCACTGGCGCTGGCGCGGAAACTGTCCGCTTTGGACGTTACGTACCCGGCTGTCGGACACCCCCTTGTCGGCACCAGGGTTCCGGGCCTCTTCTCGCTGTTGAGGACCGGTCGTCCAGTCCTCTTGGACCAGACCGGCTCACTGGGTGAAGAGGTGACCGCTCTCGCCGCGGCGGCGGGAGTCGACGTGGTCGTGGGCGAGCAGTCATGGACCGGCGCTGCCGCGGTTGTGATCATGCGCCCGGACGGACACGTGTGGTGGGCTTCGGACCACGCGGACGACGGGGAAGTCACCACGGCGCTGCAGGCCCTTGGCCGTTTCCGCAGGTAGACCCCACCGGCCACGGATGGCCGCCGCGGGTCCTGTTCTTCCTGCCCGGTGTCTCGGTAGGCATGGTCGGCGACCGCACACCGACCTACCGAAGGTGAGGAGACGACGTGGCAGCCACGGACGAAGTCGCGTTGGGCGCGAGGCTGGGGGAGCTCCGGTTCACCGGCTACGCCGACGACCGGAGAGTGTCAGCCGTGGTGGACGGCCACCTCGAACTGCTGGACATCACCATCGACGACGGCGCGCTGCGTGACCGGTTCCCCGAGCGGGTCGGGCCGTCGATCACGCTCGCCGTGTCGGCGGCTCGGCGGGAAGCGGACGAAACGGCCCAGCGCTTCCGCGCGCAGGCCAGGGACCCGGAACGCGCCGAGGACGTGTCCACGCCCGAGCCGCCGCCCGCTGTTCCCGCCCGGCGGACCGGCCGCCGGAAGATCGTGGATTTCGGACAGGGGGACCGGTGAACCACTACGACGAGCTGTACGCCCTGGTGGCGGAGATGGATGCGGGCATCGTCGCCATGAAGAAGGCACAGGAGACGGCGTTGGCCACCCCGGTCACGCAGCCGATCTCCGGGGAGGTGGGCACCGTGACCGTCAGCGGCGCCGGGGAACTGCTCTCGGTGGACCTCGACCGGAACCGGCTCGTCGGTGCCACCGGCGGGTCGCTCGCCCGGTCGGTGGTCAGTGCCGTCCGGGCCGCGGAACAGCGGCGAGCGGAGCAGTACCAGCAGCTGGTGAACGACGCCCGCCCGAGCATCGACGTCTAAGGGGAGAACCACCATGGCACCACCGCAGGAAAAGCCGACGCAGCCGGGCGTGTCCACCGACGAGGGACAGCCCGGTCCGTCACAACCCGGGATCACGGATCCGGGACCGCCGTCGCAGCCGGGCGTGTCCACCGATCCGGGTAACCAGGCGCCGTCGCAACCGGGGCCGTCGCAGCCGGGGGTGACGGATCCGGGTAAGCCGGGGCCGTCGCAGCCGGGGGTGACCACCGACGATCCCGGGGGCACGCCGCCGAAGAGCGGCCTGCCGCACCCGGAACCGTTGCCGGACATCGCGCTCACCAGCCCGGACGGCTGGCGCGTGGTCCCGCAGGCACTGCGCAACAACCAGTTCGCCTTCGAGAACGCCGCGTACCGGTGGAAGAGCCTGCAGCAGTCGCTGCTGGACCTCCGGCTGTCCGAACTGGACCTCGGGATCATCGGCAGCGTGGAGGGCATCGTCGGCGACTACAACCGGGCGCTGGAAACCATCGACGGCAAGGCCAAAGCCGGCGAGCAGAGCCTCATCGACACCGGCAACGCCCTCCGCACCGTCGCCGACGTGTACGAGCGCCAGGACCAGGCCTACTACGAGTCGTTCGGCTACATCGCCGGGCAACTGGGCCAGCCGACGCCGCCGCGCTGACGAACCCACGCCACCTCACCAGCGAAGGAAGTGATCGAGAATGGGAAACGGGTTCGGACCCGGTGAGCCGTCGATCGGCCTGCCCGACATCAGCCTGCCGGACATCAGCCTGCCGGACGTCAAGTGGCCGTGGGAGGACGAGCAGCAGCTGCCGCCACTACAGCTGCCGGAGAAGCCCGGCGACGAGTGCCGGTACCCGGAGGAAGCCGCCCAGGTGATCCGTGACCTGGCCAACCGGGTCGGCAAGTCGGACGCCATCGAGAAGCTCGACTACGTCAAGAAGATGCTCGGCGACTTCGGGAAGGTCGACCGCATCGCGAACACGTGGGCCGCCGACACCACCATGAACGAGACCATGGGGGACATCGACGACGCCAGGCAGGACCTGGCGACGTACTGGAGCGGCGGCGGGTTCGACGCGGTCAACACGCACATGGTGAACCTCAGCAAGGCGAACGGCACCAACCAGGGGCTGATCACCAGCCTCGGGAACACGCTCGCCAAGTGCAACTCCGAGATCTTCAAGGCGTACAAGGACGGGATCACGCTGATCTTCAACACGGCGGCGGACGTGATCGCGTTGGGGCTCAACAGCTTCATGGGCGCCGAGAAGGCGGCGGGCAAGGCGATCGACCTGCTGACGAACTTCGTCAAGAGCGTCGGAACAGTGGTCGGCACCCTGCTCACGGTCATCAGCGGGCTGAAGGAGCAGGGCGTTTTCGTGGCCGGTGTGGCTTCGGGGTTCCAGCCACTGGCGGAGTCGCCGCAGGCCGCGTCGGCGCCCGGGCTCTGGCAGGTCAAGCCGGTCGGTGCCTGAGCTCGCGGGGGCGCCCGCCGCCCGCCCCCGCGAGCCCGGACCGGGTCAGCGGACCAGGCCGCCGACGTCGTTGGCTTCCCGGTACCGCTTGGCGAAGCTGTCCGACCGCTCGGTCATGTTGCCGTAGTTGGGAAAGCCCGTGTCGTCGCGGAGCCAGGCTCGGATGAGCTTGTCGTCCGCGGCGTACGCGGTGTAGGCCTGCTCGTCCGTGATGCCGTAGGTGCTCTTCAGGTGGTGCAGGTTGGCGGCGGCGAGATCGATCGCCAGGCGGTCGTCGTGGGCCAGGCGGTCGCGGATGTCGTCCTGGCCGACCTTTTCCCCGTGGTACTTCGCCATCAGGTCCGCCGCGGTGCCCGCCTGCATCTGGCCGATCCCCACCGAATTGCCCACCAGGCCGGACGACTCCGCGCGCCGGAACAGGTCGAAGGGGATCTTGGTGCCCAGGGAACGGCCCTCGCCCTCCTGGATGAGCAGGGCGGCGAGCACCTTCGGGTTGATGCCGTACTTGTTCGCGGCGGCGAGGATGTCCTTGCCGTGCGGATCGAGGAAGCTGCCGGAGCCGGTGACCGAGTTCTTCCACGCGCCGGCGTTCCACGCCCCGGCGAGGCTGGTGTGGGTGGGCTGGTTGAAGTCGTGCTTCTCGCCGCCGAGGTTGGCGCGCAGCGCCCACGCCGCGGTCTCGTCGGCTTCGGAGGCGTCCCGCAGCACCTGGTTGATCCGCGTCTGGATGGCCTCGATGGCGTGCCTGCCCTCCTCGATGGCGTCCCGGATGTCGTCCTTGCCGCGCCAGGTGGCGCGGTCCTGCGGATCCACCGGCGGATTCGCGGTGACCTTCCCCTCCAGGTCCACCTTCAACCCCTTCGCCGGGGCCTCGTGGTCGGCGATGCGGTAGAGCGCGTCCTGGTTGCGCTTGATCCGGCCGTGCGCCTCCTCCAGCAGGTCACGGATGCCCCGCGCCTGCTTGGCGGCGTCCCCGAACTCCTTGCTCGTCTCGCCGAGGAACGACATCGCCGTCCGCGCGGCCGGCCCTTTCCACCCGGAGGCCTTGAGCGGCTGGGTCACCGTGTCCGTCAGCTCACCGCCCAGCGCCTCCACCTTGCCGATCACCCGGCCCCAGTCGTCCACCGCCTGCTCCAGGGCGTGCACCGGTGCGTGGTACAGGTTCTCGTAGTTCAGCATGCCCCCGCCTATTCGAAGAACTTGGCGATCTCCGCCATGGACAGCTCGGTCTTGTCCTCGTTCAGCTGGTACCCGCCGGCACCCGCGGCCAGGCTCTGCTCGATCTTGTGGCACGCCTGGTGCAGCGTGGTGATCTGCGAGTACCAGAGTTCGCCGGTCTGCTTGAGCGCGGGACCGAGCTGGAAGTTCTCCGCGCTGAGCGTGCGGGCCGCGGTTTGTGTTGTCTCGTCCGGGATCCGGCCGTCCTTGCCGAGCTGTTCGCGCACCCCCGCCGCGGCGCCGGAGCCCTGCTTCAACGCCGCCGGGTTCACCTCGTGCCCCGTGTTCCCCATGGCGCTCAAGCCGTCCGGAGATCGCCGAGCACGGCGCCGAGCCGTTCCCGGGCTTGTTTGTCCATATCGGACACCTTCGCCGCGCTCTGGTCGAGCTTCCACGCGGTGTGGGCGGTCTGCTCGACCAGCGTGGTCAGCTCCTTCCACCAGGTGTGCCCGCACTCCTTGAGCGCCGCCCCCGATTTCCACTCCGCGTGCGCGCCGGCGGCTTCGTTGCCGCTGTGGAACAGCGTGCCGATGGTGTTCTTGGCCGTGTCGGCACCGGCCCGCAGGTCGCTGGCGACCTGGCGGACCCCGTCCGGGTTCATCCGGATGTTCGGAGCCATGGTTTTCCCTTCAGTCCCAGTTCGGGTGGGGGCGGACCACCAGCGGGACGTCGCCGGCGCCGGTGCGCGTTTCGTTGTGCGACAGGCGGTGGTTGAGCCCGATGTTCGTGTGGTTCGAATTGTGCTGCGTGTAGAGGATTTCCCCGTCCGGGGTGACCGCGGTGATCACCGACGCGTGGTGGATCACGCCCTTTTCGTTGCGCATGTACAGCAGGTCGCCGGGCCGCGCGTCGGGCACCGTAACGCTTTCCCCGCCGTTCTTGACCATGTAGTCGTGGTGGTTCTGCGCGGCCGCCCACGCGTCGCCCTGCCGGTACTGGTCGGGCGATCCGACGAACGGAAGCTTCGGCAGGCCCTGGTGGTCCTGGTTCCACCCCTTGTCACCGGTTTTGTCGTGCGGCACCATGCCGCCCTCGTTCATCGCGTAGGAGACGAAGTTGGTGCAGTTCTCCATGCCGGGCACGTCGGAGTACCCGCTTTCGCCGTGCTTTTCGGCCCAGCGGATCATCTCGATGCGGTTCAGCCCGTCGTTGCCCATCAGGTTCTTCTTCACGTCATCCGGAATGCCCGGCATGTCGTAGAGCTGCACCGGCGCGGCGTTCAGGTACTGCTTGCGCTGGTCCTGGCTGAGCGATTTCCACCACTCCGCCTGGGTTTGCGCGTCGGCGTTGAGCGGCATCGTCTGCCGGAGCATGGCCAGTCCGGTGTGCCCGGCCTTCTTCACCTCGTCGTTGAGGATGTCCTTGGCCAGTTCGTCCTGCGTCATCAGCTTCGTGATGCTCGCGGGCTGGATCAGCCGCTTCAGGCTCGCCGCGGCGTCCTCGTCGATCTTGGTGGCGTCGTTGACCGCGTCCCAGATCAGCCAGCCGGCGCGCTTGGCGCGTTCCTCGGCCTTCGGATCACTGGAACCGGACGGCACGGTCACCTTGCCGTCGCCGCCGACTTCGAGACCGCCCTCGGTGGCGAACGCGACGGCAGACTCGAGGTTGCGCTTGGCGGCGGCCAGCGCGGTGGCGAGGCCGTCCAGGGTGGTCACCACCCCGCGGATCGCCATGCCCGCGGCCTGGAAGTCCTGGGCGATCTTGCGGCAGTGCCCGCCCGCCTTCTCCCCGAGCGTGTCCGACCACTGCTCGCCGAGCGCGTTGCCGCCGCGCTCGTACAGGTTCTCCGCCGCGGTCTCGGCCTCCTTGGCGAGCTTGAGCCAGTCGTCGGCGGCGGTGGCGAAGGTGGCCGGCTTGGCTGCCTTGAGCTGCTGGAAGGTGACCATGCCGACCACCTTCGCCCGGCCGCGCCCGCCCGTGTGCCGGTCGATCACCCCACAATCCGGGACTTGACTTACAACCACTTGGTTGTACGTTAGAGGCGTGACCGAAGAGGACGAGGGCCGGGCGGACGCCCTGTTCCACGCGCTCGCCGACCGCACGCGGCGCGCGATCATGCGCCGCGTGCTGGCCGGGGAGCACTCGGTCTCCGCGCTCGCGGCCGAGTACGACATGAGCTTCGCCGCCGTGCAGAAGCACGTCGCCGTGCTCGAACGCGCGGGCCTGCTGACCAAGCGGCGCAACGGCCGGGAACAGCTCGCCAGCGGTGACGTGGCGGCGGTGCGCTCGGTGGCCTCGATGCTCGTGGAGCTGGAGGACATCTGGCGCGGCCGCATCGCCCGCATCGACGAACTCATCAAGGAGGACCCGCCGTGCCCGTGACCGACGTGCACCGCGATGTGGACAACCGGACTCTCACCATCACCGCCGAGTTCGCCGCGCCGCCGAAGCGCATCTGGCAGATCTACGCCGACCCCCGCCAGCTGGAAAGGGTGTGGGGACCCCCGACCTATCCGGCCACCGTCGTTTACCACGAACTCGCTCCCGGCGGTCAGGTGCACTACTACATGACTTCACCGGAAGGCGCGAAACACCCCGGCTACTGGCACGTCATCGAGGCTGCCGAACCGTCCCTTCTCGTTTTCGAAGCCGGTATCGCGAGTTCGGACTTCACCCCCGATCCGACCATGCCCGCGTCGGTCAACCGCTACTCGTTCACCGCGAACGACGGTGGTACCCAAGCCGTTTACCTCAGCACCTATCCCACCGTCGAGTCGTTGGAAACCGCGTTGGCGATGGGGGTCGACAAGGGCACCGCGGGGGCGATCGGGCAGATCGACGAACTACTGAACCCGAGGAGAAATAATGCGTGAATTGAGTGTCGAACTGTTCTCCACCCTCGACGGTTATGGCGACGGTGGTCCGCAATCGGCTCCTTACTGGGGTTACGGCGGACCCGGGTTGTTCGAGTGGATGCACGCCAAACTGGCCGAGGAGCACATCATGGTCATGGGTGCGACCTCCTACCGGATGATGTCGAAGATCGTCGCCGAGCAGGACGATCCGACCTTTCCCCGGATGGCCGAACTCCGGAAGATCGTGTTCTCGAAAACCCTCACCGAGTCCACCTGGGCCAACACGACGATCGTCGACGAGCCCGTCGAGACGGCCATGCCGAAGATCAAGGCCGAGGCCGACGGGCTGCCGTTGCGCACGGTCGGCAGCCCGTCACTGGTGCGCAGCCTGTTCAAGCTCGGTCTGGTCGACCGCATCCGCACGATGATCTTCCCGACGATCCACGGCACGGCCGGCGAAGGCCCGCTCTACACCGAGTTGCCGGACCTCCGCCTGGACCTCGACGGCACCGCGGTGATCGACGACCGGCTCGTCCTCCTCGACTACCGCGTCGACCGGAGCTGATCAGGCCAGGTCCAGCCATTCGCGGATCGGCAGGACGCGGGCGCGCTTCCCGGTGTGCGCGCGGAATTCGGCTTCCGGGTCGGAAACCTCCACGTAGCCCGCGATCTTGTCCGGCTGCTCGGCTTCGTAGTGCATCGGCACGGCGTAGCGTGCATCGAGGATCTCCGCGGCCGCGGCGGCTTGCCGGGGGTCCAGTGCGGCGGGCAGCGGGCTCGGGGGCTGGAGGTGCGGCGCGTCGACCACCGCGCCGTTCGCCGGGAGGAACACCGCGTCGAACGGGCTGAACCGCCGGGCGATGAGCCACCAGTAACCGTGGAACATGGTGTCGCCGCCGTGGAAGAGCCGGTGGCCGTCGGCCTCCACCACCCAGTTCAACTGCGGGTCGCCCAGTCCGTCGACGGCCGGGACCGCGGTGACGCGGAACGGGCCGATCTCGCGGGTGGCCCAGGTGTCGATCACCTCGGTGGCCAGCTCGTGCTGCGTCAGTTCGCGCTCGGCGGGCAGGGTCGTCACGTTGTCCACGTCGTCGCCGTGGCCGGGCGCCGGTCGGAGCACCGGGGCGCCCGGCGCCAGCACGTCGGCGAGCGCGGCCGCGTCGGTGTGGTCCCGGTGCAGGTGGGTGACCAGCGCGGCGGTGACCGTCCCGCTCGGCGCGATCAGGCCGTCGCCGGACTGCCAGCCGGTGAACAGCGGTGAGAGGTCCCGCACGTAGTCGATCACCAGGCGGTTCTCGCCCGCCTCGAGCTCCAGTCCGGCCCAGCCCAGTCGTCGTACCCGCATCTTGAACTCCTTCGTCATCGGTGCTCCCGAATTTAGCGTACGCGCGTACGCTATCCTGGTCCCATGTCACCACGACGCTCAGCGGCCGAAGCGCAGGCCACCCGCGGCCGGATCCTGAGCCGGGCCGCCGAGATCGCCTCCGAGGAGGGGCTGGACGGCATCACCATCGGCCGGCTCGCCGAGGAGCTGGAGATGAGCAAGTCGGGGGTGCACAAGCACTTCGGCACCAAGGAGGTGCTGCAGATCTCCACTTTGGACAAGGCGTTCGTGGATTTCTGGCACCGGGTGGTCGAACCCGCGCTGGCCGAGCCGATGGGGCTGCGGCGGTTGCGCGTGGTGTGCGCCAACTCCGTGGGATACCTGGAGGTGCCGCTGTTGCCCGGTGGGTGCCTGATGACCGCGGCGCTCAGCGAGTACGACGGGCGTCCCGGCCGGGTGCGTGACGCCGTGGCCGAGGTGTGGTCGCGCTGGCGGGAACAACTGCGGGCGGATCTGGTCGCGGCGGTGGAGAACGGGGAACTGCCCGGTGAGTTCGACGTCGACCAGGCGTTGTTCGAGATCGTCGCCGCCGGGCTGGCGCTGAACGCGGCCATGCAACTCCAGCACGACGCGGCGGCCGCGGGGCGGGCACGCCGCGCGATCGAACGGGCGCTGGCCCAGTCCTGACCCGCTGGGAAGGGCAAAGATCAACGGCGCGTTGGGTTGAGGACACCTCGTGGCCACTTCGCCGCGATGGGGTCGTCCCATGCGCAGAACCGCACTCGTGTTGCTGGCGGCCGTGGCCGCCATGGTCCTGGTCTCGCCGGTTTCGGCGGCGCCCGCCCGGCCCGGTGGCCTGGTCGCACTCGCCGAGCAGGCGTCCCGGCGGATCATCGTGCTGCCCGCCGCGCAGGAAGCCTGGCGCACCAGGGCGTTCACCTGGACGTGGGCGCCCACCGCGGCCAACGGGCTCGGGGACCTCGCGAGCAAGTTCGTCTCCCCGGACGAGGCGAAGCTGACCGAACGCGACGGGCAGCAGTACCTGATGACCACCGCCTCCGGCGGGTTCGCCGGGGTGATCCCGTATCCGCAGGGCACCGGCGCCTACTGGGCCGCCGACGTCGGCGGGCCCAGCAACCCGCACAGCATCGAACTGCTGCCCGACGGCAACGTGGCGGTGGCCGCCAGCACCGGTGGCTGGCTGCGGGTCTACACCGCGTCGCAAGGCGCCCGCTCGACCACGTACGCCGAGTACCCGCTGGTCGGTGGGCACGGCGCGGTCTGGGACAACGAGCGCCGGGTGTTGTGGGCGCTGGGCACGCACGAACTGGTGGCGCTGCGCGTCGGCGGCACGCCCGCCGCGCCGGTGCTGACGCCGGAGCAGGTGGTCCACCTGCCCAGCGAGGGCGGGCACGACCTGCAGCCCGTGCCCGGTTCCCGTGACCAGCTGTGGGTGACGACGGAGTCGGAAGTGCTGCGGTTCAGCAAGTCCCGCGGCACGTTCTCGACGCGCTACCCGGGCGCCGGGGCGATCAACGGGCACAACGTCAAGAGCGTCACGACGAACGCGCGGACCGGGCAGGTCCTCACCGCGACGCCGCAGGCGGATCACATCTGCACGTGGTGCACCGACACCGTGGACCTCGCGCTGCCCGGTGGGGAGCTGACCCTGCGCGGTGCCTGGATCTATAAGGCCCGGTGGTGGCAACCGCAGCACTGACAACGGTGTCCTGGTCGCGGGCCCGCCGGGCCCGCGACCAGGAGCGGTCAAGGGCTGACGAGCGGCCTTTCGATCTGTTCGCGCAGGATGTCACCGTGACCGGCGTGCCGGGCGAACTCCTGGATCATCAGCAGCAGGGTCCACCGCATGCTGACCCGGCCTTCACGCGGGTTGTCCTTGGTGTCGTCCAGCTCGAACCGCGCGGCGATCTCCCGCGACCGCTGGCTCGCGCGTTCGAATTCGGCGATCACGTCGGCCAGTGACTCGTCGTCGGTGACGGTGAAGGTGCCCTCGTCGCGTTTCGCGTAACCGTCGCATTCGGACTCTTCGAGCTCGGCCCAGAACCGTTGGAACCAAATGCGTTCGGCCGCCGCGGCGTGCTTGAGCAAGGAGATCGGGGTGGTCAGCGAACTGACCAGCCGCCGACGGGCGTCGGCTTCGGAGAGGCCGCGGGCGGTCTCGATCAGGGCTTCGCGGTTGCGGTCGAGCAGGTCCTCGATGACCGCTCGTTCGGCGCCGTCGGTGAGGCCGAAGGTGCTCATGGTTCACGCACTCCTTTTTTGGGCAGGGTCGGACGCGGTACGTCCGGGAAGGGGAAAGGCGACGCGGGAAGAGGTGGACACCGCGAGAGCTCCGGTGACGGAGCGACGGGGTGAGCTTAGGCCGTCCGGGCGGACGGGGTCAATCGTGACAGCGCGTCACGGTGTCCGGATGTTTCGTTGAAGTTTCACGGGCTGGCGTATAAGCTGCCCTGGGAGCGCTCCCATTTCGATCACCACCCCGCTCATTCCCGAGAATGGAGGCTCATCCATGCGTCTGCGCAGCACCTCCGGATCCACCAGACGGCGGAGCCTGGTCACCCTGTTCGTCGCCACGCTGGCCGGACTCTTCATCTGGGTCCCGACGGCCTCGGCACACGGCACCATCGTCGGCCCGGCCACCCGTGCCTACCAGTGCTGGCAGGACTGGGGCAGCCAGCACACCAACCCCGCCATGCAGCAGCAGGACCCCATGTGCTGGCAGGCCTTCCAGGCCAACGCCGACACCATGTGGAACTGGATGAGCGCGCTGCGGGACGGGCTCGGCGGCAACTTCCAGGGCTCCACCCCCGACGGCCAGCTCTGCAGCAACGGCCTCTCGCGCAACAACTCCCTCAACACCCCGGGGCCGTGGCGGTCCACCAACGTCGGCAGCAACTTCTCCCTGCACCTGTACGACCAGGCCAGCCACGGGGCCGACTTCTTCCGGGTCTACGTCAGCAAGCAGGGGTTCAACCCGGCCACCCAGACCCTGGGCTGGGGCAACCTCGACTTCATCACGCAGACCGGGAAGTACGCGCCGGCCAAGGACATCACCTTCAACGTCCAGACCTCGGGTTACACCGGGCAGCACATCGTGTTCACCATCTGGCAGGCCTCGCACCTCGACCAGACGTACATGTGGTGCAGCAGTGTGAACTTCACCTAGACGGGCGACCGGACCACCCGAAATCCCCGCGGCGGGAGGGGTTTCGGGTGTCCCGTGTTGACTGTGCCCCGACGGCACGGTTTGTACTGGGGACATGGTCAAGAAGCTCAAGCGGCGCTGGCAGCTCAGCAGGGTGAGGAGCGGTGACGGGAGCGCGCTCCCCGAGTACCGCCTCTGGCAACTCTTCTCCCGTTCGCTGTTCTTCTTCGAGCTCGCCGGTCCCCAGGGGGACAAGCACTCGTACGCGGTGGACGTCCGGTACCTGGTGGACGCGAAAACCAAGAAGCAGCACGAGAACGCGATGGGGAAGAGCCCGGCCGCGCTGTATCGCGACGGGGTTCAGGTCGCCCGGTCCAACCTGCCCGCGTCCTTTCCCGTGCCCGGTGGGGTGGTCGAAGTCGCCACCAGTGCCTTCGGGTTGAAGCGCATGCACTTCGTGTCCGACCACGGCGGTGAGCAAGCGCTGCGTCCGCACCGCAGTTCGCAGGAAGGCCTGCGGGCGAGGTTCGACGAGCGGTACCCCCGCACGAGCGGGCTTGTCGGCGCGGTCGCGGTCCTCATCCTCCTGGTCGTGCTCGCCGGCGCGCTGCTGCAGGGCGCGGAGTCCCTCAGCCGGATCCCGCCGATCGCCGAGAACCTCGGCACGTTCACCTCACCAGTCAACCTGCCCGTGTGGGCGAACATCACCCTGCTCGGCGCCGGAATCCTCGCCGCGGTCGAACGCGCGCTGCGGCTCCGCTACCACTGGCTGCTCGACACCGTGGCGTCCTGAGCGGAGGGCGCGCCTAGGCAGGCTGGACGGCGGCGAAGAACGGTTTCGCCGCCGCTTCCACCGTGGCCCGGCAGTCCTCCATCGACGAACCCGCGCCCATGGCGTCGAACGCGCCGATGCCGAGCACCGCGTTCCCGTCGCGGATGCGCAGTTCGCACTGCACGCCCGGCCGGACGCCCCCGATCGGCAGCTCGGCGCTCCACCTCGCTTCTTCACCGAGGCCGATCGACGACGGCTCGCCGTCACCGCTGAACTCCTCGCGCGCGCCATCGGCGCCCGGCGCGCGGCTGGTCCCGGCGAACACGGTGAAGTCCAGGTAGACCGCGCGCGGGTCTTCGAGATCGGTGATGCTGCACGACCAGCCGTACTTCGGGGTGACCCCGGCAGGCAGTTCCCTCGGCTTGCCCGGCGGCAGCCCCGGCACGCGCTGGACGACCGAGGCGCATGCGGGAACCTTGTCCGCCGCGTACTTCTCCGTTGCGATCTCGTCCTTCGTGCCGAACAACAGAAAAGCGCCGACGCCCAAACCGGCGAAGACCAGCACCGAAGCCACCACGAGCGTGATGATCAAGCCGGTACTGGTCTTCGCCGGTCGCACGTACGGCCGTTCTCCCCCTGGGTGCATCGGCCGAACGTACCGGGTCCCCCTCGGGCTCAGCAGGTCAGCGTGACTTCGGCGCTTTCACCCCCGATGTAGCTGATGCCGTTCGTGTCCCAGCCGTAGGTCTGGCTGTAGTAGGTGTGCGTACCGCTGCCGGTGCAGACGAACCCGATCGTGTAGGTGGTCCGGAACGCGCCCTGCGTCCAGAACTCGTGCTCCGACACGAGGTTGCCGTCCTGGAACAGCTTCACGTAGCTCTTGGCCGCTTCCTGCGAACCCAACGTCAAGCAGTCCCACAGCGCCGAGCCCGCGATCTGGTTGCCCACGATCGACGGCGTGTTCGGGCTGTAGATGCTGCATCCGCCGAGTGCGCCCACTTCGCCGGACGGAGCCGCGGTGGCCGGTGCGGCGGCCACCGCGGACAGTCCGAACGCGACAGCGGCGATGAGTGCGGCCTTGGTCCTCGTCGACATGGAATTCCTCCCCGACTTGCTTTTCCGTGCCTGCCGCACTGTGCCCCACCGGTGTTGCGTATTCCTGGCGGATTCGTTGTTTCCCCTGGTCAGGCCGGGCAGCGCTGGTCTTCCGGCAGCTTCCCGCCGACGAGGAAGCTGGTGGTCGCGTTCAACGCGCAGGGGTTGTCACCGAGCACGTAACCGCCGTGCCCGCTGCCGTCGATGCTCAGCAACCGCGAGCGGTTCTCGAACTTCTCGCGCATCAGCTGCCCGCCGAGGAGCGGTGTGGACGCGTCGCGCTCGTTCTGCACGATCAGCACGTTCCGCGGGCCGTCGTCGTTGATCGCCACCGGCGGCTCCGCCGGTTCGTGCGGCCAGAAGGCGCAGGGCGTGATGGTGGCCATGGCCGCCCCGTAGAGCGGGTACCGCTCGCGGTCCTCGGCCACCCCGCGCCGGTAGGTGTCGACGTCCTCGGGCCAGTCGAAGTCGTTGCAGGTCACCGAGAGGAACACCGACTGGAAGTTGTCGGCCGGGTGCGGCTGGCCGGGCGGCGGCGGGGGCGTGGGTGCCGGGGTGGCGTCGTGCACCGACTGCCAGATGCTCGCCGTCTTCCCGTATGCCGCCTCGCCGAAGAGACCACCGAAGACGGTGGCGCGGAACAGGGAGCCGTTGATGCCGTTCACCGGCTGCTGGTCGAGCTTCCCAGCGGTTTCGAAGTAGGTCTCGCGCACTTCCTCCGGCGTGCGGCCCAGACCGTACGCCTCGTGCCGCTCGGCCACCCACTTCGCGAAGTCCGGGAAGGTCTCCTCGGTACCCAGCGCGTACCGGCGCAGGCCGTCGCGGTCGAGGTGGGTGTCGCCGATGTTGCTGTCGAGCACCACCCGGTCCGCGCGGTCCGGGAACATCGAGGCGTAGGCGGCCCCCAGCCCCGAACCGTAGGAGTAACCGAGGAAGCTGGCCTTCTCCTCACCGAGCGCGGCCCGGATCCGGTCCAGGTCGCGCGCGGTGTTCGCGGTGGTCAGGTGGCGCAGCCTGCCGTCCTTGTCGTTCGCCGCGCACTGCTCGGCCACCCCCTTGGCGACCTCCGCCTGCTGGAGCACGGCCGCGTCGTCGACCGGGTACGGCGGCAGGTTGCCCTGGTAGGGGCCGTCGGCGAGGAAACCGCAGCTCACCCGCGACGAGTGCCCGACGCCGCGGGTGTCCATGCCGATCAGGTCGTAGGCGTCGGTGACCCCGGACGGCAGCCCCTTGGACACCAGCAGCGTGGACAGCGTCAGCCCGGATCCCCCGGGACCGCCCGGGTTGAGCAGGAGCACCCCGCGCCGTTTCGCCGGATTCGTGCTGGCGTGCTTGGACAGCATCAGGTCGATCTGGGTGCCGTCCGGATCCGCGTAGTCCAGCGGGACCTGGATGGTGGCGCATTCCAGCGGGTACGGCCCGGCCGCGGCCGTGACGTCCTCCGGGCACGGGCCCCATTCGACCGGTTTCGCGGGCTCGGTGGCCATGGCGGGCGTGGCCAGCGCCGCGCTGACGCCGATCACGGCGGCCAGGGCCAGGTATCTGCGCGGGCGAAATTGTCGATTCATGCCCTCACCTCAACCCGTGCCCCTGGGGCACGGTCAAGCCGAGCGCGTCCAGGTGACCGGCAACTCGTGCACCCCGTAGATCCGCATGTTGGTCCGCAGCTTCACGTCCTTCGCGGGCACGGCGAGTTCGAGATCGGGGAAGCGGCGCAGCAGCCCGGCGAACCCCGCGCGCATCTCGATGCGGGCCAGCTGCTGGCCGAGGCACTGGTGGATGCCGTGGCCGAAGGACAGGTGGCCGCGGGCCGAGCGGTGGATGTCGAGCTCGTCGGGGTTCTCGAAGCGGTTCGGGTCGCGGTTGGCGGCCAGCGTGGACACGATGACGGTCGATCCCGCGGGAATGGTCTCGCCGCCCAGTTCGATGTCCTCGGTGGCGTACCGGTAGATCCCGCCGATGTCCACAACGGACAGATAGCGCATGAGCTCCTCGACCGCGCCGGGCACCAGGTCCGGGTTCGCCCGCAGCTCGGCGAGCTGGTCGGGGTGCTCCAGCAGGGCGAAGGTGCCCAGCCCCAGCATGTTCGCCGTGGTCTCGTGCCCGGCGAGCAGCAACAGGAAGGCGATGCCGGTCAGCTCCTCGACGCTGAGATCCTCCTGGACGGCCAGGTCGGACAGGATGTCCTCGCTCGGCGTGGCTCGCTTCTGCGTGACCAGCTCGGCCAGGAACCCATTCAGCTGGCCGAAGGCCGCCATCTTCTCGTCGAACGGCAGGCTGGTGTCCAGGAACCGGCTGGAGTTGACCTGGAAGTTCTCCCGGTCGGCGTAGGGCACGCCGAGCAGTTCGCAGATCACCAGCGACGGCACCGGCAGGGCGAACTCCCGGACCAGGTCGACCGGCGGGGTCAGCCGGGCCAGTTCGTCCAGCTGCCGCTCGGTGATCTCCTCGATGCGCGCCTCGAGTTCCTTCATCCGCTTGACGGTGAACGCGCCGGTGAGCTTGCGGCGCAGCCGCGTGTGGTCCGGCGGGTCCATCGCGATGAAGATGCCGGGCACCTGCGGCGACGGCTCGGTGGCCACGGGCATGCCGGGGATCTCGAACGGCTCGTGGAGCACGCCGATGTCCTGGCGCGAGCTGAACCGGGTGTCGGCCAGCAGCCGGCGAGCCGCGTCGTAGCCGGTGACCAGCCAGCCCACGTGGCCGTCGGGGAAGACCATCGGGCTGACCGGGCGGGCTTCGCGCCGCCGCGTGATTTCGCTCGCCGGGGCGAAGGGGCCCGCGTCGCGCTCCGTCGGGACACCGTGCGGGATGGCGGCCGTGTCGGTCATCGGGGTTCCTCTCGTGGTGGGGTGCTGGAGCCACGATCACCGCGCCCGCGGACACCGGGCTGACACGGCGCTGACACGGCCTCCGGCGGTGTCAGCGCCGGTGGCGGACGGGTGTCAGCACCGCCGTCGATGGTGGTCCCATGACAACTTCGGCGATCGCGGTTTCCGGACTGCGCAAGGCATACGGGGACAAGGTCGTGCTCGGCGGCATCGACCTGGACGTCCCGGCGGGCACGGTCTTCTCCCTGCTCGGCCCGAACGGGGCAGGCAAGACGACCACGGTGAACGTGCTGACCACGTTGGCGAAGGCCGACGGCGGCACGGCCACGGTGGCCGGGCACGACCTGGTGACCGGGGCCAGGGCGGTGCGCGCGGCGATCGGGGTGACCGGTCAGTTCGCCGCCGTCGACGAGCTGCTGACCGGCCAGGAGAACCTCCAGCTGATGGTGGACCTCAAGGGCGAACGGGACCGGGTGGTGCCCGAGCTGCTGGAGCGGTTCGACCTGGTGGAGGCGGCGAAGAAGCCGGCGTCGAGCTACTCCGGCGGGATGCGCCGGAAGCTGGACCTGGCGATGACGCTGGTCGGCAGCCCGCGGATCATCTTCCTGGACGAGCCGACGACCGGGCTGGACCCGCGCAGCCGCCGCACCATGTGGGAGATCGTCCGCGAGCTGGTGGCCGACGGGGTGACGATCTTCCTCACCACGCAGTACCTCGAAGAGGCCGACCAGCTCGCCGACCGGATCGCGGTGCTCGACCAGGGCCGGCTCGTCGCCCAGGGCACGCCGGACGAACTCAAGCGGCAGCTCCCCGGCACGCACGTCCGGCTCCGCTTCACCACCGCCGCCCAGCTCGACGCCGGCGCGCGGATCTTCCCCGACGCCACCCGCGACGACGACGCGCTGGCCCTGCGGGTGCCCAGCGACGGCGGCACGAAGTCCCTGCGGAACGTGCTCGACCGGCTCGACGAGTACGCGCTCGCGGCCGCCGAGTTCTCCGTGCACACCCCCGATCTCGACGACGTCTTCCTCGCCCTCACCGGCCACACCACGGAGGTTTCCGCGAAATGAGCACCAAATCGCCCGCGCTCGTCATGCTCCGGCGCAACTTCAAGCACACCACCCGCAACCCGACCTCGGTGTTCAACGCCGTGCTGATGCCGGTGGTGGTGATGCTGATGTTCGTCTACATGCTCGGGGACGCGTTCAGCGTCGGCGTCGACTACGTGGACTACGCGACGCCAGGGCTGATGCTGCTGGCCGTCTGCTACGGCCTCGGCGCCACCGCGACCTCGGTGAACTCCGACATGACCAAGGGCATCATCAACCGGTTCAAGGTGATGGACGTTTCCCGCGGCGCGGTGCTCAGCGGGCACGTGGTGGCCAGCCTGCTGACCAACCTGATCGCCATCGCGGCCATCGTCGGCGTGGCCTTCCTGCTCGGCTTCGACGCGTCGGCGGGTGTCCTCGGCTGGCTCGGCGTCATCGGACTGGTGGTGCTGCTCGGCTTCGCGGCGGGCTGGCTCACCGTCGCGATGGGACTGGCGGCGAAGTCACCGGAAACCGCGGGACTGGCCACCATCCCGCTGGTCATGCTGCCGTTCTTCAGCAGCGCGATCGCACCGGCGGAGAAGATGGGGCCGGGCATCCGCGAGTTCGCCGAGTACCAGCCGTTCACCCCGATCATCGAAACCCTGCGCGGCCTGCTCACCGGCACGCCGGAGGTCGGCACCGCGCTGATCGCGATCGGCTGGTGCGTCGGCATCGCCGTGGTCGGTTACCTGTGGGCGAGCGCCTCGTTCAAGAAGCGAGCGTGACCGAAACCAGCTCCGCCACGTCCGTCTCCGCGCCTTCCCGAGCCGCCTCCGCGAACGCCGGTTCGCCGAGGCGGCTTCGCACGGCCTCCTCGATCCGGTTCAGGTCCGGGTGGGACCGGTCCGGCAGCCCGCGCACGGCGGCGCTCGCCGCGAGCAGCCGGGCCGCCTGCTCGTACTGCTCCTGGCGCAACGCCACGTCCGCGACCCCGACCAGCGACATCGCGATCGCGGGCGCGTACGTCGATTCGGCCGCCGCCCGGTAGGCCGTGCCGTGGTGCTGGCGGGCCTCGTCGAGGTCTTCGGCGAGGTAGCCCAGCACGTCGTGGGTCACCACCCGGAGGTTCGCCACCTTGTCGCCCAGCAGGTCGGTGGCGATCCCGAGCTGGCGGCGGGCTTCGTCGGGATCACCGCTCCAGCGGGCCAGGTCCGTCTTCGCCAGTGCCAGCTCCGCCAGCGCGTCCGGCCAGGTGACCCGTGCCGCCAGGCGCTCGGTCTCGGCGATGGTCGCGGAGGCCGCCCGCCGGTCCCCGAGCAGCCAGTGCAGCCGGGCCTGCCCGGCCCGGATCCGGATCACGTCCTCGACCGCGCCGACCTCGGACAGCACCTCGACGGCCTGCTCGTAGTACTCGCACGCGGCGGCGAACTCGCCCCGGGTGGCGATGCGGTCGGCCAGTTCGGTCAGGGCGAAGGAGAGCCCGTACCGCTCGCCGAGCGCGCGGAACTCGGCCAGCGCGCCCTCCAGGTAGGCGTCGGCCACCTCGGCCTCCTCGCCGCCGTGCCCGAAGATGATCCGCATCTTGCCGAGCTGCAGCCTGCCCAGCGCCCGCACCCACGGATCCTCGTTGTCCAGCAACGTTTCCCAGGCGGGCAGGACGTCCTGCCCGCGCAGCATGCCCTCCAGCGGCACGACCAGCGCCAGCAGCGGGTTCCGGAATCCGGTGCGCTCGCTCGACTCGTACGCCCGGTTGATCCACTCCGCCGCGCTGTGCTCGTCGCTGCGGCCGGAACTGGCGAACATCACCACGAGCCCGTACACCCAGGCCCGGATCTCCTCGTCGACCTCGCCGTCCAGCCTGGTGGCGGCGAGGATCAGTTCGATGCCCTCGGCCTTGTGCCCGCCGAGCCACCAGTACCAGCCGGCGGCCCCGGCCAGTCGCATCGCCGCCTGCGCGTCGCCCGCCGCGAGCGCTCCGCGCATCGCGGAACCGAGGTTGTCGTGCTCGGCGTCGAGCGTGGCGAGCCAGGTCATCTGCTCGGCGCGGCGAAGCAGCGGATCCGCCGTCTCGGCGAGTTCGGTGAAGTACGCGAGGTGCGCTTGCCGCGCCAGCTCGGTTTGGCCCGCTTCCGCGAGGCGGTCCGCGGCGTACTCCTTGATCGTGCCGAGCATCCGGTAGCGCGGGGCGCTGTCGCCTTCGGCCACCAGCAACGACTTCTCGGTCAGCGCGGTGAGCAGGTCGAGCACGTCCTCGTCGTCGCAGACCCGTTCGGCTGCTTCCAGGCTCGCCCCGCCCGCGAACACCGAGAGGCGGCACAGGACCGACCGCTCGGCGTCGGTCAGCAGTTCCCAGCTCCAGTCGACCATCGCCCGCAGCGTCCGGTGGCGCGGCAGGGCGGTCCGGCTGCCGCCGGTGAGCAGGCGGAACCGGTCGTCGAGGCGGGTGGCGAGCTGCTCGATGGACATCGTGCGCAACCGGGCCGCGGCCAGCTCGATCGCCAGCGGCATGCCGTCCAGCGCCCGGCAGACGCGGACCATCGTGGCCAGCGTCCCGGCGTCGGTCCCGAGGTCCTTGCGCACCGCGCCCGCCCGGTCCCGCAGGAGCCGGACCGCGGGCGAGGACTCGATCTCCTCGGGGCTCGCGTGCCGGTCCGGCAGGGCCAGCGGCACGACCTGCCACAACGCTTCACCGGTGATGTTGAGCGGTTCCCGGCTCGTTGCCAGGATCCGCAGCCGCCGGCACTCGCCGAGCAGCCGGTGGGCGAGCGTGGCCGCGGCCTCGATCACGTGCTCGCAGTTGTCCAGCACCAGCAGGGCTTCGCGGTCGCGGATGGCGGCGATGAGCCGGTCGGTCGGCTCCATGGCCGGGGCGTCGCCGTGCAGGGCGTCGCGGAGGCCGAACCCGGCGAGCGTCGCCTGTGCCACGTCACCGTCCGCGCCGATCGCCGCGAGTTCCACCAGCCAGGCGCCGTCCGGCAGGTCGTCGAGCATGGTGCGCGCGGTTTCCGTGGCCAGCCTGGTCTTTCCCGAGCCGCCGGGGCCGATCAGGGTGGTGAGCCGGTGCTCGGTGACGAGCTCGCGGACCCTGGCGACGTCGGGCTCCTTGCCGACGAAGGAGGTCAGCTCGGCGCGCAGGTTGGTCCTCCGGGTCTCCTCCCGGCGGCCCAGCTCACCACGGAGCAGCGCGACGTGCACCGCGGCCAGTTCCGGTGAGGGGTCGACGCCGAGCGTGTCGGCCAGAGCTTCCCGCGTGCGCTGGTAGACGAGCAGCGCTTCGGTGTCGCGCCCGGTCGCGACCAGCGCGCGCATCAGCGCGGCGACGAGCCGTTCGCGGACCGGGTTCGCGGCCACCAGGTCGGTCAGCTCGGTGACCAGCTCCGCGCCGCGCCCGCGGTCGATTTCCGCGTCGAACCGGTCCTCCAGGGCGCTCAGGCGCAACCCGTCGAGCCGGACGACCGCGGCCTCGAACGCTTCGCTGTCCTGGAGGCCGACGTCCTGCATGGCCGCGCCGCGCCACAGGTCGAGCGCTTCGCGCAGCAGGCGCGGATCCCCGCTGTCGCGGGCCTGGCCGAGCAGGCGCTCGAACCGCACGGCGTCCACGTCGTCGGGCGCCACCACCAGCCGGTAGCCGTTCGGCTGCCCGTCGACCGCGCCATCCGGCAGCACCTTCCGCAGCCGGGAAACCAGGCGCTGCAAGGCGTTCGCCGCGTCGGCGGGCGGGCGCTCGCCCCAGATCCAGTCGATCAGCCGCGCCTTCGAGACCACCTGCCCCGGCTCCAGCGCGAGGGCGATCAGCAACCCGCGCAAGCGGGCGCCGGGGACGTCGGCGAAGCTGTCGTTGTCCGTGCGCACCTCGAACGGTCCCAGCATCGCGATCTGCACGTCGTCGATCCTGCCATGACCACGGGGTGTCCCCGCGTCAGCGACCTGGAGTGATCCCGCCCGTGGCCGACAACAACTGGCCCGACGACCCCATGCCGCGATGAGCCTGTTCCTCGACAACGCCGTTCAGGGCGCTGGCGCTGATCACCCGGGCGATGCAGCCGAACGCCGACCTGGTCGAGGAGCTGCTGGGCTGACCGACGAACGAGGGTGGACATTCACCGGGTGCGCCGGTACGACAAGAAGTCGTGACCACTTACGCGCGGCGCCTGTCCGGCAGTCTGCTCACCCTCCTGTTGCTCGTGGTGCTCGGTACCGCGGGGTCCATGAGCCCCGCCTCCGGCGCGGCCAACCTCACCGTGATGAGCTTCAACATCTGGCACCAGGGTTCGCACGGCGGGATCGGCGTGGTGGTGGACCGGATCCGCGCGTCGGGCGCGAACGTGGTGGCGTTGTCGGAAACCGGCGGCGGGGCCACGGAAGCGATCGCGGACGCGCTGGGCTGGCAGCACACCGAGCCGGGCTGGGACATCGACGTGATCAGCGCGCTGCCGATCGAGGACACCGACTGGAAGTCGTGGAACGACACCGGCGCCCAGGCGATCGCCGCCAAGATCGCCGGGGTGTGGGTGTACTCGATCCACCTGGACTACACGAAGTACGGCCCGTACAACGCGTGCTTCGACAAGGACAGCGTGAGCACGATCCTCGCCGACGAGACCAACCGCCGTCGCCAGGCCGAGCAGATCGCCGCGTGGACCGGCAGCAGCCCCGGCATCGTCGCCGGTGACCTCAACAGCCCGTCCCACCAGGACTGGACCGCGGCCGCGGCGGCCTCGCACTGCGGGTACGCGGTGGACTGGCCGACCACCAGGGCGTTCACGAACGCCGGTTTCACCGATTCGTTCCGCCAGGTGCGGCCGAACCCGGTGGCCGAACCGGGCAACACCTGGTCGCCGGTGGTCAAGGACAACGAGGGCAGGCCGGAACCGCAGGACCGGATCGACTACGTCTTCTACCGCGGTGGCTCGATCAAGCCGACCAGCTCCCGCACCTTCGGCGGTGGCGATGGCTGGCCGTCGGACCACCTGGCCGTGGTCACCAGCTTCACGGTTTGAGGGTTTCCCGGCGTTTTCCTCGGAACTCGCCGGGCAAGTCTCCACCGGGCTTTCAGCGATACCGTGCAAGGGCATGGAGATCGAACTCAGCAAGGCCGAGTTGCGTGAGGTGACGCGCTTCGCGGTGGCCTGCGCGGAACCCGCGTTGACCGTCTTCGAACGCGTGCGCCCGGAGGACCGGCGTCCGCGGGACGCGCTCGACTCCGCGCGGGCGTTCGCGGAGGGAGGCGAGCGGACCAAGGCGATCCGTGACGGCGCCTGGGCGGCACACCGCGCCTACCAGGAAACGCGCGACGCCGGGCAAGCAGCGGCCAGCGACGCCGCCCGTGCTGCCGTCGCCGCGGCCAGCGCCGCTTTCCTGCACCCGCTGGCGAAAGCCACGCAGGTGCTGCACATCCTGGGCGCGGCGGCGCACACCGCCCGAGCACTCGAACTGGTCGCCGGCGATTCGCGGGTGGGCGACGAATACCTTGAGGTGGCAAGGAAACTGGCCGGCCCGACGGTGATCAGCGTGCTCGCGCGGTACCCGGCCGCGCCGAACGGGCGTGGCCGGGCGGGCGAACTTACGCGAGCATTGGACGCTGCTCTGCGGGATCACTGACCGGCACGGCGGAAGGCGCCGGGCGTCACGCCGTACACGCGCTGGAACCAGCGGTTCAGGTGCGCCTGGTCCGCGAAACCGGTCGCCGACGCGGCCTCGGCGGGGGTGGCGCCGGAGCGCAGCAGGGAGCGCGCGTGCCGCAGGCGCAGCTGCCGTTGGTAGGCACTGGGCGCGAACCCGAATTCGGCGTGGAACGAGCGGTACAACGCGAACCGGCTGCACCCGGCGGCTTCGGCCAGTTCCGCGGCCGGGATCGTGTCCAGGTACCGCTCGTCCAGCAGGGCCCTGGCGCGGTGGGCCGCCTGGTGGCGGGCGCGGTCGGCCGGGGCTCGTGGCCGGGCCGGGGGAGTGGCCGCGCCGCGGCGGGCCATCGCCATGACCGCGGCGGTCAGCCGTTCGTCGCGCACCAGCGGGCCCGCGCCACCCGCCAGCGCGGCGTGCAGCCGGGCGAGCGCGCCGGCCAGCGCCACGTCGTCCAGCACCGGGCGCGCGAACAGCGGCAGGGCGCCGGGCCGCCCGGTGGCATCGGTCAGCACCTCGCGGACCACGGACGGGCCGAGGTGCACGATCCGGTACTGGTACCCCGATTCGGCCGCGGCCCGGCCGTCGTGCACCTCGTCCGGGTTGAATGCCATCACCATGCCCGCCCCGCTGGTGTGCGCGCCGCCGCGGCAGCTGAACCGCTGCGCCCCGACGTCGGTGATGCCGAACGAGTAGGTGTCGTGGCTGTGCGGCGGGTAGACGTGGTCGAAGAAGTGCGCGTGCATCGCCTCCACCGGGCGGCCGCCGTCCCGCCAGTACCGCACCCATCCACCGGCCATGATCGCATTATCGGCCCGCGCACGAGCGTTCAAGACCGGCGGGGGCGGGCCTGCCAGTGTCGGGGCATGCTCCGGAGTCCCTACCTTCTGCTGTCGATCACCATGGTGCTGTGGGGCACCGCCTTCTCCAGTTCCAAGGCCGTGGTCGGCCAGGTGCCGCCCACCGTGGCCGCCGTGCTCCGGTTCGGCGGGGCGGCGCTGGCCCTGCTGGTGGCGCTGGCGGTGTTCGGTGACCGCCGGGCGTCGTCCCGGACCGGCTGGCGCGCCGCGGCGGCCGGGATTTTGGGCGTTTTCGCCTACAACGGGTTTTTCTTCTGGGGCCTTTCGCTCGCGCCCTCGTTGGACGCGGGCATTCTCATCCCGGTCATGAGCCCGGTGCTGACGAGCCTGTTCCTGGTCCTCACGCGGCGCGAACGGGCGTCGGCGGTGCGGCTGGCCGGGCTCGCGCTCGGGCTGACCGGGGCGGTGATCTTCTTCTTCGGCGCGGGCGGGGACGTGGGCGGGCACCCGTCGCGGCTCGCCGGGGACGCGATGTTCCTGCTCAGCGCGGCCTGCTGGGCGGCGTACACGCTGATCGCGCCGCGCGTGCTGGCCGCCGTCGATCCGTTGCGCGCCACCACCTTCGCCACCTGCGCGGGGGCCGTGCTGCTGGGCGTGCTGGCGGTGCCTGATTTGTCCGGAGTGGCCTGGTCCGAGCTGCCGCCGAGCATCTGGCTGCACGTGGCGTACCTGGCGGTCGGCGGATCGGCGGTGGCGAATCTCCTGTACTACCGGGGTGTCGGCGCCGTCGGGCCCGCTTCCGCGTCGCTGATGATGTTCGCGGTTCCGGTGGTCAACGCCGTGTGCGGGTTCGTTTTCCTCGGCGAGTCACTGGGCGTGGTGCAGGCCGTGGGCGCGCTGGTGCTGCTGGCCGGCGCGGTGCTCGCCGCGCTGCACGGACGGCTGGCGCGGCGGCCGGTGGCGGTGGGTTCCACTGTGGACGATCGCTGACCGTGGTCCACGATTTACCGACTATCGGCCGTGGTAAGCCATTCACCCACGGTGGTACTTGTCGGAGGGACAGGTTCTCGACCCAGCAAGGAGAGACCATGCTGCTCCGCCGTTCAGTGCAAGTCTTCACCGCCGCGGTGGCACTTTCGGTACCGCTGATCGCCGCCCCGGCCGCGCTGGCCGAGGACGTCCGGCCGGCCGCGGTCACCATCACCTACGACGACAGCCAGGCCAGCGAGTACACCGAGGCCATCACCGCCGGGATCGCGGTGTGGAACGAACACCTGGACAACGTGCAGATCGACAAGGTCGAGGCCGGCGGGCGGGCCGACGTCTCGTTCGTCTCCGACCCGGGCTGGCCGCGGGCCGAGCTGGGCCCGGCCATGCCGGGGGACAGCCTGACCATCTGGTTCGGCAAGGAGGCCGTCGACGACGGGTACAACCTGACCCGGATCGCCTCCCACGAGTTCGGGCACAGCCTGGGGCTGCCCGACGTGAAGCCGGGGCCGTGCTCCAGCCTGATGTCCGGCAGCACCGGCGGGGTGGACTGCGACAACGCGGTGCCCAACGCCGAGGAGATCGCCGCGGCTGAGGAGAACTACGCCGGTGGCTTCCAGCCGGCCGACCGCGAGGCCGAGGTCGTGGTGGTCGGCTGACGTCCGTTGTGGACTGGGCAAGGAGCGCGGCGCGGGTGTCCGCGCCGCGCTCACTCGGCCGTGGTTCGTACCCCCAGTACGAACCGGTCCCCCTCGGACCTGGATTCTATGTCAGCCGACATAGAATCAGATAGCGGGCACAGGCGCTAGCCTGTCGGCTCGGATCGTCAGCCAGGTCACGAGGAGAACGATGCCCACCCGCCGCGCGGAGACCAGCCAGGAGAGCCGCAGGCTGCTGATCGAGGCGGCCGCGACCGCGTTCGCGAACCGGGGTTACCGGCAGACCACGGTGGCCGACATCGCCGATCTCGCCGGGATCAGCCGCGGGTCCATCCCGTGGCACTTCGGCAACAAGGAGGGGCTGCTGCTCGCGGTGGTGGAGCACGCGTTCGAGCTGGTCTCGCGCAATACCGCGGAACCGCGGCGCCCCGGGCCGGAGGGGCTGCGCGACCTGACCGACCAGAGCGCGGCGTTCGTCCGGCAGCCGATCACCAAGCTGATGATCAGCCTGCTCGGGGACGCGATGGACCAGGATTCGCCGGTGCACGACCGGTACGTCGAGCTCCACCGCGCGATGCGGGCGCACATCGCGGCCTGGGCGGAGCAGCCGTACGAGGGGTACCGGTTGCCGGAGGGGGTGACTCCGGACGACGTCGGCCTGGTGGTGCTCGGCGCGACGATGGGCATCCACCAGCAGTGGCGGCTGGCGCCGGAGGTGGTGGATTTGGATCGGGGATTCGAGACTTTGAGACGGGTGCTTCTTGCTTCGTTTCGGCCGTTGTAGGTGGGGCCATCCCGATTTTTCAGTGTGCCGTGTTTTGGGCTGTGGATCGGGGATGGGGAGGTGTGGGCTGGGTGGGTGGTTGGGTTGCGTTGCCGGGTGGCGGTTTGGTGCCCGACTATCAGTCCCAGCGCCAGAGGGAAGGGGGGCGGCCGCCTTTCGGGAGGGCGGCGGCGTGTTCGGTGGTCCGTCGCAGGCCGGGGACGCGTTCCATGGTGCGGCCCAGGTTGGCGGGGTAGGGGCGGTCGCCGGTCAGGGCTTCGGTGGCGTCCAGGGCCTGCGCGGTGGTGAAGTCGTTCCCCATCAGGCCCGCGGTGAACTCCACGTGCCGCCACAACCGGTCCGCCAGCAGCGGGCGGCAGTCCGCCACGATCCGGTTGTGGTCGAACGCCAGGTCCGGCACGTCATCCAGACGGCACCACCGCACCCCCTCACCGGCCGCCCTCGCCGTGGCCCACAGTGCGATGGACAGGGTCGGGCCGCGCGGGTCGCGGGACGGCTCGTCGAAGGTGGTCAGCTGGCCCGTGCCGGACAGCGCGTCCGACGGCAGGCCGAGCTTGGTGACCACCGCCCTCGTCCCCGCCTCCCGCAACCGCTCCCCGAGGCCGAGCAGCACCCCGGGCAGCGCGAGTTCCCCCTGGAACGGCTCCGCGGCCCGCGGCGCGACCCCCAGTAGCACAGTCCGCTCACCCGGGTCGAAGCGCACGACCAGCACATCCACGGACACCGGCGTCGACTCGATCACACGCCGATTGTGACCGGCGCCCGATAATCCGCGCGGTCCGGCCCGTACCCGGCGAGCGCGACCGGCCGCCGGGTGCCGAACCACGCCAGTGGGTCGTCCAGTTCGACCGCGGGCGTGCCGTGGTCGAGCACCACGCGTGGACGGTCGGCGTCGAGGTGGGTCACGGCGAGGGCGTCCACGCCGTCGCAGGCCGCGATCGCGTAGTCCAGCAGGGCCGCGTCGAGGTGCCCCACGCGCCACGCGCCCTGGTACTTCCCGGTGCCGTTGTGGCGTTCGGGGAACTGGGCCAGCAGCGCCGCGTCCTCGGTCGGGAACGGTCCGGCACCGTGCCGGGTGTGGTAGGTCCGGGTGACGCCCAGCACGGTGTGCGGGCGTCCGGCCAGCAGGGCGCGCGCGTTGTGCGGGGTGGTGGTCGACCACGTCGTGTGCGGGTGGAACCCGTGGTGCTCGTCGAGGAGAACCCCCTGCGCTCCCTCGAAGACCACCCGGCCGCGGTCGGCCAGCCGCCCGGCCTCGCCGCTGTCGGTGAACCGGACCGCGTCGGCGAAATCGCGGTACAGCGACACCAGCTCGTCCACGCTGTGCGGCGGGCTGGCGAGCGGCTCGTAGAACCGGGCCAGCGCGTCGAGCTTGCGCCGCAGCACGGCGGGCCGGGCGCAGTCGGCGACGGTCGGCGCGTCCGCCCGCAGCGAGTACCAGACGGTCTCGCCGATGCCCTTGCCGCACGAACCGTGCCGCTGGTCACCACGGGCGTCCTCGCGGGCGCGGTTGGCGTGGATGTGGAACGGCGTGGTGAGCAGCGCCCGGCCGTCCACGCTCAGCAGCGCGAGCGGGTTGCGCACCCCGGCGGCTTCCAGCTGCCGGGCTTCGGTGGCCAGCGCGAATGGCTCGACCAGGACGTACCGCGAGAGGTGGGTGGGCACCCCGGCGAAGGTGCCCGCCCCGAACTGGCTGAACGTGTGGTGCCGCCCGTCGGCCACCACGTTGTGCGCGGCCTGCGCACCGCCGTTGAACCGGATGACCGCGGTGGTGGGCCGGGCCGCGCACAGGGCGTCGACCACGGCCCCCTTGCCCTCGTCGCCGAACCCGAGCCCGACCACCACCACGTGCCCGTCGAGGTTCACCGCAGCACCACGTCGTCGGGACCGCCTGCCTCGGGCACCGCCGAGGTGACCACCGAGCGGGCACCCAGCCGGGTCAGCGCCTTGCCGACGGCCTCGCCTTCCGCGGCCGAGCCGACGTCGGCGAGATCGGCCAGCGCCTGGTCGACGTCGACCACCTGCTCCTCCAGCCCGATCGTGGCCGCGATCAGCTCGCACACCGCGCCCGGGTCGTCGAGCTTGAGGAAGTTCTGGCCGAGCAGCCCGCTCCAGTGCTCCGCGATGTCCGGGTGGTTGAAGTACGACGACTGGTTGGGCAGCACGAAGTAGACGTGCCACTTGCGTGCCAGCTCCCGGTACACCGAGGCGGGGTCGATGTCCTGGCGCAGGTCGTCGCCGATGATCCGGCGCACGTGCTTCGCCTGCAGCGAGGGCTTGTTCAGCTCGTCACCGATGATGAACAGGTAGCCCTTGCGACCGCGCTTCTGCCACGCGTCGGTCACCACGTGCCGCGCCATGAAGTAGGCGGCCAGCTCGTACGACTCGCTCTTCTGCCCGCCGCCCCCGCCTTCGAGGAAGATCGTGCGGAGCTGCTCGTCCATCCGGTTGTCCGACTCGAACTGCCCGACCTGCAACGGGACCCGGTCACTGTCGGCGTCCCCGATGGCGCCGAAGAGGACCTGCGGATCGGTCAGGTACCCGCGGCGCTGGATCAGGCCGTGCAGCTTGCCGAGCTTGCCCTGCATGATCCGCGGCACGCGGCGCATCGAGCCGGTGACGTCGAACAGCACGGCGATCGGCGTCGAATCGCCGTGGTCGGCCGAATCGCGGCACTCCCGGGTCGCGTTCCTCGGGTTGAGCGCGGGCGCGACCTTCCATTCGCGCGCCGGCTTGTTGCGGAGGTCGGCGGTGTAGCCGAAATCGTCCTCGCCCTTGGCCGCGCGGAAGGTCTTCGCGGCGGCGTAGGCGTTGTCGTCCCAGTGTCCGTATCCCATGGTCAGGCTCCTGTCTCGGGAAGGGTGAACGGTCTGAAGGTGCGCGGGCCGTACAGCTCGTCGAGCAGGTCGTCGTACTCGTCGAGCAGGTCGGCGGCGTCGGGTCGTTGGGCCGGGGAGTCCTGCGTGCACCAGGTGGCGAACGTGCGTTGCCGTTCTTCGTCCGGTGCCAGGAGATCCGCCATCATCGTGTGGAGCATGTGGACGTCGGTGGCCGCGGTCATCGGTTGTCCTTTGTGGACTTCCGGCGGGTAGTCGGCGGAGTTGTCCACCGCCACCGGGAGTTCGCCCTCGCCGACCGCGAACGACCAGCCGACCAGCACGATCCCGTGTTGTTCCGGGTGGACCAGCACGTTGTCCGCGGTGATGTGCCCGTGGACAACGCCGGCGCGGTGCGCCCCGGCCACCGCGCGCAGCAGGCGGCGGTGCATCCAGGCGTAGTCGCGCCCGTCGAGGCCGCCGGGGAACGCCTTCCGGATGTCGGCGAGCGTGGTGAAGCCGTCGACGAGCGGGTCGAGCACGGTGAAGGCGCGATCGCCGCGGGCCACCGGGCCCGAGGTGTCGATCAGGCGGGGGTAGTAGGGGCGGAGCCAGCGGTGCCGCTCGGTCAGGTCGTCGAGGGCGCGCAGGGCCGTCCATTCGGTGTGGAGGAGGGGGTTGAGGGCCGGGTTGCGGACGAGCTTGACCAGGTGGGGCCCGGTGGTGCGGTAGGTGGTCGCGACGCTGCCGACCGCGTGCGGGGTGGTGAGGGTGTAGCGGGAGGTCGCCGTGGTGACGGTCTGGTGGCGGGCTCGCTTCCAGTCGTCGTAGAGGCGGTTGAGCGTGGCGGCGGCGCGGTGGGCGCGCTCGTCGCCGGGGTTGCGGTCGGGGTGGAGCGCGCTCGCCAGCTCGCGGTACCGGCGGCGCGCGGCCACGGGATCGCCGTCGAACAACGCGGCGGCGGTGGTCGCCTTCTCGATCTTCGCGATGGCGTCGTCCCTGGTGAGCATAGTTTGAGTCTACAAGACTCTTACTCGGGATGGCAAGCGGTGTCCGGTCGGCTGGGGTGGCTCCGACGTTCCCGGCGAGGCGGCGCATCCTGGCGTCGCGAGGTGGAAGGAGCCCGATGAAGTACTTGATCTTGCTGTACGGCACGCAGGCCGACGCGCGCACCGACGCGACCGACCTCCTGGACGACGTCAACCGCGAGTTGCGCGAGTCCGGGGAGTTCGTCGAGGCCCAGGGGCTCGCCGAACCCGCGCGCGCCCGGCGGGTCGAGCACCTGCGCGGCGTGCCCGTGGTCACCGACGGACCGTTCGCCGAAACGCAGGAGGTGCTGGCCGGGTACTGGCTGGTCGACTGCGCCGGGCTGGAGCGGGCGACGGAAATCGCCGCGCGCTTCGGGGGGACGGCCGACGTGCGCGAGGTCGAGTGCGCGGCCGAGGTCGACTTGGCGCCCGCCTGCGTGGCGATGGCCGAGCTGGTCATGGGCACCGCCGACGACCAGCTCGCCCTGCCGACCCCCTGCACCGACTACCCCGTGGCCGACCTCATCCGGCACGTCGACGAGGTGGCGGGCGGCGGCGCCGAGCTGGGCGACGGCTGGCGAGTCCGCGTGGCCCGCCAGCTCGCCACCCTCCGGCGGGCGTGGATCGACCCGGCGGCGTGGACGGGCACGGGCCACCTGGACCTGCCGAAGCGGACGTGGGGCCGGATCGTGCTGACCGAACTCGTCGTGCACGGCTGGGACCTCGCCACTGCGACCGGGCAGCCGTTCGACCTGCCCGCCGGCACCCTGCGCGCCTGCTTCGACCACGTCGCCGAGTTCGTGCCCAACGCACCGCTGCCGGAACTGTGGGGACCGCCCGTCGAGGTGCCCGCCGACGCCGCGCTGCTCGACCGGATCGTGGCGCTCACCGGCCGCGATCCGCGGTGAGCGCGCCTAGCATCTGTCCATGGACATCACCATCCACACCACCGTGCTGCCGCACGAGGACCCGGACGAATCGCTCGCCTTCTACCGCGACACCCTCGGCTTCGAGGTCCGCAGCGACGTCGGCCAGGGCAAGATGCGCTGGATCACCGTCGGCCCCGCCGACCAGCCGGGCACCTCCATCCTGCTGGCGCCACCCGCCGCCGATCCCGGCATCACCGAGGACGAGCGCGCCACCATCGCCCAGATGATGGCCAAGGGCACCTACGGCTGGATCCTGCTGGCCAGCCGTGACCTCGACGGCACCTTCGAGAAGGTCAGCGGCGGCGACGCCGAAGTGGTCCAGGAACCGACGATGCAGCCGTACGGCGTGCGCGACTGCGCGTTCCGCGATCCCGCCGGGAACCTGGTCCGCATCCAGGAGGTCGCCTGAGCCGGTCAGGAATCGAGAAGCGCCCGCCGCCGGCCCGGATCTAGCGTGATCGGCATGACGACCATCGATCACCTCACCCTGGACGTGCCGGACGTGGCGGCCGCCCGGCAGTTCTACGCCACCGCCTTCGACCTGGACGAAAGCCGCCTGCGGCTGCGGGAAGGGGCGCCGCCCAGCACCGGTTTCCGCGGCTACACCCTGTCCATCACGGTTTCCCAGCCGTCCACAGTGGATAGCTTCGTGCGGTCGGCGCTGGCCGCCGGTGCCACCACGCTGAAGCCCGCCGAGAAGTCGCTCTGGGGTTACGGCGCCGTGGTGCGGGCCCCGGACGGCGCGATCTGGAAGGTGGCGACCTCGGCGAAGAAGGACACCGGCCCGGCCACGCGGCAGATCGACGACCTGGTGCTCCTGCTGGGCGCCGAGGACGTGTCCGCGAGCAAGCGCTTCTACGCCGAGCACGGCCTGCCCGTGGCGAAGAGCTTCGGCCGGATGTACGTCGAGTTCGAGAGCGGTAAGGCGGTCAAGCTGGGCCTGTACCGGCGCCGCGCACTGGCCAAGGCCGCCGGGGTGCCCGCGGACGGCTCCGGCGCGCACCGGATCACCATCGGCGGCGGTTCCTTCACCGACCCGGACGGCTTCTCGTGGGAGAACGACCGTTGACCCGGGCGTTTTGCGCTCACCAGAAGGAAAATCCCGGGACCACCGGGCCGGGGTATCTGTAGCCGGGCTTCCCGCTCCTCTCTCATCGTGCCGTTGGCACGGCGGAAAAATGATGAGGGAGAAGGAAAAGGATGACCAGCAGCCCCGGTTCCGAGTCCATGGTCTGCCTGGATCGGGCACTGCGGATACAGCAGGTGAACCAGGAGTTCTTCACCCGGTTCGGGCTGGCGCCGGACGACGAGTTCTCCGGCCTGGTGCACCCGAGCCTGCGGCAGGCGGTGTGCCGCGGCCTGACCGGGCTGACCGAGGGCGGGCGGCACCGCTTCAGCGCGCACGTGGTGCTGCTGGACGCGGCCGGGGTGCCGTCACCGGCGACGCTGACCGCGGTCTCGGTGTGTGACGCGGGCGGGGTGACCACGGTGCTGGTCGTCCTGCGCCCGGTGTCGGACGCCGACGCGGAAGTGGTGACCGGCAAGCGGAAAATACTGTCCGAAATGGACGCCCGGATCCTGGAGGGCATCGCGGCGGGCACCTCCACCATCCCGCTGGCGTCGCGGCTGTTCCTGAGCAGGCAGGGGGTGGAGTACCGGGTCAGCGGCCTGCTCCGGAAGCTGAAGGTGCCCAACCGGGCGGCGCTGGTGTCGCGCGCCTACTCGCTGGGCGTGCTGAACGTCGGCAGCTGGCCGCCCAAGGTGGTCGACGACTTCGTCAAGTAGGCGGTCAGCCCGGCTTCTTGGCCAATAGGTAGGCCTGCGGCGTCTTTTCGTGCGGTGGCTGGGGTTGCCGCACCAACTGGGCTTCCAGCACCAGCCCCGCATCGGTGAGCCACTCCGTCACGTGCTCCGGCCGCAGGCGGAACGCCTCGATCGAGACGTCGTGCCCGTAGGCGTGGGTGATGTGCCGCCGCTCGTCGCCGACCTGGAAGGCGGTCAGCAGGCACCCGCCCGGTGCCAGCACGCGCGCCAGTTCCGCGGCCACCCGCGGGAGCCGCGCCGGCGGGGTGTGGATGAGCGAGTACCACGCCAGCGCGCCCGCCAGCGATCCGTCCTCGAGGTCCAGCACCTCCAGCGAACCCACCTCGAACCGCAGTCCGGGGTGGGTCCGCCGGGCCACGGCGATCATGCCGGGGGACAGGTCGACGCCGAACACGTCCAGCCCGAGCCCGGCCAGGTGGCCGGTCAACCGGCCGGGGCCGCAGCCGAGGTCGCCGACCGGGCCCGCGGTGCCGACGAGCTCGGCTAAGGTGGTGAGCATCGACCGGTCCCACGGGCTGCCGTCGAGGTGGTCGTGGAGCAGCTCGGCGTACGCCTCCGCGACGGTGTCGTAGGCGATCCGCGTCTCGTCGGTCATGATCGCCACGCTAGCGGCCGGTCTCGGTCAGGTGCGGCACTTCTTGTACTTGTCGTAGGCGACCTTCGCGGCATGCTGGGCCTCCGCGGCCCGCTTCTTGAAGTTGGCGGCCGCCGCCGCGTCCCCCGCGGCGGCGGCCTTCTTCGCCAGTGTGAGGTACTGCTGCGCCTGCGCTTCGTGCGACTTCGCGGCCTTCAGGTACTTGTCGCACACGGTCACGTCCGACATCGTCCCGGCGGGCGCCGCCGCGGCCACCGCGGGCGCCCCCAGGCCGCCCGCGAGGCCGAGCGCCAGCACGGCGGCCGAGCCGGTGATGAACTTCCTGATCGTCACCACGATCTCCCCTTCGTTCGTTCGGTCGCGGCCATGCTGTCCCGCCCCGGTTTCATCCCGCTTTCCTGCCGAGGAGAGTTCTGGTAACAATTCTAACGACCGTTCAAGTTTCTCTCTCGAAGGGCCCGCCATGGCCAACCCCTACCGCGAGCTGTTCGCCGCCCGCGGCTCGCTGGCGTTCACCGCCGCCGCGCTGGTCGCCAGGACCGCGGCACCGATGACCGGCATCGGGATCATCACCATGCTTTCGCAGCTCCGGGGCGACTACGCGCTGGCGGGCGCGGTGTCCGCCTGCTTCACGCTGTCGATGGCCCTGCTCGGCCCGCGGATCTCCCGGCTGGTCGATCGCCGCGGCCAGAGCCGGGTGCTGCTGCCCGCGTGCGGGATCAGCGTGGCTTCGCTCGGCGCGCTGCTGCTGTGCACCAGCTACGGCGCGCCAGCCTGGTCGTTGTTCGTGTTCGCGGTGCCCGCGGGCTGCCTGCCCAACATGGCCGCGATGGTCCGGGCGCGCTGGACGCAGCTCTACCGGGAGTCCGCGCGGCTGCACACCGCGTTCTCGTTCGAGTCGGTGGTCGACGAGATCACCTACGTCTTCGGCCCGGCGTTGTCGGTGGCGTTGTGCACCACGCTGTTCCCGCAGGCGGGACCGCTCGTGGCGGCTGTGCTGCTGGCCATGGGCACGCTGCTGTTCACCGCCCAGCGCGCCACGGAACCGCCCGTGCACGCCCCGGTCCCCGGTCCGGTGAAGTCGGTCGTCCGCGATCCGGCGGTGGCGGTACTGGTGCTGGCGCTGACCGCGGGCGGCACGATCGTCGGCACGGTGGACGTGGTGAGCATCGCCTTCGCCGAAGCGCGGGGGAACACGATGGCCGCGGGAGTGGTGGTTTCGGTGTACGCCATCGGATCCGCAGTGGCGGGCCTGGTCTTCGGCGGGCTCAAGCCGACCGTGCCGCTGCCGCGCCTGCTGTTGTTCGGCACCCTGGGCACGGCGCTCACCACGGTGCCGATGCTGCTGGTCACCAGTGTCACCGGGCTGGCCGCGGCGGTGTTCTTCGCCGGGGTGTTCTTCGCGCCCAGCATGATCGTGATCATGACGCTGGTGGAGCGCATCGTGCCGGCGGCGGCGCTGACCGAGGGCATGACGTGGGCCCTCACCGGGCTGAACACCGGGGTCGCGCTGGGGGCCGCGGTGTCGGGTCAGGTGGTGGACGGCTTCGGCGCGGCGGGCGGGTTCACCGTGGCGGTGGTCGCGGGCGGGGTCGCGCTGCTGGTGGTGCTGGCCGGGCACCGGGTGCTGGCGGTCCGGTTACGCTGAGCCGGATCATCGGGAGGTGCCAGTGCCGGACGGTCGCCGCGTCAAGGGTGAGCGGCGCAAGCAGGAACTCATCGAAGCCACGCTGCGCGTCGTCGCGCGCGACGGGGTGGCCGGGGTGAGCCACCGGACGGTTTCGAAGGAAGCCGGGCAGCCCGCCACCTCGGCCGCGTACTACTTCAGCAGCATCCAGGACCTGCTCACCGCCGCGCTGACGCGGGTGATGGACGAGGACGCCGAGCGCATGCACCGCCTGGCCGCCGCCGCGGACGGGGGCGCGGACGGCCTGCGGGACCTGGCCGCGCTGATGGCGGAGGTGGTCCGGGGCCCGAGCAGGCTGCTCGCCGAATACGAGCTGTACCTGCTGGCGGCGAAGGACGCGTCGCTGCGTCCGCCCACCGAACGCTGGATGGCGGCGCTGGCGGACTTCGCCGGCCGCTTCACCGACGACGCGGTGCGGGTCCAGACGTTCGTCGGCCTGGTGGACGGCGTCATGCTGCAGGCACTCCTGACCGACCACCCACCCACCGCCCCCGAATTCGAAGCCGTGCTCAGAACCGTGCTCCCCCAGGGAGGTTGAGCTCGGAGCGAGCTATCAGCGCTCCTTATGGTGGTCTTGGGGATTGCCGCCTACCGGGGGTGGTCGTCCTGTGTTCTGATCTCGCAGCACGGGCGTGGTCGCGACGAAGCGGCCCGGCCTCGCGGGAGAGGACAGACACGTTGATTGTGTTGCACACGACAATCGCGATTGTCGTTGTGGTGCTGCTCATCCTGGTGACCAGGGTGGACCCGGTCATCGCACTGGTCGTCGGCTCGATCTACCTCGGGCTCACCGGCGGACTGGGGTTCGACGGCACCATGAAAGCCATCGCCGAGGGGTTCGGCGAGATCATGGCCGAAGTCGGACTGCTGATCGGATTCGGCGTATTGCTGGGATCCTTGCTGCATTCACTGGGCGCCTTGCGGAAACTGGTCGAACTGCTCGTGCGCGGGCTCGGCCCGCGCAAGATCCCGCACGTGCTCGCCGTGGTGCTGAGCACCGTTTTCCCGTCCATCTACGTGGATGTGCAGCTCGTGCTCGCCGCCCCGCTGGCCCGTGCCGCCGCGCCGCGCATGGGCCGCAACGGGCTCGCCATGATGGGTGGGTCGCTCACCGCGGGCATCCTCGTCGGGTACGTCTTCGTGGTGCCGGGACTGGGCACCATCGCCATCGCCGGTCTGCTCCACGTGCCGCTGGGCTCGATGCTGGTCTACGGCTTCGTGCTCGCCCCGCTCACCGTCGTCCTCACCATGCTGGTCTACGGCTGGTTGCTCAACCGGGGCTTCTGGAACGCGGCGAAGGACGAGTCCGATGTGGAGGTCGAGGAACCCGCCGAGGTGGAGGCACCGGTCCGGCGGATGCCGCCGCTGGCCGTGTCGCTGCTGCCGATCGTGGTGCCGTTGCTGCTCATCGCGACCGGCGCGATCACCGAGGCGGCCGGGGTCGAGTCCACTGTGCTCGCTTTCCTCGGTGACCCCGTGTTCGCGTTGTTCGTCGGCCTGCTCGGCGCCTACCTCCTGGCGCGCCGGACGCTCGGCCGCGCGCAGGTCGCCGAGTCGATGACCAAGGGGTTCAACTCCACCGGGCAGATCCTGCTGATCACCGGCGTCGGCGGTTCGCTCGGCGCGGTCATCGGCAAGACCGGGCTGGAGGACGTGCTCGGCGGCCTCTTCTCCGCCGAGGCCGGGGTGCCGGTGGTGGTGACCATCCTGCTGGCCTGGCTGGTCGCGGCCGTGCTGCACCTGGCGATCGGCTCGATCTCGGTGGCCGCCATCACCGCCGCCGGCATTCTCGCCCCGATCATGGGCGGCCTCGACGTGCCGCCCGCCGTGCTCGGGCTGGCGATCGGTTCCGGCGCCCTGTTCGCCCTGCACGTGAACAGCAATTTCTTCTGGATGTTCCAGACCATGCTCGGGGTGACCACGCGGGGCGCGCTGAAAGCGCTGACCTTCGTCACCGCACTGGCGTCCGTGGTTTCCCTCGTGTTCGTCTCGGCCCTCAGTTTTGTGGTGTGACCACCGGCAGGAAGAAGGATATGCAGCCCCTCCGTGGAGTGACCGTGGTTTCGCTGGAGCAGGCGATCGCCGCTCCCTACGCCAGCCGTCACCTGGCCGATCTCGGCGCCAGGGTGATCAAGGTGGAACGGCCGGGCGTCGGCGATTTCGCCCGCGCCTACGACACGCGCGTCAACGGCCTGAGTTCCCATTTCGTCTGGGTGAACCGGAACAAGGAATCGCTCACCCTGGACATCAAGCAGCCGCGTGGCAAGGAAATCCTCCGGCGGTTGCTGGCCGACGCCGACGTGTTCATCCAGAACCTGGCGCCCGGCGCCGCCGCCCGCGCCGGGCTCGGTGCCGGGGAATTGCGGGCAGCGCACCCGAAGCTGATCGTCTGCGACATCTCCGGTTACGGCACGCCGGGGCCGTACGAGACGATGAAGGCCTACGACCTGCTGGTGCAGAGCGAGGCCGGACTCCTGTCGGTCACCGGGAACGGTGACGACATGGCCAAGGCGGGCATCTCGGTGTCCGACATCGCCGCGGGCATGTACGCCTACAGCTCGATCCTCGCCGCGCTCCTGGACCGCGGCCGGACCGGGAAGGGCGCGCACATCGACGTCTCCATGCTGGAGTCCACAGTGGAATGGATGGGCTTCCCGCTCTACTACGCCTACGACGGCGCGCCGCCGCCGGTGCGCGCGGGCGCGGCCCACGCGACCATCTACCCCTACGGCCCCTTCGAAGCGGGGGACGGCGGGGTGGTGATGATGAGCATCCAGAACGAGCGCGAATGGCGTACCTTCTGCGAGGAGTTCTTGGCCCGCCCCGAAATCGCCACCGACCCCGACTACGCGACCAACGCCGACCGCAACACCAACCGCGAGGCGCTGGGCGCGCTCGTCTCCGCGCGGTTCGCCGAGCTGACCGCCGCCGAGGCGATGGACCTGCTCGCCGCGATCCCGATCGCGCACGCCAGGGTCAACTCGATGGCCGAGGTCTGGAACCACCCGCAGCTCACCGCGCGCGGGCGCTGGCACGAGGTCGGCACACCGGCCGGTCCGGTCCCGTCACTTTCCCTGCCGGGCCTGGTCACCGGCGAGCCCAGGATGGACCCGGTGCCGGAACTCGGCAGCCACACCCGCCCGATCCTCGCCGAACTGGGCCTGAGCGAAGCGGAGATCGACGGCCTGATCGAGGACGGTGCCGCATGACCCTCACCACCGCGGTCAGCTGGTTGTTCGTGCCCGCGACCAGGCCGGAACGGTTCGCCAAGGCCACCGCCAGCGGGGCCGACGCCGTGATCATCGATCTGGAAGACGCCGTGGCCGAGGCCGACAAGGCGACCGCGCGCGAGGCGCTGCGGGCGCACTGGCCCGCGGATTCGCCGGTGCCGGTGGTGGTGCGGGTCAACGCCGCCGGCACCCCGGAAGCCGCGGCGGACCTGGCGTTGTGCCGCGAGCTGTCCCCCGCCGCCGTGGTGCTGCCCAAGGCGGAGTCGGCCCGCGACGTGCTCGCCGTCGGGGGCCCGGTGCTCCCGTTGATCGAGACCGCGCGTGGCCTGGTGAACCTGGCCGAGATCGCCGCCGCCGAGCCGGTGGTCCGGCTGCTCTTCGGCAGCATCGACCTGGCCCTCGACCTGGGCGTCACCGACGATGCGGCGCTCGACCCGTCGCGCAGCGACCTCGTCCGCTGGTCGGTGGTGAGTTCGCTGCCCGCCCCGGTGGACGGGGTGAGCACGGCCATCCGCGACACCGAGGTCGTGACCAGGGACGCCACGCGGGCGAAGGGCTGGGGGTTCGGCGGCAAGCTGTGCATCCACCCGGTGCAGGTTCCGCTGGTCCACGCGGCTTTCGCGCCCTCGGCGGCCGAAGTGGACTGGGCTCGGCGGGTGCTGGCGGTCGACCTTGACGGCGCGGCGAGCCTGGACGGTGAGATGATCGATCGTCCGGTCGTCGAACGGGCCCGGCGGATCGTCCGGGAGGCCGAACGCGCGTGAGGGAGGGCGGCAGCGTGGACATCGCCCATCTGCGCGACCTCATCGCCGTCGTCGAATCGGGCAGCCTGTCCCGCGCGGCCGGGCGGTTGCACGTGTCGCAGCCCGCGATCAGCCAGCGGATGGCGCAGCTCGAAGCGCACCTGGGCGTGCGGTTGCTGGACCGCGGGCCGCGCGGTGTGGTGCCCACTTCGGCGGGGCGGGCGCTGTACCGCGACGCCCAGCAACTCGTCCGGCAGTTCGACCGGCTGTCCGAGACCGCCGTCCAGGGGCGCCACCACATCCACGGCCCGGTCGCGGTCGGCCTGCCGACGACGGTCGCGACACCGCTGGCGGCCGCGTTGTTCTCCTGGACGAAGGCCCGCCACCCCGGCATCCACCTGCAGTTGTTCGAGTCGATGAGCGGGTACATCCACGAACTGCTGCTGGTCGGCAGGCTGGACCTGGCCGCGGTGTACCCGGAGAACGACGCGCCGCGGCCGGGGGAGACGCCGCTGTACTCGGAGGAGCTGTACCTGATCGGCCAGCCGTCGCCGCGGCCGCGCTCGGACGAGGAGGTGTCGCTGGACGAGTTGCGGTCGGTGCCGCTGGTGACGCCCGGCGGCCGCAGCAACCTGCGCACGCTGATCGATCGCGCCTTCGCCGGTCAGGGACTGGTGCCGACCGTGGTCGCCGACGTGGAGTCGCTCGGCACGATGGTGCGGATCGCGGAGATCGGGGAGGCGTGCACGATCCTGCCGCGGTCGGTGGTCGCCGGGCACGGCCAGGACCTGGGCGTGCGGCGGATCGTCGACCCGTCCCTGCGACGGCACGTCGCGCTGCGCGCGTCGGCGGAGCTGTACGAACCCCGTGATTCGGTGGCCGCGGTTCGCCAGGGCATCGTCGAGGTGACCAGGGAACTCGCCGCCGACGGCCGCTGGCCGGGCATCGTCCCGTCCACTGTGGACTGACATGGCCCGGTTCCTCCACCTCAACGGACCGTCCGGCGTCGGCAAGTCGACGACGGCCCAGCGGTACGCCGACGCGCACCCGATGGCGCTGAACCTGGACATCGACCGGGTGGTGAGCCTGCTCGGCGGGTGGCAGGACGACTTCTGGACCGCGCTACCCGCCGGGCGCGCGCTGGCCATCGGCATGGCGGAAACCCACCTGCGCGCGGGGCACGACGTGGTGATGCCGCAGCTGGTGACGAAGGTGGCCGAAGCCCTTCGCTTCGAAGAGGCGGCGGCCCGCGCCGGTGCCGAGTACGTCGAGGTCGCGCTGACGGTGGGGAAGCGGGAGCAGGCCGCGCGGTTCGAAGGCCGGGCCGACAGCAGCGAGTGGGCTCGGCACATGCACGCCATCGTCGCGCGTGACGGCGGTCCGGTCCTGCTGGCGCGGATCCACGACCACTTCGCGCCTACCTGGCGGAACGGCCGTCGTGCGTGGTCGTGCCCACCGACGGCCTCGGCCCGGAGGCGACCTACGCGGCCGTCACCGGTGCGCTGGCTCAGGGGCGGACGAACACGGAGAAGTAGATCGGGCGGCGGCCGGGGAGGAGTTCGCGGTCCTGCTCGTCGACCATCTTCCAGTAGACGCGGCAGTCGACCGGGGCGGTGGGCGGGGCGCTGACCGTGACGGTGACCTGGACGTGCTGCTGCGGGAGGGTGTCGTTGATCGGGATGCGTTCCGGCGTGCGGCAGGCGTTCGGGGCCACCGGCAGGTCGGTGCGCCGGAGGAAGCGGTTGCGCCACTCGACGGTGCCGGTGTTCTGGATCTCCCACACCTTGACGAACTGCTCACCGGGCTTGACCACGGTGTCGTCCGGGATGGTCACGTCGCCGACGAAGCTGCTGGAGTCGCCGGGGTAGGGCGGCCCGGCCGGCTCCGGCGCTGCGGCCTCCTCCTGCCGGGGCAGCAGCACCACCACGACCACCGCCACGGCCGCGACCAGGAACGCCGCCAACGGCACGACGACCCGCTTCGACCGCCACCACGACACGGCTTCGGGCTCGTCGGCACCCACCGCGGTGACTGCCGGCAGCTGCGGTGGAGCCGAGGGAGTCGACTCCGAGAGCGCGAGCTGCACCCCCAGCCAGCGGGCGTGCCACTCCTCCTCGTCACCGTCGCAGGCGCGGATGAACTCGCGCACGGTCTCCCAGGGCTGCAGCCGCCTGCCGGTGACGGTCAGGTGCAGGGTGGCGTGCGACACCGCGCCGGACTTGGCCGCCATCTTCCGGAAGGACGGCTCGCCCGCCCGTGCCCGCAGCTCCCGCAGCCCGGCCATGAACGATTCCAGCTCGGGTGCCCGCTCTCCCGCTTGCAGTCTCGGCACGCTCCCCTCGCGGTCGTGTCAGATGGACACGACTTCTTGTCACTCTCCGCGACTGGGCAACTATACCGCGAACACCCGCGCCGATGCCGTGCTGACCAGGCGAATCGTCTGTTCGCCCGGCTGTCAGACGCTGTCAACCTGCGGCTTCTGACGTCAGATGTTGCGTCCAGGTGGTTCCGGACACGCACTCGTCCGGGCCAGTGTCGACCACACGTTGTTCGCAGGGAGCAGCATCGAGTGAAGGAGCAGTCATGCGCAAGGTGGCAACCGCCGCGGTGTTCACCGCCCTTTCCGCGGCCGCGCTCACGGGCACGATCGGGCAGACCGCGGTAGCCGCCCCGGCGGTGAACATGGAGGCCGTGGTCAAGGCGGCCATGTGGGACCCGTACAAGCCCGACCAGTCGATCACGCCGGGTTCCGGTGACAGCGTCAAGGTGGTCGAGGAGGCGCTCGCGGCGAAGAACCTGCTGGACAAGAAGCAGGTCGACGGGCACTTCGGCACGACGACGGTGACCGCGTACCAGAAGTACCAGAAGTCGCTGGGGCACAGCGGCCTGGCGGCCAGCGGGCTGCCGGGGAAGGGCTCGCTCGCCGAACTCGGCAAGGGGCGGTACACGCTGACCGCCACCATCGACGTGGGCGGGAAGACCACGGTGGACGGCCAGACGCTGAACAAGCGAACCGCCGACATGATCGCCGCCGCGGAGAAGCGCGCCGGGGTGAACTTCACCATCACCCAGGGCTCGTACAACGCGGGCGGCGTCGGCGCCTCGGGCGGCACCCACGACGGCGGTGGTGCGGTGGACATCTCGGTCAGGAACATCTCCGACAAGGACGCCGCGGTGAAGGCGCTGCGGGAGGTCGGGTTCGCCGCCTGGCACCGGACCCCCAGCCAGGGCGACTGGGTCGAGCACATCCACGGCATCGCGATCAGCGACACCGACATGTCGCCGCAGGCCCAGGCGCAGGCCGGGGACTACTACCAGGGGCTGAACGGCCTGGCCAACCACAACAAGGACGACGGCCCGCAGGTCAAGAAGGTGACCTGGGAGGAGTTCAAGCGCGGGTGACCGCGACCCACTGGGGGTAGGGGCGGGCGGCCGGATCGGCCGTCCGCCCCTGCTGGTGCCGGGTGGGTGCGGTGAATGTGGCTTTCACAGCGAAATCGGCAGTGAAAGCCACATTCACGGCGTATCGGGGCGTTCCGGCGGGCCGGTCCGGAACGTGCGGCGGTAGGCGTCCGGCGGTACGCCGACGGTTCGGTTGAAGTGGCGCCTCAACGTGGTGGCGGTGCCCATGCCGACGGCCGAAGCGATCACCTCGATGCTGTCGCCGGTGGTTTCGAGTAGTTCCTGCGCTCGCCGGATCCGTTGCGTGTGCAGCCACTGCAACGGCGTCGTGCCGGTGGCCGAGCGGAACTGGCGGCCGAGGTGCCGCGAGCTCAGGTTCGCCTGGCGAGCCAGGTCCTCCACGGTCAGCGGCTGGTCCAGCCGTTCGGTCACCCAGGGCAGCAACGCGGTCAGCGGGTGGTCGTCGGTCTCCGGGACCGGCGTGGCGACGAACTGCGCCTGCCCGCCGGCCCGGTGCGGGGGCACCACCAGCCGCCGGGCGGCCGCGTTCGCCACCGCCGAGCCGTGGTCGAGGCGCACCAGGTGCAGGCACAGGTCCACCGCGGCGGCCTTGCCCGCGGAGGTGAGCACGCTGCCGTTGTCCACGTAGAGCACGTCCGGATCGACCTCCACCAGCGGGAACCGGGCCGCCAGCACGTCCGTGTGGGCCCAGTGCGTGGTGGCGCGCAGCCCGTCGAGCAGCCCGGCCGCGGCCAGCGCGAACGCGCCCGTGCACAACGACGCCACGCGCGCGCCCGCTTCGTGGGCCGCGCGCACCGCGTCCAGCAGTTCGGCCGGCGGCGGCTCGTCGACGTCGGCCAGTGCGGGGACGAGCACGGTGTCGGCCCCCACCAGCCGGTCGAGCCCGTGGTCCGGGTCCAACCGGAAACGCCCGGCCCGCAGCGGCCCCGAACCGCACACGAGCAGGTCGTAGTGCGGGGTCCCGGAACCGAAGATCTCGCAGGCCACGCCCAGTTCGAAGTGCAGCATGCCGTCGGTGGCGGCCAGCGCGACTGTGCTCATGTCCGGAATTGTACGGGTCGTGTCGTTCCGGACACTGTCACCCGGCGCCCGCCCGGGACAAGATTCCACTGTGGATGAAATGAAGGCAGTGGCGGTGTTCGGGGCCTACGGGCACACCGGACGGTTCGTGGTGGCGGAACTCCAGGCTCGCGGGTACGTCCCGCTGCCCGCCGGGCGTGACGCGGAGAAGCTCGCGGCGGCGTTCCCGGAGTTGGACACCCGCGTCGCCTCGGTGGGGGACCCCGGTTCACTCGACCGGGCGCTGGCCGGGGCGGCGGCGGTGATCAACACGGCCGGGCCGTTCGCGGTGACCGCCGCGCCGGTGCTCGAAGCGGCGTTGCGCGCCGGGATCCCGTACGTCGACGTGGCGGCCGAGATCGAGGCCAACCTCGACACGTTCGCGCACTTCGCGGACCGGGCCCGCGAGGCGGGCGTCGCGGTCGTCCCGGCGATGGCCTTCTACGGCGGCCTCGGCGACCTCCTGGTCACCACCGCGCTGGACGACTGGACGGCGGCCGACGAGGTCCACGTCGCGTACGGGCTGAGCAGCTGGCACCCCACCGCGGGCACCCGTGAAGCGGGCGCGGTCTCCCGGGAACGCCGTGGCGGCAAGCGGATCCGCTACGCCAACGGCCAGCTGGAGTACCGCGACGACGCCTTGCCGACCCTCGACTGGACCTTCCCGGAACCGCTGGGCACCCGGCCCGTGCTCGGTGAGTTCAGCATGGCCGACATCGTCACCGTGCCCAGCCACCTGCCGGTCCGCGAGGTGCGCAACTACATGACCACCACCGCCGCCCGGGACCTGGCGGGTGGAACGGCCCCGGAGGCGGTCGACGAACACGGCCGCTCCGACCAGACCTTCGTGGTCGACGTGCTCGTGCGCGCGGGCGGCGAGGAACGGCGTGCTTCGGTGAGCGGGCAGGACATCTACGCGGTCAGCGCGCCGCTGGCGGTGGAAGCCGTGCACCGGATCCTCAATGGACAGACGAGGGCGGTCGGCGTCGCCTCGGCCGGGAAGATGTTCGACGCCACGGATTTCCTGGATTCGCTGTCGGCCGTGGTCAAGCGGTCAGCTGGACGGTGACCGCCACGCGGCCCTTCTCGTCGCGCCGGGCGATCGCGTGGCCGGGACGGTCCGCGCCGTCGAGTTCGACGGAGATCGGGCCGCCTTCGCCGGTGAAGTTGCGCCACCAGTTCTTCGCGCCGGGGCCGCGCACGCCGATCACCACTGTGTTGCCGGTGCGCCGGTAGCCCACCGGAATGGTGAATGTCCGGCCCGACCGGCGACCGGTGTAGGTGACCATGGTCAGGTGCCGTCGCACCGCCGGTCCCCAGCGCCGGGATGAGCGCAGCGCCACCATGGCGGAGTTGTACCCCCGCACCGCTCGTTCCACCAGTGGTCCGCCTCGTCGCATGGTTCCTCCTTTTTCGGCCACGCTAACCAGCCCGGCCGGCGGCGGAGCGGAAGTGAGAGACCAGGCGGGCGGATCCTCTCGGTCAGCGAGCCGATTCGACCAGCGGGCGCAGTTTGTCGCCCAGCACCTCGTGGTCGAGGCCGAGCGCGAGCGTCGGGTGGTGGTTGTAGAGCTCGCTCGGGCAGTTCCGGTCGTCGCCCAGGGTGCCGGGCAGGGTGAGCTGGTCGACCACCGCGCCGTCGCCGGCTTGCCGGACGGTGACGTGGTAGTTCGTCTCGAACAGGTTGAACTCGTACGGGGCGCCGCCGCTCGCGACCGGTGACGCCGAGTACTCGCAAGTCAGGTCGCGGCCGGAGTCCGTGGTGGGTTCCACCCGCACGCACACCACCAGCTGCGTGCTCGCACGACCGGGTGCGGCCCGGGGCCCGCGAACGGGGGAGCGCCGGCGTTGAACACCATCCGCTTCGGCGAGGTGCAGACCGTGCGGTCGTCGGGATAGCCGGCGGACACCGGCCATTCCGGGCCGGCCGGTGGTGGCAGCGGCACGGGAGCGGGCCCACCGGCGCGGTCGGCGGGCCACGAGCACGGACCGGTCGCGCTGATGGTCAGCCGCGGGGTGTCCCAGGTCCAGCGCACGGTCAACCGGACGCCGTCGGCGGCCACGCCGGTGGTCACCTGGTCGCCGTCGATCCGGCGGCTCTCGTAGCCGGACACCCCGGCGCCGCTCACCCAGGAGGCCAGGTCCTCCGAGTACTTCCTGGCCCCGGCGTCCGCGGTCACCGTGCGCTCGGCGTGCGGGACCACACCCCAGGCGACGTCGTTCTCGGTGCAGCCGGTGGTCTGGCCGCGGGTGATCGGCCCGGCCTGTGCGTCGGACTCCAGCGTCTGCTCGGCCATGCCGGTCAGGTACTCGTCGAGACGCTGGGCGATCTCCGCCGCGCCGACCGCGGGCGGGGTCTTGCCCTCGTCCGGATCGGGGGTGGAGCAGGCGGTGAGCACGAGCAATCCGGTCAGCAGGACGGCACCCAGGGCTTTCACCCGGCTCATTGTCCTGGTTCAGCGGCGCATGGCCCAGGTCCTCGGCCCGCCGCGGGGCAGCTCGACCTCGGCGACCACCTCGAAGCCGAGTGTCCGGTACAGCTCGACGTTGCGCTCGGTCGAGGTCTCCAGGTACGCGGGCACCCCGGCGGCCTCCGCGGCCTCCAGACCCGGCCGGATCACCGACTTGCCCAGACCACGGCCCTGGTTGCCCGGCCGGACACCGACCGTGCCGAGGAACCACGCCGGTTCCCGCGGCCGGTGCGGGGCCAGTGCGGCCTCCGACTCGGCGGCGATCTCCGCGCGGTCACCGGCGATCTCGGCGAGTTCCGGCCCCACCTCGGCGAAGACCTGCCCGAGGTCGGTCGCATCCGGGGTGGTCCACGCGGCGACGGCCTCGGCGTGCTCGCTCACCCACACCCGGCCGTGGGGCAGGCTGATCCGGGTGAGGAACAGCCGTTGCGAGCGGGCCAGCCGCCCGGCGTGGTCGTCGGCGGCGATGGTGTGCCGGGTGAACGGGTAGTCGGCGAAGGCGAGGGACAGCGTGGTGACCGCGGCGTCGATGTCGGCGGCGGTGGCGGGACGAATGATCATCACCGTCCAGCTTAACCGGATTTCGGGAGCACGAGCCGGAAAGTGGCGCCGGCGCCCGGTTGGGTGGACACCGACACCGTGCCGCCGTGGGCGGTCACCAGCGAATGGACGATCGCCAGGCCGAGCCCGGCGCCACCGCCGTGGTCACGGGCGCGCGAGGGATCCGCGCGGTAGAACCGATCGAAGACCAGCGCCACCTGGTCCGGGGAAAGACCGGGACCGGAGTCGGCGAGCTCCAAAATGGACTCATCGGCGTGCGTGCCGACCCCGATGCGCACGGCGGAACCCGCCGGAGTGTGCGCGATCGCGTTGCCCACCAGGTTGCTCACCACCTGCCGCAACCTGGCCTCGTCGCCGAGCACCGGGGCGGGCGCGGGATCCGGTGCGTCGCCGAGCCCGGTGAGCGCGACCTCGCGGGCCGGGTCCAGCGCGCGGAGGTCGTGCAGCGCGTCCGCGGCCAGCGAACGCAGGTCCATCGGCGCCCGGCGCAGGTCGAGGCCGCCTTCATCCAGTTGCGCGAGCAGCAGCAGGTCGTCCACCAGCGCGGTCAGCCGGGTCGACTCGCGTTCGATGCGGTCCATCGTCGCGTCGATCTCGCTGCCGCCCATGCGGTAGAGCTGCGCGAATCCGCTGATGCCGGCCAGCGGGGTGCGCAGTTCGTGGCTGGCGTCCGCGACGAACGTGCGCAGGCGTTCCTCGGAGCGCGTGCGCGCGGCGACAGCGGCCTCGATCTGCGCCAGCATGCCGTTCAGCGCGGTGGTCAGCCTGCCGACCTCGGTGGATTCGGCGGCGGTGAACGGAACCCGCCGCGACAGGTCACCGCCCGCGATCGCCGCCGCGGTCTCCTCGATCCGGCGCAGCGGCCGCAGCCCGGCCCGCACCCAGAACCACCCCGCGGTGGCCAGCACCACCAGCAACCCGCCGCCCACCAGCACGCAGACCAGGCGCACCCGCGCCACCGTTTCGTCCACTGAGGACAGTGCACCGGCCACCACCACGCTGCCACCGGTGCGGACCGGCAGCGCCAGCACCCGCCAGTCCGCCACTTCGAACGGCTGACCGCCGCGCGCGAGCACCGCCGCGCGGTCCAGTTTCGGCAGATCCGGTACGGCAGTTCCCCGGAGCGCCAACGACGGTTGCCCGTCCGGGGTCAGGTAGGCCAGGTAGAGGTCGTCGGGTCCTTCGCGCGGGATCGGGGCGTTGCCCGCCAGGTTCGCGACCACCGGTTCCGGCACCGCGGCCAGCACCCCGGCGGCCACCGACACCTGGAGGTCCACCTGCTCCACCAGTGGTTTCCGCAGCGCGACGAGCACCACCGCGCTGCTGGCCACCATACCCGCCACCAGCAGCGCCATCGCGATCAACAGCACCCGCGCCCGCAGCGACAGCCGCTTCACCGCGGTGCTCGCAGCACGTAACCGATCCCTCGCACGGTGTGGATGAGCTTCGGCTCCCGGTTGTCCACCTTGCGCCGCAGGTAGCTGATGTAGGACTCGACGATGCTGGCGTCGCCGCCGAAGTCGTAGCGCCACACGTGGTGCAGGATCTGCTCGCGCGCCAGTACCCGGTCGGTGTTCTCCAGCAGGAACCGCAGCAGGGTGAATTCGGTGGGGGACAGGGAAACCGGCGCACCGCCGCGGGTGACCAGCCGGGCCACCGGGTCCAGTTCGAGGTCACCGGCGGTCAGCACGGCACGCGAGGAACCGCTGGTGCGGCGCAGGATCGCGCGGATGCGGGCGATCAGTTCTTCGAGGCGGAACGGTTTGGTGACGTAGTCGTCGCCGCCCGCGGTCAGCCCGGCGACCTTGTCCTCCCCGGCGTCGCGGGCGGTCAGGAACAACACCGGCACGTCGCGGGCGGGTGCCGCGCCGTCGCGCAGGCGGCGCAGCACCTCGAAGCCGTCGACGTCGGGCAGCAGCACGTCCAGCACCACCAGATCGGGCGGCCGCTGCGCGGCGATCCGCAGCGCCTCGACCCCGCTCGCGGTGGTGGACACCGCGAACCCGGCGAACCGGAGGCTGGCCGCGAGCAGTTCGCGCAGCGTCGGGTCGTCCTCCACCACGAGCAGGTTGGCCGTCATGTCCGTCGACGATGCCAGTGCCGGGCGCCTTCGACGAGCAGGCACGCCACTCCTCCCGCGGCGAGCCCGGTGGCGGCGGCGATGAGCACGTCGCCGGTGAGTCCCACTTCGAAGCGGAACACTTCCACCCGCGCGCCGCCGAGCCACGCCATCGCCGCGCAGCACAACGCCATCACCCAGGGGGCGTGCCAGCGCGCGAACACCGCCACGAGCACGGCGACCACGAGGGCGAGGGGCCACAGTGGCAGGTCTGGCAGGTCTGGCAGCTCGAGGCCGTGCCACGGCACGCCGAGGCCTCGGGTCAGGGCCACGCAGAGCAGGTTGGGTGCGGTGAGCAGCATCGTGCCGAGCATTCGCGCGCTCGTGAAGGACAACACCGCACCGACGAGCGTCGCGACGGCTGCCGTACCGAGGAGCACCAGCGCGACGTTGCGGACCCACGGCCATCGCCAGCTGGCGACCCGGATGGCGAGGGTGGTGGCCAGCCAGAGGAGCCCGCCGACGAGGGTTGGCAGGAGCTGGACCTGGGGGAGGATGCACACGACGAGGAGGCCCGCGATGAACACCGCCGCTGCGCTGGCGACCTGTTCCCAGGTGGTGAGCCAGGCGGTCAGCAGAAGCGCGCCGATCAGCGAGATCCCCAGTGGCAACCCGGAAACCGAGCCGGGCCCGAGTTGGACGGCCCCACCGACAGCGAGCGCGAGCGCGGCCGGGGCGGCGCTCGCGTCGAGGCCTGAACCGATGCCGAGGCCGGGGGCGCCGCCGATGCCGAGAGTAGCGGAGATGCCGTCGAGGCCGGGGGCGCCGGAGATGCCGCCGCCGTCGCCGGAAGCGCCGCCGAGGGCCGGGGTGTCAGCGTCGCCGGCGAGCAGGGTGAGGCCGAGCAGCGCCCACCCGGCCATGCCCGTCCACGCCGCAAGCCCGGCCGAGAACCCGGCCGCGGCCCCGCGCTTCACACGTCCCTCGTCCGCAGCACGCCGTAGCCCGCCGCGCCGATCACCGCCACGAAGCCGCACAGGATGGCGAAACCGGTCCACGGCGGCAGCGCTCCGGCCGCCGGCAACACGTTCACGATCTTCTCCCCGGCGGACGTCGGCCAGTACCGGTCCATCCAGTCTCGCCAGCTGTCGGGGAAGGTCTGCGCGATCAGCCGGATCAGCAGCGTGGCCGAGACGAGTACACCGATCGCGCCCGCCGTCGACCGGAGGACCGCGCCCAGCCCGAGGCCGAGCAGGCCGACCGCGGTGAGGTAGAGCCCGCTGCCGATGACCGCGCGCAGCACACCGGGCTGGTCGAGCGTCGCGTACGGCGCACCGGCGGCGTCGATCACCGCCTGCCCCACGAAGAACGAGGTGAACCCGATCAACTGGCTCAGCAGGAACGCGATCCCGCCGAACACCACGGCTTTCGCGGCGAGGAGGCGGCCGCGCGCGGGCACCGCGACCACGCTCGGCTGGATGGTGCCGGTGGAGTACTCGGCGGTGACCACCAGCACGCCGAGCACACCGGTGGCCAGCTGCGCCACGATGATGCTGGTCAGGCTGGTCGCGGCCGGATCCCACTCGGCGGGGTCGTAGGCGCGGGCCTGCGCGGACGACGACAGCGCGGCGACGCCCACGCCGAGCACCGCGGTCACCACCATGGTCAGCCACGTCGAGCGGAGGCTGCGCAACTTGGTCCATTCGGAACGGAGGAGGTTCACGCGCGCACCCCGTATTCGACGGAATCGTGGGTGAGGGCCATGAACACGTCCTCCAGCGAGCCGCGGCTCGGGGTCAGTTCGGCCAGCGCGATGCCTTCGGCGGCAGCGAGTTTCCCGATCTCGCGCGCGGTTCGATCGACCACGCGCAGGGTGTCGTCGTCGAGTTCGAAGGTGGCGCCGGTGCGCCGGAGTAGCCGCGCCAGCCGGTCGGTCTCGTCGGTGCGGACGAGCACGGTTTCCTCGCTGTGCAGGCGGAGGAAGTCGTCCATGCCGGTGTCGGCGATGAGGCGGCCGCGGCCGAGCACGAGCAGGTGGTGCGCGGTCAGCGCCATCTCGCTCATCAGGTGACTGGAAACGAGCACCGTGCGCCCTTCGGCGGCAAGGTCGCGCATGAGGCCGCGGATCCAGCGGATGCCTTCGGGGTCGAGGCCGTTGACCGGTTCGTCGAACATCAGCACCGGCGGGTCGCCGAGCAGGGCGCCCGCGATGCCGAGGCGCTGGCTCATGCCGAGGGAGAAGGTGCCCGCCCGTTTGCCGGCCACGTTCGACAGGCCGACGAGCGCGAGCACCTCGTCGACGCGGGCGCGGCCGATGCCCGCGGTCTGGGCGAGCGCCCGGAGGTGCTGGACGGCGGTGCGTCCCGGGTGCACGGCCCGCGCGTCGAGCAGGGCGCCGACCGTGTGGAGCGGGCGCGGGAGTTCGGCGTAGCGGCGGCCGTGGACGGTGACGGTGCCCGCGGTCGGCGAATCCAGTCCGAGCACGAGCCGCATGGTGGTGGACTTGCCGGCGCCGTTGGGGCCGAGGAACCCGGTGACGCGGCCGGGTTCGATGGTGAAGTCGAGCCGGTCGACGGCGAGCTTGTCGCCGTAGCGCTTGGTGAGGCCCCTGGCCTCGATGGTGTCGCTCATGGGAGTGAGGCTGGCGACGACAGGTGACGACTCCCTGGGAACGCGGCGGTGGTCGTCGGTTCACGGGGCGCAATTCCCAGGAAACTCCCAGGGAAATCGGGCAGTATGCACTGCGTGATGTTGCTGGTTCCCTCGGACGTGCTGCGCCCTCGCCGTCCTGACGCCCATTTCGCGGCCGAGGCCGATGCCGCCCGGGACGCCGGGATGGACGTGGCGCTGGTCGATCACGACGCGCTGGCCACCGCGGGCGGCGCCGACGAGGCTGTGCGGCGGGTTCCGCCGGGCAAGGCTGTCTACCGGGGCTGGATGTTGAGCAGCTCGCGGTACGCGGACTTCGACAAAGCACTGCGGCGACGCGATGTCGTCCTGCGCACGACGGCCGCGCAGTACCGGCGGGCGCACGAACTCCCGGGCTGGTACGCGGATCTGGCCGACATCACTCCGCGGACGGTGTGGACGGAAGGGGCTGAGCGCGCGGCTTTCGAGAGCGCGTGCGGTGAACTCGGCCCCGGGCCCGCGGTGTTGCGTGACTACACCAAGTCGATGAAGCACTACTGGCACGAAGCGGCGTTCGTCCCCGACGTCGCCGACGTGACGGCGGCTTGGGCGGTGGCGAGCCGATTCCTGGAACTACGCGATCGCGACTTCACCGGCGGCTTCGTCCTGCGGCGGTTCGAGAACTTCGTTTCGCGGGAAGTGCGCACTTGGTGGGTCGACGGCGTTTGCCGTCTCGTCGGACCGCACCCGGACACACCGGACGACTTGCCCGACGCTGATCTCGGGGTCGCGTCGTTGGTGGGTGGGCTCGGTTTGCCTTTTGTCACCGCTGATTTCGCGTTGCGTGAGGACGGCGTGTGGCGGCTGATCGAACTCGGTGACGGGCAGGTGAGCGATCGTCCTCGTTCGGTGCCGCCGGGGGAGCTGCCGCTGACCTAGCGGGCACACCTCAAGGACTGAGCCGACCCACCCGGAGCCTGCGGGCTGGCCGTCGCCAGGCCGCGGACTTCGAGCACGGTCTCGTCCGGGAACCGCGCTTCCCCCGGCGGCAGCACGACCTGCGCCAACCCGGACCGGTCCCGCAGCACGAGGAACGTGACGGACTTCAGCCGCCGCGTGCGGTGGACCCAGCCGGCGATCCGCACGGAACGCCCGGTGTGCCGGGAAAGGTCACTGGACAGGACGCGAGCGGACATGGCACTCCAAAGTGGACACCGATCGCCGGTCACCACAGCATAGGCAACCACCGCACCCCGGCGCGCCCCATTTTCGCGAGCGTCCTACCGGGCGGCACGGACGACGCGGTCGCGCGTCCTGGCGTCGCTCAGCAGGGCGGCGTCGAACTCACGCGAACCCGAGCGCACCGCGGAAAGCACGGCGCCGAGGAACAGCTCCATGCTGTCCGCGGGCGGCACGCTCCGCGTCTCGTGCACGCCACCGATCTCGAAGTGCAGGTCGGCGGTCAGGTCCGGCGGCGCGGAGAACGGCCTGGGCACGTCCACCGCGACGCCGGGCCCGAGCAGCTGCAGGTTGTTGCGGTAGTGCGTGGTGAAACCGAACTGCCCGACGACGGTACGGCCGCCGGGGTAGCCGGCCAGCACGCTGTAGGCCAGTTCCAGGCCGTCCGCGGTGCGGTCGCCGACGATGACGTGCACGTCGTCCGGTTCGACACCCCACAGGACCCGGCCCAGCGACGCGAAGTACGGCCCGGTGTCGAGGAAGGCCCCGCCGCCCGAGGACCGCTTGTGCCGGAAGTCCTCCGGCGGCACGGGCGGGGTGAACACCGCGACGGCCTTGGTGATGTCCTTGGTCAGGTCCGGCGAGAACATCGGGTGGAACGAGTAGTTCGTCGCCTCGGCCAGCACCAGCGACCGGCTCCGGGCCAGCTCGACCAGTTCCTCGGCCGTGTCCAGCGTCAGGAACGCGGGCTTGTCCACCACGACGTGGTGGCCCCGCCGCAACGCGTGCCGGACCACCTCGGCGTGCGTGCTGTTGACCGTCGAGACGTAGACCAGCGCGGGTTCCGTGCTGTCCAGCGCCGCGTGCCAGTCCGTGTGCCGACGCCCCGGCCCGGGCACCTCACCACCGTGCGCGCTGGCCACGTCCACCACCTCGATGCCGTCCAGCGCGGACGCCGCGGGCAGCACCCGCCGCCGGGCGAACCGCGAGAGGCCGACGAGCAGGAACCTCACAGCAGGCACGCCATCAGGCTGCGGGCTTCGACGTTGAGGTAGTAGCCCGACTGCATCAGCCGCCCGAGCAGGCCGAGCGTCATCCACCGGTAGTTCTCCGGCGCCTCGACGTGGTGGTCCTCCGGGAGCTCGATCACCAGGTGCTCGGTGTCGGCCCGGTGGAACCGGCCGCCGTCCTCGGACTGCACCGACTTCAGCCGCACCTGCCCGACCGCCGAATCCAGGTACTCCACCAGCGGCGGCAGATCGCGTGCGTCGCGGCAGTAGCCGGGAGCCAGCTGGATGGACGCGCCGAGTTCGAGCCGGTCGGTCGACCCCGGCTGGATCATCGCCTGGGTCAGGAACCGCAGCACGCCGTTCTGCCGCTGGCAGAGGAAGGCGACCAGGTTGCCCGGCACCGGTTCGAGCATCGGCTGCGTCCAGGTGCCGACCTCCCGGCTGGTCGCCGCCACCGACAGCCCGATGATCCGGAAGTACAGCCCGTCGCGGTGCCGGATGCTGCCGCCGTCCGCCGCCCAGCCGTCCATTTCGGACAGTCCGATCCGCTTGACGTCGAGGGTGTAGGTCTCCTTCTGGTCGATCAGCCAGGTCATCACCTCGGCCAGGTCCGCGTCGGACCGCTGCGCGTTGTGCGAGGCGACGGTCCGCGCGTGGAAGCCCTCGGCCGCGGGCCGGACGCGGGCGCCGTCGTAGGAGATGCAGGCCAGCACGGTGCGGGCGTTCATGTTGACGTTGCCGAGCGCGAGCTGCCTGCGCAGCTGGCCGAGCGTGAGCCAGGTGAAGTCGTCGCGCTCGGCGACCTCCTCGTCCGGCGGCAGCTCCACGATCATGTTGCGGTTGCGCTTGTGCAGGTACCAGGACGCGTGCTCGGACAGCAGCCGGTCCACCAGGATGTGCCCCCGGCTGCCCTTGAGGAAGTACTCCAGGTACGGCGTCGACCGGCCGCCGTGCACCCGCTGGTAGTTGCTCTGGGTCGCCTGCACGGTGGCCGCGTACTGCACCAGCGTGGTGTTGCCCGGCTCCATCTTCACCTGCATCAGGAAGTGGTATACGCCGTCGATCTTCTTCACCAGGATGCCGAGGATGCCGATGTCGGGCTGCACGATGATCGGCTGGCACCACCGCGGGTTCGGCCCGAAGTTGGTCCGCACCGACAGCCCCTCGACGGTGAAGAACCGGCCGGTGGCGTGCTCGAGCCGGTCGTCGAGCCGCCACGAGTCCAGCGTTTCCAGCGGGATCTCGTCGACCTGGTAGCTGGAGACGGCGAACCGCTGCTTGAGGAACAGGTCCGGGTCCTCCGTCTGCGAGCTGATCGTGGTCAGCGCCGAAACCAGGAAGTCATCAGCTCGGCCGGCCGGAGTCGACATCGCGGTCCTCTCCCTTCCTCCACGGCGACGAGTCCGCCGAGACCGACGGCAGCGGGAACACCAGCTTGCCGCCGCCCGCCACGTAGTCCCGCTCCCGCTCGACGAACCCGTCGCGGAAGCCCCACGGCAGCACCAGCAACTGGTCCGGCCGCTGCGCCTTGGCCTCCTCCTCGGAGACGATCGGGATGCCGGTGCCGGGGGTGACCCGGCCGTGCTTCTCGGTGCTGACCTCGCCGATGCACGGCAGGTCGTCGGTGGTGACCCCGCAGTGCTGCAGGATCACGTTCCCCTTGGTGGACGCGCCGTAGCCCAGGGTCAGCTTGCCCGCCGCCTTCGATTCGTCCAAAAAGGACCGGACGTCGACGCGGTGCTGCTCGACGCGGCGGGTGAAGGCGTCGTAGGGCGCGTCGGTGTCCAGCCCCAAGGACGCCTCGTACTGCCGGATCCGGTCGATCTGCGCGGTGTCGATCTTGTGCTTGGCCGGGTTCTTCACCAGCGTCACGCACAGGCTGCCGCCGTTGACGTCGGTGACCTCGGCGGTGGACACGGTCAGCCCGACCCGCTCGGCCATCCACTCGATCTGGCGCAGGAAGTAGTACTCCAGGTGCTCGTGGCAGATCGCGTCGTAGACCGGCGTCTCCAGCAGCGGGACCGCGTAGCTCATCTCGATCATCCACACGCCGTCGTCGGTGAGGATGTCGTGCACGGCGGCCATGATCCCGAGCGGGTCGGGCAGGTCGTAGAACATCGCGATGGAGGTGACGATCTTGGCCTGGCGGGTGCCGAACTGCTCGGCGTAGACGGCCTTGGTGAAGAAGTCCGGGATCAGGTCGATGTCGGCGGGGTAGTACTCGCGCCACTTCTCGCCGGTCGGGTCCACGCCCACCCTGGTCAGCCCCGGGGTGCGGTAGCCCTGCAGCAGCGTCGAGTCGTTGCTGCCGATGTCGAGCACCAGGTCGCCGCGGTCCAGGTCGACCATGCCGGTCAGCACGTCGACCTTGCGGTGCAGGTGGTTGACCATGAACGGGCGGACGCTCGAGCGGTAGCCGTAGTGCTCGCCGTACATCAGCGTCAGGTCGGAGGTGTGCCGCAGCTGCAGCAGCCCGCAGCCGCCGGGGGCGCACCGGACCAGCTCCAGCGGCGCCGATGGCACCACCTGACCCGGCCGGGGGAAGATGCCGGTCAGCGCCTGGTTCCCCAGGTCCAGCACGGTCAGCAGCTCGGTGTTGCCGCAGATGCGGCACGCGGTGCACTCGACGATGGCCATGTTCTCGGCGATGTTCATGGCGCCTTCCAGGTGACGGCCGATCGAGTTCGGCACCCGACCGGCGGGATGGATCGCACGCGGCTCCCGGAGCTCCCGGCGCGACTCTCTTGGTGAACAGTGTGTGCCCGTGACGTGCTCGGCAACGTCTCTTCAACTGCGCTCGTGGAGCTCTTCCTCCACGTCCACGCACTCGTAGTAGCGCGGCAGCCAGCCCTCCTGCTCGGCCTCGGCGAGGGTCGGCGCGACCTGGTCGCGCGCGGACAGGATCGGTTCCTTCGGCAGTGGCAGGTCGAGCTCGGGGTCGAGCGGTGACAACCCCAGCTCGTGCTCCGGGACGTACTCGCCGGAGATCATGTAGCACATCACCGTGTTGTCCTCGAGCGCGACGAACATGTGCCCGACGCCGACCGGGAAGTAGACCGAGCGGAAGTACGTCGGGTTGACCTCCACCACGTCCCAGCGGCCGAACGTCGGCGAGTCGACGCGGATGTCCACGACGATGTCGAGCGCCGACCCCGCCGCGCAGTAGACGTACTTGGCGCAGCCGGGCGGGGTCACGGTGAAGTGGATGCCCCGGACCACGTCCCGGCGGGACAGGCTGTGGTTGGTCTGCGCCACGGTGAACAGCCGCTGGCCGGTCGCCCGCTGGAAGTGCGTTTCCTGGAACGGCGAGACGAACAGCCCGCGGTCGTCGTTGAGCACGCTCGGCGTCAGCTCAAGAGCGCCCGCCACGGCGAGTTCGCGGACCTTCATGTCCGCCTACCCGGCCTCGCGGAGCCTGCGGCGGTCGAGGACCGAGATCAGGCTGCTCGCCACGCGCTCGACCTCGGCGTCGGTCAGCGACTGGTGCAGCGGCAGCAGCAGGGTGATCGCCTCGGCCTCGTCGGTCCCCGGCAGTTCCACCCCGGTGGCGAACAGCGGGACCTTGTGCAGCGGCGGATAGCGGTAGGTGGTGTAGATGCCCAGTTCCAGCAGGTCCTCGGCGACGGTGTTGCGCACGGTCACGTCGTCGAACTGCAGCCAGTAGAAGTAGTTCGTCGAGACGTGGCCCTCGGGCAGGGCGGGCGGGCGCCGCACGCCGGGAACGCCTTCGAGCAGCCGGTCGTACTGGGCCATGATCTCGCCGCGCCGCTGGATGAAGCCGGGCAGCTTGCCGAGCTGGACGCGGCCGATGGCGGCGGTCAGGTCGTTGCCGATCAGCCGCCTGCCGACCTCGTGGATGGTCTGGTCCCACCAGCGGCGCGTGCCGTTGTTCTTCATCGCGGCGAACGCGCCCCGGTCGTCGAGACCCTGGTAGGCCAGGCGGTGCGCGCGGCGCGCCAGCTGCGGGTCGCGGACGTAGATCATGCCGCCGTCGCCGGTGGTCATGATCTTGCGCGAGTCGAAGCTCCAGATGGCGATGTCGGCGAAGGTCCCGCAGGCCCGGCCGTCGATGCTCGACCCGACGGCGCAGGCGGCGTCCTCGATGAACGGGATGCCGCGTTCCTGGCACAGCTGCGCGATTTCGACGATGTCGCCGGGCTGTCCGCCGTAGTGCAGCAGCATGACCGCCTTCGTGCGCGGGGTCAGCACCGCCCGCACGTCGTCGACGGTCGGGTTGAGGGTGCGCGGGCGGACGTCGCAGAAGACCGGGGTGGCGCCGGCGGCGGCGACGCAGTGGCCGTTGGCGGGGAAGCTCACCGACGGGAAGACGACCTCGTCACCGGGACCGATGTTCAGCAGCTCCATCGCCAGGTGCAGGCCGGCGGTGGCGGAGTTGATGAACAGCACCGTCTCCGCCGGCACGCCGAGGTGGTCGGCGAACTCCTGCTCGAACGCCTTGGTCTGCGGGCCGTACCCCAGCCACTGGCTGTCGAACACCTCCGCGACGGCGGCCAGTTCCTCGGCGCCGACCTGTGGCTGAAACATGTTGATCATTCGTGCACCCCTTCACGCGCGGGTCACCCCTGTCCACCGATCGATGCTGGCACAACGGGCGGCGGCGGCCTTCCTTTGTCCTGCGCACCTGCGCGGGCTGACCACGCGCCGTCGCGACGGGCGCAAGCCAGGAGATGCGGCGGCCCGCCCAGCGGCGTGACGCTGGCACAGCCGACCTGACGGCAAGCCGGGGTGCGGCTCCGGTCTGGAGGAGGAGCAGGGATGGACTACGACCCAGAGCACGCCGAACTGTACGAACTCGTCTTCAACAGCCGCGGCAAGGACTTCGACGCCGAGACCGAGAAGCACGCCCAGCTGATCCTGTCCCGCTTCCCCGAGGCCAAGAGCGTGCTGGACGTCGCCTGCGGCACCGGTGCCCACCTGGCCGCGTTCGCGAAGAGGTTCGACCACGTGGAGGGCGTCGAGCTCACGCCGGCCATGCGCGACGTCGCGACCACCCGGCTCTCGCAGTCCGCCGTCCACCTCGGCAACATGGTGAACTTCGACCTCGGCCGCACCTTCGACGCGGTCACCTGCCTCGGCAACGCGATCGGCGAGGTCGGCTCCGCCGAGGAGGTGGCGGCCACGGTCGCCAGGATGGCCGCGCACACCGTGCCGGGCGGGGTGGTGATCGTCGAGCCGTGGTGGTTCCCCGAGCTGTTCATCGACGGCTACATCGGCAGCCACCTGGCCGAAGAGGACGGTCGCGTGGTGGCTCGCGTCAGCCACTCCACCGTGCAGGACGGGCGCAGCCGCATCGCCTTCGAGGCGATCGTGGCCGACTCCGACGGCATCCGGAAGTTCTCCTCCGTCCTGTCGGTCGGCCTGTTCACCCGCGAGGAGTACGAGTCGGCCTTCGAACGGGCCGGCTGCACCGTCGAGTTCGTGCCCGCCCTGCGGTTGGGCGACGGCCGGGCGACCAGCCCCGGCATCTTCGTCGGCGTCCGCAAGTAGGCCGAGGACGCCCGGCAGCGTCGGCCGAAACGACGTCCAGAAAAACGACGCCCACCAACGTTGAGGAGATATTTCGATGCGAGTCCTCGTGACCGGCTTCCCGCACGTCACCCACCTGAACCACCTCACCCCGCACGCGCAGGCGCTGCAGGCCGAGGGGCACGAGGTCGTCGTGGCCTGCCCGCCCGGCGCCGAGGAGCAGATCGTCGCCTCGGGCCTGCCCACCATCAAGACCGGCGAGCCGGAGCCGCATTCGCTGCAGAACTGGGCGAAGTACGGCCTGCTGCCCAGCCCGGAGGAGATGGAGGAGCTGGCGGCCAAGCTCGACCTGACCGGCGACGAGCGGGACAACTGGGACGCCTACTACCAGTTCTTCCTGTTCTCGGCCCGGTACTACCTGCCGCCGGAGCCCCGTGAGGACGTCGACAACCTGATCGCCTTCGCGAAGCAGTGGAAGCCGGACCTGGTGCTGTGGGAGTCCTGGTTCCCGTGCGGCGGGATCGTCGCCAAGGCCGCGGGCGCGGCGTCGGGCCGCGTGCTCAACGGCCCGGACTACGGCGGCTGGGCGATCGAGAAGTTCGCCGAGCGGCGGGCCGAAGGGCACGACACGCCGGAGAACCCGCTGGCGATCTCGCTGCGCGCGCTGGGTGACCGGCACGGCGTCGAGGTCGACGATTCCGTGCTGCTCGGGCACTTCACCGTCGACGCGATCCCGTCCACGTCGATGCGCCTGTCGAAGAACATCTCCACCGTGCCCGTCCGCTGGGTCCCCTACAACGGCGGCGCGGTGCTGCCGGAGTGGCTGCACGAGCCCACCGAGCGGCCGCGCGTGGCGCTGACCGTCGGGGTCTCGACCCGGGCGTACCACGAGGGCGTCGACCTCATCCCCAAGATCTTCGAGGCGATCAAGGGCCTGGACATCGAGGTCATCGGCACGTTCAACGACAACCAGCTGGTCGGCGCGCCGCCGGTGCCGGAGAACCTGCGCGTGGTCGACTACGTGCCGTTGACCAGCCTGCTGCCGACCTGCGTCGCGGCCATCCACCACGGCGGCAGCGGCTCGTTCGTGGCCACCCTCGCGGCCGGCATCCCGCACGTCATCGCCGACACCGAGGAACCGCAGCGGATGGTCTTCAGCGGCGAGGGCGATTCGATCTCGGTCACCGTCACCGAGCGCAGCGTCGACGCGTGGCTCACCGCGCGGCTGGTCAAGGAAACCGGTGCGGGCGTGCAGATCAACCGCATCACCCAGTCCGCCGAGGAGATCCGCGCCGCGCTGGTCGCGGTGCTGGAGGACCCGTCCTACGCCGCCGCGGCCAAGTCCATGCACGACGCGTGGCTGGCCCGGCCGACCCCGGCGGGCATCATCCCGGAGCTGGAGAAGCTGGCCGAGTTCCACCGCTCCGCTCGCTGATCCCCGCCTGACCGCCCCGGAACCGAGTTCCGGGGCGGTCAGGCGACGCGGCCCGCTCCGAACACGTCGGCCTCCACCCCGGCGATGAAGTCGCTGGGGAAGCCGACGCTGAACTCGGTGGCGGGCACGAACCGGTCGCGGCGCCCGGTGAGCAGTTCGCCGACCACGCGCTCGCTGTGGCCGTCGCCGTAGAAGTTCGTCTTTGTCACGCCGGAGTACAACCACTCGGTGCCCGCGGTGCTGAAGAAAACCGTGAACTGCTCGACGAGGTGGTCGCTTGGTCCCGGGCCCTCGCGTCGCTGCGAGGCGCGGCGGCCTGAGGGGCCGGGCGGGTGCGGGGGATCGAGTGGGCCCGGTGAGACTCGAACTCACACTGGCACGGACCTAAACCGTGTGCCTCTGCCAATTGGGCTACGGGCCCCGCTCGCGGGTGCAGCCTAGCGCCGCGCCCGGTGGGTCGGATCGGCGGGCGGATGCCCGGTGATCTAACGTTGGGGCCTGCGACAGGCTGCCTGGCGAGGAGGACCCGTGGCGCGCGACCCGGACACCATTGAGCGTGAGATCGAGAAGGCCCGCGACGCGCTCGCGTCCACGCTGGACGAGCTCAGCGTCAAGGCCAACCCCAAGCGGCTCGCGGACACCGCGAAGACGAGCGTGCTCGCCAAGCTGAGCGAGCCCAAGATCAAGTACCCGCTGATCGGCGCCGGGGTGCTGATCGGCGCCCTGCTGCTGCGGAAGCTGATCCGCTAGCTCACGCGCTGCTGCTGCGGAAGCTGATCCGCTAGCTCACGCCCTGCTGCTGCGGAAGCTGATCCGCTAGCTCACGCGCTGGCGACCGGCGGCTTCGCTTCGACGGGGTCGCTGGTCTCCTGCCGCTGCGGGGCGATGGCCTCACCGAGTTCGGTGAACACGCCACCCCCGTCGGCGTCGTCGATCGCTTCCTGCAGCTCCGTCTTCGACGAGTCTTCCGGCTGCTCTTCTTCGGCCGGCGCCTCGGCCTCCTCCGGCCGGGTCAGGCGGGCGCTCATGTACGCGTGCGTGAACTCCAGCGCACTGCCGTTGAGCAGGTGCACCACGGTGGCCTTCGCGCCACCGGCGAGCTTCTCCACCAGTTGGTCCGCCCGGTCGCGCGCGGCGATGATGCCGGGCGCCTTGCCGGTCAGCGTCTCCTCCGGACCGGTGACGGTCACCGTCCAGTCGTCGTCTTCCGGCGTGTACGTCGCCGTGATGGTCGCCGCCATCCGCCCCACCCCTCTCGTGCAGCTGACACCCTGGTCGGGGAAAGCTGGTGCCGAGGCATTGTAGATCCGTCGGCGGTTCTATCGATACCGCACGAGCGACGCTGTGTCACAGCTAACCGGGAAAAAGCTACTTTGGGTAGTTGGTTGATGGCTCAGGTGATAGTGCGTTCGTGTAATCCGCCCCACAACAGGTCCATCGCGTACCCGGTGGCCATCTCTGGGGTGATTTCGTCGTGGCGTTCGCACCAGATCGCCAGCCGTTCGCAGGCACCCACGACGAATTCGGCGGAAGCCTCCACCTGCAGGGGTGAGGCGGCACTGAAGTAACCGGCCATCAGCGCGGCGATCAGATCGGTCTGCTGCCGCCGGGTGGCCTCGATGCCGTCCGCCGCCGGGGTGCCGATCAGCGTCATCTCGTGCCGCAGCAGCGACCACGACTGCCGCCGCTCGCGGATGAACACGAAGAAGGCGAGCAGGCCGCGGCGCAGCGCGTCCTCGGCGTCCTCGGCCAGCGAGACCGCCTCTTCGGTGGCCACGCGCAGTTCGGCCCGCGCCTGCCCGATGCACGCCAGCAGCAGGCCTTCCTTCGAGTTGAAGTACTCGTAGAGCATCGGCTTCGAGACGCCGACCCGTTCGGCGATGTCGTCCATCGACGCGGCCACGTACCCGCGTTCGGCGAAGACCGCCTCGGCCACCTCCACCATCTGGCGCTCGCGCTCGGCGCGGGGCATGCGCTTGCGCCGCGGGGCCTGCTCGGTTGTCATGCGCCCACTCTACCGACCATCTACCGCCGGTAACCTACTCCAAGTAAGATGGACTCCGGGTAACAGTAAAACGGCGTGGAGGACAGGGCATGAACCAGCGCGACGAAACCGGTGTGCTGATCATCGGGACCGGCTTCTCGGGCCTCGGGATGGCCGCGAAGCTCCGCAAGCAGGGCCGCACCGACTTCGTGATCCTGGAGAAGGCGGACGAGGTCGGCGGCACCTGGCGCGACAACACCTACCCGGGCTGCGCCTGCGACATCCAGTCGCACATGTACTCGTTCTCGTTCGAGCAGAACCCGTCGTGGTCGCGGGCCTTCTCGCCGCAGCCGGAGATCTGGGACTACCTGCGCGGGTTCGCCCGCAAGTACGACCTCTACTCCTACGTCCGCTTCGGCCAGGAGATGACCGGCGCGCGCTGGGACGAGGACGAGCAGCGCTGGCACGTCACCACGAAGGCCGGTGACGAGTTCGTCGCGCGGTTCCTGGTGGCCGGCGTCGGCGCGCTGCACCTCCCGCAGATCCCGGAACTGCCCGGCATCGAGAAGTTCGAGGGCCGCGCCTTCCACTCGGCGACCTGGGACCACGACTACGACCTGCGCGGCAAGCGGGTGGCGGTGGTCGGCACCGGGGCCAGCGCGGTGCAGTTCGTGCCGAAGATCGCCGAGGAGACCGAGGCGGTCCACCTGTTCCAGCGCACGCCGCCGTGGATCATGCCCAAGCCGGACCACGAGATGCCGGACTGGTCGAAGCGGCTGTTCGCGCGGGTTCCCGGCGCGCAGCGGCTCTACCGGAACCTGCTCTACTGGATGCTCGAGGTGCGCGCGGTCGGGTTCAACGGCCGCCCGTGGCTGATGAAGCTCGCGCAGCGGCTGGCGAAGGCGCAGATCAACAAGGTGATCAAGGACCCGGAACTGCGGCGGAAGGTCACCCCGGACTACACGCTCGGCTGCAAGCGCGTGCTCATCTCCAACGACTACTACCCGGCGCTCGCCCGCGACGACGTCGAGGTGGTCACCGACGGCATCGCCGAGGTCAGGGCGCACAGCGTGGTGGACGGGGCCGGGGTCGAGCGCGAGGTCGACGCGATCATCTACGGCACCGGGTTCCACGTCACCGACGCCTTCGACGACCTGGAGATCACCGGGGTCGGCGGCCGGGCGCTGAACAAGGAGTGGGCCGCCGAGGGCATGCGGACGCACCTCGGGATCACCGTGGCCGGGTACCCGAACCTGTTCTTCCTGCTCGGGCCGAACACCGGGCTGGGGCACAACTCGGTGGTGTTCATGATCGAGTCGCAGACGGAGTACATCAGCGACGCGATCCGGCTGGTCGAACGGACGCGCTCGGGCGCGATCGAGCCGCGGCAGGTGGTGCAGGAGCGGTTCAACACCGAGATCCAGGGGCAGCTGGAGCGCGGGATCTGGACGCAGGGCGGGTGCCAGAGCTGGTACCTGGACGCGCAGGGGGTGAACCGGACCATCTGGCCGGGGTTCACCTGGCGCTACTGGCTGCGGACGCGGCGGGTGGACCCGGCGGACTTCCAACTGGTCGGCCGGTCGCGGGGGTAGGCGCTGTGAATGTGGCTTTCACTGCGGAATCCGCAGTGAAAGCCACATTCACAGCACGGGCCGGGGTGGCGCCCCGGGCCGAGGGAGGACGGCCCGGGACGCTCGGCGCGCTGCCTCCGACGGGGGCGGTGCCGGAGGTGCGCACGATCAGGGGACGCGCGGCTCGCGCGAGTGTCACGAATGTGGCTTTCGAGACGTTCTGCGCCACGAAAGCCACATTCGTGACACCAGGGGCAGGTCAGCTGGTGGGCGGGGCGGACAGGGTGCGCAGGCGGCCCACCAGGTCGGCCGGACCCAGGCCGCACAGGGCGGCCAGTTGCTTGATCGCCGCCTCGTCGAGCTGGATCTCCCGGGCCGAGTTCCCGTGGTTCAGCCTGCCTTCGGCCCACCGGCGCAGCGGCAGCAGTTCCGGCTGCGAGTCGGCGACCACCTGGCGCAGGTCCAGCCGCACCCGCCCGGGCTCGTCGGTGAACACCCGGCGGTGCACGCGCGCGAGCAGGTCCTGCGGTAGTTCGTCCATCGCCAGGCAGAGCTCGACCAGCCGGACCACCGAGCACTGCCGGGTGCCGAGTTCGTAGGTGGCCAGCGTCTGCAGCGAGATGTCGCTCTGCAGGTGCTGGTTCAGCTCCTTGCGCGTCCAGCCACGCCGTCGACGGAGCTTGCGAAGCTCCTCCCCGAGGACTCGCTGATAGATGTCTCCGTCGATCCTCACTCCGCGTCCCCTGCCTCGACCGCGCGTCTGTCCGCACTCCGGCGCCGACGCCCCCGTTGGAATGCGAGCTGTGTTCACGGTTATGTAAGTCGGCAGGAAGCCATCTCTTACGTGATTTCGGGTGGGTGTTTTCGACCCGATACGTTGGTCCGCCTGAACGGCGGAGGGCACTACTCCGAATGGACTAGCGTCAGTTCACGCAAGTGACGCCATCGGCGGTGATCGGCTGCTCTGCGGAACCGTCCGGTTGCGCAGGCGGTTGCTGCGGTTGCGGAGCGGTGAACCCCCGGGCCGGGGTCGAGCCCGCGGCCTGGGAGGTCGTCCCGGCACCCGAGTAGTCGCTCCCGATGAACACCGTCACGTGACCGGCCGTCACCGTCGGGTCCTCCTCGGCGCTGAGCTGCCCGCCCAGCGCGTCGGCCACCGCCTGCCCGGCGGCCTGGCCACCGGCGCCGTAGCGGACCACGCTGGTCTTGCGCGAGGAGGAGTTCGAGGTCTCGCCCGCGGTGAAGCCCTTGCCGGTGAGCGCCTCGGACACCTTGGCCGCCAGCCCGGTCACCCCGGAGGCGTTGCGCACGTCGACCGTGGTCTTCGCGTTGTCCGCGTTCGGCCCCGGCGCCGCGGGCGCGGGCGGACCGGCCAGGCCCTGCACGAACTTCTTCACCTCGGCGGGGTCGACCTGGATGGCCGAACCGTCGTTCGGCGTCGTGTAGTCCATGTTGACCACCGGGATGGTGCGGAACTCCAGCTGCCCGCCGGTCAGCCCGCGCATCTGCTGGGCGAAGCCGACGATGTCCCAGCCCTGGTTCAGCACCACCGACTTCTGCAGCGCGCCGGCCAGGTCGTTCAGCTTCACCGGGTCGGCCAGCGTGCCCGCGGAGAGCACCTTGCGGGCCAGCCCGGCCATGAACACCTGCTGGCGGACCACCCGGTCGAGGTCGCCGCGCGGCAGGCCGTGCCGCTGGCGGACGAAGGCCAGCGCGTCCGCGCCGGAGACCGACTGCGGGCCCTTCTGGAAGTTCGCGCCGGAGAACTCGTCCTTGACCGCGTCGTTCAGGCAGACGTCGACGCCGCCGATGGCGGTGGTCACGTCGTGGAAGCCGAGCAGGTTGATCGAGGCGTAGTTGTCGATCTTCGACCCGGTCAGCTTCTCCACCGTGGCGACCAGGGTCTTCGCGCCCTCCTGGTTGCTGCGGAGTTCGAGCTGCTGCGGATCGGTGACGCCCTCGCCCTCCAGCTTGCGGCGGGAGTCGGTCTTGGCGCGGGCGTAGGCCGAGTTGATCTTGTGCTTGCCGTAGCCGCCGGGGATGTCCACGTAGGAGTCGCGGGGCAGCGAGATGGCCACCGCCTTGCTGCCGTCGTTCGGGATGTGCACGAAGATCAGCGTGTCGGTGTTCAGCTCGCCGTCGGCGGCCCCGGCACGCAGCTGCGCCAGTACCTCCTTCGGCAGCGGGTTGCCCTGGGCGTCGGTCCGGCTGTCCATGCCGACCAGCAGGATGTCGCGCGCACCGTCGGCCGGCTTGTCGCCGCCCGCGTCGGCGGCGATCACGTCGGTCGTGGTCAGGCCGTTGACCAGGCCCTGCATCGCGGCCCAGGCGTACCCGGTCAGGCTCATCACCAGCAGCGAGACCAGGGCCAGCGCGATCTTCACCCCGCGCCGGGACCGCTTCGGCGGCGGTGGCGGGGGAACCGGGCGACGGGCCTCCGGGCGGCGCACCGGCGGGCGCGACCCGCCGGCCGGCGGGCGCCGGGGCGGGAGGTCGCGGTTGCGCGGCGGGGTGGAAGCGGGTCTGGGGCGGGCCGGGGACTCGTCCTGCCATGGCCGGGCGGGGCGACGCGCCCCTCGGTCATCTCGTGGCGGGTGGTCCAACTCGGACAGCTCCTCGGTTCGCTTGCCTTACTCAGTAGGACGTACGGAACCCGCGCACGGTTGTGCGCAGGAGATCTCAGCCTGGCACACCGGTTCGGAAAGCGCGCCACAGCTCCCTCAGGACGTGGCTCTTGCCACCTCCGGCGGGGCGAACAGCCTGGTCAGGAGCGTGCCGATGACGGCGATCACGGCGAGTACGGCGACCACCCCGTGCAGGGCGACCCCCAGCCGGTCGATCACCGGCCCGGCGGTCGCGGACAGCAGCGGCGGCACGCAGGCGAGCGCGGTGAGCACCCAGGTGGCCGGCGCGTCGCTGGTGCCGATGCGCTGCGTGTGCAGCAGGAACACGCCCAGCAACAGGTGGACCAGGTTCTGGATCGGGTCGGGTACCAGCCCGAACTGGCCGCCGAACTGGGTCAGCGCGAAGCCGAACAACCCCATCACCGCGAAGCCGAGGCCGAGCACCACGGCGGACCGGCCGAGCAGCCTGCCCAGCCCGCCGTCGGCGACCGGCGCCACGGGCGGGTGCGGCGAGTGGTTGTGCGCCCGGCGCTCGAACCACCAGAACACCAGTACGGCGGGCCCGGCCAGCAGGCCGAGCGCGGCGACCGTGCGCGGGTGCGTCAGCCAGGCCCACGCGTCGATCACGTTCACCGGCAGGTAGACCACGGTGACCAGCAGCAACATCGTGGCGAGGAAACCGAGGTAGAGGCTCATCGGCGCCCGCAGCGCCTGTGCGGCCGCCCTGGCCACGTCCTCCCGGGCGGCGAGCCGGGCCAGCGGCGTGCCGAGCAGGCCGAGCAGGCACAGCTGCGCGACACCGAGCAGGAGCACCGGCAGCGTCGGGGCGGCCAGCGCGGGCGGTGCGGCCGAGACGTTGAGCAGCATCGGGGCCACCCCGCCGGTCGTGGTGGTCAGCACCAGCGCGCCGAGACCACCGGCCGCACCGGCGACCAGCGGCAGCCGCTTGGGCGTCCCGCCCGCGGCGTGCACGAAGGCGACCTGCTGGGCCAGCAGCGCCAGCGCGAACCCGCCGGCGTAGCGGGCGATCGGCGAGCCGATCAGCTCCGCGGTGACCACCGCCGCGGCCAGCGCGACCACCACCGGCCAGCCCGAGCGCAGGCGGCGCTGCAGTGCCGACATGGCCGGGGTCAGCACCACGGTGAGCAGGTAGAACCCGAGCAACCACAGCGGGTGCAGGGCGATCCGGGTGACCACCGCGGTGGTGCCCGCCGGGATGTGCAGCAGTTCCAGCGCGGTCGGCACGGCGAACGCGACCAGCACGAAGATCAGCGCCGGGCGCAGCAGCCAGCTCGCCCGGTGCGCGAGGTACTGGCGGTACCCGCCGCCGTTGTCCACACAGGCCCGCCAGCCCGCCGCGTTGGCGTGCCCGCCGGCGAAGAAGAACACCGGGGCCAGCTGGGTCAGCCAGGTCAGCGGCCACAGCCAGCCGTCCGGCACCCCGGCCCAGTGCCCCAGCGCGGTCGCCGACTCGCCGAGCACCAGCCCGGCGATCGCGGCCACCGCGAGCACCATCCACCGGCCGCACGGCAACACCGGCGGGATGGCCGCGGGCAGTGCGGTGGCACCGGTGGCCTTCGGCACCGCACGCCGGGCCCGCAGCCAGCCGCGCAGCCGGAACACCAGCAGGCAGCCGATCACCGCCACCCCGGCGAGCATCGGCCCGATCGGTTCGCCGGTGGGCGGTCCCCAGCGCTGGTGCCATGAGTTGACCACCAGGCCGGCGGTGTACAGCGAGGCGACCGCCTTGCAGGTGCCCGCCGAGTCCATCGGGTTGAGGTCGCAGGTGGCCTGCATGTCGGCGGAGAGCCGGGCGTCGAGCGCCTCGCGCCACTTCGGGTCCAGCGGGTGGCCCTGGTTCTCGGCGTAGCGCAGCAGGTCGTAACCGAGGTCGTGGGACATGCAGGCGACGCCGAAGTCCCAGCGGGTGCTGTCCTCACCCCACGGCGCCGAGCAGCCGCCGCCGACGTGGACCGCGCGGACCGTGCCGTCGCGGGCCGGTTCGGCCGCGGCGGTCACCCCGAGCACCTGGTTCAGGTCGGCCGGGAGCAGGGCGAGCGCGGTGGGCTCCGCGCCGGGGGAGACGAGCGCCTCCACCGCGCGCTGCGCGTCGGCGACACCACCCTGGGGCGGTCCCTGATCGGGCACCGGGGCCGACCTCGAGGCGACAAAACCGAACCCGACGACGATCAGCGTCACGAGCAGGAGCCAGGCCGAGGTCGACAGAGAAAGCCGGACGCGCCGAGGCGCGTCCGGCCGGATGTCGGCGGCTGCGGTCATGGACTCCAGGGTCTCAGTCCGGTCTCGGCGGGCACATCCGGATAACCCCCGGACGTCTTCCGTGCAGGTTACCGGCGGTTCGGCCGGGCTCGCCGCGGTTCGAAGGGAACCCTTAGTTGCCCCTTCGGGCAGCCACTGTCCCCTTTGCACTCGTTCGAGCGACCGTTTTGCCAGGTCAGGGCCTTGTGAACAGTGTTAGTGGCGGAACTTCGGCTCCAGCCGTACTCGACCCGGCCACGACTAGCCTCGGACGTCCGAAATCGAGGGGGAAATCCGTGAATTGCCCTGTTCAACTGCCATCGCCCGCCGTCTCGCGAGTGTTGCTCTGCGTCCGTGACGGAGATCTGCGGGCCGACATCGTGGTCGAGCTGTCCGCCCGCCCCGGGCTGGTGCTGGCCGCGCCCGCCGACGACGTGCACCAGCTGGTCCACCGCGCCCGCGGCTGGCGGGCCGACGTGGTGGTGCTCGACCTCACCATCGCCGAACTGGAGGTCGCCGAGGTGAGCAGGCTGCTCACCGATCCGGCCGCCGACCACCGCCCGCGCCCGCTGCTGCTCGCCGGGGACGGGCAGGACGACGTGGTGGTGGCCGCCATCCGCGCGGGAGCGCGCGGGGCGGTGCCGCGGTCCAGCCCGACGAGCGAAATCGGTGACGCGGTGTGCGCGGTGGCCGGGGCCGGCGCCTACCTCGGCGCGCCGTTGACCCGCCGGGTGCTCGACCGGCTCACCGCGCCCGGCCGGGAACTCGCCGAGGTGTTCCCGCGCCTGACCCGCCGCGAACGGGAGGTGGTGCGGTACCTGGCGAAGGGCATGTCGAACGCGGAGATCGCCCGCGAGACCGCGCTGACCCTGCGCACGGTCAAGTACCACGTCTCCGGCATCCTGCGGAAGCTCGACTGCCGGACCAGGGCACAGGCCGCCGCCCGGGTCGGTGCCGCGGCCGATTTCCCTTTGGCGACGGCAAAACTGCAGGAGCGTGCAGGATAAGGACAGCCGCGCGTCCGTTCGGGTGGTCTGGACCGCGAGGCCGGTGGGCGCGGTGCCCGCTGGGCCAAAATCGCGAACACTGAGTCACCGAACGGGGCGGGGGAGCCACCGTGGAGCGGGTTGAGGGCGGGTTCGGCGCGGTCCTGCGCGCGCACCGGAGCCGGGCGAGGCTGACCCAGCGCGATCTGGCGGAGCGGTCGGGGATCAGCCTGCGCGCGATCCGGTACCTCGAGCAGAACCGCGTCGAACGGCCGCGCCGGGATTCGCTGCGCCGCCTGGCCGACGCGCTGGACCTGCCCGGCGCGGTGGCCGCGGCCTGGGCGGGCGGTGAGTTCCGGCTGCCGTCCGACCAGCTCTCGGTGCAACTGCTCGGCCCGCTCACCGTGGCCAGGGACGGCACCTCGCTGGACCTGGGCCCGGCCAAGCAGCGCTGCCTGTTCGCCCTGCTGGCCCTGCGGGCGGGCGAGGTGGTCGACCGGGCGGAGATCATCGACGCGCTCTGGGGCGACCGGCCGCCGGCCAGCTGCCTGAACCTGGTGCACACCTACGTTTCCGGCCTGCGGAAGGCGCTGGAACCCGAGCGCGGCGGGCCGTTCGCCCCGGCGCTGCACTCCAGTTACGGCGGTTACCGGCTCGATGTGGCGGATCTGGACGTGGACCGGTTCGACGGGCTGGCCCGCCGGGCGCGGGCGATCCGGTTCTCGGAACCGTTGCCCGCACTGGATTTGTTCGCGCAGGCCCTGCGGGAGTGGCGGGGGCCGGTGCTGGCCGGGCTGCCGGCGAACCTGCGGTCGCACCCGTTGGCGGTGGCCGTGGCGAGGCGGCGGCTGGTGACCGCGCTCGACTACGCCGACACCGCGCTCGCCGCGGGCGAGGCCGCCGACGCGGTCGAGCACCTCCAGTTGCTGGCGGAGGCGGAACCCTGGCACGAAGGGCTTTCCGCGCGGTTGATGCTGGCGCTGGCCGCGTCCGGGCAGCAGGCCGTGGCGCTCGCGTTGTTCGCCGAGGTCCGGCAGCGGCTGGCCGACGAACTCGGCGTCGGTCCCGGTGCCGAGTTGCGGGCCGCGCACCTGCGGGTGGTGCGGGGCGAACTCGGCACGAGCGAGCCGGTGCCCGCGCAGCTGCCCGCGGACGTGGCCGGGTTCGTCGGCCGGACCGCCGAACTGGCGCGGCTCGACCAGCCCGCGCCGATCACCGTGGTCGACGGCCGCGCCGGCGTCGGCAAGACCGCGCTGGCCGTGCGGTGGGCCCACCGGGTCCGCGCCCGGTTCCCCGACGGTCAGCTGTACGCGCACCTCCGGCCCGGGGTCCAGCCGCTGGACGTGCTCGCCCGGTTCCTGCGCGCGCTCGGCGTGCCGGCGGACGGTGTGCCCGGTGACGTCGAGGCGGCGGCGAGCCGGTACCGCGCCCGCCTGGCCACCCGTGCCGTGCTCGTGGTGCTGGACAACGCGGCGGACGCCGACCAGGTGCGCCCGCTGCTGCCCGGCAACCCGGCCTGCCCGACGCTGATCACCAGTCGCGAGCCGCTCGTCGCGCTCGACGGCGCCCGCCGGTTCACCCTCGAACCGCTCGCCGACGCCGACGCGCGGCTCCTGCTGGCCGGAATTCTTGGTGGCGAACGGGTGACATCTGAACCGGCGGCAGTGGGCGAATTGGTGACGCTGTGTGGTCGCCTGCCGTTGGCCCTCCGCCTCGCCGCGGCGAACCTCGGCGCCGCGCCCGGGTCCGGGGTGGCTGCCTACAACGCCGCCGTCCACGCCCACGGCAGGCTGCGGTCGGGCCCGGCGGACCTGGTGCGGGCGGCGTTCGAACTGTGCTACGCCCGGCTCGATCCGCGGGCCCGGCGTTTGTTTCGCCTGTTGAGCCTGGTGCCGGGAACCGATTTCCCGGCGGAGGTCGCCGAGACCCTGTTGGGTGACCCCGGTGGGGGCCGGGTGCTGGTCCGGCTGGTAACCGCGAATTTGGTCGCGGAACCGGTGCCGGGCCGGTTCCAGTTCCACGACCTCCTTCGTGAGTACGCGACCGAGCGCGCGATGGCCGAAGAAGGGGAGCGGGAGCTGGCGGCGGCTTTGTCCCGGCTGCGGAGAACGCCCCAATAGTGCATTGGCATCAACCCGGGTAAAGGAGATTCTTACCACTCTGCGGAACCGCCGCCGCGAGAATGCCCTGACCACCGCGTATTCGCTGCCGACGATTGTCGGTAACAGTGTAATTGGTTCGGACCTATGACCTGGCGCACCGGGCCGCGGCCCGCGGCCCGCCTAGCTCTCCCGGGGTCGCGAGGTGCTCCCGTCGGCGAAGCGGACCTGGTTCCGGCCGCCCTCCTTGGCGTCGTAGACCGCCGAGTCGGCGGCCTGCAGGAGCGACTCCAGCGAGTCCCCGTGCCGGGGGTAGAGGGCTACCCCGATCGAGGTGGTGCGGCCGGAGATGGTGGTCGGGTCGCCGCGCTTGTCGGTGCTGTCGATGCTCAGCGCGGCGATCGTGTGCAGCACCCGCTCGGCGGCCAGCTTCGCCGCGGTGTGGTCGATTTCCGGCAGCAGCACGAGGAACTCCTCACCGCCGAACCGGCCGACCACATCGGACGGTCGCGTCACCTGGTCGAGTGCCTCGGCCACCGCGCGGAGCACGTCGTCCCCGGCCGGGTGGCCGAACGTGTCGTTGATCCACTTGAAGTGGTCCAGGTCGATCATCAGCAGGGCGAGGCTGTCCTCGGCGCGGCTGGTCCTGGACAGCGCGCGCTCGGCGGATTCCGACCAGCCGCGCATGTTCAGCAGGCCGGTCTTCGGGTCGGTGCGCACGTCGTCCTGGAGCTGGTCCAGCTCGGCGAGGCGGTTGAAGACCACGGTGACCACCGCCATGATCGCCACCGTCGGCGGCATGGTGACCAGCAGGATCGCGGTCATCGCGCCGAGTCCGGTGGTCACCGCCTCCAGCAGGTTGTCCGCCTTGCTGCCGAGGATCGTGGTGGCGTTCGGCCGCGAGGTGGAGCTGACCGCGATCACCCCGCCGACGTAGATGATCTGGATCGCCTCGTAGATCGCCGCGGTGAGCACCACCAGCGCGAACTCCCGCAGCGAGCCGCCGATGGTCAGCGAGGTCCAGTCCTGCGGGCCGAGGTCGGCGAAGGCCAGGTGGGCCATCGCCGCGGCCAGGCTGTGCGAGATGGTGGAGAAGACGAAGTTGTGCGCCGGGCGGCGGGCGGTGAACCAGCGCTGCCCCCGGATAATCACCACCAATGCGACGATCAGCGGTACCGGAATGACCAGCACGGCCGGAAAGATCCACACCGCGGTGAGGTCGATCAGTACCGTTTTCGTGCGACTGCGGCGACGTTCTTCCTGCCGCTGGGTCAATTGGATGTGAATGGTCGCACCCGCCACCAGAATGGCGAACCTGATCCAGTCGAGACCGTTCGGTGAATCGGAGACGGAAAATGCGTACACCAGCCCGGTCGCGGCGATCGTCTCCATTGTCAGGAGATAGGCGATTACCCTTTTCGGGCGCTGCCAGATACCCCATGCGCGTGGGTCGAAGGGGTGTCTTTTCGCACTCGGTGCATTCTTCCCGGTTGCGGTTTCGGGCGTGTCCGGACGGCTCGCGCCGACCGGTTCCGCGGTGGGCGGGGAGCTGTCCGCCCCGGCCGCCGGAGCGGATTCACCGGCCGCCGGCGGCGGGTGGTCCCCGGGCTTCAGTGCCATCGGCGCACCTCCCGTCCACCCGGGCCCGAGCACCTGGGTAACCTTTCCGGTACGCGAGTGGGCACCGGATCGACCTTCACGACCGGTACCATCTCACGGCACCGGAAGCGCACGGCAGGTCGGGATGCGAGCCCAGGTGTTGTGACTGTCGCAACGGGGCGTGCATGAGCGAAGATGCTGCCAGCGTCTTCTTGACCGACAATGGAACGATGCGGGTGTGTGTGGTTTTGTTCCGCGAGGAGGTGTTCCCAGTGGCGGGTCGTGACTACTGATCTCTGAATGTAATGGTTTTGCGCTGGCGCATGTGCTGGGAGGTGTTCGACGTGACCGGTCGTGACTACTGACGTGGATTCCGTTGTCGATTCGCCGTGGTTGTTTGCGCGGAGGAGGTGTTTCAGGTGGCTGGACGTGACTACTGAGTTCCCGAGCGTTGCCTCGCCGCCAGTGGAGTCACTGGACGGCCTGGTGCTTATCTTGTCGGCGCCACCGGCGTCGTCGTTACCGCAGTTCATGTCAGCCCGGGACGTCCGGGTCGGACGGGTCGGCCGTGTCGCCACCACGCCGGGCGCGAGCCCATGACACGGCCAGCGGTATCCCCAGCACCACCCCCAGCGCGCCGCCGATCGCGATCGCCGCGGTGGCCGAACCGGCCAGCTGCGCGAGCGCGCCGCCGAGCGCGGCACCGATGCCCTGGGTCACCCGCAGACCGGTGCGGTAGAGCCCACCGGCGCCGCCCCTGAGCTCGTTGGGCACCCAGGTGATGAAGGTGGCCCCGACGGTGACTATGTAGGCCCCGGCGACCCCGGCCAGCGCGAGCGCGGTGAGCGCCAGCACCAGGGTCGGATCGACGGCGAAGACCAGCAGGATGGCGTTCGGCACGATGGCCAGCACGCCGATGATCCGGCGGCGGACCTCCGCCCGCACGTAGTTGGACAGCAGGAAGACCCCGAGGATGAAGCCGAGCGGGTCCGCGGCGAGCAGCCAGCCCACCGCCTCCGGCGGTGCCCCGATCTCCTCGGCCAGCGGTGCCGCGAGCCCCTCCGGGATCATCGCGAAGCCGACCAGCCAGGACAGGCCCAGCAGCACCCGCAGCCGCCGCTGCCCGGAGACCCAGCGGATGGCGCCGAACCACGGGTCGTCGCCGTTGCCCGCGGCGTCCCGGCGGATCACCCGCAGCCGGATCGCCACCGCGCTGATCGCGAAGGTGGCCGCGTCGATGGCCAGCGTCCAGCTCACCCCGATCGTGGTGACCAGCGCCCCGGCCCCGATCAGCCCCAGCAACATGGCCAGGTTCGTGGTGATGCCGCGGATGTCCTGGCTGCGCAGGTACAGCTCGTCGGAGGTGAACACCTCCCTGGTCAGCGCGTTCTGCGCGGCGTTGGCCGGCGCGCCGAACAGGCGCGCGACCACGACCAGCGCGACCAGCGCGATCAGCGGGGTGCCCGGGATCGCCATCACCCCGACCACCACCGCCTGGGCGGCGGCGCAGCTCCACAGCACGGTGCGGCGCGGGTAGCGGTCGGCCAGCTGAGCCAGGCCCAGCCCGCCGGCCAGTGCGGGCAGGTAGGTCATCGCGTAGGCGAGCGCCGCCCACAGCGGTGAGCCGGTGCGTGCGTAGACGGTGATCGCCAAGGCGACGGTGGTCAGCTGATCGCCCGCCACGGACTGGGCCTCGGCCAGCCAGAGCGTGCGGAACTCGCCGTTCCGGAGTACCGCCCGCATCCGAGGAGGAGCGTTCGTCTTCACCGTCAGTCTTCTTCCCCCCGATCGGGTGAACTTGCTCAGGCAGTGCATTGTGTCCTGCGGGTCCGAAGGCTCTGACAGTGCCTTCACCCGGACGACACGTCCGGCAACGTTCAGTATGACGTTCACCACTGCGTAGCGAGAACCCCACCTCAGTAGTAAGCCTGCGAACGTGTTCGGCCCGTTACCGAGGGTGGCGCCGTTCGGAGTGACCGAGTGACCCGTGCGGCGACATCGTTGCGCCGATCAGGCTCACTCGTTCGGCGCAGGCAGGCAGCCGTTCGTCTCCGAAGCCGCGCGCTGATGACCCTTCGTGGCCAACACTGGACGTGAGGGCCGGTCGCAGCGGGTGACCATATCCGCGCGCGCCCGGCCAGGGGACGCACAGGAGGTCCAGGGCGATGAACGGGTTGCTCGAGAACAAGGCGGTCGTGATCACCGGGGGCGGCCGGGGGCTGGGCGAGGCCTTCGCCGTGCACGCCGCGCAGGCCGGGGCCGCGGTGGTGGTCAACGACGTGGACGCCGACCTCGCGGAGCGGACCGCGGCGGGCATCCGCGCGCACGGCGGCCGGGCGGTGGCCAGCGGGCACAGCGTGGCCGACCCGGCGCAGGCCAGAGCCATCATCGACCGGTGCGTGACCGAGTTCGGCCGGATCGACGGCCTGGTCAGCAACGCCGGGCTCAACTACGAGGCGCTGCCGTGGGAGGAGGACCCGGCGCAGGTGCGCGAGCTGGTCGAGGTCAACGTGCTCGGCGTGATGTACACCGGCATGGCCGCGACCGAGGCCATGGTCGCCCAGGGCGGCGGCGGCTCCATCGTGAACATCTCCTCCGGCGCCTCGCTCGGCCAGCGGAAGCTCGGCGTGTACGCGGCGAGCAAGGGCGCGGTCGCCTCGCTGACCTACTCCTGGGCGCTGGACCTGGAGGAGGTCGGCATCCGGGTGAACGCGGTCTGCCCGCTCGCGCACACGCGGATGGTCTGGAAGTCGGAGCGCTCCCTGCGCAACTGCCCGCCGGACCGCACGCCCTCGCGCATCGCGCCGCTGGTGCTGTTCCTGCTCGGGGAGAACTCGGCGGGAATCACCGGCCAGATGATCCGCTGCAACGGCCCGCAGCTGCACATCGTCGGCCAGCCGCACCTGAAGGCGCCCATCCTGGAGCGCCCGGTGTGGGACACCGAGAGCGTGGAACGCGCCTTCGACGAGGTGTTCAGCGCGCACCTGGAGCCCTACGGCCTGGAGAAGCGCGTCCCGCCGAAGCTGCGGAAGTGGACCGAGAGCCCGGCGCGCACGGCCTGAGGAAGCGCCCCCATGCCGTGAATGTGGCTTTCACGGCCGAAATCGCCGTGAAAGCCACATTCACCGCACTCGGGTCAGGCCGTCGGGGCGGGCGCACCGGCGTACAGGTCGGCGATGGCCGGGCCGTAGCGCTCGTTGATCACCCGGCGCTTGAGCTTGAGCGTCGGGGTCAGCTCGCCGGTTTCCGGGGTCCACGCCTTCGGCAGCAGGTGGTACTTCTTGATCTGCTCGACGCGCGCCAGGCGGTTGTTCGCCGACTCGACCGCCCGGTCGATCTCGGCGCGGATGCCGGGATGAGCGGCCAGTTCGGCGGGATCGGCGGCGTCCTTCAGCTCGATGCCGTTCGCCGCGGCCCAGCCGGGCGCGATCTCGTCGTCGAGCACGATCAGCGCGGAGATGAACGGCTTCGAGTCGCCGATGGCCGCCGCCTGCCCGATCAGCGGGTGCTCCTTGAGCAGCCCCTCGATCCGGGTCGGCGCGATGTTCTTGCCGCCGGAGGTGATGATCAGTTCCTTCTTGCGGTCGGTGATGAACACGTAGCCGTCCTCGTCGACGGTGCCGATGTCCCCGGTGGCCAGCCAGCCCTCCTCGTCCACGGCGGACTTGATCGAACCGTCCGGCTGCAGGTACCCGAGGAACACGATCGGCCCGCGGACCAGCAGTTCGCCGTCCTCACCGACCTTGACCTCCACGTCGGCGACCGGACGGCCGACGCTGCCCGCCCGGAACCCGCTCGCGGTGTTCGAGGTGGCCGCGCCGGTGGTCTCCGACAGGCCCCACACCTCCTCGATCTCCACCCCGAGCCCGGCGATGAAGTAGAGGACCTCCACCGGCAGCGCGGCGGCGCCGCTGGAGGCGAGCAGGAGCCGGTCCAGGCCGAGCATCTTGCGCACCGGGGCGAGCACCGCCTCGTCGGTCTGCGCGATCCGCTCGGCGAGTTCGGCCGGGACCTCCTTGCCCGCGCTGCGGAGCTTGTAGCCCTCCTGCAGGAGTTCGTTGGCCGCGGTGAGCGCCTTGCGGTTCTCCTCTGGCGCGGCGGCGAGCATGTTCCGCAGCCCGGCGACCATCTTCTCCCACACCCGCGGCACGCCGAAGAAGCCTTGCGGGCGGACCCGCCCGAGCGCGGCCACGATGCCGCTCGGATCGGCCAGCGTGTGCACGTGCCCGGCGTAGGTGATCGGCATGTAGAGGGACAGCTCGCGCTCGGCGATGTGCGCCAGCGGCAGGTAGCCGACCGTGTCCACGTGCATCGGGGTGTCGTGCAGGTGGTGCACGGCGTAGGCCTCGTGGATGGCGTTGCGGTGCGACAGCACCACGCCCTTCGGCTCACCGGTGGTGCCCGAGGTGTAGATCATCGAGAGCGGGTCGTCCGGCGAGATCCGCTGCCACGTCTGCTCGAACACGGACGGGTCGGCGGCGTGCAGCTCTGCACCCCGCGTGCGCACCTCGGCGAGGCTGACGAACCGCTTGTCGTCCGAGGGCACCGCGTCGGCGTCCATCACCACCACGTGCCGCAGCGCGGGCAGGTCGTCGAAAACCGTGCTCCAGCGCTCGATCTCGGTCGCGCCGCCGAGCACCACCACGCCGGCCGCGCTGTGCGTGGCGACGAACTCGATCTGCTCCGGGCTCAGCGTCGAGTAGGCGGTGCAGGGGATCGCGGCCAGGTGCGTGGCGGCGAGGTCGGCGACCAGGTGCTCCGGCCGGTTCGCCGCCATGATCAGCATCCGGTCGCCGGTGCCGAGCCCGAGCTCACCGAGGCCGCGGGCCACCGCGGCGATCTCGTCGCGCAGCGCGGCCCAGGTGAGGGTCGGCAGGTCCGCGTCGTCGAGCGAAGTCAGCGCCGGGCGGTCGCCGTGCTCGGTGGCGTTGCGGGCGAGCAGCTTCGGAATGGTCTGGCCTTCGGCTTCGTGCACAACGGACGAGGACGTGGTCAACGTTGGCCTCCCTGGTCGGGTTTCGGGCCACTGTAAATGCTTGTTAACAAATGTGGAAGACCGGCTGCGCCAGACGTTGTAGCTGGTCAGGATTCCACCAACCGGCCAGACATACCGTTTGGTCGGTCCGCTGGCTGGGACGCCGGTCACGCGGCGAATGACGGTTAACTTGTCAGCAGTGCGGCGACCAGTTCCTCACCGAAGGCGGGACTGGTCAGCCGGGCGCGGGCGAGGTCGGTGACCACGTTGAGCGCCGCGTAGACCCGCAGCCGGGTCTCCGGGGCCGGTTCGTCGCCACGGGACGAGCCGACCAGCCGCACCCACTCGTCGACGTGCCGCCGCTGCGCCGCCCGCAGCGTTTCCCGGTCGCCGGGTGGGAGGTTGTCGTTCTCGGAGAGGTAGACGGAGACCAGCCCGGCCTGGTCGAAGGCGATGCGCACGTAGGTCGGGATCAGCCGTTCCAGCGCCTCACCGGGGTCGCGCGCGCCGGTCAGCGCGGTGGTGGCCGCGTCGGAGAGCCGTTCGGTGGCGCGGTGGTAGATCGCCGCGAGCAGGTCGCCCTTGCCGTCGAAGTGGCGGTACAGGCTGGAGGCGTTGATCCCGGCCCTGGTGCCGATCTCCTCCATGCTGACCGCCTGGAACCCCCGCAGGTGGAACAGGTGCACGGCCTCGGCCAGCAGCCGCTCGCGCCGCGAGACCAGTCGCAGCATCTCCTCGCGCGGGCGGTCGGCCGGTGGCTGCGGGGCGGGTGGTTCGGGCAGCGCCAGCACGGTCGCGGCCAGCTCGCGGACGAGCGCCTCCGTCCGTCCCTTCGGCAGGCTGAGGCGATGCGTGCTCAGGCTGCCGAGCACGCTGAAGGTGGCCAGGGTCAGCAGCGTCGCCGAATCCCGGTCCAGTTCCGGGCGCACGTCGAGCAGCAGCGCGCGGATCGAGCGCACGGCCACCCGGGTGCGCGCGTTCGCCGCCCGCCGCTCGTCGTCGGGGAGGTGCCGGTCCTCCCACTGGTACAGCCTGGTGACCGAGCGGCGTTCGACCGCGAACGCGGCCAGGTTCCGCAGCGCGGAGTCGAGCCGGTCGGCCGGCGTGCCCGCGTCCTCGGCCGGGGCCGCCGCGGTGGCCAGCCCGTCGGACAGCTCGGCCACCGCGTGCGCCAGTATCGCCTGCTTGGTGCGGAAGTGCCGGTAGATCGCGGGACCGGTGATGCCGACCGCGTCGGCGATCTCGTCCACCCCGACGCTGTGGTACCCGCGACGGCAGAACAGTTCGGCGGCGGCCAGCGCGATCTGCGCCTTCCGGTTCTTCGGCCGCCGGGCGCGTTCGGCCGGGGAGGAGGTCGGAGCTGCCATCGGGGGCAGCCTACGCGCCCGGCCGCCCGAGTCACCCCAGATCGACCACCTGCGGTCCGGGCGAGGCCTCGTACAGCCCGTCGATCTCGGTCCGGTACTTGTCCGCGATCGGCTTGCGGCGCAAGGACATCTTCGGGGTCAGCTCGTCGCCGCCCGGGTCCCAGGCCGACGGCACGATCCGGAACCGCTTGACCTGCTCGGCCCGGTTCAGCTTCTCGTTGCCCGCGCGGACCGCCTCGGCGACCGCCGCGCGCACGCCCTCGTTCTGCGCGGCCACCCCGAGCGACGGGTCGGACAGCCCGAACTCGCTCGCGCGGGCCGCCACCATCTCCGGGTCGAGCACCACGAGCGCGGTCACGTAGGCCTTCGCGTCCCCGATCGCCACCGCCTGCGCGACCAGCGGCGAGGCCGCCTTGAGCGCGTTCTCGATGTTGGTCGGCGACATGTTCTTGCCCGCCTCGTTGATGATCAGTTCCTTCTTGCGGTCGACGATGGTGACGAAGCCGTCCGCGTCGATGGTGGCGATGTCGCCGGTGTGCAGCCAGCCGTCGGCGTCGATCGCCTCGGCGGTCTTGTCCGGCTGCCCGTGGTACCCGGGGGTGATCAGCGCGCCGCGGCAGAGCAGTTCGCCGTCCTCGGCGAGCTTCAGCTCCACGCCCTCCATCGCCTTGCCGACCGAGCCGATCTTGAACGCGTCCGGGGCGTTCGTGGTGGCCGCGGCGGTGGTCTCGGACATGCCCCACACCTCGTACACCGGCAGGCCGAGGCCGAGGAAGTACTCCAGCGTCTCCGCCGGGATCGCGGCCGCGCCGGAGACCGCCCACCGCAGTTCGTTCAGGCCGAGCGCGTGCCGCAGCTTGCTGAGCACGATCTTGTCGGCGATCGCGTGCTGGATCTTGTCGGCGGGGGAGGGCTCGCGGCCCGAGGCCTTGGCGACCGCGACCCGGCGGCCGACGCCGATCGCCCAGTTCGCCAGGTTCCGCTTGACCGCCTTGGGTTCCGCGGCGAGCTTGGTCTCGATGCCACCGCGGATCTTCTGCCACACGCGCGGGACCGCGACCCAGATGGTCGGCAGCGCGTCCGGCAGCGCGGCGGCGATCGCCCTCGGGTCGTCGACGCAGGTGATCTGCACCCCGCGCACCAGGTTGAGGTAGTGCGCGGACATCCGGTCGGCCACGTGCGCGCTGGGCAGGTACGAGGTGATCCGGTCGTCCAGGCCGGGTTCGAGGTGCGGCAGCAGCGCGCGGGCCTCGGCCATCACGTTGGCGTGCGTGATCTTCACGCCCTTCGGCGGCCCGGTGGTGCCCGAGGTGTAGATGAGCGTGGCCACGTCACCCGGCTCCACGGCCTGCCACGCGGCTTCGAGGTCGAAGTCCTCGGCGCCCGCGGATTCCAGCTGCGCCAGGGTGATCGCGCCCTCGGCTTCCCCGTCGACCACCACCAGGTGGTCCAGTTTCGCGCCGGCGGCGGTGATCCGGTCCAGGAACTGCTGTTCGGTGATCACCACCCGGTTGCCCGCGTTGCCGAACAGGTAGGCGATCTGCTCGGGGGAACTGGTGTTGTAGATGGAGAACGGCGTCGCGCCGAGGTGCAGGGCGGCGGTGTCGACCAGGTGCGCTTCCGGCCGGTTGCTCAGCATCATGCCGACCGTGGCACCGCGGGTGACACCGTGCGCGGCGAGTCCGGCGGCCAGCGCGCGCACGCGCTTCTCGTACTCGCGCCAGGTGATGTCCTGCTTCCCACCGGGTACGCGGAGGGCCACCGCACCGGGGCGCAGGCGCGCCGTCCGCTGGAAGGCCTCACCGAGGGTGCGCACCGTGCCGCCCGCCGGATGCGGGCACTCGACCCCGTCCGTCATCACTGACCTCCGCTCGTCTCCTGCGATTGGTGCAGGCTAATAGCGCAGCGTGAAAACGGACACCGCCCCGATGGTCACAAGGCGGCCACGAACCGGTCGGGCAGGGCGGTTTCGGGCTCCCCGTCGAGCAGGCCGCGGCGCCGGAGTTCGGGGCGCACGCCCTCGCCGAACCAGTACGCCTCCTCCAGGTGCGGGTAACCGGAGAGCACGAACTCGTCCACGCCGAGCGCGTGGTACTCCTCGATCAGGTCGGCGACTTCGCTGTGGCTGCCCACCAAAGCGGTGCCCGCGCCACCGCGGACCAGGCCGACCCCGGCCCACAGGTTGGGGTGAATTTCCAACCCGCGCACGCCCGCGTCGAGCTTTCCGCCGTGCAGCGCCACCATCCGCCGCTGCCCGACCGATTCGCTGGCGGCGAGCTGTTCCTGCGCCTTGGCCACCTGCTGCGGGTCGAGCGCGTCGAGCAGCTTCCGCGCCTCACCCCAGGCTTCGGCCGAGGTGTCGCGGGAAATCGTGTGCAGCCGGATGCCGAAGCGCGGGGTCCGGCCGAGGCGCGCGGCGAGTTCACGCACCTTGCCGATCTTCTCGGCGACCTGGTCCGGTGGTTCGCCCCAGGTGAGGTAGACGTCGGCGTGCTTGGCGGCGACGGGCAGCGCGGCAGGCGAGGAACCGCCGAAGTACACCGACGGCACCGGATCCGGTGGGGCGAGCAGGGTCGCGCCCTCCACCTTCAGGTGCTCGCCGTCGAAGTCGAACGGCTTCCCGCTCCACACCCCGCGCACGATGGACAGGAACTCGTCGGTCCTGGCGTACCGGGCGTCGTGGTCGTGCCAGTCGCCGAACCGGCGCTGTTCGATCGCGTCGCCGCCGGTGACCACGTTGAGCAGCAGACGCCCGTCGGAGAGCCGTTGGTAGGTCGAGGCCATCTGCGCGGCGAGCGTGGGGGAGATGACGCCGGGCCGGAAGGCGACCAGGAACTTCAGGCGCTGGGTCTCCCGGATCAACGCCGCCGTGCTCAGCCACGCGTCCTCGCACCAGGTGCCGGTCGGCGTCAGCACCCCTTCGAAGCCGAGGTGCTCGGCGGCCCGCGCGACCTGCGCGAGGTAGTCGATGCTCGGCTGTCGCTGCGCGCTCGGGCCGAGGGATCGGTTGGCGTGGAAGCGTTCCACGATGGTCCGGCCGTCACCGGTGGTGGGCAGGAACCAGTGCAGGCGCACGCTCATCTGTCACTTCTCCCTTGCTGATCGCAGGTCTTCCGAGTAGCGCTGGTCGGCGAAGGCGGCGAAGTCGATCGCGCCGGGGATGAGCTTCTCCTCGGAGAAGGCGTTCGCCAGGTCCTGCTGGGACTTGAGCACCTGGTCGTCCAGCGCGACCGGCAGTTCCACGCCCCGGGCGGTGGCGGCGTTGGTGACCTCCGGCTTGAGCCCGGTTTCCGCGGCCCACGCGGCCGCCCATTCGGGGCGGTGCGTGTCGGCCCACTTCTGCGCCTTGGCCACCCTGGCGACGTACTCGCGCAGGGCGGAGTTCTTGCCGGGGTCGGCGAGCGCGTCCCGGCCGGCCACCTGGAACACGTACCCGTTGGTCTTGCCCACCCCGTCGGCCAGCACGCGCGCGTTCGACTCCTGCTGCGCCTGCGAGGTGTAGGGATCCCAGACGGCCCAGGCGTCGATGGCCTTCTGGTTGAACGCGGCGAAGGCGTCGGCCGGCTGCAGGTACGACAGCTTGACGTCCTTTGTGGACAAACCGGCGGCACGGAGGTTGTAGAGCACCTGGCCGTGTGCGGAACTGCCCTTGGCCACGCCGATGGTCTTGCCCTTCAGCCCGGCGAGGTCCTGGACCGGCGAGTCCGGCGGCACCAGCAGCGCGTCGTCGAAGACCGGGGCCTGCGCGGCGGCGACCACGGAGATCTTCGCGTCGGCCGCGGCGGCGAAGATCGGCGGCGTGTTGCCGACCCGGCCGATGTCGATGGCGCCCGCCGAAGCCGCTTCCAGCAGCGGCGGCCCGGAGGTGAAGGTGGAGAACTCGATCTTGTACGGCAGGTCGCCCAGCAGTCCGGCCGCGGTGAGCAGGGACTTCACGCCACCCTTCTGGTCACCGACCTTGAGCGTGACGTTCGCCAGTTCGGCCGGGCTGACCGGCGCCGGTACCGCCGCGGTGGTGGACTCCGCCTGCCCGCCGCAGCCCGCCAGCGCCGCCACCGCGGCGAAGGCGACGAGAGTCCTAGTGGGCTTGCGCATGTTCGGTCACTCCTAGATCGGCCAGCACCCGTGTGCGGGTCTCGAGGTGGTCGGCGAGCTGCCGCGGTCTGGGGTGGGTCAGCACGTGCTCGGCACTGATGCGGCCGTCGTCGAGCACCAGCACGCGGTCGGCCAGCAGCAGTGCCTCGTCCACGTCGTGGGTCACCAGCAGCACCGCCGGGTGGTGGCGCTGCCAGAGGTCCTCGACCAGCCGGTGCATGGCCAGCCTGGTCAGCGCGTCGAGCGCGCCGAACGGTTCGTCGAGCAGCAGCAGGTCCGGCTCGCGGACCAGCGCGCGGGTGAGCGAAAGCCGTTGCGCCTCACCGCCCGAGAGCGTGCGCGGCCAGTCGTCCGCGTGCTCCTCCAGCCGGACCTCGCGCAGCGCGCGCAGGGCGAGCTCGCGATCGGTGCCGTGACCGGGCAGGCCGAGCACGACGTTGCGCCACACCCGCCGCCACGGCAGCAGCCGCGGTTGCTGGAACGCCACCGAAACCGTGCCGCGCACGGTCGCCGAACCGCCGATCGCGGTGTCCAAACCGGCCAGTACGCGCAGCAGGGTCGACTTGCCGGAGCCGCTGCGGCCCAGCAGGGCGACGAACTCACCCCGCTCGATCCCCAGTTCCAGTCCATTGAGGACGGTGCGCTGGCCGAACTCCCGGCTCAGCCCGCGCACCTCGACGATCAGATCCCGCGCCATCGCAGCGCCCTTCCTTCCAGCAGCCGGACCAGCGCGTCGGTGGCCAGCCCGAGTGCGGCGTAGACGATCAGCCCGACCACGATCACGTCGGTGCGCAGGAACTCGCGCGCGTTGTTGATCAGGTAGCCCAGCCCGGCGTCCGCGTTGACCTGCTCGCCGACGATCAGCGAGAGCCAGGCGATGCCGAGCGACTGCCGCAGCCCGACCAGGGTCTGCGGCACCGCGGACGGCAGCACCACGTGCCACAGCCGTTCCGCCCTGGTGTACCCGAGTGCGGTGGTCGCCTCGACGAGCTGGTCGTCCACCGTGCGAATTCCGGAGTGGACGTTCAGGTAGAGCGGGAACGCGACGCCGAGCGCCACCAGCACGATCTTCGGCGTCTCGCCGATGCCGAACCACAGGATGAACAACGGGATCAGCCCGAGGAAGGGGAGCGTGCGCAGCATCTGCACCGGCGGGTCGACCAGCAGGTTTCCCCACCGCGACAGGCCGGCGACGATGCCGAGCACCACGCCGATCGAGGCGCCGATGGCGAACCCGATCAGCACCCTGGTGACCGAGACGGCGAAGGCTTCGCCCAGCTCACCGGTGCCGGCCACCTCGACCCCCGCCTCCAGCACGGTCAGCGGGGAACTCAGTTTCTCCGGTGGCAGCAGGCCCGAACTGCTGGCGAGCTGCCACAGCACCAGCAGGGCCACCGGGCTGATCCAGCGCAGCAGGCCCGAATGCTTTGCAGGCACGACAAAATCTCCCGTTCAGCCGCGGGATCGTTGGCAGGGATGGGATATCTGGTGAAGCTGCGGCTGAGTCTGGTGCGCGCCCGGAGGCCGGGCAAGGACTCCCGGATGATGGACCGGGTCGGGGTTGAACTTCGTTCAAGACCGGGGCGTTTTCACGACGATGGTCGGGAACCGGCTCCCCGGGCCCAGTGGCGCGCTGCGCGGAACGGCGCAGCCGGTTCCACCGTCCGATCGGAAACATCGGGCGGTGCTCCGGCGACTATTCGGGAGCGGTCTCCAATTAGTCCGCGCGCGCGTTACGGATATCACCGTGAAAAGTTCTGGTGACGATTCTCACCGCAACTTCATTGACGATCTTGCCGGATGCACACAAAATAGCGGGTGCGCGAATTCCGCGCCTCCCGCGCACCGGTCACCGGCCCGTGCGCCGACCCGTCGGCGTGCGGTATGCTACCCGACGGTAATATGCCGTGACCAGGGCGTCGCGCCCGGTAGTCGGCAGGCTGCGCGACGCGAGGGAGGACCGGCCGAAAGGGGCTGTCCGTTGACTCAGGTTGGCCTATTTCCGCTTGGATCTTTCGGCGGTCAAAGATCAACCGACCGGTTGGTCTGTACGGAGTAGCGGATTTGACTCCCGCTGGCCCCGCTGCCTAATGTCTTTGCCGCCAAGCGGCCCGGGGACAGTTCGGACGAGCTGATCCGGCTAGCTGAGCCCGGGTGTGGGGACCCGGGATCGACTCATATCAAGGAAGAAGCCGGAAGGAAAACGGACCGCGGTGAAGAAGCACCCCACTCGGCGAAGCTCGTCGATCCGCTCACGCGTACTCGCCATCGCCCTCGTCCCGAGCATCGCCCTGCTCGCCGTCGGCGTCGCGCTCTCCGGCTACCTGGTCTTCGACGCGGTCCAGGTCCGTGACAAGGCGAACCAGGTCCGCGACATCGAGCGCCCCGCGGTGCTGTTCTTCGCGAACTTCCAGGAGGAGCGCAGGCTCAGCCTGAAGGAACTGGCCAGTCCCGGTTCGGAGCGCGCGGCGCTCGGCCCGCAGCGCACCAAGGTCGACGCGGCCGCGCAGGAGGTCCTCTCCCGCCTGCAGGCCATGTCCGGCGACGCGGCCCCGGACGTGCAGAAGAACATCGTCGGCGCGGCCACCCAGCTCGGCCAGCTGCCGCAGTTCCGCCAGCAGATCGACAACGGCCAGCCGCAGCTGAGCGAGGCCTACGGGTACTACAACGGGATCATCGACCTGTTCACCGACGGCCTCAACGGCCTCGCCCAGGACGCGCCGAACGCCCAGATCGCCTTCCTCCGGGTCATCGCCGTGCCGCTGTTCTCCAGCGCCGACCGGATGCAGCGCGGCGACGCGCTCGCTGCGGCCGGGGTGGCCGGCGGCGGTCTCACCGAAGCCGACTTCCGCACCTACATCGGCGAGATCGGCGCCTACCGCGCCGAACTGACCGGCGCGGTGACCCGGATGCCCGCCGACGTCAAGGCGAAGTACGACCAGTTGCTGGCCAGCCCCGCCTGGAACACCGTGACCACGGTGGAGAACGCCTTCCTGCGCGGCAACCAGACCGTGCTGCCGGTGCCGGAGGAGGAGTGGCGCACCGCCGCCCGCGACGTCGGCAGCGCGCTGATGGGCCTGTTCATCCAGCAGAGCGGGCAGGCCACCACGCTGGCCATCGACGACGCCGACGACACGCTGGTCACCTCGATCATCGCGGCCGCCGTCGCGCTGCTGGTCGCCATCGCGGTGTTCCTCTTCGCCCTGCGCCTGTCGAACCGGCTCATCGGCAGGCTCGCCCTGCTGCGCGAGGAAACCCTCGACATGGCCGACACCAGGCTGCCGGAACTGGTGGACCGGGTGCGGGCGGGCGAGGACGTCGACCTCGACCAGGACGTGCGCTTCCTCGACCACGGCTCGGACGAGATCGGCCAGGTCGCCGCGGCGTTCAACCGGGCCCAGCAGACCGCCATCGCGGCCGCCATCGACGAGGCGAAAACCCGTGAGGGCACCAAAACCGTCTTCCTCAACATCGCCCACCGCAGCCAGGTCATCGTGCACCGCCAGCTCAAGGTGCTGGACCAGGCCGAGCGCAAGCAGGAGGACCCGGACCAGCTGGACACGCTGTTCCAGCTCGACCACCTGTCCACCCGCGCCCGCCGCAACGCGGAGAACCTGATCATCCTCGGTGGCGGTCAGCCGGGCAGGCAGTGGCGCAAGCCGGTCAGCCTGGCCGCGGTGGTCCGCGGTGCCTCCGCCGAGACCGAGGACTTCACCAGGGTCGGCGTGGCGAAGCTGCCCCAGGTGGCGATCAACGGGCCGGTGGTCGGCGACCTGGTGCACCTGCTCGCCGAGCTGATCGACAACGCCACCTCCTTCTCCCCGCCCGAGTCCCGGGTGGAGATCCGCGGCAACGTGGTCGGCCGCGGCGTGGTCATCGAGGTCGAGGACCAGGGCCTCGGCATCGAGCCCGACCACCTGGCCGAGCTGAACGAGATGCTCACCGATCCGCCGGACTTCGGCATCATGGCGCTGTCCGACGAACCGCGGCTCGGCCTGTTCGTGGTGGCACGGCTGGCCGTGCGCCACGGCATCGCGGTCACCCTGCGCGAGTCCGCATACGGGGGCACCAGGGCGATCGTGCTGGTCCGGTCGGAGCTGCTCGGCACGCTCGACGAGCCGGAACCCGATGAAGACGACGTCGACGTGCCCCGGCAGCAGGAGCGGCGGCCGCTGCGCCGCCCGGAGCAGCCGCTGCTGGGCAGCACGCCGTCCTCGACCTCGCTGCCGCCCATGCCCAAACTGCCCCAGCCGCCCGAGCGCCCGGCGCCCGAGGCGACCCCGCCGTGGCCGACCGAGTCCCAGGCCAACGGCAGACTGCCCGAACCCCCGCCGCGCGAGCGCGAAGACCTGTTCCGCCCGCGGCACCAGCTGCTCCCGCCCGAGCCGCCGCCGGAGAACGGCAACCGGCCGCCGGAGGTCCGCCGTCCGGCGGAAGCCCGGCCGGCCGAGTCGCGGCCCCTGGAGTCCCGCGCGCCGGAGTCCCGGCCGACCGGGGACGCGCGCCCGCAGCAGCCGCGCCGTCCCGGTGCCGCCGGGCCCGCGGCCGCGGCCCCGCCGGGGCGCCCGCCGCTGCCCCAGCGGCGACGGCAGCAGAACCTGGTGCCGCAGCTGAGAAACGACGGACCTGCGCAAATCGATGAGCAGGAGTGGGAGGAACCAGCCGACGGGGCCGAACAGGCCCGCAACCGGCTGGCCGCCTTCCAGCAGGGCACCCGCCGCGCCAGGGAGCAGGACTTGGGCAGGCACGACAGGTATGGAGAACGAACCTAATGGTCAACGCCGGAGTCAGTGAACTCGACTGGTTGCTCGACGACCTGGTCAAGCGGGTGGCGGGCGCCGACCGTGCCGTGGTGCTCTCGGCGGACGGGCTGCTGATCGGCCGTTCGGGCAATCTGTCCGAAGAGGACGCCGAGCACCTGTCCGCGGTGGCCTCGGCCTTCCAGAGCCTGGCCAGGGGTACCGGCCGCCACTTCGGGGGCGGTAACGTGCGCCAGACCATGGTGGAGATGGACCACGCCTTCCTCTTCGTCACCGCGGCCGGGCGCGGGGCGTGCCTCGCGCTGCTCGCCGCCGAGGACGCGGACATGGGCATGGTCGCCTACGAGATGAACCTGATGGTGAAACGGGTCGGGGCCGTTCTCACCGCCGCACCGAGAAGCGCGGCCCCGCAGCGCACCTCGCCATGACCCCGCGCCACGAGGCCTGGTTCGACGACCCGCTGGTCCGGCCGTACGCGGTCACCGGCGGGCGCACGCGGTCGGAGAACGTCTCGCTGGACCTGATCACGCTGGTGGTCGCCATGCCCTCGATCGCCGAGGCGGCGGGCATGGACCCGGAGTACGGCCAGATCGTGCGCCTCTGCCAGCGCCCGATCTCGGTCGCCGAGGTGGCCGCCAGGGTCGATCTGCCACTGCCGGTGGTCAAGGTGCTGCTGTGTGATCTGATCGAGCAGAACCTGGTGCTCTTCCGCACCGCGGCCCCGTTGACCGAAACCCCCAACAAACACGTACTGCAGGCGGTTCTTGATGGCATCCGGAAACTCTGAGGCCCGGCGCGGACTGACCGCAACCGCGGTCAAGATCCTCATCGCCGGTGGCTTCGGGGTCGGCAAGACCACGATGGTCGGCTCGGTCAGCGAGGTACCCCCGCTGCGCACCGAGGAGCTGATCACCGAGGCCTCGGCCGGCGTGGACGACCTGTCCGGGGTGGAGGCGAAGACCACCACCACGGTGGCACTGGACTTCGGCCGGATCACCATCAACCAGGACCTGATCCTGTACCTGTTCGGCACGCCGGGGCAGGACCGGTTCTGGTTCATGTGGGACGAGCTGGCCACCGGCGCGCTCGGCGCGGTGGTGCTGGCCGACACCCGGCGGCTGGAGAGCTGCTTCGCCGCGGTCGACTTCTTCGAGCGCCGCGGGCTCCCGTTCATCGTCGGCGTCAACTGCTTCGACGGCGCCTACCGGTACGGGACCGAGGAGGTGCGCGCCGCGCTGGACGTGGACCCGTCGGTCCCCCTCCTGCTGTGCGACGCGCGTGATCGCGAGTCCACCAAGCAGGTGCTGATCGTGCTGCTCCAGCACCTGCTGGCGGGCAGCGAGCTGGCCGAAAGCGTGCCGTTCGCGCGCTGATCTCACGTTCCGCGCCGTCCCCGCGTCTACCCGGTACAAAGGGTTTTCGACGAAGGGGACAGGACATGGTCGTAGAACGCACCCCCGCGCGAGGTCGCGCCGGTCACTGGGCTGAGGCGCGCCAGGTCGCCCCAGCGGCCTGGTGTGCCTCAGCCCAGTGACCGGCTCAAAAGCGACCTCGCCCGCCGGGCCGGAGGCGCGGCCAAAGAAACAGCCGTTCGACGAGATCGTCACCGAGTACGGCGCCATGGTGCTGCGCGTCTGCCGCGCCGTGCTCGGGCACGCCGACGCCGAGGACGCCTGGTCGGAGACCTTTCTCTCCGCGCTCAAGGCGTACCCGGACCTGCCCGCCGACGCCAACGTCGAGGCCTGGCTCGTCACCATCGCGCACCGCAAGGCCATCGACGTGCGCCGGGCCGAGGCGCGGCGGGCGATCACCACCGCCGAGGTGCCGGAGCGCCCGTCCCCGCGCGGCCGCCCGGAGGACTGGGACGGCGACCTGTGGGCCGCGCTCGGCTCGCTGCCGGACCGCCAGCGGACCGCGGTCGCCTACCACTACCTCGGTGGCCTGCCCTACCAGGAGATCGCCGCGATCACCGGTGGCTCGGCCGACGCCGCGAGGCGCGCCGCCGCCGACGGGATCAAGAAACTCAGAGCCGTCTACCCGGGGAGTGACCGTGTCCGAGCTGTTCGCTGACCTGCCCGAGATCGATCCGGCGACCACCGCGCGGCTGCGCGCGAAGCTGGTCGCCGCCGCCGAGCGCGACGGGGTGCTGGACGTCGCCTACCGCACCGTCGACTCGCCGGTGGGGGAGTTGCTGCTGGCCGCCACCGACGCCGGGCTGGTCCGGGTGGCCTTCGCCCGCCAGGACCACGACGCCGTGCTGAAGAACCTCGCCGAGGTGGTCAGCCCACGCATCCTCCGCGCGCCGGGCCGCCTCGACGCCGCGGTCCACCAGCTCGACGAGTACTTCGACGGCCGGCGCCGCTCGTTCGACCTGCCGCTGGACTTCCGGCTGTCGAAGGGCTTCCGGCTGGCCGTGCTGACCCACCTAGCCGAGATCGGCTACGGCCGGACGGAGAGCTACGCCGAGGTCGCCACGGCCGCGGGCAGCCCGCGCGCGGTGCGGGCGGTCGGCACGGCGTGCGCGACGAACCCGTTGCCGCTGGTCGTGCCGTGCCACCGGGTGGTCCGCTCGGACGGTTCGTTCGGCGGGTACGCGGGCGGTGCCGAGGCGAAGCACCACCTGCTCAGCATGGAGGCCGCGTGACCCGACGCGGCACGCTGACCATCGGCTGCTCCCGCGACGACGAGTGCCGGGCGATGGCCGAGGCCGCCGCGGCCACCTGGACCGCGCGCGGTGGCACCGTTTTGTCCATTGTGGACTGGCCGGAGCAGGCGGCCTCGTGGTTGCGCCAGGCCAGGCGGTTCGTCGACGGCGGGCCGGACACCTGGCTGGTGATCGCCCGGCCGGACGGCTGGGCCCGGATGCGCGAACGCCTGCTCCGCTCGACCGACTGGGACCCGGCCCGAACCCACACCGTCCACCCGCCCGGCTGAATGCTATGAGTGGGGCATTACTTGCGTTGATTGCAAGTAATGCCCCACTCATAGCAATCGACCCGGGGCGGACGGCGCCGAGCAGCGCTAGTCTCCCGCCGTGGGGTTGCCTGGGGACGAGGAACTGGTGGCGCGGCTTCGTGCCCGCGACGAGGCGGCGTTCGCGCTCGTGCTCGACAGCTGGTCTCCCGGCCTGCTCCGGCTGGCCCGCTCGTTCGTCTCGACCGGCGAGTCCGCGGCCGAGGTCGTGCAGGACACCTGGCTCGCGGTGATCAAGGGCATCGACGGCTTCGAGGGCCGCTCCTCGTTGAAGACCTGGGTCTTCCGCATCCTGGTCAACACCGCGAAACGCCGGGGCAAGCGCGAATACCGGACCATCCCGGCGAGCGATCTCGGCCCCACCGTCGACCCGGCGAAGTTCGGCGGGCCCGGCGACCCGTTCCCCGGGCACTGGCTGGAACTGCCCGCGCCCTGGCCGGGCCCGGACCAGGCCGCGCTCGACGGCGAAGTGCGTGCCCAGGTGTCCGCCGCGCTCGCCGACCTGCCCGAACGCCAGCGCGTGGTGCTCACCCTGCGCGACGTCGAGGGCTACGACTCGGCGGAGGTGTGCGCGATACTGGAGATCTCCGCGGCCAACCAGCGCGTGCTGCTGCACCGCGCCCGCGCGTTCGTGCGGGGCAAACTGGACGCGTACTTCACCGACGAGGAGGTGGCACGGTGAACTGCGAGCAGTTCGTCGAGCAGGTCACGGCCTTTCTCGACGGGGTGATGGACCCGGCCGCGGAACGCCGGTTCGTCGACCACCTCGCCGAGTGCGACGGCTGCGGCACCTACCTGGACCAGGTCCGCGCGACCGTGCGGACCCTCGGCGATCTCCCGCCGGAGAACCTGCCGCCCGAAGCACGCGAGTCCCTGCTCGCCGCGTTCCGGCGAACCGACGTGTAACGCCTCAGCCCGCCGGTGACACTGCACCGGCATGCTGAACCGAGCGCCGTCAAAGGATTCGCTGGTCACCCGGCTGTGGCCGCTGCACGTGGCAACCGCGCTCCAGGGCGTTTCGCTCTGGGTGCCGGTCGAGAAGTTGTTCCTCACCGAGATCGGCTTCGACGCGGCCGCGGTCGGGCTGATGGCCGCCGCGTACGCCGCGGTCGTCCCGCTGGTCGAGGTTGTTTCCGGAATCCTCGCCGACCGCTGGAGCAGGCGCGGGGTGCTGGTACTGGCAAGCCTCGCCCTCGCGGTGTGCGCGCTGCTCGGCGGGCTCAGCCACGACGTGCCGTCCTACATCTTCGCCACGCTCTCGCTGGGCGTGTACTTCGCGATGTACTCCGGCACGATGGACGCGGTCGTCTACGACACCGTGCTCGCCGAGACCGGCGGCAGCGACCGGTTCGAGCAGCGGATCGGCCGGGTCCGGCTGATCGAGGCGGTAGCGCTGGTGGGCAGCTCGCTGGCCGGCGGCTGGCTGGCAGGCGCGTTCTCGACGCGGCTGACCTACTTCCTCACCGTGCCGTTCGCGTTGTTGTCCATCGTCGCCTACCTGCGGTTCGACGAGCCGCGGCTGCACCAGGCCGGTACGCGGACCGGACTGCGCGAGCAACTGGCGCTGACCTTCCGCACGCTCGTCCGGCGCGGCAGGCTGCTGCCGATCGTGGCGCTGTCCGTGCTCGCCGCGCTGCTCACCCAGGTGGTGTTCGAGTTCGGCCCGCTCTGGCTGGTCGCGCTGGCGCTGCCCGCGGTGCTGCACGGGCCGTACTGGGCGGCGCTGGTGTCCACGCTCGGCCTCGGCGGACTGCTCGGCGGGCGGCTCGCGCTCGGCAGGCCGCGCACGCTCGCCGCGGTGTGCGCGACCATGCTGGCGGCGAGCCTGGTGCTGGTCCTGCCCGCCGGGATCGTGCTGGTCACCGTCGCCCAGGTGGTGCTGGTGCTGCTGGTCGTGGTGGTGACCATCCACGTCACCCGGTTGCTCCACGACGCCGTCCCGTCGGCCGTCCGCTCGGGCGTCGCCTCCGGGGTCGGCGCGCTCTCCTGGACGGTGTTCCTGCTGTTCGCGCTGGTCATCGGCGGGCTGATGGACCGGAGCGGGTCCGCCGCGGCGGGCTGGCTGATCACCGGCACCACGGCGCTGGCCTGCCTGCTGCTGGCGGTCGTCGCCCGGCGTGATTAGTGAACGGACGAATCGGGAAGTCCGGGAGCATGCGCAGGAGCAAGCAACTGGTCATCGGGTGCGCCGCGGTGGGACTGCTCGCCGCCGGCTGCGGGGACGAACCGGATGGCGAAGAGGACAGCCCGCAGGTCAACGGCGCCGCCGGGGTCAACGTAGAGCAGGAGCGACGGCTCGCCGCACCCGAGCAGGGGACGGACGCCTTCACCTACGACCAGGCGGCGGCCCCGGTGGGCGCGGGCTTGCAGGTCTCGGCGAGGTCCACCGGCACGGGCACGCTGGTGGAGTTCGACGCCGACGGGCTGGCCGCCAACCGCGGTTACGCCGTCCACCTGCACGCCAAGCCGTGCGGGCCCACGGGCGATGCGGCGGGCCCGCACTTCCAGAACCGCGTCGACCCGGCGGCTACCCCGGAGCAGCCGTCGAAGGACCCGGCGTACGCGAATCCGCAGAACGAGTTCTGGCTCGACCTGCGCACGAACGCCGAGGGCGACGGCGAGTCCCGCACCGAGGTGCCGTTCGGCTTCAGCGACCGGGTCCCGGCTTCGGTGGTGGTGCACGCCGAGGAGCACACCGCGACCGAGCACGGCAAAGCCGGCCAGGCCGGTGGCCGGGTGGCCTGCATGACCGTGCCCTTCCGCTGACCTGGTCGTCGTGCCGTGGGCGCACGGTGCCCTGGTCGCCGGTGCGATCAGTAGTGGCGCCTGCGACCGCCGCCTGGCCGGGCTGACGCGGGTCAGGTCTCCGCGGTGACGCGGTCTTCTTCGAGGATCTTGTTGGCTGCCTCCAGCTGGCTGACGATCTGGGCGCGGAGGTCTTCGGCCTCCGCCGACCTGGCGTGCGCCTCCGCGAGGACGCGCTCCACCTCCGCCGCGGCCTCGGCCCTCTGCACCTCGATATCGTGCAGGGCCTCGCGCCGCCGCGCGGACATCGCGAGTTCGAAATCCTGTTCGGTCTGCTTCCGGCGCTGCTCGTCCCGCTCGCGCTGGGCGTGCGCGGTGGCCTTGATCTCGGTGGCTTCCAGCCGGGCCAGCTCCATCATGTGCCGGAGCCGCTCGGTCAGCCCGTCGGGCTCGATCGGCGCCTGGCACACCCGATCGAGTGCCGCCTGGAGTTCCTGGTTGTCCTCGAGCAGCACCGCCACCTGCTTCTCGAGGTCTTCCACTTGGGACACCGCGGCTTCGTGGCTCGCCACCGCCTCGGCCAGCTCGGCTCTGAGCTCGTCCAGACACTGCTCGACCTGACCGCGGTGGTAGCCGCGCCACACCACGCCGAAGTTGGGGTTCTCCGCCACGTCACCTCCAGAACCTCGGAGATCTCCAACATACCAACGAATTCGGCCGCGGTCTGCCGCCGATCGCGCGGTCTCGCGACTTTCCCTTGCGCACCAAGGAGAAATTCGGAAACCCTGGTGTGGCAAGGCATCCACCGGGTGAATTCCGGGTGAGGCGGGGCTACCCCGGCCAGGGTAGCCGGATCGAGTGGCTGTCCGTTTTTCCCGCCGTGCACGGAATTTCCCGCTACCCCACGATGAACCAGTAGGTCCGCTGCCCCGACTCGACCCCGTCCGCCGTGCGGCTGGTCACCCACAGGTAGGCGTACCCGGACTCGGCCGGGTGAGGGTGACCGTGGCGGTGCCGTCCGGACCCGCCACCGCGGTGCGCTGGGTTTCGTCGCGGGAGGTGCTGAAGACGTACTCGGTGCGCGCCACCGGGTAGAGCTCGCCGCCGGCGCAGTCGGCGAGCAGGGCGACGGTCACCCTGGTCTGCCCGGCGTCCATCGCCGCCCGGATCAGCTCGGTGCCGGCGGCCCCGACGTGTTCCGCCACGCAGACATCGCCGGCGTAGGGCCCGGCGAACCGGTCCCGCTCGGCGGGCTGGCGGACCCAGGTCGGCTGGTCCGCCGGATCGGTTCGCCACACCTCGGTGGCACGCGACGGTGGCCGCGGCCGCGCTGACCAGCAGGCTCATCAGCGCACGGCGGAACAAGGCGGATCTCGCCATGATGGAACCCCATGAGTGGACCCGGCGACCGGAGCGCCGGATGTGTCCCGTCCATCGATAGGTGATCAACGGCGTTACGCGCCGGTGAGGAGCGACTTCCGATGAGTAGCAAGGTGGCCGTGCTGGGTACCGGGATCATGGGCGCGGGCATGGCGCGCAGCCTGCTCCGCGCCGGTCACGAGGTGGTGGTGTGGAACCGCGACGCCGCCAAGGCGCGGCCCCTCGCCGAGGTCGGGGCGACGGTGGCCGATGACCCGGCCGACGCGGTGCGCGCCGCCGACGTCGTGGTCACCATGTTGTTCGACGCCGACGCGGTCCGGCAGGTGATGGCCGAGGCGCTGCCCGCCCTGTCCGGGGTCTGGGTCCAGTCGGGCACGGTCGGGGTCGAGGCCGCCGAGGAGTTCGCCGGGCTCGGCGCCCGCTACGTGGACGCGCCGGTGCTCGGCACCCGCAAGCCCGCCGAGGACGGCGCGCTGGTGGTGCTGGCCGCGGGCCCGGCGGACCTGCGCGACGCGGTCGCCCCGGTGTTCGACGCGATCGGCGCGCGCACCGTGTGGGTGAGCGAACGCCCGGGCGACGGCCACCGGCTCAAGCTCACCGCCAACGCCTGGGTGCTGTCCATCACCGCCGCCACCGCGCAGAGCGTGCGGCTGGCCGAGGACCTCGGGCTGGACCCGCGGCTGTTTCTCGACGTGCTCTCCGGCGGCCCGCTGGACAACCCGTACGCGCAGCTCAAGGGCGGGGCGATGATCGACGGCGAGTACCCGCCCGCGTTCCCCGCCGAGGGCGCGGCCAAGGACGCCGGGCTGATCCTGGCCGCCATGCGCGGCACCGACGACCGGCTGATGCGGGCGCTGAAGGCGTTGTTCGACGACGCCGTTACGAATGGGGACGGCGACCAGGACATGGCCGCGGTGAAGCGGGTCTTCCACCGGTGATCAAAACCGTCCACAGTGGACGGTGAAGATCACGATCGGATACGTGGCGCGGTAACGGTATGACCGACTGTAGGCGGACGAGAGCTTTTTGTGGACATCGGCTACGGTGTCTGCTTGCATGTTGCACTACGACCGTCGGCGTAGGGCCGGTGGGCGAAACGGAGCCGTACGCGACGAAGAGGGTAGACAGGCAGATGGCGACGCGGGCTCGGGAACTACTGGATCGCTCGCGGGTGCTGCGAGATCGCGCCCGCGCGGCCGCGGTCCAGTTCCTCAGCACCCCCGACCAACAACCGGTGCGGGGCACCCGGGTGATCGAGGCGCCGCCGCCTCCGCCCCCGGTGGACAACACCGAGCAGGAGGCGCTGGCCGGGATCTGCGCCAGCGTCGCGCTGCGCGACCTCAACCTGGTCGACTCCCTGCTCTCCCAGCTGGAAGAAATGGAAGCGCGCGAGGAGGACGACGAGCGGCTCTCCGAGCTGTACCGGCTCGACCACCTCGCCGCCCGCCTGCGCCGCAACGCGGAGAACCTGCGCGTGCTCGCCGGTCGCGAGGCCGGGGACAACGCCGGGGAGACCGCCTCGGTGGTCGACGTGATCCGGGCGGGCATGTCCTCGATCACGCACTACGCCAGGGTGTCGATCGGCCGCGTGGTCCCGCTCGGCGTGGTCGGCTTCGCCGCCGAGGACCTCAGCAGGCTGCTGTCCGAACTGCTCGACAACGCCACCGGCCAGTCCTCGCCGGACACCCCGGTCCGGGTCAGCGCCCACCTCACCGAGCAGGGCAGCGTGCTGATCCGCATCGAGGACGAGGGCATCGGCGTCCCGGCCGAACGGCTCGCCGAGCTGAACGACCGGCTCGACGCCGAACCGGTGCTCGACCACGCCTCGGTGCGGCACATGGGCCTGGCCGTGGTGCGGCGGCTCGCCGTGCGGCACGGCATGCGGGTGCGGCTGGAGCGCCGCGTCCCGCACGGCACCACCGCCACCGTGCTGCTGCCCGCCGAACTGGTCAGCGAACTGCCCGAGGCGGGCTGGTCGGGCACCGCCACGGTGGTCGTGCCGTCGAACGGGTTCACCCCCACCCTGGCGCCCCAGGCCGACGCGGTACCGCTGGCCCGCCGCGGCTCGTCGGGCTCGTCGAGCTCGTCGGATTCGTCGACCACGACGAGCACCTCGGGCACGCTGCCCAAGCGCACCGCCGGTGCCTCCGGCGCCACCGCCACGGCCGAGCCGCTGACCAAGCGGAAGCCGTCGCCCGCACCCCGTGGCGAAGACGAAAGCGGCGGGATCACCGCCGGCGGCCTGCCCCGCCGCGTACCCCGCAGCATCAAGGGCACCGGTGAGGACGAGCCGCAGCCGCCGCCCGCCCCGGAGGACCCGATCGACCAGAGCGACGGCCACGACCGGCTGCTCGCCGACCTCGGTGCCTTCTCCGACGGGGAACGCGCCGCGCTGGAGGAGCAGCAGCGCGACGCCGGCGGCGCCAGAGACGAGAACGACCCAGCGAAACCACCCGAGGGACCTCAAGCGTGACCGCCGCCCAGCACAGTTCCGGCAAGCAAGACTTCACCTGGCTGATCAACGACTTCGTGCACAAGGTGCACGGCGTCAGCCACGCGTTGATCATGTCGGCCGACGGGTTCCCGCTGACCTCGTCGGACAGCATGAACAACGACGACGCCGAGCAGCTCGCCGCCATCGCCAGCGGCCTGCTCAGCCTGGCGGGCAACAGCGCCGCGCTGTTCCACAAGGGCAGTTGTGAGCAGATCATCATCCGGCTCACCCACGGCTACTTCCTGTTCATGGGCATCGGGGTCGGGGCCGGTCTCGCCGTGCTGACCGGCCCGGAGTGCGACATGAAGGTCGTCGCGTACGAGATGACGCAGTTCGTCCGCAACGCCGGCCACGTGCTGACCCCTGAGATACGGGCCGACCTGCGGCGCGTGCTCACCGCCCGCAGGCCGCAGGCCTGACCGGCCGGGAGAAGGTGAACTACGTGTCCACTGACGAAGTGACCGAGCAGCCGGTCCGCAAGATGCGCAGCCGGCGTGTCCGCCCGTACACGCTCACCGGTGGCCGGACCCGGAGCAGGCACCACCTGCTGGTGGAAACGCTGATCTCGGTGCCGAGCTACGACCCGGTGCTGGCCGACGCGCTGATGCCGGAGTCGCGCGCGATCTACGAACGCGCCCGCACCCGCGCCTCGATCGCCGAGCTGTCCGCCGGGCTGACCATGCCGCTGGGCGTGGTGCGCGTGCTGATCAGCGATCTGGCGTCGCAGGGCGCGGTGCACATCCACTCCACGGCGCACACCTACTCCCACGACCTGTCGCTGCTGGAACGAGTCCTCGACGGGCTCAAGCGGCTCCCCGTCTAGACGAGGCCTTGAGCACCGCGGAAAGGACATGATGAGCAAGTCGAGCCTCGCGCAGCCGGACGCCGGAGACCCCTTGGCGGCGATTTCGGCCAAGATCGTCGTGGCGGGTGGTTTCGGGGTGGGGAAGACCACGCTGGTGAGCGCCGTTTCCGAGGTGCCGCCGCTGAACACCGACGCCTGGATGACCGAAGCGGGCCAGGGCGTGGACGATCCCCCGGACGGGGGCAAGAAGTCGACCACCACGGTGGCGATGGACTTCGGCCGGATCACCCTGCACTCGGATCTGCTGCTGTACCTGTTCGGCACGCCGGGCCAGCCCCGGTTCTGGTTCCTGTGGGACGACCTGTGCCGGGGTGCGCTCGGGGCGGTGGTGCTGGTGGACACCCGCCGCCTGGACCAGTCCTTCGCCGCGATCAACTACTTCGAGAACGACTCCGACCTGCCGTTCATCGTCGCGATCAACCTGTTCGACGGGGAGTTGACGCACTCGGTGGACGAGGTGCGCGACGCACTCGCGCTCAGCGACGACGTCCCGCTGGTCACCTGCGACGCGCGGGATCGCGGTTCGGTGCAGCGGGTGCTGCAGGACGTGGTCCGGCACACGATGTCGATGGCGAAGCTGTCGGTGCCCGGTGGGCTGCCGCGCGCCGAGTTCAGCCCCGCCTGATTTCCTCTCGAAGAACCGCCTTTCCTGGAGGGACGTCCCCACATGCCCAAGATCCTGATCGTCGGCGCCGGTCAGTCCGGCCTGCAGCTCGGGCTGAGCCTGTTAGAGCACGACGGGTACGAGGTCACCGTGATGTCGGCGCGGACGCCGGACGAGATCCGGGCCGGGCGGGTGATGTCCACCCAGTGCATGTTCCACCTGGCGCTGCAGCACGAGCGGGACCACGGGCTGAACTTCTGGGAGGCCGAGACGGTCAAGGTCGAGGGGCTGGGCGTGTCCATCGCCGCGCCGGACAGCAGCCGGGCGCTGGACTGGGTCGGCAGGCTGGACGACTACGCGCAGTCGGTGGACCAGCGGGTGAAGATGGCGGGCTGGCTGGAGAAGTTCGAGGAGCGCGGCGGGAAGCTGATCATCCACGGGGTGACCACCTCGGACCTGAACTCGCTGGCCGGCATGTACGACCTGGTGGTGGTCGCGGCGGGCAAGGGCGAGCTGGTGCAGTTGTTCGACCGCATTCCCGAGCTGTCGCCGTACACCCAGCCGCAGCGGGCGCTTTCGCTGGCCTACGTGCACGGGCTCAAGCCGAGGCCGGAGCACCCGGACTTCTCGGCGGTGCGGTTCAACATCATTCCCGGGGTCGGGGAACTGTTCATCATTCCCGCGTACACGCTCAGCGGGAACTGCGAGATCCTGTTCTTCGAGGGGATCCCGGGTGGGCCGCTGGACGTGTTCACCGACAACCCGCACCCGCAGGAGCACCTTGACCGGATACTGGCGCTGATGAAGCAGTACCTGCCGTGGGAGTACGACCGGGCGACCGAGGTGGAGCTGACCGACGCGCGCGCCACGCTCGCCGGTGGGTACACGCCGGTGGTGCGGAACGCGGTCGGTGAGCTGCCGTCGGGCCACGCGGTGCTCGGCATGGCGGACGTGGTGGTGGCCAACGACCCGATCACCGGGCAGGGCTCGAACAACGCGAGCAAGTGCGCGGCGTCCTATTTGGACTCGATTCTGGCGAACGGGGACAAGCCGTTCGACCGGCAGTGGATGAAGGGCGCGTTCGACCAGTACTGGGAGTACGCGCAGCACGTGACGATCTGGACGAACGCGATGCTGCAGCCGCCGCCCCCGCACGTGCTGGAGATCATCGGGACGGCCGGTGCGAAGCCGGAGGTGGCGCGGCGGTTCGCGAACGGGTTCCAGGATCCGTCCGATTTCCAGCACTGGTTCTTGGATCCGGAGAAGGCTGCTGCGTATCTGGCGAGTGTTTGATGGGGGGTTCCACCCCGGTCTTTTTAGTGTGACTACGGCGAGGGCCTCGATGTCAAGGCGGGAAAGATGCCTTGACTAACCAGCCCTCGCCGTGTTTTGGGCTGTGGACCGGGGATGGGGAGGTCTGGGGTGGTGGGTGGCTGGGTTGCGTCGCCGGCCGCCGGTTGGGCAGTCGGTTGGGCGGCCGCCGGTTGGGCAGTCGGTTGGGCGGCCGCCGGTTGGGTGGCGGCCGGGTGGTGGTTGGGCGGTCGCCGGGTGGGTGGTGGCGTGATGAGTGCTGTGAATGTGGCTTTCACTGCCGATTTCGCAGTGAAAGCCACATTCACAGCAGTACGGCGATGACGATGGCGGTGGCGTTGTCCTTGCCACCGGCGGAGTCTGCGGCGGTTAGCAGGCGTTGGACTTGGGTGGCCGGGGCCGCGCCCGGTTGGCCCAGGATTTCTGCGAGGGTTGCGAACGGCACCTGTTCGGCGATGCCGTCGGTGCACAGCAGGTACACATCTCCTGGCCGGGCCGCCATGTTCAGGACGTCCGGGGCGGGTTCGTCACCGTGGCCGATGTAGCGGGTCAGTTGGTAGCGCGCCGCCGCGGCTTCGGGGGAGTCGAAGGGGTACCAGCCGTGGACGGCCCCGAGCCACGCCATGGTGTGGTCGGTGGTGAGCAGTTCGAGCTGCCTGCCGCGCCATCGGTACACCCGCGAATCCCCGATCTGGGTGATCCAGAACTCCGGCCCGTCGGCGACCAGCGCGGTCAGCGTGCACCCCGCCAGTCCACCGAGCCGCCTGCCGAAGTCACCTACGCGTCGCTGCGCCAGCGCGACGGCGTCGCGCAGCTTCGACGGGTCCGGCGCGGCTCCGGCGACGAAGGTGTCCACCGCGGTCCGGCCGGCCATCGCGCTGCCCGGACCGTCGCCCATCCCGTCCGCCACGACGGCCAGCAGCGGGTCTTCGGCCAGGTACCAGACGTCGTAGTTCTCCCGGTACTTGGCGCCGACCGCGCTGCCGCCCGCCGCGCGGATCACCGCGGGGTTTCCTCGATCTTGTCCACGCGGTCCGGGTAGAACGCCAGGTGACCCTTGATCCCGGCGACCGCGTCGTACGGTTCGTCGTAGGTCCAGATGGCGTTCTCCCCACCACCGCTGATGCTGAAGTACGCGGACTCGCCCTTGTACGGGCAGTACGTCTGGTGGTCCGTCGGCTCCAGCACGGAGAAGTCCACGTCCTCGCGCGGGATGTACGACACGGCCGGGTAGTTCGCCTCCCGCAGCGTGAGCGCCTTCGTGGTGTCGGCGATCGTGCGCCCACCGGCCGTGACGACGACGCGGTTCGGGTTGGGTTCGATGGTGATCGGGTGGTCCGGTCCGGGGACCAGCACCTTCCTGTCCGGCATGGCGTGCTCCGTTCCTGGCGGGTCAGCCGCCGTTCGACGGCTGGTAGGCCCTGGCCTTGAACGTCAACGCCGCCGGCGTGGAGAACCTTCCCACCGAATCCACCAGCGTCCGCCCGATCGCCTGCCGCGCGCGCAGCGCCGGGTGGGTGGCGCCGAAGTTCGTGTCGTTGGCCGCCGCGTCACCGGTGAACGGGCCCGAGGCGAACAGCGCGTAGGTGACCACCGGCCTGCCCTCGGTGTCGAAGACGATCCCGGCCTCGTTGCGGCCGTCGTTGAACCAGCCCGCCTTGGCCGCCACGCGCAGCCGCTCGTCGGAGCTGAGGTCGAGGCGGATGCCGTCGGTGAACGAGCTGAGCGAGCGCAGCACGGTGAGCAGGTACTCGGTCGACGCCGGCGAGAGCAGCGTGCCGCCGACCAGCTTCCGCAGCAGGTCGTGGGTCTCCCGCGGGGTCGTGGTGCCGAGGAAGAACCGGTTCGGGTTGGCCACCGGCACCACCTGGGTGTGCACAAAACCCTTGCCGCGCAGGATCTCGTTGAGTTCCAGGGCCGGGCAGACCAGGCCGCACAGGCGGACCGCGGTGTTGTCCGACAGGGTCAGCAGCGCGGCCATCGCGTGCCCGAGCGTCACCGAGCTGGGGTACGCGCCGTCGAGGCCGAAGATGCCGTCGGTGTCCTTGATGACGATGTCGGCGGTGACGTCCACGCGCTGGTCCAGCGTGAGCAGGCCGCGGTCGACCTTGTCCAGCACCGCGGCGGCCACCGCGATCTTGTTCACGCTGTAGGCCTCGACGACCTCGTCGGCGCGGTCCGCCACGGCGGCGGTCTCGGCACCGGCCACGCCGATGTAGGAGGACCAGGTGCCCCGCGCGCGGCGGGTTTCGCGGGCGTAGACCCGCGCGATCTTGCGGTTGGCCGAAGCGGCGTCGACGGCGACGATCTCTTCGTCTTCGGCGGAAGCGGGGGAGGCGGAGGCGAGCACAACGCCGGCGGCGGCCGCACCGCCGAGGCCGAGCATGTGCCTGCGATTCACGGTCATGGCGGGATCCTATTACCTCCCGCGTAATCGACGTGGTCGGCGCGAACCGCGAAAGTTGGGGCATCGGAACGAAAACAGGAGGAAACGATGTTCGAACTTCGCAACGTGCTGAGGCTGGACGCGCTGGCTTCGGGGGCGGTCGGGCTGGTGCTGGCCGCGCTGTGCGCGGTGCTGGCGGAACCGCTCGGCATCCCGGTGGCGGTGTCGCTGACCGCCGGGGTGGGGCTGGTGGGCTGGGCGGTGTTCGTCGGCTGGGTGTCCTCCGGGCTCAAGCCGGGCCTGGTCCGGGAAGTGATTTCGATCAACGTCCTCTACGTACTGGGCAGCGCGGCGTACGCGTTCCTGGGCGGTCTCACCGGGCTCGGTGTCGCATTTGTCCTGGTCCAGGCGGTGGCCGTGCTCGGGCTGACCGCACTGCAGGTGACCGGGCTGTCCGCGACACGCCCGGTGACGGCCGGGTGAGACCAACGGGCGAGGTGGCCGGGGGTCTGGTTGGCTGGCGGCATGGCTGCCACTCGATCCCCGGTGTTGTCCTGGACGACGGTGGTCCCGGTGCTCGCGGCGCTCGTGCTGGCCGCGACCTGGGGCCGCGACCTCAGCACGCTCTTCGTCATCCTGGTCGCGCTCGTGCTGGCGGCGACCGTGCTGGCCGCGGTGCACCACGCCGAGGTGGTGGCGCACCGCGTCGGTGAACCCTTCGGTTCACTGGTGCTCGCGGTGGCGGTGACCATCATCGAGGTGGCGCTGATCGTCACGCTGATGGTCTCGGGTGGACCGGAGTCGGCGTCGCTGGCCAGGGACACCGTGTTCGCCGCGGTGATGATCACCTGCAACGGCATCGTCGGCATCGCGCTGATGGCGGGCGCGATCCGGCACCGCTTCACCCACTTCAACGCCGAGGGCACCGGCGGCGCGCTGGCCACGGTGGCCACCCTCGCCACGCTCAGCCTGGTGCTGCCGACCTTCACCACCAGCCAGGCCGGGCCGGAGTTCTCCAGCGCGCAGCTGGTTTTCGCGGCACTGGCCTCGCTGGCGCTGTACGGCATGTTCGTGTTCACCCAGACCGTCCGGCACCGCGACTTCTTCCTGCCGGTGGAGACCGAGAGCGGGTCCACCGACGCCGACGGTGACGGGCACGCCGACCCGCCCAGCGGCAAGGCCGCCCTGCTCAGCCTGGGACTGCTGCTGATCGCGCTGGTGGCCGTGGTCGGACTGGCCAAAGTGGAGTCCCCGGCGATCGAGGCGGGCGTGAAGGCGATCGGCTTCCCGCCGACCTTCGTCGGGGTGGTGATCGCGCTGCTGGTGCTGGCGCCGGAAACGCTCGCCGCGCTGCGGGCCGCCCTGCGGGAACGCGTCCAGATCAGCCTCAACCTGGCCTACGGCTCGGCGATGGCCAGCATCGGCCTGACCATTCCGGCGATCGCGGTGGCCACCATCTGGCTGGACGGCCCGCTGATGCTCGGCCTCGGCGCCACCCAGATGGTCCTGTTCGGACTGACCATGGTGGTCAGCGTGCTCACCGTGGTGCCCGGCCGCGCCACCCGCCTGCAGGGCGGGGTGCACCTGGTGCTGCTGGCGGCGTTCCTGTTCCTGGCGGTCAATCCCTAGATCGAGCGCTGCCGGTCCGCCCAGTAGGGGGCGCGCAGGTCGCGTTTGAGGATCTTGCCGGTGGCGTTGCGCGGCAGCGCCGCCACCAGGTCCACTGTGGTCGGTCGCTTGTAGCCGGCCAGCTTGCCGGTGCAGTAGTCCAGCAGCGCGGCCTCGTCGAGTTCACCCGACGGGACCACGACGGCCTTCACCGTCTCGCCCCACTTCTCGTCCGGCACGCCGATGACCGCGACCTCGGCGACCGCGGGGTGTTCGCTGAGCACGCGCTCCACCTCGGCCGGGTACACGTTCTCCCCGCCGGAGATGATCATGTCCTTCACGCGGTCCTCGACGAAGAGGTAACCGGCCTCGTCGCGGTGCCCGGCGTCGCCGGTGCGCAGCCAGCCGTCGGTGAAGGTCGCCGCGGTCTCGTCCGGTCGCCGCCAGTACCCGGCCATCACCTGCGCACCGCGGATCTGGAACTCGCCGACCGCGCCGTCCGGCACCGGTTCGCCGGTCACCGGGTCGACCACGCGCACCTCCACTCCGCGCACCGGCTTGCCCGCGGCGGTGAGCCGTTCGCCCGCGCGGTGGTCCTCCGGGCCGAGCACGCAGAACACACCAGAGGCCTCGGTCATGCCGTACACCTGGTAGAAGTCCACGCCGAAGGCCGCCATCGACCGTCGCAGCAGCGGTTCCGGCATCGGCGAGCCGCCGTAACCGAGGCAGCGCAGGGTCGAATAGTCGTAGTCCTCGACGCCGGGGACCTGGAGGAAGAAGCCGAACACCGCGGGCACGAAGAACGCGTGGGTGACCGCGTCCCGGCCGAGCTGGGCGAGGAGCTGGTCGGGCACCACTTCGCGGACCACGATCGTTTCGCAGCCGACGCCCATGCCGCCGAGCGCCCAGCTGGTGCCGCCGACGTGGAACAGCGGCATGGCCACCAGGTTCACCGAGTCGCGGTCGAAGCGGAAGGCCTCGGTGGCGGCGTCGGCGTGGGCCAGCATCGAGCGGTGGGTGAGCTGCACGCCCTTGGGGTGCCCGGTGGTGCCGGAGGTGTAGAGCTGGAGGAAGCAGTCGTCCGGCTCGGGTTCGGCCCCTTCGGTGAATTCCGTTGCGGTGGCGAGGAAATCCTCGTAGTCGTCGACGGCGACCACCCGCTCGACGGTCTCCAGCCGGTCCCGGATCTCGTCGACCACCCCGCGCAGTTCAGCGCCGACGAACAGCACGCGCGCGGCCGAATCGTTGAGCACGTAGACCAGTTCGTCGGGGGCCAGCCGGAAGTTGACCACCGCGTTGGCCGTGCCGGCCAGTGCGCACGCGAGCGTGGTTTCCAGGCAGGCGGGGTGGTTCTTGTCCAGGAAGGCGACCCGGTCACCGGGGCGCAACCCGGCCGCGAGCTGGGCACCGGCGTTGCGGCGGACCCGGCTGACCAGCTCGGCCCAGGTCCACGCGTGCTCCCCGAACCGCAGGGCGATCCGGCCGGGCTCCTCGCCGGCCCAGCGCTGGACCGTGGTGAAGACGCTCACCGGGGCGAGCTTACCGGCGACGCGGCCACCCGGCGGCTGATCAGGAAGCCGAACGCGCCGGCGGTGAAGAACATGACGATGCCGTAGACCGCGCCGGGAATGGCGATCTGCGTGCTGTTCAGCAGGGTGAGCGCGATGGTGATGGCCAGCACGCTGTTGTGGATGCCGATCTCCATCGCGGCGGCGATCGACTGCCTGCGGTCCACCTTGAACAACCGCGGCGCGAGGTAGCCGACCCCGATGGAGAGCACGCTGAACAGGAACGTGGCCAGCCCGACGTCGGCGAGGTAGCCGCCGATGTTCTCGCGCTCCTGGTAGACGGCCACGAGAATGGTGCCGACGAGGAACAACACGGACAGCAGCTTCACCGGCTTCTGCGCGCGTTCGGCGAAGGCCGGGGCGCGGTGGCGCGCGAGCATGCCCAGCGCCACCGGGATCAGCACGATCGCGAAGATCTGCACGGTTTTGCCGAACTGCAGGCCGATCCCGGCGTCCCCGGCGAGGAAGTGGCCGAGCGCGAAGTTCACCACCAGCGGCAGGGTGAGCACGGCGAGCAGGGAGTTGACCGCGGTGAGGGTGATGTTCAGCGCCACGTCGCCGTGGGCGAGGTGGCTGAACAGGTTCGCCGTGGTGCCGCCGGGCGAGGCGGCCAGCAGCATCATGCCGACCGCCAGTTCCGGCGGGAGCGAAAGGGCGTAGACCAGGCCGAAGCACACCGCGGGCAGGATCAGCACCTGGCAGACCAGTGCCACCACCACGGCCTTCGGATAGCTGAGCACGCGGGCGAAGTCCTTGGTGGTCAGCGAAAGCCCGAGGCCGAACATGATCACGCCGAGCGCGATGGGCAGCAGCACGGTGGTGGCGACCGAGGATTCCACAGCGAAACCTCCGCGGGGGACAATCCGGAGGAACCGGACCAGGGCGGCCCAGTCTCGCAGCCACCGCCCGCCGAATCCAGGCCCGAAGCCGGTTCGTGGCCGAACCGATCTTCGGTTATCAGGCCATCGCGGGAACCCTTCGGTCCTCGGAGCGCATCGCGGGCAACGCCGCGCACAGTGCCACGCCGCCGAGCACCATCAGCGCGGTGACCTGGGTACCGACGCACACCGCGCCGACGACGAAGGTGCCCGCGGCCCACAGCGGGACGTGGCGGCGGACGGCCAGCAGGATCACCAGCAGCGTGACCGCGCCCAGTTGCAGCGACGGCACGACGCCGTAGAAGAAGCTCTCGAAGCCGGGCAGGTCGCGGATCGACCGGGTGATGGCGCCCAGCCCGGCGCGGTCCTCGGCCCGGAAGCCGGCGATCAGGTCGATCACCATCTGCCCCTGGATGGCGATGAGCCCGATCAGCCCGGCCACGCCGAGCACGTCGGCGAGCAGGCGTGCTTGCGTTCTGGCTCTGGTCCAGAGTGCGGCGAGCACGATGCCGAACGCGAGGTACCCGAGGACGTAGGCGAGGTGCGCGCCCGTCCAGAGGGGGAGCGCGATGCTCCAGTCGAGGCCGGTGTTGCCCTTCCAGCCGAACTTCATCGCGATCACGCCGGCGAGCAGGAGCACCGGCCCCGCGACGAACGCACCTTTGACCACAGCAGGTTTCATGCCCCATACCGTGGCGGCGAACGGCGCCGGGGACATCCGGGAATCTCCCGCCGCCGGACCCCTAGGTGATGGACACGAGGCCTCGGGCGGTGCTGTGAAGGTGGCTTTCACCGCACCGCCCCCTGTCACGAATGTGGCTTTCGAGACGCGGAACGTCTCGAAAGCCACATTCGTGACATCGCCTAGGTGGTCAGGGCGAAGTGGATGCGGACCGGGTGCGCCGGTGCGCCGTCGTCGGCGCCGTCCGCGATGCCCGCTGCGACGATCCGGTCGAGCGTGTCCATGCCCCACACCACGCGCCCGAGCACGCTGTACTTCGGGTCGATGTTCGCGTGCGAGTGCACCACGAAGAACTGGCTGCCGTTCGTGCCCGGGCCCTGGTTGCCCATCGCGACCGTGCCCCGCGGATAGGTCTCCTTCCCGGTCACCTCATCGGGGAACCGGTAACCGGGTCCGCCCTTCTCCACCTCGTAGATGTCCCCGCACTGCAGCACGCCCAGCCGTTGCGAAGCGGTCAGCCGGAAGCACTGCGTGTGCTGGTAGAACCAGCTGCGGATCAGGTGCCGGAAGTTGTGCACCGCGCACGGCGCGTTCGCTTTGTCCAGCTCGATCGCGACCAACCCGTAGTTGGTCTGCAGCACCGCCTTCGCGGTGCCCTTGGCCGAGGCGGTCGGCGACGGCGGCTGAACCGGCCGCGCGGCCGGGTTCTCCGGGGTCGGCGTGAACTCGCACTGCACGGTCGAAGCGGTGGCCGGGGTGGCGGGCGCGGCCTGGGCGGGGGTGGCCAGCCCGGCCAGTGCCAGCGCGGAAACCACGGCGATGGTCCACCGGTGCGTAATTTTCATGCGCGCACGTTAACCCGATCGGGGCGGAACGTCAGCTCCCCGCGGCGGGTTCGAAGACCTGCCGCCCGGTTTCGGTCTGCGTGGTCAGCCCGAACAACGCGGCGGCGACCAGCTCGCGCTGCTCGGCAGGCATGCCCGCGGTCAGCTCGTCGAGCCGGTCGACCACGTCGTTGTGCGCGCGTTCGCCGAGTTCGGCGCCGGTCTCGGTGAGCTGGATCTGGCAGGCGCGCCGGTCGTGGTCGTCGCGCACCCTGGCCACCAGCCCGCGGCGCTCGACCCGGTCCACCAGCCCGGTCAGGCTGGACTTCTCCAGGTGCAGGATCCGGCTCAGCTCGGTCATGCCCACCGGCCCGGGGGTCAGCGCGCACAGCAGCTGCGCCTGCGGCTGAGTCAGGTCGTGGTCCCGGCTGGCATCGGTGAACACGCGCTGCACCAGGTGCGACAGCCGCACCAGTGCGGTCGCCAGCTCGGTCCCGTCACTCATGTCCCCGAGTGTAGTTGACGTTTGTTCGTACCGCGAACTACTGTAGTTCGCACAGCCAACAGTACGTACTGCGAACAAGGGGCGAAGATGACAGCGACCGTGGTGGTTGTCGGGGGCGGGTACGGCGGGGCGTCCGCCGCGAAGGCGCTCGACGATGTGGCCGACGTGGTGCTCGTCGAGCCGAAGGACCAGTTCGTGCACCACGTCGCCGCGTTGCGCGGGCTGGTCGAGCCGGAGTTCGCCGAGCGGATCTTCCTGCCGTACGACCAGCTGCTCAAGCGCGGCCGGGTGGTGCGCGACCACGCGGTGGCGGCCGACACCGGCACCGTCACGCTCGGCTCCGGCGAGCGGATCGAGGCGGACTACCTCGTGCTCGCGACCGGCGCGGAGTACCCGTTCCCGGCCAAGTTCGCCGATCGCGACACCGCCGCGGCCAAGGCCAAACTGCGTGCCGCGCACGACGAACTCGCCGCGGCCGACAGCGTGCTCCTGCTCGGCGCCGGGCCGGTCGGGCTCGAGCTGGCGGGGGAGATCAAGGCGAAGTGGCCGGACAAGGCGGTCACCATCGTCGACCCGGAGTCGGAGCTGCTCGCCCGGTTCCCCGAGGAGTTCCGCGCGTCGGTGCGGAGTCAGCTCGACGAACTCGGCGTGGAACTCCTGCTGGGCACGACGGTCGACACGCCCCCGGCCGAGGGCGGCTTCACCGTGGAGACGGCCGACGGCACCAAGGTCACCGCGGACCTGTGGTTCCGCTGCTTCGGGATCGTGCCCGCGACGGGGTACCTGACCGGGGAGCTGGCCGCGGCCCGGCTGGCGGACGGGCGCGTGGCGGTGACGCCGGAGCTGCGGTTGCCCGGCCAGGAGCGGGTTTTCGCGATCGGTGACATCACCGACGTGCCGGAGGCGAAGCTGGCCAGGGCCGCCGGGGACCACGCCGAAGTGGTGGCGGCGAACATCCGCGCCCTCATCGGCGGCGGGGACCTGAGCACCTACGAAGCCGCGCCACCCGCCATGGCGTTGCCGCTCGGGCCGAAGCACGGCGCGACCTACACGCCGGAATCGGGCTTGCTGGACGCGGCGACGACCTCGGAGATCAAGGGGGCCGACATGATGGTCGGCCGGTTCGCTACGTTGCTCGGACTCGGCTGACCAGCACGCCGGCCAGCGCGGCGAGTGCGAGTGCGAGTGCCGCGTCGAACGTCAGGGTGGACAGCGAAACGGGGGTGTCCACCAGTGTTCGCGCGGCCTCGCCGACCGGCGGGAGCCACCGCTGGAACCCGGTCGCGGCGACCACGGCGGCGCCGAGCACGGCGGACCAGCCGATGCCCCGCACCACCGGGCGGGCGCACAGCAGGCCGACGGCGGTGCCGGTGGCACCGGCCGCGAGGTGCGCGAGTGCCCCGGCGGCGAGCAGGTGCGGGGGATAGTCGTAGGCGGTGGCGAGCACCGGCCAAAGCAGCGCGAAGGCGACGAGAACGAGGTCGGCGAGCAGGCAGGTGAGCAGGATGCCCGCGGTGACCCGCCCCCGCCCACCCGCGGCGGCGATGGTGACCTGCCGTTGGGTGGGGTCCTCGGTGTTCGCCACGGTGACCGCGAGCCAGACGGACACGGGGTAGAGCGCCAGGACCGATGCCGCCCACGTAGCCGGCGGGGGCCCGGGGTCGCCGCCGAAGAGGGGGGCCAGGAGCATGCCGTAGAGGAGGAAGGGGAGGAGGAACCGTTGGGAGCGCAGGAGATCGGCGCTGTAGTAGCGGGAGAGGGACCAAGTCGCCGCCACCACCCCCACCCGCCGCCGGTGTCCCGTGTGGTTGACGATGCTCATGAGCGGCGCACCTCCTCGACGGTGGCACCGAGCCGAGCCGCCTCGGCGAGGACGGGTTCGGCCAGCCCTTCCGGGCAGGACAAGGTGATCACCACCGTGCCTCGGCCGCCGCTGCCGCCGCGATCGCCTCCCGCGTCGGTGCGGTCCCGGTGGCTCTCGCCACCAGCGCCCTCGTGGGCCTCATCGCGGAGACGGCGGTCGTGCAGGCGCAGCTTCCGCCGCCCTGGCAGGGCATCCGCGGTGCCCGTGTGGTCGGTCAAAACCACCGCCGTCGTCCGGGAGAGAGCGGTGATCTCGGTTGTGAGCACTGGTCTCACCCCGACGTCCAACCCCGACCACGGCTCGTCCAGCACCAGGAGTTCCGCCCCGCTCGTCAGCGCCTGCACCAAGCCGACCTTCTGCGCGTTCCCCTTCGACAACCGGCTCATCGGCGTCGACAACCCACCCGAGAAACCCAAGCGCTCCAACAACTCCACCGGATCCCCCGCCGAACGCCCCCGGATCCGCCGCAGATGCCGCAGGTAGCTCGCAGCCGACATCCGCAGATGCGCCGGAAACCGGTCAGGCACATACCCCACCGTCACCGGCCGACCCGTGACGCGACCTTCCGACGGCGTCCCGCACCCCGCGATCACCCGCAGCAGCGTCGACTTCCCCGAACCGTTCTCCCCGAGCACGACGACCGGCTCACCCGGCCCGATCGCCAGCTCCACCCCCTCGACGACCAACGGCCCGCGCCGATAACGCTGCCCGACGCCCTCCAGCCGGATCACCGGTGGACCCGGCTGACCACCGCGGTGACCGGCAACGCGGTGAGAAAACCGAGCGCCTGCCGCGTCCGTTCACGCCCCTCGCACGCGTGCAGCACCGAAACGAGTTCCGCCCGCCAATTCGCGCGCTCCGCCCGAGGCAGGACGATCGCCAGCCGGTCGAGCACGGTGAGCCCGCTCGGCAGGCACCGCCGCGTGACCCCGACCACGAACGCCGCCGCCAGCATCATCGCCGTCACCGTCCACACCAGACTGACGACGGCGATGAGCCATTCGGTACGGGCGAGCAGCAGTGACGCGGTCGCCAGCGCGAACGGCGCCAGCCACCACCGCGGGACGAGCGCGCCGGTCACGCGCCCTCCTCGGCCGGGCCGAGCAGGCGGGACAGGTTCGCGCGCTTCTTCGCGCCCTCGGCGAGCGCGTGCACCGCCCGCGCGCGGCCTTCGGTGGTGAGCGTGTAATACCGCCGCGGCGGCCGTCCGGCTTCCTGCGCGTGCTCGGCCTGTTCCCAGCGGCTCGACACCCAGCCGGCGGCGGTCAGGCGCTGGAGGATCGGGTAAATGGTGCCCGCCGGGAGCCCGCTCGCCTTGCTCAGCTCGAACCCCCACACCTCACCGGCGTCGCGCTCGAGGAACACCGCGAGCACGGCCTGGGTCTGCAGGGTCATTCTCGGCATAGGCAGAACTCTATATAGCCCCCGCCGCTCCGGTCAACGGAGCTTGAACCCCTCGCTGGTCTGCGGGGTGGCGAACGCCGCCACCACGGTGAGCACCACGCCGCTCAGCAACGCGAGGAACGCGACCCGGTACGAGAACTCGTCCACCAGCGCGCCCATCACCACCGGGATGACCATGCCCGCCGCCTGCCCGCCGAACACGATCAGGCCCGCGCCCGCCCCGGCCAGCCCGGCGGGCAGGCTCCGCAGCGGCACGGCGAAGATCGGCATGTAGCACAGCGCGGCGAAGAAGCCGGTGAGCGTGAGGAACACCGCGAACACCGCGACCGGCTCGGAGTACGACATCACCACCAGGCACACCGCCGTCGCGGCCATCGCGGGCAGCACGACCACCCGGTGCCTGCCGCCCAGCCGGTCGCTCCACCGGCCGCCGAGCACCACCGCGATCCCGCCGAAGAGGGCGGGCAGCGCGGTGATCGCGCCCGCCTCGGTGAGCGTGAGCCCGCGCTCGCTCTGCAGGTAGGACGGCACCCACGAGGCCAGCCCCCAGACGATTACGTCGTACCCGAAGAACATCAGCGCGAACCGCCACATCACCGGTGAGAGCAGCACGGCCCGCCCGCCGCCGGGCCGCCGCTCGACCGCCACGCGCGGGGCGGGCAGCCACTTCCGCAGCGCCAGGAACACAAAAACGCCGAGCACCGCGATCGCGACGAACGCGCCCCGCCAGCCCCACCACGCGATCAGCGGGGCGGCGATGGCGGGCGCGAGCAGCACGCCGAACGCGTTGGAGCTCTGCATCCAGCCGTTGGCCGTCATCCGCTGACCCGGTTCGGTGCGCTCCGACAACGCCTTGATCGACGCGCCGGGGAACACGCCCTCCGCCGCGCCGAACAGGAACCGCACCGCGAGCAGCAGCACGAACGAGCCGACCAGCCCGGTCAGCGCGGTGAACGCCGACCACGCGAGCACCGCCACCAGCATCACCCGCACCGCGCCGAACCGGTCGGCGAGCAGCCCGCCCGGGATCTGGAACAACGCGTACGCCAGGAAGAACGCGGACAGCACGAGGCCCTGCTCGGTGTGGTCGAGGCCGAACTCGGCGCCGATCTGCGGCAGGGCGAGGTTGACCAGCAGGCGGTCGACGTAGTCCACGGTCCACGCGGCGAACAGCAGCAGCACGGTGACCCTGGCCGTCCGGTCCAGCGGTTGTTTCGGCGCGCGGACGTCCTCTCGCATGGAATGACCTAACCACGCGCGGTGAGCAGCCGGAAATCCGTAGGTGAATTCTTCACCGGTGTGACACCCGAAGCTGATACCGTCACACGCGTCAGTCGGCCTGGGGGTTGCGCATGACGATTTTGTACCGGGCGCTCGGTTCGCTGCAGGTGACGCGGAACGGGACGGAGGTGCGGCTCGGGCGGCCGCAGGCGCGGCAGGTGTTCGCGCTGCTGCTGGCCGAGGCGAACCAGGTCGTCTCGGTGGACCGCCTCGCCGAGGCGCTGTGGGGCGCGCTGCCGCCCGCGAGCCACCGCGTGCAGATCCAGGGTCTCGTCTCACAGCTGCGCCGGGCACTACGCCAACCGGGTGAGGCCGACCCGATTGCCACGGTGGGGCCGGGCTACCGGCTGACTGTCGCATCTGGACAGTCTGATGTGGACAAGTATGCCGATGCCGTGCGCCGCGGTCGTGAGCTGCTCGCCGAGGGCCGTCTCGACGACGGCGTGCGCGCTCTGCGCGAGGGACTGGCGTGGTGGCGCGGCCCGGTGCTGGCGGACCTCCGGCTCGACGCGGTCGCCGAATTCGTGACGTGCTGGGAAGAACGGCGGCTCGCGGCACTCGAGGAATGCATCGACGCCCAATTGCGCAGCGGCGCCGACGAGGACCTGAGCACCGAACTCCGTGAATTGATCACCGCGCACCCGTTCCGGGAACGGTTCTGCGGGCTGTTGATGACCGCACTCGCGAACCGCGGCCGGGCCGCCGAGGCGCTCGAGGTCTACCGGCGGTGGCGCGGGAGGCTGGTCGAGGAGCTGGGGGTGGAACCGTCGGCGGCGTTGCGCGAGATCCAGATCGGCATCCTGCGGGCGCAGGACGGGGAACTCGGGCAGGTCGACCCGGAGTCGCGGCGGATGCTCACCAGGCTGGCCGCGTTGCCCATGCCGGAGTTCTCCGCGTGGATGGCCGCGGCGGTGGTCGACGGCGATCCGAGCGAAGCCGAGCGCGTGCTGCGGGACCTGCACGAGCGGCAACTGCTCCGGGAAAGCGGGCGCCGCTACCGGCTGCACGACCTCGTCCGCTCGGCCCTGCCGGAGACCGACGAACCGGATTCGGCGTTGGAACGGGTGCTCGGCGGACTGCTGTGGCTGACCGAACGGGCCGCCGCCCGGCTGCCGGGCAGTGTGCTGCGGCCGGAACCGGGCCGGGCGCGGCGGTGGCCGGTGGCGATCGAGCCGCCCGCCGATCCGCTGGCCTGGTTCGAAACCGAGCAGCAGGCCATCGAGGACGCGGTCGGGCACGCGGCGGTGGCCGGTTTCGCCGAACTGGCTTGGGAACTCGCCGCGACCGCCTCCGCCTACTTCGACTACCGCGGGCTCTACCAGGAATGGGCCCGGTGCCACCGCCGCGCGCTCGACGCCGTGCGTGCCGCGGGTGATCGGCGCGGGGAAGCCGCGCTGCTGCGCGGGATCGGGCAGTTGCACATCTACTGGGACGAGTTCGGCGAGGCGGTGGACGCGCTGGGGGAGTCGTACCGGATCAGCGCTTCGCTGGGCGACCGGCCGGGCATGGCCCGCGCGCTGACCGGGCTCGGTGTGGTCTCGCGGGTGACCTGGCGACCCGAGCAGGCGCACGCGCGCACGGTCCGCGCGCTGGAGATGTTCGTCGAATGCGGCGACCGGCTCGGCGCGGCCCACAGCCATACCTCGATCGCCGCTGTGTGCCTCGACCTCGGCCAGCTCGCCGACGCCGAAACGGCGCTCGACCAGGCCCGCCGGCTGTGCGCCGAACTCGGTGACGACCACCGGATGGCGCTCGTGCTGCGGCGCTTCGGGCAGCTCCACCTGCGGCGCGGTGACCCCGAGCGCGCGCTGGCCAGCCTGTACCAGGCACTCGAACGACTCGAGTCGCAGCGCGACGACCAGTGCGCGGCGCAGGTGCGGCTCGACATCGGGCGCGCGTACCGCGTGCTGGGGGAGTGCCAGGACGCCGCCCGCCTGTTCAAGGCGGCGTCATCGCGGTTCACCAGGGTCGGCAACCGCAGCAGTGCGGCGGCGTGCGTGCTGGAGATCGACCGCACCGGCCTGGCTTAGGAGGTCGTGCCGCGGAGGCGGTTCATCGCGCGGTGCTGGATGTGCAGCACCGAGCTGAGCGTGCTCCCCAGCGTTTCGGCGGTGTGCTCCGCGCTGAGGCCGACCGCCACGCGGAGCACCACGACCTCCCGCTCGATCTCCGGCAGCCCGCGGACGAACGCGCCGAACCGGTCCGCGGCCCCGGTGCGGGCCTCGCCGACGCGCTTGAACGCGATCTCGTAGACGAACGCGCGGAGCGAGCCTTCGTCCCGGCGGGTGGGCAGGGCGGTCAGCACCGAGATGCAGACCTCCTGCGCCACTTCGTCCGCCGGGGCGAAGCTGTCCCCGTGCTTGCCGATGCGCGCGCGGCAGTACCGGACCACGGACGGCCGGATGGCCGCGATCAGCCGTTCGAGCGCGGCCTGGTCACCGGCCGCGGCTTCGGCCACCGCGGCGCCGCAGGTCTTCGAGGGGTGGACGCAGAGCTTCTCCGCTGTCTCCATGCGAGAGGAACCCGGAATGGGTTACCCCATGACGGCGACGTTGCCAATTCGAAATATGGTCAGCCGAATTGTCGCTTAACGAAGGCGCTGACCTTGGAAAAAGCGCCAGATGACCGGGGTCGCGTCCAGCACCGTGGGCGTCGCGGAGTCGTTGTTGGGCTTGGTGCTGGGCCAAACGTGGCCCGCGCCGTCGATGCGGTAGTGCTGGAGACTGCTCCGTTCGTCGCAACCGAGCCACTTTTGCACGGTCACTTTTTCCTGCGGTGAATAGGTCACCGGATGAGCGAAACAACCGTCACGTTCCGCCCATTTCTCGAGCCAGTCCGGAATGGCGGGCAAACCCTTCGCCGGATTTCCGTCGTAGGGGATGGTGGCGTCCGCGGTGCCGTGGAAGGCGAGGATCGGCGCGGGCTTGCTCGGCGAGCACTCACCGCCCTGCGGGTAGTAGGCCCCGGCGACCGGCGCGAACGCGGCGATTCGGCCGGGCAGGCGGCAGGCCAGCACGCCGACGAAGCCGCCGCCGTTGGACTTGCCGGTGGCGTAGATCCGCTTCGCGTCCACGCAGAGCTGCGACTGGAGCTTGGTGAGCAGGTCGCTGGTGAACAGCACGTCGTCGGCGTCGGCGGAGTACGGCGCCCCGGTCCAGGCTGACCCGCCGTCGGTGCCGATCAGGCCCTGCGGGTAGACGGCGATGGTGTTCACGCCGGAGAACTCCGAAAGCTCCTCCTGCCACTGGGAGGTCCGCTTGTGCCCGTGGAAGGACAGCACCACCGAGGTGGGCCGGTGCGGCTGGTAGTTCGCCGGGAGGTGGACGGTGTATTCCCTGGTCAGGCCGCCGGAGACGAGGGTCTGCGGGACGGTGGTGCCGGGGGTGACCGGTGGCGTGCGCCCGCAGCCGGTGGTGGGCACGGGGTGGTCGGTGACGCCGGAACTCGCGGTGCCCAAGGCGGGTGCGGTGGCTGAGGTGGCCGGCGCGGTGGCCGGGCCAGCCAGTGCGGCAGCCATGGCGGACGATGCGGTGCCCGAGGTGGCGGGTGCGGCGGCCGAGGCAGCGGGTGCGGCGGCCAGGCCAGCCAGTGCGGTACCCGAGGCGGCCGGGGCAGTCAGCGGGGCGGCCGGGCCAGCCAGTGCGGCGGACGGAGCAGCCACCACCGCAGCCACCACCGCGGGCAACACCACGGCGCCCACCAGCGGCAACCGCCCGGAAAGGGGTCGTCGGAGCACGTGATCCTCCTTGATCAACGGGCCGAATGCCGGTCAAGGATCACCGCGCGCGTGACCGTGGTCACGCTTTCGTTCATTGTGTTCACTCTCCGGTGTTTCCCCCACGCTCATCCGGGGTACAGGTAAGCAGCCCAGTACCGGGGAGGAGCCCCACGCGTGCCGAAGCCTGACCAGATCCTCAACGCCAGGATGACGCTGACCGACGGCCCGGAGAGCACCTCCTGGGCACGCAGCCAGGTGCGCCTGATGCTCGACGGCGCCACCCCGGAATCCGTCCACCAGACCCTGCTCGTGGTCGACGAGCTGATCTCCGACGCCGAGCGCTACCGCGAGCAGGTGACCGAGATCCGCCTCGGCCTCGACCGGCAGGCCGCACGCCTGCGCGTCGAGGTGGACGCCGAGGCCACCGACGACGTGCCGCTGCCGGTCTCCCCGGACGAAACCGCCGACGGCAGGCTGTTGCTGGAGCAGCTCCCGCTCGACTGGGGCGTGCGCGGCGAGGGCACCACGCGCACGGTGTGGGCCGTGATGAACCTGGCTCGCCGCCAGGGCGATCAGGACTGAGCGGCCGCTTCCCGCTCGTAGGTCTCCAGTGTCTCCACGAACATCCGCCGCTGGTCCGGGGTGAGCGGCTCCAGCGCCTTCCGCCAGGCCCTCGCGCCCGCCGAAAGCCACGCGTCGACCGCGTCGCGGTGCTGGTCGGCGATGCTCACGATGGTGCGCCGCCGGTCCTGGCTGTCCTCCCGGCGTTCGAGCACGCCCTGCCTGCTCAGGTCACCGACCATCAGGCTCACCGTGGCCGGCGCGACCTCCAGCAGGCGCGCGAGCTCGTTCACCGTCATCGGCCCGTCGAAGAGCAGGTAGGCGAGCAGCGACAGGTGACGCGGGGCGAGGGAGAACGAGCGGAGCTGCTCGGGAACCGGGATCCGCTTGACCCGGCCCGCCATCCGCGGCATGAGCAGCAACAGGGTCCGAATGCCCTGGTCGACGCTCAGCCCCTCACCCGCCATGCGCCGATCCTAGGGTTTGCGCCCCAGCCCGGCGAAGGCGCTGCTGGTGTTGGGCGCGGCCAGGAAGTCCTGCGTGGCCTCGGAGGCGCGTTCGTCCGTGCGCCATTCCGGGATCCACGTGATGCCCGGCTCCACCAGCTCGAACCCGTCGAAGAAGCGGGTGAACTCCTCGCGCGAGCGCAGGTGCAGCGGCGTGGCCGAGTTGCGGTACTGGCGGCGGACCTCGGCCCGCTCCTCCTCGCCCTCGGCGGGCACCCCGTCCACGGTCATGTGCGAGGACAGGAAGTACGAACCGGACGGCAGCAGGTCGCGGTACTGGGCGATGATCTCGTTCGGCCCGTCCTCCGGGCTGACGAAGTACAGCACGTTCACCATGATCAGCCCGATCGGCTCGGTCGGGTTCAGCACGCCGGTGTCCATCGCGCGCTCCCAGATGTTCTCCGGGTCGCGCAGGTCGGCCTGGATCACCGCGTGCCGCCGCAGGTCGCCCTCGCGTTCGAGCAGCACCTGCGAATGCGCCACCGCCACCGGCTCGTTGTCCACGTAGACGCAGCGGCTGTCGGGGTTCACCGAGTCGGCGATCTCGTGCACGTTGCCCACGGTGGGCACGCCGGAACCGAGGTCGAGGAACTGCGTGATGCCCTGGCGCGCGAGGTAGTGCACCCCGCGGCCGAGGAACTCGCGGCCGACCTTGGCCATCGAGCGCACCATCGGGAAGGCGGCCACCGCCTTGGCCCCGAACTCCCGGTCGATCGCCCAGTTCGCGGTACCACCGAGGAACCAGTCGTAGATCCGGGCCGGATTGGGGTGCTCCAGATCGACGCCGTCGGGAACGAGGTCGGGATCGTGGTCGGACATGAGTACTCCTCGCGTTCGCCTGCGCACACCGTAGCGGGTTGGCGGTACCCTGCCCGCCATGGGACGGCCGCCGCGCCACGACACGGACCGCCTGCTCGACGCCGCCGCCGGGCTGGCCGCCACCGGAGGGCCGGCTTCGGTCACCGTCACCGCGGTGGCCAGGGCGGCCGGTGCGCCCAGCGGGTCGATCTACCACCGCTTCCCGAGCCGGTCGGCGTTGCTCGCCGAACTGTGGCTGCGCACGGTGGAACGGTTCCAGGAGGGCTTCCTCGACGCGCTCGACGGTGACTCGCCCGCCGCGGCCGCGCGGCACGTGGTCGCCTGGTGCCGGGCGAACCCCGACCAGGCCGCGGTGCTGTTGTACGGCCCGGTGGACTTCGGCGAACCCACCTGGCCGGAAGACGCCCGTGACCGGCTGGCCAAGCGGAACGCGCAGGTCGACCGGGCGCTGCGGGCACTGGCCGACCGCGTCGGCCACCCCGGTGCCGAGGGCGCCGACCGGCTGGTTCTGGCCACTGTGGACATTCCGTATTCGACGGTCCGGCGGCACCTGCGGGCGGGCAACGCCATCCCGGGGTACGCGGAGGACCTGGTCGCCGACTGCGCCGACCGGCTGTTCGCCTAGGCGCTGTCCTGCAAGTCTGCTCGATGGGCTTCGTGATCCAGGTGGTTCCTGGCGGTGCCGGGCGTTCGGCCTCGTACTGGCCGTACTCGGCCGAAGGCCCGGTGCCGCCAGGGGCCGCCTGGGCGCGAAGACTGCGAGCGTGACTTGTAGGACAGTGCCTAGCGCGTTGCGCTGCGGACCGGTGCCGGAACTCCTACGGTGCCCGAATGGGAATCATGCGCACCTTGGACGTCGACACGGTGCTCGCGCGGCAGGAATCCGGCGACCTGAAGCGGCGCCTGCGCGGCCGTGACCTGGTCGGATTCGGGGTCGGCATCATCATCGGCACCGGGATCTTCACCCTCGCCGGGGTCGAGGCGAAAACACACGCCGGGCCCGCGGTGACGCTGTCCTTCGTGATCGGCGCCGTGGTCGCCGGGCTGGCCGCGCTCTGCTACGCCGAACTGGCGTCGAGCGTGCCGACCGCGGGCAGCGCCTACACCTACGCCTTCGCCACGCTCGGCGAGGTGTTCGCCTGGATCATCGGCTGGGACCTGCTGCTGGAGTTCGCGCTCGGCGCGGCGGTGGTCTCGCGCGGCTGGTCCGGTTACCTGGCGAACCTGCTGGGCCTGCCGCCGCAGTGGTTCGGCGAGGACGCCACGATCAACATCGGCGCGGTGCTGATCATCGCGGTGCTGACGGTGGTCGCGGTGGCCGGGATCAAGCAGTCCTCGTTGTTCACCAACGTGCTCGTGGTGGTGAAGGTCGCGGTGTGCCTGATGATCCTGGGCATCGGCGTCTTCTTCGTGAAGGGGTCGAACCTGACCCCGTTCATCCCGCCGTCGCAGCCGCCGGAGGAGGGGGCCGACGTGCTGCACCAGCCGGTGGTGCAGGCCGGGCTCGGGCTGGAGCAGTCGGCGTTCGGCATCGCCGGCGTGCTCACCGCGGCGGCGATCGTGTTCTTCGCCTACACCGGTTTCGAGGCGCTGGCGAACCTCGGGGAGGAGACCAGGAACCCGCGCAAGGACCTGCGGGTCGGCATCCTCGGCGCGCTCGGCATCTGCGCGCTGCTGTACATCGGGGTGTCGCTGGTGCTGACCGGCATGGTCCCGTTCACCGACATCGACGAGGGCGCGCCACTGGCCGACGCCTTCGATTCGGTGGGCATGCACTGGATCAGCGCGCTGATCTCGCTGGGCGCGGTGACCGGGCTGACCTCGGTGATGATGGTGGAGCTGGTGACCATCGGGCGAATCGGCTTCGCCATGGGGCGTGACGGGCTGCTGCCGAAGAAGCTGGGCACGGTGCACCCGCGCTGGGGCACCCCGCACCGCGTGACGATCATCGGCGCGGTGCTGATCGCGCTGCTCGCCGCGTTCGTGCCGATCACCGAGCTGTCGGACATGGTCAGCATCGGCGCGCTGTCCGCGATGATCATCGTTGCCATCGCGGTGCCCGTCCTGCGGCGCAAGCGGCCGGACCTCCAGCGGCCGTTCACCGTGCCGTTCTCCCCGGTCTTGCCGATCGTGGCGGCGCTGGCCTGCCTGTACCTGATGCTGAACCTGGACGTGCTGACCTGGATCCGGTTCGCCGCCTGGCTGGGCCTTGGCCTGCTGATCTACTTCGTCTACGGCCGCCGCCACTCCCGCCTGCGGGAGAAGTAACCGCTGGCGGCCCCCAACCGCGCCAGGGCACCCGCCGTACCCCACGCGGCGGGTGCCCCAGTGACCTGTATCACCATAATGGCCAGGACTGGACGCCTGCCTGTACTCCGCACTGTACTCGATCACAGTGCTCTGACCAGCGTGAACAACCCTGTGGTGCGTTTGGCGGTGGTCGTCCGGCGGCATCTTCGCCAAGCTGGACGGGCAGGTTTGGAGGTGCCGGTGGACAACAGGCTGCGGGCCCGGCGACTGCTGGCCGGGCTGACCCAGGCCGAACTCGCCGAACGCGCGGGGGTCAGCCTGCGCGCGGTGCGCAACGCCGAACGCGGGCACGTGCGCAACTCCCGCGCCGAGACCACGCGGCGGCTGCTGGCCGTGCTCGCCGACGAGGCCCCGGAGCTGAGCATCCGCGTGCTCGGGCCGTTGTCGGTGCACCAGTCGGGCCAGCCGGTCGACCTGGGCGCCGAGAAGCAGCGGCGGCTGCTGGCGCTGCTCGCGATCCAGCCGAACCGGGTGGTGCGCCGCGAGGAGATCGTCGACGTGCTGTGGGGCAACGGGCCGCCGTCCTCGTGCCTGGAACTGGTGCACACCTACGTCGCGCGGCTGCGCAAGGTGCTGGAGCCGCGCCGGGTGCGCCAGGAGCCGGCTCGGGTGATCACCACGGTCCCCGGTGGCTACCGGCTGTCCGTCGAGGAACACCAGTTGGACCTCCTGCGGTTCGAAGCCGCCGCGAAACGGGCCGAAGAAGCCGAGGATCCCGCGACCGCGGAGCGGTGCTGGCTCGAAGCGCTCGAGGTGTGGCGTGGTCCCGCACTGTCCGGATTGGACGGATTCCGGCACCACCCGGTGCGCCACTCCCTCCAGGCGCGCCGGTCGGCCGCCGTCCTCGCGTACGCCGAAGTCGCTGGTGCGCAAGGGAATCACGAGGACGCCATCCCGCACCTGCGGGCGCTGACCACCGCCGAGCCGTTGCACGAGACCGCGCACGCGCGGCTGATGCTCGCGCTCGCCGGGGCCGGCCAGCAGGCGGCGGCGCTGGAGTTGTTCGACGAGATCCGCCGCCGCCTCGCCGGGGACCTGGGCATCGAGCCCGGCCCCGAACTGCGGCGGGCGCACGCGCGCGTGCTGCGGCCCGAAGAGCCGGAAGCGCCGGACGGCGACCGCCGCCGCCCGGCGCAGCTGCCCGCCGACGTCGGCGGGTTCACCGGCCGCATCACGGAACTGGCTTCGCTGGACCACCTCCTGCCCGACGACGGCACGGCCGTGCGGATCGCCGTGGTGTCCGGCACCGCCGGGGTGGGCAAGACCGCGGTCGCCGTGCGCTGGGCCCACCGGTCCCGCGAGCGCTTCCCGGACGGCCAGCTCTACCTCGACCTGCGCGGGTACGGGCCGGAACGACCGGTCGAACCGGGTGACGCGCTGTCCGGGTTCCTGCGTGCGCTCGGTGTCGCCGGTGCCGAGATCCCGGCCGAGGAGGACCAGCGCGCGGCGCGGTTCCGCACCGAACTGGACGACCGCAGGCTCCTGCTGATCCTGGACAACGCCGGTTCGGTCGAGCAGGTCCGGCCGCTGCTGCCGGGCGCGGCGTCCTGCTCGGTGCTGGTGACCAGCCGCGAGACGCTGCCCGCGTTGATCGCCCGGCACGGCGCGCACCGGGTGCTGCTCGACCTCCTGACGCCCGAGGACGCCCTGGACCTGTTGCGCACGCTGCTCGGTGAGCGGGTGACCGCGGAGCCCGTGCCCGCGGAAGCGCTCGTCGAGTACTGCGTGCGGTTGCCGTTGGCGCTCCGGCTGGTCGCGGAGCTGGCGCTGGCCAGGCCGTCGGTGTCGCTGGCCGAGCTCGCCACGGAACTGGCCGACGAGCGCCGGCGGCTGGACCTGCTCGACGGCGGTGGCGACCCGCGCACCGCGGTCCGTGCGGTGTTCTCCTGGTCCTACGGGCACTTGCCGCTCGACGCCGCGCGGATGTTCCGGTTGTGGGGCCTGCATCCCGGTCGCGCGCTGACCGTCGACGCCGCCGCCGCGCTCGCCGGGACCAGCCTCCACGAGGCACAGCGGCTGATCGACGTGCTCGTCCGCGCGCACCTGGCCGAGGAACTGCGGCCTGGCCGCTACCAACTGCACGACCTCCTGCGGGTCTACGCCGCCGAACTCGCCGAGGACGATCGTGACGCGCTGACCCGGTTGTTCGACCACTACGTCGCCGCGGCCGCGCTGGCGATGGACCTGGATTCCCCGCAGGAGAAGCACTTGCGGCCGGAAGCGCCGCCGCTGCGGTTCCCGGACTGGCGCCCACCGAACGCCCAGGAGTGGCTGGAGACCGAACGCGGAAACCTGCTCGCCGTCGCCTCGCACGCCACGCGCCACGGCTGGCCGGAGCACGTCCGGTTGCTGTCCGGCATCCTCTGGAAGTACCTGGACCTCGGCGGGTACCACGAAGACGCGCTGATGCTGCACACGCATGCGTCGGCCTTCGCCGAAGCGGGGGAGCGCACGGACCCGCTGACCCTCATCGGGCTCGGGTACTGGCGGGTCGGCCGGTCGAAGGAAGCGTTGAGCTACCTGGAAGAGGCGCTCGCCGCCGCCAGGGAAAGCGGCAACCGCAACACCGAGAGCTACGTGCTGAACACGCTCGGCCTGGTGTGCCGGGCGCTCGGGCGGTTCACCGACGCGCTGGCCTACCTGGAGCAGGCACTGGAGCTGGCCAGGGAAACCGGCGACCGGAACAGCGAGGGACTGGTGCTGGTGGTGCTGGGCGCGGCCTGCCGGGGGATGGGGCGCTACCGCGACGCCGCGCGGTACCTGGAACTCGCGCTGGCCGCCGCCCGCGAGACCGGTGACCGCACCAGCGAGGGCTACGTCCGGGTGAACCTCGGTGATGTGCTGTCCGCGCAGGGGAAGCACGAGCAGGCGGTGTCCTCTTTGGAGGAAGGGCTGGCGTTGTTCGCGGAGACCGGCACCCGCACCAGCGAGGGGTACGCGCTGGGCATCCTCGGTGGCGCGCTCCGCTCGCTCGGCCGGTACGACGACGCGCTGGAGCGGCTGGACCAGGCGCTGGCGGTGTCCCGCGAAACCGGCGGGCGGGTCAACGAAGGCGTGGCGCTGAAGCACTACGGCGACGTCCACCGCGAGCTGGGCCGCCACGACGAAGCCGCGCGCTGCCTGGGTGAAGCGCTGGCGATCGCCCGTGAGTGCGCCGATCGCGGGGTGGAGTCGCGGGTGCTCACCTCGCTGGGCTCGCTGGCCATCACCCGCGGCGAATCCGCCGAGGCGACCCGCTTCTTCCGCGACGCACTGGAGATCGCCGTCGAAACCGGCTGCACCGGTGATCAGGCGTACGCCCACCGCGGGCTGGGGGACGCCACCGGCGAGCGCGAGCACTGGGAACGCGCGCTGGCGTTGTTCGCGGAAATGGGCGTGCCGGAAGCGGACGAGGTGCGGACGCGCCTCAACCTGGCCAGGGTCTGACACGATGCGGGCATGGACCTGGAGCGACCCCACCGCGTGACGCGGGCCTTCGAGCGATTCTTCTCCGGCGAACCGGCCGCGATGGACCCGGTGGCCCTGTTCCACGAGGTGGCCAACTCGGTGCCCGCCTACCGGAAGTTCCTCGGCGAGCACGGCGTCGACCCGGTCACCATCACCTCGCGGCAGGACTTCGAACGGCTGCCGCTGCTGGACAAGGCGTCCTACCACCAGCGCTACCCGCTGCCCGAGCTGTGCCGCGACGGCAGGCTGGAGGACCTGGACATGATCGCGGTGTCGTCCGGGTCGAGCGGCACACCGACCATCTGGCCGCGTTCGCTGGCCGACGAACTGGAGATCACCCGCCGGTTCGAGCAGGTGTTCCGCGGGTTCGGCGCGGACCACCGCCGGACGCTGGCGGTGGTCTGCTTCCCGCTCGGCACCTGGGTCGGCGGCCTGTTCACCACGGCCTGCGTGCGGCACCTGGCGGCCAAGGGCTTCCCGATCACCGTGGTGGCGCCGGGCAACAACAAGGCGGAGATCCTCCGCGTGCTGCCGGAACTGGCGCCGCACTTCGAGCAGGTGGTGCTGCTGGGGTACCCGCCGTTCGTCAAGGACGTGGTGGACAGCGGCGAGGGCTGGGACCGGTACGCGGTGAAGCTGGTGCTCGCCGGCGAGGTGTTCAGCGAGGAGTGGCGCGACCTGATGGCCGAGCGCGCCGGGATGGCCGATCCGGTGCGTGATTCCGTGGCGCTGTACGGCACCGCGGACGCCGGGGTCCTGGGCAACGAGACCGCGCTCTCGGTGTCCATCCGCCGGTTCCTGGCCGGTCGGCCGGACCTGGCGAGGGAACTGTTCGACGCCGACCGGTTGCCCACGCTGGTGCAGTACGACCCGGCCAGCCGGTACTTCGAGGTCTCCGACGGCACGCTGCTGTTCACCGGTGACAACGGGATTCCGCTGGTCCGCTACCACATCGCCGACGAAGGCGGGGTGCTCGCGCACGACGAACTGGTCGAGTTCTGCACACGGCACGGGTTCTCACCGCCCGAGGGGGAGAACCTGCCGTTCGTCTACGTCTTCGGCCGGTCGCTGTTCACCGTGTCGTTCTTCGGGGCCAACGTCTACCCGGAGAACGTGACCGTCGGACTGGAACAGCCGGGCATCAGCGGCTGGGTCACCGGCAAGTTCGTGCTCGAAGCCGTCGAGGACGAGCAGCGGGACCGGCGCCTGCGGGTGACCGTCGAACTCGCGCCGGGCAAGGACGGCGACCCGGCGGCGGTGGCGGAGTCGATCCGGGCGCAGCTGGTGCGGTTGAACAGCGAGTTCGCGCACTACGTCCCGGCGGACCGGCAACTGCCCGAAGTGGACCTGCGACCGGCGGGCGACCCGGAGTACTTCCCGGTCGGCGTGAAGCACCGGTACACGCGGGGGAACTCCTAGAGTGCCGTTCACCTTCGCGCACCCGGCCGTGGTGCTGCCGCTGCGGCGGGTGCTGTGGCTGCCGGGGCTGGTCGCCGGTGCCCTGTCCCCGGACGTCGCCTACTACCTGCCGATCCCCGGCGGCTCCAAGATCACGCATTCGTTCGGCGGGGTTTTCTGGGTGGATCTTGCACTCGGCATCATGCTGCTGTTGCTCGGCTGGGCGATGGCCGCGCCGCTGCTCGCGCTGGCGCCGGACGGGGTGCGCGCCCGCATCGAGGTCCGAAGTGGACGGAGGGTGGCCGCGTGGCGACTCGCCGTGTCCATTGTGGTCGGAGCGCTGACGCACGTGGCCTGGGACGCCGTCACGCACGTGCACGGCCCCGCGGTGCAGCACTGGGCCTGGCTGCGAACGTCCGTGGTCGGCCCGCACCGGCTCTACAACGTGATCGGCTACGTGTCCTCGGCAGGCGGGCTGCTGGTGCTCGCGCTGGCGGCGGTGCGGTGGTACCGGCTGGCTCCCGCCGGGAGTCCCGCTACCGGGCTTTCTCGGCGAACTTAAACACAGCGCGGGCTTCTCAGCAGCCTCTCCACTCGGGGCGGCCTGCGGCCTGGCGGATCCGGTGAGCCGCGTGAGCGGCTACGACTGGGTCAGGCAGCTGCTCGTCGGCATGACGCGGGGTGCGGGCGTCGCGCTCGCCGCCTACGTCGTGGGGTGGTACCTGACCCGACGACGGTGACTCAGCTGTGCGAGGTCAGCTTGCCCAGTTCGTGCTCGAAGTCGAACCACTGGTGCTCGGAGCCGGCCGGGATCTTCTCGTAGGTGCGGTCGAGGAAGGCGGCGATCTCCGCCGACGGTGCCTCCATCACGGCCTCGCCGTCCGGCGTGATCAGCTCGAAGACCACGTACTCCGGGTCGGTGGCCGGGCTGATCCGCAGGTCGCCGAGACCGGCCGGGCCGAGCAGGCCGTCGGCGAGCAGGTCGCGGGCGCACATCCACTGCACGGTGCCGCGGCCGGTGTGGAAGTTGACCGCGACCGCGTACGGGTCGCTGGTGTCGTACGCCAGCTCCGCGGGCAGCGGCGCCGGGCCCGCCGCGAAGGTGCGCAGTCCGAAGACGATCTTCGCGCGGGTGGTGTCCTGGTAGTCGGGCATCGCCGTGGTTCCTTCCGTCCGTTCGCCGGCTCTCTCCCTATAGAGAACGCGCGAGCACGCACTGTGGAACATGAAACCACTTCGCTTCATCCCAAAGGAGGAGTGGCGGGCGTTTCGTCGTCACCCGTCTGCGCGAACGAGGTGTGACCGGGGTTACTTCCAAGATCTTTTCGGCGGGCTGTCGATCCGCGCCGGGCCCGCTCGACGCACGGGCAACCACACAGCGGAACAAGGAGCGCGAACCATGGGCAAGATCGTCAACGCCACGTACCTGACCCTCGACGGTGACATCAGCAACATGCAGGACTGGCACATGGACTACTTCGGTGCCGAGGCCAACCGCGCCGCCGACGCCCAGCAGCGCGCCGCCGACGCGGTGATCATGGGCCGCGAGACCTACGAGGGCTTCGCCGCGGTCTGGCCGTCGGTGACCGAAGAGGACGGTTCGCCGGCCCGGATGAACCTGCTGAAGAAGTACGTGGTCTCGACCACGCTGACCGACCCGAAGTGGGAGAACACCGAGGTGATCAGCGAGCACGTGGTCGAGCGCATCCGCGAGCTCAAGGAGTCCGGCACGAACCTGCTGCAGTACGGGTTCGGCCCGGTCACCCGGCTGATGCTCGACCACGGCCTGCTCGACGAACTGCGGGTCTGGCTGCACCCGGTGCTCTCCGGCAAGGCGGCGCCCGGTGAGCTGCTCTACCGCGACGGGCAGCAGTACAAGTTCGACTTCAACGGCGTCGAGGTGCACGAGACCGGGCTGCTCATCCTCAGCTACACCCCGAGCGCGGGCAGCAAGGCCTTCGACACCACGAACGCCTCGTAGTAGCGGGGGACGCCGTCCTCCACCGCGCCGGCTTGCCGCGCCCACCAGCGGGCGCGGTCCAGCACGGTCTCGCGGTGCATGAAGCCCTTGTCCGCTTCGGACTTGTAGCAGGCGAGGGCCTTGAGCTTCAGGTCGATGTGCGCGGTGATGTCGGTGAACAGCTGCGGGGTGAACGAGCCGGCCTGACCGGGCGGCTCGCCCTGCAACACCAGGCCGACGTGCCCGGCACGGTGGGCGACCGTGGTCGCCACCGTGCCGACCACCTGGTGGTCCTGGTGCTCGCGGGAGCCGGGGTAGTGGGTCAGCACGACGGTCGGCCGCACCCGGCGGATGTGCTGCTCGATCCGGTCGAACACGGCCCGCCCCGCGGTCAGCGAGCCGTCCTCGAAGTCCTCCACCACCAGCTCGGCCCCGACCATCGCGGCGGCGAGCCTGGCTTCCTTCGGCCGGAGGTAGGATTGCTCCACGTCGCTGTTGGCGCCGTCGGTGAGCGAAAGCACCGACAGCGCGTACCCGCGTGCACGCAGTGCGGCGAAGGTGCCGAAACAGGCCAGTTCGGCATCATCGGGATGGGCGAACACCGCCAGCGCGACCGGCTTGCTCATAAGACCTCCCCTAGCAGTGTTGAGAGTGGCTTGCGTGGCGGTGCGGGTGGCGGTGCGAGGTGACGGCCCACAGCCAGCGGCTCCGCCGCTGCGGAACGACCTCCCCTAGCTGCAGCTGAACAACTTCTGGACCGGCTGGCCCCCGTACGCGGCGGGATCGACCAGCACGCATTCGCGGTCCAGCCACGCCGCGCGCTCCTGCTGCGCGGGTGCGCTCGGCCCCTGCCCGAGGCTGCTCAGCACGAACCGCAACCGGCCCCGCGCCACCCAGTCCGACAGCTGGGCGGGTGAGGGCGCCGGATCGGCACCGGCGTACCCGCCGAGCCCGACCACCGTCTCGTCGGTGTGGATGAGGAACGGCGAGGTGGCCGTCGACCCGCGTTCGACCGCGAGCACGATCTCCGCGCCACCGCCGTTTTCCTTGGCATAGGCCAGGATCCGCCGGTTCTCCTGGCTGAGGTCCGCGGTGAGCAGCCCACCGAACCCACCGGGGCTGCCCTTCAGCTTGGCGAACAGCTCGCTCAACGGACCCGCGGACGGCAGCACACCGATCCGGTTCCCGTCGAGCGCGGTACCCGCGGACCACACCGCGGGCGCGAGCACCACCGCGGTCAGCGCGAGCCCCAGCGCGGCCTTGCGCAGTTCGTCCCGTTGCCTCGCCACGACCAGCGCGACCACAGCCGCCGCCGCGACGATCACCACGGCCCAGCGGAGCCAGCCGTGCCACGCGAGGTTGCGGGAAATCACCACCCACGCCCAGCCCGCGGTCCCCGCCACCACCAACGGCAGCAACACCCACGCGGCGTTGTCCTCGCGGTAGAACCGCCACAGCAGGGCGAGCCCGGCGGCGCCCAGCGCGGCCACCGCCGGCGCCAGCATGGCCGAGGTGTACGGGTGCATCACACCCTGCGCGAAGCTGAACAACAGTCCGGACAGCACCAGCCAGCTGCCCCACAACACCCAGCCCGCGCGCCCTTCCCGCGTGGCAGCGCGGAATCCGAGCACGCCGAGCACCAGCGCGACCAAAGCCAGCGGCAGCAACCAGGAGATCTGCCCGCCACCGGCCGCGCCGAACATCCGCGTGATGCCGGAGGCGCCACCGGCCACCCCGACGTTGCCACCACCGGCCTGCGTGGCGACCGCACCGCCCTCGGCACCGAACAACCGGCCGAACCCGTTGTAGCCGAAGATCAGGTCCATCGCGGTGCCGTCCGAGGTGCTGGCCATGTACGGCTTCTCACCCGGCCACCAGTCACGCAGCGCGGGCCACCAGAACGAGGACACGAAGAGCACGAGCCCGGCGGCCAGCAGGTCGAGCAGCTTCCGCCGGACCGGACCGGACGCGCCGATCAGGAAGGCCGCGGCCAGGCCCGGCACCACGATCCACGCCTGCAGCATCTTCGTGGTGAACGCGCAGCCGACGAAGAATGCCGACCACAGCAGCCACCCGGTGTGCCGCCCGCCTTCGACGGCGCGGGTGAGCGCGTACGCGGCGGCGACCAGCAACAGCACCAGCAGCGTGTCGGGCAGGTTCACCTGGTTCACCGCGACGGTGATCGGGGTGAGCGCGAGCAGCAGCGCGGCGAGCAGTGCGGTGGGTTCACCGGTCCAGCGGCGCACGGTCCGGTGCAGCAGGAACACCGCGCCGACCCCGGCGAGCACCTGCGGCAGCAGGATCGCCCAGCCGTGGTAACCGAAGATCCACACCGAGACCACCTGCGGCCACAACGACATCGGCGGCTTGTCCACCGAGACCGCGCCCGCCGGGTCGTAGGCGCCGAACAGGAAGTTGGTGAAGCCGGAGGACATGGCCTTGACCCCGGCGCTGTAGTACGTGTTGCCCCAACTGCCGGAGGCGAAGCCCCAGGCGTAGAGCACCCCGGCCAGCAGGCAGATCGCGGCCAGTGCCCAGACCGCCGTACGGGTGGTCGCGGGTGCGCTCCGGTGCGCGGTGGCGGTCATGCCGTCGGCTCCTTCCGGCGGAAGACCCAGTTGCGCAGCAACAGGAATCGCCCGGTGGTGCCGAGGATCGACGACACCAGCAGCACGGTGAGCTCCAGCAGGCGCGAGGCGTCCGGGGCCAGCCAGTGCAACAGCAGCAGCGCACCCGAGGTGAACCCGTAGTACAGCGCGAAGACGATGATCCCCTGGAAATGCACCCGGCCGGTGGAATGCCGGCGCCCGGCGAAGGTGTACCGGCGATTCGCCTCGGTGTTGAACAGGGTGGTCAGCGTCAGTGCCGCCAAATTGGCGAGCAGCAGCGGCATCCATTCCCGGAAAATCGCGTACAAGGTCAACGTCGCCACCGTGGAAATGGCGCCGACAATGGCGAACGAGAGCAATTGCCAGGAAAGCGCGCCGGCGTTCCCGCCGAGCACCGGGTCGGGGTGGATCGGCTTCGGGTCCGGCCGCCGCGGCAGCTCATCGACCCGGGCGGTGCCGCGTGCCTTCGCCCTGGCCACCCTGATCAGCCCGCGGATGTCGTGCCAGGCCGTGCTGGTCACCTCCACCCTGGTGTCCACGTCCTCGATCCAGTCCACTGGCACCTCGTGCACGCGCAGCCCGTTGTGCTCGGCGAGCAGCAGCAGTTCGGTGTCGAAGAACCAGCCGTCGTCGTGCACGTGGTGCAGCAGCGGGCGGATGACCTCGCCGCGCGCGGCCTTGAACCCGCACTGCGCGTCGCGGAACCGGGCGCCGTGGGTGAGCCGGATCAACGCGTTGTAGGAGCGGGAGATGAACTCGCGCTGCAGGCCGCGGATGGTGCGCGCGCCGGGCGCGTGCCGGGAGCCGATGGCGATGTCGGAGTGCCCGTTCGCCAGCGGGGCGACCAGCGGCAGCAGTGCGTCCAGCCCGGTGGACAGGTCGGCGTCCATGTAGACCACCACGTCCGCGCCGCTGCGGCCCCACGCCTCGCGCAGCGCGCGGCCGCGGCCCGCCACGTCGAGGTGCATCACCCGCACGCGTTCGTCGTTGCGCGCCAGCGCGTTGGCCACTTCGAGCGTGCCGTCCTCGCTGCCGTTGTCCATCACCGTGATGGTCCAGTCGTACGGGAAGTTCTCGCGCAGATAGGCGCGGAGCACCTCGACCGTGCCGGTGAGCGCGCGTTCCTCGTTGTACACCGGCACCACGATGTCCACCGTGGTGGTGCTCAGTGAAATGGGTGCGGCGGCGGCCGGAATCGTCGTCGCCTCGGGAGTTCTGTGCATCGCCTCTCTTTTCCTTCCAAGGAGGTCGAAATGCGTGCTGGGGGTAATGCGGCCCGTGAATTACTGTGCCAGCCGGTCCGCGCCGCCCCAACCCCCTAATTGCGCACCGGTTTCCCCCCTTACCGCTGGACGGCAGGGGTTCAGCGCGCGCCAAGCTTCGCGCGGTTGGCTCAGCGCACGGCGGCGGTGAGCGCCGGGACGGTGATGTTGCGCCCGGACACCACCGCGACCGCCGTGCCGTCCGCTTTCGCTTTGCCCGCAAGCAAAGCAGCCACGCCGAGTGCGCCGGCACCCTCAGCGACGACGCCGCGTTCGGTGAGCAGGTACCGCATCGCCGCGCGGATTTCGGTTTCGGTCACGGTGAGCAGTTCGGACACGTGCGCGGAGATCAGTTCGATGGTGACGGACCCGCGTTCCACCCCACCGGCCACCCCGTCGGCGATCGTTTCCCCGATCGGCACGTCGACCACCCGCCCGGCGCGCACGGCCGCGGAAACCGCCGTCGATTCGGCGGCTTCGACACCGATGATCCGGACGTCGTCGTGGCCGGAAGCCCACAACCCGAGCCCGGAGGCCAGTCCGCCCCCGCCGACCGCGCAGACCACGGTCAGCGGTCCGGGGACCTGCTCGCGGAGTTCGTGCCCGATCGTGCCCTGGCCCGCGATGACCTCGGGATCGTTGTACGCCGAGAGGTAGTGCGCCCCACCGGCGGCGAGCTCCAGCGCGTGCTGCTCGGCGTCGTCGTAGGAACTGCCGATCTCGACCAGGTCGACCCCGGTGGCGTGGAGCGCGGCGACCTTGGCGGGGGAAGCGTTGCCCGGCACCACCACGGTCGCGCGGCGGCCGAGCATCCTGGCCGCGTGCGCGACGCCGAGCCCGTGGTTGCCCGCCGACGCGGTGACCGGCACGACGTCCGCGGGCAGCGCGCTCAACGCGTTGAGCGCGCCGCGGATCTTGAAGGCACCGGTCGGCTGGAAGGTCTCCAGCTTCAGGTTCAGCCCGTCGACACCTGCGTGGAGCGGGGTCGGAGCGAGCCGGGCCGAGATCGTGCGCCAAGCCGCGGCGAGGTCCTGACGATCCGGGGTGCGCACGCGGCGGGACTCCATGTCCCCACGGTAGACCGCCACAGCCAGGCGGTGTCCCGGCCGAACGACCACAGCAGGCTGCCCAGCGCCCCCGCGGCGACCGCGACCGACAACGGTTCCGGCAGCAGGCCCGAGGTCACCACCACCAGCACCACGCCCTGCACCGCGCACACGGCCTTGCGCGCCGTGCTCGGCGGCAGGTCCGCCCGCAGCCACGGCGCGAACCACGCGGCCGCCACGAACAGGTACCGCATCGCGCCGATCAGCAGCACCCACGGCCCGGCCACCGAGGCCGCCGCCACGCTGAGCACCAGGATCAGGAACGCGTCGACCTCCATGTCGAACCGGGCGCCGAGCGCCGACGCGGTGCCGGTGCGCCGCGCGACCTGCCCGTCGACGGCGTCCAGCGCGAGCGCGACCGACGCGACCGCCACCAGCAACGCGGTGTGCGGGCTCGACCCGGTGACCGTGGCGTCGGCGACCAGCATCGTCACCCCGCCGACGAGCACGGCCCGCCCGACGGTGACCCGGTTCGCCGGTCCGAGCGTCCACGGGCGATCGACCGAGGCGGCCAGCGCACCCCACAGCAGCGCGGTGAACCCGGCCCCGGCCAGCCAGCCCGCCGGCCCGAGGCCGAGGTGGCCGGCCAACGCGGTGAGCACCGCCAGTTGCCCGGCCAGCCAGCCCGCCGCTTCCCATCCCAGTGTGCGCATCGCGACCTCCCTAAGCCCTCACCCTGTCCACGTACCACGTCCGTGAACGGTTCAAGTCGGGTCGATCGCGCCTATCCTGACGGGACGATCTTCGTGCTCAGAGGAGGGTTATGCACCAGGCGTTCTGGCTCCGCGCCCCAGGTCAGGGTGAACTTCGGCCGGTCGAAGTGCCCGCTCCCGGCGACGGCGAGGTGCTGGTCCGCACGCGCTACTCCGGCGTCAGCCGCGGTACCGAGGCACTCGTCTTCCGCGGGCAGGTGCCGGAAAACCAGCACGAGGTGATGCGCGCGCCCTTCCAGGAAGGCGACTTCCCCGGACCGGTCAAGTACGGCTATCTCAACGTCGGTGTGGTCGAGCAGGGCCCGGACCACCTGCGCGGGCGGACGGTGTTCTGCCTCTACCCGCACCAGACGGCCTACGTGGTCCCGGCGGACGCCGTGACGCCCGTGCCGGACGCGGTCCCGCCGGAGCGCGCGATCCTGGCCGGCACCGTGGAGACGGCGGTCAACGCGGTCTGGGACGCCGAACCGAAGATCGGCGACCGGATCGCCGTGGTCGGTGGTGGCATGGTCGGCTGCTCGGTTGCGGCGATCCTGGCCGGTTTCCCGGGTGCGCGCGTGCAGCTCGTCGACGCCGATCCCGCGCGGGCGAGCGTGGCCGAGGCGCTGGGCGTCGGCTTCGCCACGCCCGACGAAGCCGAGGGCGAGTGCGACCTGGTGATCCACGCGAGCACCACCGAAGCGGGGTTGGTGCGCTCGCTCGAACTGCTCACCACGGACGGCGTGGTGGTCGAACTGAGCTGGTACGGCGATAAACGGGTCTCGTTGCCACTGGGGGAGTTCTTCCATTCGCGACGGTTGACCATCCGCGGCAGCCAGGTCGGTGTGGTGTCCCCGGCCCGGCGCACCCGCAACTCCTACGCGGACCGCATGGCACTGGCGATGGAACTGCTCGCCGACGCCCGGTTTGACGCCTTGATCACCGGGGAAAGCCCGTTCGGCGACCTGCCGGCCGTGCTGCCCCCGCTGGCCGGCGGCGACCTGCCGTCGCTGTGCCACCGGATCACCTACGACTGATGGAGAGTGAGCCTTGTTCAGTGTGAACGTCCGCGGGCACATCATGGTCGCCCACAGCTTCCGCGGTGCGGTCTTCGGTCCGGCGCAGCAGCTGCACGGCGCGACCTTCGTGGTGGACGCCACGTTCAAGCGGTCCGAACTGGACGAGGACAACATCGTCGTCGACATCGGACTGGCCACCGAGGAGCTGGCCGCCGTGCTCGGCGACCTGAACTACCGCAACCTCGACGACGTGCCGGAGTTCGCCGGCATCAACACCTCCACCGAGTTCCTGGCCAAGGTGATCGCCGACCGCCTGGCAGGCAAGGTGCAGGCGGGCGCGTTGGGCGAGGGTGCGCGCGGGCTCGCCGGGATCACCGTCACCCTGCACGAATCCCATGTGGCGTGGGCGAGTTACGAGCGTTCGCTGTGACCGCACTGCACGTCGTGCTGCCCGGTGACGTGGACGATCCGCGGGTGCCGAGCGGCGGCAACACCTACGACCGGCGCGTGTGCGACGGTCTGCGCGCGCTGGGCTGGCAGGTGGACGAATCGGCGATCGACGGGAGCTGGCCCGAGCCCGGCGACGACGCGTGCGACCGGCTGGCGGCCCTGCTCACCGCTCTGCCCGCGGGCACGCTCGTGCTGCTCGACGGCCTGGTCGCGGCCGGGGTGCCGGAGATCATCACCGCGCACGCGAACCGGTTGCGCCTGGTCGTGCTGGTGCACCTGCCGCTGCGGGTGGAGCACCCCGACCTCGACCGGCTCGAACGCACCACGCTGCACGAGGCGAAGGCGGTCATCGCGACCAGCGACTGGGCGGCCGCGCAACTGGTCGAGCACCACGGTCTCGCGCACGTCCACGCGGTGCCGCCGGGCACGGAGCCCGCGCCGATCGCGTCCGGCACCGACGGGGTGCGGCAGCTGCTCTGCCCGGCCGCGGTCACCCCGCGCAAGGGACACGATCTCCTGGTCGAGGCGTTGTCGCAGGTCAGCGACCTGGACTGGCACTGCCGGTGCGTCGGCACCCTCAGCCGCGATTCCGGTTACGCCGACGAGGTGACCGGGATGATCACCGGACGCGGTCTCGGCGAGCGGGTCGAACTGGCCGGTCCACGGGCGGGCGCGGAACTGGCCGCCGAGTTCGAACGGGCGGACCTGGTCGTGCTCACCTCCCGCGCGGAAACCTTCGGCATGGTGCTCACCGAGGCGCTCGCGCGCGGCATTCCCGTGCTCGCGACCGAGGTCGACGCCGTGCCGGACACGGTCGGCACGGCCGGGCTGCTCACACCGCCCGAGCCGGGTGAAATCGCGAAGGCGTTGCGCGCGTGGCTCACCGATGGCGAGTTGCGCGAACGGTTGCGCGAAGCCGCGTATGCGCGCCGGACGACGCTGCCCGGTTGGGACCACAGCGCGCGGAAACTCGCTCACGTGCTGGAGCGGGTATGAGCGAGTTCTCTGTGTTTTCTTCGGAATGGCTGGCACTGCGTGAACCGGCGGACGCCGACGCACGGGCCGAAGAGCTGCTGGAACCGTTGCGCGAGCGCCTGATGACCCCGATGCACATCCGGGATCTGGGCTGCGGCACGGGATCCATGGTCCGCTGGCTCGCCGATCGGTTGCCGGGCCCGCAGCACTGGACGCTGCACGACCGCGATCCGGCGTTGCTGGCGGTGGCCGCCGCGCGCAAGCCCGCCTCGGTCACGGTGACCACTTCGCGGGGTGACGTGACGAACCTGAGCGCCGCGGATCTCGCCGGGACCTCGCTGATCACCGCGTCGGCGTTGCTCGACCTGCTCACCGCGGAGGAGGTTTCCGCGCTGGCCACGGCGTGTGCGGGCATCCCGGTGCTGCTGACGCTGTCGGTGGTGGGGGAGGTGGAGCTGACGCCGGGGGATCCGCTGGACGCCGACCTGGCCGCCGCGTTCAACGCGCACCAGCGGAGGGTGGTTCAGGGGCGGCGGCTGCTCGGGCCGGACAGCGTGGCGGTCGCGGCCGAGGCGTTCGGCGGGCACGGTGCCGTGGTCCGGTTGGCGGACAGCGACTGGCGGCTGGACGGCACGTGCTCGGCTCTGACGGCGGAATGGTTGACCGGCTGGGTGAGCGCGGCCGTGGAACAGGAACCCGCGCTTCGCCCGGCGGCGGAGCGCTACCTGCGTGAGCGCCTGGCGGCGTGCGCGGCGGGTGAGCTGGCGGTGGCGGTGCGCCACCGAGATCTGCTCGCGTTGCCGCGCGTGGACTGAGTCCCCGATCTTGGTTAGCGTGGGCCCGGGGTCGAGCGATGAAAAGGGAGTTGTTTGATGCGCGATCAAACCATCGAGTTCGAGGACATCGCCGAAGCCGACCTCATGACCAGTCGCGGTAAATTCCGCACGGTCGCATTCCGCGACTCGGTGGACGGCAACGAGCATATCGCGCTGGTGCTCGGCGACCTCTGGCAACAACAGGACGTACTGGTGCGCGTGCATTCCGAATGCGTCACCGGCGACATTTTCTCGGCGCGCCGCTGCGAATGCGGTGACCAGCTCGGCGCGGCACTGGACCGGATCGTGCAGCGGGGCCGCGGCGTGCTGGTCTACCTGCGCGGACACGAGGGCCGGGGGATCGGCCTGGTGGCCAAGGTGCGCACCCACGTGCTCCAGGACGAGCAGGGGCTGGACACGGTGGATTCGGCCACCTCGCTCGGCCTTCCGGTGGACGCACGTGATTTCGGACCGGCCGCGCGGGTGCTGAGATATCTGGGCGTGCGCACGGTCGAACTGATGTCGAACAACGGGGACAAGATCGACGCGCTGGAATCGTACGGAATCGGAGTTTCCGCGCGCGTACCATTGCTGATCCAGCCGACCGACCACAATATCCGCTACCTCACCGCGAAACGGGACCGGCTGGGCCACCACCTGCCGCACCTCGATTCCGTGGTCAACGGACTGGGCAGTTGATGGACCACACCACGTTGCGCCCGGTCGCCGCCGAGGCGCTGGACCGGGCCAAGCACATCATCGGTTCCCGCATCCCGGGAGCCGTGACGCTCAAGAGCGACCGCGATCTGGTCACCGACGTGGACCTCGCGGTGGAGGACGCGCTGCGGGAGTTCCTCGCCGAGGAAACCCCGGAGATCGGCTTCCTCGGCGAGGAGCACGGGCACACCGGGCCGCGGGACCGCTGGTGGGTGCTGGACCCGGTGGACGGCACCTCGAACCTGGCGCACGGCATCCCGTTGTGCGGGGTGTCGCTCGGCCTGGTCGAGGGTGATCGCGGGGTGCTGGCGGCGATCGACCTGCCGTTCCTCGGCGCCCGGTACACCGCGGTGAAGGGCGGCGGCGCGTTCGCCGGCGACCGGCCGATCCGGATCGCCGAGGTCGATCGGATGTCCGACGCGGTGCTGTCGGTCGGCGACTTCGCCATCGGCGAGGGTGCCGAGCCGAAGAACCGGGTGCGGCTGGGGCTGCTGGCCCGGCTCGGCGCGCGGGCGCACCGGATCCGGATGCTCGGCAGCGCGGCGATCGACCTGGCCTGGGTGGCCGACGGCAAGCTGGCGGGCACGGTGATACTGGCCAACTTCCCGTGGGACACCGCGGCCGGCGTGCTGCTGGTGCGCGAAGCGGGTGGGCTGGTGTTCGACCGCGACGGCAGCGAGCACACCGTCGACTCGGCCGCGACCATCGCCGTGGGGCCCGCGCTGCACGCGGAACTGCTCGAGTTGCTGCGGCAGGCCGAACTCGATTGAACCGTCCGACGGCACCGCACGTGGTCCAGGGTGCCGGGGTGATCACCGCGGCAGGAGGAGGGATCCCGATGACCGCGGCCGTGCTCGCCCCAGGTTTGTCCCCAGCGGCCAAGCGCCTGCTCTGGTCGTGGCTGCGGCTGCTCGCCGGGGCGGCCATCCTCGGGTTCCTGTGCTGGCAGCTCGGTACCGGCGCGCTGCTGGACGGCGTGCGCGCGGTGAACCTGCCCGCGGTGGCCGCCGCGCTCGGCATCGGCCTGCTGACCACGGTGTTCAGCGCGGCGCGGTGGGTGCTGATCGCCCGCAGGCTCGGGCTGCGCCTGCCGCTGGGTGAGGCGGTCGCGGCGTACTACCGCGCGTTGTTCCTCAACGTGGCGCTGCCCGGCGGCGTGCTCGGCGACGTGCACCGCGCGGTTCGGCACGGCAAGGACGAGGGTGATCTCGGGCGCGGGGTGCGGGCGGTGGTGCTCGAACGCGCCGGTGGGCAGGTGGTGCTCATCGCGGCCGGGATCGCGGTGCTGGCGGTGCAGCCGACGCTCGTGCCGGCGCAGGCGCGGGAGGTCATCACCACCATCGGGGTGGCGCTCGTGCCGGTGGTCCTGGCCCTGCTGGCCGTGGCGCCGGTGGTGGCGCGGCGGTGGGCGGACAGCCCGTCGAAGTGGCGGCGCGGGGTCGCGGTCACCGTGGCCGACGTGCGTACCGGGCTGCTGTCGGCTCGAACCTGGCCGGGCGTACTCGCCCTCTCGGCGGCGGCGCTGGCCGGGCACCTGGCGTTGTTCCTGGTGGCCGCGCGCGTGGCGGGTACCGATGCGCCGATCTTCGAGTTGTTGCCGATCTTCCTGCTGGCCCTGCTGGCGATGGGGCTGCCGGTGAACGTCGGCGGGTGGGGCCCGCGCGAGGGCGTCACGGCGCTGTCGTTTGGTGCGGCGGGTCTCGGCGCCGCGCAGGGCCTGACGGTGGCGGTGGTGTACGGCCTGCTGAGCGCGGTGGCGAGCCTGCCGGGGGCCGGCGTGCTGGTGTTCGGACGGCGATCAAGCGAGCGACGCGAGGCAGTCACCGAACGCCACGACGAGCCGGTCGAGCACGTCCCGGCCCTTTGCCGCAGTGGCCAGTGAGGGTCGGCCGACCACGCCGCTCTTGGTGTAGGCCTCGAGCCCGGTGGTGAGCATGTGCCTGCGATCCTCGGCGAGCTCGTCGGCGTTCTCGTAGCCGGGACGCACCAGCTCGGGGTGGGCGTGGAGGAGGATCGAGGTCTCCAGCTCGCCGGCGTGCATGTCGCTGTAGGCGCCGGTCTCCAGCCGGGCCTCGGCGCGCACTTCGTCCCAGCACTCCATGGTGGGGAAAAGCGCCATCTTCTTTGATTGCTGAACGATGTTGCTCAGCACGTAGTTGCCCCCGTGGCCGTTGACGAGCACGAGCTTCTCAATGCCACTCGCCTTGAGCGACGCCGCCACGTCGGTAACGATCGCGGCGAGCGTGGTAGCCGAAATGCTGACCGTGCCAGGCCAGGCGGCGTGCTCATGCGAACAGGAAATGGTGACCGGGGGAAGGCGCAGCACCGGATGTGCCCCCGCGACCGCCTCCGCAATCGTGCAAGCGATCACGGTATCCGTAGCCAGCGGTAGGTGAGCCCCATGCTGCTCGTGGCTGCCCACCGGCAACACCGCCACCTCCGCACCGGCGGCTTCCCCTGAAGTGTGCGTCGGAACCATCTGCCACGTCATCACCGCGATTCTGTCACATTGCGCTTCCTGACTGAAAATTCAGTCAGGTACAGTCCGGGGCATGATCCGACGCCACTTCGTCCAACTGGGACTCTCGCTGCTGGGAGGTGCCTTCATGACAGGCTGCGAAGAACCGGCCCCCGCCGCGCAGCGCCGGTTGATGCCGGACGAGGCCGAGCCACACCAGCGGACGTGGATGGCCTTCGGCGTCAGCGACCGCGTGTGGGAGCCCGACCAGGTGCCCGTCGTACAGCGGAACTTGGCCACCATCGCCACCACGATCGCCCGCTTCGAACCGGTGTCCATGCTCGTCCGCCCGGACGAACTGGACCTGGCCCGCGAACTCGTCGGCGACGCGGTCGAACTGGTCCCCACCCCGCTCGACGACCTGTGGTTGCGCGACACCGGCCCGGTGTTCGTGACCGGCGGCGCGGTCGACTTCAACTTCAACGGCTGGGGCGGCAAGCAGGAGCACGCGCGCGACGCCGAGGTCGCGGAGTTCGTCGCCGGGCGCGCCGGGGTTCCGGTGGTGCGCACCGAGCTGGTGCTCGAAGGCGGCGGCATCGAGGTCGACGGCCACGGCACGGCGATCATCACGGAAAGCTGCGTGCTCAACCGGAACCGCAACCCGGGTTGGTCCAAACAGGACGTCGAGGCGGAGCTGGCCGAACTGCTCGGCCTCCGGAAGATCATCTGGCTGCCCGGCATCGCCGGTCGCGACATCACCGACGGGCACACCGACTTCTACGCCCGGTTCGCCGGCCCCGGCGTGGTGGTCGCCGGACTGGACAACGACCCCGAGTCCTACGACTACGACGTCACCCGCCGCCACCTCGACCTGCTCAAAACCGCGACCGACGCCGACGGCCGCCCATTGCGCGTCGAAGTGATCAACGGCCCCGAGCACGTCCGGGACGACAGCGAGGACTTCGCGGCCGGCTACATCAACTTCTACGTGTGCAACGGCGCGGTGATCGCGCCGGAATTCGGGGACCCCGAAGCGGATTCGGCCGCCCGCGCGACCCTGGAGCGGCTCTTCCCCGGACGCCAGGTGGTGCAACTCGACATCGACGGCATCGCGGCGGGCGGGGGTGGGATCCACTGCACCACGCAGCAGCAGCCGCTGGCCCTACAGTGAGGATCCATGTCCGATCGTCAGACCCAGATCCTGGAGGCCGCGGTCCGGGTGATCGCCCAGGACGGCGTGCGCGGCCTGCGGGTGGAGAAGCTCGCGGCCGAGGCCGAGGTGTCCACCGCGCTGATCTACTACCACTTCAAGGATCGGGCCGGGGTGCTCCGGCGGGCGCTGGACCACGTCAACGACCGGGCCGTGCGCTACACCGAAAGCGCGCTGAGCGCGGACGATCCGCGCACCCGCCTCGAGCAGATGCTGCTGCTGGAACTCCAGGACACCGACGAGGTCCGCACCAACAGCACCGCGTGGGGCGAACTCCGTGCCAGCGCGGTGTTTTCGGACGACCTGCGCGAGTCCCTGCGTGACAGCACCGAGGCCTGGTCGGCGGACACGGAAACCCTGATCCGCGAGGCGCAAGCCGTCGGCCGGGTCTCCGCGACCATCAACCCGGCCGATGCCGCCGAACGCCTGACCGCCCTCGTCGAAGGCCTCAGCGAACGCTGGCTCAGCGGCTCCATCACCCTGCCCCGCGCCCGAGAACTCCTCACCGGCGCCTTCACCGCGGAACTGGACTGACCTTCGGGTAGTGCGGCCTCAAGCTGGCCGCGAGGGCCCAGTCCAGCAACCGGTCCGGCACCACCCGGGCCAGCCGCGTGCCCAGCGCCGCGTCGCGGCCGACGGTGTAGCGGGTGCGCGGCTTCCCGGCGGTCACGGCCTTCGCGATCACCTTGGCCGCGTCGGCGGCGGACCGGCCGCCCGGGATGTGGGCGGCGGCGTGCGCGTTGGCCGCCTGGATCAGCTTTCCGTAGCGTTCGCGGTGTTCCGGCGACATGGTGGCGGCCTGCTGTTTCGTGGCGGCGATCACCCGGTCCGGCATCTCCGTGCGCACCGCGCCCGGCTCGACGACGACCACCCGCACGCCCAGCGGCGCCAGTTCCCGCCGCAGCGAGTCGCTGACTGCTTCGAGGGCGAATTTCGTGCTCGCGTAAGGGCCGTACGTGGCCATCGCGACCCGCCCGCCGACCGAGCTGATGTTGACCACCCGGCCCGAACGACGCAGCAGCGCGGGCAGCAGTGCCTGCGTGACCGCGATGTGGCCGAACAGGTTGACCTCGAACTGGCGACGCCATTCGCTCAACGGCAGGGCTTCCACCGGCGCGTTGGTCTGAACCGCCGCGTTGTTCACCAGCGCTCGCAACGAACTCACGCGCCCGGCCAACTCGGCGATGTGCTCGGGCTGCGTGATGTCGAGAATGACCGGCTCGATGCCGGGCCCGCGAAGCGCGTCCGCGTCCTGCTCCCGACGAACCCCCGCCAACACGTGGAACCCCCGGCGAGCCAGCTCGCGGGCACTCGCCGCACCGATCCCGGTCGACGCTCCGGTAACAACCACGGTTTCATGTGACACTGTCATGTGAACGAGGCTAGGCAGCTCGGATGACAGTGTCAACCGTTAGGGTGTGCCCATGGCCAGCCGAGCGGAATCCGCCGCCGCGACGCGGCGCGCCCTGGTGGACGCCGCCGCCGACCTGCTGGACAGCGGCGGCCCGGACGCGGTGACGCTGCGCGCGGTCGGCGCCCGAGCCGGCGTCACCCGAGGGGCGCCGTACGGGCACTTCCCGGACAAGGACAGCCTGCTGACCACCGTCGCCGCCGAAGCGCTGGAACGACTCGCAGATCAGGTGCGGGCCGTGCGCACCGACCCCGAGGTACCCGCCGCGGACACCCTGCGGCGCGGCTTGGGCGCCCTGATGACGATCGGCCGTCACCAGCCGCACCTGTACCGCCTCATGTTCACCACCCCGGCCGGCGCCCCGGCCGCGGTCCAGGCCGCAACGGAAGCGGCCGACCGCGCCATGGACGAGTTCCTCGCCATCGTCGGCGGGGTCGTCGGCGGTGAGCACACCCAGCGGTACGCCGCGCTGCTGTTGTCCAGCGCGCACGGCATCACGGACCTGGAAGTCAACGGGCACCTGGCCGCGCACAAATGGGCGGTCACGCCCGAGGACCTGGTCGGGACCCTGATCGCGATGATCGGCCATCAAACCTAGCACTACTCGCCAGTAACTTATCCTGCGCATATCGAAAACCGGATACGCGCTCGCAACGCCGCGCTGTCTTGACTGGGGCGCATGACCTACCGCGAACCAGCACGAACGGCGGCCCGCCGCACCCGGTCGCTGGGGGCCTGGTCCTTCGCCACCGTGCCGGGGATGGGGATCACGGTTTACGGGTGCGGGCCGGACGAGGCCGCCCTGTTCCGGGAGATGTCGTCCCGCTTCGGGATCCGGCCGACCATCGTCGAGGATGCGGTGTCCGAGGCCAATGTCGCGCTGGCGGCGGGAAATCGGTGCATCAGCGTGGGGCACAAGACCCGGATCACCGACGAAACGCTGCTCGCGCTCAGCCAGGCGGGTGTGGGCTACATCTCCACCAGGAGCATCGGGTACAACCACCTCGACGTGTCGTACGCGAAGAGCGTCGGCATTTCCGTGGAGAACGTCACCTACTCGCCGGACAGCGTGGCCGACTACACGCTGATGCTGATGTTGATGTCCGTGCGGAACGCCAAATCCATGATCAGGCGCACGGACGTCCACGACTACCGGCTGCACGAAGTGCGCGGGAAAGAGCTGCGCGATCTGACCGTCGGAATCATCGGCACGGGTCGCATCGGCGCGGCCGTCGTGGACCGGCTTCGGGGCTTCGGCTGCCAGATCCTGGCTCACGACAGCCGTCCCGGGATCTCCGCCGAATACGTTTCTCTGGACGAATTGTTGCGGCAGAGCGACATCGTGACGCTTCACACGCCCCTCACCGCGGACACCCACCACCTGCTGGATCGTCAGCGCATCAAGGAAATGAGGCGTGGCGCGTACGTGGTGAACACCGGGCGCGGTCCGCTGCTCGACACCGAGGCACTCGTCGACGCGCTGGAGAACGACGAACTGGGCGGTGCGGCGCTGGACGTGCTCGAAGGAGAGGACGGAATCTTCTACGCGGACCGCCGGAACGAGCCGGTGGACAGCGATCTGCTGCTGCGACTGCAGAAACTCCCGAACGTGATCATCAGCCCGCACACCGCCTACTACACGGACCACGCCCTTGGCGACACCGTGGAGAACTCCATTGTCAACTGCCTGAACTTCGAAAGCAGAAAGCAGCACTGGATATGAAGATCGGAATCATCTTCGGGGGAAGTTCCGAGGAACACCCCGTCTCGGTCAAGTCCGCGCAGGAGATTGCCAAGCACCTCGACGCCGACAAGTACGAACCGTACTGGATCGGGATCACCCCAAGCGGTGCCTGGAAGCTCTGCGACGGCCCCGACGAGGGCTGGGCGGAGACCGGCCGCCCGGTCGTGCTGTCGCCGGACCGGAGCATCCGCGGGTTCCTCGTGCTGGAGCGCGGGAAGTTCGACGTGCTCTGCCCGGACCTGGTGCTGCCCGTGCTGCACGGCAAGCTCGGCGAGGACGGCGCGATGCAGGGGCTGCTGGAGCTGGCCGGCATTCCCTACGTCGGCTGCGACGTCCAGAGTTCCGCGGTGTGCATGGACAAGTCGCTCGCCTACGTCATCACCGCCGCCGCCGGAATCCCGACACCGAACTTCCGGATCGTCATGGCGGACGAGACGGTCGACCCCGGCCCGCTCACCTATCCCGTGTTCGTCAAGCCCGCGCGGTCGGGGTCGTCCTTCGGGGTCAGCAAGGTGTCCAGCGAAGAGGAACTGCCGACCGCGGTGGAGACCGCGCGGCAGTACGACTCGAAGGTGCTGATCGAGGAGCCCGTGGTCGGCAGCGAGGTCGGCTGCGCCATCCTGGGGAACGAACTGGAGCTGTTCGCCGGCGAGGTGGACCAGATCTCGCTCTCCCACGGGTTCTTCAAGATCCACCAGGAGAGCAACCCGGAAAGCGGTTCCGAGAACTCGACGATCACCGTTCCGGCGGACCTCCCGGCCGCGACCAGGGTCCGCGTGCAGGAGACGGCCAAGGCCATCTACCGCGCGCTGGGCTGCTCCGGACTGTCGCGAGTGGACATGTTCCTGAAGGAGGACGGCACGGTGGTGCTCAACGAGGTCAACACCTTTCCCGGCATGACCTCCTACAGCCGTTACCCGAGAATGATGGCGGCCGCCGGAGTGCCGCTCGGCGAAGTGATCGACCGCATGGTGTCGTTGACGTTGACGGGGAAATTCCAATGAACGAGGATTTTGCTTTCGTGGACGAGGTCGTGGCCGGAATGCGTTGGGACGCCAAGTACGCCACCTGGGACAACTTCACCGGCAAGCCCGTCGACGGCTACGCGGTGAACCGGATCGTCGGCACGAAGGTACTGTGCGGCGCCTTGGCGAACGCGCGGGAAAAGGCCGCTTCCCTCGGTTTCGGCCTGCTGCTCTGGGACGGTTACCGCCCGCAACGGGCCGTGGACTGCTTCGTGCGCTGGGCGCGACAGCCGGAGGACGGCCGGACGAAGCTGCGGCACTACCCGCACATCGACCGGGCCGAGATGTTCGAAAAGGGGTACGTGGCGAGGAAGTCGGGGCACAGCCGGGGAAGCACGGTCGACCTGACCCTCTACCACCTGGACACCGGTGAACTCGCGCCCATGGGCGGTGACCACGACCTGATGGATTCGATCTCCCACCACGGCGCGCCCGGGGTCGCGCGGGTGGAGGCGGAGAACCGGCAGCACCTCCGGTCGGTCATGGAGGACTGCGGTTTCCGCGCCTACGAGCGCGAGTGGTGGCACTACGTGCTGAAGGACGAGCCCTATCCGGACACCTACTTCGACTTCCCCATCGTCTAGGCCATGTCGTTCACGGGAAGAGGCATGCGGATACGACCGGCACACGTCAGCGACGCCGCGGCCGTCGGCGAGCTGCTGCACCAGCTGGGGTACCCACCGGACGACACGACCGCCACGGCGGCCAGGATCGGCCGCTGGGACCAGGATCCGGCGGGCGCGGCCTACGTGGCCGATGCCGGCGGCGACCTGCTCGGCGTGATCGCGGTGTACAGCTGCCCGTTCTTCGAGCGCGCCGGCAGCTGGGGCCGGATCGTGGCGCTGGTCGTCGCCGAGCGGGCACGGGGGCGCGGCGTCGGCAGTGAACTGGTGACCGCGGCGGAGTTGTTCGCCGCGAGCCGGGGGTGCGTGCGCATAGAGGTCACCAGCGCGGACCGCCGTCAGCACGCGCACGCGTTCTACCGGAACCGCGGGTACACCGACCAGACCGGGCGGTCGACCCGGTTCGTGCGCGAGCTGCACACCCCCGGCCTCAGTACCACTTCCGACGTGGCCCGGCTGGGAGGGCGGGGGTGAAAGCACCGCGTGTCGTGGTGGCCGGCGGGCATTCGGCCGGACACATCGAGCCCACGATGAACTTCGCCGACGCCCTGCGCCTGCTGGCGCCCACGGCCGAGATCACCGCACTCGGCACCGTCCGCGGCCTGGACACCACGCTCATCCCGGCCCGCGGTTACCCGCTCGAACTCATCCCGCCGGTCCCGTTGCCACGCAGGCTGAACCGGGCCGCGCTGGAGACGCCGGGCAGGCTTCGCGACGCGGTGCTGGCGGCCGGGGCGGTGCTCGACCGCGTGCGGGCCGAAGTCGTGGTGGGCTTCGGCGGCTACGTCGCCGCTCCCGCCTACCTCGCCGCGCGCAGGCAGCGCCTGCCGATCGTGGTCCACGAGGCGAACGCCCGGCCGGGCGTGGCCAACCGGCTGGCGGTCCGGCTGACGCCCCACGTGTTCACCGCCACGCCGGCCGTTCCGCTGGCGAACGCCACGGCCATCGGGATCCCGCTGCGGCCGTCGATCACCGGGCTCGACCGGCCCGCGCTGCGCGACGCCGCCCGGCGGCGGTTCGGCCTGCGCCCCGACGGGCCGGTGCTGATGGTCACCGGCGGTTCGCAGGGGGCCGTGACGATCAACACCGCGGTGTCCGGTGCGGCTCCGGCGTTGCGAGCGGCGGGCGTGCAGGTGCTGCACATCACCGGGCCGCGGCACACCGTCGAGGTGCCGGACGGCGACCCGCCCTACGTGGTCGTTCCCTACGTCGACGAGATGCGGTACGCCTACGCCGCCGCCGACTTCGCGATCTGCCGGTCGGGGGCGATGACGTGCGCCGAACTGGCCGCCGTCGGCCTGCCCGCCGTGTACGTTCCGCTGCCGGATCGCGGTGGTGAGCAGCGGCTGAACGCCGAGCCGGTGGTCGCGGCCGGCGGGGCGCTGCTCCTCGACGACGGCGACCTCGACCCGGCGTGGCTGGAGCGCACCCTGATCCCGCTGCTCACCGACCCCGGACGGATCGCGGCGATGTCGGCCCGCGCGTCGGCGACCGGCGCGCCGGACGCGGGCGCCGTCCTGGCCCGGCACGCGCTCACCGTGGTCGCCGAGCGCCGCCGGACCACCTCATGAGCGCTGCGCTCCGGCCGCGGGCAGCCGCACCGTGACGTGGAGCCCGCCGCCGGAGCGGGGGGTGAGGGTGAGGGTGCCGTCGTGGGCCCGGGTGATGCTCTGGACGATCGCCAGGCCGAGGCCGACTCCCGCGTGGTCGGTGCGGACGCGCTGGGTGCCGCGCTGGAAAGGTTCGACCAGCGTGGAAGCCATTTTGGCGGAGACCGGCTGGCCGGTGTTCTCGACCGTGAGCACCGCTTTCCCGGCGTGAACGCCGGTCGTGACCCACACCGTGCCCTGCTCGGGGAGGTTGTGCACGATCGCGTTGTGCAGGAGGTTCGTGGTCACCTGCAGCAGGAGCGCGGGGGAGCCGGTGGTCGGGGCCTGCTCACCGGAGGTCTCGATGGTGATGCCGTGGCTTTCGGCGAGCGGGAGCAGGGTTTCGGCGGCCTCCTCGGCGGCCAGCGACAGGTCGACCGGCTCCTGGGCGAAGGTTCGCTGGTGGGCGCGGCTGAGCACGAGCAGCGCCTCGGTGAGGTCGATCGCCCTGGTGTTGACGTGCTGGAGGCGGTCGACGAGTTCGCCGGTGTCGCGGGGCGGTTCCTTGCGGGCCACGTCGAGCAGGGTCTGCGTGATCGCCAGCGGGGTGCGCAGTTCGTGCGAGGCGTTGGCGGCGAACCGCTGCTGTTCGGCGTTGTGTGCTTCGAGCCGGGCGAGCATGGTGTCGAAGGCGTCGGCGAGTTCGCGGAACTCGTCCGCGCGGCCCTCCAGCTGGATCCGGTGCGAGAGCGAGCCGTTCGCGGCCAGGCGGGTGGCGTTGGTGATGCGGGTCAGCGGCGCGAGCATGCTGCCCGCCAGCAGCCAGCCGCCCACCAGGCTGAACAGCAGCAGGAACGCCAGCATCGCGATCGCCTTCGGGACGAAGGCTTCCAGCAGGTCGGAGCGGTCCGGCACGTGGGGCTGGGCGGGCCCGGAGCCCGGGCGGCGAGGAGGTCCGTCGGCGACCACCTCGGGCACGTAACGCAGCAGGAACACCCACACGACGGCGAGCAGCAGGGTACCGGCGAACATGAGGAGCCCGGCGTAGCTGAGGGTGAGCTTGAGGCGAACGCTCATCCCGGGCTCTCTATCCACGGTCGCCCCCGGCCTGTGGGTCGATGCGGTAGCCGACCCCGGGCACGGTGGCGATGAGCCACGGTTCACCGAGCCGCTTGCGCAGGGCCGAGACGGTGATGCGCACGGCGTTGGTGAACGGGTCGGCGTTCTCGTCCCACGCCCGCTCCAGCAACTCTTCGGCGCTGATCACCCCGCCTTCGGCGGCGACCAGCACTTCGAGCACGGCGAACTGCTTCCTGGTCAGCGCGACGTAGCGGCCGTTGCGGAAGACCTCGCGGCGGAACGGATCCACCCGCAGACCGGCGATCTCCCGCACGGGCGGCCTGCTGTGGGCGCGCCTGCGGTCGAGCGCCCTGAGCCGGAGCACCAGCTCCCGGAGTTCGAACGGCTTGGTGAGGTAGTCGTCGGCGCCGAGTTCGAAGCCGGAGGCCTTGTCGTCGAGCCGGTCGGCGGCGGTGAGCATCAGGATCGGCATGCCGGTGCCGGAGGCGACGATGCGTTCGGCGATCTCGTCACCGGAGGGACCGGGGATGTCCCGGTCGAGCACGGCGATGGCGTAGGTGTTGAGGCTCAGCAGCTCCAGCGCGGTGTCGCCGTCACCGGCGATGTCCGCGGCGATCGCCTCCAGGCGCAGTCCATCGCGAATGGCCTCCGCCATATAGGGTTCGTCCTCGACGACCAGCACACGCATGCGTCGAACCTACGTTCACGCGCATATCGTCGGCATATCGAAAACCACGTACGTGGTGGCAACATCGCCTTGCCTTGACTGGCGGTATGACTCCCACCGCAGCAGGTACGGCCGTCCGGCACGCTCTCGGCGAGGCGCACGGCGCCGTCCCCGTACCGGTCACCGTGTTCGATGACGGCAGCCCGGCCGTGGCCAACCTGGACCCCGGACTGCTCGACGCCCTGCGCCGGGCCGCGACCGATGCCGCGGCCGACGGCGTCGAATTCGTCGTGAACGGCGGCTGGCGTTCGCCGGAATACCAGGAACAACTGCTTCGCCGGGCGATTTCGAAGTACGGCTCGGAAAAGGAGGCCGCCCGGTGGGTGGCCACCCCGGACACGTCGGCCCACGTGTCGGGCGACGCCGTCGACATCGGACCACCCGCGGCCAGGGCGTGGCTGTCCGAGCACGGCGCCGGGTACGGGCTGTGCCAGATCTACCGCAACGAGCCCTGGCACTACGAACTGCGCCCGGAAGCCGTCGAATCCGGCTGCCCGCCGATGTACGCCGACCCGTCCCAGGACCCGAGGATGCGGCGGGGCTCACCGCGGTAACGATTCGACAGCGACCAGCGGACCGGCCCCGCACAGCACAAAGCCCACCAGTGAAAGAAACACTGGTGGGCTTTTGCCTTCAGGTGGTGCGCCATCAGGGACTCGAACCCCGAACCCGCTGGTTAAGAGCCAGCTGCTCTGCCAATTGAGCTAATGGCGCCGGGCGGGTTTCTCGCTCTCCCGCACCAACGAGAGAAACTTTAGCACGCGGTTCGGGGGCCGTTCACGGGGGTCCCCCGAAGCGGGTTCGGCCCAGTTGACCAGTCCCGCACACGCGCCGGAACCCGGTCGGGCACACTGTAGCCGGACACTTGGGGCATTCTTCTAAGCGAAATGGACGGTCTTCCATGAGTGGTCGGGGCGGAGTGGGGCGTCGCCCGATAACCGGGCGTTCTGGGGTGCGGTTGTCGCTGCTGGCGGTCGCGGCCGGGCTCATCATCTCGGGTTGCACGTCGGCGCCGGGTGCGGAACCCGGGCCCGGCGGTGGAGAAGCCCCGAAAGAGACCTCGACGGCCCCGCCGAAACCGGTCTCGCTGGCGCTGACCCCGGCTCAGGGCGCGGCGGACGTGGCCCCCGGTGAGCCGGTGCGGGTCAACGCCACCGACGGCAAGATCAACGACGTGAAGCTGACCAACGCCGAGGGCAAGGCCGTGGCCGGTCAGCTCGCCCCGGACGGGGCAGGCTGGGTGTCCACCGAACCGCTCGGCTACGGCAAGGCCTACACGCTGACCGCCACCGGCACCGGTACCAACGGCCAGCCCGCCACCTCCACCTCGGCCTTCAACACGGCGAAGCCGGCCAGGCAGACCACCGTGTCGATCAACGCGCAGGACGGCGAGACGGTCGGCGTCGGCATGCCGCTGATCTTCACCTTCGGCATGAAGGTGGGGGACAAGGCCGCCGCGGAGAAGGCGCTGGAGATCAAGTCGGAGCCGGCGGTCGAAGGCGCGTTCCACTGGTTCAGCGACACCTCGGTGATCTGGCGGCCGAAGGACTACTGGCCCTCGGGCACCAAGGTCTCGGTGAAGGCCGCGGTGTACGGCAAGAACCTGGGCAACGGCACCTACGGCAAGGAGGACCGGGCGGCGAACTTCACCATCGGCGACAAGCTGGTGGCCGTCGCCGACGGGCAGACCTTCCAGATGAAGGTGTCGATCAACGACCAGGAGGCCAAGGTGATGCCCATCTCGATGGGCAAGAAGTCCTCCAGCACGCCGAACGGCAACTACACGGTGATGAGCGAGCACACCGGGTACACGATGGACTCGAGCACCTACGGCGTGCCGACCGACAGCGCCGCCGGGTACCGCACCTTCGTGCAGTACGCGGTCCGCATGTCGAACAGCGGGATCTTCTACCACTCGGCGCCGTGGTCGGTGGGCTCGCAGGGCAAGCGCAACGTGAGCCACGGCTGCATCAACCTCTCCACCGAGAACGCGAAGTGGATGATGGACACCTCGAAGAAGGGCGACATCATCACCGTGCAGAACGGCGGCCCGCAGACCCTGGAAGCCACCGACGGCTGGTCCGTCTGGCAAATGTCCTGGGACGACTGGAAATCCGGCGGCAAAAAGAACTAACCAGACCCACAAAGAGGCCCTCGCACCCACCCCGGTGCGAGGGCCTCTCGGCGTTCACACACCAACGTGCCCAGCCACGATGGGGGTCCAGGGGGCTCCGCCCCCTGGCGGGGGCCTGGGGGTCCGACCCCCAGAAAGAACGACGAAGCCCATGCTGGGAGGCCGCGAAGCGACCGACCAGCATGGGCCACATGGGGTGAGTGACGGGACTTGAACCCGCGACTTCCTGGACCACAACCAGGTGCTCTACCAACTGAGCTACACCCACCGTGCGAGGCGGTCTGACGATCACCTCGGCTCGACTATCGTAGCGTGCCCCTTCCGGGGGTCAGCCGCGGGGCTGCTTGAGCACTTCGGCGGCGGCCGCGCGGGCTTGTTCGGTGGTGGGCCCGGGTTGCGGCACGAAGGCCACCCGCCGGTAGTAGTCCAGTTCGCCGATGGACTCCCGGATGTCCGCGAGCGCGCGGTGGGCGAGGCCCTTTTCCGGCTTGGCGTAGTAGATCCGCGGGTACCAGCGCCGGACGAGCTCCTTGACCGAGGACACGTCGACCATCCGGTAGTGCAGGTGCGCGTCGAGCGCGGGCATGTCGCGGACGATGAAGCCGCGGTCGGTGGCGATGGAGTTCCCGGCCAGCGGCGCGGTGTTGGGCTCGGGCACGTGCTCCCGGACGTACTCGAGCACGCGCTGCTCGGCTTCCTCGATGGTGACCGAGGACTGCCGCACCTCCTCGGTGAGTCCGGACCGGGCGTGCATCTCGCGGACCACGTCGGGCATGTTGGCGAGTGCTTCCTCATCGCAGTGGATGACGAGGTCGAGGCCTTCGCCGAGGACGTTCAGCTCCGCGTCGGTGACCAGGGCGGCGATTTCGATCAAGGCGTCCTTGGCCAGGTCGAGGCCGGTCATCTCACAGTCGATCCAGACAAGACGATCGTTCACCCGGGCACCCTAACTCTTCCGGGGCACTTTCGCGGGCGCGACCTGCGGTTCCCGCGGTTACGCTCGGCCGGTCGGCGTAACGGGAGGGCAGGCATGGACCAGGACGCAACCGCGATCACCGAGGGCTACCGGACCGAAGGGGCGGCGCTGGAGCTGGGCTCGGTGGTGCTCGACGGGCAGGTGTGCCCGGGTGCCGGCGTACGCCTCCCGCTGGCCATGCTGAACCGGCACGGCCTGGTGGCGGGCGCGACCGGGACCGGCAAGACCAAGACGCTGCAGCTGCTCGCCGAAGAGCTGTCGGCGGTGGGTGTCCCGGTGGTCCTGGCCGACGTGAAGGGTGATCTGTCCGGTTTGGCCGAGGCGGGGGAGTCGACCGACAAGCTGGCCAAACGCGCGGAGGAACTCGGCGACGACTGGCAGCCGCAGGGCTTCCCGGTGCAGTTCCTCTCGCTGGGCACCGAAGGCCGTGGTGTGCCGGTGCGCGCCACGATCACCGGGTTCGGCCCGATCCTGCTGTCGAAGGTGCTGGGCCTCAACGAGACGCAGGAGTCCACCCTCGGCCTGATCTTCCACTGGGCCGACGAGCGCGGTCTGCCGCTGCTGGACCTCAAGGACCTCCGCGCGGTGATCACGCACCTGACCAGTGACGAGGGCAAGGCCGACCTCAAGGGCATCGGCGGGGTGTCCCCAGCGACGGCCGGGGTGATCCTGCGGGCGCTGGTCAACCTCGCGGCCCAGGGCGGCGAGGAGTTCTTCGGGGAGCCGGAACTCGAAGTCGCCGACCTGATGCACGAGGGCGTGATCACCCTCCTGGAGCTGGACAACCTGCAGAGCAAGCCGGCGTTGTTCTCCACCTTCCTGATGTGGTTGCTGGCCGAGTTGTTCGAGGAACTCCCGGAAGCGGGCGACCTGGACAAACCGAAGCTGGTCTTCTTCTTCGACGAGGCGCACCTGCTGTTCGACAACGCGTCGAAGGCCTTCCTGGACAGCATCGAGCAGACGGTCAAGCTGATCCGGTCGAAGGGCGTGGGCGTGTTCTTCTGCACGCAGCTGTCCACCGATGTGCCGAACGCCGTGCTGTCGCAGCTGGGCGCGCGCGTGCAGCACGCGATCCGCGCGTTCACACCCGAGGACCAGAAGGCGCTGGCGAAGACGGTCAAGACCTATCCGAAGACCACGCACTACGACCTGGAGCAGGCGCTGACCTCGCTGGGCATCGGGGAGGCGGTGGTCACCGTGCTGTCCGAACGCGGGGCGCCGACGCCGGTCGCGTGGACGAAGTTGCGGGCACCGCGGTCGAAGATGGGGTCGATCGGCGAGGAGGCCGTGCGTGCCTCGGCCCAGTCGTCGCAGCTGCACGGGAAGTACGCCGAGACGATCGACCGCGAGTCGGCCTACGAGAAGCTCGCCGCGAAGGTGGCCGCCACCGAGCCGGAGAAGCCCGCCGAGCAGGAAGGCCCCGGGTTCATCCAGAAGACGATGGACAACCCGGCGGTCCGCTCGTTCCTGCGCTCGGCGGCGAGTGCGCTGGGACGCGAGGTCACGCGTGGCCTGTTCGGGAACCGCCGCCGCTAAAACCTGACACACCTTGTCAGGTAGGCCTGCGAAGCTCGGCGTATGCCGAAGATCACTGCAGCGTTCACCGTGGACAACTGGGAGCCGTCGTCTCTCGACGAGGCCGAAGGAGCCGAACTGGGCCAGGTGCGGTTGAGCAAGACCTTCACCGGGTTAGTCGAGGGCGCCAGCACGGTCACCATGCTCAGCGCGATCACCGAAACCGCGCAGGCGTACGTGGCCTTCGAGCGGTTCGACGTCTCGGTCGAGGGGCGGAAGGGCGGGTTCGTGCTCCAGCACGCCGCCTTCGCGGACAGCTACGAGCTGAAGATCCTGCCCGGTTCCGGGGTCGGGGAGCTGGCGGGCATCACCGGTTCCGCGATGGTGGCCAAGCACGACGACGGCAGCCACACGCTGGAACTCGACTACCACCTCGATTGACAAAAAAACTTGTCGGTGAGACCGTTGGCGGATGAACGAGATCGCGGTGATCGACGACGCCGAGGCCGCCGGCGCGTCGCTGGACCCGATGCGTGCCCGCCTGCTCGCCGAACTGGCCGAGCCGGGTTCGGCCACCACCCTGGCCAAGAAGCTCGGCCTGGCCCGGCAGAAGATCAACTACCACCTGCGCGCGCTGGAGCAGCACGGGCTGATCTCGCTGGTGGAGGAGCGCCGCAAGGGCAACGTCACCGAGCGCGTGCTGCGGGCGACAGCCTCTTCGTACGTGATCTCGCCGAGCGTGCTGGGCGCCGTCGAACCCGACCCGCGGCAGTCGCCGGACCGGCTCTCCGCGCGGTGGCTGCTCGCGGTCGCCTCGCGCCTGGTGCGTGACGTCGGTGAGCTGCTCACCGGCGCGCAGCGGGCGGGCAAGAAGCTGGCCACCTTCACCATCGACGGCGACGTGCGCTTCGCCTCCGCGGCCGATCGCGCCGCCTTCGCCGAGGAACTCACCGACGCGGTGACCTCGCTGGTCGCCAAGTACCACGACGACTCGGCCACCGGCGGCCGCACGCACCACCTGGTGGTCGCCGTCCACCCGGAGCTCAAGCAGCCGCAGGCATGAAAAGCGGGTGGACCGCCCCGACCCCGGTCCACCCGCTTCCCCCCTCGCTCAACCCTGTTCGATCTGCTCCACGATCTTGATCGCGTCATTGATCGGGATGGCGAAGCCGATGCCCACGCTCCCGCCCGACGACGGTGAGTAGATCGACGAGTTGATCCCGATCACCTGCCCGTTCGCGTTGACCAGCGGGCCACCCGAGTTGCCCTGGTTGATCGACGCGTCGGTCTGGATGGCGGTGTAGCTCGGCCCCTGCTGTTGCTGCTGCGAGCTGGTCCGCCCGAACGGCGACTGCGGCTGCTCCTGCTGCCCGACGTCGGACAGCTGCCTGCCGACCGCGCTGACGATGCCCGAGGTGACCGTGTTCTGCAGCCCGGCGGGCGAACCGATGGCGACCACCTCGGAGCCGACCTGCACCTGGCTCGAGTCGCCGAGCTTCGCCGCGGTCAGGCCGCTGGCGTTCTTCGCCTGCAGCACCGCGATGTCGGCCTTGGTGTCCGCGCCGAGCACGGTCGCCTGGTACTTCGTGCCGTCGGACAGCGTGATCGTGACGTCCCCGGTGGCGCCGTCGACCACGTGCGCGTTGGTCAGGATCCTGCCGTCGGACGAGAGGATCACCCCGGACCCGATCGCCTCGCCCTCGCGCGTGGTGGTGTTGACCTGCACGACGCTCGGCAGCACCTGCTGCGCCACGGAACTGACGTCCGAACCGGAGTTCGAAACGGTCTGACCGGTGGCCGTGCCGAGCGCACTGGTGCTGCTGCTCGCCGGCGCCTGGTCGGTCAGGCCGACGAGCGCGGCCCCGCCGACGCCGCCGACCAGTGCGGCGGCGACGGCGGCCGCGCTCACCAGCACGGCCAAGCGCTTCGGCTTGCGGGCGGCGGGCGCCGGCGGCGCCGGGTAGAACGGCGGCGCGGCGGGCTGCTCGTGCTGCTGCGGGGTGAACAACGGGTTCTGCCGGTTCTCGTCCATGCACCCAGGTTCGCGCGCCCGCTTGTGAGCAACCTGTGGATTACCCGGGGACTTTTCTGAGAAGAATAAGCTGAGAAACGCCTGTGGTTAAGCGAAGAACGCCGGAACGTCCAACGCGCCACCGGCGGCCTCGAACTCCTCGTGCACCGCCGTCCGCAGGTCCGCGTCGGCCAGGTAGTCGGCCGCAGTCAGCGCGAGCCCGAGCGCTCCGTCGACCACCGCGCGGTCACCGGCCGGTGACCCGGCCGCCGCGGCGAACTCCTTGGTGTGCAAGGCAACCGTCTGTTCGGACACGGCCAGCATCGGATGGATCGCGGGCATCCGGAAACTCAGGTTCCCGAGATCCGTCGAGCCGGTGAGGAACTCCGGCACGATGCCGGGCGGCAACGGTTTGCGCCCGCAGCCCTCCTGGTTGACCGCCCACCGCCCGGCCAGCGCGCCGTTGAACCGGATCGGCAGGTAGGGCGGCTGCTCGTCCCAGTGCAGTTCCACCCCGCAGCCGGTCATCTCGGCCGCACCACGCGCGATCCCGGTGATCCGCTCGGCCAGGTCGCGCAGCGTTTCCGGCTGCCCGGACCGCAGGTAGAACAGCAGCGCCGCGCGGTCCGGCACCACGTTCGGCCGGGCCCCGCCGTCGGTGAACACGCCGTGCACGCGGTCGGTGCCGGGCAGGTGCTGCCGCAACGCGGCCACGCCCTGGTACGCGGCGACGGCGGCGTCGAGCGCGTTGCGGCCCATGAACGGCTGCGCCGAGGCGTGCGCGGCGACGCCGTGGAAGACCATCTCGAGCTGGCGCCTGCCGAGGAACGGGTGCATCGCGATGTCGTGGCTGAACGGGTGCAGCATGATCACCGCGTCCACGTCGTCGAACACGCCCGCCCTGGCCATGGTTTCCTTGCCACCGCCGCCTTCCTCGGCCGGCGTGCCGAACAGCGAGACCCGCCCGCCGAGGCGTTCGGCGACCGCGGCGGCACCGAGGAAACCGCCGGCCGCGGTGGCGCAGATGATGTTGTGCCCGCAGCCGTGCCCGATCCCCGGCAGCGCGTCGTACTCGGCGAGCAGCGCGATGTGCGGACCACCTTCGCCGACCGTCGCGCTCAGTGCCGTGTCCAGCCCGCCGACGCCGACGGTCGCCTGGTGGCCGTGGTTCTGCAGGAGTTCGGCGAGCGCGCGCACCGAGCGCTTCTCGGCGAAGCCCTCTTCGGGATGCGCGTGCAGGTCCTGGCTCAACGACACGAGGTCCTGCGCGCGGGCGTCGATCAGGGCACCGACCTCGGTCCGGACATCTTCGGGCGCGCCCTGGTGGGGCGAGCCGAGCGGTTCGGCGGCTTCGACCGCGTCCGCGGTGTCGGCGACGATGGTGCGCAGGTAGGCGTCGTCGGGCTGGCTGGGGCTGGCGTGGTGGGGAGCCGTCATTGCCGCATGCTAATGCGTCGCCCCGACGATCTGGGTGACCCCGGAATAGCGTTCGCTGATCTCGGTGAACCCGCGTTCGCGCAGCAGGGCGCCGACCTCGCCGCGGTCGAACATGCGCTGCCCGCTGGCCAGGCCGGTCAGCGTGTCCAGCTCGCGGACGGGGCGGCACTCGCGGCGCGCACTGGTGAGCAGCGCCAACCGTCCGCCCGGTTTCAGCACCGAGGCGAAGGAATCCAGCGCTGCCTCCGGATCGCCGAACATGTGCAGCGCGGCGAAGCAGCACACGGCATCCACAGTGGACGGCCGCAGCGGCGGGTGCACGGCGTCCGCGCGGAGGTAGGTGACGGCGTCGTTCCCGCCCGCCTCGACGGCCCGCGCGAGCATGGTGCGCGAGCCGTCGAGGCCGACGGCGAGCCCGGTGGGACCGACCGCTTCCCCGAAGGCACGGGTGAAGCGGCCGGTCCCGCACGCCACGTCGAGCACCACCTGGCCACGCCGGAGCCGCAGCAGGTCGGTGGCCAGGTCGACCTCGCCGGACATGCTCGGGCCGTGCAGGCCCTTCGCGATCCGGCCGAGTGCCGGCCGCCAGTACCGCTCGTAGATCGAGGACACCAGGTCCACGCTCATCAGCACCTGCGCCGGGCCGGTCGGCGGACCGGCCTGCCTGCGGTCCCCGAGCAGGTCGGGATAGCCGCCGGTGGTCCGCACGGGCGGGGCGTCGAGCAGGTCGAGCAGGCGGCGGTGGCTGGTCTCGGTCGGCATCACGCGGCTCCAGGGCGGTTGGGATACCGACAGTATGTCAGCGCCGGTCCTCGCGCAAAGCCTTCGGCAACGGCGGCCAGTGCAGGCTGCGGTCCGCGGCGAGCTGCCTGGCCAGCGCGGTCCACGCGGCGGGCGGCACGGTCGCGGCGGGACGGTCCGGATCGATGCCGTTGGCCTTGAGCAGGCGGTGGGGCTTGCGCCCGAGGAAGGCCACGGCGGTCCGCGCCGGGGCGCGCGGGGTGCGGTAGGCCGCCTGCAGCAGTGTCCACAGTGCTTGGTCGACGAGCTTGTCCGGCTTGCCGCGCCGGTGCACGGTCAGGTGGGCCGAGTCCACCTTCGGCGCCGGGCTGAAGTGCCTGGCCGGGACGCGCCGCACCAGCCGCAGCTCGAACCTCGCCGCCCACCAGGCGATTTCGAGGTCGCGCGGGCTGGCCGCGCTGAGTCGTTTCGCGAACCCCCATTCGACGATCAGCGCGGCCCGGTCCAGTGCCGAGGCGGTCGGGCTGAGCAACCGTCGCATGAGTGCGGTGGACACCGCGTAGGGAATGCTCGCCACCACGGCGAACTTCTTGCGGGGCAGGGAAAAGGTGCGGGCGTCGGCCGGGATGACCCGGACGTTGGCCGCGTCCGCGAGCCGCGTGCGCAGCTTGCGCACGAACTCGGGATCCCGTTCCACGGCGAGGATTTCGGCGCCGGTCCTGGCCAGTGGCGCGGTGATCGCACCGAGGCCGGCGCCGAAGTCGACCACCAGGTCGGTCTCGGTGATCGCGGCCGAGCGCACCAGTTCGTCGGCGATCCGGGGCGCGGCGAGGAAGTGGACGCCGGAAGGGTTGGGGGACGGGTGTTTCCGGGCAGGGTGACAGGACCCGTTGGCGGGCATGGTCGCTCCACGTCAGGACGAAGGAAGGCGTGCGAAGGCACGCGAGGACGTCGAGACGCGGCGACCGTGCAGTGGTGAGGTCGCGCGGACGGATCAGGCGCGGGTGATCAGCGCCTGGAACTCGGTGAAGAGGGGGACGGCCGCCGCGTCAGGCGCGCCACGGCCAAGGCCGGGCGACGACAGCGCAGCAGATGTACAAAGCTCCCATGCGCCGAAGGTAGCACCACGCGCAATCGGTTTTCGCCCCGGAACTGTCGGGGGTCCCCGCTAGCGTCGCGATCACCGAAGAGGAGGTAGCAGATGATCACCCGCTGGCGCCCGGGCGCGACCGCGTCGATCACCCCGCGCGGTCCGTTCGACCTGCGGGCTTCGATGCGGTTCCTGGAGGACTTCGTGCCCGCCGGGCGGCCGGACGCGGCCGGGGAGCCGAGCACGCTGCGGCTGGCCTTCCCGGTGGACGGCTGCTGGAAGCCGGCCGGGGTGGTGGCGCGCCAGCACGCCGACGGCGTGGTCGAGGTGGAGGCCGAAGGCGAGTCGGCCGCCGAAGCCTGCCGGCAGGCCGAGCGCATCCTGTCGCTCGACTTCGACGCCGCCGAGTTCGTGGCGGCGATCCAGCGGGACGAGCTGGCCGTGCGCTTGGTCACCGCCGCGGCCGGCCTGCGGCCGGTGTTGTTCCACTCGCCCTACGAGGCCGCCTGCTGGGCGATCATCGGCCAGCGCATCCGCCAGGTCCAGGCGGCCGGGATCAAGCGCCGGATAGCCGAGCGCCACGGATCCCGGCTGACCGTTGACGGGCACTCGCTCAGCTCGTTCCCGGGCCCGGAGGCGTTGCGCCTGCTGGAACGCCCGTTGGGCCTGCCGGAGACCAAGGTGAAGCAGCTGAGGAGTCTCACGGCAGCTGCGGAACAAGGCCACCTCGATGCCACCCGCCTACGGGCCCTCCCCGGTGAGGTAGCACTGGCCAGGCTGCGGAAACTGCCGGGGATCGGCCCGTTCTCGGCGGAACTGGTGCTGATCAGAGGCGTCGGGCACCCGGATGTCTTCCCTCGCCACGAACCGCGCCTACACGCGGAAATGGCGCGCACCTACGGCCTCAACGCCGCCGACGTCGACGGGCTGGCACGCATCGCCGACAAGTGGCGCCCCTACCGAAGCTGGGTCAGCTTCCTCTTCCGCGCCGCCACCGCCCGGTCAAGGTGAGGTGACCATGCCAACCGCCACCGCCACCGCCACCGCCGAGGCCGCCACCGAGGCCGCCACCGAGGCCGCCTTCGCCCCCACCGAGGCCACCCTCGCCGCCGCCCCCACCGGGGCCGCCCTCACCACCGAGCTCACTCTTCCTGCCGAGCCCGCCACCTTCGCCGCCGCCGCGGCTGCCCTCACCACCGAGGCCACCCTTGCCACCGCCCCCACCGGGGCCGCCCTCACCACCGAGCTCACTCTTCCTGCCGAGCCCGCCGCCTCCGCCGAGACCGCCCTCCCCGCCGAAGCCACGGCGTCTGCCGAAGTCACCATGCCTTCCGGCGTCACCGCACCTGCTGTGCCCGGTGCACCTACCGCGCCCGTCATCCCCGCCGAAGCCACCGTGCCTGCCGTGCCCGCCGAGACCCTCGTGCCTGCCGAGACCACTATCCATACCGAGGCGGCACCCCTCACCGCCGCACCCCTCACCACCGCAACCCGCGCCACCGGCCACCCGCCGCCCCCACCCAGGAGCGGCGCCTCACCGGAAGCGCTGAAAGGGGGCGTCACACCGATCCAACTCCACATGTGCTGAGGTGTCCGCGTGGAAGGCACCGACGGATTCTGGGGACTGTTCGACGCACAGCCGGATCCGCCGGGTCTGGTGGCGCTCATCACCGGCGTGGCCGCGCTCCTCCTGGTGGTGTCCGGCACCCCGTGGCGGCTCGCCCGCAACCTGGTGACGATCGTCCACGAGGCCGGGCACGCCTTCGCCGCGGTGCTGGTCGGCCGCCGCCTGCAGGGCATCCGGCTGCATTCGGACACCTCGGGCGTCACCGTCTCCCGCGGCAAGCCGACCGGCCCGGGCATGGTGCTGACCGCGCTCGCCGGCTACCCGGCGCCCGCGCTGCTCGGCCTGGCCTTCGCCGCGCTGATCAACGCCGACCGCATCTCGGTGCTGCTCGGCCTCACGGCGCTGCTGCTGCTGGGCGTGCTGGTGATGATCCGCAACGCCTACGGCGCGTTCTCCGTGGTCGCCGCGGCGATCGGGCTCGGCTGCGTCGCGCTGCTGGCGCCACCCGGAGTGCAGGCGGTCTGCGTCTACGCGATCACCTGGTTCCTCCTGCTGGGCGGCGTGCGCCCGGTCTTCGAGCTGCAGTCGAAACGCCGTCGCGGCGCCGCGCGCGACTCCGACGTCGACCAGCTGGCGAGGCTCACCGGCGTCCCGGTGGCGTTGTGGCTGCTCGTGCTCGGTGTGCTCGCGTTCGGCAGCCTGTTCCTGGGCGGGAGCTGGCTGCTCGAACCCGTGCTCAGCTGAGTTCACGCGTGCGGCAAACTGGTCCCATGAGCGACGACGTGGCCAAGGCAGTGGAAGAGTGCGCACGCGCGGCGAAGCGCGCCGCTCCGTCTCTGGCCGCCGCGCCGGACGAGGCGATCGACGCGGCGCTCATCGGCATGGCCGAGCGCCTGTTGTCGAACCGCGACGCCGTGCTCGAGGCGAACGCCGCCGACGTGGCCAAGGCCCGTGAAGACGGGATGAGCGCCGGCCTGCTGGATCGGCTGACCATCACCGAGGAGCGGCTCACCGGCATGGCCGAGCAGCTCCGCCTGCTCGCCGCCGCACCGCACTCCGAGCGCACCGTCCCGCTGTCCACTTTGGATGGTGGACTGCGACTGGTGGAGCGTCGCCGTCCGGTCGGCGTGATCGGCGCCAACTACGAAGCCCGGCCGAACGTGACCGTGGACGTGGCCTCCCAGCTGGTGAAGTCCCGCAACGCCGGGGTCCTGCGCACCGGTTCCGCCGCGCTCGGCTCCGCGCAGCGCCTGCTCGAGATCGTCATCGCGCCCGCGCTGGCCGAAGCCGGGATCGACCAGGACGCGGTGCAACTCGTGCCGCGCGCCGAACGGCATGCCGCGGCCGCACTGGTCGCGCAGCCCGGTCTGATCCCGCTGGTCATCCTGCGGGGGAGCGGCGACAGCACCCGCGCGCTCGCCACCGAGGCCGCCCAGCACGGGGTGCGCACGCTCGCGCACGCCGACGGCGGTGGTGTGCTCTTCATCGACGAGGCGGCGGACCTGGACAAGGTGCGCGCGCTCGTCTCGGGCAGCCTGGACCGGCTCGGCGTGTGCAACCGGCTGAACCTGCTGCTGATCGACGAGCCCATCCACGACAAGGTGTGGCCGGTGGTGAGCGAGGCACTCGCCGGACGCGGCGTCACCGCGTCGCTGCCGCCCCACGAGCACGCCATCGGCTACGAGTGGGCCCTGGATTCGGACCGCGAGGCCACCGTCACCGTCTCCACCGTGGCGGGCGTCGAGGAGGCCACGCGGATCGCCAACGAGCAGACCTCCGGGCTCGCGGCGGGCATCGCCACCGAGAACGCGGCCACCGCCGAGGCCTTCTTCGACGGCTACACCGGGACCGGCGTCTTCTGGAACGCCCCCACCCGCCTGCTCGACGGCTTCAAACTGCGCGGGGTCCCGGAAACCGGGATCAACCTGGACAAGGTGCCCGGCCCGCGCGGTCCGGTCACCTACACCGATCTCTACGTCCGCCAGTACGCGGTACTGCCCGCGGATCGCTGATTCAATATTCAATTAAGCTGATGCGTTCGATGGCCACTGTGACATCGAACGCATCACTGTGTCAGCGTGCCTTCTCCAGGTAATTCTCCACCGCCTGGCGCACGATATGCGCCATGCTCACCCCGCGTTTCCTGGCAATCTTTTCGGTGGCTTCGTAGGTGTCGCTGGAGACCCTGGTCCGCAGGTCCTTGCCCAGCGAGCTGAGGCCCTGGGGCTGCGGTTCTCTTCGTCCTGCCACGACCTTGTCCGGCACCATGACTCCTATCCATTCGATGGCCCTGCACGGCCACAATAGTGGCGCCCGGTTATTCGTGGCGCGAATTCAGCCGTGTGGGGAGAAGAACCGTCCGAATGGCGGGACCCGGGTGCGGGAGGTTCATCATCGCGTGTGAATGAATTCACGCATCCACACCCGTACTGGCCCCTGTGCGCGGTAGCGGAGTGGTTCAGGAAGCCGCGACGTCGACCTGGTCGACCGCGTCGAGCAGTTCCTCGACCGCCGGGTCGTCCACCGCTTCCTTGATGCACTGCCACAGCTCGAGGTTCGCCAGCGCCCAGCGCGAATATTCGGCGGCCGCTTCGGCGTTGTAGAAGTAGTAACCCTCGTCGTGCACGTCGCGCTGCTCGCCGACGATCTTGTTCGCCAGCTCGCGCAGGCTGAGCCCGTTCTCGCGCAGGTACTTGTGCGCCAGCACCACCGGGGTCACCGGCAGCGCTTTGAACAGGGTGTCGGCATCGCTGAGCGCCTGCGCTTCGAGCGAAATGTCCGGTCCGCGATTGGCCATTTCGGCCTCGTCGATGATCGCGTCGATGCGTTCGGCGGCGCGGAGCGGCACGCCGGCGTCGGCGAGCAGTTCCCTGCGCAGGCCGCTGCCTTCGGCGGCCGGCGAGTTCCGGCGGACCAGGTAGTTGACGTCGTGCACCAGCGCGGCCGTTTCGACGATGCTCACGTCGGCGCCGTTGTGCTCGGCGAAACCGACGGACTTCGACCGGACGAAGCTGACGTGGTGCCAGCCGTGGAACGGCAGCCGCTCGGCGTAGCGCAGGCAGAGCTGCCGCACGGCCTGCTCGACGGCGTTGATCGCCGCGGCGGGCACGGAGTTGAAGGTCGCGTGGACAACGGTTTGGTGGGCGCGCATTATCGATCCCCTCCGAACCGGCTGGGGAAGGCAGCCGGGTGGAGTGAATGGTAATCGCTAGTGCGCTACGTCCGACTTCAGATTCGTTCCAGAAGCTCCCCCAAACGGGTCTCCACCGGAACGTGCCGGTGACTCGTTCGGGTCAATGGATCATAGGAAACGCTCCATTCGTTCACTGGTCGTGACTTCACCAAAAAGGTCATCGTGTTGTCAGCCGCTTTCGGGATCCGGTGGAACTCGTCGGCCAACAGCACCCCGGTGGTACCCGCCGGGTAGTCGTCACCGTGGATCAACCGGGCCGAAGTGATCAGGCCGCTGGCCACATCCAGCGTGGCGGCGTACCGCTCGTGCAGGTAGCTGCCGCGGAGGATGGTGGTCCAGAAGTGGTACCGGTGGTTGTGCACCGAATCGGCGTAACCGTGCCGCCAATCCCGTTGCGGTTTGTATTCGTGCAGCCAGAACGAGAACGGCTCGTCCCGTTCGTCGCGCAGGCACCAGGCGAAGTGCGTGGTCGTCTCCCTGGATCGCCGGATCATCGCGCTGGCCGGTTCCGGCGGCAGCGACTGGATGTGCGCGCGCAGCTCGGCTCGCAGGCCGGGCCGGGCGGCCCAGTGCTGGAACGGCTCCGCGAGCGCCCGCCAGTCGTCGTCGGAGCCGACCCGGCGAGCGGCCACGTCGGCGGCCAGCTCGGCGAGTGGGCATGTGCGGGTCAACACCATCTATCAGCTCCTCAGCCCAGCGGCGGTGGAGAATTCCTGGGAGAAGGACCGGAACCGGCCCTCCAGCTCACTGAACTGCTCCTCGGACAACGGCCGGCCGGTGGCCCGGCCGAACAGTGCGATGAAATCCGCCCGGGTGGTCTCCGGGGTGATCTGGAAGTGCCTGCCGTTCCGGCCACCGCCGAGCCGGAGGAACTCGGCACGTTCCATGTTGTAGACGAACGAACCCTCGGAGAACCGCAGGGTTCGCGGGTACAGCGCGCTTTCGGGGCCGACGTCGCTGTAGAGCGTGACCCACACGCAGTCGTCGAAGATCTCCAGCCGGTCCAGCGGGGGATCGGTGACCACGGTCAGGTCGATCCGCGTGCAGCGGCTCCTGGCCAGGAACAACCCGACCAGCCCCATGCCCATCTCGTCCTGCAGCCGCCGCTGGATCGCTTCGTAGTCCGCTTCGGGGCCTTCCTGGCGCAGCAGGTAACGGGCGCGGCCGCTGATCGTGGTGGGGTCGCTGGGGTCGGCCAGCACCGCCCGCATCTCCCACTCGGCGTGGGAGAGCAGCAACCTGGCGGCGGCGAACCGGCCGGAGAACCCGCGGAAGAAGTACTGCCTGCTGCCCGCGAGGTCCCGCATCATCAACTCGTTGAACCGGGGGTCCGGCTCGGGGGTCGCCTCGAACACGTCGGTGGGGAAGAACTCCCTGTTCAGCGACCGGTATTCGGCGGCGAGCTTCTCCAGTGCCCGCCTGCTCTCGTCGATCACCGGTGCCACGAGGGCCCGCTGCGAGGCGGCCGCCGTGATCAGCGTCTGCCCGAAACCGACCACCGCGGAGATCATCGTGCCGGTGCCGACCGAATTGACGAAGTTCTTGCCGTTCCCCGGATCCATGCCGCTGGCCAGGAACAGGCAGGTGATCGAAACCACGACCAGGACGAGCAGGAGCAGGCTGGTCCGCGTCCAGAAGATCTCCTGGAGCGGGCTTCGCGTCCGTTTCCCGTCTCTGCCGGGGTCGGCGCGCACAGGTTTCACCTCCTCGGAAATGGGCTAGCTCAACAGGATGAGAGCTGAGAGTGTCCGTTTGAGTGCGCGGAGTCACTCTACGCGTGCTCCGACGTAGGCGAAATAAGAAATTTGGGGGATACTTAGCGCACGCGAGTCGACTACTTGCGGTAGCCGGGAAAGTCCTCGTCCAGGCTGTTCTCGACGCCCTCGGCACGGGCTTGTCGCAGGCCAAGCATCTCGGCGGCGAGTTGCTGGCTGCTTTCGAAGCGGTTTCCGGGCCGTTCACGCGCCCGGCGTAACGAGCACGGTTTGAGCCTGCTGTACCCCCGGACAGAAACCGCCCGCCTCGACCGCAGTTCGTAGGCCGGATCGCCGGACAGGTCGGCGGCCAGTTCGCGATCGACCACGATGGTGCCCGGCTTGGCCACCGAAGTGAGCCGGGCGGCGAGGTTGACCACCGAACCGTAGACGTCGCCGAACCGGCTCAGGATGCGCCCCGCGGCCATACCGGCACGGACCGAGGGGAGGGAGGAATCGGCCTCGACGCGTTCGTTCAACGTCAACGCGATCTCGGCCGCGTCGGCCGAGGTGTCGGCGACGAACAGCACCTCGTCGCCGATCATCTTCACGATCCGGCCGTGGTGCTCGGCGATCACCTCGGAGGCGACCGTCTCGAAGGCGTCCAGGATGCCGTCGAGCTCGGTTTCGTCGATCCGCCTGGTCAGCCGCGTGAAGCCGACCATGTCCACAAAGCCGACGACCTGGCTGCGCGACTCCAGGTCCTCGTCGGGCGTGGCCAGCGCGCGCCCGGCGTACGCGGCGAGGTGCCGTCGCCAGACGAAGCTCTGCACGCGCTCCAGTTCGGGGAGCAGCCGGTCCACCAGCCGCGCGATCTGGCGCTCGTTCCGGCCCAGCTCGGGGTTCTCGGTGATCAGCTCCCACAGCATGTGGACCTGCCACTCGGCCAGCCGCGACAGGTGCTGGCCCAGCGCCCTGGTCACCGCGGTCTCCACGCGCGCGTCGACCAGGCCGGCCTTGATCAGGTTGTCGGCCGTGCGCATCGCTTCGACGTCGGCGTCGGTGAAGACCACCTCGTCGTCCTCGACGGTGGCGAAGCCGAGAGCCCGCCACAGCCGCCGCGCCCGGTCCTCGGGCACGCCCGCCTTCTCGACCACCTGCAGGCGGGTGTACCGGCGCCTGCCGCCGAGCAGCACCTTTTCCAGGCGCTGCTGCAGTTCGCCGGGATCACCCGCGTCGGTCGGCACCTCAGGTGGTGTGCACGATGAGCACGTCCACGCCGGACTTGCGCGCCACTTCCGACGGCACGGAGCCGAGGATGCGCCCGGCCAGCGTGTTCAGCCCGCGGTTGCCGACCACCAGCAGGTCCGCCGAGCGCTCGGAAACCACCTTGCGCAGCGACTCGACCGGCTCGCCGACCAGCGCGACGGTCTCGATCTTCTCCGCGCCCGCCTTGGCCGCGCGGTCGCGCGCGGAGATCAGCGTGTCCTCGGCGGGGGCGGAGCCGACCACCTGGTAGGCCTCGTCGCGCAGCACGTCCTGGGCCTTCTCGACGTCGGCCTTGTTCGCCGGGTAGTAGGCGCAGGCGATCACCAAGGTGGCCCCGGCGTCCCCGGCGACCGCCGCCGCCCGGTCCACCGCGGCGAACGAAGAGTCGGAACCGTCCGTGCCGACGACCACGGTCTGGTAGGCGCTCATTCGTCTTCCTCCTGCGATCGGTGGGTGCTGAGACTAGGGCTTCTGACGGGCCTGCGCAGGCCGCTGACCCGGCGCCGGCTTGCGGGGGGCCGGCTGGGGCGTGGGCTTGGGGAGCTTGACCGTCGCCTCGGCCCCGGACTCCCCGGACCCTGACGACTTCCCAGGTCCAGCCTGCTTCGCCCCCGGCTTCGACCCGGCCTGCCCGGGTCCGCCTGCCTGGCCGGGTCCGCTTGCTTGGCCGGGTCCGCTTGCTTGGCCGGGTCCGCCTGCTTGGCCGGGTCCGCCTGCCTGGCCGGACCCGGCTGCCTGCCCGGCGGCTGGGTTGGCCCCGCCTGCTTGACCGGAGCCGCTCGCCTGACCGGGGCCGGTCGACTTGTTGGCTCCGGCCGTCTGGCCGGACCCGGCGACCTGGTTGGCTCCGGTCGACAGGGCGGGCCGGGTCGGCTGATCGGGCCCCGCGGCCTGGTTGGACCCCTCGGGCTTCGGTCCGCCCGGCCGGTTGGGACCGCCCGGCTGGTGCGGCTTCGGTGCCACCGCCGTGGCACCCCCGGCATCCTGGTGCAGCACGGCTTCGGCCTCCGAAAGCACCTGGCGCGCGGCCTGCACCTGGCTGGCGATGCTCTCGCGGAGCTTGCGCAGGGCCTCCACGCGCTCGAGGCCGTGGTTGATCCGGCGGTTCGCTTCCTCTGTTGCTTCCCGAACCCGGCGCCGAGCCTCGTCGGCGGCCTCGGTGAGCCGCGCGTTCGCCTCGTTCGTCGAGTCCTGCTTGCGCTTGTTGGCGTCCTCGACGGATTCCCGCTGGCGGCGCTCGATGTCCGCCTTCGCCGCGGCTTCCTCTTCGGCCACCTTCGCGCGGATCTTCGCGGCCTCTTCGGTCGCCTCGCGCAGCCGCCGCTCGGCCTCCGCCTTGCTGGTCGCCTCCTGCTCGGCGAGCGTCCGCATGGCCTCGGTCCGGCGCGCCGCCATGGCGATCTCGAAGTCTTCTTCGACCTGGGTGCGCCGCTGCTCGGCTTCGCTGTCCAGGCGGTCGCGCTCGTCCTTCGCCGCCTGCGTGATCTTCTCCGCCTCGGCGCGCGCCGTCTCCAGAACACCGCGGTGCTCGCGCTCCATCTCCTCACGGCGCTCGTCGAGCTGCTTCAGCCGGACCTCGTGCTCGGCACGCAGCGCCGCCGCGTCCGACTCACCCTTGGCCCGGATGTGCGCGGCCTCGGCCTCGGCGCGTGCCTGCGTGTCCGACGCTTCGTCCTGCGCCAGGCGCAGCATGCGCTGCAGCCGCTCGGAAAGGCCTTCGAGGGTGGTGGGCGGCAGCGACAGCCGTTCGACCTGACCACGCAGTTCGGCGATCTCGCTGCGGGAGATCTCCAGCTGGCGGGCGAGGTCCCCGGCCTGCGAGATGGCCGCGTCGCGGTCCGAGGTGAGCATCTTGAGCTCACCGTCGAGCCGCTCGAGGTGGTCGTCGACCTGGGCGCGGTGATAGCCCCGCTTCTCCAGGTCGAAGCCGGCTCCCAGTGGGACGAGTTCCCTGTCGTCGCCAAGACTCATTGGTCCACCCTAGCCCGCGGCGTCACACACCTCTGAAGGTGTTTATCGCAGCTATGTGCTTCGCCCGCAGTTCATGATCACGAACGCCCAGTCCCTCTTCCGGGGCCAGGCACAGGACGCCCACCTTGCCCTGGTGGGCGTTGCGGTGCACGTCGAGCGCGGCCTGCCCGGTCTCGGCGAGCGGGTAGGTCTTCGACAGCGTCGGGTGGATCAGCCCCTTCGCGATCAGCCGGTTCGCTTCGTACGACTCGCGGTAGTTCGCGAAGTGCGAACCGATGATCCGCTTGAGGTTCATCCACAGGTAGCGGTTGTCGAACTGGTGCAGGTAACCGGAGGTCGAGGCGCAGGTGACGATGGTGCCGCCCTTGCGCGCGGCGTAGACCGAGGCGCCGAAGGTCTCGCGGCCCGGGTGCTCGAAGACGATGTCCGGGTCCTCGCCGCCGGTCAGCTCGCGGATCTTCGCACCGAACCGCTGCCACTCCTTCGGATCCTGCTCCTGCTCGTTCTTCCAGAACTTGTAGCCCTCGGCGTTCCGGTCGATGACCAGCTCGGCACCCATCTTCCGGCAGATCTCCGCCTTCTCCGGGCTGGACACCACGCAGACCGGGATGGCGCCGCCGTTGAGCGCGAACTGCGTGGCGTACGAGCCGAGCCCGCCGGACGCGCCCCAGATCAGCACCACGTCGCCCTGCTTCATGTCAGCGCCGTTGCGCGAGACCAGCTGGCGGTAGGCGGTCGAGTTGACCAGCCCCGGCGAAGCGGCCTCTTCCCAGGTCAGGTGGTTCGGCTTCGGCATCAGCTGGTTCGCCTTCACCAGCGCGATCTCGGCGAGTCCGCCGAAGTTGGTTTCGAAGCCCCAGATGCGCTGCTCCGAGTCGAGCATCGTGTCGTTGTGCCCGTCCGGGCTCTCCAGTTCGACGTTCAGGCAGTGCGCGACCACCTCATCGCCGGGCTTCCAGGTGTGCACGCCGGCCCCGGTGCGCAGGACCACGCCGGACAGGTCGGAGCCGACCACGTGGTACGGCAGGTCGTGGCGCTTGGCCAGCGGCGAAAGCTTGCCGTAGCGCTGCAGGAACTTGAACGTCGGGATCGGCTCGAAGATCGAGGTCCAGACGGTGTTGTAGTTGATCGCGCTGGCCATCACCGCGACCAGCGCCTCGCCCGGCCCGAGTTCGGGGGTGGCGACCTCGTCGAGGTGCAGCGACTTGCGCGGGTCCTTGTCGCGGCTGGCGAGCCCCTCGAACATGCCGACCTCGTCGGCGTGCACGGTCATGCCCCGGTAGCTCTCCGGCACCGCGATCGACGCCACCTCGCCCGGCTCCCCGGACAGCACAGCCTGGGTGATCTGCTGGATCTCGCTCATCGAACCTCCGTGGGTCGGCGCGGTTCGCTAGAAACTACTGGCGAGTAACGCCGGGCTCAACCCGGAAGAGACTTCGACCACGCCGAAGTCCCCCGACGGGCGTAGCCCCTACACGCGTTCGTGACCCGCAGATGTTTGACCGGCCGGCCAACCAAGGAGGACCATCGGGGTGAACCGCGAAACACACGGTTCTCCTGGCAAACGGAGGTGATCTCGGTGCGCGAGATGTCGACGAGCCCGTGGACCCGTCCGCACGACTGGGCTGAGGTCGTGCTCGGGGTGGTGGCGGTGCTGACGCCGTTGTGGATGGAGACCGAGACGGCAGCCATGTGGACGCTCATCGTGCTGGGCGCACTGGTGGCCATCGACGGCCTGGTCTCGCTGGCCATGCCGGGCCTGGTGTACGGCGAGGGCATCCAGATCGTGCTGGGTGCGCTGCTGTTCATCTCGCCGTGGGTGATCGGCTACTCGGACATGATGGGTGCCGCCTGGTCCTCGTGGATCATCGGCGGGCTGACCATGATCGCCGGCGCGACCGCGCTGCCGGTGGCCAACGCCGCCCACGACCGCACGGCCGGGCAGCACTGACAATTCGCGTGGGCCGGGCCTGGCCACGTTACGGTGAGGCCCGGCGCACGCGGAAGGGGTGGGGTTCGGTGGCACGGGGTAGTACCGGCGAGGACCCTTCGGCGAAGGAGCGCATCCTCACCGCTGCCGAGGAACTTTTCGCGGAGTCCGGCTTCGACGCCACCCCGACCTCCCGCATCGCCGAACGGGCGGGCGTGCCGAAGGGCCTGGTGCACTACTACTTCAAGCGCAAGACGGATTTGCTGAGCGCACTGGTCGAGCGCCTGCCGGACGAGCACGTGGAGCCGTCCAGGGTGGTGGTCCCCGGCGATCTCGCGGAGAGCCTGCGCCGCCTGGTCTCGGAGCTGGACCAGCGACTGGGCGCCTCGCAGGTGTTGTCTCATCTGCTGTGGCGCGAAGCCGACACCCACCACGCGGTGCGCGACGCGCTTCAGGATCGATTCAAGCTGCTGGTACGCCAGGTCGAGGCGGTCATCCTGGCCGCGGGCGTCGGCGGCCTCGCGATGACCGACGTGGAAAGCGCCGCTGGCTTGCTCGCGCTGGCGGTGAGCTACCGGCACTCGGTCGCGCGCCACGCCGAAGACGACCAGCCGGAGCAGATGGAGCGGGAGCTCAACTTCATCGCCAGGGCCCTGACCTTCCGAGCCGCCCCGGCGACGTAACCACTTCTCGAGCGCCCTGGTCGCGCCGCCCGCCGTCACGCCTCCGGCTGATAGGTCAGCTCTCCAGCTCTCCAGCAGGCTCTGAGGCTCGCCGACTGGCTCTGAGGCTCGCCGCCTGCGGCTGCGTGCTCAGCCTTCCGCGTCGCCGCTGGTCTTCGCGGGCTCGACGAGTTCGATCAACACGCCACCGGCGTCCTTCGGGTGGACGAAGTTCACCCGCGAACCCGCCGTGCCCGGGCGCGGCGTGTCGTAGATGACCCGCAGTCCCTTCGCCTTCAGCGCGGCCATCGCTTCTTCCACATTGGACACCCGGTAGGCGAGCTGCTGGAGCCCCGGCCCGCGGTTGTCGAGGAACTTCGCGATGGTCGAGTCGGGGTACAGCGGCGCGAGGAGCTGGATGGCGGGTCCGTCGTGGTCGCCGGGCGCGTGCAGCATCGCCTCACGGACACCCTGGTCGTGATTGGTCTCGGTGTGGGTCGCCTCGAGGCCGAAGGTTTCCGCGTAGAAGGCGATCGCCGCGTCGAGGTCGGCGACCGCGATGCCGACGTGATCGATCGTCGTGACGAACGGCTTCAGCGCTTCATTCATGAGAAGCGACAATAGGTCCTGTTCGCGGAAAAGGCGTCGTGCGTCAGCTCACACTGACTCATTCAAGAAGCCACACCGCCCGGTATGGTCGAACGGACCGCCGTCGTTCGCCGTTGGAGGCTGCTCATGTCCGGAACACAGTCCAGCTCGGTCATCCTGGGCGCGGCAAGGACCCCGATCGGCAGGCTGCTGGGTTCGCTGAAGGACTACTCCGGCGCGCAACTCGGCGGAATCGCGATCAAGGCGGCGCTCGAGCGCGCCGGCGTTTCACCCGATGCGGTGCAGTACACGATCATGGGCCAGGTCCTCACCGCTGGCGCCGGCCAGATCCCGGCCCGCCAGGCCGCCGTGGCCGCCGGCATCCCGATGGACGTGCCCGCGCTGACGATCAACAAGGTGTGCCTCTCCGGCCTCGACGCCATCGCGCTGGCTGACCAGCTCATCCGCGCCGGCGAGTTCGACCTCGTGGTGGCCGGTGGTCAGGAGTCGATGACCCAGGCACCGCACCTGCTGCCCAAGTCGCGCTCCGGCTTCAAGTACGGCGACACCACCCTGGTCGACCACATGGCGCACGACGGCCTCTTCTGCGCCTTCGACCAGGTCGCCATGGGCTCGTCGACGGAGAAGTACAACGAGCGCTACGGCCTGACCCGCGAAGAGCAGGACGAGTTCTCCGCACGCTCGCACCAGCGCGCCGCCGCCGCGATCGAAGCCGGGCGCTTCGCCGAGGAGATCGCGCCGATCGAGATCCCCCAGCGCAAGAAGGACCCCATCGTCTTCGACACCGACGAGGGCGTGCGCGCCGACACCACCGCCGACGGCCTCGCCAAGCTGCGCCCCGCCTTCGCCGCGGACGGCACCATCACCGCCGGCTCCGCTTCCCAGATCTCCGACGGTGCCGCGGCCGTGGTGGTGGCCAGCCGCGCCAAGGCCGAGGAACTCGGCATCACGCCGCTCGCCGAGATCGGCGCGCACGGTGTGGTCGCCGGCCCGGACGCGAGCCTGCACGAGCAGCCGTCCAACGCGATCAAGGCCGCGCTGGCCAAGGCCAAGCTGGACGTCGGCGCTCTCGACCTCGTTGAGATCAACGAGGCCTTCGCCGCCGTCGGCCTGGTTTCGGCGAAGCAGCTCGGCCTCGACCACGACAAGGTCAACGTCGACGGCGGCGCCATCGCGCTCGGCCACCCGATCGGTGCCTCCGGTGCCCGGCTGGTCGTGCACCTGGTGCACGAGCTGCGTCGCCGCGGTGGCGGACTCGGTGCCGCCGCCCTGTGCGGTGGCGGTGGCCAGGGCGACGCGCTGCTGCTCTCGGTGCCCAAGGCCTGAGTTGCCCGTCCAGGTCGACGTCGGCGAACTCGTCGCACGCGCTGCGGATGGGGTCCCACGCGCCATCGCGAGACTGATCTCGCTGGTGGAGGATGCCCATCCGCAGCTGCGCGAGGTCGCGGCCGCGCTGACCCCGCACACCGGCCGGGCCCGGCTCATCGGGCTCACCGGCCCACCAGGGGTCGGCAAGTCGACTTCCACCTCGATGCTGATCACCGCCCTGCGTGCGGCGGGCAAGCGCGTTGGGGTGCTGGCGATCGATCCCTCCTCGCCGTTTTCCGGTGGTGCCCTGCTCGGTGACCGGGTGCGGATGAGTGACCACGCCACCGACGCCGGCGTGTTCATCCGGTCCATGGCCACCCGCGGTCATCTCGGGGGCCTCGCCTGGGCCACCCCACAGGCGGTCCGCGTGCTCGACGCCGCCGGTTTCGACATCGTGCTGATCGAGACCGTCGGTGTTGGACAGTCCGAAGTGGACGTCGTCCGGCTGGCCGACACCACAGTGGTGCTGCTGGCGCCTGGCATGGGCGACGGCATCCAGGCGGCGAAGGCCGGCGTGCTCGAGATCGCGGACGTCTTCGTGGTGAACAAGGCGGACCGCGAAGGCGCTGACGCGACCGTGCGTGAGCTCAAGCAGATGATCGCGATGGGCCGCCGCGAGATGCGTGGCCCCAGTTGGCGCCAGCCCATCGTGCGCACCGTCGCCTCCCACGACGAGGGCGCCGAGGATGTGCTCAAAGCACTCGACGAACATCACGACTGGCTGGCAGCCGAAGGCGAACTCGACCGCCGCCGCGCTGCCCGCGCCGCCGGCGAGATTGAAGCCATCGCCCTGCAACGCCTCCGGGCCGAACTGGTCGACCTGCGCGGCGGCGACCGGCTCGCCGAACTGGCCGACGCAGTCGCCGGCCGCGAGCTGGATCCCTACGCCGCGGCCGAGCGCCTGATCGACGATCTCCGCGCCTGAGCCCCTCAGAACCTGATCTCCGTCCTCTCCGCCTCCGGCTCGGCGAAGGCAAGCAACCGCCGCCCTTCCTCAGCGAGTTCACGACGATCCTTTGTGGACATAACCGCGAACGGTTCGATGACCAACACCGCAGTCTTCTTCTCCTTGGCGATCCGCCACGTCCCGGCGACCCTGCCGTCGATCAGGAACGCACACTTACCGGCAATGACCAGTTCCCGATGCTCATCCGGCAGCACCCGCCGCCGGTCGGCATGGGCGAGCAGCAGGTTGTCGAACTCCGGCAGGAACCTCGGCGGCGCCGGAACCCCGGCACCGGGGCGAGGCGCCTCCGGCAGATCGAACAGCTCGGTGCCGTTCTCGTCGACAAAGGTGACCAACTCCGACCGCAGCCGATCCACCACTTCGCGCAACCGGGTCAGTCCCGACCACGCCTGCATGTCCGCGACACTCGCTGGCCCGAACGCCGCCAGATAACGCCGGAGTAGCTCGTCCGGCGCCGTCTCGGTCCCTTGCTCCCGTCCTAGCCAGAGGTCGGCGGGAACACAGGTCGTTCGCCCACTCCGGCCCCACAGTCCACGCGGTGGCACCTGCACCAACGGCAGCGAGCCACGGACGGCGAAAGCCAGCGCTTCCGGCTCGCGGTCCGGCCACTGCGCGGCGAGCAGCCTGCCGAGATCCGCGGGCGTTCGCGGGCTTTCCGCCATCAGTTCACGTGCCGCACGTGCCACCTCGGCGAGGTCCAAGCCGCGCAGCCATCCGCTGAACGGCGAATTCGTGGCCAGCTCGCGGTTCATGATGGGCTGGACCACCGGCCGCAGCGCCAGGCAGTCGTCGCTGGTGACCAGGTGGATCGTGCCGCGCATCAGAAGTACTCGCACTGCCTGCCGATCGAGCAGCAGTTGCGACAACTCCTCGGGCCGGAACCCGGCCAACCTCGTCCACAGCCCGAAGTACGGCGACTTCGGGCGCTGGGCTTGCATGCCGACCAGATGCCTGAGCGCCGCCGCGGCGGACATCGAGCTCCTGGCGAGCAGGTGCTGACGAGCCAGCGTCGCCCGGTTCAGCGCAGTTAGGCTCAGCACTTCGCCGTCCGTCGACGTTTTCTTCTGCGGGGCTCGGCTCATCGTCGTCATGAGCCGAAACTAGGTGGTATCGCGGAACGCTAGCTTCCTCAATCAACTCCCTTCTGGTTCAGCCCAGCCTCTCGGCTGCGCTTCGTAGGACTTGGTCCGCATTCACGGTCAACGGACCGCCATGCCCCAAGCACGCCACCTCGACGTCCAAGGCGGCCAGCTCCCGGAACGAGCGGTGCACTCGTTCCACGTCCAGGTTGAACACGCCGGGAATCACCTGTCCTTCGTGCTCGGCGATCGTGTCCCCGGTGAAGAGCACGCCTCGCTCCGGCAGGTAGAGGGCGATGCTGCCGTCCGTGTGCCCGGGAATGGAGAGCACTCGGGCGCCACCACCGAAGTCGAGCACGTCGTTGTGCTCGACCTCCTGATCCACCGGCGATGGTGGGCCGACGAGCTGCCCACTCGCCACCTGTTCGTACAGCGGTCGTTCCCAGTCGGCGAGCTTCGGCTCGGGCGGTGGTACGTCGCCGCGAACCACGGGTGCGTCCAGCCGGTGCGCGACGACCGGAGCGTCCGCCCATGCGCGGAGCTCGGCGGCCGCTCCGGCGTGATCCTCGTGAAAGTGGGTGAGCACAATGCGAACCAGGTTTTCCCGGTCGAGCCCGAGTTCCCTGATCGCCTCGGTGATCTTCGTTCCGTCGCCGGCCCAGCCGGTATCCACCAACGTCAGTTCGTCAGCATCTCGCCACAGGTACGCCTGACCGACCGCGAACCTGAGCAGGTACAGGTCCGGGACGACCTCGATCATCTCCATGCCGCCGACAGTAGGCAGCGCTCCCGGTACCGGCGGGCGAGTTCGCCGACAGCGCAGCTATCGGCTCATCGCCCGGACGGCCAGGTCGACCACCGCGTCCGCGTGCTGGGTGCTCACCGGAGCGGTCTGCAACAGCCAGCGGTGGTAGAGCGGTCCGTAGAGCATCTCCACGGCCACGTCCAGATCGAGGTCGGCGTCGATCTCACCGCTGTGCTGCGCGCTGCGCAGCCTGTCCTTGGTGGCGTCCAAGGCGGGGCCGAGCATCTTCTCCCGCCAATGGCCTGCCAGCGTCGCGTCGTACTGAATCTCGATCGCCAGTGCCCGGAACGAAATGTCGAACTTCGGATTGGCCAGTTCCTCCGCGGTGGCCCGCAGAGCCTGCTTCAGGTCTTCTCTCAGGTCGCCGGTGTCCAGCAGGCTGAACCCCTGCTGCCCGGCGGTCAGTTCGAGCAGCGCATCGAAGATGACCGCCGCCTTCGACGGCCACCAGCGGTAGATCGTCTGCTTGCCGACGCCGGCTCGCGCGGCGATCCCTTCGATCGAGGTCTTCGCGTATCCGCTCTCGGTCACCAGTTCCATCGCGGCGGACAGGATCGCCTTCCGCGAACGTTCACTTCGGCGCGTGGGATCCGGGCCCCGGGCCTCACTCATGACTTCACTGTAGCACGTGACGAACCGAGACGTCTCGTCTTGACAGGTCGAATTCTGTCGGTCATGCTGTGCGGACAACGAGACGTCTCGTCTCGTGGGAGAAGGAGAAGAACATGACTCGAGCGGATTCACCACGCGTCTGGTTCATCACGGGCGCTGGCCGGGGCTTCGGCCGTGAGTTCGTGCTGGCCGCCCTGGCGGCCGGGGACAAGGTCGTCGGCACGGCGCGGAAGCCGTCCTCGCTGGACGATCTGGTCGAGAAGCACCAGGAACGCCTCGTCGTCCTGCCACTCGACGTCGACGACCGGACGGCGGTCTTCGACGTGGTGGGCAAGGCGATCGCGGCGTTCGGCAGGCTCGACGTCGTGGTCAACAACGCGGGCTACGGCCTGCTCGGCGCGGTCGAGGAGATCACCGAGAAGGAGGCCCGCGCGCAGCTGGACACCAACTTCTTCGGTGCGCTCTGGGTGACCCAGGCCGTGCTACCGCAACTGCGTGCCCAGGGCTCGGGGCACATCGTGCAGATCTCCAGTGTCGGTGGGGTGGCCACCTTCGGCACCGCCGGTCTGTACGCGGCGAGCAAGTTCGCGTTGGAGGGAATGAGCGAGGCGCTGGCCCACGAGGTCGGCCGGTTCGGCATCAAGGTCACGTTGGTCGAACCGGGCGGCTACGCCACCGACTGGGGCGGGTCGAGCATGAAGCTCGCCGTCGCCAATCCCGCGTATGACGTCGTGCGCGAGGAGCTGGCGGCCGATCACGGCGACTTCGTGGAAGGTGACCCGGCCGAGGTCGCGGCAGCGGTGCTGAAGGTGGTCGGCACTGAGGAACCGCCGTTGCGGCTGTTGGTGGGCGAGGCGATCTTCGACGGCATGGTGACGGCCGTCGAGCAGAAGATCGAGGGCTGGCGGAAAGCGAGGGCGTTGTGAGCAGGTGAGGTCAGCTTCCCGATGACCAACTGATGCCGGCGCCTCGAAGAGTGGCCATCAGGGCGTCGATGGCCGGGGTGAAGGCGTGGTCGGCCGGCGCGGCATAGCCGACGACGATGCCTTGTGGATGAGGGCCAGGGGAGATCCAGGTGTTGCGGAGTGTCTCGAGCGCGAGCGAATGCCGTCGTGCGTGGTCGAGCACCACCGCTTCATCCGGCCCGGCGGCGGGCAGTGGGACGAGCAGGTGCAGTCCCGCGGAGATCCCCGATGGTTGCAGCGGCTGTGGCAGCAGGGACAGCAGCCGGTCCCTGCGGTTGCGGTAGACCGTGCGACGACGGCGCACGTGCTGGTCGTACTTGCCGGATTCGAGCATTTCGGCGAGGACGTGCTGGCTGAGCGCCGGCGGACGCGAACCACGGTCGGCCATCACGGCCCGGACGGGATCCACCAGGGCACGGGGGAGCACGAGCCAGCCCAGGCGCAGCGCGGGCGCCAGGGTCTTGCTCGCCGTGCCCGCGTAGATGAAGCGCTCGGGAGCGAGCGACTGGAGGGCGCCCACCGGTTCCCGATCGAACCGGAACTCGCCGTCGTAGTCGTCCTCGACGGCGAACGCTCCCGAACTCGTCACCCACCTGGCGAGTTCGGCCCGGCGCTCGGGGGCGAGCGTCACCCCCAACGGGAACTGGTGGGCGGGCGTCACCACGGCGACCGGACTGTCCAGATCGGACACCCGGAGACCGGCCCCGTCCACCGGAACGCCGACGATGCGCTGCCCCGCGGCCGAGGCCAGGTCGCGGAAGCGGCGCAGGGACGGATCCTCGAAGGCCATCTCGTGCACGCCCTGGTGGTGCAGGGCCGCGGCGAGTACCGAGATGGCCTGTGCGAAGCCCCCGCACACGAGGATCCGGTCCGGGTCGGCGACCACGCCCCGGCTGCGGGCGAGGTATCTGGCGAGTGCGGTGCGCAGCACGGGCGCACCAAGGTCGTCGGTGTATCCGAACACGTCGGGAGGTGCCTGCTGCAGCACCTTTCGAGTGGCCGCCAACCATTCCGTGCGCGGGAAGGCGGCCAGATCCGGTCGGCCGGGCAGCAGGTTCCAGCGGGCGTCAGCTGGAGCCTCGCTGCTCGGCCGGGACCGCGCCGGTGATGCCTGCGGCGCGGCGATCGCGGCCACCCTGGTCGGCGCTCCCTGGGTGGTGCGCAGGTAGCCCTCGACCGCGAGCTGGGCGTAGGCCTTCGTGACGGTGCCCCTGGCGACACCGAGGTCTTCGGCCAGCGCGCGGGTCGAGGGCAGGGCGGTACCGGTCTCGAGCCTGCCGGACCGGATCGCCCGGCGGATCGCCTCGGCCAGTCCGCGCTGGCCGGAGCCCGGTTGCCAGTCGAGGTGAAGGTCGCGGGAACTGGACCACAAAACCGCCATGAAACTGGACCATAGTCGTGAACCAGTTGTCGGTAGCGTGGCGGTCGTGACGAAGCGAATCCAACTGTCCGCGAACACCACGCTCTACAAATCGCTGCTGGCCCTGCACACCGAGGTGGAACAGGCGGCCGCGGCGGCGGGCCTGGACCAGAAGCTGATCGAGCTGGTCAAGATCCGCGGTTCGCAGCTGAACGGCTGTGCGTACTGCCTGGACCTGCACAGCCGCGACGCGCGCAAGCTGGGTGAGGACGAACGACGCATCTGCCTGCTGGGTGCCTGGTGGGAGACCGAGCTCTACACCGAACAGGAGCGGGCAGCGCTCGCACTGACCGACGCGATGACGAAGCTGGCCGAGCACCAGGATGTGCCCGACGACGTGTACGAACAGGCGACCAAGGTGCTGACCGAGGACCAGTACCGCGCGGTGTGCTGGGCCGTGGTGCTGATCAACGCCTGGAACCGGCTCGGCGTCACCAGTCGTAAGCCGCTGCCCCGATGACGGCGGCGAAACTCCGGGAACTGCACGTCCCGGGCCGTCCGCTGGTGTTGCCGAACGCCTGGGACGCCGACAGCGCACGCCTGGTGGTAGAGGCGGGTTTCCCGGTGGTGGCGACCAGTTCCGCGGCGATCGCGGAGTCCCTTGGTTACTCGGATGGCCAAGAGGCTCCGATCGCGGAAATGTTCGCGGCGGCGGCCAGGATCACGCGGGTGGTCGACGTTCCGGTCACCGTGGATGCCGAGGCCGGGTATGGACTTGGTGCCGCCGAGTTGGCGGGGCGGTTGCTGGAGACCGGAGCGGTCGGCTGCAACCTCGAGGACACGGTGCCCGGAAGTGGAGTGCGGCCGGTGGCGGAGCAGGCCGAGCTGCTCGGGTCGGTTCGTGCGGCGGCGGGTGACCGGTTGGTGATCAACGCCCGGGTGGACGTGTTCCTCGGGGCGGAGAATGAGAAGGCCGTGCTCGACGAGGCTGTCGAGCGGGCGAGGGCGTATCTCGAGGCCGGGGCGGATTGTGTGTACCCGATCCTCGTGCGGTCGCCCGAGGTGTTGCGGGAGTTCGTGGCGGCGGTGAGTCCGGCGGCGGTGAACGCCACGTTGTGGCCGGGTGGGCCGCAGCGTGCGGAGCTGGCGGAACTGGGGGCGGCGCGGATCTCGCTGGGAGCCGGGCTCTGGCGGGCTGCGCGCGTCTGGCTGGCGGAACGGCTCGCGGACCTGGGCTGAACCGGCGGCGGGGCGTCCACAGTAGACGGTGGTGAACAGCCCCGCCGCGGGGTCAGGTCAGCACTGCTGCTTGTAGAAGAACTGCTGGTTGGCGTCCATGTCGTCCTTGGTGATGGAGTGCAGGGCGGCGGTGATGTTGCGCTGCACCGGCTTGCCCTCCAGCGCGGCGACCGCCTGCTGCACGCCCTGCTGCCCGATCGAGGCCGGGTCCTGGGCGATCAGGCCCTGGTACTCGCCCTTCCGCAGGCCCTCGACCTCGGACGGGCTGGCGTCAAAGCCGACCAGGTTGACCTGGCCGATCTTGCCGGCGTTTCGCAGGCCGGTGGCGGCGCCTTCGCCAGTGTTCAGGTTGGTCGCGAAGATGCCGACCAGGTCCGGGGTGGAGGCGAGTGCCGCAGTCACCTTCGAGGCGGCCTGGTCCGGCTCGTTCTGGGTGAACTGCACGCCGGCGGACTTCAGGTTCGGGAAGTTCTTCAGCTCGTCCTCGAAGCCCTTGGCCCTGGCGTTGGTGGTGGAGGTACCCGCGATGGTGTCGAGCACCAGCACCGAGCCCGGCTTGTCGCCGACCAGCTTGGCCAGGGTCTGGGCGGCGAGCTTGCCGCCCTCGGCGTTGTTCGAGGAGATCGACGAGACGGCCACACCGGTGTCTTTGAGCGCGGTGTCCACCTCGACGATCTTGGTGCCGCGGTTCTTCACCTGCTGGATCGGGGCGAGCATCGCGGTGTCGTCGGTGGGGGCGATCAGCAGCCCGGCCGGTGGGGCGGAGCCGAGCGCGTTGACCTTCTCGGTCTGCATCGCGGCGTCGAACTTCTGCGGGGCCGAGGTGTTCAGCTCGTAGCCGAGCTTCTTCGCCTCCGCCTCGGCGCCGCACTGCATCGAGATGTAGAACGGCTCGGCCTGCACGCCGGGGATCAGGGTCAGCTTCTTGTTGTTCTGCGCGGGCTGACCGCCGGCGTCGTTGCTCTGGCCGACCTGCCCTGAGCCGCCGCAGGCGGTCACCAGTGCGGCGATGGCGAGCGCCGAACCGGCGGCGACGAAGGTCTTGCGGTTGAACTTCATGGGTGCACCTCTTTGTGCTGTTGCGGGGAACCGGGATCAGCGGCTGTTGCGCAGCCGTCGGCGTCGCTGGTCGAACCAGACCGCCGCGATCAGCACCGCGCCGACCGCGATCATCTGCCAGAAGTCGGGGACCTGGGTGATGTTGAAGCCCTTCTTCAGCACCGCCGGGATGAACACCCCGATCACCGTGCCGAGGACCGAGCCGATGCCGCCGAAGAGGCTGGTCCCGCCCATCACTGTGGCGGCGATGGCGTTGAGGTTGTCGGTGGTGTGCGCGGAGATCGTGGTCGAGGCGTAGTAGGCCAGCGACATGAAGCCCGCGACGCCCGCCAGGAATCCGGTGAGCGTGTACACCTTCAGCAGGTGCGCGGTCACCCCGATGCCGGAGCGTCGCGCCGCCTCGGCGTTGGAGCCGACCGCGTAGGTGTAGCGGCCGAACTTGGTGGTGTGCAGCAGCCACGCGCCGATCAGCGTGATCACCGCCGCCACCAGCACCAGGTTCGGAATGCCGAACCAGGTGCCGTAGCCGAGCGTGTTGTTGAGCGCGGTCGGCACGCTGCGCACGTCCGAACCGTTGTTGAGCAGGTACGCCGCGCCGAGGGCGGCGCCCATCGTGCCGAGCGTGACGATCAGCGGCGGGATCTTCGCCACCGCGATCAGCAGGCCGTTGATCAGGCCCCACACCGTGCCCGCCACCACGCCGGTGAGCAGGCCCACCGAGATCACGCCCCAGCCGGCGTTGGTCGCCGTGCCGTCGGGGCTGAGCGCCTCCATGGTCTTCGCCGACACCATGCCGGCGAAGATCAGCACCGAGCCGACCGACAGGTCGATGCCCGAGGTGATGATCACGAAGGTCATGCCCACCGACAGCACCAGCAGCACCGCGGTTTCGATGAGCAGGGTCTGGAAGGTGAACACCGTGGCGAACTCGCCGGGTGCGGCGATGGTGAACACCACGCACAACGCGAGCAGCACCAGCGCGATCCAGAAGGTGTTCGCCGAAACCAGGCGGGCGCCCACCGAGCGCTTGGCGAAGCCGCCGGTTCCGTCCACATCGGACTGGACGGTGGACTTGGCGGGATCAGTCGTCATGCTCACGCCGCCTCCTCTTGTGTCAGGGCACCGGTCATCGCGGCGACGAGGTCTTCGAGCTTGGTGTCCGCACCTTGGAACCGGGCGACCCGTTTGCCCAGTCGCAGCACCTCGACGCGGTCGGCCACCGACAGCACCTCGGGCATGTTGTGGCTGATCAGCACCACCGCGATGCCCTGGTCACGCACCTTCTTGATCACGTCGAGCACGCGTTCGCGCTGCACCACGCCGAGGGCGGCGGTCGGCTCGTCCATGAACACGACCTTGCTGGCCCACACCACCGAACGCACCACCGCCACGCTCTGGCGTTGCCCGCCGGAGAGAGCGGCGATGGGCACCTCGGTGCTCTGCAGGTTCACGCCCAGCCGTTGGAAGTGTTCGACCGCCTGGCGGCGCATTTCCGCCTTGTCGATCATGCCGAGCTTGCCGAGCAGGCCCTTGCGGTGGATTTCCCGGCCCAGGAACAGGTTCGCCGCCGGGTCGAGTTCCGGGGCGACGGCGAGGTCCTGGTACACCGTCTCGATGCCGAGCCGACGGGCGGTGGTGGGGGAGTCCAATGTGACTTCCTCGCCGCCCAGCACGATCTTGCCCGAGGTCGGCTGCTCGGCCCCGGACAGGCATTTCACCAGGGTGGACTTGCCCGCGCCGTTGTCGCCGATCAGGGCGGTGACCTCGCCGGCGTGGGCTTGGAACGAGGCCCCGCGCAGGGCTTCGACCGAGCCGTAGCGCTTGACCAGGTCCTGGGCGTCGAGCAGGAGTTCGCTCATGTTCAGGGCCTCCTTTCCGGGGCCGGCGGGCGGCAGCGGATGAGGGTCACATCCCCCGACAGTTCGGTGGCGCCGGCGCCGTGGGGCACCACCAGGGTTTCGCCCTTGCGCAACGCCAGTTCGTCACCCTGCTCGGTGCGCAGCGTGCCCGCACCGTCCATCACCACCAGCACCGCGAACGACGGGTCCAGCGCCAGCGGGGTGCTGGGGCGGAGCTGGTCGGCGCGGAAGAACTCGCCGGAACCGTCGGCGAGCAGGTCCACAGTGGACCCTTCGGCGCCCGCGGTGCGGCGGATGATGGTCTCGAGGCGGTCGTTGTCCCAGCCGGAAGTGTCCAGGGTTTCCAGCGCGGTGTCGAAGCCGATGCCGAGGTGACCCTTTTCGGGGCTGGCGAGGAAGTCGCGCCATTCGATGGTCAGCGAGAAGTCGGTCGGCTGCTGGAGCTCGACCACGAAGACGCCCTCGCCGATCGCGTGCGGCAGGCCGGCCGGGATGTAGACCGTGTCCCCGGGGGTGACCGGCACGCTGTTCAGCGCGTCGAGCATGGACGGGGTGTCCTGCTCGCGCACCCATTCGTCGATGGTCTGCCTGCTCAGCGTCTCGCGGAAACCGGGGTAGACCCGCGGGTCGTCGCCGTAGGTGCCGACCACGATCCACGCCTCGGTTTTGCCGAAGTGCGAGTCGAAGTGCTTCTGGGCGAAGGCGTCGGTCGGGTGGAAGTGCACGGGGAGGCGTTGCCCGGCGTCGAGCAACTTCACCAGCAGGCCGGTCGAATCGGCGAACGCCTCGACGTGCTTCGCGCCGAGCCAGCCGGTGGGGTCGGCGCGGACGGCGTCGCGCAGCCAGCGGCCGTCGTCGAGCTTGGTCAGGCCGTTGGTGTCCTGGCCGTACAGGGTGGTGGTGGAGCCGACCCAGTCTTCCGGGCCGAAGTCGCTCGCGGACGCGGAGAGCCCGCGCAGACCCGCGATGGCGTCGCCACCCCGGTAGAACTGCGGCGGCTGGTTCGCGGGGAGCCGGAGCGGAGCGTAAGCGCTCATCGAGGTGCCACCTCGCCGGAACCGCGGGCTACAAGACGCACGGGGAGAACTACCTTTCTTGGGGTGGACTGATCGCCCTGCACCCGGGCGAACAGCAGATTGGCCGCGGCCTCACCGAGCGCGCTGACGTCGTGCGCGATCACGCTGACCGGCGGGTCCAGCAGGTCGGCGAGTTCGAAGTCGTCGAAGCCGACCAGCGCGGGCCGGTCCGGGCGGTGCGCCAGCGCGCGCAGCAGGTGCACGGTGACGCGGTTGTTGCCGGCGACCACCGCGGTGGCCGGTTCCGGGCCGGCCAGCAGGGTGCGGATCGCCTCGCCGACGCTCTCCTCGGTCGGCTTGCGCATGATCACCAGGCGCTCGTCGTAGCGGATGCCCGCGCGGGCGCAGCCTTCGCGGAAGCCGCGCAGGCGCTCGCTGGCGGTGTAGATGCCGGCGCTGTCGGCGAGGAAGGCGATGCGGCGGTGACCGTGCGCGGCGAGGTGGGTGACCGCTTCGACGGTGCCGCCGATGTTGTCCACCAGCACCGTGTCGGCCACGATGTCGCCGGCCGGGCGGTCGATGAACACCACCGGGGTGCCCGCCCGCATTTCGGGCACGAGGTAGCCGTGCTGCATGCCGGCCGGCACGATCAGCAGGCCGTCCACCCGCCGCGAGCAGAATTCGAGAGCCAGCTCACGCTCGCGTTCGCGGTTCTCCTCGGACGAGCCGGTCAGCACCTGGCGCTCATAGGAGCCGGCGATCCGCTCCACGGCGCGGTTGAGTTCGGAGTAGAAGGGGTTCCCGACGTCCTCGACGATCAGGCCGATGGTGCCGGTGGTCGAACCCCGGCGGAGGTTGCGCGCGCCGAGGTTGCGCCGGAAGCCGAGCTGCTCGATGGCGGCCATGACCCGCTCGGCGGTGTCGGGGTGGACCGCGGGCTCGTCGTTCACCACGCGCGACACGGTCTTGATGCTCACGCCGGCGAGCCGCGCCACATCGCTCATCGTGGCTCGGCGGGCACTGCCCCGGCCGGGAGACGACAACGTTGTCATAGTGGCCGGAATTGCACACCAGCTCACCGCGCACTGTCAATACCCGGATCCGCCCAGCGACTGACAAGGTTGTCGGGGTGCTGGTCGTGAGCGTGATCACGCACCCCCGGTGTTCCGGTGATGGCGATCACGGCTCACACTGGGATCACATCGTCCGACAACGCGGTTGACGTGGGCAGGAAGCTTTCCTGCCGTACCCGTTGTACGGACGTTTTTTCGACTTATAGGAGGAAGTCGTGTCCAGCAAGGCCGCTGTACTGTTCCGCGTGGCCGCCGTGGCCGAGGCGCTGTCCTGGGCTGGTTTGCTGATCGGGATGTTCTTCAAGTACGTCGTCGAGTCCGGCGACGGCGGCGTGCCGGTGCTGGGCATGGTGCACGGCGTGGTCTTCGTGGTCTACCTGCTGACCTCCCTCCTGGTCACCAAGCCGCTGGGCTGGAAGGCGGGCACGCTGCTGCTGGCGCTGGTCTCCAGCATCCCGCCGCTGGCCACCTGGGCCTTCGAGAAGTGGGCGCTGCGCACCGGCAAGCTGGACGGCCCCGAGCTGGTCGCGCACGGTGGCACCGGCCTGTTCGCCGAGAAGGGCGAGCCCGTCGCGGCCTGAGCCAACGACAACGAGCAACAAACGGGGGTCGCCATCGGCGGCCCCCGTTTGCTGTCCGGTGGAACTACTCGGTGAAGTCGCCGGTGGCCTTGCGGACCTTGGTGAGCAGTTCGATCAGCTGCTGCGTCTGCCGGTCGGTGAGCCCGTTCAGGCCGAACCCGATCGCGGTGACCGCTTCGGTGGCCTGTTCCCGGCGCGTGCGGCCCTCGTCGGTGATCTCCACCAGGGTGGTCCGGCGGTCGGTCGGGTGCGGTACCCGCTTGACCAGCCCGTCCTTCTCCAACCGGTCCACGATGTTCGTCACGCTCGTCGGGTGCAATTGCAGGCGCTCGCCCATCACGCGCATCGGCAGGCTCGAGCGCTTCGCGAAGGTCAGCAGGACCAGCGCCTCGTAGCGCGCGAAGGTCAGGCCGTGCGGCTTCAGCGCTCCGTCCACAGCGGACTGGATGATCTGCTGGACCCGCATGATCCCGGTCACCGCCGCCATCGTGCCGGAGTCGCCGATGCGCTCTTCCCACAGCTGCGCGGCGCGGGCGATCGGGTCGAAGGGCAGCGGGCTGTTCATGGCTGCCGAAGTTACCAGCGGGTACCGCGGTGGTGGGGCAGGGTGGTGCTTATTCAGCCGGTTCCCCACCCCTTTCGGAGGTAGTTCCATGATCGTCGCGTTCAGCGTGTCCCCGCTCGGTGAGTCGGACGGCGTCGCCGAGGCGGTGGCCAAGGCGGTCCAGGTGGTCCGCGAGTCGGGCCTGCCGAATGAGACCAACGCCATGTTCACCCTGATCGAAGGGGACTGGGATGAAGTGATGGCGGTGGTGAAACGGGCGACCGAGGTGGTGCAGGCCGAGGCCCCGCGGGTGTCGCTGGTGCTCAAGGCGGACATCCGGCCCGGCCACACCGGCGAACTCACCGGCAAGGTCGACCGGCTCGAGCAGCACCTGCGGTGAAGCAGGGGCCAGGGCGTGCCAGGATGGAACCGTGACACACCCACGCGGATCCGCAGCCAAGTCAGCAGCCCTTTCCGCCGCGCTGTCCGGCGCGGTGGACCTCTCCGCGCTCAAGGCCCGCGCCGACGCGGCGCGACAGCAGCGCCCGGCGCCGAGTTCGCCCCCGCCCGCCGGTGGCGGCGACGGTCCGCCCGCCCCCGCCGCCGGAGCGGTGCTGGAGGTCAGCGAGGCCACCTTCCAGGCCGACGTCGTGGAGCGCTCGCTGAAGCAGCTCGTGGTGGTCGACCTGTGGGCCGAGTGGTGCGGCCCGTGCAAGCAGCTGAGCCCGGTGCTGGAGCGCCTCGCCGCCGAGTCCGGTGGCGCCTGGGCGCTGGCCAAGGTCGACGTGGACGCCAACCCCCGGATCGCGCAGCTGTTCGGCGTGCAGTCCATCCCGACGATCGTGGCGATCGCGGGCGGGCAGCCGGTCGACGCCTTCTCCGGCGCCCTGCCGGAGCCGCAGATCCGCGAATGGATCAAGTCCCTGCTCGACGCGCTCAAGGACAAGCTGCCCGGCATCCCGGACGCGGGCGGCGAGCCGGTCGAGGAACCCGAGGACACCCGGTTCACCGAGGCCGAGGACGCCTTCGAGCGCGGCGACTTCGCCGCCGCCAAGGCCGCCTACCAGCGCATCCTCGACGCCGAACCGGCCAACGAGCAGGCCAAGGCGGCGCTGGTGCAGGTCACCTTCGCCGAGCGGTCGGCCCAGGTGGACCCGTCGTCGGTGGCCAGGGCCGATGCCGACCCCAAGGACATCGACGCCCAGCTCGCCGCGGCGGACTTCGAACTGTCCCAGATGCAGGTCGACGAGGCGTTCAACCGGCTGATCGACGCGGTCCGCCGGACCGCCGGTGACGACCGCAACCGCGTGCGCGAGCACCTGGTCGGGCTGTTCGAGCTGTTCGACGCCAGTGACGAGCGGGTGCTCAAGGCCCGCCGGAACCTGGCCTCCGCCCTGTTCTGAGCACAACGCGAAAAGGGGAGCTTCGCCCGCGGGCGAAGCTCCCCTTTCGCGTCAGGGATCAGCCGTAGTTCTGGGTGCAGACGCCCGAGCCTTCGAGGTAGCCGCGGCGCAGCGACTCGACCCGCTCGAACCCGTTCTCGACCTGCTTGCCGTTGACGTCGGCGGCGATCACGCTCTTCGGCTGCAGCAGTTCCGCGATGGCCTCGTCGAGGTCACCCGAGGAAAGCCGCAGTTCCGCGGTCGGCTTGTTCGTCTCCGCGGCCCAGGCGCCGACCAGGCACGAGGTGCGCAGGCCCGCGTTGGCGTTGTCGATCGAGGCGCCGACGCCCTTCTGGATGCCCTGCGTGTACCGCGAGGCGATCTCCGCGAACGCCGCGAAGTCACCGAGGCCGCCGGGGTCCTCGCCCTCGAACTCCGCCTTGCGGTCCCCGGTGCGGCCCAGCTCGTTCAGGCCCTTGAGGTCGATGCTCACCGTGTTCGAGTCCGGGCAGTAGGACGCGGGCGGGGTGGCCGGGCCGCCGGGGCAGGAGCCGCCGTCGTCGACGATCTTCGGCGGCTGCGCGCCCGCCTTTCCGAAGGCCTTGTCCAGGCTCTCCTGCAGGTGCCCGATCGTGGTCATGTCGATCTTCGCGTCGCCCTCGCCCTTGTCCTGCTTGTCGAAGGGGCGTTCGGTGATGCGCTCGTCCACGTTCTGCTGGTTGATCCCGGCGCACTCCTTGGCGCCCTTCTCGAAGCCCAGCTGGAAGGCGAAGGTCCGGTCGAAGGCGGTGCCGTGCGCGGACTTGTCCTTGGCGGACTGACCGGCCTGGTCGCGGATCATGTACAGCGAGGCGAGCACCTGGTTGATGCCCTCCGAGGTGGACACCCGGAAGTACTTGCTCTTCTCCTCGGCCATCCAGCGGAAGTAGCCGCCGGTGAAGCAGTCGGCCTGCTGCTCCTTGACCAGGGTCGAGGTGTTCTTGGTCATCCCGGCCTTCTCGGCGAGGCGGTACTGGACCGCGTGCCCGAACTCGTGGCCGAGCACGGTCACGATGGCCATCGGGCCGAACTCCTCGTTCAGCAGCGGCAGCAGCTGCTTGCGGTCCCAGGCGACCAGGTCCTCCGGCGGGCAGAAGAACGCGTTCATCGCGGCTTCCTTGAGCGACGCCCCGCAGACCTCTTCGCGGTCGGTGGTCGGGTCGTAGGACTGCAGCTGCTTGACCGGCTCGAACTGCTGCCCGAAGTGGGCGGGCATCTCCTGGGTCCAGTAGTCGCTGACGTCGGCGATCGAGGCGATGGCGATCTTGTCCTCGACGCTGTCCGTGGCGTTCTTGACGTTGAGGTTCGGCGCCGGGGCCTCGGGCTTCAGGCCGCTTTCGAAGTGCGTGACCGGCAGCCCGGCGACGTTGCCTTCGGTGGTCTTGTCCTCGTTGGCACCAGGGCCATCGCCCTTGCCGCTGCACGCGCTCAGCGTGAGCACGGCGGCCAGCGCGATCAGGGCCCCCCGCCCCCAGTTCTTACCCATCGTCGCTCGTTTCGTTTCCGGCCCTCACCAGGGCTGAACCAAGTCCGGCACAGCGCACCCTACTAAGCGGGTACCGGCGCCGCGCGAGGATCACCCCAGATCGCACGCCTTGGCGCCGCCGACCACGCCGCCGCGGAAGGCGGACACGCGGTCGAAGCCGGATTTGATCGAGCCGCCGTCGACGTCGCGGGCCGGGTAGTCGTAGCCGAGCAGGACCTGGACGGCCTCGTCGAGGTCGCCGGGTGACACGGTGAAGTCGCCCTGGGGCTTCAGCAGCGAACCGGTGTAGGCGCCGGCCAGGCAGAGCGTGCCGCGCTGCGCCGGTTCGCCGGTGGTCGGCTTCCCGGCCGCGCCGAGCGCGCCCAGGGCGAACCGGCTGGCCAGCACGGTCCCGGTGCCGAAGTCGCCGATGTTGGTGTGGATGTCGCCGAGCGTGCCCTCCTCGCGCACCTGCACCGAGTTCTGGTCCGGGCAGAAGGCCACCGCGCCCTGCTCACCGCCGGTGCAGCGCGGCTGGTCGGCCACCTGCTCGATCTTGGGCGGCGACCACTCGTGCCCCGCCGCGGACAGCTCGCGCGAGAAGTAGGTGCCGAGATCGCCGGAGATCGCGGGCAGCAGGTCCGGCAGGGGCAGGTTTCCGCCGCGGGCCTCGTCCTCGGCACTGGTGAACGCGCGCTGCGTGAACGCCCGGTTCGTCGCGTTGAGGTCGGCGCACAGCTTGGGGCCGGAGTCGTAGCCGTCCTGGAAGGCGGACACGCGGTCGAAGGCGTCGCCGTGGGCGGACTCCTCGCGGTGGGAGGTGCCGAGCGGATCGCGGAAGGTGATCAGCGCGCGCATCAGCGAGTCCAGCTCACCCGCGTCGATCCGCAGGTGCTCGGCGTTGCCGTCGACCACCCAGCGGACGAACGCACCGGCGTAGCAGTCGGCCATCGCCTCGATCACGATGCCGGGGTAGAGCGCGGCGCTGTCCCGGTCGCCGCCGCGGCCGAGCCCGGTGCGCTGCTGCACGGCGTGCCCCATCTCGTGGGCCAGCACGAGCACCACGCCGCCCCCGCCGAAGCGCTCGGCGAGCACCGGGAGCAGGGCGGCGCGGTCCCAGACGATCACGTCGCCGTTCGAGCAGTAGTAGGCGTTGCCGCTGATGGTGGCCGCCGACTCGGTGCACGGCGGTGCTTTGGCGTCGGCGTCGGCGGTGTCGACCGAGTAGAAGCCGCCGCGCAGGTCCTCCCACTGGCCGCCGAACACGGAGGGGAAGTTCTCCGTCCAGTACGCCTGGATGTCGGTGATCGAGGTGGCGGCCAGCCGGTCCACGTCGCTGCCGTCCGTCCCGTTCACGAAGTCGGGTTCGACCACGGTCTTCGTGCTGCGGGCGAGGTCCTCGGCGATCACCGCCGGACTGCGGACCGCGGTCCCGCGCACCGCCGTGGCGCAGGCGGCGAGCGACACCACGGTGAGAGCGAGCGCGAGCAGGGTCGCGGGCGTGCGCATACCCCCATTGTGCGGCAGGTGACCGGCTGTAGTGGGCCACCGGCCGAACCGTGCACGGAACGCTAGGGTCTCGGCATGAGAGCAGTCCGCCGGTTCACCGTCCGACCGAGCCTGCCGGAGCCGCTGGCCGGGCTCCGCGCGCTGGCCACCAACCTGCGCTGGACCTGGCACCCGCCCACGCGGGACCTGTTCGCCTCGATCGACGCCAAGCTCTTCAACGAGATCCGCGACCCGCTGCGGCTGCTCACCGCGCTGCCGCCGGCCCGGCTGGAGGAGCTGGCGCTCGACGACGAATTCCTCGCCGCCGCGCGGGCCGCGACCGAGAACCTCGAGCACTACCTGACCGAACCGCGCTGGTACCAGCGCCGGGCGCACGAGGGGGAGGGCACGCTGCCCGCCGCGGTCGCCTACTTCTCGATGGAGTTCGGCGTCACCGAAGCGCTGCCGAACTACTCGGGCGGCCTCGGGGTGCTCGCCGCCGACCACCTCAAGGCCGCCTCGGACCTCGGCGTGCCGATGGTCGGTGTCGGCCTGCTCTACCGCGCCGGGTACTTCCGCCAGGCGCTTTCGCTGGACGGCTGGCAGGTCGAGCACTACCCGGTGATCGACCCGATCGGCCTGCCGCTGGAACTGGTCACCGGCACCGACGGCACGCCGATGCACGTGGCCGTGGCCATGCCCGGCGGCCGCGAACTGCTGGCGCAGGTGTGGAAGGCGCGGGTCGGGCGGATCCCGTTGCTCCTGCTGGACACCGACACCGACGTCAACGACGACGACCTGCGCGGGGTGACCGACCGCCTGTACGGCGGCGACGCCGACCACCGCATCCGCCAGCAGATCCTCGCCGGGATCGGCGGCATGCGGGCGGTGCGCCAGTACTGCGAGCTGACCGGGCACGCGCAGCCGGAGGTCTTCCACACCAACGAGGGCCACGCCGGCTTCCTCGGCCTCGAACGCGCCGGCGAGGTGATGCGCGACGGGCACCTCGAGTTCGGCCAGGCGCTGTCCGCGGTCCGCGCCGGGACGGTGTTCACCTCGCACACCCCGGTTTCGGCGGGCATCGACCGCTTCCCGGTCGACCTGGTGCAGCGCTACTTCGGCGACGGCAGGCTGGTGCCGGACGTGGACCTGCGCAACGTGCTCGCGCTCGGGGCCGAGGAGAACCCCGGCATGTTCAACATGGCGCACATGGGATTGCGGCTGGCGCAGCGGTCGAACGGGGTGTCCGCGCTGCACGGACGGGTTTCACGCCGCATGTTCGCGCGGTTGTGGCCCGGGTTCGACGAGCGCGAGGTGCCGATCTCGTCGGTGACCAACGGCGTGCACGGTCCGACCTGGGTGGCGCGCGAGCTGAGCGCGCTGCTCGGCGGCAGCCATGAGGAATGGGGATACGACGGGGATTCGGACAACTGGTCCGGGATCCGCGACCGGGTCAGTGACGAGCAGCTCTGGGCGCTGCGCCGGGACCTGCGCCAGAAGCTGGTGATGGAGGTGCGCCGCCGGGTGCGGGCGGCGTGGCTGCAGCGCGGTGCCTCCGCGCTCGAACTCGGCTGGACCGACCAGGTCTTCGATCCGGACGTGCTGACCGTCGGCTTCGCCAGGCGCGTGCCGACCTACAAGCGGCTGACCCTGATGCTGCGCGACCCGGAGCGGTTGCGCGCGCTGCTGCTCGACGAGGACCGGCCGGTGCAGGTGGTGGTCGCCGGGAAGTCGCATCCGGCCGACGAGGGCGGCAAGGCGCTGATCCAGCAGATCGTGCGGTTCGTCGACGACGCGCGCGTGCGGCATCGGATCGTCTTCCTGCCCGACTACGACATGGCGATGGCGCGGTACCTCTACCGGGGTTGCGACGTCTGGCTGAACAATCCGACCCGGCCGCTGGAGGCCTGCGGGACCTCCGGGATGAAGTCCGCGCTGAACGGCGGGCTGAACCTGTCGATCAGGGACGGCTGGTGGGACGAGTGCTACGACGGCAGCAACGGCTGGGCCATCCCGACCGCGGACGGCGTGCTCGACCCGCTGCGCCGCGACGACCTGGAAGCCGCCGCCCTGTACGACCTGCTGGAGTTGCAGATCGTGCCGTTGTTCTACGACCGCGGACCCGGTGGCACGCCGGAGGGCTGGCTGTCGCGCGTGTGGCACACGCTGGAGACGCTGGGGCCGCGCCTGCAGGCCTCGCGCATGGTGCGGGAGTACGTGGAGACGGGCTACCGCCCGGCGGTGGAGACGGTGCACGGCGCGATCGCGGACGGCTACCGCGGCGCGCGCTCGCTGGCCGAGTACCGGACGAAGGTGGAGATCGCCTGGCCGCGGCTGACCATCTTCGACACCGATCTGCAGGTGGAAGCCCCGGACACGCTCGTGGTCGGCACCGAGGTGCTGGTCACCGCGCGGATCGACCTGGCAGGCCTCGATCCGTCCGAAGTGGACATCCAGGCGGTGGTCGGCAAGGTGGGCGACACCGATGACCTGGCCGAAGCGGTGACCGCGTCGATGGAACCGGCGGGCATCGGCGCGTTCGCGGCGAAGCTCCGCCTGCCGTACGCGGGTTCGCTCGGCTACACCGTCCGGGTGCTGCCGCGCCACGGCCTGCTCGCCACGCCCGCCGAGCTCGGCCGCGTGATCCACGCCTGAACCTCGTTTTTGTCGGACCCCTTCGCTAGCGTTCGCCCCACTGACGACTGGGAGGACGGGTCCGATGAAACGAAGACTGCTCGGCTTGGTGCTGGGCGTGGTGACCACGGCCGCGATCGGCACGGCGCCGACGGCGGTGGCCGCACCGGATTCGGGGCTCTGGACGGGTACCTGGGCGACAGCGGTCCAGCAGCCCTCGATCGGCATCGTGCCGAACTGGTCGGAGGCCGGGTTCACCGACCAGTCGGTGCGCCAGGTCGTCCGGGTGGCTTCGGGCGGGGTTTCCGCGCGGGTGCGGTTGTCGAACGACTACGGCGACCAAGCCGTGCGGTTGACCGGTGCGACGGTGGCGCGGGCCGGTGAGGGCGCCGCGGTGAAACCGGGTTCGGTGCGGGAGCTGCGGTTCCACGGTGCGCGGTCGGCGGAGATCCCGGCCGGGGGCGAGTTGCGCAGCGATCCGCTGCCGTTGCTGGTGGCTCCGTTGGAGGAACTGACGATCACGCTCTACTTCCGCGAGCCGAGCGGTCCGGTCACCTCACACCTGAACGCCAACGCGACCAGTTTCCGGGCGAGCGGCGACCACCGGTCCGACACCGCGGCGACGGCGTTCACCGAGAGCACCGCCTCCTGGTACCTGCTGTCGGGGGTGGAGGTGCTGGCACCGGGCAAGCGCGGGGTGGTGGCCTTCGGCGACTCGATCACCGAGGGCGCTTTGTCCACTGTGGACGCTGACAACCGGTACCCGGACGAACTGGCCGAGCGGTTCGGCGGGAAGCGACCGGTGCTGAACGCGGGGATCGGCGGCAACCGCGTGCTCACCGACTCGACCTGCCTGGGGGAGAAGGCGACCGCGCGGTTCGAGCGGGACGTGCTGGAGCAGCCGGGCGTGCGGTCGGTGATCATCCTGGAGGGCATCAACGACATCGGGATGAGCGCCTTCCCGCCGGACGACTGCCTCGGGGCGACGCCGTGGGTGAGCGCGGCCGACCTGATCGCCGGGCACCGGGAGCTGATCAAGCAGGCGAAGGCGGCCGGGATCCGGGTGATCGGGGGCACGCTGACGCCGTTCAAGGGCTCGTTCTACTACAGCGACGAACGGGAAGCGGTGCGGGACGAGGTGAACCAGTGGATCCGGACCTCGGGTGAGTACGACGCCGTGGTCGACTTCGACCGGGCGCTGGCGGATCCGGCGGACCAGGACACCATGCTGGCCGCCTACGACAGCGGCGACCGGCTGCACCCGAACGACGCCGGGTACCACGCGATGGCGGCGGTGGTGGATATGAAGCAGTTGTAGTCCTCCGCGGCGGCGCTCGGTGGAACGCTTTGCTCGGCCTGCAACGGCTTCGCGCCGCGGACGGCTCGACCGCGCTCGGTGGCTGGCGGACCTGGGCCGGTGGTCAGGTGTCCCGCACGCCGGGTGGGCGCGAAGCGGTGCACCGGCTGGCCACGGTGTTGCCCAGTCGCGGGTACTTCCCGGATTTCCTGACCCCGACCAGGGGCGAGACCACGCTCGACGCGGGGGTGCGCACGCTGCTGGACACGCCGGCCGAACGGGTCGAGGCGGAGTTGCGGTTGCTCGGTGATCAGCGCTGGGAGCACACCAGGTGGGTGACCGAAACCGGGCTGGGGGACCTGGTCGGCGCGATGACGCGGTTCCACGAGGTGGCGATCGCGCCGGTGTCGCGGCAGCTGCGCGCGGTGTTCGAGGCCGAGCGGATGGTGCGGGACCGCACCCTGCTCGAACAGGGGCGGTGTCGCCCTCGCGGTGCCCGCCGAGCGGGTGGTGCTCGCTGGGGCGGATGACCTCGGTCTGCCGGGTAGCTCCCCCACCGGTGCGCTCCGGGCGAGCACACGGCTGCCGGAACGGGGGCCTGCCGTCTCGAACAAGCTGTTCACGGACGGAAGCCCTCGGCCGTGAGCAGGCGGCGCATCTGGTCGAAGCACCGCCGTCGCAGTGGGCCGACGCTGCCGACCGCGATGCCGAGTTCGGCGGCGAGCTGGGCGTGCGTCAGCTCGGGGCGGTCGGCGAGCAGGCGCAACAGCCGGTGGTAGCGGGCGGGCAACCGCCCCGCCACGCCCCAGAAGACCCGGCTGCGCTCGGCGTCGAGCAGGCGGGCTTCCGGGGTCGGCGCTTCGTCGGGACGGTCGGGCAGTACACCGAGCACTTCGCGGCGGCGACCGGCGAGCATCCGCAGCACGCGGCGGCGGGCGGTGGTGATCAGCCAGCCGGGCAGCCTGCTCGGTTCCCGGACCGTGCCGAGGCGGGCGGCGAGCGCGATCCAGGTGTCCTGGCCGACGTCCCACGCGTCGGCGTCGGTGAGCCGGTGGGCCCGCGCGACCCGCAGGGCCAGCCGTACGCAGGCCCGCGCGAGCAGGTCGAGCGCGCCGCGTTCGCCGGTGACCGCTCTCGGCACCACCGCGCCGAAGTCCACATCGGACACAGTGCCTCCCTTTCGCCGGGTCGATGACCTTCGGCGACTGGGACGACACGCTGTGCCGCCGGGATCCGGGGTTCGGCCCCGGAAAGCTGATCGGGTGACGGTCAGGGAACCGCGGGGCGGCCGCCCGGTTCCACCGGGAGGCCCGCCGCACGCCAGGCGCGGTAGCCGCCGATCAGGTCCGTGGCCTGGCGCAGACCGAGCCGCTTCAGGTCGGCGGCGGCGAGGCTGGAGGCGTAGCCCTCGTTGCACACCACCACGACCGGCAGGTCGGCGTGCACCTCGGGCAGGCGGTGCTCGCTCGCCGGGTCGAGGCGCCATTCGAGGTGGATCCGCTCCACCGGCACCGAACCGGGGATCTCGCCCTCCTCGGCGCGGTTCACGTGCGGGCGGATGTCCACCACGAGGGCGCCGTCGGCCTGCAGGCGGCTGGCCGCCGCCGGGTCCACTCTGGTCAGGGTGGCGCGGGCGGCGGCGAGCGCGTCTTCGATGCTCATCGGTTCAGCGTGACAGGAAGTGCCGGGATCTGGGCGGGCACTTCGTCCAGGCTGGCGTAGGTGCGTGTCGGGACCAGCGGCGGCGAGTACGCGTGCACGCTGGCCGCCGGGGTGGCGCCCGCGCCGGTCACCTGGTGCGCCCGGCCGGCGCCGAAGCCGATGCCGTCGCCCGCGAAGTGGGCGCGCCGGCGGATCGGGCCGCCCGGGTAGCGGTACTCCTCGGCCAGTTCGCCCTGTAACACGGTGAACGAACCGGCGGCGCCGCCGTGGTCGTGCGGGGCGGTGTGCTGGCCCGGCAACCAGGACAGCAGCCACAGCTCGACCCCGTCGGTCAGGGCGAGGCGTGCCCACCACCGCTGTTCCTCGTCGAACCGGAGTAGCGAGCGCAGGCTCCCGGTCAGCTCACTGGTCACCGTCCTGGTCAGGTCGGCCAGCTCGCGCGGGGTCCAGAGCTGCCGTTCCGGGTGCAGCAGGTCGGCGAGCAAGGGGTCGGTGAGGCGGGGGTGGATCTCGATGTCGGGACGAACGAGTGACTGGGTCATGGCGGTACCTCCGGCGCGTGCGGAAAAGGGATGAACGACGGCACTGCGCGCGGCACGGGCTGGACCCGGACGAGAAGAAGAAGGAAAGAGGCGTCAGCCGCCGTGCCGCGCGGTGGTACATCCGCACGAGGCGACGAGCAGGAGATCCACGGTCAGGTCGGACCACATGTTGCGCCACCCGGTGCGGCGCCATGCGGTTGTCGGCCTGATCACACCAGGGATACTGCCACAGATCGGCCGGCTCCGGCGTGGTGTTCCACGCGGTGGACGCGGTGGGGGAGGCCGTTGCGCGCGGGCGAGGCCGCGTCGGTGACAATGGCGCCGTGACCGAGCTGACGCAGCCGAACGAACTTGACGATCTCGTGGTGCGGATGAGCGGCGTGGGGGTGCGGCGCGGCCAGAACGATCTGCTCGCCGACCTCGACTGGTCGGTGGAACTCGACGAACGCTGGGTGGTGCTGGGCGCGAACGGGGCCGGCAAGACCACCCTGCTCCGCCTGGCCGCCGCCGAACTGCACCCGACCACCGGCGCGGTGGACCTGCTGGGCGAGCGGATCGGCAAGGTCTCGGTGTTCGAACTGCGCCCGCGCATCGGGTTCACCTCGGCGGCGCTCGCGTCGCGCGTGCCCGCGGAGGAGACCGTGCGGGACGTGGTGGTCAGCGCCGGCTACGCGGTGCTCGGCCGCTGGCGCGAGGTGTACGACACGCTCGACACCGAGCGCGCCGAGGAACTGCTCGGCGCGATGGGGATCAAGCACCTGGCCGACCGGACCTTCGGCACGCTGTCGGAGGGGGAGCGCAAGCGCGTGCTCATCTCGCGGTCGCTGATGACCGATCCCGAGATGCTGCTGCTCGACGAGCCCGCGGCCGGGCTGGACCTCGGCGGCCGCGAGGACCTGGTGGCCCGGCTGTCCGAGCTGGCCATGGACCCGGACGCCCCGGCGATGGTGCTGGTCACACACCACGTCGAGGAGGTCCCGCCGGGCTTCACCCACGCGCTGCTGCTGCGCGACGGCCGGGCGGTCGCCTCCGGGCTGATCGACGACGTGCTGACCAGTGAGAACCTGTCCGCCACCTTCGCACAGGACCTGGTGCTGGAGGGCTGGGGCGACCGCTACTTCGCCCGTCGCCGTTGAGACCGCGTACTGCCCGGTAGCCTGCTGGAATCCAGTCAAGCTTGCCGAGGAGGATGGGCGTGGGAGAGTTCGTATCTGTCGAGGTCGACGCCGGGGTGGGCACGATCCGGCTGGACCGCCCGCCGGTCAACGCGCTGAACAACCAGGTGCAGGCCGAGCTGGCGGAAGCCGCCAGGGAGGTGTCCGAGCGCGCCGACATCCGCTCGGTGATCCTCTACGGCGGGGAGAAGACCTTCGCCGGTGGCGCGGACATCAAGGAGATGGCCGCCCGCTCCTACCCGGAAATGGTGACCTTCGGCACAGCGCTGTCCACCTCGCTCAGCTTGCTGGCCGGCATCCCGAAGCCGACCGTCGCGGCGATCACCGGGTACGCCCTCGGCGGCGGGCTCGAACTGGCGCTGACCGCCGACCGGCGGGTGGCCGGTGACAACGTCAAGGTGGGCCAGCCGGAGATCCAGCTCGGCGTGATCCCCGGTGCCGGTGGCACGCAGCGCCTCGCGCGGCTGATCGGCCCGAGCAAGGCGAAGGACCTCGTCTACACCGGACGGTTCGTCAAGGCCGAAGAGGCGCTCGCGCTGGGCATCCTGGACGAGGTCGTGGCGCCGGACGACGTGTACGCGGCGGCGCACAAGTGGGCCGCGCAGTTCGTGAACGCCCCGGCGGTGGCGTTGCGGGCGGCGAAGGCGGCCATCGACGGCGGGCTCGACCAGGACCTGGCCAACGGCCTGAAGCTGGAGACCCAGCTGTTCGCCGGGCTGTGGGCCACCGAGGACCAGGCCGCCGGGATGAAGTCGTTCATCGAGAACGGCCCCGGCAAGGCCACCTTCGAGGGGAAGTAGCAGCCAGATGACCGAGGTGAACGACCCGGCGCCGCACCCGCACGCGACCGAGGAAGAGGTCAAGGCCGCGTTCGCGGACCCGAAGCTGGCCAACGTGCTCTACCACGACTGGGAAGCCGGGACCTACGACGAGAAGTGGTCCATCTCCTACGACGAGCGCTGCATCACCTACGCCACCGACGTGTTCCGCGCGGTGGCCGGTGAGGAGGACTCGCCGTACCCGACCGCGATGGAGCTGGGCAGCGGCACCGGCTTCTTCCTGCTGAACCTGATGCAGGGCGGGGTGATCAAGAAGGGGTCGGTCACCGACCTCTCGCCCGGCATGGTGCAGGTGGCGCTGCGCAACGCGGAGAACCTGGGCCTGGACGTGGACGGCCGGGTGGCCGACGCCGAGCGCATCCCGTACCCGGACAACACCTTCGACCTGGTGGTCGGGCACGCGGTGCTGCACCACATCCCGGACGTGCCCGCCGCCTTCCGCGAGGTGCTGCGGGTGCTCAAGCCGGGCGGGAAGTTCGTCTTCGCCGGGGAGCCGACCAAGATCGGCAACTTCTACGCGCGGCGGCTCGGCCAGCTCACCTGGTGGCTGACCACCAACGTGACCAAGCTGCCCGCGTTGTCCGGCTGGCGGCGTCCGCAGGAGGAACTGGACGAGTCCTCGCGGGCGGCGGCCCTGGAGGCCGTGGTCGACCTGCACACCTTCGACCCGGCCGAGCTGGAGGGCATGGCGCTGGGCGCGGGCGCGGTGGACGTGCGCGCGGTGACCGAGGAGTTCGCCGCGGCGCTGGCCGGCTGGCCGATCCGGACCTTCGAAGCGGCGGTGCCGCAGGAGAAGCTGACCGTGCGCTGGCGGCTGTTCGCCTACCACCTGTGGCTGCGGCTGTCCGCTGTGGACAAGAAGGTGCTGGCGAAGGTGCTGCCGCGGCAGCTGTTCTACAACGTGATGATCACCGGCACCAAGCCGCCGGCCGCGACCGGGCTGTAGTTGGCCTATTCGTTCAGCCTCGACGACGTCGCCTTCCTGCGCTCCGGCGCCGGGGAGGCGGCGTTGTCGCGCTGTGCGGAACTGCCGCTGACCGAGCGCACCCGGATCGCCGACGTGGCCACCGCCAAGCGCGTGGTCGGCGAGCACTACGCGGCCGTGCTGGAAACCGTGCTGCTCCGGCGCAAAGCGGTGACCAAAGTGGACGGTTCGGGCAACTGGCTGTTCACCTCGGACTCGCTCCAGCAGGCGAGCGCGTCGCTGGTGGCGAGGCACCGGGCGCGGCGGCTCGAGGGCCGCGAGGTCCACGACGTCACCTGCTCGATCGGCGCGGATCTGGTCGAACTGGCGAAGACGGCGAGCGCCTGCACCGGATCGGACCTCGACGAGGTGCGGCTGGAGATGGCGCGGCACAACTGCGCCGACTCCGGCGTGGAACTCCTCCGGGCGGACGCGTTGCGGCCGCGGCCGGGGAACGCCGTGGTGGTCGCGGATCCGGCTCGGCGGGATTCGTCGGGACGCCGTACCTGGAAGCCCGAAGACTTCGCCCCGCCGCTGGACGGACTGGCCGCCGCGTATGCCGGGCGCGACCTGGTGGTGAAGTGCGCGCCGGGCCTGCCGCCCGAGGTGGTGCCGTGGGCGGACGAGATCGAGCTGGTCTCGCTCGACGGCCAGGTCCGCGAAGCCTGCCTCTGGGCGGGAACACCGGCGACCGTGAAGCGCCGGGCCAGCGTGCTGCGCTCGGACGGTACACAGTGGACGATCACCGACGAGGAACCGGACGAGGTCCCGGTGGCGGCGGTGGGGGAGTGGATCGTCGACCCGGACGGGGCGGTGGTGCGGGCCGGTCTGGTGCGGCACTACGGCGCCCGGCACGGCCTCTGGCAGCTCGACGAGCGGATCGCCTACCTCACCGGTGATCGGCCACCGGCCGGCGTGCGCGCGTTCCGCGTCGTCGAACACGGGCCGTACCAGGAAAAGAGCCTGCGTGCGATGCTGCGACGGCACGAGATCGGCAGGCTGGAAATCCTGGTGCGCGGCCTCGATGTCGACCCGGACCCGTTGCGGCGCCGGATGAAGCTGAACGGCACCGAGGAGGCGAGCGTGGTGCTGACGAGGATCGGGCGGTCGCCGTTCGCCTTCCTCTGCCGCGCCGAGGTCATCGCGCCGGGGTGACCAGGCCGCTTTCGTAGGCGGTGATCACCAGCTGGGCCCGGTCCCGGGCGTGCAGCTTGCTCAGCAGGTGCCCGATGTGGGTTTTCACGGTGGCCTGGCTGACACGCAGGTGCTCGCCGAGTTCGGTGTTGGACAGGCCGCGGGCGATCAGCGTCAGCACCTCGCGTTCGCGCGCGGTGAGCAGGTCGAGTTCACGGGACGGGCGCCGCGCCGGGCTGGCCTGCCGGGCGAACTCCTCGATCAGCCTGCGGGTGATGGCCGGGGCGAGCAGGCTGTCGCCCGCCGCGACCACGCCGATGGCGGCGAGCAGGTCGGCCGGCGGGGTGTCCTTGAGCAGGAACCCGCTGGCGCCCGCGCGCAACGCGGCGAACACGTACTCGTCCAGGTCGAAGGTGGTCAGCATGAGCACGCGCACGCCCTCGGTCTCCTGGCTGATCCGGCGGGTGGCCTCGATCCCGTCGACCTCCGGCATGCGCACGTCCATCAGCACCACGTCCGGCCGCTCGCGCACGGCCAGCTCGACCGCCTCCGCGCCGTTGCCCGCCTCGGCGACCACCTCGCAGTCCGGCGCGCTGTTCACCAGCACGCGGAAACTGCCGCGCAGCAGGGCCTGGTCGTCGGCCACCAGCACTCGGATCACCGTCGCACCTCGTCCGGATCGCGGGGAAGGCGGGCGCTGACGCGAAAACCGCCGCCCGGTGCCGCGCCCGCTTCGAAGGCACCGCCGTACATCATCACGCGTTCGCGCATGCCGATGAGCCCGTGCCCACCCGAACCGGCACCGGGACCGCGGCCGTCGTCGGTCACCTCGATCCGGAGGTCGCGCTCGTCCACCGAAACCACCACCTCGCAGTGCTTCGCGGCGGCGTGCTTGACCACGTTGGTCAGGGCCTCCTGGACGATCCGGTGCACGGACAGGCGCAGGCTCTCCGGCAGCTCGGACCGGTCCACGCGCATCGTGACCTCGATCCCGGCTTCGCGGGCGTGGTCGGCGAGCTTGCCGAGATCGTCGATGCCGGGCGTGGGCGCCAGTTCCGCGCCGTCCGGGCTGCGGAGCACGCCGAGCAGGCGGCGCAGTTCGGTGAGCGTGCCGCGACTGGTTTCCTCGATGATCCGCAGCGCGTCACGGGCCTCGCCGGGGTCCTGCTCGGCCACGTGGTTGGCGACCGCGGCCTTCACCGCGATCAGGCTCATGCTGTGCGCCACCACGTCGTGCAGCTCGCGGGCGATGCGCAGGCGTTCGCCGCTGAGCGCTTCCTCCGCGCGCTGGACCTCCCGCCGGGCTTCGCGGGCACGCAGCACGCGCATCATCCGCCCGGCTCCCCAGGCCATGGACATGAACAGCCAGAGCACCAGCGAGGCGGCCAGGCCGGTACCGGGGGTGTCGGCCAGCGAGTTCGGCGGAGCGGCGAGCAGGAGCGACGCGGTGGCGATCAGCGTGGTCACCAGTGCGGGGACCGCGCGGGCCGCCGGCACCAGCAAGCCGACCGCGTAGAGCACGTACGCGACCGGCAGCAGCGGTTCCCTGGTCAGGTCGAGCAGGATCGCGGCGAACGAGCCCAGCACCACCACGCCCAGCACCGGCAGCGGCCACCGCCGCCGGACCGCGAGTGGCGGGCCGATGGCCGCGACCACCAGCGCCACCACCCAGAGCGGCTCCCCGCCGTCCTGGAAACCGAAGTAGGCCGCGGTGGCCGCGACGGCCACGACGGCGTCGGCGAGGATGAGGTGAATTCTCGGCACGGGTTGAACCTAATCCGCGTGCCGTCCCGTCTACCTCGGAGCCGGGGATGTCATACCCCGGGCTGAGGCATACTTCCGAAGTCGACGACCTTCGAGGAGATCCCGCGATGAAGCGCACTGCCGTGTCGCTGTTCCTGACCGCCTTCGTCCTGCTGGCCACCGCCGGCACGGCGAGCGCGCACACCAAGCTGGAGTCCAGCGACCCGGCCGAGGGCGCCTCGCTGGAGGCCGCGCCCACCCAGCTCACGCTGCGGTTCAGCGAACTGGTGAAGGTCGAGACCAGCAAGGTCACGGTGACCGGGCCGAACGCGTCCGAGTGGCAGGTCGGCCAGCTCGCGGCCAAGGGACCGGTGCTGACCGTGCCGGTCACGCCGGCGGGCCCGGCGGGGGAGTACGCGGTGAACTACGAGGTCACCAGCGCCGACGGCCACAGCGTCAACGGCACCACGCGCTTCACCCTGACCAAGGAGGCCACGCCGGCGGGCGCGGCCCCCTCGTCCGCGCCCGCCGTGCCGAACACCCCGACCCAGGCCCAGGCTCCGGCACCCGCCCCGACCGTCGACGGCCAGCCCGCTGAGGCCGTGCAGGTGACCGGTGCCCCGTGGTGGCTGTTCTTCCTCGGCGCCGCGGTGCTGGTGGTCATCGGGGTCGGGGTGGCGTTCGCGATCGTGCGCAAGCGCAGCTGATCAGTTCGCCCGCTGGTACGCCCGGAACGCCCGGGTGGCCAGCCAGCTCATCACCGCCGCCAGCGCCAGCAGCAGGCCGCCGTGGCCGAGGACCCGCGCCCAGTCCGGGTCCGCGGTGAGCGCTTCGCGCCCGGCCACGGCGGCCCAGTCCACCGGGTTGTACTCGGCGACCGTGCCGACCCAGCCCGGCAGCAGCGACGGCGCCATCATCACCGAGGACAGGAAGGCCAGCGGCAGCGCCAGGAACTGCGAGACGCCGATCAGCGCCTCCTGCTGCCGCACCAGCAGCGCGATCGCGTCGGACAACGCGCTGAAGACGATCGACAGCAGCACCGCGACGGCCAGCACCACCAGCACACCGAGCACCCCGCCGTCGTAGCGGGCCCCGGCGAGCAGGCCGACGCCGAACACGATCAGCGACTGGATGGCGGTGACCACCGACTGGTGCGCCAGCGAACCGGCGATCAACGCGCCCCGGCTGACCGGGGAGGTCAGGTTGCGGTCCATCACCCCGCGGTCCATGTCGTCGATGAACGAGGTGCCCGCCCAGCCCGCCGACATCATCGCGGTCATCACGACCACACCGGGGGTCAGGTAGGACAGGTAGTCGCCGGTGCCGAACCCGGGCAGCTCGGCCACCCGGCGGAACAGCTCACCGAACAGCAGCAGCCACACCATCGGCTGGATCAGGTTGAACAGCAGGTACGCCGGTTGCCGGGAGAGGCGCCGCAGCGCGTGCGCGGTGAGCCTGCCGGTGTGCGAGGCGAAGGTGGTCATCGGACGCCTCCCGCCACGGTGTCGGCGGTGCGGAATTCGCGCCCGGCGTGACGCAGGTACACGTCGTCCAGTGACGGGCGCGCGGTGCCGATCGACACCGGTTCGACCCCGGCGCGGCCGAGCGCGGCGAGCACGCCCGGCAGTGCGGTGGCGCCCGCGGTGACCCTGGCCCGCAGGGTCAGCCCGTCCACGCTGATCTCGCCCGCCACCGGTTCCAGCGCCCGGCGTGCCGCGCCCAGATCCTCCACAGTGGACAGCTCGGCGTGCACGCTGTCGCCGTTCAGCTCGGTCTTCAGCTCCTCCGGGCTGCCGGTGGCGACGACCTGACCGCGGTCCACGATCACCAGCCGCGCGGCCAGCTTGTCGGCCTCCTCCAGGTAGTGCGTGGTGAGCAGCACGGTCAGGCCGTCCTCACCGGACAGCCGGGCGATCTCGGCCCACATCTCCGCCCTGGCTTCGGGATCGAGGCCGGTGGTCGGCTCGTCCAGGAACAACACGCTGGGCCGGTCGACCAGGCCGAGCGCCACGTCGAGCTTGCGCTGCATGCCGCCGGACCACTTGCCCACCGGGCGGTCGGCGGCGTCGGTGAGGCTGAACCGGTCGAGCAGCTCCTTCGCCCGGGCACGGGCGGACCTGGCGGACAGGCCGTGGAGATGGCCTTGCAGCACCAGGTTCTCGCGGCCGGTGCTGACCGGGTCGAAGGCCGGTTTCTGCGAGACACTGCCGATCACCCGCCGCACCCGGCCGGGGTGGCGGCGGACGTCGATGCCCGCGACGGTGGCCTGTCCGGCGTCAGGCGCGGACAGCGTGGTGAGGATTTTGACGGTGGTGGACTTGCCGGCCCCGTTCGGGCCGAGCAGGCCGAACACGATCCCGGACGGCACGGTGAAACCGAGCCCGGCCAGCGCGGGCACGGCCTTGGCGCCCTTGCCGTAGGTCTTGACCAGACCGGACGCCTCGATGGCATGGGTGGACATGGTGGTGCTCCTTCGATGAGGAGTCACCGGCCGCGGTGCACTACCCTGGCGTTCGCAGGCGCGCTTCGAGTTTCGGTCCGCGGACGGGGACTCGGGTGTGTCGGATGGCTCCCGGCCCTGGTGTTGCCGCACCCGGGCCGGGGCCATCACCTCAGTGCTGTTCGGGTTGGCTGAGCCAGCTCATCTCCTCCGCGAACTCCGTGGCGACGGTCGCCTCGATCTCCTCCGGTGACGCTCCCGACTCGCGCAGCTGGTGCATCCGCGCCCAGACGCGCAGGCCGTCGAACTCACCGGACTTCAACTCCCGCAGCAGTTCGGTGATGAAGCGGATTTCGGTCTCCAGCAGGTTCTGCCGGAACTCGGCTTCGATGGTGAACAGCCGGGGAAAACCTTCGGGGGTGCTGGCCGCGATGGCGTCGTACTGCTGCTTGGCCAGCAGCTGCGTGCGCAGCCGGGCTTCGAGCAGCTGGACGACCTCGGCCGGGCCGAGCACCGGCATCAGCGACAGCGCGGCCTCGAACTGGGCGAACTCCTTGGCCGGGTTGGCCAGCAGATCGCTCAGCCAGTCGTGCATCTCGGCGATGCCCGGCTCGGTGATCTCGTAGACGGTGCGTTCCGGGCGCCTGCCCTCGCGCACCGTCTCGCGCGACGCGATCAACCCGCGCTTCCGCAGCGACTCGACCACGGAGTACAGCGAGCCGTAGTTGAGCTTGATGCTGTCTTCCTTGCGGCGTTCGCGCAGCGTGCCGGACATTTCGTAGGGGTGCATCGGGCGCTCGCTGAGCAGCGTCAGCACCGCCAGAGCCAGCGGATTCGCCCTGCCACGCGCGGCCATCGCCCTGCCTCGTCCTGGGTGCTCGGGGTCAAATACTCGACTCAGAGTACCCGTGCTCGGGTGCTCGATGTCAAGCTGACCGGCGGTGACGTCCTGGTGATCGGTGGCCACCTGGTGCCCCGGGAGCCATTGCTATGAGTGGGGCATTACTTGCAATCAACGCAAGTAATGCCCCATTCCTAGCGTTGGGTCAGGAGGTGCGGACTTGGGTGGGGGTCAGCGTGGGGGTGGCGCCGTTGCCGAAGGCCCACGCTTCGATGCTGCCCAGCGGCGGCACGTACGTGGACGCGCCCTGGGTGCTGTACGTCCACGCGGTCGCGCCCGCGTTCGCGTGGTAGTACGCCCAGTAGGCGGTCGCCGGTGGGGTGTTCACGCAGGGGTCCTGCGCGGGCGTCGGGAGGGCGTTGATGCGGCAGACGAACGCCAGCCCCCAGCGGGTGGTGCCGGTCGGGGTGAAGCCGGCGTTCTGCAGGGCGGCCACCCCGCTGGCCTGCGCCCCGGGCGCACAGCGGGTTTCCTGCGCACCACCGAAAGCGGCGAAGTCGACGGTCACCGTGACGCCGCTCGTTCCGGCGCACGGGCCCGGCGTGCCGGCGAGCTGTGCCGAGACCGCGCACGGGACCTCCGGCACCGCGGCCGACGGCGTCGACGGCGCCAGCGGGAAGGCCTTGCCCGCGGCGGCCGGGACGGCCTGGACGGTCGCGAGCAGGTTCACCGCGCGGCTGCCGGGATAGAAGAACGCGCCGCGGTCGGCGGCCGGATCGGTGCAGCCCAGCTGGAAGCTCGCGAGCGCGGCGTAGGCGTTGCCCGGCTGACCACCCGCGGCCACGATCGCCTGGATCGCCAGTGCGGTCGAGTTCGGGTCGGAAGCCTGGCCCGGCGCGGCGACGAAGGCGAAACCACCGTCCGCGGACCGGGCGGCGTTCAACGCGGCCAGCACCTTCTTGGCGCCGGGCAGCTTGCCGTAGGCGGCGAGGCCCTGCACCGCCATGCCGGTGCTGTTGGTGTCGGGACCGGAGAAGGTCGCCGGATCGGCGGGCGCGCACGGCACCGCGGTGTCCGCGCGGTAGGCCTGCCAGAGCCCGTTCGCGCACTGCTGGCCGGTAAGCCACGTGGTAGCCGCGGCGATCCTGGCATCGGTGGACGGCACCTTCGCGGCCTTGAGCGCGGTCAGCGCGAGGCCCTGCCGGAACGCGCCGTCGTAGGTCGGGGCGGCCGAGCCGAACAGGCCGTCGGCGCGCTGGGTCGCGAGCAGCCGGTCGACCAGGTTCTCCCCGCCGAATCGGCGCGGGTTCTGCTTGCCCGCCACCGCCGCGAGGACCACGTACGCGACCCGGCCCGGGTCGTCCTGGCCGTCGGCGCCCTTGAGCGGCTCGCCGAGCTGGGTGCTGAGGTAGGCGACGCCGTCCTGGGCGGCCTGGCGGCCGACGCCGGCGGCGTGCAGGCCGAGCACGGCGTACGCGGTGCTGGTGACGTCGGCGCTGAGGTTGCCACCGCCCGCGGTGATCGCGCGGGCCAGGTACCCCGCGCCGTGGCGGGCGACGGTCTGCTGCTGCTCGGTGGCCGCGGCCGGGGTGCACAACCCGGCGGCCAGCGCGGCGGCGGTGGCCAGCACGGCCACCGGTCTGGCGCGGAAGAGCTTCGTGCGCAAGGGATCCTCCTTCGGACAGGCGCGGTCACCCACGCGTGCCGGAAGGGCCAGCGCAGGCCCCGAGCCGCAGTCCACGACGGTTTCGACGGAGCCCGTTCCCCGGCAGGCGGTCCGACTCGCCCGCGCGGAACGCGGGCTCACGGTTGCGGGTCAGCGCCGGATTCCCACCGGCTTTCCCCATCGAGGAACGTGCTCTGGCAAGTTACCCGGTGCACCGCCCGTCCCGCCAGACCCGGCGCAGCGCCGCCACCACGCCGTCCACAAAGGACTGTGCTAGCGGCGAGTCGCCGCGCATCGCGTCGCGCAGGGCGAGCGGGAGCTCCAACTGCACCCCCATGCCGGTGCGGGTCCGGTTGACGATGTTGCGCGGCGACCGCCCGGCGAGCGTCGGGTACTCGGCGGCGTCGAGGGTCTCGATGCCGCGGGCGGTGAGTTCCTCGTGCACGATGCCGCCGAATTCGGCGTCCAGGCCGCCGATCAACACGCCCTCGCGGGGCAGCGTGATGCACCCGTGCAGGCTCAGCGCCCGGTCGGTGCCCGCGCACAGGGCCAGCGCCACCGGATCGTCGCACCGGCTGGAGGTCACGTGCAGCCGTCGTTCGCCGCGAAGTCCTTCGAACAGCCAGTAGTCGCATGTGGACGCCCGGGCGATGGCCCGGCAGAGCTGGGAGGTGCCCGGCTCGATCTGGCCGCCGTGCGGGGCCAGCACCACCGGGGTGCCGCCGGCGTGCCGGAACCACCTGGCGTAGTCGAGGTTCTCGGTCAGCGCGGGGTCCGCGTACAGCGCGGTGTTCGAGAGATATCGTTGCGTAGTCGCGCTGGGGCGGGCCATCTCCGCAAGATACGGCCATTCGGCGGGAAAGCGGTGTTCGAATGGCGCAATCGACGGTGATCCGCGTTTCACCCGTCCGCCGAGGGGAACCCCTAAGCATGTCCAGATTGCGAGTATCCGGCGGCCGCTCGACGGCCGCGCGAGTTATCACCGGCGTCGGGGCAGTGATCGCGCTCATCGAGGTCATCTACATCCTGATGATCCTGCTGGGTGCCAACGCGGCCAACGCGTTCGTCGAATTCATGCGGGCCATCGCCGAGCCACTGGCGTTGTTCTTCCCCGGTTTGTTCCAGCTGGAGAACTACCAGGTCGGCGTCCTGATCAACTACGGGCTCGCCGCCGTCTTCTGGCTGGTGCTGACCGGGCTGATCGCCCGCATCGTCCGCTAGGGAGCACACGGGGTCCGGCCACCTCCCGGTGTCCGTTTGTCGGGGACGGGCAGCGGGAGGTGGCGCCTGGGGGGCCGGCGTGTGAAGCTGTGGCGTGTTCGCCATCGGGGAGTTCGCCAGGCTCGGCCGGGTTTCGGTCCGCATGCTCCGGCACTACGACAGCATCGGCCTGCTGCGGCCCGTCCGCGTGGACGAGGCCAGCGGGTACCGCTACTACGACGCGGCCCAGCTGCGCGACCTCAACCGCGTGGTCGCGTTGAAGGAGCTGGGTTTCACGCTCGAGCAAGTCCGCGAGATCATCGAGGAGAAGCTCAACCCCGAAGAACTGCGCGGCATGCTCCGCCTGCGACGCGCTCAGCTCGAAGCGCAGATCTCCGCCGACACCGACCGGCTCGACCGCGTCGAGGCGCGCCTGCGCACCATCGAGCGCGAAGGCCACATGAACACCGAGGACGTGCTCCTCAAATCCGTCGCGCCGCTGCGCGTCGCCGAGCTTTCCGGGGTGGCCGCCAGCTACGCCTCCCACGACATCGGCCCGGTCGTGCAACCGCTGTTCGTCGAGTTGTGCCGTCGCCTCGACGAGGCGGGCCTCCGCATCGCCGCACCCACGATCGCCTACTACGAACCGGTCGGCGAGGAGCAGGTGATGGTGCACACCGCGGCGCCGGTGGCACTGGAAAGCGGCCGCGAGTACGACTTCGACGTGGTGGACCTGCCCGCGCTCGGCACCGCCGCGACCGTGCTGCACCACGGCACGATGGACGAGGTCGACCGCACCTTCCAGACGCTGGCCTTCTGGATCGAGGAGCACGGGTACACCTCGATCGGGCACGCGCGCGAGGTCTACCTCGACTACGAAGCGCCGGAACGCGGGGTGACCGAGCTCCAGGTGCTCGTCAACCGACAGGATGCCATGTCTTGACAATCTAAGTTGTCGGTGGAACCGTGGGCCGCGTTCGGGAACGAACGCGGAACGGAGTGGTGATGAAGGCCCAGCTGATGAGCATCATGGTCAACGACCAGGAGCGGGCGGAACGGTTCTACACGGAGAAGCTGGGCTTCCAGGTCAAGCACAACATCGACGTGGGCGGTGCGCGCTGGCTGACCGTGGTCCACCCCGACGAGCCCGACGGGTTCGAGATCCTGCTGGAGCCGGCCGGGTACGAGTTCGCGCGGACCTACCAGGCTGAGCTGTACCAGGCGAACATGCCGTTCACCATGCTGTTCTCCGAGGACATCCACAAGGAGTACGCGCGGCTGGTCGAGGCCGGGGTGGAGTTCCGCGGTGAGCCGGCGGCGACCATGGGTGGCATCAGCGCGATCTTCGACGACACCTGCGGGAACCTGCTCATGCTGATGCAGGTCGTCGAGCCCGGATGAGCCGGGAACGGCGGCTGGAGAAGGAAATCTCCTTCGACGCCACCCCGGACCAGGTGTGGGCGGCGATCTCCAGTGGACCCGGGATGTCGATCTGGTTCGTCCCGCACGAGCTCGGCCCCGAGGGGGAGGGCGAGGCCGACTTCGGCGGCGGAAACACCCAGGCGGGCCAGGTGCTTGCCCGTGAAGAGGGCAAGCGGATCGTCTACGGCACGGCGGATTCGCCCGGCGCGCTCGAATTCCTCGTCGAAGGGCGGGAAAACGGCGGGACCGTGCTCCGGTTCACGCAGAGCGGTTTTTTCGACGGCGACGACTGGTCCGCCGAGTACGACAGCTTCGACCGCGGCTGGAACCTCTTCTTCCACAACCTCGCGCAGTACTTCCGGTACTACGGCGGGCTACCGGCCACCACGCTGGTCACCGGGTCGACCACGGCGCTGGAACCGGACGAGGTGTGGGCGAAGTTCCGCACCGCGCTCGGGGTGGACCCGGCCGTCGCGCTCGGCGACCGGGTCCGGCTGACCCCGGACGGCCTGCCCCCGATCGAAGGCGAGGTCGACTACCTGGTGCGCGGCGTGTTCGGCGTACGCGCACCCGAAGGGCTGCACCGGTTCCAGGGCCTCGGCGCGGAAAGCGGTGGCATGGTCAACACCATCCACTACTACTACGGCGCCGCGCCGAACCGGGACGCCACCACCGCCGCCTGGCAGCGGTGGCTGCTCGACCTCTTCCCGGTCACCGGGTCCTGAGCTCGGCCAGGCGCCGCTCGACCTCGGGGGAGTGGAAGGCGCGCACCGCGGGCCGGTCCCCGTAGGCGAAGTTCAGCGCGCGGCCCAGCGTCCACGGTTCGACTTCGGCGAACACCTCCTCCTGGGCCGCGTGCTCGGCGGCTCCCGGGCCGGACAGCACCATCAGCTGGTACCGCGCCTCGCGGTGGCTGACCGCGTTCGGCACCTCGGGCGGTCGCGACAACGCACCGCCGAGGTGCCGGATCTCGGTCACCAGGCCGATCGGCGCGTCCGGACCGGCGAGTTCGAGGAAGCGTTCCGTGGTGTCGGCGGGGAAGTCGGTCAACAGCGCGGTGTCGCCGTAGTAGCCGTGCGGGGTGTCCGGCTCGCTGAAGATCGTGCGCGCCGCATCGGCGAACGGGATCTCCCCGAACCGCTCCATCAACGGCGGCCCGAGTTCGCGCAGCGGCGCGACGAGCCGCTCACCTTCGGCCGGGTCGCCGCTGTGGGCCACCCGCACATGCGCGACGTGCTTGCCGCGCAACGGTTCCGGGACACCCGGCACGTCCGGCATCGGCACCATGCCGATCGAGGACGTCAGTTCCTCCGGCACGGTGGCCGTCCACTCGCGGAACCCGCGCAGCACGTCGGCCAGCGACTCCGGGCCGAAGTACAGGCCGCCGCCGAAGAGGGTGGCGACCGGGAACAACGCCAACTCCAGCCCGGTGACCACCCCGAACCCGCTGCGACCGCCCCGGATCGCCCAGAACAGGTCGGGGTCGCTCTCGGCGGTCACCTCGACGAGGTCGCCGTCCTCGGTGACCAGTTCGACCCGCCGCACGTGGTCGGCCGCGAACCCGAAGCGCCGTGCGAGCAGGCCGACGCCGCCGCCGAGTGAGTAGGACACCGCGCCGACGCCGGGGCCACTGCCGGAAAGCGGCGCGAGCCCGTGCTCGCGGGTCTCGGCGAGCACGTCCTTCCACCGCGCGCCCGCTTCCACCCAGGCCGTCCTGGTGACCGGATCGACCCGGACCCCGCGCATCCGGCGGGTGCTGATCAGCAGTCCGGTGGCCGGGGTGGTGAGGCCGTGCCCGGTCGCCTGCACCGCTACGGGCAGGCCGCGCTCGCGGGCGTGGCGCACCGCGGCACGGACGTCTTCCGCGTTCTCCACGGCGGCGATCACCTTCGCCTCGTGCCGGAAGGCGGTCTGGAATCCGGCTGCCTCGTCCTCGAAGCCGGGCTCACCGGGGTGCAGGTAGGTCATCTCGCTCCTTCTTCCTTCGCTCTCCTTCCACCCTGGGCGCGCGTCGATCAGAAGTCCAACAGCTGGTTCTGCTCGCAACCAGAAGCAACAGTCATGATACCGACAACTGTGATTGTCTTGACAATAAAAATTGTCGGTGAGACTCTTGCTCTACCAGCGAAAACGACAAAGGAGAGCTTCCATGAACCGCGAGTTCGAGGTCCGCAACGAGCGCGAGATCAACGGCACCCCGGAGCAGGTCTTCGCCGCGATCACCACCGGGACGGCGGGCTGGCTGTGGCCGATCGCGTGCGAACCGCGGCTCGGCGGGGCGGTCGACATCGCGCCCGGCGCCAAGATCACCGCGTGGGAGCCCGGCAGGCACTTCGCCAACCGCGTCGAGAGCGGCGACTGGTTCAACGAGCTGGACAACGTGATCGAGCCGCGGCCGGGCGGGAAGTCGTTCGTGCGGTACACGCACCGCGGTTCGTTCCCCGAGGAGGACTGGCAGAACCTCTACGACGGCTGCCTGCACCACACGGAGATGTACCAGGCCACGATGGCGACCTACGTCGAGCACTTCGCCGGGCGGGCCGCCGAGTACCTGACCGCGGACGCGCCCGCGTCGAGTGCCACCGATCCCGCCGCCTTCGACCGGCTCGTGCGCGAGCTGGGGCTGTCCGAAGCCGCGGTCGGGGACCGGGTCGCCGTCGACGTGCCCGGGGTTGGGCACATCGAGGGCGAGGTCGACTACCGCTCGCCGTACTTCCTCGGCATCCGCACGGAGAACGCGATCTACCGGTTCTTCGGCCGCAACACCTGGGGTGACCCGGTGGCCGTGTCCGCGCACCACTTCGGTGGCGTCGACACCGCGGGGGAGACGAAGAGCTGGGAGGCGTGGCTCGCCGGCGTCTACGCCTGATGGTCCGGGAGCCGGGTGGCGACGAAGCGGAGCAGGCGGTCGGCCACCCGGTGGCGGTCGGCCGCGGTGAGGTAGTGGCCGAGTTCGGGCCAGACCTCCACTTCGGACTCCGGCAGCCACGACCGCAGCCGGTCGGCGGCCAGTGCGGAGTCGTGGACGGCGCTGCGGCCGGAGAAGATCGCCAGCGTCGGCACGTCCATCGCCCGCAGATCGGCTTCGGGCAGGCAGGTCTGGAACGACACCGCGGGCCGGTAGGCGCCGATGGTGGCGCGGGCGAGGCGGATGGCGGGTTCGCCGGACACGTCCGCACCCGCCGCCCAGCGGAAGAACCGCCGCCACATCCAGTCGAACGGCAGCAGCTTGAGCAGCAGGCCGTACCGCAGGGCGCCGAAGGAGAAGTTCGCGGTGACCGTGGTCGGATCGATCAGGGTCACCGTGGCCAGGCGATCGCGGTACCGCGTCGCGTAGTTGGCCGCCTGCCAGCCGCCGGAGGACGCACCGACCAGGTGCACCCCGGTGAGTTTCAGCCCGGCGAGCACCTCGTCGAGGCAGCGGGCGCGATCGGCGTGGTCGGCCATCGGCTCGGTCTGCACGCTGTACCCGCCCTCGCCGAGGATGTCGAGCGTGTAGACGGTGTGCTCGGCGGAAAGCTTCGCCCAGAACGACGCCCACATGGGTGCGCCGGCCAGCAGTCCGTGCAGCAGGACGAGTGGCGCGCCGCCGCTGCCGTGCCGGTAGACGCGGGTGGTGCCGAACGAGGTTTCGACGTCGAGCACGGCGGCCGGTGGCGGGCCATCGGCCATCGCCGCCCGGTAGGCCGCGAAGTAGTCGGTTCTTTTGTCGTCGCTGATGAATGCCCCTGTTTTCCCCATGCCCGGCAAGGTAGGCGAGTGGTTATTCCGTCGTCTTGGACGAATGGAAGGCCGTAGCCTGGGGGCATGGGGGACTGGGCGCTGGTGGTGCCGACCGAGGAGGTCGACCGGCTCGACGGTGGTCACGTCTTCGCCTCGCCGCACCCCCGGCTCGCCGCCCACGTGCTCAGCTACACCGCGCAGGACTACCGCCAGCACGAGCGCCGGACGTGGCGGATGACCCCGCTCGGCGTGCTCACCCTCTCGATCGACTTCGAGGCACCGGTCCGCCGCCTGGAATCCGGTGTGGACCTGCCCGCCTCCGCGGTGATCGGGCTGCGCGACCGGCCGCTGGTGGCCGAGGAACTGCCCGGCCGCTCGTGTGGGATCTCCATCGGGCTCACCCCGCTCGGCGCGTACGCGTTGTTCGGCCTGCCGCTGCGGGAGATCGCGAACTCCGTCGTGGGCCTCGCGGACCTGCTCGGCACCCGAGGCGACCTGCTGGTCGAAGAACTCGCCGAAACCCGGGGCTGGGCGGCGCGGTTCCGGTTGCTCGACGAACGGTTCACCGCCTGGCTGGGCGCCGAGCTGGAAGCGCCGGTTCTCGGGGCGTGGCAACGGTTGCAGCACACCGGCGGACGGCTGCGCGTGGACCGGCTGGCCGAGGAGATCGGCTGGACACGGCAGCACCTGAACCGCCGGTTCCGCGAGCAGATCGGGCTCAGCCTGAAAGCCACGGCCCGCGTCGCGCGGCTGAACCGGGCGGCCGTGCTGATGAACGGTCCCCACGCGCTCGCCGAGATCGCCGCGATCACCGGTTATGCCGACCAGGCCCACCTGAACCGGGATTTCCGCGCGTTGACCGGATGCACACCCACGGAATATCGGAGGAAACAGTGATCTATCCCGCGATCGAGCCGTACCGACACGGAATGCTCGACGTCGGCGACGGCCATTCCCTGTACTGGGAGGAATGCGGGAATCCGGAAGGCAAGCCGGCGGTGGTGCTGCACGGCGGTCCCGGGTCGGGCTGCACGCCAGCTTCCCGCCGGTTGTTCGATCCGGAGCGGTACCGGGTGGTGCTGTTCGACCAGCGCAACTGCGGCCGCAGCACCCCGCACGCGAGCGAGCCCGAGGTGGACCTGTCCGCGAACTCCACCCACCACCTGGTCGCGGACCTCGAACGGCTGCGCACCTCGCTCGGCATCGAGCGGTGGTTGGTTTCGGGCGCGTCGTGGGGTTCGGTGCTGGGGCTGGCCTACGCGGAACGCCATCCGGAGCGGGTCACCGAGATGCTGCACTCCGGTGTGGCCACCGGGCGGCGTCGCGAAACCGATTTGCTCACCCGGAATCTGGGGCTGATGTTCCCGGAGGCGTACGAGCGGTTCCGCGAGCTCGTGCCAGAGGGGGAGATCGCCGCGGGGTACCACCGGCTGCTCTTCGACGCGGATCCCGCGGTGCGCGAACGCGCCGCTCGTGCTTGGTGTGACTGGGAAACCGCGATCATCCCGACCGCGCCGGGGCCGAGCCCGCGGTATGAGAACCCGAAGTTCCGGATGGCCTTCGCGCGGATCGTCACGCACTTTTTCACCAACGGCAGCTGGCTCGACGAGGGTGAGCTGCTGCGGGACGCCGGGAAGCTGGCCGGGATTCCGGGGGTGATCGTGCAGGGTGTGCTCGATCTGTCCAATTTGGTCGGTACGCCGTGGGAACTGGCCGCCGCCTGGCCGGGCGCGGAACTGGTGCTGGTGGACGATACCGGCCACAACAACAGCCTCGGCCTGGACGCGGCGCGGGTGGCCGCCCTCGACCGCTTCGCAACTCACCACTGACGGCGGCCTTGGGCTTGGTCGCCGGTGGCGGTGGGTGGCCGCCTTGGGCGTGGTCAGCAGTGGCGGTGGATGGTCGCCTTGGCCGGTTACCACTGGCGGTGGACGGCCGCTTTGGGGCCGGTGACCAGGGTCGAGGGTGGCACGTCGTCGGCTACCACCGCGCCTGCAGCGACCACGGCGTCCCGCCCGATCGTCACGCCGGGCAGGATGGTGGCCCCGGCGCCGATCCAGACGTTTTCCGCGATGTCGATGGGTCCGCCGCTGAGCCACTCCCGCCGTCGCACCGGGTCGACCGGGTGGCTCATCGTGATGAACGTGGCCTTCGGCCCGATCATCACGCGCTCGGCGATCCGGATCCCGGCGTAGTCCAGGAACGTGCAGTTCTGGTTGATGAACACGCGTTCCGCAAGCTCCAGGTTCAGGCCGTGGTCGGTGTAGAACGGCGGGTAGACGGTCACCCGCGACGGCAGCGGCTTGCCGAGGATCCGCTCGAACAGCTCCGCCCGCCCCACCTCGTCGTCGAACGGCAGGACGTTGAGGCGGGAGGTCAGCTCGGTGACCCGCAGAACCCGGTCGGACATGGCCCGGAACTCGGGGCTGTGGATGCGCATCACGTGCTCGTGGGGCATGGGTCCTCCGTTCAGCCCGACCAGGACGGGCGCCAGGCCGGTTCGGCCGCGCGCGGCAGCGTGCCGAGGTGGTCGACGATCGCGGCGAGGCTGGGGTGCGGATTCTCGCTGGGGAGCAGGAGCGAGATCGGGTAGACGAGCTGCGGCTCGACGATCGGGATGCGCCGCAGGTCGTGGCTCGCCGGCCAGAGGTACCGGTCGCGTGCGCCGACCAGCGTCGCCACGTCGGCGGATTCGGCGAGGATGTCCTGGAGGACCTCGTTGCCGAAGTTGGGCCCAGCCGCGTCGATCCGGAGGTCGAAGGCGGTGGTGAGCTGGTCGTAGAACTCCGACCACTCACTGCGCGGCGCGATGCCCGGCACCCAGATTCGGTGCCCGCGCAGGTGTTCCGGGGTCAGCTTCCGCACGGACGCGAGCGGGTGCCTCGGCCCGACGAGGAGCTCCGCCGGTGAGTCGAAGGCGTGGATCATCCGCACCGCGCGCGGCAGCGAGCCGCGGTCGGTGACCGCGCGGAACGACGCGTCGAGCTCGCCGGACTCGACCGCGGCGACCGCCGCGCGCGGGTCGTTGACCCGGAGGGTCACCACGTCGAGCTCGGTCCCGGGGTGCGAGCGCCAGTAGTCGTGCAGGACCACGGCTTGCGCGCTGCGCAGGCCGAGGACATCGATCCGGAGCGCCCGCGACCCCGGCCGGACCGCGGAGATCGCGCGTTCGACACCGGTGACGACGGCACGGGCGTGCGGGAGGAACGCCTGCCCGTCGAGCGTCAGTTCCACCCCGCGCGCGGTGCGGGTGAACAACCGCACGTCCAGCTCGCGCTCCAACGCGGCGATCCGCTTGGAGACCGCCTGCTGCGTGAGGTCGAGTTCGTCGGCGGCGTGCTGCAGCTGCCCGAGGTCGGCCGCCAGGACGAACGACCGCAGTGCTTCGGTGTCCACCGGTGCAGCCTATGAGTGCCCAACCGGTGGTTGTGGCTCGCCGGACGCGGGGTTGTTTGCGGCTACTCGCCGTCCGGCAGGGGCTCGCCGGTTTCCACCAGGGTCTTCAGGCTCGACAGGATGTGCGGCCAGCCCTCGCTGACGGCTTCGAGCACCGCGCTGTCCGGCTCGAACCCGTCGTGGCGCACGGTCAGCTTCACCAGCTCACCGGCGGGCTCCAGCTCGAAGGTCACCGTCGACCGCGGTTCGGCGGCGGCCCGGTCGACGAACTCGGGCTCGATGCCCATGATCTCGGCGAAGTCCGGGGTGAAGGTGTGCCAGGTGTAGGACAACCGCCGGTACGGGTCGGCCGCCAGCACCACCTGCTCGGGATCGGCGGACTTCCAGCCGTTCTGCTCCCAGCTCACGGTGGCGCCCTCGGTCCACTCCGACTCGAGCACCGCGCCCCAGTAGCGGATGGTGAAGGCCGGATCGGTCAGCGCTTGCCAGAGCCGTTCCGGGGTGGTGTTGATGTAGGTGGTGTAGAGGAATTCGGGCTTGCTCATCGGCTCGCTCTCCAATGCGGTCTTCAGATCGGCGAGCGCGCGCACGCGCTCGCGGTGGTACTGGCTGATCCAGCGCTCGGCGATGGCGTTGATCGGCTCGGCGTTGACGTAGTGCAACTTCTCCCGGCCGCGGCGGGTGGTGGCGACCAGGTTGGCCGCCTCCAGCACGGCGAGGTGCTTGCTGACCGACTGCCGGGCCATCGCCAGCCCCGAGCACAGTTCGCGCAGGGTCTGCCCGTTGCGCTCGTTCAACCGGTCGAGCAACCGCCGCCGGCTGGGATCGGCCAGCGCCTTGAACACCTCGTCCATCGCCCTCACCTCAAACATGCAGCCAAGCGGCTGCCTTTAGGTTAGGCAGCCGTTCGGCTGCCTGTCAAGGCGGGTCAGAGCGCGGACCGGGTGAGCCAGTGGTCGAGCAGGGCGTGGTCGCCCTCGATCGCCAGCCGGGCTGGTGGGAGGCGGCGGGTGAGGAGGAGCAGGAGATCGCGGACCGGCCCGGTGACCGTGACATCGGCGGCCTCCACGCCGTGGCGGTAGCGGATGCCATCGGGGGTCCGGGTGATCAGCCAGCCGGTGTTTTCATTGCGCAGCAACAGTTTCTGGCCCGTGCCGCGGAGTTCGGTGAGGGCAGGCTTCAACGCCTCCGCGCCCGGGGCGGACAGCAGGCCCAGAGCTTCGTCGATCGCGTCCGTGGCCACGTCGGGGGCGACCTCGAACGTGGTCCGGCGGGTGGTGAGGCACGCGTCGGCGTGGTGCACCACCAGGTCGTGCAGCATGCGCCGCAGCCAGAACACCGCCGGGCCGGGGCCGAGCAGAGTGGGCACCACGGTGTCCGAAGTGCACACGGCGTCGGCGAGTTCGGTGGCGCCTTCGGCCAGCCAGCCCGCCCAGTCGGCCGGGGGATCGGCTTCGCGGGGATCCGGGACGGCGTCGGGCTGACCGGTTCGCACCATGCCCGCGGCCCAGCGGTGGGCCTGGCCGATGTGCCCGATCAGGTCCCGCAGCCGCCACTCCGGGCAGGTCGGCACGACCAGCGCCGGGTCACCGCCCTCGGCGGCCGCGGTGAAGGCGGCGGTGTGGTGGTGCAGCGCGTTCGTCAGCCAGGTGGGGTCCATGTCCCGTACGGTAGGAATTCCACCGGGGTGGAGGTTCAAGGTGTGGTGACCCGGATCACAGCGCTCGGCATCGGCGAGCTGGCCCGGCGCACCGGCGTGCCCGTGCGCACGATCCGGTTCTACTGCGACGAAGGCATTCTCGAACCGGTGCGCAGCGCGGGCGGGCACCGCCGGTTCGACCCGGCGGCGGTCGAGCGGCTCACGCTCCTCCGGCGGTTGCGCGGGCTCGGCCTCGGCCTGCCGTCGATCCGGCAGGTGCTGGACGGCGAACGGTCGGTGGCGGAAGTGGTCACCGCCGAACGCGCCGCGCTCGACGCCGAACTGGCCGCGATGGCGTGGCGTCGCGCGGCGCTCAGTGCGGTCGAAGCGGGTCGGCCCCTGGAGCTACTGGCGGCCGCGGGTGACGGCCGCGGTGCTCGCGAGGTGCTGACCACCTTCTGGCGCAACGACTTCCTCGGCCCGGCGACCGCCGACACGGTGGAGATGTTCCTCGCCAGCAGCGTGCCCGCGCCACCACCGGACCCCACCGCGGCGCAGGTGGCCGCCTACGCGGAAATGGTCGCGCTCGTCGACGACCGATCGCTGAAAACCCTTCTGCGCCAACGTCCGCGCAACGTCGACTACGAGGACGTCGGTGCCGCCTGCGCCCTCGCCACGCCGCTCGTGCTCGCCGGTCGCTCGCCGGAACCCGGTGCCGCGCTGGACCGGTTCGTCGATGCCTACGCGGCGGTCGGCCGGACCCGCGACACCCCGGAGTTCCGGCGGCGGCTGCACGTCGAACTCACTCCCGAGCGGAGTCCGCGCCTGCGGCGGTACTGGGCGCTGGTCGGGGAGGTGACCGGCGAACCGGTCACCGTCGGCCACGCCCATTCGTGGCTGCTCGACGCGCTCGCTCACCGGTAGGCGCGCACCTCGTCCAGGTACCCGGAAATGGCCTCGTGGTTGTGCCGCAGGCAGTCGATCCGGCGGCCGAGCCGATCGCGTTCGGCCTCCAGCGCGGCGAGCATCTCCGGCGTGGCGTCGGGGAAGTGGATGGCCCGTGGCCGGTTCAGGCAGGGCAGGATCTGCTTGATCATCCGCGTCGGCAGGCCGGCGTCGAGCAGCCCGCGGATCTGGTGCACGCGGTCCACATTGGACTCGTGGTAGTCGCGGTAGCCGTTCGCCAGTCGCCGCGCGGCGATGAGCCCCTGTTCCTCGTAGTACCGCAGCAGCCGGCGGGGCGTGCCGGTCCGCTCGGAGAGTGCGCCGATGCGCATGTGTGCCACCTCACTGGGTTCGTGGTTGACCTTCACACCGGTGTGAAGGTTCGAGCATGGGCCGCATGAGACTTCCGTTGCCCGCCCTGCTGGCGCTGACCACCGCCGCGTTCATCACCGTGCTGACCGAGGCGCTGCCCGCCGGCGTGCTGCCCGCGCTGAGCACCGATCTCGGCGTGGGCGAGGCCGCCGCCGGGCAGACCGTGACCGTCTACGCGATCGGGACCGCGCTCGCCGCGATCCCGCTGTCCGCGGCCACCGCGGGCTGGCGGCGCAAACGCTTGCTCCTGGCCGGGATCGCCGGTTTCGCGGTGGCCAACACGGTCACCGCGGTGTCCGCGGACTACGCGCTGACCATGGTCGCGAGGTTCGTCGCCGGGGTGGCCGCGGGCGTGGTCTGGGCCCTGCTGGCCGGGTACGCCCGCCGCCTGGCCTCGGAACGCCTGCAGGGCAAGGCGATCGCGATCGTGATGGCGGGCATCCCGCTCGCGCTCTCGCTGGGCGTGCCCGCCGGCACCTTTCTCGGCGGGGCGCTCGGCTGGCGGGTCACCTTCACCGTGATGTCCGTGCTGGCCGTGGTGCTCCTCGGCTGGATCGCCGTCGCGGTGCCGGACTTCCCCGGTCAGGCCGGTGGCGGCCGGATCCCGCTGCGGCGCACGCTCGCCGTGCCCGGGGTGGCGCCGATCCTGGTGGTGACCCTGGTTTTTGTGCTGGCGCACACGATCCTCTACACCTACATCGCCACCTTCCTGGAGCGCGCCGGGCTCGGCGGGTCCGTCGACCTGGTGCTGTTGATCTTCGGTGTGGCCTCGATGGTGAGCATCTGGGTGGTGGGCGCGCTGATCGACCGCAGGCTGCGCACGCTGACGATCGCCGGCACGGTGCTCGTCGGGCTGGCGGCCGCGATGCTCGGGGTGTTCACCGGGAGCCCCGCACTGGTGTACCTCGCCGTGGCGCTGTGGGGGCTCGGCTGGGGCGGGGTGCCGACACTGCTCCAGACCGCAGCCGGGCAGGCGGGTGGTGAGGCCGCCGACACCGCGCAGGCCATGCTGGTCACCCTGTGGAACGCGGCGATGGCCGGGGGCGGGGTGGTCGGCGGGTTGCTGCTCGGCTGGTTCGGTGCCGGTGCTTTCCCTTGGGCCGCTTTGGTTCTGCTCGTGCCGGTGCTGGCGGTGGTGCTCGGTTCCCGCGGTTTCGCCGATCAGGCTGTTGCTCACGCGCGTTAAGGTAGAACTTGACACCAATGTCAGGTTCAACCCCGGAGGCGTCGTGCGGATCGGTGAACTGGCCCAGCGCACCGGTGTGAGCGAGCGCTCGCTGCGGTACTACGAGCAGCAGGGCCTGCTCGTCGCCGACCGCACCCGCGGCGGCCACCGGGACTACCCGGCGGCCGCCGTCGACCGGGTCGTCCGCATCCAGGAGCTGTTCGCCGCCGGGTTGTCCAGCAAGAAGATCGCGCGCCTGCTGCCCTGCATGCGGGACGCCGACGGCGGCCCGTCCGAACAGGCCGACGCGAAGCTGGTCGCCGATCTCACCGCCGAACGCGAGCGCATCGACCGGCTGATGGCCGACCTGGCGCGCTCGCGCGAGGTGCTCGACGGGGTCATCGACGCCGCCAGCGAGTGATCACCTGCGCTGCCCCGGAACCAGCAGCCACCGACCGCGCTGACCACCGCCCGCGACCTTGTCGTACGCCGTCGCGGCCTCGGCCAGCGGCACCCGTCCCGCCACGCGCACGGCCAGCACGCCGCGGACGGCGAGGTCGAGCAGCCCGGCGAGCTGCTCGCCGTCGGGTTCGACGTTCAGGATGCCGACGTCGATGCCGCGCTCGGGGGTCGCCGGGGCGGCCGAGGGCACCCCGGCGAACGCGCCACCGTCGCGGATCGCGGCAACCGCCGCCGACTGCAGCACGGCGGCGTCGACCACGGCGTCGAACGACGGCCCGGGCAGTTCCGTGCTGAAGTCGCGGGCTCCGGCACTCAGCACGAACGCGCGGTCGGATTCGCGGGCGAGCCCGGTGACTGCCCAGCCGGCGTGCGCGGCCAGCGCGACGGCGTACCCGCCGACGGCCCCGGCCGCGCCGGTGACCAGCAGCGTCCGCCCCCCGGCCGGGCCGAGGTGGTGCACCAGCTGGGCCGCGAGCAGGGCGTTGAGCGGGAGGGTGGCCGCGTCGACGGGGTCGAGTTCGCCGGGCAGCAGCGCGGCGGCCTTCGCCGGGACGACGGTTTCCTCCGCGTGGGCGCGGGCCGGGGCGCCGAAGTCGCCGTGCACCGCGGCGACCGCGTCACCGGCGGAGAAGCCGGTGACCTCGGAGCCGGTCTCGACGACCACGCCGGTGAGGGAGAAGCCGATGCCGACCGTGCCGGTGAGGCCGAAGATCGCGCGGGCCGGTCCGCCCGCGTAGAGCGCGTCGACCGGGTCGACCGAGGCGGCGGTGACCCGGACCCGCAGGTCACCGGGTCCGAGCGCGGGCAGCACCACCTCCTCCAGCGCGGGGGTGGTCTGGTCGGGCTTGGACACGAGGGCGAACGTCATGGTGGTGCTCCTTCGGTGAAGAGGTGGACCACACCACCATCGGTGACTTACTCTCCAATGGGAAGAAGGCACTTTATAGTGGTGTAGGCACCCGGGAGTAAGTCATGGACGTGAAAACCGGCGAGCCGCGCTTCGACGCGTTCTCCGCGTTCTGCCCCAGCCGCAGGCTGCTCGACACGATCGGCGACAAGTGGGCGAGCCTGGTGATCGTGGCGCTGGGGCTGGAGGGGCCGAAGCGGTACTCGGAGCTCGCCGCGCGGATCGACGGCGTGAGCCAGAAGATGCTCACCCAGACCCTGCGCGGGCTGGAGCGGGACGGGCTGCTGACGCGGACCGTCACCCCGTCGGTGCCGGTCCGGGTCGACTACCAGCTGACCCCGCTCGGTCTGTCCCTTTTGGACCCGATCCGGCACCTCAAGGAGTGGGCCGAGGCGCACATGCCCGAGGTGGACGCCGCCAGGGCGGAGTACGACGAACGCGTTCAGTGATCTCGCAGGAATTCGGTGAGGAGGTCGCCGAACTCCCGTGGTCGTTCCAGGGCGACCTGGTGCCCGGCGCCGTCGAACGACACGCGGCGCACGTCGCGGCCTGAGCGTTCCAGCAGGTCCGCCATCTCGTGGATGTCGCTCGTGTCGAGCGAGCCGGTCAGCACCAGGGTGCGCGCGTGCAGTTCGCCGACCCGGTTGACTCCGTCGAGTTCGTCGCCGGGCGGGAAGCGGCCGTGGCCCTGCTGGGCGTTCTCCACCAGCAGGGCGTGGAAACGGGCGCGGACCGCCGGGTCCACCTGCTCGGGAGTCCGATGTGGACCGTCGACCAGCAGTCGGACGACGTGCTCGTAGGCGAGCGGGAAGTCCTGGGCGGCAAGGGCTTCGCCCACTTTCCGGTACTGCTCGACGGTGAACGGGTCGCGTTCGACCATGCCGCTGATCCCCGGTGAGGCGAGGAACAACCGGTCCACGCGGTCGGGGTGGGCCAGCGCGAAGTCGATCGCGGTCCGGCTGCCGAGCGAACTGCCCACCAGCGGCACGCGGTCGATGCCGAGCGCGTCGAGCAGCAGGCGCAGGTCGTTGTGGTGGGAGAACGGGCCATCGGGTTCGGACGATTCGCCGTGGCCGCGCGCGTCGAACCGGACCACGCGGTGTCCCGGGGCGAACTCGTCCCAGATCGCCCGGCTCGCGCCACCGGGGTGGAGCAGGACCAGCGGCGGGCCGTCGCCCCGCACGTCGTAGACCAAGTGGCCGTCACCGGTTTCGAGAACGCCCATCCGCACCCCTCGGCTCAGTGTTCCGGCAGCACCACATCATCCCGGTGCGCGGCGAGTTCGGTCGAGCGGGTTTCGGTGGCGTGCACGGTGCGGCGGATCCGGTCGGACCACGGGCCGGTCGTGCCGAACGCGGCCTGGGCGAAGCCGACCTCGCGAATGGCGCCCGGCAGCTCCGGGTCGCCGGGAGCCAGGAGCCGGACGGGATCGCCCAGCGCGACCACGAACGGCGGCACGAAGTACTCGGCGGGGGTCTCGGTGCGCGCGTGCACCAGGGCGCCGACCGCGACGGTGGTGCCCTCGCCGAGGCGGGCGGTCTGCAGCACGGTGCAGCCGGTGGCGAGGTAGGAGGCCCGGCCGACCACGCAGCCCAGCAGGGTCGCGTGGGGGCCGACGAGCACGTGATCGCCGACCTCGACCGGCTGCGGCCCGGCCACCGCGGACGCGCGGAGCACGGCGTGCTCACCGATGATGCTGTATTCGCCGACGGTGACCTGCGCGCCCTCGGCGTCCAGCACGGCGCCGGACAGCACGCGGGCGTGGGCGGCCACCTCGACGTCCCCGATCAGGGTGGCCGTCGGGGCCACGTAGGCGTCCGGGTGGACGCGGGGTTCACGGTCGCGGTGACGGAGGCGCATGCCCCCGACGCTAGGCCGGGCCAGGCGCGGGGACTGGCGGTTTTCGGACGTCGTTAGTGTCGTGGCATGACCGACTTCCCCCAGATCCAGCGACGGGAGCTCGCCGCGCTCGTCGACGACCTGAGTGCGCTCGAACCGCAGGCGTGGCGGTCGCCGACGCTGTGCGGTGAGTGGGACGTCGAGGAGGTGGTCGCCCACCTCGGCGCGGCCGCGACCACCACCCGGCTGGGGTGGATCCGCAGCATGGTCGGCGCCCGGTTCGACACGGACGTGCACAACCGGCGGCGGCTGGAGGAGTTCCGCGGCGCCGATCCGCGGGAGACGTTCGAGCGGTTCCGCCGGGTTGGGCCGATCGTGCTGCCGGTCAAGTCCTCGCCCGCCGGTCTCGGGGAACTGCTGGTGCACGCGGAGGACATCCGGAAACCGTTGGGGCTGCGGCATTCCCCCGATGCCGATGGCCTGCTCGCGGTGGCCAGGTTCTTCGCCACCAAGGATTTCGCGGTGAACAGCAAGACGCTGGTCAAGGGCTTGGCGCTGGAGGCGACCGACGCCGATTTCCGGGAGGGTGCGGGGCCCGAACTCCGCGGGCCGCTGCTGTCGCTGGTCATGGTGATGGCGGGCCGTCGCCCGTTCCTGGCCGACCTCGACGGCGACGGCGTCCCCGAACTCACCCGGCGGCTTCAGCCGGGGGAGACCGCCGAGGCGTAGGCGTCCGGCACCTCCCACGGCGGAAGGTGGCCGACGCCCTCGAAGACGTGGAGCGCCCAGTCCGGGCGGCGGGCGAGCAGGTGGTCGATCGTGGCGCGCTCGATCAGCGGGTCCTGATCGCCCCACAGGACCAGCGTGGGCACGGCGAGCCGGTCGATGGCGTCTTCGGCCGGGTGCCGGTCGACGAACATCGCCGAGACCGCGGAGGCGAAGGCGGTCACGCCGTTCCGCAGTTGCCGCGGGCCGATTTCCGCGAGCTGCTCGCCGATCAGCGCGGCCAGCTCGGGCGAGCACGGGAGCTGCCGCGGGTTGCGCTGCTTCACGCCCATCAGGGCGGAGCCGGTCACCGTGAGGAGCCCGGGGCCGACGAGCAGGGCCAGGCGGCCCAGCGTCTGCCAGCCCAGCCGTTCCGCCCGGCTCAGCGGACCGGGCAGGGTCGGCGCGGTCAGCACGAGCCGCTCGACGCGCGCGGGTACGAGGTCGGCGAACAACAACGCGACCAAACCCCCGAAGGACCAGCCGTGCACCACGACGCGGTCGAGGCCGAGCGCGGTGGTCAACGCGCGCAGGAACCGCGCGCTCGGCTCGGCGCGCACGGCGAACCGGTGCGGTGACTCGGTTCGCCCGAGCACGGCACCGGGGAGGTCGACGGCGACGACCGGCCCGTGCGCGGTCAGCGAGGGCAACACGTCCAGCCAGAAAACGCCGCCGCTGGCCATGGGGTGGACCAGGAACTGGGTCGGCGCGGACGCCGGACCGTCGGCTCGGAGCAGGTGCGCGCTCGTGCCGCCCACGTCGACCGTCTCGCCGCGCACCCCGGGCCAGTGCTCCCAGTTCACTTCTCGCACGGTCGAAGCTTGACCTGCACCGTGGTGGAGGTTCAAGGCTGGGGCGATGACGATCTGGATCTGCCGGACCTGCGGCGTGGAGCACCCCGACACCGCTGAAGCCCCGGCCGGGGTGTGCGCGATCTGCGCCGACGAGCGGCAGTGGGTGCCCGCCGCCGGCCAGGCGTGGACCACGCTGGCCGAGCTGGCCGCCGAGGAACACCGGCTGGTGCACGAAGAACTGGAGCCCGGCATCCACCGCCTCAACCGGGAACCGGCGTTCGGCATCGGGCAGTGGACGCACCTGGTGCGGACGCCGCGGGGCAACCTGATGTGGGACCCGCCGAACCACCTCGACGAGCCGTTGGCCGCCAAGGTCGAGGAACTCGGCGGCGCCGCGGTGATCGTGGCCAGCCATCCGCACATGTACGCGTCGCAGGTGAGCTGGAGCCACCGGCTCGGCGGGGTCCCGGTGCTGGTGCACGCGGCCGACCGGCGGTGGGTGCGGCGGGAGGACCCGGTGCTCCGGGAGTGGTCGGGGACCGAGGAGGTCCTGCCCGGCGTGACGCTGATCGAGGCGGGCGGGCACTTCCCCGGGGCGGCGGTGGCGCACGTGGCGGGCGGTGCCCTGCTCACCGGGGACACCATCGTGCCGGTGGCCGCCGAGGGCTGGGTGACGTTCATGCGCAGCTACCCGAACACGATCCCCCTGTCCGCGGGCCTGGTGCGGCGCATCGTGGAGCGGTTGGAGCCGTACGAGTTCGACCGTATCTACGGGCTCTTCGGCCGCAAGGTCCTCAGCGACGCCAAGGGCGCGGTGCGGCGGTCGGCGGAGCGGTACATCGCCTGGGTCAGCGGGGAGAACGACCACCTGGGGTGACGCGCGCGTGGTCGGCGAAGAGCTGACCGAGGGTGGCGTCGTCGTTCTGGGCGAGCGCCTTCCACAGGGCCCAGCCGCGCCCACGTGCCCAGGTCTCCTCGTCGACGGCCAAGCGTTCGCGGAACCTTTGACGGCCGTCGGCGGTCAGCAGCGTCCAGGCGATGGCGAGGTCGCAGGAGGGATCGCCGACCCCGCAGGTCCCGAAGTCGATGACGGCCGCGAGGTGGCCGTCCTCGACCAGGAGGTTGCCCGGGGCGACATCGCCGTGGAACCAGCGGTCGGGCCCGTCCCAGTGGGATTCCAGTGCGGTCGCCCAGATTTCGCGGGCCGGGTCGGCGTGATCGCCCAGTGCCGTGAGCGCGCGCTGGGTCCGGGCGTCGTAGGTGCGCAGGGTGTCGCCTCGGAACCAGTTGTGTTTACCCGGCTGGGGACCGTCGGCGGCATCGACGTTCCGCAAGGCGAGCAGGAAGTCGGCCAGCTCGAGGGCGAAGCGGACCGGGTCGGCGATGCGGTCCGCGTGCGCGGGTTCGCCGTGGAGCCAGGGGTAGATCGACCACGGGAAGGGGTAGCCGGCGCCGGGACGTCCCTTCGCCAGCGGGACGGGAACGGGCAGCGGCAACCGGGGCGCGAGTGCCGGAAGCCACTGGTGTTCCTTGTCGACCGCCAGCGCGTATTCGGCGGCGCTCGGCAGCCGCGCGAGCATGGTGTCGCCGAGGTGGAAGGTGAAGTTGTCCCAGCCGTTGGCGGCGACCGGCCGGACCGGGAGGCCGGCCCATTCCGGGAACTGCTCGGCGACCAACCGCCGCACCTGTGTCGCGTCGACGGTGACGCGCCGGGGGAGTGGTCCGAGATCCGGTGTGCTGCTCAACGAGGGCTCCTTTCCTGGGAAGAGAAACTCGGGTGCGGGGGAGCTGTCCAGCGCATTACGCTCCCGCCCATGACCGCGTTCGTGCCAGCCGATTTTGTGCCGCCGACCGGGTTGGTGACCGAGCGGTTCCGGCTCGAACCGTTGGGGCCGCGGCACAACGAGGCCGATCACGCCGCGTGGATGTCGAGCATCGAGCACATCCGCGCCACGCCCGGCTATCCCGACGGCGACTGGCCACCGCGCGACGGCATGACGCTCGAACGGAACCTCGCCGACCTCCGCCGCCACGCGGACGACTTCACGCGCCGCGTCGGGTTCACGTTCACCGTGCTGGAGGGCGACGACGTCATCGGGTGCGTCTACCTGTATCCGCCGGACTCCGCGGAGTGGGACGTCTCGGTGCAGTCCTGGGTGCGGGCCGACAGGTCCGCCCTCGACGGGCCACTGGCCGATGCCGTCGCGGATTGGCTCGCGTCGGACTGGCCCTGGAAGCGTTTGGACCGCTGTGGTCGATAATGTGACCCGGGTCACGTCTAGCCCCTGTCGAGAACGCCGCAACGGCTCCGTTCCAGGGGTACTAGCGGCCACGACGAGGCCGCGTGACCGGGAGGACCTCCGCCATGGCCGTCGCCGCTGATCTTGACCGCGCCACCGACTCGCAGTGGGACTGGGTCGCCGAGCAGACCCGCGCGTACCTCGCCTCCGACGGCGCCGAGGGCCACGAATCGAACGGCGTCCACACGCTCGTGCTCGCCACCACCGGGCGCCGGACCGGCATTCCGCGCCGCACCTGCCTGATCTACGGCAAGGCGGGCGAGGACTTCGTGGTCGTCGCCTCCAAGGGCGGTGACGACGACGATCCTGCGTGGTTCAAGAACCTCGTGGCGGAGCCGAGCGTCGGCGTGCAGGCGGGCGACCGCCGGTTCACCGCGCGCGCCAGGGTCGCCACCCCGGCCGAGCGCGAGGTGCTGTGGCCGCGGATGGTGGGCATCTTCCCGCTGTACGAGGAGTACGCGCAGAAGACCACGCGTGAGATCCCGATCGTCCTGCTCACCCCTGGCGCGCAAGACTGAGGGAAGCGCCTCAGCCCCGGCTGGTCCGGCGGGCGGGGCCGTTGGCGCTGCGGGGCACGATCGGGACCACGCCTACGGCGCTCAACACGGCCACAAAACCGTTCTCGATCTGGGTGGCGGTGCTCGGCCAGTAGGCGGGCCCCGAGCAGAAACCCCCGCTGCACTTCGTCGGCGGTGGGCCGGCGCAGCCGCCGGCGACCAGGACGACCGCGCCGGCGACGGCGGCCAGGCGCGCCCTCATGCGGGCTGCACCGATCGCGCGGAACCCGACCGCACCAGCACCAGCACGCCGATGGCCAGCAGGATCGCGAACACCGCCTGGTAGTACCCGGTGACCACGCTGACCAGCGCCCCCGCCGCGCCCACCACCTCCATGACCACGGCGAGCCCGCGTGCCCACGGGCGCCGGGTCAGGAAGGTGGCGGCCACCGCGACGAGCACCGCGATCACCGGGTTGACCACGAGCACGAACCACACCGAGCCCGCGACCTCCTGGTTGTGGTCGAGGCGCGCGCTGACGGTCAGCACCTGCACCACCCAGATCCCGAGCGAGGCCACCGCCTGCGCGTACATGATCGCCCGCGCGATCTTGACCTGCCTGCCCACCGGACCCTCCTCCGCGATGACTTGCGGGCAAGCTTGCCGTCGACGGTGGGGACCGTTCCCGAACTGGCCGCTACCTGCCGAACCAGCGGGCCAGATAGTCGTCCAGGTCTCGCTGGTCGTCACCGATCCAGGCGACGTAACCGTCGGGGCGGAGCAGAACGGCGGGGAAGTCCAGGTCGGCGTCCGTGAGGTGGTCGACCCGGTCGGACCACGTGCCGGTGGTCAGCCGTTCGGTGCGGTCGAGCAGGAGGCCGCGGCCCGCGTGCAACTGGTCGTAGAGGCGGCTTTGTCCCACGTCGAGGTCGGGCAGGCGACGGCCGAGCAGCTCGGGGCCGTCCCCGAAGTCGTAGCGAATGTCCACCGCGGCGATCTTCTCGATCAGGTGGCGGTTCACCTCGTTGAAGTCCATCAGTTCGGTGAGCAGCCGCCGCATGGCCCGCGCGCCCGGTTCGGGGGACGACAACGCCATCTGGGCGCGGGTGTTGTCCAGCACCGCCGCCGCGACCGGACGGCGTTCGGCCGGGTAGGTGTCCAGCAGCGCGTCCGGTGCCCAGCCGCGGATCCGCCCGGCCAGCTTCCAGCCGAGGTTGACCGCGTCCTGCACACCGAGGTTGAGGCCCTGCCCGCCGGTCGGCGGATGGATGTGGGCCGCGTCGCCCGCCAGCAGCACCCGCCCGACGCGGTACTGCTCGGCCAGTCGCGTGGCATCGCCGAAACGGGACAACCAGCGCGGGGAGTGCACGCCGAAATCGGTACCGGCGACGGCACGCAGTTGCCGCCGGAAGTCCTCCAGGGTCGGTGGTTCCGCGCGGTCGACGACTCCGGCGGCGGGAACCACGACGCTGTAGACACCGTTGCCGAAAGGCCGGAGCTGGATCCTGTCGACTTCGCGCACCTTGGCCGCGATCTCGTCCGGCGGCGCGCTCAGTTCCAGTTCGCCCATCAGCGTTTCGGTTCGCGAGGGCTCGCCGGGGAAGCCGACGCCGAGCAGCTTGCGCACCGTGCTGCGCCCGCCGTCGCAGCCGACGAGGTAGCGCGACCGCAGCCGTTCGCCGGAGGTCAGTTCGACGGTCACGCCTTCGTCGTCCTGCTCGAAACCGCTCACCTCGCAACCGTGCCGGACCTGCGCGCCCAGTCCGGTGGCGTGTTCTTCGAGGAGCCGGACGATGACCGGCTGCGGAATGCCGAGCAGGTAGGCGTGCGCGGAATCCAGCCCGTCGGGCACGGGTTTGGCGATGGCGGCGAAGAACCCGGCGGCCGGACGCTGTCGTCCGATTTCGAGGAGGCGGTCCAGCAGGCCGCGCATCGCCATGATTTCGAGGCTGCGCATGTGCAACCCGACGATGCGGACGAACGACGCCGGCTCGGTTTCCTTCTCCAGCACGAGAACCCGGACGTCGTGGAGTCGCAGCTCGGCGGCCAGCATCGCGCCGGCAGGCCCGCAGCCGGCGATGATCACGTCAATCATGGAGGTGTAACCCTTCGGGAGTACCTGTGCTCCCGGCGACACCTACGTCGATCGCCCGGCCGTGACGGGAAGGGGGAGCACCCACGTCGATACAGCGTTCATGGGTCTCACCTCCTCGGGCGGCGTCACGGATCGAGCGCAAGTTACAAGTGCACGCGGCGGTCCGTCCACTCCTTTTGCCGGGGCCGGTCTGCTCAGTCGACGGTCGGGGTTCGCGGTGTGACCGCTTCGCGCAGTTCGGCGGCGGCTCGGGCGACGAGTTCGGACAGGGTCGCGCCCGGGGCGGCCAGCCAGCGGGAGGTGGCGCGCCGGGAGATGGCGATCGCCACGTCGATGATGAAGCGCGCCTCGCCGGAGTCGACGCCGCGGCGTCCAGCCGGGTGAGCTGCTGCTCGTCCACGGCGCGGGCTCCACCGTGGGCGAGGCGGCGGTGCGCTTCGCGCTGCACCGGGGTGCCCGGGTGATCGCTACCGCCGGACCGAGACGGGCCGCCGCACTGGAAGAGATCGGGGCCCAGGTGACCGGTTACGGCAATGGCATGGCCGAACGCGTTGCCGCGCTGGCTGGTGATGGCGTTGCCCGGCTGGCCGGCGAAGGCGTGCTGACCGTCTCGGTCGCCCGCTCCTACCCCCTCGACCAGATCCACGAGGCCGCCGAGCTCAGCCAGTCACGCCGGCCCGGCGGCAAGCTCACGCTCGTCTGCGCGCGGAACCAGATGGAGCCTCAGACCGCCGGGCGCCCCGCACCCGCGTAGTCGTCGCCGGGGCGGCGGTAGGCGTGGACCTGGACGGCCTGCCCGAAGGTCGGCGCATCCACCATCTGCTTGTTGCCAACGTAGATGCCGACGTGGTGGATCTTCGTCGACGGGTTGCCGAAGAACACCAGGTCGCCGAGCTGCGGCTCCTCCTCGACCGGCACCAGCGGCACGCTGCCGTACTGCCAGTGCGCGGTGCGCTTGAGCGTGATCCCCGCGTTGCCGTAGGCCGCGGTGGTCAGGCCCGAGCAGTCGAAGCCCTCGTGCCCGCCTTCGATGCCGTTGCCGCCCCACACGTACGGCAGGCCGATCTTCTCGATGGCGAAGTAGACCGCCTTGAGCACCGAGGTCTTCGGCGGCGCGTCGGTCTTCGCGACCGTGCCGTAGACGTTCGCGGTGGCCAGCACGCGGTGCAGGAACAACGGCGCGTCCTGCAGCGAACCGACCGCGTTCCACCAGGTGGGACCGTCGGACAGGTCGCGGCCGCCGTCGGCGCACAGGGCGCGGGCGGCGGTCAGCGCGGCGTCGTCGAGGTTCTGCGGATCCGGGGCGCCCGCGCCGCTCGCGCTGCGCGCCCACTTGTCCCAGACGGCCGGGGTGAGCTGCATCGGGCCGTTGGCGTCCGGCTCGGAGACCACCTTGCCGTTGAAGTCCAGCAGGTCGACCGTGCCGATCGGCTGCGCCGGGCGGCCGTCCTCGCCGATCACGCCGCCGACGCGCCCGTGGTCGCTGGCGTTCTTGCCGATCCCGGCCAGCGTCACCCAGGACACGTGGCAGCCGGGCTGCTCCTGGCCCATGGTGATGGTCGCCTTGGCGTAGGCGAGCATCGAGCGCTGCGGGATCTCCAGCCAGGTCGAGTACTGCGCGGCCCAGTCGTCGAGCTGCTTGCCCGGCGACGCGGGCAGTGCCGCGCCCGGCTGGGGTTGCGGTTGCGACGGCGCGGGCAGCGGTGGCTCCGGGGACGCCGGGGGAGCGGCGGTGTTCGCCAGTGGTGCGCTGTCCTGGCGGTTGGCCAGCACGAAGATCCCGGTCGCCACGGCCACCGCGACCAGCGCGATGACCAGCGCCCGCCGGATCGGCCGCTGCCTGGTTTCCTCCGCCACCACTACCCCCTGATCCCGTCGAGCACGAACTGGCGCAGGCCGTCGAGATCGGTGTCGACGGCGACTTCGATCGACGCGCCTTCCGGCTCGCCGTTGGCTTCCCGGTGTGTCCAACGACGCTGGTCCAGCAGGGTCGCGCCGCGGTACGGGCCGAACGAGCAGTCCACGTCCACCGGGAACCGCTCGGTCTCCAGCAGCCCCGGCCGGATCGCCTCGGCCACCGCGACCGCGTCGTGCAGCACGATGCCGTCGTAACCGAGTTCCTTGCGGTAGTGGTCGAGGTAGTCGCCGGTGAGCGAGACGAGCACCTCGCCGACGGGATCCCCGTCGGCCAGCTCGGCCAGCCAGTCGGTGGACACCGCGCAGCGGCGGGTCAGGTCCATCGGCACCAGCGTCACCGGCACGCGCTCCTCGACCAGCACCCGGCGGGCGGCCTCGGGATCGGCCCACACGTTGAACTCGGCGGCGCCGGTGATGTTGCCGCGCCCGATCGCGCCGCCCATGATCACCAGCCGCCCGATCCGGTCCCGGATCCGCGGGTGCGCGGCCAGCAGCAGGGCGATGTTGGTGAGCGGGCCGATCGGCGCGATGGTCACCGGCTCGTCGGCGCGCTCCAGCAGCGAGACCAGCATGCTGACCGCGTCGGCGGTCTCCAGCTCGCGCTCGGCGGCGGCCAGCGAGGACGACCGGCCGGACAGCCCGTCCGCGCCGTGCACCGAGGAGGCCCGGCTCTGCGCGTGCACCAGCGGGCGCTCGGCCCCGGCGGCGACCGGCACGTCGGCGCGGCCGAACAGGTTCAGCAGGCGGCGGGCGTTCTCCGTGGTCGAGGCCAGCGGCACGTTGCCGAACACCGTGGTCACGCCGATCAGGTCGACCTCGCGGCTGCGCGCGGCCAGCGCCAGCGCGAAGGCGTCGTCGACCCCGGGATCGGTGTCGATGATCAGTTTCGTCCCCACTCGCCCGCTCCCTGGTCTGTCACCCGCCGACGGCTACAGGTTACGGTCAGCCCCATGACATCCATGTGGGGTTCCCCGGTGGTGGCCAGGGCGAAGGCGTGGCGGCGCGCGCGGCGCGACCCTCGGCAGGCCCGGTTCCTCACCGCCGACTCGCTGCGCTGGGTGCTGCGCAACCGGGCGTTCACGCCCTGGTACCTGGTCCGGTACTGGCGGCTGCTGAAGTTCCGCCTGCTCAACCCGCACATCATCCTGCGCGGCATGGTGTTCCTCGGCAAGGACGTGGAGATCCACTGCCGCCCCGGGTACGGGCGGCTGGAGATCGGCCGCTGGGTGCACATCGGCGACGGCAACGCGATCCGCTGCCACGAGGGTTCGCTGCGCATCGGGGACAAGGCCGTGTTCGGCAGGCAGAACGTGGTCAACGGTTACCTCGACATCGAGCTGGGCGCGGCCACGCTGGTCGCCGACTGGGTCTACATCTGCGACTTCGACCACGTGACCACCGACATCACGCTGCCGATCAAGGACCAGGGCATCGTGAAGTCCCCGGTGCGGATCGGGCCGGACACCTGGATCGGCACCAAGGTCTCGGTGCTCAAGGGCACCCGGGTGGGCCGGGGCTGCGTGCTGGGCGCGCACGCGGTGGTGCGCGGCGACATCCCGGACTACGCCATCGCCGTCGGCTCACCAGCGCGCGTGGTGCGCGACCGCCGCGCCGACTACGAGGCCGATGCCGAACGCCGGGAGGCCGTCCGCGACATGGCCCGCAAGGCGGACAAGGCCCTCGAAAAGACGCTGCGCGACCTCACCTCGAACTAGCGGCAAACCGGACGAACGGAGGATTCCGTTCGTTGCTGTAACTAACTAGCATCGAGCCCCACCCCGAAGTGGAGGAGCAGCTCGTGCGCGTACGCAGACGTTCAGCCTTCGTCCTGGTCACCCTGTCCAGCATCGCCCTGCTCGGCACCGCCGCGCCGGCCGTCGCCGCGCCGGACGACGGCCTCTACACCGCCGCCGCCCAGTGCAGCGAAACCCCGCGCGAGCTGCCGGTCAACGAGTTCACCGACCACCGCGAACTCGGCATCGAGCTCGACCGGATCGAGCGCGCCAGCGGCGGCAAGGTCGAGGTCGACCAGCTCGGCCGGAGCAACCGCGGCCGCGAGATCTACTCGGCGCGCGTCGGCACCGGCCCCAAGGCCGTGCTGCTGACCAGCGAGATCCACGGCAACGAGAAGACCGGCACGGACGCCATCCTCGACCTGCTGGACTTCGTCGGCACCAGCGATTCGGCCAAGGCGAAGCGCTGGCGCAGCGAGCTGACCATCGTCGCCATCCCGAAGATGAACCCGGACGGAGCTGAACTCGACCGCCGCGGGAACGACATGTCGTGGCAGGAGGTCACCGCGCGCCACCCGCAGCTGCGGGGCGTCCAGCCCGCGTGGAACTACTACACCGGCTCGCTGCAGGGTGACGACTACTCGCAGCGGCCCGGGTTCGACATCAACCGCGACTACAACCCCGACCTGAACTACGTGCCGCGCAAGGAGGACTTCCCCGGCACCTCGGCGCAGACCGGCTGGTACCTCTCGCCGGAGACCTCCATCGTGCGGGACGTCTACCGCGGCCTGACCGCCGAGTTCGGCAAGGTGGACACCTACGTCGACCTGCACCACCAGGGCGCCTGCTACGTGATGCCGGACGACCCCGACGAGTTCGTCACGCTGTCCATCTCCGGCAAGTTCGTCGACGACCCGGCCACCACGCCCGGCTACGAGAAGTACGCCCCGAAGTACGACCTGAAGTACTCGAAGCAGCTGAACGTGGCGGTGAACAACGCGCTGCAGGGCGCGGCGAACAACCGGCCGGTGTTCGGGAACATCACCCTGTACCCGCAGGACACCAACCTGCCCGGCACCGGGCTCGGCTCGTTCGCGCTGAACGGCAGCGGCACGGTGTTGTTCGAGGTGCGCGGGCAGACCCAGACGCTGGGCCAGAAGCACCGCGCGGTGCTCACCAAGTCCGTCTACATCGGACTGGACGGCATGCTGTCCTCGATCGCCAGCGGGCACGTGCGGAACCTGGACCCGGCCGAGTACGACCGGATCCCGCCGCGTGGCCCCAACATCGGCACCGCGGCCGCCGAAGCCCGGTTGGACGACTAGAGCAGGAAGTGAAACAGGGGACTGCCCGGTTCCACCCGTTCCACCTGGAGCGGGCTGGCTTCGAGGCGGTCCAGCAGGCCGGGCAGGTCGGCCGGGCGCTCGATCTCGATCCCGATCAGCGCCGGGCCGGTCTCCCGGCTGTTGCGCTTGACGTACTCGAACAGGGTGATGTCGTCCTCCGGGCCGAGCACCTCGTCGAGGAAGCGGCGCAGCGCACCGGGTTCCTGCGGGAAGCCGACCAGGAAGTAGTGCTTGAGTCCCTTGTGGACCAGTGACCGCTCGAGGATCTCGCTGTACCGGCTGACGTCGTTGTTGCCGCCGGAGACCACGCAGACCACGGTCTCCCCGGCGCCGATCTCCACGGTCGCGCCGAGCGCGGCGCTGGCCAGCGCGCCGGCGGGTTCGGCGATGATGCCGTCGGACTGGTACAGCTCCAGCATCTCGGTGCACACCCCGCCCTCTTCGACGGTGGTGAGCTCGGCACCGCTGTCGCGGATCAGCGGGTAGGTGACCGAACCGGCGAGGGCCACCGCGGCGCCGTCGACGAAGGAGTCCACGGTGTCGATCCGCACCGGCCCACCGGCTTCGAGCGCGGCGGCCAGGCAGGCGGCCCCGGCGGGCTCGACGCCGACGATCCGGGTCGTCGGGTGGCGTTCGCGCATCCAGGTGACGATCCCGGCGAGCAGCCCGCCACCGCCGACCGGCACCACCAGGACGTCCGGCGCGAAGCCCAGCTGCGCGACGATCTCGCGGGCGACGGTGCCCTGCCCGGCGACCGTGCGCGGGTCGTCGAAGGCGGGCACCAGGGTGGCGCCGGTGCGCTCGGCCTCGCGCTTGGCCTCGGCGGAGGCGTCCTCGTACGAGTCGCCGGTGACGATGACCTCGACGTGCGCCCCGCCGAGCGTGGCGATCCGCTCCCGCTTCTGCCGCGGTGTGGTGCGCGGCACGAAAACGCGGCCGTTGGCCCCGAGCCGGCGGCACGCGTAGGCGACGCCCTGCGCGTGGTTGCCCGCGCTGGCGCAGACCACCCCACGGGCGCGGACCGCCTCGTCGAGCTGCACGATGAAGTTGTAGGCACCGCGGACCTTGTAGGAGCGGACGGTCTGGAGGTCCTCGCGCTTGAGCCAGACCCGGGCGTTCATCTGCGCGGAGAGCCGGGAACTGGGTTCGAGCGGGGTCCTGGTGACCACCCCGGCCAGCCGTTCCGCGGCCTGATCGACCAGTTCCGCGCTTACTTCCGCCGTGCGCACACCCTGCATGCCGGGGAACCTACTCCGGGCACGCGCTGCCCCGATCGGGGGAGGGGCGTGCAGTGAATGTGGCTTTCACAGCGTCAGGCGCAGTGAAAGCCACATTCACTGCACGCCGCCAGCCACGTTCACGGCTTCGGCACGGCGGGGTACGGCACGAAGGTGCTCGTGTTCTCGTCGACCGTCAGCTGCTTGCCGATCGTCGGGAAGGCGCGTTGCGGGCAGGCCGGGCGTTCGCAGACCTTGCACCCCATGCCGATCGGCGTGGCGGCGGCCCGGTCGTCCAGGTCCAGGCCGGTCGAGTAGACGAGCCGCCGCGCGTGGCGGAGTTCACAACCCAGGCCGACGGTGAACATCTTCCCCGGCGACCCGAAGCCGCCGATGTTCCGCGAGATCGTCCGCGCGATCCAGAAGTAGCTCTTGCCGTCCGGCAGCGACGCGATCTGCGTCAGGATCTTGCCCGGTGAGGTGAACGCCTCGTAGATGTTCCACAGCGGGCACGCCCCGCCGACGCGGGAGAAGTGGAACCCCGCCGCCGACTGCCGCTTCGACATGTTCCCCGCGCGGTCCACCCGCACGAACGAGAACGGCACCCCGCGCATCTTCGGCCGCTGCAGGGTGGACAGCCGGTGGCACGCCGTTTCGAAGCCGACCCCGAAGTGGTCGCACAACCGCTCGATGTCGTACCGGTACTCCTCGGCCCGCCGGTAGAACTGCTCGTACGGCAGGATCAGCGCGCCGGCGAAGTAGTTCGCCAGCCCCACCCGCGCCAGCGAGCGCGCGGCCGGACCGGAGAACGCCCACGAATCGGCCAGTTCGGCGATCAGGTCGTCGTACTCCAGCAGCGCGATCTGCGAGGCCATGCGGAACGCCTGCTGCCCGACCCGCAGGCTCGGCGCCATCCGCAGCACCCGCGCGTGCGGCTCGTACCGGTGCTGCTCGCCGACCGCCTCGTCGATGCCCTCGCTGGTGACGTGCACGCCGTAGCGCTCGGTCAGCCGGTCCCGCAGCGCGGACAGCACCTCACCCCGGCGCAGCGGCAGCTCGGCGGCCATCCGCTCGGCGCGTTCGTCCAGCTCGGCGACGTAGTTCTCGCGTTCGTAGAAGAAGTCGCGCACCTCCTCGTGCGGCAGCGGACCGGCCGCGCTGCCGTGCACCCCGCTGCCGTCCTCGGCCACCAGCGCCGCGGTGTTCTCCACCGCGTCCCGGTACCGCCGGTGCAGCCGGACCAGCGCCTGGGCGATCGACGGCAGGTTCGTCGCCAGTTCGTTGATCTCGCCGGTGGTGGCCTGCACGCCGAGCGACTCGTCGAGCAGGGCTTCGCGCACGTCGGCGACCAGGCGCGCGGTGTCGTTGTTCGCGAAGAACTCGGCGTCCACGCCGAAGGCCTGGGTGATGCGGAACAGCACCGGCACGGTCAGCGGACGGGCGTTGTGCTCGATCTGGTTGAGGTAGCTCGGCGAGATCTCCAGCAGCCGGGCGAGGTCGGCCTGGCTCATCGAGCGCGTCTCACGCAGGTGGCGCAGTTTCGCGCCGGCGAAGGTTTTGTCCACTGAACCGGTCCTTTCCGGAAGGTTTCCCGGCCTGAACGATCAAGTAAACGATCAAGCTCGGGGGATTCCGCAGGTCTGCGAACTACGTGTTCGCAACCTTCGCTCGCATGCTACGAAAAGTTTGCAAAATTTGGCAAATTGGAGCTCTAGGCGCGTTTCCGCAGCACATGTCATGGTCGGAACAGGAAGCGAGTAATCGCAAAGTTCGCAAAGGTGGGAAAGATGGCTGACACGGTCAACAGGGAGCAGGCGGCGGCAGAGCTTGCGAAGCAGTGGGAGACCGACCCCCGCTGGCAGGGTGTGGACCGTACCTACAGCGCGGCCGACGTGATCAAGCTGCGCGGCAGCGTGGTCGAGGAGAACACGCTCGCCCGTCGTGGCGCCGAGAAGCTGTGGAACCTGCTGCACACCGAGGACTACGTCCACTCGCTGGGCGCCCTCACCGGCAACCAGGCGGTCCAGCAGGTGCGCGCCGGGCTCAAGGCGATCTACCTGTCGGGCTGGCAGGTGGCCGCCGACGCGAACCTGTCCGGGCAGACCTACCCGGACCAGAGCCTGTACCCGGCCAACTCGGTGCCCGCGGTGGTCCGCCGGATCAACAACGCGCTGGGCCGCGCCGACCAGATCACCTGGGCCGAGGGCAACACCGACATCGACTGGTACGCCCCGATCGTCGCCGACGCCGAGGCGGGCTTCGGTGGCCCGCTCAACGCGTTCGAGCTGATGAAGGGCATGATCGCGGCCGGTGCCGCGGGCGTGCACTGGGAGGACCAGCTGGCCTCGGAGAAGAAGTGCGGCCACCTCGGTGGCAAGGTGCTGATCCCGACCAAGCAGCACGAGCGCACGCTGAACGCCGCCCGCCTGGCCGCGGACGTGGCCGGCGTGCCGTCGCTGATCATCGCCCGCACCGACGCCCAGGCCGCCACGCTGATCACCAGCGACGTGGACGAGCGCGACCAGAAGTTCATCACCGGTGAGCGCACCGCCGAGGGCTTCTACAAGGTGCGCAACGGCATCGAGCCGTGCATCGAGCGCGGCCTTGCCTACGCCCAGTACGCCGACCTGCTGTGGATGGAGACCTCCGAGCCCGACCTGGAGGTGGCCCGGAAGTTCGCCGAGGCGATCAAGGCCAAGTACCCGAACCAGCTGCTGGCCTACAACTGCTCGCCGTCGTTCAACTGGAAGAAGCACCTGGACGACGCGACCATCGCGAAGTTCCAGCGCGAGCTGGGCCACATGGGCTACAAGTTCCAGTTCATCACGCTGGCCGGCTTCCACGCGCTGAACTACTCGATGTTCGACCTGGCCAAGGGCTACGCGAACGAGGGCATGACCGCCTACGTGGACCTGCAGGAGCGCGAGTTCGCTTCGGAGGAGCGGGGTTACACCGCCACCAAGCACCAGCGCGAGGTCGGCACCGGCTGGTTCGACCAGGTGGCCACCGCGCTGAACCCCGACAGCTCGACCACCGCGCTGTCCGGCTCCACCGAAGAGGCCCAGTTCCACTGAGCCCCGGCCAGTCCCCGGAAGCCGCCGGGCCCGGCCCCCCGTAGTCGCCCGCACGACTGGGGTGGCCCGGCGGCTTCCCTTCCCCTTCTTCTCCTCTCCCGCGAGAAAGCCAGTTCCGGAGGAACCAGATGTCCGACAAGCTCGCCTACCGCATCGACCTGACCGGCCCGAGCGCCGACCGGTTCGACGAGATCCTCACGCCGGCCGCGGTGGAGTTCGTGGCCAAGCTGGACAACGAGTTCGCCGGCCGTCGCCGTGAGCTGCTCGACGAGCGCCGCCTGCGCCGGGAGAAGCTGGCCACCGGCGAGGAGAAGCTCGGCTTCCTGCCGGAGACCGCGCACATCCGCGCCGACGAGTCGTGGCAGATCGCGCCCGCCGCGCCCGGCCTGGAGGACCGCCGGGTGGAGATCACCGGGCCGACCGACCGCAAGATGACGGTCAACGCGCTCAACTCCGGTGCCAAGGTCTGGCTGGCCGACTTCGAGGACGCCAACGCGCCGACCTGGCACAACATGATCGACGGCCAGATCAACCTCTACGACGCGATCCGCCGCGACATCGACTTCACCGGCGAGAACGGCAAGCGCTACGTCATCGGTGACGAGCCGGCCACCATCGTCGCCCGCCCGCGCGGCTGGCACCTGGTGGAGAAGCACATCCGCATCGACGGCCGCCCGGTCTCGGCCAGCCTGGTCGATTTCGGCCTGTTCTTCTTCCACAACGCGCGCCAGCTGCTCGCCCGCGGCCGCGGCCCGTACTTCTACCTGCCCAAGCTGGAGAACCACCGCGAGGCGCGGCTGTGGAACGACGTCTTCCGCTTCGCCCAGCGGGAACTCGGCCTGCCGCAGGGCGCGATCCGGGCCACCGTGCTGATCGAGACGATCACCGCCGCGTTCGAGATGGACGAGATCCTCTACGAGCTGCGCGAGCACGCGGCCGGGCTGAACGCCGGGCGCTGGGACTACATCTTCAGCGTGATCAAGAACTTCGGTGACCACGGTGCCGACTTCGTGCTGCCGGACCGCGCGCAGGTCACCATGACCGTGCCGTTCATGCGGTCCTACACCGAGCTGCTGGTGCGGACCTGCCACAAGCGCGGGGCGCACGCCATCGGCGGCATGGCCGCGTTCATCCCCAGCCGCGACCCGGAGATCAACGCGAACGCGCTGGAGAAGGTCCGCCAGGACAAGGAGCGCGAGGCCGGGGACGGCTTCGACGGTTCGTGGGTGGCGCACCCCGGCCTGGTCCCGGTCTGCCGCGAGGTGTTCGACGGCGTGCTCGGCGGCTGGCCGAACCAGCTCGGCAAGCTGCGCGAGGACGTGGTGGTCACCGCCGAGGACCTGCTCGACGTGGCCAGCGCGGGTGGTGAGGTCACCGAGGACGGCCTGCGCGCGAACATCAACGTCGGCCTGCGCTACCTCGACTCGTGGCTGCGCGGCACCGGCGCGGCCGGTATCTCCAACCTGATGGAGGACGCGGCCACCGCGGAGATCGCGCGCTGCCAGGTGTGGCAGTGGATCCGCAACGGCACGAAGCTGGCCGACGGCACCGCGATCACCACCGAGCTGGCCTTCGAACTGCTGCGTGAGGAACTCGGCCGCATTCACGCCGACCTGGGGGCGGGCAACCGCCTCGACGACGCGCGGGACATCTTCGTCGAGACCGCGCTCGGCGAGAAGCTGCCCGCGTTCTTCACCACCTCGGCCTACGCGCGGTACCTGACCGCGTAGTACCTGTCGAAAACATCCGGAACCCGCAACTTTAGGTACGCCTACTTAGCGGGTTCCGGATTGTTTTCACGTTCGGCCACCAGGCAGGCTCCGGCGAGTCGGACATCTCCCCCTCGCCGAGGAGCTCTCGTGATGAAACTGCGTCACGCGCTGGTCCTGGTGGCCGCTTCCGCACTGCCGATCGCCGTGCTGACCGCGCCCGCCTCCGCCGCGCCCGTGCTCGCCGCGCCGGACATCCCGGTGGCGAACGTGCAGGCCCACCTCACCGCACTGCAGCAGATCGCCACCGCGAACGGCGGCAACCGGGCCCACGGCCGGGCCGGGTACAAGGCCTCGATCGACTACGTGAAGGGCAAGCTCGACGCCGCCGGGTACCAGACGCAGCTCCACACGTTCAGCTACAACGGCGCCACCGGGTACAACCTGATCGCGGACTGGCCGGGCGGTGACCCGAACAACGTGATCATGGCCGGTGGGCACCTCGACAGCGTCACCGTCGGGCCTGGCATCAACGACAACGGCAGCGGTTCGGCCGGGTTGCTGGAGGTCGCGCTGACCGTGGCCAAGCAGAACCTGCAGCCGCAGAAGCACCTGCGCTTCGGCTGGTGGGGTGCCGAGGAGCTGGGGCTGATCGGCTCGACGCGGTACGTGAACAGCCTGACCTCGGCGCAGCGCGCGGTGATCAAGGGCTACGTGAACTTCGACATGACGGGGTCGCCGAACCCGGCGTACTTCGTCTACTCGAGCTCGGGGCAGCCCGCCGGGTCGACCACCATCGAGAACACGCTGAAGGCCGGGTTCCAGGCGAAGGGCGTGCCCACCGAGCCGACCAGCGTCGGCGGGCGGTCCGACCACGCCGCGTTCGCCAGGGCCAACATCCCGACCGGCGGCACGTTCAGCGGGGCCGAGGGGATCAAGACCTCGGCGCAGGCCCAGAAGTGGGGTGGCACGGCCGGGCAGGCCTACGACCGCTGCTACCACCGCTCGTGCGACACCACGAGCAACATCAACGCCACTTCGCTGGACCGGCACACCGACGTCATCGCGCACACGCTGTGGACCCTGAGCGGCGCCCCAGCCCGCGCGGCGGCAGACTGCGTGCGCTGCCCGATCTAGCGGCCCGTCCAGCAGACCAGCCCTCGTGGCCGCGTGACTGGAGCCGCGACCACGGGGGCTCTTCACTCCCGCTCACCAGTGGCGCCCGCCCCTCCCCGCTCCCGCCGCGCCTCCGCCCCCGCCCCGCGTCCGCCTCGCCCCCGCCCCGTGTCCGCCTCGCCCCCGCCGACGCTGTGAATGTGGCTTTCACTGCCGAATCCGCAGTGAAAGCCACATTCACAGCACCAGACCGGCGCCTCGGGGGCGCCCCCGGGGCGTCAGCTGGGGAAGGCGTTGCCGGTGGCGATTTTGGGGCGGCCCAGTACCTCGGGTTCGGAGATCCGCGCCCGGCGGTAGACGGCCGCGGTGTCTTCGGCGATCCGGCACCAGTCGAAGTCCGCGGCCAGCCGGGCCTGCGCGGCGGCGGCGCGGCGCCGCGCGGCCCGGTCGTCCGCCAGCACGGCGTCCACCGCGGCGCCGAGCGCGGCCACGTCACCCGGGGTGAACGCCAGCCCGGTCACCTGGTCGACGACCACCTCACCGAGCCCGCCCGCGGTCGACGCCACCAGCGGCGCCTTCGCCGCCGCGGCCTCCAGCGCGACGATCCCGAACGGCTCGTACCGGCTCGGCAGCACCACCGCGTCCGCCGCGGACAGCACCGCGCGCAGGTCCCGGTCGGACAGGTGGCCGACGAACTCCACCGCCCGCCGGATGCGCAGCTTCTTCGCCTGCTCGACCAGCTCCTCCAGGTGCCGCCCCTTGCCGGCCACCACCAGCCGCGTGCCGGGGTGGTCGCGCCGGATGCGCGGCAGCGCGGCGAGCAGGTCCTGGACCCCCTTCTCCCACTCCAGCCTGCCGAAGTAGAGCAGCAGGGGAGCGCCTTCCGGGCTGTAGGTCCGCCGCGCGTGCTCGATCTCGGCGGCGGGCACCTGCCAGCCGCGCTCCTCGATCCCGTTGTGGATCACGGTGATCTCCTCCGGCGACACCTCGAACAGGTGCCCGACCTCCGCGCGCATCGCCTGCGAGCAGGTGATCAGCGCGTCGGACCGGTTCGCCAGCCACCACTCGACCGAGTGCACCTGCTGGTTGAGCGGGTGCGACAGCCACCCCGAGTGCCGCCCGGCCTCGGTGGCGTGGATGGTGCCGACCAGCGGCACCCGCGCGGCCTCGGCCAGCGCGATCGCCGGGTGCGTGACCAGCCAGTCGTGCGCGTGGACCACCTCGGGCGACCAGCCGCGGAGCAGCTCGGTCCCGGCGCGGATCATCGCGTGGCCCATGGCCAGCGTCCAGGCCACCAGATCGCGTTCGAAGGTGACGTGCATCGGGTCCTCGGCGACCCGGATGATCCGCACGCCCTCGACCACCCGATCGGTCTGCGGGTGCGTCGAGGCGTCGGTGCCCGCCACGTGCCGGCACAGCACCACCACCTCGTGCCCGTCGCGGACCAGGTGCCTGGCCAGCGCGTGGACGTGCCGGGCCAGACCGCCGACGACAACCGGCGGGTACTCCCAGGAGAGCATCAACACGCGCATGAGGGGCAGGTTACTCGTGAGTCAAGCCGGTCCCGTGCGGCCGTGGCCGATCTTTGCCAGCATCGGGGGTGATGAGCACGGACTGGAAGCCCGCGGAGACCGTTCTGCCCACCCCATGGACGCACGAGGTCGGCCCGGACAACGCCCTGCCCGAGTACCCGCGCCCGCGCCTGGTCCGCGAGCGCTGGCTGAACCTCAACGGCCTCTGGGAGTACACCACCGAGCACCGCCGCGGCGAGCGGATCCTGGTGCCGTACCCGCCGGAATCCGCGCTGTCCGGCATCGGCAGGCACGACGACCTGATGTGGTACCGCCGGACCTTCGAAATCCCCGGTGACTGGGCGGGGGAGCGGGTACTGCTGCACTTCGGCGCGGTCGACCAGTGCGCCACCGTCTGGGTGAACCACCAGCTGGTCGCCGAGCACGAAGGCGGCTACACCGAGTTCAGCGCGGACATCACCGACGCGCTGCGGGCGGACGGACCGCAGGAGGTGCTCGTCCGCGCCGAGGACCGCGTCGACATCGGCACCTTCCCGCTGGGCAAGCAGCGCCGGGCCCCCGGCGGCATCCTCTACACCGGTGCCTCCGGCATCTGGCAGACCGTCTGGCTGGAGCCCGTCCCGGCCGACCACGTCCGGCGGCTCGACGTCGACAGCGACCTGACCGGGCTCACCGTCACCCCGCGCGTGTCCGGCGGTGACCGGGTGGAGGTCGTGGTCAGCACGCCGGACGGGGACGAGGTCGCCCGCGCCGACGGGCCCGCCGGTCGCGCCATCCGCGTCGAGGTGCCGTCCCCGCGCCTCTGGTCGCCCGACGACCCGTACCTGTACGACCTGACCGTCCGGCTGGGCGACGACGTGGTCCGCGGGTACGCCGGGCTGCGCACCATCGGCGTCGCCCGCGACGAGCGAGGACGGCCGCGGATCGCGTTGAACGGCCGCGTCACCTTCCTGCACGGCCCGCTCGACCAGGGTTACTGGCCCGACGGCGTCTACACCGCGCCCACCGACGACGCGCTGCGCTTCGACCTGGAGCAGACCAAGGAACTCGGCTTCAACTTCGTCCGCAAGCACGCGAAGGTCGAGCCCGCCCGCTGGTACTACTGGGCCGACAAGCTCGGCCTGCTGGTCTGGCAGGACATGCCGTCCCTGCCGGTGGTGCTGGACAACCCGCCGGGACCGCAGGCGCCGCCCGTACCGGAGGCACAGCGGCGGTTCGAGGCCGAACTGCTCGAACTGATCGACCAGCTGCGCGGGGTCACCTCGCTGGTGGGCTGGGTGCCGTTCAACGAGGGCTGGGGCGAGTACGACACCGTGCGGATCTCCGCACTGGTGCGCGAAGCCGACCCCACCCGCATGGTGAACGCGAGCAGCGGCGTGAACTGCTGCCATTCGCACCACGACACCGGCGCGGGGGACATCTACGACGACCACACCTACGTCGGCCCCGGCCGCCCCGAAATCATCGACGCGCGCGTGACCGTCGACGGCGAATACGGCGGACTGGGCCTGGTGGTGCCGGAGCACACCTGGCCCGGCCCGCCGATGGCGTACGAGATGACCGGCAGCCCCGAGGAACTGACCCGGCGCTACGCCGAAGTGAGCCGCGAACTCGCGCGACTCGTGCCCGCGGTGGGCCTTTCGGGTGCCATCTACACCCAGACCACCGACGTGGAGAACGAGGTGAACGGATTTTTCACCTACGACCGCCGGACGGCGAAGCTCGACACAGCGGTGGCCGCGGCACACAATCGAAAGGCGATCGAGGCGGGCAGCCAGCCCCAAGATCGGTGACTTTCGGCCCTTTCCCCGGCCGGACCGGGTTTGCCAGGTTGAGCCGGTGCGTCGGGGAAGCACACCGGAGGTCGACATGGGCGGTTCGCGCGCGGAGTCGCTGAGCCACGGCGAATGCCTGCGCCTGCTGGAAAGGGCCGGGGTGGGGCGGGTGGTGTACACCAAGCACGCGATGCCGGCGATCGATCTGGTCGCGTACACGATGCGCGAGGGCGCGGTGATCATCCGCAGCCCGGAGCACAGCGAGCTGCCCGCGGCGCTGCGCAACGCCGTGGTGGCCTTCCAGGCCGATCGGCTCTCCGACGACCTGACCGCGGGCTGGACGGTGAGCGTGGTCGGCCACGCCACCGAGATCTCCGACGACGCGGAAGTGGCCAGGCTCTCGGCGGCCGCGCGCACGCCGTGGCCGACCTCGGCCGCCGACCGGTTCCTCAAGATCACCGTGAAGCTCGCGTCCGGCACCCGGATCGGCAACGGGCGATGATCCGCGTCTTCCTGGTCGACGACCACGAGGTGGTCCGGCGCGGGGTGGCCCACCTCCTCGAAGCGGACCCGGACCTGGAGGTGGTCGGCGAAGCGGGCACGGCTGCGCAGGCGATGGCCAGGATCCCCGCGCTGCGCCCGGACGTCGCGGTGCTCGACGTGCGCCTGCCCGACGGCAACGGCGTGGAGCTGTGCCGCGACCTGCGTTCGCGCCTGCCCGGGCTGAACTGCCTGATGCTCACCTCGTTCACCGACGAGCAGGCCATGCTGGACGCGATCCTCGCCGGTGCCGGTGGGTACGTGATCAAGGACATCGACGGACTGCGGCTGGTCGCCGCGGTGCACGACGTCGGCTCCGGGTTGTCCCTGCTGGACAACCGCGCCGCCGCGGCGCTGATGGCCAAGCTGCGCGCGGACGTGGCGGTCGACGGCCCGCTGGCCGGGTTGTCCGATCGGGAACGGGAACTGCTCGGGTTCATCAGCGACGGGCTGACCAACCGCCAGATCGCCGCGCGGATGAACCTGGCCGAGAAGACCGTGAAGAACTATGTTTCGCGGCTGCTCACGAAACTCGGCATGCAGCGGCGCACGCAGGCCGCGGTGCTGGCCACCCGGTTGCGCGGGCAGCGGCGCTGATCCCCTGACCGGCGCTGTCTTTCGGCGGCACCGGGTGCGAATCTGGTTCGCGTGACCGAAGGCGAGGTCCTGCGACTGGTGGTGGTCCGCGCGCTGGAGCTGATCGGCGCCGACCACGTGCTGCTGGCGCTGCCCGACGACGGTACCGCCGAACTGGTGGTGGTCGCCTGTGCCGGCGCGGACGAGGCCGGGTTCGACGGCCTGCGCCTCCCGCTCGACGGCACGATCGGCGGAGCCGCCTTCCGCACCGGGAAAGCCCGGCGCGCGGTGACCCCGGGGCCCGGGCTCGACGAGCGGTCCGGCGCGGCGCTGGCCGTTCCGCTGTCCAGTGCGGACGAGCCGCTCGGTGTGCTGATCGCCTTGCGGGACAAGGGGAAGCCGGTGTTCACCGCGGACCGGGTGCCGTTGGCGACCGGCTTCGCCGAGCAGGCCGCGCTGGCCGTGCGGACCGCCCGCGAGCACGTGCACGGGCACGAGCTGGACCTGCTCAACGAGCGCGACCGGATCGCCCGCGAACTGCACGACCACGTGATCCAGCGGCTGTTCGCGGTGGGCCTTTCGTTGCAGGGACTCGGCCGGTCCGCGGAATCGCCGGAACTCCGGCGGCGGCTGACCGAAAGCGTGGAGGACCTGCAGGAGGTGGTCCGCGAGATCCGCAACACCATCTTCGACCTGCACGGCGACCCGGCCGGGGCGACCTGGTTGCGGCGGCGGCTCCAGCAGGTGATCGACGAGCTGACCGAGCACTCCGGGGTCCGGGCGATCGTGCGGATGTCCGGTCCGCTCAGCGTGCTCCCGCCCGAACTGGCGGTGCACGCCGAAGCGGTGGTGCGCGAGGCGGTGGGCAACACCGTGCGGCACGCCATGGCGCGGTCGGTGACCGTGGCGGTGGCGGTGGAGAACGAACTGAGCATCGGCGTCACCGACGACGGCACCGGCATCTCACCCGACTCAGTCCACAGTGGACTCGCGGCGCTGGCGGCCCGGGCCGCGGACGCCGGTGGCACGCTGCACGTGCAGGCTTCGCCCGAAGGGGGCACCCGGCTGCTCTGGTCGGTGCCGCTGCCCTGACCGGTACCCCCGGAAGTCCCTGCCTTCCGGGGACTTTCGGCCCTGCGTCCCCGGGCACCGGCCGTGCGATGGTCGTTGGCGAACCCTTCCCGGTGGAGGAGGCGCGTGATGGACCCCGGCTACCCCGACGAGCGGACCGTGCGAACCGCGATCGAGCTGGCCGTGCGCGCGCCCTCGGTGCACAACTCGCAGCCGTGGCGGTGGCGCCTCGGCGGGCGGACGGTGAACCTCTACGCCGGCCGCGACCGCCAGGTGGCCGACACCGATCCACGCGGGACGGACCTGCTGCTCGCCTGCGGGGCCGCGCTGCACCACCTGCGGATCGGGTTCGCCGTGCAGGGCTGGCGCACCCGGGTCTACCGGCTGCCGGACCCGGCCGAACCGGAGCACCTGGCCGCGATCGAGCTGTACCGCGGTGAGCCGGGTTTCGACGAGGTCGCGCTGGCCGCGGCCATCCCGCGGCGGCGGTCCGACCGGCGCCGCTACGAGAAGCGGCAACCACCGGAGTCGCACCTGTCCCTGATGATCGACCGCGCCGAGACGACCGGTGTGCAGGTGCGCGCCGCCACGGACCGCAGGGCGCGGCCACAGCTGGTGCGGGCGCTCGCCGAATGCGCCCGCTACCAGCTGCTGGGACCGGCCGTGCTGCTCGAACTCGCCGCCTGGCGCGGGCACTGGCCGCCGAGCGTGCCGGACTACGACCACGAATCGGTGCTGCTGGTGCTCGGCACCCAGGCCGACGACCGCCTGGCGCGCCTGCGCGCGGGGGAGGCGCTGAGCGAGGTCCTGCTGTCGGCCACCGGGCTCGGCCTGGCGAGCTGCGCGCTGACCGACCCGCTCGGGCTCATCGACGTGCGGCCGATCCTGGCGAAGGAACTACTGGACGGGGCGCACCCGCAGGTGGTGTGCCGCGTGGGCTGGGCCCGGCTGAACGCCGAACCGCTTCCGGCCACCACACGGCGACCGCTCGACGAGGTGGTGCAGAACTTCGCCGCGGTCGCCGTGTGACCAAGGGCCGCGGAGGGGCCGGCCCGGCGTGCACAGCCGCCGGCCCCTCCCGGCCCACCAAGCCAATCCGAGTGGGTGTGGCCGGGGGTTCCGCGCGGAGTGCTCGCCGCACGGCACCCCCGGCCCCCACGCTCAGGGCAGCGCGGCCTCGATGGCCTTGACCACGGCCTCGTCCTCCGGGTCGGTGCGCGGGCGGAACCGCGCCAGCACCGTGCCGTCCACGCCGACCAGGAACTTCTCGAAGTTCCACTGCACGTCGCCCGCTTCACCGTCGGCGTCGGCCACCGAGGTCAGCGACGCGTACAGCGGGTGCTGACCCCCGCCGTTCACCTCGATCTTCGAGAACAGCGGGAAGGTCACGCCGTAGGTGGTGGAGCAGAAGGTCCGGATCTCCTCGGCGCTGCCCGGCTCCTGCCCGGCGAACTGGTTGCACGGGAACCCGGCCACCGCGAAACCCCGCGCGCCGAAGCGCTCCTGCAACTTCTCCAGTCCGGTGTACTGCGGCGTCAGCCCGCACTTCGACGCCACGTTCACCACCAGCAGCACCTTCTCGCCGAGCGCGCCGAGCGTGGTCGGCTCGCCGTCGAGGGTGTCCACCGGAATGTCCTTGATGCCCATCAGAACCCCATCACAGATCGCGGGCATCCAGGTGCCCGAACGGCCGGTCCGAAGCGGACAGCGCGCGCCCACCGGCCAGCGCGTCGAAACGCTCGGTGTGCACCCGCGCCCGCCGCCGAGCGTAGTCGGCGGCGGAGTCCTTGGTGACCATGAACGCCCAGTCGCTGGACAGCGCCAGCAGGGCCTCGGTCACCAGCTGGTCGCGCACCGGGTCGCGGTACCCCGGTGCCGGCGCGGGCAGCGCGAGCAACCGGCGCTGCAGCTCGGTGTTCGCGGTGACCATGTCGGCGACCTGCTCGCCGTCCCACACCCGCCAGTCCTTGCCCGAACCCCACGAGGACGCGGGAAGTTCCACCGGCGCGCCCAGGTGCCCGGCGTTCAGCGCGCCCTGCAGCGTGGTCACCCGCACGCCCGCTTCCGGCAGCGCCCGCAGCACGGCCTCCAGCCACGCCGGGCCCTCGTGCCACCAGTGTCCGAAGAGCTCGGTGTCGTAGGCCGCGACCACCAGCGACTCGCGGCCGTGCTGCTCGCGCAGCGAACGCAGCCGCGTCACCACGGTGTCCACGAAGTCCTTGACGTGCAAGCGAAGCGTGTCCGCGGCGAGGGCCGGGTCGTAGGGCGCCTTGGCCACGGGCTCGACCTGCTTGCCGGTGACCCGCGACGGCTTGAGCCCCACGTTGTGGTCCCAGGTGTGGAAGTCCCGGTACGAACCGTGCCCGGGGTAACCGGCCTTCGGCGACCAAACCCGGTACGTCACCTCGAGATCGCGGCCGAAGGCGACCACGTCCGACGAGCCGACGGTGCGTGCCGCCGACGTGTCGCCGCGCAGGGACGGCCCGTCGACGAGGAACCGCTGGACGCCCGCGGCCGCGTAGTCGGCCTCCATGCCCGGCGCGTACCCGCATTCCGGCGCCCAGATCCCGGCCGGGCGGTGCCCGATGCGCAGCCGCGTGTCGGCGAGCCCGGTGCGCAACGCGAAGGCCCGCACCCGCGGGTCGAGCAGCGGCTGGAACGGGTGGGTGGCCGGGCCGCCGAGCAGTTCGATCGTTCCGGCGTCCACAAGGGACCGGAGCACCGGCGAGAACCCGTGCCGCCACCGGGTTTCCAGTTCCTCGCTCGCGCGATCGGCGGCGCGGTGCTCGGCCGCGGCCAGCGAGCGGAGCAGCGGGTCGCCCGACCACAGCGTGGACGCGTGCCGCGCGCGCAGCTGCCAGTCCCCGAGCCAGTGGTGGAAGGCCCGCAGGCAGTACGGGTCGTCGAGCTGCGCGGCCAGCACCGGGGTGACGCCCAGGGTGAGCACGTCGCGCTTGCCCTCGTCGGCGAAGCGGCGCAGCAGGTCGACCACCGGGAAGTAGGAGTGCGCCCAGGCCTGGTACAGCCACTCCTCGCCGACCGGCCAGGACCCGTGGTGCGCCAGCCACGGCAGGTGGCTGTGCAGCACCAGGCAGAAGGTGCCCTCGTGCTCGTTCACGGCCGCACCGCCACGGCCACCAGGTCCAGGCTCGCCGCGAGGTCGTCCCCGTGCACCACGAAATCCCCGGTGCGGATGGAATCGACGTCGGCGAGCAGTTCGGGCGGCCACACCGCCTGACCCGGGAGCGAGCCCATCACCACGTCCAGCTGCGCCTGGATGATCGAACCGCCGTAGCGCTCGTCGAGCGCGCGCACGGCCGGGCCGTGGTGCAGCCCGTGCAGCAGTTCCACCTCGAACCCGGCGTCGCGCAGCAGCTCGTCCAGTTCGGCGGGCGCGAGTTCCCTGGTGTGGTAGGGATTCAGCGGCACGTCGCTGTCCGGGGTGAAGGTGAGCCGGTTCGGCGTGGTCACCAGCAGCCGCCCGCCCGGCCGCAGCACGCGCAGGCATTCGGCGAGGAACCCGCCCTGGTCCCAGAGGTGCTCGATCACCTGGAAGTTCGCCACGACGTCCACAGTGGACGAACGGAGCGGGAGGCAGGCGAGGTTGCCGCGGATCACCTCCAGCGCCGGGTAGCGGCGGGCCACGTGCGCGGTGGTCGGCTCGTCGTAGTCCAGCGCGAGCACCCGCGGCGCGGAGGTGGCGATCAGGCCGGCGCCGTAACCTTCGCCACAGCCCGCTTCGAGCACGGTCGCGCCCGCGCAGTAGGGGAGCAGGGCGGCGTAGGCGGCCTCGTGGCGCCTGAACCAGTAGTTCTCCTCGGGAACGTCCGGCACGGTGCGTTCTCCGGTGAGGTGCAGGGCCTCGGCGGGGGTGGTCACCGGATCACCCTGTCACATTCGGCGGGGCTACCCAGTCCAAAGGTCATGCAGTCGACATTCACCCGCGCCACGCTGGCGCTGTTCGCACTGGTCGGATTCGTCACCGGGGTCTGGGCGTGCTTCCTCCCGGACTCCTTCTACCTGGACTTCCCCGGCTTCCGCAGCGGCTGGGTCTCGGCCGACGGGCCGTTCAACGAGCACCTGATCCGCGACGTGGGGGCGATGTTCCTGGCGCTGGGCGTGATCGCCGCGGGCGCGCTGGGCATGAAGACCACCAGCGCCGCGCGCCTGGCGGGGGCGGCGTGGCTCGTGTTGAGCGTGCCGCACACCACGTACCACCTGGTCCACCTGCACGTGCTGGAGCCGGTGGACCAGGTGCTCAACGCGGTCGGCCTGGTCGCGGGCACGCTAGCCGCCCTGGCCGTGTTGCTGTTACCGGGCAAGCGACGCGCCCCGGTGGCAGCTTCAGCCCAGTAGGGCGCGACCTCGCCCGCCCCGCCGGAGGCGGGGCCAAAGACTCAGTAACGCGGTTTGCCCTTGCCGCGCAGCTTGCCGAGCGCGTCCTTGGCCTGCTGGCGCTTGCGGGGATCATTGGCGTACTGCTTGACCTGCGCGATCGTCCGCCTGCCCTGCGGGCTCCTGGCGAACCGCGTGATCTTCTGGAACAGCGATGCCATCTCGGTCCTCTCCTGCGCGTGGCGGTTTGTCCGGTTCATCAGAACAACGAACCGCGGGTCCACGCGGTTCCCGGGAGGTACCCCGTCACCCGGCCGGGGAAACGGTGATGCCCAGCGCGCCCGGCCCGACGTGCGCGCCGATGATCGTGCTGGCTTCGAGCGTCATGGTCTCGCGCACCTCCGGCATCCGCCGGCGCAGCTGCTCGGCCAGTTCCAGCACGCGCTCGTCGTCGCCGAAGCGGACCAGTGCCACGTCCACCGGCTTCCCGCGCGCCTCCCGGGTGGCGAGGTCGACCAGCTTGTTCAGCGCGCGGCGGCGGCCGGGCACCCTGGACAGCGGCGCGACCTCGCCCTCGCGCACGGTCAGCAGCGGTTTGAGCGCCAGCGCGCTGCCGACCATCGCCTGCGCCGACCCGATCCGCCCGCTGCGCTTGAGGTACTCCAGCGTGTCCACGTACAGCAGTTCCTTGCTGGTGCGGAACCGGTACTCGGCGGCCTCGATCACCCGGCGCGGGTGCGCGCCCGCCGCGGCGGCCCGTGCCGCCGAGAGCGCGGCGAAGCCGAGGCTCATCCCGGTGGTCCCGCTGTCGAGCACGTGCACCGGGATCTGCACCTGCTGCGCGGCCTCCCTGGCCGCCTCCACCGTGGCGGACATGCGCCCGGAGATGTGGATGCTGACGATCGCGGTGGCCCCGCGGCTCATCGCGTCCTGGTAAGCCCAGAAGAAGGCACCCGGATCGGGCGGCGAGGTGGACACCTCCTGCCCCGCCCGCATCGCGGCGAGCAGGTCGGCGCGCGCGAAGCGCTGCTCGTCGTCGAGCCGATCCCCGACGTGCAGCTGGACCTGTGCGATGCCGATGTCCCACTGCTCGGCCAGCTGCTCCGGCAGGCAGGCGGTCGAGTCGGTCATCACGGCTACGTGGTTCACCACAGTCAGGCAGGCTAACCCCGTTGCGTCCAAATGGTGTAGCCCCGATGCCACTGGATGGGATGGAACACACACCGTACGCAGTCGGCCGGGAAGTAACGGGACGATCGTCCCGATTTTTGGCTCATCCAGGTGAATGCGGTCACCTCAGCGCGCGGGCGCACCCCGGTCTGCGCTTAACTACCGGCGAGTACAGCCCTGCGGGCGCGCTGAGGCGCCCGAAGTAACGGGAGGTCGTGAAGGACCCATGACGAACATCGTTGTCCTGGTCAAGCAGGTGCCCGACACCTACTCCGAGCGCAAGCTCAGCGAGTCCGACCACACCCTTGACCGCGAGTCCGCCGACGCGGTGCTCGACGAGATCAACGAGCGTGCGGTCGAGGAAGCGCTGAAGATCAAGGAAGCCGGCGAGGGCGAGGTGACCGTGCTCGCGGTCGGCCCGGACCGCGCCACCGACGCGATCCGCAAGGCGCTCTCGATGGGTGCCGACAAGGCCATCCACGTCTCCGACCCGGCGCTGCACGGCTCCGACCTGCTCGCCACCGCGAAGGTGATCGCCGCCGCGGTGCGCAAGGTGGAGAACGTCGATCTGGTGATCGCCGGCAACGAGGCCTCCGACGGCCGCGGCGGTGCGGTACCCGCGATCGTGGCCGAGCTGCTCGGCCTGCCGCAGCTCACCCACGCCCGCCAGCTGACCGTCGAGGGCACCTCGGTGAAGGTCGACCGCGAGACCGCGGACGAGGGCCTGACCCACCTCGAGGCGAGCCTGCCGGCGCTGGTCAGCGTCACCGAGAAGATCAACGAGCCGCGGTACCCGTCCTTCAAGGGCATCATGGCCGCGAAGAAGAAGCCGGTGGAGACGCTCACCGTCGCCGACCTCGGCGTCGACGCGGGCGAGGTCGGCCTCGGCAACGCCTGGTCCGCCGTGGTGGAAGCCGCGCCGAAGCCCCCGCGCACCGCGGGTGAGCGCGTCGAGGACGACGGCGACGGTGGCACGAAGGTCGCCGAGTACCTGGTCGGCCAGAAGATCATCTGAGACTGAGGAGACGAGATAAACATGTCTGAAGTTCTGGTCCTCGTCGACCACGTCGACGGTGAGGTCAAGAAGTCCACGCTGGAGCTGCTGACCGCGGCCCGCGCGCTCGGCGAGCCGTCGGCCGTGGTGGTCGGCGAGCCGGGTTCGGCCGCCAAGGTCAAGGACAGCCTGGCCGCCTACGGTGCCGCGAAGGTGTACGTGGCGGAGTCCGCCGACGCCGCCGGTTACCTGGCCACGCCGAAGGTCGACGCGCTCGCGCTGCTGGCCGAGAAGGCGTCCCCGGCCGCGGTGCTGGTCTCCGCGACCGCGGAGGGCAAGGAGGTGTCGGGCCGCCTCGCCGCGCGCCTGGACGCCGGCCTGCTGATCGACGTGGTCGGGGTCAACTCCGACGGCACGGTCGACCAGTCGGTCTTCGGTGGCGCGTACTCGGTGAAGGCCAAGTCCGCCAAGGGCACGCCGGTCATCTCGGTGCGTCCCGGTGCGGTCGAGGCCGAGCAGGCCGACGGCGCCGCCGCGGAGGAGGCCGTCGAGCTGCCCGCGGTGGACCCGGCCAAGTCGGCCAAGATCACCGGTGTGGAGCCGATCGTCGGTGGCGACCGCCCCGAGCTGACCGAGGCCTCGATCGTGGTCTCCGGTGGCCGCGGCGTCGGTTCGGCCGAGAAGTTCGACGTGGTGGAGAAGCTGGCCGACTCGCTCGGCGCGGCCGTCGGCGCCTCGCGTGCCGCGGTCGACTCCGGCTACTACCCGGCGCAGTTCCAGGTCGGCCAGACCGGTAAGACGGTCTCGCCGCAGCTGTACATCGCGCTGGGTATCTCCGGCGCGATCCAGCACCGGGCCGGCATGCAGACCTCGAAGACGATCATCGCGGTCAACAAGGACCCCGAGGCGCCGATCTTCGAGATCGCCGACTTCGGCGTGGTGGGCGACCTGTTCAACGTCGCCCCGCAGCTGACCGAAGCGGTCGCCAAGCGCAAGGGCTGACGCTCACCGGTTCATTGCTATGAGTGGGGCATTACTTGCGTTGATTGCAAGTAATGCCCCACTCATAGCATTCAGGCCCCTGCCGGCTACCTGAGAGGAGGCTGAGAACCCGCTATTAACTGAACGTGCACCGAGTCGCCACCGCGTGGCTCTCCCGGTGGTTCTTCCCGGGCGTAGACCTACGGGTATGACTCGATCACAGCTGCTCGTCAGCACTGATCAGGCCGGTGCCGAGCTGCCGGCGGGTGCCCCCCGCTATTCCCTCCTCGTCGCCAACGACAACGAAGAAGTGGTCGCCGCCCAGCGCCTGCGCCACCGCGTTTTCGCCGAGGAAATGGGCGCCACCCTCCACTCGCCCGAACCGGGTCTCGACATCGACGCGTTCGACCGGTTCTGCGACCACCTGGTGGTCCGCGACGACAACAGCGGCGAGATCGTCGGCACCTACCGGATGCTGCCGCCCGAGCGCGCCGCCGAAGCCGGGCGCCTCTACTCGGACACCGAGTTCGACCTGACCGCGCTCGCCGACCTCCGTCGCTCGCTGGTCGAGACCGGCCGCTCCTGCGTCCACCCCGACCACCGCAGCGGTGCCGTGGTCAGCCTGGTCTGGGCCGGGATCGCGCGCTACATGCTGCTGTCCGGCCACCGCTACCTGGCAGGCTGCGCCTCGGTGCCGCTCACCGACGGCGGGAGCTACGCCGCGGGCGTCTGGGACCTGTTGCGCACCAAGCACTACGCGCCCGAAGAGCTGCGCGTGCGGCCGTTGAACCCGTGGCACAGCGACGACGTGGCCCGCCCGTCCCGGTCGGTGCTGCCGCCGCTGATCAAGGGGTACGTCCGGCTCGGCGCCAAGGTGTGCGGCCCGCCCGCGCTGGACGCCGACTTCGGCGTCGCCGACTTCCTGGTCCTGCTGGACCTGCAGAACGTCGACGAGCGCTACCTGAAGTTCTTCCTCGGGACGAACGGATGAGTGCCCGGCACGCGTGGATGCCGCCTTCGCCGTGCGGTGACCACTGCCTCACCACCGGCGAGCCGACCGTCCACTTCGTCCGCCGGATCCTCCGCTTCACCGCGGCGATCCTGATGGTGCTGACCGCGCTGGCCGCCGTGCCCGCCCTGCTGGTGCTGCGCGGCCGCGCGCTGGACCGCTTGGTGCGCATGGTGTTCGGCGGTGTGCTGCGGTCGTTCGGCATCAAGCTGGTGGTGCACGGCGGCGCCGATCTCGCCGCCGACCCGGCCCGTGGCGCGCTGGTGGTGAACAACCACATCTCCTGGCTGGACATCGTCGCGATCAACGCGGTGCGCCCGATGCGCGCGCTGGCCAAGCGGGAGATCGCCGGCTGGCCGGTGCTCGGGTTGCTGGTGGCCAAGGCGGGCACCATCTTCCTGGACCGCGAGCGGCTGTCCACACTGAAGTCCACAATGGACGAGCTGGCCGCGGCGCTGCGCGGCGGCTCGCTGGTCAACGTCACCCCGGAGGCCACCACCTGGTGCGGTCGCGCCTCCGGCCGGTTCACCACGGCCACCTTCCAGGCGGCGATCGACGGCGGGGTGCCGGTGCGCCCGATCGCGTTGCGCTACCGCCTCGCCGACGGCCGGGAGACCACCTGGCCCGCGTTCATCGGCCCGGAGTCCCTGATCGACTCGCTGCGCCGGGTGGCCCGGTTGCGCGGGCTGGTGCTGGAAGTCTTCGTCTGCCCCGAAATCGCGCCCGGTCGCGCGGCGGACCGCCGCGAGCTGGCCGGGATCGCCGAGGCCGCGGTGTCGGCCGCGCTCGGCACCGTCTCGATCCCCGCTCAACGCCGTCGCAAGGTCGCCCTGCCGCCCGTGAAGGTGAGTTGACCTCCACCGAGGTGGAGATTGTTGACTGGGTGGCATGACCGACACCCTGGCCCCGGGTCGCGGCGTGCTCTGGACCAGGGAGCACCGCGTCACCACCACCGGCATCCTGCTGGTGATCACCCTCGTCGCGTTCGAGAACATGGGCGTGGCCACCGCCATGCCGACGATGGTCGCCGAACTCGACGGCACCGCGCTGTACTCCTGGCCGTTCACCTCGTTCCTGGTCGCCAGCGTGGTGGCCACCGTGCTGTCCGGCAGGCTGGGCGACGCGCGCGGCCCGAAGCTGGGGCTGCTCAGCGGGCCGCTGCTGTTCCTGGCCGGGCTGGTGGTCGCCGGTACCGCGGTGAGCATGCCGCTGCTGCTGCTCGGCCGCGTGCTGCAGGGCTTCGGCTCCGGGCTCGTGCTGGTGGCGGTGTCCCTGCTGATCGGCCTGGTCTACACCGATCGCGAACGCCCGGTGATCTACGCGGCGAACGCGGCGGCGTGGGTGCTGCCCGGGGTGATCGGGCCGTCGATCGCCGGGCTGGTCACCGAGCGGTTCGGCTGGCGCTGGGTGTTCCTGGGGCTGATCCCGCTCGTCGGCATCGCGGTCGTGCTGCTGCTTTCGGTGGTGCGGCGGATGGAACCGCACGTGCCGGGGGAGACCGAGCGGCGCGCGGGCGTGCCGTCGGCGGTGGTGGTGGCGATCGGGGTCGCGGCGCTGACCTGGGCGGCGCAGCACCCCTCCCCGCTGGCGCTGGTCTACGGCGCGGTCGGGGCGGTGGCGCTGGTGCTCTCGCTGCGGCGGCTGCTGCCACCCGGCACGCTGACCCTGCGCGCCGGGCTGCCCACCGTGGTCGGTGCGCGGGCGCTGCTTTCCGGTGCTTTCTTCGGTATGGAGGCGTTCCTGCCGCTGACGCTGAGCAGCGTGCACGGCTACAGCCCGGCCGCGGCCGGCCTGCCGCTGACGGTCACCGCGCTCGGCTGGTCGGCCGCGTCGATGCTGCAGGGCCGGTACCCGGACTGGTCGCGGGAACTGCTGCTGCGCACCGGGTTCGCGCTGGTCGCGGTCGGGGTCGGCACGTTCGTGTTCGTCGCGCAGCCGTGGGCCCCGGGCTGGCTCGCCTACGCCTGCACCGCGATCGGCGGCGCGGGCATGGGGCTGGCGATGCCCTCGGTTTCGCTGCTCCTGCTGCGGTTCTCGCCGGTCGCCGAGCGCGGGTTCACCATGTCGGCCAGCCAGCTGGGGGACTGGGTCGGCTCGGCGCTGACCGTGGGCTTCGGCGGGGTGCTGCTGACCGCGCTGGGCCCGGTCGAGCGGCCGTCCGCGGCGATGGCCGTGGTCGGGGCGTCGATGGCGGGGGTCGCGCTGATCGGCTACCTGGCCACCCGGCGCTGGCCGGAACGAGGGTAGGTGAGCATCGTCACATGCCCTCCGGGGCTACCCTGGAGGGTGCGATGACCTATCTCGACCACGCGGCGACCACCCCCATGGTGCCCGCCGCCGTCAAGGCGATGACCGAGGCATTGTCCACCGTGGGCAACGCCTCTTCGCTGCATTCCTCGGGCCGCCGGGCACGGCGGCTGGTCGAGGAGGCCAGGGAGACGGTGGCGACCGCGCTGGGCGCCCGGCCGTCCGAGGTGATCTTCACCGGCGGTGGCACGGAGAGCGACAACCTGGCGGTCAAGGGCATCTTCTGGGCGCGCCGGGCCGCCGACGAGCGCCGCCGCCGGATCGTGGTCAGCTCGGTCGAGCACCACGCCGTGACCGACACCGTGGAGTGGCTGGCCGCGCACTCCGGTGCCGAGATCGACTGGCTCCCGGTGGACGAGACCGGCCGGGTCGAGCCGTCGGTGCTGCGCGCGGCCGTCGAACGCGAGCCCGCCGACATCGCGCTGGTCACGGTGATGTGGGCGAACAACGAGGTCGGCACGGTCAACCCGATCGCCGAGCTCGCCGCGATCTGCGCCGAGCACGAGATCCCGCTGCACACCGACGCGGTGCAGGCGGTCGGCGGCGTGCCGGTCTCCTTCGCCGAGAGCGGTGCCGCCGCGCTGACGCTGACCGGGCACAAGGTCGGCGGACCGTACGGCGTCGGCGCGCTGCTGCTCGGCCGCGACACCTCGTGCACGCCGGTGCTGCACGGCGGCGGGCAGGAGCGCGACGTGCGGTCCGGCACGCTGGATGTGCCCGCCATCCACGCTTTCGCGGTCGCCGTGCGGGCGGCCGTCGAGTCTCAGCCCGAGCACGCGAAGCTGCTCGGCGAACTGCGCGACGAACTGGTCACCGCGGTGCTGCGCGAGGTGCCGGACGCCCGGCTCAACGGGCACCCCGAGCACCGGATCCCCGGCAACGCGCACTTCACCTTCCCCGGGTGCGCCGGGGACAGCCTGCTGATGCTGCTCGACGCCAAGGGCATCGAGTGCTCCACCGGTTCGGCGTGCACGGCCGGGGTGGCGCAGGCGAGCCACGTGCTGCTGGCGATGGGCGCCGAAGCGGCGGCGGCCCGCGGTTCACTGCGGTTCTCACTGGGGCACAACTCGACCCGCGAGGACGTGGCCGCGCTGGCCGCGGTGATCGGCGGGGTGGTCGCGCGGGCGCGGCAGGCAGGACTTTCCGGGATGCGCAAGGCGAAGGCGGAGGTGTGACGGCATGCGCGTATTGGCTGCGATGAGCGGTGGCGTGGATTCGGCGGTCGCGGCCGCCCGCGCGGTGGAGGCCGGGCACGAGGTGATCGGGGTGCACCTGGCGCTCTCGGCGAAGCCGGGCACGCTGCGCACCGGTTCACGCGGGTGCTGCACGATCGAGGACTCGCGCGACGCCCGGCGGGCTGCGGACATCCTCGGGATTCCCTTCTACGTATGGGATTTCGCCGAGCGCTTCACCGAGGAAGTGGTGGAGACCTTCGTCGGCGAGTACGCCGCGGGCCGGACGCCGAACCCGTGCGTCACCTGCAACGAGAAGATCAAGTTCGAGGCGCTGCTGGACAAGGCGATGGCGCTCGGCTTCGACGCGGTGGCCACCGGGCACTACGCCCGGTTGTCCATTGTGGATGGTGTGCCTTCGTTGCGCCGGGCGGTGGACTCGGGCAAGGACCAGTCCTACGTGCTCGCTTCGCTGACGCCGGAGCAGCTGCGCCACTCGATGTTCCCGCTGGGGGACTCGTGGAAGACCGAGGTGCGGGCCGAGGCGGACCGGCGGGACCTGGCGGTGGCGAACAAGCCGGACAGCCACGACATCTGCTTCATCCCGGACGGGGACACCAAGAGCTTCCTGGAAAAGCGCCTCGGTGCGCGGCCGGGTGACCTCGTCGACGCCGAGACCGGCGCGGTGCTGGGGCGGCACACGGGGGTGCACGGGTTCACCGTGGGGCAGCGGAAGGGGCTGGGCATCGAGGCCCCGGCGCCGGACGGGCGGCCGCGGTACGTGCTTTCGCTGGAGCCGGTTTCGGGCACGGTGAAGGTCGGTTCGCAGCGGGATCTGGGCGTGCACCGGATCGTGGCGGATCGTCCTGTTTGGCCTTCGGAACCGCTGGACGGGCCGACGGAGTGCGTGGTGCAGGTGCGGGCCCACGGGGGCCTGGCTCCGGCGGTGGCGGAAGTGGTGGGGGACGAGGTCCGGGTGGAGTTGCGGGAGCCGTTGACGGGGGTGGCTCCTGGGCAGGTGGTGGTGTTGTACCGGCCGGATTCGGGCGGGGATCTGGTGTTGGGGAGCGCGAAGATCTCCGGTACGGGGTAGTTCCGCCACATTCGTGACATGGCGCCTCTCAGAGCGCGAGTTTGAAGCCGGTGTGGGTGGGGGCGAAGCCCAGGCGTTCGTAGAAGCGGTGCGCATCGGTGCGCCGGGTGTCCGAGGTGAGCTGGACGATCACGCACCCCCGTGCCTTCGCCTCGTCGATGGCCCACTGGATCAGCGTGGTCCCCAGGCCGGTACCCCGCTGGCTCGAGTGCACGCGGACGCCTTCGATCTGCCCGCGCGAGGCGCCGGTCCTGGCCATGCCGTGGATGATCGACAGCTGCAGCGTCCCCACCGCTTCACCGTCCACATCGGCCACCACCAGCAGTTGGTTCGGGTCGGCGTCGATGGCGTCGAAGGCGGCGTAGTACGGCGCCAGATCAGCCGGGGTCTCCCGGCCGGCGCCGATGTCGTCGTCGGCCAGCAGGTGGGCGATGGCGTCGACGTCGTTCCGCTGGGCTCGCCGGATTGTGGTCACGTGCCGGAGTATTCCACGTGCACCGGCCGCTCGAAGAACGTTTCCAGCACCACCGTCGCCTCCGTGCCGCTGACCCCGTCGATCTCGTACAACCGGCGCAGAACGCCCTGCAGTTCCTCGGTGCCGCGCGTGCGCACCTTCAGCACCAGCGTCGCCGCGCCCGCGACGATGTGGGCCTCTTCGATCTCCGGCACGGCCGCGAGCGCGTCGTGCGTGTCGCCCATCCAGGCGTTCGCGTGCACCTGGACGTAGGCGAGCACCCCGTAGTCCAGCGCCACCGGGTCGACCTCCACCGTCGTCCGGCGGATCACCCCGGCGTCGCGCAGTTTCCGCACCCGCTCGTGGGCCGCGCCGCTGGACAGGCCGACGGCCCGGCCGAGCGCCGCGTACGACTGGGTGGCGTCGCGTTGCAGTTCCTCCAACAGTCGCCGGTCCACGTCATCCATGCCTTGACCATATCTCATTCAGCCATATGCTTGGCACACCGGATGTCATTCAGTAGAAGTGAGAAATTATGGACACGGTTCCGACGGAGCTGGAAGTTCTGGACGAGCGGTTCGCCCGCGTCGGCGGGGACGACCGGCTGGAACGGCTGTACGAGGGCACGCGCTGGGCCGAGGGCCCGGCCTACTTCCCGGCCGGCCGCTACCTGGTCTGGAGCGACATCCCCAACGACCGCATGCTCCGCTGGGACGAGACCAGCGGCGTGGTCAGCGTGTTCCGCAGCCCGGCGGGGTACACCAACGGCGCCACCGTCGACCCGCGGGGCAGGCTGGTCAGCTGCGAGCAGGGCCACCGCCGCGTCACCCGCACCGAGCACGACGGCTCCGTCACCGTCATCGCCGACACCTACCGGGGCAAGCGGTTCAACAGCCCCAACGACGTGGTCGTCTCGGCCGACGGCGCGCACTGGTTCACCGACCCCAGCTACGGCATCGACAGCGACTACGAGGGCCACCGGGCGGAGAGCGAGATCGGCGCCTGCCACGTGTACCGGGTCGACCCCGGCACCGGCGAGGCCGCCATCGTGGCCGACGATTTCGCGCGCCCCAACGGATTGGCCTTCTCGCCGGACGGTTCCCAGCTCTACATCGCCGACACCGGGGCGAACCACATCCGCGTGTTCGACGTCCGGGACAACGGCACGCTCGGTGGCGGCGCGGAGTTCGCGACCTGCGACGCCGGCCGGTTCGACGGGCTGCGCCTGGACAACACCGGCCGCGTCTGGGCCGCCGCCGGGGACGGTCTGCACTGCTTCGACCCCGACGGCACGCGCCTCGGCAAGCTCAAGGTGCCCGAGGTCGTGGCGAACTTCGTTTTCGGCGGCCCCAAGCGGAACCGCCTGTTCCTCTGCGCCAGCTCGTCGCTCTACTCGCTGATGCTCAACGTCACGGGAGCCGGTACCGCCGGACACCGTCCACATCGGACGCCGTGAGCTCGCCGCGGAAGGCGAGCAGCTCCAGGTGCGCCCCGGTTTCGTTGACCGCGAGGCACTGGTTGAACGCGTCCAGCTCACCGAGTTCGCGCTGCCGCCGCGTCCAGCCGAGCCGCAGCGCGACCTCGTAGGCGGTGCTCGCGCCGTCGGCCACGCGCGAGCCCATCTCGGCGAGGCGGTCGTCGTGGTGCGCCAGCAGTTCGTCGACCCGCGCGTGCACGCTGGGCGTGACCGGGCCGTGCGCGGGCAGCATGCGCCGGTCCGGCAGGCCGCGCACCAGGCGCAGCGAGTCCAGGAACTCCTTGAGCGGCAGTGCCGTGTGGACCGGCTGGAAGCCGATGGACGGGGTGATGTGCGGCAGCACGTGGTCCCCGGTGAACATCAGGTTCGCCGCGTCGTCGACGAAGACCATGTGCCCGGCGGTGTGGCCCGGCGTGTGCACCACGTCCAGCTCACGGTCCGGCAGCACGGTGCGGCGGCCCGGGGTGAGCCACTCGTCGGGCTCCTCCCACAGGTCGGTGTCCGTGCGCGGGCGCTTGTACCCGCCGAACATCTCGGCCAGCGCCTCGATCACCGGCGCGGCCCCGGCCTGGCTCAGCAGCCGGATCTGCGTGTTCATCGGCATGGTCGAGGGATCACCGCTGATCTTCAGCGATTCGCGTTCCCCCTCGCCGAGCGCCACCCGCCCGCCGAACTCGCGGCGCAGCGCCACCGCCTGGGTGTAGTGGTCGCGGTGCACGTGGGTGATCAGGAACTCCGCCACGTCCCCGAGTTCGGCGCCGATCGCCTTGAGCCCGGCGCCGAGCAGTTCGCGGGCCTCCACCAGTGCCCAGCCCGAGTCGACCAGCACCAGCCGGGAGCCGTCGGTGACCGCGTAGACGTTGATCGCCTTCAGCGCGTCGTTGGGCAGCGGCAACGGGATCCGGTAGACGCCGGGCGAAACCGCGTACACGCCGGGTTCCGCCCAGTGCTGGGAACCGTCGTCGGGGGTGAGTTCCATGAAGTCCTTAGTCGGAGTCCTGTTTGAGCGCCGTGTCGATGGTCAGCGCGGCGGCGACCACCATGCTGGCCAGCGGGTCCGGCAGCTGCCGGTGGATCTGCACCACGTAGTTGTCCGCGGTGGTGAAGGCGGCCTTGACGAACCCGCCGAAGGTCTTGGTCACCCTGGCCACCTCCTCGCCGGACTCGTCGCGGATGGAGAAGTTCCACGCGCGCCAGTTCTCCGCGTGGATGCCTCCCACCTTACGAGCACCGACCAGGAAAGCGAACCTGATCTTGCCGATCATGTTCTCCTGCACGATCTCGCCGATCGGCGAGTCGTCGGCCCTGGTGACCAGGAACTTCGACTTGAAGATCTTGCGCGGCCGGGTCACCTTGAGCACCGTGCTGTGGTTGGCGTCACGCACCTCGAACCGGTGCGTGAGGTACTGGTCGTACGCGGTGAGCAGGCGCATCACCTTGCGCAGCGCGCTCTGCCCGACCTGGACCACCCCGCCGAGCCGGTTGCCGTCGGCGTCGAACACGCCGAACTCGTTGGCCAGCTCGATCAGCTTCGCCCGCTGGTTGACCACCAGCACCGGTTCGGTGAACAGCGTTCCGCCGCCACCGCGCACCGCCTGGCCCTTCGTCGCCCTGGCCGCCTGCGCCCGGATCCGGTCCGGGTCGGGCGCGCCCTCGATGTCCAGCTCGATCCTCTCGGCGTCGTGCGGACGCGGGGCCGGGCGGGTCTGCTCGGTCCACCCGGCACCGTCCCACCAGCGCTGCGTGGTGGGATCGGCGCGGTCGGCGTACCAGCCCGGCGGCGAAGAGCTCGTCATGGCGGTTGAGCGTAATGCGAGCACCCCCGCGGTGGCGGTGATCAGGGGATTTACGGAAAATGTCCGTGTTCACCCCGACCGTGCGGACTGGTCGGACTAGTCGGGTCCGCTCTCGTTGATCAGCCGCTCCAGCTCCCGGCGGAGCAGGCCGAGCCGGGCGTCGGCGAGCAGCGGGATCTCCCGGCGGCGACGGCGCACCGCGGTCAGGTCGATGTCCACCAGGGTCAGCGATTCCTCCCAGGTCGGCGCGGTGGCCACCACCGAACCCCACGGGTCGATCACCCGCGAACCACCCCAGAAGCGCACCCCGGCCTCGTCGCCGACCCGGTTCACGAAGATCACCCAGCACTGCTGCATGCGCGCGGTGAACACGAGCAGGTCGTGCCAGTACTCGGCGGGGTCGAACGAGCCGCCGGTCAGCTTGGCCGCGCTGTTGGTCGGCACCACCAGCACCTCGGCCCCGTCCTGCGCGGCCAGCCACGGCAGCATCGGCTGCCAGGCGTCGTTGCAGATCAGCGTGGCGAACCGGCCGTGCCGGGTGTCGAAGGCCCGCATGGTCTGCCCGGGGCTGGCGTGCTTGCGCTCCTCCCAGATCAGGTAGTTCGGGAGGTACAGCTTGCGGTGGTTGTGCACCATCTCGCCGTCGGACAGGTACAGCGCGGAGTTGTGCCTGCGGATCCGGCCGTCCTCGAGCAGACCGATCACCACGTCGGGGCCGTGCTTGGCGAGTTCGGCCAGGCGCGGGTCGTCCGGCCACAGGGAGATGTCCTCGGCGAGTTGCCCGAGCGCGTAGCCGGTGAGGCTCAGCTCGGGGAAGACCACCAGGTCCGCGTCCTGTGCCGCGGATTCCTTGATGAGCTGCTCGGTGCTGGTCAAGTTCCCGTCGACGTCGCCGAGGCGGCAGTCGGTCTGGGCCAGTGCCACGCGCATCGCGGTTTCACCTCCTCGTTGATCATCCGGTAGCTGACTGACCACAGTGTGACTTCCGCACGCCGGGAGCGACAGGCGACGGGGCGACCGTTTACCCGCGTGCAACACCGAGCACAATCGGCCGGGTGAACGAACGAGCATGGCGGGCCGGCGCGGCCACCGGGATCGGATCGATGCCGGGCACCGACGTGACCGAAGCGGCGGCGGTGATCTTCGGCGAACTCGCGGACTTCCCGCACGAACCGGAGTTGCCCGCGCGCGGGGTGGGCGCCGACCTGCTCGGCCGGACCGCCGCGCTGCTGGTGGACCTGGCGGTCGAAGTGGTGCCGTCGGGTTACCGCGTGGCCGCGCGGCCGGGGCACGACCACCGGCGGGCGGTCGACCTGCGCCGCTGGGACCTCGACGCGGTGCAGGAGGCGGCGGGCAAGCCCGAGCTGATCAAGGCGCAGATCGCGGGCCCGTGGACGCTGGGCGCCGGGATCGAGCTCCCGCGCGGGCACCGGGTGCTGACCGATCGCGGCGCGCTGCGCGAGTTCACCGAATCGCTGCTCGAAGGCCTGCGCGGGCACGTCGCCGAACTGAGCGCGCGGACCGGCGCGAAGGTGGTGGTGCAGCTGGACGAGCCGTCGCTGCCCGCCATTCTCGCCGGTTCGCTGTCCACCCCGTCCGGTTACGGCACCGTGCCCGCGGTGCCCGAGCCGGAGGCGCGCGAACTGCTCACGCGCATGGTCGAGGGCGTGCGGTCGATCACCGGGCAGCCGGTGATCGTGCACTGCTGCGCCGACCGGCCGCCGTTCGCGCTGCTGCGCGCGGCCGGGGCCGGGGCGATCGCCTTCGACCTGACCGTTGTCGACTTGTCGTCCGCCGTGCTCGACGAGCTCGGCGAGACCTGGGACTCGGGCGTGGAACTGTTCCTCGGCCTGACCCCGGCGACGCGGTCCGAAAAGAACCTGCGCGCGATCGCCCGTCCCGCCCTGGAACTGGCCGACCGGCTGGGGTTCAACCGCTCGATCCTCACCGAACGCGCGGTGCCGACCCCGGTGTGCGGCCTGGCCGGCGCTTCGGCGGACTGGATGCGGCGGGCGCTTTCGCTGACCAGGGACCTGGGTAAGGCGTTTGCCGAACCCCCGGAGGGCTGGTGACCTAGAGTCGCGTACGTGGGTATCCGGGACCTCTTCCGCCGTAAGCAAGCCACCCCCGATCCGCGGACGGAGTGGCCGGAGCAAACCGTGCCCGAGGATCCCGAGGCCGCCGCGGTGGCCTTCTGGGAGCGCTGGTTCGAACTGCTGCCGGAGATCAGCGCGGCGCTCGGCGACCGCGAACCGCAGCGCGTGGAGCACGAGCTGTGCCAGGCGGTCGCGCTGGTGCACCCGGACCTCCAGTTCTCGCTGGACCGCGGGCAGCGCGCGATCTACTCGCTCGTGCTGACCTCGCAGGAGGACCCGGAACTGCGCCGCTACACCGACGCGTGGAAGGCCGCCGCGCCCGCCGAGGACGCGATCTGGGAGTACCACGACTCGGTGCCGCCGGTGCCGGACCCGGCCGAGGTGACGGTCAACCTCGGCGCGCACCGCATCCCGCTCGGCGAGGTGCGGGTGGTGGCCCAGGTGGACGAAGCCGAGCAGGTGGTCGACGTGGCGGTGTTCCACCCGCTGCTCGCCGAACTGTCCGCCGAATCGCGCCAGGCGATGACCTTCCTCCCGCTGGACGCCACGCTCGGCGAGCGGCTCGCGGCGGAACGCCTGCGCCGCGTGGAAACCGCCGAAACCGAACCCGCGGAGACCATCACCCTGGTGGAGCTTCGAGCGATCGTGCACGGGCTGTCGACCGAAAATGTCGGTGGCACGGACTAGTCTTACCCCTTGTGAGCAGCGAAGAACTTCCGTCAGACCAGGTCGCACCCGAGGCCGCGCAGGACATCGCGGACGTCCCAGCCGACGTCCGCGAGCGCCACACCGCGCTCGCCGAGGAGATCCGCGGGCACCAGTTCCGGTACTACGTGCTGGACTCGCCGACCGTCTCGGACGGACAGTTCGACGTCCTGCTGCGCGAGCTGGAGGAACTGGAGGAGGCGCACCCCGGACTGGCCACTCCGGACTCGCCGACGCAGCGGGTCGGCGGCACCTTCTCCACCGAGTTCACCGCGTACGACCACCTCGAACGCATGTACAGCCTGGACAACGCGTTCGACGCCGAGGAGCTGGCCGCCTGGGTGGAGCGCACGGAGAAGGAGATCGGCTCCACGCGGTACCTGTGCGAACTGAAGATCGACGGCCTGGCGATCAACCTGCTCTACGAGAAGGGCAAGCTGACCAGGGCGCTGACCCGCGGCGACGGCCGCACCGGCGAGGACGTCACGCTCAACGTCCGCACCCTGGACCAGGTGCCCGACCGGCTGACCGCCACCGACCGGTTCCCGGTGCCGGACCTGGTCGAGGTGCGCGGAGAGGTGTTCTTCCGGGTGGAGGACTTCACCGAGCTGAACGCGCGGCTGGTCGAGGCGGGCAAGCCGCCGTTCGCGAACCCGCGCAACACCGCGGCCGGTTCGCTGCGGCAGAAGGACCCGAAGGTGACCAAGAGCCGCAAGCTGCGGCTGATCTGCCACGGGCTGGGCAAGCGCGAGGGCTTCGAGCCCGCGCGGCAGTCCGAGGCCTACGACGCGCTGGCGGCCTGGGGGCTGCCGGTTTCCGCGCACACCAAGGTGCTTTCCTCGGCCGCGGAGCTGAGCGAGCACGTCGAGTACTGGGGTGAGCACCGGCACGACGCCGAGCACGAGATCGACGGCGTGGTGATCAAGGTCGACCAGGTGTCGCTGCAGCGCCGCCTCGGCACCACCTCGCGCGCGCCGCGCTGGGCGATCGCCTACAAGTACCCGCCCGAGGAAGCCACCACGAAGCTGCTCGACATCCAGGTCAACGTCGGGCGCACCGGCCGGGTCACCCCGTTCGCGGTGATGGAGCCGGTGAAGGTGGCCGGGTCCACCGTGGCGATGGCCACCCTGCACAACGGGGAGGAGGTCAAGCGCAAGGGCGTGCTGATCGGCGACCGGGTGGTGATCCGCAAGGCCGGTGACGTGATCCCCGAGGTGCTCGGGCCGGTGGTGGACGCGCGCACCGGCGAGGAGCGCGAGTTCCTGATGCCCACGCGCTGCCCGGAGTGCGGGACGAAGCTCGCCTACCAGAAGGAAGGCGACGTCGACATTCGCTGCCCGAACGCGCGGACCTGCCCGGCGCAGCTGCGCGAACGGCTGTTCCACCTGGCCGGGCGGGGTGCCTTCGACATCGAGGTGCTCGGCTACGAGGCGGCTTCGGCGCTGCTGGAGGCGGGCGCGGTGGCCGACGAGGGTGACGTGTTCGACCTCGACGAGGCTCGACTGTCCGAAGTGGAGTTGTTCCGCACCAAGGCCGGGGAGCTGTCGGCCAACGCGCGGCGGCTGCTGGCGAACCTCGACTCGGCCAAGGATCGTCCACTGTGGAAGGTCATTGTCGGTTTGTCGATCCGGCACGTCGGGCCGACCGCGGCGCAGGCGCTGGCGCGGGAGTTCGGCTCGCTGGCGTTGATCGAGGAGGCCACCGAGGAGCAGCTGGCCGACGTCGACGGCGTGGGGCCGACGATCGCGCACGCCGTGCAGGAGTGGTTCGAGGTCGACTGGCACCGCGAGGTGGTGGAGAAGTGGCGCCGGGCCGGGGTGCGGATGGAGGAGGAGCGCGACACCTCCATCCCGCGTAACCTGGAGGGTTTGTCCATTGTGGTCACCGGCTCGCTGGAGACCTTCTCGCGTGATGAGGCCAAGGAGGTCATCATGGCGCGGGGTGGCAAGGCGGCCGGGTCGGTGTCGAAGAAGACGGCCTTCGTGGTGGTCGGGGATTCGCCGGGGTCGAAGTACGACAAGGCGGTCCAGCTGAAGGTGCCGGTGCTCGACGAGAACGGGTTCCGGGTGCTGCTGGACCGGGGCCCGGAGGCGGCGGCGGAGGTCGCGCTGGTCACGGAGGAGCCCGCCGCTTCGGCAGAGTGACGTCCGAAAACCGCCAGCTTCTTCGCGGCTGCTTTCCGAGGATCGGCTCATGCGTGAGTTCCGGTTCGGGGTGGTGGCGGAGTCCGTGCGCGATGGCGCGGGACTGATCGAGACGGCGAAGGAGGCCGAACGGCTCGGGTACTCGACCCTGCTGGTCCGGGACCACTTCGTCACCGAGCCGTTCGGCGACCAGCTGTCGCCGATGCTGGCGCTGACCGCGGTGGCGGCGGCGACCACGCGGTTGCGGGTGGGCACGCTGGTGCTGTCGAACGACTACCGGCACCCCGTGCTGCTGGCGAAGGAGGCCGCGACGCTGCAGCACCTGTCCGGCGGGCGGTTCGAGCTGGGCATCGGGGCGGGCTGGCTGCTGGACGAGTACGAGCGCGCCGGGCTGCCCTTCGACGCGGCGGGTGTCCGGGTGTCGCGGCTGGGGGAGTCGCTGAGCGTGCTGGACGGGTTGTTGAGCGGGGAGAAGCTGACCTATTCGGGGGCGCACTACCGGGTGCGGGAGCTGTCGGTGTTCCCTTCTGCTGGTCGGCCCCCGCTGCTGGTCGGGGCCGGGGGCAAACGCATGCTGCGGCTGGCCGGCGCGGTCGCGGACACGGTCGGCATCCTGCCGATCGCGCTGCCCGGCGGGAGCATCTCGGATGCCATGTCGGAGCGTTCGGCCGAGACGATGACGCGCAAGGTGGGCTGGGTGCGCGAGAGCGGGCGGGACGTGGAGCTGAGCCAAATCCTGTCGTTCGACCTGGCCGACGACCACCGCGCGGCCGCGGAACGCACCGCGCGCAGCCGGGGCTGGGGCGCCTCGGCGGCGGACTTCGTGCTGGCCATGCCCTCGCGCGTGACGGGCTCCGCCACCCGAATCGCCGACGAACTGCAGTCGCGGCGGGAGCGGTACGGCCTGAGCTACCACGTCATCTCGGACCGTGACATGCACGCTTTCGCCCCGATCGCCGCCTCCCTGCGGTGATGTCTTTTTGCGCAAACCACTCGACCGAGGGACACCCACGCCCCGAAAGCCACCTTCGTGTCACCCGCCGAGGCGCCGCTCGCCCGGCCGAGGCGCCTCCGGAAGCCGCTCGCTCCCAGCCGAGGCGCAGTGAAAGCCACATTCACTGCGAAATCGGCAGTGAATGCCACCTTCACAGCACGAGCCCAGGCCCGGCCGCCTGGATCCGGGGGGCTTCAGCTTCGATCGCCAGGCGTCAGCCCGCGCAGGCGAGGTGTCAGCCCGCGTAGGCGAGGTGTCGGCCCGCGCGTGGGCAAAAGTGTCTGCCCGCGCAGGTCAGGGCGTCAGCCTGCGCAGACGAGGTGCCAGCGCCCAGGCCAGGTGTCTGCCCGCGCAGGCCAGGCACCAGTTCGCGTAGGCGAGGTGTCAGCCCGCGCGCGGGCAAAGTGTCTGCCCGCGCAGGTCAGGGCGTCAGCCTGCGCAGACGAGGTGCCAGCGCCCAGGCCAGGTGTCTGCCCGCGCAGGCCAGGCACCAGTTCGCGTAGGCGAGGTGCCAGCGCCCAGGCCAGGTGTCAGCTCGGGCAGGCAAGGTGCCAGGTCAGGCGTCAGCCCGCCCAGGTCAGGCCGGGTGTCAGCCGTCCAGGACTACGGCGACTATGCCGGCCAGGTGCGCCAGGCGCGCCACCTCCGCCGCCCGGAACATCGGGCCGCCCGGCCGGCCCACCAGCAGGGCCCGGTCCGGCTTCCCCAGCGGCGTCGCGGCCAGCTCGGTGCCGAGTTCCTTCCACGTGTCCGGGATCCACGCCGCCTCGCTGTCCAGCACCGTGGCGCGCTCCAGCGGCAGCCACGGCAGGTCCGTGATCGGCGCCTCGGGCGCCGCCGCGGAGGAGGCCAGGCGTTGCAGCGAGTCGCCCGCCGGGGTGACCACGATGGCCCAGCCCGACCGGATGATCCGCGGCACCCCCTCGGCCAGCAGGTCCAGCCCGGTGTTCGGCGTCGCCGCGATCTCCTCGACCAACTCCAGTTCGCGGTGCGTGTCGAGCACGCCCGCGTACGGCCGCACGGCGTCGACCTCCACGCCTTCCACGCTCTCGGCCGCGGTGATCAGCGCGTCGGGCAGGCTGCCGGTGGGCAGCTCGACCACCAGGTCGTCGATGGCCACGCCGCTGGTGCGTTCCACCACGTCCACGCTGAGGATGTCGGCCCCGACCGTGCCCAGTGCGGTGGCCACCGCGCCGAGGGTCCCCGGGCTGTCCGGGAGCTGGACCCGGATCAGGAACGACACAGCGAACCCCTCTCACGCCGGGCGCGGAGCCTCGCCGTCCACGCAGGTGCCGGGCGCCGATTGTGGCAGACGGAGATGACGATGGGGATTCGCCGTCCGGGTCGCGGGACGCGCGGGGACGCCACCGTCACCGATGACCCCCGATAACCCAGTCGAGTCCGCCGGTGCGGTGACCATAGACTGACGACCTCGGAAGAACCGACCCGACACAGCCACGGAGAGTCACTCGCGTGCCCAACATTTCCCGCGACGAGGTCGCACACCTGGCGAAGCTCGCCAGGCTGGCCGTCACCGACGAGGAGCTGGCCACCTTCGCCGGCCAGCTCGACCAGATCCTGGACGCGGTGGCCAAGGTGGGCGTCGTCGCCGACCAGGACGTTCCGCCCACCTCGCACGCCGTGCCGCTGACGAACGTCTTCCGCGAGGACGTCGTCCGGCCCAGCCTCGCGCAGGAGCAGGCGCTCTCCGGCGCGCCGGCCGCCGAAGAGGGCCGGTTCCGCGTGCCGCGCATCCTGGGGGAGGAGTAAGCATGTCCGAGCTGACCAGGCTCACCGCCACCGAACTGGCGGACAAGATCAAGTCCCGTGAGGTCTCCGCGGTCGAGGTCACCCAGGCCCACCTGGACCGGATCGCCGAGGTCGACGGCGCGCTGAACGCGTTCCTGCACGTCGACACCGAGGGCGCGCTCGAAGCCGCCCGCGCGGTCGACGCCGACGCCGCCGAGGGCCGCCAGGCCTCGCCGCTGGCCGGCGTGCCGCTCGCGCTTAAGGACGTGCTGACCACCAAGGGCCTGCCGACCACCTGCGGCTCGCGCACGCTCGAAGGCTGGCTCCCGCCGTACGACGCCACCGTCACCCGCAAGCTCCGCGACGCGGGCGTGGTGATTCTCGGCAAGACGAACATGGACGAGTTCGCGATGGGCTCCTCCACCGAGAACTCCGCCTTCGGGCCGACCCGCAACCCGTGGGCGCACGACCGCATCCCCGGTGGCTCCGGCGGTGGTTCCTCCGCCGCGATCGCCGGGTTCGAGGCGGCGCTGGCCATCGGCACCGACACCGGCGGCTCGATCCGCCAGCCCGGTGCGGTCACCGGCACGGTCGGCGTGAAGCCCACCTACGGCGGCGTGTCCCGCTACGGGCTGGTCGCCTTCTCCTCCTCGCTGGACCAGGCTGGGCCCTGCGCGCGCACCGTGCTGGACGCGGCGCTGCTGCACGAGGTCATCGCCGGGCACGACCCGCTCGACTCCACCTCCATCGACGCCCCGGTGCCGCCGGTGGTGGCCGCCGCCCGCGAGGGCCTCAACGGCGACCTCAAGGGCGTGCGCGTCGGCGTGGTCAAGGAGTTCTCCGGCGAGGGCTACCAGCCGGGCGTGCTGCGCTCCTTCGAGGCGGCCGTCGAGCAGCTGCGAGAGCTCGGTGCCGAGGTGGTCGAGGTCTCCTGCCCGAACTTCACCCTGGCGCTGTCCGCCTACTACCTGATCGCGCCGAGCGAGGCGTCGTCGAACCTGGCCCGGTTCGACGCCATGCGCTACGGCCTGCGCGTCGGGGACGACGGCACGCACAGCGCCGAGGAGGTCATGTCGCTGACCCGCGAGGCCGGTTTCGGCCCCGAGGTCAAGCGGCGGATCATGCTCGGCACCTACGCGCTGTCGGCCGGCTACTACGACGCCTACTACGGCTCGGCGCAGAAGGTCCGCACGCTGATCACCCGCGACTTCGACAACGCCTTCGCCAAGGTGGACGTGCTGGTCAGCCCGACGACGCCGACCACCGCGTTCAAGATCGGCGAGCGGGTGGACGACCCGATGGCGATGTACCTGTCCGACATCTGCTCGATCCCGTCGAACCTGGCCGGCAACGCCGCCATGAGCATCCCGAGTGGACTGTCCGAAGAGGACGGTCTGCCGGTCGGGCTGCAGATCATGGCCCCGTCGCTGGCCGACGACCGGCTGTACCGGGTCGGCGCCGCCTACGAGGTGGCGCGCGACGCGGCGGCCGGTGGCCCGCTGATCCACCGCGTCCCGGAACTGGAGGCAGCCAAGTGAGCAAGAAGAACCAGATCCGCGGGCTGATCGCGCTCGGCACCTCGGCGGCCAGCGCGACCAGCGCCTTCTCCGGCGTCCGCAAGGCGCGGGAGGACAAGGACAAACTGACCATGGTCAACGCCGTGGCGAGTGCCGTGGTGGCCATCACCGGTGCCCTGCTGGCGGTGCGCACGCTGCGGAAGGACGGGAAGAAGTGACGGCCGTGGCGGAAACCATGGACTACGCCGAGGTCATCGAGCGGTTCGACCCGGTGCTGGGCCTCGAGGTGCACGTGGAGCTGTCCACGAACACCAAGATGTTCTGCGGCTGCGAGAACCGCTTCGGCGGCGAGCCCAACACGCACGTCTGCCCGACCTGCCTCGGCCTGCCCGGCGCGCTGCCGGTGGTCAACGGGCGCGCGGTGGAGGGGGCGATCCGGATCGGCCTGGCGCTCAACTGCGAGATCGCGCAGTGGTGCCGGTTCGCCAGGAAGAACTACTTCTACCCGGACATGCCGAAGAACTTCCAGACCTCGCAGTACGACGAGCCGATCGCCTTCAACGGCCACCTCGACGTCACCCTCGACGACGGTGAGGTCGTGCGCATCGAGATCGAGCGCGCGCACATGGAGGAGGACACCGGCAAGTCGCTGCACGTCGGTGGCGCCACCGGGCGCATCCACGGCGCCGAGCACTCGCTGCTCGACTACAACCGCGCCGGCGTGCCGCTGATCGAGATCGTCACCAAGCCGATCACCGGCACCGGTGAGCGCGCCCCCGAGGTCGCCCGCGCCTACGTCACCGCGCTGCGGGACCTGCTGCGCGCGCTGGAGGTCTCCGACGTCCGGATGGACCAGGGCTCGCTCCGCTGCGACGCCAACGTCTCGCTGATGGCCAAGGACGCCACCGAGTTCGGCACGCGCACCGAGACCAAGAACGTCAACTCGCTGCGCAGCGTCGAGCGCGCGGTGCGCTACGAGATGACGCGCCAGGCGGCGATCCTGGTCGGCGGCGGGTCGATCACCCAGGAGACGCGGCACTTCCAGGAGGCCGACGGCACCACCTCGTCCGGTCGCACCAAGGAAACCGCCGAGGACTACCGGTACTTCCCGGAGCCCGACCTGGTGCCGATCGCGCCGTCGCGGGAGTGGGTCGAGGAACTGCGCGGCACCATGCCCGAGCTGCCGTGGGAGCGGCGCAAGCGGGTGCAGGCCGAGTGGGAGCTGACCGACGCGGAACTGCGCGACCTGATCAACGCGGGCGCGGTCGACCTGATCGCGGCCACCGTCGACAAGGGCGCGAGCCCGGCCGACGCGCGGGGCTGGTGGGTCTCGTACCTGACCCAGCAGGCCAACAAGTCCGGTGTGGAGCTGGGCGAGCTGGCGATCACCCCGGCGCAGGTGGCGCGGGTGATCGCGCTGGTCGGGGAAGGCGCGCTGACCAACAAGCTGGCCCGCGAGGTGGTCGACGGCGTGCTCGCCGGCGAGGGCGAACCGGACGAGGTCGTGGAGAAGCGCGATCTGAAGGTCGTCTCGGATGATTCGGCGCTGTACAAGGCGGTCGACGAGGCGCTCGCGGCGAACCCGGACATCGCGGAGAAGATCCGCGGCGGCAAGGTGCAGGCAGCGGGCAAGATCGTCGGCGACGTGATGAAGGCGACCAAGGGCCAGGCCGACGCGAAGCGCGTGCGGGAACTGGTACTGGAACGGGTCGGCACCTGACCTTGGCGGATTTCCGACAGGTTCCCTGGTGGCAGTGGCTCGGGTTCGGGGCGGGGGTCGTGGCGTTCGGCGCCATGTTCCTGCCCTGGACCGAGCTGACCGCCGCCGATCCCGAGGTCGCCGAGGCGTTGCGCGAGCTGCCCGCCGGTGACGTGGTGCGGTCGGCGTGGAACTCGGGCTTCTTCGCCTGGGCCGCGCCGGTGCTGTTGCTGCTGGCCGGGGTCGTGGCGGTGGTGTTCGGGCGGTCGCGGGCGGCCAGGGTGAACGGGCTGCCGCACCTGTGGCTGGTCGTCGCCGTACTGTCGCTGGGGTTGCTGGTGCTCGGCTGGTGGCTGATCGACTGGCAGTTCGCCGAGGACCAGCGCGAGGTGCTCCTGGCGGGCGGGGTGTCGATCGAACCGGCGATCGGCCGGTTCCTGGGGCTGGCCGCCGCGGCGGCTTCCGTGGCAGGCTCGGTGTTCGACGTCCGAGCCGCGCGGGCCCAGTACCGGGGAGCCAAGCGGTAACCACTGCTGGCAGGAGTACGCGCGATGTCGCATGTCCCGCTTCCCGGCGCGGTCGGGGTTTCGCACCTGAGCTGCTACGAATGGCTGGCCGAGGACGGGGTGCGCGGTGGCAGCCCGCACATGCACCTGACCTGCACCGAGGCCTACGTGGTCACCGGCGGGGTCGGCGCGGTGCAGACGCTGACCGTGGACGGGTACCAGGAGAACGACCTGTCGGCGGGGTCGATCGTGTGGTTCACCCCGGGCACCGTGCACCGGATGATCCAGCGGGAGGACCTGCGGATCACCGTGTTGATGCAGAACAGCGGCCTGCCCGAAGCGGGGGACGCGGTGTTCACCTTCCCGCCCGCCGTGCTGGCCGACCCGGCGGCGTACGCGGAGGCGGCGGCCCTGCCCGCGAAGGAGGGCCCGCTCGCGGAGGCGGCGGCTCGGCGTCGGCGGGACCTGGCCGTCGAGGGGTACCTGGTGCTGCGGGAGGCTGCCCGGGACGGTGACGACGGGCCGATGCGGGAGTTCCACCGGGCGGCCGCGGCGATCGTGGCGCCGAAGGTGGCGCGCTGGCTGCCGATCTGGCAGGAGGGCGCGCTGGCCGCCGCCGAACGCACGGGCGCCCACCTGAAAGCCCTCCTCGACGGCGACGCGAGCCACCTGGCGCAGGCGCGGGTCGTGACCGCGACGCCCTCACGGCACGGGGGCTACGGCATGTGCGGCCGCCGGGACGAGTACGAGCTCCCGGGCATCACGGTCCCGGACGCCATCCGAGCCGCCAAGCCCTGATGTCACGAAGCCACCTTCGTGCTCTGGTGGGCGCGGCGTCGGTGCAGTGAAAGCCACATTCACTGCGGAATCGGCTGTGAATGCCACATTCACTGCGGCGTCGGTGGGGTGGATGCGCCCCTTCGTGTCCTGGTGGGTGCGGCGTCGGTGCTGTGAAAGCCACATTCGCTGCGGAATCGGCTGTGAATGCCACATTCACTGCGGCGTCGGTGGGGTGGATGCGCCCCTTCGTGTCCTGGTGGGCGCGGCTTCGGTGCAGTGAAAGCCACATTCACTGCACCACCGAAGGGGGGATCAGTCCTTGCCCGGGATGGCGGCGCTCGGCTGGATGACGATGAGCACCACCCGGTCATCACTGGAGACGGGCTCCCCGCCGTCCTTGTTGACCGTGCCCGCCACCGCCAGTTCCGCGCTGATCTGCTCCATCCCGGCCAGCCGCCCGTAGGTGCGGCTGTTGTTCTGCCCGTCGAGCGTGACCGAGGGCTTACCGCTGATCGAGCCGTCCGTGGCGATCGGCAGGTTCTGCATGTTCCCGGCGGTCGACGTGGCGACCATGATCAGGCTCGTCCCGTCCACGCACCCGGCCACGCCCGGCCGGTCCGGCCAGGTCCACGCCGGCGAGGTCAGCGCCTGCCCCGGCGTGACGCGGTACAGCGCGTCCTTGTCGGCGGCGCGGTCGGTGACCCACAGCCGCGAGCCGTCGGGGGACTTGCACAGCCCGCCCGGCTGGGTCAGCCCACTGGCCAGCACGGCCGACGACGGCGTCGGGTTGCCCTGCGCCGGCTGGCCGGAGGTGTCGATGCGCAGCACCTTGCCCGCCAGCGAGTTCGGGTCGGCCGCCGCGGCCGGGTTGCCCGCGTTGCCGGTGGCCACCAGCAGCGCGCCGTTGCCGTCCGAGGTCAATGAGCCCCCGTTGCCGCTGCTCCCGCGCGGAATCCCGGTGAGCACCGGTTTCGGCTGCTGCCCCCTGGCGAAGCGCACCACCCGGTTGTCCGTCGGCGTGGTGACGTAGGCGAAGACCAACTGGTCCTCGGCGAAACTGGGGGACAGGGTCAGCCCGGTCAGCCCGCCGCCACCGGTGGCGTCCACCGCCAGCTCGGCGTACTGCTCCTTCTCCGCCCCCGAGGTCACCTGGAACACGCGCCCGCTCTTGCGCTCACCGGCCAGCGCCGCCGGGGTCTGCCCGCCGGGCAGCGCGGCCACCGCGGCGACCGTGTCCAGGCAGGTGCCGATCACCGCTTCGTCGAAGTCCTTGCAGCCCTGGGGCGGTGGGACCGAGGTCGGCGGCGCCGACGGGCCCGGCTTGCCGGGGGCGGAACCCTCCGCGCCGGGCAGGTTCGGCTGCGGCCCGGCCTGCGGGGTCAACTCCGGGGCCGGCTTCCAGTCCGAGGCGGTCGGCGTGCCGTCGAAGTCGGCGCAGCCGGACAGCAGCAGGATGCCGCAGGCCAGCGGGGCCAGCGGCCAGTGGGCGATCCGCCGTGACCTGGTGCGCATGATCTCCAGAGCGTAGGCGCCCGCCCGTGAACCTCGGGTGAGCGCCCCGACCGGCTAACGTGGTGATCATGCCGCTCATCGTGCTCGTGCCCGACGAAGACGGCGTGACCGCGCTCTCCCGCGTTCCCGGGGTGAAACCCGTGCGGTACACGCCAGGTTCGGAGCTGCCGCCGGAGGCCGCCGAAGCGGAGGTCCTGGTCCCGGGGCCGGTGCGCTCGGCGCCCGAGCTGCTGCCGCGGCTGCCGAAGCTGAAACTCATCCAGTTGCTGTCGGCGGGTGCCGAGGACTGGATCCCGGTGGTCCCGCCCGACGTGCTCCTGTCCACCTGCCGCGGCGCGCACGGCGGGGCTACGGCCGAATGGGTGGTTGCCGCGCTGCTGTCCATCTACCGGGAACTGGGGCAGTTCGGTGCCGATCAGGCCGCCCGCGTGTGGAACCGGCACAGCACCGACACCCTGCAGGAGCAGCGGGTGCTGATCATCGGCGCCGGTGACCTCGGCAGGCAGCTGCGCCGCAGGCTGGAGCCGTTCGACACGCACGTGACCATGGTCGGGCTGACCGCCCGCGAGGGCGTGTCCGGCGTGGAGGAGCTGCCCGCGCTGCTCCCCGAGCACGACGTCGTGGTGCTGATGGTGCCGCTGACCTCGCGCACCCGCGGCATGGTCGGCGCGGAGTTCCTCGCCTCGATGCGGGACGGCGCGGTGCTGGTCAACGCCGCGCGCGGGCAGGTGGCCGACACCGACGCGCTGGTCGCGGAACTGGGCACGGGCAGGCTGCGGGCCGCGCTCGACGTGGTGGACCCGGAACCGCTGCCCGCCGACCATCCACTGTGGACGATGGAGGGGGTGCTGCTGACCCCGCACGTGGCCGGCGCCGCCCGGGGCTCGCGGCGGCGCTCGTACGCGGTCGCGGCCACCGAGATCGGCCGGTACGCCAGCGGCGAGCTCCCGGACAACCTGGTCCACGGGGAGTACTGAGCCCCGCGATTTCGCGCGTAGGGCATGCGCCGGACAGCCGTATCCCTTACCCTGCGCGCGTGAGCACTCACGATGACGACTATCGGACGAGCGGCACCGGCGGCGGCAGCCTGTTCGACGACAGCGCCTACTCCACCACGCCGACCAGCCTGATCGACGAGGTCGAGGACAAGCCGGCCAAGGACACCAGCACCCGCTGGCACGGCGGGCTGGACTTCGGGCTGCTGCTCCTGCGCCTGGTGCTCGGCGGCACGATGGGCGCGCACGGCCTGCAGAAGCTGTTCGGCTCGTTCGGCGGCCCCGGCATCGACGGCTTCGCCGGGTACCTGCAGCAGCTCGGCTTCACCGGGCAGTTCACCCTGCTGTCCTGGATCACCGCGCTGAGCGAGGTGGTCGGCGGCGTGCTGCTGGTGCTGGGGCTGTTCACCCCGATCGGCGCATCGGCCCTGCTCGGGGTGACCGCGAGCATCGTCTACGTCAAGTTCGGCGGGGGCTTCTTCAGCGCGGCGGGCAAGGGCTTCGAGTTCGAGCTGCTGCTGGCCACGGCCGCGCTGGCGCTGCTGTTCACCGGCTCGGGCCGGATCGCGCTCGACGTGAACACCCCGTGGCGCCGCAAGCCGATGCCGTTCGCCATCTTCGGCCTGCTGATCGCCGCCGCGGCCTCGGTGCTCATCCTCACGCTGTTCCGCTGACCAATGCTATGAGTGGGGCATTACTTGCAATCAACGCTAGTAATGCCCCACTCATAGCAATCAGCGGTTCGGGTCGCGGACGGCGCCGGTGTCGGCCGAGGTGGCCATCCGGGCGTAGGCGCGCAGCGCGCTGGTGACCGGCCGCTGCCGTTCCGCGGGCTGCCACGGCCGCTCGCTGGCGTCCATCTTCGCCCGCCGCTCCGCCAGCACGTCGGCGTCGACGAGCAGTTCGAGCCGCCGCTCACGCACGTCCAGCAGGATCTCGTCGCCGTTCTGGACCAGGCCGATCGTGCCGCCCGCGGCCGCCTCCGGCGAGATGTGCCCGACCGAGATGCCCGACGAGCCACCGGAGAACCGGCCGTCGGTGATCAGCGCGCACTTCTTGCCGAGGCCCGAGCCCTTGAGGAACGCGGTCGGGTGCAGCATCTCCTGCATGCCCGGCCCGCCCGCCGGACCCTCGTACCGCACCACCAGCACCTCACCGGCCTGGATCTGCTTGCCGAGGATGACCGAAACGGCCTCCTCCTGGCTCTCCACCACGCGCGCCGGGCCCTGGAACCGCCACAGCGACTCGTCGATGCCCGCGGACTTGATCACTGCGCCGTTCTCGGCGAGGTTGCCGCGCAGGATGGCCAGGCCGCCGTCGGCGGTGTAGGCGTGCTCGACGTCGCGGATGCAGCCGCCGGCCGCGTCGGTGTCCAAAGAGGACCAGCGGTTCTCGGTGGAGAACGCCTTCGTGGTGCGCACCCCGCCCGGCGCCGCGTGGTACAGCTCGATCGCCTTCGCCGACGGTTCCGCGGCGCGGATGTCCCAAGTGGACAGCCACTCGGCCAGCGTCGGCGTGTGCACCGAGGTGACCTCCTCGTTGAGCAGGCCGCCGCGCCACAGCTCACCGAGGATCGCCGGGATGCCACCGGCGCGGTGCACGTCCTCCATGTGGTAATCGGAGTTCGGCGCCACCTTCGACAGGCACGGCACGCGCCGGCCGATCGCGTCGATGTCGTCGATGGTGAAGTCGATCTCACCCTCCTGCGCGGCGGCGAGGACGTGCAGCACGGTGTTCGTCGAGCCGCCCATCGCCATGTCCAGCGCCATCGCGTTCTCGAAGGCCTGCTTGTTCGCGATGGTGCGCGGCAGCGCGGTCTCGTCGTCCTGGCCGTACCAGCGCTTGCACAGCTCGACCACGGTGCGGCCCGCCTCGGCGAACAGCTCGCGGCGCGCGGCGTGCGTGGCGAGCGTGGAACCGTTGCCCGGCAGGGAAAGCCCGAGCGCCTCGGTCAGGCAGTTCATCGAGTTCGCGGTGAACATGCCCGAACACGAACCGCAGGTCGGGCAGGCCGAGCGCTCGACCTCGTCCAGCGCCTGCTCGTCCACCGCCGCGTTGGCCGAGGCGGAGATGGTGGTGATCAGGTCGGACGAGGGGTGCGCCACATCACCGACCACCACGGCCTTCCCGGCCTCCATCGGACCGCCGGAGACGAAGACCACCGGGATGTTCAGCCGCATCGCGGCGTTGAGCATGCCCGGGGTGATCTTGTCGCAGTTGGAGATGCACACCAGCGCGTCGGCCTGGTGCGCGTTGACCATGTACTCCACCGAGTCGGCGATGATCTCGCGCGAGGGCAGCGAGTAGAGCATGCCGCTGTGGCCCATGGCGATGCCGTCGTCGACGGCGATGGTGTGGAACTCGCGCGCGACGCCACCGGCTTCGGCGACGGCCTCGGCCACGATGTCGCCGAGGTCCTTGAGGTGCACGTGCCCCGGCACGAACTGGGTGTAGGAATTGGCGATGGCCACGATGGGCTTGCCGAAGTCGCTGTCGGTCATCCCGGTGGCACGCCACAGGGAACGGGCGCCCGCGGCGTTGCGGCCGTGGGTGGTGGTGCGGGAGCGCAGCTGAGGCACGGCTCCTCCGTAACTTGTGCTCGAAAAAACTCAGGAGTTCGGCCCAGGCGCGGGTGTGCGCCACAGGGCCATGCCGGGAGCGGTACGCCCGAGATTACTCCTCGTCGGCGCGCTTCCCACCGGGGTCGTCGGCCAGCTGCCCACTGGGGTCGTCGAGCCGGCCGCCGCTGACCAGGCTGAGCACCGGCAGGTGCCGGGTGCGCACGGCGGGCAGCGCCACCCTGGTGTCGTCGCCGAGCACCGCGACCACCTTCGACTTCTCGGTCAGCGAGAGGCCCTTCATCGACGCCCACGGCAGCACGCGCTTGCCGAACACGGTGCGCACGGTCAGCCCGTCGCCGTCGGCGGTGGTGCGCGTGCGCAGCACCCACGCGCCGAGGGCCAGCGGGACCAGGTAGAGCACCTGCAGGCCGGGCAGGGTGAATGCGACCGGGGTCACACAGACGGCGAGGAAGAGCACGGCCAGGATCGCCGTACCGGGTACCCGGAAGATCGCCTTCGGGGCGGTGGGGGCGTTGTCCTGCGGTGTTTCTTCGGCCACCCCAAGATGGTGCACCGCGCGCGGGGCGCCCTTCGAGCGGGGTCCGGGCTCCCAGCATCCGGACACACCGTCCCGCAGAGTTGACACCCTCGCGGTCGAAGGATTAACGTCCGTGCCGTGACACCGCAGACCGGCCTCGTACTTCCTCAGCGCGTCGACGCTTAGGGAGAGCCCGCTGCGTCGACGCGCGACCCTCGTGCGACCTTTATCGGTCGGCGGGGGTTTTTTGTTGCCCCAGCCCCGTTTGCCACCCGAATGAGTGACACCGACACCCACGAGGCAGAACCGATGACTAGCGCCACCTCGCGATCGGAAACGAACGCCGGGCCGCCCGCCGCAACGGGCCAGTCCGGGCACCGTCCGAAGCCCACCCCGCCGGCCGGCACCCCGGTCCGGGTGACCGGGGCCCAGTCCCTCGTGCGCTCGCTCGAGGCCGTCGGCGCGGAGGTGGTGTTCGGCATTCCCGGCGGCACCATCCTCCCGGCCTACGACCCGCTGCTCGATTCGACGAAGGTGCGGCACGTGCTCGTCCGGCACGAGCAGGGCGCCGGCCACGCGGCCACCGGCTACGCGCAGGCCACCGGCAAGGTCGGGGTGTGCATGGCCACCTCGGGCCCGGGTGCGACGAACCTGGTCACCCCGCTGGCCGACGCGAACATGGACTCGGTGCCGGTGGTCGCCATCACCGGGCAGCAGAGCCGCGCGCTGATCGGCACCGACGCCTTCCAGGAAGCCGACATCTGCGGCATCACCATGCCGATCACCAAGCACAACTTCCTGGTCACCAACCCGGTCGACATCCCGCGGGTGATCGCCGAGGCCTTCCACCTGGCGGCCACCGGCAGGCCCGGCCCGGTGCTGGTGGACATCCCCAAGGACGTGCTGCAGGAGACCACCTCGTTCAGCTGGCCGCCGGAGATGCGCCTGCCCGGCTACCGGCCGACCCTGCGCCCGCACGGCAAGCAGGTCCGCGAGGCGGCCAAGCTGATCGCGCGCTCGCGCCGCCCGGTGCTCTACGTCGGTGGTGGCGTGATCAAGGCCAAGGCGTCGAGGCAGCTGCTCGAACTGGCCGAGACCACCGGCATCCCGGTGGTCACCACGCTGATGGCGCGCGGTGCCTTCCCCGACTCGCACCAGCAGCACCTCGGCATGCCGGGCATGCACGGTTCGGTCGCCGCGGTGGCCGCGATGCAGCGCGCGGACCTGATGATCGCGCTGGGCGCCCGGTTCGACGACCGGGTCACCGGTCAGCTGTCCTCGTTCGCGCCGGACGCCACCGTGGTGCACGCCGACATCGACCCGGCGGAGATCTCCAAGAACCGCAAGGCGGACGTGCCGATAGTGGGCGACTGCGCGGAGATCATCAACGAGCTCATCGCCGCCGTGCACGCGGAGAACGACAAGCCGGACCTCAGCGCGTGGTGGACGCAGATCGACTCGTGGCGCGGCACCTTCCCGGCCGGGTACGAGTGGCCGGTCGACGGCACGCTCTCGCCGCAGTACGTGATCGAGCGGATCGGCCAGCTGGTCGGCCCGGACGCGATCTACACCGCGGGCGTCGGCCAGCACCAGATGTGGGCCGCGCAGTTCATCAAGTACGAGAAGCCGGCCACCTGGATCAACTCCGGGGGGCTCGGCACGATGGGCTTCGCCGTGCCCGCCGCGATGGGCGCGCAGTTCGGCATGCCGGACAAGCAGGTCTGGGCGATCGACGGCGACGGCTGCTTCCAGATGACCAACCAGGAACTGGCCACCTGCGCCATCGAGGGCGCGCCGATCAAGGTCGCGGTGATCAACAACGGCAACCTCGGCATGGTCCGCCAGTGGCAGAACCTCTTCTACTCGGAGCGGTACTCGAACACCGATCTCGGTACGCACAAGCACCGCATCCCCGACTTCACCCTGCTCGCCGAGGCGCTCGGCTGCGCCGGTCTCCGCTGCGAGACCAAGGAGGAGGTCGACCAGGTGATCCAGCGCGCGATGGAGATCAACGACCGCCCGGTGGTGATCGACTTCGTGGTCGGCAAGGACGCCCAGGTGTGGCCGATGGTGGCCGCGGGCACCGGCAACGACGAGATCATGGCCGCGCGCGGCATCCGCCCGCTCTTCGACGACGACGAGGTGTCGCAATGACCAACCACACGCTGAGCGTTCTCGTGGAGAACGTGCCCGGTGTGCTCGCCCGGGTGTCCGGGTTGTTCTCCCGCCGGGGCTTCAACATCGAGTCCCTCGCCGTCGGACCCACGGAGAACCCGGAGGTGTCCAGGATGACGATCGTGGTGGCCGTCGACGAGTTACCCCTCGAACAGGTCACCAAGCAGCTCAACAAGCTGGTCAACGTCATCAAGATCGTGGAGCTCGAACCGTCCACCGCGGTCCGCCGCGAACTGCTGCTGGTCAAGGTCAGGGCCGACGCCACCGTGCGCAGCCAGGTGCTCGAGACCGTGCAGTTGTTCCGGGCCAAGGTGGTGGACGTTTCGCCGGAGTCGCTGACCGTGGAAGCCACCGGTACCAGCGACAAGATCGGTGCGCTGCTGCGCATGCTCGAGCCGTACGGTGTGCGGGAACTCGTGCAGTCGGGCATGGTCGCCGTCGGCCGCGGTCCGCGTTCCATCACCGCAACCAGTACTCGCTAAGCAATTTCTCGGAAGGAAGCAGTAACCCTCATGGCAGTGGAAATCTTCTACGACGACGACGCCGACCTCAGCATCATCCAGGGTCGCAAGGTCGCCGTGATCGGCTACGGCAGCCAGGGGCACGCGCACGCGCTGAGCCTGCGCGACTCCGGCGTCGACGTCCGCATCGGCCTGCCCGAGGGATCCAAGTCCCGGGCGAAGGCCGAGGAGCAGGGCCTCAAGGTGCTCACCCCGGCGGAGGCTTCGAAGGAAGCCGACCTGATCATGATCCTGGCGCCGGACACCAAGCAGCGCTTCATCTACGCGGACGACATCGAGCCCAACCTGAAGGACGGCGACGCCATCTTCTTCGGGCACGGCTTCAACATCCGCTACGAGCTGATCAAGCCGCCCGCCGGGATCGACGTGGCCATGGTCGCGCCGAAGGGCCCGGGCCACCTGGTGCGCCGCCAGTTCGTCGACGGCAAGGGCGTGCCCGCGCTCATCGCGGTCGAGCAGGACGCCACCGGTGGCGCCGAGGCGCTCGCCCTCTCCTACGCGGCGGCCATCGGCGGCGCGCGGGCCGGGGTCATCAAGACCACCTTCACCGAGGAGACCGAGACCGACCTGTTCGGTGAGCAGGCGGTGCTCTGCGGTGGCGCGTCCGCGCTGGTGCAGACCGGGTTCGAGGTGCTGACCGAGGCCGGTTACGCCCCGGAGATCGCCTACTTCGAGGTGCTGCACGAGCTCAAGCTGATCGTCGACCTGATGTACGAGGGCGGCATCGCCCGCCAGCGCTACTCGGTGTCCGACACCGCGGAGTACGGCGACCTCACCCGCGGCCCGCGGGTGATCACGCCGGCGGTGAAGGAGGAGATGAAGAAGATCCTCGGCGAGATCCAGGACGGCACCTTCGCCCGCGAGTGGGTGGCCGAGGACGAGGCCGGGCGGCCGAAGTTCACCGAGCTGGAGAAGCAGGGTGCCCAGCACCCGATCGAGGAGACCGGCCAGAAGCTGCGCGACCTGATGTCGTGGGTGGACCGGCCGATCACCGAGACCGCCTGATCGGTTCGCGAACGCGGCCCCGGTTCGGAATGATCTTTCCGGGCCGGGGCCGCTACCGTGTGCGGCATGGACGACAAGGCGCACATCCGGCACGCACTCGATCTTTCCGCCGCGCAGTGGCGGCAGGCGGGGCCGGAGGGCGAGGTGGCCTTCGTGCCGCACACCGACGGGGTCACCTACATCGCCCTGCGCAAGGCGGGCGCGGACACCGTGCTGGTGTTCACCCCGTCCGAGTGGACCGCCTTCCGCGCCGGCGTGCACGACGCCGAATTCGACCGCCCGGCCGACCTCTGACCTCACCGCTCGCGTAGCAGGGCGGCGGCCGCCGGGTGGCCGCCGAATTCGGCCCAACTGAGGGCGTCGCCGTGGTGGTTGTGGTCGCGCAGGGTGCGGTCGGCACCGGCGGCCAGCAGCAGCGAGATGGCGTCGAGGTGGCCGTGCTGCGCGGCCAGGTGCAGGGCGGTGACGCCCTCCCCGTGGTCCGGCCCGCCGAACGTGCCGCGCCGGTTCGGGTCCGCGCCCAGCTCGAGCAGGCGGCGCACGGCCCGCACCTTGCCACCGGCGGCGGCCCAGGTCAGGGCGGTGCCCCGGTAGACGTCGGCGTCGATCCGCGCGCCGCGCGCCACCAGGGCCGAGATCGCGTCGGCCTGGTCGTTGCGCGCCGCCCACGAGAGGGCTTCGTCGAGCACCTCACCCGGATCGGAGGAGGGCCGCCAGCGCGGGAAACCGCTGTGCGGCCGGTAGAACTCCCGATGCGCACCTGCCTCGGTGTGACCGGCGGCCAGGTCCAGCCGTCCCAGTCCGGCGGCCACTCGCAGGTTCCGCGGCCACACCGACCGCGCGGCCAGTACCTCCGCCGTCTCCGTGTGCCCCCAGAACAACGCGACCACCAGCGCGGTCCCACCGTCACCGCGGGCGGAGAGGTCCGTCCGCGCCCCGGCGTCGAGCAGCAGGCGCGCCAGGTGCGGCAGCCCGGTGTACCCGGCCTGGTGCAGGGCCGTCCAGCCGTGCGCGTTCGCGTGGTCGACGTCCGCGCCCGCGTCCAGCAGCACCCGCACCAGGCGTTCGTCGCAGGTGGCACCGGCCATGCCGAGCAGGTCGTTGCCGTTGGTGCCCTGGGCCTCGACCAGGTGCGGGAAGCGCGCCACCGCGGCGGAAAGCCCGGCCACGTCCCGTGCTTCCAGCGCGCGGTAGGCGAGGGTGAACGGTTCGTCCCCGAGCTCCCGGACGTGCCGCACCAGTGACGCCCAGCCGTCGAAGCCGTGTTCCCGCGCGACCACCGTGCGCGCGCCCGCCCTGGTCAGCGGCGCCTCGGCGGCGGTGAACGAGGCCACCGCCGCCGGGGTGCCGTCCTTCGCCGACGCGAGCAGGCCGAGCGCGCGCTCGGCGTAGTAGTGCGGATCCGGGTGGTAGGCGTGCCGCAGCTCCGGCCCGAACCGGTGCAGCCTGTCCACATAGGACTTCAACTTCGGCCAGCTGGGAAAGCCCTGCTCGTGCGCGATCACGTGCTGGGCGTCGGCCAGTTTCACCGGGCCGCGGGCGGAGCGGAGCCGCTCGACGGCGGCGGGATCACCGGCGCGGTGCGCCTTCAGCAGGTCCTTCGCCCGCTTGCGCAGTTGTTCGGCGTTGAGCACGGCACTTCCTTCCCCACGCCCGTCGTCCGCCGGCCGGGCAGGAAGAAAGCACTGCTGGCATGGGGTGGAACCGGGGTGGGCTCGGCCCTGCCCGCGGACGGGACGCGGCCCCGGCCGCGCCCGGCCGACGCTACACCAGCCCCGCGAGCACCCGCCACTTCTCGCGCAGGCCGTCGCCGAGCACCTGCACGCACACGTGGTCGGCCCCGGCGTCGAGGTGGGCGCGGATCCGGTCGTGCGCCGCCTGCTCGCCGACGGTCACGATCGCCGACACCAGCCGGTCGCTGACGTCGGTGAGGTCCTCGTCGGTGAACCCGAGCCGCCGCAGGTTCGCGCGGTGGTGCGCGGCCAGTCCGACGTAGCCCGCGACGAATTCACGGGCCGCGCCCGGGTCCGGGTCCAGTACCACGGTCTGCTCGACCGCGAGGTATCCCTTGGGCCCCAACGCTTCCCTGGCGATCGCGGTGTGTTCCGGCGGGACGAAGTACGGGTGCGCGCCATCGGTGCGCGTGGCCGCCAGCTCCAGCATCCGCGGTCCGAGCGCGGCCAGCACCCGGCGGGGTGGCGCGGCCGGAACGCTGAGGTCGGCGGCGTCCATGCCGTCGAGGTACTCGGTGATCCTCCTCAGTGGACGGTCGCCGGGCAGGTGCCCGCCGAGGCCGAGCACGAACCGGTCCGGGTGCGCCTCGGCGAGCGTTCGTCCGGCGGCGGCCGCGGCGTGCGGGCTGCGCTCGCTGAACCGCGCGATGCCCGTCGCGACGGTGAGCCGCCGGGTCGCCGCGAGCAGCAAACCGGCCTGGGTGAAGGCTTCCCGGCCGCGGTACTCGCCGAACCAGATCGAATCGAACCCCAGTTCCTCGATCTCCCGCGCCGCCTCGACGACCTCGCCGACGGGCTGCTCGTCGAAGGCGAAGGTCCAGATCCCCACGCTCACCCGGTCACCTCCAGCAGGGCGGGCGCGAGCTTCGCCAGCATGTCGACCTGCGCGGGCAGGTCGCCGGTGGACGGGGTGACCAGCACGTGGTCCGCCCCGGCGTCCAGGTGCTCGCGCACCCGGCGCGCGATCGCCGCCTCGTCACCCCAGGCCACCGCCGCGTCGATGAACCGGTCGGTCAGTTCGGGCTCGTAACCGAACCGGCGCCAGGCGTCGGCGTACGGCTTCACTTCCAGTCCATAACCGAGCCAGGAACGCTGGCTTTCCCGTGCCCGCACCGGATCCGTCTCCAGCAGTACGTTCACCTGCGGGATGAGCAGCCTGTCCGGACCGAGGATTTCGCGGGCGAAAGCCGTGTGCTCGACCGGGGTGAAGAACGGGTGCGCGCCCTCCGCGCGCTCCCGCGCCAGTTCGAGCATGCGCGGCCCGACCGCGGCGAGCACCCGCGGGAACTCCACCGGGGGCGGGTTTTCCGCGGCTTCGGCGTCCATCGCGGACAGGTAGTCGCGCATCTGGGACAGCGGCCGGTAGTCACCGCCGGTTTTGGCCGCCTGGAAGGCGTGCCCGATGCCGACGCCGAGCACGAACCGGCCGGGATGGGCGGCGGCCAGGGTGGCCGCGCCGGTCTGCAGGGTGGCGGCCGGGCGGTACCAGACGTTGGCGATCCCGGTGCCCAGGACCAGATTCCGCGTATCGCCGAGCAGAATTCCGTGGATCGCGAGTGCTTCCCGCGCGCCGACGCCTTCGCCGCTCCACAGCGAGCCGTACCCCAGCCCGTCCAGCCTGCGGGTTTCCCGCCGTTCAACGTCCACGGGCGGCTTGAGCGGGGCGTTCGCCAGCCAGACCCCGACCGCGCCCAGCGACGCGCGGGTCCGTTCGATCAGTTCCATGAAGTCCCTAACATGAGGCAGCCTCCGGTTAACTCGGCCGACTATACGGAGGCTGCCTCCGAAACGCCAGGGGCTATGCTCGGACAGCGATGACCACCGTGAAACCCCTGCGTGCCGACGCCAGGCGCAACTACGACCGGCTGCTCGCCGAGGCCGGTGCCGCCTTCGCGCGGGACGGCGTCGACGCCTCACTGGAGGACGTCGCCAAGGCCGCCGGGGTCGGCATCGGCACGCTCTACCGGCATTTCCCCACGCGTTCCGCGTTGCTGGAGGCGCTGCTGCGCGAGCAGTTCGACGGGCAGGCGGAACTGGGCAGGGAACTGCTCGGCCACGACCGCCCCGGCGACGCGCTGTTCCGCTGGCTGCACGAACTCGCCGTGCTGTCGACCAGCTTCCGAGGTCTCATCGAGACGGTCGCGGTGGCACTCCGGGACGAAACGTCCGAGTTGTACGAGTCGTGCCACGCCATGCGGGCCATCGGGGGAGACCTGGCCGATCGGGCGCGGGCGGCGGGTGAACTCCGCGAAGACGTCGCAACCGAGGACATGTTGCTGCTGGTCAACGGGGTAGCGTGGGCCTCGCAGCACGATCCGGTCGGGGACCAGAGCGTGCCCGTCCTGCTCGAACTTGTTTTCTCCGGGTTGCGTCCCAGTTAACGAGATGGGTCTCCAGCGGGCTAAACTGCGCTGGGTCCGGGCACACCGTGGTGGCCGGTCAGCGGAGGTGGGGCGCGAGCGGAACCCTGGCACGGATCGGCTGGCCGCAGGAAAAAAGCGTTGCCACTCAAGCACTTTCTGCCGAATCCGAATATTGGGAGCCGCATCGTGACCACGCCCAGCAAGCCCGTCGTACTCATCGCGGAGAAGCTCGCGCCGTCCGTGCTGAGCGTGTTCGGCGACGAGGTCGATGTCCAGCATGTGGACGGCACCGACCGGCCGGCGCTGCTCGAGGCGGTGAAGGGGGCCGACGCGCTGCTGGTGCGGTCCGCCACCAAGGTCGACGCCGAGGTGCTCGGCGCCACCAGCAGGCTCAAGGTGGTCGCGCGGGCCGGGGTCGGCCTGGACAACGTCGAGGTGCCCGCCGCCACCGAGCGCGGGGTGCTGGTGGTCAACGCGCCGACCTCGAACATCGTTTCGGCCGCCGAGCACGCGGTCGCCCTGCTGCTCGCGGTGGCCCGCCGGGTGCCCGCCGCCGACCAGAGCCTGCGCGGTGGCGAGTGGAAGCGCAGCTCCTACTCGGGCATCGAGCTGAACGGCAAGACCGTCGGCGTGGTCGGCCTCGGCAAGATCGGCCAGCTGTTCGCCCAGCGCCTGGCCGCCTTCGGCACCACGCTGATCGCCTACGACCCCTACGTCTCGGCGGCGCGCGCCGCGCAGCTCGGCATCGAGCTGGTCAGCCTGGACGAGCTGCTCTCACGGGCCGACGCCTTCTCCATCCACCTCCCGAAGACCCCGGAGACCAAGGGCCTGATCGACGCCGAGGCGCTGAAGAAGACCAAGCCGGGCGTGATCGTGGTGAACGCCGCCCGCGGTGGCCTGGTCGACGAGGAAGCGCTCGCCGCCGCCATCCGCGAGGGTCACGTCGGCGGCGCGGGCGTGGACGTCTTCGTCACCGAGCCGACCACCGCCAGCCCGCTGTTCGAGCTGCCCAACGTGGTCGTCACCCCGCACCTCGGCGCGTCGACCGCGGAGGCGCAGGACCGCGCGGGCACGGACGTGGCCCGCTCGGTGCTGCTCGCGCTGCGCGGCGACTTCGTGCCGGACGCGGTGAACGTCTCGGCCGGTGGCCCGGTGGGCGAGGAGGTCCGGCCGTACCTGAGCCTGACCCAGAAGCTCGGCACCGTGCTGGCCTCGCTGAACCCGAAGGCGCCGTCCACGCTGACCGTGCACGTCCGCGGTGAGCTGGCTGACGAGGACGTGAGCATCCTGCCGCTGGCCGCCGAGCGCGGGGTGTTCGCCGGTGTGGTGCGCGACCCGGTCACCTTCGTCAACGCGCCGCGGCTGGCCGAGGAGCTGGGCGTCCGCGTCGAGCTGACCAAGGAGTCGGAGAGCCCCAACCACCGCAGCCTGGTCACCGTCCGCGCGGTGCACGCCGACGGCAGCACGCTGTCCGTCTCGGGTGCGCTGACCGGCAAGGACGAGGTGGAGAAGCTGGTCGAGGTGAACGGCCGCTCGTTCGACCTGCGCGCCGAGGGCAACCTGCTGCTGCTGGAGTACCCGGACCGCCCCGGCATCATGGGCCGCGTCGGGACCCTGCTCGGCGAGGCGGGCATCAACATCGAGGCCGCGCAGATCAGCCAGACCACCGACCGCGCCGACGCGGTGATGCTGCTGCGCGTGGACCGCGCGGTCGACCAGCACGTGCTGGAGCCGATCGGCACCGTGGTGCAGGCGAGCACCATCCGCGCCATCTCGTTCGGCTGAGGCGTTCGCGGCCGCGCGGGAATCACCCCGCGCGGCCGCGCACCAATTGCGAATGCGTAACGGAGCGGATCGGGAACGGCCGGTATTCCCAGGTGGACCGACCGGATCTCATCCGCCCGGGTGGTGCTCACTCGAATGGCCTACCAAAGTAGGTGCATTCTGCGACTAAATTTCCCCCCGCGAGGCTGAACCGCGCGCCGTCGAGGGCACGGCACGCGCGCCGGGAGCTCACCGTCGGGGGTGTGTTCGAGCCCAGGCAGGTTCTCAGGTAGGCCTCGGGTGAGGGCACTTTCTCATGAAAAGAACTCGCGTTCCCCGATGGGCCGCGCGGTTGTCGGTGGTGGTGCTGACGGCCGGATTCATCGGGGCACCGGCCGCATCGGCGCAGGACGTCCCGCTCGCCGACGCGCTGCCGCAATCCGGCGCCGCCGGTTTCGCCGGCAAGGTCGAGCCGCGCCTCGGCGCCGCGCAGGGCAAGGTCACCGCGTTCGTGGAGCTGGCCAAGCGCCCCGCTGTGGACGCCTTCAACGCCGAGCAGAGCAAGGGCGCCGGCAAGGAGAAGGCCAAGCAGGCGGCGAAAGCGGCCCAGGCCGAGACCGAGTCCGCGGTCGACTCCGTGGTCGGCCAGCTGACCAGCGCCGACGCGGGCACCGAACTGCTCGCCGAGACCTCGACCGCGGTTCCCGGCGCGGTGGTGACGGCCGACGCGGCGAAGATCCGCGAGCTGGCGCACCGCGACGACGTGGTCTCGGTCCGCACCGTGGTGCCGAAGAAGCGCACCAACACCAGCGCGGTGCAGCTGACCCAGACGCTCAACGTGTGGCAGCAGACCGGCCGCTTCGGCGACGGCATCCGCGTCGGCATCATCGACGACGGCATCGACTACACCCACGCGGCCTTCGGCGGTCCCGGCACCAAGGAGGCCTACGACGCGATCGACCCGACGCAGGTCTCGCCCTCGTTCTTCCCGACCGCCAAGGTGGTCGGCGGGGTCGACCTGGTCGGCGACGAGTACGACTCGGGTGGCGAAGGCGAAGTCACCGTGCCCAAGCCCGACCCCAACCCGATTTCGTGCGGCCACCACGGCACGCACGTCGCGGGCACCGCGGGCGGGTTCGGCGTCAACGCCGACGGCAGCACCTTCACCGGTGACTACGCGAAGCTGACCCCGGAGACCGTCGCGCAGATGCGCATCGGGCCGGGCACCGCGCCCAAGGCGCTGCTCTACGCGATCAAGGTGTTCGGCTGCGACGGTTCCACCAACGTCACCACGCAGGCGCTGGACTGGGCGCTCGACCCGGACCGCGACGGCGACCCGACCGACAAGCTGGACCTGGTGAACCTCTCGCTGGGCAGCGACTTCGGCGCGCCGGACGACCCCGACTCGCTGTTCGTGCGCAAGCTGGCCGCGAACAACGTGCTGCCGGTGTTCTCCGGTGGCAACGGCGGTGACCTCAACGACGTCGGCGGTTCGCCGGGCAACACGCCCGAGGCGCTGACGGTGGCGAGCACGCGGGACGCCTCGGTCCTGCGCGACGCCGTCGACGTGGTGGCCCCGGCCGGTTCGACCGGGCAGAAGGGCGGCCAGTTCAGCCAGAACTTCGCGAACTACGACGCGCTCGACGTGACCGCGCCGGTGGTCAAGGTCTCCGCGGCGAACGCGGCGGGCTGCGCGCCCTTCTCGGCCGCCGACAAGGCCGCCGTGCAGGGCAAGATCGCCTGGCTGGAGTGGGACGACAACGACGCCACCCGCGCCTGCGGTTCCGGTGCCAGGGCGAACAACGCGCAGGCCGCCGGGGCGGCCGGGGTGCTGCTCTCGTCCACTTTGGAGAACTTCGCGGCCGGCATCGCGGGCAACGCGGTGGTGCCGATGTTCCAGCTGACCGGTTCGGCCACCGCCTCGGTGCGCCCGGCGCTGGACGCGGGCACCCTGCAGGTGCGCCTGTCCGGCCTTGGCCGGTCCGCGCTGCAGACCTTCGACCAGTCCATTGTGGACACTCCGAGCTCGTTCACCTCGCGTGGCGTGCGCGGGCCGTCGGTGAAGCCGGACGTGGCCGCGCCGGGTGACAGCATCTCCTCGGCGTACAGCGGCAGCGGCAACGGCCGCACCGTGCTGTCGGGCACCTCGATGGCCGCCCCGCACACCGCGGGCATCACCGCGCTGATCCGCCAGGCCCACCCGGACTGGTCGGTCGAGGAGGTCAAGGCCGCGGTGGTCAACACCGCCGGCACCGACGTGGTCGAGGGCGGCAAGACCTTCGGCCCGCAGCGGGTCGGCTCCGGCCGGATCAACGCGAAGTCGGCGCTGGACAACCAGGTCCTGGCCTACGTGCAGGACAACCCGGGCGCGGTGAGCGCCTCGTTCGGCACCGTCGAGGCGGCGGGCCCGGTCAGCCTGACCAAGACCATCAAGGTGGTCAACAAGGGCGTGAAGCCGGTCGAGTACGGCGTGGCCTACCAGGGCGTCACCCAGATGCCCGGGGTGCGGTACGAGCTGAACAAGAACAGCGTGAAGCTCAGCCCGCGCGGGATCGCCACGGTCACCGTGACGCTGAAGATCGACGACCCGAAGGCGTTGCGCAAGGTCATGGACCCGACCATGCAGGCAACGCAGGCCGGCCTGGCGCGCCAGTTCCTCGCCGACGCCTCGGGCCGGGTGGCCTTCACCCCGCGCAACGGCGCCACCGTCGGCCTGCGCGTGCCGGTGTACGCGGCGCCGAAGCCGGTCGCCGCGATCACCACCCCGGCCCAGGTCGCCTTCCCGGCCGGGCAGCAGCAGGCCGTGGTCAACCTCGGCGGCCGCGGCGTCAGCCAGGGCTCCGGCACGCAGGCCTACCGCTCGCTGGTCAGCATGTTCGAGCTGCAGGCGCAGTCCCCGCAGCTGCCCGAGTGCGACGACCAGCCGACGCAGTGCACGATCAACGGCACCGCCAAGGGCGGCGACCTGAAGTACGTCGGCGCGGCGTCCACCGCCCCGCTGGCCAAGCAGCAGGGCGCTCCGGAAGAGGCGCTGCTCGCCTTCGGCCTGGCCACCTGGAGCAACTGGGCCAACCTCGGCAGCAACACCATCCCGTTCGTGGACATCGACACCACCGGGGACGGCCAGGCGGACTTCGAGTCCTACGTGACCAAGGCGACCTCGAGCGACGTGCTCCTGGTCAACACGGTGGACCTGAACAAGCCGGGCTTCCCCTCGGTCGACCTCCAGCCGCTCAACGGGCACCTCGGCAACGTGGACACCAACGTCTTCGACACCGACGTGGCGGTCCTGCCGGTCCGGCTGGCCGCACTGGGCATCGACCCGAACGCGGACTCGCACCGGGTCAGCTACACGGTCGGGGTCGCGGGGTACTACACCGCGCCGGGCAGCGGCGTGATCGACAGCATCGACACCCCGCTGTCGTTCGACGCGGTCTCGCCGGGGTACTGGGTGCAGGGTGGCGGGGACGCCGCGCTGTCCTACCTGGCGCGCCCGGGTACCGCGCTGGTGGTCAACCGCGATGCGGCCTCGGCCGGGCAGGACACCGTGCTCGGCCTGCTCGCGCTCAACCACCACAACGCCTCGGGCAACCGGGCGAACGTGGTGCAGCTGAACGTCGCCCCGCCGGCCCCGGCCGACTGAGCGAAGCAGCGGGAAACGGCGCCCGGGAGCCAGGTGCTCCCGGGCGCCGTCCCGCTTTCACACGGTCGTAAGCCGACCGTGTGAAAAAGTGAGACTTGTTCCTAACGGAGTAGCGGGTGACACTTCCGGGTGTCTCACGACGCGGGAAGATCAGACATAAGGGTGGTGCGGCTTCGGCCGAATGTCGGCAGCCGGTAACCTGCCGTCGCTGGAGTTTTGTGCGGATGGGCCATCCGGGACGCCGGACCCAGATCGACGGAGGTGTGTGGATGCGGCTCGCTGTGATCCCAGGTGACGGGATCGGGCCCGAGGTGGTCACCGAGGCGCTGAAGGTGCTTGGTGAGGTAGCGCCCAACGCGGAGACCACCAACTACGACCTCGGCGCCGCGCGGTGGCACTCCACCGGCGAGCTGCTCCCCGAGTCGGTGCTCGGCGAGCTGCGCCAGCACGACGCGATCCTGCTCGGCGCGGTCGGCGACCCGACGGTGCCCAGCGGCATCCTCGAGCGCGGCCTGCTGCTGCGCCTGCGGTTCGAGCTCGACCACCACGTGAACCTGCGCCCGGCCCGGCTCTACCCGGGGGTGCGCGGCCCGCTGGCCGACACCAGCGAGATCGACATGGTCGTGGTCCGCGAAGGCACCGAAGGCCCGTACGCGGGCAACGGCGGTCTGCTGCGCAAGGACACCGAGCACGAGATCGCCACCGAGGTGAGCGTGAACACCGCGTTCGGCATCCGGCGGGTCGTCTCCGACGCCTTCGACCGGGCCGAGCAGCGCCCGCGCAAGCACCTGACCCTGCTGCACAAGACCAACGTGCTGGAGCACGCCGGTTCGCTGTGGTCGCGCGTGGTCGAGGAGGTCTCGCTGGAGCACCCCGACGTCACCGTGGCCTACTCCCACGTGGACGCCGCGACCATCCACATGGTCACCGACCCCGGCCGCTTCGACGTGATCGTCACCGACAACCTGTTCGGCGACATCATCACCGACCTGTCCGCCGCGGTGACCGGTGGCATCGGCCTGGCCGCCAGCGGGAACCTGGACATCACCCGCCGCAACCCGAGCATGTTCGAGCCGGTGCACGGCAGCGCGCCGGACATCGCCGGGCAGGCGCTGGCCGACCCGACCGCCGCGGTGCTCTCGGTGGCGCTGCTGCTGGACCACCTCGGCCAGAAGGAGGCCGCGCGCCGGATCGAGGCCTCGGTGGCCTTCGACCTGGCCACCCGCGACCAGGCCAACCCCGGTTCCACCCACGCCATCGGCGACCGCCTGGCCGCCCTCGTCTCCTCGAACACCCGCACCGCCTGAGCCGCACCTGAATGCTATGAGTGGGGCATTACTTGCAATCAACGCAAGTAATGCCCCACTCATAGCATTGGGTTCCAGCATGTGGGAGAAGTTGGCCAGGGCTTGGAACCCCGGGCGGGTCTGTGGCACTATCGGCCTCGTGACTGTCACGTTCTTCGCCGCCAGCATTATCGGCAGGCGCGCCGGGTAGCTGTTCTCACGAACACCCGGCGCGCGACCTCTCGCATCATCCTGCGGGAGGTTTTTTGCTGTTCTGAGGCCTTTTTCGCCACGAATCGAGGAGAATCCCGTGACTCGCACCGAACCGGCCGGAACCGCGCTGGGCGACGAGTTCCACCTCTACGACACGACGTTGCGGGACGGGGCCCAGCGCGAGGGCATTTCCTACTCGGTGACCGACAAGCTCGCCGTGGCGCGGCTGCTCGACGAACTCGGCGTCGGCTTCATCGAAGGCGGCTGGCCGGGCGCGCTGCCGAAGGACACCGAGTTCTTCGCGAAGGCGGCGGGGGAGCTGAGCCTCAAGCACGCGGTGCTGGTCGCGTTCGGAGCCACGCGCAAAGCCGGTACCAGCGCGGAAAAGGACCCGCAGGTGCGCGCGCTGCTCGACTCGCGGGCACCCGCGGTCACCCTGGTCGCGAAGTCCGACCTGCGGCACATCGAGCGCGCGCTCAAGGTCGAGGTGGCCGAGGCGTGCGAGATGGTGCGGGACACCGTCGAGTTCCTCGTCCGCGAAGGCCGTCGCGTTTTTGTTGACCTGGAACACTTTTTCGACGGTTATGCGTTCAGCCGGGACACCGCGCTACGGGTGGCCGACGCGGCCGCCGGTGCCGGGGCCGACGTGGTGGTGCTGTGCGACACCAACGGCGGCCAGCTCCCGCTGGGCCTGGCCGAGACCGTGCGCGAAGTCAAGGACCGCACCGGGTTCCGGCTCGGTATCCATTGTCAGGACGACACTTCCTGCGCGGTGGCGAACAGCATCGCCGCCGTGCAGGCCGGCGCGACGCACGTCCAGTGCACCGCCAACGGTTACGGGGAACGGGCGGGCAACGCCGATCTGTTCGCCGTGACGGGAAACCTGGTGGCCAAGCTCGGCATGGAGGTGCTCCCCACCGGGAACGCCGCCGAGCTCACCCGCGTCTCCCATGCTCTTGCCGAAATCGCGAACATCGCCCCCTACGCCCACCAGGCTTATGTGGGAGCTTCGGCCTTTGCCCACAAGGCGGGGTTGCACGCGAGCGCGATCAAGGTGGATCCGTTGCTGTACAACCACATCGATCCCCCTTCGGTCGGCAACGACATGCGGGTACTGGTCACCGAGATGGCCGGCAGGGCCAGCCTCGAACTCAAGGGACGTGAGTTGGGGGTTGACCTTGCCGGCCGGCCCGAAGCGCTGACCAGCGCGGTGCACAAGGTGAAGCGGCTGGAGGCCGAGGGCTGGTCCTTCGAAGCCGCCGACGCCTCGCTGGAATTGCTGCTGCGCCGGGAAGCGGGGGAGGCGCTCGAGGAGCCGCCGTTCGTGCTGGAGTCCTACCGCGTGGTGCTCGACCACCGCGCGGACGGCGAGATCGTGTCCGAGGCCACGGTCAAGGTGCACGTCGGCGGGCAGCGGGTGATCGCCACCGCCGAGGGCAACGGCCCGGTGCACGCGCTCGACGCCGCGCTGCGCGAGGCGCTCACCCCGCATCTGTCCTGGTTGGACAGTGTGGAGCTGGCCGACTACAAGGTGCGCATCCTGCCCGGGCACCCCGGCACCGACGCGGTGACCAGGGTGCTGGTGGAGACCACCGACGGCAGCCGCGAGTGGACCACGGTCGGGGTGCACGGCAACATCGTCGAAGCCAGCTGGCTCGCGCTGTGCGACGCCCTGGTCCACAAGAGCCTCCGCGTGAGGACGTAAGGTGGGGGCGTGCGCCTAGCTCGAATCGCTCATCCCGGTGGTGTCGCCTTCGCTTCGATCGAGGGGGACGGTGACGACGCCCAGGTACTGGAGATCGCCGAGCACCCGTTCGGCGACCCGAACTTCACCGGCAAGCGCTGGCCGCTGGCCGACGTCCGGCTGCTCGCGCCGATCCTGCCGTCGAAGGTGATCGCCGTCGGCCGCAACTACGCCAAGCACGCCGCGGAGTTCGGCAACGAGGTGCCGCAGGCCCCGATGCTCTTCCTCAAGCCGTCGACCAGCGTGATCGGCCCGAACGCGGCGATCAAGCTGCCGCCCGGCGCCGGCCGGGTGGACTTCGAGGGCGAGCTGGCCGTGGTGATCGGCCAGCCGGTGAAGAACGTGCCCGCCTCCCGCGCGGCGAGCGTGGTGCTCGGGTACACCGTCGCCAACGACGTCAGCGCCCGCGACCTGCAGAAGTCCGACGGGCAGTGGGGCCGCGCCAAGGGCTACGACACCTTCTGCCCGCTCGGCCCGTGGATCGAGACCAAGCTGCCCGAGCCGGGCAACCTGGCGCTGAAGTCCGAGGTGGACGGTCAGCTCAAGCAGGACGGCACCACCGCGGACCTGATCCACAAGATCCCGCAGCTGGTCGAGTTCGTCTCCTCGGTGATGACGCTGCTGCCCGGCGACGTGATCCTGACCGGCACCCCGGAGGGCGTCGGCCCGATCACCGACGGGCAGCAGGTGTCGATCACCGTCGAGGGCATCGGCACGCTCACGAACCCCGTGGTGCAGGGCTGAGCTCGCTCTTCCGCCGGGCGAACCCCGGCGCGTGCTCGGGCCGCAGGCCGACCCCGATCAGGTAGGCCGGGACCACCGACAGCGCCGGGAACCGGGTGAGCAACACCATCACCGGCTTCGGCGGTCCGTTCCGCCTGCCCTCCATCACCGGCCGCATCACCGCGCGGTGCAGCAGCCGCTGGAGCAGCTGCACCGCCACGGTCGGCAGCCACCGCCTGGTCCGCACCCTGGCCAGGTCCTTCGGCCGCGGCCTGCCCCGGCGCAGCGGCGCGGCGAGCAGGTGCGCGGTGGCCACCGCGTCCTGCACGGCCAGGTTGATGCCGACCCCGCCGATCGGGGACATGGCGTGCGCGGCGTCGCCGATGCACAGCAGGCCGTCGGTGTGCCAGCGGTGCAGCCGGTTCAGCCGCACGTCCAGGAACTTGACGTCGTCCATCGTCTCCAGCGTGTCCAGCCGGTCGGCGTAGTCCGGGTAGGCGTCGGCGACGCTGGCCCGGAACCGCTCGATCCCGGCGTGGCGCAGGTCCTCGTCCGAACCCTTCGGCGCCAGGTAGGCGATCTGGAAGTAGCCCTCGCGCGGCAGCGCCACGGCGAACTTCCGGTTCCGCATCTGCGGGCTGATGGTGTCGCCGCGCTCGTTCTCGTGCCGTGGCAGCCGGAACCACCAGGCGTCGAACGGCACGTCGAACTCCTGCGGCCGCATTCCGGCCTGCCGCCGCGCCAGCGACCAGCGGCCGTCGGCGGCCACGACCAGGTTGGCGTGCAGTTCGCCCTCGGTGCCGTCGGTGGTGCGGTAGCGCACGCCCGCGATGCGGTCGCCCTCGGCGACCAGGCCGGTGACCTCGGTGCTCATCCGCAGGGTGAACGCCGGTTCCTCGCGGCCGGCGTCGGCGAGCAGGTCGAGGAAGTCCCACTGCGGCACCATCGCGACGTACGGGTAGTTGACCTTGAGCCGCGACAGGTCGGCGAAGGTGAGCACGCCGTCGCGGCCGATGGGGAAGCCGATCTGCTGGATCTCGCTGTGCGGCAGGGCGTGGAACCGCTCGCCCAGCCCCAGCTCGTCGAGCAGCTGCAGGGTGGACGGGTGCACGGTGTCCCCGCGGAAGTCGCGCAGGAAGTCGGCGTGCTTCTCCAGCACGGTCACCTCCACGCCGGCCCTGGCCAGCAGCAGCCCCAGCACCATGCCCGCCGGTCCGCCGCCGATGACCACGCAGTCGGTGCGCTCGGTCATGGCTACCACCTCTTTTTCATCGCTTGTTGAATAAATCGAGCGTGCACCCGGCACCACCCGTGTGTCAAGCGTCCGGCCACTGGATACGCTGGTCGGGCTATGACTGAGACCACGCCTGTGCGCGCCCGCTTCTGCCCATCGCCGACCGGCGCCCCGCACGTCGGGATGATCCGGACGGCCTTGTTCAACTGGGCCTTCGCCCGGCACCACGGCGGCAGCCTGGTGTTCCGGATCGAGGACACCGACGCCGCCCGCGACTCCGAGGAGTCCTACGAATCGCTGATCGAGGCGCTGCGCTGGGTGGGGATCGACTGGGACGAGGGCCCCGAGGTCGGCGGCGAGCACGGACCGTACCGGCAGAGCCTGCGGCGGGAGATCTACGCCGACGTGGCCGCCAAGCTGCTCGCGGCGGGGGAGCTGTACGAGGCGTTCTCGACCAACGAAGAGGTCGAGGCGCGGCGCAAGGCGGCCGGCCAGGACCCCAAGCTCGGCTACGACAACTTCGACCGCGAGCTGAGCGACGAGCAGCGCGCCGCGTTCCGCGCCGAGGGCCGCAAGCCGGTGCTCCGGCTGCGCATGCCCGAGCAGGACCTGGGCTGGACCGACCTGGTGCGCGGGGAGATCAGCTTCCCGGCGGGCACCATTCCCGACCCGGTGCTGGTGCGGAACAACGGCGAGCCGCTGTACACGCTGACCAACCCGGTCGACGACGCGCTGATGAAGATCACCCACGTGCTGCGCGGGGAGGACCTGCTGCCGTCCACACCGCGGCAGATCGCGCTGTACGCGGCGCTGGAGCGCATCGGCGTGGCCGAGGGCACGCCGCAGTTCGGGCACCTTCCCTATGTGATGGGGGAGGGCAACAAAAAACTGTCCAAGCGTGATCCGTCTTCGAATCTGTTCAACCTTCGCGACCGCGGTTTCATCAAGGAGGGCCTGGTCAACTATCTGGCCCTGCTGGGCTGGGCGATCGCGGACGATCGGGACATCTTCAGCGCGGCGGAACTGGTGGACGCGTTCGAAATCGGCAAGGTGAGCGCGAACCCGGCGAGGTTCGACTTGAAGAAAGCCGAAGCGATCAACGGAACGCATGTGCGGGCCCTCGACGTGGACGATTTCACCGCGCGCGTGGTGCCCTATCTGCAGACCGCGGGCGTACTTCCGGCGCAACCGTCCGAAAGCGAGCTGACCAGGCTGCGCGCGATCGCCCCGCTGGTGCAGGAGCGGGTGACCGTGTTGTCGGACACAGTGGACATGGTTCGTTTCCTTTTTGTGTCCGAAGAGGAGTTCGCGCCGGAGGAGGCCGCGGCGACCAAGGTGCTCGGCCCGGACGCCGAGCCGGTACTCCGCGCCGCTGTGGAGGCGCTCGAGGAACTGTCCTCCTGGGATACTCCCGGTATCGAGGAAGCGCTGAAGAACGCACTTGTGGAGAAGCTGGGGCTCAAGCCCCGCAAGGCTTTTGCGCCGGTGCGCGTGGGAATTACCGGACGTACGGTTTCACCGCCGCTTTACGAATCGATGGAACTGCTCGGGCGAGAGGTCTCTCTCGGCCGGTTGCGGCGTGCACTCGACGGTGTCGGGCTGTAACCGCTTGACCGTGTCAGTTCTTTCTTAGTTCACCTCGTTGGTCGAATCGGTGAAGCCGTGGCTACCCCTAGCCTCTCTGAGTGGAATTTGCGCTCGCACCCCCGAGACAGCGGGGGACAACCCCGGCTTCACCGGCCGACCCGTGGGCTGCCCCGGCCCTGCGCCTGGTCTGCCTCGACATCGACGACACCCTGATCGACTTCACCGCGTCCAGCAGTGGCGCGCTGGCCGCCGTGCTCGGCCGCGCCGACCTCTGGCCGCTGTGGGAGACGGTGACCGACCGGCACGTGGCCATGGTGGTCGCCGGCGACCTCGACTACGCGGCGATGCACCGCACGCGTACCCAGAGCTTTCTCGCCGAGATCGGGCAGCCCGTGTGCGTGGAGGAGGCCGCGTCCTTCGAACGGCGGCGGCTGGACCTCCTGCGGCGCTCGTGGCGCCTGTTCGACGACGTGCTGCCGTGCCTGGAGTGGCTGCGGGCGGCCGGCGTCCACCTCGCGGCGGTGACCAACGCCTCCGGTGCGCACCAGCGCACCAAGCTGGCTGATCTCGGGCTCGCCCGGTTCTTCGACCACATCGCCATCGCGGGGGAGATGGGCGCCGCCAAACCCGATCCGGTGATGTTTCACACAGTGTGCCTGGCCCTGGGCTGCGACCCCGGCGAGGCGGTGCACGTCGGCGACAAGCTGGACACCGACGCGATCGGCGCCCGCGACGCCGGCCTCGGCGCGGTCTGGCTGGACCGGGCGGCCACCGGGGCTGAAGTGCCCCGCGGCGTGCACGTGCTTGAAGGCTTGGCGGAGCTGCCTGAACTGCTGGTTTGCGAGTTCGCCAGGGTCGGGGTGCCCGCCCCGAGGTGACTCTCGGTGCCCCCGCCTGCGGGGGCCCGGAGGGGGTGGTCTATATTTCTTCCCGGCGGTGCGAAGCCGGTCAAGATCGGAAACGCACCCCATTGGGGTATGGTGTAATTGGCAGCACGACTGATTCTGGTTCAGTTAGTCTAGGTTCGAGTCCTGGTACCCCAGCTGCAAGAGGGAAAAACCGGTCTGGTAAGTTCTCTCTCGCAACAAAGGAAGAAGTTCCTAGCCCCCGTCGTCTAGCGGCCTAGGACGCCGGCCTCTCACGCCGGTAGCGTGGGTTCGAATCCCATCGGGGGTACGCACCACCAGCCCGTCACCTTACGAGGTGGCGGGCTGGTTTGTTTTTGTGTCGAGGACCCTCTCCGCTGTCTCGGTGACCTTGGGGCAGCTGATCGATGGGCAGGCTGATGGTGATGGTCGCCTCGACTGGGCGGCAGCTTCTTGGACGGTGACCTCCGACGGCGCCGTCACGGTGATCCTTGACAGGTCAGATGGCTAACAGATAGGTATACGCCTAACTGTTAGGGGTGAGCCGGTGCGCGATGTGGTGCTGGCGTTGCTGGCCAAGGAGCCGTCGCACGGTTACCAGCTGGGGGCGCGGTTGCGTGATGCACTCGGCCCGCTGGGGGAGTCGCTGAACGCGGGGCAGGTGTACGTGACGCTGGCCCGGCTGGAGAAGGCCGGGCTGGTCACCGCCGAGCGCGCGCCCGGGCTGCCGGACCGGCCCGAGCGCAAGACCTACGCGCTGACCCCGGCCGGGCAGCGGCGCGTTGCGGAATGGGTGGCCGAGGTGAGCTGGCCCAAGCCGGATCTCGCGGAGTTCCACCTCAAACTGGTGGCCGCCGCGGCGGCCCGGCTCGCGGACCCGCTCGCGGTGATCGACGCGCAGCGCCGCGAACTGCTGCGCCGCCTGCGGGACGCGCAGCGAGCGGCGCTGGACGAGGACGAAGGCTCGGTGTCGGGCTTGTTGCTGGAGGGCGTCGTGTTGCGGTTGCGAGCAGATCTGCGGTGGCTGGAAGCGTGCGAGCGGGCATGGGCACCGCGAGGGGAGGCGGGGTGAACCGCGATCGGTTCGCGGTGCGGGCGCGCCGGTTGTGCCGCAAGCACGGCACCGGACCCGCGCTGGTGCGCGCGGTCGACGAGATCGATCTGGACGTGCCCGCCGGGCAGTCGCTGGCGATCATGGGACCCAGCGGGTGCGGGAAGTCGACGCTGCTGCACCTGCTCGGCGGGCTGGACCGGGCCACGGCCGGGCGGGTGTGGCTGGGCGGCAGGCGGATCGACGACCTTGGCGAGCGGGCACTGGCGCGGATGCGGCGCCGGTCGGTGGGCTTTGTCTTCCAGGCATTCCACCTCGTGGAGGAGCTTTCGGCGGTGCAGAACGTCGAACTGCCCGCACTGCTGGCCGGTGCGTCGCCGCGCGCGGCCCGGCGACGGGCTGGTGAGCTGCTGGACCGCGTGGGGCTGGCGAACCGGGCCGGGCATCTGCCGTCCGCGTTGTCCGGCGGTGAACGCCAGCGGGTCGCGGTCGCGCGGGCGTTGGTCAACGAACCGCTGGTGCTGCTGGCCGACGAGCCGACCGGCAACCTGGACAGCGCCGCCACCCGTGCGGTGCTGCGGTTGTTCGAAGAGCTGCGCGTGGCGGGGCAGACGCTGGTGATCGTCACGCACGACGAACGCGTCGCCGCGCTCGCCGACCGCCTGATCACCATGCGCGACGGCGCTTTTGTCGACGACGTCCGGTTGCCCGCCGCGCGCGGCAGCCTGCTGAACCTGGGCGGCTGAGGCATGGGGCGGATCCTGCTGGGGTGCCGGTTGGTCCTCGCCGACCTGCGCCGGCGTCCGGTGCAGGCCACCGTTTTCCTGCTCACCGTCGGCATCGCGGCCACCGCGCTGGCGGTGGGCCTGTCCGTGTCCGGCGCGACCGGCGTGCGTTACGAGCACACCCGCGCGGTCACCGGCGGGCCGGATGTGGTGGTGCAGACCGAGGAAACCGGCCCCGCCGACCTGGCCGCACTCGACGAGGTGGCGGACCGGCCGGAGGTGACCATCCACAGTGGACCGCATCTGCTGCTGTACGCGTCGGTGACCGCGCACGGCCGGGAGGCCAGGGTGGTGGTCGAAGGCCGCCGGGGCGAGCCGGACGCGCTCGACCAGCCGCTGGTGACCTCCGGTGGCTGGCTGCGCGAAGGCGGGGTGGTGGTCGAACGGGGCTTCGCCGAGGCGCTCGGTGTCCGGGCGGGGGAGCGGATCACCGTGGCGGGCAAGGAGTTCCCGGTGGCCGGAATCGCCGTCACCGCCGCGCACGGCGTCTACCCCGGCGCCGAGGGGACCGGCCCCTACGGCGGTCCGAGCAACTACAGCGGCCTGGTGTGGCTGTCCGAAGTGGACGCACAGGCGCTGTCCTCCACGCAGCTCGCGCCCGCGTACGCGATGCACCTGCGCTTGGTCGATCCCGGCGACGCGCCGGTGTTCCGGCGCTCGCTCGGCCACGGCGAGGTGCGGCTGCACCTCCGCGCGTGGCAGGACATCTCCAGCCAGGACGCGAAGGTCTTCCGCGACACCACGCCGGCGCTGATCGTCGGTGGCTGGCTGCTCGCGATCTCCGCGGTCACCGGGGCAGCCGTCCTGGCCGCCGCGCGGGCGGACGGGCAGACCCGCCGGGCCGGTCTGCTCAAGGCCGTCGGCGCCACGCCCGCCGTGGTCACCGCGGTCCTGCTCGCCGAGTACCTGGTCCTCGGGCTCGTCGCGGCGGGGCTGGGGCTGGTCGCCGGGCAGTTCGCCACGCCCCTGCTGGCCGGTGCGAGCGCCAGCCTGCTGGACGCGGATCTCCCGGTCACGTTCGGCACCGCGCTGCCGGTGCTGGTGCTGGCCGTGCTGGTCGCGTTGGCGAGCACGGCCGGGCCGTCGGTGCGCGCGGCGCGCTCCGCCACAGTGCCCGCGCTGGTCGCGGTGGTGCGGTCGGTGGACCACGCCGCCGGGCTCACCGCGCTGGCTGGCCGGTTGCCCGTGCCGTTGTTGCTGGGGTTGCGCCTGGTCGCGCGCAGGCCGCGCCGTGCTCTGCTCAGCGCCGCGAGCGTCGCCACGGCCGGGGTGGCGATCAGCGCCGCGCTGGCGTTGCGGGCGCAGCCGTCGAAGGGCTACGACCTCGGCGGCACCACGCTGACCAACCTGCGCGGTGACCAGACCGACCGCACGGTGCTGGCCGTCACCGCGGCGCTGCTCGTGCTGGCCGCGGTCAACACACTCATCCTCACCTGGTCCACGGCACTGGACGCGCGGCGTTCGCTGGCCGTGGCGCGGGCCTTCGGCGCGACTCCGGGCCAGGTCACCGCCGCGCTCGCGGTGGCGCAGCTCCCGGCCGCGGCGGGCGGCGCCGCCGTCGGACTGCCGCTCGGCCTCGGCCTGGTCCAGGTGCTCTCCGCCGCCCCGATGACCACGCCGCCACCGGCCTGGTGGCTGCTGACCGCGGGCGCCGGACTGGTGCTCCTGGTCGCCGCCAGCGCCACCGTGCCCGCGGTGCTCGACGCGCGCCGCCCGGTCACGCCGGTGCTCGGGACCGCGTAGTCACGTCGTCTCAGCTCGGGCGTTCCGCTTTGCGCAGGCCGTCGTGCTCGGCCAGGTGGCGGGCGAGCTTGTCCTGGATCTCGACGCGACCACGGCCGGAGGCCCGGCGGCTGTCCGTGCGGAGCCCGGTTGTGCTCGCCACGGCCGGGGGCGATGAGGGCGCCTGCCCTGCCGGGCTTGAGCCGATCAACTCACACACCGGTCGCCCCGCTGCATCACTTGGCCATCGAAAGTTCTTTCGCGCGGTCGAGGAGTTCGGTCTCCTGTTCCGACCGGGGCTTGATCGGCCGTCCACTGCGCTCCAAGACCACCACCGATGGTGCTAGGACAGCCTCGAGCAGCCCGCGCATCACGGTGTGTTTGCTGGCGGAGTTGAGGTCGAGGATCCGGTGAATGAGGAGTTCGTAGGGCGCGATATCGATGTCGTACATGTCGGAGCCGTTCGCCCTCACCCCGGTCGGCAGTTGCAGCGCCCACCTGCACGACGGCGAGTGTTTCGATTTCGTCGGTGGCCATGGGGGGGTGTCCCTATGAGTTTGTCAAGCGGCTGCTGCGGCGTGGGTTGGTTCGGGGTGTCGGTAGCGGGCTCCGTTTCGGAGCATGGCGTAGAGGACGTCGCAGCGTCGTCGGGCGAGGCAGATGAGGGCGGCGTTGTGTTTCTTGCCCTCGGCTCTCTTGCGGTCGTAGTAGGCGCGGCTGGTCGGGTCGTGCAGTGCGGCGAAGGCGGCGAGGAAGAACGCGCGTTTGAGTTTGCGGTTGCCGGTGCGGGCGGGGTGTTCGCCTTTGATGCTGGTGCCCGAGGTGCGGGTGACCGGGGCGATGCCGGCGTAGGCGGCCAGGTGGGCGGAGCTGGCGAAGTTGGAGGCGTCGCCGATTTCGAGCAGGATGCGGGCGGCGGTCCTGATCCCGATGCCGGGCATCGAGGTCAGGACCCCGGCAAGAGGGTGCGCATCGAGAATCTCCTCGACCTCGGTGGCGAGTTGTGTGCGTTGCTGGAGCACGGTTTTGAGGCTGTCGGCGAGTCTGGGCAGCACGGTGTCCGCGGCGGTGGTTCCGGGGACGGTGACGGTTTGCTCGTCCAGTGCGTCGAGGATCGCGGTGACGAGTGTGTCGCCCATGCGCGGGGCGTGAACCTTCGCGATGGCAGTGAGTTTGCGGCGCCCGGCCTTGCGGATTCCGGTGGGGCCACCGCAACGGGACAGGATTTCCAGGACCGCCGGATGACTGATCTTCGGGCCGATCGCGCGTTCGAGGGCGGGGTGGACGCCGGTGAGCAGCCCGCGGATGCGGTTGGCGATCCGGGTGGCTTCGCCGGCCAGGTCGTCGTCGAAGCCGACCAGCACTTCCAGCTCGGCCAGGGTGTCGTCCCCGACGTCGACCGGGCGCAGCGTGTGCGGCAGCGAGCGGGCCGCGTCGGCGATGATGAACGCGTCGCGAGCATCGGTTTTGGCCTTGCCCGGGTAGAGATCGGCGATGCGGCGCATCGCCAGCCCGGGCAGATAGGCGACTTGGTGACCGGCTGCGCGGGCGACGGCGACCGGCAGCGCGCCGATCGTGGCTGGCTGATCAACCACGACCAGCAGCGGACCGAGCTGGGCGAGCTTGTCGAACAACGCGCGAAGTTTGGGTTCGCTGTTGGGCAAGGGCCCGTCATGCAGCCGCTTGCCAGCCGGATCCAGGCCCACCGCGTGGTGGCTGCCCTTGCCGACGTCAAGGCCGAGGAACACGCCGAAACTGCTGGTCATGCACGGTTCTTTCGTCCGTCGCGGGTGGTCGCCGGTCAGGCATCGATGGCCGGCACCCACGTTACGACGAGACCTGCCCTGCGGGCGGCCGTGTCCCTATTCAGCGGTCCCTCGATGCCGCCAGGCCCGGTGACACCACCCCCCGGATCATGGACTCGACTGGGGGCATCAGTCATGCCGAACCTGGCGACCACAGCTCCTTGATCAGGAACTACGAAAAAGGTAACGGGGGGCAGGGCGGTGCACGCCCGTCGCCCGGCCCGGGAGCACCCGAGTTCCGGACGGACGGCGTCGGCTTCGCGCTGGACCGGGCGGTGGGCGTCGACCTCAACACGGTGACGATCCGGCCGATCGGCCGGCCCGTCTGACGCCGGATGAAAAGCACTGGTGACTGTTAGGCTGGATCGATGTCGCAGATCCCCGGCTTGGACGGTCGGCTGCGCGTGTTGGAGGCGATCACCGACTCGGCGCTGAGCCATCTCGAGTTCGACAAGCTGCTCGTGACCCTGCTCGAACGCGTCCGCTCGGTGCTCGGCGTCGACACCGCCACCGTGCTGCGGCACGACTCGGACGCCGGGTTGCTCACCGCGATCGCCTCCTCCGGCATCGAAGAAGAGGTCTTCCAGGGCGTGCGCGTCCCGGTCGGAGCCGGGTTCGCCGGGCGCATCGCCGCCACCCGCAGCCCGCTCGTGCTCGACGACGTCGGTCCCGGCACCGTGGTGAACCCCCTGCTCTGGGAACGCGGCCTGGCCGCCTTGCTGGGCGTTCCCCTGCTCGCCGGGGACGACCTCGTCGGGGTGCTCCACGTCGGCTCGGTGGACCGGCGGGACTTCACCGACACCGACACCGAACTGCTGCAACTGATCGCGACCCGGCTCGCGCTGGCCGTCCAGCTCGAGGACGCCGCCGCCGACCGGGCCGCGGCCACCGCACTGCAACGCGGCCTGCTCCCAGCGCACCTGCCCGCCATCGGCGACCTCGACTTCGCCGCCCGCTACGTGCCCGGCGCCAACACCGGCGTCGGCGGCGACTGGTACGACCAGTTCGAGCTGCCCGGCGGCCGCCTCGGCATCGTCATCGGCGACGTCGCCGGGCACGGGCTCGGGGCCGCCGTGGTGATGGGCCGCCTGCGCAGCGCCCTGCGTGCGTACGCCCTGGACTACGACGACCCCGCTGACGTCATCGGCAAGCTCGACCGCAAAGCCCGCCACTTCGAGGCCGGCATCATGAGCACGGTCGGTTACGGCGTGCTCGATCCCGCACACGAACGTGTCAGCATCTCACTGGCCGGGCACCTCCCACCGGTGCTCGCGCGGCCGACCGGCGACGCCACCAGCGTGCCCGTCGCCCCCGACCCGCCGATCGGCCTGGCCATGCCCGTGGTCGAACGCCACAGCACCACCATCGACCTGCCACCCGGCGGACTGCTCTGCTGGTACACGGACGGGCTGGTCGAACGCCGTGGCGCCTCCCTCGACGACGGCGTGCGCAAGCTCACCGCCGCCATCACCGCCGGTCCGCCGGAACAGGTGTGCGCGGCGATCATGACCGAGCTGATCGGCCGGGAACCCGTCCCCGACGACATCGCCATGCTCATCGTGCGGAGACGGGCCTCGCTCGGCGGAACCTAGGCACAGATCACGTCCTCGACCGCGCGGAAGGTGGCGTCGATGATGGGCATGTCGTCGACCGTGGTCCGGGTGACCGAGACGACGATCTGCCGTCGGGCGTCGGTGGAGGCGAAGGTCAGCACGGTGAACCCGGGCGCCGAACCGCCGTAGAGCCGCAGGTCACCGCACTCGCTGGACCGCGTCGCGGTGGCGGGGCCGCTGGTGAGGACGTCACGCAGTTCCGCGGGCAGGAGCGTGCCCTGGTAGAACGCCCGCTGGAACCGGCTGACGTCCCGCGTGGTCGACACGACCGCGCCCGCCCCGTTGGCCCAGCTCGTGTTGAACCGGTGCACGTCGCGCAGCCGGCCGGTGGCGTCGGGGTAGTAGCCGTGGCCGTGCGGGCCCACGATGCCCTCCGGCGGTTTGGTGGTGTAGTAGCTCTTGGTCATCTGCAGCGGGCCGAACAGCCGCCGGTCGAACTCGTCGGCGAGCGGCTGGCCCGTCAGCTTCTCGGCGATCATGCCGAGCAGGGTGTAGTTGGTGTTGGAATAGTTGAACTTCTCGCCCGGCGCGCCGGTGCGTGGCCACCCCCGCGACGACGCCACGACGTCGATGGGCGGGTAGTAGGTGGTGAAGTCAAAGACGTCGAACGCCGGCTCGACCGAGCCGGGCGGGGAGAAGTAGTCGGGAACGCCGGAGGTGTGCTGGATGAGCTGGCGCACCGTGATCTCGTCGGCGCGGTCCACCAGATCGGTGACCTCGGGCAGCACCGTCGCGAGCCGGTCCTCCAGTCCCACCCGCTTCTCGTCGACCAACTGCAGCACTATGACGGCTGTCATGGTCTTGGTCTGCGAGGCGATGCGGAACCGGGAGTCCACCGGGATCGGGCCGCCGTGCCCGTCGAGCAGCCGCGACCCGGCGGTGCCGTGGCCGACGGCAACGCCGTCCTGGTAGGAGCCCGCGAGCGCTCCCACGACGCCGGGCACCTCGGCTATTTGTTCCATGGCGCGCTGCACTTCGCCGACCGCCTGCCCGCCACTGGCCACCGCGGGCGAGGCGGTCGCCGCCATGAACGCCGCCACGGCAGCAAATCCGAACTTCACGAACGACTCCTTCGACTGGATCGTCACCGACCAGGAACATCATCTGGTGGCGATGCCTTCGAATCGTGCGCATCGTGTGATGGTTCAGCTACAACGGCTTGTGGTCGGGGGCGTAGAAGTTCGTGGTGGCTTGGACGGCGGCGGCGACGTGGCCGGGGTCGCCGCCGGCGGAGTGGTGGGCGGTGCCCCAGGCGGCGGCGCTGCGCCGGATGAACTCGCGGATTTCCGGCGACTTTTCCCTCGTCCCGTGGTCGGCGGGCTCCTCGCCGGCCAGCAGTTGGGCCAGGGCCAGGAGGTGCAGGTCCCAGCCGACGCCGCCGGCGCCGGGGCCGTAGGTCGGGAAGAGGGGCTCACCGACGACCGCCGCGTGGATGAGTTCGAATTCGGTGTCGCCCGCCGGGGCCGCGGCCAGGCGCACTTCCACCTCGCTGGTACCGGGCCAGTCGTCGGCTTCCGGGCCGAAGAGCCAGGAAACCTTCAGCAGGCGCGGCGGCTCGCACCGCAGGATCTCGCCGTGTTCCCCACCGTCCAATGCGAACTGCCCGCCCGGCCGAAGGTCCCCGGTGACCGGCTTCAGCCAGCGTCGCAGTCGCTCGGGGTTGGTGAGGGCGTCCCACACGTCCTCGACCTGCGCGTCGTATCGACGCCGCAGCTCGATGGTGTAGGCGTCGCCGGCGGGCAAGTTGCCCTTGCCCATCGTCCGGCGCGCGGCGGCCAGTTCGTCCAACACGTCTTTCATGTCCTGTCCCTTCCGATCACGCCGAGATCGTATCAGCATGAACTTATATAAGCCACGACTGTCCTTTGCGGGACCGATCAGGTTTCCGCGCCCCGGCCGTCCGTACCTGGGAAACCGACTCACGGGAGGCATGACGGCCATGCGGAAACTGACCTTCGCGATGAACGTGACCCTGGACGGCTACACCGCCGCGCCCGGCGGCGACCTCGGCTGGAGCGGCGGTGACGGACCGGACTCCTCGCCGGGCGACGAGTTGTTCCAGTGGTGGTCCGACCGGGTCGCGGCGACGGACCTGGCGCTGTACGGGCGCAAGCTGTGGGAAACGATGAGCCCCGACTGGCTGACTGCGGACCAGCAGCCCGGCGCCACCCCGGCGGTGATCGAGTACGCCCACCGCTGGCAGGCCATGCCGAAGGTGGTGTTCTCGACGACGACGGCCGGCGCGGTCGACGGGAACGCCCGCCTGGTCACCGGCGACGCGGTCACCGAGATCACCCGGCTCAAGGCCGAGGACGCCGGCCCGATGGACATCGGCGGCCCGACGCTCGCCGGGGCCGCCATGCGGGCCGGGTTGATCGACGAGTACCTGCTGGTCACCGTGCCGGTGCTGGTGGGCGGCGGCACGCCGTTCTTCACCGCGCTGGACAGCTGGGTGAACCTGACCCTGACCGAAACCCGGACGTTCCCCGGCGGCGTGCTGCTGACCCGGTACGAGACGCGGCGGTGAGCGCGGGCGTGGTCACCGCGTCGGGGGCAGGCCCAGCCAGGGTTTGCCGCTGGCGTCGAACCCGGTGAGCTCGGCGATCTTCCCCTCGGCGACGTGCAGGACCGCGATGGCGAACAGCCGGTGCTCCGCGTCGCCGGGGGCGCGGAGGTACAGCGCGGCGGCGGGCATGCGGTTGACCGTCGTGGTGGTCCCGCGCCAGTCGTCGTGGCCGCGCTGGAAGAGCCCACCGGAGACCCAGCCGTCCACCGCGTCCTTGGCCGTCGTGGTCGAGGTGCCCGCATCCGGCAGCATCGCGAAGCGCAGGTCGTCGCGCAGCAGGGAGGTCAGCCCCTCGAGGTCGTTGCGCTCGTGGGCGTCGATGTACGACTTCACCACGTCGCGCTCGTCACTCGACAGCTCGGGGCTCCGCCAGTCGAGGCGGTGGCCGGCCAGCTGCTCGCGCATCGTCACGCGCGACCGCTGCAGCGCGCTGGTCACCGAGGCGACGGTCAACTCGAGGGCGTCGGCCGCCTTCGACGCCGGCCAGCCGAGGACGTCGCGCAGGATGAACACCGCCCGCTGCCGCGGTGGCAGGTGCTGCACGGCGACGATGAACGCCAGCTCGATCGTTTCCCGCGCCACCACCGATTCCTGCGGGTCCTCGGGGAGCATCCGGTCGGGGTACGGCTGCAGGTACAGCACCTCGGACCCGGCGCCGGGCAGCCCGGCCGGTACGGGCGTGCGGTCCTCGCGCTTCTCCAGGAAGTCGAGGCAGGCGTTCGTGGCGATCCGGTACAGCCAGGTCCGCAGCGTGGCGTTGCCCTTGAACGACTCCCGCTTGTGCCACGCGCGCAGGAACGTCTCCTGCGTCAGGTCCCTGGCGTCCTCGTAGTTCGCGAGCATCCGGTAGCAGTGCACCTGCAGCTCACGCCGGTGGCGCTCGGTGAGGAGCGCGAACCGCGCCTCGTCGGCGTTCAGCGAGCTGGCGTCGGTCATGGTCGTCGATCCTTCCACCGGTGGTGAGGGGGCTACCAGAACTGACGACGTGGCGGCGGAATTCTGATCGGTGCAGCCGCGCTCACGGTGTCCGGCGGATGGCCATGACCACGGTGTCGTCGATGTGCAGGACGACGTCGTGCATCTGGCCGGTGAGTTCGCGCGGGATTCCGATGGTGGGGCGGTGGGCGTGCGTACGGGCCAGCGTCAGCAGCCGGGATTCGCCTTCGTCGTAGTTCTTGCGGCTCTCGACGAGGCCGTCGGTGTAGAGCAGGAGGGTGTCGCCGGCGTCGAGGGTGTGGTGGACGAGGTCGGGCGTGCCCGGCCGGGGGAAGCCGACGCCGCGGCCGGGGCTGCGGGTCGCGAGCAGCCGGGTGTGGCCGGTGGTGGTGATCAGCACCGGCGGCGGGTGGCTGCCGTTGGCCAGGCGCACCCGTCCGGTCGCCGGGGTGATCCTGACCAGGAGCACGGTGGCCATCAGGGTGGGGTCGATGGGGGTCAGGGCGTTCGACGTCCTGGCGACGAGATCGGCGAACGGGTGGCCTTCGAGCGCGAGGGTGCGGATCGCGTGGGTGACGGTGATGGCCTGGCGGGTGGAGGTGACGCCGTGGCCGACGGCGTCGACGAGGGTGATGTGGACCTCGCCGCTGGGCAGGGTGAACCAGTCGTAGAGGTCGCCGCCGGTGGGGGAGTCCGGGTCGGCGGGCGAGTAGTGCACGCCCAGCTCCAGACCGGGCACCGCGGGCGGTGGTGGGCGGAGGGCGTCTTCGAGTTCGCGGAAGATGACACCGTGGGCGCGGCGGAGTTCTTCGTCGCGCCGCTCGAGTTCGGTGAACATGGCGAGCACGCCGCTGTTGGTTTCGGCGAGTTCGTGTTTGAGCCGGCGTTGTTGCTGGGCGAGCGCGTCGGTGTGGGCGACGAGCGCGAGCATTTCCTCTCGGGTGGCCTGCTCGTCGGGGCCGGGGACGGCCGCCGGGATCGCGCCGGTGGCCAGGTGCCAGGTGAGGGTGTCGCCGTCGCCGGGGTCGGGCAGCAGCGGCAGGAGGTTGCGCTCGTGCTGGGGAACCGGCTGGGGCAACCGCAGGGTGATCGCGAGCAGGGCGTCCCGGGTTTCGGTGCGCAGGTCGACCGCCGTGCCGGCGGTGATGGCGGGTTCGGCGAGCAGGGTGGCGGAAAGCACCGCGCGGGCGCGTTCCTCGGTCAGCACCCCGGCCTGGCCGCACGCCTCGCGCAGCTGCCGCCGGAAGCTGTCGAGGTCGGTGTGGTTCACGGGAGCTGGTCGGCGTGCAGGGCGATCGCGGCCGCGTCGTCACGGGGATTGCGGTGCCGGTGGGCGAGTTCGGCCGCGAGCAGCAGCGCGCCGGCGGGCTGGGCGGGCGGGAGCGGCGCGCGCCAGCTGTGGTCGATGCCGTCGGTGTGGAGCACGACGACGGCGCCGCCGGTCAGGGGTGCGTGCCGGGGCAGGACGGCGGGCAGGATGAACCCGACCACGCCGGGCACGCTGAGCAGGAGCTGCGAGGACCGTCCCGGGGTGAGGATGGTGGCGCTGACGTTGCCGACGCCGCAGAACTCGACGCCGCGGCCGGAGACGCGGGCCAGCGCGACCGCCGCGCCGCGGGTGCCGCGCAGCGCGCGGTGCATGGCGGCCAGTTGCGCGGACAGGGCGCGGTCCGGGTTGTTCCCGAACACGCCGATCGCGAGGTCGGCCGCTTCGGCGGCGTCGGGGCCGTGGCCGAGACCGTCGGCGACGACGACGGTCCGGCTGCCGGTGTCCTCGGCGAGCGCGATGGCGTCCCCGCAGTGCTGTTCGCCCTCGCGTGGCAGGCAGAAGTGCCCGACCGCGTCGGCGGGTCCGGCCGGGGTGCCGGGCGCCAGGACGCGGGCGGCGGTGGTGGTGCCGGTGCCCGGGGTGGAGCGGATCTGGAACGTGGTGGACATGCGGCCGATGGCGCCGAGCCCGCTGCCCAGGGTGGAGGTGGTGGTGTTGCCGTCGACGAGCCAGTGGGCGAGGTCGGCCATGCCCGGCCCGTCGTCGGCGGTGAGCACGTCGACGCCCCGGCCGGTCAGCGCCCGCTGGATGAACACCGAGCCGCCGGTGGCGTGCTTGTCCAGGTTGCTCGCCAGCTCGGAGGTCACCACGGCGGCCCGTTCGGCCAGCACGTCCGGCAGCGCCGCGTCCCTGGCCGCGGCGCGGGCGGCCCTGGTGGCGGCGTAGACGGCGCTGGGGTGGTCGATGCGCACCCGCCGGGTCGGGGTGGTCGCCGAGACCGAGACGGTCATCGCGGCTTCCAGCGCACGGCGGTGACGGTGGTCCCGCCGGGTCCGGTGTCGATGCCGAAGTCGTCGACCAGGCGGCGCGTGCCACCGAGCCCGTGCCCGAGGCCGGCCCCGGTGCTGAACCCGTCGGTCATCGCCTGGTCGACGTCGGGGATGCCGGGACCCCGGTCGCGGACGCGCAGTCGCAGCCCCACCCGGGCCCGGTCGCGCAGGACGGTGATGGTCAGCGTGCCACCACCGCCGTGGATGTAGGCGTTGCGGACCAGTTCGCTGGCGGCGGTCACGATCTTGGTCTGGTCGACGATGGAGAACCCGGCGCTCACCGCGCTGGCGCGCACGGCGTGCCGGGCGGTGAGCAGGTCCTCCTCGACGCGGATCTGGTGTTCCTCGCCGGCGGCGAGCTGGTCAGGAAGCATGAGGCGCCTCTTCGGCGGCCTCGGTGGGACGGCGCCATCCCAGCTGTTCCATGGCCTGTTCCGGGTTGAGCGCGGTCTGCACCCCGGTGAGCTGGAGCCCGAGTTCGGACAGGGTGATCGCCACCGCGGGCCGCATGCCCGCCACGATCATCCGGGCGCCGAGCAGCCGCCCGGTGTGGGCCAGCTGCATCAGCACCCTGGCCACGAAGGAGTCGATGATCTCCAGCCGGGAGATGTCGATGATCACCCCGCGGATGCGTTCCTCGCTGATGCGGGTGGTCAGTTCGTCGGTGAACCGCAGCGCGGTCGCGTCGTCGAGGTCGCTGAGCAGCCCGCCGAGCAGGATGTCACCGAGGCGCAGCAGCGGCAGCCCGGTCGAGCCGGTCACGCTCACCCGGCGGCCCTGCCGGGTTCGGCGCCGAGCAGGCGCAGTGCCGCGGCGAGCGCGTCGGCCAGCGAGGACCGGGTCAGGATGTGGGACAGGTCGATGCCCAGCTGGGTGATCGTCTGCGCGATGGACGGCCGGATCCCGCTGATCACGCATTCGGCGCCCATCAGCCGGACCGCGCCCGCGGTCTGCAGCAGGTGCTGGGCCACCGCGGTGTCCACAGTGGGCACGCCGGTGATGTCGATGATGGCGATCCGGGCCTCGTGCGCCTGGATCGCTTCGAGCAGGCCGGTCATCACGATCTGCGTGCGGGCGCTGTCGAGCGTGCCGATCAGCGGCACGGCCAGCACGTGGCGCCACAACCGGACGACCGGGGTGGACAGTTCGAGCATCTGGCTGTGCTGCTGGCGGATGATCTCCTCACGCCCGTCGGCGTAGACGGAGAACGTGCGGACCCCGGCGCCGTCGAGCAGTTCGTTGACCAGCAGGGCGGCCCGGTAGCACCGCGCCGGGTCGTCGGTGTGGCGTTCGACCGCCGCCAGCACCGCGTGCTTGAGCCCGAGTACCGCCATGGCCGTGGCCGACGGATCCGCGCCGGCACGGGCCCGCCGCTCGGACAACGCGGTCAGCGCTTCGCGCACGGCGTCGTCGTGCTCGGCGATCCGGGCCGCGGGCATCGGCGAGGTCAGCGCCGCGCACAGGGCCCCGAGCAGGTCGGCGGCCTCCCGGTGGAGCTCGGCCGGTGGCAGTGGCGACCGCTCGCGCTGCCGCTCGATCCACTCGCTGGTCACCGCCGCCTGGTCGGTGTCCAGCGCCCGGACCACCAGTTCCCGCACAGCGGTCTCGTCCGTCCCCGGCACCGGGTCCCTCCAGGTGAAGTCGGGGGCCTTGCCGAACCGAGGCCCACTGTTGTCATATAACAACAGTGAACTCGGCCGGGCAATGCCGGGGGTGGGGTCAGGTGCGCGGACCAGCCGATTCGGCCGCGGCGGCGTGAAAACCACGCAGGCCGGTGTCGAGCGCGGCGCGGGCGTCCGGGCTCATCTTCGCCAGCACCGACTGCACGCTCTCGCGGCGACGGGCCCGCAGGTCCCGCAGGTAGGCGCGACCCCGTTCGCTGAGCCGCAGGGTCAGCTCGCGGCGGCTGCGGGAACTGGGCAGGCGTTCGAGGAAACCGACCGCCTGCAACCGGTCGCACAGCCTGCTCACCAGCGGCGGGGTCGAGCCGAGCAGTTCGGCCAGCGCCCGCAGGTTGAGCCCGTCGTGCCGGTCCAGCGCGACCACGGCGCGCAGCTGGGAGGTCGACAACGGCCTGGCGGAGGCTTCCGCCGCCTGCTCGAACATGATTTCCAGCAGTTCGGCCAGGTCGGTCACCGCGGCGGCCGCATCAGTGCTGAGCTGCTCGCGAGACCGGTTCACGGTGTCCACTGTCGCATTCATATGCTGAGCTGTCAGCTCGGCTGGTGGTACACCGGGGCCTGGACTGATGCGGTAACGCGGTCGGCACCGGTGCGGCACAGGTCGAGCAGGAGGACGCAGTGGACAGATCCTTGGCGGTCGAGCGCAGGCTGCGCGATGTACCGCCGCACGAACTGCCGTCGGCACTGCGGGCGGCCTTGCGCGAGCACTTCGGCGCCCAGGCGGTCGAACTGCTGATGGCCGACTACTCGCTGACCGAGCTGTGCCAGGTGAGCACCCTGCCGTACACGACCGAGCCGATGCCGGTGGAGGGCAGCGTGCCCGGCGCGGCGTTCGTCGCCCAGACCGCCACCTTCGAGCCCGACGGTTCCGCGGTCACCGGGTACCTGCCGGTCACCGTTCGCGGGGACCGGCTCGGCGTGCTGGCCGTCACGCTGCCCGCCGAACCCGAACCGCCGGTGTGGGCCGAACTCGGCCGGTTCGCCGAAACGCTGGCGCACGAACTCTTTGTCGCCGACCGCGACACCGACCTCTACATCCAGGCCCGCCGGTCCTCCCGGCTCACCCTGGCCGCGGAAATGCAGTGGCAGCTCCTGCCAGGCCGGGCCTGTTCCCGCGCGGAGTTCGCCCTCGGCGGTCAGCTCGAACCCGCGTACGCCATCTACGGCGACTGCTTCGACTGGTCGGCCTCAGCGCACAAACTCGCCGTGACGCTGATCAACGGCATGGGCGAGGGCAGCGAAGCCGCGCTGCTGACCAACCTGGCGGTCAACGCGCTGCGCAACGCCCGGCGCGCCGGTGTGGGCCTGGACGCCCAGGCCGAACTCGCCGACCAGGCCATCTACGCGCACTACCGCGGCCGCGAGCATGTGGCCGCGCTGTTGCTGGAATTCGACCTCGCCACCGGCGCCGTCGACGCGCTCGACGCGGGCTCACCCCGGCTGTGGCGGTTGCGTGACGGCAAGGTCGAGCGCATCCACTTCGACGAGCAGCTCCCGCTGGGAGCGTTCGAGGACACCGTCTACGAGGTCGAACGGTTCCACGCCTTGGCGGGGGATCGGTTCGTGTTCGTCAGCGACGGGGTCTACAACGCCATGGGCCCGCAGGGCCAGCTCTACGGCGACGCCGAACTGACCGACGCGGTGCTGGCCACCGCCGAGCTGCCCGCCGCGCACGTGCCGGGCGCCGTGCTCAAGGAACTGTCCACCCGGCGCCACGGCGCCCACGCCGAAGACGACGCCATGGTGGTGTGCCTGGACTGGTTCGGCCCCACCGCACAACCCGGCACCGGGCTCGCTGGACCGGCCGTTCCCTAGCCACAGGGGGTGTCGTGGAGCTGAGCCTGCTGGGGACCGTGGCGCTGCTGTCCGGCGGGGTCCCGATCGACACGGGTTCGGCGCGTCAGCGGTGCGTGCTCGCCGCGCTGGCGCTGGACGCCGGACGGGTGGTGCCGATCGAGCGGCTCCTCGGCCGCGTGTGGGGTGACGAGCCGCCGCTGCGAGCCAGGGGAAACCTGCAGAGCTACGTGTCGCGGTTGCGCCGGGTGTTGCGGCACGGTGGTTCCGACATCGCGCACCGATCCGGCGGTTATGTGCTCGAACTGCCCGCCGACGCGATCGACCTGCACCGGTTCCGCGCTCTCGTCGCTCGCGCCGGTGGGGTCGCGCCGGACGCGGCGGTGCCGGTGCTCCGGGAAGCCCTCGCGCTGTGGCGTGGTGACGCGCTGGGCGGATTGGCCGGTGGCTGGGCCGAAGAGGAACGCGACCGCCTGCACCGGGAACACGCGCTCGCCGAGCAGGAACTGGCCGACGCGCTGCTGGCCGTGGGCCGTGGTCACGAACTCGTGCTCTCCCTGGCCGAACGCGTCGCGGCGGCCCCGCTGGACGAGCGCACCAACGGCCAGTACCTGCGTGCGCTGCACCAGAGCGGTCAGGTGGCCGAGGCGCTGGCGCACTACCAGGACTTCCGGCGCCGGCTGGTCGAGGAACTGGGCATCGAGCCGGGCGCCGCGGTGCGGCAAGCACACCGGGCACTGCTGCACGGAACACCGGAGACGCCACCGACGCGTCAGCGGGTCCCGGTGCCGCGGCAACTTCCCGCACCACCGCGTCACTTCGCGGGTCGCGGGCCGGAGCTGGACCGGCTGGACGCCGCGTCCGGCGCCCCCGCCGTGGTCATCGCCGGTCCGGGCGGCATCGGCAAGACCTGGCTGGCGCTGCACTGGGCGCACCGCCACCTCGACCGGTTCCCCGACGGCCAGTTGTACGTGGACCTGCGGGGGTTCAGCCCGGACGAAGCACCGATGGCGCCCGGGGCCGCGTTGCGCGGTTTCCTCGGCGCACTGGGGGTTTCGACCGACGCGGTGCCACCGGACGAACACGCGCAGGCCGCCTTGTTCCGCAGTCTGGTGCGCGACAAGCAGTTGCTGGTGCTGCTGGACAACGCGGCCGACAGCGCCCAGCTCACCCACCTGCTCCCCGGCGAGCACGGCGGTACGACCCTGATCACCAGCCGGGACCGGCTCCAGGGCCTCGTGGTCGAGCACGAGGCGGACCACGTGCGGCTCGGTGTCCTTTCCGATGACGACGCGGGCACGGTGCTGCGCACGCGACTCGGCGCGGCCCTGGTCACCGGTGCTCCCGAGGCCGTGCGCGAGATCGCCCGCCTGTGCGGTGGTTTCCCGCTGGCGCTGGGCATCGTGGCCGGTCAGCTCCGCACCCGGCCGGACGCGGACGTGGCCGCGTCGGCGGCGGAACTGCGCGAAGCCGGTCTCGGCGCGTTGGATTCCCCCGATCCGACAGCGAGCCTGCCTGCCGCGCTGTCCTGGTCGCGCAAGCGGCTCACGGTGCGGCAGACGACGTTGTTCGCCTTGCTGGGCTTGGCTCCGGGACCGGACATCAGCGTGCCCGCCGCGGCCGCGCTGGCCGGTACGCCCGTCGCGGAAGCACGCCGGGAACTCGACGTGCTCGAACACGCCTCCCTGCTCACCCAGGACGCCTCCGGGCGTTTCACCATGCACGACCTGCTCCGGCAGTACGCGATCAGCACCGCGGACGAGCTCGCACCGCCGGAGGTCGAAGCGGCCCTGCGCCGGGTGATCGACTTCTACACCGCTTCGGCCTACGCCGCCGACCGCGTGCTCAACCCACACCGACCGGAGGTGAACGCGGAGCGCACGACCGCGAACGGGCTCCCCGAGTTCCCCAGCCCCGCGGCGGCGATGAGCTGGTTCGACGATGAGCACGGCTGCCTGCTGGCCGCGCAGCAGATCGCCGCGGCCCGCCACTGGCACCGGCCGGTGTGGGAGCTGGCCTGGTCACTGGAGACCTTCCACGCCCGGCGGGCGCACCGCCACGAGGACCTCCGGACCTGGCGCACCGCTGTGGCCAGTGCCGAACAACTTCCCGAGCCGGACCTCCGTGCCACCGTGCACCGGCTCACCGGGACCGCCTACGCCGATCTCGGCCTGCACGACGAGGCCGCGCACCACCTGCGGCTGTCACTGGCGATCGCGCAGGCGAGCGAAGACCGGACCGGCCAGTCCCGCGCCCACTCGGCGCTCGCCTGGGCCTGCAGCACCCGCGGCTTGCTGACCGAAGCGCTCGACCACGCCCGCAGCGCGCTGCGGCTGGAGGAACTGCTGGGCAACCCCGTCTGGATCGCCGACGCCGGGAACACCGTGGGCTGGTACTACGCCAAGATCGGCGACCACGACCGGGCCCGCGAACACTGCCTGGCCGCCCTCGCGCGGTACCAGGGCACCGATGAGATCGAGGGCGCGGCCACCACGCACGACAGCCTGGCCTTCATCGAAACCGAAGCCGGCCACCCGCGACTGGCGCTCGAGCACTACCGCGAAGCCCTCGCACTGCACCGGGAAGCGGGCGACGCGGTCCGGGAAGCCAACACACACGAACACGTGGGCCACCTCCACCACGGTCTCGGCGACCACGACTCGGCCCGCCACCACTGGCGGCTCGCCGCCGCGCTTTACCAGGCACAGCAACGGGTCCGGGAAGCCGAAGCGCTGCTGACCCGGCTCGACGATGCTCCTGGCCGTCGCTGACCTGCGGATTCCAGCCTGGTGCAAGCTCGGTGCAGGACCGGTGGAGCACCCTCTGCGCACACCGAGTCCAACCACCGAGGGAGTTCGAAATGCGCGTGTCGAAAGCAGCGAAGAAGAGAACGTTCTCAGCAGCGGCCGGTGCGGCGAGCGTCGCGCTGGCACTGGGGTTCGCCGCACCGGCGGCAGCTTCCGTCGAACCGGCCAGCTTCGCCGACTGCCCGGCCAACCGCATCTGCGTGTTCGCGGCCACGAACGGCGGCACCGTCCCCGGCTGGCGGCACTTCCCCTCGACGCCGCCCGGCTCCTGCACCGACGCCCCGATCCCGACGCTGGCTGGAGTACGAGGCGCGCTGTCCGTCTACAACCGCACGGGAAAGGTCCAGAAGGTCTACACCGCCTTCGGCTGCGGCGGAGACTCCCGGACCGTCAATGTCGGCAGCGCCATCCCCAATCTCGGTGTGACCTACTGGTCGATCGGCGGCTGAGACGACGACGGACATTCGTGAGCAAGGAGCAGGGAAAGATGAGCACCTCAGCGTTCCTGACCACCGTCGCCGACCAGACCAGGACGCTCGCCGGGTGGGTGGACGGCCAGGACCCGGCGGCCCCGGTGCCGACGTGTCCGAAGTGGACACTGGCCGACCTGGTCGACCACGTGGGCTCGACCCAGCGCATGGTGGCCATGCTCGTCGGCGGGCGGATGACCGAACCGAGCCAGGCCTTCGCCGGCTACGTCCCCGCCCCCGAAGACCCCGCCCAATGGGGCGCCTGGCTCAACGCCTGCGCCGCCGAAGCAGCACAAGCGTTCGAGTCGGCCAACGACGACACCCCGGTCTGGGACCCCTCCGGCGCCGAAGCCGGTGTGCCGTTCTGGTCACGGCGGCTGCTCGGCGAAATCTGCGTGCACCGCGCCGACGCGGCCTCCGCACTGGGCAGACCGTACGAACTGGCACCCGAACCCGCCGCCGCGGCCGTCGAAGACTGGCTGGACACGATGACCTCACACGGCTACTGGGAGAACAAGCCGGACTACGCCGCCGCGATGCGGGGCACCGGGCAGACCCTGCACTTCCACACCACCGACACCCCCGGGGAATGGGTAGCCCGCCGCGAACCCGACACCATCGTCCTCGAACGCACCCACACCAAGGCCGACGTCGCCCTGCGCGGCACGGCCGAGGAACTACTGCTCGTGCTGAGCAGGCGACGGCCACTAGCCGAAGCCACCACCCTGGAAGTCCTCGGCGACCAAGCCCTGCTCGACCACTGGATCGAAAACATGGACTGGACCACCGACTGATCCACGGCCCGCGAGGCTCATTCCGCCCTTCCCGTGCCGAGTTCCGGTAGGTCGTCCCGGTAGCGCAGCGGTAGGGAGAACAGGCCGCGCGTCCGGTGCTCGGGGGTGAGCCAGCCGTGGAAGTAGATCCGGTCCTCCAGCACGTCCGCGCCGCCGGGTCCGTCCACCTGCCCGCCGAGTCCGTCGGTGGACAGCAACCGCGTCGGTGCCTTGACGAAGGGGCCGGCCAGTGCGGGGGCGGCGGCGTGCGCCGTGTGGTAGCCCGAGCTCTGGAAGGTGTCGGCGGCGTAGAAGAGCAGGTACTTCGACGGCCGCCGCACCACCACCGGGGCTTCGACCACACCCTTCTCCTGGTGGAGATCCGCGCGCAGCAGCTCGCGGCGGGGCCCGGTCGGTGCGAGGCCGTCCGGGGTCAGCTCCTGCACCCAGATCGCGGCGGGATCGCCCACCGGCGCGCCGTTGCTCTTGTACAGCAGGTACCGCTTGCCGTTGTCCACAAAGGTCTGCGGATCGATGTCCCCGCTGTCCTCGGCCACGCAGATCAACGGTTGCTCGCCCACCGGGGTGAACGGGCCGCTCGGCGCGGGCCCGAGCGCGACGCCGATGCACATCGGACCGCCGTTCTTCGTCGAGGTGGAGAAGTACAGCAGGAACCGGCCGTCGTCGCGGCGCGTCACGTCCGGTGCCCAGAACCCGCTGCCTTCCGCGCCCCAGGCCGGCGGATGGGCGAGCGCGTCACCCCGCACCTGCCACGGTCCGCCCGGTGCGGGCGCGCTCGCCCAGGGGACCTTTCCGGTGGTGCTGCTGGTGGAGAAGGCGAAGTAGCCCTCCTCGGTCCGCAGCAGGTCGGGATCGGCGAAATCGGCGTCGATCAGGCGTTGCGGGGTCGTTCCCGCCGCGACCGCCTGCGGATGGCCGCACACCAGCGCCAGCACCACCGCCACCACCGCGGCGCGGGTGCGCTGAGCAGTTCTCATCGACTCCCCCGGAAATCGGCCGTCGCGACGATCGAGGGGTAACCGCCGCCCAGGCCGGGAAACCCGTTCGCCAGCCGACCACTCGTCCGTGGTTCCGATCGGCCGGTGTGGGTATGACCTTGTGGGGACAGACGTCTCGGAAGGTTCCAGCTGGGACGCACTCAGCCGGCGAAGGGATCACGCGGGTGGAGGGCAGGCGCGAGAGGCTCTGGCGCACCATCGCCGCGTGGGCCGCACCGTCGGCCGAGGACCGGGGCCGCGCGCAGGAGCTGTGCTTGAGCGTGGTGGCGGAGTTCGCCGGCGTCGACGCGGCGATGGTGACGCTGTGGGCCCGTGGGGAACGGGCGCAGGAGATCCTGGGCGCCAGCGACGACTGGGCGGCGGGCGTGGTGGAGACGCAGTACACCGTGGGGGAGGGGCCCGGGGTGGAGTCCCTGCGCGGGGGTGATCCGGTCCTGGTCCCGGACCTGCGGGTGGAGCAGGTGCGGTGGCCGGGTTTCGCGGAGGAGGCGCTCAGCGCGGGGGTGCGGGCGATGTTCGCCTTCCCGCTGCAGATCGGCGCGATCAAGATGGGGACCTTCGAGTTGCTGCGCCGCCGGGCGGGGGCGCTCGCGCACGAGGAGCTGACCGACGCGGTGCTGGCGGCCGACCTGATCGCGGCGGTGCTGCTGCGGCAGGCCGACCGGGCGGAACGCGCCGGGGAGGACTTCGAACCGCGCCTGTTGACTTCGTTCGACGACGTCAACATCGCCACCGGGATGCTGGCCGCGCGGCTGCGGATCGGTCTCGACGAGGCACTGGCCCGACTCCGCGGGCACGCGTTCGGCCGACAGCGGTCCGTGCTGGCGGTCGCCCGTGACGTCATAGAACACCGCATCGCGCTCGACGATTTGGCCGAGTGAGACGGGCGAAGCATGCCTGAACTCAACTCGGATCCGCGCGGACGACTCGGCGCTGGTGACGCTGGCGGCGATCACCGCCAGCCTGGTGGACAGCCCCGACACCGGCACGATGGCGGCCTCGGACCAGCAGGCCCGGCTGGTGGAAACCCGGCAGATGCTCGACGAAGGGCCGTGCGTGGAGTGCGTGACCACCGGCGAACCCGTGCTCGTCGCCGATCTCGCGGCCGAGGAGCGGCGCTGGGCGGAGTTCGTGCCTGCCGCGCTCGAACTCGGTTGGTGCGGACCGCCTCGTCGAACGCACCCTGGGGGCGTTGAACGATCGGGCGGCGTTGAGGCGCTCCGCAACAACGGGTGCGTTACGGCAGTTCGGGGGCCGTGCCGAGCCTGGCTTGATGCTGGATCTGGGCGGAGATGCGGGCCGCTTCGTCCCTGCCGGCTGTCATTCGGGCACGGTGAGCCGTTCCGGGGTGCGCTGCACCGGCAGCATCTGCTCCAAGTCGAGCAGGGAGATCACCCGGTCGACGGGGTGCGAGCGGTTCGTGATCGCCAGCCGGATGCCGGCCTGACGTGCGGAGAGCGCCGTGTCGATCAGGGCGCGGACGCCGTCGACCGAGCAGAAGGTGACTGCCGCCAGGTCGAGCAGGATCGCTCGGGGGGCGAGTCGCAGTTCGCCGTTCAGGCACGCCCGCAGGCGCGCGACCGTGCTGTGGTCCACCTCTCCGGCCACGACGATCTCGGTCGCCTGCGCGGTGGTGGTCACCAGGAGAGTTACTCGCGTTCCAGCGGGTACTTCACTGGTCACAGTAGCCTCCTCGAACTGCTGCGAGGCGACTACGTCAGGTCCTGGGGCCTCGCAGCTCGGCAGTACGTTGCCGGGTGCTCGGCTGCTGGCTGAACCGGTCCCACCAGGGGGAACCCCATGCCGCGATTTTTCAAACCTCGGCGGCCAGTACCCGGTCGAAGACGTTGCGGAGCAAGCGCTGGATCACCGGGTCCACCCGGATGGCGGCGTTGAAGGTCAGTGACGAAGCGCTGAACACGAACCCACCGCCCGGCTGCTCCTTGCACACCATCGCCGCGCCCTTGCTGTCGGTGGGGTTCGTGCCCTGCGCGAAGACCTCCTCCGGTGACGCCTCGCCTTCGAAGCCCTGCAACGTGTCGAACTCCCAGGCGCTCGCCGCGCCGTTGCGGCCGGTCGCGCCGAACGTGTCCCCGACGGCGAGGCCCGTCCCGGCGAGGAAGGGGTGGTCGCGCAGCACGCGGTACGGCGCGAACGTCATCCAGCCCTGGTGCTCGTAGTTCACGCCGAGCAGTTGCGACGCAGGCAGGTCGTAGTGGTCGAGGAACAGGTCGCGGCTTCCGTCCGCGGCGCGGAAGGTCAGCGTCGTGCCGTCGGCGTTGAACTCCGCGCGTTCGTAGATCTGGTTCCCGCCGGTGGCGATCACACTGCCGCCGGCTTCGAGGTAGCCGGCGAGGTTGGCGCGCATGGCCATCGACCAGTATTCCGGGTGCCCGCCCAGCACGACCGCGTGGTACGCGGTGAGCCACCCGCCGGTGTGCAGGTCGTGGTCGGTGTAGCAGTCGAACCCGATTCGCTCGCCGCTGAGCCACCGCAACAGCTCCAGATCGCTGAACAGGTCGACGTCGTACTGCCCCTTCGACGCGAGCATCCAGTTGTAGGTGGGCCGGAGGAAGGTGAGCACGCGCCGCACGCCGTGCTGGCCGATGGAGTACTGGTCGTGCCCGCCCCAGCCGTTGTAGGCGTGGTAGGTGTTGGACGGCAGCACCACGGCGATCCGCTGCGCGGGCACGGCCGGGCGGACCACGAACGGCACGTGCTGCACGCGGCCGAAGTTCCCGGTGAAGCGCGCGGCGTAGAGGCCGGACGGCCAGTCCGCCGGGATCTTCACGCCGTAGCGCTCGTCCCAGCCGCACCCGGCCGACCGGTAGTCCTCGGGGAGCAGCTGGAGCCCGCCGGTCACGCTGGTCGTCGCGGTGACCGGTTCGGGGGTGCCGCCGCCGGGCACCACGCGCACGAGCTGCGCGTCGACGGAACCGAACGCGGTGGACAGCGCGATGGAGACCCGCTTCCCGGCCGCGACGCTCTGCCGGTGCGGGTATCCCTGCAACCCGGCGCTGCGCTCGACGGTGAACCCGTGCCCGACGACGTGCCCGGTCGCGTTGTTGATCCAGTGCGGGCCGCCGTCGGTGTCGACGGTCTGGTGGTTGGTGAGCCGCAGTTCGACGAGCGTCTCGTCGTAGCCGGGCACCGTCGCGAGGTCGATCCGGACGAAGTAGATGCCGCCGTTCCCGCAGCCGGCGAACAGGTCCCGGCGGAACAGCTCGAACCAGTCGTTGTCGCCGATCTGGACCGGCTGGCCGCCGTTCGACCAGCCGACGCCGTCGCGGTAGCGGAACCAGGTGAGCCCGCCGGTGCCGCTGACCGAGTAGATGACGTTCCCGTTGTCCGAGAACAGGTAGCGGGGCACGTTGAACCCCTCCGCGAGCGGTACCGGCGGTTCGAAGTTCCTGCCGCTCGGCCGCCGCGAGCGGTGGAGAACGCCGTCCGCGTCCACGCACCAGATGACGCCGCCGGGCCCGCCGAAGATCCGCGGGAAGGCGTCGAACCCGCTCCCGACGACGACGCCGTTGTCGGTCCAGTAGCCGGCGCCGGTCTCGAGGTCGGTGACGACGCGCTGGTAGGTGAGCACGGTGCCGTCGCCGCGGATGCCGTAGAGGACACCGTCGACGTCGCCGAGCACGGTGACGAAGTCCTCCCACCCGGCACCGATCGGCACACCGGCGCCCTGGTTGGCCCAGTCGGCGGTCGCGGTGGCCCAGCCGCGGTGCCGGAACCAGAACAGCGACCCGTCGGCCTGCACGGCGTAGATGATCCCGTCGCCGCCGCCGACCAGCCGGGTCCAGCGCTGGTGCGGGTCGAAGGTGCCGGCCGCGGCGGTCGGCACCCACCCCGCCGACGGCTCGGCTTCCACGATCGGAAGTGGTTCGCGGCCACTGAGAAGTCCCATAGCGCCCCTGGTTTCCGTGCGTGCTCCGCTCTCCGTGGAACGCGCCGGGCCCAATGGGAGTTGCCGCTGTCGGTGGCCTGCCACCCGAAGAGCCCAGTCAGGCGCCCGGCTGGGCTGCCCGCAGTTCCGCCAGGAGGCGGCGCACCTTCCGCTCGTTGCGGTTGGGCTGGATGTCGAGGTAGTAGACGTCGGTCTGGATCGCCTGTCCGGTGGTGAGCACCAGGTGGATGGCCTTCGCGGCGGTCCAGCGCGACACCTCGGCCACCGGCCGGAGGTCGAACCGGGCGATGTCCGCCCACGCGAAGACGCGGGTGTCGCTCAGGCTGCGCAGGCGCACGCCCCGCGGTCCGATGAACAGGCCGGGGCGCTGGAACCAGGCCGCGGCGGCCACCAGGACCACCGCGGCGGCCCAGAAGCCGAGTTGCTCCGGCAGGAATCCGCCTCCGGCGAAGGCCAACGCACCGATGGCAGCGCCGAAAAGGAGCCAGCCGATCACCCGCCCCCGCGTCGGGGGATGTACGCGCCGCCAGCCAGTCACCGCTCCATTCTCGCTACCGGGGGAGGCGTTCGTCGAGGGTCACGGTGACCGTGTCACCGGCTTGTTTCCCGATGCGCGCCCGGGTTTCGGCGTTGAAGGCGAGTTTGTGCGTGCCGTCGCCGAGGGCCATGAACGAGCCCTGGAACGGTTCCCCGTCGACGTGGCCGCGGACCTTCACCAGGCCCCGCGTGCCGAAGAACTCGGCCGAGCCGGGCATCACCACGTAGGTCCAGCCGCCCTTGTTCGGGCTCTTGAGCAGCGTCGTGGTGAAGGTCTTGTCGAGTCTGGTGCTCTGCGCGGTCATGATGATTCCCCTCGATACATGAGTGAGCCTGGTGTGGTGAGTTCCGTGCCGGTCTCCAGCCAGGTCTTGAGCCCGGACAGGATCATCGGCCAGCCGCCGTAGAGGTGGTCGTCGGCGTCGGGGGCGAGTTCGTCGTGCCGGACGACGAGCCGGCAGCTGTCGCCGACCGGTTCGATCTGCCAGGTCACCCGGCTGGTGCCCTGGGCGGCGATCTCGTCGTCCCAGATCGCGTGGTAGCTCTGCACGAGCTTCCGGGGCGGATCGACCTCGAGGTTCTCGCCCTCGATCAGGCCGCCCGCCCCGCCGTGGCTGACGCGGTAGGCGGAGCCCGCCGTCCAGGCCGACTCCACCCGCGCGCCGAACTGGAACCGCGCCCGCGTCTCCGGATCGGTGATCGCCGCCCACAGCCGTTCCGGCGTGGTGCGGATGAAGATCTCGAACACCTTCTCCACGCGTGCCTCCAGTTCCCGTTTCAGGTCGACGAGGCCGGCAGCCCACGTCTCGGTGTACTTGCTGACCCAGCGGTCGTGGACCAGCCGGATCGGCACCGGGTTCAGGAAGTGCAGCTTCTCCCGCCCCCGCCGGTCCGACAGCACCAGGCCCGCCTCTTCGAGCAGCCGGAGGTGCTTGGCCACCGCCACCCTGGTCATGGTGAACCGGCCGGCCAGCGCGTTCAGCGACTGCCCGTCCCGCTGGAACAGCTCGTCGAGCAGCTCCCGGCGGGTCGGGTCCGCCAGCGCCTTGAACACCTGTTCCACGTCACCAGGATAGGAAACCTTTTGGTTTCATGTCAAGCACTGGCCAGGTCACTCGCAGAGGGCCGCGTCGAGGACCTCGAACGACTGCTCGGCCGCGACCGTGCTGAAGGTGTTCGTGACGACCGAGGCGAAGCGCCCGTCGTCGGTGACGCCGGTCGTCGAGACGTGCCCCGTTTCGACAGCGCCGTTCTTGGCCAGAAACGTGCCACCGCAGGACAACGGGATCTCGTTGATCCCGAGCCCCACCCCGCCGATGCCGCCGGGCACGGTCTTCCGCATCTCCGCCAGTGAAGCCTCCGACACGACCTCGCCGTCGGCGAGCGCGCGGAAGAAGGCCGCCGAGTCCGCCAGGGTCGATGCCATGGCCCCGGTGGTGGAGTACATCGACAGCTCCACCGCGGTGGTCCGGTCGATCCAGAGGTAGAACGGCGGGATCCGGCCCCCGGTGTAGCCGTGCACGAAGGGCTGCGCGAGCGCCCGCTCACCGGGCCGCGGGAACGAGGTGCCCGGCAGGCCGAGCGGCTGGATGATCCGCTGGGTGATCGCGTCGCCGGCGTACTGGCCGGTGATCTGCTCGATGAGCATGCCGAGCACCAGGTAACCCGCGTTGGAGTAGACGCTCTTCTCCCCGGGCGCGCCCACGGGCGGCTCGTCCATCACCGCGCGGACCAGCTCGGCCAGCGCGTAGGTGCCGTCCGGCCCGGCCTTCGCGCCGTTGCCGGTGCGGGCCAGCCCGCTGGTGTGCTGCAGCAGCTGCCGCACGGTGATGGCGTTGCCGTCGTAGTTGCCGGTCACCACGCGGGGCAGGTACGTTTCGATCGGCGCGTCCAGCTCGACGCTGCCCTCCTCGACGAGCTGGAGCACCACGGCCGCGGTGAACGTCTTCGTCTGGCTGCCGATCCGGAAGTGGTCCGCCTCGGTGATCGGCCGGTTCTCGCCGAACTTCGCGGTGCCCGCGGAGAGCGTCCACACCTCGTCGGCGTCACCGGCGTACACCGCCGCGCCCGGTCCGGCGATCGACTGGAACTGGTTCAGCGCCGCCTGGGTGGCCGCGTGGTCGTCCTCCTGTGCCGCCGCCGACGGCACGATCGTGGCCGTGACGGCCAGTGCGGCGCCGCCCGCGAGTCCGGTCAGGCGGCGGCGGTGGGTTGTCGTAGTCATGCCGGTCACCGTGCTGGGGCCGGCGTGCACGGGGAAGGGCGCGGGGCGGCCATTGCTGGCCGGTCGCGGTGGCCAGCGGAAACCGGGTGCCGGTCAGAACTGCGGGGTCACGCGCGCGCTGAACAGCGCACAGGCCTCTTCCCGGTCCCCGGCGGCGGCCAGCGACAACATCAGCAGCAGCCTCGCCTTGTGCGGCAGCAGGCCCTCGGCCGACGGCACGCCCGGCATCCTGGTGTCGTAGGCGGCGCTGATGCCGGGGCGGCCGGCCGCGACGAACACGACACCGCGGTCGAGCGCGTCGCGCACGGCCTTGAGCTGGTCGGCCGACGGGTCCCCGGCCACCACCACCCCGGCCGCACCACCGGCGACCGGTCCGTCGATGGTCGACCGCCCCGCGCCGGCGTAGGTGGCGGCGATCTCCACCTCCGGCAGGCCGCGGGCGGTGACCGCGGCCAGGTCGAAGGCGGCGGTGGGGGCCGGCGTCCTCGGCAGGCGGATGTGCTCGCCGTCGACCGCGCCGAGCACCCCGACCGGACGGGACTCGAACGCGTGCACCCGGAACGAACTGGTCTTGGTGACGTCGCGGGCGGCGAATACCTCGTCGTTGAACAGCACCACCGTGCCGAACCCGGTGGTGCGGCCCGACGCCGCGAGCGCCACCGCGTTGTACAGGTTGGCCGGCCCGTCGCTGCCGAGCACGTTCCACGGCCGGATGGAGCCGGTGACCACCACCGGTTTTCCGCTGTGGACGGTCAGGTCCAGCCAGTACGCCAGTTCTTCGAGCAGCTGCGAACCCGAGCACACCACCACCGCGTCGACCTCGGCCAGCAGCTCCTCCACCCGGGCGGTCAGCCCGGGGTAGTCGGTGGGCACCAGGCCGGGCGGGCTGGCGCCGTGGAACTCCTCGGTGGTCACCTCGGCCAGTGCGGCCAGTTCCGGTCGCAGTTCGGCGACCAGTTCGTCCACTTTGAGCGCTCCGCCCCGATATCGGTGGAATGAGACCCGATCGCCGGCGAGCCCGGCGATGGTTCCACCCGTACCGACAACCGCGACCGCAGACCTGATCATGGTTTCCATTGATCAGCAGCCGCCTATAGCGCGCCTATAACCCCTATCCCAGCAGGGCTTTGGCGAACCGGGCGTGCGCGGCGGCCAGAACGCGGGTCAGCAGCACCGAAAGCAGGACGAACACCAGCCCGGCCGCCGACCACGGCAGCGCGTCCACAGTGGAATCCACGGTGATCCAGCGCAGGTCGGTGGTGGGGAAGTGGTACACCCCGTCGTCGAACCAGCGGTAGGTGATCGGCAGGCTGAGCATCGCCAGGCTGAGCGACCAGAACGCGATCACCAGCGAGAACTGGATGATGCCGACCGGGCACAGCACCACGAAGTAGAGCAGGTCGCGCCAGGTCGCGCGGTCCTTGAACGGGGCGATCCACCGCTGGAGCCCGCTGCCGCCGACCGGGACGGTGTAGGGCTCCGGGATGGGGGTGCCGAGCATCGCGTGGATCCGGGCGCGCTCCAGTCGCGCCGCCGCCCTGGCCGCGAGCACGGTCCCGGCCAGCAGGGGTATCCCGACAAAAAGGACAATCATCGAAAAACCCAGTGAGGCCATGGCGATCAGGACGGTCATCGCCATGATCCCGATGGGCAGGTTCATCAGCAGGAAGACCAGCGCCGGGACCAGCCGCGGGCGGCGGGCGCCCGGTTCGGTCGCGGCCGTCGCGCGTTCCTTCGTCCGCTCGTTCACGTTCACGGCAGGAACAACCCCCAGTACAACCCCCACGGGACCAGCAGGACCGCGCCGCCGAGCAGCAGGCCGAGCGATCTCCGGCCGTCCCGCCCGGGGCCCGCCCGCCGCCACCGCACGGCCGCGATGCCCGCGAGGACGAGGGTGCCGACCGCCAGCAGCTGGGCCGCCAGCCAGATCACCGGCCGGCCCCAGAGCACCGGCCCGACCGCCTCACCCCCACCGGTCAGGATCAGCATCACGAACGTCAGCGCGCCGATGACGGCCAGCAGGCCGGTGATCGCGGCCCCGTGCGCCGGTGCCGCGGCCACCGGGTCCTCCCGGCGACGGCGGAGCGAGCCGACGAGGGCGGCGATCGGGTAGGCGGCGAAGGCCACCAGCAACGCCAGCAGGGCGAATCCCTGCACCCAAAGCGATTCGTACCAGGCGAGCGGGGTGAGTTCGGCTGCCGTTTCGTCCTGCGCGGGCAGGGGATCCGAGGCGGAGGCGGCGGCCCCGCCGGTGATGCCGTTCACCCAGGAACCGACGAGTTCGGGGTAACCGGGGACAAAGCCTTCGAGGCGGTCGAAGCCGTCGGTCGTGTGCCCGAGGCCGTGGTGCGCGGCGGGGAACGTGCGCATGGTGAACGCGGGGTTGTCCGCCTGGGTGTCCGCGAACAGGGTGGCGGCGTCCCGCGGTGGGCTCTGCCGGTCCTGCGCGCCCCAGATCGCGAGCACCGGTACGCGGAGCTTTTCCAGCGCCGGCGCGGGATCGAAGGTCGCCTCCGGGAACAGACCGGCCTCCGCGGCGACCCGGGTGGCGGTGCTCGAAGCGAGGTCGAGCACCGACTCGGCGGTCACGCCCTGCTTGCGCATCCACTGCCGGTAGCTCCACGCCTGCGCTTCCGCCGGGCTGACCCCGTTCGCGCCGACCACCACCAGGAAGGCGGCGTGCTCGGTCCGGGTCGCGGCGAGCGGGCTGACCCAGCCGCCCTCGCTGAACCCCCACAACCCGACGCGCTCGGGGTCCACTTCGGGCCGGGTGCGCAGGTAGTCGAGCGCGGCGACGGCATCGTCGGCCAGACCGGAGAAATCGCGCTCCAGCAGTGAATAGTTCGTGGTGTCCTTGTCGTAGATCAGCGACACGACCCCCTGAGCGGCGAAGGCCTCCGCCTGCTTGCGCAGCTCCTCGCGGTTACCCTCACCGGACCCGTGCACGAGCACCATGCCCGGCCGCCGCCCGCCTTCGGGCGCCGGCGCGACCACCGAGCCGTGCATGGTCTTGCTCGCGCTGGTGAACGAGACCTCGGCACTGCCGAATCTGACCGGCTGGCCCGCCTGGGCCGCGGGCACGAGGCACGACGCGGACAGCGCCGCGACCGCGGCGATCAAGGCTGTTGCCCGTCGTACCTGGCGCATCGTCTTCCCTTTCCACCGATCCCACCGTCGCGCCGATTATTGGTGCGGTGACCGCGCGGAATGGCGGTTCATCAAGGAATTCCCTGTTCTGCGGAGTGGTTTTCGTCGAATGCGGTCGGTTCGCGCAGTTGCCTCCTGACCAGGTCGGTGTAGGTGCCGCCGAGTGCGAGCAACTCGTCGTGACGGCCGCGCTCGGCGATCCGGCCGTTGTCCAGCACCAGGATGACGTCGGCGTCGCGAACGGTGCTGAGCCGGTGCGCGACGATGACACTGGTGCAGCGCAGCTCGCGCAGGTTCTCGTGGAGCTTGGCCTCGGTGCGCACGTCGAGGTGGCTGGTGGCTTCGTCGAGCACGAGCAGGGCGGGCCGAGGCAGCAGAGCACGGGCGATCGCCAGCCGCTGGCGCTGACCACCGGACAGCCCGTGCCCGCGTTCGCCCAGTGTCGTCCGGTAGCCCAGTGGCATGTGCTGGATTTCCTCGTGCAGGCAAGCGGTCTGCGCCGCCCGCACGACGTCGGGCAGTGCGGCCTCGGGCTGGTGGATGCGGATGTTGTCGAGCAGGTCACCGCTGAAGCAGGCCGGATCCTGCACCACGACACCGCACCGCGAACGCAGGGATCGCGGGTTGAGCTCGGGCAACGGCACGCCGTCCGCACGGATCTGGCCGGTGGTCGGCTGGTAGAGGCCGAGGATCAGCCGGGCCAGGGTGCTCTTGCCGGAGCCGGTCGCACCCACGATCGCCACCGTGGACCCTGGTTCGATGTCCAGGTCGATCCCGGTGAGGATCGGCGGTGCGTCCCTCGCGTGCCGGAAGGACACGTCCCGGAGCTGGACGCGTCCGCTGAACGAGGTCAGTTCGACACCGGTGTTGGGCTCCGGTTCCTCGGCGAGCACGTCACGAAGCCGGCCGATGTGCACGCCGAGGGTCTGCAGCGCCTGGTAGACCTGGGAGAGCGAGCCCAGCGGCAGCAGGGCCATCCCGGCGAGCGAGTTCGCCGCGATCAGGGTGCCGAGGCTGAGGTCGCCGTCGAGCACCTGCCAGGTCCCGGCCCAGAGCAGGACCAGTGGTGTGCCGATGCGGATGACCTCGTAGCAGCCCTCCATCGCGTTGGTCAGCGAACCCTGCCGCAGGGTGGCCAGGAGGTGGGTGCGGTAGGACCCTTCCCAGCGGTCGAGCGCCGTTCGCTCGCTCCCGGTGGCCTTGAGCGACTCGATCCCGGTCAGCGACTCGACCAGCTGGCTTTGCGCGATGGTCATCGCCGCGATCTCCTGCCTGCTCGCCTCGCGGGCACGCCGGGCGTACCCGACGGCGACGAGGATGTGCAGGAAACCGGCGCCGGCCACGATCCCGGCGATGAGCGGGGACACCGTCCAGAGCAGCGCCACGTAGAGCAGTCCCGTGCAGCTGTCGAGCAGCAGGCTGAGGGTGTGGGAGGTGAGCGCCTCGCGCAGCATCATGCTGCTGGACACCCTGGTCAGGATGTCGCCGCTGGTCCGGAGTTGGAAGTAGGGGTAGGGCAACCGGAACAGATGGTCCAGGAAGCGCGTCATCAGGCGAAGGTCGATGCGGCTGCGCAGGCGCAGCAGTGCCTCCCGGCGCAGATAACCGAGCAGCGCGGTACTCGCCACGAGTGCCAATACCGCGCTGCCGACGACCACCATGGCGTTGCCGGAGCCGCTGCCCGCCACCTCGTCGATCAGGTAGCGCGTGACCAGCGCCGGGGCCAGGCCCAGCAGACTGATCAGCACCGAGGCGACCAGGACCACACCGATCACCGACGGCGTCTTCGGCAGGAAGCCGAGCAGGAACCGGAGGGATTCGCGGCGTGGCCGCCGCTGCTTCCGGAAGTCCGGCCCCGGCCGAAGTTCGAGTGCGACGCCGGTGAAGGCGCGGTCGAACTCGGCGCGGTCGAGCTTGCGGCGCCCGTCGGCGGGGTCGACGATGACGGCGGTCTCGCGGTCGAGGTGTTCGAGCACCACGAAGTGGCTGAACTTCCAGTGCAGGATCAGCGGTGCGGCGAGTCCGGCGAGCGCGTCCGGTTCGGCGCGGTAGGCCTCGACCAGCAGGCCGCGGTGCTGCGCGGCGGAACCGAGGGTGGCCGCGGACAACCCGTCGCGACCGACTTCGACCTCGGCGCGCAGTTCCTGCACGGTGACCGCCTGCCCGTGGTGGGTCAGCACCATGGCCAGGCAGGCGAGTCCGCATTCGGCAATGCTGTCCTGCAACAGGACCGGCACCTTCGGAGCTCTGCTCATGACCCCCACCCGAGCATCGCGAACAGCAGCGGTTCGTCCACACCGGACACGGGAACGCGCGTCAGCAGGCTGCCGGTGATCAGCAACCCCAGCGAGAGCAGCGAAACGAGGACCGGCCACCGGGGCAGCCGCAGCCGGTCCTCCACGCGATCCGGTTCGTGCGGGGGGTTCATGGCCTCGAGCGCCTCCGCCCGGAACAGCGCCGCCGCGCCTTCGTCAGCGTTCATCGACGTGCTCCGACCGGGGCGCTTCGAGTTCGAGCAGCGAGGGGACCCGGCCGGGTGCGGCGACGCGAAGCAGGGCGTAGCCGATCCCCGCCCGGCCGTACATCAACCCGGGCAGTGCCTCGGCCGGCAGCTGGCCGGTGGCCCAGCCGGAGTGGGTCGCGCGTTCGCACAGGGCACGGACCGCACGGAGGTGCCGCTGCTCGGCGTCCACGTCACCGACGTGCCGGGCGGCCGCCAACAGGAACTCGAGATTCCCGAGATCGCCGTGGCACAGGCAGTTGTTGCCCGAACTGCCGAATCCGCCGCCCGGCAGGTAGTGCGCGGCCTCGGTGGACACGACGGCGGCCTCGAGATCGGCGGCCGCCTGGTCCAGCAGCGGAGCCACGGCGGTCCCGGCGAAGGAGGCACGCTGACGGAGCAGCGCCAGCCTGCTGAACCCGACCCCCGGTGCACCGTGGCACCACGCGACCATGCACCCACCACTGCCGCCCATGTCCAGCGGTCGCAGATCAGGCCAGTTGCTCGCGGACGCGTCGAACAGGCCGTGCTCGTAGCGCAGGGCATTCGCGATGGCGGTGGCGTACTCCGGGCGAGGAGCGGCCGCGTGTAGTGCGGTCAGCGCGCTCAGGATGCCGCTCGCGCCGTGGGACATCCCCAGCAGCGGTCGCGGGCCCAGCGGGGACGGCCAGCCGCCGTCGGTGGTCTGCCGGGCGAGCAGGCTTTCGGCGGCCGCTTCGGCCACCGCCAGCGCACCGCCGGCCGGGCGCACCCGGTGCAGAGCCAGCGCGGCCAGTATCGCCCCGGCGCCACCACCGATCACGTCGAGCTTCTGGTCGTGGGCCAGGTGCCGGTGAAGCAGGTCGAGCCCGTGCTCGGCGGCGTCGAGCAGATCCGCCCGTTCCAGCCAGGCCCCGGCGTGGCTGAGGTAGTAGATCAACGAGCCGGCCGGGCCGAACACGCCGGGGTCGGCATGCCGGGTCAGCCCGTCGCGGAGGGCCGAGTTCTTGGCGACCTCGCGCAGGATGTGGTCGGTGGTGCGCCGGGTGTAGTCGGCCACGCGGTCGGCGGTCCGCTCGGCGTAGTCGACGAGGTGGCCCGCGCCGGTCACGGCGGCGGCCGCGGAGAGGAACAGGCCGATGCCGGGCACACCGGAGTACAGGTCCATCGGCGCGCTGCCGACCTGCCAGACCCGCTCGTCGATGAAGTTCAGCACGACCCAGCCCGCTTCACCGGGAGCCCCGATCGCTTCGGCGCACAGCTCCTCGGCGAGGCGAACCGCCTCGTCGGTGGCCTGTTCCGCGGTCACCGGTTCCCGGTCCAGCGGCAGGATCCCGCTCAGCGCACCGAGCACGGGCTGGACCTGCAGGGAATCGAACGAGCGGTGGATCAGCTTGAGCTGCCGCTCCAGGTCGTCCTCGTCCAGGCCCGCGATGCGGTGCAGCACGTGCTCTTCCGGCGCCTGCGGCAGGTAGTCCTCGATCAGCGTCCCGGTGCTGTCCCACAGGTGCCGGGTGCCGGAGCGGACCTCGAAGAACGGGACGTCACCGCGCCGCAGGTCGGCCAGCTCGCTGGGCACGAGTCGTTCCCACGGGCCGGTCCCGTCGGCACCGACGGCCAGCCTCGCGTAGACGAGTTCGCGGTCCATGGCGTCGCGCAGGAAGTCGGGGTGCTGCGCGGTTTGCAGCGTCCGGACGTAGATCATGGTGGCGCGGGCGATGTGCCGGAGCGGGACGGACCGGAACCGGCGGATGAGGCCGTCCGCCGCGGACCAGCTGTCCCGGTCGGCGACGATGGCCCGGTACGCCCAGGAAAACCCGGCGACGACCTCGTCGCGGTAGTCGCAGGGATCGAGTTGCCGCCCGTCGAGGTGGGGCCGGTTGCCCGCGGTCATCGCGCTGGAGACGTGTCGCTCGACGAAGTGCATCTCGTCGGTGCCGACCGCCTCGGGCACCGGGACCGGCAGCAGCGAGGGTTGCTCGTCGCCGTCGGCGGCCACCGCGCTGGTTTCGAGCACGCGGGGGCCGTCCATGCCGCGGACCATCAGCTTGTTCGGCAGCAGGCCGATGCTCAGCACGCCGTTGGTGAGCAGATCGGCCGCGGGATCGGCCCACACCTGCTCTTCGTGCGCCGGCAAGGCGCCGTGGAAGAGGGACTCCAGGTCGATCAGCACCGGGTACGCGCCGTTCGCGATCAAGTTCTCCAGGTGCACGTCATTCGCGCAGAAGGCGTGGAGCAGGGCGAGCAGTGCCCCGGTGCGCCAGTAGAACGCGCTCGCCTCGGCCGGGGTGGCACAGCCGTCGTGCTCGACGAACTCGGACCACCCGTAGCCGTCGCCGAGCAGCACGGCGGGGGTGCGCAGGTCGTGCGGTGGGCGTTGCCCGGCGAACCAGGTCAGCACGCTCGCCCACTCGCGGTCCACCGCCAGCGAACGCGGTTTGTAAACCACCCGGCCGTGGTCGAAGCGCACGATGGCCACCGTGCGGCCCCCACGGTGCCGGTCACCGGCGCCGAACCCCACTTCCAGGACGGCACCGGGCTCGGGGTGGCCGGGGAGCAGTGCCGGGAGCTCCTCGAAATCGGCCACCAGCCGCTGGACGAACTCGTGCCGGGAGGTCGACCACGCCGTCAGTTCGTCGTGCACCATGCGCAGCAGCACCGGGTACTCCTGCCACAGCGCGGCTTGTGTCTCCGGTCTGCCCATCATCCCGATGAAATGCGCGAAGCGGTCCTCGGCGGTTTCCCCGCGCAGCCGCTCCTCCACCCGCGCGACGTTCAGTTCCAGCACCATGGTGCGGACCACGAGAGTCGTCAGTTCCTCACGCGGCCAGTCGCGGACCAGCAACTCCGGCAGGCTCGCCAGCGCGCCCGGTCCGTCGGCGACCAGTGCGCCGAGCCGCGTGTGCAGTTCGGCCTGGAACCCTCGGATCACCTCCGCCACGGGACGGAGCAGGCCGAGCTTGGCGGGATCGGCGAGGTGGGGACCCTCGCTCGTCCGCGACCGCGACAGCGCCGTGTCGGTGGTCACCGCCCAATCGGGCAGTCCGGCCTCGACCGGCTGGGGAACGGTGCCGAGCAGAGCGGCCAGTCCGGCCGGGGACAGGCCCAAAGCGCCCAGCGCCGCTTCGACCGCACCGGCGTCCGGGCCGAGCAATTCCGCCCAGCGGGTCTGCCGGCGAAGCCCGGCCGGGTCGTGGTCGGCTCCGGCGGTCGCGCGCTCACCGGGGTCCAGTGCGGCCCGCCAGGACGCGAGCAGGTCATCGGCGCCGGTCGACGGCGTCTCGGGGCTGAGCAACATGGTGTTTCTCCTAGAATCGTCGGGGGACGGGCCCTCGGCGCGCGTCGGCTGCGCACCGAAGGCCCGTCCGTCAACCGAGCATCAACAGACCGACAGCGTGAAGGTGCAGATGATCGGCAGGGTGGTGGTGAACGTCTTGAACGAGTTGCAGCACCCGAGCGAAAGACCCGTCTCGGTACCGGCGCCCGCGATTCCGTCCAGTTCGGTCAGCTCGACCCGGACCATTTCCGGGAGCCCCGCCGGATGCGTCGGGACTTCGGCCAGCTGAGCCCGGTATTCCGGGTCCTTCCAAGCGCGGACGATGTTCATTGTTCCTCCTCAGAACAGAGTTGACTCGGGGATTTCCGCTGATTCAGCAGCAGCCGATGCTGGCGACCGCTTTGGTGCCACCGCAGGCGGCGACGCTGAGGGTGATGGTGAAGCACGGCACCGTGGTGGGCGTGCCCGCCTGGACGGCCTCCAGATCGGAGAACTCCAGCCGGATCGGCCCAGCGGGGTTCGCGGCCAGCGCCGCCCGCTCGGTGGTGGACAGGGAATCCCGGTACTCCGGGTCCTTCCAGGCTCTGATTTGGTTCACGGTGTTTCCTTTACTGTGGTCAGCAGATGGCCAGTGAGAACACGCACCACGCGGGGATCGTGAAGGTGGAGGTCTTGGTGACGCACGTGACGCCACTCAACGCCGCACCGCCGGCGAACCCGAGGTCGTGCAACTCGAGGCGTTGCGGATCCGCGACACCGGCCGGATGTGCCGGGGCGGTGGGCAGACCCTCGCGGTATTCGGGGTCCTTCCACGCGCGAACCAACGTATTCGACATTTTCGCCTACCTTTCTTGATGGGGAACCGCGAAACTGCATGGCCACGGCCGCATGGTGATGAGCGTCGCGCACAACAGGCCGACGGTGCTGGTGCCGCCGACCGCGGCGGTGGCGTCGGCCAATTCCATTTTGGTCAGTTCTGCCTGGCCTGCCGGATGTGCCGGAATCGCGGTGAGCGAATTCCGGTACTCGGGGTCCTTCCAGGTGCGAACGAGGTCGTGCATGCTTTCCTCCTTTCTTTTCGTCCCGGGTGTGATGGGTCGCCTGGTCCGGGCGGTGCGGGAAATGCTCGGGAGTCAGCGCGAGAGCGCAGGATCATCGGCTCCCTGGTCGGTACCGTGCCGGACCAGCACGGGCCGAGCATGCTCGGGCGAGCATGTCCGAACCTTGCGTCTTCGTTGTTTCGCCTGATCAGGGCGTGGTGGCGCGGGCGAGCTTGAGCGAGTGAGCGACGAGCGGCTATACAGGGCAGCGAGTGCGGGGAGACGGATGACGGTCGAATTCGAGGTGCTCGGGGATCTCGTCGCCAGGGTGGACGGCCAGGTGGTGGCGCTGGGCCCGGCGCGGCGCCAGTGCGTGCTCGCCGCGCTGCTGGTCGACGCGAACCGCTCGGTGACGCTGGACCAGCTGGTCGAACGCGTCTGGGGCGGCGAACCGCCGTTCGGGGCGGCGGGCACGCTCCGGAGCTACCTGTCCAGGTTGCGCCAGGTGCTCGGCGCCGACGTCATCGAGCGCGGCGCGCTCGGCTACCGGCTGGTCGTCGCGCCGGAGCAGGTCGACCTGCACCGGTACCGGACCGCGGTCGCGGCCGGGCAGCACGAGAAGGCGTTCGCGCTGTGGCGGGGGGAGCCGTTCGCCGGGCTGCACACGGCCTGGCTCGACGACGCCCGCCGCGCGCTGGTGGACGAGCACTTCGCGGCCCGGCTCGACCACCACGACCACCAGCTGGACCTCGGCGGGCACACCGCCGTCCTGCCCGGGATCGCCGAGCTGAGCCAGGACCACCCCTTCAACGAACGGCTGCACGGCCAGTACCTGCTCGCGCTGGCGCGTGGTGGCCGCCAGGCCGAGGCGCTCGACCACTACGAAACCGTCCGGCGACGGCTCGCCGACGCGCTGGGCGCCGACCCCGGACCGGAGCTGCGCGGCCTCCACCAGGACATCCTCGCGGGCGCGGTCACCGGGGCGCCGAGGCAGACCACCCCGCGGCAACTGCCACCGGACATCCGCGGCTTCGTCGGCCGTGAAGCGGCACTGGCGTCGTTGAGCGCCCTGCTCGGCGACCTCGACGTCACCGGCGCCGGGCCCATCGTGATCTCCGCGATCGACGGCGCGGGCGGGATCGGCAAGACCACGCTGGCCGTGCACTGGGCGCACCGGGTCAAGCACCTGTTCCCGGACGGCCAGCTGTACCTGAACCTGCGCGGGTACGGCCCCGGTTCACCGCTGAGCCCGCACGACGCACTCGAATCGCTGCTCCGCGCGCTGGGCGTGGCCACCGACCGGATCCCGCACGACCTCGCGGAGCGCGCGGCGCTGCTGCGGAGCCAGCTCGACGGCCAGCGGGTGCTGGTGCTGCTGGACAACGCCAAGGACGCCGAGCAGGTCCGCCCGCTGCTGCCCGGCAGCGACTCGCTCGTGCTGATCACCAGCCGCGGCCAGTTGCGCAGCCTGTCCGTCCGCGAAGGCGCCGCACTACTGGCGCTGGACCTGCTTTCCCCGCCGGAAGCGCTGATCCTGCTGGGCAGCGTGCTCGGGGCGGGCCGCGTCGGCCGGGAACGGGAAGCGGCGCTGGAACTGGTCGAGCTGTGCGCCCGGCTGCCGCTGGCCGTCCGCCTCGCCGCGGAACAGGCCGTGCTGCGGCCGGAGTGGTCGCTGCGCCGGCTGGTCGGGGAACTGCGTGCGCGCCCGAGCCGGTTGGCGGCGCTGTCGCTCGACGACGACGTGTCCACCGATCTGCGGGCGGTGTTCGACTGGTCCTACCGGGCGCTCTCCCCGGAAGCCGCGCGGGTGTTCCGGCTGCTCGGGGTGTTCCCCGGCACCGACATCGCCGCCGAAGCCGTCGCCGCGCTCGCCGGGGTCCCGCCGGCCTCGGCGCCTTCGGTGCTGCGGCAGCTGGTTTCCGCCAGCATGCTCGAACAACGCGGCGGCGACCGGTACGAACTGCACGACCTCCTCCGGGAGTTCGCCCGCGAACTCGACCGCGAACCGGCTGAGGAGCAGGCGGCGGAGACCCGGCTCGTCGACTGGTACGTGCGGACCGCGGAGCAGGCGCATGCCCACCTCACCGGTGTCCCGCACCGCCTGCCGATGGGCCCGCCGGTCGAGGGGGTCACCCCGCTGGAGTTCGCCGATCGCCGGGCGGCGGTGGAGTGGTGCGACACCGAACGCGACACCCTGCTGGCGCTGGTGCTCGGGGGCCACGGCGGCCGGCGGCCGGCGATCGTGCTGGCGCAGTTGTGCTGGCAGTACTTCCACCTGCGCGGCAGCTACCAGCACCTGATGGACGCCTACGAAGCCGCGCTCGCCTACGCGGTCGAACTGGGCGACGAGTACCTGGAAGCCAGGTGTTGCAACGGATTGCAGATCGCGTACAGCGTTTTCCGCGGCGCCGACGACGATCTCGCGCTGGGCCTTCGCGCCCTGCGCATCTTCGAGAAGCTGGGTGACACGCGCCAGCAGGCGACTTCCCTGCTCAACCTCAGCTCGACCTACAACCACGCCGGACGCTACGGCGAGGCGGCCGAGACCGCGGACCGGTCCAGGCAGCTCAGCTTCGCTCAGCAGGACCTGATCACCGCGGCGATGGCGCTGAACAACCACGCCGACGCCCTCACCGGCCTCGGCCGCTACGCCGAGGCACTCGTCGCCGCGGAGCGCGCGGCCGACGAGTTCCGCGCCCTCGGCGAACTTTCCCGGCTGGTCGCCGGGTTGGAGACGATCGCGCTGGTGCACGTCGCCAGCGGGGACCACGCTTCGGCGGTCGCGGCCTACCGGGACGCGGTGGAGGCCACCGAAGCCACGCAGGCCACTGCCCGGGCGGTGGTGCTGCGGGTGGCGCTCGGGCACCAGCTGGTCGCCGCCGGGGAACCCGATTCGGCGGTGGAGGCCTGGCGGCGGGCACACGAACTCGCGCTCCAACGGCAGGACCCGGCGGCGGCCGAGATCGAGGAACTGCTGCGCGTGCCGCGACCGGACGGCCTCCGCATCGCGCGGTGACGGCCGTCCGGCGGGCTCGCGGTCAGCGGCGCGGTTCCCAGCGGAAGAGCCGCGAGGCCAGCGACACCGCGACGACCACCCAGGCCAGGGTCGGGGCGAGCAGGAGGAGCGAGTCACCGAGCGGGACACCGCCGTTCCACGCGTTCATCACCAGTTCGGTGGCCGAGCCGCCGGGGAGCAGGCGCTTGAGCAACGTCAGTTCCCCGGTCCCGGAGATGCCCACCCAACTGGCCACCGCGATCACGCCGAGCGTGACCGGGAGCGTGGTGATCTGGGCGTGCTCGGGCGAGTTGGTCAGCCCGGCGGTGGCCAGGCCGAGGCCGATCATCATCGCGATGGTGGTCACCACCGCCAGCGCCAGCAGGCCGACGTTGTCCGGCGTCCCGGCGACCACGCCGAACACGGTCAGGATCGCGACGATCTGGACCACCGCGATCACCGTGGCGGGCAGCACCAGGCCGACCAGGATCGAGCGGTCGGCGGCGGCCGTGGAGCGCAACCGCTTGAGGAACAGGTTCTGCCGTCGCGAAGCCAGCGTGGTCACGACGCTCGTGTACAGGCCGAACGCGCACACGGTGAACATCACGATCCCCGCGATGTACCCGAGCGAGGCGAGCTGGGCGAAGGTCTCGTGCTGGTTGATGAAGAAGGCGCAGACCGCGATCGGGATCACGAAACTGGTGATCAGCACCGACCGGTTGCGGAAGATCTGGATCAGCTCGCCGCGGGCGATGGACAACATGGTGACGATTCCTCTTCTCGTGGGGGAGTCAGCGGTTGATGGCGCGGAAGACGTCGTCGAGCCGGGTCGGGCCCGCCTCCAGTTCGCGCAGCTCCACCGCGTTGTCCTGGGCCCAGCGCAACAGCACCAGCAGGTCCTTCTGCAACTGGTGGGTCTCGATCAGGAACTTCCCGCCGTGCTCGCGGCGGCCGGCCAGCGGCAGCGCGGGTGCCGAGGGCGGCAGCGCGAACTGGATCACCGCGGGCAGCGTCCTGGTCAGCTCCGCGACCGTGCCCTCCTGGTGGAAGGTGCCCTGGTGCATCAGGCCGATCCGGTCCGCGCGCTGCTGGGCCTCCTCCAGGTAGTGCGTGGTCAGCACGATGGTGGAGCCGTCCTCGCGGAGCCGGTCCACCGCGTCCCACAACGCGTCCCTGGACTGGATGTCCAGCCCGGTGGTCGGCTCGTCCAGGAAGACCAGCTCCGGCGTGCCCCAGATCGCGGTGGCGAAGTCCAGCCGCCGCTTCTCGCCGCCGGAGAGCTGCGACACCTTGGTGCCCGCCTTCCGCGTCAGGTCCACAATGGCCAGAACGCGGTCCACGCTGTCCTCCCGCTGGGTCAGCGAACCGATCAGCCGGACCGATTCCCGCACCGTCAGGTCCGGGGTGAACCCGCTCTCCTGCAGCATGATGCCCATCTTCGGCCGCACCGCCGCGCGGTTCCGCGGGCTCTGCCCCAGCACCCGCACGGTGCCCGAGGTCGGGGTCCGGTGGCCTTCGATGACCTCCAGCGTCGAGGTCTTGCCCGCCCCGTTGGTGCCCAGCAGGGCGTAGAACTCACCCCGGTGGACCTGGAAGGTCAGGTCCTTCACCGCGTGGAAGTCCCCGTACTTCAGGTTCAGCCGTTCGACGTCGATCACCGCTGTGGAAGTCATGCCACCATTCCAGCCCCAGCGGCCGGGCGCGGCCAGTGCACCGCTGTCATCAGTCCACATGACATCCTTCAGGGTGAAATATGACGCCACGTCACTGATCGGATAACGGCCGGGGGTGCCGCGGCGGCACCCTTGGATGATCGGGCAGCTTCGGGCGGCCGGACGGGCACGCTCTCCGGCGGAACCGTTGTTCTGGTTGTCCGCTTTGCCTTGACTGACCACCATGGCTAATCCCTTGGTCGCGGAGGTCGAGGACTCGACCACGGCGATTTCCGGTGTCCCGATCCTGGAGTCGATCAACGAGACCAGCAAGGCGATCGAGAGTGGTGACTGGGCCGCCGGCGTGATGGGCGCGGCCGGGACCGCGCTCGACGCCCTGGGCATGGCGATGGATCCCTTCGGGTCGATCCTCGCCGCCGGGGTGGGGTGGCTGATCGAGCACTGTGGACCGCTCTCGGACGCCCTCGACGCGCTGACCGGGAACCCGGATGAGATCAAGGCGCACTCGGAGACGTGGAAGAACGTCGGTACCGAGTTGTCCTCGATCAGCGCGGACCTGGCCAAGATGATCGAGGAGGACACCGCGTCCTGGACCGGTCCCGCGGGGGATGCGTATCGGACGCGGGGGGCGGATATCGCCACGTTGATCACCGGGGCGCAGTCCGCGGCCGAGGGGGCCTCCAGCGGTATCGGTACCGCGGGTGAGGTGGTCGGGGCGGTGCGGTCGCTGGTGCGCGACATCATCGCCGAGCTGGTCGGGCACATGATCAGCTGGGCGTTGCAGGTGCTGTTCACCCTGGGCATCGGGCTGGCGTGGGTGGTGCCGCAGGTCGTCAGCGCGGTGGCCAAGACGGCGATGAAGATCGCCGACATCACCAAGAAGCTGGTCCAGGCGCTGAGCAAGCTCTCCCCGCTGCTCAAGAAGCTCGGCGACTCCTTCGGGGACGCGGCCAAGGCGCTCAAGAACATCAAGAGCGGTAACCAGCCCAAGCCGGAAACCACCCGCGGTGGCGGTGGTGACACCAGCCCCAGCAGCTCCGGGCCCACCCCCAACCCGCCACCCGGGCAAAGCAACAACGGCGGCGGTGGGGGTGGCGACACCACCAGCAGCAGCGCCAAACCGGACGGCTCCTCGGGCACCCCGCCACCACCGGCACCCAAGCCCGACCCCACACCCAACCCGACCCCGACACCCAGCCCCACGCCGACCCCGACACCGACGCCGAGGGGTGGCGGCAACAACACCCCGCCCCGCCCGAACGACACCGGGCCCGGCGCGCGTGACCGGTCGATCCCGGACCAGAACAAGACCTGCGTGACCGACCCGGTGGACGTGGCACGCGGTGAGGTGCTGATGACGCAGGTCGACCTGGTCCTGCCGGGGGACGCCGGGGAACTGGTGCTGTCGCGCACGCACCTGTCGGGTTACCGCTTCGGCCGGTGGTTCGGCCCGTCCTGGGCGTCCACAGTGGACCAGCGGCTGGAGGTCGGCCGCGAGGCGGTCCGGTTCTACGCCGAGGACGGCATGGTGCTGGTGTACCCGGTCCCGGCCGGTGCCTCCGTGCTGCCGCTGGAAGGCCCCCGCTACCCGCTGCACGTCACGCCCGAGGGGTACCGGCTGTCGACGGGCGAGCGCGAACTGCACTTCGCCGGAACCGGTCACGTCGTGCCGCTCACCGCGATCGAGCAGTACGGCAGCCGCACCGAATTCCGGTACGGGCCGGACGGCGCGCCCGCCGGGCTCCGCCGCGACGACGGCACCGAGATCCAGTTCAGCGCCGCCGACGGCCGGGTGGTGGCGCTCGGCGCGCCCGGCGCGGCACCACTGGTGCGGTTCGGCTACAACCGGCTGAGGCAGCTCAGCGCGGTGGCCGACTACGAAGGCCGCCCGATGACGCTGGACTACGACTTCGAGCACCGGCTCGTCGGCTGGCAGGACCGCAACGGCACCTGGTACCGCTACGTCTACGACCAGTCCGGCCGGTGCGTCCGGACCGCGGGCGCGAACGGGTACTACAACTCGACCTTCGCCTACGAGCCCGGCGTCACCCGGCACACCGACGCGCTCGGCCACACCTGGACCTACCGGATGAACGAGGCGGGCCAGCTGGTCGAGCGGATCGACCCGCTGGGCGGCACCCGCCGGTACAGCTGGAGCCGGTACGACCTGCTCCTGTCCGAAGTGGACGAGATCGGGCGCGAGACCCGGTACGAGTACGAGCACGGGGAACTGGTCGCGGTCGTCCGGGCGGACGGCTCGGTGCTCGCCTCCGGTGCCGCGGTCGCCCTTCCCCGGCCAGGAACGCCGTCGACCTCTACCGGCCCCACCGCCGCGCCCGACCCGATGGCCGACGAGCAGGTGACGGACGCGGCGGCGCGCCCCGGCCGCCGGGACCTGTTCGGCAGGCCCCAGCTGGTGTACACCGCCTCCGGCGGCGAGACCCGGCTGGGCTGGACGGCGCAGGGACGGCGTGCCTGGCGGGTCGGCCCGCACGGCGACCGGCAGGCGTGGGTGCACGACGCGGAAGGCCAGGTGGTCGAGTACCGCGACGCGGCGGGCGGGGTCCGCCGCCGCGTGTACGGGCCGTTCGGCCTGGTGCTGGAGGACATCGACACCGCGGGCGCGCGCACGACCTACACCTACGACGGTGAGCTGCGGCCGACCTCGGTGACCAATCCGCAGGGCCTGACCTGGCGCTACACCTACGACGCCGCGGGCAGGCTGGTCGAGGAGACCGACTTCGACGGCCGCCGCCTCACCTACGCCTACGATGCGGCCGGGCAGATGCGGCGCATGACCAACGGGCTCGGCCAGCCCACCGAGTTCGACTACGACCCGCTCGGCAACGTCGTGGCCCGGCGCACCACCGAGGAGGTCACCCGCTACTCCTACGACGAGCAGGGCCACCTGGTCGTCGCCGAGAACCCCGAGTCGCGCCTGGAGATCATCCGGGACGGTCGCGGCCGGGTCGTCACCGAGACGATCAACGGGCTGGGCGTGTGCTGGGACTACGACGACACCGGGATCCGCCGCCTGACTTCGTCCGGTGTGGACAGTGAGTGGAGCTTCGACGAGCACGGCCTGCCGCGCTCGCTGCGGATCGGCGGCCACGAGGTCGGGTTCGCCTACGACCACGCCGCTCGCGAGGTCGTCCGCAGCGTAGACGGCGAAGTGGTGCTCACGCGGCGGTTCGACGCCGAGGACCGGCTCGCCGCGGAAGAGATCTCCGGGGTCGGGCAGCGCACCTACGGCTACCGCCCCGACGGCAGGCTCGCCGCGGTCGACGACGCCGCGCGGCCGTGGCGGCTCTCGTTCGACCAGGCGGGCCGCATCAGCGAGGCACACGGCCCGGCCGGGGTGGAGCGGTTCACCCACGACTCCGCCGGGCGCATCACCTCGGCCGCCTCGCCGGTCCTGCCGGGACAACGCACCCACCGCGGCAACGCGCTGCTCTCGGCGGGCTCCACCCGCTACACCGGCGACGGGCAGGGCCGGGTCACCGGGCGCCACCGCACCGGCCCGGACGGCGAACGCTCCTGGACCTACACCTGGGACCAGCTCGACCGGCTGCGCGGCGCGACCACGCCCGACGGCACGCGCTGGACCTACCACTACGACCCGCTCGGCAGGCGGTTCGCCAAGCGGCGCTGGATCACCGGCGAGGACGGCCAGCCCGAACTCGCCGAGGACGTGCGGTTCCTGTGGAGCGGTTTCGACCTGGTGGAACGGGTGCGGACGGACGCCGACGGCGCGACCAGGATCCTGACCTGGGAGCGCCACCCCGGGGACAGCCGCCCGCTCGTGCAGGTCGAGCGCAGCGGCTCCGACGATCCGGGCAGCTTCCGCAGCGTGATCACCTCGCCTGCCGGTGCGCCGACCGAACTGCTCGACGAGCGGGGCGCGGTGGTGTGGCAGGACCGCGGCAGCTTCTGGGGTGCCGCCGGCACGCGGTCCGAAGCGATGCCGCTGGCCTTCCCCGGCCAGTACCGCGACGAGGAAACCGGGCTGAGCTACAACGTCTTCCGCTACTACGACCCGGAAACCGCGCGGTACCTCAGCCAGGACCCGCTCGGCCTGGCCGCCGCGCCCAACCCGGTGCAGTACGTCGCCGAGCCGCTGCTCGTCGGCGACCCGCTCGGGCTGGTGCCTTCCTGCGGCAAGACCGGCGGACCGGAGACGCCGAAGCGCCCCCGGCCGGACGACTTCGACCAGCACCCCGACCTCAAACCGCCACCGCCGAAGCGGACCGACCTCGGGGTCGACGTGCTGCGCATGACGCCGGAGGAGTTCCAGAAGTTCAAGCCGGAGCTGGACAAGATGATGAACGCCGACAAGCACTTCTTCTGGTCCGGTGGGTACAAGCAGCACAACCCGAACGGCGACGACCCGTATCTCGGCTCGATCGAGTTCAAGGCGAACCAGATCGCCAAGGAACACGGCGGCAACACCCTGGAAGGGCTCATCGCGGACAACAAGCTGAAGATGCCCGACTGGGTGCCGCCGTCGAAGATGAACGACCCGAACCAGGGGTTCTGGTCGCACGGTGACCACGGCAGTTCCAACCTCGACCAGAAGAAGCTGGTCAGCGAGAAGTGGGACTACGCGTCGGAGACCTTCGCGAAGAACTCCAAAGAGGACACCCACGTGGTGTTCCCGGACAAGCCGGGCGACAAGACCAGCACCGGCATCCCGAACCCGAACGGGGACATCTACCCGTACCGCAGGCCGGACAACATCTTCGACAAGATCGAGTACCCGAAGCTGGAGGAGCAGGGCATCAAGGTCACCGAGCACAACGCGGAAACCGGTGGCACGCGTCCCTATCGGAAACCGTGATCCACCGCATCCGGGCTTGAGTGTGCCCCTGCGGCACGGTGTTCCCTGGGTTCCGAAGTGATCGATCGGGAGATCACCGGAAGCCGGAGGAACAACGTGAAGCACTCACGTGCGGCGGTGTGCGCCGCCTCAGCACTGGTAGTGGCCTTGACCGGGGTGCTCGCCACCCCGGCGAGCGCGGCCGCTGGGCCGGTCACGCACGAGGAGAACGACCGGGTGCCGGAGGGTGCCGCGTGGTCACAGCACTTCTTCCCGTCCTCGGACGGGTCCGATGTGGAGTTGCACGCCGACGTGCTGCTGCCGGAGGACCTGCCCGAGGGGGAGAAGGTGCCGGTGATCCTGTCCGCGGGCTCGTACTTCGGGCACTCGGGGCAGCTCGATGTGGAGGGTTTCGAGCAGGCCGGTCCGTCGCCGCGGTTCAACGACTTCATCGAGGGCACCGACCTGTTCGACCGGGGCTACGCCTTCGTGATGGTCGACGTGCGCGGCTTCGGCGGTTCGACCGGGTGCCTGGACTTCGTCGGGGCGGGTGAGCAGGCCGACGTGAAGGCGGCGATCGACTGGGCGGCGAGCCAGCCGTGGTCGACCGGTGCGGTGGGCATGTACGGCAAGTCCTACGACGCGATCACCGGGCTGGTGGGCAACAACCTGAACCAGGACGCGCTGAAGGCGGTTGTCGCGCAGGAGCCGATCTGGGACCCGTACCGCAATTTCCGGTCGAACGGGGTGCCGCGCTCGACCATCGTCAACATCGCCAACACCTACAACAAGATCGCCACGCTGCCGCAGCTGCCGGACGACGACCCCCGGTACCTGGCCAACGCCAAGTACGAGGAGGCGCACCCGGAGTGCCTGCTGGCCAACTCGGCCGGGTACCAGACCGCCGATCCGGAGTCGGAGTACTGGAAGACCCGCGACCTGGCCGCGGGGGCGAAGGGCAGTGACACGCCGTTGTTCGTGACGCAGGGTTTCCTGGAGTGGAACACCGAGCCGGAGGCGATCCAGGAGTACCTGGAGAACCACCAGGGTCCGCAGCGCGGCTGGATGGGGCCGTGGGACCACAAGCGTGGCAACGACCGCACGCCGGACGGGCGCCTGGAGATGGGGCGTGAGGGCTGGTTCGCCGAGACGATGTCCTTCTACGACCAGTACCTCAAGGGTGTGCAGCCGTCGGTTCAGTACCCGGACTACGCCGTTCAGGACAGTGCCGGGAAGTGGCGGGCGCAGGACAGCTGGCCGGTTTCGGACGGCACCACCACGGTGGAGCTGGGTGACGGTACCTATGTGGACAATGGTGGCGAGCCGGGGCCCGCGCCGGAGAACAGCTTCTTCAAGTGGTCCGAGCCGCTGTCGAAGGATCTTCGGTTGACCGGCACGCCGCGGTTGTCGCTGAACGCCGCGGGCCACGGCAACGTGATGGTCAAGCTGTACGACGTCGCGGCGGACGGCACCGCGGTCATGTTCGACGAGCAGGTTTCCACTGTGGATGGTGGCGAGCTGGCGTTCGACCTGAAGTCGACCGACTGGACGCTGCCCGCCGGCCACTCGCTGGCGGTGGAGATCGGCACGATCCAGGCCGGTCCGCTCAACGACTGGATCGACACGCCGTCGCGCAAGAAGATCGAGGTAACCGGCGCGCGGCTGTCCCTGGCCACCGACGACCCGGCCGACGACGTGGCCACCGAAGGCGCTCGTGCGCCGTACCTGGACACGTACCTGAGCGTCTACACCTCGAAGCTGCCGGTGGGGAAGCCGGAGTTCACGCTGCCCTGATCTCTCTTTCCCCCGACCGGGTGGAGCGGCACACGCCGCTCCACCCGGTTTTTCTTGTCCTGGCTTCGCCGCGGTCGCGGTAGTAGTGGCGCCCCCGGTCGCGGTGGCACTCGCGCCCCCGGTGCTGACCGAGCCCGATGGGCTGACCGAGCCTGATGCCTCGGCTGCGGTCGGTCGGTACCTACGTGGTTGACACTGCCGTGGACCGGGAGTGCTACCCGCTGCTCGCCGGATCCGGAGACCGGAGCCGGGGGCCAGCATCCGCCCGTGTGTGTTCTGGTCGACCGGGCCGCCGGTGCGACCTCCTCTGCATCTGACACAACGAAACGGCCCGGTGACCGACGAGGTCAGCGGGCCGTTGTGGCATCAGGATCTCTAGCCCCCGTTGAGGATCGCGTCGATGCGGCGCAGGACGTCCAGTTGGGCTCGGTTGTAGTACTCCACCAGGATCTGGAGCACCACCGACTGGGCGACCCCCTTGCCCCGGCGTGACGCGGTCTCCAGATCGGTCATCGCCGGGTATTCCTCCTGTTGCCTGCGGATCTCCGGCGCGAAGCGCTCGGCCAGCCGCTGCCGCGTCTCGTCCGAGGCGTCCTCGGGCAGCGAGTCGAACTCGGTCGTGGGCGTGCTGCGGGGCACGGCGTGCAACTCCCGCAGCGTGGCCATGGCCGACGGGGTGAGGAAGCTCGAATAGGCCAGCAGAATGGCCCGGTCGGCGTCCGGCAGGTCCTCGGCGACGTGGTCGAAACCGGGCGGCAGCTCGGCCAGCGCGCGGTTTTCCATGATGGTGGCGAGTTCCTCGCGCATCTGCTGCTGGCGCTCGATGCTCGCGGCGAGTTCGGCGTCCAGCGCCCGGAGGGTCTGTTCCGTGGTCTCGGCCGAGTCGCGCATCGCGGCGATGTCGGCCAGCGGCACACCGAGGTCGACCAGCCTGCGGATCCGCAGCAACTGGACCAGGTGGCTGACCCGGTAGCGCTTGTAACCGTTCACCGCGCGCTCGGGTTCCTCCAGCAGCCCGACCTTGTGGTAGTGCCGGACCGCCTTCAGCGTCGTACCAGCGAGTTCCGCCAACTGGCTCGTGCTCCACGCCACCGTTCGCCCTCCCTCCAGTGCTTCGACGGTCAGCCGAGCTGCTTGGTGCTCCGGCGGAAGGCCCACACCACGACCAGCGCGGCGAGCACGGTCAGCGGCGTGCCCGTGGCGACCTTCGCCACCGCCAGCCAGTTGGTCGAGTCCTCCAGGTACAGCCACTGCGTCACGGCGAAGCGGGCGCCGAAGACGGCCGCGGCGAACAGGGTCGCGACGTAGTGCGCGCGCCGGACGACGCGGTTGCCGCGCCAGTCGTGCTTGCCGCCGTGCGTCAGGTTCCACACCACACCGGTGATCGGGCGGCGCAGCAGCACCGAGCCGAACGCGACCACGAACCCGGCCAGCGCGGCCCAGATCCCGACCACGAAGAAGTCCTTGGCCGACCCGGTCCAGGCGACGATGGCCACCGCGACCCCGAGCCCGAGCAGACCGCCCGCCGCGGTGCTGAAGCGTTCACCGCGCACCATCCGGAACACGGTCAGCGCCAGGCCGACCGCGATGGACACGCCGATCGTCACCGGCAACGGCAGGAACGCGTTGGCGGCGACAAAAACCACCACCGGCACCGTCGAGTAGACGAACCCCATCGGCCCGCCCAGCTGCTCCAGCGGGTTCGCCGGGGTGCGGGGCTTCTCACGCTGCTGTTCCGTCATGGTCATCTGGTCCTCCCTGGTGGTGTCCGGTTCGGGAACCAGCAAAAGGCGTGCCGCAACGGCACACTCAAGGCCGGTGTGAGCTGGGTCACCGAACGCGCTCCTCGGCTTGCGTGTGCCGTGACGGCACACCGTGAGCTGGCGGCACAACGGACACCGGAAGGAGAAGACCCATGCCACTGCCCGCGACCATCCCCGTCGAGGACTTCCTCGCCCCGCCGGAGCGCGCCGGCGCCTCGATCTCACCGGACGGCACCCGCATCGCGTTCCTCGCGCCGTGGAAGAACCGGCTCAACGTCTGGGTGCAGGACCTGACCCCCGGCGCGGACGCGCGGTGCGTGACCGCCGACGAGACCCGAACCGTGCAGGACTACCGCTGGACCGAGGACCCGCGCTGGATGCTCTACCTCCAGGACGACGGCGGGGACGAGAACTGGCACGTGTTCCGGGTGGACCTCGACGACCCGGACGCGGACGCGGTCGACCTGACCCCGTTCCCCGGCGCGCGCGTGCTCAACCTCGACCAGCCGCCGCAGCGGCCGGGTACGGCGATCGTGCAGCTCATCGGCCGGGAGGGCAACGCGTTCGAACTGCACGAGCTCGACGTCGCCACCGGTGAGCTGACGCTGATCGCCGGCGGGACGGACGCGGTCACCGGCTGGCGTTACGTGGGCGACGGTTCACTGCTCGCCGAGCGCCTGACCGGCAACGGCGACATCGAACTCCGGCAGACCGTCCCGGGAACCGGCGAACTGCGCCACGTCACCACCTTCTCCGGGGAGGACTACCCGCTGGCGGTGTTCCCGTTCGTGGTCACCCCGGACGGCACCGGGGTGTGGTTCGGCTCCAACCGCGGCACCGACCGGACCCGGCTGGCCCACCTCGACCTCGCCACCGGCGAAGAGTCCGAAGTGGACAGCCACCCGAGCTTCGACCTGGACACCCGCGCGCTGGTGTTCACCAAGCTGCCGCCACCGCTGATCCGCGACCGCCGCACCGGCGAACTGCTCGGCGCCCGCTACCTCGGCGAACGGCAGGTGGTCCACGCGCTCGACCCGCACTTCGCCGAGGTGCTGCCGAACCTGGCGGCGCTCTCCGACGGCGACCTGGCGGCGATCTCCAGCGACCGGGACGGCCGCCGCTGGGTGGTGTCCTTCACCCACGACCGCGATCCGGGCGTGACCTGGTACTACGACCACCAGACCGGCGAGCGGCGGCGGTTGTTCCGGCCGCACCCGCACCTCGACCCGGACCTGCTGGCGCCGACCACCCCGGTCACCATCACCGCCCGCGACGGGCTCGCCCTGCCGTCGTACCTGACCCTGCCGGTCGGGGTGGAACCGGCCGGGCTGCCGATGGTGCTGCTGGTCCACGGTGGACCGTGGGCCCGCGACACCTGGGGTGGCGACCGGACCGCGCAGTTCCTCGCCAACCGGGGATACGCCGTGCTGCAGGTGAACTTCCGCGGTTCGATCGGGTTCGGCAAGGCGCACATGCGGGCCGCGATCGGGGAACTGGCCGGGAAGATGCACGACGACCTGATCGACGCGGTGGACTGGGCGATCGCCGAGGGGTACGCCGATCCGGACCGGGTCGGCATCTTCGGCGGTTCCTACGGCGGTTACGCGGCCCTCGTCGGCGTCAGCTTCACCCCGGACCGCTTCGCCGCCGCGGTCGAGTACGTCGGCATCTCGAACCTGGTCACCTTCCTGGACACCGTGCCCGAGTTCACCAAGCCGTCGCTGGGGATGAACTGGTTCCGGTACGCCGGCGACCCGAACGACCCGGCGCAGAAGGAGGACCTGCTGGCCCGCTCGCCGATCAGCCGCGTCGACGACATCCGCACCCCGTTGATGGTCGTGCAGGGCGCCAACGACACCCGGGTGGTCCGGGCCGAGTCGGACCAGATCGTCGACGCCCTGCGCGCTCGCGGCGTGGACGTCGACTACCTGGTCTTCGAGGACGAGGGCCACTTCTTCGTCAACCCGGAGAACCTGATCACGATGTTCCGCGCCGCGGAACGGTTCCTGGGGGCGCACCTGGGCGGCCTGGTGCACGAGGACTGAACCTCAGGCCACGGCGAAGCGGCCGACGGCGACGAACAGGGCCAGCAGGAGGTACGCCACGTCCAGCACGGCGTACTTCGGTTCGCCGCGGCGGAGGCGGACGACGGTGGCACCGGCCATCACCAGTGCCAGGCCGAGCGCGGCCAGCGGCACCAGCACCGGCGCCACCCCGGTGACCGCGGGCAGGACGAGCCCGGCCGCGCCCAGCACCTCGACCGCGCCGATGGCCCGGAACGCACCGGGGCTGAAGTCGAGCACCCAGCCCGCGGCCGGGGTCAGCCCGGCCATCCGTTCCCGTGAGACGAGCAGCTTGCCGGTCCCGGAGCCCAGGTACACCACCGCGAGCAGGCCGGTGACCAGCCAGAGAGCGAGTTCCACTTCGTCCTCCTAGGCGAACTGGCCGGGCTGGTAACCGCCGCCGGGCTGGCGGATCAGCACGTTCAGCCGGTTGAAGGCGTTGATCAGGGCGATCTGGGCCACCAGCGCGAGCAGTTGCTCGTCGTCGAAGTGCTTGGCCGCGTTGGCCCACGCCTCGTCGCCGACCCCGCTCGAGTCGGCGAGGCGGCAGCCCAGTTCGGTGAGCTCCAGCGCGGCCCGTTCCGCCTCGGTGAACACCGTGGTCTCGCGCCACGCCGCGACCAGGTTCAGCCGGACCTGCGACTCCCCGGCCCGCGCGGCTTCCTTGGTGTGCATGTCCAGACAGCCGCCGCAGCCGTTGATCTGGCTGGCGCGGATCTTCACCAGCTCCCGCGTGGTGGCGGGCAGGGCCGAATCCGACACCACCTTGCCCGCCGAGACGAGGTGCTTGGCGAACTTGGGGCCGAGCTGGGTGCTGAGGTAGTCGATCCTCGGTTCCACGGTGATCTCCCTGTGTCGTCCGGTCTGTTCACCGGGTCGACGAGGAGGCGCCGCGAAAAGTAACAACTAGCCGAGGCGCGTCGGCAAACCCATGGCGGCGAGGCGGTCCGGGTCGCTCACCGAGTGGATTTCCACGATCCGGCCGTCGACCAGGGTGTACGAGACGACGCCCAGCAGCCTGCCGGTCGGGCCCCACGCGACCACCCCGGGTTCGCCGTTGATCAGCGCCGCCACGGTGATCGCCGCGGCGCGGGCGCCGCGCTGGGCACGCGCGGCCACTTCGGCGGCGCCCTGCTTGACGACCATGCCCCGCGTGGTGCCGGAGCGCCAGGTGACCTCCGGGTCGAGCAACCGCAGCAGCTCCTCGAAATCGCCCCGCCGCGCCGCCGCGAGGAAGGCGTCGACCACCGCGCGCCCGCCCGGTTCGGCGGCCGGGCGGCGGCGGTCCCGCACCTTCCGGCGGGCGCGGCTGGCGAGCATCTTGGCGGCGTCGGCGGACTTGCCGAGGATCTCGCCGATCTCCGCGAAGGACACCGCGAACATGTCGTGCAGCACGAACGCCAGCCGCTCGGCCGGGCGCAGCGCGTCGAGCACCACCAGCAGCGCCAGCCCGACCGACTCGGCCAGCACCACGTCGTCCTCCGGCGCCGGGTCGTCGTCTTCGAGCACCACCAGCTCGTCGTAGGCCGCCTCGGGGTGGACCTTGCGCGAGCGCAGCACGTCGATGCAGACCCGGCCGACCACGGTGGTCAGCCAGCCGCCGAGGTTGTCGATCGCGCCGCCGTCCTGGCGGGCGAGCCGCAACCACGCCTCCTGCACCGCGTCCTCGGCGTCCGCCCGAGAACCGAGCATCCGGTGGGCCATCGCCACCAGGCGCCCGCGCTGCTCCTCGAAGGCCTCCGCCAGCGGTTCGCTCATGCCGTCACCTTCCTCCACCCGTTCCGTCACGGTGGTGACGGGCCAGGCGCCGGTCAGGTAACACCCGCCGTCCAGCTGGTGAGCAACCGCAGTGCTTCGGCGGTGGGGGAGCCCGGTTCGACGTTGTAGACGCACAGGGTCTGGTCGGCGTCGCCGGGGGCGGCGAAGGACTCGTAGGAGAAGTGGAGTTCGCCGGCGATCGGGTGGTGGTAGCTCTTGCTGCCGTGGGTCCGGCGCAGCACGCGGTGGTCGTTCCACCAGGTGGAGAACTCCGGCGACCGCACGGTGAGCTCGCCGATGAGGTCGGCGAGCCTGCGGTCGTTCGGGAAGCGCCCGGCTTCGAGCCGGAGCATGGCGACGGTCTCGGCGGCGATGGTCTCCCAGCCGATGACGCGTTCGCGGGCTTCGGGGTTCAGCAGGTAGTAGCGGGCGAGGTTGCGCTGCGGTCCCGGCAGCGCCTCGAAGTCGGTGAGCACCTCGCGGGCGAGGCGGTTGCTGGCCAGCACGTCGGTGCGGCGCCCGATGACGAACGCGGGCACGTGGTCGAGGGTGTGCAGCATCAGGCGCAGCCCCGGTCGCACCCGCTGCACGCTGCCCGCCGCGCGCCGGCTGGTTTTGGGGCGCCCCAGCAGATCCGTCAGGTGCTCGCGTTCGGACGGGTCCAGCCGCAGCGCGGTGGCCAGCGCTTCGAGCACCTCGGGGGACGGGTTCCCGGCGCGGCCCTGTTCGAGCCGCGTGTAGTACTCGGTGCTGACCCCGGCGAGGCGCGCGGCCTCGTCGCGGCGCAGGCCGGGAACGCGGCGCACGCGCCCGTCCGGCGGCAGCCCGGCCTGGTCCGGCGTGATCCTGGCCCGGCGTGAGCGCAGGAAACCGGCGAGTTCGCGGCCACGGTCTTCCATGCGTTCCAGTGTGACCGACGCGGCGGTCGGCCGCGCCGCGCTGGGTGGCCCTGCCAGTACCTGCCTGGGCAGGGCCTGTTCGAGCGCCCCGGACCGCCCGCCGAGCTGGTGTTCTGAGGTGGCGGAAAGAACTTCTACTTGGGAGGCAAGAACATGCGGACCCTCGAAGGACGCGTCGCGGTCATCACCGGTGCGTCGAGCGGGATCGGCGAAGCCACCGCCGAGCAGCTGGCCGGGCAGGGCGCGAAGGTGGCCGTCCTGGCCCGGCGCGCGGAGCGGCTGGCCGAGCTGGTCGCCCGCATCGAGAAGAACGGCGGCCGGGCGCTGGCGATCGCCGTCGACGTGACCGACGCCGACGCGGTGCGGGCGGCGGCGGAGCAGGTGGCCGCCGAGCTGGGCGAGGCCGACCTGCTGTTCAACAACGCCGGGGTGATGCTGCCCGCGCCGGTCGAGGAGCAGCGCACCGAGCAGTGGCAGCGGCAGATCGACCTCAACATCACCGGCCTGATGAACGTCATCGCCGCGTTCACCCCGCAGCTGGTCGCCTCGGCCGGGGCGCGCGGGGTGGCCGACCTGATCAACACCTCGTCGATCGCGGCGCGGAACATCTTCCCGAACTTCGCCGTGTACTCGGGCACGAAGGCCTACGTCACGCACCTGTCGCGGCACCTGCGGGTCGAGCTGGGCCCGAAGAACGTGCGCGTGGCGGCGATCGAACCGGGCATCGTCGGCACGGAGTTGCAGGACCACGTGACCGACCAGGGCGCGATCGACTGGCTGGCGGGCTCGAAGGAGTCGATCGACTGGCTCACCCCGCAGGACGTGGCCGAGACCGTCGGGTTCCTCGCGAGCCTGCCGGCGCGGGCCAACCTGCAGCAGGTGACCATCATGCCCACGGCGCAGGCGAGCTAGGCGGTAAAGACGCGGTGGAAGTAGCCGACGGCGAACTCGGTCAGCCGCTGGGCCGCGGCGGAGGAGTAGGTGTCACCGCGCCAGGCGACGGTCAGTACGCGGTGGCAGTCCGGAACGTCCAGGCGCAGGAACGAACCGGGCATGTGGGTGGCGACCCGGCGTGACATGCCGGGCACCAGGCCGATCCCCAAGCCCGAGCTGATCAGTTCGCCGGTGGCACCCGGTTCGTCGCTTTCGCAGGTGTACAACGGATCCACCCCGGCCTCGGCGAACAGGCGGTCGGCCAGCGCGCGCGGCCAGTACCCGGGGCGGGTGGTGACGAAGGGTTCGCCCGCCAGTTCGGCCATCCCCGCCCGGTCGCGCCCGTCGAGCCGGTGGCCCGGCGGCACCCCGAGCAGCACCTCCTCGCGCAGCACTTCGCGCGTGTGCAGCTCGGATCCGGCCAGCGGCTGGGAGGCGAAGCAGAGGTCGATCTCGCCGGTGCGCAGTTGTTCCGCCATGGCCTCGGCGGAGGACTGGTAGAGCCGGATCGCCACACCGGGGTGCTCGGCGCGGAACTCGGTGAGCATCCCGGTGAGGGTGAGCAGCGTTTCCGCGGCGACGGCGACGCTGCCGTGGTCGAGCCCGGCCGCGTCCGCGAGTTCCTGGCGGGCGTCGTCCAGTTCACGCAGGACGCGGTCGACCCGGCGGAGGAACCCGGCGCCGAACCGGTTGAGCCGCAGCCCGCGCCCGGCCCGGTCGAACAGCGGCACCCCGAGATCGGCCTCCAGCCTGGCGATCGCGCGGCTCAGCGAAGGCTGGGCCACGTGCAGTTCGGCGGCGGCCTGGCTGAGGTGCTCACGCCGGGCGACCGCCTGGAAGTAGCGGAGCTGCAGCAGATCCATTTCATAGCCTCGGCGTCATGAGTTCATGGTGATTCTGGTCTTGGACAGCATAGGAGGCCACGCCTAGCGTCGTCCTCGGAAGTACTGGGGAACGGGGGAAGGGCGGGCGATGAGCAGGGTGCTGGGGGTGGTGCGGTGGTTCGTCACCGGGCACGCCGTGGCGATCTTCGCGCAGCCGGTGTTCGCGGGCAGCTACCTGATCGGCGACTACGACATGCTGGCGCTGCACGCGCTCGGTGCCGACGTCGTCTTCTACCTCGGGGTGGCGCAGCTGGTGCCGACCGCGGTGCTCTGGCGGCGCGACGGCGTGCGGTGGCCGTTCTGGGCGAGCCTGCTGCTGGCCGTCGGTGAGAGCGGGCAGTACTTCGCGGGCGTGGCCGGGGCGCTGGACCTGCACGTCCCGCTGGGGGTCGCGCTGGTCACCCTGGCGTCGATCATGGTGTTCGCGATCTGGCGGACGGGGGCGCGGCGATGAGCGGGTTGTCGCGCCGCCGGTTCCTCGGCCTGACCGGGGGTGCCGGGGTGCTGGTCGCGGCCGGGCTGCTGGGGCCGCGGGTGTTCCGGACCGCGGCGGCCACCGGTGAACTGCTCACCAGCGAGCTGCCGCTGCCCGCGCCGTTTCAGGTCCCGCTGCCGATCCCGGCCGTGCTGTCGCCGGTGTCGCGGGACGCGGACGCCGACCGGTACGAAATCGTGCAGCGGCAGGCGGTCGCCGAAATCCTGCCCGGGGTGCGGACGCCGATCTGGGGCTACGAAGGGACTTTCCCCGGGCCGACCATCGAATCGCGCCGTGATCGCACGACGATCGTCCGGCACCGCAACGAACTCCCGGTGCCGACCGTGGTCCACCTGCACGGCGGGCACACCCCACCGGAGTCCGACGGGTACGCCACCGATCTGGTGCTGCCCGCCGGCGCCGCTCCGCACGCGCACGGCGGGCATGCGCTGATGCACGACCCCGCGGCGCTCATCTCGCACGGTACGCGCGACTACGTGTACCCGATGCGGCAGCGGGCGGCGATGCTCTGGTACCACGACCACCGGATGGACTTCACCGGTCCGGCCGTCTACCGCGGCCTGGCCGGACTGCACCTGGTGCGCGACGACGAGGAGGACGCGCTGCCGTTGCCGCGCGGGGAACGGGAGCTGCCGCTGGTGCTCACCGATCGCGCGTTCGCCGCCGACGGTTCCCTGCGGTACCCGTCCATCGACCCGTCGCTGACCTCGGTGCCGGGGGTGGAAGAGGCGTTCGTGGAAGGCGTGTTCGGTGACGTGCTGCTGGTGAACGGCGTGCCGTGGCCGGTGGCCGAGGTGTCCGCGACCAAGCACCGGCTGCGCGTGCTCAACGGCTCCAACGCCCGGCGCTACGACCTCGCGCTGGACCCGCCGCAGCCGTTCACGCAGATCGGCGCGGACCAAGGGCTGCTCGAAGCGCCGCTGGTGCACGAGCACGTGCCGATCGCGCCGGCCGAGCGGTACGACCTGGTGGTCGACTTCGGCGCGTACCCGGTGGGCACGGAGGTCACGCTGGTGAACCGGCTGGGCACCGGCACGACCGCGCACGTGATGCGGTTCCGGGTGGTGAGGCGTGCCACCGAGGACAGCCACATCCCCGAGCGGCTGGTGGAAATCGAGCCGCTCGACCGTGCGCGGGTCACCGTGACGCGCGACTTCTCCTTCCGCGGCGGCACGGTCGGCGGCAGGCACGGCTGGACGATCGGCGGTGAGCCGTACTCGCCGTCCCGCATCGACGCCCGCCCGAGGCTGGGTGACGTGGAGATCTGGCGGTTCGTGGCCGATCTGCACCACCCGATCCACCTGCACCTGGTGGACTTCCGCGTGCTTTCCCGCGGTGGTCGCGAACCGGGCCCGTACGACGCGGGCCGGAAGGACACCGTCGACCTGCGCCCCGGCGAAGCGGTCGAAGTCATCGCGAAGTTCGACGGCTACCGCGGGCGGTACATGTTCCACTGCCACAACGCCGAACACGAGGACATGGGCATGATGGCGAACTTCGAGGTGGTCTAGGGGCGGGTCGTGGCCGTGCGCAGCGCGATCAGCTAAGCCCGCGCGTAGGCCTCGCCCCAGGATTCGAGCCAGGTGACGATGGGGCGCAGGGACTCGCCCAGGTCGGTGAGGGAGTACTCGACCCGGGGCGGGACCTCGGCGTAGACGGTCCGCCTGACGATGCCATCGGCTTCGAGTTCGCGCAGGACGCGCGTGAGCGTCCGCGGGGTGACATCGCCGACGGCGCGCTGGAGTTCGCCGAAGCGGTGCGTGCGCGTCAGCAGGTACCGCACGGCGCTCAGCTTCCACGCCCCGCCGAGCACGGCGATCGACACCTCCACCGGGCACACGGCCAGCGCGGCCCGCACCTGCTCACGCATCCCTGCTCCCGTCCAAAGCTATCCAGATCGTCAGTATGTGCCGCCGATGTGCGTACTTGTCCCCAGCGTAGTTCGTTCCTAGCGTTCCTCCCATGGAAGCCCTGCTGGTCCTCGCACATCCCAGCGCCCGCTCGCTCAACGCCCGCCTGGCCGAGGTCACCACCAAAACCCTGACCGACGCCGGATACGCGGTGCTGACCTCGGACCTCTACGCGATGAACTGGAACCCGGCGGTGACCGCGCACGACTTCGGCGCGCCCGCCCGCCCGGACCTGCCGGTCGGTGACCAGTCCGCCGAGGCGTACACCCGCGGCTCGCTGTCCGGGGACATCGTGGCCGAGCAGGAGAAGCTCAGCCGCGCGTCGCTCGTGGTGTTCCACTTCCCGTTGTGGTGGTACGGCATGCCCGCCATCCTCAAGGGCTGGTTCGACCGGGTCTTCGTGAAGGGCTTCGCCTTCGGGCTCAAGGACGACGCCGGGCGGACGCGCAAGTACGGCGACGGCGGCCTGGCCGGGAAACGCGCCCTCACGGTGATCACCGCCGGAGATCGTGAGACGGCCTTCGACCCGCGTGGCCTCAACGGCGAGGCGGGCGAACTGTTCTTCCCCTTCCTGCACGGCATCTTCTGGTACACCGGCATGCGACCGCTGCGCCCGCACCTCGTCGCGGGCACCGACCGCCCCGGCTGGGACCGGCTCGACCACGAAACCGACCGCCTGCGCACCCGCCTCCACGGCCTCGAAGCCGAACGCCCGATCCCGTACCGGGCACTGGCCGACGGCGAGTACGACGCCGACCGCCACCTCCGCGGCGAACTGGCGCCCGGGCGAACGGGGTTGGGAATTCACCTCGGGTAGCCGTCCACTGTGTACCAGCGCCGGGACGGGTCCCGGCGGGATGTGGTCGGATGGCACCCGTGGTGAGAATCGCTCTGCTCGTCGCCGGCGGGCTGCTGGTGCTCGGCGGGCTGGTCTCGCTGGCCCTGCCGGTCAGCGCCCAGCTCGGCCGCGTCGATGTCGACTGCGGCAGCACCTTCGCGCCCGGCAGCGAGGAACTGGACACCTTCGTCGGCGCCGACGAATTCAACGACGCCGTCGGGGGCGACACCCCGCGGCTGCGGGCGGCCCCCGTGTGCGCACTGGCCGTCGAGGACCGCCGGTGGGTGGGCTGGCCGGTCACCGGCGTCGGCGTCCTCGTGCTGCTCAGCGGCGTCTTCTGGGGTCGCCGTCCGGTTTCCCCCGACTGAAAGGGCGGCGAAAGCGCGCTCCCGATCCTGGTACCACAACCAGGAAAAGGGGAGTGCACATGAAGTTCACGCGTCGTATCGCCGCGGTCACGGGTGGGGTCGCGATGGCGCTGGGGCTGGCCGCGGTGCCCGCCGCGGCCGGCGAGGTGACCACCGCCGCGTCCTGCGTCGGCGGCTACCGGATCCAGCCGCCGGCCGGCTGGGGCAAGGTGACCTACTCGATCTGCTACGACGGCAACCAGCGGAAGGTCACCGGCACGGTCACCGACCTGAAGACCGACGGCTGCCTGGTCCGGGCCAAGTTCACCTTCGCGCGGAGCGGCGACGACCTGGTCAAGTCCAAGGACACCGGGACCTCCAGCAGCTTCGCCTTCGGTTACTACTCGGCAACCGGTGTCACCGCGGACCTCAAGAAGATCTGCTGAGGAAATAGGCTGTCGCGGACAGCGAGCCGAGTGTGACTTGGATCTCCGTCGCGATATCGCGTCATGGGGTCCGGGGTGGGGAGTCGGCACCTGTGAAGGGACCGCCTACCCGGGAGTGAGCCGATGTGGGAGCGTGAGCACGGCACACGCGACGAGGTGCTGCTCGCCGCTGTCCGCGACGGCGACTTCGGGGCGTGCGACGTGCTGTTCCGGCGGCACGCCGCCGCCGCGCACCGGGCCGCCGTGCGCTGGTCGAGCGATCCCGCCGAACGCGACGACCTGGTGGCCGAGTCGTTCGTGCGGGTGCTGATCGCGGTCCGCTCGGGTTCGGGGCCGAAGCAGGACATGTGGCCGTACCTGCTGGTCACCATGCGGAACCTGGCGGTGAGCTGGCAACGGCGGCAGGCCCGCGTCGACCTGCCCGGCGAGGTCCCGGAGCGCGCCGCGATGGACGCCGCGGTGGACGAGCTGACCGTGCGCCGGTGGCAGGCGGGGATCGCCTGGGCCGCGTTCTGCACGCTGCCCGGCCGGTGGCGGACGGTGCTGTGGCACACCGAGGTCGAAGGCGCCTCCGCCGCGGAACTGGCGCCGATGCTCGGGGTGTCCGCGAACGGGGTGGCCGGGCTGGCGATGCGTGCGCGGGAAGGACTGCGCCGCGCCTACCTCCAGGTGCAGGTGCCCGACAGCAGCAAGCCCGACTGCGGCACGATCCGCCCGGAAATGGCGGCGTGGGTGCGGGACGGGCTGTCCGTGCGCCGGGCGGCCAAGGTTGCTGCGCACGTCGAGCGCTGCCGCGCGTGCCGGGCCGTCGCGGCCGGGTTGTTCGAAGCCAACCTCGAACTGCGGCCCTCGCTGGCCAGGAGGAACGCGAGCGCGCTGGTGATGCCGATCTCCGCCGGGATGACCGGCGGTGGCAAGGTCGCCGCCGTGGTGGCCGCCGCGGTGGTGGCCGTCACCGGTGCGCCGGTGCCGCAGCAGGTGGGCCCGGTGCTGCCCGGGCCGCGGCCGGAGGTCGTGGCGCTGCCGCCGTCCGCTTCGGCGGAACTCCCGGTCACCGGGACGACGCGCGTGATCGCCGGTCCGCGGGTACCGGTGGACGGCGAGGCGGTCCGACCGGTGGTTGATCTTCACCCTGCCGAGGGGTCTGCGCGGGGCTCGGCGGCGTGCGCCGCGGAGAAGTGCGGTAATGCAAAGGAGAGTTCGGCGGCGCAGAGCGGAGGAGGGAACGCGTGGGGAGCGAAGCAGAAGAAGGCTCATTCGAAGTCGGGGACGAAATCACCTACCTCGCAGGCGGATCACCCGAGCAACCGCGGCGGCAAGGGCAAATCGCGGGGAAAGCCGTAGTGGACAGCTACACCGAGACCACCTGGATCCCGGTGCGGGCCAGGGAACAGGCCGCGGACCGGGAACCGCACTGGGTCCGGGCGGACAACATCATCGGGGTGGCGGTCCGGTGACGGCCACCCCGATCCTCGACCACCTCCTGGCCGAAGCCGGCCTCGAATGGCTCGCCGACGAGGAATCCACCGAGACCAGCCCGCCCGAGGCCACCGGCCCGATGCAGTGAATGTGGCTTTCACTGCCGAATGCGCAGTGAAAGCCACATTCACTGCGGGTCACCCGGCCAGGCTGGTGACCAGGGCGACCTCGGATTCGTCGTGCGGGAGGTACTTGACGCGCACCACCATGCCCGGCTGCACCTGCCCGACCGCGCTCGGCGGCAGCTTCTTCTCCTGCGTCAGGTCGAAGGTGGTGCCGTCCCCGCGCGTGATCCGCAGGCCCAGGGTCACCTCCGAGCGCCCGTCCGCGGTGTGCCCGGTCGGCGTCATGGCCAGCACCACCGCCCGCGCGTCCACCCCCTGCTCGGCGATGCGCAACTGGTTCGGCGTCATCCACCCCTTCGCCACCTGGACCCGGTTGAGCGCCGCCTGGAGTTCGGGCAGGGCGGCGTCGGTGGCCAGCGCCACCCGCCCGTCGGGCAGGTAGCGCACCGGCAGCGTGGCGTTCGGCTGCACCGCGGCGAGGTCGGTCAGGTCGACGATCTGCCGCGCGGAAGCGGGGAACGACCGGCCGTCCGGCGTGTCCACCCGGAGCTGGATCTCCAGCTCCGGGTGGTCGTTCACGCTCAGCCCGGTCCGCGCCACCCCGGTGACCGTGCCGATGCCGATCGGCGCGTCCCGGAACTCGCGCGGCACCCCGCCGAACGCCCCGGAAAGGCCACGCAGGAAGGCGAACGGCAGCGACGCCAGCACCAGGATCGGGCCGGCCAGCCAGCCGTTGAGCCAGGCGAACTCGTCGTCGCCGGAGAGCCCGCCGGCGACCCAGAAGGCGGTGCAGACCAGGCCGATGAAGAGCGGGAGCAGCAGCAGGATTCTCATGGTTTTCCCTTTCCGTACAAGAGGAGTGGTTCAGGCGGAGCCGAAGAAGTCGGTTTCGCCGATGTCGAGGGGGAGCAGCGAGCCGTCGCCGCGGGCCAGCACGAGCTCGTCGCGGGCGGCGAGGGCGGTGGTCCCGTCCGGACCGGCCACCGCGCGTTCGACCGCCGATTCCACCGGCAGCGAACCGGTCACCTCGCCGGTGTCGAGCGAGACCTGGCTGAGCGTGTACTCGGGGTCGTTCACCGAGCGCTGGTGCTGCACCAGCACGTGCCCGGTGTCGGCACCGGCGGGCGTCCCGTCCGTGACGACCAGCCGCGCCCCGGGGAAAGCGGTCTGGCTGACCTGGAGCTTGCGGCCGTTTTCGGGACCGCGGAACAGGACGCTGCCCAGGCTGCCGATGCCGATGTCCTCGAGCACGACCTGCTCGCCGTTCAGTTCGGCCTCGGTGGCGGTCGCGCCGGACGGGCGGTCGGGCGTCGACTTCGCGGAAAGGCGTTCACCCCACGCCGAAGCGGTCTCCGCGTCGACCGCGGTGGCCGAGGTCTGGTCGACCTCGATCGCCTTCACCGTGCCCGCCGTGGTCAGCGCGAGGACCCGCTGGTTGTCCGGGTCGTAGGCGTACGCGGCCCGGGCGGCGACGAACGCGGTGCCCAGGCCGGGCACCTCCTCGCCTTGTGCGGCAATCGATCCGTCCGCCACGTCGAGGATGAACAGCCCGGAATCGGTGGCCAGGTAGGCGTAGCGCTGCCCGGCGGTGAGCACCGAGGCCTCCCAGACCAGTTCGTCGGACAGCTGCGTGTCCCACAGCACCTCACCGCTCGCCGGATCGGCGGCGGCCAGCCGCACCTGGAACATGTCCTGCGTCATCAGCTGGAACATGCCCTGGCTGCCGTGCCGCTCGTACGGCACGAGGACCACGTCCCGCCCGTTCACCTCGGCGAAGGCGAAGCCCGGCTGCACCTCGATGTCCGGTTCGGGGGAGACGAGGTAGGAACCGCCGAAGAACAGCAGCGCGAACAGGCCGGTGAAGAACAGGAACGGGATCCGGAACGTCAGGCGGCGGCGCGGTGTGTCGTGGAGCGACGGCGCCGGTGCGTACTGCGGTGGGTCGAGGTACATCGGCTTCCCCTGTTCGGTCGTGATGGGGAGAGCTTCGGCGCCCGATCGCGCCTACCGGTCCCAGGAACGCGCCGCGTAGGCTCGCCGGGTGACCACCGCTACGGCGACGCTTCCCCGCGGCCTGGTGGTCGCGCAGGCGTGGGCGGAACTGGGGGAGGCCGTCGCGCCGCTGGGCAACGGGGCGGGCCGCCCGCTGACCCGCACGGTGAAGCTGATCCTCGAACCGCTGGTGCTGCGCCCGGTCCAGCACCCCGAGTTCGCCGCGGGCCCGATCGCCATCGCGCACGTCGACGCCCTGCGCGCCCGGATCACCGGCGCCGGCCCGGTGCTGGCCGCGACAGCGAGCTGGTTCGTGGTGCTGAAGAAGGAACGCCGCCGCCTGCGGATCACCGACGGCAATCCGCAGGACCTCTACTTCCAGCGCTGCTTCGAGCTGGCGACCGAGCACGGGGAACCGGGCGCGGATGCCGAGCGGGTGGCGGCGTCCGTGCTCGCGGACGTGCACGCTCAGGGCGGCCCGACCGTCGGCGCGCTGCGGGGCTTCCTGACCGACGCGGCCAACGCGGGTGAGCTGACCCGGCTGATCGAGGTCACCTGGGCCGCGATGTCCGCGCCACCGCCGGGGCAGGTGCCGGTCACCGCCGCGGAGTTCCTGGCCACCTGCGCCACCGCGCCCGACGACGCGTTGTTCCGGGCGCTGGTCGCGGGTGCCGCGGGCAGCGCGCTGGCGGCCGAACTCGACCAGCCGGGTGTCGCGCAGGCACACGGGCTGACCGACCGCGACCGGCCGGCGCGGCCGGTGCTCGGGGTGAGCGCGTCGAAGGCGAACCTGCCCAAGCCGTTCGACCGGTCGATCCTGGAACGGCTGTTCGCGCCGCTGACCAACACCTTCCTGCGGGCGGGGCTCGCCGACGTCCCGGCACTGGTGCGCCAGGAGATCGCGCGCTCGGCCGGGCCGTGGCAGCTGGCGGACGAGGTCAGCCGGGTGGTGCTGGTGCTCGGCCGGGAGGCGTCGGCGCCGCTCGCCGACGGATCGGCCGTGGTGGCGGGCAGCGCGGCCGCCCGGCTGCGGTCGCGGTGGGAGCGCGAGGCCTACGTGCACCGGGTGCTGCGCCTGCCCTCGGCCGCGCCGCCGGAGCTCCACGCCGACGTGCGCGGCGTCCGTGCTGCCTACCTTCGGCGGCTTTGGGTTCGGGTGCACGGCCGTGAGCTGCGGGAAGACGGGGTGGGCGCGGAGCAGGTCTGGGATCTGCTTGACGGCGTGCTGCGATCGGTCATCCTTGACCAGCGCGATCGGTTGCGGGCGGTGTTGGAGCGGGAGGCCGGGGCATGAGGGTGTCGCGTGCGGGCGACCTCGTTGTCGGTGAGTGGCCGGAGCGGGTGGAGGCGGTGGCGCTGCTGGAGGCTTCGGGCGCGATGCTGGCGTGGAACGTGCTGGCCGACGGGGACCTGCCCGCGGCGCGGGTGCACGACCCCGACCTGGCGTCGGAGTGGCTGTGGGAGATCTACGGCCGGGCCACCGACGGCATTCTCTCCGGCGCCGACGAGGTGACCGTGCCCGCCGACGGCGACTGGCGGGTGCGGGTGGCCTGCCGGGTGGTCGCGCAGCTGAACTGGGCGGAGGCGTGGTGGCCCGCGTCGGTGGTGGCCGGGGTGCCCGCGCTGGACCTCGGCACGCTGCGGGCCGAGCGGGTGATCAATCTGTCCATTGTGGAGCACCTGCTGGACGACCTGGACGCGGTGACCGGGGCGCTGGCGGTGCTGCCGCCGGGAGTGCACCCGGACCTGGTCGAGCGGCTCACCGTGCTCGCCGAGAACTACGGCGTGGTGCTCCCGGCCGGGGTGGCGCCGGGCCGGGCGGACTACGCGCTGGCCGCGGGCGGGCCCGCGGCCGCCGGTGGCACCACCGTGTACACCGGAACCTCCATTGTGGACTGGACACTGGTGCCGCCGGGTGCGGTGGACGCGGGCGCGCCCGCCGAGTGGGCGGTGGTGCGGCGGCAGGGGGTGACCGCGCTGGAGGTGGCGGTCCCGGCGGGGCCGCGGCCGGTGGCCCGGCTGATCGCCCGGTTCGGCGACATCGAGGTGGTCCTGGACGAGGTCGACGACCTGGGCAGGCTGACCGGTTCGGCGCCGGTGCCCGCCACCGTGCTCCTGCTGCCGCCGGACCGGCGGGTGGTGTCCGTGCACGCGCCGGGGTTCGCCGCACCCGCCGTGCTCGACCCCGGGACCGCGGTGCGGCAGGCGGAGATCATCGCGTACGCGCTGTCCCGCGTGGGTTCCGCCGCCGCGACGCTCACCGAGCGGACGGCCGGGTGAGGGACCGGCACGACGAAGGCGTGCGCCTGGCCGCCGATGGCGACTTCGCCGGGGCGCGCTCGGTGCTGGAAGAGGTGCTCGCGGTCGCGTCGGGGACCGAACGGGCGCAGGTGCTGCTGAACCTCGCGCACGTGGTCGACCTGACCGGCGACCGGGAACGCGCGGTCGCCCTGATGTCCGAGGCGTTGCCGCTGGCGGACGAAGCGCTGCGGCCGCTGGTCGTCGCCGCCAGGGCGGATCTGCTGCCGTGGCTGGACCGGTGGGACGAGGCCTGGCAGGACGTCGAGGCGGCGCTGACCGAAGCACCGGACAACGTGGCGTTGCACCACAGCAGGCTCGGACTGCTGATGATGGCCGGACGGCTCGACGAGGCGATCGACGAGGCCGCGGTGGCGATCGACCTGGCCGAGCGGGACACCCCGGAGTACCTCGAAAGCCTGCACACCGGTCTGGCGCAGGCGTTGCTGGGACGGGCGTGGGTCCACCACGCGGAGACGCGGTTGCCCGAAGCGCTGGCGGATCTCGACCAGGCGGCCGAGCTCGGCGTGGAGCCGCTGACCGGCGCCATCGCCGCCGTGCGTGCCCGGGTGCTGGCGACCGGCGGGCAGTACGCGGAAGCAGCCGAAGTCGCGCAGGCGGCGTTGGCACACGAGTTGGAACCGCCCATGCTCGCCTCGGTGCACGCGACGCTGGCGGAGGTCACCAGTGGTACCGGCGATCTGGCGGGTGCCGACGACCACCTGGCGCTGGCCCGGGAACTGTCCGCCGCCGTCGGCGATACCGGAAGCGAGGCGGTCGCGCTGCTCAGCTCGGCGCGGCTGGCCTACCTGGCCTCGGACGTCGAGCGCGCGACGGCGTTGTACGACGAAGCCGAGGCACTGGTCGCCGATGATCCGCGCCGGCTCGCGGTGTGCCTGCACGGCCGGGCGGCGCTGTGTGTGCTCACCGGCCGGGCGCCCGAGGCGCTGGGACTGGCGGACCGGGCGCTTGCCTTGCTCGGTACCGCGACCCCGCTGGAACTCGTTGCGGTGCACCAGGTCCGCGGATCGGCATACGAGGCGCTGGGTGAGTTCGCCGCCGCCGAAGCCTGTTACGCCGAGGCAGCCGCGGGTTGTGAGGTGGCGGGGTTGTGGCACGCGTCGCTGGGCATGGCGTGGTGGCGCACGGACGCGCTCGTGCGCCGGGCCGCCGCGGTGACCGGGGACGAGCGGCGCGCGATCAGCCTGCGTGCACTGGACCTTGGCCTGCCCGCCGCACTGGCGGCGGAGGCCGTGCGGCAGCGTTTTCCGCACGGGCCGCTGCGGGAGCGGTGGGTGGCGCTGGCTTCCGCGCCCGCGACGCGCTCGGCCTTCCTGGCCATTCGCGCGGTCGAGGACCCGGCGCTGGCGGCGGAGTACATCGACCACCTGGCGGGCGCGGTTTCCCTGCACACCACCGCCGCGGTGTCCCGGGAGGAGCTGATGTCGTTGCCGTTGCCGCCGGACGGGGGTTTCGACCTGCCGCCGCGGGTGCGCGCCGATCCGGCCATACCGTCCACACTGGACGGCTGGATCGACGTGGCCGAGCAGCGGTACGGCTTCGGCGTGCGGTCGGCTTCGGTGGTGCGGTCCTGGTGAGGGTGCAGCTGAAACTGGTCGACGCCGGCGACCTGTACTACTCGTGGCGGTGGGAGCACCAGCCGGATGAACCACGCGTGATCGTCGTGCCGCGCGAACTCGTGCAGGGCGTGCTGGACGAATGGGCGGCGGCCGTGCCGTCGCCGCTGCCGGGGGAGAACGCGGGGCAGGCGCTGCGGCGAGCGTTGCGCGACGGCCCGCTGGTCGACCGCGATCGTGAGGTCGCGCTGGCCACCCGGCTGTCCGCGGCGTTGTTCCCACATCGGCTGGCCGCCGAGCTGAACGCGTTGCTGGAGCAGGGGATCCGGTCGCACCTGCGCATCCAGCCGTCGCCGTCGACGGCGCTGGTGCCGTGGGAGGCGCTGCGCGTCGACGAGGGGGAGCGGACGGTGCACTGCTCCGACGTCTCCGTGCTGGCGCCCGCGACCGTGGCCAACGGCACGGCGCGCCGGGTCCCCGCCTTCGATCCACAAGGGACGGTCGTCGGTGTGCTGGATCCGCGCGTGCCGGGGTTCGCGGACGGTTCGGCACTGGGCTCGGTGCTCGGCGAGGTGAGCCAGGAACTGGCGGCGCTGGCCACCGGCGGGCTGCGCCGGGACGACGTGGATCGGGAGTACCTGGAGGAAGCGCTGGCCGGCGCGGCGCGGTTCCTGTACGTCGGCCACGTGACCACCGGGGAACACGGCCTGGACGCGCGGCTGCACCTGTCGTGCACCGCGGCGGCGGCCGGGCGCGCGGAGCCGATCGGCGCGCACCGTCCGCTGACCGCCGCGGACATCGTGCTGGGACACCGGCCGGGGCCCGCGCGGCCGTGGCGGATCCCCGCGCGGGTGGCGCTGGTGGCCTGCGAAAGCGGTGGGGAAGTCCGGTTCGCCGAGCCGTCCGGTCTGGTCACGGCCATGGTCCACGGTGGCGCCGAGCACGTGACCGCCACGCGCTGGGTCCTCCCCACCGACGAAGGCCTGCGACGGCTGGTGCCGGACTTCTCCGGGACACCCGTGCTCAACCCGGCGGTGCTGGCCGTCGACGCCGCCCACCGCGCGGAAGATCCGGTCCGCGCACTGAACACCTGGCAACGCGAAGCCGCGAACCAGTGGGAGGCAACGGGCGAGGCGGCTTACTCGCCCGTGGTGTGGGCGGCCTTCAGCACCACGTGGGCGCCGCCGGCCGGCGACCGGTGAGCACGGGCTGGAAGAACCCGCTTCGCTCCGGCGAATGCCAGGCGGCCTCGGTGAAGCCCGCGGCCACCACGAGCTCGGCGAGGTGCTGGTGCCCGATCGCCCACGAGGTCACCCGGCGAACCCGCGGTTCGTAGGTGTCACCGCGGGGGTGCAGCTGGATGTGCCGCAGGTCGTAGTGCTCGTCGTCGTGCCAGTCCCAGAGCTGGAAGGTGACCACCGGCCCGGCCGCGGTCTCGTGGAGTTGCACCGGACTCACCCTCGGCCGGTCCCGACGCTCGGCGCGGACGGTCAGCACCAGCGTCCCGCCCGGGCGCAGCACCCGCCGCATCGAGGCCAGCGCGGTCGCCAGCGCCGGTTCGGTGAGCAGGTGCGCGATGGAGTTGTCCGCGCACACCACGACATCGAAGGCCTCGTCGCGGAACGGCAGCCGGGCCATGTCCGCCGCCAGCGCGGGAAGCCGCCGCCCCCGCGCGGTGGCCTCGCGCACCGCCCGCGCGGCGGCGACCGGGCTGAGGTCGCTGCCCACCACGCGGTAGCCGAGCCCCGCCAAGCCGATCGCCTGGGTGCCGATGCCGCAGGCGCAGTCCAGCACCGCCCGCCCGCCACCGGCCGCGGTGATCAGCCCGTCCAGGGCGGCCGCCTGGCGGGCCATGCTGCCGTCCCAGTCCGGGAAGATCAGGTCGTAGTCCTCGGCGAGCTGGTCGTAGAACCGGCGTGCGCCCGAATCCGCCACCGGACCAGCTTAAGGCTTGACATCATGGGCCGATGGACGGTGAGCAGGACGAGGCGCGGGCCCGCGCCTTCACCCACTGGCAGAGCCTGATGACGAACTGGCACCGGCGCGCCAAGCGCAACCGCCGCATGTCGAAGTCGCTGATGTACAGCTGTGTGATCCTGCCCATCGGCACCACCGCGCTGGCCGGGGTGCCCGAGGTGCCGCGCTGGTGGATCGTGGTGGCGAGCGCGGGGGCGGCGCTGGCCGCCGGGCTGATGGCGGCCACGCGCTCCTACGCGCAGTGGCCGCTCGCCCGCGAGATCCAGACCCGGCTCCTCGGTGAGCGCTTCCTCTACGAGCAGGGCGCCGGGGTCTACGAGGAACTGTCCGAAGTCGAGCGGACCCGGCTGTTCTCCGTGCGCATCGTGGAAATCGGGGCCGCCGGGCACAGTTCGTGGGCCGGGCACGTCTCGGACGCGGCCACCGACGTGCTCACGATCGAGCGACCCGCCGTCAGCTCATCTTGATTCATTCCAGAAAATGCGCAAGACTGCGCCCGTGCCCACGACCACCGACTTCGAGCGCCTGCTGCGCGAGGTCGAGCTCCGGGTGACGCGTCCGCGGCTGGCGGTGCTCGCCGCCGTGCACGGACACCCGCACGCCGACACCGACACCATCATCGGTGCCGTGCGCGCGGACCTGGGCGGGGTCTCCCACCAGGCCGTCTACGACGTGTTGCGCGCGCTCACCGCGGCCCGCCTGCTCCGGCGCATCGAGCCACCGGGCTCGGTGGCGCGCTACGAAGCCAGGGTCGGGGACAACCACCACCACGCCGTCTGCCGGTCGTGCGGAGCCATCGCGGACGTCGACTGCGCGGTCGGCCCCGCACCGTGCCTGACGGCGTCCGACGACCACGGCTTCACCATCGACGAGGCCGAGGTCATCTACTGGGGCACCTGTCCCGCCTGCTCCACCTCGCTCAAGGACTGAGCGCGCCCTCCGATCCCGAAAGGACTTTTGTGTCTGACACCCCCGACGCCGTAGTTGGCGAGATGAACGTGGAGAGCGCGGGCGGCTGCCCGGTCTCGGCCGGGCGCTTCAAGCACCCCACCGAGGGTGGGACCAACCAGGAATGGTGGCCGAACCAGCTCAACCTGAAGATCCTGCGCAAGCACTCGGCCGTGGCCAACCCGATGGACGACGGCTTCGACTACGCGAAGGCGTTCGCCACGGTCGACCTCGACGCGCTGGCCAAGGACGTGGACGAGGTGCTGACCACCTCGCAGGAGTGGTGGCCCGCCGACTTCGGCCACTACGGCCCGCTGATGATCCGCATGGCGTGGCACAGCGCGGGCACCTACCGCGTCAGCGACGGCCGCGGTGGCGCGGGTGCGGGCATGCAGCGCTTCGCGCCGCTGAACAGCTGGCCGGACAACGGCAACCTGGACAAGGCGCGCCGGCTGCTGTGGCCGGTCAAGAAGAAGTACGGCAAGGCCATCTCGTGGGCCGACCTGATGATCTTCACCGGCAACCGCGCGCTGGAGACCATGGGCTTCAAGACCTTCGGCTTCGCCGGCGGCCGCGCCGACGTGTGGGAGCCGGACGAGGACGTGTACTGGGGCCCGGAGCGCACCTGGCTCGGTGACGAGCGCTACAGCGGCGACCGTCAGCTGGAGAACCCGCTCGCCGCGGTCCAGATGGGCCTGATCTACGTCAACCCCGAGGGCCCCAACGGCAACCCGGACCCGCTGGCCGCGGCCCGCGACATCCGCGAGACCTTCGGCCGGATGGCGATGAACGACGAGGAGACCGTCGCGCTGATCGCCGGTGGCCACACCTTCGGCAAGACCCACGGCGCGGCCGACCCCGACCAGTACGTCGGCCCGGAGCCCGAGGGCGCCCCGCTGGAGGAGCAGGGCCTCGGCTGGAAGAACACCTTCGGCAGCGGCAAGGGCCGGGACACGATCACCAGTGGCCTGGAGGTCACCTGGAGCCCGACGCCGACCCAGTGGAGCAACTGGTTCTTCCACAACCTGTTCACCTACGAGTGGGAGCTGACCAAGAGCCCCGCCGGCGCGAACCAGTGGAAGCCGAAGAACAACGCGGCCAAGGGCACCGTGCCGGACCCGGAGTCCGGTGCGCTCGACCGCGCGCCGAGCATGCTCACCACCGACCTGGCGCTGCGGTTCGACCCGGTCTACGAGCCGATCTCGCGGCGGTTCTACGAGAACCCGGAGGAGTTCGCGGACGCCTTCGCCCGCGCCTGGTTCAAGCTCACCCACCGCGACATGGGCCCGATCCAGCGCTACCTCGGCCCGCTGGTGCCGCAGGAGGAGCTGATCTGGCAGGACCGCGTGCCCGCGGTGGACCACGAGCTGGTCGGCGACGCCGACATCGCGGACCTCAAGGCGAAGATCCTCGACTCGGGCCTTTCGGTCGCCCAGCTGGTCACCACCGCGTGGGCGTCGGCTTCGACGTTCCGCGGCAGTGACAAGCGCGGTGGCGCGAACGGTGCGCGCATCCGCCTCGAGCCGCAGCGCGGCTGGGAGGTCAACGAGCCGGACAACCTGGCGCAGGTGCTCAAGGGGCTGGAGGCCGTCCAGGCGTCCTTCAACACCGACACCAAGAAGGTCTCCCTGGCCGACCTGATCGTGCTGGGCGGGGTCGCCGCCGTCGAGAAGGCCGCCAAGGACGCGGGCATCGAGCTGAAGGTGCCGTTCACCCCGGGCCGCACCGACGCTTCGGCGGAGCAGACCGACGCCGAATCGTTCGCCGCGATGGAGCCGACGGCCGACGGGTTCCGCAACTACCGGGGCAAGGGCAACCGCCTGCCCTCGGAGTACCTGCTGGTCGACCGGGCGAACCTGCTGAACCTGAGCGCGCCGGAGATGACCGTGCTGGTCGGTGGCCTGCGGGTGCTGGGCGCCAACCACCAGCAGTCCGAGCAGGGCGTGTTCACCTCGGCCCCGGGCACGCTGACCAACGACTTCTTCGTCAACCTGCTCGACCTGGGCACGGAGTGGAAGTCCACTTCGGAGGACGGCGAGTCCTTCGAGGGCCGCGACCGCGCCACCGGTGAGGTCAAGTGGACCGGGAGCCGCGTCGACCTGCTCTTCGGCTCGAACTCCGAGCTGCGGGCGCTCGCCGAGGTCTACGCCAGCGACGACGCGAAGGAGAAGTTCGCCCGCGACTTCGCCGCCGCGTGGGCCAAGGTGATGGACGCGGACCGGTACGACCTGGTCTGATCCACGGCTGAACGGACCAGGCCGGGCGCTCGGGCGCCCGGCCTGGTCCGTTTTCCGGGCTCGAAGGCCGGATGAAAGTGCGGTGCAAGTCCGCGTCGGCACCATCGCCGGATGAACGGGTACCAGGTAGATCCGGAGAAGATGCAGGGGGCGGCCGACGCGATCGGGCGCGGTTCGGGGCACCTCGGCGCGATGGCCGAGTACTGCGCCTCGCTGAGTTCGTCGGCGGACGGGGCCGAGTTCGGGGAGATACTGGCGAAGTTCCGCGGTGGGTACGACGCCGCCGCCGAAACCCAGGTCACCGTGCTCAAGGACATGCAGGCCAAGCTCGGCCTGACCAGGGACGCGCTCGAAACCACCAAGGCGGCGTACGAGACCACCGACCGCACCTTCGGCACCGGCATCGGTGACTTCCTCGGGGAACTCGACAGCCCGGTCGGCGACGAGGTCGTGCGATGACCGGCTTCCAGGACACCGTGGACGTGCCGGCGCTGCTGGTGGAGCCGCAGGACCACGGCGAGGAGATGACCGCGAAGGTCGACCAGATCGGCGGCCTGCTCGGCCCGATCGACGACGTGTGGCAGTGGTTCTTCGGCTGGAGCCTGCTCGAATCGCTCTTCGTGCCGTTGAGCGGGAACTGGGGCCAGCTCCGGTCGTACTCCGAGGGCTGGGCGGCCCTCGGGGACGCGGCGGAGGGCGTCTCGACGAACCTCAGCGGGATCACCACCGAACTCCGCGAGAGTTGGCAGGGCGAGGCCGCCGACGTCTTCACCGACTACATGGGACAGTGGCACAACTCGCTGGCGAGCGAGAAGGACATGTGCGGCAACATGTCCTCCTACATCGGTGATCTCGCGGACAACGCGGAAGCCGTGTTCGACATCATCCTGTCCACGATCAACCTGTGCATCGACATCCTCCTGATGGCGCTGAAGATCGCGAACCTGCTCAAGGCGCTGAAGAAGGCGGGCGAGGCGCTGCTGAAGGCCAAGCACGCGATGAAGGTGCTCAAGGAACTCGAATCGATGATCGAGACGGTGATCGCCTACATCGAGGCGATCGCCAACGGCATCGACGAGGCCAACGACAACCAGTCCGCGCCGAGCGGGCACGTGGCGACCCCGGCCGCGCCAGGCGACGGGTTCGGAGCCGGGAAATGAACAGGGAAAAGCTGGAACTCGCGGCGGCGCGCGTCCGCGAAGCGAATGCGCGGCTCGCCACCACGCTGGCGGAAACCAAGCGGGACCTCGAACGGGCGAAGGCCGAGCTCGACCGCGAGAAGGCGGAAGGCAAGGCGGACGACCGGTTCGCCGAACGGGCGCGGTCCGGTCAGGGCGGCCGCGACCTGCAGCGCATCCAGGAACTGGTGGACCGCGGCCGGCTCGGCTGGGACGACGTCCTGCTCGGCCGCGGCGAGGAGTGGATGACCAACGCGGTCCGGCGGATGCTGGGCCCGCTCAAGAGCGCGATCGACCGCGGCGGCCTGGACGAGGGCGAGGCCCGGGCGACCCGCGCCGACGACGACGAGTACTTCGACGACCCGCTCGGGGGTTCCAGCGCGGGTTGAGGGTTCACCGCGGTAAACCCCAGCACCACCGAGGAAAAGTTTCCGGGGCTGGTTCACCGAAACACTTGAACCATGGAAAACGGAAACGGATCACCGGGCCGGTGGTGGACGCTGCTGGTGGTCAGCGCGGCGCAGCTGCTGGTCGTGCTCGACGGCACCATCGTGAACATCGCGTTGCCCTCGGCCCAGGAAGCGCTGGGCCTGACCGACGCCAACCGGCAGTGGGCGATCACCGCCTACGCGCTGGCATTCGGCGGGTTGCTGCTGATCGGCGGCCGGATCAGCGGCGCGCTCGGCCACCGGCGCGCGTTCATGATCGGACTGCTCGGCTTCGCCGCCGCCTCCGCGCTGGGCGGGGCGGCGAGGGACCCGCTGATGTTGTTCGGCGCGCGGGCCTTGCAGGGCGCGTTCGCCGCGTTGCTCGCACCTGCCGGATTGTCCCTGCTCACCACCACGTTCACCGAAACGCGGGAACGGGGCCGCGCGTTCGGGGTGTTCGCCGCGGTGGGGGCCGCCGGCTCGGCGATCGGCTTGATCGCCGGTGGGGTGCTGACGGAGTACACGAGCTGGCGGTGGTGCCTCTACATCAACGTGCCGGTGGCGCTCGCCGCCGCGCTCGCCGTGCGATTCGTGCCGCGGGACGCGCCCGCACGGGGACGGCTGGACGTGCCGGGTGCGGTGCTCAGCGTCGCCGGTTTCGCCGCGCTGGTGTACGCGTTCACCGAGGCCGAACCGCGGGGCTGGGGCTCACCGGTGGTGGTGGCGCTGCTGGCCGTCGGAGTGCTGCTGCTCGCCGCGTTCGCGGTGGTCGAACACCGGTCGCCGCAACCACTTCTGCCGTTGCGCGTGCTGGCGCACCACGCCCGTGCGGGCGCCTTCCTCGCGATCACCCTGATGTTCGTCGCGATGTTCGGCTTCTACCTGTTCATGAGCTACTACACGCAGCTGGTGCTCGGGTATTCGCCGGTGCGGGCCGGGCTCGCGCTGATCATCAACGCGGTCGCGGCGCTGGCCGGATCGACCCTGATCGCCGGACGGCTGCACGGCCGGGTCGGGCCCGCGGCGCTCGTCGTGCCGGGGTTGCTCGCAGCAGCCGCCGGGATGTTCTTGCTGGTCTGGGATCCCAGCACCGGCCTGGTGCCCGCGTTGCTGCTCACCGGACTCGGTCTCGGCTGCGTGCTGCCACCGACGGCGAGCCTGGCCACCGCGGGGATGCGCGGGCACGACATCGGTGCGGCGTCGGCCGCCTACAACGCCGCGCAGCAACTCGGCGCGGCCCTCGGCGTGGCGCTGCTCAACACCATCGCCAGCAGCGCCACCACGTCGCGGTCCCCGGAAGCGCTGGTGCACGGCTACACCACCGCGCTGACCGTGGCGCTGGGCATCCTGCTGGTGGCCGCGTGCGTCGCCAGCCCGCTGATCACCGTCCACACGCGACGGTCCCGGTCCACGGAAGGAACGGCATGAGCATCCCGATCATCGACCTGTCGTCGGGCACCCGCGAGGAACTGGCCGCCGCGATCGGCCACGCTTGCACCACCTCGGGCTTCTACGTCGTCGTCGGGCACGGTGTGCCGCGCGAGCTGGTCGCGCGGATGTACGCGGTGACCATGGAGTTCTTCACCCGGCCGGTCGGCGAGAAGGACCGGGCGGGCGGGTTCCGGCGGTCCGGCGGGACCACCGCGCGGAGCCTGGACCAGCAGTCCCCACCGGACCTGTGCGAGTCCTTCGGGGCCCACGTCACCGCATTGGCCGACGGCTGGCCGGACGCACCCGCCGCGTTCCGGGAAACCTGGCTCGAATATCTGGCCGCGGTCGAATCGCTCGCCCACGACCTGTTGCGGTTGTCCGCGCGGGCGCTCGGTTCGGCGGAGGACTTCTACGATGACAAGTTCGACCGCCACACGTCCTCGTTGGTGGCGAACTTCTACTACCCGCAACACGATGCGCCGCTGCCGGGTCAGCTGCGCCGTGGTGCGCACACCGACTTCGGCGGGTTGACCGTGCTGTACCAGGAGGACGATCTGAGCGGCCTTCAGGTGTGGCAGGGCGAATGGCGGGAGGTCCGCGCCATTCCGGGCAGTTTTGTGGTGAACATCGGCGATCTGCTGGCGCGGTGGACCGGCGGGCGGTGGGTGTCGACCCTGCACCGGGTGGTCAACCCGGCGCCGGGGGACACCTCGTCACGGCTGTCCGTGCCGTTCTTCTACCAGCCCAACCCCGACGCGGTGGTCGATTCGGTGGTGGCGGGGGAGTGGATCGCCGCGAAGATGCGGAAGTTGTTCGCGCGGTGAGGCACTCCGCGGACCGAAAATGTCGGTGGTCCTTCCTAGGCTCGCCGCCATGACCACTTCTCCCGACCCGCGTCCGCTCTTCGGCAAGGCGCTGGACCAGACCGCCCGCCAGATCGCGGCGGTGCGTCCCGGCGAGCTGGACCACCGCACACCCTGCGCCGACTACGACGTCCGCGCGTTGCTCGGGCACGTGCTTTCGGTGCTGCGCAAGCTGGTCCGCGTCAGTGTTGGCGAGGACGCGCGCGAGGTCCCCGACGTGATCGACGGCATCGCCGATGACGGCTGGGCCAGCGCGTTCGCCCAGGCGCGTGGCGAAGTGGAACGCGCGTGGGCCGACGACGCGATGCTCGACCGCACGGTCACCCTGCCGTGGGCGACCATGCCCGGCCGAGTGGCGTTGGACGCCTACACCCACGAGCTCACCGCGCATTCCTGGGATCTCGCGCACGCCACCGGCCGGACCGCCGATCTCGACGAGGACCTCGCCGTCCGGGCGCTCGCCGCGTTCACGGAGTTCGCGCCGCCGGAGGAACGCAGCGAGCGGGGTCCGTTCGGGCCGATCGTGGAGGCGCCCGAAGACGCCGGCGCCTACACCCGGCTGGCCGCTTTCTTGGGGAGGTCCACTGGCTGAACAGACTGGTACGCCTAGGATCCGGGCATGCGGCTCGGGCGACGTCAGCGGGAGCTCCTGCGCCGGTGGCTGCCGGGCGCCGAAGTGGTGCGCGACCACAGCTGGGGCCCGGACGGCACGACCGTGCTCGAACTGCGCCTCGGCGACGACCGGTACATCGCCAAGGCAGCCGCGGAAGGCGACCACCACCTGCTGCGCGAGTTGCGGGCGCACCAGAACTGGCTGGGGCCGCTGGGCGCGCGTGGCCCGGAGCTCGTGCACGCCGACGCCGACGCGCGGCTGCTCGTGACGCGCTTCCTGCCGGGAGAGCTGGTGCAGGGCCACGACGCCGAGCGCCGCCCGGACACCTACCGCCAAGCCGGGCGGTTGCTGGCCTCGCTGCACGGACAGCTCACCGTCGAGGACGCCGATTTCGAGGCTCAGCTGAAGAGGAAGACACTGTCGCGATTGGACGGTGAGCACCGCATCGCGCCGGAGATCGTCGACCGGCTGCGTGCCGAAGTGGGGTCCTGGCCGACCCCGCCCGCCGCCCTGGTCCCGACCCACGGCGACTGGCAACCACGCAACTGGCTGGTGCACGAGGGCGTGCTCCGGGTGATCGACTTCGGCCGCGCGGACCTGCGCCCGGCCTTCACCGACTTCACCCGCCTTGCCGCACAACAGTTCCGGGGCGCCCCGGAACTGGAAGCCGCCTTCCTCGACGGTTACGGCCACGATCCCCGTGAACCAGGGGCCTGGCGTCGCGAACGCTTCCGCGAGGCGATCGCCACCGCGGTATGGGCCTACCAAATGGGCCTGTCGGACTTCGAACGCCAAGGCCACCGCATGATCGAGGAAGCGCTCGCCTAGGTGCTGTCCGGCAAGTCACGCTCGCGGTCTTCGCGCCCAGGCAACCCCTGGCACGGTGGCTCGACCGAGGGCCAGTACGAGGCCGCGCGGATCACGAAGCCCATCGAGCAGACTTGGAGGACAGCGACTAGGGCTTCGCGCCGCGGAGGAGCCCGGGCGCCAGCCGGCGGTGCACGGCCGAAAGCGGCGGCCAGACGAGGTACCCCATCCGGCGGTCGTACCGCAGGGAGGTGGTCAGGGTGAGCTGCCCGTCGGCCGCGGTGACCAGCAGGTTCGCCGTGAGGAACCACGACGTGGTCTCCAGCCGGATCCAGTCGGCACCGCGGTCGGCGATCCGCCAGCCCGCCACGGTGCCCGCCGACGGGCCCCGGCTGAGCCGGAGGCCGAGGAACCCCCGCCAGATCAACCGCGCGCCGGGACTGGGGACGTCGCCGAACAGGGCTCTGGCCCACTGCTCCGGGGTGGCGGTCTCGGTGATGGGGCGGCTGAACACGTCGGTGTAGTGGGCGCCGGGTAGCACGGTCTCCATGGGCTGCTCCGTTCTATACGATGGCGTACAAGACGCAGGTTAGCCCGGTTTATACGGGTGCGTATATCCAATGAGAAGTGAGGTGGCACACGTCGTGGGCGCTGCGCGCACACCGCGGGACCGGTGGATCGAAGAGGGCTTGATGGTCCTGGCGGCCGACGGCGTGGACGCCGTCCGTGTCGAGGCGCTGGCCAAACGGCTCGGCGTCACCAAGGGCGGTTTCTACGGCTACTTCGCCGACCGCGACGCCCTGCTCGAAGCGATGCTGGACACCTGGGAACGCGAGAGCACGGACGAGGTGCTCGACCGGATCGAGCGCGAGGGCGGGGATCCGAAGGAGAAGATCCACCTGGCCGGGGTACTCACCTTCTCCAGCGATCGGTTGCTGCCCATCGATCTCGCCGTCCGAGCCTGGGCGCGCCGGGCCCCGGCGGTCGCCGAGCGCCTGCGGCGCGTGGACAACCGCCGCATGGACCTGCTGCGGGAAATGATCGGCACCTTCTGCGACGACCCGGACGAGGTGGAGGCGCGGAGCACGCTGGCCTTCTGCGTGGCGATCGGCGAACACTTCCTGGTCGCCGACCACCAGGGCCGCACCCGAGCCGAAGTCCTCGCGCGAGCCGCCGACCTCCTCCTGAACCGCTGACCGAGGCCGGAAAAGCCACCTTCACCGCCTACTCCGCGCCTGAATCGTGATCGGTTCTGGGGGCTCAGTAACCGAAGGGCGGCTTCGGGATTTCGAAGGTGGGGATGTTCGGGACGAGCGAAGCGGGCGGCGGGCCCGGCTTGCCCGAGACCACGCGCAGCACAGCCGTACCGTCCTGCACCGAAGCGATTTGCATGGCGACGATCCCGTCCACCGGTGCCGGGGCCTCGCGCGGGGCCGTGCTGCACGACGAGCCGCCGCCGTTTTCGTAGAAGGTCGAGATGCAGTTCGCCGACAGGCTCCCGGAACTCCCACCGGCTTCGAACCGGATGCCGTTGCCCTCCACCGCCCGCACCACGAGCTTGCTGATCCCGGCCGTGCCGCTCAACGCGATCTCGGCGGGCCCGGAGACCAGCACCTCGCACGTGCCGTCCGCGCACGCCGCGTAGTCGCTGCCGTCGGCGGCCACGGGCACAGCAGGCACAACTGGCACAACAGACTCGGGAATGGGCGCCGGGTCCGCAGCGCATCCGGCAAGGAGCAACAGGCCCAGCGGCCAGAACCTTCGCATGTGACCGAGCCTAGGGAATCCGGCGCCCACACCGGCCCGAACGGCAGCTTGCGGTCAATCCCGCACCCACCACCGGCACCGTTCCTACGCTCCGGGGCATGGTGACCAAACTGGGCCGCGTCGTGCTCGGTGTGCTGTCGGCGATCGCGGTGCTCGGCGGCGGGGCGCTGGTCGTGATGGTGATCGTCTACTTCGGACTCTTCGGGGCGAGCGAGTACCGGCCCGAGCTGACCGAGTTCGGTGGCTGGGCCATCATCGCCGGCCCGCTCGCGCTCGCGGTCTACACGGCCGGCGCACTCGACGCGCCGCCCGCCATCCGCGTCAGCGCCGCCATCGGCCTGATGTTCGCCGCCTTCTTCGCCACCCTGCTGATCTCGTACGTGGTGTCGCTCACCGCCGACCGCGGCGGACCGCGCGGCAACCTGGAGGACGGCACCGCCGGCTTGCTCTGGCTGCTCGCCGGTGCCTACTTCCTCTGGCGCCTCGCGGCCCGCCGCTGGCCGGTCAGCGATCCCAGTCGACCGGCAGCACGATCGGACCGCGGGTAGCCAGCCCGTCCTTCCACTCCACATCGGAGTCGGCGAACCGCAGTCCCGGCAGCCGCCGCAGCAGGGTTTCCAGCGCCACCTGGAGCTCCATCCGCGCCAGCGGTGCGCCGAGGCAGTGGTGGGCACCGTGCCCGAAGCCGACGTGCGAGGTCTCGTCGCGGGTCAGGTCGAGCCGGTCCGGTTCGGTGAACTTCGCCTCGTCGCGGTTGGCCGACGCCAGCGCGGGCAGCACCGGCTCCCCGGCACGCACCAGCACCCCGCCGAGTTCGATGTCCTCCAGCGCGTACCGCGCGATGCCCGCGCCGATGCCGAGCGGCACGTACCGCATCAGCTCCTCGACCGCCCGCGGCACCTGCCCGAGATCGGCCCGCAGCCGCGCCAGTTCCCCGGGGTGGGTCAGCAGCACGTAGACGAAGTTGGGGATCTGCGACGCCGTGGTCTCGTGCCCGGCCACCAGCAGGGCCTGCGCCAGCGACAGCAGTTCCTCTTCGGACAGTCGATCTTCGTTGTCCCGCGCCAGGGTCATCGCACCGAGCAGGTCGTCGGTCGGCTGCTCCCGCCGCTGCGCGATCAGCCCGGCCATGTACTCCCGCATCCGCTCCACGTATTCGGCCACCTGCTCCGGCGGGAACTTCGTGGTGGAGAGGAAGGCGTCGGACCACAGGCGGAAGTCGGACCGGTCCTCGTACGGCACGCCGAGCAGTTCGCAGATGACGGTGATCGGCAGCGGCAGCGCGAAGTCGGCGACCAGATCGGCGGGCGGGCCCTTGGCCAGCATGTCGTCGACGAGCCCGTCGGCGATCTCCTGCGCCCGCGAGCGCAGGCGTTCCACGCTGCGCACGGTGAACGCCTTGGTGACCAGCCGCCGCAGCCTGCTGTGGTCCGGCGGGTCCATGCTCAGGATGTTGCCCGGCGGCGGCAGGTGGGCGCGCATGCGCGGTTCGTCGCGGCCGACGCTGGCCGCGCGGCTGAACCGCGGATCACCGAGCACCACCTTGACGTCTTCGTACCGCGTCGCCAGCCACGCCGGTTCGCCGTAGGGGAGCCGGACCCGGCTCAGCGGTTCTTCCTGCCGCAGGGTGCGGAACAGTGGTTCGGTTTCGAGCCGCTCCGGCTCGCTGAAGGGGTAGGACCGTGCTTCGGAAACTTCTCTGGTGGTCATCACCCGGCTCCTCTCCGTACCGGTCACACTCTAACCATTAAGTCAGTCGCTTGCTTGAGATGTGACGTCGGTCGGTTTACCGACCAGTTCGGTCGGTAACTCGGTACGGTGATCACCATGGCCCGACCATTCCGGCAGCAGGCGGACGCGGAGATCCTCGATCACGCCTCCACCCTGTTCGCCCAGCACGGGTTCGCCCAGACCTCGCTGAAGGCCGTGGCGGACGCGGTCGGCCTGTCCAAAGCCGGACTGCTGCACCACTTCCCGACCAAGGAAGCGCTCTACACCGCCGCGCTCGAGGTCGCCCGCGAGCAGGGCAGGCGCGTGCTCGACCGGCTGGCGGCGCTGCCGCCGGGGCGCGAGCGCGACCTGCGCGCGCTCGAACTGCTGACCGACATCGCGCTGGACCGGCCGGGGCTGGTGGCCCTGGCCTTCCGCACGGTGACCACGCCGGACGCGGAACCCGCGCTCGACGCGGAGGACATGTTCGTTTCGAAGATCTTCGCCGTCGACACCGCCGTCGACGCGGTGGCCGCCGATCCGCCGGAGCGGGTCGTGCGGGTCATCGGCGCGCTCAGCGCGCTGGCTGTGCTCACCCTGGCCGCCAACGAGCACGGCGAGAAAACCGCCTGGCGGCCGCTGATCATCGCGACCTGCGCGGACGCGCTCGGCCACCGAAGCCCGTCGCCCGCCACTTCCCGTCACGACCAGGTGGAGGCCTGATTCCCGATGGCACGTCTGTTGTACCGGCTCGGTTTGGCCGCCCAGCGGCGCCGGTTGGCCGTGGTTCTGGTGTGGCTCGTCGTACTGGTCGGCGCCGGTATCGGCGCCTTGACCCTGTCCGGCACCACCGCGAACAACTTCTCCATCCCCGGCCAGGAATCCACCACGGCGCTGGAGAAGATCAAGAGCGCCGGCGGTGGCGGCGCCACCGCCCAGGTGGTGATCAAGGCCCCCGAGGGGCAGAAGCTGACCTCACCGGAGAACGCGCAGGTGATCGGTGGCCTGGTGGCGAAGCTGAACGAGCTGCCGGGCGCGGTCGGCGCGAGCAACCCGCTGGACCCGGCCGCTCCCGCGGTCAATCCCGGCCAGGACACCGCCTACAGCACGGTGAGCTACTCCGCCCCGCCGGGCGGGGTCAGCACCGCCGACCAGGACGCCTTGTTCGCTGCGGTCGACCAGGCGCGCGCCGGTGGTTTCACCGCCGAGGTGAAGGGTGAGGCCACCATGGCCGCGCCGCACATCGGCGGCGCCACCGAGGCCGTCGGTGTGGTGCTGGCGCTGGTGATCCTCGCGCTGACCTACGGCTCGCTGGTGGCGGCCGGGATGAACCTGCTGACCGCGGCGGTCGGCGTGGGCATCGGCGTGCTGGGCATCACCATCGCCACCGGGTTCATGGATCTGCAGTCGACCACCTCGGCGCTGGCCGGCATGCTCGGCCTGGCCGTCGGCATCGACTACGCGTTGTTCATCATCAACCGCTACCGACATGAGCTGCGCGAGGGCAAGGACGTGCCCACCGCGATCGGCACCGCGGTCGGCACGGCCGGGTCGGCGGTGCTCACCGCGGGCATCACGGTGATCATCGCGCTGCTCGGGCTGATCGTGGTCGGCATTCCGTTCCTGACCCAGATGGGCGTGGCCGCGGCCGCCACCATCGTGGTCGCGGTGCTGGTCGCGCTGACCCTGGTGCCCGCCGTGCTCGGTTTCCTCGGCAAGCGCGCGCTGCCGCGCAAGCAGCGCGAGGCCCCCGCCGAGGCGGAAACCGAGAGCAAGGTCTACGGCGGCTGGATCGGCACGGTCACCAAGCGCCGGGTTTCGGTGCTGCTGCTGGCGATCATCGGCCTGGGCGCGATCGCGCTGCCGGTCACCCAGATGCGCACCACGCTGGTCCAGATCCCGCCGGCGGAGAGCACGCAGGAGCGGGCCGAGGCCCTGCTCACCGACGCGTTCGGCGCCGGGGTCAACGGGCCGCTGATCGTGCTCTTCGAAGGCCCGCAGGCGAGCCAGCAGGCGATGCAGGCGGTCGGCCCGATCGACGCGATCGGTGACACCGCGATGGTCGTGCCGCCGAAGCCGGGTCCGCCCGGTATGCCCGCGATGCTCACGGTGATCCCGGAATCCGGGCCCACCAGCGAGGACACCGAGCACCTGGTTTCCGATCTGCGCGACTACCTCGCCGGTCTGGACGGGGTCGAGGCCTCGGTCACCGGCGCCACCGCGGTCAGCGTGGACGTGGCGGTCTCGCTCGACGAGGCGCTGCCGATCTACCTGGTGATCGTGGTCGGCCTGGCCCTGCTGCTGCTGATCCTGGTGTTCCGTTCGCTGCTGGTGCCGCTGGTCGGCGTGCTGGGCTTCCTGCTCACCGTGGGTGCGTCGCTGGGTGCGACGGTCGCGGTGTTCCAGTGGGGCTGGCTCGGTGACGCGGTGAACCTGGACGCGCCGGGGCCGCTGATCAGCCTGACGCCGATCCTGGTCATCGGCATCCTGTTCGGCCTGGCCATGGACTACCAGATCTTCCTGGTGTCGCGGATGCACGAGGCGCACCACCGCGGAGCTTCGCCGAAGGACGCCATCGTCACCGGCTTCAAGCAGGCGGCGCCGGTGGTGGTGGCCGCGGCACTGATCATGTTCTTCGTGTTCGCGGGCTTCGTGCCCGCCGGGGAGCCGGCGATCAAGTCGATCGCGTTCGCGCTGGCGATCGGCATCCTCGCGGACGCCTTCGTGGTGCGGATGATCCTGGTGCCCGCCGCGCTGGCGCTGCTCGGGGAACGCGCGTGGTGGCTGCCTTCGTGGCTGCGGTGGCTGCCGGTGCTCGACGTCGAAGGCGCCGCCCTCACCGAAGACCACCCGAAGCCGAGGGAACGCGAAACGGTCGACGCGTAGCTCCCAGTGCAGTGAATGTGGCTTTCACTGCGGATTCCGCTGTGAAAGCCAGGCGGTCTCAACTGGTTGTTGCAAGTAGGGCTTTGTCGAGTGTTTGTGCTGGAGTGTGCCAGTTGAGGGTTTTGCGTGGGCGGGTGTTCAGGCGCTGGGCGATGGTGTCGCAGTGGGTTTGGGTGAGGTGGCGTAGGTCTGAGCCTTTGGGCCAGTACTGGCGGAGCAGGCCGTTGGTGTTTTCGTTGCTGCCGCGTTGCCAGGGGCTGTGTGGGTCGCAGAAGTAGACCTGCAGGCCGGTGTCGAGGGTGAACTGGGCGTGCTGGGCCATCTCGTTGCCCTGGTCCCAGGTCAGCGACTGGGTGAGCGTGTCGGGCAGGGCGGTGATCATGCCGGTGAGCAATGTGCGGACGTCGAGGGCCTTGTGACTGTCCGGTAGTGGTGCCAGCAGCACGAACCTCGAGGTCCGCTCGACCAGGGTGATCACCGCGCCCTTGCCGGTACCGCCCAGGAGCAGGTCGCCTTCCCAGTGCCCGGGAACGGCCCGGTCGGCGGCGGTGGCGGGACGCTGGCTGATCGGGACCATGCCGGCGATACGGCCCGCGCGGCGCGCCCCGGTGGCCGCGCGGGACCGGCGGCCGGTGCGGCCGCTGCGCAGGTGAGCGGCCAGTTCCCGCCGCAGCTCACCACGGCCTTGGACGAACAACGACTGATAGATCGTCTCGTGACTCACCCGCATAGCCTCATCATCGGGGAACAACGTCGGCAGCATCTGCGAGATCTGCTGGGGTGACCAGTCCGCTTCCAGCAGACCGGTCACCACCGCCGCCAGCTCACCTGCCAGCAGGTGGGGTTTCGGGCGCCGGCCGCGTTCGATGGCCAGACGCTGGGCTCGGTCGGCCCGGTAGCGGCGAGGCCGGCCAGTGATCGTGGTGCCGGGCCTGGAACACCGCGGTCCACCGCCGCGGCGTACCTCACGGGAAATCGTCGAGGGTGACTTACCCAGGACTTTCGCGATCGCGTCCTGGGTAAGTCCTTGATCCAGACCGTTCTGGATCATCACTCGTTCCTCGCACGTCAACCGGGGTCCTGGCATGAGAGATCTCCTATCAGCTGCCGCCACTTGCAACAACCGATTGAGACAACCCCACATTCACTGCGTTCAGGCCAGGGGAGCCGGAGCCGAGTTCGCCCGGCGGCCAGAGCGGACGGCGGCCAGTGCCGCCGCGATGCCCTTGATCCCGGCGGTCATCGGCGCCGCGTCCAGTGCGTACGGCAGCCGGACGAAGCGTTCGAAGGCACCCCCGACGCCGAACCGCGGCCCCGCCGCCAGGTGCACGCCGAACTGCGGGGCCACCGCCGCCAGCGCCGAGCTGACCGGGTCCGGCAGGCGCGCCCACACCGACAGCCCGCCATCGGATCGCCCCACCGTCCAGTCCGGCAGGTGCTCGGCGACCAGTTCCAGCAGCAGCGCCCGGCGTTCCCGCAACGAGGCCAGCCTGCCCGGCAGCACCCGCTCGATCTCCCCGAGCAACTCCGCGCAGGCCAGCTGCTCCACCACCGGCGTCCCGAGATCGGTGCCCGCGCGTGCCTGCGCCAGCCGCTGCACCAATTCCCGGTCGCCGCGCAGCCAGCCGATCCGCAGCCCGCCCCAGAAGGTCTTCGCCGCCGAGCCGATCGAGACCGCGCCGGGGATCGGCGTCGGCGGCGCGGTGTCCAGCGCCAGCTCACCCATCGTCTCGTCGACCACCAGCCTGCCGTCCAGCCGCAGCCGCGCCCGGTCCACTTCGGACATCACCAGCCCGGTCGGGTTGTGGAAGTCCGGGATCAGGAAGGTCATCGCCGCGCCACGGGCCGCCTCGGTCAGCGCGTCGACGTCCCAGCCGTCTTCGGTGAGCGCGACCGGCGTGATCCGGCACCCCGCCGTCCGCAGCACCCGCAACGCGTGCGGATAGCTCGGGTGGTCGGTCACCACCCGGTCGCGCGGGCGCAGCGTGGTACGGACGAGCAGGCTGAACGCGTGCTGGGCGCCGTTGGTGACCAGGATCTGCGCCGGATCGGTGGGCCGCCCGCGATCGGTGTACCGCCGGGCGACGGCTTCGCGCAGTTCGGGCAGGCCCGCCGGGTTGTAGCCGTGGCGCGGCAAGTAGCGGGGGAGCCGGTCCAGCGCCCGCGTGTACGCGCGGTGCAACGCCTCACCCGGCGCGGGTGACGCCGCGTGCGAGAAGTCGATCAGGTCCGGCCCGGCCGCGCCCGGTTCGGCGTGCTTGCCCGGTGGCACGCGCGTCCGGCCGCGCGCTCGGTCGCGAGTGGACAGATAACCCTGTTCGCGCAGGGTGGCGTAGGCGGTGGAAACCGTGGTGCGGCTGATCCCGAGCACGGCGGCCAGGTCCCGCTCGCCGGGCAGGGCGGTGTCCAGCGGCAGGCGGCCGTCCAGGATGAGCAGGCGGACCAGGTCGCTGAGCCGCCGGTGCGCCGGGCCCGGGCCGGCCGCGAAGTCGCCGAGCAGGCCGGCCAGCGCGTGGCTGCTGGTGTGCACCGGGCCAGCGTTGCCGATCTGGCCCTTTCTGACAAGGCCAGTTGCCGAGCAAGATCACCGGTATGAGCACGCAGTCCGTGGCCCGGCGGATGACCGCGGGGGAGCAGCTCCGCGCCGGGAAGAAGCTCCGCCGCCTCCCGCAACTGGTCGCCGGCCTGGTCGGGTACGGCTTCTCCGTCACCCTCCTGGTCGAGTCCGGCCTCGGCGCGTCCAGCTGGAGCGTGCTCGCGGAAGGGGTCTCCGAGCGCACCGGGCTGAGCTTCGGCTGGGCCACCAACCTGATCGCGGTGGCCGTGTTGCTCTTCTGGATCCCGCTCCGGGAACTGCCCGGCCTCGGCACCCTGCTGAACGTGCTGCTGGTCGGCCTGTCGGCGGACCTCGCGGTCTGGCTCCTGCCCGCGCCGGACGGGCTCGGGCCGCGCTTCGGCTTCTTCCTGCTCGGCCTGGTCCTGCTCACCTTCTTCGACGCGGTCTACCTCGGCGCGCGCTTCGGCTCCGGCCCGCGCGACGGGCTGATGACCGGGGCCGTGCGGGTCAGCGGCAAGCCGATCTGGCTGGTGCGCACCGCGATCGAGGTGGTGGTGCTGGCCGTCGGCTGGGCGCTCGGCGGGACCGCGGGCTTCGGCACGCTGGTGGTCGCGCTGGCGATGGGGCCGTTCGTGCAGCAGTTCCTGCGGTTCACCACGGTCCGGCTGCCCGGCGACCACCTTGACAAGGCCGGGAAAGGCGGCTGAAAATACCCGACAATCGACAAGAACCAACAACAGGAAACAGGGGTAGGCCGTGCGGAAGTGCGTTCTCCTGGTGGTCGGCCTGCTGCTCCTGGCCGGGGTCTCGCCCGCGGCGGCGGTTTCGAAGCCACCCACGTACTTCAACAACGCGGCCACGCCCGGCGCCGATCCGTTCGTGCACTTCGACCGCGCGAGCGGGTACTACTACGCCTATTCGACCGAGGGCGCCGATCCCGGTTACCACTTCGGCATCTACCGCTCGCCGGACCTGGCCACCTGGGAGCACCTGCCCGGTGGCGCGCTCGAAGCGGGCAAGGCGGGCACCTGGGCGCACGACTGGTTCTGGGCGCCGGAGCTGTACCACAACGAGAAAACCGGGCTGTACTACTTCTTCTACTCGGGCCGGATGAACCGGAACGTGGCGGAGCACTTCAAGTACGCGGACTTCGAGGAGCCGTCGAAGGTGGGCGTCGCGGTGGCGAACTCACCGGCCGGTCCGTTCCGCGACGTCGCGCCGGGACCGCTGGACTACCACCCGTTCGACCCGGACTACCACGACGTCAACCTGATCATGGACGCCGCGCAGAAGAAACCGCCCGCCACGCGGGAAGAGGGCCAGAGCGCGCCGCTGGGCACGTACATCCCGTTCATCGACCCGAACGTGTTCTTCGACGCGGACGGCCGGATCTACCTCTACTTCTCCCGCAACGCCTACCGGAACTGGGTGTGGGACACCGATCTCGGCAAGTACGTCGAGGAGTCCAACATCTACGCCGTCGAGCTGACCGCCGACTGGTGGCACGACCCGGCGGGCCGGACCAAGCCGTCGATCGCACCGTCCTACCGCGACGCCAACCTCGATCCGGCCGACCCGCCGGGCACCCGCAAGGACGGCTTCACGCCGATCCTGAACTACGGCTCGGACAAGCAGTCGTGGGAGAACGCGCACGTCGACGACTACGCGAAAACCGGCGGGGCGAAGAAGGACCGGCGCTGGGCTGAAGGTTCGACCACCGTGCGGACCACCGACGAGCACGGCAAACCGGTCTACCGCCTGACCTACTCGGCGAACAACTACGAGAACGAGCACTACGGCGTCGGCTACGCGACGGCGGACAGCCCGCTCGGGCCGTGGCGCAAGAGCCCGGCGAACCCGGTGCTGTCGCAGGACCCGGCGCAGGCCGTGTACTCCACCGGGCACGGCAGCATCACCGCGTCCCCGGACGGTACCGAGCAGTTCTACGTGCACCACGGCCGTCCGTCCACAACGGACAACCGGCGCCTGTACAGCTCGCGGATGCGGGTGGCGGGGCCGCTCGCCATCGACCTGACCACCGCCGACCAGCCGCTGCCCGCCGGGGTGGGCCCGCTCGGCCTCCGCGCCGACGAGCGCCTGCTGCGGGTGCGGCCCGGGGTCGCGGGCGGTACCGGCGTGACCGTGCGGAGCGCGCCGGGTGCCGCCTTCGACCTGGCCAACCCGCTGAACCGCTTGCGCGCCAAGCTCATCCCGGCGACCGCGGGCACGGTGGCGGTGCACGGCGGCCGGGTCGAAGTGACCCTGCACCGGCCCGGCGCCGCACTGCTGGAGATCGGCTACCAGCGCCTGCGCGCCGACAACTCCTACGCCGACGTACCCCACGCGTGCACCACCGTGCCGGTGCTCAGCCGATAGCTCAGGCGCAGCTGGCCGGGTCCGTCTTCAGCACCGGGTCGTCCTGGCCCGCACCGGCGAAGTTGTAGGTGTCGACCTCGGTGAGGGCGCCGTTTTCGACGGCGTAGCGGGTGCGCTGGCCCTCGTAGACCAGTTCGCCGCCGTTGCCGGTGTCGATCCTGGTGGCGCCCAGGGTGATCAGGTCGCGGCCGCCCTCGGCGTTCGACGCGCATTCGTAGCCGAGGCGAGCGGCGATCCCGCCGCCTTCGGTGACGTCGAACCGCGTGCCGTCGGGACCGGTGAGCGTGCGCGGGCCGTCCGGGCCCAGCTCGACGAAGGTGCTGAAGTCGGTGTTCGCCCCGCGCGAGAAGGTGACCAGCACTTCGGCGCGGCCGTCGCCGTTGATGTCGGTGACCCGCAGGTCCTGCGGACCGGCCACCGGGTCCGCGGGCAGCACGATCGAGCTGGTGCCGCCGTCGACGACGTTGAACACCAGCTGCTGCCTGGCGGGATCGCCGGTGCCGGCCAGCGCGGCGGTGTCCGCCTTGCCGTCCCCGGTGAAGTCCGCGGTGACCCCGGAGTCGGCGGCCGAAGCCGTTCCGGCCAACGCGGGTACCGCGGCCAGCGCCAGCAGTGCGGCGGCGGTGCTGCGGATCTTGAGGTGCCGGTGCATGAGATTTCCCCCCTATACCTGGTAAGTCTCCTGTGGACTGTCCACTGAAGACTGTTGCGGTGATTGTTTCCCCTGACACTTGGTAGATGCGTGGGAAAGCCACCAGTTGGCCATTTGTGACCCAGGTCACAGTCGGATCACACTAGGCTGACCGCATGGACTTCGAGGAGATCCTGGTCCGGACCGACCGGCTCGACTTCCCCGCGCTGGCCGCCGGGGACGGGCCGGTGGTGGTGTGCTGGCACGGGTTTCCCGACCACCCCGAGACCTGGGGTCCGCTGGCCGAACGGCTGGTCGCCGCGGGCAGGCGGGTGGTCGCGCCGTACCTGCGGGGGTTCCACCCGGACACCGCGGACGAACTGCGCTACGGCGACAGCCTCACCCTCGCCGCCGACGCGGCGGCCGTCGCCAGGGCGCTCGACCCGGACGGCGTGGACATGATCGGGCACGACATCGGCGCGGGCATGGTGGGGCGGGTGGCCGCGGCCTGGCCGGAAACCCTGCGCCGGGGCGTGACGATGGCGGTGCCACCGCCCGCGACGCTGGTCGCCGCGCTGCGCGATCCCGCGCAGCAGCAGCGGTTGTTCTACCTGTGGATGTTCACCGTCGAGGGCGTCGCCGAAACGGTGCTCCAGCTGGACCGGCGGCTGATCGACCACCTGTGGGCCACCTGGTCGCCGGGGCTGACCCCGTCGCCGGAGCACCGGGAGCGCATCCACCGCATGTACGGCGACGAGCGGTACATCGCGAACTCGCTGAAGATCTACCGGGCGAACTTCGACCCCAGCAGGCACGATCCGGCGCTGGTGGACTTCGGGGCGCGCAGCGAGGCCACCGCGGGCAAGCCGCTGCTGGTGATGGCGGGCGCGGACGACGGCTGCATCGCCGTCGAGCACTTCGAGCACGCGAACCGCGGGCTGGCTCCGGGCTCCGACGTGGCGGTGCTCCGCGACGCCGGGCACTTCCTGCACTTGGAGCAACCGGACGAAGTGGCCGAACGGGTCCTGCGCTGGTTCGACGGCGCCTGAAACCGCCGGTGGCCTCAGGCGGGCGGAAGCCCGCCGCTGGCCGCAAGCCCGCCGCTGCCTCAGGCGGGTGGAAGCCCGCCGCTGGCCGCAAGCCCGCCGTCGGCCTCAGGCGGGTGGCGGCCGGAAGCCCGAGCCCACCGTGACCGGGCGTCGCGCCGACCGGAACGGGGCGCGGTCGAGCCGCTGCCTGCCGGCCTTGACGTCGGCGAGTGCCTCGAACAGGGTCGGGTGGGTCGGCAGCACCGTGCTCACGCCGATCGCCTCGATCACCCGGTTCACCACCGGACCCCAGGTCACCATCGCCCAGGACACGTTCTCCTCGGCCGCCGACGAGGCCGTCTCCAGCAGCGTGGCCAGCCCCGCGGCACCGAGAAAGCCCAGGCCCCGCAGGTCGAGCACAAAATCCTCGCGGGCCGCGACGCGCTTGGCCAGGAACCGGCCGAGCGCCGGGGCGCCGAGCCAGTCGGCATCACCGGTCACGCAGCCGATGACCACTCCGCTGCGGTGGACGCGGAGTTCGACGCAGACGTCTCCGGCCGTTGGCAAGGTGTGCTCCCTCGCTTCTGCCCGACGGGGAAAACTGCTCCCAGTCGCCCCATTATGCGCCTGGCGCGCAGGGGCGGCAGGATGACGGGGGCTTAGCTTTCTAGTGCATGCTCCGGCCACTGCCCGCTGAGCACGATCGGCAGGGAGAGCACGAACGTGCTGCCGCCGGGACCGCTCTCCGCCAGCACCAGCTCCCCCTAGTGCGCCCGGGCGATCTCCTGCGAGATGTACAACCCCAGCCCGGTGCCCTTCTGCGTGCTGCCGAGCCGTTCGAACTTGCCGAACAGCCGGTCGCGGTGCTCGGCGGGCACCCCGGGGCCGCGGTCGGTGACCGCGATCTCCACGCGCTCGCCCTCGACCGCGAGGGTGAGCCGGATCGGGCTCCCCGGCGGGCTGAACTTCGCCGCGTTGCCCAGCAGGTTCGCCAGCACCTGCCGGATGCGGAACGGGTCCACCCCGGCCACCACGCCGGCCTCGGCCCGCAGTTCCACCGGGTGGTCGTCGGTCAGGTCGGCCAGTTCACCGAGCACCGTCCTGGCCAGGTCACCGAGGTCGGTGGGCTCCAGCAGCAGTTCCAGGTTGCCCGAGAGCATCCGCCCGGCGTCGGCGAGGTCCTGCACCAGCCGGTCGATCTGCCGCAGGCTGCGCGCCATCGCGCCGAGTAGCTTGTGGACGGTCGCGGACGGCATCCGGTCGCTCTGCTCCCGCAGCAACTGGGTGATGCTGGTGAGCGCGGTGATCGGGTTGCGCAGTTCGTGCGCGCAGGTCACCGCCAGCTCGGTCTGCGGGTCCAGGCCGGAGTGGTCGTCGGTGTCCTGGCTGGGCGGCGGTTCCCGGCGCTCGCGGCCGATCTCGGAGAACAGGTCGGCGAGCAGGTTCGCCAGCAACCGGGTCGAACCGCCCTTCTCCACGTACGCGGTGGCACCGAGGCGCAGCGCCTGCTCGGCCACCTGGTCGCGGCCGTACCCGGAGACCACGATGACCTTGGTGCCCGGTGAGGCGGCGAGGATCAGCGGCAGCGCTTCGAGCCCGTCCATCGCGGGCATGGCCAGGTCCAGCAGCATCGCGTCGGGCTGCCGTTCCGTGGCGATGCGCACTGCCTCGATGCCGTCGGCCACTTCGCCGACGACCGTGATGCCCGGCAACGATTCCAGCAGCGCGCGCAGGGCGAACCGCACCTCGCGGCTGTCGTCGGCGATCACCGCGGTGACCGGGGCGGAGGCGGCGGGACGCGGGTCCGCGGCGGGTTTGGCGGGTGGCGCGAGCGCGGCCGGTTGACGCCGCACGAGGTCGCCGGGCGCGATGCCGGTGCTGTCGTGCAACAGGTTCCGCATGGTTTCCCGCGCGGTGTCGAGGGTGCGCCGCAGCGTGCGCACCGCCCGCTCGGATTCACCGGAGTCCAGTGCGTAGAGCGCCGCCGACAGGCCCTGGATGACGTTGTCGTTGATCTCCAGCGCCTGCTGGCGGCGGCGGTGCTCGTCCTGCAGTTGCCGCCGGGCCCGTTCGGCTTCCTTGCGGCGGGTCAGATCGCGGACCACCGCCACCGCGACCGTGCCGCCGAACGCGGCTTCGGCCTCGGACAACGGCCGCAGCGTGACCTCGGCCGGGAACTCGGCACCGTTCTGGCGCCTGCCGACCACCTCGGCGCCCTGGACCGCCCGGTCGGTGTCCAGTTCCGGCAGGGCCCGCTTGATGTGCTCGCCGGTGAGTTCGCCGAACAGGTCAGCGGCGCGGTCGTTGGCCAGCGTGACGAGCCCGGCTGCGTCGAAGCCGAGGATGGCGTCGGTGCCGGATTCGAGCAGGAGCCGGGTTTCCGCGGCGGCGGTCCTGGCGGCGGTGATGTCCTGCGCGGTGCCGACCATCTTCCGCACCACGCCGGACTTGTCCACCACCAGGCTGGCGCGGCGGTTGAGCCAGCGGATGGTGCCGTCCGGCCACACCACCCGGTGCGCGATCTCGGTGTCGAGGTGGTCGCGCAACGCCTGTTCGTTGGTGGTGGTGACGAGTTCGCGGTCGTCGGGGTGCACGTAGGCGAGAAAGGTCTGGTAGGTCAGCTCGCGCGAGCGGGGGACCAGGCCGTAGAGGCGGAACATCTGGTCGCTCCAGGTCACCGCGTCGGTGGCCACGTCGCGTTCCCAGCTGCCCACCCGGCCCACGCGCTCGGCCTCGGTGAACATCGCCGTCCGCTCGGTGACCCTGGCCTCCAGTTCGGCACCGGCCTGTTCGCTGATCGCGGTGGCCACCCGCTGCTCGGCGGCCGCGGCGGCGAGCAGCAGCCCGGTCAGCACCAGCGCGCCGTTGAACGACTGGAGCAGCACCATCCGGTTCACCAGGGCCTGCCCGGCGAACGGCCCGGCCCCGAGTGCGGCGGCGATGGTGGTGCCGGTGGTGGCGATGACCAGGCAGGGGGCGACCACGGCGAGGCCGAGGCGCCAGGCGCACCAGATCACCACCGGGAAGATGATGAACAGCCAGGGCACCTGACCGGCGGCCACCGCGGCCGCGAGCGCGAGCGTGCCGGTGGTCAGCGCGGCGGCCTGGACCCAGTGCGCGGTGGTGATCTCCGGCCAGCGCACGCGGGGCGCGGTGAAGAGCACGAGTGCGGCGGGGGCGAAGACCAGCAGGCCGGTGGCGTCGCCCGCCCACCACACCGACCAGGCGGTGAGGGCCTCCTCGCGCGGGATCGCCCCGGCGGCGGTCAGCGTGCCGACGCCGACGGTGGCGCTGATCGCCATCCCGGCCACCGCGCCGAACAGGACGAGCGACATCACGTCGCGCAGCCGGGTCAGTTCCGTCCGGAACCCCGCGTGGCGCAACAACAGCACGGCCACCGAAGGGGCGGCGGCCGCGCCCGCGGCGATGCCGAGCACGGCGAGCGGGGAGGGGCCGAGCGGGGCGTTGGCGGCCAGCGACCCGAGCAGCGCCCCAGGCCACAGGCGGACGCCGAAGCGGAGCATGGCCGCCACCGCCAGCCCGGTCGACGGCCACAGCGGGGCGACCTGGCCGCGCACCAGCGCGAACTCCAGGCCGAGCCGCGCGCCGAGGTAGTAGCAAACAGCGAGCGCGAGCACGGCGGCGGCCCATCGCGCTGATCGGGAACCCATCACCCTCGACGCTAAGCCCCCCGTTCCCCCGGGACTAGAGTCCAAAGACCCACCCCGATCCGGTGCCCGCGCCGCCCGCCGCTCTGCGGCCCCCCTCCGCCCCGATGCTGTGAATGTGGCTTTCACTGCCGATTCCGCAGTGAAAGCCACATTCACAACACCCGATCACCCACCGACCCCCGCATGCGGCCGCGCGAGGTCGCGCCGGTCAACGGGGGACGTGCGACGGGCCGTCCAGCGGCACGGCGTGCCTCGCCCGTCGACCGGATCCCAAGCGACCTCGCCGCGACGCCGGAGGCGTCACCAACAATATGGTCTAGACCACCCGAAAGTAGGTACTGTGGGCGCCCGAGCTGCGGTTATCGTCGGGTGACGGCCGTGTTCTCTGCTGTGGCAACGACGCTTCGAGATAGGGAGCTGGGTATGTTCGGTCGTAGATCCCGCGCGCTCTTGGTCGCTTCGGCGGCCCTGCTGACGCTGCTGACCCCGGCGGCGGCCGCGGAAAGCACCCAAGCCGCCGAGACCTGTGCGGTGAAGTCCAAACCGGCGGGCAAGGTGCTCCAGGGTTACTGGGAGAACTGGGACGGCGCCTCGAACGGCGTCCACCCGCCGCTCGGCTGGATCCCGATCACCGACTCCCGCATCGCGGCGCACGGGTACAACGTCATCAACGCCGCCTTCCCGGTCATCCTCTCCGACGGCACCGTGCTGTGGCAGGACGGCATGGACTCCACGGTGAAGGTGGCCACCCCGGCCGAGATGTGCGCGGCGAAGGCGGCCGGCGCCACCATCCTGATGTCCATCGGCGGCGCGACCGCGGGCATCGACCTGAACTCGAGCGCGGTGGCCGACCGGTTCGTCGCCACCATCGTGCCGATCCTGAAGAAGTACAACTTCGACGGCATCGACATCGACATCGAGACCGGTCTGGTCGGCAGCGGCAACATCGGCACGCCGTCGGCGTCGCAGGCGAACCTGATCCGGATCATCGACGGCGTGCTCGCGCAGATGCCGTCGAACTTCGGGCTGACCATGGCACCGGAGACCGCCTACGTCACCGGCGGCAGCGTGGTCTACGGCTCGATCTGGGGTGCCTACCTGCCGATCATCAAGAAGTATGCGGACAACGGCAGGCTGTGGTGGCTGAACATGCAGTACTACAACGGCAGCATGTACGGCTGCGCCGGTGACTCGTACCAGGCCGGCACCGTGCAGGGCTTCACCGCGCAGACCAACTGCCTCAACCAGGGCCTGGTGATCCAGGGCACCACGATCCGGGTGCCGTTCGACAAGCAGGTGCCCGGCCTGCCCGCGCAACCGGGCGCCGGCGGCGGGTACATGTCGACCGGGCTGGTGGCGCAGGCGTGGAACGCCTACTCCGGCGGCCTCAAGGGCCTGATGACCTGGTCGATCAACTGGGACGGCTCGCGCAACTGGACCTTCGGCAACAACGTCAAGTCCCTCCAGGGCCGCTGACGCCCGTCCCCGTGCAGTGAATGTGGCTTTCACAGCGCCAGGCGCTGTGAAAGCCACATTCACTGCGTTCGGGGGTGGCCTCGGTCACCCAGGGGCTTGAAAGATACATTCCTGTTGGTATGTAATTGCGGCGGCAACGGAAGGAGGCCGCCGTGGCGAACAGGGTGTACGTCGCCGGTGTGGGCATGACCAAGTTCGAGAAGCCGGGCCGTCGGCCGGACTGGGACTACCCGCGAATGGCGAAGGAGTCCGGGACCAGGGCGCTGGCGGACGCCGGGATCGAATACCAGCAGGTCGAGCAGGCCTACGTCGGCTACGTCTACGGCGAGTCGACCTCCGGGCAGCGCGCGGTCTACGAACTGGGCCTGACCGGCATCCCGATCGTCAACGTCAACAACAACTGCTCCACCGGCTCGACCGCGCTGTACCTGGCCGCGCAGGCGGTCAAGAGCGGGCAGGCCGACTGCGTGCTGGCGCTGGGCTTCGAAAAGATGCAGCCCGGTTCGCTCGGGTCCACTTTCGACGATCGCGAGCAGCCGCTGGGCAACCACCTCCAGGCGCTGGCCGAGATCTCCGAGGTGCTCTTCCCGCCCGCGCCGTGGATGTTCGGCGCCGCCGGGCGCGAGCACATGAAGCAGTACGGCACCACCGCCGAGCACTTCGCGAAGATCGGGCACAAGAACCACAAGCACTCGGTGCACAACCCGTACTCGCAGTTCCAGGACGAGTACACACTGGACGACATCCTCGGCTCGCGGATGATCTACGACCCGCTGACCAAGCTGCAGTGCTCGCCCACTTCGGACGGTTCCGGCGCCGCGGTGCTGGTCAGCGAATCCTTTGTGGAAGAACGGGGCCTGGCCGGGCAGGCGGTGGAGATCGTCGGACAGGCGATGACCACCGACTTCGCGTCCACTTTCGACGGCAGCGCGAAGAACATCGTCGGTCACGACATGAACGTGCGGGCCGCGCGGAAGGTCTACGAGCAGTCCGGCCTCGGCCCGGCCGACTTCCAGGTGATCGAGCTGCACGACTGCTTCTCCGCCAACGAGCTGCTGCTCTACGAAGCCCTCGGCCTCTGCGCCGACGGGGAAGCCGGGCAGCTCGTCGACGACGGCGCGACCACCTACGGCGGCAAGTGGGTGGTGAACCCGTCCGGCGGGTTGATCTCGAAAGGACACCCGCTCGGCGCCACCGGGCTGGCGCAGTGCGCCGAACTGACCTGGCAACTGCGCGGCACCGCGGAGAAGCGGCAGGTCGACGGGGTCACCGCCGCGCTGCAGCACAACATCGGCCTCGGCGGTGCCGCCGTGGTCACCGCCTACCAGCGCGCCGAGCGCTGAGACAACGGAGGATGCACATGGGCAAGGTCAACGCGTCGGTGGAACTGCCCGCACCGCAGGAGAAGGTGTGGGCCGAGTTCTCCAACCCGAACAACTTCGAGAAGTGGCTGACCATCCACACCAAGTGGAAGGGCGAGGTGCCCGCCGAGTTCAGCGCCGGCGCGCAGGCCACCGAGGTGGTCACCATGCTCGGCATGGCGAACGCGATCGCCTGGACCGTCGGCGAGTTCGACGCGCCGAACCGGCTGGTCATCTCCGGCACCGGGATGGCCGGGGTGAAGGTCACCTTCGAACTCCGGGTGGAGCCGGCCGGGGAGCGGTCCACCGCCACCATCGACGCCGAGTTCAGCGGGCAGATGATCGTCGGCGCGCTGGGCAAGGCGGTGGAGAAGGACGCCAGGAAGAACCTGGAGAAGTCGCTGGAGAACTTCGCCGCGCTGGTCGCCTGATGGACGACGAGCTGAAGTTCGACCCGGGCCGGCTGGGCGAGTGGACGGACGAGATCCGCTTCGACGTGACCGCCGAACGGATCGCGGAGTACGCGGCCGCCACCAACGACCCGATCCCGGCGCACCGGAACGGCGAACTCGCCAGCCCGGTGTTCGCGATCGTGCCGGTGTTCCAGTCGCTGCTGGAACCGGCGCTCGAAGTGGTACCGCTGCCGCTGATCGGCCGGGTGCTGCACGGCGAGCAGGATTTCCGCTTCCACCGGCCGATCCGGCCCGGCGACCGGCTGGTGGCCAGGGCCAGGATGCTCGGCTACCGCGGCAGGCCGAAGGGCACAGCGGCGAACGTCCACCTGGAAACCCGCACCGCGGACGGCGATCCGGTCAACGACCAGTACGTGACCTTCGTGGTGCGCGGGTTCGACGCTGGTGCGCAAGTGGGTGAACTGGCGCCGGGGCACCGGTTCGACGAAGCGCTGCGGGAGCAGCCGCCGGTGGCCGAGATCACCCAGCACCTCGACGAGGACCAGACGTTCCGGTACGGCCCGGCCGCGGGCGACCCGATGCCGATCCACCTCGACGAGGAAATCGCGAAGGAGGCCGGGCTGCCCGGCATCATCGCGCACGGCCTGTGCAGCATGGCCTTCACCTCGTGGGGGGCGCTGACCGAACTGGCCGGCGGCGACGTGACGAGGTTGCGGCGGCTGGCGGTTCGCTTCGCCAAGCCGGTTTTTCCCGGCCAGGACCTGCACACGCGGTTCTGGCGCACGGGATCCGGCGGCTACGCCTACGAAACGACCGCGGGGGCGCAGGTGGTGCTCACCGACGGCCTCGCCGAGATCACCGACTGAAGGAGAACAGCGGCATGGGAGCACTGGACGGACGGGTCGCGGTGATCACCGGCGCCGGGCGCGGCATCGGGCGCGAGCACGCGCTGCTGTTCGCCGCCGAGGGCGGCGCGGTGGTGGTCAACGATCTGGGCGGGGCCAACGACGGCAGCGGCTCGGACGCCGGACCGGCGCAGGAGGTGGTGGCGGAGATCACCGCCGCGGGCGGGAAAGCGGTCGCCAGCACGGCCGATGTGGCCACCTGGGACGGTGCCGCGGCGCTGGTGGACCAGGCGGTCGCCGAGTTCGGGAAGCTCGACGTCGTGGTCAACAACGCGGGCATCCTGCGCGACGCCTTCCTGGCCGGGCTGGGCGAAGCGCAGTGGGACGCGGTGATCGCGGTGCACCTCAAGGGGCACGCGGCGGTGCTGCACCACGCGGCGGCGTACTGGAAGGCGCGGTCGAAGGCCGGGGAACCCGTTGCGGCCGCGGTGATCAACACGGCCTCGGCCTCGGGAACCACGCTGCCGAACGCGGGTCAGGCGAACTACGGCGCGGCCAAGGCGGGGATCGCCGCGCTCACGCTCGTGGCCGCGGCGGAGTTGGAACGCTACGGCGTGCGGGTGAACGCGATCGCCCCGATCGCGCGTACGCGGCTCACCCTGGCTACTCCGGGCATGGGCGCGATTTTCGCGCAGGAGGTCGAAGCGGGCGAGTTCGACGCCTTCGCCCCGGCCAACATCGCGCCACTGGTGGCCTACCTGGCGAGCGACCGGTGCCCGCACACCGGCCAGGTCTTCGCCGTGCAGGGCGGATCCATCCAGTTGCTGCGCGGCTGGTCGGTCGCCGAGACCACGGAAACCGAGGACCCGTGGACGATCGACGACATCGCCTCGCGGCTCGCCGGGTGGTCGCTCACATAGCGGAAACCGCATACCACTCAGTGAGCGGTGTGCCACCCCTCGCCGGGTTCGTACGCTGGAACGGCTCGTTCGGCGACGAGGAAGGTGGGTTCCGCTATGGGTGGATGCAACTGCTGCAGCTCGTGCACCGGCCCCGGCTGCGGCTGCTGCGGAAGCTGCAGTTGACCGGCCGGTCAACGCTATGAGTGGGGCATTACTAGCATTCAACGCAAGTAATGCCCCACTCATAGCGTTCGCTCAGAGGCGTTCCTGCAGGGCTTCCGCGGCGGCCAGCAGGTCCGCCGCCCAGCGCGCGCCCGGCTTGCGCCCGATGCGCTCGATCGGCCCGGACACCGAGACCGCGGCGACCACGGTGCCGGCGGAATCCCGCACCGGCGCCGAGACGCTCGCCACACCCGGCTCCCGTTCGGCCACGCTTTGCGCCCAGCCGCGCCGCCGCACCTCCAGCAGCGTGCGCTCGCCGTAGACCGCGTCGGTCAGGATCGCGCGCTGCGTGTGCGGATCCGACCACGCGGCGAGCACCTTCGCGCCGGAACCGGCGGTCATCGGCAACCGTGACCCGATCGGCACGGTGTCGCGCAGGCCACTCGGCGGCTCCGCGGTCGACACGCAGACCCGCTGCACCCCGTCCCGGCGGTAGAGCTGCACGCTCTCGCCGGTGATGTCCCGCAGCTTCGGCAGCACCGAGCCCGCCGCGTCGAGCAGCGGATCCGTTGTGCCACCGGCGAGTTCGGCCAGAGCCGTGCCCGGCCGCCAGCGCCCGTCCGGCCCGCGCCGGAGCAGTCTGTGCACCTCCAGCCCGACCGCCAGCCGGTGCGCGGTGGCGCGCGGAAGGCCGGTCCGGCTGCAGAGTTCGGCGAGTCCACAGGGATCTTCGGCGACCGCCTGCAGCACGGCCACCGCCTTGTCCAGGACTCCGATACCGCTATGCTGTCCCACAGCGCGATACTATCTTCCCGAAGTTTGGGAAGTCCAGATCCTGGGAAAATCCCGGTAACGTCTTATGGGAGGAGCCCTGATGTCCAAAACGCGGGGCCGCACGCTGGCGGAAAAGGTGTGGGACGCACATGTGGTGCGCCGGGGCGAGGGAGCCGAGCCCGACCTGCTCTACATCGACCTGCACCTGGTGCACGAAGTCACCAGCCCGCAGGCCTTCGACGGCCTCCGGCTGGCCGGTCGCCCGGTGCGCAGGCCGGACCTGACCATCGCCACCGAGGACCACAACGTGCCGACGGTCGACATCGAACTGCCGATCGCCGACCCCGTGTCGCGGACCCAGGTCGACACGCTTCGCCGGAACTGCAAGGAGTTCGGCGTCCGGCTGCACCCGATGGGCGACGCCGAGCAGGGCATCGTGCACGTGATCGGCCCGCAGCTCGGGCTGACCCAGCCGGGCACCACGGTGGTCTGCGGCGACAGCCACACCTCCACCCACGGCGCGTTCGGCGCGATGGCCTTCGGCATCGGCACCTCCGAGGTGGAGCACGTGCTGGCCACCCAGACGCTGCCGCTGCGTCCATTCAAGACGATGGCGATCAACGTCGATGGCCAGCTCCGCCCCGGCGTGACCGCCAAGGACATCATCCTCGCGGTGATCGCCAAGATCGGCACCGGCGGCGGGCAGGGCTACGTGCTCGAGTACCGCGGCAGCGCGATCGAGGCGCTGTCCATGGAAGCCCGCATGACCGTCTGCAACATGTCGATCGAGGCGGGCGCCCGCGCCGGGATGATCGCACCGGACCAGGTCACCTTCGACTACCTCGAAGGCCGTCCGCACGCACCGACCGGCGCGGACTGGGACGCCGCGGTGGCCAACTGGCGCGAGCTGCGGACCGACGACGACGCGGAGTTCGACGCCGAGGTGCACCTCGACGCCGACTCGCTCACCCCGTTCGTGACCTGGGGCACCAACCCCGGCCAGGGCCTGCCGCTGGGCGAGTCGGTGCCCGACCCCGAGCGGATCGCCGACGAGAACGAGCGGTTCGCCGCCGAGAAGGCCCTGTCCTATATGGACCTCAAGCCGGGCACCCCGCTGCGTGAGATCCAGGTGGACACCGTCTTCCTCGGCTCGTGCACGAACGGCCGGATCGAGGACCTGCGGGCCGCCGCGGCGGTGCTGGCCGGGCACAAGGTGGCCGAGAACGTGCGGATGCTGGTGGTGCCGGGCTCGATGCGGGTGCGCCAGGCCGCCGAAGCCGAGGGGCTGAACAAGATCTTCACCGACGCCGGGGCCGAATGGCGGCAGGCGGGCTGTTCGATGTGCCTGGGGATGAACCCGGACCAGCTCAAGCCGGGGGAGCGCAGCGCGTCGACCTCCAACCGGAACTTCGAGGGCAGGCAGGGCAAGGGGGGCCGGACGCACCTGGTCTCGCCGCTGGTGGCCGCCGCGACCGCGGTCCGCGGCACGCTCTCCTCGCCGGAAGACCTGGCCCCCGCAACGGCCGGTACCGCCCAGTAGCCTTCTCTCGCCCCCCAGGAGCACCCATGGACCCCTTCACCACCCACACCGGCGTCGGCGTGCCGCTGCGCCGGTCCAACGTGGACACTGACCAGATCATCCCGGCCGTCTACCTCAAGCGCGTGACCCGCACCGGGTTCGAGGACGGGCTGTTCGCCGCCTGGCGCTCGGACAGCGAGTTCGTGCTGAACCAGGAGCCCTTCCGGGCGGGCAGCGTGCTGGTCGCCGGGCCGGACTTCGGCACCGGCTCCTCCCGGGAGCACGCGGTCTGGGCGCTGATGAACTACGGCTTCCGCGTGGTCATCTCGTCCCGGTTCGCCGACATCTTCCGGGGGAACTCCGGCAAGCAGGGCCTGCTGGCCGCCCAGTGCGAGCAGTCGGACGTCGAGCTGCTCTGGAAGCTGCTCGAGAACGACCCCGGCACGGAGGTCTCGGTGGACCTCCAGGCGAAGACCGTACGGGCCAAGGACTTCACCGCGCCCTTCGCGATCGACGACTACACCCGCTGGCGGCTGCTCGAGGGGCTGGATGACATCGCTCTCACCCTGCGACACGCCGATGAGATCGATTCGTTCGAATCCGGCCGGCCCTCCTGGAAGCCGGTGACCACCCCACTGGGCGGCTGAGCTGCAGGGATTCCCTGCTCAACAAGGGAATCCAGGCCCCGCCGGAGGGCGGTACACCCGTGCCAGACGGCCCGCTGGAGCCCCGCTGAGGGTCCCTCTAGAGGCGGAACCACCGCCGATACAAGGGAAAAATTCCGCGTGCCGTTTGGAATTTGTGCTGCATTGGTAATACCGTGTGCGCAAGTCGGCCGAAGGAGGCCGTGTACGGATAGTTCTTCTTGGAGGACCGGAATGGCCAACAAGGCCCAGCTGATCGAGGCGCTGTCGGAGCGCCTGGGCGACAAAAAGGTTGCATCGGAAGCGGTCGACGGTCTCGTCGACATCATCATCCGGACGGTCAACAAGGGCGAGAAGGTGAACATCACCGGCTTCGGGGTGTTCGAGAAGCGCGCCCGCGCCGCCCGGACCGCCCGGAACCCGCGTACCGGTGAGACGGTCCGCGTCAAGAAGACCAACGTGCCCGCCTTCCGCGCCGGCACGACCTTCAAGGACGTGGTGAGCGGCGCGAAGAAGCTGCCGAAGGTCACCGCCGCCAAGCGCGCCACCGCGGGTACCCGTGCCGCGAGCACCACCACTCGCGCCACCACCACCCGGGCGACGGCCAGCCGTCCGAGCACCACCCGCAGCACCACGACTCGCACGCGCGCCACCACGACGCGCAGCACCGCCGCGAGCCGTACCGCTGCCAAGGCGGCGCCGAAGACCGCCGCCAAGGCCACCACGGCCAAGGCGACCACGGCGAAGAAGACCACCGCCAAGGCGGCCCCGAAGGCAGCGGCGAAGACCACCGCCGCCAAGGCCACCACCAAGGCCGCGCCCAAGGCGACCGCCGCGAAGAAGACCACCGCGGCCAAGCGCACCACCGCCGCGAAGAAGAAGTAGTTCGCGGTTCGCCTGCGGTACCTCGGCAGGGCCCCGTGCTGGAGTTTCCGGCACGGGGCCCTGCCGCGTCCGCACCCCCCCCGGGCAGGGTCACGAAGGTGGCTGACGTCCCCGGAAGCCACCTCCGTGACACCGGCCGCGGTCCCCGGCGGCCCCGCTCCGCGCGCTGATGAGAGTGCGCCCGCTCCCTCCCCCTCGCTAGAGTCGTAACCCGCGGCGCGCGACCGCGGACTGAGGAGGTAGCGGTCATCGACATCCGGCTGCTGGGCTCGTTCGAAGCCGCGATCGGGGGTGCGCCGGTAACGCTGACCAGTGCGCGCCAGCGCGCGCTGCTCGCCGGGCTCGCGTTGGCCGCGGGGCGCCCGGTTTCGATCGACTCGCTGGCCCGGTTCGTCTGGGGCGAAAGCCTGCCCGCCCGGGTGCGCGGCAGCCTGCACACCTACGTCATGCGCCTGCGCCGCCTGATCGGCGAGGAAACCGTGGCCACCGCACCGGACGGCTACCGGCTCGTCGTCGCGCCCGATCGGGTGGACGCGCTGCGCTTCCTCCGGCTGCTCGACGAGGCGATGGAGCAACCGGATCCGGTTGCCGAACGGCAATCGCTCACCGCCGCGCTGGCGTTGTGGCGCGGCACCCCGCTGGAGGGCGTCGGATCCCCGGCGCTGGCCGAGGATTGGGCGCCGCTGCTGACCGAGCGGTACCTGCTCGCGGTGGAGCGGCGCATCGATCTCGACGCCGCTTCCGGTGCGGGCACCGATCTCGCCGCGGAACTCACCGAGCTGATCGCGCGTTACCCGCTGCGGGAGTCGTTGTGGGAACGGCTGGTGGCCGAACTGGCGCGCACCGGCCGCCGCGCCGAAGCGCTGGCCAGGTACGCGAAACTCCGGGAGCTGCTGGCCGAGGAGCTCGGCGTGGAACCGGGCGCGAGCCTGCGCCGCCTGCACCTCGAACTGCTCTCCGCCGAAGCCCCGCCCGCGCCGGACACCCGCGAAGTGGTGCCGCGGCAGCTGCCGTTCGACGTGACCCGGTTCACCGGCCGCGACAGCGAACTGGCCGAGCTCGGGGAGTTCCTGGCCGGGCAGCACGAACGCTCCACCGCGATCGCGGTGATCGAAGGCGCCGCCGGGGTGGGCAAGACCTCGCTCGCGGTGCACTGGGCCCACCGCGTCCGCGACCGCTTCCCCGACGGGCAGCTGTTCCTCGATCTGCGCGGGCATTCGGCGGACACCCCGGTCACCCCGGACGCGGCGCTCGGCCGGTTCCTGCGCGCGGTCGGTGTGGCGGCCGAGGCCGTTCCTTCCACAGTGGAGGAACGCTCGGCGATGCTGCGCAGCAGGCTGGCCGGGGCGCGGATGCTGTTGCTGCTGGACAACGCGCACGACGCGGACCAGGTCCGGCCGCTGCTGCCCGGTTCCGGGAACCTCGTGGTGGTCACCAGCCGCAGCCAGTTGCGCGGCCTGGTAGCCCGTGAGGGCGCGCACCGGCTCGCGCTGGGGTCCTTGGACCACCGGGGCGCCACGGCGCTCCTGGCGGGCAGTGTGGGCCATTCCCGGCTGGCCGCCGAACCCGACGCGGTGGCCGAACTGGCCGATCTGTGCGGTCGCCTCCCGCTCGCGCTGGCGCTGGCGGGCGAACGGGCTTCGCGCTTCGGCGGCATGTCCATCGCCGGCATCGTCGAGGAACTCCGCGACCAGCGCTCACGCCTGGACACCCTGCGGGACCCGCACGACGCCGGCACCGATCTGCGTGCCGCGTTCTCGTGGTCCTACAAGGCGCTGCGCCCGGACGCGGCGAAGCTGTTCCGGTTGCTCGGGCTGCACCCCGGCGTGGACATCAGCCTGTCCGCCGCCGCGGTGTTGTGCGGCAGGCCGGTCCGCGAAACCCGGGACCTGCTCGACCAGCTCGCCGCCGCGCACCTGCTCAACCAGCCGCGCGCGGACCGCTACCAGTTCCACGACCTGCTCCGCGTCTACGCCACCGAACGACTGGAGGAGGCGGAAAGCGCGGCGGAACAGGAACACTGTTTCCGGCGGCTGCTCGACTGGTACCTGTGCACCGCGGCCGAGGCCAACAGCCAGGTGCGGCCGGACCTGCTCACCGAGGACGTGGTGCTGCCGGAGGTCGACGGGCCGGCGGTGAGCTTCACCGACCGCGCCGCCGCGACCGCCTGGTACCTCGGCGAACGGTCCACCTTGGTCGCACTGGTGGCCGCCGCGGCCCGGCGCGGCTGGCCGACCCGCGCCTGGCAGCTCAGCTGGCTGCTGCGCGGGTTCAACGCCGAACGCCACGACATCGACGAGTGGATCGAGATGGCGCGCCACGCGGTGGAGGTGGCCGAAGCCAAGGCGGACCGGCTCGGCCTGCAGTACGCGGCGAACAACCTGGGCACGGCGCTGCTGCGGGCTTCCCGCACCGACGAGGCGCTCGCCGCGCTGGAGCAAGGACTGGCCGCCGCGCCGGAGGGCGGCAACGCGCTGAGCGTGGCGATCCTGAGCAACCTCGCCGGCGCCTACTACCTCCGCGAGGAGTACGAGGAGTCCTACCGCTACAGCTCCGCCGGGGTCGAGGCCGCGCGCCGGTCCGGGGACCAGACCTACGTCGCGCACGCGGAACTGAACCTGAGCGCCAGCTGCATCGGGCTGGGCAAGTTCGACGACGCCGCCGAACACGCCAAGAACGCGGAGGACGCCTTCCACGCGGTCGGCGACCAGTACCACTCGGCGCTGGCGAAGGGGAACTTCGCCGAAGCGCTGGGGTGTGCCGGGCGGTACGAGGACGCGATGGAGAACGCGTTGCGCGCACTGGGCTCGCTACGGGAGATGGGTGCCGACTACGGCAGCATCGACGTGCTGATCACGCTCGGCCGGATCCAGCACGCGATGGGCGAAGCCGAAGGGGCCGACGGGTACTGGCAGGAAGCGCTCGGCACCTGCCTGCGGCTCAACGATCCGCGCGTCGCCGAAGTGCGGACGCTGCTGGCGGGTCTGGACACCGCGGCGGAACGAGACGTGCCGCACTCGTGATGTGGGCGCAGACCGGTACACCGGAGCGGGATGCGCCGCACCCCTAGACCGTCGCATCCCGCCCGGCAACGGGCGCGAACGCAGTACACCAGGGCGGGCTGTCAGGTCGCTGTCACTCGCCTTTCGCGCTGTTCAACGGCGACGGCGAGGGCAGCTGGCTGGCGAAGTAGGTGGCCGCGGCCAGCCGCGGGCCGTCGTTCCCGTCGTTCCCGGCGGCCGGGCGGAAGCTGAGCAACCACAACGAACCCTTCTTCGCCGGGGCCGGTCGCCGCTGCTGCTCGGCCTCGGTGACGTGGCTGCGCAGTTCCAGCTGTACCCCGTCGCGCTCGGCCAGCTGGGTCACCAGATCCGGGATCACCCCGCCCTGGCTGCAGATCAACGGGGTGCCGCCGTCACCGGCGATGGCCAGGAACCGCGCCAGGCCGAGCACCGGATCCGCCCAGTAGCCCTCCTCGGAGAGCAGGTGCTCCTGCCGCACCTCGGCACCGAGGTCCTCGGCCACCTTCGCCACCGTCTGCACGCACCGCAGGCGCGGCGCGGAGAGCACGCGGTCCGGGCCGAACACCGTCGACACCGCGCGCACGCCTTCGGCCTGCCGCAGCCCGGCGTTGGACAGCGGGCGGAGATCGTCGTCCCCGGTCCACTCGTCCCGCTTGCCCGCCTTGGCGTGGCGCACCAACAGCACCGTGCTCAGCTCCGCGGGCAGCGCGCAGAACTCGCGCAGCGTCTCCACATCGCCGTGACGGCTCAGGATCGGCTCGGCCTCGGCCGGGCGCAGCCAGCGCAGCTCGTCGACTTCCTCGTTCGGCTCGAAGGCACCGCCCGCGACCCGCGCGCTGAAGTAGTCGACCGTCTTGCCGACCGTGCCGCCGCGCCCGCCTGGCGCGGGCACGCGGTAGGCGACCTGCTTGAGGAAGCGGCCGAGCACCACGTGGAACCCGGTCTCCTCGTGCAGTTCGCGCACCGCCGCGGCGACCGTGGTCTCGCCGGGGTCGAGCTTGCCCTTGGGCAGCGACCAGTCGTCGTAGCGCGGCCGGTGCACGACCGCGACCTCCGGCCCGTCCGCGCCGTGCCGCCACAACACCGCGCCGGCGGCGCGGACCTTCGTCTCTTCGTCGTTCAACCGTTCGCCCTGTGCTTCGAGATCAGCTCCACCTGATGGTCCCGCACCTCGGTGTTGTCCGCCGGGGACGGGGCCCATTCGCCGGTGGCGGTGAGCACCCAGCAGCGCGTGGCCGGGTCGAGCGCGGACTCGAAGATCTCGTCCAGCTGCCGGGTCAGCTTGGGTTCCTTGACCCGCACCAGCGCCTCGATCCGGCGGTCGAGGTTGCGGTGCATCATGTCCGCGCTGCCGATCCAGTAGCTGTCCCCGCCGCGGAAGTGCAGGATCCGCGAGTGCTCCAGGAACCGGCCGAGGATCGAGCGGACCCGGATGTTCTCGCTCAGCCCCTCCACCCCCGGCTTCAGCGAGCAGATCCCGCGCACCACCACGTCGACCTCGACGCCGGCCTGCGACGCCTGGTACAGCGCGTCGATCACCTGCTCGTCGACCAGCGAGTTGCACTTGATCCGCACCCCGGCCGGCCGTCCGGCGCGCGCGTGCTCGATCTCCTCGGCGATGTCGCGCAGGATGCCGCGCCGGATGCCGTTGGGCGCGGTGAGGATGTTGCGGAAGGTGTCCTGGCGCGAGTAGCCGGTGAGCACGTTGAACAGGTCGGTCAGGTCCGCGCCGATGCTCGGGTCGGCGGTGAGCAGGCCGAGGTCCTCGTACAGCCGCGCGGTCTTCGGGTTGTAGTTGCCGGTGCCGATGTGGCAGTAGCGGCGGATGGTCGAGCCCTCCTGCCGCACCACCAGCGCGGTCTTGCAGTGCGTCTTGAGCCCCATCAGCCCGTAGACCACGTGCACGCCGGCCCGCTCCAGCGTGCGGGCCCAGGTGATGTTGGCCTGCTCGTCGAAGCGCGCCTTGATCTCCACCAATGCCACCACCTGCTTGCCCGCCTCGGCCGCGTCCACGAGCGCGTCCACGATCGGCGAGTCACCGGAGGTGCGGTACAGCGTCTGCTTGATCGCCAGCACCTTGGGATCGGCGGCGGCCTGCTCGACGAAGCGCTGCACGCTGGTGGAGAACGAGTCGTACGGGTGGTGCACCAGCACGTCGCCCTCGCGCAGGGTGGCGAACACGCTCTTCGGCGTCTCGCGCTCGCCGAAGGCCGGGTGCGTGGCGGGCACGAAGGTCGGGTACTTGAGCTCCTTGCGGTCCACCCCGGACAGCTGGTGCAGGCAGGTCAGGTCGAGCAGGCCGGGCACCTCGACCACGTCGCGCGGATCCACCTCCAGCTCGCGCAGCAGCAGTTCGAGCATGTGCTCGCTCATGTCCTGCGCCACCTCGAGCCGGACCGGCGGGCCGAACCGGCGCTGCGCCAGTTCGCGTTCGAGCGCCTGCAACAGGTCCTCGTCGCGGTCCTCCTCGACCTCGAAGTCGGCGTTGCGGGTGATCCGGAAAACGTGGTGCTCGGTCACCTCCATCCCGGTGAACAGCTCACCGAGGTGCGCCGAGATCAGTTCCTCCAGCGGCAGGAAGGTGGCCTCGCGCTGCTCGCGCTGGGCCTCCACCCGGATCAGCCGGGGCACGTTGCTCGGCACCTTGACCCTGGCGAAGCGCTCGGTGCCGCCCTCCGGATCGCGCACGGTCACCGCGAGGTTGAGCGAAAGGCCCGAAATGTACGGGAACGGGTGGGCCGGGTCCACCGCGAGCGGGGTGAGCACCGGGAAGATCTGGTCGGTGAAGTAGTTCGACAGCCGCAGCTGGTCCGGTCCGTCCAAATCGGACCAGCTGACGATCCGGATGCCCTCGGCGGCCAGTTCGGGGCGCAGTTCCTCCTCGAACGCGCCGGTGTGCCGCTCGACCAGGTCCTGGTTGCGCTTGGCGATGTAGGCCAGCTGCTCGCGCGGGGTGAGCCCGTCCGCGCTGCGCACCGACAGGCCGGTCTCGTCGCGGCGCTTCAGCCCGGCCACCCGCACCATGTAGAACTCGTCCAAATTGGACGCGAAGATGGCGAGGAACTTGGTCCGCTCGAGCAGCGGCTGGGAGTCGTCCTCGGCCAGCGCGAGCACGCGCGCGTTGAAGTCCTGCCACGACAGCTCGCGGTTGAAGTAGCGGTCGTCCGGGAGCGCGTCGGTCAGCGGGGCCACCGCGGTCACCGCCGGTGGCGCCGAGGGCACCCCGTGTTTTTCCTGTGCCGCGGGTGCCGGGTCGGCGCCGGGACGGGCCCGGCGGAGGTCCGGTGGGGCAGGCGGGGGGTTCAGCGGCTCGCTCACAACCTGCATTCTTCCGTACTCGGCGGCTTGCTGCGCATACCGCGATCTACGACACGGTGAATTCCGCCGGTGGCAGCCACTTAGCTCAGGCAGCACGCCTCGCCGAGCAGGGTCGAGGTGCGCTCGCCGAGCCCGAGTCTCCTGGTGTGGGCGAGGTCGGCGGCGGTGTCCACGTCGCTGCGCAGCGAGGGGGTGGCCACGTCCAGCGGCACCGCGCCCGAGGCGGTGTGCGCCAGCGCGGAGCCGGTGCCGAAGTGCGGGTCCAGCGGTTCGCCCGGCGCCGCGACCAGCAGCGTCGTGCCGGTGCCCTGGCGATCGGCGACGAAGGCGCGCCGGTCGGCCGCGGCACCCAGTGCCATCGCCAGCTCGTCCGGCCGGAGCGCGGGGAGGTCGGCCTGCAGCGCGGCGACCACCCCGCCGGGATCGGCCCGGCGCAGGATCGCCTCACCCCGGCGCAGCGCCTCGTTGAGCCCGCGCGCGCCCGCGTCGCCGACGATCTCCACGCCGAGGCGGTGCAGCCCGGTCAGCGCGGCCGGTTCGGCGGCGACCACCAGCACCCGGCGGACGCCGTTCGCCGCGGTCGCCGCGGCCAGCGTGTCGGCGGCGAGGGAGAGCACCAGCTCGGTGTGCGTCTCCTGGTCGTGGATGTCGTCCAGCGCGCCCCGCAGCCGGGACTTGCCCAGGCTGGGCGGTTTCATCGGGACGATCAGGTCCACCTCGCGAGCCACGCCCTCCTTTCTACCCCTGACTGCCCCGACCCGCCCTACCTCTGTGACGCGGTGGGAGGCAGGATCAGCGGGGATACCGGAACGAGGAGGAGTTTTGGCCGATCGGGAAAAGGGCGGTTTCTGGGTGGGGACCGCCGCGGCGCTGTTCTACCCGCTGACCCTGCTCGGCAGGCGGGACTACCGGCACACCGAGCGCATCCCCCGCACCGGGGGCGCCCTGCTGGTGCTCAACCACATCTCCCACTTCGACCCGGTGGTCGACGCCGTGCTGGTGCACCGCAACCGGCGCGTGCCGCGGTTCATGGCGAAGGAGAGCCTGACCCGCACGCCGGTGCTCGGCAAGATCCTGGTCGGCTCGGGCGGCATCCCGGTCTACCGCGGTTCCTCCAGCGCCGGTGACAGCCTGCGCGCGGCGCACCAGGCGCTGCGCGACGGCAAGGTGGTGGTGATCTACCCCGAGGGCACGATCACCAAGGACCCGGCGGTCTGGCCGAAGCGGTCCTACACCGGGGCGGCGCGGCTGGCGATGGAGAACGACGTGCCGGTGATCCCGATCGCGCGCTGGGGCACGCACGAGATCCTCAACGGCTACACCAAGAAGTTCCGGCCGTTCCCGCGCAAGCGGGTGATCCACTCGGTGGGGGAGCCGCTCGACCTGTCCGCCTACCGCGGCCGCCCGCTCGGCGCGAAGGTGCTGCGCGAGGTCACCGACGTGATGATGGACGCGGTGACCGGACTGCTGGCCGAGGTGCGCGGGGAGCAGCCGCCCGCCACCCGCCCCGACGAGGACTGAGGCCGGTATGGACATCCAGCGGGTCACCGTGCTCGGTGCCGGTTCGTGGGGCACCACCTTCGCCAAGGTGCTCGGTGACGCCGGGCGCGACGTGACGATGTGGGCGCGCCGCCCCGAGGTCGCGGCCGAGATCACCGAGGCGGGCACCAACGACGGCTACCTGCCGGGGGTCGCGCTGCCCGCGCGGGTCACCGCCACCGCCGACCCGGCCGCCGCCCTCGACGGGGCCCACGCGGTGGTGCTGGCCGTGCCGAGCCAGAGCCTGCGGGCGAACCTGACCGCGTGGCGCGGCCTGCTGCCCGCCGACGCGGTGCTGGTCAGCCTGGCCAAGGGCGTCGAGCTGGGCACGCTGAAGCGGATGAGCGAGGTGATCACCGAGATCGCCGGCGTGCCGGACGGTCAGGTGGTGGTGGTCTCCGGGCCGAACCTGGCCAAGGAGATCGCGCAGGAGCAGCCGGCCGGCGCGGTGGTCGCGTGCGCCGACCACGAGCGCGCGATCGCCGTGCAGCGGGCCTGCTCGACCGGGTACTTCCGGCCGTACACGAACACCGACGTGGTGGGCTGCGAGCTGGGCGGCGCGTGCAAGAACGTGATCGCACTGAGCTGCGGCATGGCCTCCGGGCTCGGCCTCGGCGCCAACACCTCGGCGACGTTGATCACCCGGGGACTGGCCGAAATGGCGCGGCTCGGCACGAAGATGGGCGCCGACCCGCTGACCTTCGCCGGCCTGGCCGGGGTGGGGGACCTGGTCGCCACCTGCTCCTCGCCGCTGTCCCGGAACCGGACCTTCGGGGAACGGCTGGGCCGGGGCGAGTCGGTCGCGCAGGCGCAGGAAGCCGTCGGCGGTCAGGTGGCCGAGGGGGTGAAGTCGTGCACGTCGATCCGGGAGCTCGCGTCGAGCCTCGGGGTCGACATGCCGATCACCGACGCCATGCACCGGGTGTGCCACGGCGGTGAGGACCCCCGCCGGCTGGGCGCCGAGCTGCTGGGCCGGACCCGCAAGCACGAGTGGTCCTGACCGGCGCCCACTGGGTGGGACGCGGTTGACCGGGGCGGGACGGCCTGCTTCGCTGCGTGGTGTGCTGATGCGTGAGACCACCGTGCGAGCGAGCCGTTCCGGCCAGCCCCGTGTCTTCGCGCTGTGTTCGTGTTGTTGCCGCTGACGTCGCTTCCAGCCGCCACGACACCCACAAAGGACAAAACAGCCATGTTCGCCGTTCCGGACAACACCGTCGCCCTGGCCGAGAACACCGTTCAGCAGCGCCACCCCGTGCGCGTCGCGCTCGAGTACGCCCACGACCGCGACCGCTGGCGCCACCTGCTGCGCTACGACCCCGACCAGCGGTTCTCCGCGCTCATCGCCCGTGACGAGGAGCAGGAGATCTGGCTGATGAGCTGGCTGCCCGGCCAGCAGACCGACCTGCACGACCACGTCGAGTCCACCGGGGCGTTCACCGTGGTCACCGGCGCGCTGACCGAGACGGTCAGCCGGACCGCCGCCGACGGCCGGGTGGTCACCGAGGTGCACCCGCTGGTCGCGGGCCAGTCGCGGGTGTTCGCCCCCGGTTACGTCCACCACGTGCGCAACCCCGGCGCCGATCCCGCGATCAGCGTGCACGTCTACCGCTCCGGCGGCCGGGCGATGCGCAGCTACCGCGGCAGCTTCGTCGACGGGCCCACCCGCGCCGACACGTGAGCGGGCACCGGGACCGAGCACTCCGGGTCGGTCTCGGGCGGGCCGAACGAGGTCCGGACCGGCAGCACGCCCGCCCAGGCGGCGTCGGCCTCCACATCGGACGGTTCGTCGACCACGCCGACGTCGCGCACCTTCACCGACGCCTCCGCCAGGTCGAGCGCGAGCACCGAAACCGCGGCGAACTCCTTGGCGTTGACGTCCCGTGCGTGCTCCCACGAACCGGGCGCGAGGTGGTCGGTGAGCACGTGCAGGCCGTGCCACTTCTCGTCGCCGGAGAGCTGGCGCGCCCGCCCGTGCACCACGGCGCTGCGGTAGTTCATCGAGTGGTCGTTGATCGAACGCGCGTACACGACGGCGTCGACCAGCGTCACCGTCACGCAGACGTCGACCTCGGGCGCGGCCGCCCGCATGCTCGGTGAACCGGTGGATCCGTGCAGGTAGAGCGTGTCCCCGTCGCGGCCGTAGCCGGTCGGCAGCACCAGCGGCGAGCCGTTCAGCACCAGCCCGAGGTGGCAGACCAGGCCCTCGTCGAGCACCGCGTACAGGTCGGCGCGGTCACTGCGGCCGCGATCCTTCTTGCGGGTGATGGTGCTGCGCGGGGTGGGTGACAATGGGGTCATACCGCCAGCCTGTCCCAGGCAAGTGGCATCATTGAATGGCCAATTGCCAGCCAGTTCGAAGAGGCCACTTTGCCGTACTCCGACACCGCGCTCCCGGTGCGCCTCGACCGCCGGAGCGGCACCCCGCTCGCCGTCCAGCTCGCCGACGCCCTGCGCGAGTCGGCCGCCACCGGGCACCTGCGCGGCGGCGACCGGCTCCCGTCCACCCGCGCGCTGGCCAACCGCCTCGGCGTCAGCCGGACGGTGACCTCGGCGGCGTACGAGCAACTGCACGCCGAAGGCTGGATCGCCGGCCGCCACGGCTCCGGCACCTACGTGACCACCTCGCCACCGCGCGACCGGCCCGCCCGCGGGCTGGTCATCGGCGAGGCGCCGGGCCGCCCCGACCTGCTCGACCTCAGTCCCGGCGTGCCGTGGGCCGACGGCCTCGACCGCGCCGCCTGGCGCCGGGCCTGGCGGGCCGCCGCCGACGCGCCGCCGTTGTCCAGGGCGCACCGGGCCGGGCTGTTCGACTACCGCGCGGTGATCGTCGAGCACCTGCTCCGCCACCGCGGGCTCTCGGCGGGCACTGATTCCGTGCTGGCCACCTCGGGCACCACGGCCGCGGTGATCGAGATCGCCGGCGCGCTCTTCCGGCCCGGTGACGTGGTCGGTGTGGAAGAACCCGGTTACCAGCGGGCCGTGCAGGCGCTGACCAGCACCGGGCTGAAGACGGTGCCGTTGCCGGTGGACGGGGAGGGCCTGCGCCCGGACGCCGTGCCGCGCGGGCTGCGGGCGGTCTACTGCTCACCGGCGCACCAGTACCCGATGGGCAGCCGGATGAGCGCGGCCCGGCGAGTGCAACTGGTCGAACGGGCGCGCGCGGAGGACTTCCTGCTGATCGAGGACGACTACGACGGGGAACTGCGGTTCGACGTGGCGCCGTTGCCGCTGCTCGCCGCGCTCGCCCCGGACGTGGTGGTGCACCTGGGCACCACCAGCAAGATCCTCACGCCCACGCTCGGTGCCGGGTGGATGGTCGCGCCGCCCGAGGTGGCCGCGGCGGTGCTGGAGTACCGCGACCGCGTCGGCACGCGGCCGTCACCAGCCGGGCAACGGGTGCTGATCGAACTGGCCCGCCACGGTGATCTGGGCCGTCACCTGCGGAAACTCCGGCGCGAGCTGTCCGAGCGGCGGTCCATGCTGACCAGTGCGCTGTACGCCGGTGGCATCCCGGTGCTCGGCGACGACGCGGGCGCGCACCTGGTGGTCCCGCTGGACTCGGCCGCCGAGGAACGCGACAAGGTGGAGGCCGCCGAGGCCGCGGGCATCCGGCTCGACCGCCTCGGGCGGCACTTCGCCGGGACGCCGACCGCGTACGGGATCCCGCTGGCCTACTCGGGTTGTTCCCGCGAAGCACTGGCCGACGCGCTGGATGCGCTGGTCGGCCTACTGCGGCCCGGGGTGATCCACAAGCGCCCGGTAGGGTGACGCCCCATGAGCCCAGCCAAGACGCGGGTCGCCGTGGTGTTCGGCGGCCGCAGCACCGAGCACACCATCTCCTGCGTTTCGGCGGGCAGTGTGCTGGCGAACCTGGACCCCGAGCGGTTCGAGATCGTGCCCATCGGCATCACCCGCGAGGGCGGCTGGGTGCTCGGCACGAGCGACCCGGAGCGCCTGCGGATCGACGGCGACCGGCTGCCCGTGGTGTCCGAGGGGCGGAGCCTGGTGCTCACCGGCGACCGGACCAGCCGCGAACTGGTGTCGCTGGACGCCGGGGTGGACGCGATCGGCGCGGTGGACGTGATCTTCCCGGTGCTGCACGGCGCCTTCGGTGAGGACGGCACCATCCAGGGCCTGCTGGAACTGGCCGACGTGCCGTACGTGGGGGCGGGCGTGCTCGCCAGCGCCACCGCGATGGACAAGGAGTTCGCCAAGAAGCTGCTCGCCGCCGAGGGCCTGCCCGGCGGCGACTACGCGGTGCTCCGGCGTGGACAGTCCACTTTGCCCGAAGCCGAGCGCGAACGCCTCGGCCTGCCGGTGTTCGTGAAGCCGGCCAGGGCCGGGTCCTCGATCGGGATCAGCAAGGTGACCGACTGGTCCCAGCTGGACGCCGCGATCGCGCTGGCCCGCGAGACCGACCCGAAGGTGCTGGTGGAGGCCGCGGTGGTCGGCCGCGAGGTCGAGTGCGGGGTGCTGGAGTTCCCCGACGGGCGGGTCGAAGCCTCGCTGCCCGCCGAGATCCGCGTGCTGGCCACGGACGAAAGCGCCTGGTACGACTTCGAAACCAAGTACCTCGGCGAGGCCGCGGAGCTGGACATCCCGGCGAAGCTGGACGACCAGGTGACCGAACGCCTGCGGGAGATGGCGGTGGCCGCCTTCCACGCGCTGGACTGCCAGGGCCTGGCCAGGGTGGACTTCTTCGTCGGCGCCGACGGCACGCTCACCATCAACGAGGTGAACACCATGCCCGGCTTCACCACCACCTCGGCCTACCCGAAGATGTGGGCGGTGACCGGGGTGGACTACCCGACCCTGCTGTCCACTTTGGTCGACACCGCCCTGGCCCGCGGCACCGGCCTCCGCTGACCCTTCCGGCCCATGCTGTGAATGTGGCTTTCACTGCGGAATCCGCAGTGAAAGCCACATTCACTGCACCTCGCCGAAGCCCGCCGACCCGGCTCGTGTGTCTCAGCAGCCGTCGGTGGCGGGGATGTTGCTGAAGCCCTTGCCCGCGTTGGTGACCGTGTTGCTGGCGCAGACCTTGTTCCCCAGGTCCTTCTTGTGGATGTAGAAGCCGTACGCCCCGGCTGACTGCACATCGGCGGTGTTCCCGGCGAAGGTGTTGTTCTCGCCCCAGCCGGCCAGCTGCGTGTGCACCTCGAACCCGCCGTAGCTCTTGGTGGTGACGAAGACCTTGCTGCCCTTGTTGTTCGTCACGCGGTAGCCGTTGCCCTTCACGTCCACCCAGCTGTCACCGGAGTTCGCGCCCTGCTGCCCGGTGCCGTCGAAGGTGTTGCCGGACAGTTCGCCGTCGCTGGTGCCCTCCTTGACGTCGATCGCCTCGGCGGCCACGTTCGGCCCGATCCGGTTGTCCAGCGCCTTGTTGCGGTCGCTGCGATCCGGCGTACCGCCCGGCCAGTTGCTCTTCGCCGAGCCGATGTAGATGCCCTCGCCGTAGTCCGGCGTCTGCGTGCCGGTGTCGCTGATCTCCGAGTCGCGCACCACGTTGTCGGTGCTGCCGTGCTGGAAGTGGATGGCCTCGTGGCCGATGTGGTGCACCCGCAGGCCGGACACGACGGTGTGGCGCACGCCCAGCGCCATCAGGCCCTTCTGCCCGCCGGTGATGGTGAAGCCCTCTATGTTCCAGTAGCTGCCGGTCAGTTCGAGACCACGGCCGCCGGACGCCTTGAGCACCGCGTCGCGCGGGCCCTTCAGGGTGATCCTGGCGCTCGCGGTACCGCTGACCGGTGCCTTGAAGTTGCCGGTGAACGTCTTGCCCGCGGCCAGCTGGATGGTGTCGCCCGGCTTCACTGTGGACAGTGCGCTGCTCAGCTCCGCGCCGGTCTGCACGGTGACGACCGCCGCCGAGGCGGTGCCGGGAAGGGTGAGCGCCGCGAGCGCGGCGGAAACAACAACTGCGGTGACGCCTGCACGCATCGAGTCCTCCGAGTCTCCTGCGTGGCGGCGGAAACACTCACGCTAATGAGCGTTCCTATTCCGGTCAACCGTCGGAGAAGCGCAGCGGGACCGGCGGCAGCGCGCCGGCGACCGCGTCGGAGATCTCCTGCAGCGGACCGGTTCCGGCGCTGTCGGGCACGGTCAGCGCGACGTACACGGCCCGGTCGGCGAGGAACCAGGTGGTGGTGCCCTCCACCGCCACCGGCAGCCACTGCACGGAGTTGATCACCCGCAGCTGCGCCGTCCTGGTCAGCTCGGCCGGCTGGTCCAGACCACAACGCAACACGATCGGGTCGGCGCCCCAGGCGGTGGTCGACGGGGGAGCGGGCTGGGCCAGCTCGCGCTTGGCCAGCTTCTCGCCGTTGGAGGTCAGTTCACCGGGCAGCGCGGCCAGCAGGGTGGCGCACTCGGGCGCGCCCGACTGCGGGGCCGGGACCGGCACCAGCGGCAGCGGGCCGGTCCCGCCGGCCTGGGCAGGCTCGTCGGCCGAGCCGGTGAGCAGGCCGAACACCGCCACCCCGGCGGCGAGCGCGACCGCCAGGGTCGCGGCGATCACGATCAGCAGCCGGGGCGGGGCACCGGTCTCGGTGTCGAACTGGGGCACGGACCTACTACAGCACGGGTCAGAGGTGCACCACGGGGCAGGTCAGCGTGCGGGTGATCCCCTCCACGTTCTGCACCTTCGCCACCACCAGCTGGCCGAGCTGGTCGACGTTGTCCGCGGCGGCCCGGACGATCACGTCGTAGGGGCCGGTCACGTCCTCGGAGGTGGTGACCCCGGGAATGCCCGAGATCTCCGCCGCGACGGACGCGGCCTTGCCGACCTCGGTCTGGATGAGGATGTATGCGTGGACCACGGCGTGCCCCTTCGTCTGGATCTGGCTGCGCAAGGTAGGAACGTCTGAGGAACGTACCCCAGTAAGGGAACGATAGGGGATCCGACTATTTGAGGTCAGGAGGTAACGGCGTGCCGCGGGACACACCCGAAGAGCAGACCGTGGCGCAGACGGGTGAGTTCGGCCTGATCCGCGCGCTCACCGAGAGCCGGGAGCAGCCGCCGTTCACGCTGCTCGGGCCGGGGGACGACGCCGCTTTGGTGGCCGCGCCCGACGGCCGGGTGGTGGCCAGCACCGACGTGCTGGTGCAGGGGGTGCACTTCCGGCTGGACTGGTCGACGCCGGAGCAGGTGGGCCGCAAGGCGGTGGCGGTGAACCTGGCCGACATCGCCGCGATGGGCGCGCTGCCCAGTGCCGTGCTGGTCGGGTTCGCCTGCCCGGGGGACACCCCGGCGTCGGTGCTGACCGGGATCACCGAGGGCATGTGGGCCGAGGCCGAACGGGCCGGGATCGGCGTGGTCGGCGGGGACGTGGTCCGGTCGGACACGCTTGTGGTGAGCATCACGGCACTGGGTGATCTCAACGGGCTGCCGCCGGTGACCAGGTCGGGGGCCCGCCCCGGCGACGTGGTCGCGGTGTGCGGGCGGCTGGGCTGGGCGGCGTCCGGGCTGATGGTGCTCGGCCGCGGTTTCCGGTCGCCGGTCGGGGTGGTCAACGCCCACCGCTACCCCGAGCCGCCGTACGCGGCCGGGCCCGCCGCGGCGTCGGCCGGGGCCACCTCGATGATCGACGTCTCCGACGGCCTGCTGTCCGACCTCGGGCACATCGCGAAGGCGTCCGGGGTCGGCATCGACGTGCGCACCGAGGCGCTCCAGCCGGACCAGCGCCTGCAGGAGGTGGCTGCCGCGCTCGGGGCCGACGCGCAGCAGTGGGTGCTCACCGGCGGCGAGGACCACGCGCTCGCGGGCACCTTCCCACCGCACGCCGATCTGCCCGCCGGCTGGCGCCGGATCGGTGCGGTGACCATGCCCGAGTCCGGCGTGACCGTCGACGGCAAGCCGCATGTGACCGAGGAAACCGGCTGGGAGCACTGGAAAACCAGTTAGGGTGCCACTCGTGGAGATCCGGGTGACCGCCTACGACCATCCCGACGCGCAGAAGCTGATCGCGGAGGTGCAGCAGGAGTACGTGGTGCGGTACGGGTCGCCGGACGAGAGCCCGGTGCGCCCGGAGGAGTTCGCCCCGCCGCACGGGCTCTTCCTGGTCGGTTACCTCGACGGCGTCCCGGTGGCGACCGGTGCCTGGCGCGTCCGCGACGGCGCGGAGGCCCCGTTGTGCGACGGCGACGCGGAGATCAAGCGCATGTACGTCACCGGTGCCGCGCGCGGCCGCGGGCTCGCGCGGGCCATGCTCGCCGAGCTGGAGCGCACCGCGCTGGCCGCCGGGCGGCGGCGGGTGGTGCTGGAGACCGGTACCGAGCAGCCCGAGGCGATCGAGCTGTACCGGTCGAGCGGCTACCTGGAGATGGACGGCTTCGGTTACTACGCCGGGACGGCGGAAAGCCGGTACTACCGCAAGGCCCTGACGGGCTGAAGGAGGACGGCGTGGCGATCTACGCACTCGGTGACCTGGTGCCCGACATCCACCCCGACGCCTACGTGCACCCCGACGCGACCCTGATCGGCGACGTCCGGATCCGCGCGTTCGCCTCGGTGTGGCCGCAGGCCGTGCTGCGCGGGGACAACGGGTACATCGAGATCGGCGAGCGGTCCAACGTGCAGGACGGGTGCGTGATCCACTGCACCGAGCAGCACCCGACGGTGCTCGGCCCGTCGTCCGCGATGGGGCATTCGGTGCACGTCGAGGGCGCGGTGATCGGCACCGGCTGCCTGGTCGCCTCCGGTTCGGTGGTGCTGAACGGCAGCGAGATCGAGGACGGCGGCATGGTCGGCGCGGGTGCCGTGCTGTCGTACGGGTCGAAGGTGGCCGCCGGCGAGATCGCGCTCGGCGTGCCGGCGAAGACGCGGGAGAACAAGTCGTTCGGCCCGGAGATGATCGAAGCCGTGGTCGCCAGCTACGTCGGCCGGGCGGCGCGCTTCCGCGCGGAACTCCGTTTGCTTAGCTGAGGTCGCTGACTCGAAGGTGTGACGCGGGCGATAGAGTCGCCCGCCGTGACCGCACGACCGCTGCACGAGATCGTCGAAGCAGGCTGGGCGAAGGCCCTCGCTCCGGTGGAGGGGAACATCGCCAGGATGGGCGAGTTCCTCCGGGCGGAGATCGCCGCCGACCGCACCTACCTCCCGGCCGGGGAGAACGTCCTGCGGGCGTTCAAGCAACCGTTCGACGAGGTGCGAGTGCTCGTCGTCGGCCAGGACCCGTACCCGACGCCGGGGCACGCCATCGGGCTGTCCTTCGCCGTCGCGCCGGAGGTCCGGCCGCTGCCGAAGAGCCTGGTGAACATCTACAAGGAGTACGCCGAGGACCTCGGCCACCCGCTGCCGACCAACGGCGACCTGACGCCGTGGGCCGAGCAGGGGGTGCTGCTGCTCAACCGCGCCCTCACCGTGCGCCCCGGCAAGCCGAACTCCCATCAGGGCAAGGGCTGGGAGGAGGTCACCGAGCAGGCGATCAAGGCACTGGCCGAACGCGGTGGCCCGCTGGTGGCGATCCTGTGGGGCAGCAACGCCCGCAAGCTCAAGCCGCTGCTGGGTGGCGTGCCGTGCGTGGAGTCGGTGCACCCGAGCCCGCTGTCCGCGCACAACGGCTTCTTCGGCTCACGCCCGTTCAGCCGGGTGAACGACCTCCTGGTCCAGCAGGGCGCACAGCCCGTGGACTGGAAGCTCCCGTAGTACTCCGGGTACGCAAAAACGGCGAGTGTCCCGAAAGGGTCACTCGCCGTTTTGAGTCTCAGCTCAGCCTCGGACGACCTTGCCCGCCTTGATGCACGAGGTGCACACGTTGAGGCGCTTGCGCTGGGACAGACCGATCTTGGCGTGCACGGTCTGGATGTTCGGGTTCCACCGGCGACTGGTCCGCCGGTGGGAGTGTGAGACCGACTTACCGAAGCCGGGTCCCTTGCCACAGACGTCGCACACGGCAGCCACGTCGAACTCCTTTGGATCATTCGAAGACGAAATCACGCCCGGCACGGCGGCCGGGCAACTCGACCATAGTAACCAGTATGTTCCGAGGGGCCCCGGACGGGGTCGCTACCCTCGCCCGGACCAGGTCAGGAGGAGGAGCGGGTGCGCGAGTTGGACGCCGCCGCGGTCGGGCGCTGGGCCTCGGCCTGCGCGCACAGCCTGGACGCGCTGCGACCGGAGATCAACGGCATCAACGTGTACCCGGTGGCGGACTCCGACACCGGGTCGAACATGCACCACACCATCTCCGGCGCCTGGCACACCCTGCACGGCGAGGCCGCCCCGGCGACCGCGGGCGCGGCGCTGGCGGCGCTGGCCAGGGGCGCGGTCGCGGCCGCGAAGGGCAACTCCGGGGTCATCCTGTCGCAGGTGCTGCGCGGGCTCGCCGAGGCGCTGGCCGACCGCCCGGTCGACGGCCCGGCGCTGGCCGAGGCGCTCCAGCACGCCGACGAGGTGGCTACCGGCGCGGTCGCCCGCCCGGTCGCGGGCACCATGCTGAGCGTGCTGCACGCGGTGGCCGGCGCGGTCGCGGGCTCGGCCGACGAACTGGCGGAGGTCGCGCGCGTCGCCGCCGAGGCCGCCGCCGCGGCGTTGGAGCAGACCCCGCAGCAACTGCCCGTTCTCGCGCGCGCGGGGGTGGTCGACGCGGGTGGGCGCGGCGTGGTCGCCGTGCTGGACGCCCTGCTCGACGTGATCACCGGGGACGAGCACGCCCACCACCACCCGCTCGTCGCGCACTCCCACGGGGAGCCCGCGCTCTACGCGTGGGAGGTGATGTTCCTGCTCGAAGGCGCCGACGAGACCGCGCTGCCGGTGCTGCGCAAGGCGCTCAGCGGGCTCGGCGACAGCGTCACGGTGGCCGCCGACGGCGCCGGGGCGCACGCGGTCCACGTGCACTGCGCCGACATCGGGGCGGCCATCGAAGCCGCGCTGGACGCGGGCCGCCCGCGCCGGATCCGGGTCGAGCCGCTGGTCACGCCCGCGCCGCTGGAACCGGGCGGCGGGCTCGACCGCACGGTGGTCGCGGTGGTGCACGGCGAAGGGCTGGCCGAGGTCATCCGCGCGGAGAACATCGAGGTCCTGTCGGTGCCGGCCGGGGCGACCCCGAGCGTGGAGGAGATGCTCGGGCTGATCACCGAGACCACCGGCAACCACGTCACCGTGCTGCCCGGCGGTCCGGAGCTGACCACGGCGGCGGACACCGCGGCCGGGCACGCCATGGCCGGTGACCGCGACGTGGTGGTGATCCCCTGCGCCTCGCCGGTGCAGGTGCTGGCCGCGCTGGCCGTGCACGACCCGGCCCGGCGCACCAACGACGACGTGGTGGCGATGGCGGAGGCCGCCGCCGCGACCCGCCGCGGGGAGGTGCTGGTCGCCGGGGGTGAGGCGCTGTCGGTGGTCGGCCGCGCGCAGGCGGGTGACGTGCTGGGCCTGGTCGACGGCGAGGTGGTGCGGATCGAACCGGCACCGGCGGCGGAGGCGAACCTGCTGGAGGCGGCGATCACCGTGCTGGCCAGGCTGCTCGGACCGGGCGGCGAGCTGGTCACCGTGCTCACCGGGGTGGGCGCGCCGGCCGGGATCGAGGAGGTCCTCACCGACTGGCTGCGTGGCGAACACCCGGAGGTCGAACTGGTGTGCTATTCCGGACGGCAGACCGACGCCGTGCTGCTGATCGGGGTGGAGTAGGGAAGATGACCGTGCTGGACGACAAGCTGACGCCGCTGCTCGGCGCGAAGACGGCCAAGGCGCTGGCCGGATCGCTGGGCATCGAGACCGTCGCCGACCTGCTGCGGCACTATCCGCGCCGGTACGACGAGCGCGGCTCGCTGACCGACATCGGCGGACTGGAGATCGGTGAGCACGTCACCGTGATGGCCAGGATCGAGAAGGTGCAGCGGCGCACGATGAAGTCGCGCTCCGGCACCATTCTCGAGGTCACCATCACCGACGGCCGCCGGAAGCTGCAGCTGGCCTTCTTCAACCAGGCCTTCCGCGAGCGCGAGCTGAAGCTCAACAAGACCGGGCTGTTCGCCGGCAAGGTGACCGCCTTCCGCAACAACCTGCAGCTGGCCAACCCCGAGTACGAACTGCTCGAAGGCGACGACCTGAGCGAGTCCGTGATGGACGAGTTCCTCGGCATCCTGCCGGTCTACCCGGCGGCGCAGGGCATCCAGTCGTGGGCCATCGCGCGGGCGGTGCGCCAGGTGCTGGACACCCTGGAGGTCGGCGACGAGGCGGACCCGATGCCGCGCGAACTGCTCGCCGAGAAGAAGCTGGACTCACTGCACGACGCGCTGCGCCAGATCCACCGCCCGGAGAGCTGGCCGAGGCTGGAGTCGGCGAAGCGGCGGCTCAAGTGGGACGAGGCGATGTCCGTCCAGCTGATCTTCGCGCAGCGGCGGTATTCCACGGTTTCGCGGCCCGCGCCGGTCTGCGCGGCGAAGGCGGGCGGCCTGCTCGAAGCCTTCGACCAGCGGCTGCCGTTCGAGCTGACGCCGGGGCAGCACGAGGTCGGCGCGAAGATCGCCGAGGCGCTCTCGGTCGAGCACCCGATGAACCTGCTGCTGCAGGGCGAGGTCGGCAGCGGGAAGACGATCGTGGCGCTGCGGGCGATGCTGCAGGCGGTCGACGCCGGGCGGCAGGCCGCGATGCTCGCGCCCACCGAGGTGCTGGCCGCGCAGCACGCGCGGTCGCTGCGCGAGATGCTCGGCGACCTCGGGCAGGCCGGGGAACTGGGGGCGGCGGAGAACGCCACGAAGATCACCCTGCTCACCGGTTCGCTGCCGGCCAAGGAGCGCAAGCAGGCGCTGCTGGACGCGGCGAGCGGCGCGGCCGGGATCGTGGTCGGCACGCACGCGCTGATCCAGGACACGGTGTCCTTCGCCGACCTGGGCTTCGTGGTGGTCGACGAGCAGCACCGGTTCGGCGTGGAGCAGCGGGACGCATTGCGCTCGCGCGGGTCCGGCGGGACCAGTCCGCACGTGCTGGTGATGACCGCGACGCCGATCCCGCGCACGGTGGCGATGACCGTCTACGGCGATCTGGAAGTGGCTTCGCTGCGGGACATGCCCGCCGGGCGCTCGCCGATCTCGACCACCGTGGTGCCGGTCGCGGAGAAGCCGCAGTGGCTCGACCGGGTGTGGAGCCGGATCGCCGAGGACGTCCGCAAGGGCAACCAGGCCTACGTGGTCTGCCCGCGCATCGGGGACGAACCCGCGTCGGACAAGAGCGACAAGCGGCCGCCGCTCGCGGTGCTCGACGTGGCCGAGGAGCTGGCCGCGGGACCGTTGCGGGGCTTGAAGATCGGCGTGCTGCACGGCCGGATGCCGCCGGACGAGAAGGACGCGGTGATGCGGGCCTTCGCCGCGGCGAAGGTGGACGTGCTGGTGGCCACCACGGTGATCGAGGTCGGGGTGAACGTGCCGAACTCCACCGTGATGGTGATCATGGACGCGGACCGGTTCGGCGTGAGCCAGCTGCACCAGCTACGCGGTCGTGTCGGCCGAGGCTCGAAGCCGGGGCTGTGCCTGCTGGTCACCGAAGCGATCGAGGGCACCACCACGCGCGAGCGGCTGGATGCCGTCGAGTCCACAACGGACGGTTTCGAACTTTCCCAGCTGGACCTGGAAATCCGGCGCGAGGGCGACATCCTCGGCGCGGCGCAGTCCGGCAAGCGGTCCGGGCTGAAGCTGCTGTCGTTGCTGCGCGACGAGGAGATCATCGCGGAGGCGCGGGTGCGCGCGCAGGAGATCGTCACCGCGGACCCGGCGCTGGAACGGCACAGCGGGCTGGCCGGGATGGTCGCGTCGGTGGTCGCCGCCGACCGCGCCGAGTACCTGGAGAAGTCCTAGCGCCGGAACGCGCCCGCCCGCGCGGCCAGCACGGCGGCGCGGGCGGCCCGGTCGGCGTCGGCGAAGTCGACCGGTTCCCGGCTGACGAACAGCCGGTAGAACACCGGCGCGGCGGCCTGCCGCATGACCTCGACCGGGTCGGTGTCCGCCGGGATCTCGCCGCGGGCGATGGCCCGTTCGGCCATCGCGGCGCCGTTGCGGTGGCGGTCGGCGTAGTACTCGCGCAGGGCGTCGGCGGCCTTGGCGGACTGGAAGGCGGCGGCCACCGAGGCCATCGGCAGCGCCGACTTCGCCGGATCGGTGAAGTAGCTGGTCAGCTCGCGGTTCATCGCGCTGAGGTCGGCCTCCAGCGAGCCGGTGTCCGGCACCTCCCACGCGTGCTCGATGCCGAACAGCAGTGCCGCGGCGACCAGCCCCTCGGCCGAGCCCCAGCGCCGGTACAGCGTGGTCTTGTGCACGCCGGACCGCTCGGCCACGGCGTCCACGGTCAGCCCGGGGTACCCCGTCTCGGCGAGTTCGTCCAGGGTCGCGGTCAGCACCGCGACACGGTTGCGCTCGGTGCGCCCACCGGGCCGGGTGCCGGGCAATTCGGTCGACAAGTGCCACTCCAGTTGCGTTAGTGTGCCCAGTGTGCCACGACTGAGCCCCCTTGACCGCCATTCCGGCCTCGCCGAACTGATCGGCGACGCGAACATCGTCGCGATCGGCGAGAACAACCACCACATCCGCGAGTTCAGCGCTTATCGCGACGAGGTGCTGCGCCTGCTCGTCACCGAACTCGGCTTCCGCGCCGTGGCGTTCGAATCGGGTTTCGCCGAGGGCAGACTGGTCGACGCGTGGATTCACGGCGCGCCGGGTGAAGTCGCCGAAATCGCACGTGACGGATTCACCTTCTCGCTCGGGGATTCGGCAGAAATGCACGCGATGCTCACCTGGATGCGCGCGCACAACGCCGCCGGGGGAGACCTGCGCTACGCCGGGCTCGACGTGCCGAGCAGTGCCGGTTCCCCGTTGCCCGCCCTGCGCGCGGTGCGCGCGTACCTGCTCGACGCCGACCCCGGTGCACTGTCCCTTGTGGACACCGCGAGCACCGCGACCGAGCCGTACTCGGCGGTCAGCAGCGCGCTCGCGCCGGCGCTCTACCAGCAGTACGACGGGCGCGACCGGGCGACCGCCGCGCTGGCCGTGCTGGTCGCGCACCTGGAATCCACCGGTCCGGTGGTGCGCCGGGGCGGGGACAGCCGGGCGCACGCGGTGGCGCTGCACCACGCCCGCGGCGCGCTGCGCCTGGACACCTACCTGCGCGAGGTCCTCGACGCGATGAACGGTGCGGCGACGCCCGTGCAGGGCGCTTCGCGGGACGCCTACATGGCACAGTCCGTGCGCCTGGCGCGCGAAGTGTGGCCTGACCGCAAAATCGTGCTGATGCTGCACAACGGACACCTGCAGCGCACGCCGAGCAGTCTCATCCCCGGCGTGACCAACGCGCCGGCCGGGGCGCACCTGGCTGCCGAGTTCGGCGACGACTACTTCGCGCTCGCGCTGACCGGCGGCACCGGGTACACCACCGGACTGCGCCCCGAATCGAGCGCGCGGCTGGGTTTCGAGCTGTACGAGCAAAAGCTCGGCGAGCCGGAGCCGGGCAGTATCGAGGAAATGCTCGCCGGCCGCGAGCCGGGACTGTACGACCTCGCACCGCTCCGGAACGACCCGGATCGCCCGCACGGTATTCGGCACGCGCACCTGACCGTGCAGGCCGATGTCGCCTCCGCGTTCGACGCGCTCGTCTATTTCCCGCGTCAGACGGTCTGTGAGTTCTGAAAAACCCCTGATCACCGCAGTGGGCCCAAAATTGCTGCCACCGGGCGGTTACCGTCCGCGACGGCACGCTATAACGTTGGGTAGATAAACATTCGGCCACTGTCCGGTGTTCGGCCTGGGTTGTGCAACGTTCAATCGGAGTAACCCGACTGAGTGATCGGAGGGTACGAAAAACGGGACTGGTGGAGGGCGAAGCATGGAGCGCTCGGCGGGGGAGGCCGCCACGGTGGCCCAGGAGGTCCTGCACGACCTGGGGCACCGCCTGGCCACGCTGTCGTACCTGGTGGAGGCGGTCCGCGCGGATGGTTCCCTGCGCGAGGACACCCGGCGCCGGGTGGACGCGATCGAGCAGGAGACCCACCGGCTGCTCGGCGTGGTCCGCCACTCGATGATCCCCGGCGACCGGCCGCGGACCGCGGTGGTCGACGTACGGGAAGTGCTCGAGCAGATCGTCTCGCTGGTTTCGCTGGCCGGTGAGACCACCGTGGTGGTGCTGCCGGGGCCGCCGGTTTCGCTGGTGGTGGACGAGTCGCTGCTGTGGCGCATGGTCACGAACCTGGTCGACAACGCGGTGCGCGCGGCCGGGCCCGGCGGGCGGGTGGAGGTGTCCGCCGTCGAGGAGCCGGAGGTGATCACCGTCGAGGTCGCCGACGACGGTCCCGGTTTCGGGGTGGGACCGGCCGGCTGGGCCTCGCTCGGGCTGGGCATCGTCGAGCGGCTCGCCGAGGCGTGCCGGTGCGGGTTCCAGGTGATAACCGCCGGTTCCGGGGGTACCCGGGTGCGGCTGGCGTTCGGCGTTCACGCGAAAGGCGGATCGGAATGAACATCAGCCTCCTGCTCTGCGACGACCACGTGCTCTTCTCCGACGCGCTGGCGAGCGTGCTCGGCACGGAGTTCCACGTGCTCGGCGTGATCGACAAGATGGCGGACATCCCGGCCGCGATCCGGCAGCACCGCCCGGACGTGTGCCTGCTGGACCGGCGGTTCGTCGACGGCGACGCGCTCGACCGGCTCACCGAGATCCGGGCGGCGCGGCCGGCCACGAAGGTGGTGGTGCTCACCGCCGACCAGGACGACGACGGTCTGCACCGGGCCCTGGCCGGTGGGGCGGCGGGTTACGTGCAGAAGACCTGCGGCGTGGCGACGCTGACCGCGGCGCTGCGCAGCGTGGTGGCCGGTGAGGTGGTGGTGCACGTGGCGTCGGAGCGCTCGGCCCTGCGCTCACGCGGTTCGGCGGAGGCCGTGCGGTTGGCCGCGCACCTGACCGCGCGCGAACGCGAGTGCCTGGCGATGCTGGTCGAGGGGCTGAGCACGAGCGAGATGGTGGCGCGGCTGGGCGTCGCCACCACGACGGTGCGGACCCACATCCAGGCACTGCTGAGCAAACTGGGCGTGCACTCGCGGCTCGAAGCGGCCTCGCTGGCCGTGCGGTACTCGCTGCTCGATGAGCAACACCCGCGCCGACGTCGCCGGCGCCAACTGGACGCCGAAGCAGGCTAGTCCGCGCCGCGCCGCGCCGCGCCGCACCTCGCCGCACCTCGCCGATGCGGTGAAGGTGGCTTTCACTGCGCCCGGCCGCCTCACCGATGGCGTGAATGTGGCTTTCGCGGCATCGGTCGGCGGCGAGTGCTGTGAAAGCCACATTCACTGCACTTAGCCGGGCGGCTCCGGCGTCGTGTCGTAGGCGCTGACCAGTTGCCGTTCCGCGTCGTCGAGGTAGCTGGCCAGGGCGGCTTCGGCACCCTCGTTGTCCCCCTTGCGCAGGTGGTCGAGGATCTCCTCGTTCCGCAGCAGGTACGGCTGGTGGAACTCCCGCGGGTCGGTCATCACGTGGAACACCAGCCGCAACTCGGCGAAGATGCCCTGCATCAGCTCGTCGATGCGCGGGCTCGCGGTCAGCGCGGCGAGCGCCTGGTGGAAGTGGATGTTCGCGGTCCCGAGATCACGCCACCCCTCGTGCCGCTCGGCGAGCCGGCCGTCGGCGACCGCGCGCTCCAGGCCGGACAGGTCGGGCTCCACCGCGTTCCGCACCGCCGCGCATTCGATCAGCTTCCGCACCCGGTACAGGTCGACCACGTCGTCCACGCTCAGCATCCGCACGAAAACCCCGCGGTTCAGCTCGTGCGACAACAACCGCTCGTGCGTGAGCAGCCGAAAAGCCTCCCGCAGCGTGTTCCGCGAGACGCCCAGCGCCGCACCGATGTCGTGTTCGGAGAGCCGGGCGCCGGGCAGGAAGAACCCCTCCGAGATCCGGGTGCGCAGCACACCGGCCACGCGTTCGGCCGTGCTGGTCCGGCCGAGCAGGCCCCGATCAGCGGCCAGGCCTGCCGGGGAGCCGCTGTTGTCCGCGATGACCACGGGGCTCAGCCTACCGCAGGACCGGTGAACGATCGGCGAAAACTCCTTGAGGATTATCCTCTCGACCTCTTGTGGGATTGTTCAACAATAGCCTACCTTGTGTCGCAGCTCACCTGTGTTTCCCTGGACCGACCCCCAGAAGAGGTGCGTGATGGACACGACCGCAGCAACCGCCGAGGACACCCGACCCTTCGCCTGGTACCGAACGCTCGGCCCCCGCGGGCGGCGCGCCTTCGTCGGCGCGTTCGGCGGCTACGGCCTCGACTCCTACGACTACTGGGTCCTGCCGCTCAGCCTCAGCGCGATCATCGCCTACTTCCAGCTCACCCCCGGCACGGCGGGCCTGCTCAGCACCACCACGCTGGTCGTCTCCGCGATCGGCGGCGCCGGTGCCGGCATCCTGGCCGACCGCATCGGCCGCGTCCGCACGCTCCAGCTGACCGTGGCCACCTACACCGTGTTCACCGTGCTCTGCGGGTTCGCGCCGAACTTCGAGACGCTGCTGGTGTTCCGCGCGCTGCAGGGCCTCGGCTTCGGCGGTGAATGGGCCGCGGGCGCGATCCTGGTCGCCGAGTACGCCCGCTCCCGCTACCGCGGTCGCACGGTCGCCTTCGTACAGAGCGCCTGGGCGGCGGGCTGGGGCCTCGCGGTGGTCGTCTACACCGTGGTGTTCAGCGTCTCCGGCGACGACCTGGCCTGGCGCATCATGTTCTGGACCGGGGTGATCCCGGCCCTGCTGATCATGTGGGTCCGCAAGAACGTCACCGACGCCGACGAAGCCACCCAGCGGCGCGAGAACTCGGCGAAACGCGGTTCCTTCGGCCAGATCTTCCGCGGCGACCTCCTGCGCACCACGCTGATCGCCTCGCTGTTCGCCACCGGTGTCCAGGGCGGTTACTACACGCTGGCCACCTGGCTGCCCTCGTACCTGCGCACCACCCGCGAGCTGACCGTGATCAACACCGGCGGTTACTACATCTTCCTGATCTCCGGCGCGTTCATCGGGTACGTCTGCGGCGGTTACCTGACCGACCTGCTGGGGCGCAAGCGGACCTTCGTGCTGTTCGCCGCGCTGTCGGCGGTGCTGATCGTGGCGTACACGCAGATCCCGCACGGGGCCAACGCGCTGGTGATGGTGCTGGGCTTCCCGCTCGGCTTCTCGATGTCGGCCATCTTCAGCGGGTTCGGCGCCTTCCTCGCCGAGCTGTACCCGACCGCGCAGCGCGGCACCGGGCAGGGCTTCACCTACAACTTCGGCCGCGCGGTCGGCGCCGTTTTCCCCGGTGTGGTGGGACTTCTGGGCGCCGGCGGGGCGATGGTGTTCGGCGCGGCGGGCTACGGAATCGCGGTACTGGCCCTGCTGGGCCTGCCGGAAACCCGAGGGAGGGAACTGGTATGACCATTGTGGACGAACCAGGCACGGCCCAGCCCGAACTGCTGCCACCGGCACAGGCCCGCGCGCGGTTCCGCGCCGGGACCTCGGCGCCGACCAGTGGCTGGTCGGCCGGGTACACCCAGACGAACCTGATCGCGGTCCGCAAGAACTGGGCCTACGACGTCCTGCTCTTCTGCCAGCGCAACGAACAGCCCTGCCCGGTGCTCGACGTCAGCGATCCCGGCGACCCGTCGACCGTGCTGGCGCCCGGCGCCGACCTCCGCCGAGACCTGCCGCGCTATCGCATCTGGGAGAACGGCAGGCTGCGCGCCGAGGTCACCGACGCCACCCGGTACTGGCGCAGCGATCTGGTCGCCTTCTCGATCGGCTGCAGCTTCACCTTCGAGACCGCGCTCGTCGCGGAGGGCATTCCGCTGCGCCACGTCGAGCAGGGCCGCAACGTGGCGATGTACGTGACCAACCGGAAGTGCCGCCCGGCGGGGCGCCTGCACGGCCCGATGGTGGTGTCCATGCGCCAGATCCCGGAGGAACGCGTCGACGACGCCATCCGGATCACCTCGGCGATGCCCGCGGTGCACGGCGCGCCGGTGCACGTCGGCGACCCCGGCGCGCTCGGCATCGCCGACCTCGGCAAGCCCGACTTCGGCGACCCGGTCCGCGCGGAACCCGGTGACGTGCCGGTGTTCTGGGCCTGCGGCGTCACCCCGCAGGCGGCGCTGATGGCGTCCAAACCGCCGTTCGCCATCACGCACGCGCCCGGCCACATGCTGATCACCGACCGGCGCGACGACGAGTACCGGGTGGGCCGGTGATCCGGGTGCACCGGTACGGCAGCCGGGCGGCGCTGGTCGATCTCGCGGGTGCCGACGAGGTGCTCGGGCTCGACGCCGCGCTGGCCGCCGATCCGCCCGGCGGGGTGGAGGAGGTGGTGCCCGCCGCGCGGACCGTGCTGGTGCGCTTCGATCCCGGCCGCACCAGTTTCGAGCGGCTGGTCGACGAACTCCGCGGGCGCTCGCTGGAACCACCGGCGAGCCGCCACGGCACGGAACTGGTGGTGCCGGTCCGCTACGACGGCGAGGACCTCGCGGAGGTCGCGTCGCGGACCGGGTTGAGCGAAGCCGAGGTCGTCCGGCGGCACACCGGCGCCGAATTCCGGGTCGCGTTCTGCGGGTTCGCCCCCGGGTTCGGTTACCTCACCGGCCTTCCGCCGGAACTCCGGTTGCCGAGGCGGAGCAGCCCGCGGGTGCGCGTGCCGTCCGGCGCGGTCGCGGTGGCCGGGGAGTACACCGCGGTCTACCCGCATCCGTCACCCGGCGGCTGGCATCTGCTCGGCCACACCGAACTGGCCGTCTGGGACGTCGAGCGCGAGCCGCCGAACCTGCTCGCGCCGGGCACCACCGTGCGGTTCCGCGCGACATGACCCCGAAGCTGGAGGTGCTCGCCCCCGGCCTGTTCGCCACCGTGCAGGACCTCGGCAGGCCGGGGTACACCGCGCTCGGCGTCGGCCGCTCCGGCGCCGCCGACCGCGCCGCGCTGCGGCTGGCGAACCGGCTGGTCGGCAATCCCGAGTCGAACGCGGCGATCGAGGCGACGTTCGGCGGGCTGGCCGTGCGCTTCGACGGCCCGGCGTTGGTCGCGCTGACCGGCGCCCCGTGCCCGGCCCGGCTCGGCGGCCGGGCCATCGGCCCGAACGCCCCGGTCCTCGTGGCCGCCGGTGACGAGTTGCGGCTCGGCGTGCCGGAGCACGGCCTGCGCACGTACTTGGCCGTGCGCGGCGGGATCGACGTGCCGCCGGTGCTCGGCGGCCGCGGCACGGACACGCTTTCCGGACTGGGCCCGGAACCGCTCACGACGGGCACCACGCTCCCGGTCGGGCACCGGGTGCTGGCCTGGCCGACGGTGGACCAGGCGCCGTGCGCGGCGCTCCAGGACGAACCGGTGCTGCGCCTGATTCCGGGGCCACGACTGGATTTCTTCACCGCGGACGCGTTCGGCGCGTTGCTGTCGGGGCGGTACGTGGTCTCGGCCGAGAGCAACCGGGTGGGGCTGCGGCTCGACGGTCCGGCGCTGTCCCGCGCCAGGACCGGGGAGCTGCCGCCGGAACCGGCGGCGCCCGGTGCGGTGCAGGTGCCGCCGTCGGGGCAGCCGATCCTCTTCCTCGCCGATCACCCGGTGACCGGCGGCTACCCGGTGGTGGCGGTGGTGGCCGAGGAGGACCTGGGCGGGGCCGCGCAGGCGCGGCCGGGCACCCGGCTCAGGTTCGTCAGAAGTCGCCTTCGAGCGTGATCAGCTCGCGCAGCTTCTGCAGCGCGCGGTGCTGGGTGGTGCGCACGTTGCCCGCCTTGAGGCCGACCGCCTCCGCGGTCTCGGCGGCGGACAGCCCGACGGCCACGCGCAGGATCACGATCTCCTGCTGCACTCGGGGCAGGGTCCGGATCAGGCGGTTCAGCCGTTCGCCGAGGTCGACGTCGAGCGCGTACTTCTCCGGTTCGTTGTCCGCGCCGGAGCGTTCCGGCAGGTCGGAGACCGGCTCGCAGCGGTCACGGGAGACCGCGCGGAAGGCGTCGGCGACCTTGTTCGCCGCGATCGCGTGCACCAGGTAGAGGAACGAGCCGCCCCGGTCCTGGTACTGCGGCAGCGCCTTGAGCACCGCGACGCACACCTCCTGGGAGATGTCGTCGGCGGAGAAGTACGACAGGTCCCGGCCGCCGAGCCGGGCGCGGCAGTACCGCGTGACCACCGGTTTCAGCGCGGCGAGCAGGCCCGACATGGCGTCGTGGTCGCCCTTCGCGGCGCGGCGGACCAGTGGATCGAGGTCCTCCTTGGTCAGCCGCGGATAGTGGCTGGTGCTCCGCTGGACCGTCTTCGGCGTCGCGGGTCCCTCGATGTCCCGCGTCGTCGAGTCCAAGCTCGTGGTCATTCGCCCGCCCATTCTTCGAACGATCTGCTGTTGTCCTGCTCCTTCGGCTGTCCGACAAACTCGATTAATCGTCGAATCAACCGCCCCTGCTGAGAGTCATTGTCAGTTCGCTAATAAGGCGACTGTCCGTAGCGGAGTTACCCGAATGGCGCTCGCTCGTTCAGCAATCTGACGACTGTGCGTAATGCTAGACCGCAGAAGGCGTTGGCTCCAGGGATCTCGCAGAGATGCCCCATTAGCACGAATCTAGGTCTCAATCATCTTTCGGTCGTCCCGCGCAAAAGTGCTGGACGCCCCGATTGCTCCGTACGGCGGTAGGGTCTTAGGTCCCTGAAAATCGCGTTTGCCAGTTAAGCGAGAAACACGATCGTGGCCACCGCCATGATCGTCAGCAGGGCCGCCGCCAGGCCGATGACCTGGGGATGTGCGGCATCCGGCGGAGTCCGCTGGGCTCGAAGGAGGTGTCGTTCGCGCTGCCGGGTGAGCAGCGCGAGCGAAATCGTGACCAGGATCCCGGCGCCGGCCGGGATAACGGTCAGGTCACCGCTCGAATGGGCCGCCGAGTGCAGCAGGAGGAGGGTCACCGCCGCCGCGGAGGCGGTGGTGCGGCGCCAGGCGAGCCAGGTGCGCTCCGGCTGGAGGCCCGGATCGCGGTTCACCCGGTCACCGCGAGGACCACCGCGAAGCCGGTGATCACCAGGATGCCGACGGTCAGCACCAGCAGCAGGCGGTTGGGCGGCAGCGGTTCACCGCGGCGCATCGCGCGCTGGACCCGCCTCCAGCGCGGGTAGCTCGCCGCGGTCAGCAGCAGGGCGAGCACGGCGCACAGCAGGGCGAGCACGGTCCTGGCCCCCGGCACGCCGAACTCCGGCACCAGCTGCCGCACCGCGACCGCCCCGGCCAGCAATCCGAGCGCGGTGCGCAGCCAGGCCAGGAAGGTGCGTTCGTTGGCCAGGCTGAAGCGGTAGTCGGGTTCCTGCTCGGCCGGCTCAGTCGGGGACTCGGTCATGCGGACAGCCTGTCCCGGCTGGTTCAGCCGCGCGAGTCCGGGTGGCGGTGCGCGAACACCCACCAGCGGAGCAGCGCGAACCGGCAGACGCCGCCGAGCAGGCTGGCGGTGGCGAGCACCAGGGTTTCGGTGAGCGGGGCGGGCGCCGGGACCACGGCGTGCAGCACGAGCAGCACCACCGAGCCGTACCCGGCGTAGAAGGCGATGGTGCCCGCGACCTGGAGGTGGCGCCGCCGCGGCGCGTCGTTGCGGCCGGCGAAGGTCACCCGGCGGTGGAACTCGGTGTTCCCGATCGTGGTGACGATGATCGCCAGCAGGTTCGCCACGTGCGCGCCCACCGCGCCGCGCAGCAGGAAGTAGAGGGCGAACTGGACGGCGGTGGTGACCACGCCCGCCGCCAGGTACCAGCCCGCGTGCACGGCGAGCCCGTCCGGTCGGGTGGGTGGGGCGGCGGTCGCCGGCGCCGGGATGGCCATGACCGCGACGCTACCCAAACCGGTTTCGGCGGTGGCCCGCGCGGGTAGGCGAAGCGGACACGCAGGAAGGCAGAGGAGGAGTACCGATGTCCGCACCGCAGGAGCCGGTGGAATCCGATCCGGCCGCGCTGAGCAGCGCCGAGGACCTCGACGAGGACCGCCTCCGGGTGGACCCGCTCGAGGCGGGCATCGAGCCGCCGGAGCACTGGAGCGGGGCCGACCGCTTCGGGACCACCCCGGCTGAGCAGCGCGAAGGCGAGAGCATGGCCGCGCGGCTGGACGAGGAACAGCCGGACGTGACCGCCGAGGAGGTGCCCGAGAAGCCGATCGCGGCGACCCCCGCCGACGAGCTGGACGAGTCGATCGACGACCAGCCGGCGGACGTCGAGGCGGTGGCGCCCGAAGAGGGGGGTGTCGGTCGTCACACCGCCAGTGACGAGCTGCCGCAGGCCGCTGACCAGGCCGGGGGTTCGGTGGCGGAGGCCATCCGCACCCCGGAGTGATCGGGCCGCACCCAGCGCCACCAGTGCCCCACCCCTACGGTGGGAGGGGCCAGAGCCATGTAATCGACGAAAGGGAGCCTGTCGATGCTCGCCATGACAGACGCCGCGGCCGAGGCCATCACCGCTTTGACCGGACAGGACGGCCAGGCCGAGGCCGGGCTGCGGTTCGCGGTCCAGGAGGTGGAGGAGACCGGCGCCCAGCTCGGGTTGTCGGTGGCGCCGTCACCCGAGGACGGTGATCAGGTACTCGCCACCGAGGGCGGGGCCAAGGTCTTCCTGGAACCGAAGGCCGCCGAGTTCCTCGACGACAAGGTGCTCGACATCCAGCAGGACGACGAGGGGCAGATGAGCTTCGCCGTGCTGCAGCAGCCGGACGAGCAACCCAGCGCCTGACTTTTCCGGAACCGGGGCCCCGCGCGATCGTGCGCGGGGCCCCGGTTCATGCGGTCGCGGGGCCCCGGTTCATGCAGTGAATGTGGCTTTCACTGCGGATTTCGCTGTGAAAGCCACATTCACTGCACCTGCCCTGGCTCCTGGGTCAGGTGGTGTAGGGGTCTCGCTGGTCCAGCGCCGGGCTGACCCGCGGGTTCACGCCCTGCTGCCCCGGCACCGGCGCCACGGTGGTCTCCGCGGCGGTGGGCGGCGCGGGCTGCTTCAGCGCCCGCTCGGCGACCTGGTTGTCCCGGATCCTCGACAGCACGGTCAGCGTCACGCCGTGCGCGATGGCCAGCACGATCAAGGTGATCCCGAGCTTCCAGACCACCGCCTCGGTGGCGTTGTCCCCGCCGGAGTCGATGGTCGACAGCAGCGCCAGCACACCCAGCACCGCCAAGTGGAACAACACGGTGATCAGGCGCGTCATCGAAGCACCCGCGGCCGGATCGCCGTACGAGTGCTCCAGGTAACGACGCCCGCTGCGGTAGATGATCTGTCCGTCGACCACGACAAGCAGCGTCGCCAGTACGAGGAAGGTTATGTAGGCATTGGTTTCCACAGGTGGCTCCTCTCGGTGACACGGCTCCACCGGAGGGTTACCCGGGCCCATGCCCGACAAACCGCTTGAGAGTGTTGCAGTGGTTTGCGTGGCGGTGCGGGTGGCGGAACCTCAGGCGTCTTCTCGCTCCGGGAGCTCCACCTCATGAATACCGATTCACCACGGTGAAGCTGTCCTCGCGAGAAGACGCCTGAGAACCCGCGGCGGTGCGGGCTGACGGCCCACAGCAAGCGGCTCCGCCGCTTCTGGATGACCGCTAGGAACCCCAGGCCCGCACCAAGTCAGCCGTTTGCGCACGTAGGAGTTCGTAGGCGTGTTCCCGCGCGTAAGCCAGCGAGGGCGCGTGGTCGATCAAAGCGCGGTACCCGGCCACGCCCAACTGGGCCAATTGCGCCTCATCGAGCGTCACGCGCCCGGCGACGGCCAGCACCGGCAGGTTCCGCGCGCGAGCGCGCGCGGCGATGCCCGCGGGTGCCTTGCCGTCGAGGCTTTGCGGGTCCAGTGAGCCCTCGCCGGTGATGACCAGGTCGGCCTCCGCCAGCGCGGCAGGCACCCCGGTGAGTTCGCAGACCAGGTCGAAGCCCGATTCGAAAACGGCGCCCAGCGCGGCCATAGCGCCACCGGCCACCCCGCCGCCCGCACCGGCACCCGGCGCGTCCGAGACGTCACGGCCGCCCGCCGCGTGCAGGGCCCGCGCCCATCGCCCGAGCGCGTCGCCGAGCAGAGCCACTTCGGCCGCACGCGCGCCCTTCTGCGGTCCGAAGATCGCCGCCGCGCCCTTCTCGCCGAGCAGCGGGTTGCTCACGTCGGTGGCCACGCGCACGTCGACGCCGTCGAACTTCGACCGCACCGCGGTCAAATCCACCGATTCGACCGTCCTTAGTGGACCGCCGCCCAAGCCAAGAGCAGGCGTCACCGAAGCACCCAAGGCCCGCAGCATGCCCGAGCCGCCGTCCGTGCTCGCCGTGCCGCCGACGGTCAGCACCACCTGCCGCGCGCCGCCCTCCAGCGCGTGCGCGATCAGCTCCCCGACGCCCCAGGTGTGCGCCGCCAGCGCCGTTTCCGGGGACGGCTCGACGAACTCGATGCCGCACGCCCGCGCCGACTCGATGTACGCAGCCGAGCCCAGCACCGCGTACCGCGCCTCGACCGGCGTGTCCAACGGCCCGCGCACCGACAACTCCACCCGCTCCGCGCCCGCCGCGTACAGCACGTCCAGCGTGCCCTCGCCGCCGTCGGCCACCGGGCACAGCATGGTCACCGCGTCGCCGAAGACCTCGTGCACACCGTCCCGGATCGCCTCGGCGGCCTCCATCGCGGTCAGGCTGCCCTTGAACTTGTCCGGCGCGATCAGCACCTTCATGCCTTCACCGCCGTAAGCGGCGGCTCACCGGCGAGCACCGCGGCCACATTGCGCGCCGCGAGCAGGGCCATCTCGGTGCGCGTCTCCACGGTCGCCGAACCGAGGTGCGGGGTGATCACCACGTTCTCCAGGTCGAGCAGGCGCGGTTCCACCTCGGGTTCCTTCTCGAACACGTCCAGCGCCGCGCCGGCGAGCACGCCCTCGGCCAGCGCGTCGGCCAGCGCAGCCTCGTCGACCACCGGCCCGCGCGTGGTGTTCACCAGGTACGCACCGGGCTTCATGGTGCGCAGCGAGGAGGCGTTGATCAGGTGCCGGGTCTCCGGCGTGAGCGGGCAGTGCAGCGAGACGAAGTCGGCCGACCGCAGCAGTTCGTCCAGCGGCAGCCGCCGCGCGTCCAGTTCGGCCTCGACCTCGGCCGGCGCCCGGTTGCGTCCACTGTAGACAATGGAGAGGCCGAACGCCCTGGCCCGGCGGGCCACCGCCTGGCCGATCTGGCCCAGCCCGACGATGCCGAGCGTGCGGCCCTGGAGTCCGGCACCGAGCATGAAGCCGAGGCTGAACTTCCACGGCGTGCCCGCGCGCAGCAGCCGTTCGCCTTCGCCGAGCCGCCGCGTGCTCATCAGAAGCAGGCCGAAGGCGAGGTCCGCGGTGGCCTCGGTGAGCACGCCGGGCGTGTTCGTCACCGTCACCCCGCGTTCGGACAGCGCTTTCACGTCGAGGTTGTCGTAACCGACGGCGACGTTGGCGACCACCGCGAGCCCGGGCCCGGCGGCGTCGGCCACCGCACCGTCCACCCGGTCGCCGACCATGGTCACCAGCGCGTTCGCCCCGGCGGCCCGGTCCGCCAGCTCGGCGGGGCCCAGCGGCTCCTCCGCCACCCACACCTCGCCCGCCTCGCCGAGCACCTTCAGCGCCGGTTCCGCCAGCTGTCCCGTGACCACGATCTTCGGCACGTTCGGCCTACCTCCCTGAACTCGGCGTGGAGCCCAAACATAGCCGGGCGGGACCCCGTCGTGAACCGGCTGCGGCCACCGCACGTGTCTGTTGGTGACGGCACACGGTTTTCGCGACGGGAGGGGTTGCTGATGACGATCTCGACACCGGGAGTTGGCGTGGACGCACACCGGCACACCGGGCACCTGATCCGGCGGGCCCAGCAGATCCACACGTACCTGTGGTCCGCCGAGGTGTCCAAAGAGGTCACCTCGACCCAGTTCGCGGTGCTGAGCGCGGTGGCGCTCAACCCGGAGACCGACCAGAACGCGCTCTCGCGCGAGGTCTCGCTGGACACCTCGACGGTGGGCGCGGTGGTCAACCGGCTGATCGACCGCGGGCACCTGCGGCGCGACCGCGATCCGGGGGACCGGCGGCGGAACCTGCTCAGCCTGACCGACGCCGGGCACGCGCTGTTCGGCGAGCTCTCGGTGCGCGCGGCCAGGATGACCGAGGGCATGATCGGCTGCCTGCCACCGGAGGACCGCGAGGAGCTGGTGCGCATCCTCGGCCGGGTGGTCGACGCCGGTGAGGCGAAGCGGGAGCGCGCCGAACACACCCGTTAGCGCGTTCCGTGCACGTCGCTTCCGTGCTATGTTCATATATAGAACTAGTGTGCGGAATGCGAACATGCAAGGGAGCCGGCGATGGCGGAACTCGTCTCGCTCGCGGACGGCGTGGCCGACCTCGTCCGCGACGGGGACACGGTGGCCCTGGAGGGGTTCACCCACCTGATCCCGGTGGCCGCCGGGCACGAGATCATCCGGCAGGGCCGCCGCGGGCTGACCCTGGTCCGGATGACCCCGGACATCGTCTACGACCAGCTGATCGGCGCCGGCTGCGCGAGCAAGCTGATCTTCTCCTGGGGCGGCAACCCCGGGGTCGGCTCGCTGCACCGCTTCCGCGACGCGGTCCAGCACGGCTGGCCGGTGCCGCTGGAGATCGAGGAGCACAGCCACGCCGGCATGGCCAACCGCTACGTGGCGGGCGCCTCCGGCCTGCCGTTCGCCGTGCTGCGGGGTTACTCCGGCACCGATCTGGCGAAGCACACGGCCACCATCAAGCCGATCACCTGCCCGTTCACCGGCGAGCAGCTGGCCGCGGTGCCCGCGCTCAACCCGGACGTGACCATCGTGCACGCCCAGCGCGCCGACCGGGACGGCAACGTGCAGCTGTGGGGCATCGCCGGCGTGCAGAAGGAGGCGGTGCTCGCGGCCAAGCGCTCGCTGGTCACCGTCGAGGAGATCGTCGACGAGCTGGAGCCGCGGCCGGGCGCGCTGGTGCTGCCGTCGTGGGCGGTGACCGCGGTCGCCGAGGCCCCCGGTGGGGCCAAGCCCTCCTACGCCGCCGGGTACTACGACCGGGACAACGAGGGCTACCAGGCCTGGGACGCGGTGAGCCGCGACCGGGACGAGTTCGGCAAGTGGCTGGCGGAGGTGGCGGCGTGAGCGACTACACCACCGACGAGATGATGAGCATCGCCGCGGCCCGCGCGTTGAAGGACGGCATGTCCTGCTTCGTGGGCATCGGCCTGCCGAGCACCGCGGCCAACCTCGCGCGCCGCTCGCACGCGCCGAACCTCAAGCTGATCTACGAATCGGGCTGCCTCGGCGCGAAGCCGAGCAGGCTGCCGCTGTCCATCGGCGACGGTGAGCTGGCCGAGACCGCGGACGCGGTGGTCAGCGTGCCCGAGGTGTTCAACTACTGGCTCCAGCCCGGCCGGATCGACGTCGGTTTCCTCGGCGCGGCCCAGCTGGACAAGTTCGGCAACATCAACACCACGGTGATCGGCGACGACTACGCCGACCCGAAGGTGCGCCTGCCGGGAGCCGGTGGCGCGCCGGAGATCGCCGCGTCCTGCCGCGAGGTCTTCGTGGTGCTGCGCCAGAGCAAGCGCGCCTTCGTGGACAAGGTCGACTTCGTCACCTCGTTCGGGCACGGATCGGGCCGCGGCGATCGCGAGCGGCTGGGCCTGCCCGGTGCCGGGCCTACCCTGGTGGTCACCGATCTCGGCCTGATGCGGCCGGATCCGGGGACGGCCGAGCTGACCCTGACCGACCTGCACCCCGGTGTCGAGGTGGCGCAGGTGCTCGAGGCCACCGGCTGGGCGCTGAAGGTGGCGGACGACCTGCGGCGGACCCCGGAGCCGACCGAGGCGGAACTGGCCGGACTGCGAGAGCTGAAGAAGGCGGGCGAATGACCGAGGTATACGTACTGGACGCGGTGCGCACCCCGTTCGGCAGGTACGGCGGCGCGCTGGCGGGCACCCGGCCCGACGACCTCGCCGCGCACGTGCTGCGCGCGCTGGGCGAGCGGACCGGGCTCGATCCGTCCACTGTGGACGAGGTGGTGCTCGGCAACGCCAACGGCGCCGGTGAGGACAACCGGAACGTGGCCAGGATGGCCACCCTGCTGGCCGGCTGGCCGACCTCGATCCCCGGCGGCACGGTCAACCGGCTGTGCGGGTCCGGGCTGGACGCGGTTTCCCAGGCCAGCAGGCTGATCGCCACCGGGGACGCGTCGCTGGTGGTGGCCGGTGGTGTGGAGTCGATGAGCCGGTCGCCGTGGGTGGTGCAGAAGCCGGAGAAGGCCTTCCCCAACGGCAACCAGACCATGTACTCCACCGCGCTCGGCTGGCGCATGGTGAACCCGGCGATGCCGGAGCGGTGGACGGTCTCGCTGGGGGAGTCCACCGAACTGCTCGCCGAGCGGTACGGCATCGGGCGGGACGAGCAGGACGAGTTCGCCGCGCGCAGCCACGTCAACGCCGCGAAGGCGTGGGACGAGGGCTTCTACGACGACCAGGTGGTCCCGGTCCCCGGCGTCGACCTGACCAGGGACGAGGGCATCCGGCCGGACTCCTCGCCGGAGAAGCTGGCCAAGCTGAAGACGGTGTTCCGCAAGCAGGGCACGGTGACCGCGGGCAACGCATCGCCGCTCAACGACGGTGCCTCCGCGGTGCTGCTGGGCGACCGGGCCGCCGCCGACCGGGTCGGTGCCACGCCGCTGGCGCGCATCGCCGGGCGCGGCGCGGCCGGGGTGGACCCCGACGTGTTCGGCATCGGCCCGGTGCGGGCCGCGGAGATCGCGCTGGAGCGCGCGGGCATCGGCTGGGACGACCTCGCCGCGGTGGAGCTGAACGAGGCGTTCGCCGCGCAGTCGCTGGCCTGCCTGCGCGACTGGCCGAAGCTGGACCCGGCGAAGGTGAACACGCACGGCGGCGCGATCGCCATCGGGCACCCGCTGGGCGCGTCGGGCGGCCGCATCCTCGGCACGCTCGCGCACGACCTCCGCCGCCGCGGTGGTGGCTGGGGCCTCGCCGCCATCTGCATCGGCGTCGGCCAGGGCCTGGCCGTGGTGCTGGAAGCCTGAGGAGGCAGTCGACGATGACGTTGCCCACCTACCGACCGGATCCCGACGGCACGCACCCGCCGCTCGGCTTCCCCGGGTACCGCTCGACCGCGTTGCGGCACCCGAAGCAGCCGCTGGTGCTGCTGCCGCAGATGCTCACCGAGGTGACCGGCCCGCTGCTCGGACCGGGCAGGCTCGGCGAGCACGACAACGACCTGACCCGCCAGCACGCCGGTGAGCCGCAGGGCCAGCGCATCGTCGTGCACGGCCGCCTGCTCGACGGCGACGGCCGTCCGGTGCGCAACTCGCTGGTCGAGATCTGGCAGGCCAACGCGGGCGGCCGGTACCGGCACACCGGCGACCGCTGGCCGTCGCCGGTGGACCCGAACTTCGACGGCGTCGGGCGCACGCTCACCGACGACGACGGGCACTACGAGTTCACCACCATCAAGCCCGGTGCCTACCCGTGGAAGAACCACGACAACGCCTGGCGGCCGGCGCACATCCACTTCTCGGTGTTCGGCACCTCGTTCACCCAGCGCCTGGTCACCCAGATGTACTTCCCGGAGGACCCGCTCTTCGCCCAGGACCCGATCTTCAACTCCATCCCGGACGAGAAGGCGCGGATGCGCATGGTCTCCCGCTTCGACCTGGCGCGGACCCGGCCGGAATGGGCGCTGGCCTACGAGTTCGACATCGTGCTGCGCGGCCGCGACGCCTCGGTGTTCGAGGACGAGGAGGACGACGAATGAGCACTCCTTCGCAGACCGTGGGCCCGTACCTGTCGATCGGGCTGCCCTGGGACGACGGGCCCGAGGTGGTGCCCGAGGGCACGCCGGGCGCGGTGGTGCTGCGCGGCGTGGTCCGCGACGGCAACGGCGATCCGGTGCCGGACGCGATGATCGAGACCTGGCAGGCCGACGCGGACGGCCGCTTCGACCACCCCGACGACCCGCGCGGGCGGGTGGCCGGGTTCCGCGGCTTCGGCCGCTGCCCGACCGACGAGCAGGGCCGCTGGTCCATCCGGACGGTGGTGCCCGGCCCGGTGCCCGGTTCGGGTGGTACGCCGCAGGCCCCGCACATCGACGTGTCCGTGCTGGGCCGGGGCCTGCTGCACCGGGTGGTCACCCGGATCTACTTCCCCGAGCACACCGAGGCCCACGCGGCCGACGAAGTGCTCAACGCGGTCCCCGAGGAGCGCCGTGGCACGCTGATCGCGGTGCGCGAGGGTGACGGGTACCGGTTCGACGTGCGGTTGCAGGGCGACGGCGAGACGGTGTTCTTCGAGGTTTAGGAGGTCGCTGTGGTTATCCCGGTCCACTACGTGGTCGACGGGCCCGAGGACGGCGTGCCGGTGGTGCTCAGCGGATCGCTCGGCAGCGCGCTGGCGATGTGGGAACCGCAGGTGCGGCCGCTGACCGAGGCGGGCTACCGGGTGATCCGGTACGACCACCGGGGGCACGGTGGTTCACCGGTGCCCGACGGCCCGTACGACCTCGCCGACCTCGGCGGGGACGTGCTGGCGCTGCTGGACCGGCTGGGCGTCGGGAAGGCGCACTTCGCCGGGCTGTCGCTGGGCGGGATGACCGGGATGTGGCTGGGTGCGCACGCGCCGGAGCGGCTGTTGTCGCTGGTGCTGTGCTGCACGTCGGCGAAGCTGGGGCCGCCGGAGATGTGGGCGGACCGGATCCGCGCGGTCCGCGAGGGCGGCACCGGCTCGCTGGCTTCGGCCGTGGTCGGCCGCTGGGTCACCCCGGCGTTCGACGCCGGGCGGCGGGCGGAGCTGGAGGAGATGGTGGCGTCCACTTCGGACGAAGGCTATGCGGGCTGCTGCGCGGCGATCGAGGTGATGAACCTGACCGGCGAGCTGGCCCAGATCCCGGTGCCCACGCTGGTGATCAGCACCTCGGAGGACGCGGCCACCCCGCCACCGCACGGCAAGGCGATCGCCGAGGCCATCCCGGGCGCGCGGTTCGCCGAGGTGGGTGGCGCGGCGCACCTGGGCAACGTGGAACGCCCGGACGAGTTCAGCGACCTGATCCTGGCGAGGCTGGCGGCCCGATGAACGACGACGAGCTGTACCAGGACGGCATTCGTGTGCGCCGCGAGGTGCTCGGGGACGCGCACGTGGACCGCGCGGTGGCCAACACGACCGAGTTCTCGCAGCCGTTCCAGGACTGGATCACGCGCTCGGCGTGGGGCTCGGTGTGGACCCGGCCGGGACTGGACCGGCGCACCCGCAGCTGCATCACCCTCGCCGCGCTGACCGCGCTGCACTGCCACGAGGAACTCGCCATGCACGTCCGGGTGGCCATCCACAATGGACTGACTCCGGCCGAGATCTCCGAGGTGCTGCTGCACACGGCGGTGTACTCGGGGGCGCCGGCCGGGAACGCGGCCTTCGCCGTGGCGCAGCGGGTGCTCGCCGAGCTGGGTGAGGCCTCCGCCGAGGGGTAGGGCGTGTCTGACGGATCCCGAAGCTCATCGAACAGATCCGTCAGACACGCCCTAGGCTGTCCGCATGGACGAGAGTCGGGGCGCGCACCACGTGCAGTCGCTGGACCGCGGGCTGGCGGTGATCCGGGCGTTCGGCGCGGACAACCCCGAGCTGACCCTGAGCGACGTCGCCAGGATCACCGGGCTGACCAGGGCGGCGGCCCGGCGTTTCCTGCTCACGCTGGCCGATCTGGGGTATGTGCGTACCGACGGCAAGTACTTCTCGCTGACCGCGCGCGTGCTGGAGCTGGGGTACGCGTTCCTGTCCAGCATGTCGCTGCCCGAGGTGGCCACCCCGCACCTGGAACGGCTTTCCGCCGAGGTGCACGAGTCGAGTTCGGTGTCGGTGCTGGAGGGCGGCGACATCGTCTACGTGGCGCGGGTGGCGGTCTCGCGGATCATGACGGTGTCGATCAACGTGGGCACGCGGTTCCCGGCGTACGCGACGTCGATGGGGCACGTGCTGCTCGCCGGGTTGCCCGCGGAGAAGCTGGACGAGTACCTGGCGAAGGCCCGGCTGGACCGGTTGACCTCGCACACGCTGACCTCGGAAGCCGCGTTGCGCGCCGAACTGCTCGAGGTGCGCGGGCGCGGCTGGGCGCTGGTCGACCAGGAGCTGGAGGAGGGGCTGCGCTCGGTGGCCGCGCCGATCCGGTCGCGGGAGGGGAAGGTGGTCGCCGCGGTGAACGTGTCGACGCACGCCTCGCGGACCACACTGGACGCCGTGCGCGACGAGATGGTGCCGCGGTTGCTGGACGCGGCCGAGCGGATCGAAGCGGATCTGGCGGTGGCGCCGCCTTCGCGGGCTACCCGTGGCTGAGTGCGCGGGGCTGTTGCTGGCGGCGGGGGCCGGGCGGCGGTTCGGGGGGCCGAAGGCGTTGGTCGAGGTGGACGGGGAGCCGTTGGTGCTCCGGTCCTTGCGGGCTTTGGCTGGGTGTTCGCCGGTGCATGTGGTGACGGGGGCGGCTTCGGCTGCGGTGAGTGGGTTGTTGCCTTCGTCGGTTGCTGCGGTGTATGCGCCGGAGTGGGCTTCGGGGATGGGGGCGTCTTTGCGGGCGGGTCTTGCTTCGTTGTCCACTGTGGATGTGGCGGCGGTGGTGGTGCATTTGGTGGATTTGCCTGGGGTGGGCGGCGAGGTGGTGGCTCGGTTGGCTGCGTTGGCTTCGCCGGATGTGGTGGCCAGGGCTGCTTATGGGGGAGTGCCGGGGCATCCGGTTCTGTTGGGGCGGAATCACTGGGCGGCGGTTGCCGCGGCTGTTTCGGGGGATGCCGGAGCTCGCCACTGGTTGGCAGCTCGGGAAGACTTGCGGTTGGTGGAATGTGGCGATCTCGCCAATGGTCGGGATGTTGATCGGCCGGAGGACTTGCCCCGCCCCGGTCTTTGATGGTGACTAGGGCCTTCGCCCTGTTTTGGCTGGGGACCGGGGTGGGGGAGTGTGGGCGGTGCTGCTGTGGGGTTCCCGGCTCTCGGTGAGTGCTGTGAAAGTGGCTTTCACTGCGTAATCGGCAGTGAATGTGGCTTTCACTGCACCGGGGGTGTCTCGAAAGCCACATTCGTGACGTGTGCCTGGGTCAGACTCGGAGGACTCGGGGGCCGGTGGCGGCGATTTCGTCGGCTACCGACGAGTCGATGCCGTCGTCGGTGATGAAGGTGTCGATGTCGCTCAGTTCGGCGAATCGCGAGAAGTGGTCGCTTCCGACCTTGGTGTGGTCCGCCAGCAGCACCGTGCGGCGAGCGCAGTTGACCGCGGCGCGCTTCACCATCGACTCCGCCGGGTCCGGTGTGGTCAGTCCGCGTTCCACCGAGATCCCGTTCGTGGCCATGAAAGCCACCTCGACGAAGGTCTCGTCCAGTGCGCGCAGCGCCCACGCGTCGACCGAGGCCAGCGTCCGGCTGCGCAACCGCCCGCCGACCAGCATCACGGTCAGGTTCGGCCGGGTGGTCAGCGCGAGCGCGATGTTCACCGAGTGCGTCACCACGGTCAGCTCGCGATCCAGCGGCAACTGCTCGGCCACCCGCGCGGTGGTGGTGCCCGCGTCGAGCAGGATGGTGCCTTCCTCCGGCAACTCGGCCAGCGCCGCCTTGGCGATGCGTTCCTTCTCCGTGGTCATCACGCTCTCCCGCGTGGCCACGGCGGGCTCGAAACCCAGCCGCTCCACGGGGATCGCGCCGCCGTGCACCCGCCGCAACACCCCGTGCCGCTCCAGCACGGTGAGATCGCGGCGGACCGTCTCCGTGGTGACGGTGAATTCCTCGGCGAGCGTCGCCACGTCGACGCGGCCGAGGCCGCGCGCCCGCTCGAGGATGATCTGCTGCCGCTCCTCCGCGTACATCCCCCACCGTCCAGTAGTAGTGATTTCCGGGTCCAGGTAACCACACGATGTGAGTTCGTGTGGGGACTTGCGTCCTTGTTTGGTGTCAAACCGACAAGGGGGTTGCAAACCCAAGCGAACCCATGCAAAATCACTCAAAACCAAGTCCGGATCCCAGACCGAGGTGGTGTGCGGGTGTTCCTCACCGTGACGGCGAACCCCAGCGTGGACCGCACCGTCGAGGTGCCGCGCCTGGTGTGCGGTGAACTGCACCGCGCCTCCGCGGTGCACGTCCACCCGGGCGGCAAGGGCATCAACGTGGCCCGCGCGCTGGTCCGCAACGGACTCGACGCCCGCGCGGTGCTGCCGGCCGGCGGCCCGGAGGGCGACCACCTCATCTCCCTGCTGAACCGGTACGAGATCGACGTCGTCCGCGTGCCCGCCTCCGGTCCGGTGCGCACCAACATCAGCGTGATCGAACCGGACGCCACGGTCACCAAGCTCAACGAAGCGGGCGCGCGCCTGTCCGCGAGCGAGATCGCGGCGCTGTCCGCCGCGGTGCTCGGCCACGTCTCCGACGTCTCCTGGGTGGTACTGGCGGGAAGCCTGCCACCCGGGGTCGACCCGGGGTTCTACGCCGAACTGATCCGCTCGCTCGACGGCCGCGCCGAGGTCGCGGTGGACACCAGCGGACCCGCGCTGCTCGCCGCGGTCAAGGCGGGGCCGTCGCTGGTCAAGCCGAACCTCGAAGAGCTGGAAGAGGCGGTCGGCCGTCCACTTTCGACGATCCGCGAAGTCGTCGAGGCCGCGCGCGAGCTGCGCGGTCTCGGCGCCGGTGCGGTGCTGGCGAGCCTGGGCAGCGAGGGTGCGGTGCTGGTCGACGCCGACGGTGCCTGGCACGCCGAAGCCGACGCCGTGGCCCGCAGTTCCGTCGGCGCTGGCGACTCGCTGCTGGCCGGGTTCCTGGCCGGTGGCGGCCACGGGCCGCGGGCGCTGGCGAGCGGGGTGGCTTGGGGCGCGGCGGCGGTCTCGCTGCCGGGCAGCACGATGCCGGGCCCGGTCGAGGTGGGCGCGGCCGAGGTGCGGTTGCACGCCGAACTGGAGTTGGAGCGCGGGGTCGGCGCGGGGGCTTGAGGTTGGGCACATCCGGGGGGCTGTCAAGGAAAACCACTCCGAGCAGCAGGAAGAGTCAACGATGACGAAGACGGAAGAAGCGCCCTCCCGGGGACACCGGGTCCGGGTCTCGGTGCAGCGGTTCGGCGGCCACATGGCGGGCATGGTCATGCCCAACATCGGCGCCTTCATCGCCTGGGGTCTGATCACCGCGTTGTTCATCCCGTCCGGCTGGACGCCGAACGCGAAGATCGAGACGCTGGTCGACCCGATGATCAACTTCCTGCTGCCGGTGCTGATCGGGTACACCGGCGGCCGCCTGGTGCACGGCCAGCGCGGTGCGGTGGTCGGCGCGGTGGCCACAGTCGGTCTCGCGGTCGGCGCCGAGATCCCGATGTTCCTCGGCGCGATGGCGATCGGCCCGCTGGCCGGCCTCCTGATGAAGCTGTTCGACGAGCACATCGGCAGCAAGACCGCGCCGGGCTTCAAGATGCTGGTGGACAACTTCAGCGCCGGCATCATCGGCGGCCTGATGGCGGTGCTCGGCATGCTCGCCATCGGCCCGGTGGTGCAGGGCGCGACCAAGGCGCTCGGCAACGGCGTGCAGGCCCTGTTCGACACCGGGCTGCTGCCACTGGTCTCGCTCATCGTGGAACCGGCCAAGGTGCTGTTCCTGAACAACGCGATCAACCACGGGGTGCTGTCCCCACTGGGCATCGCGGACGCGGCGCAGACCGGGAAGGCGATCGAGTTCCTGATCGAGCCGAACCCCGGCCCCGGCCTCGGCATCCTGCTGGCGCTGACCTTCTTCGGCGCGAAGAGCGCGCGGGCCACCGCGCCCGGCGCCATCGTGATCCAGTTCCTCGGCGGCATCCACGAGATCTACTTCCCGTACATCCTGGCCGCCCCGCGCCTGATCCTGGCCGCTATCGCCGGTGGTGCGGCGGGCATCTTCGTCTTCAGCATCTTCGACGCCGGGCTGACCGCCACGCCGGCGCCGGGCAGCATCATCGCCGTGCTCGCGGTGACGCCGAAGGGTGGTTACCTGGGGGTGATCGCCGGGGTGGTGATCGCCGCCGCGGTGAGCTTCCTGGTCGCGGCGGTACTGCTGAAGTTCGGCCGGGACGCCCGGCGTGAGGAACGCGAGCAGCAGCTCGCCAACGGCGGCCAGGTCTGAGCCGGAAGGAAAGGGGAACTCGGGTGAGCAGCATCGAGGGCAAGGAAATCACCAAGGTGATCATCGCCTGCGACGCCGGGATGGGCAGCAGCGTGATGGTGGCGGCGCAACTGGGCAAGCGGCTCAAGCCGTACAAGGTCAAGGTCGAGCACATCCCGGTGAACGAGATCCCCGGCGACGCGCAGCTGGTGCTGTGCCAGGAAACCCTGGTGGCGCGGGCGAAGAAGAACTCGGACGCGGTGATCATCGGCTTCCAGAACTTCCTCGGCGACCCGGTGTTCGACCGCGTCGAGCAGGCGATCCGGGACGGGGGCACGCTGGATGGCTGAGCTGCTGGAGAAGTCCGGGATCCGGCTGGGCGCGAGCGCGGAGAACCGCGACGACGCCATCCGCCAGGTCGGCGCGCTGCTGGTGGAAATCGGTGCGGTGGCACCGGAGTACGTCGACGGCATGCTGGAGCGGGAGGAGTCGGTCTCCACCTTCGTCGGTGAGGCCGTGGCCATCCCGCACGGCACCAACGCCGCCCGCGAGCACGTCAAGCGGACCGCGCTGGCCGTGGTCCAGTTCCCCGGCGGCGTGGACTGGGACGGGCAGCGGGTCCAGCTGTGCGTCGGCATCGCGGCCCAGGGCAGCGAGCAGGTGCAGATCCTGTCCTCGCTGGCCCACACCCTGCTCGACGCCGAGAAGGCGGCCGAGCTGCGGGAAGCGTCCGATCCGGACACGATCCTGCGCATTCTGACCGCGACCGAAGAGGAGGCAGTGCAGTGAAGGTGGCCCGTTTCTACGCGCCGGGCGACATCCGGATCGAGGAGGCACCGGAGCCGGTGCCCGGCCCGGACGAGCTGAAGATCCGGGTGCACGCGTGCTCGACCTGCGGCACCGACCTGAAGATCTTCCGGCACGGCCACCACCACATCGATCCGCCGCGGGTGATCGGGCACGAGATCGCCGGTGAGGTCGTGGAGACCGGGGCGGAGATCTCCGGCTGGGCGCCGGGTGACCGCGTGCAGGTGATCGCGGCCATCCCGTGTGGTGAGTGCGCCGACTGCCGTCGTGGCTGGCGCACCATCTGCCCGAACCAGCTGTCGATGGGGTACCACTTCGACGGCGGGTTCGCCGAGTACATGATCGTGCCGCAGCGGGTGCTGCGGGTGGACGGGCTCAACCGCATCCCGGACGGCCTGTCCTACGCCGAGGCCTCGGTCGCCGAGCCGCTCGCGTGTGTCCTCAACGGACAGGAGTTCGCGCAGGTCGGCGAAGGGGACACCGTGGTGGTCACCGGTGCCGGGCCGATCGGCTGCCTGCACGTGCGGCTGGCCAGGGCCCGTGGCGCGGCGGCGGTGTACCTGGTGGAGCTGAACCGGGGCCGCCTCGACATGGCGGCGGACATCGTCAAGCCGGACGCGGCGATCTGCGGTTCCGAGACCGACCCGGTGCAGGCCGTGCTCGACCTGACCGACGGCCGCGGTGCCGACGTGATCATCACCGCCGCGGCGGCGGGCAAGGCGCAGGAGGACGGGCTGAAGATGGCCGCGCGGCGGGGCCGGATCAGCTTCTTCGGCGGGCTGCCGAAGGACAACCCGATCATCGCCTGCGACTCCAACCTGGTGCACTACCGCGAGCTGACCATCTACGGCGCCAACGGGTCCAGCCCGGAGCACAACAAGCGGGCGCTGGAGCTGATCGCCACCGGCGCGGTACCGGTCGACGACCTGATCACGCACCGGCTGAAGCTGGACGGCGTGCTCGACGCGATCGACACGGTGGCCTCCGGTGAGGCGATCAAGGTGACCATCGAGCCGGCCGCGGTCTGATCGAGAGAGAGGGTGTGCACGGGTGACCACCGAACTGCACGGGAATCCGGCCAGTCCGGGCACCGCTTCCGGCACGGTCGCCCGCATGCGCCCGGTGCCGGAACTGCCGGCGCGGCAGCCGGAATCGGCGGGTGCGGAACAGGAGTTCGCCGCGGCGAAGGCCGCGCTCGCCGGGGTCGCGGACGAACTGGAGCGGCGCGGCAAGGCGCTGTCCGGTGAGGCCGCGGAAATCCTGGACACCCAGGTGATGATGGTCCGCGATCCCAGCCTGGAGCAGGGGATCGCGAAGGCCACCGACGCGGGTTCGCCCGCCGCGTGGGCGATCCAGGAGGCCTTCGCCGCGCACATCGAGGTGCTGCGCGGTCTCGGCGGGTACCTCGCCGAGCGGGTCACCGACCTGGCCGACCTCCGCGACCGCGCGATCGCGGTCGCGCTCGGTGAGCAACCGCCGGGCATCCCGGCTTCGGAGCAGCCGTTCGTGCTGGTCGCGGTGGACCTCGCCCCGGCAGACACGGTCACCCTCGATCCGTCCGATGTGCTCGCCATCATCACCGAGAAGGGTGGTGCCACCAGCCACACGGCGATCCTGGCGCGGTCGCTGGGCATCCCGGCGGTGGTCGGCTGCGCGGCGGCGGAGTCGCTTTCGGACGGTCAGCTGGTGGTGGTCGACGGTGGTGCGGGCAAGGTGGTCGTCGATCCGGAGACGCGCCTGCTGGACTCGATCGAGCGGGAGGCGGAGGCGCAGCGGCAGGAACTCGCGCGGCACCGCGGTCCCGGGTCCACTAAGGACGGTCATCCGGTCAAGCTGCTGCTGAACATCGGCGGCGCGGGTGGCCTGGAGGAGGCCGCCGCGGCGGACGCCGAGGGGATCGGCCTGTTCCGCACGGAGTTCCTGTTCCTGGACCGGGCCGAAGCGCCCTCACTGGACGAGCAGCGCGCGGCGTACGGCAAGGTGTTCGCGGCGTTCTCCGGCCGGCCGGTGGTGATCCGGACGCTGGACGCGGGCGCGGACAAGCCGGTGCCGTTCGCCAACGACGACGTGGAACCGAACCCGGCGCTGGGCGTGCGCGGGTATCGCGTGGGCCGCCGGAACGCGGGCCTGCTGGACCTCCAGCTGGAGGCGATCAGCCAGGCCGCGCGGGAGCACGACACGGACGTGCGCGTGATGGCGCCGATGATCGCCACCGCCGCCGAGGCACGGGAGTTTGCCGCGCGGGTGCGGCACTTCGGCATCGCACAAGCCGGCGTCATGATCGAAATCCCGGCGGCGGCGCTGCGCGCGGAGGCGCTGCTGGCCGAAGTGGACTTCGTCAGCATCGGCACGAACGACCTGGCGCAGTACACGTTCGCCGCGGACCGGTTGCTGGGCGAGCTGAACGATCTGCTCGACCCGTGGCAGCCGGCCCTGCTGGACCTGGTCTCCATGGTCGCCGAAGCCGGGCGGAAAACCGCCAAACCGGTAGGAATCTGCGGCGAGGCGGCCGGGGATCCCTTGCTGGCCCCCGTTTTCGCGGGCTTGGGCGTGACGAGCCTTTCGATGTCGGCCCCCGGCGTCCCGGCGGTCCGCGCTTCCCTCCGACGCCACACCTTCGACGACTGCGCCGCCCTAGCCGCCTCGGCCCTGGCGGCCCCGGACGCCTCGTCCGCCCGCTCCGCCGTGACCTGACCCCCGCCGCGAGCCGACCCCCCGCGAGCCGACCGCCCCCGCCCAGCCATGCAGTGAATGTGGCTTTCACTGCCAAAACCGCCGTGAAAGCCACATTCACTGCACCCCACCACCCACCGGAGGCGTGGACCCACCCGTCCCACCCGCCACCCGGAAAAACCACCCGCCCCCACGTATCCTGGGCCGGTGACGGTACCGACCGACCCCGGCGACCTGGCCACCGCGCTGCAGCGGACCGGCTACCTCGCCGACACCGGCATCGCGACCGCTGCCTTCCTCGCCCTCCGCATGGGCCGCCCGCTCTTCTGCGAGGGCGAACCCGGCACCGGCAAGACCTCCCTCGCCGTCGCGTTGAGCAGGGCGTTGGACCTCAAGCTCATCCGCCTGCAGTGCCACGAGGGCATCGACGCCGCCCAGGCGCTGTACGAATGGGACTTCCCGCGCCAGCTCCTGCACCTGCGCGCGCTCGAAGCCGCGCACCGGACCGTGGACGAGGCCTCGCTCTACACCGAGCGCTTCCTGCTCGCCCGGCCCCTGCTCCAGGCCCTCCAGGAAGCACCCTGCGTGCTGCTCGTCGACGAGATCGACCGCGCCGACGACGAGTTCGAGGCCTTCCTGCTCGAACTCCTCGACGACAACGCGGTCAGCATCCCCGAGTTCGGCGAGGTCCGCGCCGAGAAACCGCCGCTGGTGGTGCTCACCTCGAACCGCACCCGCGAGGTGCACGACGCGCTCAAGCGCCGGTGCCTCTACCACTGGCTCGAACACCCCGGCCTGGCCAGGGAGATCGACATCCTCCGGCACCGCCTGCCCGGCCTCGACGAGCGGCTGGCCACCCAGGTCGCGAGCGCCGTGCACCGCATCCGGCAGCTGGAGCTGCTCAAGCCGCCGGGCGTCGCGGAGGCGCTGGACTGGGCGCGCGCCCTGACCGCCCTCGACCGTGACGTGCTCGACGCCGAAGCCGCCGCACTCACCCTCGGCGCCGTGCTCAAGTACAGCGAGGACATCGACCGCGTCCGCGCCAAACTGGACTCTTTGCTCTCCTAGCCACGCCGAACGTCACGAATGTGGCTTTCGAGACACCCACCTTCTCGAAAGCCACATTCGTGACACTACGACTGCTCCGGCACCCGCCAGCCGCGCTCGCCGGCCAGTTCGGTCGCCTGCGCCGGGCCCCACGAACCCTGTTCGTACGAGTGCACCTTCGGCGGCTGCTTCAGCACCGGGTCGCACAGCTCCCAGAGCCGCTCCACCTCTTCGGCACTGGTGAACAGCGTTTGGTCGTCACGCAGCACGTCGAGCAGCAGGCGCTCGTACGCCTCCAGCGGCTCGGCGTCGGCGAAGGCCTCGGAGAAGCGCATGTGCAGCTTCGCGTGGTCCAGCTTCAACGCCGGACCCGGCCGCTTCGCGCGCAGCTCCAGCGTCACCGTCGAATCCTCGGTCAGCTCGAAGACCAGCTCGTTGGGCTGGCTGTCGAACCCGTTGGCCGAGTCGAACATCTTCAGCGGCGGCTCGACGAAGCCGAGCGTGATGGTGCGCCTGCTCTGCTCCATCGCCTTGCCGGTGCGCAGCAGGAACGGCACGCCCTTCCAGCGCCAGTTGTCCACCCACACCTCGGCCGCGACGAAGGTCTCCACTTCGGACTCGTCGGCGACCCCCGGCTCGTCGCGGTAGCCCTCGTACTGCCCGAAGACCACCCGATCGGGGTCGAGCGCGCGGACCGCCTGGAACAGCTTGCGCTTCTCCACGCGCAGCGACTCGGCGTCCACGTGCACCGGCGGCTCCAGCGCCAGGAAGCCGAGCAGCTGGAACAGGTGCGTGGAGATCATGTCGCGGAAGGTGCCGGTCGACTCCATGAAGCCGGCGCGGCCCTCGATGCCGATCGACTCGGGTACGTCGATCTGCACGTAGCTGATGTGGTGCCGGTTCCACACGGGCTCGAAGAAGCCGTTCGCGAACCGCAGCGCCAGGATGTTCTGCACCGCCTCCTTGCCGAGGAAGTGGTCGATCCGGAAGAGCTGGTCCTCGGCGAAGACCTGGTGCAGCGCGGTGTTCAGGCTGCGCGAGGACTCCAGGTCACGGCCGAACGGCTTCTCCAGCACCACGCGCGCGTCCTCGGCGAGACCGGTGGCGCCGAGCATCTTGACCATCGGCTCCATCGAGTCCGGTGGCACCGACAGGTAGAGCAGCTTGCGGGTGTCCGGGCCGAGTTCGGCCATCGCCGCGTCGACCGCGGCGGCCAGCTCCTCGCCGTCGTCCTTGGACGAGGTCTGGAAGGTGATCCGCTGGGCGAACTCCTCCCACACGCTGTCGTCGAAGCGGGCGGAACCGGAGAATTTGAAGACGGCCTTGGCGAGTTTGTAGCGGAACTCCTCGTCGGTGCCGGGCGAGTTGCGCCCGGAGCCGATGATGCGGAACTGCTCGGGCAGCAGCCCGGAACGCATCAACCGGAACAGGCCGGGGAAGAGTTTCCGGCGGGCGAGATCCCCGGTGGCGCCGAAGATCACGAAGACATGGGGCACCGTCTTTTCGCTCGGGGCGAACAGTGCCTGGGGCTCGGCTGACTCAGTCATCGCTGTCCATCTTCACCGGCGGGAGCGGTTTCGCCCAGTCTTTGCGCGAAAATGTGGCAAGTGCACGTCACGCGATTGGTGAACGCACCAGCGAACCGGGATATTTCCCGAACACGAGGTAACCAGCGGTCATACTACCGGCAAGTAGCGTCATTCCGCGTCATTCAGTGGACGGCGCGAACCGCTCGAGCGAGCGTATCCTGGACGTTCTGATGGACACCCCGCTCCCCGGATTCGCCGGGTTCGCCGCCGCGTTGCGCGCGGCCGGCCTGCCCGCCGCCCCGCAGCGCCTGCGTGCCTTCCTCGACGCCGTGGCGCAGGTCGACCTGGCCGAGCGTGAGCAACTGTACTGGGCGGGTCGGCTGACCCTCTGCGCCGACCCCGACGACCTGCCGCGCTACGACCGCGCGTTCGCGTCGTGGTTCGGCGAGGAGCCGCCGCCGAGCCCGCGGAAGGGCACGCCGGTGCCGCGCCGGAGCAAGCTCGCGCTGGTCGCCGAGTCGCCGCCCGATGGCCACTCCGAGAGCGAGAACGACCCGCTGCGCGTGTCGGCCAGTGCCGAGGAAGTGCTCCGCCATCGGGACTTCAGTGAACTGAGCGCCGCCGAGCGGGAGCACCTGCGCGAGCTGTTCGCGACGCTGAGCCCGGTGTTCCCGACGCGCACCTCGGCCCGGCGGCGCCCGGCGAGGCGCGGTGAGCTGGACCCGGGCCGGACCCTGCGCGCGATGATGGCCGGCGGCGAGCCCATCCACCTCGCCCGTCGCCGCCGCGCCGAGCAGCCGCGCCGGGTGGTGCTGCTGATCGACGTGTCCGGCTCGATGAGCCCGTACGCGGACGCGCTGCTGCGGTTCGCCCACGTGCTCGTCCGCCGCGCGCCGCGCTCGGTCGAGGTGTTCACCATGGGTACCCGGCTGACCAGGGTGTCCCGGCAGCTGCGCCAGCGCGACCCCGAGCGCGCGATGCTCGCCGCCGGGCACGCGGTGCCGGACTTCGCCGGCGGCACCCGGCTCGGTGAGGCGCTGCGCGTGTTCCTGACCAGGTGGGGCCGCCGCGGCATGGCTCGCCGCGCGGTGGTTGTCGTCTTCTCCGACGGCTGGGAACGCGGCGACACCACCTTGCTGAGCGCACAACTGGCTGCCCTGCGCAGGCTCGCGCATTTGGTGCTTTGGACGAATCCCCACGCCGGTCGCGCGGGTTACGCTCCGGTGCAGGCCGGGATCGTCGCCGCGCTGCCGCACCTCGACGGACTGCTCGCCGGGCACAGCCTGGACACCTTGGACCGACTCCTCAGGGAAATGCGAGAAGAACGCTATGCGTGATGTGCTGGAGGAACTCCACCGACGCTGGTCGGCGGGGGAGACGGTGGGACTGGGCACCGTGGTGGCCACCTTCTCCTCGGCGCCGAGGGCGCCGGGCGCGGCGATGCTGGTGGCCGAGGACGGCACGGTGACCGGCAGCGTGTCCGGTGGCTGCGTCGAGGGCGCGGTCTACGACCTGGCGCAGCAGGTGGTCGCGGAGCGCACGCCGGTGCTGCAGCGGTACGGCGTCAGCGACGACGACGCCTTCTCCGTCGGCCTGACCTGCGGCGGCATCATCGACATCTACGTCGAGCCGGTGGACCGCGAGGCCATGCCGGAGCTGGCCGAGCTGGCCGAGTCCGTCCACAAGGGACAGCCGGTGGCGGTGGCCACGATCGTCGAGCACCCGGATCCGGAGCGGCTCGGCAAGCGCGTGGTGGTGTGGCCGCACCGCAGCGCGGGCACGCTCGGTTCGTCCAGGATGGACGACGCGGTGGCCGACGACGCGCGCGGCATGCTGGCCACCGGCCGCACCGGGATGCTGCACTACGGGCCGGACGGGCAGCGGCGCGGTGAGGGCGCCTCGGTGTTCGTGAACTCCTTCGAGCCGCCGCCGCGACTGCTGGTGTTCGGCGCGATCGACTTCGCCGCCGCGATGGCGCGCCTCGGCGCCTACCTGGGTTACCAGGTCACGGTGTGCGACGCGCGGCCGGTGTTCGCCACCGCCAGCCGCTTCCCGGACGCGCACGAGGTGGTGGTCGACTGGCCGCACCGCTACCTGCGGGCTGAGGCCGACGCGGGCCGGGTCGACCGGCGCACCGTGGTCACCGTGCTGACGCACGACCCGAAGTTCGATGTGCCGTTGCTGGAGGTCGCGCTGCGGCTGGACGTCGGGTACGTCGGCGCGATGGGCTCGCGGCGCACGCACGACGACCGGATCGCGCGGCTGAAGGAAGCGGGGATCACCGATGAGGAGATCGCGCGGCTGTCCTCGCCGATCGGCCTCGACCTGGGTGCCCGGACGCCGGAGGAGACCTCGGTGTCGATCGCCGCCGAGATCATCGCGCTCCGGTGGGGCGGCAAGGGGCAGCGCCTGGCCGACCTGGACGGCCGCATCCACGGCTGACCCGCGCGGACCGCGGCGGCGAACCGCGGCGGCGTGCCGCCGGTGTGCCGCCGCGATCTTCGCCGCTAGGTGGAAAATCCTCGTCGAACCCCGCGTTTTCGGCTTCAGGCAATGCTAGAGCACGCATCTGCGGATCGGACTTTCAAGGTCACCCGGCCTGGGGTTGTCCGATCGAGATCGGAGTAGCACGCTCGCGAGTGAGCCCGATCACTTCCAGACCCACCACTGGAGGCCCGATGCGAATCACCGTCAACGTCGACGGAACCAGCTACACCGACGAGGTCGAGCCGCGGCAGTTGCTCGTCCACTACCTCCGGGAACGGCTGGGCAAGGTCGGCACCGTCGTCGGTTGCGACACCAGCAACTGCGGGGCGTGCACCGTCCACCTCGACGGCCACAGCGTCAAGTCCTGCTCCGTGCTGGCCGTGCAGGCGGACGGCTGCGAGGTCACCACGATCGAGGGCATCGCCCGCGACGGCAAGCTGCACCCGGTGCAGCAGGCCTTCCACGACAACCACGCGCTCCAGTGCGGCTTCTGCACCCCGGGCATGATCATGCAGTCGATCGACCTGCTGGCCGACAACCCCGACCCCGACGAGCAGGCCGTGCGCGAGGGCATCGAGGGAAACCTGTGCCGCTGCACGGGTTACCAGAACATCGTGCGGGCCGTGCGCGACGCGGCCCACCACATGCGACCGGGTGCCGGGCCGGACGCCGAACGCGTCGAGGACGGCAGCCAGCTCCGGGCGCCGAGCAGCATCGGCGGGGGTGAGTGATGACCTCCACCCTGGAACCGGAGGTGGGGAAGTCCAGGCTCCGCAAGGAGGACGAGCGCCTGATCACCGGGCGCACCCGCTGGACGGACAACCTGACCCTGCCCGGCATGCTGCACGCCGCCGTGCTGCGCAGCCCGTTCGCGCACGCCAGGATCACCTCGATCGACGTCACCGAGGCCAAGGGCAAACCAGGCGTGGTCGACGTGTTCACCGGCGCCGACTTCGCCGAGGAGCAGGGCAGCCTGCCGTGCGCCTGGCCGGTCACCGAGGACCAGAAGGCCCCCGACGCCCCCGCGCTGGCCGTGGACACGGTCAACTTCGCCGGTGAGGCGGTCGCGGTGGTGATCGCCCGCAGCGACTACGAGGCGCACGACGCGCTGGAGGCCATCGAGGTCGACTACGAGGACCTGCCGGTGGTGCTGGACATGGAGGAGGCCGTCCGCGACGGCGCCGACCTCGTCCACTCCGCACTGTCCACGAACACCAGTGCCACCTGGATCTTCGACTCCGCCGAGGCGGGCACCGGCGGGGAGGTCGAGCAGGCCATCTCCGGCAGCGAGGTGGTGATCACCCGCAAGTTCCGCCAGCAGCGGCTGATCCCGGCGTTCATGGAACCGCGGTCGGTGGTGGTGGACCCGACCTCCGGGCAGTTCACCATGTGGTCGGCCACCCAGATCCCGCACATCCTCCGGTTGATGCTGGCCATGACGCTCGGCGTGCCGGAGCACAAGGTGCGGGTGATCGCGCCGGACGTCGGCGGTGGGTTCGGCGGGAAGCTGCAGGTCACCCCGGAAGAGGTGATCACCTTCCTGGCCGCGCGGCGGCTCGGGCGGCCGGTGAAGTTCACCGAGTCGCGGTCGGAGTCGCTGCTCAGCGCGCACCACGGGCGCGACCAGATCCAGCACCTGACGCTGTCGGCCAAGCGCGACGGCACGATCACCGGGCTCAAGGTGGAGTTGCTCGCCGACATGGGCGCCTACCTGCGGCTGGTCAGCCCGGGCGTGCCGATCCTCGGCGCGTTCATGTTCAACTCCATCTACAAGATCCCGGCCTACCGGTTCGTCTGCACGAACGTGTTCACCAACAAGGTGCCGACCGACGCCTACCGCGGTGCCGGCCGTCCCGAGGCGACCTTCGCGATCGAGCGGATGATGGACGAACTCGCCGCCGAGCTGGGCGTGGACCCGTTGGAACTGCGGGAGAAGAACTGGATCAAGCACGAGGAGTTCCCGTACACCACGGTCGCCGGGCTCACTTACGACTCCGGTGACTACGAGGCCGCGACGGCGAAGGCGAAGGAGCTCTTCGACTACGACGGCCTCCGCCGCGAACAGGCCGAACGCCGGGAACGCCAGGACCCGGTGCAACTGGGCATCGGCATCTCGACCTTCACCGAGATGTGCGGGCTGGCGCCGTCGCGTGTGCTCGGCTCGCTGTCCTACGGCGCGGGTGGCTGGGAGCACGCCGCGGTGCGCATGCTGCCGACCGGCAAGGTCGAGGTGGTCACCGGGTCCTCACCGCACGGGCAGGGCCACGAGACGGCGTGGAGCCAGATCATCGCCGACCAGCTCGGCGTGCCGTTCGAGGACATCGAAGTGCTGCACGGCGACACGCAGTCCTCGCACAAGGGCATGGACACCTACGGCTCGCGCTCGCTGACCGTCGGCGCGATCGCCGCGGTGAAGGCGGCGGAGAAGGTGGTGGCCAAGGCCCGGCCGATCGCCGCGCACATGCTCGAATGCGCGGAGGACGACCTGGAGTTCGCGCAGGGCAAGTTCACCGTGCGCGGGACCGAGTCCTCGACCACCATCCAGGACGTGGCGCTGGCCGTGTTCGCCGCGCACGACCTGCCCGACGGGGTGGAGCCGTCGCTGGACTCGGAGGCCACCTTCGATCCGGAGAACTTCTCCTTCCCGCACGGCACGCACCTGTGCGCGACCGAAGTGGACACCGAGACCGGGCGCGTCACGCTGCGGTCCTACGTCTGCGTGGACGACATCGGCAAGGTGATCAACCCGATGATCGTCGAGGGCCAGGTGCACGGCGGGCTCGCGCAGGGCATCGCGCAGGCGTTGTTCGAGGAGGCGGTGCACGACGAAGGTGGCACGCTGACCACCGGCACCTTCGCCGACTACCTGCTGCCCTCGGCGGCGGACCTGCCCTCGTTCACCACCGACCGCACCGAAACGCCGTCGACCTCCAACCCGCTGGGGGTCAAGGGCGTCGGGGAGGCGGGCACGATCGCCTCCACCCCGGCGGTGGTCAACGCGGTGGTCGACGCGCTGCGGCAGTACGGCGTGCGCGACGTGGAGATGCCGATGACCCCGATGCGGGTCTGGCAGGCGATCCGCACGGGGCAGACCGACGCCGGTGGTGTCGGCGCGGAGTCCGGTGGCGGACTCGGCTCGATCGACGCTGCGCCGTCTGCTCGGGGGACGACCCCCGGACCCCCGAACTACCGAGGAGGTGCCCAGTGATCCCGGCGGCATTCGACTACGTCGCACCGACCACAGTGGACGACGCGGTGCGCGCGCTGGCGGACGCCGGTGAGGACGCGAAGGTGCTCGGTGGCGGGCAGAGCCTGCTGCCGGTGCTCCGGATGCGGCTGGCCACGCCGACCAAGCTGATCGACCTCGGCCGGATCCCCGAGCTGCGGGGCATCCGCGAGGACGGCGACGTCCTGGTGATCGGGTCCATGACCACGCACTACGACCTCCAGCGCGATCCGCTGATCGACGCGCACGCGGCCCTGCTGGGCCGGGCGACCGCCACGGTGGCCGATCCGCAGGTGCGCCACCGCGGTACCTTCGGCGGTTCGCTGGCGCACGCCGATCCGGCCGGGGACCTGCTGGCCCCGGTGCTGGCCATGGACGCCGAGCTGGTGGTGTCCGGAATGGACGGACGGCGGACGATCAGCGCGGCGGAGTTCTTCGTCGACCTGTTCACCACCGCGCTGCGGCCCGGCGAGATCCTGGTCGAGGTGCGGGTGCCCAAGCACACCGGCTGGCAGGCGCACTACGAGAAGTTCAACCGGGTGGCGCAGGCGTGGTCGATGGTGGCGGTGGCCGCCGCGGTCCGCACCGACGGCGGCACCATCGCCGAGGCCAGGGTCGGGCTGACGAACATGGCCTCGGTGCCGGTACGGGCGCGGGCGGTCGAGTCGGCGCTGGTCGGGCAGCCGGCCACGGCCGAGTCGGTGCGCGCGGCCGCCGAACACGCCGCGGACGGCACCGATCCGGCGGCGGACGGCAACGCCGATGTGGAATACCGTCGGCACCTGGCGAAGGTGCTGACCGGGCGCGCGCTGACCGCGGCGCTGAGTTCCTGAAGTCCCTGAAGTTCGTGAAGGGAGATCGGTTCCTGTGCGACTAGACCACCGGTTCACCGTTCCTGCTCCGGTCGACGAGGTGTGGCAGGCGGTGCTCGATCCCGAACGGGTGGCGCCGTGCATGCCCGGCGCCACGCTGACCGAGGTCGACGGGGACGCGTTCAGCGGCACGGTCAAGGTCAAGCTGGGGCCGATCTCCCTGACCTACAAGGGCAAGGGCGAGTTCCTGGAGAAGGACGCGGGTGCGCGCCGGGTGGTGATCAAGGCCGCCGGGAAGGACGCCCGCGGCGCGGGCACGGCGGCGGCCACGGTGACCGTCACCCTGCACGAGGAGGACGGCGCCACGGTGGGTGAGGTGGCCACCGACCTGAAGGTGACCGGCCGCCCGGCGCAGTTCGGGCGGGGCATGATCGGGGAGGTCGGGGGCAAGATCCTGGACTCGTTCGCCAGCTGCCTGGCGACAAAACTGGGTGGTTCGGACACGCCTGCCGAGCCCGCGGAGGCTGGCAAGGCCGCGCCCGCCGCTGAGCCCGGCACTGCTGGCGAGGCCGCAGGAACCGGGAAGCCCGCTGCCGCTAGCAAGGCCGCGCCTGCCGCGCCCAAAGCGGTGCCGGAACCGGAAGCCGCCCCGGCCCCGGTCAGTGAAAAAACCGCCCCTACCAGTGAAAAAGCCGAGGAACCGGCAGCCTCCGCGAAGGCGGCTGGCACCGAGCGCCCCAAGCTGCGGGCCGTCGATCCGGTGCCGGAAGCTGAACCCATCGACCTGGTCGACTACGCCGGTGCCTCCGTGGCGAAGCGGCTCATCCCGGTGGCCATCGGCGCCGCCGTGATCGCCGGGGTGGTGGTCATCATCCGGGCGCTCAAGCGTTAGTGGGCTTTCCCATGCGGGGAAATACCCCGCGCCCACCCGGGTTGTACCTGGCATGAACGAGGCGGATCACACCACCGACGTGGTGGTCATCGGCGCGGGGCAGGCGGGGCTGTCCGCGGCCTACCACCTGCGCCGGACCGGCTTCGCGAACAACTCCGGCTTCGTGGTCCTCGACCACGCCAAACGCGCCGGCGGCGCATGGCAGTACCGCTGGCCCTCGCTGGTGCTGAACAAGGTCCACGGCCTCTACGACCTGCCGGGCATGCGCTTCGGCACCCCCGACGGCAGCCGCCCGGCCAGCGAGGTGGTGCCGGAGTACTTCGAGCGGTTCGAGCGGACCTTCGACCTGCCGGTGCACCGCCCGGTCGACGTGCTCGAGGTCCGCGAGGGGGAGGACAACCGCCTCCTGGTGGTCAGCGCCGCCGAGACCTGGGCCGCCCGCGCGGTGATCAACGCGACCGGCACCTGGGACAAGCCGTTCTGGCCGCACTACCCCGGCCAGGAGACCTTCACCGGACGCCAGCTGCACACCGCCGACTACACCGGCGCCGACGCCTTCCGCGGGCAGCGCGTGGTGGTGGTCGGCGGCGGCACCTCGGCGATCCAGCAACTCCTGGAGATCGCGCCGTTCGCGAAGGAGACCATCTGGGTGACCCGTCGCGAGCCGGTGTTCCGCGAAGGCCCGTTCAGCGAGAACTGGGGCCGCGAGGCCGTCGCGCGGGTGGACCGCCGCGTGCGCCAGGGGCTGCCGCCGGAGAGCGTGGTCAGCGTGACCGGCCTGGCACTGACCCCGGAGATCCGCGCCGCCCGCGACGCCGGGATCCTCGACCGCCAGCCGATGTTCGACCGGATCACCCCGCACGGGGTCGCCTGGGCCGACGGCACCGAGCGCGCCGCCGACGTGATCCTCTGGGGCACCGGGTTCCGCGCTTCGCTGGACCACCTCGCCCCGCTGCACCTGCGCGGCCCCGGCGGCGGCATCCGGATGGACGGCACGCGCGTGGTCGCCGAGCCGAGGCTGCACCTCGTCGGTTACGGCCCGTCGGCCAGTACTGTCGGGGCGAACCGGGCGGGCCGCAGCGCCGTCACCGAGGTGCGGCGGCTCCTGGGCTGAGGAGGGCGCATGCGGTACCTGCTGATGATCGGCGGCGAGGACAGTGCCGGGGCGGAGCAGCTCAAGGACTGCGGTGGCTGGTCCGAGCGGATGGAACGCCGGGGCGTGCTCCGCGGCGGGGTCGGCCTCCGGCCGAAGGAGGAGGCCGTCACCGTGCGCGTGCGCGGGGACGAGGTGCTGCGCTCGGACGGCCCGTTCGCCGAGACCAAGGAGCAGATCGGCGGGTTCAGCGTGATCGAATGCGCCGACCTGGACGAGGCGGTGGAGATCGCCGCCGACCACCCGGTGGCCAAGCTGGGGCTGATCGAGATCAGGCCGATCGTCGAGTCGTCGGACTGACCCACCCTCGGAGTCTGCCGGGGTCTCGACGGCCCAGCGATTGCTATGAGTGGGGCATTACTTGCATTCAACGCTAGTAATGCCCCACTCATAGCATTCCCGGGTGGGGAGTTACCGGCACTCGCCGGTACTGTCTGGCGCAGCCGGGCCGGGCCCCGGGGACCAGTACGCCGGGGGACCAGCCGCACGATGCTCGCGAAGTCCGGTCTGCTCCGGTACTGGTGGGCCGTCCTGCTCGGCGGCGCGGTCGCGGCGATCCTGCTGATCCGGCTGATCATCGGCGACTCGCACAGCGACCTGGAGGTCTACCGCTTCGGCGTGGACGCGCTCTGGAGCGGCCGCGACCTCTACGGCGCGCTCCCGCTCGCCGACGCGAACGTCCCGCTGCCGTTCATCTACCCGCCCTTCGCCGCGATCGTGCTCACCCCGCTCGCCGCGGTGCCGCTGGGCTGGGCGGTGGTGCTGCTGTTCGCGGTGAACCTGCTCTGCCTCGGGGTGACGTTGTTCGCCGTGGTGCGGTCGCTGTGGCCGTCGTGGCGGGGCGCGCTCGTGGTGGCCGGGCTGGCCACGCCCGCGGCACTGCTGCTGGAGCCGGTGCGCTCGACCTTCGGCTACGGCCAGGTCAACCTCCTGCTGATGGGCCTGGTCGCGGCCGACTGCCTGCTGTTCCGCGGCCGGTACCGCGGCCTCGGCATCGGCCTCGCGGCGGCGGTGAAGCTGACGCCGATGGCCTTCGTGCTGTTCTTCCTGGTGCGCCGTGATTTCCGGGCCACGCTGACCGCCTTCGGCACGTTCGGGGTGGCCAGCGGGCTGGGCTTCCTGCTGGCGCCGGAAGCGTCGGCGCACTACTGGTTCCACGGCCTCGGCGGCGCGTCCGGCATGGGCGGGACCTCCTTCCACACGAACCAGACCGTGCAGGCGGTGCTGACCCGGTTCGGGGTGGACTCGACCGCGCTGTGGGTCGTGGTCGCCGCGGTGCTGCTGGCGCTGGTCGTGCTGGCGATGCACCGGGTGGAGGCGGCACCGGCGTTGTTGCTGAACGCGGCCTTCGCGCTGCTCATCTCGCCGACTTCCTGGTCGCACCACTGGGTGTGGATCGCGCCGGGCCTGGTGCTGGTGCTCGCGTACGGCCTGCGTTCCTGGCCGTGGCCGGGGCTCGCCTGGTTCGGCTTGGCCGGTGCGCTGGGCGCGCTGTTCGTCTTCGCGCCCTTCCGGTACTACCCGGCCTTCGACCGGCCGGGGCTGGAATGGACCGCTGCCCAGCAGTGGCTGGGGAACGGTTATGTCGCCGTCGGCCTGCTGACCGTGCTCGCCGCCGCCGCGGTTCAGGGGCGTGCGGTGTGGCGCAGTTGGCGCGATTTGCCCGATTCGTAGTCAGGCCGTCCGGACAGCGACTCCGGCACACCGACCTCCCACCAGGCACCCGACTCGGTCCACGCGTCCGGCCGCGTCCGGATCACCACGACCGCCGGGCGCCGCGAACTCACGGCCGCCTCCCGCGCCTGTGCGTAGGCCGTGCGCAGTTCCGCCACCGAAGAAGCCGGGAAGACCACGCACCCCAGCGACTCCGCGTGTGCCGCGAAGTCGACCCGCGGCGGCTCCGCGTGCACGGTCCGGCAGTTCGCGTACTGGTTGTTGAACGGCTCCCCGCCCTGGCCCTCCTGCAGGCGCGCGATCACCGCGTAACCGTCGTTGTCGCAGACGACCGCCACGAACGGGTGGCCGGCGAACGCCGCCGAGTACAGCTCCGAGTTCAGCATCAGGTACGAGCCGTCGCCGAGCAGGGTGGTCACCACCCGGTCCGGCAACGCCATCGCGGCACCCCACGCCCCGGCCAGTTCGTAGCCCATGCACGAGAAGCCGTACTCCACGTCCATGCTCGCCGAACCGGAGCCGCCGCCGCGCCAGCCGCCGATGAGTTCCCCCGGCATGCCACCGGAAGCGGTCATCACGTAGTCGTCCGGCGCGGAAAGGTCGTTCACCACGCCGACGACCTGCGCGTACGTCGGATCACCGGAAGCCGAGCGCAGCGAGGAGACGTGCGAGTCCCAGCGGGCGCGTTCCGAAGCCGCCCGTCCGGTCCACGATGGATCGGCCTGCCACTCCCCGAGGTCCAGTTCCGCCAGCGCGACGTCGGCGTCCCCGACCACGGCCAGCGCACCGTGCTTCACCGCGTCGAACCGCGCGGCGTTCAAGGTCACCAGCTTCACGTCGGGACCGAAGACCGTCCACGACGCCGTGGTGAAGTCCTGCAAGCGCGTGCCGACGGCAAGAACGAGGTCGGCTTCGGCGGCCAGCGCGTTCGCCGAGGACGAGCCCGTGACCCCGAGCGGACCGCCGTGCAGCGGGTGGTCGTGCGGCACCAGCGTCCGGCCGGCGGTGGTCTCGACCACCGGAATGCCGTGCCGTGAAGCGAAATGCAGCGCCCGCGACGCGGCACCCGAGTACCGGACCCCACCGCCGAGCACCAGCAGCGGACGCTCGGAAGCACGCAGGGCCGCCACCGCGGCGGCCAGTTCCCGCGTGTCGGGCCGCGGTCGCGGAACCCGGTGCACCACGGTCTCGAACAGCGAATCCGGGAAGTCGAACACCTCGGCCTGCACGTCCTGCGGCAGCGCCAGGGTCACCGGCCCGGCGTCGGCCGGATCGGTCAGCACCCGCGCGACCTGCGGCAGCGTGGAAACCAGCTGCTCGGGCCGGGTGATCCGGTCGAAGTACCGGCTGACCGCGCGGAAGGCGTCGTTCACCGTGGCCGTCGCGTCGCCGAAGGGCTCGATCTGCTGGAGCACCGGATCCGGCGCCCGGCTGACGAAGGTGTCACCGGGCAGCAGGAGCAGCGGCAGCCGGTTCGCGTGCGCCACCCCGGCCGCGGTCACCATGTTCAGCGCGCCCGGCCCGATCGACGAGGTCACCACGCCGACCTGGCGGCGGTCGGTGGCCTTGGCGAACCCGGTGGCGGCCAGCGCCATGCCCTGCTCGGTGTGCCCGCGCCAGACCGGCAGCTCGTCGCGGAACCGGCTCAGCGCGGTCCCGAGTCCGAGCACGTTGCCGTGCCCGAAGATGGCGAAAACCCCGGGGAACAACGGGACTTCGGCACCGGCGAGGGTTTCCGACCGCTGCGCGAGCAGCCAGCGGACGAGCGCCTCGGACGTGGTCAGCTTCATCGCACCGGTCCTTCCGCCGAGGTGACCGGGCAGCGCGGGTCGAGCGCCTGCCCGGCCCAGGTGTCCCGGATCCAGGTGTGCGCCGGGTCGTCGCAGAAGGCCATCGAGCGTTCGTCGGCGGGCCCGGCCAGCACGTTGAGGTAGTACATCGGGTAACCCGGCGCCGCCACGCACGGACCGTGGTAACCACGCGGGATCAGGAAGACGTCGCCGTCGCGCACCGCCACGTCCTCGTCGAGCGAGCCGTCCGCGGTGTAGGTCCGGTGCAGGCCGAAACCGCCGTCCCCGCTGATCCGGAAGTAGTAGATCTCCTCGTTGACCACCTCGCAGTCGGTGGCCTCGTCGTGCTTGTGCGGTGGGTAGGAGGACCAGTTGCCGTCGGGCGTGATCAGCTCGCAGGCGTTCAGCTTGTCGGCGTGGTCCCAGACGCCCGGCACCCCGAAGTTGGTCACCTGCCGGGTGGCCTGACCGGCCCCGCGGACCTCGACCGGCACCTCCGGGGCCGGGCCGTACTTCGGCGTGAGCCGCCGGGTGCACTTCGCCATCGGCAGCGCCAGTTCGCAGCCGTCCACAGTGGACAAATTCACTGAGGCGTCCCTTGGCACGTAAGCGAAGTCCGTAACCCTGGTGAACACCGAGTCGCGGCCGTCCAAGGTGAACCGTTCACCGTCCACTTCGAGCGAACAGCCACCCGACAACGGCAGCACGAAGGCCTCGAACTCGCCGGTCTCGACCACCCGTGTGGCACCCGCGGCGAGCCGCAGCACGCGCAGCCCGGTGTAGGTCCAGCCCGCGTCCTCCGGGGTGAGGCGGATCGGGTCGTCGCCGTCGGCCAGCGTGCCGTCGGGGCGGTGCAGTTCGCTCTGTGCCTTCACTGGGTCTTCTCCAGGATCTCGGCCGCCGCGGCCACGGCGGCACCCACGTCACCGTCCGGCGGGTAGAGCAGGGACCGGCCCACCACCAGGCCGCGCACCACGTCGTGGCGCAGGGCCGCACCCCACGAAGCCAGGTCGGCGGCCGGATCACCGGAGGGCACCCCGCCGAGCACGACCACCGGCAGCGTGGTCGCGTCCAGCACCAGGGAGTCCTCCGGCGCGGGGAGCTTCAGCCAGGTGTGCGCCGAGGTGACGCCGAGCCCGGAAGCCACGGTCACCGCCCGGGCCAGCGAAGCCGAATCCCGCCGCAGCACCAGCTTTCCGGCGCCGTCCCGGTGGTAGGGGAGCGGTTCGACCATGGCCATCAGGCCGTAGCTCGCCAGCTCGGTCACCGCGTCCGCGCTGGACTGGAGGGTCGGCACGGTGCCCGGATCGGAATCGACCAGCCGCAGCAGCATCTTGCCGCCGTCCAGCCGGAAGTCCGCGATCGAGCGGGCGGTGTAGGCGGTGAACCGGTCGTCGATCTCCCAGTCCGCGCCGGCCAGCCCGCCGCGGTTCATCGAGCCGATCACCACCTTGTCGTGCAGCGCGTCCAGCAGGAGCAGTTCCTCGACCACGTCCGGCGTGCCGAGAATGCCGTCGACCGCCGGGTTCTCCAGCGCGACCAGCAGCCGGTCGAGCAGCGTGCGCCGGTCGGCCATCGCGGTCTCGTCCCCGCCGACGCCGAGCGCCCCGCGCGCCGGGTGGTCGGCGGCGACCAGGAACAGCGTCCCGTTCGGACCGAGCAGCTGTTCCCGGCGCCGTCGTGCGGCGTAGGCGCGGTTGACCGCACCGGGATCGGTGGCCCGCAGGCGCAGCAGCTCGTGCCAGCGTTCGTCGGACAGCGTCACAGGACCTCCTCGATCTCCGCCGCCGTGGGCATGGCGTCGGCGCAGGCCAGCCGGGAGGCGACCAGCGCGCCCGCCGCGTTGGCGTAGGTGGCGATGCGCACCGGCTCCCAGCCGGACAGCAGGCCGTGGATCAGCGCGCCGCCGAACCCGTCCCCGGCGCCGAGCCCGCAGACCACCTCGACCCGCTGCGGGGACACCGTCCACGACCCGTCCGGCGTGGCCACCAGCACGCCGTCGGCGCCCTTCTTGATCACCGCCAGCCGCACGCCGCGGTCGAGCATGCGCCGCGCGGCCTCGTCCGGATCGGCGGTGCCGACGGCGACCTCCGCCTCGGCCCGGTTGCCGACCGCGACCGTCACGTGGTCGAGCATCCAGCCGATCTCCGCCCGCGCGGTCGCCACGTCCGGCCAGAACATCGGCCGGTAGTCCAGGTCCAGCACGGTGTGCCCGCGCCGCGCCCGCCGCCGCAGGAGCTCGCGCTGGGTCCCGCGCGCCGGTTCGGTGCACACGCCCGTCCCGGTGACCCACAGCAGCGGCACCTCGTCGACCACGTCCCACGGCACGTCCGCTTCGCCGAGGGTCAGGTCGGGCGCGATGGGGGAGCGGTAGAACAGCAGCGGCGGGTCCTCCGGCGGGTCCAGCGCGCAGAACACCACCGGCGTCTGCAGGTCCTCGGCCGTGCCGACGTGCTCCGGCGACACCCCGAACCCGGTCAGCGCCTCGCGCACGTAGTCGCCGAAACCGTCCGGCCCGACCTTGGTCAGCACCGCGGTCCGCCGGCCGAGCCGCGCGGCGGCGACCGCGACGTTGGTCGCGGTGCCGCCGAGCGACTTGGCGAAACTGCGCACCCCGGCCAGCGGCACCCCGCTCTGCTCGGGGTACAGGTCGACCCCGACCCGGCCGACGGTTAACGCGTCCAGGCTCAAGGTGCCTCCACCGACCGCAGTTCGTGCTCCAGGGCCTCGAGTTCCGCGCCACCGGCCATCTGGCGGGTCAGCTCGGCGATGTCGATCTCCGACTTCTCGTACGCACCGAGCGGGGCACCGCGTTTGAGCAGGAGGAACCGGTCCGCCACCGGGTAGGCGTGGTGCGGGTTGTGCGTGATCAGCACGACGCCGAGCCCGCGGTCGCGGGCCTGCGCCACGTACTTGAGCACCACCCCGGCCTGCTTCACGCCGAGCGCGGCGGTCGGCTCGTCCAGGATGAGCACCTTCGCACCGAAGTGGATCGCGCGCGCGATCGCCACGCACTGCCGTTCACCACCGGAGAGCGTGCCCACCGGCTGCTCCACGTCCCGCAGGTCGATGCCCATCTCGCCGAGCGCGGACCGGGTGATCTCGCCGCACTTCTTGCGGTCCAGCCAGCGGATCGGACCGAAGCCCCTGGTCGGCTCGGAGCCGAGGAAGAAGTTCCGCCACACGCTCATCAGCGGCACCACGGCCAGGTCCTGGTACACCGTGGCGATACCGCGGTCGAGCGCCTCGCGCGGGGAGGTGAACCGCACCGGCTCACCGTCCACCCTGAACTCGCCGGTGTCGTGCTGGTGCGCCCCGGCCAGGATCTTGATCAGGGTGGACTTCCCGGCGCCGTTGTCGCCGAGCACGCAGGTCACTTCACCGGCGTTGACCACCGTGGACACCTCGCGCAGCGCGATCACGCTGCCGTAGGTCTTGCCGATCTGCTCGACTTCGATCAAGGGAGTGCTCATCGCCGGACCCTTTCCGCTCGCCGCCGGAAGGTGTTGTTCACCAGTACCGCCGCCAGCAGCATCACGCCGAGGAACAACATGAACCAGTCGCTGTCCCACCGCGCGAACACGATGCCCTGGCGGGCCATGCCGAAGATCAGCGCGCCGATCGCGGCCCCGATCGCCGAGCCGAAGCCGCCGGTGAGCAGGCAGCCGCCGACCACCGCGGCGATGATGAACTGCAGTTCCAGCCCGATCCCCTGGTTGGCCTGCACGCTGGCGAAGCGCAGGATGTTGATCGAGCCGACCAGCCAGCCCGCCAGCGCGGTGCCCATGAACAGCAGGATCTTCGTCCGCTTGACCGGCACGCCGACCGCGCGCGAGCTGACCGCGGACCCGCCGACGGCGAAGATCCAGTTGCCGAACCGGGTGCGCAGCAGCAGCCAGGCCGCCACCGCGGCGAACCCGATCCACCACAGGATGGAGATCTGGAACTTGGTGCCGCCGATCTCCACGGTGGAGGCGAACACGAAGCCCGAGGAGGCGTAGCCGTCGGCGGCACGCATGCCGGAGACCTGCACGGTCCCGGTGACCAGCCGTGTCACGCCGAGATTCAGCCCCTGCAGGGCGAGGAAGGTGCCCAGGGTGACGATGAAGCTGGGCAGCCCGGTGCGCATCACCAGCCAGCCGTTGAAGGCACCGACCCCGAGCGCGAACACCAGCGAGGCCAGCAGCGCCAGCCAGACGTTCCAGCCGGCCTGGGTGGCCAGTATCGCGGTGACCAGCGCGGTGGACGCGGTCATCACGCCCGCCGAGAGGTCGAACTCGCCGCCGATCATCAGCAGCGAGACGGCCACCGCCATGATGCCGAGCGTGGAGGCGTCGTCCAGCCAGGTGGCCACGCCGTCGCCGGTGAGGAACTGGTCCGCGGTGATGCTGAAGAAGGCGAAAACCACCACGGCACCGAGCAGCGCGCCGAGTTCGGGGCGCACCACCAGCCGGTCCGCCAGCCGGGTGCGGCCCACGCGTTCGTCGAGGGTGGTCGTGGTCATCGGGTACCCCGTTCCACGTAGGCGCCGATCTGGTCCACAGTGGACTTGTCGACGAGGTCGGGTCCGGTCAGCACCGGCCGGCCGCCGCCGACCACGTTCCGGTTGTCCCGGTACAGCTTGAGGAAGACGATCGGCAGGTAGCCCTGCTCGTACTGCTGCTGGTCCACCGCGAAGAGCACGTCGCCGGTCTTGATCGCGGAGACCACGTCGGCGTTCAGGTCGAAGGTGGCCACCTGGGCCTTCGACTGCACCTGCTCCACCGCGTTCACCGCGTTCGCGGCCACCTGGGAGTTCAGCGTGAGCACCGCGTCGATCGACGGGTCGGTCTGCACCGCGCCGCGGATGCGGGCCTGCGCGTCGGTCGGGTTGCTGATGTCCACCTGCAACCGTTCGGCCGAACCGAACCCGCGGGCGGCGCCGTCGCAGCGCTGGTTCTGCCCGATGTTGCCGGCTTCGTGGATCACGCAGAGCAGCTTGGTCTTGCCCGCCTCCTTGAACTTCCGGCCGGCCTGCTCACCGGCGACGCCCTCGCTCTGCCCGATGTGGGTCAGCGCACCGTAGGCCGCGCTCTGCTCCTCGCCGGAGTTGATGGTGACCACCGGGATGCCCGCCCGGACCGCGTTCTCGATCGACGGCCGCACCGCCTCGGGATTCTGCATGGAGACCACCAGACCGCCGACGCGCTGCGCGACCGCGTTGTCGATCAGCTTGGCCTGGTTGCCGGGGTCCCCGTCGGAGTTGTACTCGACCGGCACGTCGAGCTCGCGGCCCGCGTCCTCGGCGCCGTTCTTGACCACGTTCCAGAAGGCGTCGCCCGCGGTGCCGTGCGAGATGACCGCGATCCGGAACGGGCCGGTCTCGGCGGGCACCTCCTGGCCGCTGCCCGCGGCCGGATCCTCCGCGGCCGGCCCGGTGCACGCGGCGAGCAGCAGCGCTGCCCCCGCGAGCACGAGGCCCACCCTGCTTGCGCGATTGGACGTCATTGTCGAATCCTCGCTGTTCGCCCTACGCAGCCGCCAACCGGCTGACGATCTTGTCGAGCTGGGCCAGGCTGCGCGCGGTGTCCCGCTTCGGGACGCCGTCCGCGCTGTCCGGGCCGAGTGCGGTGTCCTGTTCGAGGACGTACCAGCCGGTGTAGCCCGCCTCGTGGACGAACCGCACCATGGCCTCGATGTCCACGTCCCCTTCGCCGAGCGGGACGTAGATCCCCTGGCCGACGGCCTCGGTGTAGGCCAGTTCGCCGGTGCGCACGCGTTCGGCGAGATCCGCGCGGACGTCCTTGAGGTGCAGGTGGCCGATCCGGTCCGGGAAGCGCTTGGCCAGCGCGACCGGATCGGTGCCGCCGATGAGCAGGTGCCCGGTGTCCAGGCACAACGGCAGGTCGGAGTCGGCGATGAACCTCTCCACCTCGGCCTCGGTCTCCACATGCGTCCCCACGTGCGGGTGCAGAACGGTGCGCAAACCGTGCGCTGCGGCAGTGTCCCGGATCCTGGCCGCCGTGTCGATGAGCGTGCGCCATTCGGCGGCGGTCAACTCGGGACGGTCGTCGTACCCGTCCAGCCCGGTGGCCGCGGCGAGCACGAGCACCTCGGCCCCGCAGGCGGCGAACAGGGCCGCGGACTCCTCCGCCGCGGCCACCGCGCCGTCCGCGTCGGAGTGCAGAGCCACCGCGAGGAAACCGCCGATCAGGCGAAGATCGTGCGCCCCGAGCAGGGTGCGCAACTCCGCCGGATCCCTTGGCAGGTAACCGGGTGGGCCGAGTTCGGTGGCCTTCACGCCGAGTTCGGCCATCTGCCCGAGCACCAACGGGGCGTCGAGCACCCGGCCCCAGCCGGGGACTTCGCACACCCCCCAGGAGATCGGCGCCGCGGCGATCTTGAAATCCGGATCGATTGTCATCGGTGACACCAATCTGGCGGGGGCGGATTGTCACATCGTGCTATTGGTTAGAGCGCTCTAATCGTGTAGCCTCGCTGTCATTGGTGTCAAGGGGGGCGGGAGGCTGCGGTGGTCCGACCAACGATGGAGGACGTGGCCGCGCGGGCCGGTGTTTCGCGAGCACTGGTTTCGCTGGTCATGCGCAATTCGCCGAAGGTCAGCGAACAACGCCGCACGGCGGTGCTGAAAGCGGCCGACGAGCTGGGCTACCAGCCGCACGTGATGGCGAGATCGCTGGCCAGCCGCACCTCCACGGTGCTCGGCGTGATGGTTTCCGACCTGCGGAACGCCTTTTTCGCCGATGTGGTGGAAGGCCTGGATTCGGCCGCGCAGGCCGCCGGTTTCAACCTCATCCTGAACACCGGATCGCGCAGTCCGGCGCGCGAACAAGCCGCCCTGCGCAGTTTGCTGTCCTTCCGCCCAGCGGGAGTCATCCTGCTTTCGCCGGTGCTTTCCGCCGCCGCCGTGGAAAAGGCCGCCGAACAGTGCCCGCTGGTGCTGGTCTCGCGCACTTCGCGCCTGTCCACTGTGGATACGGTGAACGACGACGGCACGGCGGGGGTGGCGCTGGCGGTGGACCACCTGGTCGATCGCGGGCACCGGCGGATCGTGCACTTCGACGGCGGGTCCGCGGCCAGCGCCGCCGCCCGGCGCCGGGGTTATCGCGCCGCGATGGCGCGCCACGGCCTCGAACCCCGGATCGTGCGCAGCGAGCACACCGACACCGCGGGCGAGAAGGCGGTGCGGGAGCTGCTCAGCTCGGTGGACTCCCGCGAACTGCCCACCGCGGTGGTCGCGGGCAACGACTTCAACGCCGTCGGCGTCATCTCGGCCTTCGAGGAAGCCGGATTCCGGGTGCCGGAGGACGTTTCCGTGGTCGGCTACGACAACACCTCGCTGGCCGCGCTGCGCCACGTCTGGCTGACCACGGTGGACCAGCCACGCCTGGAACTGGGCAGGCTCGCGGTCGAGTCGCTGCTCGAACGGGTCCGCGGCGAACGCGACGAGCCGATGCGGCACCTGCTCCACCCTTCGCTGGTGGTGCGCGGCACCACGGCCGCACCCCGTTCCTAGTGGACTAGTACTTTCCCGCCGTTGAAGTAAGGGATCTTCCTAAGATGAGGCTTGGACTCGCCGGCACCGGCCGGATCGGTTCGGCGCACGCCGACATCCTCAGGCAGCTGCCCGCCGTCACCTCGGTGGTGGTGGCCGACGCGGACACCGAGCGCGCGCGGGCGACCGCCGCCAAGCTGGAGGTCGAGGCGGCGGGCAGCATCGACGAGCTGTTCACCGCCGGGCTGGACGGCGTGGTCATCGCCGCCGCCACCGACGCGCACCCCGAACTGATCATCCGCGGGGTGAGCGCGGGCCTGCCGGTGTTCTGCGAGAAGCCGGTCGCCGGGGACGTGGCCGGTACGCGGGCCGTGGTGGACCGGGTGGCCGAAACCGAGGTGCCGGTGCAGATCGGCTTCCAGCGGCGGTTCGACCCGGGGTACGCGGCCGCCCGCCGGGCGGTCACCGCCGGCGAACTGGGCTGGCTGCACACCCTGCGCGCGACCACACTGGACCCGGCGCCGCCGCCCGCCGAGTACGTGCCGGGCTCGGGCGGCCTCTTCCGCGACTGCGGGGTGCACGACTTCGACATCATCCGCTGGGTGACCGGGCACGAGGTGACCGAGGTCTTCGCGTTCGGCGGCAACCGCGGGGCCGAGTTCTTCGCCGCCGCCGGTGACGTGGACACCGCGGCCGTGGTGCTCACCATGGACGACGGCACCCTCGCCACGGTGTCGCTGACCAGGTACAACGCCGCCGGGTACGACGTGCGGCTGGAGGTGCTCGGTTCGGCGGGCAGCATCGCGGTCGGCATGGACGAGCGGCTGCCGCTGACCTCGGCCGAAGAGGGCGTTGCCTGGCCGTCCGGTCCGGCGTACCCCGGTTTCATGGAGCGCTTCCGGGCGTCCTACGTCCGCGAGCTGGAGGCGTTCACCGAGGTGGTGGCGGGCCGGATCCCCAGCCCCTGCACGGTCGGGGACGCGCTGGCCGCCTTCCACATCGCCGAGGCGTGCGACCTGTCGCGCCGGGAGAACCGCCCGGTACGTCTCACGCCGTAGCCCGCGAAGCCGTCCCCCGACGGACGCCGCGACCAGCCCGCTTCCGCGACCCTCGTCGAGTCACACCGAATCGACGACGGGATGCGGAAATGAGCACTGGTACTGAGAAGCGGGGAGCGCTCGCGGCAAGACGGGCGACGATCGCCGGCCTGCTGATGGCGTCGGCGGGGCTGGTGGTGGCGAAGCTCGGCGGGGTGGTCATGCCCGCGGTCCCGCCCGCGCTGGTGATCATGCTGGTGGCCGCGTTGTTCGTGCTGGTGCGCTGGCGGTGGACCCCGATCGTCGGGGTGCTGGCCGCGCTCGCGGAGGGCGTCGGGTTCTTCGCCAGTGGTTCGTACGTGCGGCTGGTCGACGTGGCGGAGTTCGGGATCTCCGCGGGCAGCTGGCTGAGGTTGCTCGGGGTGATCACCGCCGTGGTTTTCGGGCTGGTGGCCCTCAAAGCTGCAGATTGAAGATCCGCCGGGCGTTGCCGCCGAGGAACAGTTCTTTCGCTTCGGCACCCAGCTCGAGTTTGTCGAGCTGCTTGAGGCAGTCGCCCGGCGTGATCATCGGGTAGTTGGAGCCGAACAGCACGCGGGTCCGCCCGCGCCCCCTGGCGTACTCGGCGAGTTCGCCGGGCAGGCGGTGCAGCGCGTACGCGGAGGTGTCGATGTGGAAGTTCGGGTACTTCATCGCCAGCGACAGCACCTCGTTCAACCAGGGGAAGCCGACGTGCCCGCCGACCACCACCAGCTCCGGGAAGTCCAGCAGCACCTCGTCCAGATAGGGGATCGGGCGACCGGGTTCGGACGGGCACAGCGGCCCGGTGTGCCCGAGCTGCGTGCAGAACGGCACCCCGAGCTCCACGCACGCGACGTAGACGGGGTAGTAGCGGCGGTCGTTGGGCGGCAGGTTCCACAACCACGGCACCACCCGCACCCCGACAAAACCGAGGTCGCGCACGCAGCGGCGGATCTCGCGGACCGCGCCCATCGGATCGGCGAGGTCCACCGACGCGATGCCCGCGAACCGGGCCGGGTACCGCTCGACCACCTCGGCGACCTCGTCGTTGGTGATCAGCGGCCCGCGCGGCGAGTACCAGGCCGACAGCAGCCCGGCCCGCACGCCCGCGGTGTCCATCTCGGACAGCGTCGCCTGCAACGGCGGAGCCATGCGGGCGGTCCCGGTCCAGCGGAGCACCGAATCCAGCCAGGGCTCCGCCATGAACCGGGCCCCCGGCTGCTGCATCCAGGCGTCGATGATCTCCGGCAGGCCGATCGTGCCCAGCTCCATCACCCCATGGTAGGCGGGTCAGGCCAGGTCCGACTCCGCCTCGGAGATGGCGGCGAACTCCTCTTCCGGCGCGGAGGCGACCAGGTGGTGCCTGCTGTAGAACCAGAAGTACGCCAGCGCCAGCAGGAGGATGCCGCCGGTGATCGCGGCCGCCAGCACGTCGACCAGGAAGGTGGCCACCACGGCCGCCGCGGCCAGCACCAGTGCGACGGAGGTGGTGACCGCGCCGCCCGGCGTGCGGTACGGGCGCTCCAGGTCCGGCTCGCGCTTGCGCAGCACGATGTGCGAAAGGTTCAGCAGCACGTAGGAAACCGTCGCGCCGAAGACCGCGATGTTGATCAGCAGCGCGCCGTCGCCGGTGGCCGTGGCCAGGATGAACCCGATCGTGCCCGGCACGATCAGCGCCAGGTACGGCGTCTTCCGCTTGCCGGTCTTGGACATCCACCGCGGCAGGTAGCCGGCCCGCGAAAGCGCGAAGAGCTGCCGCGAGTAGGCGTAGATGATGGAGAAGAAGCTCGCGATCAACCCGGCCAGCCCGACGTAGTTGACCACCTGGCTGAGCCAGTTGTCGCCGCCGTAAGCCAGTTTCGCCGCGTCCACCAGCGGGTTGTTCGAGGTGGACAACGCGGCCGAACCGGAGCCGCCCGGCGCCAGCACCAGGATCAACGCGGCGAACACCACCAGCGCGCCCATCGCGGCGATGATGCCGCGCGGCATGTCGCGCTTCGGGTCGCGCGCCTCCTCGGCGGCCAGCGGCACGCCTTCGACCGCCAGGAAGAACCAGATGCCGTAGACCAGCGCCGCCAGCACACCGGTGACGCCGAACGGCAGGAACGAGTTGGCCCCGAAGGCGTCGGACGCCGGGATGTCGAACAGCTTGCCGCCGTCGAACTTCGGCACCATGCCGGCCACGAACAGCACCAGCGCGACCACGGCGACCGCGGTGATCACGAACATCACGCGCAGCGCCTCGCCGACCCCGCGCAGGTGGATGCCGATGAAGATCAGGTAGCAGACCAGGTAGACCGGCCAGCTGTTGGTCAGCCCGAACAGGCCGAGCGTTTCCACGTACCCGCCGATGAAGATGGAGATCGCGGCGGGCGCGATGGAGTACTCGATCAGGATGGCCACCCCGGTGGCGAACCCGCCGAGCGGGCCGAGCGCGCGCCGCGCGAACCCGTAGCCCGCCCCGGCCACCGGCAGCGCCGAGGACATCTCGGCCAGCCCGAAGACCATGCAGCCGTACATCACCGCCATCAGCACGGTGGCGATCAGCAGGCCGCCCCAGCCGCCCTTCTCCAGCCCGAAGTTCCAGCCGGCGAAGTCGCCGGAGATGACGTAGGAAACCCCCAGCCCGGCCAGCAGCAGCCAGCCGGCCGCCCCGCGTTTGAGCTGTCTCTGCTTGAGGTAGTCGGCGCCGACCTGGTTGTACTCGACCTTGCCGTGGTGCCGCTGCTCGGCCATCTGGACTCCCTGCGGGTCACGTCCTGGCCTACCCAATGGATGCCAGGACAGTCCTTTGAAGTTGTCCGAGGTTCGGCCATCCCCTCGGGTTTGTCAAGGCGCCCGCGAGCCGGTTGACTTCGCCCCGCAGCACCGGTACCAAGGTCATTCAATGGGTCTGTACAGTTCCATTAGCTGTGCGGGACGGAGAGGTGTCGTCGATGGGCAAACGCAAGGGCATGCTGACGCTCGACGAGCTGCGAGGGCTCGTCGAGGACGGGACCGTGGACACCGTCCTGGTGGCGATGACCGACATGCAGGGCCGGTTGCAGGGCAAGCGGTGCGCGGCGGAGTACTTCCTCAGCGAGGTCGTGCCGCACGCCACCGAGGCCTGCAACTACCTGCTCGCGGTCGACGTGGACATGAACACGGTGGACGGTTACGCCATCTCGTCCTGGGAGCGCGGCTACGGCGACTGCGTGCTGCGCCCCGACTTCGACACGCTGCGGCTGGTGCCGTGGCAGGAGGGCACCGCGATGGTGCTCGCCGACGTGGAGTGGGTGCAGGGCGGGGACGTCACCGTCTCCCCGCGCCAGGTGCTCAAGAAGCAGCTGGCCAGGCTGGCCGAGCGCGGCCTCGGCGCCTTCGTCGGCACCGAACTGGAGTTCATCGTCTTCGAGGACAGCTACGAGCAGGCGTGGAAAACCGGCTACCGCGAGCTGACCCCGTCGAACCAGTACAACGTGGACTACTCCATGCTCGGCACCGCGCGGCTGGAACCGCTGCTGCGGCGGATCCGCAACGCGATGACCGGCGCCGGCCTGTACGTGGAGTCGGCCAAGGGCGAGTGCAACCCGGGGCAGCAGGAGATCGCCTTCCGCTACACCGACGCACTGTCCACTTGCGACAACCACGGCATCTACAAGAACGGCGCCAAGGAGATCGCCGCGCAGGAGGGCAAGAGCCTGACCTTCATGGCGAAGTACAACGAGCGCGAGGGCAACTCCTGCCACATCCACATCAGCCTGCGCTCATTGGAAGGCGAGCCGGTGCTGGCCGGTGACGGTCCCGGCGGGTTCTCGAAGCTGATGGAGCACTTCCTCGCCGGTCAGCTCGCCTGCCTCCGGGAGCTGACCTACTTCTTCGCGCCGAACATCAACTCCTACAAGCGTTTTGTGCCCGGCAGCTTCGCGCCGACCGCGGTCGCCTGGGGCACCGACAACCGCACCTGCGCGCTGCGGGTGGTCGGCCACGGGCAGTCCCTGCGGGTGGAGAACCGCGTGCCGGGCGGGGACGTGAACCCGTACCTGGCCACCGCCGCGCTCATCGCGGCCGGGCTGCACGGCATCGAGAACGAGCTGCCGCTGGAGCCGGAACTCCAGGGGAACGCCTACACCTCGGGAAAGCCGACCGTGCCGACCACCCTGCGCGAAGCGGCCGAACTGCTCAAGGACAGCAAGGTCGCGCAGGAGGCATTCGGCGCGGACGTGGTGGAGCACTACCTGAACGCGGCGAAGGTCGAGCTGACCGCCTTCGACGCCGCGGTCACCGACTGGGAGCGAGTACGTGGTTTCGAACGTCTCTAGGCCACTCATCGGCCTCACCACCTACCTCGAACGGACCTCGTTCGGGGTGTGGGAGACCGAGGCCGCCGTCCTGCACGGCGGGTACGTCGAGGCGGTGACGCGGGCCGGTGGCGTACCGGTGCTGCTGCCGCCCGTCGGCTTCGGGCACGCCGAACTGGCGGAAGCGCTGGACGGGCTGGTCCTGGTCGGCGGCGCCGACATCGAGCCGTCGCGGTACGGGCAGGAGGCGCATCCGGCCACGGTGACCCGGCCCGCCCGCGACGCGTTCGAGTTCGAGCTGCTGGACCGCGCGCTCGCCAACGGCCTGCCGGTGCTGGGCGTGTGCCGCGGCATGGAGGTGCTCAACGTGGCCTTCGGCGGCACGCTCACCCAGCACCTGCCCGACCGGCTCGGCACCAGCGACCACCAGCCCGCGGTGGCCACCTTCGGCCTGACCGACGTGCGCCTCGCCGAGGGCAGCCGCGCCGCGGCGATCCTCGGCGACCACACGAAGTGCCGCTGCTACCACCACCAGGCGGTGGACCGGCTCGGCGGCGGGCTCCAGGCGGTCGGCTGGGCGGCCGACGGGACCGTCGAGGCGGTCGAAACCCCGGGACGGTTCGTACTGGGCGTGCAGTGGCACCCCGAACAGGACCTGGACGACTTCCGGCTGTTCGCCGCGCTGGTGGCGGAAGCGGGGAAAGGCAAGGCATGAGCACCACATTCGAGGTCATCAACCCGGCGACCGAGCAGGTCGTGCGCTCGGTCGAGCTGACGTCGGCCGAGGACACCGACGCGGCGATCCGGCGGGCGCACGCCGCGCTGCCGTCGTGGCGGGCGGTGGCGCCGGGCGACCGGGCCCGGCTGCTGCGCCGGTTCGCCGACGCGGTGGACGCCGACATCGAGTACCTGGCGCAGCTGGAGGTGGTCAACTCCGGCCACACCATCGGCAACGCGCGCTGGGAGGCAGGCAACGTCCGCGACGTGCTACACTACTACGCGGCCGCCCCGGAACGCCTGATCGGCCAGCAGATCCCGGTGCCGGGCGGGCTGAACGTGACCTTCCACGAGCCGCTCGGCGTGGTTGGCGTGATCGTGCCGTGGAACTTCCCGATGCCGATCGCCGGCTGGGGGTTCGCCCCGGCGCTGGCGGCGGGCAACACCGTGGTGCTCAAACCCGCCGAGCTCACCCCGCTGACCGCGCTGCGGCTCGCCGAGCTCGCGCGGGAGGCGGGCCTTCCCGAGGACGTGTTCCAGGTGCTGCCGGGCAAGGGTTCGGTGGTGGGGCAGCGGTTCGTCGAGCACCCGCTGGTGCGCAAGGTGGTCTTCACCGGCTCCACCGAGGTCGGCAAGCAGATCATGGCCGGCTGCGCGGCCCAGGTGAAGCGGGTGACGCTGGAGCTCGGCGGCAAGAACGCGAACGTGGTCTTCGACGACGCCGATCTGGAGAAGGCCGCGGCGACCGCGCCCTACGGCGTGTTCGACAACGCCGGGCAGGACTGCTGCGCCCGCTCGCTGATCCTGGTGCAGGCGAGCGCGTACGACCGGTTCATGGAACTGCTCGAACCGGCGGTGCGCGGGGTGGTGGTCGGTGATCCCGGTGCCGAGACCACCGAGATGGGCCCGCTGATCTCGGCCGCCCACCTGGCCAAGGTCTCGTCCTATGTGGACGAACAAGCGCCGGTGGCGTTCCGCGGCAGCGCGCCGGAGGGCGCCGGGTTCTGGTTCCCGCCGACCGTGGTCACCCCGCCGGACCTGGCGCACCCGCTGGCCAGCGAGGAGATCTTCGGGCCGGTGGTGGCCGTGGTGCCGTTCACCGACGAAGCGGACGCGGTGCGCATGGCCAACCACACCGAGTACGGGCTGTCCGGCTCGATCTGGACCCGGGACGTGGGCCGCGCGCTGCGGGTGTCGCGCGGGGTCGAGGCCGGGAACCTCTCCGTCAACTCCCATTCCTCGGTGCGGTACTGGACGCCGTTCGGCGGCTTCAAGCAGTCCGGCCTCGGCCGGGAGCTGGGCCCCGACGCGGTGACCGCCTTCACCGAGACCAAGAACGTGTTCATTTCGACCGAGGAGAACTAGATGGTGCAGCGTTTCGACGGCCGTGTGGTGACCATCACCGGTGGCGGCAGCGGGATCGGCCTGGCCACCGCCCGGCGGCTCGCCGAAGAGGGCGCCAAGGTGGTCATCGCCGATGTCGCCGAGGAGTCCGGCAAGGCCGCCGCGGACGAGGTCGGCGGCCTGTTCGTGCGGACCGACGTGACCGACGAGGAGCAGGTCAAGGCCCTGTTCCAGACCGCGGTCGACGAGTACGGCTCGCTGGACGTCGCGTTCAACAACGCCGGCATCTCCCCGCCGGAGGACGACTCGATCCTGACCACCGGCCTCGACGCCTGGGAGAAGGTCCAGCGGGTCAATCTCACCTCGGTGTACCTGTGCTGCAAGTACGCGATCCCGCACATGCGGGCGCAGGGCAAGGGGTCGATCGTGAACACCGCGTCCTTCGTGGCGGTGATGGGCGCGGCGACCTCGCAGATCTCCTACAGCGCGTCCAAGGGCGGGGTGCTGTCGATGACCCGCGAGCTGGGCGTGCAGTTCGCCCGCGAGGGCATCCGGATCAACGCGCTGTGCCCGGGACCGGTGAACACCCCGCTGCTCAAGGAGCTCTTCGCCAAGGACCCGGAGCGCGCTGCCCGCCGTCTGGTGCACGTGCCGCTGGGCCGGTTCGCCGAGCCGGAGGAGCTCGCCGCCGCGGTCGCGTTCCTGGCCAGCGACGATGCGTCGTTCATCACAGCTTCGCAGTTCCTGGTCGACGGCGGCATCTCGGGCGCCTACGTGACCCCGTTGTGAGTTACGATCGCCAAGAGGACACGCAAACAGGGCATGGCGGCGCCCGCCGCGCCGAGGCGGTCCCTGGCGGCACCGCGCCGACATCGAAGTACGGTCCAGTACGACGATGCCGGCGCGGCACCGCCAGGAACCACCTCGATCACGACGGGCATCCACCTGCCCTGCTTGCGCGCCCTCTGAGCACACAACTTCACATCGGGCTGACACGAGCCGGAGCGGGAGAGTTCTCGCCGCGCGTTCACGCGTGGAACGAGGCACCGAAGGAGCAAACTCCCCACCAATCTCTCAGGTAGCACACCGCTTCAGGCCAGGCCACTCTGGAAAGCAGGCGCACCCGCGCCTCACCCAAGGTGAAAGCCGCGCTCGAGCGCGCGGTGAAACTCTCAGGTGCCATGACAGAGGGGGAGTTCCCAGCAGTGGGTCCCCGTGCCCATGCCCGACGCGAGGAGCTCCAGTGAGCAGCAGCCCGTTCGCCGCGCGACACATCGGTCCAGGTGATCCCGAACAGGCCAAGATGCTGGCCGAATGCGGTTACGGCAGCCTGGAGGCGCTGGTCGAGGCGGCGGTGCCGGGGGCCATCCGGCTGACCAGCGCGCTGAACCTGCCGGAGCCCGCCTCGGAGACCGAGGCCACCGCCGAGCTGCGCCGCCTCGCCGCCCGCAACCGGCCGATGACGCAGCTGATCGGCCTCGGCTTCCACGACACCATCACCCCGGCGGTGATCCGGCGCAACGTGCTGGAGAACCCGGCGTGGTACACCGCCTACACCCCGTACCAGCCGGAGATCTCGCAGGGACGGCTCGAAGCCCTGCTCAACTTCCAGACCATGGTCGCCGACCTGACCGGCCTGACCACCGCGAACGCCTCGATGCTGGACGAGTCGACCGCGGTGGCCGAGGCGGTCATGCTGATGCGCCGCCAGTCGAAGGCCAAGTCGCCGGTGGTGGTGCTCGACGCGGAGACCCTGCCGCAAACGATTGCGGTGGTGCGGACGCGCGCCGAAGCGGTCGGCGTCGAGGTCGACGTGCGGGACCTGTCGGAGGGCCTGCCGGACGAGTTCTTCGGTGTCGTCGTGCAGTACCCGGGCGCTTCGGGCGTGCTCCGGGACAAGGGCTTCTACCAGCGCGTTTCCGAGGCCGCCAAGGCCGTGGGCGCGCTGTACACGGTCGCCGCGGACCTGCTGGCGCTGACCGTGGTCGAGGCGCCGGGCGAGTTCGGCGCCGACATCGCCGCGGGCACCACGCAGCGCTTCGGCGTACCGCTCGGCGGTGGCGGACCGCACGCCGGGTACCTGGCCGTGCGCGCCGGGCTGGAGCGCTCGCTGCCGGGCCGCCTGGTCGGGGTTTCGGTGGACGCCGACGGCGCGCCCGCCTACCGCCTCGCGCTGCAGACCCGCGAGCAGCACATCCGCCGCGAGAAGGCCACCTCGAACATCTGCACCGCGCAGGTGCTGCCCGCCGTGCTGGCCGCGATGTACGCGGTCTACCACGGTCCGGACGGGTTGACGCGGATCGCCGAGCGCGTCCACGCGCTGACCACCGGCCTGGCCGCGACACTGCGCGCGGGCGGCGCCGAGATCGTGCACGAGCACTACTTCGACACGCTGCTGGTCCGCGTGCCGGGCAAGGCCGAGCAGGTGCTCGCCGACGCCCGCCGGTTCGGGGTGAACCTGGGCCGCGTCGACGCCGACCACGTCCGCATCGCCTGCGACGAGACCACCACCACCGACACGCTGCACCGCGTGCTGCTCGCCTTCGAACTGGAGGCCGACGCGGCACCCGGCGAGGAGAGCGCGCTGCCCGGTGACGTGGTCCGCACGACCGACTTCCTCACCCACGACGTGTTCCACACGCACCGCTCCGAGACCGCCATGCTGCGGTACCTGCGGCACCTGTCCGATCAGGACTACGCGCTCGACCGCGGGATGATCCCGCTCGGCTCGTGCACGATGAAGCTGAACGCCACCACCGAGATGGAGCCGATCAGCTGGCCGGAGTTCGCCGGCCTGCACCCGTTCGCCCCGGTCGAGGACAGCGCGGGCTACCGGGCGCTGGTCGAGCAGCTGTCCGGCTGGCTGGCCGAGGTCACCGGCTACGACTCGGTGTCGCTGCAGCCGAACGCGGGCAGCCAGGGCGAGTTCGCCGGGCTGCTGGCGATCAGCGCCTACCACCGCGCGAACGGCCAGCCGGAGCGGACGGTCTGCCTGATCCCGTCCTCCGCGCACGGCACGAACGCGGCCTCAGCGGTGATGGCCGGGATGCGCGTGGTCGTGGTCGCCTGCACCAGCGAGGGGGACGTCGACCTCGACGACCTGCGCGCCAAGGCCGAGCAGCACAAGGACACGCTCGCCGCGATCATGATCACCTACCCGTCCACGCACGGGGTGTACGAGCACGGCATCGAGGAACTGGCCGCGATCGTGCACGACCACGGCGGCCAGGTCTACGTGGACGGCGCGAACCTCAACGCGCTGCTCGGGCTGGCGAAGCCGGGCAAGTTCGGCGGCGACGTCTCGCACCTGAACCTGCACAAGACCTTCTGCATCCCGCACGGTGGCGGCGGGCCGGGCGTCGGCCCGGTGGCGGTGCGCGCGCACCTGGCCCCGTACCTGCCGAACCACCCGCTCGACGCGGGTGCCGGACCGGAGACCGGGGTCGGCCCGATCTCCGAGGCGCCCTACGGCTCGGCCTCGATCCTGCCGATCTCCTGGGCCTACGTGCGGATGATGGGCGCCGAGGGCCTGACCAAGGCGACCAAGGTGGCCGTGCTGGCCGCCAACTACGTCGCCGCCCGCCTGCGCGCGCACTACCCGGTGCTCTACGCCGGTCAGTCCGGCCTGGTCGCGCACGAGTGCATCCTGGACCTCCGCGGTATCACCAAGGAGACCGGCGTGACCGTGGACGACGTGGCCAAGCGCCTGGTCGACTACGGCTTCCACGCGCCGACGATGTCCTTCCCGGTGGCGGGCACGCTGATGGTCGAGCCGACCGAGAGCGAGGACCTGGCCGAGCTGGACCGCTTCTGCGACGCGATGATCGCCATCCGCGCGGAGATCACCGCGGTCGCCGACGGCCGCTGGGCGGTGGAGCAGAGCCCGCTGCGCAACGCCCCGCACACCGCCGAGGTGCTGACCGGTGACTGGGACCTGCCGTACGACCGCAAGCTCGCGGTGTACCCGGCCGGGGTGAAGGCGAAGGGCAAGTACTGGCCACCGGTCCGGCGCATCGACGGCGCCCGCGGTGACCGCAACCTCGTCTGCTCCTGCCCGCCCATCTCGTCCTACGAAGGCTGAACCCGTGACCACGAAATCCCCCCTGCACGAAGTCCACTCCGGACTCGGCGCGCTGTTCACCGACTTCGCCGGCTGGTCCATGCCGGTGCGGTACGCCAGTGAGCTGGCCGAGCACAAGGCCGTGCGCGAGGCGGCGGGCCTGTTCGACCTCTCGCACATGGCGGAGATCGAGCTGACCGGGCCGGAGGCGGCCCGCGCGCTCGACCACGCGCTGGTCGGCAAGCTGTCCGCGGTGTCCGTCGGCCGGGCCCGGTACTCCATGCTGTGCGCGGAATCCGGTGGGGTGCTGGACGATCTGGTCGTCTACCGCTTGGCCGAGGAGAAGTACCTGGTGGTGGCCAACGCGGGCAACGCCGCGGTGGTCGCCGAAGCCCTGCGGGAGCGCGCTTCCGGCTTCGACACCGAGGTGACCGACCGCTCGGCCGAGGTCGCGCTGATCGCCGTCCAGGGCCCGACCTCGCCCGCCATCATCGGCGCGGTGTGCGACGCCGACCTGGGCGCGCTGAAGTACTACGCCTCGGTGCCGACCACGGTCGGCGGCCACGACGTGCTGCTCGCGCGCACCGGCTACACCGGTGAGGACGGCTTCGAGCTGTACGTCGACGCCGCGGTCGCGCCGGAGATCTGGCGCGTGCTCACCGAGGCCGGACAGCCGCACGGGCTGGTCCCCGCCGGGCTCGCCTGCCGCGACACCCTCCGCCTCGAAGCCGGAATGCCGTTGTACGGCAACGAACTCAGCACCGAGCTGTCACCGTTCGAGGCCGGGCTCGGCCGCGTGGTCAAGTTCGACAAGGAAGCGGACTTCGTCGGCAAGAAGGCGCTGGAGCAGCGCCGGGACGCCGGGGCCGAGCGCGTGCTGGTCGGGCTGACCGGCAGCGGCCGTCGCGCGCCCCGGCACGGTTATCCCGTGCTGGACGGCGAAAAGGTGGTCGGCGAGATCACCAGCGGCGCGCTGTCACCCACTCTGGGGTATCCCATCGCGATGGCGTACGTGCCACCGGGACTGTCGGACCCGGGTGCCAAACTCTCCGTCGACATCCGAGGCCGCGTCGAACCCGTCGAGGTCGTCGCCCTGCCGTTCTACAAGCGCTGAAGGACTCCCGCGAAAATGAGCATCCCCCAGGAACTGCGTTACACCGCCGAGCACGAGTGGCTGCGCGAGGAGGACGGGGTGTCCACTGTGGGCATCACCGCCTTCGCCGCCGAATCCCTCGGTGACGTCGTCTACGTGCAGCTGCCCGAGGTCGGGTCGGCGCTGACCGCCGGTGAGCCGTGCGGTGAGATCGAGTCCACCAAGTCGGTCAGCGAGCTGTTCGCGCCGGCCAACGGCGAGGTCGTGGAGATCAACGACGCGGTGGCCGACGAGCCCGAGCTGATCAACTCCGACCCGTACGGCAAGGGCTGGCTCTTCCGCGTGCGCGTCGCCGAGCTGCCCGAGCTGCTCGACGCCGACCGCTACCGCGAACTGACCAACGAGGAGGCGTGAGCATGAACTCCTTCGACGCGAACCTGTCCACTGTGGACCCGGAGGTGGCCGCCGCGGTGGCCGCCGAGCTGCACCGCCAGCAGTCCACCCTGGAGATGATCGCCTCCGAGAACTTCGCGCCGCAGGGCGTGCTCGAGGCGCAGGGCTCGGTGCTGACCAACAAGTACGCCGAGGGCTACCCCGGCCGCCGCTACTACGGTGGCTGCGAGCACGTCGACGTGATCGAGCAGCTGGCGATCGACCGGGCGAAGGCGCTGTTCGGCGCCGAGTTCGCGAACGTGCAGCCGCATTCGGGCGCGCAGGCCAACGCCGCCGCGATGGCCGCCGTGCTCAGCCCCGAGGACACCATTCTCGGGCTGGACCTGGCGCACGGCGGGCACCTGACGCACGGCATGAAGCTGAACTTCTCCGGCAAGCTGTACAACGTGGTCGCCTACCACGTCGACCAGGAGACCGGCATCGTGGACATGGCCGAGGTCGAGCGCCTCGCCACGGAGAGCCAGCCGAAGCTGATCATCGCCGGCTGGTCGGCGTACCCGCGTCAGCTGGACTTCGCCGAGTTCCGCCGCATCGCGGACAAGGTCGGCGCCAAGCTGATGGTGGACATGGCGCACTTCGCCGGGCTGGTCGCGGCCGGGCTGCACCCGAACCCGGTGCCGCACGCCGACATCGTCACCACCACCACGCACAAGACCCTCGGCGGGCCGCGTGGCGGGCTGATCTTCGCCAAGCAGGAGCTGGCGAAGAAGCTGAACTCTTCGGTGTTCCCCGGTCAGCAGGGCGGGCCGCTGGAGCACGTGATCGCCGCCAAGGCCGTGGCGCTGAAGATCGCCGCGAGCGAGGAGTTCGCCGAGCGGCAGCGCCGGGTGCTCGAGGGTGCGAAGATCCTGGCGGAACGACTGTCCCAGGCGGACTGCGCCGAGGCCGGGGTGCGCGTGCTCACCGGCGGCACCGAGGTGCACCTGGTGCTGGTCGACCTGGTCCAGTCCACTTTGAACGGTCAGGAGGCCGAAGACCGGCTGCACTCGGTCGGCATCACGGTCAACCGCAACGCGGTGCCGTTCGACCCCCGCCCGCCGATGGTCACCTCGGGGCTGCGCATCGGCACCCCGGCGCTGGCCACCCGCGGCTTCACCGCCGACGACTTCGCCGAGGTCGCCGACGTGATCGCGATCGCGCTGCGGCCGGACTTCGACTCGGCGGCGGAGCAGTCGCTGCGCACCAGGGTCGAGCTGCTGGCCAAGAAGCACCCGTTGTACGCGGACCTGGGATGACCGCGGCGCCGGAGGGTCGGAAGCTGTTGCGGCTTGAGGTTCGCAACAGTCAGACGCCGATCGAGAAGAAGCCGTCGTGGATCAAGACGCGGGCGCGGATGGGTCCGGAGTTCACCGAGTTGAAGGGCTTGGTGCGCCGGGAGGGTCTGCACACGGTCTGTGAAGAGGCCGGGTGTCCCAACATCTACGAATGCTGGGAAGACCGCGAGGCCACGTTCCTGATCGGCGGGGACCAGTGCACGCGTCGCTGTGATTTCTGCCAGATCGACACCGGCCGCCCGGCGGAGTTGGACCGGAGCGAGCCGCGCAAGGTCGCCGAGTCCGTGCAGGCGATGGGCCTGCGCTACTCCACGGTCACCGGTGTCGCCCGCGACGACCTGCCCGACGGTGGCGCCTGGCTGTACGCCGAGACCGTTCGCCAGATTCACGCGCTGAACCCGGGTACCGGGGTCGAGCTGTTGATCCCGGACTTCAACGCCGACCCCGACCAGCTGGCCGAGGTGTTCGGATCCCGTCCCGAAGTCCTCGCCCACAACGTGGAAACCGTGCCGCGGATCTTCAAGCGCATCCGTCCCGGTTTCCGCTACGCGCGTTCGCTGGAGGTCATCACCGCCGCCCGCGAGGCGGGGTTGGTGACCAAGTCGAACCTGATCCTGGGCATGGGCGAAACCCCGGACGAGGTCGCCCCGGCGATGCGGGATCTGGTCGAGGCCGGGTGCGAGATCCTGACGATCACCCAGTACCTACGGCCCTCGCCCCGGCACCACCCGGTGGATCGCTGGGTCAAGCCGGAGGAGTTCGTCGAGCACTCGCAGGCCGCCGAGGCGATGGGCTTCGCCGGGGTCATGGCCGGGCCGCTGGTGCGGTCGTCGTACCGGGCCGGGCGGTTGTACGCGCAGACCAAGGCCCACCGCGGTGAGGAGTTGCCGGAGAACCTGGCCCACCTGGCCGCGCAGGGTCCCGCCGCTCAGGAGGCCACCAGCCTCCTGAGCCGGTAAAGAGAGCGATCAATGGCGATCAGTGTTTTCGACCTTTTTTCCATCGGCATCGGCCCGTCCAGTTCACACACGGTCGGGCCGATGCGGGCCGCACTGACCTTTGTGGACGGTCTGGCGGCGGACGGTGAACTCGAAGCCACCACGCGCATCAAGGCCGAACTGTTCGGCTCGCTCGGGGCCACCGGGCACGGGCACGGCAGCGACAAGGCGGTGCTGCTCGGGCTGACCGGCGAGCGCCCGGAATCGGTGGACACCGACCGGGTGCCGGAGCTGATCGCGGGCATGCGCGAGCGCGGGCGGATCGCCCTGCGCGGGGTGCACGAGATCGGTTTCGACCCGGACACCGACCTCACCCTGCACCGGCGCAGGTCACTGCCCGCGCACCCGAACGGCATGACCTTCCAGGCGTTCGGGAGCGATGGCGCGGTGTTGCGTTCGCGGACGTTCTACTCGGTAGGCGGCGGTTTCGTGCGCGACGAGTCGTACGAAAGCGACCACGTGGTCGTCGAGGACAGCACCGAACTGCCGTACCCGTTCCGCACCGGGGCGGACCTGCTCGCGCACTGCGCGGCGACCGGGTTGCCGATCAGCGAGATCATGCTGCGCAACGAACTGGTGTGGCGGACTCGCGAGGAGGTCAGGGCCGGGCTGCTGGAGATCTGGCAGGTGATGGCCGAGTGCGTGCGGGCGGGTTGCGCGCACGACGGGGTGCTGCCCGGTGGGCTGCGGGTGCCGCGGCGGGCGCGTTCGCTGCACCAGAAGCTAAGTGCGGAGGACGGCGTCGGGGACGCGCTGTACGCGATGGACTGGGTGAGCCTGTACGCGCTGGCGGTCAACGAGGAGAACGCCTCGGGCGGCCGGGTGGTGACCGCGCCGACGAACGGGGCGGCCGGGATCATCCCGGCGGTGCTGCACTACTACCAGCGCTTCATCCGCGACGCCGACGACGACGGGATCGTGACGTTCCTGCTGACCGCGGGTGCGCTGGGCTCGATCCTGAAGCAGACGGGTTCCATCTCGGGTGCGGAAGTCGGCTGCCAGGGCGAGGTCGGCTCGGCCTGCGCGATGGCCGCCGCGGGGCTCACCGAAGTCCTCGGTGGCACGCCCGCCCAGGTGGAAAACGCCGCGGAAATCGGCGTGGAACACCACCTGGGCCTGACCTGCGACCCGGTGGGTGGTCTGGTCCAGATCCCGTGCATCGAGCGGAACGCGGTCGGCGCTTCCAAGGCCATCCACGCCGCCCGAATGGCCATGCGCGGTGACGGCAGCCACGTGGTCACCCTGGACAAAGCCATCAAAACCATGCGCGAGACCGGCGCCGACATGAAGATCAAGTACAAGGAAACCGCCCGAGGCGGGCTGGCCGTCAACGTCATCGAATGCTGACCGCGACGCCCTCGTGCTGATGTCGCGAATGTGGCTTCCGAGACGCCAGACGCCTCGAAAACCACATTCGTGACAGGCACCGCCTCGCCGCCGCCGTGCCGTGAATGTGGCTTTCACGGCGCAAACGGCTGTCAAAGCCACATTCACGGCGGGCTTCCGCGCGTTCGACGGTGAGAAAGGCACATTCCCGGCACGGACTCCGCTTACACTCGCGGTGACGCCCCCGCCGAAGGAGGTTCCGTGAGTGCGCAGCCCGATCGCCCGGTGGTGGTGAGCGCCGGTGACGCGCTGTTCCGGCCGGTGCGCGCGGGTAACGCGTTCGAGGAGACCGTGGAGCGGCTGCTCCAGGCCGTCCGCCTCGGCGTGGTCGGGGCCGGGGAGCGCCTGCCCGCCGAGCGCGAGCTGGCCGAGCGCCTCGGCGTCAGCCGGGTGACCCTGCGGGAGGCGATCCGGGCGCTGGCCGATGCCGGTTACGTGGAGTCGCGCCGAGGGCGGTACGGCGGCACCTTCGTCAACGCCAGCCTTCCCATCCCGCGCGGCAAGGGCCGCAAGATCGACCCCGAACGCCTCGACGACACCCTCTGCCTGCGCCACGTGCTCGAAACCGGCGCCGCCGAGATGGCCGCCGCCCGCTCACTCACGCCTGGCGAACGCCAGCACCTGACCAGCACGCTCGCCGAGACCTCCGCCAGCGACCTCGACGACTACCGCCGCCGGGACTCGCGGTTGCACCTGGCGATCGCCGAGGTCACCGCGTCGAAGTCGCTGACCACCGCGGTGGCCGACGTGCGGATGCGGGTGAACCAGCTGCTCGACGAGATCCCGCTGCTCGAACCCAACCTGGAGCACTCCAACGCCCAGCACGAAGCCGTGGTCGAGGCCATTCTCGCCGGTGACCCGGCGATGGCGCGCCGGGTGATGGCCGAGCACATCGAGGGCACCGCTTCGCTCCTGCGCGGATTCCTGAACTGAAGATCGCAACTCCGTAGTCCGTTCGGGCGTCCTACCTTCGTGGAAGACGACGAACCCGAGGAGAAGCCGTCCACCTGGCGCCGCGTCCGCCGGATCGGCTACGTGGTGCTGTCGCTGGTGATCCTGCTGCCGCTGACCGCCTTCGTGGTCGCCTACCTGGTGCTGGACGTGCGCAGCCCGCAGGAGGTGCTCGCCGAACTCGACAAGACCGCCGGCATCTCCTACGCCGACGGCTCGGAGATGATGAAGGTGGTGCCCGAGCAGGGCGACCGGATCTACGTCCGCTACGACGACGTACCGCCCGAGCTGCGCGACGCGATCATCGCCGTGGAGGACCCGACCTTCTGGCAGAACGAGGGCTTCGACCCGCTCGGCATCCTGCGCGCCGCGGTCACCGGCGTCGGCGGCGGCTCCGGCATCACCCAGCAGTACATCAAGAACGCCACCGGCAACGACCAGGCCACCTACTTCCGCAAGTTCTCCGAGCTGGTGCTGTCCACGAAGATCACCCAACAGCGCAGCAAGGAGGAGATCTTCGAGAGCTACGTCAACATCATCTCGTTCGGGCGCGGCACCTTCGGCCCGGCGTCCGCGGCGAACGCCTACTTCGGCAAGCCGCTGGCCGACCTCACCCGGAGCGAAGCCGCCTTCCTCGCCGGCATGATCCAGTCACCGTCCGTGCACGATCCGGCGGCCTCCAGCCACACGCACGCCGAGAAGCGCTGGAACTACGTCGCCGAGAAGCTGGTCACGCGGGGTTACGTGACCGAGGCCCAGCGCGCGGAAATGCGCTATCCCGGCGACGCCGTGGTCCCGCCCGCCGAGACCCGCGCCGGCCGCCTGACCTACTCCGAGTACCACGTGAAGCGCCGCGTGCTGGCCGAGCTGGAAGGCCACGGCTTCGGCCTCGACCGCCTGCGCCAGGGCGGCCTGAAGATCGAGACCACCCTGGACCGCCAGGCCCAGGCCGACAGCGAGAAGGCCGTCGCCGACCAGCTGACCGGGCAGCCCGACTACCTGCGTGCCGCGCTGGTCGCGGTCGAGCCGGGCAGCGGCGCGATCCGCGCCTACCAGGGCGGGAAGTGGGGTGTGCGCGACTACGCCGGGACGCCGCAGTCGCCGGGCTCGGCGTTCCACCCGTTCGTCGTCGCGGCCGGGTTGCGCCAGGGTGAGAACCTGGACCGGAAGTACCCCGCGCCGGACAAGCTCGACTACGGCGGCCGCACGGTGAAGAACGAGGCGAGCTGCGACGCGCCGGAATGCTCGGTGCGGGACGCGGTCCGGCGTTCCGTGGACACGCCGTTCGTCGAGATGACCAAGCGCTTCGGGGCCGTCGCGGTCAGCCAGGCCGCCCGGGACGCGGGCATTCCCGCCGAGGTCGACGGCACGCCGACCCTGCGCGAACCGGACGGCGTGACCATCGGACCGGGCATCGCGGTCGGCGCCTACCCGGTGCGCGCGGTCGACCTCGCGTCGGCGTACGGAACCTTCGCCGCGGGCGGCATGCGCACCGAGCCGTACTTCGTGCAGCGCGTGCTGGACGCCGAGGGCACGGTGCTCTGGGAACACACGGCCGCGCCGACGCTGGCCGTCGAACCGCAGGTCACCGCCGGGATCACCGAGGCGCTCCGCCGCGAGGACGGCACGGTGCTGAAGGCGGGCTCGCACCGGTTCGGCGACACCGGCGACAACGCGGGTGCCTGGCTGGCCGAGTACACCGACCGGCTGTCCACTGTGGTCTGGGTGGGGGCCGACGAGGAACGCAGGCTGCGGGATTCCGCCAACAACCGCGTCACCGGCGACACCCTGCCCGCGAACATCTGGCGCGCGTTCAGGCGGTGACCAGCGCGATGGTCAGGCCGTCGTAGCCCTTGTCCCCGACGGTCTGCAGCGCGGTGGCGTCCACCCGCGGCTCGGCGGCGATCAGGTCGTGCAGTTCCCGCACGCCCCGGATCGACGGGTCGGCGCTGTCCGCCCGCACCACCGCACCGCCGCGCACCACGTTGTCCACCACGATCACGCTGCCCGGCCGCGAGTATTCGAGCGCCCACTTGAAGTAGGTCGGGTTGTTCACCTTGTCCGCGTCGATGAACGACAGGTCGAACGGCCCGTCGAGCCCGGGCAGGGTGTCGAGCGCGGCCCCCACCTTGACCTCGACGCGGTCGGCGAGCCCGGCGGCCTCGATGTTCGCCGTCGCCAGTTCGGCGTGCTTGGGCTCGTACTCCAGGGTGACCAGCCTGCCGTCCGCCGGCAGCGCCCTGGCCAGCCAGATCGTGCTGTACCCGCCGAGCGTGCCGATTTCCAGGATCGACTTCGCGCCGGTCAGCTTCGCCAGCAGGTGCAGCAGTTTGCCCTGCGACGGCGACACCGCGATCGACGGCAGCCCGGCGCGGCGGCTGCTCTCCAGCGTCGCGGTCAGCGCCGGGTCCGGCGGGAGCAGCTTGCTGGTGAAGTACTGGTCGACGGCGGTCCACGTCTGCTGGTCCATACCGCCAACCTACTCAGCCCTTGCGGGTCGCCTTCGGGATGACGAGCGGCGTGCCGGTCTCCGGGCACGGCATCACCGAGCACGGCAGCGCGAAGATCTCCTCCACGTTCGCCGCGGTGACCACCTCGTCCGGCGGGCCGGAGGCCAGCACGCGGCCGTCGCGCATGGCGATCATGTGCGTGGCGTAGCGCGCGGCGTGGTTCAGGTCGTGCAGCACGGCGACCAGCGTGCGGCCCTGCTTGGCGTGCAGGTCGGCGCACAGGTCGAGGATGTCCATCTGGTGCGCGATGTCCAGGAAGGTGGTCGGCTCGTCGAGCAGCAGCAGGTCGGTCTGCTGGGCCAGCGCCATGGCCAGCCACACGCGCTGCCGCTGTCCGCCGGACAGCTCGTCCACCAGGCGCTCGGCCAGCCCGTCCACGCCGGTGGCGGCCATCGACTCGGCGACCACCGCGGCGTCCTCGGCCGACCACTGCCGCAGCAGCCGCTGGTGCGGGTACCGGCCGCGGGCGACCAGGTCGGCCACCGTGATGCCGTCCGGCGCGATCGAACTCTGCGGCAGCAGGCCCAGCGTGCGCGCGACCGCCTTGGCAGGCAGCGAGGTGATCGCCTGCCCGTCCAGGTAGACCGAACCCTTGCGCGGCTTCATCATCCGGGACAGCGCGCGCAGCAGGGTGGTCTTGCCGCAGGCGTTCGGCCCGACGATCACGGTGAACGAGTTGTCCGGGATCTCCACCGCGAGGTCCTCGGCGACGGTCCGGCCGTCGTAGGCCAGGGTGAGCGCGTCGGAGCGCAGCCGGTTCGAATCAGCGATCGTCGAGGTCACAAGGTTAGGCTAGCCTATCGATTCACGCTTTTGGTCAAGCCTCCGTCACGCACGGCGGCGCCACACCAGGCGTGTGACCGCGCCCGCCACCGAGGCCAGCGGCGGCCGCGGCTTGGTCCTGGCTTCCGGGGCGGACTCCGGCACCACGCGGTAGACCAGGTGCGCGGCGAGCCGGGCCAGCCGGGGTGCGGTGCGCGTGGCCAGCTCCGCCGCCGTGCCCTCCACCCGGTTCAGGATCTCCGGTCGCCGTTCCAAGGCCTTGACCACCAGTTTCGCCGCGGTTTCGGGACTGGCCGCGGGCAGCGTCCGGTACAGCCCGGTCGGCGCGATCATGTCGGTGCGGACCAGCGGCATGCGCACCGAACTGAAGGTGATGCCGTCGGACAGCGTCTCGCGGCCCGCCGCCAGGCCGAACTCCTCCAGCGCCGCCTTGGACGCCAGGTACGCGGCGAAGCGCGGGGTGTCGGTCTGCAGGCCCTGGGTGGTCACGTTCACCACGTGGCCGAACCCGCGGTCCGCCATCGACGGCAGCAGGCCGAGGATCAACCGCACCGGGCCGAAGTAGTTGATCGCCATGGTGCGCTCGAAGTCGTGGAAGCGCTCGGTGGACAGCAGCACCGAGCGGCGGATCGACCGGCCGGCGTTGTTCACCAGCATGTCCACCGCGCCGTGGTCGGCGAGCACGTCCTTGACCAGCGCGTCCACCGCGTCGCCGTCGGTCAGGTCGCAGGGGTGGCAGTGGGCCTCGCCGCCCGCGGCACGGATCTCGTCGCGCACGCGGCCCAGTTCGTCGGCGCGACGGGCGACCAGCAGCACCTTGGCGCCGCGTTCGGCGATGGCCAGCGCGGACGCCTTCCCGATGCCCGAGGACGCGCCGGTGACCAGCACGGTCCGCCCGCGCAGGCGCTCGCCGCGGCGGGCGCGGTCCGGGTCCAGGTTCGCCAGCCAGTAGTCGTAGAGCGGTTTGGCGTAGTCGCGCAGCGCGGGCAGTTCGAGGCCGCTGCCCGCCAGCGCGGCGGTGGTCGCCTCGGTGTCGAACCGGACCGCCATGCTCAGGTGCGGCAGGACCTGCATCGGGATGCCGAGTTCTTCGAGCACCGCGCGGCGGGCGGACCGGCCGCCCGGCAGCCGGTCGACCCCGCTCGCGGCGAGGTGCCCGGCGGATCGCAGCAGGTCCGCGCCCGGCACGTGCGCGGCGATGCGGGGCCCGCCCGCCGCCCGCGCGAACGCGTTGTACACCTCGGTCAGCGACTGCGGTCGCGGCGAAGCCAGGTGGAAGGTGCTGCCGGAGGGGAGTTCGGTGTGCATCAGGTGGTCCATCGCGGCGACCACGTAGTCGACCGGCACCAGGTTGGTGGCGCCGAGATCGGGACCGGCCAGCGGCAGCCGTCGGGGGAGCGCGGCCAGCCGCGAGATCGCCGGGAGGAAGTAGTACGGCCCGTCGATCTTGTCCATCTCGCCGGTGCGCGAGTCGCCGACCACCGCGGACGGCCGGTAGACGGTGTGCGAGAGCCCGCTCTCGCGGACCAGCTTCTCCGCTTCGAACTTGGTCGCGTGGTACGGGGATTCGAACCCCTGACCCAGGTCGAAGTCGGCCTCGGTGAACCGGCCGGCGTGGTTGCCCGCGACGGCGATCGAGGACACGTGGTGCACCCGGGCGCCGGTCGCGGCGGCCAGTTCCAGCGCGTGCCGCGTGCCGTCGACGTTGGCGTCGCGGTTCGCCTGCTCGGTGGCGGTGAAGTCGTAGACCGCGCCGAGGTGCACCAGGTGGTCGACGCGGCCCAGCGCGGCGGGATCCACGCCGAGGCCTGGTTCGGTCAGGTCGCCGGTGACCGGCACCAGCCGGTCGGCGTTGGGCCACCGCTGGGCCAGCGCGGTCAGCCTGCCCCGCGAGGTCTCGCGGACCAGCGCGTACACGGTTTCCGTGCCGCGCCGGGCCAGCAGGCGCCCGACCAGGCGCTTACCCAGGAAGCCGGTGGCACCGGTGACGAAGTAGCTGGTCATGCCCCGGATGCTACCTACTAGCCAGTAGGTAAGGCCAGCCCGCTGTGCTTCAGTCCTCGGTCTCGCCGGTCTGGGCCACCGTCACCACGGCGTCGCGCAGCGCCGCCCGCAACCGCCCGACGTCCAGCGGCGCGAGCACCGCCGCCTCGCCGGGTGGCGCCACCAGCACCACCTTGTCGCTGCTCACGAACACGGTCAGATCCCGTTTGCGACCGGCCAGATCGCGGCAGCTCACCGACCACTCGTCCCGTACGGCCACGGCCGGCACTCCCTTTCCCCGATAACGCATCGCACTCGCCTCCTGGTGCTGGGACTGGAGCCGATCGGGGCCGTGACGCGGGTTACCCGAAAGAACTACCGTCAGGTAACGAGCACCCGGTGCGGAGCAAAGGAGCGGACGATGTCCGAACCCCAGCGAATCGTGATCATCGGCGGCGGCCTGGCCGGTGCCGGCGCCGCCGCTGCCCTGCGTGAACGCGGTTATCCGGGGGAGGTGCTGCTGTTCGGCGCGGACGCGCACCGGCCGTACGAACTGCCCGCGTTGTCGAAGGGGCTGTTGATCGGGGACGCCGAGGAGCCCGACTGGGTCCGCGACCAGAACTTCTACACCGAGCACGACGTGGCGCTGCACCTCGGGACCAGGGTGACCCGGATCGAGCTGGGCGCGCGGCTGGTGCTCGACGCCGCCGGTGGGGAGCACCGGTACGACCGGCTGCTGCTGGCCACCGGTTCGAAGCCGCGCTCGCTGCCGGTGCGCGGCGCGGACCTGACCGGGATCCACACGCTGCGCACCCTCGACGACGCGCTCGCGCTGCGGGCCGCGTTCGCCAAGGCGGACCGGGTGGTGATCGTCGGTTCGGGCTGGATCGGTTCGGAGGCCGCCGCGGCGGCGCGCAAGCACGGGGCCGAGGTGACCGTGGTCGGGATGGAGACGACGCCGTTGGAGAGCGTGCTCGGCCCCGAGGTCGGCGGGGTGTTCCGCGATCTGCACACCGAGCAGGGCGTGCGGTGGCGGCTGGGCACGTCGGTCGCGGACTTCGTCGGGGACGAGGGCGCGGTCACCGGCGTGCGGCTGACCGACGGTTCGGTGCTGGAGGCGGACGTGGTGCTGGTGGCGGTCGGTGCCGCCCCGGAAACCGGCCTGGCCCACGCGGCGGGCCTGGACCTGTCGGAGGACGGCGGTGTCTGCGTGGATGCCTTCCTGCGCACGGCCGCGCCGGACATCTACGCCGCCGGGGACGTGGCTTCCCAGTTCCACCCGAAGTACGACCGGCGCATCCGGGTCGAACACTGGGCCAACGCCAAGAACCAAGGCGAACACGCCGCTGCGAACATGCTGGGCGACCACGAGCCGTACCAGCGCGCGCCGTACTTCTTCAGCGACCAATACGACCTGGGCTGCGAATACCGCGGCCTGGCCAACCTGGACACCGACCGCCTGGTGGTCCGCGGCGACCTGGCCGGCCGTGAGTTCCTGGCCTTCTGGCTGAACGAAAACCGCGTAACCGCCGCCATGAACGTCAACATCTGGGACAGCGGCGACGCGCTGAAACACCTGGTGGACACCGGCACCCCCGTCACCGACGACCAACTCCTCCAGGGTGATCTCTCCGCCATCGCCTGACCCGACGCGGGCAACCTGGAGGTCAGCCCGGCTTGCACCTGGTCGACTCCGAAGGCTTCACCGAGCGCCCGCCCGAACTGCTCGGCGTGCCGGCCGAGTACGTGAACGGGGCGCTACCGCCACCTCCAGCGGCGGTTCACCGTCGCTTCGGCAGCGTGAGGAAGGCGGCCAGCGCGGCGACCGTGAACCCGGTCATCACCACCGCCATCGGCACCGCTGACCCCTGACCGCCCAGCCCGACCAGCGGCGTGGCCAGCCCGCCGACCACGAACTGCAGCACGCCGAGCAGCGCCGAAGCCGAACCGGCGGTGCGCGGGTGCTCGGCCATCGCCAGCGAGGTCGCGTTCGGCATGATCAGCCCGATGCTGGAGATCAGCAGGAACAGCGGCGGCAGCACGAAGGCCAGCGAAAGGTGCAGCGCGGTCGCCAGCAGGATGCCGACCGCGCCGACGCTGGCCAGGCCGAGCCCGAAGCGCAGCAGCGCGCGCTCGCTGAACCGGCCGACGATCCGGCCGTTGACCTGTCCCATCGCCACGATGCCGATCCCGTTCAGGCCGAACACCAGGCTGTACTGCTGCGGGCTCAGCTCGTAGACGTCCTGCAGTGCGAACGACGAACCGGCGATGTAGGCGAACACCGCGCCGAACAGCAGCCCGGAGGCGAGGGCGTACCCGACGAAGTTCCGGTCGCGCAGCAGGCCGCCGTAGGTCCGCATGATCGGCTTGAACTTCGCCGGGCGCCGGTTCTCCACCGCCAGCGGTTCGGGCAGGAACAACGCGGAGATGATCAGCAGCAGCGCGCCGAACACGGTCAGCACCACGAAAACGCCGCGCCACGAGGTGAAGTTGAGCACCTGGCCGCCGACGATCGGCGCCAGGATCGGAGCCAGCCCGTTGACCAGCATCAGCATCGAGAAGAACCGCGTCATCGCGATCCCGGAGAACAGGTCGCGCACGGTGGCCCTGGCGATCACGATGCCCGCCGCCGCGCCGACCGCCTGCAGCGCGCGTGAGGCGATCAGCAGTTCCGCGGTCGGGCTGAGCGCGCAGAGCACCGAGGCCACCACGTAGATCGCCAGCCCGGCGACCAGCGGCTTGCGGCGGCCGATCGCGTCCGAGAGCGGGCCGATCACGATCTGCCCGATCGCCAGCCCGACGATGAACGCGCTGAGCGTCAGCTGGAGGGTGGCGTCCGAGGTGCCCAGTTCGCTGGTCATCACCGGCAGCGCGGGCAGGTACATGTCGATCGACAGCGGTCCGAACGCGGACAGGCCGCCGAGGATGAGGACGTACCGCGCGAGGTTCCGCTGCTTGCTCGGGCGTACGCCCTCGATCGCTGAAACCTGTTCGGTAGTACTCATCACGCTCCCGCCCGTCGGACACACCTTCCCTCGCTAACTTGCATAGCGCCACTAAATATTCCCGGCTGTGAGGCACCGCACTGAGCTGGGAGACCGGTACACTTGTAGTGACTCCGACCGAAGGGAAGCATGGGCCGAAGCGACGCGTTCCTGACGCGCCACCGGTCCATCCTCATCCCGTTGCTGCTGGTACTGCAGCTGTGGATCGCCGCCGCGCCGACCGGCACGCCGGTGGTGCACGAGCCGCACCACGTCGGCTCGCTGGCCGCCGAACCGCAGCCGGAACCGCTCACCACGCGGCACGCGCCCGCGCCGGGAATCACCCAGATAGCCGTGCTGCCGCCGGACTCCGCCGAGCCGCCGCACCCGGTCGAACACCGCACCGCGCACGTCGCACCCCCGCACGCGGATCCCGGGCACCCCGGCGATCCGGCCGAGGCGCGCGCCCCACCCACTCCTTGACCCGAGCCGCCCCGCGCTGGGCACAAGTGTCACGAATGTGGCTTTCGAGACGCGAGGCGTCTCTAAAGCCACATTCGTGACAGTCAGGCGCGCCCCGGGCAGCTCGGGCCAGCAGAGCCGTTTCCCCGCACCCGCCGCCGGAAGACATCGGCGGCGTGGTGTTCCCTGCTGCGCTTCTAGGAGTTCCCCATGGCCACCGGTCATGCCCTGCTCGCCGTCGGCGGTGCCTTTCTCGCCGCCGGGGTGCTTGCCCGCCTCGGCGCCCGGATCGGGCTGCCCACCATCCCCCTGTTCATGCTGGCCGGCTTCCTGTTCGGCCCCAACACCCCCGGGCTGTCCCTTGTGGACGACCCGGGCGAGATGAGCGTGCTGGCCGGCCTCGGCCTGGTCTTCCTGCTGTTCTACCTCGGCCTCGAATTCTCCCTCGACGACCTGGTGGCGGGCGGCAAGAAGCTGGTCGGCGCCGGGATCGGCTACCTGGTGCTCAACATCGGCGGCGGGCTCGCCTTCGGCTTCGCGCTCGGGTGGGGCACCAGGGAGGCGCTGGTGATCGCCGGGGCCATCGGCATCTCGTCCTCCGCGATCGTGACCAAGCTCCTGCTGGAAACCCGGCGGATGAACAACCCCGAATCACGCCTGATCATGGGCATCATCGTGATCGAGGACATCTTCCTCGCGCTCTACCTCGCCCTGCTGCAGCCGGTGCTCAGCGGCGCCGACGACTTCACCGCCGCGCTCGCCGACTTCGGCAAGGCCTTCGCCTTCCTGCTGGTGCTCGCCGCGCTCGCGCGCTGGGGCGGCAGGCTGGTCTCGAAGCTGTTCGGCTCGGCCGACGACGAACTGCTCACCGTCTGCTTCGTCGGGGTCGCCGTGCTGGGCGCCGCGCTGGCCGAGGAGGTCGGCGTGTCCGACGCCATCGGCGCGTTCATGGTCGGCATGATGCTCGGCGGGTCCAAGGTCGCCCCGCGCATCCACAAGCTGGTCCTGCCGCTGCGCGACGCCTTCGGCGCCCTGTTCTTCTTCATCTTCGGCCTGAGCATCGACCCGCGTGCGGTCGGCACGGTGGTGGTGCCGGTGCTGGTCGCCGTCGCGCTCACCCTGGTGCTGAACCTGGCGGCCGGCGCCTTCGCCGCGAAACTGCACGCCTACGACCGGCAGCAGGGCGTCAACATCGGCCTGACCGTGCTCACCCGCGGCGAGTTCTCGCTGGTGCTGGCCACCATGGCCACCGCGGCCGGGCTGGACGCCAGGGTGGCGCCGTTCGTCGCGGGCTACGTGCTGCTGCTGGCGATCATCGGCCCGCTCGCGGTGATCCGTTCCGAGTGGCTCACCCGTAGGCTGCTGCCAGTGAACGTGAGGAGGCAGCGGTGACCCGGTTCGGCGGCTACCAGAACGAGATCTACCTGCAGGGACTCGGCGGCGCGAAGCCGCTGTTCTCGACCGACCCGACCAAGCTGGAGGACTCGGCGTCGAACCTGCTCGACCCGGCGCCCTTCGCCTACGTCGCCGGCGGCGCGGGTTCGGCGGCCACCGTGCGCGCCAACCGCGAGGCCTTCGACCGCTGGCGCATCGTGCCGCGCATGCTGACCGGGGCCACCGACCGGAAGCTGTCGGTCTCGGTGCTCGGCACCGAACTGCCGGCGCCGGTGGTGCTCGCGCCGGTCGGCGTGCAGTCGATCGTGCACCCCGACGCCGAGTCGGCCACCGCGCGGGCCGCCGCCTCGCTGGGCCTGCCGATGATCCTGTCCACCGCCTCGTCCACCTCCATCGAGGAGGTGGCCGCGGCGAACGGGGCCGGCCCGCGCTGGTTCCAGCTCTACTGGCCCGGTGATCCCGACGTCTGCGCGAGCATCCTGGCGCGGGCGAAGAAGGCGGGTTACTCGGTGCTGGTGGTCACCCTGGACACCTGGACGCTGGCCTGGCGCCCGGCCGACCTCGACCAGGCGTACCTGCCCTTCCTCAACGGCGAGGGCATGGCGGTGCCGTTCACCGACCCGGCCTTCCGCGCGCTGCTGGAGAAGACGCCGGAGGAGGACCCGCCCTCGGCGATCCTGCGCTGGATCTCGCTGGTCACCGGGTCCGACCGCACCTGGGACCAGCTGACCTTCCTGCGCGAGCACTGGGACGGCCCGATCGTGCTCAAGGGCATCCAGCACCCCGACGACGCGCGCAAGGCGGTGGACGCGGGCATGGACGGCATCGTGGTGTCCAACCACGGCGGCCGCCAGGTCGACGGCGCGATCGCCTCGCTGGACGCGCTGCCGGGCATCGCCGCCGCGGTCGGCGACCGGATCGAGGTGCTGTTCGACTCGGGCGTGCGCACCGGCGCCGACGTGGTCAAGGCGCTGGCACTGGGCGCGAAGGCGGTGCTGCTCGGCCGTCCGTACATCTACGGCCTCGCGCACGCCGGCGAGGACGGCGTCCGGCACGTGCTGCGCGGCCTGCTCGCCGACTTCGACATGACGATGGGCCTGTCAGGCAACGCCGACGTCGCCGGGCTGAACGCGGACGTCCTGGCCAGGGCGTAGCCGCGGCGGACGGCCGGCGAACCAGCCCACCGCGAACAGCACCACGCCCGCGGTGATCGCCACCGCGCAGGCGATGTCGGTGTGGTACGTGGTGGCGGGCCACACGCCGGTCGGCAGGGCGACCAGGTACCAGTAGAGCGAGGAGACGGCCATGTCGCCGAGCACCACGCTGGTCACCACGCCCGCCGCACCGGCCAGCGCCACGCCGCGGTAGAGCGTGCGGCTGCCCGCGCCGAACATCCGGAAGGCCCCGATCCCGGCCGCGGCGAAGCCGAGCATGGTGAGCAGCGAGTCGAGGATGAAGCCGGGGCCCGAGTCCAGTTCGGGCGCGGGCTGGCGCTCGATCGCGCTCTGGTAGACCGAGGCCAGCGAGGCCGCGTCGGCGTTCGCCGCGCTGGGCCCGGCCACCTCGATCACTTCGGGCAGGCCGGACAGCCCCCAGCTGAGTTCGATCGTGCCCTCGATCTTCGAGGTGATCCCCGGCGCGTTCTGCCTGGTCAGTTCCGCGGTCACCCACGGACCCGCCGAGACGGTCGCGGCCAGCACCAGTCCGGCCACCACGGCGATCAGGCCAGGAAGCCACCGAGGAAACGTTTCACCCGTCACGGCGTACAAGAGTATTGCCTGGCGGGTGCGCTCCGTCACGCGACGCGGTAATTCAGCGGACCGGGCGATCGACCGGCGGTATTCTCGACGCCGTATGTCTGCGAAATCCCCCCTCGATGGCCTCCGGTCCCGCCTGCCGGAATTGATGCCGCGCGACCGGTCCCGGCTGCGACGGCGGCTGGAAGGTGCCCGCAAGGCGCGTGACGTCGAGGCGGTCGCCGCGCGGATCGAGGCCGACATCGCCGCCGCCGAGCAGCGCGTGGCGAACCGGCGGGCCGCCGTGCCGAAGCTCAGCTACCCGGCGGAACTGCCGGTCAGCCAGCGCAAGGACGACATCGCCGCGGCCATCCGCGACCACCAGGTGGTGATCGTGGCGGGGGAGACCGGCTCGGGCAAGACCACGCAGCTGCCGAAGATCTGCCTCGAACTCGGGCGCGGCGTGCTCGGCCAGATCGGCCACACCCAGCCGCGGCGCCTCGCCGCGCGCACGGTGGCCGAGCGCATCGCTGACGAGCTGTCCACGCAGGTCGGCGAAACCGTCGGCTACAAGGTGCGGTTCACCGACCAGGGTGACGAGAACACCCTGGTGAAGCTGATGACCGACGGCATCCTGCTGGCCGAGATCCAGGGCGACCGGATGCTCCGGCAGTACGACACGCTGATCATCGACGAGGCGCACGAGCGCAGCCTCAACATCGACTTCATCCTGGGCTACCTCAAGCAGCTGCTGCCGCGCCGCCCCGACCTCAAGGTGATCATCACCTCGGCCACCATCGATCCCGAGCGGTTCTCCCGGCACTTCGACGACGCGCCGATCGTCGAGGTCTCCGGCCGCACCTACCCGGTCGAGGTGCGGTACCGGCCGATCATCGACCCGGAGGACCCCGACGCCGATCCCGACCGCGACCAGATCTCGGCGATCTCCGACGCGGTGGCCGAGCTGGCCGCCGAGGGGCCCGGCGACGTGCTGGTGTTCCTGTCCGGGGAGCGCGAGATCCGCGACACCGCCGACGCGCTGTCCAAACAGGACCTGCGCAACACCGAGATCCTGCCGCTGTACGCGCGGTTGTCCTCGGCCGAGCAGCACCGGGTGTTCCAGCGGCACACCGGGCGCCGGGTGGTGCTGGCCACGAACGTCGCCGAGACCTCGCTGACCGTGCCCGGCATCAAGTACGTGGTGGACCCGGGCACCGCGCGCATCTCCCGCTACAGCCACCGCACGAAGGTGCAGCGGCTGCCGATCGAGGCGGTCTCGCAGGCGTCGGCGAACCAGCGCAAGGGCCGCTGCGGCCGCACCTCGGACGGCATCTGCATCCGGCTGTACTCCGAGGACGACTTCCTGGCGCGCCCGGAGTTCACCGATCCGGAGATCCTGCGCACCAACCTCGCCTCGGTCATCCTGCAGATGACCTCGCTCGGCCTGGGCGACATCGCCGCCTTCCCGTTCGTCGAGCCGCCGGACCGCCGCCAGATCACCGACGGGGTGAACCTGCTCCAGGAACTGGGTGCCTTCGACGCCTCGGCCACGGAGGTCAAGGACCGGCTCACCGACGTCGGCCGCAAGCTGGCCCAGCTGCCGGTGGACCCGCGCCTGGGGCGGATGGTGCTGGAGGCGGCGAAGGCGGGCTGCGTGCGCGAGGTGCTGGTGATCGCCTCTGCTCTGTCCATTCAGGACCCGCGCGAGCGCCCGGCGGACAAGCAGCAGGCGGCGGGCGAGAAGCACGCGCGCTTCGCCGACAAGACCTCGGACTTCCTCGCCTACCTGAACCTGTGGCAGTACCTGCACGAGCAGCAGCGCGAGCTGTCCGGCAACCAGTTCCGCAGGCTGTGCAAGGCGGAGTTCCTGAACTACCTGCGGGTGCGGGAGTGGCAGGACGTGCACAGCCAGCTGCGGCGGCTGACCAAGCAGCTGGGCGTCACCCCGAACACCACCGACGCCGACCCGCAGCAGGTGCACACCGCGCTGATCGCCGGCCTGCTCTCGCACATCGGGCTCAAGGACCCGGCCAAGGGCGACTACCTCGGCGCGCGGGGTGCGCGGTTCTCGGTGTTCCCCGGTTCGGCGTTGTTCAAGAAGCAGCCGCGCCTGGTGATGTCGGCCGAGCTGGTGGAGACCTCGCGCCTGTGGGGCCGGGTCAACGCGCGCATCGAGCCGGAGTGGGTGGAGCCGCTGGCCGCGCACGTGGTCAAGCGCAGTTACTCCGAGCCGCACTGGGAGCGCAAGCAGGGCGCGGTGATGGCGCTGGAGAAGGTCACCCTCTACGGCGTGCCGCTGGTGGCCGACCGCCGGGTGAACTACGGGCGCATCGATCCCGAGCTCTCCCGCGACCTGTTCATCCGCAACGCGCTCGTCGAGGGCGACTGGCAGACCAGCCACAAGTTCTTCCACGAGAACCGCGCGCTGCTCGCCGAGGTCGAGGACCTGGAGCACCGAGCCCGCCGCCGCGACATCCTGGTCGACGACCAGACCCTGTTCGAGTTCTACGACCAGCGCCTCGGCGCCGAGGTGGTCTCCGCCAGGCACTTCGACACCTGGTGGAAGAAGACCCGGCGCGAACAGCCGGACCTGCTCAGCTTCGAGAAGTCGATGCTGATCAACGCCACCGCCGGGGACGTCAGCGCGGCCGACTACCCGGACACCTGGACCACGCCCGAGGGCATCCCGGTCAAACTGACCTACCAGTTCGAGCCGGGGGCCGACGCGGACGGCGTGACCGCGCACGTGCCGCTGCCGGTGCTGAACCAGGTCACCGCGGACGGGTTCGACTGGCAGGTGCCGGGGCTGCGCGAGGAACTGGTCACCGCGTTGATCAAGTCCCTGCCGAAGCCGATCCGCCGGAACTTCGTGCCCGCGCCGGACCACGCGAAGCTGGTGCTCTCGCGGGTGTCCCCGGCCGACGGCCCGCTGCTGGACGTGCTGGGCGACGAGCTGGAGGCGTTGCGCGGGGTGCCGGTGCCGCCGGAGTCGTGGCAGCCGGGCGCGGTGCCGGAGCACCTGAAGGTCACCTTCCGGGTGGTCGACGGCAAGAAGAAGCTCGCCGAGGGCAAGGACCTCGAAGCACTGCGGCAGCGGCTCACCGGTGAGCTGCGGGCGTCGATCTCGAAGGCGGCGGACAACGTCGAACGGGCCGGGCTCAGCTCACCCGCGTTCGGCGAGGTGCCGAAGGTGTTCGAGCGGAAGCAGCGCGGGCTCGAGGTCAAGGCGTACCCGGCGCTGGTGGACGAGGGCGAGACGGTCGCCGTCCGGATGCTCGAGACGCCCGCCGAGCAGGAGCACTCGATGTGGCTGGGCACGCGGAAGCTGTTGCGGCTCAACGTGCCCTCGCCGATGAAGTTCATCAACCGCAACCTGGGCAACCAGGCGAAGCTGGTGCTCAACCGCAATCCGCACGGCAGCGTCGCGGCCCTGCTGGAGGACTGCGTCAACTGCGCGATCGACGAGCTGATGGCCGCCGGCGGCGGGCCGACCTGGGACGAGGCCGGGTTCGCCGTGCTGCTGCAACGCGTGCGGGCCGGGCTGAACGCCACTGTGGTGCGCGTGCTCGCCGACGTGGAGCAGGTGCTGCGGGCGTCGATCGACGTGGAGACGCGGCTGACCGAGGTGCGCGGGCCCGCGCTGGCGGAGTCGCTCGCCGACATCCGCCAGCAGCTCGGCGAACTGGTCTTCCCGGGTTTTGTCACGGCCACCGGGTCGGCGCGGCTGCCGGACCTGGTGCGGTACCTGCGCGCGATCGAGCGGCGGCTGGACAAGCTGCCGAGCGACCCGGCCCGCGACGTGGAACGCCTGCGCGAGGTCCACTGGTTGAGAGACGAGTACAAATCCCTTGTGGACGCGCAACCGCGCGGTACATCCTCAGGCGCACTGCGGGACGTGCGCTGGATGATCGAGGAACTGCGGGTCAGTTTCTTCGCCCAGACGCTGCGCACCGCTTATCCGGTATCGGTGAAGCGGGTGCTGCGCGCGATGGACGACGCGGTGGTCCCCGCCGGTTAGACAGGGGAACGGGATGAAGAAGCTGGTCGGGGTGGCGGCGGTCGCGCTGGCGGTCGGGGTCGGCGGGGGAGTGGCCGCAGCGGGGCCCGGTGCCACGTCGGCGGAGGGCTTTTCCGGTGACGCGTTCAAGCGCACCGAGCTGTACTTCGGCTCGGTCAAGCCGGACGGCTCGGAGGTCACGCCCGAGGAGTTCGAGATCTTCGTGGACAAGGAGGTGACGCCGTCGTTCCCGGACGGCCTCACCCGCCTCGAGGGCAACGGCCAGTGGCGCAACTCCACCGGCGAGATCATCAAGGAACGCTCGTACGTGCTGATCCTGCTCTACCCGATCGGCGACCGGGCCGCCAACGGCGAGATCCAGGAGATCCGCGAGGACTACAAACGGCTCTACGAGCAGGAATCCGTGCTGCGCGCGGACAGCACGGAGAAGGTTTCCTTCTGACGCCATCCCCAGCATTGGGGAGCGCGCGGGCGGGCGTGGCCGCCGAGGATCGGGGGCATGACCTTCGTCCTGGTGCACGGATCCAACGGCAACGCCCGCTCGTGGTCGAGCGTCCAGCGCGAGCTGGCCCTGCTCGGGCACCGCTCGCTCGCGGTCAACCTGCCCGGTCACGGTGAGGGGTCGGGGTACACGCGCGCCTACCAGGCACCGCAGGACCTCGACGCGTTCGCCCGTGCGCCGTCGGCGATGGCCGGGGTGAGCCACGCCGACGGGGTGGCGCACGTGCTCGACGTGGTCCGCCGGGTTCGCGCGCACGGTCCGGTGGTGCTGGTCGGCGCGAGCCGTGGCGGGCTGGTGCTGACCGACGTGGCGAACACCGTGCCGGACCTGCTCGACCGGGTGGTGTACGTGTCGGCTTGGTGCTGCGTGGACCGGACGGTGCCGGAGTACCTGCGGGCGCCCGAGTTCGCGGACAGCGAGCTGGGGTCGCTGATGCCGTTGATGGTCGGGGATCCGGTGGCGCTCGGGGCCACGCGGTGGAACTGGCGGACCGCCGATCCCGGGCTGCTCGCCGCGGTGAAGGCCGCGTTGTTCGCGGACGTGAGCGAGCAGCGGATGTTAGCTGTGCTCGACTGCTTCGAGCCGGACGAGATCCTCGACTTCGGCACGACGGTGGTGGACCCGCGGACGTGGGGGCGGATCCCGCACACCTACGTCCGGCTGGCCCTCGACCGCGCGATGCCGCCCGCCATGCAGGACCTGATGATCGCGCAGGCCGACGCGCGCACCCCGGACAACCCGTTCGACGTGCACACGCTGCCGTGCGGTCACGCCGGATTCGGCTTTCACCCACACGTTTCGGCGTTCGCGGCCATCCTGGACAGGGCGGAGGCGGGGTAGCACGCTGGCCGGGTGACGCGGTGGCAGCGGGAGCTGGAAGCGGCGGTCGGCGGGGGATACCACGAACTGAGCGCGGCGATTTCGCGTGCCGTCGCCGCCGTGGTGCCGCACGACGGGGTGCGGCTGGTGGGCACCGGCCCGGCGACGGGGTTCGGGCCGGGGGCCTTCAGCTTCTGGCACCGGTACCACCCCGCCTATGGTCTCGCTGTGCTGCGGAACGCCTTCGCGGGGCAAGATCGGCTGCTCATGCCGGACCTCGCGCGGCAGCCGTCACTCGCCGGGGTACGGCAGGTCGGGACGTTGGGCGTGGGCAGCGAGCTTCGGCTGCTGCTGCGGGACGGCCGCGGGACCTGGGGCTCGCTGGAACTGCTCCGGGCGGAGGGCGGGCGGCCGTTCGACGCCCACGACGTGGCTCGGGTGACGCAGCTCGGTCCCGCGCTGATCGCCGTGCTGCGGGGCCACGTCACCGCGGCCGGGGCGCCCGTTGTTCCGGCGCTTCCGGCCGGGGTGCTGGTCGTCGGCCGGGATCACGCGGTGAAGGCGCTGACCCCGGAAGCCCTGCGGTGGCGCGATCTGCTCCAGACACGGCAGCACGCACCGGACTTCACCAGTGCGGCGTACTGCCTTGGCCTGTCGGTGCTGGCGCGCCGACCGGGTGCGCCGGCCATGGTCGTCGGGCCCGCCGCGAGCTACGGGCGGTGGGTTGCCTGCCACGCCGCACCGCTGACCGACGGCGACGTCGCCATCGTCATCGAAACGATCACCGGCGCGCGGCTGCTCCCGTGGTTCTGCGGGTGGTACGGCATCACGGCGCGGGAACAGCAGGTGGCCGCCGAGGTACTGGACGGCGCCGCCCCGAAGCAGATCGCGCGACGGCTGGACCTGTCGGCCCACACCGTTCACGACCACCTGAAGTCGTTGTTCCGCAAAACCCACGTCAGCTCCAGGGACGAGTTCCACACCCTGCTGACCAGCTGACCGGCTACTTCGCATCCGCGTAGGTGTCGACGGTGGAGATGTGCAGGGGGAAGCGGACCGGGCAGGAGGCGCCGAACACCAGTGCCGACGTCTCCTCCACCGCGTCCGTGATGCACGTCTGCACCGCGGCCGCCAGCTCCTCCGGCGCGTGCACGATCACCTCGTCGTGCTGGAAGAAGACCAGGTGCGCCGGCGGCGGCAGGCGTAGCCGCAGGGTGGCGATCAGCACCGCGGTCCAGTCCGCGGCACTGGCCTGCACCACGAAGTTCCGGGTGAACCGGCCCCAGTCGCGCGCCGCGCGCAGGGCGCGGGCGTCGGACGAGCCGGAGGCGTCGCCGGTCAGGGCGCGCCACGCGGCCGACGGCGACGGCGAGGTCCGGCCGAGGCGCGACACCACGCGCTCACCGCGTTCCCCGGCCAGGGCCGCGTGCTCCACATAGGACACCGCGGCCGGGAACCGCTGGCGCAGCAACGCCAGCAGCGGACCCGCCTCCCCCGAAGTGCCGCCGTACATCGCCGAGAGCATGGCGATCTTCGCCCGGCCCCGGTCGTCCAGTTCGCTGCTCCGCGGCCCGGGCACCGTCCGTCCGCCGGCGAACATCGCCTCGGCCAGGCTGGTGTACAGGTCCGTCGCGCCCGAGACCTCAGCGAGCCGCCGGTCCCCGGACAACGCGGTCAGCACCCGCGGCTCCAGCTGCGCGGCGTCCGCGACCACCAGCTTCCACCCCGGATCGGCCCGGACGCACACCCGCAGCGTGCGCGGGATCTGCAGCGCCGCCCCGCCGCCACTGGCCCACCGCCCGGACACCACCCCGCCGACCACCCAGATCGGCCGGAACCGGTCACCCCGCACCCACGTGTCCAGCCACGCCCAGCCGGTCGCCGAATGCAGCCGCGACAGCTCCTTGTACTCCAGCAGCGGCGCCACCGCCGGGTGCTCGACACCCCGCAGCACGTGCGCCCGCGCCGACGGCACGTCGATACCCGCGTGGGCAAACGCCTTCACCACACCGGGCGGGTGGTCCGGGTTCACCGGCCGCCCGCCGAAAGCCGCGCTGATCTCCTCAGCCAGTTCCGCCAGCCGCCGCGGCCGCTGCCCGGCCGGGACCCGCGGGCCGAGCAACTCGGTGAGCAGCTGGTCGTGTACGTCCGCGCGCCAGGGCAGCCCGTCGAAGGCCATCTCGGCGGCGGCCAGCCCGCTCGCCGACTCGGCCGCGGTGAGCAGCCGGAACCGCTCCGGGTGCGGGGTCGCCGCGATCCGCCGCTCCTGCGCGTCCAGCACCGCCTCCGCCGCGTCGGTCGCCCGCGTGCCCGGCGGCAGCCCGGAACCGCGGGCGTCGAACAGCGCCGGCTGCGCCGTCTCGTGCGGTGGCGGGGGATCGGGTGGCGGCTCCAGCCCCTTCAGCCGCGCCCACGCCCCGGCCAGCCCCTTCGGCTCGCCGGACTTGCCCTCCGCCGCCAGCAGCAGGCCCTCGACCAGGGACAGGTCGTGCCCGCGATCGACCCGCACCCCGGCCCGCAGCAGCACCGGGTACACCTGGTGCGCCGCCGGGAAGACCCAGCGCGGCCGGTGCTCCCGCTCCAGCTCGGCCACGCGCTTGGCCAGCTCGGCCGCGCTCACCATGTCCGACCCGGCCACCTGGGCCGAACCGCGTGCACGCAGCGAGTACCGCTCCTCTCCTTCATCCACCACGAACAAGTGCACACCGGAGATTGTGCGCCTCGCCACCGACAGAAACCGGCACCCTCGACAAGGGCGGCGCGGTCCGAATACTGTCGAACTGCGCATACCGTCGGTATGGCAAACCCGTCCGCCGCAGCAACGGAGGTGCCCGGATGAAGTACCCGACCACTGTTTCCGAGCTGGTCACCAAGGTGACGGACACCGCGCGGAGCGTCGGGGTGCTGTGGCAGGCCGGGCTGGTCCCCTTCCCGAGACTCGACGAAGGGCTGCGCTCGCTGGTCGCGGTGCGCCGGTTCGGCCCGTTCGCCGGGGCCAACCACATCTCGGCCCGCCGCAACGCCCAGGCCGTCGGCCTGGTCGACGAACTCGGCCCGCTGACCTTCAAGCAGCTCGACGACCGCTCGAACGCGCTGGCCAGGGCCTGGTCCGAGCGCGGCATCGGGGTGGACACCGTGGTCGCCGCGCTCTGCCGCGACCACCGCGGGCTGGTGATCGCCACGCTCGCCACCGGCAAGCTCGGCGCCCGCCTGCTGCTGATGAACACCGGCTTCGCGAAACCCCAGCTGACCGACGTGGCCCAGCGCGAGAAGGTCAAGGCGCTGGTCTACGACGAGGAGTTCACCGAACTCCTGTCCGGTGTGGACGGCGACCGCTACCTCGCCTGGACCGAGCCCGGCAGTGGCGAGCACGACGTGCCGGTGCTCGACGAGCTGATCGCCAGCGCCGACGACCGCCCGCTGCCGAACCCGCCGAAGCCCGGCGGTTTCGTGCTGCTGACCAGCGGTACCACCGGCACGCCGAAGGGAGCGCCGCGGCCGAGCGTCTCCGCGCTGGACTCGGCGCAGCTGCTCGACCGCGTCCCGCTGCGGGTGGGGGAGAGCACCTTCCTCGCCGCGCCGATGTTCCACGCCACCGGCCTGTCGCAGTCCATCCTGTCCTTCGCGCTCGGGTCGAAGGTGGTGCTGCGGCGCAAGTTCGACCCGGAGGCCACGCTGCGCGGGATCGCCGAGCACCGCTGCACCGCGCTGGTGGTGGTGCCGACCATGCTGCAGCGGATCGTCGACCTCGCTCCCGAGGTGATCGCGAAGTACGACACCTCGTCGCTGCGGATCATCTTCGTGGCCGGCTCGGCGCTCTCGCCGGACCTCGGCAACCGGGCGACCAAGCTGTTCGGCGACGTGGTGCACAACCTCTACGGCTCGACCGAGGTCGCGGTGGCCACGGTGGCCACGCCGGAGGACTGGCGGAAGGCGCCGGGCACGGTCGGGCGCGCGCCGGTCGGCTGCAAGGTGGTGCTCTACGACGACCAGGGCGTGCGGATCACCGAGCCGGGCGTGACCGGGCGGGTGTTCGTCGGCAGCGGGCTCAGCTTCACCGGCTACACCGACGGCAGGCACAAGGAGATCATCGACGGCCTGCTGTCCAGCGGGGACGTCGGCCACTTCGACGAGAACGGCCTGCTGTTCATCGACGGCCGGGACGACGAGATGATCGTCTCAGGTGGTGAGAACGTCTTCCCGATCGAAGTGGAGAACCTGCTCGTCGAACGCGAGGACGTGATTGAGGCTGCGGTGATCGGGGTAGCCGATGACGAGTTCGGCCAGCGCCTGAAGGCGTTCGTGGTCCCGGCTGAGGGCGCTGACCTGGGCGAAGAGGAGATCCGGTCGTACGTGAAGGCGAACCTGGCGCGCTACAAGGTGCCGCGGGACGTCGAGTTCCTCGGCGAGCTACCCCGCAACGCGACCGGCAAAGTCCTTCGTTCACAGCTGAAGTAGCCGCAAGATCACCTACGAAAGTAGGTCAGCTCCACTCGATCCCGAACACGCCGGGGCCGAAGTCGAGCGCGACCGCGTGGACCGCGTTCGCGTCGTCGATTTTCAGCTCCCGGCGGGCTTCCGGTTCCCGGGTGTTCCGCCGGGTGTACTGCCAACATTTCTCCGGAATCTTTTGCTGGTGGAAACTTACTTCCAAGAGGTATTCCCGCACCGGCCGGTGGAATTCGCGGAACTGCGCCCGCCGCCATTCCGGGTTGGGTGGTCCCTCATTGGTCAGCGAGTACTCGATCAGCTGCGTCTCACCCCGGTCGATGGGCCGGTCGAACAGCAGCTCCGCCACGGTCAGCCCGTGCTCGCTGTCCACCTCCACCTGGCCGAGGTGGCAGTTGCGCAACGCGGTCAGTTCGGGGGCCTCCGGCTGGCCCTGGTCGTACACCAGCAGCCACCGGTCCTGCGCGTCCGCGGTGGCCTGGAACACGGCCCGCGCGGTGACCACCCGCGGCGCGTCGTTCCCGCCCACCGCGCAGTGATCGTGCAGTCCGACGAGCTTCAGCGACTGCTGCTGGTCGAGCGCGTGGGGTGCGCCGATGCGGTCCAGCATCGGCTTCAGCACGGTCTGTGCCGGGGTGGGCACGGAGCGCCCGCGACGGGACGAAGCGCCCCTCGGCCGGGGCGGCGGGAGGAGCCCCAGCAGCGCCCCGCTGGTCAGCTCCAGCACCTCCTCCAGCACCCGCACCGCGGAAATGGAGCTGGCCCGTTCCGGCTGCCGTTTTCCGGACTGCCAGTAACTGAGCGCGGTCACGCTGACCGAAACCCCGCGGGACTGCAATCGGGCCTGAATCCGGTCCAGGCTCAGGCCGCTGCCGGAAATGGCGCCGCGCAGCGCGGCGGCGAACGCGGTCGGCTCCTCGGCCATGCGATTTCCCACCCCCGGGACCGGCTACTCGTCGGTAACGATAGGGAGAACATTAGCAGTGATCTGTAACGACTTCGGTTGGTAGCTCGGTGCTAACTTGTACTCCGAACGGAGTAATCACGTACGGGTGAACGGCCCAGTACTGGTAACTGTGAATCATTGCCGGGGTGTCCGCCGCCGGGATTGCATGGCTGCCACGCAACCCAGGTCGGGAACGAGAAAGGCAGCTCATGGCGAACTCTCGGAAGCTTCGGCGCGGTACCACGGCAGGTGTCGCCGCCGCGGGCATCACGGCAGCGGTGGCCGCCTTCACCGCGGGCCCCGTGCAAGCGGCGGAAGGCCAGATCCTCGGCGCCAACGACGCCAATGCCGTCGCGGACAGCTACATCGTGGTGCTCAAGGGTGGTGCCGCCGCGCAGGGTGACGTCAAGGCGGCGGTGAGCACGCAGGCGCAGACCCTGGCCTCGCAGTACGGCGCCGAGGTCAGCCGGACCTACAGCTCCGCGCTGGAAGGCTTCTCGATCAAGGCCACCGCGGCCGAGGCCAAGAAGCTCGCGGCCGACTCCAAGGTCGCCTTCGTCTCGCAGAACAAGACGGTGCACGCCACCGAGACCCAGCAGAACCCGCCGTCGTGGGGGCTGGACCGGGTGGACCAGAAGGACCTCCCGCTGGACAAGGCCTACAACTACGACACCACCGCGGAGAACGTCACCGCGTACGTGGTCGACACCGGTGTGCTGGCCGACCACCCGACCTTCGAAGGCCGGGTGTCCGGTGGCAAGGACCTGATCGACAACGACGACGACCCCTCCGACGGCAACGGGCACGGCACGCACGTGGCCGGCACCATCGGCGGCAAGGAGTACGGCCTGGCCAAGGGCGTCAAGATCGTCCCGGTCCGGGTGCTGGACGACAACGGCAGCGGCACCACCGAGCAGGTCGTCGGCGGGATCGACTGGGTCGCCGAGAACGCCAGCGGCCCGTCCGTGGCGAACATGAGCCTCGGTGGCGGCGCGGACGAGGCGCTCGACGCCGCGGTCCAGGGCGCCATCGGCAAGGGCGTGACCTTCGCGGTGGCGGCGGGCAACGACTCGGCCGACGCCAACGACTACTCGCCCGCCCGCGTCAAGGAAGCCATCACCGTGGCCTCCAGCGACGACCAGGACGCCCAGTCGACCTTCTCCAACTTCGGTGAGATCGTCGACATCTACGCCCCGGGCACGGACATCACCTCCGCCTGGAACGACGGGGCCGAGAAGACCATCAGCGGCACCTCGATGGCCACCCCGCACGTGGTCGGCGCCGCGGCGCTGTACCTGGCGGCCAACGAGTCGGCCACCCCGGCCGACGTGGCCGAGGCCCTGACCGGCGCGGCCACCCCGGACAAGATCACCAACCCGGGTTCGGGCACCCCGAACAAGCTGCTCTACACCGGTAAGTGAGCTTGAGCTGAGCAATCGAGCGGGGCCCGGCGCGAACGCCGGGCCCCGCTTGTTACTTGCTAGTACGGTGTGGGGCATGACCGTGCGGAAGAGGATCGTGATCACCGGCGCCAGCTCCGGTCTCGGGGAGGGCATGGCCCGCCAGTTCGCCGCTCGCGGCCGGGATCTGGCGTTGTGCGCGCGCCGGACCGACCGCCTGGACGCGCTGGCCGCCGAACTGCGGGAGGCGCACGGGGTGACCGTGCTGACCCAGGCGCTCGACGTGACCGACCACGACCGCGTGTTCGCCGTGTTCAAGGAGTTCCGCGAGGAGTTCGGCACGGTGGACCGGGTGATCGTCAACGCCGGTCTCGGCAAGGGGCAGCCGGTGGGCACCGGCCGGTTCGACGCCAACAAGCAGACGCTGGAAACGAACTTCGTCGCCGCGCTCGCGCAGGCCGAAGCCGGGATGGAGATCTTCCGCGACCAGGGCGCCGGGCACCTCGTTTTTGTCTCCTCGTTCACCGCCCTGCGCGGGCTGCCGAAGAACATGACCGCCTACGCCTCGTCCAAGTCGGGGCTGGCCGCGCTGGCCGAGGGCATCCGGGCCGAGATGACCGGCACCCCGATCAAGGTGACCACGCTGCTCCCCGGGTACATCGACTCCGAGATGACCGCACGCGCGTCCCGCCGCAACCCGCTGCAGGTCGGCGCCGAGGCCGGGGCGGTGGCGATGGTCAAGGCCATCGAACGCGAACCGGGCAAGGCGTTCGTGCCGACCTTCCCGTGGCTGCCGCTGAGCCTGGTGGTCCGGCTGGCGCCGACCTCGCTGCTGCGGAAGTTCGCCTGATGGGCGCGATCTACCTGATCCGGCACGGGCAGGCGTCCTTCGGCGCCGAGGACTACGACCGGCTCTCCGACCGCGGTATTCGGCAGTCCGAAGTGGTCGGTGCCGAACTCGCGCGGCGCGGGGTGGAGTTCGCGCAGGCGCGCTGCGGTTCGCTGTCGCGGCAGCGGGCGACCGCGGCGGGCGCGCTGAAGGTGCTGGGCGGTCCGGCCGAGGTCGGTGAGGACGCCCGGTGGAACGAGTACGACCACATCGACATCGCCCAGCACCACGGCGGCGGCATCTCGCAGGACAGCGCCGATCCGCGTGCCTTCCAGGCCGCGCTGGACCAGGCGCTGGTCGACTGGGTGCTGGCCGGTGACGAGAGCCCGTGCGCGGAGAGCTGGCCCGCGTTCCTGCACCGGGTTTCCGGCGCGCTGGCGGATCTGGCCGGCGCGCTGGGCAAGGGGCAGGACGCGGCGGTGTTCACCTCGGGCGGGGTGATCGCGGTGATCTGCGGGGCGCTGACCGGGACCCCGGAAGCCGGACTGGTGAAGTTCAACCGGGTGACGGTCAACGGCGGGATCACCAAGCTCGTCTCCGGACGTGGTGGGGTGAGCCTGCTGTCGTTCAACGAACACGCGCACTTCTCGGGGGAAGCCGAAGCTCTGCTCACCTACCGTTGAGGAGTTCCCATGAAGCCGTTCGGCCAGGTCCGCTTGTTCCCGGTGAACGGGCACGGGCCGGAAGACGTGGTGGTGGCCGCCGACGGTGCCGTCTACACCGGACTCGATGACGGCCGGATCATCCGGCTCACCGACGACGGGCGCCGGATCGACCTGGTCGCCGACACCGGCGGGCGCCCGCTCGGCCTGGAGCTCTACGGCGAGGACCTGCTGGTCTGCGACGCCTCGCGCGGGTTGCTGGTGGTGTCGCCGACGTCGGGCGCGGTGAAGGCGCTGGCCACTTCGGCGCTGGGCAAGCCGATCCTGGTGTGCAACAACGCCGCGGTCGCCGCGGACGGCACCATCTACTTCTCGGATTCGTCGGACCGCTTCCCGCTGTCGGCCTGGCGGGAGGACCTGATCGAGCAGCACGCCGGCGGGCGGTTGCTGCGGCGGGCGCCGGACGGGGAGATTTCCCTGGTGGGCGCCGGACTGCAGTTCGCGAACGGGGTGGCGCTGGCGCCGGACGAGTCGTTCGTGGCGGTCGCGGAGACGGGCGCGTTCGCCGTCCGGCGGTACTGGCTGGACGGCTCGGGGCGCAGCGATCTGCTGGCCTCGGACCTGGCGGGGTACCCGGACAACATCTCGACCGGTGGTGACGGGTTGATCTGGGTGACGCAGGCGAGCCCGCGCGTGCCGGCGCTCGACCTCGTCCGGCGCCTGCCCGCCCCGCTGCGCCTCGGCGTCCGGCGGCTGCCCGCCGGTCTGCAACCGAACCCGGCCAGGACCACGGGCGTGCTCGGGATCTCCACGGACGGGACCGTGGTGCACGACCTCCGCGGTGAGATCCCCGGCTTCCACATGGCCACCGGGGTGCGGGAGCGGGACGGGCTGCTGTACCTCGGCAGCCTGGAGGAACGAGCGATCGCGGTCACCGCCCGCTAGCCCGGCCCTACACGGCTGTCTCGTGCAGCTCGGCCATTCCGGCGTCGACGGTCACCTCCGGCCGGTACCCCAGCTCCGCGCGGGCGCGGGTGATGTCGTAGCTGCGGTCGCGGCCCATGATCGCGACCAGCCAGTTGGTCAGCGGCGGCGGCGTGGGGCGGCGCGCCAGCCGCCACACCCGGTCGAGCACCCCGGCGACCGGTGAGGCGACGGCGAGCGGAAAACTCCGCGCGCGGCTGACGTCGGCACCCATGGTCTTCAGCAGCGCGGTGAAGAAGTCCCGGATCGGCATCGGGGTGCCGTCGGTGACGTAGTAGACGCCGCGGTCCTTGCCGCGGGTCAGCGCCGCGGCCGTCGCGCTGGCGAGGTTGCCGACGTGGACGAAGTCCATGACGTGCCGTCCGTGGTCGATCCAGGCGAACTGCCCGGCCGCCGCCTCGCGCATCGTGGTCATGCCCCGGCCCCAGATGAACGGCGGCCGCAGCGTGACCAGCGTCATCCCGGGCGTGGTGGTCCGCGCCAGCGCGCGTTCGGTCGCGAGCTTGACCCGGCCGTAGGCGATGATCGGCCGTCCGGTCGGCGTCGCCTCGTCGACCACCGCGGGCTTGCCGCGCCGGTCCGTCGACACGGCGGCGGCGCTGATCAGCACGAACCGCTGGACGCCCGCGGCGGCCGAGGCGCGGAACAGGGCCACGGTCGGCAGGTGGTTGTCCCGCTCGAAGCCGGCGTCCGGTCCCCAGAATTCCATGCGCGCGGCCGCGTGGATCACCGCCGCGCACCGGTCGAGGGCGGCCGTCCAGGCAGGCGCTTCGCCGGAGTGGAAGTCGGCGAGATCGCCGAGGACCGGCGTCGCCCCGGCCCGCTCCACCCGCCGCGCGGCTTCGGGACCGCGGGCCAGCGCCCACACGGTGTGGCCGTCCGCGATCAGCCTGCTGATGAGGTGCTTTCCGGCGAACCCACTGCCGCCGGTGAGGAAGATGTCCATGGGACCGATGCTGGGCCGCGCGCCGGTCCGGTGGAAGCCACCGTTCTTCCTGGTACAGCTGGTACCACGTCACGAGCGCGAACCTGCGGGAAGATGACGTCCATGACCGAACTCGGTGTCGCACTGCGGGCGTGGCGGGACCGGCTCGACCCCGGCGCCGTCGGGCTCCCGCACCAGTCACCCCGCCGGGTGGCCGGCCTGCGGCGGGGCGAACTGGCGCAGCTGGCCGGCATCTCCGCCGAATACGTGGTCCGGCTCGAACAGGGCCGGGCGTCGACCCCGTCGGCGCAGGTCTGCTCGGCACTCGCCCGCGCACTGCGGCTGTCCGACGACGAGCAGGCCCACCTCCTGCGGCTGGCCGGCCACGCCGCCGACCCGGCCCGCATTCCGCGCCTGGTCCCGGCCAGCGTGCACCGGATCGTGGAGCAGCTCGCCGCCAGCCCGGTCGGGGTGTTCGACGCCGCCTGGCAGCTGCTGCACTGGAACCCGTTGTTCGCGGCGGTCTTCGGCGATCCGACCAGCGTGGGCGACGACGAGCGCAACGCGCTGATCGCCCAGTTCGAGCACCACGCGACCCGGATCCGGCAGACCCCGGCGGAGCGGGTCGCCTTCGAGGAGTCGCTGGTCGCCGACCTGCGCGCGACGACCAGCCGGTACCCGGCGGACCCGGTCGTCGGTGCGCTGGTCGCCCGGCTCGACCGCGCTCCCCGGTTCCGCGAACTGTGGGCGCTCCGGTCGGTGGGCGACCACCAGGGCGCGCACAAGATCGTCGCCCACCCGGAGGTGGGGGACATCGCGGTCGACTCCAACGTGCTCACCACGCAGAACACGAACCTCCGCCTGGTGGTGGACACCCCGCGCAACGCGGAGGCCAGGAGCAAGTTCGACCTGCTGGCGACCATCGGCCTGCAGGAGATGACCTCGAAGAGCTAGGCCACGTGGTTCCGGTAGGCCTCGATGGTCTCCGCGAGCACCTCTTGTCCCGGTCGCGCCCAGAGTTCCTTGTTGAAGACCTCCACCTCGATCGGGCCGTCGTAGCCCGCGGCTTCGACGCAGGCACGCAGCCGCCGGTGGTCGATCGGGCCGTTGCCGGGCAGGGCGCGGCCCATCAGCGTGTCGGTCAGCGGGACCAGCTGGTCGCACACGTGGAACCCGGCGATCCGCCCGGCCGCCTTCGCGATCAGGTCCTCGATCCGCGGGTCCCACCACACGTGGAACTCGTCCACCACCACGCCCACCGCCTCCGCCGGGTACGGTTCGGCGATCGCCAGCGCTTGGTCCAAAGTGGACAACACCGACCGCTCGGCGCACTGCATCGGGTGCAGCGGCTCCAGGCCCAGCCGGACCCCGCGGTCCAGCGCGAGCGGTACCAGTTCCTCCACCGCGTCCGCCACCAGCTGCCGCGAGCGCACCAGGTCTCCACCGGCGATCCCGCCGACCACCAGCACCAGCACCTCGGCACCCAGCCGGGCGGCCTCATCGATGGCCACGCGCGTGTCCGCCACACCGTCCACAGGGGACCCGTCCGGCTGCACGCCGGTGAAGAAACCCCCACGGCACAACGAAGAAACCCGAAGTCCGTGTTCCTTCACGAGCCGCGCGGCTTCGTCGACGCCGACCTCGTCCACCTTGTTCCGCCAGAAGGCGATCCACCCCACCCCGGATTCCGCGCAGCCGCGCACGGCTTCCGGCAGCGACCACGAGTTCGTGGTGATCTGGTTCAGGCTCAGCTTGTCCATCACGCCACCCCCGCCACGCTCAGCAGCGAGCGCATCCGCGCCACCGCGAGATCCGGGTCCTCCAGCACGCCCGCCGCGTCGGCCAGGCGCAGCACGTCGGACAGGTGCACGATCGACCGCGCCGACTCCAGCCCGCCGATCATCCGGAAGTGGTCCTGGTGCCCCATCAGGTGGGCCAGGAACACCACACCCACCTTGTAGTGCGGGGTCGGCGCGCGGAAGATCTCCCGCGACAGGGCCACGGTCGGGTCCAGCAACTCCCGGAAGCCTTGCACGTCACCGGAATCGAGCCGGTTCAACGCCGCGCCCGCGACCCGCGCGATCGGGTCGAAGATGCCGAGCAGCGCCTCGCTGTGCCCCTGCTCGTCGCCCGCGATCAGTTCCGGGTAGTTGAAGTCGTCCCCGGTGTAGCAGGACACCCCGGCGGGCAGCGCCCGGCGGAAGCCGACCTCGATCTCCGCGTCCAGCACGGAAACCTTCACCCCGGCGATGGTGGCGGCGTGCTCGGTGCACAACTTCGCCAGTTCCGCGGCGGCGTCGCGGACGTCCGCGTGCCCCCAGTACCCGGCCAGCGCCGGGTCGAACTGCTCGCCGAGCCAGTGCAGCAGCACCGGCCCGTCGGCGTCGGCCAGCAGCCTGCCGTAGGCCGCGTGGTAGTCCTCCGGCCCGTTCGCGACCGCGGCCAGCGCGCGGCTCGCCATCACCACCGGCACCGCGCCCGCCGCGCTGACCAGCGCGAGCTGTTCCCGCCACGCCTCGACGATGGCGTCCATCGACGCGGGTCCCGGCGGCAGCTGGTCGGTGCCGACCCCGGCGCACCAGCGCCCGCCGGAAGCACGCGCCTCGGCGCCGGTGCGCCGGATCAGCTCCCGCGTGGTCGCCCAGTCCAGGCCCATGCCGCGCTGCGCGGTGTCCATCGCCTCGGCCACGCCCAGCCCGGTGTTCCACAGGTGGTGGCGGAAGCGCAGCGTGGTGTCCCAGTCGACGCGCACCTCGTGCGCCGGATCCCCGGCGGCCAGCGGATCGGCGACCACGTGCACGGCCGCGTAGGCCACCCGGGAGGTGACCGGAGCCGGTGCGGGGAGCGGCGCGGTCCGGCCGGTGGGGGAGAAGGGCTCGAGCGTCCGCTCGCGCGTGGGCAACAGCAAAGGGCTCATCGGCGGACTCCCGTGGATTGAAAGCGCTTTCTCAACAAGGTAGGCAAAACTCCGCGGAACGACAAGAGGCCGTCAGTGCAGTTCTGCGGCTGGACCGCTCATCAAGGCACTCCCGCGGTCAGGACATCCAAGGAAAGTTCCCGCACCACTGCTTCATCGACCTCCACGCCGAGGCCCGGGCCGGTCGGCACGTGCGCGGTACCGCCGTCCAGGCGCACGGTTTCCCCGGTGGCATAAGCGGAATCGACGAACTGCCTGCCGTTCAGGTCCACCGGTGTGCTGATGCCGAACGCGGCGAACAGGTGCAGCGAAGCCGCCAGCCCCAGATCCGAGTCGGTCAGGCCGGAGCCCATCAACCGCACGCCGCTGTCCTCCGCCAGCGCGCACAACCGCCGCGACAACGTCAAGCCGCCACTGCGCTGCACCTTCGCGATCGCCACGTCGACCGCGCCCAGTTTCACGAAAGTGGCCAGGTCGCTGGGGTGCCGCAGGCTCTCGTCCAGCGCCACCGGCACCGCCGACTCCGCGCGCAACCGGCCCAGCCCGACCACGTCGTTGGCGGGCAACGGCTGTTCGAAGGCGTGAACGTCCAATTCGGACAGCACCCGCGAGATCCGCACGGCCTCGTCCACCGCGTACGCCTGGTTCGCGTCCACCCACAGCGGCGCGTCCGGCCCGGCTGCCTCCCGCACGGCCCGAACGACGTCCAGATCTTCGTTGTGCAGCCCGATCTTCACCTTGAACGCGCGATAACCGGCCTCCCGGCCCTCGGCCACGCGCTCGGCCACCTCGCCGGGCGTCTGCCCGGAGACCATCCAGCCCAGCTCGATCTCCTCGGTCCGGCGCTGCCCCCACAACACCCCGACCGGCACCCCGAGCGCCCGCCCCAGCAGATCGTGCAAGGCCAGGTCGACGGCCGATTTCGCGAGTGGCGCACCGATCGAGAAGCCCCGGTTGATCGCCCGGTCGAACACCGCGGTCACCCCGTCGAGGTCCCAGCACGGCCGGCCCAGGATCGCCGGCGCCAGGTAGCGGTCGATGGTGGAGACGATGGACTCGGCGGTTTCGTAGGTCCACGCCGGAATGGGCGTGGCCTCGCCCCAGCCGCTGACCCCGTTCGCGCTGACCTTCACCAGCACGCGCACGCTGGGCCGCCCGGCCACCGCGACCGCCCCGCCCGCCACGCCGAACGAACGCAGCGTCGGCAGCGCCACGGCGAAGGTCTCGACCCGGTCGACCACCAGGTCCTTCATCGCCGCGCCGCCGTGCTCGAGCGCAGCACCACCTCGCCGGCCAGGCGCAGGATCCGGCTGCGGCTGCCCTTGTTGCCCTTGATCGCCAATTCCATCGCCTTCTCGCCGAGTTCCTCCAGCGGCAGCGCCACCGTGGTCAGCGGGGGATCGAGGTCGCGGACCACCGGGATGTCGTCGAACCCGGCGAGCGAGACCTGGCCGGGCACCGAGATCCCCGCCTCGCGCAACGCGGTGAGCGCGCCGATGGCCATCACGTCGGTCACCGCGAACACGCAGCCGCTGTCCAGGCCGCGCGAGATCAGCTCGTTCATCGCGTCGTAGCCGCCGTCGCGGGTGAACGGCGCTTCGACGATGTCGGCGTCGTCCAGTTCGATCCCGGCTTCGGCAAGGCCCTCGCGGAAACCGCCGAGCCGATCGACCACTGTGGTCAGTGCCCGCGGTCCGGACAGCACGGCGAACCGGCGATGTCCCTGCGCCAGCAGGGCTTTCGCCAGCGCGGTGGCGCCCTCGCGGTTCTCCGGTTGCACGGTGTCCACCCGGAGCGTGCGGTGCCTGCTGACCACCGCCACCTGGCCGCCACCGCGGCGGTACGGGTCGATCTCCGCGGCCAGCGCCTTCTCCCAGGTCTTGTCCTCGAACCCGGAACCGATCAGCAGGATCGCCGAAGCCCGCTGCGCGCGCAGCATGGACACGTAGGCGATCTCCTTCTGCGGGTCGCGGAAGGTGCTGGCCAGCATCACCAGCAGGCCGTTGTCCCCGGCCACCCGCATCACCCCGCGCGCGATGGCGGCGAAGTACGGGTCGCTCACGTCGTGGCAGATGACGCCGACCGTGCGGTGCGAGGCCCCGGCGAGCGCCTGCGCGTGCGCGTTGGGCGTGTAGGCCAGTTCCTCGGCCGCCGCGACCACGCGGTCCCGCAGGTCGGCGCGCACCTTGGTGGTGCCGTTGAGCGCTCTCGACGCCGTCGCCAGGGAAACCTCGGCGGCGCGGGCCACGTCCTCGAGCGTGACGTGCGGACGACCGTTCATCACGGCTCCCCTCTGGCGAACTCCTTGACCGGTCTGTCTGGTGTGCATACTCTACCTGAAAGCGCATTCAGAAAGCGCATTCAGGCCGGGAAGCGCACCTTCGGGTGTGGTCGCAGGACGGAGGGTCATGGTCACGCGAACCCCGACCGAGGGACTCGGGCAGTCGGTGGGAGATTCACCGGACGGCGTCGCCGAACGGGCGCGGCCCGGTGCGGGCGATCGGCTGCTCCGCTTCCTGGAACGGTCTTGGCGGCCGTTCGTCCTGCTGGCGTTGCTGTTCGCCGGCTGGTGGGCGATCACCGCGGCGGAACTGGTGGAGCCGTACGAAGTCGCCTCACCGGGCGTCACGCTCGAAACGATCCTCGCCAAACCCGACTACTTCCTCGACCACGCCTGGACCACCACCTACGAAACCCTGCTGGGCTTCGTGATCGCCACGGTGATCGGCGTGTTCGCCGCGGTGATCATGGTGTACTCCACCACGATCGAGAAGAGCCTCTACCCGCTGCTGCTGTTCGCCCAGGTGATCCCGAAGATCGCCGTCGCGCCGCTTTTTGTGGTGTGGCTGGGTTTCGGGCTCGGCCCGAAGGTGATCGTGGCGGTGCTGATGGCCTTCTTCCCGGTGGTCATCTCGATGGTCACCGGCCTGAAGTCGATCGACCCGGAAATGCTGGAACTGTCCGCCACCATGGGTGCCAAGCCGTGGCAGACCTTCTGGAAGATCCGCTTCCCGGCTTCGCTGCCGCACCTGTTCTCCGGGCTGAAGGTGGCCGCCACGATGGCGGTGACCGGGGCCGTGGTGGGTGAGTTCGTCGGTTCCGAGGAGGGACTCGGCTTCATCATCCAGCAGGCCAACGGGAACTTCGACACCCCGACGCTGTTCGCCGGACTGGTGATCATTTCGCTGATGGGTGTGCTGCTCTTCCTGATCGTGGAATGGCTGGAGGCGCTCGTGCTGCCGTGGCACGCCAGCCGCCGGTCCGACAACGTCACTACAACGCTGTAGAGAAGAGGCGTTCAGAATGAAACTCCGCGCACTCGCCGCAGGAGCCGCCGCGGTGCTGCTGCTGGCCACCGGTTGCGGTGGCTCGGAAACGCCGCAGTCGACCAGTGCCGACGGCAAGACCCTGGACAAGGTCACGCTCACGCTGAACTGGTACCCGTACGGCGAACACGCCCCGTTCTACTACGGCAAGAACAAGAAGATCTTCGAAAAGCACGGGATCGACCTGGAAATCCGAGCCGGTCAGGGTTCGCAGAAAACGGTGCAGGCCACTTCGGCCGACCAAACCGATTTCGGCTGGGCCGACACGCCCGCGTTGCTGGCCGGCGTCGGGCAGGGAATGAAGGTCAAGAGCGTCGGCGTTTTCCTGCAGACGACGCCCTCTTCGGTGCAGTTCTTCTCGGACAAGGGAATAGCCACACCCGCCGATCTCAAGGGGAAGAAGATCGCCAGCACCGCCGGTGACGCGCTGAGCAAGACCTTTCCCGCCTTCCTCAAGGCGAACGGACTCGCCGAGGGCGACGTGACCCTGCAGAACACCGACGCGGCGGGCAAGATGGCCGCGGTCATGTCGGGGCAGACCGACGCGCTGCTCGGCTACGCCACCGACCAGGGCCCGACCATGCAGGAGAAGGCGGGCAAGCAGGTCTCCTACCTCCGCTTCGCCGAGCACGGGCTGAGCTTCTTCTCCAACGGCCTGCTCACCTCGCAGAAAACCCTCACCGAGCGCAAGGACCTGGTGCAGCGCATGGTCACCGCGTCCAGTGAGGCGTGGACCGCGGCCAAGGGCGACCAGGCCGCCGCGGTGGACGCGATGCAGGGCTCCTCGGAGCAGCTGCCGTCGAAGACCGTGCTGACCGAGCAGTTCGCCAAGACCCTGGAACTGCTCAACACCCAGGCCACGCAGGGCAAGGCGCCGGGGGTCAACGACGAGACCGACTGGCGCAAGACGATCGAGATCTTCGCCGGCGCCGGCGTGATCCAGAAGGCCGAAGAGCCCAGCGCCTACTGGGACGGCGCGCTCGCCCCGAAGGGATGACCGACGACATGAGCACGGCTGAAGCCATGCCGATCACGCCCACCGGCACCGGGCACGCGGTCGAACTGACCGACGTCGCGGTCCGCTTCCGGACCAAGAAGCGGGACGTCACCGCGCTGCACGAGGTGACGCTGAAGGTCGAGCCGGGCGAGTTCGTCGCCATCGTCGGCCCGTCCGGCTGCGGCAAGTCGACCCTGCTGAAGCTGGCCTCGGGCCTGCTCAAGCCGTCGACCGGCGGGGTGCGCGTGCTCGGCGCCGAGGTGACCGGGCCGCGCCGCGACATCGGTTACGTGTTCCAGCGGGCGGCACTGCTGGAGTGGCGCTCGGCCCGCAAGAACATCCTGCTGCAGGCGGAGATGCGCAAGATGGAGCCGGGGGCGGCGCGGCGCCGGGCGGACGAGCTGATCGAGATGACCGGCCTGGCCGGCTTCGAGGACGCTTACCCGCACGAGCTGTCCGGGGGTATGCAGCAGCGCGTGGCCCTGTGCCGGGCGCTGCTGCACCGGCCGCCGGTGCTGCTGATGGACGAGCCCTTCGGCGCGCTGGACGCGCTGACCAGGGAGCAGATGAACGTCGAGCTGCGGCGCATCTGGCAGGAGACCGGCACCACCATCCTGCTGGTCACGCACTCCATCGCGGAGGCGGTCTACCTGGCCGACCGCGTGGTGATGATGACCGCGCGGCCGGGCACCATCGCCGGCGTGGTCGACGTGGACCTCCCGGTCGAGCGCGACTACGCGCCGACCATGGCCGACCCGGAGTTCGCCAGGGCGACCAGGGTGATCCGCGACCACCTCGGCTCCGCCGCCGCGGCCGACTGATCCACCACTTCTTCTCACCGCACCGGAAAGGGCTGGCTGATGGCCGGGATTGAACAGCGGTCGATCGGGATCGTGATGAACGGCGTGACCGGCCGGATGGGGTACCGGCAGCACCTGCTGCGGTCCATCCTGGCCATTCGCGAGCAGGGCGGGCTCCGGCTCGCCGACGGCGCCGTGCTGCTGCCCGAGCCGATCCTGGTCGGGCGCAGCGAGGCGAAGCTCGCCTCGATCGCCAAGGACCACGGCGTCGACCGGTGGACCACCGACCTGGACGAGGCGCTGGCCCTGCCGGACACCGAGATCTACTTCGACGCCCAGGTGACCAGCGCGCGGGCGGACGCGATCAAGAAGGCGATCGCGGCGGGCAAGCACATCTACACCGAGAAGCCGACCGCCGAGCACACCGAGGGCGCGCTGGAGCTGGCCAGGCTGGCCCGCGACGCCGGGGTCAAGGCCGGGGTGGTCCAGGACAAGCTGTTCCTGCCCGGTTTGCGCAAACTGAAGCGGCTCGTCGACGGCGGTTTCTTCGGGCAGATCCTCTCGGTGCGCGGTGAGTTCGGCTACTGGGTGTTCGAAGGGGACTGGCAGGAGGCGCAGCGGCCTTCGTGGAACTACCGCGCCGAAGACGGCGGCGGAATCATAGTGGACATGTTTTGTCATTGGCGGTACGTGCTGGAGGAGATCTTCGCCGGCGTGCGGACCGTCCAGTGCCAGGGTGCCACCCACATCCCGCAGCGGGTCGACGAGGCCGGGCAGGCTTATGCCGCCACCGCGGACGACGCGGCCTACGGCATCTTCGAGCTCGAGGGCGGCATCATCGCCCAGGTCAACTCGTCCTGGGCGACCCGGGTGTTCCGCGACGAGCTGGTCGAGTTCCAGGTGGACGGTACCGAGGGCAGCGCGGTGGCCGGGCTCCGGCGCTGCCGCGTGCAGCACCGCTCGATGACGCCGAAGCCGGTGTGGAACCCGGATCTCCCGGCCGGCCAGGACTTTCGCGCCCAGTGGCAGGAGGTCCCGGACAACGAACAGTTCGACAACGGATTCAAGGTTCAGTGGGAGCTTTTCCTGAAGCACGTGGTTTCGGGTGAGGAATTCCCGTGGGATTTCCTCGCCGGCGCGCGCGGGGTCCAGCTCGCTGAACTGGGATTACAGGCCTGGCGCGAGGGCAGGCGTCTTGACGTTCCGGATTTGAAGCTGTAGGTATTGCGTGAAGTCTGTTGCCCCGAATGCTCGATTGACTTCAAGGCATCCGAATCTAATGTCTTACAGGGGTAACTGATAGCGCTTTCTTTCAGATTCTTGAATAAAGCTCAACCGGAACTAAAACGACGCTGAAACGGAAGAGGTCCTCATGTTCGGTCTCAGTCGTGCCCGCAGCAGGTCCCTGGCCGCGCTGACGCTGGCCGCGGCCAGCTCCAGCCTGGGCCTGGTCGCGCTGGCCACCCCGGCGAGTGCCGGTTTTGTCACCTTCTGCGAGGGCAGCGGCGGTGCGGTGACCGTGCCCGGCGAGCTGCGCGTGGCAACGGGCAAGTCGTGCGTGCTGGACGGCACCAGAGTCACCGGCTCGGTGACCGTGGAGCCGGGAGCGAACCTGGTCGTCACCGGGGGCACCTTCGACGGTGGTGTCGCGGTCTCCGACGACGCCTTCTTCGACGCGCAGGGCACCAAGATCGCCGGTGACGTGGTGCTCACCGACGCCTACGGCACCTTCCTCTCCGGTGGCCCGGTCGGCGGCAACGTCAAGGTCGCCGCCGCGGCCCACCCCGAGCGCTCCACCTACGCCTTCCTCAGCGGTGCCGAGGTGGCCGGTGACGTCACCTCCACCGTCGGCGAGGTGTACGCGGAGAACTCGGAGTTCGCCAAGTCGGTCACCGGCACCGGGGTGTCCTACCTGGACCTGACCAACGTGGTGGTGGGCGCCAACCTGAGCGTCTCCGGCGCCACGCTGGGCTCGGTGTTCTGCGGTGGTGAGGTCTACGGCAACGCCACCTACACCGGCAACTCGCACACCCTGCAGATCGGCGCCGACGGCCCGGTCATCGGCTGCACGCAGGCCAGCTACTGGGGCGGGAACGTCACGATCTCCGACAACACCGCCGACGTGCGCGTGAGCAACAACATCATCCGGGGCAACCTCGCCGGCACGGGCAACTCCCCGGCTCCGACCGGAGCGGACAACCGCGTGCGCGGCACCGTCTCCGGGCAGTTCGAGAACCTGTCCGCGTCCGCTTCCGGGTTCGCCGCCCGGTCGGCCGCGGTCAGCCCCGAGGCCGAGGCCCAGGCCAAGGTCGACCAGCGCCGTTCCGCCGCCGAGAACGCGGCCGCCGTCGCTGGGCCCGCGCAGCTCTGAACTAGACACACCGCGCTGAACGGGCTGGGGAAGTAGCTCCAAACCGCGGTACGGCACCCGCCAGGTGCCGTACCGCGGCTTCGCAGCGAACGCCAACAGAGAGGTTGGACCCCGTGATGCGGTTGAAGTCCCGTGCGAAAAAAAGGTGGTCGGCACTGGCCGGGCTGCTGCTGGCCACGGCCATGGCGGCGGCGCTGACCGCGGCCCCGGCCGCGGCACAGGCCAGATTCGCGGTACTGGTGTTCTCCAAGGTCACGAACTTCTACCACGACTCGATCCCGGCCGGGATCGCGGCGATCGAGAAGCTCGGGGCCGAACAGGACTTCGACGTCGAAGCCACCGACGACGCCGCCGCGTTCACCGACGCGAACCTCGCCCGGTTCGACGCGATCATCTTCAACAACACCAACTCCACGCCGGAGAAGGGCGATCTGCTCAACGCCGAGCAGCGCGCCGCCTTCCAGCGGTTCATCCAGGCCGGTGGCGGTTACACCGGCATCCACGCGGCTTCGGCCAGCGAGCGCGACTGGGCCTGGTACGAGGGCCTGGTCGGCGCGATCTTCAGCCACCACCCGGCCCCGCAGGTCGGCCGGGTCAAGGTGCTGGACCGGGTGCACCCCTCCACAAAGGACCTTCCGGAGGTCTGGGAGCAGACCGAGGAGTGGTACAACTGGAAGGTCAACCCGACCGGCAAGGTGCACACGCTGGCCCAGATCAAGATGGGCGACGGCCTCCCTGGTCTGGACCAGGGCCTGGAGCACCCGTGGTCGTGGTGCCAGAACTACGACGGCGGCCGCTCCTGGTTCACCGCCGGCGGGCACGCCAAGGAGAAGTTCAGCGATCCGCTGTTCCTCAAGCACCTGCTCGGCGGCATCGAGTGGGCCTCGGGCGCCAAACCCGGTGAGTGCGGGGCCACCCAGAACAAGAACTTCCAGCGGGTGCCGCTGCAGACCCAGGGCCTGGCCGACCCGTTCGAGCTGGCCGTCGCCCCGGACCGCCGGGTGTTCTACATCCAGCGCACCGGCGCGCTGAAGATCATCGACCAGCAGACGCTGAAGGTCAGCACCGCGCTGGACTTCCAGTACAGCTCGGACATGACCAGCCAGTCGGACGGGCTGCTCGGGCTCACGCTGGACCCGGACTTCGCCGAGAACAACCACCTGTACCTGCTCTATTCGGACAAGGTGGAGAAGCGGCTCAACGTCTCCCGCTTCACCGTCACCGGCAACACCGTCGACCTGGCCAGCGAGAAGCGGCTGCTGGAGGTGCCGACCTTCCGCGGTGAGGGCCGGGCCAACTCGCACATGGCCGGTTCGCTGGCGATGGGCAAGGACGGCAACCTCTACATCGCCACCGGCGACAACACCGACCCGTTCGCCTCCGACGGCTTCTCGCCGATCGACGAGCGCGAGGGCCGCCGGGCCTGGGACGCCCAGGGCACCGCGGGCAACACCAACGACCTGCGCGGCAAGGTCCTGCGGATCACCCCGCAGCCGGACGGCACCTACACCGTGCCCGAGGGCAACCTGTTCCCGCCGGGTACCGAGAAGACGCGGCCCGAGATCTACGTGATGGGGATGCGCAACCCGTTCCGGATCACCGTCGACCCGCAGACGAACGCGCTGCTGGTCGGTGACTACGGCCCGGACTCGCGCAGCGCGAACCCGAACCGCGGACCGGAGGGCACGGTCGAGTTCGACCGGATCACGAAGGCGGGCAACCAGGGCTGGCCGTTCTGCGTCGGCAACAACACCCCGTTCAACGACTGGGACTTCGCCACCAACACGAACAAGGGCAAGTTCGACTGCGGCAAGCTGGTCAACGACTCGCCGAACAACACCGGCCTGACCGAATTGCCCCCGGCCACGCCCGCGTGGATGTGGTACGCCTACTCGGCTTCGGCGGAGTTCCCCGAGCTGGGCACCGGCGGTGGCGGCCCGATGGGTGGCCCGGTCTACGACTACAACCCGGACAACCCGCTGGTCACCAAGTTCCCCGAGTACTTCGACGGCAAGTGGCTCAACTACGAGCTGACCCGCAAGTGGTTCAAGGCGATGTCGGTGCAGCAGGCCGATCAGACCTTCACCGACCCGAAGTTCCCCCCGGTCAAGGCCGGTGACCTGAACTCGATCAACGGCATGCTCGGCGGGATGAGCTGGATCCAGCCCTTCGAGGCGGAGTTCGGCCAGGACGGCTCGCTGTACGTGATCGACTTCGGCGAGGGCAGCGGTACCGGTCGCGGTGGCAGCAACGAGGGCGCCGGCATCTACCGGATCGACTACGTGGCGAACGGCCGCGCGCCGTCGGCCAAGGTGACGCCTTCGGTGGACAACGGCCGCGTGCCGCTGACGGTGAACTTCTCCAGCGAGGGCACCGGCGGTGGGGACGGCGAGCCGATCACCTACGCCTGGGACTTCGACGGCGACGGCACGGTCGACTCGACCGAGCCGAACCCGACGCACGTCTACACCGAACCCGGCCGCTTCGACGCCCGGCTCACGGTGACCAGCACGACGAACGACCTCACCGGGGTCGCGGTTGCCGAGATCACGCCCGGCAACACCCGGCCCGAGGTCAAGGTGAGCACGCCGGTGCACGGCGGCATGTTCGACTTCGGGGACAGGATCCCGTTCACCGTCGAGGTCACCGACCGCGAGGACGGCCGGATCGACTGCTCGAAGGTGGTGGTCCAGTCCCAGCTCGGGCACGACACGCACCTGCACCCGATGGACAACGTGACCGGCTGCACCGGCACCGTCCAGACGGACGCGGGCGGCAGCCACGGACCGGGGCAGAACCTGTACGCCGCGCTCAGCGCCACCTACACCGACGCCGGTGGCCGCGGCGCGCCGAGCCTGGTCGGGTCGGCGCACCTGACGCTCGAGCCGAAGCGCAAGGAGGCCGAGCACCACGAGGGCACCGGCGGGGCCAACGGCGGGGCGCAGACGATCAGCAACAGCGGCGCGTCCGCGGGCAAGCGGCTGGGCGAGATCGAGCACGGTGACTGGGTCGCCTACGACCCGATCAACCTCAAGGGCATCGGCTCGGTCACCGTCGGCGCCGGTTCCGGTGGGCTCGGCGGCACCATCGAGTTCCGCGCGGACTCGCCGACCGGGCAGCTGCTCGGCTCGGTGTCCATCCCGAACACCGGTGGCTGGGGCAACCTCGTCTCACCGACCGTGCCGCTGACCGATCCGGGTCGTCCGGTGAAGCTGCACGCGGTCTTCGTGAACCCGGACTGGGCACCGGACAAGGCGGACCTGCTCTCGCTGGACTGGGTGCAGTTCAACGGACAGGGCACGACCCTGCCGGGCATCAACGCCGAAGTGGCGGTGAGCGCGACCCCGGCGTCGGGTGCGGCGCCGCTGACCGTGGCGCTGAGCGCGAAGGTCGCCCCGCCCGCCGGTCGCACGATCGCCGAGTACCACTGGGACTTCGGCGACAACACCAAGGCGGACGGCCAGACCGCGAGCCACGCGTACCCGCGCAAGGGCAGCTACACCGCCCGGCTGACCGTGGTGGACGACACCGGGGTCACCAGCAACGGCCACGTCGTCGTCACCGTCAACTGAGTCACGGTCAACTGAAGGGAGCAGCTGTGGAATCACGTCGTACCTTTCTGAAGCTGGCCGCCGGCACGACCGTGGCCATGGGGCTGACCAGCGGGATCGCCGCGGCCGAGCCGTTGCACGCGGTGCCGCTGGACCACATCGGCATCCAGCTGTACACCGTGCGTTCGCTGATGACCACCGACGCGCAGGGCACGCTCGACGCGCTCAGCGCGATCGGGTACGCCACGGTCGGGGTCAGCGGGACCTACGGGCACACCCCGCAGGCGTTCCGCGCGATGCTGGACAAGGCCGGGTTGCGGGCGGTGCTCACGCACACCAGCTGGGACGCCATGCGCGCCAACGCGGTCAAGGAGATCGAGACCGCGCGGGTGCTCGGGGTGCGGTACCTCGTCGTGCCCTCGTTGCCGGGTTCGCTGCAGACGGTCGCCGGGTACAGCCTGGCGGCGTCGGAGTTCGGCAAGTGGGGCGTGCTCGCCCGGAGTGCCGGGCTGAAGTTCCTGTTCCACAACCACGGCGTCGACTTCAAGGTGGTCGACGGCCGGGTGCTCTACGACATCCTGGTCGAGGAAACCGATCCGCGGTTCGTGAACTTCGAGCTCGACATCTACTGGATCTACCACGGCGGGCAGGACCCGCTGGCGTACTTCGCGCGGTACCCGGGCCGGTTCCCGGTCTACCACGTGAAGGACATGGCGCCCAACGGCTCGTTCGAGGACGTCGGGTACGGCACGCTCGACTGGCCGAAGATCTTCCGCCAGTACGAGCAGTCCGGGATCCGGGAGTACGTGGTCGAGCACGACCAGCCGAAGGTGCCGCTGGAGTCAGCGGCGCGCAGTCACGAGTACCTGCGGACCGTCCGCTTCTAGCGGCCGGTCGGCGGCAGCCCACCTCACCGCCGGGCCCATCGCGAGCCCGGCGGTGAGGAAGGCACCACCGAGCACCAGCCAGCCGAGCGTGCCGCCGGAGAGCACGAGCGTGGTCAGCACCAGCGGCCCGATCATCCTGGCCACGGCGAAACCCGAGCCGAAGAAGCCCTGGTACTGGCCGTGCTTGCCGTCCGGGGCCAGCGCGAAGCTGATCTCCCAGGCACCCGAGGCCTGCATCATCTCGCCGAGCACCTGGAGCGCGGCGGCACCGAGCAGGATGAGCGCCGCCGTCCACGGGCCGGTCCCGGCGGCCGAGAAGGCGAACACCCCGCACGAGGCGAGCAGCAGCACGCCCGCGTACCGGACCGTGCGGCTCGCCGAGGTCAGGCTCGTCACGCGACGAGCGACGCGGACCTGGAGCAGCACCACGCTCACCGTGTTGAGCACGAGCAGCCCGGAGACCGTCCAGCTGGGCGCCTGCGTGCGCTCGACTATCCACAGTGGAATCGCCAGCCCGATCATCGGGATGTGCAACTGCATGACCAGGTTCAACAGCGACACCAGGGCGTACGGCTTGTCCCGCAGCACGGCCAGCCGCGGCTCGCCCTTGCTCCTGGCCGGGCCCGGCGGGGTCGGGGGCAGCCGGAGGAGCAGCAGCGCGGCGGCGAGGAACCCGGCGACGTCCATGGCGAACACCGCGAGGTACGCGCCGCGCGTGTCGGCGTAGAGCGCCAGCCCGCCGAGCGCGGCGCCGACCGCGAGCCCGGCGTTGGTGCTCGACTGCAGGTAGGCCCGCGTGGCCGTGCGGTCGGCCTGGTCGACCAGCGCGGCGAGCAGCGCCTGCCGCGCCGCCGACAGTCCACATTGCATCGAGGCGTAGACGCAGGCTGCGAGCACGAAGGCGACGAACGAGCCGATGAAGACGAACGCGCCGACCGCGGCGGCGGTGGCCAGCGCGAGCACCACGGCCGTCGCTTTCGGACCGCGCCGGTCGGCGAGCGCGCCCAGCGGCACGCTCGCCAGGAACCCCGCCGCCCAGCCCGCGGTCAGCCCGAAGCCGACCTCGGTCGCCGACAGGCCCACCACCCGGGTGAAGTACAGCGCCGAGGTGACGTAGAAGGCGCCGTCACCGAAGGAGTTGATCAGCTGGGCGAGCGCGAGCACGCGAGGTGGTCCAGGCTGGGGGAGAACGCTCATGGCAGCAACGGTAGGAGCCGCATTGGCCAGGCAGAAGGTCCAATAATGACCGGGATCGACTGGGCCGATTTGCCGCGTCCGGAATAGCCGGGCGCGCCGAGGCGTCTGTGCTGACCAGAGAACCTGTACGGAGAGGAGCTTTTCCATGCTGTTCGGTGACGAGCACGTCCGCCGGTACGAGGAGACCGACGGGGAAGAAGGGCACGACTGGCAGAAGGGCGCGCCCGTGCTCATCCTCACCACGAAGGGCCGCAAGACCGGGCAGGACCGCAAGTTCGCGCTGATCTACCAGGAGCACGAGGGCGACTACGTGGTGGTCGCGTCCAAGGGCGGCGCCGACGCGCACCCCGGCTGGTACCTGAACCTGCAGGACAACCCCGAGGTCAAGGTGCAGGTCAAGGCGGACAGGTTCACCGCGCGGGCGCGGACCGCCGACGAGCAGGAGAAGGCGGTGCTGTGGCCGAAGATGGCGGCGGTGTGGCCCGACTACGATGACTACCAGAAGAAGACCGACCGGCCGATCCCCGTGGTCGTGCTGGAACGCCAGAGCTGACTTCATCGTGCAGGGAGCGCAGGACCCATGTCTCAGGACTCGACCGTCGAGGTCGCCGGATTGCTGGCCAAGCTCGCCGAAGCCGAACGGCAGGCGGAGCGGGGTGAGCTGAACCCGGCCGAGATCCCGGGGCTGGTCAGGGCTCAGCGCATCGTGCGCGAGCTCGCGGACTGGCCGGTGGAAGCCGACTCGGACCGCTAGGCCCGGCGTGCTGCGCAGGAAGAACCTTCGGTGGACCCCGCTCGATTCCGGGCGGGGTCCCTTCACGCTTCGCCAGGCCGTCGCGCTGACCAGGCGGTTCCCCCGCCGCCGGCGCGGTTTCTTCTACGGGCTGGCGATCGACGTCATCTGGCCGATGCTGGTGTTCGGCACCCGGCAGAGCTTTCGCGGGACCGAGCACCTGCCCGCGTCCGGCGGGGTACTGGTGGCCTCGAACCACCTGTCCTACGCCGACCCGACCACGCTGACCGCGTTCTGCCTGTCGGCCGGCCGGGTGCCCCGGTACCTGGCGAAGGCCGACCTGTGGCGGTTGCCGCTGGTCGGGTCGATCATGTCCGGCGGCGGGCACATCCCGGTCCACCGCGGCAAGCCGACCGCGTCGGGTGCCTACCGCGACGCGGTGGGCGCGGTCCGGCGCGGCGAGTGCGTGGCGATCTTCCCCGAGGGCGGGTTCTCGAAGGACCCGGAGCACTGGCCGGTCCGCGGCAAGACCGGGATCGCCAGGATCGCGCTGGAGACCGGGGTGCCGGTGGTGCCGGTGGCCAACTGGGGGACCCACGAACTGCTGCCGCAGGGCAGCGCGGTGCCGCGGTTCTTCCGCCGGCCCCGGGTGCAGCTGGTGGCCGGGCCGCCGGTCGAGCTGTCCGACCTGGTCGGCGCGGACCCGACGGCGGCGGTGCTGCGGGAGGCCACCGACCGGATCATGGTGGCGGTCACCACCCTCCTCGGTGAAGTCCGCGGCCAGACCCCACCCGTCACCCGATAGGGGCTAGTGGTTACCGCCGGGAGTCCTTCGGGGTATCGGCGGATCCAGCTTTCCGCTGGGCGTGCCGGGTGAAGGTCCTCGTACTGGTCGTACTCGGGCCTTTACGCGGTGCGTCCAGCGGGAAGCTGGGCCGTCGAGACCTCGGAGGACACCCGGCGGTGACCACTAGGCTGCGAGTATGAGTCATTTCGATGTGGTGGTGCTGGGGGCGGGGCCCGGCGGATACGTCGCGGCCGTGCGCGCTGCTCAGCTCGGACTGAAGACGGCGATCGTCGAGGAGAAGTACTGGGGTGGGGTCTGCCTGAACGTGGGCTGCATCCCGTCCAAGGCGCTGTTGCGCAACGCCGAGCTGGCGCACCTGTTCCACAACGAGGCCAAGACCTTCGGCATCCAGGTCGAGGGGTCGGTGAGCTTCGACTTCGGGGTGGCGCACGACCGCAGCCGCCAGGTCGCGGAGGGGCGCGTCAAGGGCGTGCACTTCCTGATGAAGAAGAACAAGATCACCGAGTTCTCCGGCCGCGGCAGCTTCACCGACGCGAACACCCTCGAGGTGGCGCTCACCGACGGCGGTACCGAGACGATCACCTTCGGCAACGCGATCATCGCCGCGGGCGCGACCACGCGGCTGCTGCCGGGGACCGCGGTCAGCGATCGGGTGGTCACCTACGAGGAGCAGATCCTCACGCGTGAGCTGCCGGAGAGCATCATCATCGCCGGGGCCGGCGCGATCGGCGTCGAGTTCGCGTACGTGCTGCACAACTACGGGGTGCAGGTCACCATCGTGGAGTTCCTGGACCGGATGGTGCCGCTGGAGGACGCCGAGGTGTCCAAGGAGCTGGCGCGCCGGTACCGGAAGCTGGGGATCGAGGTGCTCACCTCCACCCGCGTCGAGTCGATCGACGAGTCGGGGGCGAAGGTGCGCGTGACGGTGTCCAAGGACGGCAAGGAGCAGACGCTCGAAGCCGACAAGGTGCTGCAGGCGATCGGGTTCCAGCCGCGGGTCGAGGGCTACGGCCTGGAGAACACCGGCGTGGAGCTGACCGAGCGCGGCGCCATCGCGATCGACGGCTTCTGCCGGACGAACGTGCCGAACATTTTCGCCATCGGGGACGTGACCGCGAAGCTGATGCTGGCGCACGCGGCGGAGTCCATGGGCATCATCGCCGCGGAAACCATCGGTGGTGCGGAAACCATGGAACTCGACTACACGATGATTCCGCGGGCCACGTTCTGCCAGCCGCAGATCGCTTCGTTCGGGTGGACCGAGGAGCAGGCGCGGGAAAAGGGCTTCGACGTGCAGGTGGCGAAGTTCCCGTTCACGGCGAACGGGAAGGCGCACGGGCTGGCGGATCCGGTCGGGTTCGTGAAGATCCTCAGTGACGGCACCCATGGGGAGTTGCTGGGGGCGCACATGATCGGGCCCGATGTGACGGAGTTGCTGCCCGAGTTGACTTTGGCGCAGCAGTGGGATTTGACGGTGCACGAGGTGGCGCGGAATGTGCATGCGCATCCGACGCTTTCGGAAGCGGTGAAGGAAGCTGTGCATGGGTTGGCTGGGCACATGATCAATATGTAGGTGGGGTTGTCGCCCCGATTTTTTAGTGTGACTACAGAAAAGGCCCTGATGTCAAGGCGGGAAAGATGCCTTGACATCAGGGCCTTTTCTGTGTTTTTGGCTGGGGATCGGGGGCGGGGGAGGAGTGGGCGGCCAGGTTGAGGGCTCTCTGCTCCCGTTTTGTTTTTTGGTTGGCTTAACGTCGGGGGTGTGAGGGTTTAGTGGTGTGGTTGGGGGCTTTCTGGTTGCGTTTTGTTTGTGGTTGGGTGGGTTGGTGTCGTGGGTGTGGAGGTTTAGCGGTGTGGTTGGGGCTTTTTGGTCGTGGTTGTTTGTGGTTGGGTGGGTTGACGTGGTGGGTGTGGAGGTTTAGCGGTGCGACTGTGGGCTTTCTGGTCGCGTGTGTTCGTGGTGGGTGGGTTAGCGTCGGGGGTATGAAGGTCGAGCGGGTAGAACTGCGTCGGATTGGGTTGCCGTTGGTGGGGGTGTTCCGCACCTCGTTCGGGGTGGAGCGGGATCGCGACATCTTGCTGGTGCGGGTGGAGGCCGGGGGCGTCGAGGGCTGGGGTGAGTGCGTGGCGCTGCCTCGGCCGGTGTACTCCAGTGAGTACCTCGACGGGGCCGTCGAGGTGATCCGGCGGTTCCTCCTCCCTGCGGTGCGGAGCCTGCCGCAGCACCGGGCGCATGCGGTGGAGCCGGTCTTCGCCAAGGTCAAGGGGCATCCGATGGCCAAGGCGGCGCTGCAAACCGCCCTTCTCGACGCCGAACTGCGGGCGGCGGGTACCTCGTTCGCCGGGTACCTCGGCGGGGTTCGGGAGGCGGTGCCCGCCGGGGTGTCGGTCGGGATCATGGATTCGATCGGTGAGCTGCTCGACGCCGTCGACGGCTTCGTCGAGCAGGGGTACCAGCGCATCAAGCTCAAGATCGAGCCCGGCTGGGACGTCGAGCCGGTGCGGGCGGTGCGCGAGCGGTTCGGCGACATCCTCCTCCAGGTCGACGCCAACACGGCGTACACGCTGGCCGACGCGCGGCACCTCGCGCGGCTCGACCCGTTCGATCTGCTGCTCCTCGAACAACCCCTGCCCGAGGACGACCTTCGCGGCCACGCCGAGCTGGCCCGTCGCGTGCGCACGCCGATCTGCCTCGACGAGTCCATCACCTCCGCGAAGTCGGCCGCCGACGCGATCGCGATGGGGGCGACGTCGGTGGTCAACATCAAGCCCGGCCGCGTCGGGGGTTACCTCGAAGCGCGGCGGGTGCACGACGTCTGCGCGGCGCACGGTGTGCCGGTGTGGTGCGGCGGCATGCTCGAAAGCGGGATCGGACGGGCGGCCAACGTGGCGCTCGCGGCCCTGCCGAACTTCACCCTGCCCGGCGACACCTCCGCCTCGGACCGTTACTACGCAAGGGATGTCACCGAACCGTTCGTGCTGGAGAACGGGCAGGTCCGGGTGCCGGACGGGCCCGGCATCGGCGTCCTTCCCGATCCGGACGTCCTCGCCGAGGTGACCACCAGCGTCATCCGGCTGTAGGGGAGCGGTCCACCACGTACCACCCGCCGCGGTCGAAGCCGGTGACCCGCGCGCCTTCGTCCAGCAGGCCGCCGAGCACGGTTCGCAGGGCCTGCCGCCAGGCTCGGCCCGCCACGGGATCGGCGCGCCGGAGCTCCTCGATGGACTCGGGCACGCCGACGAGCAGTCGTTCGCCGTCGGTGCTGCCTTCGAGCGGCATGCCGTCGACCTCCGACAACGCGACGACGGCACCGGCCGCGCGTTCGGCGGTGGCGTCCGCCGGGGTACCCGGTTCCGCGTGCAGGTCCCAGACGACGTGCAGCCGGTCGGACTCCTCGCCCCGGTTCACCGCGTCTTCGATGGCGCCGTAGAAGTCACGCAGGTACCCGCTGACCCCGGCGCCGAGGCGGTTCACGTTGAAATGGGCGTTGCGGCGCACGAGCGGGTCGAAGGTCCAGGTGATCCGGTCGGCACCGCGGTCGAGCGCCCACGCCCGCTGGTGCAGCTTCAGCGCCAGGCCCACCTGGCGGCCGGGCCGCGTGACGCCGGTGAAGTGGCTGTGCAGCGCGGCTTCGGCGGGCGGGTGGAAGAAGCCGACGGACGCGCCGATCAGCTCTTCGTCCTCGTACGCGCCGCCGACGTAGTTGCCGGCGAAGCTCATCGCGCGCAGCAGTTCCGGGTTGACCGGGATCTGGCCGGGCCCCGGCTGCCACACCTGGTCGAACAGCGAGCAGACACCTTCGAACTCGGTGAGTTCGGTCAGACAGGTCACCTTCACCCGTCCATGGTGCGGCATGATCGAACCGAGGTCGTCGAGGAGCTGGAGCGTGATCGGGTGAGTGAGCTGTTCCTGCGCGAGGTGCGGCTGGGGCTGGACGGACCGCTGGTCAACGTGCGGATCGAGAACGGGCGCGTGACCGCGATCGGCGACGGCGGGCCGGGTGGCGCCGAAGTCGTCGAGGGGGACGGCGGCACGCTGCTGCCCGGGCTGGTCGATTCGCACGTCCACTGCGAACAGTGGGCCAGCTCACGCCGTCGCATCCCGCTGGAGTCGGCGACCTCGGCGGCCGGGGTGGTGGACCTGCTGGTCCGGCACGGGCACCGGCCCGGCGAACTGGTGCTCGGCCACGGTTTCCGCGACGGACTGTGGCCCGACGTCCCGCACAAGGACCTGCTCGAACGCGCGCTGCCGGGGCAGGCGATCGCGTTGTTCAGCGCCGACCTGCACACGTTGTGGCTGAGCCCGGCGGCGCTGGCGCTGATCGGCCGCGAGCACCCGACCGGTGTGCTGCTGGAGAACGACTGCATGAGCGCGACCGCCGAACTGCCCTCGGCGGCCCCGGAGGTGGTCGACCGCTGGGTGCTGGAGGCGGCCGAAGCCGCGGCGGCGCTCGGGGTCACCCGGATAGCCGACTACGAGTACACCGACACGGTGGCGGCGTGGCAGCGGCGGCGGGAACTCGGGCCGCTGCCGACGCGGGTGTCCTGCGTGATCGCGCGCCATCTGCTGGACACCACGATCGCGCTGGGCAGGCGCACCGGGGACACCGACGGGCTGCTCAGCGTCGGCCCGCTCAAGGTTTTTGTGGACGGTTCGCTCAACACCCGGACGGCCTACTGCCATCACGCTTACGAGGGTGGTGATCACGGTCTGCTGGAACTGCCGTACGACGAACTCGTGGTGCTGATGCGCCGGGCCGCCGAGCACGGCATCTCCTCCGCCGTGCACGCGATCGGCGACCACGCGAACACCGTCGCGCTGGACGCCTTCGAGGCGGTCGGGGTCGGCGGCCGGATCGAGCACGCCCAGCTGGTGCGCGCCGAGGACCTGCCGCGGTTCGCGGAGCTCGGGGTGGTGGCGAGCGTGCAGCCCGCGCACCAGCCGGACGACCGCGACGTGGCCGACCGGCACTGGGCTTCGCGCACGGGCGACGCTTTTCCCTATGGCGCACTGCTTTCCGCCGGGGCCACGCTGGAATTCGGGTCGGACGCACCGGTCGCGCCGCTGGATCCGTGGGACGCGATCGCTTCGGCGGTCTCGCGCACCGATGACGAACGGCCCGCCTGGCACCCGGAACAGGCATTGTCCTTGGCGGACGCGTTGCGTGCCGCTTCCGGTGGAAGGGGAACGGTCGAGGTGGGTGATGTGGCCGATCTGGTGGTGGTCGCGGCGGATTTGCGGACCGCGGACCTCCGTTCGGTTCCGGTGACCGCGACCGTGCTCGACGGGCGCCGCACTTTCTGAAACCTTCCATTCATTGGGCCGTTCGGCTGATGACGGCGTAATTGCGACCTTGGCTACTTAGCATGGCCACATGACGCTGACTTTGATCAAGGGAACCTTTCAGATCGTCGGAGCATCGCCCGACGGTGATTCGGTGCGGTTTTACCCAACCGACGTGGACGCGTTCGTCAAGGCGGGACTGCGGGTGCGGTTGAACTCGCGCGGTGGGGCGCAGTTGCGGCTCGAAGGCATCGACGCGCTGGAAACGCATTACCAGAGCCAGGCGCCGGGAGGGGGGATGTGGCACCAGCATCCCGGACTGGCCAGAGAGGCGGCCGATGCGCTGTTGCGCCAATTGGGTTTCAGATCGGTGGAAAGGGAGGAGGACGGAACGGTCACCTCGGCGAGTCCGGAAAGCGTGCCGGGACACATCCTGACCCGGTTCGCCGACAAGTACGGGCGGCCGGTCTCATTCGCATTCCGCGGTGCCCGCGGCCGCACGAAGGACGGCAGCCAGGTGCACCTCGACGCGAAGGGAGTGGTGAATTCGGCGAATTTCGAACTGCTCGCGGCCGGGCACGCGTTCCCGACGTTCTACTCACTGCTCTACCTCGACCTGCGGCAGGCACTCGCCGACGCGGCCACCACCGCGCGCGCGGAGAAGGCGGGGATCTGGGAGCACGACGTTTCCACCGGCGGGTTCAAGCTGACCTCGCGGAAGCAGTTGCAGGAGGAGGTGGTCCTGCTGCCCAAACTGTTCCGGCGGCTGGTCGACTACCTGGCCCTGGATGAAACCGGCGGGGTCTCGCTGGCGAACTTCGGGCGCTACCTGGACACCCGGAACGACCGCCTGTTCACCACGCCGGAGGGCCAGGCGACCGAACTCGCCACCCTGGTCGAGGTGAAGCGGCAGCAACTCCGCCTCACCGTCGACCCCGAGCGCATTGTGTTCCTGGAGGCCTAAACCCGGCAGGGGGCCAGATCGGAGACCGCGAGCGAGGACTCCAGCAGGGCGCTGCCCAGTGCGGTCACCGAGTGCCGGGCGGTGCCGCCCTCCCGGTGCGTTTCGACCAGCGAAGCCTGCCGCAGGACGGTGGCGTGCTGGCTGGCGCCCGCCGCCGAGATGGCCAGCTTCTTCGCCAGTTCCGTGGTGCTCACCCCGGGCGTGGTGCAGATCGCCGCGAGCACGGTGGCCCGCGTCCGCCCGAGCAGGTTGTCCAGCGAGCGGCTGCTCGGCGGCGAGTCCCAGCCCAGCTGCCGCGCCACCGGGTACACCAGCGTCGGCGGCAGGGCGGGGTTGCGCAGGGTGACCGGCACCCGCCAGCAGAAGAAGGACGGCGCCAGCACCAGGCCACGCCCGTCCAGGTGCAACTCCTGGTCGACCGGGTAGTCGACCTCCAGCACCGGCGCCCGCCACCGGGTGGCCGGGTGCAACGTGGCCAGCAGCCGCTCCACCCCGCCCCGCAGCAAGGTCCGGCCGCGCTCGGCGGCGTCACCGCGCACGCTGGCGGTGATCGCCGACCAGTGCGGTGACAGCGTCTCGGCGAAGTACTCGCGCACGGCGTCCCCGAGCTGCCGGCGCGCGGCGGACCGGCCCGCGGCCAGGTCGGCGCTCCACGACGGCATCGGCCGGGAGGCGGCGAGCAGCCCGGTGTCCTCGGCGAGCAGTGACTTCGGGGTCCGCTCCAACTCCTCGATCCCGGCCTCCAGCTCGCCGAAACCGGCACCGGGGGTGAGGAAGTCCGCGGTGTACCCGACCGGGGGAGCGAGCGTGGCCAGGTACCGGTGCGAGCGGCCGATCCGCTCGCGCGTGCGCCGGCGCCAGCCGGAGAACAGCAGATCCGGATTGCGGTCCTGGAGCTGGTGCAGGCTGAGCACCGTCTCCCACAGCGGATCCGGACGGTCGAGCAGCTTGACCCTGGTCAGGTCGTCCGGACTGAAATGGATCTTCAACATCGGGTGCCCCCACCCCTGTGCGTGATTTTCGAACGTTCCAGCGGAGTTCTACGGGCCCGCTCTGGCAGCGCGCTGTCACGCGCTCACTGCGTGGCAGCGGCTACCATCTACCCACTTCGACGACGAGGGGAGCCGCGATGCCTGGCTTGCGCGCGCTGCCCAGGGCGGAGCCGGCGGAGGTGCTGCACGCCGCCCGGCAGATCGCCGCGGAGCTCAAGGGCGGGCTCGGCGGCCGCGGGGTGCGGAACGCCGCGCGCGGCATCCGCAGGCTGCTCGACGCCGACGCCATCGGACTGGCCGACCTGTCCGGCACCGTGGTCTGGGCCGGGCACCCGCCGGCCGGGGTGGACGCCGGCGCGCTGGTGCACAACGTGCTGCACACCGAGACCGCCAGCGGCCGCCCGCCCGCGCAGGCCCAGCCGCTCTACGCCCGCGACGACCTGGCCGGGGTGCTGGTCGTCTGCGGCAGGCCGGACCGCGCCGCGGTGCGCGAGGTGACCGGCTGGGTGGCGGACGCGCTGGAGCGCGGCAGGCTGGAGGCCTCCGCCGAGAACGCCGCCCGCGCCGAGTTGCGCGCGCTGCGGGCCGAGATCTCCCCGCACTTCGTCTACAACGCACTCACCGTGATCGCGTCACTCGTCCGGTCGGAACCGGACCGCTCCCGTGAGCTGATGCTCGACTTCGCCGACTACATCCGGTACAGCCTGGCCCGGCACGGCGAGTACACCACGCTCGCCGACGAGTTCCACGCCATCGAGACCTACCTGGCGCTGCAGCGCGCGGTGCTGGGGGAGCGGCTGACCGTGCAGGTGCGGGTGTCGCCGGAGGTGCTCGCGGTGGCGGTGCCGTACCTGGTGCTGCAGCCGGTGGTGGAGAACGCCGTCCGGCACGGGATCGAGCCGTCGCCGGGCAAGGGAGTGGTGCACGTTTCCGGCGTGGCCGAGGGGACGGACTGTGTGATCAGCGTGGAGGACGACGGGGTCGGCATGGACCCGGAGAAGGCCGAGGCCATCCTCGCCGGGCAGGGCGAGCCGGACAGCCTCGGACTCGCCAATGTGGACAAACGCCTGCGCAGCGTCTACGGCCCCTGGTACGGACTGGTGGTGGAGACCGCGAAGGGCGCCGGGACCCGCGTGGTGCTGCGGGTGCCGCGGTTCCAGCCGGGGGTGATGCCGTGAAGTCCGAGGGGTTGCGCGTGCTCGCCGTCGACGACGTGCCGCCGGCGCTGGCCGAGCTGTGCCGCCTGTTGGAGGAGGCGCCGGAGGTGGCCGCGGTCAGCGGGGCGCCGGACGCGGTGACCGCGCTGCGGATGATCCAGAGCGAGCCGTTCGACGCGGTGTTCCTGGACATCTCCATGCCGGGGCTGGACGGGCTGGAGATGGCGGGGCTGCTGGCCAAGCTGAGCGAGCCGCCGGTGATCGTGTTCGTCACCGCGCACGAGGGCCACGCGGTCGCCGCGTACGGCATCGGCGCGATCGACTACCTGCTCAAACCCGTTCGCGCGGAACGGCTTTCGGCGACGCTGGCGCGTGTGGTGAAGATGGCCGGCGGTGGTGGCGGAGCCGAACCGGCCGCGCGCCAGACCGACGCGATGGCCGCGCTGCCGGTCGAGGTCGGCGGGCGCACGCGGTACGTGCGCCGCAGCGAGGTGCAGTTCGTCGAGGCGCACGGCGACTACGTCCGGCTGCACACGCCGTCCGGGGTGCACCTGGTGCGCATCCCGATCTCGCGCATGGAGGAGTACTGGGGCGGCGCGGGTTTCGTGCGGGCGCACCGGAGCTTCCTGGTGGCGCTGTCGGCGGTCCGGGAGCTGCGCAGCGATTCGGCGGGCGGGCTGCTCGCGCACACCGATCTCGGCGACGTGCCGGTGAGCCGGCGGCACGCGCGCGAACTGCGCGAACAACTGCTCAGCGCGGCTCACCGCGGGGAGTTGGACCGGCCGGAGCGGGGAGCTTAGGGGGTGCGCACCAAGCGGGTCGCGGTCACCAGCCCGCAGACGCGGCTGGCGCACTCGCGGCGTCGCGCGCGCACGCGGTCGCCGGTGGCGAAACTGGAGGCCGCCGACGCGGGGCGCGCGATGCGGATCTACCGCGCCCAGCGGCGGATGGCGGTGACCGCGCTGGTGTTGCTGTTCACCTTCCTGCTCGGGTTGCCGCTGGGGCTGTCTTTGCTGCCGCAGTTGGGGGAGGTGCGGTTGTTCACCATTCCGCTGCCGTGGCTGGCGGTGGCGGTGCTGCCGTACCCGGTGCTGGTGGTCCTGGCGCGCTGGCAACTGCGACGGGCGGAACACGCCGAGGACCGCGAATGACCACCGCCCCGGTGCGGGCGGCTCGGACACGCGAGGCCTTCGATGATCGCCGCGTTGGTGTGCTGGCGGGCTGGGCTCCCGGGGAGCTCTCGGTGATCGCCGCGTTGGCGGCCGGGCGAGGGGACCTTCGAGGATCGCCGTGCTGGTGCTGGCGGGCGAGGCACGCGGGGGCCTGCGATGATCGCCGCGCTGAGGTACTGGCTGGTTGCGGAGGACGCTCGATGATCACCGTGCTGGTGTGTTGGCGGGGCGCGGAGGAGCCTCGATGATCGCCGCGTTGGCTGTGGCGCCGGTGGTGTTGATCACCATTCTCGTCGGGTTGCGGGCCGTCGCCGCGATGCGGACCACATCGGACTTCCTCGTCGCCTCCCGCCGGGTCTCGCCGTTGCTCAACTCCGCGGCCGTCTCCGGGGAGTACCTCTCCGCCGCCTCGTTCCTCGGCGTCGCCGGGTTGGTGGTCAAGGACGGCATCGGCTCGCTCTGGTACCCGGTCGGCTTCACCGCCGGCTACGTGGCCATGCTGGTCCTCGTCGCCGCCCCGATGCGCCGCTCCGGCGCCCTCACCGTCCCCGACTTCGCCGAGGCACGCCTGGCCTCCCCGGTGCTGCGCCGGATCGCCGCCGTGGTGGTGCTGGTGATCGGCGGCCTCTACCTCGTCCCGCAGTTCCGCACCGCCGGCCTGGTGCTCGGCGCGGTCGGCGGCACGCCCTACTGGGTGGGCGTGGTGATCGCCGGCGTCGCCGCGGCGACCACGCTGTCACTGGGCGGGATGCGCGCCGCCACCTACGTGCAGGCCTTCCAGTTCTTCCTGAAGCTCGCGCTGTTCCTGGTCCCCGCCGCCTGGCTGGTCTTCCAGGTGGGCCCGGACGTTCGCGCGCAGGCGGTGGACCCGGCGGAGTTCACCCACTTCAGCCACGACACCACCATCGAGTTCCGCGTCGGGGCCACTTTGGACTTCCGGGAACCCACCGCGGTCCGCGCGGCCGACGGCACCCCCGAGCTGATCCCGGCCGGACGGCAGGAAATCGAGGCTGGCCGGACGATCGTGTTCCCGGCCGGCGCCCCGGCGCCCTCGGTGGACAATCACGCGCCCGGCGGCCCGGGCTGGGAATTGCCCACATTGGACCTCCAGAACGCGGGTTACCCGGTGCTGAGCACCTGGGCGGTGCTGATCGCCACCATGCTCGGCACGATGGGCCTGCCCCACGTGCTGATGCGCTTCCACACCAGCATCGACGGCCGCGCGGCCAGGAAAACCGCCGCGCTGACGGTGTTGCTGCTCAGCGCCTTCTACCTCTTCCCCGGCATCTACGGCGTGCTGGGCACGGTGCTGGTGCCGCACCTCTACCTGTCCGACGCCACCGACACCGCGGTGGTGGCGCTGCCGTCGGTGGTCGACCCCGGCCCGGCTGGGGCGGTGTTCACCGTGCTGCTCACCGCCGGTGCCTTCGCCGCTTTCCTTGCCACGTCACTGGGTTTGCTGCTCGCGGTGGCCGGCGCGATCTCCCACGACCTGCTCGAAGGCGGGTTGCGGCAGATGCGGTTCACCGTGCTCGCCGCGGCCGCCGCGGTGGTGCTGCTGGCGCTGCCCGCGGTCCGGCTGGACGCGGGCGTCCTGGTCACCTGGGGCTTCACCGTGGCCGCGTCCACCTTCTGCCCCTTGCTGGTACTGGGGATCTGGTGGCCGCGGCTGACCACCACCGGGGCGATCAGCGGGGTGGTGGTCGGCCTGACCGCCTCCGCGGGCGCCATCGCCACTACGCTGTTCGGCCCAGCTTTGCCCGGCTGGCAAGCTATTCTGGTGGCGCAGCCCGCACCGTGGTCGGTGCCGCTCGCGTTCGCCACCATGGTGCTGGTGTCGTTGCGCGGCCGCCCACCCGCTTGGTCCCGCGACGCGATGCTGCGCCTGCACCTCGGTGAAGGACGCAGCCCGTACCTCAACCAGCGGCTGTTGCAGGGCCGTGATCCAGGCCACTCATCGCGGACCAACGGTCGTTCGTCAACCGTTCGTCGCATGGCCCGTCGATTCGTCCGCTGATCCTTACGCGCCGCGCGCCCGCCTCCCTAGTGTGTCGCCGCACACACCCCCCCTCGACGTGGAGGTCGACGTGAGCATCTCTGAACCCGCCGTAGGGCCACCAGGTGAGGACGTGGACTGGAAAACGATCCAGTCCGGTCCGGAGTTCCAGCAACTGCGACGGCGGCTGCGGACCTTCGTGTTCCCGATGACGGCCCTGTTCCTCGGCTGGTACCTGCTCTACGTGGTGCTGGCGGACTACGCGCACGGGTTCATGTCCACCAAGCTGGTCGGCAACATCAACGTCGGCCTGGTGCTCGGCCTGCTCCAGTTCGTCTCGACCTTCGTGATCACGGGGCTCTATGTGCGCCACGCGAATCGTCATCTCGACCCCGTTGCCGACAAGATCCGCGAAGACATCGAGGGGGACGGCAAGTGAACCTCGCACAGGGTGTCCAGGGGTCGAACCCGATCCTGAACATCAGCATCTTCGGCGCCTTCGTCGTGGTCACGCTGGTGATCGTGTTCCGCGCCTCGCGCAACACGAAGACCGCGTCGGACTACTACGCCGCGGGTCGCGCTTTCTCCGGTCCGCAGAACGGCGTCGCGATCGCCGGTGACTACCTCTCGGCGGCCTCGTTCCTCGGGATCGCGGGCGCCATCGCGGTCTACGGCTACGACGGCTTCCTCTACTCGATCGGCTTCCTTGTCGCCTGGCTGGTGGCCCTGCTGCTGGTCGCCGAACTGCTGCGCAACACCGGCAAGTTCACCATGGGCGACGTGCTGGCGTTCCGGATGAAGCAACGCCCGGTCCGCGCCGCCGCCGCGACTTCCACGATGGCGGTGAGCTTCTTCTACCTGCTCGCCCAGATGGCGGGCGCGGGCATCCTGGTCTCGCTGCTGCTGGGCATCTCGTCCGGCGTCGGCCAGGCCGTGGTGATCTCCGTGGTCGGTGTCGTGATGATCATCTACGTGCTGGTCGGCGGGATGAAGGGCACCACCTGGGTACAGATCATCAAGGCCGCGCTGCTGATCACCGGTGCCTTCGCGATGACGGTCTGGGTGCTCGCCCGCTACGGCTTCAACCTGTCCGAACTGCTGGGCAGCGCGGTCGAGCGCGTCGGTTCGGCCGGGGAGGCCGTGCTGAACCCGGGCGCCAAGTACGGCGTCTCCGAGACTTCGAAGATCGACTTCCTGTCGCTGGGCATCGCGCTGGTGCTCGGTACCGCCGGGTTGCCGCACGTGCTGATGCGGTTCTACACCGTGCCGACGGCGAAGGACGCGCGGAAGTCCGTGGTCTGGGCGATCGCGCTGATCGGCCTGTTCTACCTGTTCACCCTGGTGCTCGGCTACGGCGCCGGTGCGATCGTCGGCAAGGACGCGATCAACAAGGCACCCGGCAAGGAGAACTCGGCCGCACCACTGCTCGCGCAGGCTCTCGGTGGGCCGATCCTGCTGGGCTTCATCGCGGCGGTCGCGTTCGCGACGATCCTCGCCGTGGTCGCCGGTCTCACGATCACCGCGTCGGCGTCGTTCGCGCACGACGTGTACGCCAACGTGATCAAGAAGGGCAAGGTCTCCGACAGCAACGCCGAAGTCCGCGTCGCCCGGATCACCGCGGTGGTGATCGGCGCGGTCGCCATCGTCGGCGGCATCCTGGCCAAGGATCAGAACGTCGCGTTCCTGGTGGCGCTGGCCTTCGCGGTCGCGGCCTCGGCGAACCTGCCGACGATCCTGTACTCGCTGTTCTGGAAGCGGTTCAACACCTCCGGCGCGCTGTGGTCGATCTACGGCGGGCTCACCGTCACCGTGGTGCTGATCATCTTCTCGCCCGCGGTGTCGGGTCTGCCGAACTCGATGATCAAGGGCGTGGACTTCCACTGGTTCCCACTGCAGAACCCGGGCCTGGTGTCGATCCCGGTCTCGTTCTTCCTCGGCTGGCTGGGCACGGTCCTGTCCAAGGAACACAACGAGGACAAGTACGCGGAGATGGAGGTCCGTTCCCTCACTGGAGCGGGAGCGGAGAAGGCCGTCTCCCACTGACCCCCACCCCCGGGGTTGTGAGTGCGCAGGGTCGTCTAACGGCCCTGCGCACTCACGAGAGCGGCGGGCGGCAGGCGGTTGTGCTCGGCGGACGGCCAGTCGCGCGGGTCCGGGCCCAGCGCACGCAGCTCGGACAACTGCTTGCGGCACCAGGGCGAGATCGGCTGGCTGCCGTCCTCGATCTCACCGACCACCTGGTCCCACTCGACCCACCGGTAGGCGTCGACCTCGGCCGGGTCCGGCTCGGGCTCGCCGGTCACCTCGACCCGCCAGACCGGGCACTTCTCGTTCTCCACCACGCCGTCCATCTCCGCGCGGTACTGGAACTCCGGCAGCACCAGGTCGATGCCGGTGCTGGTCAGGCCGAGTTCCTGGGCCAGCCGCCGCACGATGCCGTCGCTCATGTCCTCGCCCGGCGCGGGGTGGCCGCAGCAGCTGTTCGTCCACACCCCGGGGAAGGTGCGCTTGCCCAGCGCCCGCCTGGTCAGCAGGAACTGGCCGCGCTCGTTGAAGGCGTAGGCGGAGAACGCCAGGTGCAACGGGGTTTCGGCGTGGTGCACGCCGGCCTTGTCGGCCACGCCGATCGCGTGTCCCTGCTCGTCGAGGAGAACCACCTGCTCAGTCATGCGTTAGACCCTAATCGGCGAACGGCGGCGGGCACCAAACCCGAAAAGCCGAATCACCCGGGGTCGCGACGGGGGTCACCTACTAGTCCCAACGCCGGTCACGCTGGGGTGGTCACCGGGCCGGGTCGAGGCCGAGCCGCGAGATCCACTGCGCCGAGGTGACCACCGCGGCGACGAGGTCGGCGACCCGCTCGTCGGAGAACCGGGTGGTCGGCCCGCCGAGCGCCAGCGCGGCGATGATGCGGCCTTCGCGGTCGACCACCGGCGCGGCGATGCCGGAGGCACCCAGTTCGCGCTCGCCGTGGCTGATCGCGTGCCCGTCCACCGCCGCCAGCCCGGCCTGCTTGCGCAGTTCGTCGGCGAACTCCTTGCCGTGCGGGGAAAGCGCGGCTACCCGATCGACCACAGTGGACTCGACGCCGATCAGCAGCACCTTGCTCGCCGCACCCGCCCACAACGGCAGCTCGTCGCCGACGCGGACCACGTGCCGGATGTGCTGCGGTCCTTCGTGCTGCGCCACGCAGACTCGGGCGGTGCTGCTGCGGACGTAGATGTTGACCGTCTCACCGCACTGCGTGGCCAGCTCGCGCATCACCTGGCGGACCGGTTCGGACAGCTGCCAGGCGGAGTGCCCGAGCTTGGCCCACCGCAGCAGGCCGGGGCCGATGGTGACCTGGCCGTCCTCGCGCGTCCACAGCAGGCCGCGTTGTTCACAGGTGGTGACCAGGCGGATGACCGTGGTCTTGGCCAGGCCGCTCGCCTCGGTCAGTTCGCGAATGCTCCACATCCGGCGGTGCTCGGTGAACAGGCCGAGCAGATCGATCGCGCGCAGCACGCTGCGCACACCGCCTTCGTCACCGTCCACGCCGCCTCCCCCTCGCGCGGCGCGACGGTACCACCTCATGGGCTACCTCGGCTCCAGTTCGACAATCACCCACGTGCCGTCCTGCTTCTCCGCGGTGATCGACAGCTGCGAGGCGGCGGCGCTGGTGGAGTTGTTGTCGGCCCTGGTGGCGGACTGGTCGAGGAACACCAGCAGCCGCGCGCGGTCGCCCTCCGCGGAGATCGACTCGACCGCGGAGGTGACCACCCGCGTGGTGAGCACCAGCTTCTGCTGCGGGGCGAGGGTGCGCACCTGGGCGAAGAGCTGGTTGTAGCTCTCCAGCGCCTTGCCGCGCAACGCGCCGGCGGCGGCCTTCTCGGTCACGTCGGTCTTGTCGTAGGAGTAGGAGAAGATCCGGTTGAGCGAGGTGGTGATGGCCGAGGTGACCTCGGCGGTGGCCCCGGTGTCGACCAGCGCGGCGTTGGATGCGGACTCGGCCGTGCGCAACGAGACCGCCTGCCAGGTGAACCAGCCGCCCAGCAGAGCCAGCACGACCGCCACCACGATCAGGTAGGTGGGCAACCGGGATGGCTTTGCTTCCTCAACCGCTGTTTCAGCTTCTTCAACCGAGGTTTCAGCAGCGTCGGGCTCGTCTGGCTCCTCGACGTCGGCGTCCGGCTCGGCTTCGGTGGTGGTCACTTCGCGTTCCTCCTCAGCCGGCACCGATGGGCACCTGGTCCATGGCGCTGACCTTCCAGCCGCCCTCGGTCCTGGTCAGCTGCGCCGAGAACCGGTTCCGCTTGGTCGAGGTCGCCGCGCCCTCCTTCGCCACGGTGATCTCCACCGACGCCAGCAGCCGCGCCGTGCCCGCGTGGTCGTCGAGCGAGTTGACCGCCGCGTCCAGCACCTTGCCGGTGGCCACCGTCCCGCCCTCGCGCAGCGACTTCTTCGTCGCGTCGTCGGTGCGCGCCAGTTCCTCGTGCAGCTTCCCGGTGGACACCTCCAGCCAGCGCGAGATGCCCTCGTCCACGCGGTGGTGGTCCAGGCTGTTCAACTCGGCGATCTGCGTCCGTCCCGCGGCGAGCGCGTCGTCGCGGGACTGGGCGTAGGACAGGTCGTCGTCCACCGCGGCGCTCACCCACAGGTAGCCGGACGCCCCGGCGAACACCACCGCGGCCACCACCCCGCCGATCGCGAGCCTCAGTTCGGCAGCCACAGCAAGCCCTTCATGTCGGTGGAAACCTGCGGCAGCGACGGCACACCCAGCACACCCGAACCCGGGATCGCGATCGGCGGCACCCCGCCCTTCGGCGCGTGCTGCGAACCCCGCACCGAACTCTCCGACCCCTTCGGCAGCGTGCACGCGGCCTCGGTGTTCATCGGCGACGGCGACAGGTCCGTCGGCGGCCGCCGGGTGGTGTCGTCGTAACCCTGCGTGCACGGCGGCGGTTCGACGAACTGGTCCCCGAGGATCGACAGCCGGGCCCCGTCCAGGTCGATCGAGGTCGAGGTCGCCGCCACCGCCTGCGGGATGGAGGCGAACAGGTGCTCCATGCCCGCGGTCCTGGTGGCGAACAGGTCCGTGGTGGTCAGCAGGTTCGCCAGCAGGATGGACAGTGACGGGTTGGTGTCCTCCAGCAGCGCGCTGATCTGTGTGGCCGCCTGCGGCGCGGTGCTGATCAGCCCGCGCAGGTCACCGTCGGCGCTGGCCAGTTCGGCGGCGAAGAGCTTGGCGTTGCCGGAGAACGACTTCCACGCGTCCGTCGAGTCGAGCTGCGTCTGCAGCACGGTGGTGCCGTCGGTGATCAGCTCCCGCGTCTGCGGCAGGTGCTCCGCGGCGGTGGTGGTGAACGCCGCCGACGAGTCCAGCAGCACCTGCAGGTCCGGCCCGGCGCCGTGGAAGGCGTCGTAGAACTCGTCGACCACCGTGCGCAGCGCGTCCGTCGGCACCGAGGCGTTGAGCGAACTGAGGTTGCCCAGCAGGTCCTGCACCGGCAGCGGCACCTTCGTCGACTCCATCGGGATCGACGAGCCCTCCTCGAGGTACGGCCCGTCCCCGGTGCGCGGCTGCAGGTCGACGTACTGCTCACCGACCGCCGACCGGTTGCTCACCACCGCCGCCGAGTTCACCGGGATCGGCGGCGCCGACCCGTCGATGCGCAGGTCCACCTCCATGCCCTCGTCGGTCAGCCGCAGTTCACCGACCCGGCCGACGGCCACCCCGCGGTAGGTCACCTCGCCGTTGGTGAACACCCCGCCGCCGTCGGCGAGCCGCAGCGACACCACGTACCCGCTGCCGCCGAAGAGCTGGCCCAGCCCGGCGTACTTGCCGCCGATGAAGGCGACCGCGGACAGCGCCACCACCACGAACGCCAGCACCTGCACCCGGACCCTGGTGGTCAGCATCAGTTGCCTCCGAGCGATTTCACGTCCCCGCTCGGGGGCAGCGGCAGCACCGGGCGGTCCGGCAGTTCCACGCCCTCCCCGGGCGCGATCTCCACGAACACGTTCATGTAGTCGCCCTTCACCGCGTCCAGCACCGGATCGGTGAACGGGAAGGTGGGCAGGATCTCCAGCGAGTTCGGCAGGTCCTGGCCGGCGTCGGCGAGCTGCGCCAGGATCGGCGCCAGCGCCTTGAGGTCGGCGACCATGTCGTCCTTGCTGCGGTTGATCGTGTCGATCGCCACGGTGGACAGCTCGTCGAGCGAGCGCAGCATGGTGACCAGCGACTTCCGCTGCTCGGCCAGGGTGGCCAGGCCCGGGGTCAGGTTCGACAGCGCGCCGTCGATCTGCTCGTCGCGGTCGGCCAGCGTGGCCGAGAGCTGGTTCAGCCCGTCCAGCGCGGCGGTGATGTCCCCGGAGTGCGCGTCCAGGTTCGTCACCAGTTCGTCCACTGTGGACAGGAAGTTCCTGATCTCCGGCTCGTTGCCGTCGAGCACCTTGGTCAGTTCCTGGTTGATGGTCTGCAGCTGGCTGATCCCGCCGCCGTTGAGCAGCAGCGACAGCGCACCGAAGACCTCCTCGAACTCGGGGTTCCGGTTGGTCCGGTCCACCCCGATCACCGCGCCGTCGGCCAGCGCGCCCTCGGCCCGTTCCGGCACCGCCAGCTCGACGAACTTCTCGCCGAGCAGGCTCGACTGGCGCAGCCGGGCCAGGCTGTTGCCGGGCAGGGCCACGTCGCCGTTCACCGCGACCACCGCCTCGGCGGTCCAGCCGTCCTCGCCGAGCCGGATCGTCTCCACCCGGCCGACCGGCACGTCGTTCACCTTCACCGCGGCCTGCGGCACCAGGTCCAGCACGTCGGCGAACTGCACGGTGATCCGGTACGGGTGGTCGCCGAGATCGGCGCCACCGGGCAGCGGCAGGTCGTAGACCCCCTTGAACCCGTCCCCCGAGCACGCCGTGAGCAGCAGGCAGCCCGCCAGCGCGGCGCCCAGCAGTGGTCGCCTCATCCGGCACCTCCTGGCACATAGACCGGACCGGACGCGGGCAGTGGCAGGCTCGGCGCGGAGGCCGGCATCGACGCCCCGTCGGGCAGCGCCTCCATGCCCGGCGGCACCGGCACCTGGAACGCGGGCAGGAACTCGAGCAGGTTCGCCCGGCCCTGCAGGGTGCCCGACTCGGGGTCGAAGGCACCGAGCAGGTTGCTCGCCGCCAGCGGCAGCGTGTCCAGCGTCTCGGCCAGCGACGCCCGCTGGTCCACCAGCACCTGCGTGGTCTGGCTCAGCTTGTCCACATTGGACTTGATGGCGGCGCGGTTGTCGCGGATGAACGCCTGCACCTCACCGAGCGCCGAGCCCAGCGAGGTGAGCGCGCCGGACAGCTCCTCGCGATCGGCCGACAGCGTCTGCCACACCTTCGCCAGCTGCGAGTTCACCGTCTCCACGTCGTTGTCGTTGGCCGCCAGCATGTCGGTGAACTTGCCCAGCTCGTCCAGCGTGCCGAACAGGTCGTCCTTCGAATCGGACAGCGTGCGCGCCAGGTCGGCGAAGTTGCGGATGTTCTCGTTGATCGCCTTGCCGTTGCCGTCCAGGTTCGCCGCGCCCGTCTCGAGCAGCTGCGACAGCGCGCCGTCGGAGTTCGCGCCCTTCGGCCCGAGCGAGGTGGCCAGGTCGTTCAGGCTGGCGTACAGCTCGTCCAGCTCCACCGGGGTGCCGGTCCGCTCGACCCCGATCACCGTGCCGTCGGTCAGCCTGGCCTCGCCCCTGCGGGCCACCGTGGAGAACTGCACGTACCTGTCCGAGACCACGCTCGGTGCCACCACCAGCGCCTTGGTCGCCGCCGCGACGGGGGCCTGCCCGTCCACGCTGAGCGTGACCTCGACGTGCTCACCGACCGGGGTCACCGTTTCCACCTGGCCGATCCGCACGCCGAGCAGGCGCACGTCGGAGCCGGTGTACACGCCGACCGCGCGCGGGAAGAGCGCGGTGATCCGCTTGCTGCCGTCACCGGAGAAGATCCACCAGATCCCGCCCGCCACCACCAGTGCGGCCACGATCAGCACGGTGGCGATCCGGGTGGCCCGCAGGCCCGCTCTCGTGCTGGTCATTTCCCGCCCCCGTCCACCGGGAGCGGCGGGATGCACGGCTCGCGGTTCTCCGGGACCAGCTCGCAGACGTAGTTGTCCACCCAGCGGCCGTTGCCCATGGTGTTGTTCACCATCCGGAAGTAGGGACCGGCGATCTCCAGGCTGGCGTCGATGTTCTCGGTGTGCCGCTGCAGCACCCCGGTCACCTGGTCCAGCTTCTCCAGCACGCCCGACAGCTGCTGCTGGTTGTCCTTGACCAGCCCCGAGAGCTGCTTCCCGAGTTCCTGCGCGCCGACCAGCAGCTGGTGGATCGACTCGCGGCGGTTGTCCAGCTCGGCGAGCAGCAGGTTGCCGTCGTCGATCAGCGTCTGGAACTCCTCACCGGACTCGGCCAGCGAGTTCGCCACCGACCGCGCGTTGCGCAGCAGTTCGGCCAGCTCCTCGTCCCGCGACGACACCGTCTTCGACAGCGAGGTGAGCCCGTCGAGCGCGGTCCGGACGTGGCTGGGGGAGTCCTTGAAGGTCTCCGACAGGGTCCGGAAGCTGGTCGCCAGCTGGTTCGTGTCGATCGCGTCGACGGTGTTCGCCAGCCCGTTGAACGCGTCGGTCACGTCGTACGGCGTGACCGTGCGGTCGCGGCCGATCGGCGTCTCCGGGTCCTGCTCGCCGTCGCCGATCGGGTAGAGCGAGAGGAACTTCCGGCCGAGCAGGGTCTTGATCCTGATCCCGGCCGAGGTCTGGTTGCCGATCCAGGTGTCCTCCACCCGGAAGCTGACCACCACGTGGTCCTCGGCCAGGCCCACCTCGGTGACCTCGCCGACCTTGATGCCCGCCACCCGCACCTCGTCGTTCTCCTGCAGCCCGGCGGCCTCGCCGAACTCGGCCTGGTAGGTGGTGCCGCCGCCGACGATCGGCAGCTCCTCGTAGTAGAAGGTGGCCGCGGTGATCGCGGCGATCGCCAGCGAACCGGCGATGCCGAGGGTGAACGGGTTGCGCTCGCGGAAGGAGGTCATCACTGGCACCTCGCTTCGCCGGACTGGTAGCCGATCGGCTCGGGCGCGGTCAGCGTCGCCTCGCACAGGTAGAAGTTGAGCCACGAGCCGTAGGTGCCGAGGCGGCCGACCGCGTCCAGCTTCTTCGGCAGCAGCTCGAAGAACTGGTCCAGGTCGTCCTCCTGCGCGGCGAGGTTGCCGGAGACGCTGCCGAGTTCGGCGATGGTCTCCTTCAGCGGCGGCCTGGCCAGCTCGAACAGCCCGGCGGTGGCGTCGGACAGGTCCGCCACGCCCTGCACCGCCTCCCCGATCGCGGTCCGGTCCTCGGCCAGCCCGGAGACCAGCTGCTGCAGCGTGCCGACCACCTCGGAGAGCCGGTCGCCCTTGCTGTTGATCGTCTTGAGCACCGAGTTCAGGTTCGTGATCACCTGCCCGATCACCTGGTCGCGGCCGGCCAGCGTGGTGGTCAGCGCGCCGGTGTGCATGAGCAGGCTCTCCACCGTGCTGCCCTCGCCCTGCAGCACCTGCACGATCTCGCCGGAGAGCTGGTTCACGTCGGTCGGCGACAGCGCCTGGAACAGCGGTTTGAACCCGTTGAACAGGTCGGTCAGGTCCAGGGCCGGCGTGGTGCGCTCCAGCGGGATCTCGTCGCCGGGCACCATCGGCTCGGCCCCGGGCAGCTTCCCGCGTTCGAGTGCGATGTACCGCTGGCCGACCATGTTGCGGTACTTGATGGTGGCCCGCAGGTCCGAGGGCAGCTTGCGGCCGCGGTCCACGGAGAACTTCACCTGCGCGATGTGCTGGTCGACCACCTTCAGTTCCTCGACCTGGCCGACCCGCACCCCGGAGATCCGGATGTCGTCACCGGCGTTGAGCGCGGTCACGTCGGTGAACCGCGCGCTGTAGTGGTCGCCCTCGCCGACGCCGGTGTTGGCGATGGACAGCGCGAGCAGGGTGGTGGCCAGCGTGGTCACCAGGATGAACAGCAGGCCCTTGACCAGCGGCGCGCCGAAGTTCCTCATCGGATGCTCACCTCCGTGCCCCGGTAGAGCGGGCCGACCAGCACGCTGCTCCACGGCGCCACCTCACCGGGTGCGACGCCGATCTCCGGCGCTACCAGCGTCGAGATCAGTTCCCGTTCCTGCGGGGAGTTCGGCAGGCCCAGCTCGCCGGTGCCGCCGGGCAGCAGCGGGTGCGCCTGGCTGCCGGTCGGCGCCGCGGTGGTCCCGGTCGTCGGCGCCACCCCGCTCGGATAGCACTTCGGGCCGCCGCCGGCGCTGAAAACCGGATCGTCCACGCCCGGCAGGTAGGCCCCGCGGGAGTGGGTCACCGAGGCGTCCAGGTGCAGCCCGGGCTGGTCGGTCCCGGCCCCGAGCGCCTTGTCCATGGCCGGCTTGAGGTCGGTCATCGCCTTGAGCGTGCAGGGGAAGCTGGGGGAGTACGCCGCGGCGAGTTCGAGCGACTCGCGGCTGTCGACGGCGAGCCGGATGATGTTTTCCTTGTTGTTCCGCAGGAACGTGGTCACGTCCTGCGAGGAGTCGGTGACCTGGGCGTAGAGCGAGCCGAGGTCCTGCTTCTTCTCCGCGACCGTCTGCAGGGTCACCGCGCTGTCGGTGAGCGAGTCGAGCAGGTCGGGCGCGATGTCGCCGTAGAGCTGGCTGACCCCGGCCAGGTCGCGGATGTTCTCGTTCAGCTCCGGCAGGCTCGGGTTGAACCGGTCCAGGTAGTCGGCCGCGGTCACCAGCGTGTTGCCGAGCTGCTCACCGCGGTCGCGCAGGGCGGTGGACACCGCGGTCAGCGTGGTGGACAGCTTCTGCGGCTGCACCGCCTTGAGCACCGGCAGGAGGTCGTCGTAGACCTTCTCCAGTTCGATCGCGTTGGCCGAGCGGTCCTGACTGATCACGTCGCCCTCGGTGAGCTGCGGTCCTCGGGGTTCGGGGATGGACAGCTGCACGTACCGCTCGCCGAACAGCGTCTTCGGGATGAGCAGCGCGGAGACGTTCTTCGGCAGCTTCGCCGACTTGTCCGGGTCCAGTGCGAGCGTGATCTCCGCTCCGCTCGCACTGGACCGGATCTCACGCACCTCACCGACGACCACCCCGCGTGCCTTGACCTCCGAGGCGACGTGGAGCTGGTTCCCCACCCGGTCGGTCTTCAGGGTGACCGACACCGAGGAGACGAACTCCTTGCGGTAGATGGCGACCGACAGCGAGACGAACGCGAGCATGGCGGCCAGGAAGAACACCCCGGCCGTGCGCCGGACGTACTTCTGCCTGCGTTCCTTCCTCATCCGGCCACCTTCACCGTCGTGGTGGCGCCCCAGATGGCGAGGCTGAGGAAGAAGTCGAGCAGGCTCACCGCGACGATCGCGGTCCGCACCGCGCGGCCGACGGCCACGCCCACCCCGGCCGGGCCGCCGGTCGCGCGGTAGCCGTAGTAGCAGTGCGAGAGCACCACGATGATGCTGAACACCAGCACCTTGAGGAACGACCAGAGCACGTCGATCGGCGGGAGGAACAGCTGGAAGTAGTGGTCGTAGGTGCCCGCCGACTGGCCGAAGAACCAGATGGTCACCTGCCGCGAGGCCACGTACGAGGTGAGCAGGCCGATCGCGTAGAGCGGGATGATCGCCAGGAACCCGGCCACGATCCGGGTGGCCACCAGGTACGGGATGCTCGGCACGCCCATCACCTCGAGCGCGTCGATCTCCTCGGAGATCCGCATCGCGCCGAGCTGCGCGGTGAACCCGCAGCCGACCGTCGCGGAGAGCGCGATGCCCGCCACCAGCGGGGCGATCTCGCGGGTGTTGAAGTAGGCGGAGATGAACCCGGCGAAGGCCGAGGTGCCCACCTGGTTCAGCGCGGAGTAGCCCTGGATGCCGACCACCGCGCCGGTGAACACGGTCATCCCGATCATCACGCCGATGGTGCCGCCGATCACCGCCAGCGCCCCGCTGCCGAAGCTGACCTCGGCCAGCAGGCGGACGATCTCCTTGCTGTAGCGGAAGATCGCCCGCGGTGTCCAGGCCAGCGCCTTGAGGTAGAACAGCACCTGGTCGCCCAGGGTGTCCAGGAAGCCGAACCGGCGGTCGATCGCCCGCCCGGCGCGCCGGACCCGGTTGTCCGGCGGGAAGGTCGTCTCGGTCACCAGGTCACATCCCCTTCGGCGGCACGAGCTGCAGGTACAGCGAGCTGAGCACCAGGTTCATCAGGAACAGCAGCAGGAAGGTGATGACCACGGACTGGTTCACCGCGTCGCCGACGCCCTTCGGGCCGGCCTTGGGGTTGAGCCCGCGGTAGGCGGCCACGATGCCGGCCACGAACCCGAACAGCAGCGCCTTGATCTCGCTGATCCACAGGTCGGGGAGCTGGGCGAGGGCGGAGAAGCTGGCCAGGTAGGCGCCGGGCGTGCCGTCCTGCATGAGCACGTTGAACACGTAACCGCCGAGCACGCCGACCACGCTGACCAGGCCGTTGAGGAACACCGCCACCGCCATCGCGGCGAGCACGCGGGGCACGATCAGCCGCTGCACCGGGGAGACGCCGAGCACCTCCATGGCGTCGATCTCCTCGCGGATGGTGCGCGAGCCCAGGTCGGCGCACATGGCCGAGCCGCCGGCGCCGGCGATCAGCAGCGCGGTGACCACCGGGCTGGCCTGCTGGATGATCGCCAGCACGCTGGCCGCGCCGGTGAACGACTGCGCACCGATCTGCGTGGTCAGAGAGCCGAGGTGCAGGGCGATGACCGCGCCGAACGGGATGGAGACCAGCGCGGTGGGCAGGATCGAGACGCTGGCGATGAACCAGAACTGCTGCACCAGCTCGCGGAACTGGAAGGGCCGCCTGAAGATGCTGCGGGCCACGTCCAGGCCGAGCGCGTACAGCCTGCCGGTCTCGCGGACCGCGCCCGAGCCGGGAAACGAGCGGGTCTTCGTGCTCATTCCGGCACCTTTCGGCTGCTGTTCGGCTGCTGTGACCAGGGTTACTGACCAGTACGCTAACTACGGGCCCTGCGGTCGACAAGCGATCCGCAAGATCGGCTGATTACGGTCCTGACAAGGCGTTTTTCCTTGTGCCCCAGTGATAAATCCGCCTCCGTCGAGTTGTCCGAAAGTGAGCAAGTCCCGGCTCGGGGTGGCAAACGGAGCAGTGCGGGGGCATCCTGGAGGCGTCGCCCCCGGGCGCGCTCGGGTGTTCCCCGGCGGTTCCGGGGTGCTCTCGGCCGGGCCTCCGGGTGCCGTCCGGGGCTCTCGGCGACTGGTGCGGCCTGCCCGCACCGCCGCCGACCAGGCAAGATCGAGTTAAGGGACCCCCCTTTTCGGGGGGTGTTCGGCGGCATGTAATGTTCTCTTCGTCGCCAGGGAGACCGGGCGGACAGCGAGAAACAAAACTTCGTGTGTTGCTTGAGAACTCAACAGTGTGCTAGTGAACTAAGCCAGTAGAGCTTATATTGAACCTCGTATGAGGTTCCTTTGAGAAACTAGAATAGTCTAGATCAAATTCATTGTTGGAGAGTTTGATCCTGGCTCAGGACGAACGCTGGCGGCGTGCTTAACACATGCAAGTCGAACGATGAAGCCCTTCGGGGTGGATTAGTGGCGAACGGGTGAGTAACACGTGGGTAATCTGCCCTGTACTTTGGGATAAGCCCTGGAAACGGGGTCTAATACCGGATATGACTGCGCATCGCATGGTGTGTGGTGGAAAGCTCCGGCGGTATGGGATGAACCCGCGGCCTATCAGCTTGTTGGTGGGGTAATGGCCCACCAAGGCGACGACGGGTAGCCGGCCTGAGAGGGCGACCGGCCACACTGGGACTGAGACACGGCCCAGACTCCTACGGGAGGCAGCAGTGGGGAATATTGCACAATGGGCGCAAGCCTGATGCAGCGACGCCGCGTGAGGGATGACGGCCTTCGGGTTGTAAACCTCTTTCGACAGGGACGAAGGGTGACTGACGGTACCTGTAGAAGAAGCACCGGCTAACTACGTGCCAGCAGCCGCGGTAATACGTAGGGTGCGAGCGTTGTCCGGAATTATTGGGCGTAAAGAGCTCGTAGGCGGTTTGTCGCGTCGGCCGTGAAAACTGGAGGCTTAACCTTCAGCTTGCGGTCGATACGGGCAGACTTGAGTTCGGTAGGGGAGACTGGAATTCCTGGTGTAGCGGTGAAATGCGCAGATATCAGGAGGAACACCGGTGGCGAAGGCGGGTCTCTGGGCCGATACTGACGCTGAGGAGCGAAAGCGTGGGGAGCGAACAGGATTAGATACCCTGGTAGTCCACGCTGTAAACGTTGGGCGCTAGGTGTGGGCGACATTCCACGTTGTCCGTGCCGTAGCTAACGCATTAAGCGCCCCGCCTGGGGAGTACGGCCGCAAGGCTAAAACTCAAAGGAATTGACGGGGGCCCGCACAAGCGGCGGAGCATGTGGATTAATTCGATGCAACGCGAAGAACCTTACCTGGGCTTGACATGCGCCAGACATCCCTAGAGATAGGGCTTCCCTTGTGGTTGGTGTACAGGTGGTGCATGGCTGTCGTCAGCTCGTGTCGTGAGATGTTGGGTTAAGTCCCGCAACGAGCGCAACCCTTATCCTATGTTGCCAGCGGTTCGGCCGGGGACTCGTGGGAGACTGCCGGGGTCAACTCGGAGGAAGGTGGGGATGACGTCAAGTCATCATGCCCCTTATGTCCAGGGCTTCACACATGCTACAATGGCTGGTACAGAGGGCTGCGATACCGTGAGGTGGAGCGAATCCCTTAAAGCCGGTCTCAGTTCGGATCGCAGTCTGCAACTCGACTGCGTGAAGTCGGAGTCGCTAGTAATCGCAGATCAGCAACGCTGCGGTGAATACGTTCCCGGGCCTTGTACACACCGCCCGTCACGTCATGAAAGTCGGTAACACCCGAAGCCCATGGCCCAACCCTTCGGGGAGGGAGTGGTCGAAGGTGGGACTGGCGATTGGGACGAAGTCGTAACAAGGTAGCCGTACCGGAAGGTGCGGCTGGATCACCTCCTTTCTAAGGAGCAACACATCCACCAGCAACGTCTGGTGGAGTGGCCATGGTCTAGATGCCGAATGTGTGTCTGCTGTGGTTGCTCAAGGAATTGTGGAACTACTGGTTGATGTTGGTGCCGGCTTCTGCTGGCTGCATGAGTACTGCTGCTTGCGGCGTGGAAAGTGTGGTGCAGAGAGGGTGGTTCTGATGTTCATTGGCACGCTGTTGGGTCCTGAGGCAGCACGCTGGTGTTGTTTCTGGTGTGGTGTTTGAGAACTGTAGAGTGGATGCGAGCATCTTTGTGGTCAAGTTGTTAAGAGCACATGGTGGATGTCTAGGCATCAGGAGCCGATGAAGGACGTGGGAGGCTGCGATAAGCCTCGGGGAGCTGTCAACCGAGCTGAGATCCGAGGGTGTCCGAATGGGGAAACCCAGCACCAGTGATGTGGTGTTACCCGCACCTGAATATATAGGGTGTGTGGAGGGAACGCGGGGAAGTGAAACATCTCAGTACCCGTAGGAAGAGAAAACAACCGTGATTCCGTGAGTAGTGGCGAGCGAAAGCGGATGAGGCTAAACCGTGCGCATGTCAAGCTGTCAGGCGTTGTGTGTGCGGTGTTGTGGGACCTGTCTTCCAGAAACTGACATTTCTGGCGCGATGCTGCATGGTTAGTGGAATCACCTGGGATGGTGGACCGGAGTGGGTGAGAGTCCCGTACGCGAAAACTGTGTGGGTGTTGTGTGATGGTGTTCCCGAGTAGCAGCGAGCTCGTGGAATTTGCTGTGAATCTGCCGGGACCACCCGGTAAGCCTAAATACTTCCTGGTGACCGATAGCGGACTAGTACCGTGAGGGAAAGATGAAAAGTACCCCGGGAGGGGAGTGAAAGAGTACCTGAAACCGTGTGCTTACAAGCCGTCAGAGCCTTGTGAAGGGTGATGGCGTGCCTTTTGAAGAATGAGCCTGCGAGTTAGTGCTGCGTGGCGAGGTTAACCCGTGTGGGGTAGCCGTAGCGAAAGCGAGTCTGAATAGGGCGTTTTGAGTCGCGTGGTCTAGACCCGAAGCGGAGTGATCTACCCATGGCCAGGGTGAAGCGCCGGTAAGACGGTGTGGAGGCCCGAACCCACTTAGGTTGAAAACTGAGGGGATGAGCTGTGGGTAGGGGTGAAAGGCCAATCAAACTCCGTGATAGCTGGTTCTCCCCGAAATGCATTTAGGTGCAGCGTCGCATGTTTCTTCTTGGGGGTAGAGCTACTGGATGGCCTAGGGGCCTTACCGGGTTACCGAAGTCAACCAAACTCCGAATACCGAGAAGTGAGAGTGCGGCAGTGAGACGGCGGGGGATAAGCTTCGTCGTCGAGAGGGAAACAGCCCAGAACACCAGCTAAGGCCCCTAAGTGTGTGCTCAGTGGGAAAGGATGTGGGATTGCCCAGACAACCAGGAGGTTGGCTTAGAAGCAGCCACCCTTGAAAGAGTGCGTAATAGCTCACTGGTCAAGTGGTCCTGCGCCGACAATGTAGCGGGGCTTAAGCACACCGCCGAAGCTGTGTCATTGACACATTTGATCCGCTTCGCTCTTCGGAGCGTTGTGTAGTCGTGTTGATGGGTAGGGGAGCGTCCTGCATCCAGGGAAGCCGCGGTGTAAACCAGCGGTGGAGGGTGTGGGAGTGAGAATGCAGGCATGAGTAGCGAATGCAGAGTGAGAAACTCTGCCGCCGGATGACCAAGGGTTCCTGGGCCAGGCTAATCCGCCCAGGGTAAGTCGGGACCTAAGGCGAGGCCGACAGGCGTAGTCGATGGACAACGGGTTGATATTCCCGTACCCGAGCACGTGCGTCCCTGATGAGGCAGTTGATACTAACCACCCAAAGCGTGATGTGAAGTCTTCGGATGGAGCGTCATTGTGGAGCGTGGGGCCTGATTCTGTAGTAGTCAAGTGATGGGGTGACGCAGGAAGGTAGCTCCGCCAGTGAATGGTAGTACTGGTGTAAGCGTGTAGGCCGAGTGGTAGGTAAATCCGCCGCTCATGAGGCTGAGACGTGATGCGTAGCCGATTGAGGTGAAGTAGAGTGATCCTATGCTGCCGAGAAAAGCCTCTAGCGAGTGCGTGCACGGCCCGTACCCCAAACCAACACAGGTGGTCAGGTAGAGAATACTAAGGCGATCGGGTGAACTGTGGTTAAGGAACTCGGCAAAATGCCCCCGTAACTTCGGGAGAAGGGGGGCCAAACATCCTGAAGCTTTTTACAGGCTAGGGGTGGGTGGCCGCAGAGACCAGCGGAAAGCGACTGTTTACTAAAAACACAGGTCCGTGCGAAGAAGTAATTCGATGTATACGGACTGACGCCTGCCCGGTGCTGGAACGTTAAGAGGACCGGTTAACTCCCTTTTGGGGGGTGAAGCTGAGAATTTAAGCGCCAGTAAACGGCGGTGGTAACTATAACCATCCTAAGGTAGCGAAATTCCTTGTCGGGTAAGTTCCGACCTGCACGAATGGCGTAACGACTTTCCGGCTGTCTCAACCACAGGCCCGGCGAAATTGCATTACGAGTAAAGATGCTCGTTACGCGCGGCAGGACGGAAAGACCCCGGGACCTTTACTATAGTTTGGTATTGGTTTTCGGTTCGGTTTGTGTAGGATAGGTGGGAGACTGTGAAGCGCTCACGCTAGTGGGTGTGGAGTCGTTGTTGAAATACCACTCTGGCCGGATTGGGAATCTGAACCTACGCCCATGATCTGGGTGAGGGACAGTGCCTGATGGGTAGTTTAACTGGGGCGGTTGCCTCCCAAAGAGTAACGGAGGCGCCCAAAGGTTCCCTCAGCCTGGTTGGCAATCAGGTGTTGAGTGTAAGTGCACAAGGGAGCTTGACTGTGAGACTGACAGGTCGAGCAGGGACGAAAGTCGGGACTAGTGATCCGGCACCACCTGGTGGAAGGGGTGTCGCTCAACGGATAAAAGGTACCCCGGGGATAACAGGCTGATCTTGCCCAAGAGTCCATATCGACGGCATGGTTTGGCACCTCGATGTCGGCTCGTCGCATCCTGGGGCCGGAGTAGGTCCCAAGGGTTGGGCTGTTCGCCCATTAAAGCGGCACGCGAGCTGGGTTTAGAACGTCGTGAGACAGTTCGGTCCCTATCCGCCGCGCGCGTAGGATACTTGCGGAAGGCTGTCCCTAGTACGAGAGGACCGGGACGGACGAACCTCTGGTATGCCAGTTGTCACGCCAGTGGCATGGCTGGTTAGCTACGTTCGGAAGGGATAACCGCTGAAGGCATCTAAGCGGGAAGCCTGTTCCTAGATGAGGTATCCCACCCCTTTGTGGGTTAAGGCCCCCAAGAGACGATTGGGTTGATAGGCCAGAAATGGAAGCGCAGTAATGTGTGGAGTTGACTGGTACTAATAGGCCGAGGACTTGCTACAAAGGTGCTTCGCATCCACTCTACGGCTCTGAAACACCACACCAGAGCACGTGTTACGACACTAGTGTGTTTGTTTCGTAGTGTTTCGGTGGTTATAGCGGCGGGGAAACGCCCGGTCCCATTCCGAACCCGGAAGCTAAGCCTGCCAGCGCCGATGGTACTGCACTCGAAGGGGTGTGGGAGAGTAGGACGCCGCCGAACTTAACTTAACAAGGGAGCGGGGCTCGAGCCAGGACATGGCTCGAGCCCCGCTCTTTTTGTATGTCCGGGGTCATCGGCGCACCGGATAGCGCAGGTGCAGTACTCGGTTGCCCTGGAGTACCACGTCGGGGTCTTCCAGCAGGTGCTGCGCGTCGACCGAGCCGAAGTAGCGTTTGCCCGAGCCGAACACCACGGGCACGACGTCCATGCGCACCTCGTCGACCAGGCCCGCGGCGAGCGCTTGGCCACCGACGTCCCCGGCGGCCACCTCGACCAGGCGGTCCCCCGCGAGTTCCTGCGCCTTGACCACAGCAGCCTCGATGCCATCGACGAAGTGGAACGGTGCCTCCGCGTCCCAGCCCTCGGGGGCCGGCCGGTGCGTCACGACGACCACGTGATCGACCCCGCTCGGCGGCTTCCCGTCCCACCCGTCCGTCAGGTCGAAGACGTGGCGACCCGCGATCGTCACCCCGATCTGGTCCCAGTACGCCCGGGTGTAGGCGTGGGAGGCCTGCGACACCTTCAGCTCGCCGCCTTCATCCAACGGGACGTCACCGCTGGTCAACCAGTCGAACAGCGGGCCGGGCTGGTCCTTCTCGTCCGCGACGAAGCCGTCCACCGACACCGAGCCGTACATGACCACCTTGCCCACGGCGTTCTCCTCTGTTCCGGGATGGCCCCGAAACTAGCGGGTCGTGCGCCGCCGCTCTTGTAAGAAATCAATCGGCCGGCAGCGGCCAGCCGTCCAGTGTGTGGCCGGGGTGCTCGCGCAGGAACTGCCGCCGGACTTCGAGGTACCGCGTCGGCGTGAGCCCGGTGAACGCCCGGAGCTCGTGGCCGAAGTGGGCCTGGTCGAAGTAACCCGCGACACTGGCGAGATGGCCCCAGTCGATCGGCCCGCTGGGATCCATCGCGAACACGGTGGTGGTGAAGCGGTAGGTGCGGGCCAGCCGCTTCGGCGTGATCCCGACGAGCTCCTTGAACCGCTGTGCCAGATGGGTACTGCTGACACCGGCTGCCGTGCCCAACTCGCCGATCGACACCGCCCCGCTGGTCGCCGCGATGACGCCGCTCGTATGGCGGACCAGGCCCAGTCCGGCGGTCTCACGCAGCCGCCGCAGGAGCTCCTCCTCGAGCAGCGTCATCATCTCGTGCGGTCCGTCCGCCTCTGACAGCCGATCTCGCAGTTCGGCCACCGCGGCCCTGCCCCAAACCTGCTCCACCGTCACCGGCCGGTTGCACAACTCGGCCGCGGGCATCGGCACGAACGGCGCCAGTCCCCACGGTTTGAAGTGCACGCCGACGGACCGGGTCCGGGGCGGGTAGCCGAACTCCGACGCGCGGGTGGCCATGGTGATCACACAACCGTCGGCGTACTCGGCCGCCTCGATCTCCGTCCCGGCGCGGATGCGGAACGGCGCCCCGAGGTTGACGATGAGCAACGCCGACGGCGCCGGCGGCAGCGTCAACCGGGCGTACGGCGGTGCGCCCGCCAGGTAGTAGAGGTCGTCGATCAGCCCGTCCAGCGGCGGTCGCGGCACTCTGGACACGTACTCCACACCCCACAGCATCGCCGACGCCCCGCCGGTGGCGCGCGCCGGGCTGGGCGGACGACCGGTTTTCCCCGCGTTGAACCGCCGTGACAATTTCGGCCCGCGTGTTTGTGTGGAAGTGAGCAAAGAATAGTTGTTGCAATTTTGGTGGGTTGTCCGGCGGACCGTCCCAGAACTAGCATACTCGTCAGTAAGTTGCACTTCCGCCGACCCCCGAACAGAGGAATTGCGATGTCCAGAATGTTGTCCAGGTTCCGCAGACCGGCCGCGGTGATGGCGATGGCGGCGGCTGTTTTCAGCGCCGGGGTGCTGGCCGCCGGGCCCGCGTCCGCGGCCACGCTCAAGGTCCGGTACCCGGTCTCCGGCGAGTCGGTGGTGAAGAAGACCGGCAGCCCGCTCCCGCTCGGCCCCGGCACCCTGGACACCACCGTCACCACCAAGCCCGGCGGCGGCGACGTCTCCGGTGTGCTCAGCATCCCGCCGGCCAAGGCCTCCTTCCAGGTCTTCGGTTTCATCCCGGTCAAGGCCACGGTCACCGTCATCCCGACCGGCCCGGTCTCCGGCGAGATCAAGCAGGGCGTGATCACCACCCACGCCGACGCCTACATCCAGCTCAGCGACATCTGGGTCGGCGGCATCTTCTACACCCCGGTCGGGAACGAGTGCAAGACGCAGACCCCGGTCGGCATGGACCTCAAGTCCGAGGGTGACTTCACCATTTTCAACGGCGGCACCGTCTCCGGCACCTACACCATTCCGGAATTCAAGAACTGCACCATTTTCGCCCCGTTGCTCAGCTCGCTCGTCTCCGGGCCGGACAACACGATCAAGCTGGTGCTCGGCAAGGCCTCCTCGCTGCCGTAAAGAAACCTCGCGCACAAAAAGGCCCGCCACCCGGGAAACCGGGGTGGCGGGCCTTTTTCCTACTTGCCGACCGTCTTGAGCACCAGGGTGACCTGGTTGCCCGGACCCGACACCAGGCCGGTGACGATCGGGGAGATGTCCTCGAACACCCCGCACCCGCTGAACGGCGGGATGGTGAACGACCGCTGCGACTCCAGCGGCGCGTCCGGGTGGGTGCCGATGGTGCCACCGCTGGTCACCAGGTACTGCCCCCACAGGTCCAGCGAGATCTTGTCGCTGCGGCAGTCCGGGCCCACGTCGTACGACAGCCCGTTGATCTCCACGTCGCTGATCCGCAGGAACACCTCGGTGTGCGCGAACAGCATGCTGTCCGGCTTCGGGTAAGTGCCCTCGGTGAAGGTCAGCTTGCCGTTGGGGTCGTTGGCGGGCAGGAACTCCGCCAGCCCGGTCACCGGCAGGAAGCCGAACGCGTAGAACGGGGTCTTCGCCTTCGGCAGCGCCACGTCCCCGCGAATGCCCGCCGGGTTGAGGTACGAACCGCCGTTGACCATCAACCCCGGGCCGAGCACGACCTTCGCCCCGGTCTTCTTCACCGTGGACTCGCCGTTGATGTACTGCGCGGTGAGCGGGAAAACCGGTGGCGCGGCGGCGAGTGCGCCGGGACCGGCCTCCGCGGCCTGCGCACCGGGCGCGGACGGCAGGCCCGGCACCACACCGTCCGGTCCGGGCAGCCCCGGCAGGGGAGTGGTGCCCGGCGGCGGCACCGGCTCACCGGGCAGCAGGACCGCCACCGAGCCCAGCAGCGGATCCTGCTCGGGCGCCGGTTCACAGACCGATTCGACGACCACCTCGGTGCCCATCGCGCCTTCGGCAGGCTGGGTGGTCAGCACGATCGACGGCGGCCCGACGGAAACGGTCAGCGAACCCGCCGCGCTGGTCTGCCACGCCGGGACGGTGCCCGCGGTCTTCACGATCAGCGCGGCCTCCGGCGGCACCGGGGTGGACGGCACCGGCAGCTCCGCGGACACCGCCTCCGGTTTCGCGTCCTGCACGCCGAGCAGGTTCGTGGTGACCGTGCCCTGGATCGACGCGGGCGCGCCGAGCGCGGGCCACAGCGTGTCGGGCAGGACCAGTTCCGCGTCGAGCGGTCCCGCGGCCACCGGTTCCCCGACCAGCACCGAGCTGGGCAGGGTGGTGTTGAGGGTGAGGCCGACCGCCTGCGGCTCGCTCTCGCCGAAGGTGCAGTCGTAGGTCAGCGCCAGCGAGACCGGAACGCTCTCCGCCGGCGCTTCGGGTGCCTCGGGCGCGGCGGACCCCGCTCCGGTCAGCCCGCTGGTCAGTCCGGCGGCGAGCAGCGCGACGGCCGCCGTGGTGCCGAGCTTGTCCCGGAGTTTTTTCTGTGCCATCCGCGTTCCTTCGCCAGAGCCAGAAATGCCGGAAACTCCGGCCACGTGTCGGGGACGTGGCCGGAGCACCGGGGGAATCTACTACTCGAATCAGGTGATCGGCAGGGACGGCGAGAAGGCCGGGGTCTGGCCGCCGTCGAGCGTGCAGTCGAAGGCTTCCGGGCCCTGCCACTCGGGGGTGGCGTTGAGGTAGTGGAAGTCCAGCGACGCGGAGAAGGTCGCGCCGAGCGACGCGGTCAGGGTCCCCGAGGACGCCGCGGTGATGGCGGGCACCACCGTGCTCGAGGTCTGGGCCGCGTTGACCGGGAAGTCCGCGTTCGGGTCGGCGACGAACTGCTCCGCCACCCCGAGGTCGCTCACGTTGACCGTGGACGGGGTCCCGCCCGAAACGGCGACGCTGGCGTCGGCGGTGCCGCGGACACCGTCGATGCCGCCGAGGAAGTACAGGGCGCCCACCACGTCGGCGGGCACGGTGGCCACCGCGGTCACGGTGTGGGCCTGGAAGGTACCGCCACCGGTGATCGAGTCCGGACCCTGGAAGGTGGCCGTGACGGTGAGCGGTGCTTCACCGATCAGCGGGTAGTTGCAGGTGTAGGACAGCGTGCTGGTGGTGGTGTACGCCTGGTCCGCGGCCAGCGCGGTACCGGCTCCGGCCATGGTGAGGCCGAGAACCATGCTGGTGGTCGCCATACCGGCGAAGAGTCTGCCGAATCGTCGTGACATTAGCGATAATCTCCTCAATCGTTCTGCTGGTCCGCATAAAACGGGCACGGCGGCTGCTCGCCGATTCTCCGGCGGCCGAGTAAAGTGGAGATCGATCCCGGGGTAGAGCTGATACCGGACGGCAGAGTCCCCCTTTTTACACCGTCCGTTCTCGGGTTACCCGCTAGTAGATTACGAGCGCGTGTCCTGGCGAATCAAGAGGCGGCAAGGAATCCAGGGCAAACTCGGCTCCTGTATCGGTGAATTTGTCACCCCAGCCGGATCGCCAATCCCGGCTTTGTCACCAGCGTATGAAAAACGGCCTCCGCGACCGCGACGGTCCGTGTTCGGCGTGGTCCTGCCGTAAAGTCCAGGTGTCTTCTACCCATGCCGCGTTCGGCCGAACGGCCGTAGGTGATGCTCCGGAGGAACAATGCGGAAATCGGCTTCGCTCGTGGTGGGCGCGCTGGGAGCGGGGCTGCTGCTGGCCGGTGCGCTGACCGCGGTGTCGGTGGAGCCGGGGCCCACCGCGCCGCCGCCGGCCACGGCCACCCCGTCCGCCGAAGCAGCGCCGGTGGAGGCAGCCGCGGCCGCGGACGGCACCGGCGGGGTGATCGCCTGGGGCAACGGGATCTGGCAGCAGCGGCCGGTGCCCGCCGGGTTGACCGCCGGCGTGGCCGAAGTGCGCGTCGGCGGCGTGCACGCGCTCGCGCTCAAGGGCGACGGCACCGTGGTCGCCTGGGGCAACAACACCTACGGGCAGACGGTCGTCCCCGCCGAGGCGCAGGGCGCCACCGCGCTCGCCGCCGGGTGGGGCCACAGCCTCGCGCTCAAGAACGGCGGTGTCGTCGCCTGGGGCAACGACTGGTTCGGGCAGCTGAAAGTGCCCGACGCCGCCAAGTCCGGGGTCACCGCCATCTCCGCCTACGGTTTCCACAGCCTCGCGTTGAAGCAGGGCGGGCAGGTGGTCAGCTGGGGCCTGCGCGACGACGTGCCTGCCGAGGCGAAGTCCGGGGTGAGCGCGATTTCCGTGGGCGGCGACCACAACCTCGCGCTGAAGAACGGCGGCGTGATCGCCTGGGGCGGCAACGAATGGGGCCAGATCGACGTGCCCGCCGCGGCGAAGTCCGGGGTCACCGCGATCTCCGCGGGCTGGGAGCACAGCCTGGCGCTCAAGGCCGATGGCACGATCGTCGCCTGGGGCAACAACGAGTACAAGCAGACCGACGTGCCGGCCACCGCGGTCGGGGTGAAGGCGATCGCGGCGGGCTGGACGCACAGCGTCGCGCTGCTGTCCACCGGCAAGGTGATCGCCTGGGGCTGGAGCAACAGCAGCGCGATCGCGGTCCCCGCGACGGCGGCGTCGGGCGTGTTCTCGATCGCCGCCGCCGACCGGTTCAGCCTCGCACTGAAGTGACCAGCTCGTAGGAGCGCTTCCGGTCCTCCTCGCCGTGGACCATGGTGGTGATCATCAGCTCGTCCGCGTCGGTGTCCTCGAGCAGCTGCTCCAAGCCCTTGCGCACGGTCTCCGGCGAGCCGAGCACGGTGGTGCCGAGCCGTTCCTCGACGAACATGGTGTCCACGTCGGTGTACGGGTAGGCGGCCGCTTCCTCCGGCGTGGGCAACGGGATCGGCCTGCCGCGGCGGAGGCTGAGGAAGGTCAGCGCGCTCGGCCCGGCCAGGTAGCGCGCGTGCTCGTCGGTGTCCGCGGCCAGCACGGAAACCCCGAGCATCACGTACGGCTCGTCGAGCACCTCGGACGGCTGGAACGCCTCGCGGTACAGCCGGACGGCCGGGATCGTGTTCTGCGCGCTGAAGTGGTGCGCGAAGCTGAACGGCAGGCCGAGCGCGCCGGCGAGCTGGGCGCTGAACCCGCTCGACCCGAGCAGCCACACCGGCACCTTGAACCCCTCGGCGGGGAACGCGCGCACCGCCCGCCCCTCACCCGGTTCGAAGTAGGTGCGCAGTTCCTGGAGCTTCTGCGGGAAGTCGTCGGCGGACAGCCCGGCGGCGCCGCGCAGGGCGAGCGCGGTGCGCTGGTCGGTGCCCGGCGCGCGGCCGATGCCGAGGTCGATGCGGCCCGGGTGGAAGGCCTCCAGCATGCCGAACTGCTCGGCGATCACCAGCGGCGCGTGGTTGGGCAGCATGATGCCGCCGGAACCGACGCGGATGCGCTCGGTGGCGGTGGCGATGTGGCTCATCAGCACCGAGGTGGCGGAGCTGGCGATGCCCGGCATGTTGTGGTGCTCGGCCACCCAGTAGCGGTGGTAACCGAGGCGCTCGGTGTACTTGGCCAGCTCGACGCTGCTCTCCAGCGCGGCCCGCGCGTCCGACCCGCTGACGATCGGCGCCAGGTCGAGCACGGACAGGGGCACTTCAGACAGTGAACTCACGCCTGGAGTGAACGCGCGGGAGCCGCGAAAGCTTCCCTACGGCAACCAGCTCGGGTCGGACGCCAGCACGGTCAGCTGCTGCGTCGCGCGGGTCAGCGCGACGTAGAGCACACGCCGCCCGGTCGACGACTCGGTTACCAGTTCGGCCGGTTCCACCAGCACCACCGCGTCGTACTCCAGGCCCTTCGAGTCGAGGCTGCCGACCACCTTGAGCCGTTCGTCGGCCTGATCGGCGAGCCAGCGCTCCACCTCGGGCACCCGGTCCATGGCGCAGATCACGCCGACCGTGCCCTCGACCGCGCCCATCAGCTCCTTGGCCGCCGCCTGCACCGAGCTCTCCCACGCGGCCGGGTCGACCGGCCGGACCTCGGGCTCCAGTCCGGTGGTGCGCACCGCCTTCGGCAGCTCGTCGGCCTCGGCCTGGTTCGCCACCACCTTGGCCGCCAGGTCGAAGATCTCCGCCGAGTTCCGGTAGTTGGTGCGCAGGGTGTAGCGCCGGTGCGCGGTGCCGCGGCCGAACGCCTGTTCCCTGGCCTGCGCGGCCTCCGGCGGGTCCGGCCACGAACTCTGCACCGGGTCGCCGACCACGGTCCAGCTGGCGTACTTCCCGCGCCGCCCGACCATCCGCCACTGCATCGGCGAGAGGTCCTGCGACTCGTCGACCACGATGTGCGAGTACTCGTCGTAGTGCTCCGGCCGCTGCGGACCGGTGCCGCTGGAACCGCGGGCGACCGGGGCGGCGTCCAGTTCGATCGACTGGGCCCGGCGGCGGCGCTTCGGCGGCGGGCCGATCAGCACGCGCAGCTCGTCGAGCAGCGCGATGTCGGCCACCGACCAGCCGGTGCTCTCGTCCGCCAGCGAAGCCGCGAGCAGGGTGATCTCCTCGCGGTTGAGCAACTGCTTGCCGGACCGGGCCAGCCGCCGCTCGTCACCGAGCCAGCGCAGCACCTCGGCCGGGTGCAGCACCGGCCACCACACCACCAGGAACCGGTGGAAGTCGATGCGCTCACCCAGATCGGTGATCAGCTCGGCCCGGTCGGAGGAGCGGCCGTCGGCCTTCGCGTGCGCGTCGGCCTTGTCGGCCAGCGCTTCGAGCAGGGTCTCCGCGGCGCGCACCCGGGACCGGTTCGGCGGCCCGCCCTGGGTGTGCACCTTGCGGCGGACCTTCTCCAGCTCCTTCGCGTCGAGCTTGAGCACCTCGCCCTTGTAGACGATGCGCATCTCGGTCGGCGCGTCCGGCGGGGTGTCCCGCATGGCGCGCGCGAGCAGTTTGCGCATCCGCGAGGAGCCCTTGATCGCGGCGAGGCGGGCCGGGTCCTGGTGCGTGCCGGTGGCGCCGTCGAGCAGCTCGCCGAGCGCGCGCAGCTCCACGTTCGTCTCACCCATCGCGGGGAGCACGCGCGAGATGTAGTTGGTGAACACCCCGGACGGGCCGACCACCAGCACGCCGGCGCCGCCGAGCTGGCGGCGGTGGCGGTAGAGCAGGTAGGCGGCGCGGTGCAGGGCGACCGCGGTCTTGCCGGTGCCGGGCCCGCCGGTGATCTCGGTGACCCCGCGCCACGGCGCGCGGATCACCTCGTCCTGCTCGCGCTGGATGGTGGCGACGATGTCGCGCATCTTCTCGCCGCGGGACCGGCCGAGCGCGGCCATCAGCGCGCCCTCGCCGACGATCTGCATGGACTCGGGCACGGCGTCGGCCATCAGCACGTCGTCGTCCACGTCGAGCACGGTCTGCCCGGAGCAGCGGATCACCCGGCGGCGCACCACGTCCATCGGTTCCTCGGCGGTGGCCTGGTAGAACGCGGCCGCGGCCGGGGCGCGCCAGTCGGTGACCAGGTTGTCGAACTCGGCGTCGCGGATGCCGAGGCGGCCGACGTAGATCGGCTCGTTGTCGGAGGCGTGGTCGAGCCTGCCGAAGACCAGGCCCTCGTACTCGGCGTCGAGCGTCTGCAGGGTCTGGTTGGCGTGGTAGACCATCATGTCCCGCTCGAACAGCATCGACGCCTGCTCGAACACCGCTTCGGTCTGGGCGCCGTGGCCCAGTTCGTAGCCCTTGGCGCGCATCGCCTCGGCTTGGGTCCGCAGTTCCGCGAGACGGGTGTAGACCCGATCGACATGGGTCTGTTCGATGGCGATCTCGGCCCGTCTGACCCGAGGTTCCGACACGCAGCGCTCCTACAGCTCACTCGCCGGGAAGGGGAAGAACGACAATACGCGTCCCCGTGCCGGGGTACAGCCGGTCCTGCCCAAAAACACAGGTGCGACCATGCCACCGTGACCAGGATCGTGGCGGGCAGCGCCGGTGGCCGGAAGCTCAAGGTGCCGCCGAAGGGCACCCGGCCGACCTCCGAACGCGTCCGCGAAGCCTTGTTCAACGCCCTGGAAGTGGCTGGTGAGCTGGACGGGGCCCGCGTGCTCGACCTCTACGCCGGCACCGGCGCGCTCGGGCTGGAGGCCCTTTCCCGCGGCGCGCGCGAGGCGGTCTTCGTCGAGGCGGACAAGCGCGCGGCCGACGTGCTGCGCGGGAATGTGACCGCACTCGCACTCGGCGGCGTGGTGCGCCACGGCAAGGCTGAGACGGTGCTCACGGCCGGCGCCGACGCGCCCTTCGACCTGGTGCTCGCGGATCCGCCGTACGACCTCGGCGCGGTGCGGCTGGCGGCGGTGCTCGCCGCGCTGGTCACCGGTGGCTGGCTGGTGCCCGGCGGGCTGGTCGTCGTCGAGCGGGCGCTGCGCGACGGCGAACCGTCCTGGCCGGACGGTCTGGAGCCGTTGCGCACCAAGCGGTACGGCGACACGGCACTGCACTGGGCCGAGTCCACCGGAAGTTGATAACGTCCGCGTCATGCGGCGCGCGGTCTGTCCCGGCTCCTACGATCCGGTCACCCTTGGGCACATCGACGTCTTCGAGCGGGCGGCCAAGCTGTTCGACGAGGTCGTGATCACCGTCATGGTGAACCCGAAGAAGCACGGCCTGTTCTCCATCGAGGAGCGGATGGACCTGATCTCCGCCGCGGTCACCGCCATGCCCAACGTGCGGGTGGACTCGTGGCAGGGCCTGCTGGTCGACTACTGCCGCGACCACGACATCGTGGCCATCACCAAGGGCCTGCGCGCGGTCAGCGACTTCGACTACGAGCTGCAGATGGCGCAGATGAACCACCGCCTGACCGGGGTGGAGACGCTGTTCATGCCGACGAACCCGGAGTACAGCTTCCTGTCCAGCTCGCTGGTCAAGGAGGTGGCCACCTACGGCGGCGACGTCTCGCACCTGCTGCCCGAGGTGGTCCACGCCAAGCTGCTGGAACGGCTCGCCGAACAGCGCTAGCCGCGGCGACGGGGCCCGGGCCGAGGCCCTCCGAATGCTATGAGTGGGGCATTACTAGCGTTCAATGCAAGTAATGCCCCACTCATAGCATTCGATCCGGCGGGCGCTAGGCCGTTCGGCCCAGCGGGACCCCCGAATGGTTCCGTTCGCTCGGACCGAGTTCACGCCGGTGTCTCCCGATGATCACGTGATCGGGCTACGGTTCGAAAATGATTAACCAAAAGTCGCGCTTAGCAGGCGTTCTGCTGGCAATCCTGGTCGCCTTCTTCGGTGGGGCCACCACCGTCGCGGCGGCGCCCGCCGCTCCCGTGCCGGTGCAGGCCGAGTGCGGGGACACCTCCGGCTTCGAGCAGTCCCCGCTGGACTCGCTGCCCGCCGAGGCGAGCGAGACCTACGACCTCATCCAGCAGAACGGCCCGTACCCGTACCCGCAGGACGACACCGTCTTCCAGAACCGCGAGCGGCTCCTGCCGCTGTGCGACTCCGGCTACTACCGCGAGTACACCGTGGAAACCCCGGGCAGCGACGACCGCGGCGCGCGCCGGATCGTCAAGGGCGAGGGCGACGAGTACTTCTACACCGCGGACCACTACGAGAGCTTCGTGCTGGTCACGGTCTGAACGAACGCGGGGTCACCCGGTCGTGGCGGACACGCCGGGTGACCCTCCTTCACGGCGTTCCACCGGCCGGACGGGCAGACTGGGACCCGGCGAAGTGGGAAGTTCTGCCGTGAGGGAGTTGCCGTGTACCGGGTGTTCGAGGCCCTAGACGAACTGGTCACCATCGTGGAAGAGGCACGCGGCGTGCCGATGACGGCCAGTTGCGTGGTCCCGCGCGGTGACGTCCTCGAACTGCTCGACGACGTCCGCGACGCGCTGCCGAGCGAGGTCGACGACGCGCAGGACGTGCTGGACAAGCGCGACGAGCTGATCAACAAGGCCCGGCACGAGGCGGAGACCACGGTCTCCGGGGCGAACGCCGACGCCGAGCGCACCATCGCCGAGGCCACCGCCGAGGCCGACCGGCTGCTCGCCGACGCCCGCGCCCGCGCCGAGCAGATGGTCGCCGACGCGCACGCCGACGCCGACCGCACGGTGGCCGCCGGCCAGGCCGAGTACCAGAACCTCACCGAGCGCTCCCGCGCCGAGTCCGAGCGGATGATCCAGGCCGGTCGCGACGCCTACGACCGCGCGATCGACGAGGGCCGGGCCGAGCAGGCGCGCCTGGTCGCGCAGACCGAGGTGGTCCAGGCCGCGCACGCCGAGGCCGCCCGGATCGTCGACGAGGCCCACGGCGAGGCCGACCGCCAGCGCGCCGACTGCGACGCCTACGTCGACGGCAAGCTCGCCGAGTTCTCCGAGCTGCTCTCGACCACGCTGCGCACGGTCGACTCCGGCCGCAACCACCTGCGCGCCCCGTCCAGCCTCGGGCGCAACACCGTGTACGACTACCAGGCGTGATGCCGGCCCCCGAGGTCGCGTACAGTGGTGAGGTTGCGCACTCCGGTTCCGAGTGCTGCCCGAGAACCTCGTAGCAGAGAGAGTCATGTCTGAAGACAAGAGCGCGTCGCACCTCGACGCGCGCAGTCCCTGGGTGCTCGACACCCGCGAACTCGGCCGCCGGGCCGGGCTCAGCCGTGCCGTGCAGCGCGACGTCGAGGTCACCAAGCCCCTCGGCGTGCCCGACGTGATCGTGGTGCCCGAGGGCGCGAAGGTGGAGCTGGACCTGCTGCTCGAGTCCGTGGTCGAGGGCGTGCTGGTCACCGGCACCGCGGCGGCCCCGGTGACCGGGCACTGCTCGCGCTGCCTGGACCCGATCTCCGACGAGGTCGAGGTCGATCTGACCGAGCTGTACGCCTACCCGGACTCCACCACCGAGGAGACCACCGACGAGGACGAGATCATGCGCCTGGTCGACGACCGGATCGATCTCGAACCGGCGGTGCGGGACGCGGTGGTCCTCGCGCTGCCGCTCGCCCCGCTGTGCACCGACGACTGCGCCGGTCTGTGCAGCGAGTGCGGGGTGAAGTGGGCCGATCTCGAGCCCGGACACGGGCATGAGACCATAGACCCTCGGTGGGCCGCGCTGGTCGAGCGTTTCGACGAGAATCCGGCGTCCGGCCCGGACAAGCAAGCCTGACGAGCGCCAGCTCGTAGACCGCAAGCATGCCCGCGCACGCGGGCAGATCGTGATTGAGGAGAACCAGTCGTGGCCGTCCCCAAGCGGAAGATGTCGCGTTCCAACACCCGCTCGCGCCGCGCCCAGTGGAAGGCCGCCCCGGTGCAGCTGGTGCCCTGCTCGAACCGTGCCTGCAAGGCGCCCAAGCCGCAGCACATCGCCTGCCCGACCTGCGGCCAGTACGACGGTCGTCAGGTCGTCGAGCCCGCCTGAGGTAGCTGAGACATGGGGGGAAAATCGCCCACCGGTCCGGCAAGCGATCCGACGCCCTTACTCGAGGCGCTCGGCGTCACCTTGGACGCCGAGCTCCTTCGGCTTTCCCTGACCCACCGGTCGTACGCCTACGAGAACGGCGGGTTGCTGCCGAACGAGCGGCTCGAGTTCCTCGGCGACGCGGTGCTCGGCCTGGTGGTCACCGACCACCTGTACAACGAGCACCCCGACCTGCCGGAGGGCCAGCTGGCGAAGCTGCGGGCCAGCGTGGTGAACATGCACGCGCTGGCCGGGGTGGCCAGGAACCTCGGTGACGGCGGCCTCGGCGCGCACCTGCTGCTCGGCAAGGGCGAGGAGCTGACCGGCGGCCGGGACAAGGCGAGCATCCTCGCCGACGGCCTCGAAGCCGTCATCGGCGCCACCTACCTCGCGCACGGCATCGAGACCGCGCGCAAGCTGGTGCACCACCTCTTCGACAGCCTGCTGGCCGAGGTCCCGCTGCGCGGGGCCGGCCTGGACTGGAAGACCAGCCTCCAGGAGCAGACCGCGTCGGCCGGGCTTGGCGTGCCCGAGTACCAGGTCGAGGACACCGGGCCGGACCACCGCAAGGAGTTCAGCGCCAAGGTGATCATCGCCGGGCGCACCCTGGGCAACGGCGTCGGCACGACGAAGAAGGAAGCCGAGCAGAAGGCCGCCGAGGCCGCTTGGCGCACCCTCAACGAGGAGCTCAACCAGCAGGGCGATGCCGGAACTCCCTGAGGTCGAGGTCGTTCGCGCCGGCCTGGAGAAGCACGTGTCCGGGCGGACCATCGCCGAGGTCACCGTGCTGCACCCGCGCGCGATCCGGCGGCACGTCGAAGGCGCGGCGGACTTCTCCGGCAGGCTCGCCGGGGAGCGGGTGCTCGCCGCCCGCCGCCGCGGCAAGTACCTGTGGCTGGAGATGTCCGGCCAGGACGCCGTGCTCGCGCACCTCGGGATGAGCGGGCAGATGCTGGTGCAGGCCGCCGACGCGCCGGACGAGAAGCACCTGCGGATCCGCGTCCGCTTCGACGACGACGGCCCCGAACTGCGGTTCGTCGACCAGCGCACCTTCGGCGGCCTGGCGTTGTCCGACCTGGTCGACGTCGACGGCACGCTGCTGCCGAGCACGATCGCGCACATCGCGCGCGACCCGATGGACCCGGCGTTCGACCCGGTGCTCGCGGTCAAGGCGCTGCGGTCCCGTCGCACCGAGATCAAGCGCGCGCTGCTGGACCAGACCCTGGTCTCCGGGGTCGGCAACATCTACGCCGACGAGGCGCTGTGGCGCGCGCGGCTGCACTGGGCGCGGCCCGCCGAGAAGCTCACCGCCAAGCAGGGCGCGGCCCTGCTCCAGGCGGCCACCGACGTGATGAGCGAGGCGCTGCTCGCCGGTGGCACCTCGTTCGACGCGTTGTACGTCAACATCAACGGCCAGTCCGGCTACTTCGAGCGCTCGCTGGACGCCTACGGCCGGGAGGGCCGGGCCTGCCGCCGCTGCGGTACGCCGATCCGGCGCGACCCGTTCATGAACCGGTCGTCGTTCTCCTGCCCGCGTTGCCAGCCGAAACCCCGGCTGACCAGGGCCTGAGCAATTCCTTACCGCCGATTGGCGGTCTCTTGTGCACGCTACTGCGCAATGCGTGCTAGTGTTCGCGGCGCAGGACTGGAGGGAACCGGTGGAGATCAGTCAGTTACTCAAAGGCGTGCTCGATCTCGCGGTGCTCGCGGTGCTCCGCGGGCACGACGGTTACGGCTACGACGTCCTCCGCCGCTTGAGACAGGCGGGGCTGGAGGAGGTCGGCGACGCGTCGGTGTACGGCACGCTGCGGCGGCTGTACAAGGCGGGGTTGCTGACGTCGTACGTCGTGCCCAGCGAAGAAGGACCGCATCGCAAGTACTACAGCTTGAACGAGTCGGGGCGCCAGCGCCTGGCGGAGTCGGGGAAGACCTGGACCACCTTCGCCAAGACGATGGACAGCCTGTTGGGAGAGGCAGCATGAGCACCCAGACTCCCGCCGTCGTGCGGGACTACCTGGCGAGGGTCCGGACCGCGCTGGCCGACCTGCCGCCGGCCGAAGTGGACGAAATACTCGAGGACGTCCGCCCGCACCTGCTCGAGATCGGCACCGAGCTGGGGGAGGAGGGCACGCTCGCGGCGATGACCGAGCGCCTCGGCTCGCCGGAGAGCTACGCGGCGGAACTGCGGGCGGCGGGCGACTACCCGTCGCCGGAGCAGGCGGGCGGCCGCAAGCTCAACTCCGACCTGGGCTCGCGGCTGGCGTTGTGGAGCCTCGCCGCGATGGTGGTGATCCTGCTGCCGTTCGGGGTGATGGCGGCCGGGAGCCTGTCCGCCGACGCGCTGCTGCTGCTGATCCCGGCGGCCGCGGTGCTCGCCGCGGGCGGCTGGTACCTGGCGCGGCACGGGGACGCCGCGCTCGGCAGGCTGCCGGAGCTGAAGCCGTTGCGCACGGCGGTGGGGCGCGAGTCGAAGGCGCTGGCGTACCTGAAGTCGCTGCGCCCGGCGTGGTGGCTGCTGTGCGCGGCCGTGCTGGTGGTGTTCGGCCTGCTGCTGTTCCTGGACGAGGGCCGCGAAGGCATGCTGGCGCTCGTGGCGCTGGCCGCGGTCGCCGTGGTGATCGTGTGGTTCGGGCCGAAGTCGGTGGCCGACCGCAAGTGGCTGTGGCTCAGCTTGCCGGTGTCGGCGCTGGTGGTGGGCGTGGTGCTCGGGCTGGTGACCGAGGGCGTGTTCCGGGTGGCGAACAGCCGGTACAACGGCTACGGCGGGTACGGCCAGACCTACAACACCGTCGGCGGGCAGCCGGTGCTGAGCTACGGCAACACGCAGGTGGAGAACATCTACGCGTTCGACGCCGAGGGCAAGCCGCTGTCCGAGGTCTACCTGTTCGACCAGGACGGCAAGCCGCTGACGCTGCCGCGGTACGGCTGCGAGCCGGGGACCGGATCGCGTCAGCGCGAGGGGGCGGACAACCAGTTCCCGCGGCCGGAGGTCGACCAGTACGGGTACGACGACCAGGGGCACTACAACGGGTACAACGCCTACCAGCCGGGTTGCCGGGTGGTGCCGGGAGTGCCGTTCACCGCGGCGATCCCGAAGGTGCCCGCCCCGCCGGCGGCGCCCGGCGTGCCCACTCCCGGCGTGCCCACGCCGGACGCACCGACCCAGCCGCCGACCGCGCCGCCGACCCCGTCGGCACCGGCCACCGCACCGACGCCGACCGGCTGAGGGTGCGCGCGCGAAGCGAGGAGCGGGCGTCGGGGCCCGCTCCTCGCTTCATCTCTGTCCTATCAGGACTGTCCTATTCAGAATGCGGGGCGGTTCAGCTCCAGCTGGGAGAGCAGCTCGCGGCCCTTCTCGGCGTTGCGCGGCTGGGAAAGCACGTCGTAGCGGCGGGCCACCAGCTGGCTGCTGGAGACGAAGTCGCGCCTGCCGCGCGTGGCGCCGTAGCTGATCGCCGAGAACACCATGCCGAAGCCGACACCGGAGACCAGGCCGATCAGGATCGGCGCGAACCCGGCGCCCGCGGTGAACATGCTCAGCAGCAGCCCGACGAACAGACCGAACCAGGCGCCGGACAGCGCCCCGCTGGTCAGCACCTTCCCCCAGCTCAGCCGCCCGGCGACGCGCTCGACCAGCATCGGCTCCACGCCGACGATGGTCACGTCCTCCACCGGGAACTTGCTGTCGGCGAGGTGGTCGACGGCGCGCTGCGCGCCCTCGTAGGAGTCGTAGGACCCGATCGGCCAGCCGCTGGGCATGGTCGGCAGCTGCGGGGTGCCCGGGTTCCTGGTGAACGTGGTCTGCGAGAAAGCTGTGGTCATTGTTCTCACCTCTCTGCTCCTCACAACGCGCTTACCCGGCCGCGCATGCCCGAAAACGCCAGTTCACAGCCACTTCTCAGACTGTGACCCGCGTCGCCCCGACGGGCTCAGACCGCGGCGAGCAGTTCCGGGCGACCGGCCGGGGAGCCGTCGGGGAGCCAGCGGGCGAAGAACTCCGGGTCGAACAGTTCGTCGAGCACCATGTGCGCGGCGCCGATCAGGCCGCCCTCCTCGCCGAGCCGGGCCTTGTCGATGCGAAGCTCCCTTGTGGACAGTGGGAGCGAGCGCCGGTAGATGGTTTCCCGGATGGTGGCGAGGAAGAGGTCACCGGCACCGGCGATCTTCCCGCCCAGCAGGATGGTGGACGGGTTGTAGAAGTTGACCATGGTGGCGAGCATCGAGCCGATCCGCTTGCCCGCCGCGACGAGCAGGCGCACCGCCTGGTGGTCACCCGAGCGCGCGGCCGCGGTGACGTCGGCGGCGGTGATGCGGCCCGTTTCGGCCAGCACCCGCGCCAGTGCTTCGCTCTGCCCGGTCCGCGCCAGCTCCTCGCCGTCGCGGGCCAGTGCCGAACCGCCCGCGAGCGCTTCCAGGCACCCGGTTTTCCCGCAGCGGCAGACGACCTCGCCCGCCGGGCCCTCGTCCGCGACCGCGGCGTGGCCGATGTCGCCGGCACAGCCCTGCGCGCCGCGGTGCAGTGACCCGCCGTTGCTGATGCCCGCGCCGATCCCGGTGCCGATCTTGACGTAGAGCAGGTCACCGCCGTGCTCGTGCCCGCGCGCGGCCGGGTCCCGCAGCTCGCCGAGGCAGAGCAGGTTCACCTCGTTGTCCACCCACACCGGCGCGCGGTACTTCGCGCCGAGGCGGTCGCGCACCGGGTAGTTGTTCCAGCCGGGCATGATCGGCGGTTCGGACGGGCGCCCGGTGGCGAACTCGACCGGCCCCGGCAGGCCGAGGCCGACGCCCCAGATGCCGATCTCCTCCTCGCCGTGTTCGGACCACAGCTTGTCGAGCGTGGCCTCCACCTCGTCGAGCACGATCTCCGGCCCGGCCGCGATGTCGCAGTCGCAGTGCGCGACGGCGAGCACGGTCCCGGCCAGGTCGGTGATGCCCGCGATGAAACTGGTGGCGCCCAGCTCCGCGGTCAGGATGCGCCCGGCGTCCTTGCGGAACCGCAGCGTCCGCGCCTGGCGGCCGCCGGTGGAGGGGTTGAGCTCCCCCTCCTCCAGCAGCCCGGCGTTCAGCAGCGTGGTGATCCGCTGGGTGACCGCGGTCCGGCCCAGCCCGGTCCACTCGGACAGGGCCGGCCTGGTCTGCGCCTGCCCGCTGCGGACCAGCCGCAGCAGCTTGCCGTAACTCGCGACCAGCTCGGAGTTCGGCGGTTCGCCTCCGGGCGGCTCTCCCATGGGATCCCCTTCTGCGTGACTCCTTTCATCATATACGCATGACCGTCACACTTCTGCATGGGAAAGACATTTGACACGAGGTTTACCGGCGAAAGGTTAGCCGAGCGTAAGGGTTGGGCCGTATTCCTCGAACCAGGTCTGCAGTTCGAGCACCTTGTCCAGGCCTTGGCGCACCTCGCCGGTCACCTCCGCCGAGTCCAACTCCGCCGCCTTGGTCACCCATTCCCGGTCCGCCAGCTGGAACACCGCGGCGTCGCGGTCGGCCACCAGTTCCCGCGCCTGCTTCTGCAGCGCCTCCGCGTAGTGCGGATCCTGCGTCGACGGGTACGGGCTCTTCACCCGCGAAGCCACCGACTCCGGCAGCACGTGCTTGGTCGCGTGCCGCAGCAGGCTCTTCTCCCGGCCGTCGAAGGTCTTCAGCGACCACGGCGTGTTGTAGACGTATTCGACCAGCCGGTGATCGCAGAACGGTACGCGCACCTCCAGTCCGACCGCCATCGAGGCGCGGTCCTTCCGGTCGAGCAGCATGCGCACGAACCGGGTCAGGTGCAGGTGGCAGATCGTGCGCATCCGGCGTTCCAGGTCGCTTTCGCCGTCGAGGTGGTCCACCTGCGCGACGGCGGTGCGGTACTGGTCGTCGATGTAGCCGTCCAGGTGCAGGCCGTCGGTGACGTCCTGGCGCAGCATCGCGGTCCGGCTGCCGGTCAGCTCGTTGAAGGCCAGCCAGGGGAACGTGTCGGCGTCGCGGGCGGCCTGGTCGTGGAACCACAGGTAACCGCCGAAGACCTCGTCCGCCGATTCGCCGGACAACGCCACCGTCGACTGCTCGCGGATCGCTTTGAACAACAGGTACAGCGAGGTGTCCATGTCGCCCATGCCGCCGGGCATGTCGCGGGCACGGACCACCGCCCGCCGCACTTCGGGGTCGCTCAGCGCGGCCGAATCGAGCACCACGTTCTGGTGCGCCGAGCCGACCAGGTTCGCGACGTCGCGGATGTACGGGGAATCGGGCGTCGCGCGGATCCGGTCGGGCTGGAAGTTCTCCTCCTGCCCGGTGAAATCGACCGAGAAGGTGCGCAGCTGCTCGCCCTCGTTCGCCACGTACGGCGCCGCGAGCCCGGTGACCGCGCTGGAGTCGAGCCCGCCGGAGAGCAGCACGCAGCGCGGCACGTCGGCCACCAGTTGCCGGTGCACGATGTCGGTCATCAGCTCGCGGACCTTCGCCACGGTGGCTTCCTGGGAATCCGTGTGCTCGGTGGCGGTCAGCTTCCAGTAGGTGCGGCCGCGGATGCCCGAGTCGTCGACGGTGACCGTGCTGCCCGGTTCGACCTCGTACATGTTCTTCCACAGCGACCAGCCGGGCGTTTTGGTGAACGCCAGCAGCCCGCGCAGGCCGTCGTAGTCGACTTCGCGCTTGGCGGCCGGATTGGCCAGGATCGCCTTCGGCTCCGAGCCGAACAGCACGCCGTCGCGCGTGGGGTAGTAGTACAGCGGCTTGATGCCCATGCGGTCGCGCACCAGCAGCAGTTTCCGCGTGCGCTCGTCCCAGACGGCGAAGGCGTACATCCCGTTCAGGTGCTCGGGCACGCCCTCACCCCATTCGAGGTAGGCGTGCAGCACCACCTCGGTGTCGCTGCTGGTGGTGAACCGGTGGCCCTTGGCCGACAGTTCTTCGCGCAGCTCGGCGAAGTTGTACGCCTCACCGCTGTAGACCAGCACCACGTCGCCGGACGGGGTGCGCTCGGTCATCGGCTGGCGGCCGCCGGGCAGGTCGATGATGGCGAGCCTGCGGTGCCCGAGCGCCGCGTGCTCGCTGAGCCAGGTGCCGGAGTCGTCCGGGCCCCGGCAGGACATGGTGGCGGTCATCGCGTCCACCACTTCGCTTCTGGTGCGCAGATCCGATTCGTAGGCGATCCACCCGGTGATACCGCACATGAGAGCCACCTCCGCAGGATTACTTAGCTATGCGAAATATTCGTAACACCGTTGTAACGCGGGTTCGCGGAAATGTCTGCCCGGTATGCCTGCTCCGCCCGAAGCGTCACCGCGGTTGTGGCCGGTCTCACCGCGCGTCAAAAAGCCGTAAATGGCCAGGAAAACGGCGTCAAGGACCCGTTAGGCGGACTCGGTCGCGGTCGGTGATCGGCGCATCGTCGCATCGATCACCGAAACGGGTGATCTCGAGATGGAGAGGTGCGAATTGGCCGACTTGCTCTACGCCGTGCTGCTGATCGGCGTTTTCGTGGCGCTCGCGCTCACCCTGCGCGGGCTGGAAAAGCTGTGAGCGGCGCGGGGGTCGTGGCCAACGCCGTCGGCGGGGTGCTGGCGCTGGGGCTGCTCGTCTACCTGTTCGTCGCGTTGCTCAGGCCGGAGAAATTCTGATGTCCGACACCACGGCCGGTCTGCTGCAGACCGGCCTGCTCCTGGTCGCGCTGGCGGTGGCCTACAAGCCGCTGGGCGACTACATCGCCAAGGTGTATTCCACCGAGAAGCACCTCAAGGGCGAACTCCTGCTCTACCGGCTGTTCCGGGTGAACCCCGGTTCCTCGCAGCGGTGGGGCACCTACGCACTCGGCGTGCTGGCGTTCTCGCTGGTGTCGGTGCTGTTCCTGTACCTGCTCCAGCGGTTGCAGCCGCTGCTGCCGTGGGACCTCGGGCGCGGCTCGGTCGACCCGGGCACCGCGTTCAACACCGCGGTCAGCTTCGTCACCAACACCAACTGGCAGTCCTACGTGCCGGAGACGGTGCTGGGGCACGGGGTCCAGATGTTCGGGCTCACCGTGCAGAACTTCCTGTCCGGTGCGGTCGGCATGGCCGTCGCGGTCGCGCTGACCCGCGGGTTCGTGCGGGCGAAGACCGACCGGCTCGGCAACTTCTGGGTGGACCTGACCCGCGGCACCGTGCGGATCCTGCTGCCGATGGCCTTCGTCTTCGCCATCGTGCTGGTCGCGCTCGGGGTGGTGCAGAGCCTGTCCGCGGGGGTCGCGGTGACCGGGCCCGACGGCACCTCGTCCACGCTCTCGCTGGCGCCGGCCGCCAGCCAGGAGGCGATCAAGGAACTGGGCACCAACGGCGGGGGCATCTTCAACGCCAACTCGGCGCACCCGTTCGAGAACCCGAACTCCTGGTCCAACCTGGTCGAGGTGTTCCTGCTGCTGGTCATCCCGGTGGCCATGCCGCGCGCGTTCGGCAAGCTGGTCGGCAGCCACAAGCAGGGGTACGTGCTGCTGTCGGTGATGGGCGCGCTGTGGGCCGCGATGCTGACCGTGTCGTGGCTCGGCGAGAACCACCCGAACGGCCCGGCCGCGCTGCTGGCCGGGGCCGCGATGGAGGGCAAGGAACAGCGGTTCGGGCTCAGCCTGTCCGCGTTGTTCGCCACCAGCACCACCGGCACCTCCACCGGCGCGGTCAACTCGCTGCACGACAGCTTCACCGGCCTCGGCGGCGGGGTCCCGTTGCTGCACATGCTCTTCGGCGAGGTTTCGCCGGGTGGGGTGGGCACCGGGCTCTACGGCATCCTGGTGCTGGCGATCATCGCCATGTTCCTGGCCGGGCTGATGGTCGGGCGCACGCCGGAGTTCCTCGGCAAGAAGCTCGGCCGGCGCGAGGTCACCTGCGCGGCGGTGGCGATGCTGGCCATGCCCGCCGTGGTGCTGCTCGGCACCGGCGCGGCGCTGATGCTGCCGGACACCACGAGCGCGATGACCAACAGCGGCCCGCACGGGCTGTCGGAGGTCCTCTACGCCTACGCCTCCACCGGCAACAACAACGGCAGCGCGTTCGGCGGGCTGACCGTGACCAGCGACTGGTTCCAGTCCTCGCTCGGCGTGGCGATGCTGCTCGGCCGGTTCCTCCCGATCATCGCGGTGCTGTGCCTGGCGGGTTCGCTCGCCGCGCAGCAGAAGGTCCCGGTGACCGCGGGCACGCTGCCCACCACCGGTCCGCTGTTCGGTTCGCTGCTCACCGGCACGGTGGTGCTGGTCGCGGCGCTGACCTTCGTCCCGGCACTGGCACTCGGCCCCATCGCGGAGGCACTCGCATGAGCAAGAACGTGTTCGCCCCGCGGCAACTGCTGGCTTCGCTGCCCGACGCGCTGCGCAAGCTGCACCCGCGCCACCAGCTGCGGAACCCGGTGATGTTCGTGGTCTGGGCGGGTTCGGTGCTGGTCACCGTGTTCGCCGTGGCCGAGCCGAGCGTGTTCACCGTGCTGATCGCGGTGTGGTTGTGGTTCACCGTGTTGTTCGCGAACCTGGCCGAAGCGGTGGCCGAGGGCCGCGGCAAGGCGCAGGCGGAATCGCTGCGGCGCACCAAGAAGGAGACCGTGGCGCGGCGGCTGACCGCGGACGGTTCCGAGGAGGAGTGCCCTGGCGCCGAACTGCGGATCGGCCACCTGGTGGTGGTCGAGGCCGGGGAGACGATCCCGGGCGACGGCGACGTGGTCGAGGGCATCGCCACGGTCGACGAATCCGCCATCACCGGGGAGTCGGCCCCGGTGATCCGGGAGTCGGGCGGCGACCGCTCGGCGGTCACCGGTGGCACCACCGTGCTCTCGGACCGGATCGTCGTGAAGATCACCACCAAACCCGGCGAGTCCTTTGTGGACCGCATGATCGCCTTGGTGGAGGGCGCTTCGCGGCAGAAGACGCCGAACGAGATCGCGCTGACCATCCTGCTGTCCACGCTGACCATCATCTTCCTGCTCGCGGTGGTCGCGCTGCAGCCGATGGCGGCGTACTCGGGCAGCGAGCAGTCGGTGGTGGTGCTGACCGCGCTGCTGGTCTGCCTGATCCCGACCACCATCGGCGCGCTGCTGTCCGCCATCGGCATCGCCGGGATGGACCGCCTGGTGCAGCGCAACGTGCTGGCCACCTCCGGGCGCGCGGTCGAGGCGGCCGGGGACGTGTCCACCCTGCTGCTGGACAAGACCGGCACGATCACCTTCGGCAACCGCAAGGCCACCGAGCTGATCCCGGTCGGTGAGTCCACAGTGGACGAGCTGGCCGCGGTGGCCAGGCTGTCCAGCCTCGCCGACGGCACCCCGGAAGGCCGCAGCATCGTGGAGCTGACCGGGGACACCGAACCCACCGAGGAAGAACGGCTCGCCGAGTTCGTGCCGTTCACCGCGCAGACGCGGATGAGCGGGCTGAACCTCGGTGACCGCGAGATCCGCAAGGGCGCGGCGGGCGCGGTGCGGGCGTGGGTGCGCGAACGCGGTGGCGAGATGCCGGACAAGACCGAGCGGATCGTCGACGAGGTCAGCCAGCAGGGCGGCACGCCGCTGGTCGTCGCCGAACGCGTCGCCGGCGAGAAGGCCGTGGTGCGTGGCGTGATCCGGCTGTCCGACGTGGTCAAGCCGGGGATGCGGGAGCGGTTCGCCGAACTGCGCTCGATGGGCATCCGGACGGTGATGATCACCGGGGACAACCCGCTCACCGCCAAGGCCATCGCCGAGGACGCCGGGGTCGACGACTACCTCGCCGAGGCCAAGCCCGAGGACAAGATGGCGCTGATCCACCGCGAGCAGGAGGGCGGGCGGCTGGTCGCGATGACCGGTGACGGCACCAACGACGCGCCCGCGCTGGCCGCCTCGGACGTCGGGGTGGCGATGAACACCGGCACGTCGGCCGCCAAGGAGGCCGGCAACATGGTCGACCTCGACTCCGACCCGACCAAGCTGATCGAGATCGTCGGCATCGGCAAGCAGCTGCTGATCACCAGGGGCGCGCTGACCACCTTCAGCGTGGCGAACGACCTGGCGAAGTACTTCGCCATCCTGCCCGCCATGTTCCTGGCGATCTACCCGCAGCTCGGCGGGCTGAACGTGATGGGGCTGGCCACCCCGGCCTCGGCGATCCTGTCCGCGGTGATCTTCAACGCGCTGGTGATCGTGGCGCTGATCCCGCTGGCCCTGCGCGGGGTGCGGTACCGGCCGTCCAGCGCGGCCGCGCTGCTGCGGCGCAACCTGCTGGTCTACGGCGTCGGCGGGGTGCTCACCCCGTTCGCCGGGATCTGGCTGATCGACCAGCTTGTCCGACTGATTCCCGGGATCGGGTGAGGAACGTGAAGAACCTGTTCAACCAGGCGGCCGCGGGACTGCGCGTGCTGCTGGTGATGACCGTGCTGCTCGGCGTGGCCTACCCGCTCGGGGTGTGGGCGGTCTCCCGCATCCCCGGGCTGCAGGCCAACGCCGAGGGCTCGGTGGTCACGAAGGACGGCCAGGCGGTCGGCTCGGCGCTGATCGGGGTGGACCCGGTGGCCGCCGATCCGGCGGCCGACCCGTGGTTCCACACCCGGCCCTCGGCCGCCGCCGACGCGTCGACCTCGGGCGGGTCCAACAAGTCCGGGTTCAACGAGGACCTGGTCACCGAGGTCGCCGAGCGCCGGTCGGCGATCGCCGCCCGGGAGGGCGTGGATCCGTCGCGGGTGCCGCCCGACGCGGTCACCGCCTCGGCGTCCGGCCTGGACCCGTCGATCAGCGTGGCCTACGCCGAGCTGCAGGTCCCGCGCGTGGCCCGCCACACCGGGGTGGCCCCCGATCGGGTGGCCGAACTGGTCCGCGAGCACACCAGCGGGGTGATCCCGGGGGTGAATGTGCTGCAACTCAACCTCGCCGTGCAGCAAGTCACGGGCCGGTGAGGTGGACGCGGGCGCAGACTGGTCGCGTGGAGCCGGAAACCGAAACCCCGCCGCGCCGAGGTGAGCTGCGCATCTACCTCGGCGCGGCCCCGGGCGTCGGCAAGACCTTCGCCATGCTCGGGGAGGCGCGGCGGCGGCTGGAGCGGGGCACGGACGTGGTGATCGGGCTGGTCGAGACGCACGGCCGCAGGAAGACCGCGGAACTGCTCGACGGCCTGGAGGTGGTCCCGCGGCGGGCCAGCGAGCACCGCGGGCGCGAGTTCACCGAGATGGACGTCGACGGCCTGCTGGCCCGCAAGCCCGAGGTCGCCGTGGTCGACGAGCTGGCGCACACCAACGTGCCCGGTTCGCGCAACGAGAAGCGGTGGCAGGACGTCGACGAGCTGCTCGACGCCGGGATCGACGTGCTGTCCACGGTCAACGTCCAGCACCTGCAGAGCCTCAACGACGTGGTGCAGCGCATCACCGGTGCCACCCAGTACGAGACCGTGCCGGACGAGGTGGTGCGCCGCGCCGAGCAGCTGGAGCTGGTGGACATCACGCCGGAGGCGCTGCGGCGGCGCCTGGCGCACGGCAACGTCTACCCGGCCGACCGCATCGACGCCGCGCTGGGCAACTACTTCCGGCCGGGCAACCTCACCGCGTTGCGGGAGCTGGCCCTGCTGTGGGTGGCCGACCAGGTCGACGTCGCGCTGCAGCGGTACCGCGCCGAGCAGAAGATCACCGACACCTGGGAGACCAGGGAACGCGTGGTCGTCTCGATCACCGGCGGGCCGGAGAGCGAGACGCTGATCCGGCGGGGCAGCCGGATCGCCAACCGCGCCGGTGCCGAGTTGCTGGTGCTGCACATCCTGCGCGGTGACGGGCTCACCGGGCTCGGGCCGACCGCCGTCGGGCGGTACCGCAAGCTCGCCGACGAACTCGGCGCCACCTTCCACACCGTCGTCGGCGACGACGTGCCCAGCGCGCTGCTCGACTTCGCGCGCGGGGTGAACGCGACGCAGCTGGTGATCGGCACCTCGCGGCGGTCGCGGGTGGCGCGGCTGTTCGACGAGGGCATCGGCGCCACCGTGGTGCAGCGCTCCGGGCCGATCGACGTGCACATGGTCACCCACGACGAGGCGGGCGGGCGGCTGCGGGCGACGCTGAGCCGCAGCCCGCTGACGCCGTCTCGGCGGCTGTGGGGCTGGGTGCTGTCGGTGGTCGCGCCGGGGGTGGCCACCGCGCTCGGGTTGCTGCTGCGCGAGCAGGTCGACTTCTCCACCGACGTGGTCGGGTACGTGCTGGCCACCGTGGTGGTCGCGCTCGTCGGCGGGCTCGGGCCGGCACTGGTGGCGGCGGCGTTCTCCGGTGGGCTGCTGAACTTCTTCTTCACCGAACCGCGGTACCAGCTGACCGTGCAGGAACCGCGGAACGTGATCACGCTGGTGGCGATGATCGTGGTGGCGATACTGGTGGCCGCGGTGGTGGACGCGGCGGCCAGACGGGCCGCGCAGGCCGCGCGGGCGCGCACCGAGGCCGCGCTGCTGGCGTCCTACGCGCGCACGGTGCTCACGCACGCCCAGCCGGTCGACCGGCTGCTGGAGAAGGTGCGGGAGAACTTCGGGCTCACCTCGGTGGCGCTGGTGGAGAAGAAGTCCGGGTCCTGGCGACGGGTGGCGCAGACCGGGCTCGACCCGTGCACCAAACCGGACGACGCGGACGTGGACATCCCGGTGACCGGCGACGTGCACCTGGTGCTGCGCGGGCGGGCGCTGCCCGCGGCCGATCGCGGCGTGCTGGAGGCGGCGGCCGGGCAGGCGCTGCTCGCCCTGCGCCAGCAGCGCATGGCGGCCACCGCGGACGAGGCGCAGCGCAAGGCCGAGGCCACCGAACTGCGGACCGCGCTGCTGTCCGCCGTCGGGCACGACCTGCGCACCCCGCTGACCTCGATCAAGGCCGCGGTGGGCAGCCTGCGCGCCGACGACATCCAGCTGTCCGAAGAGGACACCGGGGAACTGCTGGAGGCGATCGAGCTGTCCGCCGACCGGCTGGCCGGGCTGGTGGACAACCTGCTCGACTCCTCGCGGCTGGCCACCGGCGCGGTGCGCCCGCACCTGCGCGCGGTCGGCTACGACGAGGTGGTCGCGCTCGCTTTGTCCAATGTGGATGGCTCGGCGGCGGTGCGCGCCGAGGTGGCCGACGACGTGCCGTGGGTGACGGCCGATCCCGGCCTGCTGGAGCGGGTGGTGGCGAACGTGGTGGACAACGCGCTGCGGCACGGTTCGGCGCCGGTGTCGGTACGGGCCAGCGCGCACGCGTCCTATGTGGAGCTCCGCATCGTGGATCACGGGCGGGGGTTGAAGAAGGGGGCCGCGGAGTCGGCGTTCGCGCCGTTCCAGCGGCTCGGTGACCGCAACGCCGCGCCGGGGGTCGGGCTCGGCCTGTCCGTGGCGAAGGGCTTCACCGAGGCGATGGGCGGCACGATCAGGGCGGAGGACACCCCCGGCGGCGGGCTGACCGTGGTCGTCTCGCTGCCGAAGTGGAATGGAGAAGCATGAGCACGGTGCTGGTGGTGGACGACGAGCCGCAGATCGTGCGGGCGCTGCGGATCAACCTGTCCGCGCGGGGGTACAAGGTGATCACCGCGCACGACGGTTCCGCCGCGCTGCGCGCGGTCGCCGAGACCAAGCCGGACGTGGTGGTGCTCGACCTCGGATTGCCGGACATGGACGGCAACGAGGTGATCGCCGGGCTGCGCGGGTGGACCACGGTGCCGATCATCGTGCTGTCCGCGCGGGGCGATTCGGCGGACAAGGTGGCGGCGCTGGACGCGGGCGCGGACGACTACGTGACCAAGCCGTTCGGCATGGACGAGCTGCTGGCGCGGTTGCGCGCGGCGGTGCGCCGGTCCGCGGTGACCGGCGCCGAGGACGGCAGCGCGGTGGTGGAGACGGACGCGTTCACCATCGACCTGGCCGCGAAGAAGGTCCTGCGGGACGGTGCCGAGGTGCACCTGACGAAGACGGAATGGGGGGTGCTGGAGCTGCTGGTGCGCAACCGGGGGCGCCTGGTGGCGCAGAAGCAGCTGCTGCACGAGGTCTGGGGCCCGTCGTACGACACGGAGTCGCACTACCTGCGGGTGTACCTGGCGCAGCTGCGGCGGAAGCTGGAGCCGGAGCCTTCGCGGCCGCGGCACCTGCTGACCGAACCGGGCATGGGCTACCGCTTCGAAGCCTGAGCCCCCTTCGGGACACCGGCCGCGACCCCGAGTGCAGTGAATGTGGCTTTCACAGCGTCTGGCGCAGTGAAAGCCAGTTGAAACCGCCCCACATTCACTGCACGAGAGCTACGGCGTGGTGCTGCCCGGGTCGCCCGAGTCCGGCGGCTGGGGGCTGCTGCTCGGCGGGTCCGTCGGCGACGGATCGGACGTCGGCGGATCGGTCGGCTTCGACGTGGTCGGCGGAATGGTCGTCGGCTTGCCGGTGGGCGTGCTCGGCGGCTGCGGCGGGTCACCGGGTCCGGGCGGGTTGCCGGGCGCCGGGGGCGCGGGCGGCGGGGTGACCACCGTGGTGGTCGGCACGCCGTCGGGACCGGTGGTCACGATGGTGGTCGGCGCCGCGCTCGGCGAGGTTCCCGGAACCGGCACACCGCTGACCATCACCGGGCCGGGCTGCGGCTGGCCGGGCACCAGCGCGCCGGGGCCGCCGCCGGGGTTCGCCTGCAGCGCGGGCGGCGCGTCGTCGGCGGAGCTGGGGCTGGAGAACTGCGCGACCGCGCCGAACGCGGTGGCGAGCGCGAGGCCGCTGGCGGCGAGAATGACGTACCCGGTCCGGTGCAGCCGTCCGCCCGGCTCACGGGGCGGGGCGACCACGGCCGGCTGGCTCGGGGGAGACCCCGGCGACTGGGGCATTGGTTCTCCTTGCGATGCGGGTGGTGGAACCCGGACGCGCACTCCAGGCGCCGGATCCGCAGGGGACCGTATCACCGTCGGATGACCCTGTGCGAGCGAACCGTCCCCAGATGTTGACGCAGGGTAGCCGCATGGTATTTGCCGACGTAGGGCACGATGGGTTCGTGAGCGAGGAACAGGAGGCCGTGCGCCTCACCGCGTGGGTGCACGGACAGGTCCAGGGCGTCGGTTTCCGCTGGTGGACGCGCAGCCGGGCGCTGGAGCTCGGCTTGGTCGGCAGCGCGGGCAACCTGGTCGACGGTCGTGTCGAGGTGGTAGCGGAGGGTAGGCGGGACCACTGTGAGCGGCTCCTGGCCGCCCTTCGGTCCGGTGGGTCACCCGGTCGAGTGGACACGGTGGTGGAGCGCTGGAGCACTCCGCGTGGTGGCCTGACCACCTTCGTCGAGCGCTGACGGCCCGCCTCCCCGGCGGCGGGAGGCCACCCAGGTAGCATCGGGCGATTGAACCGAGTCCCCGGCCGTCGCGCCCGGACCGAGAGGGATTGGCCGCGTGCACCTCAAGAGCCTGACGCTCAAGGGCTTCAAGTCCTTCGCCTCGGCGACCACGCTGCGGTTCGAGCCCGGGATCACCTGCGTGGTCGGCCCCAACGGCTCCGGCAAGTCCAACGTGCTCGACGCGCTGCGCTGGGTGATGGGCACGCAGGGCGCCAAGGACCTGCGCGGCGGCAAGATGGAGGACGTCATCTTCGCCGGCACCTCCGGCCGCGCCCCGCTCGGGCGCGCCGAGGTCAGCCTCACCATCGACAACTCCGACGGCGCGCTCCCGATCGACTACACCGAGGTCTCGATCACCCGCCGCATGTTCCGCGACGGCGCCAGCGAGTACGAGATCAACGGCAGCACGTGCCGCCTGATGGACGTGCAGGAACTGCTGTCGGACTCCGGTATCGGCCGCGAGATGCACGTCATCGTCGGGCAGGGCCAGCTCGCCCAGATCCTGGAGGCCAAGCCGGAGGAGCGCCGCGCCTTCATCGAAGAGGCGGCCGGCGTGCTCAAGCACCGCAAGCGCAAGGAAAAGGCGCTGCGGAAGCTGAACGCGATGCAGACCAACCTCGACCGGCTCGGCGACCTCACCACCGAGCTGCGCCGCCAGCTCAAGCCGCTGGGCAAGCAGGCCGAGATCGCGCGCAAGGCCCAGGCCGTGCAGTCCGAACTGCGGGATTCGCGGCTGCGCCTGTTCGCCGACGACCTGGTCACCCAGCGCGCCACGCTGGCCAAGGAGGAGGCCGACGAGCACGCCGCCCGCGCCCGCCGCCACGAGGTCGAGCAGGCGCTGGAGATCGTCACCGCGCAGGAGAACGAGCTGGAGGGCTCGCTCGCCGAGGACGCGCCGCGGCTGACCGCGGCCCAGGAGACCTGGTACAAGCTGTCCGCGCTGGCCGAGCGGTTGCGCGGCACGGTCCGGCTGGCGGTCGAACGGCAGCGCCACCTCTCCGCCGCACCCGACGCGCATTCCGGCGGCCGCGACCCCGAGGAACTGCTCGCCGAGGCGGAGCAGGTCGCCGAACGCGAGCAGGAGCTGGCCGAGGCCGTCGAAGAAGCCAGGATGCTGCTCTCGGAGACCATCCAGCGGCGTGAGCAGCTCGAACACCAGGTGCAGGCGGCCGAACGCGCGCACATGGCCGCGGTCCGCGCGATCGCCGACCGCCGCGAGGGCCTGGCCAAGCTGACCGGTCAGGTGGAGGCGCTGCGCAGCAAGAACGGCGCCACCTCCGACGAGATCGACCGGCTCACCGTGTCGATCGACGAAGCCGGTGAGCGTGCCGAGATCGCCGCCGAGGAACTGGAGCTGGCCCAGACCGAGGGCGGGGTCGAGGAGTCCGACGACGCCGATCTGCAGGGCCGCCACGACCGTGCCGTCGAGGCGAACAACGCGGCGAAGGCCCGGGTCGAGGAACTGGTCAAGGCCGAGCGTTCGGCCGAGCGCGAGATCGCTTCGGAGAAGGCCCGCGTCGACGCGCTGTCGATGGGCTTGCGCCGCAAGGACGGCGCCGGCGTGCTGCTCGGTGCCGCCGACCAGCTGCCCGGCCTGCTCGGTTCGGTGGCCGCGCTGCTCACCGTCGAGCCGGGGCACGAGGTGGCGCTGGCCGCCGCGCTCGGCCCGGTCGCCGACGCGATCGCGGTGACCGGTGGCGAGGACGCGCTGGCCGCGCTGAAGCTGTTGAAGAGCAACGAATCCGGCCGCGCCGGCATCCTGCTCGGCAGCGACGAGTACACAGTGGACACCGCGAGCTGGCCGAGCCTGCCGCCGGGGGCGCGCTGGGCGCGCGAGGTGGTCACCGCGCCGGTCGCGCTGCGGCCCGCGGTCGAGCGGGCGCTGGCCCGAGTGGCCATTGTGGACGATCTGGAGACGGCGCGGCGGCTGGTCGCGGTGGATCCGTCGGTCAGCACGGTCACCGCCGACGGTGACGTGTTCGGCGCGCACTGGGCGATGGGCGGCTCCGCGCGCCAGGAGAGCGTGATCGAGGTGCAGGCGGCCGTCGACGAGGCGCAGAACCGCCTGGCCGCCGCGGAACGCAGCCTGGAGCGCACCACCGCCGAACTCGAAGGCGCGCGGGCCGAGCAGCAGGCGCGGCGCGAAGAGGTCGGGCAGGCGAAGGAAGCGCTGGGCGAGGCGAAGGTCCGCCGCGCGCGGTCGTCGGAGCGGCTCAACCGGGTGCAGCAGGCGGCGCGGTCCGCCGAGGCCGAGGTGACCCGCCTGCGCGAGCAGCGCGCGAAGGTGGAGCGCACCCGGGAGCAAGCGCTTGCGCAGCTGGCTGAGCTGGAGGAACGGCTGGACGCCGTGGCCGAGCAGCCGGTCGACGAGGATCCCGACACTTCCGAGCGCGACCAGGCGAAGGACGACCTGGCGGCGTTGCGGCAGGAGGAGGTCGAGGCACGGCTCGCGTTGCGGACCGCCGAGGAGCGGTCGCGCGGGCTGGCGGGCAAGGCCGAGTCTCTGCGGCGCGCGGCGTTCAACGAGCGGCAGGCGCGGGAGCGCGCGGCGAAGGCGCGCGAGGCGCGGGAGCGTGGCGCGGAGATCGCCGCGGCCGTGGTCGAGGCCGGTGAGTACGCGCTGGACCGGATCGAGGTGTCCGTGCAGCGGGCCGCCGCCGAGCGCGACGAGATCCAGGGGGAGCGGCAGCGCCGGGAGACCATGCTCGCGCAGGTGCGCGGCAAGGTCCGGGAGTTCGCCGGTGAACTGGAGAAGCTGACCGACGCGGTGCACCGCGACGAGGTGCTGCGGGCCGAGCAGCGGCTGCGGCTGGAAACGCTGGAAGGCAAGATCGCCGAGGACTTCGGCATCGGGCTCGAGGACCTGGTCGCGGAGTACGGCCCGGAGGTGCCGGTGCCGCCGAGCGCCGGCGAGATCGCCGAGTACGAGGCGGCGAAGGAGCGCGGCGAGCAGGTCAGCGCGCCGCAGCCGATCCCGTTCGACCGGCCGACGCAGCAGCGGCGGGCCAAGCGCGCCGAACGCGACCTGACGCTGCTCGGCAAGGTCAACCCGCTGGCGCTGGAGGAGTTCGCCGCGCTGGAGGAGCGCTACAAGTTCCTGTCCACCCAGCTGGAGGACCTGAAGGCGACGCGCAAGGACCTGCTGACGGTGATCAAGGAGGTCGACGACAAGATCCTCGAGGTGTTCAGCACCGCCTACGAGGACGTGGCGCGCGAGTTCGAGATCGTGTTCTCGGTGCTGTTCCCCGGCGGGGACGGGCGGATGGTGCTCACCGAGCCGGACGACCTGCTCGCCACCGGCGTCGACGTGGAGGCGCGGCCCCCCGGCAAGAAGGTCAAGCGGCTGTCGTTGTTGTCGGGTGGGGAGAAGTCGCTGGTCGCGGTGGCGATGCTGGTGGCCATCTTCCGCGCGAGGCCGTCGCCGTTCTACGTGATGGACGAGGTCGAGGCGGCGCTGGACGACACGAACATGCGCCGGCTGATCGGGCTGCTGGAGCAGCTGCGGGAGAGTTCGCAGCTGATCATCATCACCCACCAGAAGCCGACGATGGAGATCGCCGACGCGCTGTACGGCGTGAGCATGCAGGGCGACGGCATCACGAAGGTGATCTCGCAACGCCTCCGGAACGACCCGAAGCCGCCGCCCGCACGAGCGGCGGCGCCCGCGGCCGCGGTTGCGGCGCCGGAAGCCGAGGCGCCCGCCTCGCCCCCGCCCGAGCCCGAGGCGCCTTCAGCCGCCGCCACGCCGGAGCCCGCGCCGATGGCCGAAGCCACGGAAGCCGCGCCGGTGGCCGAGCCTGCGCCGGAAACCGCGCCGGAGCCGGAGGCTGAGCCGGTGGCCGAAGCCGCTTCCGAGCCGGAAGCCGCGCCGGTAGCCGAAGCCGCGCCTGAGGCGGTGGCCGAAGCCGCCTCCGAGCGGGAAGCTGCGGCGCTGGCTGAGGCCGAGCCTGAGCCGGAGGTCGAGCCGGAAGCTGCGCCGGGGGCCGAGGTAGCACCGGAAGCCGCGCCTGAAGCGGTGGCCGAGGCTGCCTCCGAACCTGAGCCCGAGGTGGCCACCGAGGAGTCCCCCGCCTGAAAACCGGTGGCGCCACGCCCCGGCTTGCGGCACCGTCTCCGCATGGTTTCCCAGCTGCAGAACGTCGCGATCGACGCGGTCAACGCCTACGAACTGGCTCGCTTCTGGAGCGAGGTGACCGGCTTCCCGCTCCACCCGGAGGACAATCCGGGTGACGAGGAGACGGAGGTGATGCTCCCCGACGGCCCCATCCTGCACTTCAACCAGGTCCCCGAGGCGAAAACCGCGCAGAAGAACCGGCTCCACCTCTGCCTCCGCCCCGAAACCACGCGCGAAGAGGAAACCGAGCGCCTCCTGGCCCTCGGCGCCACCCTGGTCGCGGACCGCCGCGAACCGGACGGCTCGGGCTGGGTCGTGCTCGCCGACCCCGAGGGCAACGAGTTCTGCGTACTCCGCAGCGCCGCCGAACGAGCCGGCTAAGGAGCGCGGGATGCGCGCTGCTTCGCCTCGGGAAGCAGGTGACAGCCGGTCCGCACGCGGATGGTGGTGCTCTCCGAAGTGGCGTCGACCGTGAGCTTCGCGGCGTAGGCGTCGTGGAAGCTGACGCTGCGTGAGCCGAGGTCGTCGATGGTGAACCCGTGGGCTGAAGCCGTTCGCTCGACGGTGATCGCGGCCCGCGGCCACTGGTCCGGCGGGATCCTCGCCGGGGTGCTGCTCGTCCGGGTCGAGGTCAGGGCGTCCCCGGGAGCCGCCTCGGGGAAGTCGGCGCAGCCCGGATCGCGATCGTCCGCGGTTTCCCACGGGGGCAGGCCGAATTTGGCGCTGAGTGCACCGGCGATCTCGTTCGTCAGTTCTCCGTACCGCGCCACGGCCTCGTCGATGTCCGGCCGCCGGGTGAGTTCGCTCCACCGGCTGCCGGGGCTCCCGCAGGCGCCGAGGGCGAAGGCGCAGGCCACTGCCGTCAGGAACACCGTGCCGGATCCCGCCATGACCGTCGCGTCCCCTGCCAGAGTCACCGTCCGTCATGACTTTAGTGGAGTGGTTCGAAAATCGTGACCCGCTGTCGGTGATTGTTCTGGCAGGATGCCCCGGGTGAGTGAGTCAGCGTGGCCGGCGGGTGACCCGCGGCGATTCTTCGACGCTCCGATCGATGCCGACCAGCTGCGCGCGAGCAGCCCCAACATCCACGCCAGGGCCATCGCGGTGGCCGTCGGCCTGGTGGCCGGGGTGGTGCTGGTCGCGCTGGGCTGGTGGGCCATCGCCGACGGGCGGTGGTGGTCGGTGGTGCTGGGCGTGCTCGTGGTCCTCGCCGGGCTGTACGCGGTGGTGCGCGGCTTCCGCGCCGAGCACGCGGTCAAGCCCTTCCGTGGTGGGCAGCTCGTCCCGGGCGTGGTGGTCCAGCAGGCCGACGGCAAGGTCGAAATCCTGGTCCTCGGCGACATCTCGCGCGACCCGGTCTCACCACCGCGCTTCGCCTACCGGCTGATTTCGTTCCGCGCCCGCGAGGGCACGCAGTTCGTGCCCGGCCAGTGGGTCCCGTGCGTCATGCACGGGTTCGTCGGTCCCGGCCGCCGGGACACCTGGTGGAACTTCGAGGCGTCCCCCGTCTCCTGGGCCACCGCCGACGCGACCGTGCTGCAGAACGCGGACCGGATGATCCCCGAGGCCGAGTGGACCCAACTCCTCACCGGCGCCGAACAGCTCACCGAACTGCGCCGCCGGATGAGCAGGCTGCTGGTCATCCCGGACACCGAACTGCCCGACGGCCTGCGCCGCCCGGTCAGCCGGATCGGAGTACCGGTGGAATGGCAGGAAACCGGCCGCGCCCGCTTCGTCGGCTCGCTCTCGGACCGCGTCCACCCCGCCATCCCCTGAACGCGGTGAATGTGGCTTTCACTGCGCCAGACGCTGTGAAAGCCACATTCACTGCACGGGACCTAAGCCGCCTTGTCGACCGGGGCGGCGGTGGCTTCGGCCGACTTCGGGTCCGGCGTCGAGTGCCGCAGCGAGAGCAGGCCGCCCACGATCAGGGTGATGATCACCCCGGCCAGCGTGTACCACGGGAACGCCAGCGCCACGTTGTTCCCGCCCGCCTTCGAGAAGTCCACGCCGAGCAGCGCACCGCTCGCCTTGTCGAACTTCACCCCGAGGATCACGAACGCCATCACCAGCACGGTGACCACGAAGGCGGCGATCGCGTCCGGCTGCCGCGCCTTCTTGATCAGCAGCCCGAGCAGGAACGCGCCGAGCAGCGCGCCGTAGGTGTACCCGGTGATGCCCAGCGCCTGCACCACGATCGGGTCGCTGGTCGAGGTGAACGAGGCGAAGAAACCGGCGAACACGATCAGGATCCCGGCCCAGATGATCGTCCAGATGCGACCCTGCTTCAGTCGCTCCTCATCGGACAGTTGCCTGCCGATGACCCGTTCGTACACATCGGTGACCGTCGAGGACGCCAGCGCGCCGAGCGAGGAACTCAGTGCGGCGGCGAGGATCCCGGCGATCACGAAGCCCGACAACCCGCTGGGCAGCTCGGTCACGATGTAGTTCGCGAACAGTTCGTCGTTCGTGTTCAGCCCCAGTTGCTTGACCGGGTCCAGTCCGTTGTAGAACGCCCACAGCATCACGCCGATGAACAGGAACAGCGCGAACTGCAGGAACACCACCACGCCCGAGGCGATCAGCGCCTTCTGCGCCGCGCGCAGGTCGTTCGTGGCCTGGAGGCGCTGCACGATCAGCTGGTCGGACCCGTGCGAGGCCATCGACAGCACCGCGCCACCGATCACCGCGGTGATGATCGCGTACTGCCCGGTCAGCGGGTTCGACGAGAAGTCGAGCAACTGGAACTTGTTCGCGTCGACGGCTCGCGAGAACCAGCCGTCGGGCAGGTTGGCCGCCAGCACCCAGATCACCACGATGCCGCCGAGCACGTACCAGAGCATCTGGATGGCGTCGACCCACACCACGGCGCGCACCCCGCCGAAGAAGCTGTAGATCACCATCGCGATGCCGAGCGCGATCACGATCGCCCAGTACGACACGTTCAGGCCGTACGCGCCGAGCACCACCTTCACCGGGATCGCGGTGGCGAACAGCCGGATCCCGTCGGCCGCGGTGCGGGTGAGCAGGAAGGTCACCGAGGCGGTGCCCTGCAGCCCGCTGCCGAACCGCTTGCCGAGGAAGGCGTACGCGGTCACCAGGTTGCCCGCCACGTACCGGGGCAGCAGCACGAAAGAAACCACGATGCGACCGAGGATGTACCCGATCGCCAGCGACAAATAGGTCATCCCGCCCGCACCGGGCGTGGCTATGTAGGCGACCGTGGGCACCGACAACACGGTCAGCGTCGACGTTTCCGCCGACACCACCGAGAGGCAGGCCACCCACCACGAGATCTTGCCCTCGCCGACGAAATAGTCGTTACCGGACTTCTGCCGGCCGCCGATCACGATGCCGAGTACCGGCATCCCCACCAGAAAGATCGCGATTATCGCGAGGTCGACTGCGCGCATTGACATCTCCTACCGTGTTTTACCCCGCGGCGCTATACGCAAACGGGTAATGACCGCGGGCAAAGGGGGCGGGAGCGCCGCCGGGTGCGCACCGGGCGTGATGCTGCCGAGCAGTCGCGGGCCCGCGGCGCCGGTGGCGCTCGGCAGGTTCGCCGGCTGTCCGTGCCAGGTCAGCCAGCCCAGCAACGCGGTCAGGTAAGCCTCTTTGGCCGCGCGGGGCAGGCCGAGTTCGTCGCTCGTGCGCAGTTCGGCGGTGAGCCGCGCGGCGAGTGCGCGCATCAGCGCCGGGTTCTCCACGCCGCCGCCGGAAGCCACCACGGTGCCCGCTTCGTGGCGGGCGCATTCGGCGGCGATGGTGGTCGCGGTCAGTTCCGTGAGGGTGGCGAGAAGATCTTCTCCGGAAAGCGAAAGATCGCCGATGTGGGTGTGCAGGTAATCGGTGTGGAAATGTTCCTTGCCGGTGCTTTTCGGCGGGGGAGCGGCGTAGTAGGGATCGGCGAGCAACCGGTCCAGCAGTCCGGAGTGGACACGACCGGCGGCGGCGAGCCGGCCGCCGAAGTCGCTGCGCTGCCCGCTGACCTCGGCGGCGGCGAGGTCGAGCAGCGCGTTGCCCGGTCCGGTGTCGTAGGCCAGCGCGCCGGTGTCCGCGCGCACCACGGTGATGTTGGCGATGCCGCCGATGTTGAGCCCGACCGCTGTCTTCCCGCTGTCTTCGGCGAGCCCGCGCAGCCAGAGCTGGTCGAGCGTGCTGGCCAGCGGCGCGCCGTGCCCGCCCGCCGCGACGTCGCGGGTGCGCAGGTCGGCCACCACGGGCAGGCCGGTGCGTTCGGCGATCCACGCGGGCTGGCCGAGTTGCAGCGTGCCGCGGGCCCGTCCGTGCTCGACCCAGTGGAACACCGTCTGCCCGAGCGACGCGATCAGGTCCGCGCCGCCCGCGAGCTCGACGCCGGTGGCGGCCGCCTCGGCGAAGGACTGGCCGACCAGCGTGTCCAGCCGGGTGAGCTCCTCCGCGGTGCACGGGTTCGGCGGCAGTGCGCCGAGCAACCGCTCGCGGAGCTCGTCGGGGTAGGGGATCTCCGTCTCGGCGATCGGGGTCAGCGCCAGTTCGCCGTCCTCGGCGCACAACCGGGCGGCGGCCACGTCGATGCCATCGATCGACGTGCCCGAGATGAGCCCCACGACGGTGAGGGGCTCGCCAGAACGAGCAGTCACGGAGGAGTGGTCTAGTCCTTGGCGCGGGCGGGGCGCAAGCGGAATCGTTACTTCTTGTCCAAACCGAGTTCACCTCGGTGGATGCTTGGCCTGGGCGCGGGGGCGGATGGGGGCCGGGGGGCTCGGATGCGAGGATGGCCGCGTGTCGAGCAACCTCTGGTTCTGGATCATCGTCGTAGTCGTCGTGGTGCTGGCGGTCGCGCTGGTCACCGGGCTGATCGTGGCGCGCAAGCGCAAGATCAGCCTGACCGAGACCGACAAGGCCGAGCAGGCCAAGGAGGTCAAGCCCAAGGGCGGTGGTTATCAGGCGGGTGGTGGCATCGCGCTGGCGCCCGGCGGGGAGAAGGCCGAGGCGCACCCGGCCGGTGAGCGCACCGAGGTCGACGGGCAGCCGGGCGTCGGTGACGACGCTTCGGTGCCGCGGGACGCGCCTCGCCGGGGGATCGTCGACGTCGGCCTGCCGGAGGACACGGAAGCCGCGGCCGAGCCCGAGGCGGAGCCCGACACCGACACCAAGCCGAAGACCGGAGCCAAGCCCGAAGCCGGGGCGAAGCCCGAGGCAGGAGCCAAGCCTGCGGCCGGGGTCAAGCCCGAAGCCGGGGCCAAGCCCGAGGCTGAAGCCAAGCCCACGACCGGGGCGAAGCCCGAGACCAAGCCCGAGGCAGCGCCGGAGCCGGTGGAGGAGATCGCGCCGGCGGCTGGGCGGATCGAGCGGTTGCGCGGGCGCCTGTCCAAGTCGCGGTCGGCGTTCGGGCAGGGGTTGCTCGGGCTGCTCGGCGCCGGTGACCTGGACGAGGACTCCTGGCAGGACGTCGAGGACACCCTCCTGGTCGCCGACCTCGGTGCGGCGACCACCACCGAGATCGTCGAGAAGCTGCGTTCCGAACTGTCCGTGCGCGCGGTCCGCACCTCCGAGGACGCCAGGGCCGTGCTCCGCGAGGTCCTGATCGAGGCGCTGGCCACCGACGGCGACCGCGCGGTGCGCGCGCTCCCGCACGGCACCGGCGACGACAAGAAGCCCGCGGTCGTGCTGGTCGCCGGGGTGAACGGCACCGGGAAGACCACCACCACCGGCAAGCTCGCCCGGGTGCTGGTGGCACAGGGCCGCGACGTCCTGCTCGGCGCGGCCGACACCTTCCGCGCCGCCGCCGCCGACCAGCTCCAGACCTGGGCCGACCGCGTCGGCGCCGAGGTGGTCCGCGGCAAGGAGGGCGCCGACCCGGCCGCCGTCGCCTTCGACGCGGTCAAGCGCGGCACCGAGGCCCGCGTGGACACCGTGCTGGTCGACACCGCCGGCCGCCTGCACACCAAAACCGGCCTGATGGACGAGCTGGGCAAGGTCAAGCGGGTGGTGGAGAAGCAGGCCAAGGTGGACGAGGTGCTGCTCGTGCTCGACGCCACCACCGGCCAGAACGGGCTGATGCAGGCCCGCGTGTTCGCCGAGGTGGTGGACGTGACCGGCATCGTGCTGACCAAGCTGGACGGCACCGCCAAGGGCGGCATCGTCTTCCAGGTGCAGCGCGAGCTGGGCGTGCCGGTCAAGCTGGTCGGCCTCGGCGAAGGCGCGGACGACCTGGCGCCGTTCGAGGCCGGTGCCTTCGTGGACGCCCTGCTCGGCTGAAAAACCCGATGCCCCGGCCGGTGCGGCCGGGGCAGAATGTCGGCCATGCCCGGTTGACGCCCTTCCCGCGCCCCACCTCCTCGACGGTTCGCCGTCATCCGCAACCGCTTCGAGGAGGACCTGAATGACCATCGAACTACGCCGTCTCACCGGCGACGACGCCCCGCGCGTGCACGAGATCCTCGCCACGCCCGAGGTCGCGGCCTGGTGGGGCGATCCGGACGTGGAGACCCCCGAACTGGTCGCGCCCGAGGACCCGGACACCACCTCGTACGCCATCGAGTTCGAGGGCACCGTGGTCGGCGTGATCCAGGGTTCGGAGGAAACCACCCCGCAGTACCGGCACGCGGGCATCGATCTCGCGGTGCACCCGGACTGGCACGGCCGCGGCATCGGCACGGCCGCGATCCACCGGCTGGCCACGTACTTCATCGAGGAACGCGGCCACCACCGGCTGACCATCGACCCGGCCGCCGAGAACGAGCGGGCGATCGCGGTCTACCGCAGGCTCGGCTTCCGGCCGGTCGGTGTGCTGCGCCAGTACGAGCAGCGCCGCGACGGCACCTGGCGCGACGGCCTCCTGATGGACCTGCTCGCGCCCGAACTCACGAAGCCGTGATCCGCGCCGACAGCTCCTTCGCCACCCGCTGAACCGCGGGCGCGATGCGCGAGACCGCCTCCTTGGTGAGCCGTCCCTCCGGGCCGGACACCGACACCGCGGCCGGGGTCGGCGTGCCGGTCAGTGCGACCGCCACGCAGCGCACGCCGATCTCCTGCTCGCTCTCGTCCAGCGCGTACCCCTGCTCGGCCACCTCACGCAGGTGGTCGAGCAGCGTGGCCGGGTCGGTCAGGGTGTGCGTGGTGTACGCGGGCGTACCGGTGCGCGCCAGCAGCGCGCGCACGTCGTCGGCGGGCAGTCGCGCGAGCATGGCCTTGCCGACCCCGGTCCCGTGCGGCAGCAGCCGCCTGCCCACCTCGGTGAACATGCGCATCGAGTGCTTCGACGGGACCTGCGCGACGTAGACCACCTCGTCGCGCTCCAGGATCGCCAGGTTCGCCGTCTCGCCGGTCTCCTCGACCAGCTCGGCGAGCAGCGGCCGGGTCGCGGTGCCGAACTGCACCCCCGCGTGTTCACCCAACCGGATGAGCCGGGCTCCCAAGGCGTACCGGCGATTGGTGTGCTGTCGGACGTACCCGAGGTCGAGCAGGGTCCGGATGAGCCGGTGGATCGTGGGCATCGGGAGGCCGGATGAGGTGGCCAGTTCGGAGAGACTTGCCTCACCCCCGGCGTCGGCCAGGCGTTCCAGCAGCTCAAAGGCCCGCTGCAGCGACTGCACACTGCCGGGCCTGCGTTGAGTTTCCGCCATGCAGAAACTATAGTCCGCAAAATAGAAAACGTCTCCAAGTTGGGGTGTTCACACATGTCTGAAGTTCGTGTCCTCGGAGATTCCGTCGAAGGCGGCGAGGAGATCCTGACGCCCGAAGCGCTGGAATTCCTCGCCGGTCTGCACGATGCCTTCGCCGCTCGCCGGGACGAGCTGCTCCAGGCCCGCCGCGTCCGCCGCGAGGAGGCCGCGCGCACCGGCAAGCTCGACTTCCTGCCGGAGACCGCGCACGTGCGCGAGTCCGACTGGAAGGTCTCCGACGCGCCGCCGGCGCTGCGCGACCGCCGGGTGGAGATCACCGGGCCGACCGACCGCAAGATGACCATCAACGCGCTCAACTCCGGGGCCAAGGTCTGGCTGGCCGACCTGGAGGACGCCAACACCCCGCACTGGCGCAACGTCGTCGGCGGGCAGGTCAACCTGCGCGACGCCATCCGCGGCGACATCTCGCTGAGCACGCCGGAGGGCAAGAACTACCAGCTGCGCGACGACGTCGAGCACGCCACCATCGTGGTCCGCCCGCGCGGCTGGCACCTCGACGAGCGCAACCTGGAGTTCGACGGCCGCGCCGGGGTCGGCGCGCTGGTCGACTTCGGCCTGCACTTCTTCCACAACGTGCGTGCCCTGCTGGCCAACGACAAGGGCCCGTACTACTACCTGCCGAAGATGGAGAGCCACCTCGAAGCGCGGCTGTGGAACGACGTGTTCACGCACGCGCAGAAGGAGCTGGGCATCCCGCACGGCACCGTCCGCGCCACCGTGCTGATCGAGACCATCCCGGCCGCGTTCGAGATGGAGGAGATCCTCTACGAACTGCGCGAGCACGCCTCCGGGCTGAACGCGGGCCGCTGGGACTACCTGTTCAGCGTGATCAAGTACTTCCGCGACGCCGGCGAGAAGTTCGTCCTGCCGGACCGCAACAGCGTCACCATGACCGCGCCGTTCATGCGGGCCTACACCGAGCTGCTGGTGCGCACCTGCCACAAGCGCGGCGCGTTCGCGATCGGCGGCATGGCCGCGTTCATCCCGAGCAAGGACCCCGAGGTCGCCGAGAACGCGTCGAAGAAGGTCCACGCCGACAAGGCGCGCGAGGCCGGCGACGGGTTCGACGGTTCGTGGGTGGCGCACCCGGGCATGGTCGGGCTGTGCAAGGAGGAGTTCGACAAGGTCCTCGGCGACCGGCCGAACCAGCTCGAGCGCACCCGTGACGAGGTGAGCGTGACCGCGGAGCAGCTGCTCGACGTGGCCTCCACCGAGGGCGGCGCGACCGCGGCAGGCCTGCGTGGCGCGGTCGACGTCGGTGTCCGGTACATCGCGTCCTGGCTGGGCGGGAACGGCGCCGCCGCGATCCACAACCTGATGGAGGACGCGGCCACCGCGGAGATCTCGCGGTCGCAGCTGTGGCAGTGGGTGCGCAACGGCACCAAGCTGGACAACGGCCAGACGGTGACCCGTGAGCTGGTGCGCGAGTCGCTCGCCGACGTGCGGCAGGAACTGACCGGGGCGATCGACGCCGACCTGCTCAAGGAAGCGGTCGAGCTGTTCGAGGAGGTCGCGCTCGCCGAGGAGTTCGTCGACTTCCTGACCCTGCCCGCCTACGAGCGGATCAAGTAAGCGATGGCAGAGGGGCGGCTCTCCGAGGACGTCTACGCGAACATCGACGCCCGCCTCGCCGAGGTGGACGCCCGGGTCGCCGGGTTGTACCCCGGTGAGCCGCCCGACCGCCAGCCGGTGCACACGGTGTACGTGCCCGCCGGGCGGTTCACCGCCGACCTGGCCGCGCGGTGGGGCGAGCAGGCGCTGGCCGCGCTGGCCGAGCACGGTCCACTTGAGACGGACGACGTCGATGGCACCGTGGTCGAGCGGGTTCGCGCCAAACTCGCCGCCGAGCCGATCGAGGACCTGCGGCTCGACTTCGAGGACGGCTACGGCCGCCACGGCGACGAGACCGAGGACGCCGACGCGCGGGCGGCGGGTGCCGAACTGGCGGCGTCGGTGAAGAACGGCCAGGCGCCGCCGTTCACCGGGATCCGGTTCAAGAGCTTCGAGCAACCGACCCGGCGGCGCGGGATCCGCACGCTGGACCTGTTCCTCGGCGGGTTGCTCGAAGGTGGCGACCTACCGGCCGGGTTCGTGGTGACGCTGCCTAAGGTCACCGCGGTCGAGCAGGTGGAGGCCTGCGCCGCGGTGCTGGAGCGGCTCGAACCCGCGTACGGCCTGGCGGCCGGCGCGCTGCGGTTCGAGGTGCAGGTGGAGACGGCGCAGTCGATCCTGGCCGAGGACGGCACGGTCGCCGTGGCCCGGATCATCCAGGCGGGCGGCGGCCGGATCACCGGGCTGCACTACGGGACGTACGACTACAGCGCCGGGCTCGGCATCAGCGCGGAGTACCAGAGCATGGAGCACCCGGCGGCCGACTTCGCCAAGGGGTTCATGCAGGTGGCCGCGGCCGGGACGGGCGTGCGGTTGTCCGACGGTTCGGCGAACAAGCTGCCGGTGGGCGACCGGGAGGCCGTGCGGTCGGCGTGGCGCGAGCAGATGCGGTTGATCCGGCGTTCGCTGGAACGCGGTTTCTACCAGGGCTGGGACCTGCACCCGCACCAGCTGCCGAGCCGGTACGCGGCCACGTACGCGTTCTTCCGCTCGGGCTTCTCGGCGGCGGCCGCGCGCCTGAGGGCCTACGCCTCGGCCGCGGAAGGCGGTTTCCTCGACGAACCGGCGACCGCGCAGGCGCTGGCCGCGTACCTGTGCCGAGGCCTGGACTGCGGGGCGCTCGGCGAGCCGGAACTGACCGATTTGGACAGAGCGACGCTTGATCGGTACGTCCGCCGCGCGTAACACGCCCGGAACTCCCGAACCTTAGGTTGCGCGCATGACCGACGTCGAGAAGGTGGAACCGGCGGCGAAGAAGAAGCGCTGGTACACCTCGCTGTTCTTCCAGATCATCGTGGCGGTGGTGGCCGGGGTGCTGCTCGGGCACTTCTGGCCGTCCATCGGCGCGGAGCTGAAACCGGTCGGCGACGGCTTCATCCGGCTGATCAAGATGATCATCGCGCCGCTGATCTTCTGCGTGGTGGTCACCGGCATCGCCGCGGTCGGCGACGTCAAGGCGGTGGGACGGCTCGGCTTCAAGGCGATCCTGTACTTCGAGATCGTCACCACCTTCGCGCTGCTGTTCGGCCTGCTGGTGGCCAATCTCGGGCAACCGGGTGCCGGACTGCACATCGATCCATCCACTTTGGATGCTTCGGCGCTGGACGCGAAGACCCAGGGCGGGCACCTGCCGTCCACTTCGGAGTTCCTGCTGGAGACCATTCCGGAGAGCGTGGTCGGTGCGTTCGCCGAGAACACCCTGCTGCAGGTGCTGTTCTTCGCCGTGTTCTTCGGGCTGGCGCTGGCCGTGCTCGGACGGGAGAAGGCGCCGCTGGTGCTGGGGTTCGTCGAGCAGGTGCAGCTGGTCATCTTCAAGGTGATGGGCTGGGTGATGCGGGCCGCGCCGCTGGGCGCGTTCGGCGCGATGGCGTTCATCATCGGCCAGTACGGCATCGGCACGCTCGGCACCTACGCGAAGCTGATCCTGGCCTGCTACGCGGCCGCGGTGCTGTTCGCGCTGATCCTCGCGGCGATCGCGCGGTTCTACGCGGGCGTGCCGATCTGGCGGTTCGTGCGTTACGCCCGTGAGGAGTTCCTGCTGGCGCTGGGCACCGCGTCGACCGAAGCGGTGATGCCGCGCATCATGACCAAGCTGACCGACGCGGGCTGCTCGCGGGCGGCGACCGGGCTGGTGGTGCCGACGGGGTACTCGTTCAACCTGGACGGGGCGACGATCTACCTGTCCATCTGCACGGTGTTCCTGGCGCAGGCGTTCGATGTCGACATGTCGCTCGGGCAGCAGCTGGTGGCCGTGGGCATCCTGATGCTGACGTCGAAGGGCATGGCCGGTGTGCCGGGCTCGTCGTTCCTGGCCCTCTCGGCCACGGCCGCCGCCATCGGCGCGTTCCCGGTTGCCGGGGTCGCACTGCTGCTGGGCGCGGACCGCCTGATGGATTCGATGCGGGTGTTCGTGAACCTGCTCGGCAACTGCGTCGCGACCTTTGTGGTGGCGAAGTCGGAGAAGCAGCTGGACCGCGAACAGATGTCTCAACTGCTGATGCGCAGTGCCAAGTAGACGTCGACCTGGTTGGTGAAGTCGGTCAGGTCGAGGCCCAGCAGTTCACTGGCGCGCCCGATCCGGTACCGCAGGGTGTTCACGTGGATGTGCAGGGCTTTCGCGGCCACCGCCGGGGAACCCGACGACTCCAGGAACACGCGGACCGTGTGCACCAGGTCGCTGTGCTGCGCGGCGTCGTAGTCCAGCAGCGGGCCGAGCACCCGGCGCCGGAGGGCGGTGCGCAGTTCGTCCGAGACGCCGGCCAGTACCAGCCGGTGCACACCGATCTCCTCGCCGGGGACCACGGCCACGCGGTCCTCGCGGTTCGCGCCGACCTCCAGTGCGTGCACGGCTTCCTCCACCGCGCCGCGCACCCCGGTCAGCGCGGCCGGCCCGCCGACGCCGACCAGCACCCGGTCCGCCGCCAGTGCGGGCTCCACTGTGGACAGTGCGCGGGTGGCGGCCGGGGCCCAGTCGGCGGGCCAGCCGTCGGCGGCGACCAGTGCGCAGGAGTCCTCGCCGAACCGGCCGCGCAGCACGCGCAGCGGGTACCCGGCGAGCAGCTCGTCGAGCAGGTCCCCGGCCACCGCCTCGCCCACGGTCCGGGTAAGCACCACGCGGACCGCGGTGTCCGGCGCCCAGCCCGCCGCGGCGAAGGCGTCGCCGAGATCACCGCCCCCGTTCAGCCCACGGAAGAGTGATCTTTCGACCTCCGTCTGCCGGGCCTGGACGCGTGACCGGCCGACCAGCGCGGCCACCTCCGCGGCGATCTCGTGCTGCTCGGTGGCCCAGTCCGCGGCACCGCCGGTGACCAGCGCCCACGGCACGGTGAACCCCGCACCGGCGGGCAGCACGGTGTGCCTGCTGTCCACCTCCGCGCCCATGCTGAACGCGGCGGCCAGCGGTTCGGCCTCGGGCAGCAGCAGGCCGGTGCCCGCGACCACCCGGCCGGTCCCCGCCAGCACCCAGCACGGCACACCGAGTTCGGCCGAACCCAGCCGCAGCAGGTCCGGCAGCGGGAGTTCGGCGGCGTGGGCGGGCAGCCTGCCCGGTGGGGCTTCGCGCTCGGCGGCCAGCGCCAGCACCACCCGCTCGACGATCACCGCGAACGACAGGTCGGGCGGCACTTCGAGCAGCGGGATGTGGTGGCGTTCGCAGGCCTGGACCAGGTCGTCGGGGATACCGCCGGAGTCCGCGCCCGAGGCGGCCAGCGCCGCCGTGCCCGCCCGCGCGAGCGCCGCCACGAACGGATCGGCGTCGCCGGGCGCCCGCCACCACAGCAGCCCGGTGAGCACCAGTTCACCCGCCGAGAGGTAACGGCTGGGGTCCGGCAGTTCGGTGCCGTAGACCCGGGTGACCCGCCGGTCGAGCAGGTCGCCGCCGCCACGCAGGCGCAGGCGCAGCTCCGGCAGCTCCAGCAGAGTTTTCACCACGGTCATAGGCTTTGTAGAAAACCACAACATGCCGGTGTTTCGCTCACGGAGATTCGTGTCCGGCCACCGTTGCCGCGGCGATTCGGCCGCTGTCTACTGGTGTATCCACCAAGAAGGGGACGGGGTGACCAGTGGAATTCCTGCGTCCGGCCACGCTGGCGGAGGCGCTCGCGGTGAAGGCCGAGCGGCCCGGTGCGGTGCCGATCGCCGGGGGCACCGACGTGATGGTCGAGCTGAACTTCGACCACCGCAGGCCCGAGGCGCTGCTGGACCTGACCGGGATCGCCGAACTGGGTGAGTGGAGCACCGCCGACGGGAATGTCCGGTTGGGTGCCGGGGTGCCCTACACCCGGCTGATCGAGCAGCTGGGCGCGCGGTTGCCGGGGCTGGCGATGGCCGCCCGCACGGTCGGCTCCCCGCAGATCCGCAACCGCGGCACGGTCGGCGGCAACCTCGGCGCGGCCTCGCCCGCCGGGGACACGCACCCGGTGCTGCTGGCCACCGGCGGCACCGTCGAGGTGGCCTCGGTGCGCGGGATCCGGCTGATCGCCGCCGACGACTTCTACCTCGGGGTGAAGCGCAACGCGCTGGCCGACGACGAACTGATCACCGCGGTGAACCTGCCCGACGCCAAGGCACCGCAGCAGTTCTCGAAGATCGGCACGCGCAACGCGATGGTGATCGCGGTGTGCTCGTTCGGCCTCGCGTTGCACCCGGAGCAGGGGCGCGTCGGCGCGGCGATCGGGTCGGCCGCACCCACCCCGCGCCGCAGCCGGGCCGCCGAGGACTTCCTCTCCGGTGAGCTGACCGACGCCGGACTGTGGGAATCTCCCGCACCGCTGCGGGATTCGGTGTGCCGCCGCTTCGGTGAGCTGGTGGCCGAGGGCACCGAACCGATCGACGACGTCCGCGGCAGCGCCGCGTACCGCAGGCACGCGTTGTCCGTGCTCGCGCGGCGCACGCTGACCTGGGCGTGGCAGGAGTACCGGACAGGGGAGCGTTCATGCGCGTGAACATGACCGTCAACGGCGAGCAGCGCCAGGCCGACGACGTCTGGGAAGGGGAGAGCCTGCTGTACGTGCTGCGCGAGCGCCTCGGCCTCCCCGGCTCCAAGAACGCTTGCGAGCAGGGCGAATGCGGGTCGTGCACGGTGTACCTGGACGCCGTTCCGGTGTGCGCCTGCCTGGTCGCCGCCGGACAGGCCGAGGGCCGCGAGGTCCGCACGGTGGAGGGGCTGGCCGACGGGGACCGCCTCGACCCGGTCCAGCAGTCCTTTGTGGACGCGGGCGCGGTGCAGTGCGGGTTCTGCACGCCGGGGCTGGTGGTGGCCGCGCACGACCTGCTGGCCAGGGTGCCGGAGCCGGCCGATGAGGAGATCCGCGAGGCGCTGGCCGGGAACCTCTGCCGCTGCACCGGGTACGAGAAGATCCTCGACGCGGTGAAGCTGGCCGCGACGCGGGGGGCGAGCGCATGAGCCGGATCGCCATCCAGGGTGTCACGGTGTCCACTGTGGATGCCGACGGCACCGAGCACGCCGACGGCCACGTGGTGGTGGAGAACGAGCTGATCACCGAGGTGGGGCCGGGTCCGGCACCGGGCGGCGACTACGACGAGCGCCTCGACTTCGGCGGCCTCGGCCTGGTCACACCCGGCCTGGTGAACACGCACCACCACCTGTACCAGTGGGCCACGCGCGGGCTCGCCGCCGATTCGACGCTGTTCGAGTGGCTGGTCGAGCTCTACCCGATCTGGGGCCGACTCGACGCCGACGTCACGCACGCCGCCGCCACCGCCGGGCTGGCCAAGCTCGCGCTGTCTGGCTGCACCACCGTCGCCGACCACCACTACGTCTTCCCGTCCGACGCCGGTGACCAGGTCGAAGCGCTGGTCGCGGCCACCGGCCGGATCGGCGTGCGCAGCCACATCGTGCGCGGCTCGATGGACCGGGGGGAGTCCGACGGCGGCCTCCCGCCGGACAACCTGGTCGAGGACACCGACGCCGCGCTGACCGGCACCGAGGAGGCGATCGACCGGTACCACGACACTTCGAAGAACGCGCACGTCCGGATCGCGGCCGGCCCGTGCTCACCGTTCACGGTCAGCCGCGCGCTGATGACCGGTGCGGCCGAACTGGCGCGCCGCAAGGGCGTCCGGCTGCACACCCACCTCGCCGAAACGCTCGACGAGGAGGAGCAGTGCCTCGCCGAGGAGGGCTGCACCCCGGCCGAGTACGCGGACGACATGGGCTGGCTCGGCGACGACGTCTGGCTCGCGCACACCGTGCACCTGGCGCCGGAGGCCATCGCGCGAATGGGCAAGACCCGGACCGGCTCGGCGCACTGCCCGACCTCCAACGGCCGCCTCGGCACCGGCATCGCGCCGGTGCGGGACCTGCTCGACGCGGGTGCCCCGGTCGGCCTCGGCGTCGACGGTGCGGCGTCCAATGAGGACGGTGGGCTCGGGGTGGAGCTGCACGCGGCGTTGCTGCAGGCACGCCAGCGCGGTGGGCCCAAGGCGCTGACCGTGCGCGAGGCGCTGTGGCTCGGCACGATGGGCGGCGCGCGCTGCCTCGGCCGGGAGTCCGAACTCGGCTCGATCGAACCGGGCAAGCTCGCCGACCTGGTGGTCTGGGATCTCGGCGGGCTCGACTACGCCGGGATCACCGACCCGGTGGCGTCGCTGGTGCTGGGCAGCGCGCCACGGCCGTACCGCGTGTTCGTCGGCGGCCGGACCGTGGTTTCCGAGGGCGCGCTGGAAACCGCCGACACCACGGCGATCGCCGGTGACCTGCGCAAGGTGAGCACGCGGCTGCGGGAGGCGAGATGAGCACCACCACCGAGGTGGTCGTCGAGGGCGGGGTCGGCAGCAACGCGCAGCGCCCGGACGGCACGGTCAAGGTGCGCGGCGAGTTCGCCTACTCCTCGGACCTGTGGCACGAGGACATGCTGTGGGGCGCCACGCTGCGCAGCCCGCACCCCTACGCGCGCATCCTCGGCATCGAGATCGGCGAGGCGCTGGCCGTGCCCGGGGTGTACGCGGTGCTCACTCACGAGGACGTGCCGGGCAGCAACGCCTACGGCCTGGAGCACGCCGACCAGCCGGTGCTCGCCGTGGACGTGGTGCGGTACCAGGGGGAACCGGTGGCCGTGGTGGCCGCGGACCACCCCGAGACGGCCCGGCGCGCGATGGACCGGATCAAGGTCGACTACGAGGTGCTGGAGCCGGTCACCGACGCGGAAACCGCGGTCGAGGGCGTGGGCCCGCGGCTGCACCCCGGCGGGAACGTGGTGCGCCACGTGCCGATCCGCCGCGGTGACCAGTCCGCCGAGGCCGCCGTGGTGGTCCGCGGGACCTACGAGGTCGGCATGCAGGACCAGGCCTTCCTCGGGCCGGAAAGTGGGCTCGCGGTACCCGCCGAGGACGGCGGTGTCGATCTTTTCGTGGCCACGCAGTGGTTGCACGTGGACCAGCAGCAGATCGTCGCGGCGCTCGAGCTGCCGCCGGAGAAGGTGCGGCTGACCCTCGGTGGGGTCGGCGGGGCGTTCGGCGGCCGGGAGGACCTGTCGATCCAGGTGCACGCGTGCCTGCTCGCGCTGCACACCGGCAAGCCGGTGAAGATGGTCTACAACCGCGAAGAGTCCTTCTACGGTCACGTGCACCGGCATCCCGCGCGGATGTACTACGAGCACGGCGCCGATGCGGACGGCAAGCTGGTCTACGTCCGGGCGAAGCTGTACCTCGACGGTGGCGCGTACGCCTCATCGACCGGTGCGGTGGTGGCGAACGCGGCCACGCTCGGCGTCGGGCCGTACGACGTGCCCAACGTGACGGTGGACTGCTGGGGCGCGTACACGAACAACCCGCCGTGCGGGGCCATGCGCGGGTTCGGGGCGGTGCAGGCGGGTTTCGCGTACGAGTCCCAAATGGACAAACTGGCCGAGGCGTGCGGGCTGGACCCGGTCGAGGTGCGCCTGCGCAACGCGATGAGCGAGGGCTCGGTGATGCCGACCGGGCAGGTGGTCGACTCGGCGGCGCCGGTGGCGGAACTGCTGGAACGGGTGCGCGACATGCCGTTGCCGCCGTCGGCCGAGTTCGACCTGCGGCGGATGCCGGGCGGGGTGTCGAACACGACGCACGGCGAGGGCGTGGTGCGCGGGGTCGGCTACGGCGTCGGGATCAAGAACATCTGCTTCTCCGAGGGCTTCGACGACTACTCGACCGCGCGGGTGCGGCTGGAGGTGGTCGGCGGGGAACCGGCGGCGACCGTGCAGACCGCGGCCTGTGAGGTGGGGCAGGGCCTGGTCACCGTGCTGCAGCAGATCGTGCGGACCGAGCTGGGCGTGGACCGGGTGACCGTGCTGCCGATGGACACCACCATCGGCAACGCCGGGTCGACCTCGGCTTCGCGGCAGACCTACGTGACCGGTGGCGCGGTGCGGGCGGCCTGCCTGGCGGTGCGGGCGTCACTGCAGCGGGTGGCGACGCCGCTGGTCGCGGACGTCAGCCTGGCGCAGGCGCTCGGGGACACGGTGCTGGAGGAGACCGTCGAATGGCGGCACCGGCCGACCACCGCGCTGGACCCGTCGACGGGTGCGGGCACCGCGCACGTGCAGTACGGGTTCGCCGCGCACCGGGCGGTGGTCGACGTGGACGTCGAGCTGGGGCTGGTGAAGGTGGTGGCGCTGGACTGCGCCCAGGACGTGGGGCGGGCGCTGAACCCGCAGGCCGTGCTGGGCCAGATCCAGGGCGGTTCGGCGCAGGGGCTCGGGCTGGCGGTGATGGAGGAGATCCAGACCGAGGGCGGGAAGATCCGGAACCCGTCGTTCACCGACTACCTGATCCCGACCGTGCTGGACATGCCGCCGATGTCGATCGACGTGCTGGAACGGGCCGACCCGCACGCGCCGTACGGGCTGCGCGGCGTGGGGGAGCCGCCGACCATCTCGTCGACGCCCGCCATCGTGGCCGCCATCCGGGCGGCTACCGGCCTGGCCCTTGAGCGGGTCCCGGTCCGCCCGGAACACCTGACCGTGGCTACGGCCGAGGTGCAGTGAATGTGGCTTTCACTGCCGAATCGGCAGTGAAAGCCACATTCACGGCATGAGCGTCTTCGCGTAGGCGACGCACGAGGCGGAGGCGGCGTCCATCGGTTCCGTGGCCCGCATGGCGCGGCACAGGACGAAGGCGCCTTCCAGCGCGTTGATCACGGCGAACGTGAGCTTCCTGGCGTCCGCCTCGGTGAGGCCGAAAGCGGCGATGCCCCGCGTCCCCGCTTCGATCCACGCGGTGAACACGTCGGCGGTGGCGATCCGCAGTTGCTCGTTCGTGCTGGCCACCTCCAGCGCGACGGTGGCGATCGGGCACGCGTCCGCGTACCCGGTCTCCACCAGCATCTCGGCCGCCGCCGAGAAGAACGTCTCCAGGCCGGTGACCAGGTCGGGCGCCGGCGCGATCAGTTCGTCGAGCAGGGCGATGTAGGCCATGCCCGAGGTACGGATGACCTCCTCGCCGAGCTGTTCCTTGCCACCGGGGAAGAAGTGGTAGAGCGAGCCGAACGGCGCGTTCGCCTCGGCCACGATCTGCTTCAGCCCGGTGCCGGTGTAGCCGTTGCGGCGGAACAGCTCGGCGCCGGCGGTCATGATCCGTTCCTTGGTGTTTCCCACCAGCCCAGGATACCGCTAGAGCGTTCTATCCAGAGCCGGCTTGCGCGCGCGGTCGCCGAACACCAGGTTCAGCAGCACCGCGGCCACGCACCCGGCGCTGATGCCCGAGTCCAGCACGGTCCGCACCGCCGAGGGGAAGTGCTCGTAGAACCCCGGCGCGGCGATCGGGATCAGCCCGATGCCCAGCGCCGCGGCCACCACCGCGATGTTCACCGGCCGCTCGAACGACGCCTTCGCCAGCGTCCGGATGCCGCTGACCGCGACGCTGCCGAACAACACCAGCCCGGCCCCGCCGAGCACCGGCTGCGGCACCAGCGCGACGATCCCGCCGGCGATCGGGAACACCCCGAGCAGCACCAGCACCACCCCGCCGGCCGCGACCACGTACCGGCTCACCATCCTGGTCAGCGCCACCAGGCCGACGTTCTGCGCGAAGGCCGTCGCGGCGAACCCGCCGAAGACGGTGCTCGCCGCGGTGGCGATGCCGTCCGCGCGCAGGCCGTCGGCGATGGTGCGCGGGGTGGACGGCCGGTCCACGATCTCGCCGAGCGCCAGCATGTCCGCCGTGCTCTCCACCATGATCACGATCATCACGATGGCCATGGACACCACCGCGGCGATGTCGAAGGCGGGCGTGCCGAAGTGGAACGGGCTGGCGATGCCGAACGCCGGCGCCTCGGTCAGCGTGGCGGTGTCCACCTCGCCGAGCGGCCAGGCCAGCAGGGTGCCGGCGACCAGGCCGAGCAGCAACGCGATCCGGCTGAAGAAACCCGGGAGGAACCGGGTGAACGCCAGCACCGCGATCAGCGTGACCCCGGCCAGCAGCAGCCCCGACGGCGACGCCGAGTCCTGCTGGTTCGCGATCCACCGCACCGCGACCGGCAGCAGCGAGACGCCGATCAGGGTGATCACCGTGCCGGTGACCAGCGGCGGGAAGAACCGGGTGAGCCGCGAGAAGAACGGGGCCGCGAGCACCATCAGCACGCCGCCGATGAGCGTGGCGCCGTAGACCACGCCGAGCGCGTTCTCGCCGCCGTGCTGCTTCACGATCGCCAGCACCGGCGCGACGGTCGCGAAGGTCACGCCGTTCACCAGCGGCAGCCGCGCGCCGAACCGCCAGAAACCCAGTGTCTGCAACAGGGTCGCCAGCCCGGCGGTGAACAGGCTGGCGCTGATCAGCAGGCTCAGCTCACCGGGGCTCAGCCCGACGGCGGCGCCGATGATCAGCGGGGGCGCGACGACCCCGGCGTACATCGCGGCGACGTGCTGGATGCCGCCCGCGATCAGTTGTCCTTTGGACGGGATGGTGTCTACGGGATGGGTCACTGGACGTCCACCTCGGCGTCTTCTCCGTCACGCAGCACCGTGCCCTCGATCAGCCCGTACGGGCGGTCCGCGGCGAAGAAGACCTCGTTCTCGTTGGTCAGCCCGAACGGGCTCAGGTCGACCAGGAAGTGGTGCTTGTTCGGCAGCGAGAGCCGGATCTCGGCGATCTCGTCGCGGGCCAGCAACACCGCCTCGCCCATCGCGTAGAGCGTCTGCTGCAGGGAGAGGCTGTGCTTGGTGGCGAAGGTTTCCAGCAGGATGCGGCGGATCTCGCCGAAGGAGGTGGCCCAGTCACCGGACGCGGCGCGATGGCGCCAGCGGGCGGTGAGCGCGGTGGCCAGGATGCGGTCGTCGGTTTCGGCCAGCGTCGTGTACTGGTCGCGGGGGAAACCGTGGAACTCCGAGCCGGTCGACTTGAGCACGGTCAGCCCGGTGAGCCCGGAAATCACCGTGGGGGCACCGTCCTTGAAGGTGACCTCGGTGGTCCGGCGCTCGTCCCCGGACCGGTTGAAGGAGTGGTCGTGTGGTTCACCGCCGACGGTGATGCGCTGCCAGCCGTGTTCCTCGATCCGGACGCGCGCACCGGTGATGTGGCTGAATTCGCCGGTGAAGTGCCGGCCGAGGCGCAGCGCGAAATCCTCGATCTCGCCGACCGGTTCCTGCTTGGCGAAGGCGTAGACGGTGTTCTTCTGCGTGTCGGTGGCCACCACGTCGGCGTTGTCGCCGGTGAGGTGGGTGCGTTCGAGGTGTCCGCGCAACGCGGTGGACACGGTGAGGTCGCGGAGTTCGTGCACCGGGCCCGAGCGCTGCACGGTGACCATCCGGACTTCGGCTTTCCCGTACTGGTTGGGGCCCAGGTGGACGGCCACGGTCAGCTCCCTCGGTACGTGGAGTAGGCGAACGGGCTCAGCAGCAGCGGTACGTGGTGGTGCGCGCCGGGATCGGTGATCCGGAAGGTCAGCGACACCTCGGGGAAGAACGCGTCCGGCCCGAGGTAGGCGCCGGTGTCGAAGGTGAGCCGGTAGACCCCGGCGGGCAGGGTTTCCGGGCCGAGGTCGCGGATCCGGCCGTCGTCGTCGGTCCGTCCTTTCGCGACGATCTTGCCGTCGGACTCCAGCACCACCTCGATGCCGGGCGCCGGGCGGCCGGTGGCGGTGTCGAGTACGTGGGTGGTCACCAGGCTCATGCGACGGCCTTTCCCAAGCGCAGTACGGCGATCTTGCTCAGTTCGCGCCCGGCGACGCGGATCTCGTCGGCCGGGTCGTTGTCCATTCTGGACTTCAGGTCGGCGAGCAGCTCGACCCCGCTTCGCCCGCTCGCGCAGACCAGGTAGACCCAGCCGAAGCGGTCCTCGTAGGCGGCGTTGGCGGCCCGGAACTCGGCGGCCGCCTGATCGTCCACTCCGGACTGTTCCGATCTCGACCAGTCCGCCGAATTCCCCTGTCCGGCAGGCTTTTCGCCGATTCTCGGGTGGTCCGCGATGGCGAGGTGCACCTCCTCGGTGGTGAGCGGGTCGGCCGCCTTCGCCGCGGTGTCCAGCAGGGACTCGCGGTCGGCGAACGGGCGCGCGGCCAGTACGGCGTCGGCCCAGCGCGGTACCGCCAGGCAGGCCAGCAGCACGGCGCGTGCTTCGGTGGTGGTGGCTTCGTTGAACCCGGCCAGATCGACAGTCACGGGCGGCTCCCGGGTCGGGGCGATGTGGTTGGGAGACGGTACGTCGAGCTTCACTCGGCCGTCAACAACTTGTTGAATTCCCGCGGTCCGGCTGATCTCGGTTCAGGTAGTTGTACACGGTGAACCGGGTGACGCCGAGCGATTCGGCGATGGTGGCCACCGCTTTCCGCATGGTGAAAGCACCGCGTTCTTCCAGCAGCCGCACGGCCCGCTGCTTCCCGGCGCGGTCCAGCCGGTGCAGTTCGCCGCCGAGTTCGGTCTCCACCTCGTGCACCAGCCGCTCCAGCGCACCGGTCAGCTCGGCGCCGGGCAGCCGGACCGCGCCGACGAGTTCACCCTCCCAGCGCAACGGCACGTCCTCCGGCCGCCGCTCGGCCGGGGGCACCACGGTGGCGTCGATGCGGTCCAGCAACGGCGCGATCGCGGTCACCAGCGGGTGTTCGGCTCGTTTCGGCACCTAGCCGTCCCTGGTGTTCCGCAGTTGGAGGGTGAGTTTGGTGGCGCCGCCGGTCAGCGCCGCGCGGGCGATCTTGGGCAGCGCGGCCAGCACCGCTTCGGCGTCCCCGCGGACCGAGGTGCCGAGCGGGCCGAAGTCGGTGTCCAGGCCCGCGGCCAGCGCCGCCTGCCGGGCCAGCTCGGCGTGCTCCGGTGCCGGACCCTCGCCGAGGAAGGGTTCGGTGGTGAACTCGGCTTCCAGTTCCACGTCGCGAACGGTAACCCGTTCGGCGCGCGGGCGTAACCTCGGATTTTGTAGGTTCCTACCTTGACCGGCCGCGTGGTTCGTGCGGAAAGTACCGGGGCGGAAGGGAGTCGAGCAGTGGATCTGGTCTTGCGAGCGCCGAGGGTGATCACGGCGGACGGGGAGGTCGCGCGGGCGGTCGGCGTGACCGGCGGGCGCATCACCGCGATCGAACCGCTGGACGCGGAACTGTCCGCCGATCGGGTGGTCGAACTGTCCGGGGACGAGGTGCTGCTGCCCGGGTTGGTGGACAGCCACGTGCACGTCAACGATCCCGGCCGCAGCGAGTGGGAGGGCTTCGAGACGGCCACCGCCGCGGCGGCCGCCGGTGGCGTCACCACCATCGTGGACATGCCGCTGAACAGCCTGCCGCCGACGGTCGACCCGGACGCGCTGGCGATCAAGCGGAAGTCGGCCGAGGGCCGGGTGCACGTGGACGTCGGGTTCTGGGGCGGTGCGATCCCCGGCAAACTGGACCAGCTGCCCGCGTTGCACGAGGCCGGGGTCTTCGGCTTCAAGTGCTTCCTGCTGCATTCCGGGGTCGACGAGTTCCCGCCGCTGGATCCCGCAGGGCTGGCCGAAGGCCTGCGCACGGTGAACGAGATCGACGCGATGATGATCGTGCACGCCGAGGACTCCGACGAGATCGACCGCGCGCCGGAGGTGACCGGCGGGCTCTACGCGGACTTCCTGCGGTCCCGCCCGCGTGGCGCGGAGGACCTGGCCATCGCGCACGTGCTCGACCAGGCACGCCGCACCGGCGCGCGGGTGCACATCCTCCATCTGTCCTCTTCGGACGCTCTGCCGATGCTCGCCGAAGCCCGTCGCGACGGCGTCCGGGTGACCGTGGAGACCTGCCCGCACTACCTGAGCTTCATCGCCGAGGAGATCGTGGACGGGGCGACGCAGTTCAAGTGCTGCCCGCCGATCCGCGAGGCGGCCAACCGGGAACTGCTCTGGAAGGGCCTGGCCGACGGGGTGATCGACTGCGTGGTCAGCGACCACTCGCCGTGCACGGCGGAGCTGAAACGGTTCGACAGCGGCGACTTCGGTGAGGCGTGGGGCGGGATCTCCAGCCTGCAACTCGGCCTGCCCGCGGTGTGGACCCAGGCGCGGACCCGCGGCCACTCACTGGCCGACGTCGTCCGCTGGATGGCGCTGCGGCCCGCCGAGCTGACCGGACTGCGGCAGAAGGGCCGGATCGAGGTCGGCGCGGACGCCGACTTCTGCGTGTTCGCCCCGGACGAGGCCTTTGTCGTCGACGTGGCGAAGCTGCGGCACCGCAACCCGGTGAGCGCCTACCACGGGCGGCCGCTGGCCGGCGTGGTGCGCGGTACCTGGCTCCGGGGTCGCGAGATCACCGGGGAGCAGCCGTTCGGCGAGCTGCTCACCCGGCCTAGCTGAAGTCCGCGCGCTTCGAGCTGATCACGCCGGTGTCGAACCCGGCCAGGTGCAGACCACCGGCGAAGCGGGCGTGCTCGATCTTCACGCACCGGTTCATCACCACGTCCAGGCCCGCTTCGGTGGCCTTCTCGGCGACCGGTTCGTGCCACAGGCCGAGTTGCATCCACAGCGTGCGCGCACCCGCCTCGATGACCTCCTCGGCCACGCCGGGGAGGTCATCGTGCTTCCGGAACACGCTCACCAGGTCGACGTCCGGCACGTCGGCCAGCGACGCGTACACCGGTTGCCCGAGCAGCGAGTCGAGGCGCGGGTTCACGAAATGCACGCGGTAGCGGCTGGACGAGAGCAGGTAGGAAGCCACGAAGAAGCTCGGCCGCGACGGGTTCGCCGAGGCGCCGATGATCGTCACCGATTCGGTGCGGGTGAGCAGGCGACGGCGGTCGCGGGCGGTCGGCTCGGTCCAGCTCATGCGCGCACCGCCTGGTCCAGCGCGCGGTCGAGGTCGTACAGGATGTCGTCGACGTCCTCCAGGCCGACCGACAACCGGACCAGGTCCGGGCCGACGCCGCCCGCGCGCAGCTGGTCGTCCGAGAGCTGCTGGTGCGTGGTCGACGCGGGGTGGATCACCAGCGTCCGAGCGTCGCCGACGTTCGCCAGGTGCGAGAGCAGTTCCACCGACTCGACGAACTTCTCGCCGGCGGCACGGCCACCACGCACCCCGAACGAGAACACCGCGCCCGGGCCCTCCGGCAGGTACTTCCGCGCGCGCTCGTGGTGCGGGTGCGAGGGCAGGCCCGCGTAGCTGACCCACGCGACGCGGTCGTCGGCTTCGAGGTACTCGGCGACCTTCCGCGCGTTCGCCACGTGTTCGCCCATCCGCTGCGGCAGCGTCTCGACGCCCTGGAGCAGGAGGAACGCCGAATGCGGGGAGAGCACGGCACCGATGTCGCGCAACTGCTCGACGCGCAGCCGGGTGCAGAAGGCGTACTCGCCGAAGTTCTCCCAGTACTTCAGGCCGCCGTAGCTGTCCACCACCTCGGTCATCCGGGGGAACTTGCCGTTGCCCCAGTTGAACTTCCCCGATTCGACCACCACACCGCCGAGCGTGGTGCCGTGGCCGCCGAGGAACTTCGTCGCCGAGTGCAGCACGATGTCGGCGCCGTGCTCCATCGGGCGGCAGAGGTACGGCGTGGCCAGCGTGGCGTCCACCACCAGCGGGATGTCGTGCGCGTGGGCCAGTTCGGCGAGCCCCTCCAGATCGGCGATCGCGCCACTCGGGTTGCCGATCACCTCGGCGTAGAGCAGGCGGGTCCGGTCGGTGATGGCGGCGGCGTAGTCGTCCAGCGCGGTCCCGCGGATGAAGCTGGTGTCCACGCCGAACCGGCGCAGGGTGCCGTCGAGCTGGGTGACCGTACCGCCGTAGAGGTCGCTCGACGCGACGATGTGGTCCCCGGACTCGGCCAGCGCGGCGAAGGTGAGGAACTCGGCGGCCTGCCCGCTGCTGGTGGCCACCCCGCCGATCGCGCCCTCCAGGCTGGCCAGGCGCTCCTCGAACGCGGCCACCGTCGGATTGCCGATCCGGCTGTAGATGTTGCCGTACTTCTGCAGCGCGAACAGCGAGGCCGCGTCCGCCGCGTCCTCGAAGACGAAGCTGGTGGTCTGGTAGATCGGCACCGCGCGGGCGCCGGTGGTCCGGTCGGGCGTGCCACCGGCGTGCAGTGCGCGGGTGCGGAAGCCCCAGGAGCGCTCAGTCATCCCGCGCGACGCTACCCGGGAACATCGGCGGGCGGCCAGTGGTTGCCCCAGGTGTCCCACATGCCGATCCAGGGAGCGATACACGTGACGAACACCCAGGTCAACGCGGCGCCAGGGGGAACCTTCCAGCTCGGTGGCGACCTGCCCGTGCACCGGCTGGGCTACGGCGCGATGCAGATCACCGGTGCGGGCGTCTGGGGCGAGCCCGCCGATCGCGACGGCGCGCTGGCGGTGCTGCGGCGCACCGTCGAGCTGGGCGTGAACTTCATCGACACGGCCGACTCGTACGGGCCCAACGTCAGCGAGGAGCTGATCCGCGAGGCACTGCACCCGTACCCGGAGGACCTGGTCATCGCGACGAAGGCCGGGCTCACCCGGACCGGGCCGAACCAGTGGATCCCGGTCGGGCGGCCCGCCTACCTGCGCCAGCAGCTCGAACTGAGCCTGCGCAAGCTGGGCGTGGAGCGGATCGACCTGTTCCAGCTGCACCGGGTCGATCCCGAGGTGCCGCTGGCCGACCAGGTCGGTGAGCTGAAGCAGCTCCAGCAGGAGGGCAAGATCCGGCACATCGGGCTGTCCGAGGTCGGCGTGGCCCAGCTGGCCGAGGCTTCGCAGATCGCCGAGATCGCCAGCGTGCAGAACCTGTACAACCTGGCCGACCGGCACCACGAGGACGTGCTCGACTACGCCACCGAGCACGGCATCGGCTTCATCCCGTGGTTCCCGATCGCCACCGGTGAGCTGGCCAAGCCGGGCAGCGTGCTGGAGCAGGCCGCGAAGGACCACGGCTCGACGCCGGCCCAGCTGGCGCTGGCCTGGCTGCTGCGGCGGTCGCCGGTGGTGCTGCCGATCCCGGGCACGCGTTCGGTGGCGCACCTGGAGGAGAACGTCGCGGCGGCGGACATCGCACTGACCGACGCCGAGTTCGACGCGTTCTCCGCGCTGGCTTCGTAGGTTCATCCGAAACCCCGGAGGCGCTCCGCGCGTTCCTCCGGGGTCTGGCGCGGGCAGCTCGCGCACTTGTCGGCCCGCGGGATCTCGTAGATCAGGCAGCAGGACGCGCGCTTCACGATGGTGGTCCGGCCGACCTGGGTGAACCTCGGTTGCGGCAGGTTCGTCCCGATCGCCTCGGCGAGCTGACCGGCCAGGTCGACGGCTCTGGCAGCGTCGCCCGACCAGAGCAGCCGGTTCGCGATCGAGTCGGTGGCGATGGCCCACAGCGCGTTCTCGGCGGCGCCGCACACCTCGGCCATCGGCGGGATGACGGTGGCCAGCATGGTGCGCATCGCCCGGCCCAGTTCGAGGATGCCGCCGTCGAGCACGCGGTCGGAGCGGGCGTCGAGGTACCGGCCGTCGGGCTGCATGTTCAGCGTGATGGCGTCGAGCGAGGGGTCGGCGATCTTGCCGGTGAACAGGGACTCGGTCGACGGCGCGACGATCACCGAGGACGCCGAGTACCAGCGGACCGTGCCGAGCACGCGCGGCCCGGCCGTGCGCCCGTACATCCGCTCGGCGGTCTTCAGGTCCTCGCGCAGCCAGTCGGGGTCGGCGAGCACGGTGGCCCTCATGTGAACACCGACAGGGTGAAGGACGCGGTGACGTCGACCGGCTCGGTGAACCCGGCCAGCCGCTCGGCGCGGCCGTCGCGGTGGAGGTGGTGCGCCGCCGGTCCCATGCCGACCACGTGCCGCACCTCGTCCGGATCGAGGCGCAGGCGGTAGCTGATCTCCTCGCGGTGGTCGAGGGTGAACCGCGCGAGCGAGCTGTCCAAGCGTTGCTCCTTGTCCTCCCCGATGCCGAGCACCGCCGATCCCAGTTCCCCGAGGTGCCCCGGATTCGGTGATACCACCACGAGCGCGCCGCCGGGCCGCAGCACGCGGCGGAATTCGGCGGCGTTGCGCGGGGCGAAGACGTTGAGCACCACGTCGGCGGCCTGGTCGGCGACCGGCCACGGCTCCCACAGGTTCCACACCGCGGCGCCGATCGCCGGATGCGCCTTGGCGGCACGGCGCAGGGCGACGGCCGAGACGTCCAGCGCGAGGCCGTGCGCGTTCTCCGGGAGTGCCTTCGCGAGGTAGTAGCCCGTGCCCGCGCCGGCGTCGATGATCAGCTCGGGGTCGAAGCGGGCGGCCTGCTTGGCGACGGCCTCCGCGAGCGGCTGGTAGTGGCCCTTGCCGAGGAACTCGACGCGGGCGGCGACCATCTCGGCGGTGTCGGCGGTGCCCGCCGGGATCTTGGCGTGCAGGAGGTTCACGTAACCCTGCTTGGCCAGGTCGAAGGAATGCCCGTGGTGGCAGCGCACCGCGCGGTCCCGCCCGGTGAGCGGCGCGCCGCACACCGAGCAGCGCAGGGCGCGGACGACCGGTTCGGGCAGGTGCATGGCCCCATTCGACCACGGGCGTAATCCGGTTGCCCCGCGCCACCCCCGGCCCGACGATCACCGCATGGGACTCGACACGGCGGAATGGGGGGAGGGGCGGCCCGTGCTGTTCTTCTCCGGCGCGGCGATGGGGTGCGGTTTCGGGTTCGGCACGGATCTGGTGGCGTCGCGGGGGATCCGGCTGATCTCGGTCGAACGGCCGTGGCCGGGGGCGCCGGACCGCACGCTGGACACGTGGGTCGAGGACGTGCGTGCGCTGGGGTTGCCGTCGTGTCCGATCGTGGCGTTCTCGCAGGGCGCGCCCTTCGGCCTCGCGTGCGCGGCGGCGGGGTTGTGCACGTCGCTGGTGGTCGTGTCGGGTCAGGACGAGCTGAGGTCGTTCGGGGACGCGCTGGACCCGGACGTCGCTCGGTTGATCCGTGCCGTGGACGCGGACCCGGCGGGGTTCGAGGCCTCCTTCGCCGCCACCGCCGACGCGGCGACGATGTGGGAGCTGATCGCGGGCATGAGCTCGCCGGTCGATCTGGCGGTCTACACGGAACCGGCTTTCGCGCGGGCCTACCGCTCGGCCCTGGCGGACGGCTTCCGGCGGGGCGGGGCCGGGTACGCGCGGGACCTGGTGCTGGCGCTTCGGCCGTGGCCGTTCGCCGTGGAAGACATCCGCGTCCCGGTCACCCTCTTCTACGGCGCGCACGACACGAGCCCGGTGCACTCACCTGATCTGGGGGAGAGCCTGGCCCGGCGAATCCCAGGCGCTACCCGCCACCTCGTTCCGGACGGCGGCGGCTCGATCCTGTGGACCCACACCCCCCAAATCCTCGACGCGGTCATCGAACGCGGTTGAATGGCGTTACTTCCTTCGGAGTACCGCGCCCCCGCCCTGGCTGACCTCGGGTCATAACGGTTCCGTTTCGGAAACGGACATCATCCGCCGGGTGGGGGGAAACGTACCCGTAACAAAGGGCGCACCCGGGTTCACAGACCCGAAACGTCCCTGGTCATCCCGTGCAACACGGCTTTCCCATGATTTGCCGCAATTGCGAATCGGCAATCTTCTCGAGGAGGAAGCGTGGAAGGGAATACGGCCTGGCTGCTCACCAGCGCCGCCCTGGTGCTGCTCATGGTCCCAGGGCTGGCGTTCTTCTACGGGGGGATGGTCCGTTCCAAGAGCGTGCTGAACATGCTCATGATGAGCTTCGGCTCACTGGGCGTGGTCGGCGTGCTGTGGGTGATCTTCGGTTACTCGACCACCTTCGGGAACGACGTCGGGGCCGGGCTGCTCGGTGACCCGTTCGAGGCGCTCGGCCTGTCCGGCCTGATGGGCGCGGAAACCTTGTCCAACACCGGTTTCGCCGCGTTCCAGGCGATGTTCGCCATTCTCACCGTGGCGCTGATCTCCGGTGCGGTGGCCGACCGCGTGCGCTTCGGCACCTGGCTGCTGTTCGCCGGTCTGTGGGCCACCATCGTCTACTTCCCGGTGGCGCACTGGGTGTTCGCGTTCGACGCGAAGGACGACGTGACCGGCGAGGTCACCAAGTCCGGCGGCTGGATCGCCAACGACCTCGGCGCGCTCGACTTCGCCGGCGGTACCGCGGTGCACATCAACGCCGGTGCCGCGGCGCTCGCGCTGGTGCTGGTGATCGGCAAGCGGGTCGGCTGGCCCAAGGAGCCGATGAAGCCGCACAACCTGCCGTTCGTCATGCTCGGCGCCGGCCTGCTGTGGTTCGGCTGGTTCGGCTTCAACGCCGGTTCCGCGTTGGCCGCCAACAACATCGCCGGCGTCGCGTTCATCAACACGCTCACCGCCACCTCGGCCGCGCTGCTCGGCTGGCTGCTCATCGAGCGCATCCGCGACGGGCACGCCACCAGCCTCGGCGCCGCCTCCGGTGTGGTGGCCGGGCTGGTCGCGATCACCCCGGCGTGTGCCTTCGTCGACACCTGGGGCGCGCTCGCCATCGGCGCCATCGCCGGCATCCTCTGCGCGCTGGCGGTCAGCCTCAAGTACCGCTTCGGCTTCGACGACTCGCTCGACGTGGTCGGCGTGCACCTGGTCGGCGGGCTCGTCGGCACCCTGCTGATCGGCTTCTTCGGCACGGTCGGGGTGAACGAGGGCAGCAAGGACGGCCTGTTCTACGGCGGCGGGCTCGAACTGCTCGGCACGCAGGCGATCGGCGCGTTCTCGGTGCTCGGCTACTCGTTCGTGGTCACCGCGATCATCGCGCTGCTCATCAAGGTGACGCTCGGCTTCCGGCTCCCGAAGGACGAGGAGGTCGTCGGCATCGACGAGGCGGAGCACGCGGAGACGGCGTACGAGTTCGGCGGCAGCCGCGGCGGGCGCGCCGCGAGCAACAGCTCCGGCGTGGCAGGCACGGCCAAGAAGCTCGAGGGGAGCAAGTCATGAAGCTGATCACCGCGATCGTCAAGCCGTTCACGCTCGACGACATCCGCTCGGCACTGGAACAGCTCGGCGTGCTCGGCATGACGGTGAGCGAGGTGCAGGGCTACGGCAGGCAGAAGGGCCACACCGAGGTCTACCGGGGCGCCGAGTACGCGGTCGACTTCGTGGCGAAGATCCGGGTCGAGGTGGTCACCGACGACGCCAACGTGGAGAAGGTGATCGAGGCGATCGTCAGCGCCGCGCACACCGGCAAGATCGGTGACGGCAAGGTCTGGGTGACCGCGGTCGACACGGTGATCCGGGTACGGACCGGGGAACGCGGGACGGACGCGCTATAGACCGTGGAAGCCGGGGAGTTGGTTGAAGCGGCGACGAAGCTGCTGGAGGGCCGCCACGGGCGGTTGGGCGCGGCGGCCCTCCGAGCGGCGTTGGTGGATCTCTACGAGTTCTGGCTGAGCAAAGCCGCCACGGCGGCCGGCGTGGACACCGCGGTTCCGGGTGTCGCGCTGGTCGCCGTCGGCGGGCTCGGCCGCCGGGAGCTGGTGCCGTTCTCGGATCTGGACCTGGTGCTGGTGCACAACGGCAACGCCGGTGTCGGCGAGATCGCCGACGCGCTCTGGTACCCGCTGTGGGACGCGCGGGTCGGTCTCGACCACTCCGTGCGCACCCCCGGTGAAGCGTTGAAGGTGGCCGCGGAGGACCTGCGCACCGCGGTCGGCCTGCTCGACGCCCGGCACCTCGCCGGTGATCAGGAACTGGCCGCGCGACTGGCGTCGGCGGCCAGGGAGAACTGGCGGCGGACGGCGCGCAAGCGCTTGGCGGAGCTGGCTTCCTCGGCGCGGCAGCGCTGGAAGCGCAGCGGCGAGATCGCCCAGTCTGCGGCACCCGATCTCAAGCACGGGCGCGGCGGGCTGCGGGACCTCGGCCTGCTCGACGCCTTCGCCGCCGCGCAGTTGGCGGACCGGCCCGGTGAGGAACTGGTCGCGGCCAAGGAACTCCTGCTCGACGTCCGCACCGAGTTGCGGCGCGAACTCCGCCGCGATCGGGACGTGCTGAGCCCGCCGGACGCCGAGGCGGTGGCCGCGGAACTCGGCTTCGGCGACCGGTTCACCTTGGCGCGCAAGCTTTCCGGCGCCGGGCGGGCGGTCAGCTACGCGGTGGACACGGTGTTGCGCGCGGTCGAGGTCACCCCGCGCACGCGGTTCGGCCGACGGCCGTCGCGGACCCCGCTGGACGACGGCGTGGTGTTGCACGGCAACGAGGTTTCCCTGGCCAGGGACGCGGTTCCGGCCCGCGACCCGGCACTGCTGCTGCGCGTGGCGGCGGCTTCCGCGCGAACCGGGCAGCCGATCGCGCAGGGCACGTTGCGCACGCTCGCGGACTCCGCGCCGGAACTCCGCGCGCCGTGGCCCGCCGGTGCCCGTGACGCGCTCACCGAACTGCTCGGCGCGGGCGAAGGCCTGCTGGACGCCGTCGAAGCGTTGGACCGCACGGGGTTGTGGGCGCGGTTGTTCCCGGAGTGGGGTGCGGTGCGGGACCTGCCGCCGCGCGAACCCGTGCACTCGTGGACCGTCGATCGGCACCTGGTGCAGGCCTGCATCGAGGCGTCGAAGCTGACCACCACGGTGTCCCGGCCGGACCTGCTCCTGCTGGGCGCCTTGCTGCACGACATCGGCAAGGGGCGCGCGACCGACCACTCCGAACTGGGCGCCAAGATCGCCGCTCAGGTGGCCGCCAGGATCGGACTGTCCGAAGTGGACGCGCGCGTGGTCGCGGCGATGGTGCACCACCACCTGCTGCTGCCGGACACCGCCACCCGCCGCGACATCAGCGAGCCGGCCACCGTGCAGCGCGTGGTGAAAACCCTGGACAGCGACCCGCTGCTGGTGGACCTGCTGCAGGCGCTGGCGAAGGCCGACTCGCTGGCCACCGGTCCCGGGGTGTGGTCGGAGTGGAAGGCGGCGCTGATCGCCCAGCTCGCCGGCCGGTGCCGGGAAGCCTTGCAGGGCAAGGTGCTCGGCTCCCCCGAGCCGCTGGACGCCGCGCAGCGCGAACTGGTGCGGACCGCGACGGTCACCGGCCAGCCGCAGGTGCACATCTCGTCCGAGGGCAAGGTGGCCACCGTGGTGCTCGCCGCGCCGACCCAGTCGGAACTGCTCGCCCCGGCCGCGGGCGTGCTCGCGCTGCACTCGCTGGAGGTGCACACGGCGATGCTGCACGGGCACAACGGCGGCCGCGTCGGCGTGTTCACCGCGTCGCCCAAGTTCGGCTCGCTGCCCGACGTCACGTTGTTGCGGGAGCAGTTCGCCAGGGCGCTGGGCGGGGCGTTGCCGTTGACGCAGAAGCTCGCCGCGAAGGAACGGGACTACGCGGGGGCGCCGGTGGAAGCCAGCGGCCCCAAGGTGCTCTGGTTCGACGACGAGACCAGCGGGTCCACCACGGTGGTGCTCGAACTGCGCGCCACCGACCGGATCGGCCTGCTCTACCACGTCGCGGGCGCGTTGCGGCGGTGCGAGGCGGAGGTGCGCTGGGCCAAGGTCGCCACGCTGGGCGCGGCGGTGGTCGACTCGTTCGCCATCGCGCCGCGGCACGGCAGGCTCGACCGCGAGTGGCGGGACCGGATCGAGCAGGCGGTGCTCGCCGCGGCGAGCTGACGGCGGCCATCCGGACCGTGACCTGCCCGTTCGGGGTGTCGTGCGAACCGCCCGGACCGGCGGTGGCAGGATGTCGCCGTCGGTGTGGCCTGGCGGAACGCGAGAAGGCGGGTGGCATGGTGGGCGAACCGGTTCTTCCCGGCTCGATCGTGGCCGCGCACCTGGAGGCCTGCGCCGCCGAACTGGCCGGATCGGCCGAGGTCGGCACCGCCGGTGAGCTCGCCGACGTGCTCGAACACCTCGCCTGCGGGCAGCGTCAGCTCTCGCTCGCGCTGACCAGGCTGGCCGGGGTGGTCCGCGGCAGCCAGGTCGACGGCGCGCTGACCGAGGTGCTCGAAGCCGCCGCCACCGCGGCCGGGTACTCCGCCGACGCCATCGCGGAGAGTGAGCCGGTGCTCGGCGCACTGCTGCAAACAGCCGACGAGGACACCCGTTTGTAGCTGGTGAGGGCCGCTTTCGCCGGTTTACAGTCGAACACATGCGCGCTGTCTGGAAAGGCACGATCGGATTCGGCGCGTACGCCATTCCGGTGAAGGCGTACAGCGCGACCACCGACCGCGCCTCCGGCCTGACCCAGGTCCACCTGACCGACGGCGGCCGCATCCAGCACCGGCGCTACTGCGAGGCCGACGGCACCGAGGTCCCGCCGGGTGAGGTCGGGAAGGGGTTCCCGCTGCCCGGCGGCGACGTGGTGGTGCTCACCGACGACGACCTCGCCTCGCTGCCGCTGGCCACCGCGCACTCCATCGACGTGCTGTCGTTCGTGCCGATGGAGCAGGTCGACCCGGTCTACTTCGCCCGGACCTACTACCTGGAGCCGGAGGTGGCGGGGACCAAGGCGTACGTGCTGCTCAGCGAGGCGATGCAGCAGGCGGGCCGGGTGATGGTGGTCAAGGTGGCGCTGCGCCAGCGCGAGACGCTCGCGGTGATCCGCGTGCGCGACCAGCTCCTGCTGCTGGAGACCATGCTCTGGCCGGACGAGGTGCGCGCCCCCGACTTCCCGTTCCAGCACGAGGACGTGGACGTGCACGTGGGCGAGGTCCGGCTGGCCGCGCGCCTGATCGACCGGCTGGCCGGTGACTTCGAACCGGAGAACTACGTCGACCACTACCAGTCCGCCCTGAACGAGCTGATCACCGCGAAGGCCGAGGGCGGCGAGCTGGCGCGCCCGGCGGCGGCCGTGCAGAACGCCGGGGTCACCGCGCTGCTGGCGGCGCTGCAGTCCGGCGCCGAGATCCACGAGGGCGGGAGCCCGGTCGAGCGGGCTCGCGGCGCCGCGGAGAAGGCCGCCGAAGCCGCGGCCTCGGCGAAGCGAGCCGCGCAGCGGAAGACGGAAACCGTCGACTGAGTAGAACTACCCGCCCGGATATGGGGGTCTTCCCGCTGCCGGGTGCCGCGCCGGACCGGCAGGCTTCTGCGCAGCGCGAGCACGGTGGAAATCGCCCGGTACTGGGGGTCGGACGAAGGCCGCCGCCCGCTCGCGCGGCACGGGGCCCGGCCGGCCTGGAGGAGGAGCGGACCGGCCGGGCGTCATCGTCGACTACCCTGAAGAGGATGCAGGTGCGGTGTCCGCCCGCAGGCCTGCACCCTGACGACGACTGCTGGAGCGCACACCCGTGTTCGACACCCTCTCCGATCGCCTCACTTCGGTCCTGCAGAACCTGCGTGGCAAGGGGAAGCTCTCCGACGCCGACATCGACGCCACCGCGCGCGAGATCCGCATCGCGCTGCTGGAGGCCGACGTCGCGCTCCCGGTGGTGCGCGCGTTCATCGCCAAGGTCAAGGAACGGGCCAAGGGCGCCGAGGTGTCCGAGGCGCTGAACCCGGCCCAGCAGGTCATCAAGATCGTCAACGAGGAACTGGTCGCCATCCTCGGTGGCGAGACCCGGCGGCTGAACCTGGCGAAGAACCCGCCGACCGTGCTGATGCTCGCCGGTCTGCAGGGTGCCGGTAAGACCACGCTGGCGGGCAAGCTGGCGCTGTGGCTGAAGAAGCAGGGCCACGCGCCGATGCTGGTCGCCTGCGACCTCCAGCGCCCCAACGCGGTCACCCAGCTGCAGGTGGTCGGTGAGCGCGCCGGCGTGCCGACCTTCGCGCCGGAGCCGGGCAACGGCGTCGGCGACCCGGTCGACGTCGCCCGCCGCGGGATCGACGAGGCCAGGCACAACCAGCACGACATCGTGATCGTCGACACCGCGGGCCGCCTCGGTGTGGACGAGGAGCTGATGCGGCAGGCCGCCGACATCCGCGACGCGGTCCAGCCGGACGAGACGCTGTTCGTGGTCGACGCGATGATCGGTCAGGACGCGGTGACCACCGCCGAGGCCTTCCGCGACGGCGTCGGCTTCACCGGCGTGGTGCTCACCAAGCTCGACGGCGACGCGCGCGGTGGTGCCGCGCTGAGCGTGCGCGAGGTCACCGGCCAGCCGATCCTGTTCGCGTCGAACGGCGAGAAGCTCGAGGACTTCGACCTCTTCCACCCGGACCGGATGGCCAGCCGGATCCTCGGCATGGGCGACATGCTCACCCTGATCGAGCAGGCCGAGCAGGCCTTCGACCAGGAGAAGGCGGAGCAGGCCGCGCAGAAGCTGGGCAGCGGCGAGCTGACCCTGGAGGACTTCCTCGAGCAGATGCTCGCGGTGCGCAAGATGGGCCCGATCGGCAACCTGCTGGGCATGCTGCCCGGCGCCGGGCAGATGAAGGACCAGCTGGCCCAGGTCGACGACAAGTCGCTGGACCGGCTGCAGGCGATCATCCGCGGCATGACCCCGGCCGAGCGGGCCGATCCGAAGATCATCAACGCCTCCCGGCGCCAGCGCATCGCCAAGGGCTCCGGCGTGGCCGTGCGCGAGGTCAACGACCTGGTCAACCGGTTCTACGACGCCAAGAAGATGATGCAGCAGATGGCCGGGCGGTTCGGCTTCGGCGGCGGTGGCGCGAACAACCGGAAGAACAACCGCAAGGGCAAGAAGGGGAAGAAGGGCAAGGGGCGCGGCCCCACGCAGCCCAAGATCAAGGGCGGTTTCCCCGGTGGCATGCCCGCGCTGCCGCCGGGTGGGTTCCCGGGTGCCGGTCCCGCCGGTGGCATGCCCGACCTCTCGCAGCTCGGTGGCAGCCTGAACGACCTGCCGCCCGGCTTCGACCCGTCGAAGTTCAAGCTGCCCAAGGGCAAGTAGATGGCCTACCGCCTCAGCGGCGTGGTGCTGCCGTCGGGTGAGCACCGCGAGCTGTGGATCGACGGCGACCGGATCAGCTACGAGCCGGTCGAGGGCGCGCGGACCCTGGCCGAGGACGTGTTCCTCGTGCCGGGCCTGGTCGACGCGCACTGCCACCCCGGCATCGGTGCGGAGAACCTCGACGGGGCCGCCGCCCACGCGCTGGCCGACCGCCGGGCGGGCACGCTGCTGATCCGCGACTGCGGCGATCCGCTGCCCACCAAGGCGTTGCAGGAGCGCGACGACCTGCCGCGGCTCATCCGCTGCGGCCGCCACCTCTCGCTGCCCAAGCGGTACGTGCCGGGCCTGGGCCTCGACCTGGACAGCCCGGACCAGCTGCCCGAGGCGGTGGCCGAGCAGGCCGCCGACGGCGACGGCTGGGTCAAGCTCGTCGGCGACTGGATCGACCGGTCCGCCGGCGACCTCGCGCCGCTGTGGCCGGACGACGTGCTCGCGGAGGCGGTCAAGGTCGCGCACGACGCGGGCGCCAAGGTCACCGCGCACGTGTTCGGCGCCGCCGCGCTGCCGGGCCTGCTGGCCGCCGGGGTCGACTGCCTCGAACACGGCACGGAGCTGTCCGGCGAGCAGCTCGCCGACATGGCGCGCCGCGGTATCGCGCTCGTGCCGACCCTGGCCAACATCACCGAGAACTTCCCCGGCATCGCCGACGCCGCGGGCAAGTACCCGGTCTACGCCGCGCACATGCGTGAGCTGCACCGCCGCGTCGACGGGCTAGTGCAGGCCGCGCTGGACGCCGGGGTGGCCGTCTACGCGGGCACCGACGCGGGCGGCATGATCGACCACGGCCGGATCGTCGACGAGATCGAGCTGCTGCACCGGGCGGGCATGTCGCGCACCGAGGCGCTCGGCGCCGGGGCGTGGGCAGCGCGCGACTGGCTCGGCCACCCGGCCATCGCCGACGGCGCCCCGGCCGATCTGCTGGTGCTGACCGCCGATCCGCGCGAGGACCTCGGCGCGCTGCGCCACCCGTCGCACATCATCCTGCGCGGTACCGTCACTTCCTGAGACGGGCCGGGTTCACCCGGTAGCCATCCGCCCCTTAGCGTGGGGGCGCGAAGGTCATTCCGGCGGCGGAGGTGCGGTGGCTCAGGCGGACGAAAACCCTCCGGCGGTCGGTGACGGCCTGGTCCGCGGGGCCCACTGGGGCCTGCTCGCGTTCATCGCCGGGTTCGGCGCGTACCACCTGATGAACCTGGTCCTCACCGCCGCGCTGACCGGCCGGTTCACCGGGTTCGACGACGCCGAGGAGATGCCGGACCTCGGTCCGCTGCTGCTGCTCGCCTTCGTGCCGAACCTGATGCTGGGCCTCGCGCCGGTGCTGGCCGCGAAGCGCTGGGGGTCCTTCCGCGAGCTGGGCGTGCTGCCGCGGCTGCGGGACATCAAGATCGGCCTGGCGTGCGGTGGGTTCGCCCTGCTCGCCGGTTACCTGGCGAACCTCCTGCTGCTGCCGGTCTTCGGCACCGACCTCGAATCCGGCAACCCGCTGTCCGGGCTGGCCCAGGGCGTCGGGGACAACCCGCTGTGGCTCGCGCTCGCCGCGCTGATCGTGGTGCTCGTCGCGCCGGTGACCGAAGAGGTGCTGATCCGGGGCGCGCTGTGGGCCGGGTTGACCGCCCACCGCATCCCGCAGTGGGCGGTGCTCGCGCTGACCGCCGCGGTGTTCGCCCAATTGCACGGAGAACCGAGCCGCACCCTGGCGTTGTTCGTGCAGGGGCTGGCGATCGGGGCGGCCCGGTTGCTCAGCGGCCGGACCGGTTCGAGCGTGGTGGCGCACGCCGCGAACAACCTGCCGCCCGCGCTCCTGCTCCTGGGTGCGTCATGACCCGGTGGCGCCCAGTAACCTTGGACCCTGCCCGAATTGCGAAGAACCGACCGGAGGACGGCTTGAGCGCGATGGAGGGGGAGCAGGTCCAGGGCCCCGAGCCGCTACCGGAGGTGGCCAAGCCACCGGACCACCGCTGGGGTTTCGGCGCCTTCCTCCTGGTCGAAGCGATCTTGCTGGCCTCGGCCGCGCTGGTGCTCGCCGCGCTGGGCCCGGTGCCCGCCGGGCAGCCGATGCCGGTCGGGCACGTGCTGGTCGGCACCATCACCCCGACCGTGGTGGCCGCCACCGCCGCCGTGCTGATCACCCGGATCCGCGGCAACGGCCCGCTGGCCGACCTGCGGCTGTCCTGGCGCTGGTCGGACGTCAAGACCGGGCTGAAGTTCGGCATGGTCGGGCTGGTGTGCACCACCGTCGGCGCGTTCGTCTGGACGCAGATCGTCGGCGAGCAGAACGCCTCATCGGCGATCAGCGCGCTGATCGAGGACCAGCCGATGTCGGTGACCGCCGCCGTGATCATGTTCCTCTACCTGTGGCTGCTCGGGCCGATCTGCGAGGAGATCATCTACCGCGGCCTGCTCTGGGGCGCGGTGGAGCGGCTGAGCTGGGGCAACGAGAAGTGGGGCCGGGTGGCCGCCTTCCTGCTGTCCACCGCGGTGTTCGCGGTCAGCCACCTCGAACCGCTGCGGACCACGCTGCTGCTGGTCATCTCGGTGCCGATCGGGCTGGCCAGGCTCTACACCGGCAGGCTGCTCGGCAGCATCGTGGCGCACCAGATGAACAACTTCCTGCCCGCGGTCGCCATCCTGCTCACCACGCTGGGCATCGCCACCCTGTAGGCGGGTCCGCGCGGGCCGTCTGGCAGAATGTTCGATTGCTTGCCCCGGCCGGACCCTCTCACCGCGCCGGGGTCGAACACACCTGACCTCCGGGCGTCGCATTCGTTCCCCACTCGGATCGCGCGGCCGACCTTGCTACCAGAGAGAACTGAGGAGTACCCACACCCGTGGCCGTCAAGATCAAGCTCCAGCGCCTCGGCAAGATCCGTGCGCCGTACTACCGCATCATCGTCGCCGACGCGCGCACCCGCCGGGACGGCAAGGCCATCGAGACGATCGGCAAGTACCACCCGAAGGAAGAGCCCAGCTTCATCGAGGTGAACTCCGAGCGCGCCCAGCACTGGCTCGCCGTCGGCGCCCAGCCGACCGAGCCGGTCCAGCGCCTGCTCGAGATCACCGGTGACTGGCAGAAGTTCAAGGGCCTGCCGGGCGCCGAGGGCACCCTGAAGGTGGCCGAGCCGAAGCCGTCGAAGCAGGACCTGTTCAACGCCGCGCTCGCGGCCGCGGGCGAGGAGCCCTCGGCCGAGGCCACCACGCCCAAGAAGAAGGGCGGCAAGAAGGCCGACGCCGAGAAGGCCGAGGCCAAGGCCGAGGAGAAGACCGAGGCGTGAGCTTTCTCGCGGACTCCCTTGAGCACCTCGTGCGCGGGATCGTCGACAACCCGGACGAGGTCCGCGTCGAACTGATCACCACGCGTCGCGGCCGCACCCTCGAGGTGCACGTCCACCCCGACGATCTGGGCAAGGTGATCGGCCGGGGCGGGCGCACCGCCACCGCGCTCCGCACCGTGATGGGCGGAATCGGCGGCCGGGGTGTGCGGGTCGACGTGGTCGACACCGACCACTGACGCCGCGCTGATGGAGGTTGTCGTCGGCCGGGTGGCCAAGGCACACGGCATCACCGGCGAACTCGCCGTCGACGTGCGGACCGACTCCCCGGAGCAGCGGTTCGCCGTCGGTGCCGTGGTGCTCGCCCGGCCGCGCGGCGGCCGCACCCGCGAACTCACCGTGTCAGCCGCCCGCTCGCACAGCGGGCGGCTGCTGGTGCGTTTCGACCAGGTCCCCGACCGCACCGCGGCCGAGGAACTGCGGGGTGCGCTGCTGCTCGGGGACACCGCGGACCTGCCGCCGACGGCCGATCCCGACGAGTTCTACGACCACCAGCTCGAAGGCCTGCGGGCCGAGCTGACCGACGGCACCGAGGTCGGCACCGTGCTCGAGGTGGTGCACTCGCCCGGCGGCGAGCTGCTTTCGCTCGACCGCGGTGGCGCGACCGTGCTGGTGCCGTTCGTCAAGGCGATCGTGCCGGTGGTCGACGTGGCGGGCGGGCGGGTCGTGCTCGATCCGCCGGAAGGCCTGCTGGACGCCGAGTGATGCGCCTCGACGTCGTCACCATCTTCCCCGAGTACCTCGACCCGCTGCGGGCCGCGCTGCTCGGGCGCGCCATCGACCGCGGGCTGATCGAGATCGGCGTGCACGACCTGCGCGACTGGACCCACGACGTGCACCGCGCGGTCGACGACGCGCCGTACGGCGGCGGTCCCGGCATGGTGATGAAGCCGCAGATCTGGGGCGACGCGCTCGACCAGGTCTGCGGGGAGCACACGCGGCTGGTGGTGCCGACCCCGGCCGGCCGCCCGTTCACCCAGGAACTGGCCCACGAGTACGCCGCCGAAAAGCACCTGGTGTTCGCCTGCGGCCGCTACGAGGGCATCGACCAGCGCGTGATCGACGACGCCGCCCGCCGGATGCCGGTGGACGAGGTCTCCATCGGCGACTACGTGCTGGTCGGCGGCGAGGCCGCGGTGCTGGTCATGGTCGAGGCGGTGGTCCGGCTGCTGCCCGGCGTGCTGGGCAACGCGCGCTCGGCCGAGGAGGATTCGTTCTCCGACGGCCTGCTCGAAGGACCCAGCTACACCCGGCCCGAGGTCTGGCGGGAGCTGGCCGTGCCGGAGGTGCTGCGCTCGGGCAACCACGCGCTGATCGACCGCTGGCGCCGCGACCGGGCGCTCGAACGGACGGCCGAGCGCCGTCCCGAGCTGATCCCGCGGTTGCCGGAAGGCAGTCTCGACAAGCACGACCGGGCCCTGCTCGCGAGCCTCGCCGAGGAGTCCGAACGGGGCGAGTGATCCGGCGCCCGGCGGGTCTGTAATACTTGACCGGTTGGCGCGAGAGGACCCCATTGGGTTCGCGCGCCCGCCAACCCCCTGGGCCGGCCGCTGTGACAGGCGTGCGCCCGGACGTATGGCAAGACGAAGACGTTACATCACAGACGAGGACGGACCACCGATGAACACCCTGGACGCCCTGGACGCTCAGTCGCTGCGTTCCGACATCCCGGAATTCCGACCGGGCGACACGCTGAAGGTGCACGTCCGAGTGATCGAGGGCAACCGCGAGCGCCTTCAGGTCTTCCAGGGCGTGGTCATCCGCCGCCAGAACGGTGGCATCCGCGAGACGTTCACCGTCCGCAAGGTCTCCTTCGGTGTCGGCGTGGAGCGCACCTTCCCGGTGCACAGCCCGAACATCGCGCAGATCGAGGTGCACAAGCGCGGCGACGTGCGCCGCGCGAAGCTGTACTACCTGCGTGAGCTGCGCGGCAAGGCGGCGAAGATCAAGGAGCGCCGCGAGCCGGCTTCCTGATCCGGTAGCGGATTCCCGTAGCCTGGCGTCGTGGCCGAACCTGTGTCTTCAAACGCTGCCGAGGACGATCCCGAACGCTCCGAGCACCACGACGGAGCCGCGGAGGAGACCAAGGGCGGTGCCCACCGCAAGCGTGGCAAGGGCAAAGCGAAGAAGAAGCGCCCGTTCTGGGTGGAGCTGCCGATCCTGATCGTCGTGGCGCTCGCGCTGACGTTCGTGATCCAGCAGTTCTTCTTCCGCGTCTACATGATCCCGTCGGGGTCGATGGAGACCACCCTGCACGGGTGCGAGGGCTGCACCGGCGACCGCATCCTGGTCGACAAGATCACCTACGACTTCGTCGACCCCACCCCCGGTGACGTGGTGGTGTTCAAGGGTCCGGAGCCGTGGGTGGAGAACGAGGCGCTCCCGCAGGAGTCCTCGAACCCGGTCGGCCGGTTCTTCCAGAGCATCGGTTCGGTGTTCGGCCTCGCCCCGCCCGACGAGCGCGACTTCGTCAAGCGCATCATCGCGATGCCGGGGCAGACGGTGGAGTGCTGCGACGCGCAGAACCACGTGGTGGTCGACGGCAAGGCGCTCGACGAGCCGTACCTGCACTTCGAGGACGGTACCGGGGTCCAGGCCCCGTTCGACCCGGTGAAGGTGCCGCTCGGCTCGGTCTGGGTGATGGGCGACAACCGCAACAACTCCTCGGACTCCCGCATGCAGGGCGGCGGGGGCGAGCGCGGTGCGGTGCCGCTGGAGAACATCATCGGCAAGGCCAGGATCATCGTGCTCCCGCCGAACCGCTGGGGTGGGGTGACCGACCACAACCCGCAGGAAGCCGCCCAGCCCGCCGCGCTCGGCATGAGCGCGCCCGTCTGGCAGCAGGGCATCCCGCTGGGCATCGGCGTGGTGGCCGCCTGGCCGACGGTTTGGGCCGGTCGCAAGCTCGGAGCGGGCTTGCGCGGGGCGGCGCAGCGGAAGCGCTAGCCGCGGTGTCAGCGCTGAAGCCGCCGCGCGCGGTCATTCGCGGGGAGAGCTCGTGGGGGCTGCAGGCCGCACTGGAACGGCGTGGCCTCGGCCCGGTGGCCGGGGTGGACGAGGCCGGGCGGGGTGCCTGTGCCGGACCGCTGGTGGTGGCCGCCTGCGTGCTCAAGCCGGGGGACGGCGCCCGGCTGACCGAGCTGACCGATTCGAAGCTGCTCACCGCGGCCGCCCGTGAACGCGTCTACGAGCGGGTGCTGGTCCGGGCGGTCGACTACGCGGTGGTGGTCATCCCCACCGAGGAGGTCGACGCGCGCGGCATTCACGTGACCAACGTCGAGGGCATGCGGCGCGCGGTGTCCCACCTGCGGACCGCGCCCGGGTACGTGCTGACCGACGGGTTCGGCGTGCCGGGCATGCCGGCGCCCAGCCTGCCGGTGATCAAGGGGGACCGGGTGGTGGCCTGCGTGGCGGCGGCGTCGGTGCTGGCCAAGGTGACCAGGGACCGGATCATGGCGGATCTGCACGACGAGTACCCGGTGTACGGCTTCGACGTGCACAAGGGGTACACCACCACCGAGCACGGCGCGGCGCTGACCGAGCACGGTCCCAGCGCGGCGCACCGGTGGTCCTACACGAACGTGGCCGTCGCGGCCGCCGCCCACCGGCGCGAGCCACCCCATCGGGTGCTGCTCACCGCGGCGGCGCTGCACGCCACGGCCGCGCCGGTGCGTGCTCTGGATGACGGTCTGGGTCAGAATGGACTCTTCGCCGCCGACTGGCACGTGAACTCGCAAGGAGGGGCCCGGATTTCATGAGTGCCGAGGATCTCGAGAAATACGAGACCGAGATGGAGCTGTCGCTGTACCGCGAGTACCGCGACATCGTCAGCCAGTTCGCGTATGTGGTGGAGACCGAACGGCGGTTCTACCTGGCCAACGCGGTGGACGTGCAGGTCCGAGACGGTGGGGGCGAGGTCTACTTCGAGGTGCGGATGTCCGACGCCTGGGTGTGGGACATGTACCGGCCCGCTCGGTTCGTCAAGCACGTCCGGGTGATCACCTTCAAGGACGTGAACGTGGAGGAACTGGACAAACCAGACCTGCGCCTCCCCGAGGGCGGCCCGTTCTCCGGCTGAGGTTGTCCACAGCACCCCGGTTGTCCACAGGCCGAGCCGAACGCCCTGGCCTGCGCTGATCCCCCCTGGCACGGTCGAGATCGACAACGATCATCGACCCCAGGGGGAGCAGCCGTGATGGGCACCCAGGCTCGGCCGTCCTACGAGCAACGACAACGACTGGGCCGCAGAGGCGAGGAACTCGCGGCAGCGCACCTGGACAAACTGGGCATGACGGTGCTGTCCAGGAACTGGCGCTGCCGCGAGGGCGAACTCGACCTGGTCGCCACAGACGGCCGAACCCTCATCGTCTGCGAAGTGAAAACCCGCTCAGGCGCCGCCTACGGCCACCCAGCCGACTCCGTCGACGCCGAAAAGTCGGCGCGCATCCGCCGCCTGACCAGCCGATGGCTGGAGCACTACCGAGTCCGGTGGTGCCCGCTGCGCTTCGATGTCATAGCCATCCACTGGCCCCCGACAGGCGCCCCGCAGTTGACCCACATCCCGGGGGCCTTCTGACATGGCCGCCCCACCCCGCACCCACCGTGCCCACCCCGCCCGCATCCACCCACCCACCCTCGCCGCCGCCCGCATCCAGCCGCCTGCCGCCGCTCCCATCCAGCCGCCCACCCCGGCCCTCCTCCATCCGTCCGACCCCGTCACCAGCCCCGCCCACCCGGCGGACCCCGCCACCGGCCCCACCCACCTGGCCAATCCCGCCGCGGACACGGCCCACCTTGCCGATCTCGTCACCGGCCCGGCCCGCCCCATTGCGAAGCCAACCCATCTCGCCGGTCCAGCCACCGGACCTACGTACCTCTCCGGTCCCACCACCGCCGTCTACGAACCGTCCGGCCCCGTCGCCCACGCCTCCACCGCGACCACAGCCCTCACCAAAATTTTCATTCCCGCGAAGCCCCTACCTCGATCAACAGCAATCGTCGTCCGCGTGAGCCGCCGCACCCCGCCACAAGTCACTACCTGGCTCAAGCGCCTCCGCCTCCGCGCCTGGCGCATCGACGTGATCACCGTGCGCTGGCAACCGCGCTTCCCCCACGCCGAAGGAGCGAGCTGAAATGGTGCTCGCCCGAAGCTGGTCGGTCGCGCTGCTCGGCATCGACGGCCGCGTGGTCGAGGTCGAGGCCGACATCGGCGCCGGAATGCCCGGTATGAAACTGGTCGGCCTGCCCGACCCCGGCCTGAAAGAAGCCAAGGACCGGGTCCGCGCCGCCGTGCGCAACTCCGGCCAGAAGTGGCCCGAGCAGCACGTCACCCTCGGTCTGTCCCCGGCCAACCTCCCCAAGCTCGGCTCCGGCTACGACCTCAGCATCGCCGCCGCGGTGCTCGCCGCCAGCGGAGCCGTCTCCGGGAGCAAGCTGCTCGGCACGGTCTTGATCGGCGAACTCGCCCTCGACGGCCGGATCCGCCCGGTGCCCGGCGTGCTGCCCGCGCTGCTCGCCGCTCGCAAGGACGGCGTCCGGCGCGCGGTCGTCCCCGTCGATTCGCTGTTCGAGGCGGCCCTCGTGCACGACATGGAGGTGCTCGGCGCCGCCCGCCTGCGCGACCTGCTCGCCTGGATGGACGACGTCGAAAACCTCGCCACCCCCGAGCCCGCCATCGAAGAAAAGCCGCCGCCCGTTGCCGATCTGGCGGACGTCATCGGACAGCCGGACGCACGCTGGGCGCTGGAGGTCGCCGCCGCGGGGGGCCACCACCTGCTGCTGACCGGCCCACCCGGCGTCGGAAAGACGATGCTGGCTCGCCGCCTGCCGGGCCTGCTCCCGGCGTTGTGCAGCGAGGAATCACTCGAAGTCACCGCCGTGCATTCCATCGAGGGCAAGCTGTCCTCGTCATCACCGCTCATCCGGATTCCGCCGTTCGCCGATCCGCACCACACCATTTCGGTCGCCGCACTGGTCGGCGGCGGCACCGACATCGCCAAACCGGGCATGATCAGCCGAGCCCATCGAGGAGTCCTCTTCCTGGACGAGGTGTGCGAATTCCGCAGCGAATGCCTCGAATCACTGCGCACAGTGCTGGAGGACGGCGAAATCCGCATCGCCAGGCGAAAAGGCGTCGTCTGCTATCCCGCGCGCTTCCAACTCGTCCTCGCCACGAACCCATGCCCCTGCGCGCCGCCGCGGGAAGCGGATTGCACTTGCTCACCATTCGCCAGGCGACGCTATTTCGGCAAACTCTCCGGCCCGCTGCTCGACCGCATCGATCTCCGAGTCCGGATGCGCCCACTCACCGCCATGCACACCCACGCGCACGAATTCGACGATCCGGAGCCGACCGCGCAGGTCCGGGCCAGGGTTCTCCGTGCACGGGAAAGAGCGGCCAAACGCTGGGCCGAGCACGGCTGGCGCACCAACGCCGAAGTACCCGGCCCCATGCTCCGGCGTGAGTACGCGTTGCCCCGCGAAACGACCACCCTGCTCGACCGCGGACTGGACCAGGGCGTGGTCACTGCTCGTGGTGTCGACCGCTGCCTGCGCGTCGCCTGGACGTTGAGCGACCTGACCGAAGCCGATCGCCCCGACTCCGATCACGTGGCCGCCGCCTTTGAATTTCGCGACCGGCAGGCAGCCGCATGAGCGATCGACAGGCAGATCCCGAGACCCGCCTGGCCCGGGCGTATCTGTTGCGAGTGGCAGAGCCACCGGCCACGGCCCTCGTCGCCTTCATCCGCAACCACGGCCCGGTCGACGCGGCGAAGTTGGTGCGCGAGGGATCCTGCCCGGAGCCCGTGTTGTCCGAGACGTCCGCCCGCCGAACGCTGGTTCGCGCCGAATCGGATCTCGCCGAGGCCGAGCGGCAGGGCGCCCGCCTGATCGTGCCGGAGGACGCCGAGTGGCCGGCGTGGCCGCTGCTCCCGTTCGATCAGGCGACGGCGCGTGGCAAGCCGGGGTTGGCGCCGCCCATCGCGTTGTGGGTCCGGGGCGGAGGCAGGCTCGACGAGGTGGCCACGTCCGCGGTGGCCATCGTCGGCGCCCGAGCAGCTACGGGATACGGCGAGCAACACGCCACCGAATTCGCGTACGGCCTGGTAAGCAAGCGCATGCCGGTGTTCTCCGGCGCCGCCTACGGTATTGACGGCGCAGCTCACCGAGGCGCGCTCGCCGGCGAAGGCGTGACGGCGGCCGTGCTCGGCTGCGGGCTGGACGGCGGTTACCCCGCCGGACACGTCGCCCTGCTGCGCAGGATCTCCGAGCGCGGGCTTGTGATCAGCGAGTACCCCTTCGGCACGCCCCCGGCGAGGCACCGTTTCCTCGTGCGGAACCGCCTGATTGCCGGACTCACCGAGGGCACCGTCGTGGTGGAAGCGGGCGTTCGCAGCGGGGCCCGCAACACGGCGACCACCGCCGCCACGCTCGGCAAGGTAGTCATGGCGATGCCCGGCCCGATCGGTTCGGCGATGTCGGCGGGTTGCCACGAACTCATCCGCGAATCAGCCGCGACGCTGGTCGGCTCGCTACGCGACGTGCTGGCCACCGTCGGCAAGCTCGACACTTCACTGGCCAGTCGAACGCCGTCCCCGCCCCGGAGCACCGACGGGCTGGGCGAGGACGCTATGCGCGTCCACGGCGCGCTGGAGCTGAAGGAGGGCAGGCACCCGGAACAGATCGCCACCGAATCCGGCGTCCCGCTCAACCGGGTCCGCGCCCTCCTGCCGGAACTGGAACTGGACGGCCTAGCCACCCGCACCGACGACGGCTGGCGCCTGACAGCCCGCTCGCGCCCGGTAACCCCCGCAGGAGGCTCATGACACCTGCCGGCGATCCGCCACCCACGCCAGCCTCCCGAGCCCGAGCCCGAGCCCGAGCCCGAGCCCGAGCCCGAGCCCGAGTCGCGGGTCGGTTCCTGCAGTTGGTCTCGGCCCTGGGTGCTGGCCGTGATGCTGGCGCTGGCGTTGTGGGCTGAGCGTGCTCACGATGCCGAACAGCCAGGCACCTCGAACGAGCAGCGCGGACTCAAAGGCAGACGGACGGGCGCAGCTGTGGCGTCGTCGGGGCTGAACCGGGGGCACGGGGCGGGGTGGGAGGCGTGTTGGGCCGGTTGCGGTGAGTCGCGATATCGGGTCGTTCCCACGGCAGGGTGTGGCGATGCTTGACCATGCGCCGGTGATCCCCCAGCGTTTTGGGCATGTCGTCACGAAGCGTCCCCGAAGTTGAGCGGGGGGTGAAGGTGAACGGGCGCGGTGCACTGGTTCGCCTGCGGGCGGCGCTGCCGGAAAACGTGCGTGAGGTAGTGGCCGAATACGAGCGCCACCTGCAGTTGGAGCGCGGACTCTCGGCGCACACCGTCCGCGCGTACGTAGGCGACGTGGTCTCGCTGCTCGGCTTCCTCCACGGCGTCGAAGCCCCCAACACCACAGCGGGTGACGACGCAACCCCCACTGCCGCCGCAGGTGAAGGCACCGAAGCTGCTGGCGGCGCGAGCCTTAATGGCGCCGTGACTGGTGGCGTGCGCGCTAGTGGCGCGAACGCTGGCGGTGTGCGCACCGATGAGATGGGCGCCGGTGACGCGAGCGTTGGTGGCGTGGGCGCCGGTGAGGTGGGCGCTGACGACGCGAGCGTTGGTGGTGTGCGCACCGACGAGATGGGCGCTGGCGACGCGGGTGCTGGTGGCGGGAGCGGTGAGGACGTGGCAGCCGCGGATGTGGCGGGTACGGATGTGGCGGGTGAAGGTGTGGTGGCGTTGGCCGGGTTGGACGTGGGGGAGCTGCGGGCCTGGCTGGCGGAGCAGCACAAGGCGGGCGTGAGCCGGACGACGTTGGCGCGGAGGGCGGCTGGGGCGCGGACGTTCACGGCGTGGGCTCACCGGGTCGGCAAGTTGGAGGTCGATCCGGGGAGTCGGCTGGTGGCGCCGCGGCCGCATCGGACGTTGCCTGGGGTGTTGCGGCCGGAGCAGGCGGAGCAGGTGATGAGCGCGTCGGGGGCCGGGGCGGCGGAGCGTGATCCGGTTGCGCTCCGTGATCATGCGGTGCTCGAACTGCTGTACGCGACCGGCGTTCGGGTGGCTGAGCTGTGCGGTCTTGACCTGGGCGACGTGGAGTTCGACCGCCGGGTGATCCGGGTGCTGGGCAAGGGCGCCAAGGAGCGGACCGTGCCGTTCGGGGTGCCCGCCGAGAAGGCGCTCCGGTCCTGGTTGGAGGACGGGCGGCCGGTGCTCGCGGAGCGGGCGGCGGCGGACGCGGCGAAGGCGCTCTTCCTGGGCGTTCGCGGCCGGCGGCTTGATCCTCGTTCGGTCCGGCGGGTGGTCCACGACGGGGTCGGCTCGGTACACGGTGCGGTGGACATGGGCCCGCACGGCCTCCGCCATTCGGCTGCCACGCACCTGCTTGAGGGTGGTGCTGACCTTCGCAGCGTTCAGGAACTACTCGGTCACGCTACGCTTGCCACCACTCAGCTTTACACTCACGTCACCGTCGAGCGGCTGAAGGCGATCCATGACCGGACCCACCCCCGTGCCCGCTGACCGCGGGGGCGGCGGAGGGCAAGCCTTCCCGCCACCCGGCGAACCGCCCGACCGAACCACCACGCACGAGCCCGGAGACAGACCTGAGAGTGCAGTTGAAAACGGCAACTTGCCTGGTGACGCAGCGCGTTCTCAGCGAAGCTCTGAGACACCCGCAGCGGAGGGCAGTCCCGTGACCGCCACCGAGACCTCGTCCGGCCTGAGCGAGACCGGCGACGTGGAGGCGGGCATCAAGGCGCTGTGGCGGCAGTTCGCCGAAGCGCCCGAGCAGCGCCTCCGCGATCGCCTCGTGCTGCACTACGCACCGCTGGTCAAGTACGTCGCCGGCCGGGTCGGCACCGGCCTGCCCACCCACGTCGACGTCGGCGACCTCGTCCAGTCCGGCATCTTCGGCCTGGTCGACGCGATCGAGAAGTTCGAGCCCGAGCGCGGCCTGCGCTTCGAGACCTACGCGATGCAGCGCATCCGTGGTGCGATCCTCGACGACCTCCGTTCTCAGGACTGGGTGCCCCGGGTGGTGCGCAGCCGGGCCCGCGAGGCCGAGCGCGCGATGGAACGACTGGGTGCCCGGCTCAACCGCACGCCGACCGACGCCGAGCTCGCCACCGAGTTGGAGATCACCGTCGACGAGCTGCGCGACCTCTATGGCCAGCTCCAGCTCACCAGCGTGGTCGCGCTCGAGGACCTGGTCGCGGTGGGCAAGGACAGCGGCTCACTGGTCGACACGCTGCCCGACGACGACGCCGTCGACCCGGTCGCCGTGCTCGTCGACCAGGACAACCGCCGTCAGCTCGCCGATGCGATCGCCCAGCTCTCCGAGCGCGACCGCATCGTGGTGAGCCTCTACTACTTCGAGAGCCTCACCCTCGCCGAGATCGGCAAGGTGCTCGGCGTGACCGAATCGCGGGTGAGCCAGCTGCACACCCGGGCCGTGCTCCGCCTGCGCGCCAAGCTGGTCGAACAGGCCGGTGTCTGACTGACACGTCAACCTGAGTTCCACGGCTTCAACCGCAGCCGGGTGGTCTCCTGCACCAGGGGCAGCGGGTCGAGGTACTCCAGCCCTCGGCGCACGCCCCAGTGCAGGCAGACCGCCACGGTGCACTCGGGGTGCCCGGCGATGACCGTGCCGATCACCTGGCCCGCGTACACCTGATCGCCGGCGGCGACCTGCGGGACCAGCGGCTCGTACGTGGTGCGCAGGCCGCCGTCGTGGTCGATGGACACCACGCCGCGACCGGCGATCGTGCCGGCGAACACCACGTATCCCGTGCCCGCCGACACCACCTGCTGGTCCGCCGCGGCAGCCAGGTCGACCCCGCGGTGACCGGGGCCGAAGTCGGTTTCGGGGGCGTCGAAACCGCGGATCAGCTGTGGCCGCGGGTGCAGTGGCCAGGTGAACCGCGGGTCGTCCGCCGGGGCGGTTGGTGCGAGGGGCGCTGCTGGGGTCGATGCGTTGGGCGCCACGACGGTCGACGCGGAGGCTGACGTGGAGGGCGTCGCAAAGGTGGCCGCGAGGGGCGGCGCGGGGGCTGCCGCGGAGGGGGCCGCGACGGGCGAGGTGGACGGCGACGCGGAGGCGGACGCGAGAGGTGCCGCGAGGGTTGGCGAGACCGCGGGCGTCAAGGGTGCCGTGAGGGCCGGCGTAAGGGGTGCTCCGAAGGCAGGGGCGGCCGCGGGCGTGAGGGGTGCCGCGAAGGCGCGGGAGATCGTGGGTGCGAGCAGGGCGGTGCAGCCGAATGCCAGGAACGCCACTGCCAGTTGGCGGATGCGCTGACGTGGGAGAATGGGTCTGAGGTCCATGACTTCGACTTTGACGGGCTGGGCGGCGGCGCGGGGGCTGGAGCCGGAATCTGTGGACAACCGGGGGCGTTGTGGACAGGTCGCCGGTTTGAGCACCGCCGGTGAGCAGCCCTTTCCAGGGAAGGCGTAGACTGTTCGCGCGGTCTGTGAGAGTGCAGATCGACTTCGCGTGCGTGTGCATGCTCCGGGCGGGCCCTCACCGGTTTCCGCCTCGGAACGAACGATGCCCGGCGGTCCCATCCGGCGCCGAGCGCCGAACGGGTTCGGGCATCGGCACCGCACCAGGGCGGCCGTCCACCCGGGCGACCGCGGCAACCGAGCAAGCGCCACCGGGCGAGTCCCGGGGCGCACGACACAGAAGAGGTGCGAATCCGGCCATGGCCGTCGTCACCATGAAGCAGCTGCTCGACAGCGGCGTGCACTTCGGGCACCAGACCCGGCGCTGGAACCCGAAGATGAAGCGCTACATCTTCACCGAGCGCAACGGCATCTACATCATCGACCTGCAGCAGACGCTGACCTACATCGACCGCGCCTTCGAGTTCATCAAGGAGACCGTGGCGCACGGTGGCAGCATCCTGTTCGTCGGCACCAAGAAGCAGGCGCAGGAGGCCATCGCCAACGAGGCCCAGCGCGTCGGCATGCCGTTCGTCAACCAGCGCTGGCTCGGTGGCATGCTCACCAACTTCCAGACCGTGCACAAGCGGCTCCAGCGCCTCAAGGAGCTCGAGTCGCAGGAGCAGACCGGCGGCTTCCAGGGCCTGACCAAGCGCGAGATCCTCACGCTCACCCGCGAGAAGGACAAGCTGGAGAAGACCCTCGGCGGTATCCGCGACATGGCCAAGGTGCCCAGCGCCGTGTGGATCGTGGACACCAAGAAGGAGCACATCGCCGTCGGCGAGGCGCGCAAGCTGAACATCCCGGTCGTCGCGATCCTCGACACCAACTGCGACCCGGACGAGGTCGACTACCCGATCCCGGGCAACGACGACGCGATCCGGTCCGCCGCGCTGCTGACCAAGGTCGTCGCCGAGGCCGCCGCCGCCGGCCTGCTGGCCCGCTCGGGCCGCAACGGCTCGGCCGCGGAGGGCCAGGACAAGCCGGAGCCGGGCGTCGCCTCGGACGAGCCGCTGGCCGAGTGGGAGAAGGAGCTGCTGGCCGGCTCCGAGAACGCGCCCGCCGCCACGGAGGCGCCCGCGGAGCAGACCACCTCCGCCTGATCCACCCTTTGCCCGCGTGGCCGGATGCGTCCGGCCACGCGGGCCTATGACTCGAATCCCTGCGCGTACCGAAGAAGGACGGAAAACGCACGATGGCGAACTACACCGCCGCAGATGTGAAGCGCCTGCGCGAGCTGACCGGCGCCGGCATGATGAACTGCAAGAAGGCGCTGGAGGAGAACGACGGCGACTTCGACAAGGCCGTCGAGTTCCTGCGCATCAAGGGCGCCAAGGACGTGGGCAAGCGCGCCGAGCGCGCCACCGCCGAAGGCCTGATCGCGGGTGAGGGCGGCGTCCTCGTCGAGCTGAACTCCGAGACCGACTTCGTCGCGAAGAACGCCGACTTCCAGGAGCTCGCCGCCAAGATCGTCGAGGTCGCGAAGACCGTGCGCACCGACGACGTGGAGAAGCTGCGCTCCGCCGAGCTGGACGGCAAGACCGTCGGCGACGCGATCAACGAGCTGTCTGCCCGCATCGGCGAGAAGCTGGAGCTGCGCCGGGTCGCCTCCTTCGACGGCACCGTCGCCACCTACCTGCACCGCCGTGGCGCCGACCTGCCGCCGGCCGTCGGCGTGCTGGTCGAGTACACCGGTGACAACGCCGAGGCCGCCCGCGGCGCCGCGCTGCAGATCGCCGCGCTCAAGGCCAAGTACCTGACCCGCGACGAGGTCCCCGCCGAGACCGTCGAGGCCGAGCGCCGCGTCGCCGAGCAGACCGCGCGCGAAGAGGGCAAGCCCGAGCAGGCCCTGCCGAAGATCATCGAAGGCAAGGTCAACGCGTACTACAAGGACACCGTGCTGCTGGACCAGCCGTCGGTGACCGACAACAAGAAGACCGTGAAGGCCCTGCTGGACGAGGCCGGCGTGACCGTCACCCGGTTCGCCCGCTTCGAGGTCGGCCAGGCCTGAGCAGAGTACCGGCAACCGTGCCCCGTCTCCGCCACATCGGGGACGGGGCACGGTTGCGAAGAGGCACGCGAGACACACCTGAACACGCGGAGGACGACATGACAGCGGAGCGGTCCGACGGTGCCTATCGGCGGGTGCTGCTGAAGCTCGGTGGCGAGATGTTCGGCGGCGGTGCCGTCGGCGTCGATCCCGACGTGGTGCATTCGGTGGCCGTGCAGATCGCCGAGGTCGTCCGGACCGGCGTGCAGATGGCGATCGTGATCGGCGGCGGCAACTACTTCCGCGGCGCCGAGCTGTCGCAGCGCGGGATGGACCGCGACCGCGCCGACTACATGGCCATGCTCGGCACCGTGATGAACTGCCTGGCCCTGCAGGACTTCCTGGAGAAGGAAGGCGTGCCCACCCGCGTGCAGAGCGCGATCACCATGGGCCAGGTCGCCGAGGCCTACATCCCGCGCCGCGCCGAGCGGCACCTGGAGAAGGGCCGCGTGGTCATCTTCGCCGCCGGTGTCGGCATGCCGTACTTCTCCACCGACACCGCGGCCGCCCAGCGCGCGCTGGAGATCGCCTGCGACGTGGTGCTGATGGCCAAGGCGGTGGACGGCGTCTACACCGCCGACCCCAAGACCGACCCGGCCGCGCGGATGTTCCGCGAGATCACCCACCGCGAAGTGCTCGAACAGGGCCTGAAGGTGGCCGACGCGACCGCGTTCAGCCTGTGCATGGACAACAACATGCCGATCATCGTGTTCAACCTGCTCACCGAGGGGAACATCGCCCGTGCCGTCGGCGGCGAGCGGATCGGCACCCTGGTCAGCACCCCCGCCGTCGGGGTCCCCGCCTAGACCTGCTGGGATCATCCCCGGAGAACACAACCAGCGGCGCGATACGAGCAAGGAGTAGCCGTGATCGACGAGACCCTCCTCGACGCCGAGGAGAAGATGGAAAAAGCCGTTTCCGTCGCGAAGGAGGACCTGACCTCGGTACGCACCGGCCGGGCCACACCCGCGATGTTCTCCCGGATCGTCGTCGAGTACTACGGCGCGCCGACCCCGCTGAACCAGCTGGCCAGCGTCAACATTCCCGAGGCCAGGATGGCCATCGTGAAGCCGTACGACCAGACGCAGCTGGGCGCCATCGAGAAGGCGATCCGCGAGTCCGACCTCGGCGTCAACCCGAGCAACGACGGCCAGATCATCCGCATCGTCATCCCGCAGCTCACCGAGGAGCGGCGCAAGGAGATGGTGAAGGTGGCCAAGGGCAAGGGCGAGGACGCCAAGGTGTCCATCCGCAGCGTGCGCCGCAAGGCCAAGGAAGAGCTCGACCGCATCCAGAAGGACGGCGAAGCGGGCGAGGACGACGTCACCCGTGCGGAGAAGGAGCTGCAGAACCTGACCGACAACTACGTCGGCCAGGTCGAGGAGCTCGTCAAGCACAAAGAAGCAGAGCTGCTCGAGGTCTGATCCGGTGGGGGAGACGAGCGTGAGCGAGGAACGCGAGGAGGCGGGCGATCCGGCGGAAACCGCCGGAAAGCCCGCGAAGGCCTCGCGGGCCGGCCGGAACCTGCCTGCCGCGATCGGGGTCGGGGTGGCCCTCGGCGCGGTGATCCTGGTTTCGCTGTTCACCGTGCGTTTCCTCTTCATCGGGGTCATCGCGGCGGCGATCGCGGTGGGCACCTTCGAACTGGCCGGTGCGCTGCGGCGCGCGGCGAACATCCGGATCGCGCTGGTCCCGGTGCTCGCCGGCGGGCAGGCGATGATCTGGCTGGCCTGGCCGTTCGGCCGGGAAGGGGCGCTCACCGCGTTCGTGCTGACCGTGCTCCTCTGCCTGCTCTGGCGGTTGCCCGGGGGCGCCGACGGTTACCTGCGCGACGTCGGCGCTTCCGTGTTCGCGGCGGCGTACCTGCCGCTGTTCGGTGCCTTCGCGGCGATGCTGGTGCCGCCGGAGGACGGCGTGGGCCGCGTACTGGCCTTCATGATCGGCGTGGTCGCCTCCGACACCGGCGGGTACATCGCCGGTGTGCTCAAGGGCAAGCACCCGATGGCACCGACGATCAGCCCCAAGAAGACCTGGGAGGGCTTCGCTGGTTCGATGCTGGCCGGGGTGGTCGCCGGGGCGCTGACGCTGAGCCTGATGCTGGACGGCCAGGCGTGGCAGGGCGTGCTGTTCGGCGCCGCCATCGTCTGCGTGGCCACGCTGGGCGACCTGATGGAGTCGCTGATCAAGCGCGACCTCGGCATCAAGGACATGGGCAACCTGCTGCCCGGGCACGGCGGCATCATGGACCGGCTGGATTCGCTGCTGCCGTCGGCCGTGGTCTCGTGGCTGCTGCTGTCCGCCTTCGTGCCCGCCTAGGGCTTGTCGATCACGCAGAAGCGGTTGCCGTCGGGATCGGCCAGCACGACGAAGTCGGCGTCCGGCGGGTAATCCGCCCAATCCACGCGGGACGCGCCGAGCGCGAGCAGGCGGTCGACCTCAGCGACCTGGTCCGAGGTGTACAGGTCGAGGTGCACCCGTGGTTTCTCCTGGACCGGGGTTTCCGAAAGCCCCAACGAGATGTTCGGCCCGCCGCCGTCGACCGGGACGAGCACCAGCCAGGCTTCGTCGCCCTCGTCGCGCGGCCGGTAGTCCAGCGCGCGGGCCCAGAACTCCGCCGCGCGCCGGACGTCGGAAACGCCCAGCACCACCGAGCCGACTCGTACCGGCATCAGTCGTCGTAGGGGTCGTCTACTTCGGCGCCGCTGTACTGGGCCTCGATCACGCGGGAGTGGTCGATCACCGAGAACACCGAACCGTGCGGATCGGCGAGCACGGCCACCCGGCCGAACGGCGTGTCGTACGGCTGGACGATCACACTGCCGCCGAGCATCAGCGCGTGGCCGGCGGCGGCATCCGCGCCACGGGCCGGATCGACCTCGAAGTAGACCATCCAGTGCGCCGGCGTACCCGGCCGGTACTCCGGGCCCATCACGTAGCGGTAGAGCACCGGCTGGTGGTCCAGCCGCCATTCCGCGTAGTCGATGTTCTCGCCGCCGATGTGGTGCACGTTGTAGTTGAACAGCCGGGAGTAGAACTGGTCGGCCACCGCGCCGTCGGTGGTGTTGAGGTCCGCACCGGAGAAGGTGTTCGGCGCACCGGCGGCGAACTCCCAGTTCGCCAGGGGTTGCCAGAAGACGATCGGCGTGCCGGTCGGGTCGAGCGCGTGCACGATGGTGCCGCGGTTGGGGATTTCGACCGGGCCGAGGGTGACCACCCCGCCGAGGTGCTCGACCCACTCCGCGGCACCGGCGGTGTTGTGCACCGAGAGGTGCACCGTCCAGCCCGGCGGCTGCGAGGCGGCGGCGCGGTAGAGCCCGCCGACGCTGAAACCGCCGAGCGAGGCCAGTGAATAGCGACCGTCGGAGGTCGCCGGATCTCGCTTGAGCTCGAAGCTCCAGCCGAAGAGGCCGTTGTAGAACGCCTCCGCTTCGGCTATGTCCGGACTCGCGAGTTCCACCCAGCAGGGGATGCCGGGTGAGAGAACGGGTTGCGCGGCGGCCGAACTGAGCGACATGAGTGATCTCCTCGGCTTCGGTGACCCGATCCTACGACTCGACCGGGGGTTGTGCTTAACCCAAAGTCATCGAGCGGGAATCAAACCCCGGTAGCTTGGGATGTTTCGGCTAAAACGGACACAATTTGCTTGTGGCGCCTAGGCTGTACCCGTGCGGCGCCCATTCCTCCGCCACCGGACCGCGGTGGACATCCTGCCCAGCCCCAACATCTGGTACTACCCGGGTGCCTACGAAGTGGAGAACTCCGCGCAGGACGCCGACGGCGAGATCTGGCGCGTGCTCGGCGAGGAATGCGGCTGGGCCGGGAAGGACGTGCTCGACGTCGGGTGCGGCGACGGCTTCCACCTCCCGCGGTTCGCCGAGACCGCGCGGTCGGTGATCGGCGTCGAACCCCATCCGCCACTGGTCCACCGCGCCCGCGAACGGGTCGCCGGGATGTCCGGCGTCCGGGTGCTTCATGGTGCGGCACAACGGATTCCGCTCGCGGACGCGAGTGTGGACCTGGTGCACGCGCGCACCGCCTACTTCTTCGGGCCCGGTTGTGAGCCCGGGTTGCGGGAGGCGGACCGGGTGCTGAGACCCGGTGGCGTGCTGGTGATCGTCGATCTGGACGTCACGCACGAGCCGTACGGCCGGTGGATGCGGGCGGACCTGCCCGACTACGACCCGCCTGGCGTGGAACGGTTCTTCGTCAAGGAGGGGTTCGACTGCCGGCGGGTCGAAACGCGCTGGGCGTTCGACGACGCGGCCGGTGCCGAGAAGGTGCTGAAGATCGAGTTCAGCCCCGCGGTCGCCGCGAAGGCGACGGAAGAAGTGTTACGCCGCAACGCTTTGGGCGGTGCGGTGACCTTCCCGGTCGGCTATCGCGTGCACTGGCGCCGCAAGCCGACCGGGTTGGTCGTCCCCGGTCATTCGGTTTCTTCGTCGGCGGTGTCGGATTCGACCTCGCCGAGCACCCCGTAGATCGTCCGCCGGGCCTCGTTGAGCGCCTGGACGGCCTTGGCCTGCTGTTCGGCGGTGCCCGCCTGGGCGACCTGGAACACCGCGGCCATCAGGGTCATGCTCGCCGAACGGAGGTTGGCCTCGTTCGGGTCGACGTCGCGGGCGATGGTCTCCCACGGCGGCGTGTCCAGCCGCTCGGCGGCGGCGCGGCCCTCGTCGGTCAGCTGGAAGAGGCGCTTGCCGCCCTCTTCGCTGGCCGAGACCAGGCCCTCGTCGGCGAGCAGTTGCAGGGTCGGGTAGATGGAGCCGGGGCTCGGCTTCCATAGCCCGTCGCTGCGCTCGCCGATCTCGGTGATGATCTCGTAGCCGTGGCGCGGCTGCTCGGCCAGCAGCAACAGGATGGCCGCGCGGACGTCACCGCGCCGTCCCCGTCGCCCGCCGTGCCGGTGGGGGCCACCGGGGCCCCGGCCGCGGCCTCGCGGTCCGCCGAAGCCCCAGCCGCCGGCGAAGTCCTCGAAGGGTCCGCGCGGGCCGAAGCCGCCACGCCTGCCGAACTCGTGTGCAAAAGGTGGTCGCATGAGCTTGGTCCTTTCTCGTTAGCTTGCGATGCACTCACGATATATCGGAACCGTTCGTTTGGCAACTGGCTGGGCGCGAGCCCGGTCACATCGGGGGGACGTGGGACAATGGGTGCGTTATGACTGCCCTCCCCCTTGTTTTCGACGCGCCCAAGCGCGGGCTGCCGCCGCGGCACCTCGCGGACCTGTCCGCCGAGGAGCGCGCTGCCGCCGTCGCCGAGCTGGGCGAGAAGCCCTTCCGCGCGAAGCAGCTGTCGAACCACTACTTCTCGCGGCTCACGGTCGACCCCGAGCAGATGACCGACATCCCGGCCGCGTCGCGGCAGCGGCTGGTCGACGACCTGATGCCGCCGCTGCTGACCGAGATCCGGGCGCTGGCCTGCGACGACGGCAGCACGCGCAAGACGCTGTGGCGCGCGCACGACGGCACGCTGGTGGAGAGCGTGCTGATGCGCTACCCCGATCGGGCGACGCTGTGCATCTCGAGCCAGGCCGGCTGCGGCATGGCGTGCCCGTTCTGCGCGACCGGGCAGGGCGGGCTCGACCGCAACCTGTCGACCGCGGAGATCGTGGACCAGGTGCGCTCGGCCGCCGCCGTCATGCGCGACGGCGAGATGGCCGGCGGGCCGGGGCGCCTGTCGAACATCGTGTTCATGGGCATGGGCGAGCCGCTGGCGAACTACAAGCGGGTGGTGGCGGCGGTGCGTCGGATCACGGATCCGTCGCCGGCCGGGTTGGGGATCGGTCAGCGTTCGGTGACGGTGTCGACGGTGGGGTTGGCGCCGGCGATCCGGAAGTTGGCGGACGAGAAGATGCAGGTGCGTCTGGCGGTGTCACTGCACACGCCGGACGATGAGTTGCGGGACACGCTGGTGCCGGTGAACAACCGGTGGTCGGTGGATGAGGTGCTGGAGGCGGCGCGGTATTACGCGGATACGTCGGGGCGCCGGGTGTCGATCGAGTATGCGTTGATCCGGGATATCAATGATCAGCCGTGGCGGGCGGATTTGCTGGCTAAGCGGTTGAGGCAGCATCTCGGTCAGTTGGTGCATGTGAACGTGATTCCGTTGAATCCGACGCCGGGTTCGAAGTGGGATGCGTCGCCGAAGCCGGTGGAGCGTGAGTTCGTGCGGCGGGTGAACGAGGGTGGCGTGGCGTGCACGGTCCGGGACACGCGCGGCCAGGAAATCGCGGCGGCTTGTGGTCAGCTGGCTGCTGAAGGCTGAAAGTTCGTAGTTCGTGTTTCATTGGATGAGGAAGTTGTTCTGATGCTTGCGCCCAGCCTGCTCGATCCGGCTGCCGAGAAACTCATGTGCTCCGAGGCGAGCAGCGCGACGGAGATCGCGCGCACGGCTCGTGAGCTGCTCGGTGACCGGTTCAGTTCGTGCAGCTTCACCTACGTGCTGATGCGCGCCTTCGACGTCGAGTTCTACGCCGCCGCGGAGGCTGCTCGCTGGCACGAGTTCGACAGCGGCCCGCGCAGTCTCTCGAACGACGAACTGGAAGCCTTGCTGAGCCCCTGGTTGACGAACGCCTGAACTGGGCGGAGCGAGAACGACGCCGTCTGGTCGCTGTCACACGCGAGGTCTGCACCAATGCGGCATTGCCCTGCTGGTAACTACGCGTCCTTGTAGCCCAACGACACCGCGCCCACGTGCTGGACGAGGAACGCGCTCGCGCAGGAGAACGTGTTGGCGACGGCCGCCCTTGGCATACCGACGACTTCTGCTCCGCCTGAACCTGAGCCCGTGGTGATCGTGGTGGAGTTGTCGACGCACGACATCTCGCTCGGCGTCAACTTCGACGATGCGAAGTGCCTCTGGCGGCAGGCCGAGTGGACCATCCGCGATGGCGCGGGCGCGATCATGGCGACGGGCAAGCTCAAGTCCGGCGAGGGCGTCGTCAGGTACTTGGAGCCGCTCTGCGAGTGCGCGTGGCGGATGCCGCGCATCGAGGTGGCGGTCTGGTTGAGTCCTATCAGCTTGAGGTGACCACCGAGACGATCGGCGGCAGGAAGCGCACAGCGTCGGAGACGTTCTTCCGTGCCGACACCGTCGGGCCGGTCTTCCTGCACTACCCACGCCCCTGACCCTGCGCCACCGCTCGTTCACTCTAATGGAGCCTTACCGGCGAAACGGACTTACCAGTAATTTTTGACCGGGGTTCGCCAGTGCCACGACGCAATTTACGAGGGGGTTGACGCGGGCACTTTCTACTGCTGGTAAATCGGCTGATCAGAGTAATTTCGCCGTCCGCTGGTTGTGTTCGCGCTAGGTCATACGTGGCTTGATCTGCTGATATAGCGTCATGTCTGGGTGATGGCGTGCCCTTGTGGTGCGCTCAAGAGGGGAATGTCATGGTGTTGCCTCGCTCGAGGCTGCGCTGGGCCGGTGTGGCCGTGGCGCTGACCGTATCGATGATCGCTTCGTTATTTTCCAACGGAACAGCAATTGCTGACGAAATTGGAGCGGTGTCACCGGAAATTGCGTCGGCGCTGGCCAAGGCGGAATCGAGCGGGCAGGAAGTGCCGGTCGCGTCGGAGACCACGGAGTATGCCGAGGTGGTCGCCGGTCCGGACGGGGCGCTGGTGTCGCGGCAGAGCCTGGAGCCACAGCGGGTGCGCCGAGGTGACGCGTGGGTGCCCGTAGATCTGACGTTGGAGACGCGACCGGATGGCACGATCGGGCCGAAGGCCGGGTTCGTGGATGTGCGTTTCTCCGGCGGTGGCACGAGCGAGCAGCCACTGGCGTCGGTGGTGCGCGATGGTCGTGAGGTAGGGATCGGGTGGCCCGGAGCGTTGCCTGCGCCGGTGCTCGATGGCGCGGTGGCGACGTATCCGGAGACGTTGCCCGGCATCGATCTGGTGCTGACGGCCAAGGCGACCGGGTACAGCCAGGTGCTGGTGGTGAAGAACGCCGAGGCCGCACAGGATCCGCGGTTGAAGGAGATCGCCTTTCCCAATCACGCGGTGGGGGTGACGCCGCGGTTGACCGCGGCCGGTGGCATCGAGGCCGTCGACAACGCGGGTGTGGCGCACTTCCTCGGTGATGCCTCGAAGATGTGGGATTCGCGCGGCTCCGGCCAGCAGCGAGCCGCAGCGGCCGCGGAGACCCCCGCGACGGCGACCATGGACGTCGACGTGACCGACTCGGCTGTGGTCGTGCGCCCGGACGAGGCGTTCCTCAAGGATCCCGCGCGGGTGTATCCGGTGTTCATCGACCCGGAGTACTGGTGGGCGGGCGCCAAGCAGAACCACGTCGTGGTGCAGAGCGGAGACTTCGCCAACGCGCGCAACTTCAACCGGACCGACGGCGACCTCGCCGACCTGAAGGCGGGTTACCAGAACGGGTACCTGTCGCGGTCGTACTTCAACTTCGACGTGTCGGCCATGCGTGGCAAGGTGATCCACCGCGCGGCGGTGCGGACGCGGGTCATTCACTCCTGGTCGTGCAACGGTGGGCCGACGGAGTTGAACCTGGCCGGCGGGATCGGGCCGGACACGACGTGGAACAACCAACCGTGGGTGGCAGGTCACTACGGCGACATCAGCCGGTCCAACCACGCCGCGTACTGCCCGAGCGACGGTTGGTCCGACGCGCCCATCACCGATCTGATGAAGGCCGCGGCGAACGAACAGTGGACGAACATGGTCTTCCGGCTCAAGGCGCGCAGCGAGGGCTCGACGTCGGACTGGCGGCGGTTCGATCTGAACCCGGTGCTGGAGGTCGTGTACAACAGCGTGCCGGACAAGCCCGGCCAGTTGGGCATGGAGAACGGTCAGATCCCTTGTGCCAGTGGGGAGAACCGGCCGTACGTGTTCACGCCGACACCTCGCCTGCGGGGCAAGCTGACCGATCCCGACGCCGGCACGCTCCAGGCGCATTTCAGCCTGCACAAGGGCGCGGTCGGGGCGAGCACCCAGATCTGGACGGGCTCGACCGGCAACATTCCTTCGGGATCCTTCGCCGAGGTCACGGTCCCCTCGGGCCTGGTGACCGAGGAGGGCATCTACAACTGGTCGATGTCGGCCAGCGACGGTGGCAGCCCGTCGTCGTGGGTGGGCAGTTGCGAGTTCGCGGTCGACAAAACGGTTCCCGGCCAACCAGGGGTCAGCTCCACCGACTATCCGGCTGGGGGAAGCCCGGCGGGTGGCCTGGGGCAGACGGGGACCTTCGCCTTCACCGCCAACGGAACCACCGACGTGCGGCACTACCTGTGGTCGGTCAGCGAGCAGGAGCACGACGATCCCAAGACGCGGGCCGATGCCGACGGACTCGGCGGCCCGGCGGTAGTCCGGTGGACACCGGTCAGCGAGGGCCTGCAGACGATGTTCGTGCGGTCGGTCGACCGCGCCGGGAACCTGTCCGAGATCGTGAAGTACCGGCTGAACGTGCGCTACGGTGATCCGCTGCTCGGGAACCTGACCGGGCACTGGAAGCTCAACGGCAATGCCGATGACAGCAGCGGCAACAACCGGCACCTGGCGGGACCGAGCGGAACCACCGCGGGCTACGACGGGCAGGCGGCGACACTGGACGGCCTGACCCAGCGGCTGTCCCGGCCTGGTCCGGTGGTGGACACGTCGAAGAGCTTTTCGGTTGCGGCGTGGGCGAAACTGGACAAGGTCGGCGGCTGGCCGACGCTGCTGTCCCAGGACGGCGTGACGACCAGCGGGTTCCAGCTCCAGGCCACCCACGACGGGCGCTGGGGCGCGGCGATGTTCAGCCAGGACGTCAACGGTGGCGGGACGCACGCCCGCGCGGTCGCGACCACCCAGGTGCAGGTGGGTGTGTGGACGCACCTGGTCGCGGCCTATGACCACGGTTCGGGCAGGTTGCGCCTCTACGTCAACGGTGCGCTCGCCGCCGAAGTCGCCCACACCAGCACCTGGTCGGCTGGTGGTGACTTCCAGGTGGGTGCCTCGCAGTGGAACGGCGGCCGGGTCGACTTCTTCCCCGGCGCGCTGGACGAAATCCGCGCCTATCAGCGGGTGATCGTGCCGTCCGAGGCCGCGTTGCTGGCCAATCAGGCGGTACTGCGGGCCCACTACCCGCTGGGCGAAGGCAGCGGGTCGACGGCCACGGATTCGGTTTCCGGTGCGCAGGCGCAGTTCGGCGGTACGGCCGCATGGTCACAGGGCGAGTACACCGGCGCCAAGTTCGCCGGCCAGGGCGGCGCGGGATTCGGTGTGGTCACCGCGCCGCGGCCGACCGTGCGCACGGATCGTTCGTACACCGTGTCCGCCTGGGTGTACCTGGACGAGGCCAATTTGGGTGCCCGTACCGCGGTGTCCTTCGGCGGTGCGCAGTATTCGCCGTTCATGCTTCAGTACCGGCCGGAACTGAAGCGCTGGAACTTCCTGGTGGCACTGAGCCCGACGGCGGAAGGCGGTTGGTGGATTCCCGCCGCCGGCGAGGTCGCCACGGGCCGCTGGGTGCACTTGACCGGGGTTTACGACCTCGCCGCTGCCGAGGCACGGGTGTACGTCGACGGCGTTTACTCAGGCCGGGTCACCGGGGTCACCGGCTGGAACGGAACCGGGGACCTGCTCATCGGCGCCGGCCGCTGGAACGGCAAGGACGCCGATCCCTGGCAGGGCTCGGTGCGCGGCGTCCGGCTGTACTCCGGTGCGCTCTCCGACCAGCAGATCGGGCAGTTGCCCGGCGCGGACCTCTGACGCTTCTCACTTCTCTTCACCGGGTTCGGAAGGAACTACCGTGACCGCCAGACCTGTCCTGCGCACGCTCGCGCTGTTCGTCGGCTTGGCCGTGGGCAGCACGACCGTGGTTGCCACCGCTCAGCCGGCTGACCCCGTCTACGCCAACCTGCCTGCGTTGCAGCAGGAGGCTTCGGTGCCCGGGCACGACGTGCCGGTGGCGCCGTTGCCCGCGAACCCGGTCGACTCGGTCGCGGTCACCGAACTACCAGGGGCGCAGTGGCCGGCTGCCGCGACGGCACAGGTGTCGCTGGCGGCACCGGCAGCCCAGCGCAGTGCTGAGTCGGTGGAGGACTACCGCCCGGCAGGCGATCTGCCGGTTTCCGTGGCAGCGACGGGCGCGGGAATGGCTGCTCGCTCTGCGGAACCCGGGCAGGTCGAGGTGCGCACGTTCGACCAGGACGCGGCCACGCGGGCAGGCGTGGACGGAGTCCTGGTCAGCGTCGCCGACCAGGGTGGAGCCGCGGGTACCGAGCTGTCGGTGCGGGTGGACTACAGCAAGTTCGCCCACGCTTACGGCGGCGACTACGGGTCGCGTCTTCGCCTGCTGCGCATGCCTTCCTGCGTGCTGACCACGCCGGAGAAGCCGGAATGCCGCGACGGTGAACTGGTGCGGACCGACAACCGCGCCTCGAAGCAGGACGTCACCGGTGAGGCCACCATCCCGGCTGGGCCAGAACCGGTCGTGTTCGCGGTGCAGGCGGCACCCAGTGGCGCTGGTGGCTCGTTCGGAGCATCCGACCTCAGCCCGGCGGGCAGCTGGTCCGCGGGCGGTTCGAGCGGCGACTTCACATACTCGGTCCCGCTGCGCGTTCCGCCGGCTTCGGCCGGTGTGGCACCGAAACTGGGCCTCGGCTACTCGTCGGGCGCGGTCGACGGGCGCACGAGCGCTACCAACAACCAGGCCTCGATCGTGGGTGACGGCTGGGAACTGAGCACCGGTGGGTTCATCGAGCGCCAGTACAAGCCGTGTTCGGAAGACCTGGGCGGCAACAACCAGCAGCGCAAGACCGGTGACCTGTGCTGGGCCACCGACAACGCCGTGCTCAGCCTCAACGGCGTGTCCGCGGAACTGGTCAAGGTCCCGAACAGCAATTACTGGAAGCCCAAGCACGACGACGGCTCCCGCATCGAGCGTCTCACCGGCGCGGTCAACGGTGACAAGGACGGGGAGCACTGGAAGGTCACCGCCGCTGACGGCACCCAGTACTTCCTCGGCCTGAACCGGCTACCGGGCTGGAAGGACAACGACCCGGTCACCAACTCGGCCTACACGGTGCCGGTGTTCGGCAACAACAAGGATGAGCCCTGCAACGCGACCGCGTTCGGGGATTCGTGGTGCCAGCAGGGCTATCGCTGGAATCTCGACTACGTCGTCGATACCAACGGCAACGCCACCACCTACTACTACGACGTCGAAACCAACCACTACGGCCGCGACGAAGCCGGGGACAAGCAGACCCCGTACATCGCGGGCGGGCAGGTTCGCCGGATCGAGTACGGGCTGCGGTCGAACGCGTTGTTCGCCCCGGCGCCGGCACGCGTGTGGTTCGACACCGTCGAGCGCTGCCTGCCGACGGCGACTTTCGCCTGCAACCCGGATCAGCTGAACAAGGACACCGCGAAGTCGTGGCCCGACGTGCCTTTCGACGCGATCTGCAAGCCGGGGGACCTGTGCGACAACAAGAACTCCCCGGCGTTCTTCACCCGCAAGCGGCTGGTGAAGGTGCTGACTCAGATCCGGGCCAAGGTGGAGGGTGCGGCGCAGTGGCGTGATGTCGACTCCTGGGCGCTGCGGCACCAGTTCCCGGCTACCGGGGACGGCCTCTCACCCGCGCTGTGGTTGACCAGCGTTCAGCACATCGGGCACGTGGGCGGTACGGCCAGCACGCCGGAGATGGTGTTCCACGGCCAGGCGTTGCCCAACCGGGTCGACACCAACTCCGACAATCGCCCGCCGATCACCCGGCACCGCGTGCAGCGCGTGGTCGGCGAAGCCGGTGGCGTGGTCGAGGTCACCTACTCCGGCCCGCAGTGCGTCGCGGGTACGAACATGCCCGCCAACGCCGAGCACAACACCATGCGCTGTTTCCCGACCTGGTGGGTGCCCGAGTTCGGTTACGAGCGCGAACTCGGGTGGTTCCACAAATACCGTGTCGACGCGGTCTCCCAGGATTCCCGGACCACCGGGCCCTCGATCCAGAAGACCTACTACGAGTACTCGGACAAGGCTGCTTGGCATTTCGACGATGCCAAGTTCACCGAGATGAAGTACCGCACGTGGTCGCAGTGGCGTGGCTACGATCTGGTCCGCACCATCGTCGGCGAGCCGGGCACCACCCGGTCGATCACCGAGGAACGGTTCCTGCGCGGCATGGACGGCGATCGTCTGCCCAACAACGGCAAGCGCTCGGTGCAGGTCACCGATTCCGAAGGCGGCAAGGTCACCGACTCCGAGCAGTTGGCCGGGTACTCCTGGGAAAGCCTGCAGTACGACGGCACCAAGCTGGTCTCGGCGTCGGTGAAGGACCCGTGGGTGAAGGGCCCGACCGCGACCGACGGCGACAACCAGGCGTTCATGACCAACACCGCCTCGGTCCGTGGCCGCACCCTGCTCGGTGACGGGACCTGGCGACGCACCACGGTCAACAACCGGTTCGACGAGTACGGCAACATCGACCAGGTCGAGGACCTCGGCGACACCGGCAAGACCGGCGACGAATCCTGCGCCAGGACCACCTACGCCTACAACACCACCGTTGGGATCATCAACCGGCAGGCCGCGGTGCGCACCATTGGCCAGCCGTGCTCGGCCTATCCGGGTGAGGCCCAGCACCTGATCTCCGACGTGCGCACCTCGTATGACGATCTGCCGCACGGCACCCCGCCCACCAAGGGCAACGTGTCGCTGACCGAACGCTGGACCGGCAACTCCTACCAGGTCAACCAGCGCACCAGCTACGACGACCTCGGCCGTACCACCAAGGTCGTCAACTCCGAGAACCACGAAGTCACCACCAGCTACGCACCCGGGCCGGAGTTCCTGGTCGACACGGTCACCAAGACCGACCCGCTCAAGCACACTGCGGTGACCATCTTGGAGCCCGCGTGGGGGCAGGCCACCGGCGAGATCGGGATGAGCGGTGAACGCGCCGACGTGGCCTACGACCCGCTCGGCCGGGTCACCAAGATGTGGAAACCCGGCCGCAAGAAGGATCTGCAGAGCCCCAACGGCGAGTTCGAGTACGAGTACCGCACCGACGGGCCCACCACGGTCACCACCCGTGCCTTGCGCGACAACGGCAGTTACAACACCAGCTACACCCTGTTCGACGGGCTGCTGCGGGAACGTCAGCAGCAGCTGCCTGCGGTGAAGAGCGGCCGTATCATCAGCGACTTCTTCTTCGACTCCCGCGGTCTGCAGCACAAGGTCAACGGCGCCTACTTCAACGACCTCGCGCCAGGCAAGACCCTGCACGAGGTCCTCGACAACGCGGTGCCCAACCAGACGATCAACGAGTTCGACGCCCTGCAGCGCGAGACCGCGGTCATCTACCGCCACAAGGGCGAGGAGAAGTGGCGCACCAGTTCGTCCTACGGCGGTGACCGCACCACCGTGGTCCCGCCGCGCGGCGGTACGACGACGACGGTGATCAAGGACGTCCAGGGCCGGATCGTCGAACGTCGCCAGCACCACACCGCAGACCCGGCCAGTCCGTTCGACACCACCCGCTACACCTTCAACAGCCGCGGTCAGCAGGAGTCCATGACCGGCCCGGACGGGGCGGTCTGGCGCTACGACTACGACGAACTCGGTCGCAAGAAGGCCGATCACGATCCCGACAGCGGCACCAGCACCTACACCTACGACAACCTCGACCGCCTGGTGACCAGCACCGATGCCCGTGGCCACGTCCAGCGCACCGAGTACGACGCCCTCGGCCGCAAGATCGCCGAGTACCAGCGTCCCGGTGCCGACCAGCCGGAGGTCAAGTCCGCCAGCTGGGCCTACGACTATCTCAAGAAGGGACTGCTCGACTCGTCCACGCGCTGGGTGAACGGGCAGGCTTACACCAAGAAGGTCAACGCATACGACGACGCGCTGCGTCCCACCTCGACCAGCGTCGTCATTCCCGACACCGAGCAGGAGCTCAAGGGCGACTACAAGTTCACGTCCGCGTTCGACCTCAACACCGGTGCGCTGCTGAACGAGATCCATCCCGCGGCGGGCGGCTTGGACCGGGAGGCCATCCAGCACCGCTACAACAGCGTCGGCCTGCCCACCATGACCTTCGGGGCCGGCACCTACGTCTCGGACCACCTCTACACCCAGCACGGCGAAACGCTGCGGCTGACCATGGGGTCCGGGTCCAAGACCGTCACCTCGTCGATGTTCTACGAGGAAGGCACCCGCCGCCTGCAAGGGGTCGAGGTGCAGCGCAACACCGCGAACTCCTACCTGGCCAACCGCACCTACGCCTACGACCCCGCCGGGAACATCACCAAGATCGACGACGCCCCACCCGGTTCGGCGCGTGATGTGCAGTGCTTCTCCTACGACTACCTGCAGCGCATGACCCAGGCGTTCACCCCGGCCAGCGGCAACTGTGAGCAGCAGCCCACCGTCGCGGGGCTTGGGGGAGCGGCACCGTACTGGAACGAATACAAGTACGACACCAGCGGCAACCGGACCGAAGACGTCCAGCACCGTGCCGACGGTGACGTCACCCGCACCTACGACTACGGCGCCGCGGACGGCAGCCAGCCGCACACCCTGCGCTCGGTCACCCAGGTCGGGCCCAATGGCACCGCCAAGGACGAGTTCGGCTACGACGCCGCCGGGAACCAGACTCTGCGCAACGTCGCTGGCTCGCCGCAGACGATGGAGTTCGACACCAGCGGCCGCAATACCAAGGTGACCGAGCACGATGGCCGTACCTACGACTACCTCTATGACGCCGATGGCAACCGGCTGATCAAGCGCACCGCCCAGACCACCACGCTCTACCTCGGTGGCATGGAGCTGCGCCTGGACAACACCACCAAGACCGTCTCGGGCAGCCGCTACTACAACCACGGCGGCTCCGCGGTTGCTGTTCGGACTTCCGGCCCGCAAGGGAAACTGTCCTACCTGCTCGGTGACCACCAGGGCACCGCGGGCATGAGCGTGGACGCCGAAACCCTCGACGTCACCACCCGCCGCCAGGACCCGTTCGGCAACGAGCGTGGTGAGCAGCCGCAGACCTGGCCGGACGAGAAGGGCTTCGTCGGCGGCACCAAGGACGAAAGCGGCCTGACCCACCTCGGCGCCCGCGAATACGACCCGAAGAACGGCCGGTTCACCTCCGCGGATCCCGTCCTCGACCAGGACGACCCGCAGCAGATGAACGGCTACGCCTACGCCAACAACTCGCCGGTCACCAACTCCGACCCCAGCGGCCTGTACTGGAAGACCGTCAAGACCACCAAACTGGTCATGAAGACCTTCGCCTTCAAGGCGATGTGGTGGCTGGCTGCGATGCCGTTCTTCAAGTTCGTCCTCATCTCGTACTGGGTGATCCAGGTCTTCGTCTACCGCGTGTGGATCGAACCGCCCTGGAAGGGCCAGGCCTCCCAGCAGGTCAGCGACGAACAAGCCGCGCGTGAAGCAGGCCTCAGCCTCGCCGAGTACGAAGAAGCCAAACGAGCCGCCGCGGACAAACGCACCTGGATCCAGGTCGCCATCGAACACGGTGGCGAGATCGTCCAGGAGATCGTCGGTGTCAAGGGTGTCGTGGACAACTGCTTCGACAACTTCAACCTGGTGCAGTGCGGCCTGGAAATCGTCTCCGCCCTGCCATGGGCGAAGCTGATCAAAATCGGCAAGATCATCGGCAAGATCGTCGAAGCCTTCGAGAAGACGGTCAACTGGATCCGCGGTCGTGAGAAAGCAGAAGCAAGTCTCCGCAGCGTCGAGCAAGCCAAGGAACGTTTGCTGAGCAGTTGCACAAAATCTCACAGCTTCGTGCCCGGCACCCTGGTGCTGATGGCTGACGGGACTCACAAGTCGATCGATCAAGTCACCCTGGGTGATCGCGTGTACGCCACCGACCCGACGACCGGGGAATCCGGCCCCCGTGAGGTGGTTGCCACCATCGAGAGCGGCGGTGGTATGAAGAATCTGGTCGACATCACCGTGACTGGTGACCACTCGAATGTCCAGCTTCTAGGCATGGTGACCGCTACCGAAGGTCACCCGTTCTGGGTGCCGGAACTGGGTAAGTTTGTGCCCGCCAAGTATCTCCGTGCGGGGATGTGGCTCAAGTCGAGTGATGGATCGTATGTTCAGGTCGCGACTGTGCGGGCTTGGACTGGTTCCAGTCGTGTGCACAACCTGACGGTTGAAGCAGACCACACCTACTATGCCCTCGCGGGGGCAATCGGTATCCTCAACCACAACTGCTCGGGTGGCCCAGAGGTCGGCCCCGGCGCCTCGCTTGACAACATCTCAGGAGGTGAGCAACGTCGAATCCAGAACGTCGCGGACCGCCTCAATACGCCAGTGTCATTGGTGGGAAGCCGAGCGAAAGGAACGGCTCATGGAATGTCCGACTGGGACTATGTAATTCCTGGTATCAATAGTAGAAATAGGAGCAGGGTGCAAACCTCTCTTCCGCGTGGAAATGAATGGCTTGGTCGAAATAGGGAGCGGATCGATATATTTTCCGGTAGTCTGGTTACCAGTGAGCCTTATATAACTTTCCATCCAAGGGTGAACTGACGATGTCAAAGGTTGATGTAAATTTAATTTCCAGGCAGGGAAATGAGGCGTTAGTTAAGCTTTCTGATAGGCAGTATCCAGGCCTGTTAGTGCAAGGTGACTCTCTGAAAATTCTGGCCGATACGATCGCTGAGGCGGTTGATGCTGCACAGTTGGGAAACCTTGAGGATGTTTCCTACGTGACTCGCGAGTTGATGGAAAAAATCGGAAGCATGATGAAAAATTACGAAGATATGATGTCGTCCAATGGGCTCAAGCTTCCCTACTTCTGAGGCGGGCATGAACTGTTCTGCCGCAGCGAGTTTGCTGCTCTATTTTGATGGTGGGGTTGATGCCGGTTCGTCGGGTTTGATATGGGCGAGGCGTCTTCAAGCGCGATGTGGCTGGCTGCTGAAGGCTGAAGTTTGATGATGGAGAAGGTGTTTTGATGCTCGCCCCGAGGTTGCTGGAACCGGCGGCTCAGGAACTGCTGAATTATTCGGGTGACCGCAGCGCGACGGATGTGGCGCGGACGGCGCGTGAGTTGCTGGATTCGCGTTTTGATTCGTGCACTTTCACGTATGTGCTGATGCGTGCTTTCGACGTCGAATTCCACGCGGCGTGCGAGGCGGCCCGCTGGCACGAGTTCGACAACGGGCCGCGTTCGCTGTCGGACGCGGATCTGGAGACGTTGCTGCGTCCCTGGCTCGCTAGGAACTGACGAAGTGCACGTCGTAGGCGTCGGCGTCTAGTACGGCTTCGCCCCGGGCCAGTTGCCGGAAGTAGTCGAACCGTTCGACGCCGGGCGTGAGCAGCACGAGCAAGTCGGTGGGATGGCCGGGCGCCGCGCCGAACGCGTGCGGCAGGCCGGGCGGTACGACCACCAGATCGCCGCGTGAGACCTGGGTGTGCTCATCGCCGAGTACGAACTCCGCTACGCCGTCGAGTACGTAGAACACCTCCGTGGATTTCGCGTGGTAGTGCGTTTTCGCGCCGGCCGCGCCCACGCCGAGCACGAGGCGGTTGGCGCCGAGCGCGCCGTCGGTGTGGCTGGCGTCGGCGAGCAGGTGGAACGCGCCGCCGCCGGGCAGGGTGAGGACTTCGGCGGCGTCGGCGCGGCTGATCTTCGTCATGGCCCCAGTCGACACCGGGAAGAAAGCGCGGGCCAGCGGCGGTTGGAGATCGTGGGGATCACCGATCGAGATGGGACGCGCGATGGAGCTGCGGCAGCTGCGGTACTTCGTGACCGTCGCGGAGGCGGGCGGGTTCGGCCGGGCGGCTGAACGGCTGCACATCGTCCAGTCGGCGGTGAGCCAGCAGATCGGGCGGCTGGAGCGCGAGCTGGGGGTGCGGCTGTTCGACCGGTCGACGCGGCGCCTCGCCGAGGGCGGGGAACGCCTGCTGCCCGAGGCGCGGGCCGCGCTGGCGGCGGCGGACCGGGTCCGTTCGGTGGCGGCCGAGGTGGCCGACGGCGGCTTGGTGCGGTTGGGCACCGTGCACGGGCCGGGGGACCGGATCTCGCGCACGCTCGGTGCGCTCGCCGCCGTGGCCCCGGACTTGCGGGTCCGGCTCAAACGGCTCGCCCCGGCCGAACGGCTTGCCGCGGTGCGATCGGGCGAACTGGACGCCGCGTTGGTCCGCGCGCTCCCCGCCGCACGGCACCTGGAAGTCCTCCCGGTGTGGCACGATCCGCTGCTCGTCGCGTTGCCCGAGGCCCACCCGCTGGCCGGGAAACCGTTGCTGCGCCTGGAAGATCTCGCCGACCTGCCGATCCGGCTGGCACCGAGGGCGGACAACCCGCCGTTCCACGACCTGATCCGCGACGCCTGCGCGGCCGCGGGCATCGAGCCACCGGACGGGCCGCCGTTCACCGGCCTGCTGGAGACCATGGCCGAGATCGCCGTGGGGGCGCCGTCGTGGACCGTGTTCTACGAAGTGGCCGCGCCGCCGTCGGTGCCGGGGGTTGCCGTACGCCCATTGTCGGGGCCGGTGCTGACCACCTCGCTCGCCGTCCGCCCGGGCCCACCCGGCCCGGCGGTCCGGCACCTGCTGACCGCCCTCGCCCAGACTTCTGGGACGGTGGCGGGGTAAACCAGGGAAGCGCTTTTCAGGCCCGCTGCGCGAAACCCGGGCCCGGCAAACGTATTAGTGCAGGATAATTGTTTCCTGTCCGCGCCTTTTCCCGGGCAGTAAAGCACCGGATAACAATCTTGAGCGCGCGCCTGGACACGCTGCGTGGCGGTGGCGAGTATGAGTGCTTCGGTTGAGCCGGGTGGGAGGTTCGGGTGAACGTGAGCGCGCCGCTGCTGGTGCAGGAACTGAAGCTGCTGCGGAAGGGGCGCGGGATTTCCGCCACCCAGCTCGGGCAGCGCGTGGGGCCGGCGTTGCGGGAGGTCTGCCAGATCTCCGAGCACGAGGACGTCGCGGAGATGCGGCGCAAGCTCACCGATCGGCTGCGCGCGCTGATCGCCCCGCTGCCCGCCGACCTGAACACGGTGGTGCTGGCCGCGATGGGCCTCCACGAGCAGGCGAGGAACCCGTTCTACCAGGAGCGCGTGCACTGGGCCGCACGCAAACTGGACCGCGACGACCGGACGATCCGCCGCCGCATCGACGAGGGCATCGAGCAGATCGCGGAACTCGCCTTCGCGCCGACCGCCACCGCACGCCCGGGGCAGCCGAGTCGCAGTTGGCACACCGAAAGCCTGCGGGTGACGCTGTCCCTGGACCAACCGGTGCCGGAAGCGTTCGAGTTCCGCCGCATCGTCGCCGACGCCGACGACATCACCGAGCTGGACCTCGCGCTGACTCTGACCCCGCCTGCCCACCGCAGCCATTCACCGCGGGAGGAGGACCTGCAGATCGACGTGTTCCACGGCGGGGTGATGGCGAGCCGGGTCCAGGAAACCAGCGACCGGGCCGGGCTGGCGCTGCGGTTGCCCGCACCACTGCGCCGCGGCGAACGGCACGACATCTCCCTGCGGTTCCGGGCCGCGCTGCGGTACCCGCACTACGTCTGCGTGCCGAGGCGTCCGGTCGAAGCCTTCGAACTGCACGTGCGATTCGCCAGGCCGATGCCCGCGGAGATTCAGCGCCTGGACCGGGTCTTCCAGGAAGACGCCAGGAACCACGGGGTCCACGGCGCGGTGCTGGAGCCCGACGGTTCCGGCGAGGTCCACGTCGAATTCCGTGACCTGGCACCGGGATTCGCCTACGGTGTGCGCTGGCAGGAACCCCTGCCGGACTGGACGATCGCGCGCGCCGGCTAGGGCGACAGGCTCGGATTCCCCCACGCCAGTTCCGGAGGCCTGCCCGGTCGGAGCGAGCCACCCGGTGAAACGCCGGGGCGTGACATTTCCAGGCGCAGCTTCAACGCCCCGGTGACATCGACGTCGACCGCCACCGGTTGGCCGTGGGCGGCCCGGTATTCCTGCCGCGGACTGCCGTCGAGATAGATGCGGAAGTGTCCGACCTGGAACGGTTCCTCGGCGTCGTCGAGCACGCCGGCGACCGCGGTCAGCCGCCGGTACTCGGCGCCCAGTTCGATTTCGACGAAGCCCAGCGACTCCACCTCACCGGAAAACGGTCGCAGCACGACGCTGTCCGCGTACGCCACGCCGTTGATGTACGCCGTGGCCGAGCGAACGTGCGCACTGCTCGCCAGCCAGGGCACGCCGTTCGCCAGCAACACCCGGTCGATCTTCCGCGACGGCGCACCGCCCCGCCACTCGCCGCGTTCGGGCATCGGATGCGGGCCCTGCCCGGTGATCGCCGCCAGCAACTCGGCCACTCCGTCGTCGGTGAAGCTCTCGACGTGGAACCTCGTGGTGGAGTAGGCGTTGAGGAACGTGGGGATGTCGTCGGCCGTCTGGCCGCGCAGCACCACGGGCAGGATGCGCTCCGTCGCGGCTCGCAGGTCCTTGGTCAGCTCGTTGCGGATCATCGCCGTTTCGAACTGCGAACCGCGGCCCTCGTGCGGCGGCGCCGCGCCGTCGGCCCGGCGCTTGTAGTCCGGGGAAGCGATCACCACCACGAAGTCCGCTTCGGTCAGCTGCTCGACGGCCCAGGCCGACCAGTCGCGGCGCAGGTTGTCGTACCACTGGTCCAGGTGCACGTCCAGGCCGACCTGCCTCCGCAGGAACCGCGCGAACAGTTCCACGCGTTTCTTGTGTTCCGGTGAATCGTGCGCGTAGGTGACGAACAATCGCGGTACTTTCTGGCCGGGCATCGGAACTCCCAGGTGATCGGCGCCTGCGTGGGGAACATTCTTTGCCACCGGGGAAGCGGCGGCCCACCGGTGGCGTGATCTGTCCAGATTCTGTCAAGTTTCTCGTCTGTTTCTCGCTGGCGACGACGACTTACGATCGGCCGATCCGATGATCGGTACCCCGAGGAGTGGCCGCGCCGGTGTACGAATACGACGTTTTCATCAGCTATCGGCGTGCGGACCACGTCGTGCCCGCGTGGGTGCACACGCACTTCCACCCGCGCTTGACCGAGATGCTGGATCTGCACCTCAGCCGCGAGGTGCGGGTGTTCTGCGACGAGCACGTCGGCGGTGGCGCCCGGTGGCCGGACCAGGTGCGAAAAGCCCTGTCCCACACCAGGATCCTGGTTCCGGTGTGCTCACCCAAGTACTTCTACGACGAGTGGTGCCTGGCGGAGTGGTACACCATGGCGAAGCGCGAGGAACTGGCCGGAACGGTGCGCAACCTGATCTACCCGGTGATCTTCTGCGACTCCAAGAACTTCCCCGACTGGGCACACGAGCGGCGGATGCAGGATTTCCGGCCGTGGGCCAAGTCCTACGAGCACTTCCAGTTCGCCCCGGCCTATCTCGACTTCCACGACGAAGTCACCCGCATCGCCGAAGAACTGGAGGAACTCATCGAACTGGCGCCGGAATGGCAACCCGACTGGCCGCTCCTCACCCCGACACCAGCCCCGCCGCCCGCGTCCCGGCTGCCGAGGTTCTGACGATGCCGGGCGCGGTGGTCACCTTCTACTCGTTCAAGGGCGGTGTCGGCCGCAGTTTCACGCTGGCCAACATCGCGGTCCTGCTCGCCCGCTGGGGCCACCGGGTGCTGTGCGTGGACTGGGATCTCGAAGCGCCCGGCCTGCCGGACTACTTCCAGCCGCTGCTGCGGGAGGAACCCGGCAGCGGGGTGATCGACCTGGTCGACGACTTCCTCGCGGACGTCTTCCGCCCGGAAAGGCGCGTCACGTCGCTGAAAACGGAAGGCACGCTGGACTTCATCGCCGCCGGCCGCGCGGACGCCGACTACGCGCCACGGGTCCAGGCCATCGACTGGGAAAGCCTGTACGACCAAGGCTTCGGCGACTACCTCGAGCAGTGCCGGGAGCGGTGGACCGCCGAGTACGACTACATCCTGCTGGACAGCCGCACCGGGATCTCCGACATCGGCGGCATCTGCACCGCGCACCTCCCGGACCAGCTGGTGGTGTTGTTCACCGCGAACATGCAGAGCCTGCGCGGTGCGCTCGACATAGCGCAGCGGGCCAACGCGGCGCGCGACCGCCTGCCGTTCGACCGGCCGCGGTTGCCGGTGCTGCCCGTGCTGTCCCGCTTCGACACCCGCGAGGAATACGACCGCTCGGAGAAGTGGCGCGAGACGAGCGTGAAGATGACCGAGGGCCTGTTCCACGATTGGCTCAACCGGGCCGTTCCGCCCGAGGTGATGGCCCGGCACCTCACCCTGCCCTACGTCTCCTACTGGACCTTCGGCGAGCAACTGCCGGTCCTGGTCGAGTCGAGCCCCGGCGCCGACCAGATCGGCTTCGCGCTGGAAACGCTGGCGGCGGTCGTCGCGCACCAGCTCGACCGCACCGACCTGCTGGCGGAGAACCGCGATGCCTTCGTCGCCTCGGCGCACACGGCGCCGCGCGACTTCCGCTACGAACTGCGGATCAGCACCCAGCGGTCCACTTTGGACTTCGTGAACGACCTGATCGGCGCACTGGAACTGCGGGGGCTGACGGTCGGGAAGTCCATGTCGGGTGACCGGTCCCTGCTCACCAAACGGGACGACGACGCCCGGCACCTCTGCCTGATCGTCGACCGGAAGGTGAGCCGGTGGCAGGAGGCCGAGGTCGAACTGTTCCTGCACCGGACGCTGGGGCAGAACCGGCGGCTCATCCCCGTGCTCACCGAGGACGCGGACCCCAACGCGCTCCCGGGTTACCTCGGGAACCTGCGTTACCTGCGGCTCGGGCGTTCCCGCGGCCCTGTCGAAGTGGCGCGTGACCTGGCCGGTCAGCTCAACGGCCACACCTCGCTCATCGACACGGGGGAGGTCGACCTCGTGAGCGTGCTCCGCGAGGTCGCGCGGGCCCAACTCCGCCCGGCGCTGTGGGAACTGGTCGACGAAGTCGTCCAGGACCTGGTGGTCGCGATCGGAGACGGCGACGCGGTGCGGGCGAAGGAACTCGCCGCCGACCTGACCATGGTCATCCGGCCACGGGCTTTCACTCGCGACGGCGGCTACCGCGCCGCGTCCGCGGCCACGACCAGGGAAATCGCCTTCGCCCTGCGGGTGCTCGAAGCCCGCGCGGGGCGGCGTGACTAGTCAGTTCCACCAATCACCGTGAAAGGGAGCAGGATGGCCGACCGATTGGGACACAAGCAAACCGCGGCGATGTTCACGCTGATGGTGCTCGCGCGCGAGGTGTCCAACCCGGAGTTGGACACCGTCGTGGGCTTCACGCTCACGGGCGAGGTCCGACGGCAGCTCAACGATCTCGGTTACGTCACCAGCAGGAAGGCCGGACGGTCCTACAGCCACGAGCTGACCGACAGCGGGTGGAACTGGTGCGAGCGGGAGATGGGGGTGAAGACGCCGCCGCCGAATTCGCGCAGCAACCTGATCAACGGCCTGTACGTGCTGCTCGGCGGTATCGACGAGTACCTGCGGCGGCAGGGGTTGCGGCTGAACCACTTGTTCACCCCCGAAGCGGTGCCGGCCGAGGACGACACCGAACGCCGGATCCAGGAGGCCTACCGGCAGCTGGCCGGTTCCACGCGGGAGTGGGTGGGGCTGGCCGACCTGCGGAAGAAGCTCGGTGGGGCAACACGGGAGAAGGTCGACGCGGTGCTGAAGGACCTGAGCGGCCGGGGCCGGTTGCACCTGGCGCCGGAGTCCAACCGCAAGGCCCTCACCGCCGCCGACCACGAGGCGGCGATCCGCGTCGGCGGTGATGACAACCATCTGCTCAAGATCGAGGTGCCGTGATGGACCAGCTGGCCGTGCTGTCGGCGCTGCACCTCGACTGGGCCGACACCCCCGACCACGTGTGGCGCGATTCGCCGTACCACGTCGACGGCCTGCACACCGACGTGCTGGCGGCGGTCGACGTGGGCATTCGCAGCGCCTTGGCCAGCGACGGACCCAGCCCGATCGGGCTCGTGCTCCAGGGGCAGAAGGGGGTCGGCAAGACGCACCTGCTGGGGTTGGTCCGCCGCCACGCGCACCGCGTCCGCGGCTACTTCTTCCTCAACGACCTCACCACCGGGGACGCCTTCTGGGACGACACCGCGCAGGCGCTGCGGCGCGGTCTGCTGCAACGGGACGATTCGGGCGTCTCGCAGCTGGTGAGCTTCCTCCGGCGGGTGTGCCTGAGCGCGAGCGTCAGCGGTGAGGTGATGGGGCGCATCGTGAACGGGCGCGGGCTCACCAGGGACGACGTCGACGAGTTCCTCGTCGGGCTGCGCCGGCTCGACCGGGCGGTGGCCGTCGAATGCGCTGACGTGGCGCGAGCGCTGGTGCTCTACGCGAGCGACGACACGGCCACCAGCGACGTCGCGGACTACTACCTCGACGGCTCCGACGAGTACAAGGCGGGTGAGCGGCGGAAATGGGGTATCCGCCGCTCACCCAAGCCGGCCATGGGCCAGGTGCAGGACATCACCCGGTTGCTGGCGCTGACCGGCCCGATCGTGATCGGCGTCGACCAGCTCGACACGCTGATCGCGTACTCCGCCCAGCGCGCGCAGGACGCCGGTGGTGAGCAGGTGCTGGTGGCGCAGATCGCCGACGGCCTGATGCGGTTGCGCGAGGTGACCCACCGGACCATGACGGTGCTGATGTGCCTGCCCACCACCTGGATGCACCTCAAGGCCCAGGCGGCGGACACGGTGCCGGACCGGTTCCGCGAATCGTTGACGCTCGGCCGGGTGCCGACCGCCGAACTGGGCCGCGCGCTGGTGGAGAAGCGGCTCGGCGTGGCGTTCCAGGCGGTCGGGTTCACGCCACCGCACCCGACGTGGCCGATCGCGGCGTCGGCGTTCGAGGGGGTCTGGGAGCAGTGGACGCCGCGCGAGCTGCTGAAACGGATCGGCGCGCACATCGACGGCTGCCTGCGTGCCGGGGTGGTCACCGAGCTGGCCTCGTTCGACGGCCAGCCGCCGGTTTCACCGCGCCCCGTGGCGGTACCGGACCACTTCGACGAACTGGACAAGAAGTTCGAGAAGTTGCGTGCGGAAGCCGATCCGTCGACGTTGCTCAACCAGCACACCGAGGACGAAGTCATGCCGGTCCTGCTCTCGGCGGCGTTGCGGGGGTGGATCACCGAGGTCGGCAACGACGACGTGGAGTGGAATCGTCCGCCGCAGGATGGGGAGGGGCATCTGCACGCGTGGCTCACCAGGACGCTCGACGAGGCATCGGATCTGGAGGAGCACTGGGCTTTCCGGTCGATCTCCGCGCCGCATCCCATCTCCGTGCTGCACCGGTTGCGGAAAGCGCGTTCGGCGGTGGGACTGCGCCAGGGGGCGGAAAATCGCCACCTGATCCTGATCCGCAACGCGAAGTGGTCGAAGGGCGTGAAGACGCAGGCGGAGCTGAAGGCGTTCGAGGATGCGGGTGGCAAGCCCCTCAAGCTCTCCGACGAGGACATGCGCACGTTCTGGGCGCTCGACAAGATGTTCGCCGAGAGCGGGGCGGAGCTGCACGAGTGGCTGGTCGATCGGCGGCCGGCGGGGAAGTCGGGGCTGTTGTCGGCGGTGTTGCCCGACGTGTCCACAGAGGACCGGAGGAACGGGGCGCAGCCGCCGCCCGCCGGGGACGAGATCACCCTGGGCACGGTGGTCGGCACCGGGGAGCCGGTGCGGCTGGACCTCGCCGCGCTGCGCAAGCACGCCGCGGTGTTCGCCGGTTCGGGGTCGGGGAAAACCGTGCTGCTGCGGCGGATCGTGGAGGAATGCGCGTTGCGCGGGGTGTCCGCGATCGTGCTGGACCCGAACAACGACCTCGCGCGCCTCGGTGACGCGTGGCCGAGCCCACCCGCGGGGTGGGGGCCGGGCGACGCCGCGCTGGCCGAGCGGTACCTGGCGGACACGGACGTGGTGGTGTGGACACCCGGCCGGGCGACCGGCAGGCCGTTGGCCTTCCAGCCGTTGCCGGACTTCGAAGGCGTGCTGACCGACCAGGACGAATTCGACGCGGCGGTCGAGGTGGCGGTGGCGACGCTGGCTCCCCAGGCGCGGCTCACCGGAAACACGGCGAAGGTGAAGATCGGCCTCGCGGTGCTGCGGCAGGCGGTGGTGCACCACGCCCGCACCGGTTCGCGCAGCCTGCCCACGTTGATCGAGTTGCTCGGCGACCTGCCGGAGGGGGTCAGCAACCTCAACGGCGCGCCGCGCATCGCCGCGGACCTGGCCGAGGTGCTCAAGGCGGCCATGGTCAACGACCCGCTGCTGGCGGGCACCGGCACGGCGGTCGACCCGGGCAGCCTGCTCACGCCGGCGGCGGGCAAGCGCGCCAGGGTGTCGGTGATCAGCTTCATCGGCCTGCCGGCGGAAGAGCAGCGGCAGAACTTCGTGAACCAGCTGCAGATGGAGTTGTTCGCGTGGATCAAGCGGAACCCGGCGGGGGACCGGCCGCTCGGTGCGCTGTTCGTGATGGACGAGGCGCAGACGCTCGCCGCGTCCGGCAGCCTGACCGCGAGCACGCGGAGCACGATCGTGCTGGCTTCGCAGGCCAGGAAGTACGGGCTGGGGTTGTTGTTCGCCACGCAGGCGCCGAAGGGCCTGCACAACCAGGTGACGGGCAACGCGATGACCCAGTTCTTCGGCAGGCTGAACAGCCCGGCGCAGATCGCCGCGGCCAACGAACTCGCGCGCGCGAAGGGCAGTCCGGTGGCGGACATCTCGCGCCTGGAACGCGCCCAGTTCTACGTTTCGGGGGAGGCCTTCGGGTTTCGTCAGGTCGCTACGCCGCTGTGTCTGACCCACCACCCGTCGAACCCGCTGCGCATCGAAGACGTACTCGGCCGAGCACGTCCAACCGAAGAAGACGACGACTGACTCAGGCAGCGCGCTGGGCGAGGTACGCCAAGTGGTGTGAGGTGCTCAGCGCGACGTGCCTGCTCTTGTCGCCGAATTTGCCGTCCCGGCCCGTCGCCGCGGCGGAGAACTCTCGGTCGCCCCAGGAGAAGTCGGAACCGGAGTAGCTGTCGCTGTCGACCAGGTGGCGGCACACCTCCCGGAACGCGTGGGCTACCGAGGACTCGGTCTGCTCGTCCTCGCTGATGGGCTCGCGCAGGTACAACCACCGGCGGCGACAGGTGTACTTCACGTTGACGTGCTTGCTGCGAAAGCCGTGCCCAATCGATGCGGCTCGACTTGACGCGCAGGGCGCCACCCGCGGTCAGTTCGTCACCGAGGCGGCCGATCGCGCGAGGTAGATCATCGGGCATGTTGCCGTGCGCCACCGGGATGAACCGCACCGGGTAGTTCGTGTCGAGCAAGTCCTCCGGATCGGACAACCGGTCGGCCAGGGCGTGCAGCGTCCCGATCGGGCCGCGGCCGGAAGGTGAGGCGGGCACGTCCGCCGCGTCGATCATGACAATCCGGCCGAGCCGGTTGATCCCGCCGTGCCGTCGAATCGGACTAGCGATTGGACGCCGCGCAGTTGCTCGCTCTGGTGCAGGGCTTCGACCGCGCGGGCTCCACCGCGTTTGGCGTGCAACGCGATCAGAGCATCGAAGTCCACCGCTGGCCCGAAGATCGAACTCGCCATCGTGGTCGCGCTCGGTGATGGGTGGGTTCACCGGGTCGGGAAAATGGTTGACCCGGGTGCCCGTTGTCGCTGGTGTCCTCGTTCGTCACCCTGAGGCGTCCCGCCGCCGTGTGAGAGGAACGTTGCTGTGTCGTCCGAGTTCCAGAGACGCAAGATCGCCGGGGTGTTCCACGCGATGGACGCCAACTCCGACGGCCTGCTCGAGGAGGCCGACTTCGAGGCGCTCACCGCGCGCTGGCTGGCCGTGCGCGACCGCGATCCCGAGCGCGACGCGCTCCTCCGCACCATCATGATGGGCTGGTGGTCCACCCTGCTGAACACCTCGGACCGCAACCGCGACAACAAGGTCACCCTCGACGAGGTGCTGCTCGTGGTGGACCGGCTCGGCTCGATGGCCGACGTGGTGGCGGGCACCGCGCGCGCCATGTTCGAGGCCATCGACGAGAACGGCGACGGTGAAATCGCCGCCGACGAGTACCGCAGGCTCATCGAAGCCTGGAGCGGCGAGCAAGTCGACACCGACGAGGTCTTCCCCCTGCTCGACGCCGACGGCGACGGGCGGATCTCCAAGGCGGAGTTCGCCGAGCTGTGGACCGAGTTCTGGGCCGGTGACGACCCGGAGGCCCCCGGGACCTGGGTGTTCGGCCGGTTCGACCTGCCGGTCGGGCAGAACTAGCGGCGCCAGGCGGTACGGCGCTTGCGCAGGTCCAGCAGCAGCGCGAAGACGATGCCGATCGCGATGGCGACCAGCCAGATGTCCTCCATCGCGTTGCGGTGGTTGCCGATCAGCATCACCAGCAGCGCGGCCGCGCTGAGCCAGCCGGCGAGCCGGGTGGCCTTCGGGAACGTGCCGTGCCAGCCCCACTCGGCCGACGGCTCGTCGCGCGGGTCGACCTGGTTCGCCCGCTTCTCGACCGCCTTGCTCGCCACGATCACTCCTCCACCCACGCTGATTCCGGCACCCGCGATGATCCCACACCGCGCCGGGCACCCCGCGCCCGGAGTCCGCGATAATCGTCCGCGATGACTACTTCGCGCAGCCTCCTCGTGCTCGGTTCCACCGGATCGATCGGCACCCAGGCCCTCGACGTCGCCGAGCGCAACCCCGGCCTGTTCCGGGTGGCCGGGCTCGCCGCGGGCGGCTCCGACCCGGCGCTGCTCGCCGCGCAGGCGATCGCCCACCAGGTCGAGGCCATCGCGGTGATCAAGCCGACCGCGGTGGAGGATCTGCAGCTCGCGCTGTACGCCGAGGCCCAGCGCCGGGGCTACTCGCGCGGTGAGTACCGCCTGCCGCGCATCTACGCGGGCGTCGATTCTGTGACCGAACTCATCGCGAGCGTCCCGGTCGACGTGGTGCTCAACGGCATGCCCGGCTCCCAGGGCCTCGCCCCGACGCTGCGTGCGCTGGAGACCGGCGCCACGCTCGCGCTGGCCAACAAGGAGTCGCTGATCGCGGGCGGCCCGCTGGTCCTCGCCGCGGCCAAGCCGGGTCAGCTGGTCCCGGTCGACTCCGAGCACTCGGCACTGGCGCAGGCCCTGCGCGGCGGCCGGGCCGAGGAGGTCTCGAAGCTGGTGCTGACCGCCTCCGGCGGCCCGTTCCGCGGCCGTCCGCGCCACGAGCTCGAGAACGTCACCGTGGAGCAGGCCCTGGCGCACCCGAACTGGGCGATGGGCCCGGTGATCACCATCAACTCGGCGACCCTGGTGAACAAGGGGCTGGAGCTGATCGAGGCGCAGCTGCTGTTCGGCGTGCCCTACGCCGACATCGACGTGGTGGTGCACCCGCAGTCCATCGTGCACTCGATGGTCACCTTCACCGACGGCTCCACCCTGGCCCAGGCGAGCCCGCCGGACATGCGGCTGCCGATCGCGCTGGCGCTGAACTGGCCGGACCGGGTGCCCGGCGCGGCCTCGGCCTGCGACTTCACCCAGGCCGCCGCGTGGACCTTCGAACCGCTGGACAACACCGCCTTCCCGGCGGTCGAACTGGCCAGGAGCGCGGGGCTGGCCGGCGGCTGCGTCCCGGCCGTCTTCAACGCGGCGAACGAGGAGATGGTGGCGGCTTTCCGCGCGCAGAACGCCCGCTTCACCTCCATCGTGGACACTGTTGCCCAGGTGGTGGACGCCGCCGACGACTGGCGGCGCGAACCCCGCGACGTCGAAGACGTGCTAGCCGCGGAACAGTGGGCCCGCGCCCGCGCCGCGGAGATCAACCGGGCCGGAGGGAAGTAGGGCGTGCTCGCCTACATTTTCGGAGTGGCGCTGTTCGCGCTGGGCATCTGCGTTTCGGTGGCCCTGCACGAGGCGGGCCACATGCTCACCGCCAAGGCCTTCGGCATGAAGGTGCGGCGGTACTTCGTCGGCTTCGGGCCGACGGTCTTCTCCTTCCGCCGCGGGGAGACCGAGTACGGCCTGAAGGCGATCCCGCTCGGTGGTTTCTGCGACATCGCCGGCATGACCGCGCTCGACGAGGTCACCCCGGACGAGGCGCCGCGCGCGATGTGGCGGCAGAAGACCTGGAAGCGCACCGTGGTGATGGCCGCGGGCTCGGTGACGCACTTCATCCTCGGCTTCGTGGTGCTCTACCTGATGGCGATCACCATGGGCCTGCCCAACCTGGAGCGGAACCCGGCGCCGGTGGTCGGCGCGGTCTCGCAGTGCGTGCGCGACGCGGCCACCCTGCAGGAGAACAACAACCCGGTCTGCCAGCCCGGCGACCGCGCGCCCGCGCTCGAAGCGGGCATGCTGGCCGGCGACCAGATCCTCTCCATCAACGGCACCGCCACCCCGACCTGGGACGACATGCTCAAGGCGATCGGCGCGGCGGGCGGCCCGACCCCGATCGAGGTCAAGCGCGGCGACCAGACCCTGGTGCTCAACGTCGACGTGCCGAAGCTGGTCCGGCCCAAGGCCGACGGCACCGGCACCGAGATGCGCGGGGCGATCGGCGCGGCGAAGCAGGACGACTCGGTGCTGCACTACGGCCCGATCGCGGCGATCGGCGGCGCGGCCACCTTCACCGGGGACATGTTCGTCCAGACCTGGCAGCGGATCGTCGAGTTCCCGCAGCGCATCCCGGCGGTGGTCGAGTCGATCTTCGGCGCCGAGCGCGATCCGGAGACGCCGATGAGCGTGGTCGGCGCGAGCCGGATCGGCGGGGAGGCGGTCGAGCACGGGCTGTGGGAGATCTTCCTGCTGCTGCTGGCCAGCCTGAACTTCTTCGTCGGCGTGTTCAACCTGCTCCCGCTGCTGCCGATGGACGGCGGGCACATCGCCATCGTCTGGTACGAGCGGGTCCGGGACTTCTTCCGCAAGCTGCGCGGCAAGGCCGCCGGCGGCCCGGTGGACTACACAAAGTTGTCCGCCGTCACGATGGTGTTGGTTTTCCTCGGCGGCGCGGTGGTCCTGCTCACCGTGACAGCCGACATCGTGAACCCCATCCGCATCATGTCCAACTAGAAAACCCCAGTTCAGGGGCTTGCGATACGCCATCCGACGCCCGCACTCGGCTGCTGCCGGGTGCGGGCGCGCCGGTATCGTGTGGGGTGTCATAGCCGCTGAGGATTCGCAGAGGAATCGATGACAGTCGCGCTTGGAATGCCCGCCCTGCCCCCGCCCGTGCTCGCCGAGCGCCGCAGGACCCGACAACTGCAGGTGGGTCCGGTGGGCGTCGGCAGCGCGCACCCGATCTCGGTGCAGTCGATGACCACCACGCTGACCGCCGACGTGAACGCGACCCTGCAGCAGATCGCCGAGCTGACCGCCGCCGGGTGCGACATCGTCCGCGTTGCCTGCCCGAGCGCCGACGACGCCGAGGCGCTGCCCGCGATCGCCAAGAAGTCGCAGATCCCGGTGATCGCCGACATCCACTTCCAGCCGAAGTACGTCTTCGCCGCGATCGAGGCCGGGTGTGCCGCGGTCCGGGTCAACCCGGGCAACATCCGCAAGTTCGACGACCAGGTCAAGGAGATCGCGCAGGCGGCGAAGGACCACAACACGCCGATCCGGATCGGCGTGAACGCGGGTTCGCTGGACAAGCGGATCATGGACAAGCACGGCAAGGCCACGCCCGAGGCACTGGCCGAGTCGGCGCTGTGGGAGGCGTCGCTGTTCGCCGAGCACGACTTCCACGACATCAAGATCTCGGTCAAGCACAACGACCCGGTGGTCATGGTGCGGGCCTACGAGCTGCTGGCCGAGCAGTGCGACTACCCGCTGCACCTCGGCGTGACCGAGGCCGGTCCGGCGTTCCAGGGCACGATCAAGTCGGCGGTGGCCTTCGGCGCGCTGCTGCGGCAGGGCATCGGCGACACCATCCGCGTGTCGCTGTCCGCGCCGCCGGTCGAAGAGGTCAAGGTCGGTATCCAGATCCTGCAGTCGCTGAACCTCAAGGAGCGGAAGCTGGAGATCGTCTCCTGCCCGTCCTGCGGGCGGGCGCAGGTGGACGTCTACACGCTCGCCGAGCAGGTCACCGCCGGTCTCGAGGGCATGGAGGTGCCGCTGCGGGTCGCGGTGATGGGTTGCGTGGTCAACGGGCCGGGTGAGGCGCGCGAGGCCGACCTCGGCGTGGCGTCCGGCAACGGCAAGGGCCAGATCTTCGTCAAGGGCGAGGTCATCAAGACCGTGCCCGAGCACGCGATCGTGGAGACGCTGATCGAAGAGGCCATGCGCATCGCCGAGGAATCGGGCGAGACCGCGGGCGCGGGCGAGCCGACCGTCACCGTCGGCTAGGCACCGCCCATCGGCAAGACCCATCGGGTGGCGCCCAGGGTTTACGCTGGTCAGGTGACTGACCAGTGGGCCTCCCGGCCGCCGCACCCCGCCTTGCGGCAGGTGGTGCGGCGGTACATCGGGTACCGCCAGGACGGTGTCACGCTGTCCGTGCACCGCGGGCTGCCGTCGCGGTCGGTCACGCTGATCATCAGCCTGGCCGAGCCGATCCGGCTGGTCGCCGGGCCGGGCACCGAGCACGGGCCGCTGCACCGGCACTGCGTGGTCGGCGGCCTGCACCTGGGACCGGTGCTCATCGAACAGGATTCGTACCAGCAGGGCCTGCACCTCGAGCTGAACCCGCTCGGCGTGCGGGCCCTGCTCGGCGTTTCGGCCACCGAACTGGCCTCGACCACGATCGACGCCGGTGAGCTGCCCGTGCCGTGGGCGCGCGACCTGCCCGCGCGGCTGCGGGAACTGCCGGACTGGGAGGCGCGGTTCGAGCTGATGGACCGCGAGCTGGCCGCGGCGCTCGCCCCGGTCACGCTGGTCTCGGAGATCCAGTGGGCGTGGCGCTCGATGCTCGCCGGGCACGGCGGGGTGGGCGTGACCGCGCTGGCCGGGGAGATCGGCTGGAGCCGGCGGCACTTCAGCGAACGGTTCGCGCGCGAGGTCGGCGTCTCGCCGAAGCAGGCCGCGCGGCTGATGCGGTTCGAACGCAGCGGTGACCTGCTGCGGAGCGGCGGTTGGCGCAGCCTCGCCGACGTCGCGGCCCTGGCGGGGTACTACGACCAGGCGCACATGACGAACGAATGGCGCACGATGGCCGGGTGCCCGCCGAGCACGTGGATCGCCGAGGAGCTCCCGTTTCTCCAAGACGGCGGGGCGGGCTCGTTCGCAGACTGAGTGCCATGAGCGAACAGAACGGTCCGGGCGTGTGGCCCGGTTTGAAGTACGACGACGCCGAAGCCGCCAGGGTGTTCCTGACCGAGGTGTTCGGGTTCACCGAGACGATGACCGTGCGCGGGGAGGACGGGGTGTCGATCGCGCACGGGGAGCTGAGGTGGCCCGAGGGCGGCGGGGTCATGTACGGCTCGATGCTCGACGAGACCGGCCTGCCCAGGCCGTCGGCCGGGAGCCAGTGGCTGTACGTGGTGACCGCCGACCCCGACGCCGTGCACCGGCGCGCGGCCGAGCAGGGCGCCAAGGTCCTGACCGAGCCGACCGAGACCGACTACGGCTCGCGCAACGTGACGATCGCCGATCCGGAGGGCAACGTCTGGACCTTCGGCACCTACGCCGGAGCCTAAGTGGTCACCACCGGAAGTCCTTCGCGGCTCTCGGCGGCCCAGCTTCCCGCTGGACGCACCGCGCCAAGGCCCGAGTACGCCTCGGTACGAGGGCCTCGGCGCGGCACGCCCAGCGGAAACCTGAATCCACCGATACCCACGGAGGATTTCCGGTGGCGACCACAGACCAGGGCCGAGAGGGTGAAACCGGCCGCCGCGCGCGGCCGGTTCACTTTCCGTCATCGGCTGTTTTCTGGCAGGCTGTGGGGGTGTTGCGGCTAGCAGGTGCGCGGCTCCTCGATGATCGGGACTTTCCGGCGGTCCGCGCCGCGCTGGCCGCCGATCCCGTGGGCAGCTGCATGGTCAGCGCCCGGATCGAGGTGGCAGGTCTCGACCCGTGGCGCCTCGGTGGCGAGCTCTGGGCCGCCGACTCCCGACCCCTGCGCTCCGGCCGCATCCAGGGGCTGTGCTTCTCCGGCCCCAACCTGATCCCGCTCCGCGGCAACGCCTCGGCCCTGCGCTCCTTCGCCGACCGCGCGCTGCGCCGCCAGCGCACCTGCTCCTCCCTGGTCGGCCCGGCCGACCAGGTGCTCGGCCTGTGGGACGAGCTGGCCACCGAATGGGGGCCGGCCAGGGAGGTGCGGCACGACCAGCCGCTGCTCGCGCTGGACTCCGCGCCCTCGGTCACCCCGGACCACCTGGTCCGCCCGGTCCGCCCCGACGAACTGGAGCGCTACCTGCCCGCCGCCATCGCGATGTTCATCGAGGAGGTCGGCATCGACCCCCGCACCGGCGACGGCGGCGCCAGCTACCGCGCCAGGGTGGCCGAGCTGATCGCCGGCGGCCGCGCCTTCGCCCGGTTCGAGAACGGCGAGGTGGTGTTCAAGGCCGAGGTCGGCGCGCTGTCCGCGACCGTCGGCCAGATCCAGGGCGTCTGGGTGCGCCCGGACCGCCGCGGCCACGGCCTGGGCACGCAGGGCACCGCGGCGGTGGTCTCCCGGCTGGTGCGCGGCATGGGCCGCACGGCCAGCCTGTACGTCAACGCCTACAACGACCCGGCGCTGGCCGCCTATCGCAAGATCGGGTTCCAGCAGGTCGGGTGCTATGCGACGGTGCTGTTCTGATGTCGACGATGGCGACCATCCGGATGCTGGCCGACGACCGCAAGCGCTACTCCGCGCTCAAACCACCCGAGCCGCGTGCCCGGCTGCTGGCCGCCACCCTGCTGGTGGTGTTCGCGGCGATCGCCGTGCTGTGCGCGCTGACGCTGGGGTTCTGGGCGACCGTGCCGCCGGTGCTGGTGCTGCCGGTGGTGGTCGGCTGGTACCGCGGGTCACGGGTCGCGCTGCTGGTGAACGCGGCCGGGATCCGGGTGGGCAAGGACTTCGCCGCCTGGGAGGGCCTGGACGCGGTGACCGTGCGGCCGGGGCCGCCCGGTGCGGTGGAGGCCGTGGTCGGCGAGTTCTCGGTGCTGGTCGACGCCCAGCGCTACCGGGGTGACCGCCTCGCCGAGATGGTCGCCGCGCACGCGCCGGAAGGGGTCCGGTTCTCCGACACGACCGAAACCACGGGTGTCGCGCCCGCCTGAGCGGCTGACCACCGGTAATACTGCTGCTCGTGCGGGTACTGCGGGGGCTGGTGGTGGGTGTGGTGGCCGTGCTGTCCGCGTCCGGGCTGGCCGGGTGCGCGTTGTTCGCGGACGGCCCGCGTGAGATCACCGAGCAGTTCCTCACCGCCCTCGCCTCCGGTGACACGGCGGCCGCGGCGGCGCTGACCGACGCCCCGGAGTCCGCGAAAGCCACTCTCGACCAGGCCCGCGCGGCGCTGGAGCCGGAGCGGATCGACCAAGCCGTCGAGCACGTGGGCCAGGCGAGTCCGGCCGCCGCGCGCTACCGGCTCGACTGGCGGCTGCCGCGCGGGCGCGTCTGGTCCTACACCGCCGAGGCCGAGCTGTACACCGTGGACGACGCGTGGAAGGTGCGCTGGCTGCCGTCGGTGGTCCACCCCGGACTCGCCGTGCGGCAGCAGCTCGCGCTGCGCGTGGAGACGCCGCGCCAGGCGCCGGTGCTCGACCGGGACGGGAAGGCGCTGCTGGAACCGGAGACGGTGGTGGCGGTCCTGCTCGACCCGGCGCAGGCGGCCACCACGGCCGGTCCGCTGGCCGCCGCGCTGACCCCGATCGACGCGAGCATCACCGAGCAGTCCATTGTGGAGGGCGCGAAGTCGGTGCAGCCGAAGGCGTATTCGGTGGTCACCCTGCGCCAGTCCGACTACCTGAAGGTGAAACCGGCCATCTACGAACTGCCCGGGCTGCGGTTCAGCGAGCAGCGCCGCCTGCTGCCGGTGGACGCCTCGCTGGGCGAGCAGGTTCTCCCGGCCATCCGGTCCACTGTGGAGGAGCAGGTGGCCGGGAACGCGGGCTGGCGCGTGGTCACCACGGACTCCGGTGGCGGTGAGGTCGCCGAACTGCACGCGCAGGAGGCCAAACCGGCCGACGCGGTCACCAGCACGCTCAGCCGCCGCGTGCAGGCGGCGGGGGAGAAGGCGCTCGAACCGGTCCCGGGCGCGGCGATGATCGTGGCGCTGCAGCCGTCGACCGGTGAACTGCTCGCGGTGGCCCAGAACGCACCGGCCGACCAGCAGGGCGCGATCGCGCTGACCGGCCGCTACCCGCCGGGCTCCACGTTCAAGATCGTCACCGCGGCCGCCGGGCTGGGCGCGGGCAAGGTGAAGGCGGACACCCCGGTCGACTGCCCGGCCACCACCGTGGTCGACGGCAGGCTCATCCCGAACAACGACCGCTTCGCGCTCGGCACGGTGCCGCTGAGCCAGGCGTTCGCGCAGTCCTGCAACACCACCTTCGCCAGGCTGTCCACCGACCTGCCCGCGATGGCGCTCACCGACTCCGCCCGCGACCTCGGCCTCGGCGCCGACTTCGTGATCCAGGGGCTGACCACGATCACCGGGTCGGTGCCCCCGGCGGGCAGCATCGTGCAGCAGGCCGAGAACGGCTTCGGCCAGGGCACCGTGCTGGCCAGCCCGTTCGGCATGGCGGTGGTGGCCGGGACCGTCGCGAGTGGCCGGATCCCGGTGCCCTCGCTGCTGCGGGGCGCGGCGACCGAGGCGAAGAACCTGGGCGCGCCGGTGCGCCCCGACGTGCTCGACGCGCTGCGCGGCATGATGCGCGAGGTGGTCACCGGAACCGCGTTGCGCGACCTTCCCGAGGTCCGCGGCAAGACCGGCACCGCGCAGTACGGCGACGGCAGCACCGCGCACGGCTGGTTCGTCGGCTATTCCGGTGATCTCGCCTTCGCCGTGCTGCTCACCGGGGCCGGTTCGTCGGGGCTCGCGGTCGAGGCGGCGCACCGGTTCCTCACCGGTCTCGGCTGAAGTCGTAGGCTGGGGGCATGTCCCAGCGTGCCCCTCTGAAGCCCGGTGTGCAGTCGCCGCGCCGAGCCGTTCCCGCGTCCATCAAGCGTCCCGAGTACGTGGACCGGCCGGCGCCGAAGCGCGACACCGGGAACGGGGTGCGCACCCCCGAGCAGATCGAGGCCATGCGCGTGGCCAGCCGGATCGCCGCGCAGGCCCTGCAGGAGGGCGGCAAGGCGGTGAAGCCGGGCGCCACCACCGACGACGTGGACAAGGTGGTGCACGAGTTCCTGCTCGACCACCACGCCTACCCGTCGACGCTGGGCTACCGGAACTTCCCGAAGTCGTGCTGCACCTCGCTGAATGAGGTCATCTGCCACGGCATCCCCGACTCGACGGTGATCGAGGACGGGGACATCTGCAACATCGACGTCACCGCCTACATCGGCGACGTGCACGGCGACACCAACGCGACCTTCCTCGCCGGTGACGTCTCGGAGGAGGCGCGGCTGCTGGTCGAGCGCACGCACGAGGCGACCATGCGGGCGATCAAGGCGGTCCGGCCGGGGCGGCAGCTCAACGTGATCGGCCGGGTGATCGAGGCCTACGCGAAGCGGTTCGGCTACGGCGTGGTGCGGGACTTCACCGGCCACGGCGTCGGCCCGGCCTTCCACACCGCGCCGACCGTGCTGCACTACGAGGAGCCCTCGGTCACCACCGAGATCCTGCAGGGCATGACCTTCACCATCGAGCCGATGATCACGCTGGGCACCATCGACTACGACATCTGGTCCGACGACTGGACGGTCACCACGAAGGACAAGAAGTGGACCGCCCAGTTCGAGCACACCATCGTGGTCACCGAAACCGGCTCGGAGATCCTCACCCTGCCGTAGTGTGGGCGGCCGACATGAAACCCCGGCCCGCTGTGGCCGGTGAGCACATGGTCACCGGGGAGCCCGGCTCGTAGCGTTCACGCCCATGAACGAGCCTGCGTTGCGCGGCCGCACCGCGCTGGTCACCGGGGGTGCGGCGGGGATCGGCAGAGCCTGCGTGACCGCGCTGACCGCGGCCGGGGCCAAGGTGCACTTCGCCGACCTGAACCGCGGTCAGGCCGCCGAGGTGGCCGCCGAGACCGGGGCCATCCCGCACGTCGGTGACCTCACCGCCCCCGGGGCGGTCGAGGCGCTGCCCGACGACGTCGACATCCTGGTCAACAACGCCGGGGTGCAGCACGTGGCGCCGATCCACGAGTTCCCGCCGGAGCGGTTCGCCGCGATGCACGAGTTGATGGTGCAGGTGCCCTTCCGGCTGATGCGCCACACCCTGCCCGCGATGTACCGCCGCGGCTGGGGGCGCCTGGTCGCCGTGTCCAGCGTGCACGGCCTCCGCGCGAGTCCCGGCAAATCCGCCTACGTGGCGGCCAAGCACGCGCTCGAAGGGCTCAGCAAGGCCGCCGCGCTCGAAGGCGCGGAACACGGCGTGACCAGCAACTGCGTCAACCCGGGTTATGTGCGCACCGCACTGGTCGAGGGCCAGGTGCGCGCGCAGGCCGAGCGGCACGGCATCGGGGAGGACGAGGTCCTCGACGAGGTCTTCCTCCGCCGGACCGCGATCAAGCGGCTGATCGAACCCGAGGAGGTCGCCGCGGTGGTCACCTGGCTCTGCGGTGACGCGGCCGGGTACCTCACCGGTGCCTCCGTCCCGCTCGACGGCGGCTGGACCGCCGGCTAACCCCAATCACACAACGAAGTGGTGATGTACATGGCTGAAACCGCGTCCCCGCCGCGCCGGAAGATCGTCAAGATCGTCGGCGCCAGCCTGGTCGGGACGACCATCGAGTGGTACGACTTCTTCCTCTTCGCCTCGGCCGCGACCCTGGTGTTCAACAAGCTGTTCTTCCCCGGCACCGACGCGCTCACCGGCACCCTGCTGGCACTGGGCAGCTACGCCATCGGTTTTGTCGCGCGGCCGCTGGGCGGACTGGTCTTCGGCCACTACGGCGACAAGATCGGCCGCAAGAAGCTGCTGGTGCTGAGCCTGCTGCTGATGGGTGGCGCGACCTTCGCGATGGGCCTGTTGCCCACCTACGCCGCGATCGGCGTGGCCGCGCCGATCCTGCTCACCGTGCTGCGGCTGGTGCAGGGCTTCGCCCTCGGCGGCGAATGGGGTGGCGCGGTGCTGATCGTCTCCGAGCACGGTGACCCGGCCAAACGCGGCTTCTGGGCGTCGTGGCCGCAGGCCGGCGCACCCGGCGGCAACCTGCTCGCCACCGCGGTGCTGGCCATTCTCGCCGGCGTGCAGTCCGACGCCGCGTTCGAGTCGTGGGGCTGGCGCATCCCGTTCCTGCTCTCCGGCCTGCTGGTGGCGATCGGCCTGTGGATCCGGCTCTCGGTCGAGGAGTCGCCGGTGTTCGTCGAGGCCGCCAAGAAGGCGGGCGGCAAGGTGGAGAAGGCGCCGATCGTCACCGTGCTCAAGCACAGCTGGCGCGAGGTGCTGATCGCGATGGGCGCGCGCTTCGCGGAGAACGTGTCCTACTACATCCTGACCGCGTTCATCCTGGTCTACATCACCGTCGGGCTGGAGATGCCGAAGGGCGTCGGGCTGAACGCGGTGCTGATCGGCTCGGCCGTGCACTTCGTCACCATCCCGGTGTGGGGCGCGCTGTCCGACCGCTTCGGCCGTCGCGCGGTGTACCTGTTCGGCGCCGGCGCCATGCTGATCTGGTCGTTCGTCTTCTTCGCCATGCTGGACACCAAGTCGTTCGGCGTGATGGTGCTGGCCACCACGATCGGCCTGGTCCTCCACGGCGCGATGTACGGGCCGCAGGCGGCGTTCTTCTCCGAGCTGTTCGGCACCAGGGTGCGGTACTCGGGCGCGTCGATCGGTTACCAGCTGGCCTCGATCCTGGCCGGCGGGCTGGCCCCGCTGATCGCCACCGCGATGCTGCGCGACTTCGGCAGCAGCCTGCCGGTGTCGATCTACGTCGCGGCCACCTGCGTGCTCACCATCGTCGCGGTCTACCTGGCCAAGGAGACCAAGGGGACCTCGCTGGAGGACGAACCGGCGGAAGTGCGCGAAGAGCGCGCGCCGGTGACACGATGACCGGATGAGCGCGGAGCTGCTGGACCTGATCGCCGCCGGGGCGAGCGCGCAGGAACTGGCGGCGGCGGGCGCGGATCCGCGGGCCACCGAGGCGGCCCTGCGGATCCACGCCACGCTCGCCGGGCACACCCGCCGCGAGGCCGAGCTGGCGGCGTTGTTCGACACCGCCAGCGACCTCGCCCGCCTGCGCGACACCGACGCGGTGCTCCAGTCGATCGTGCACCGGGCGCGGATGCTGCTGCGGGTGGACGTGTCGTACCTGAGCATGAACCGCCCCGGTACCGACGGCACGTACATGCGGGTCACCGACGGCTGCACCTCGGCGTTGTTCAAGGCGCTGCGGCTGGGCATGGGGGAGGGCCTCGGCGGGCTGGTCGCGCAGACGGCCCGCCCCTACGCCACCGCCGACTACCCGACCGACCCGCGGTTCCGGCACACCGGCCCGATCGACGAGGCCGTGCGCGACGAGGGGCTCATCGCGATCATCGGCGTCCCGCTGGCGCTCGGGGACGAGGTGATCGGGGTGCTCTACGCCTCCGACCGCCGTCCGCGGCGGTTCTCCCCGGCCGAGGTCGCGCTGTTGTCCTCGCTGGCCGACCACGCCGCCATCGCGATCGACAACGCGCGGCTGATCGAGACCATCCAGGAGCACCACGCGACGATCGCGCGGGCGCAGGAGGCACACGACCGGCTGACCGCGCTGGTGCTCGGCGGCAGCGGGGTGCGCGAGGTCGCCGAGGCCGTGGCCGGGGTGCTCGGCGGTGCGATCACCGTGCACGACGCGACCGGCACCGAACTCGGCCGGTCCGGCGTCGCGGCACCGCAGCCGTCGCCGGAAACCGTGGCCGCGTCGCAGTCGAGCGGGCGCGCGGTGGCCGACGGCGGTGACTGGACCTGCGCCGTGCTCGCCGGACCCGAACTGCTCGGCAGCATCACCCTCACCGGCCGCGCGGACCTCCTCGACGCCGACCGGCGGCTGTTCGAGCGCGCCGGCGTGGTGACCGCGCTTTTGCTGCTGCTGCGCCGATCCACCGCCGAAGCCGAGGACCGCGTGCGGGGTGAGCTGGTCGCCGATCTGCTCACCGCACCGCAGCGCGACCCGGAGGCGCTGATCGACCGGGCGCGCCGCGTCGGCGTCGATCTCGGGGCCGGGCACGTGGTGCTGGTGCTGCACTCCGAAGCGTGCTCACGCGGTCGGCTCGCGGCCGCGGTCGCCGGGCACGCGGCGCTGGCCGGACTGCACGCCGAACAGGTGGTCGCGCTGGTGCCACCGGGGGAAGCCGCGGCCGACCCCGGCAAGCTGGCGTCGATGCTGGCCGGTCCCGCCGGTGGCCCGGTGACGGTCGCCGCCGCCGGACCCGCGGCCGGTCCCGCCGGACTGGCCGACGCGCACGCCGAAGCCGCGCGCTGCCTGCGGGCGATGCTCGCGCTCGGCCGCGAGGGCGACGGCGCCACCGCCGCCGAACTCGGGTTCGTCGGGGTGCTGCTGGGCGATCGGGCGGACACCGCCGGATTCGTGCGGTCGGTGCTCGGGCCGGTGCTGGACTACGACGAGCGCCGCGGCACGGAACTGGTGAAAACGCTCAACTGCTACTTCGCCGCGGGCGGAAACCTCGCGCGGGCAAAGGATTCGCTGCACGTGCACGTGAACACGGTGGCGCAGCGGCTGGAACGGATCGCCGCGCTGCTCGGGCCGGACTGGTCCTCCCCGGCGGGCGCGCTGGAACTCCAGCTGGCGCTACGGCTGCACCGGCTTACTCGATCCCCTTGAGCAGTTCGTCGAGGAACCCGCTCGCTTCGGCGACCGCGCGGTCCGGGTCACCGGCGGCGATCGCTTCGAGCAGCCCGGTGTGCGAGACGTTGTCCGCGTGCTTGGTCGCCTCGACCGACGCGGTGACCACCTCGCTCAGCCCCCGGTACAGCTCGGTCAGCAGGTTGTTGTGTCCACATTGGACAACGGCGAGGTGGAAGCTGGCGTCCGCCTGGACGAACTCGTCGAAGTGCTTCTCCGCCAGTGCCGCGTCGCGGATGCGGAGCAGTTCGGTGAGGTTGGCCAGTTCGGCCTCGCTGCGTTCGGTGGCGGCCATCCGCGCGCCCTCGACTTCGAGCGTTCGCCGCACCTGCAGCACTTCGCGGAGTTCGGAACCGCACAGGCGGCGCACCGCGCCGGAAACCTCGCTGGTGGCGCGGACGTAGGTGCCGTCACCCTGGCGCACTTCGAGCAAACCGCTGTGGGACAACGCCCGCACGGCCTCACGCACCGTGTTCCGACCGACACCCAGTGCGGTCACCAGTTCGCTCTCCGGCGGAATCCGTTCGCCGACCGGCCATTCGCCCGCGGTCACGGCCTCGCGCAACTGCCCGATCACCTGGTCGACTAGCCCGGTCCGGCGGGTGGTGGCCAACGGCACTGTGACATTCCTTTCGCGTGTTCGGGCCAGTTTCGGGGTTCAACCAATCATCCTACGTCTGTCATACTAGCCCCGTGTCCGTCGAATCCGAGGTCTCGATCAAGCAACGTGCCCTGGCCGGCGCGATCGAACCCGTCCGCCGGTCACGGAATCTCGCCGTCGCCGGTGGCACGCTGATCGCACTGGCCGTGGTGCTCGCCGCGCTGAACCTGCGACCCGCCATCACCAGCGTGGGTCCCCTGCTCGACGAGGCGAGGACTTCCCTCGGCGCCTCCGGCACCTGGGCCGGATTGCTCACCACTTTGCCAGGCTTGTGCTTCGCTGTCGCCGGACTCGCCGCACCGCGCCTGGCGCGCAAGGTCGGCATGGGCAGCGCGGTGGCACTGGCACTGGGCATTCTCGGCGTCGGGCTGATCGTGCGCGTGCTCGACGGCCCGCTGGTGGTGCTCGGCGGCACGCTCGTCTCCAGCGCCGGGATCGCGCTGGCCAACGTGCTCGTGCCGGTGGTGGTCAAGGATTCGTTCCCGGCCAGGGTCGGCCTGATGACCGGGATCTACACCGCCGCGCTGAACCTGGGCGGGGCCTCGGGATCCGCGCTTTCGCCGAAGCTCGACGAGTTGCTCAACGGCTGGCGCCCGGCGCTGGCCGCCTGGGCGCTGCTGGCCTTCCTGGCGCTCGTGGTGTGGCGGATCGCCATCCGCGGCGGTGCCCGCGCCTCCGGTGAGCAGTCGGAAACCTGCGGTGAACCGCGGCGGTCGCTGCTGCGCAGCCCGCTCGCCTGGATCGTGACGCTGTTCTTCGGCCTGCAGTCGTTCCTGGCCTACGTGGTGATGGGCTGGTTCCCGCAGGTGCTGATGGACGCCGGGCTGACCCGCGGCGACGCCGGACTGGTGGTCGGGCTGATGTCGCTGCTGGCGGTGCCGATCAGCCTGACCGTGCCCGCGCTCGCCGCGCGGCAGCGCAACCAGACCTGGTGGATCGTCGGGCTCGGCGTGTTCTCCATGGCCGGTCTCGGCGGGCTGATCCTCGCGCCCACCGCGGCACCGCTGCTGTGGGCCATCCTCACCGGCATCGGCATGAGCGTGTTCTCCATGGCGGTGATGGTGATCGCGCTGCGGGCGCGGGCCGGGGACGAGACCGCGCGGCTGTCCGGCATGGTGCAGGGCCTCGGTTACCTGCTCGCCGCGGTCGGCCCGTTCCTCTTCGGCTTCCTGCACGACGCCACCGCGGGCTGGACGGTCCCGCTGGCCATGGTGTTCGGCGTGGTGGTGGCCCAGACGATCTTCGGCGGCCTGGCCGGCCGCGACAAGCTCGTCTGAGCCACCTTCCTCAGTCGTCCAGCGGCAGGTTCAGCAGCGCGTTCTCGATCAGCTCCGGCATCGCCGGGTGGATCCAGTACTGCCCGCGCGCCATCTGCCGCGCGTCCAGCCCGAAGCTCATCGCCTGGATCACCGGCTGGATCAGGCTGCCCGCCTGCGGGCCGATGATGTGCGCGCCGAGCAACTGCCCGGTGGCCGGGTCGGCGAGCAGCTTCGCGAAGCCGGTGGTGTCCTCCATCGCCCAGCCGTAGGCGATCCCGGCGTAGTCCTGGGTGTAGGTCACGTAGTTCACGCCCCGCGCCTTGGCCTGCGCCTCGGTCAGCCCGACCCCGGCGATCTGCGGGGCACTGAACACCGCGTGCGGCACGAACCGGTGGTCCGCCGCGACCGGGGAGTCGGGGTTGAGCAGGTTGTGCTGCACCACGCGCTGTTCGTGGTTCGCCACGTGCTTCAGCTCGTAGGGCGACGAAATGTCCCCGAGCGCGTAGATGCCGTCGACCCCGGTGCGCTGGTACTCGTCCACCACCACGTGCCCGCTGTCCATTGTGGACACCCCGGTGGCGGCCACGTCGAGCAGGTCCGAGTTCGGCCTGCGCCCGGTGGCCACCAGCAGCAGGCCGGCGTCGACCGTCTCGGTGCCGTCGGGGCCTTCGAGGTCCAGCGAAACGCCGGTGTCGGTGCGGCGCACCTTGGTGGTCCGCCGGTTCAGCCGGACGTCGTACTTCTCCGCCGCCAGTTCGGTGAACCGCTCGCTGACCGCCTCGTCCTCCGCGCGCAGCAGCGCACCGGAGCGGGCGATCACCGTCACGTCGACGCCGAAGGAGGAGAAGACGTGCGCGAACTCGGCGGCGATGAACCCGCTGCCGAGGATGACCAGCCGCTCGGGTAGCTCGTCGATCCGCATCACCGTGTCGGAGGTGTAGTAGCCGCTGTCGGCCAGGCCGGGGATGTCCGGGATGACGGGGCGGCCACCGGCGGCCAGCACGAACCGGTCCGCGGTCAGCGTCTCCGTGCCGCCGTCGGGCAGGCTCACCTGGAGCTGCTTCATCCCGGTGAACCGGCCCTCGCCGAGGTAGACGTCGACGTTGGCGTTGTCCTCGTGCTCCACGCGGTACTGCTTGCCGCCCTCGGCGATCGGGTCGATCCGGCCGAAGATCCGGTCGCGGATCTCCCGCCAGCGCACCCCGGCCAGCTCCAGGTCCACGCCCAGCTTCGCGCCGGCGGGCACCGCCGCGGCCAGATCGGCCGGGTAGACGAACATCTTGGTCGGGATGCAACCCACGTTCAGGCAGGTGCCGCCGAAGGTGCCCTTCTCCACGATCGCGGTCTTCCAGCCGGCGAACCGCGGGTCGAGCACGGAGTTGCCGGAACCGGTGCCGATGATCACCAGGTCGTAGTGGGGCACGCTGCCATCCTGTCGGTCGAAGGGTCGTCTTCCGGTCGGTCAAACCCCGGCGAGGGGCTGGTTTGTTCCCGTCAGCCGCCGGTGGCGGAGAAGTGCATCAGGTCCTTCGGCGAGGTCCAGGTGCCGCCCCAGGTCCAGCCGACGGCCCGGAAGGCACGCTCGGCCACCCCGCCGGGCACGATCATGCCCGGTCGTTCGCGGCCGCGGTCGGTGTAGGCCGAAGCCAGTTCGGGCAGCACCAGATCGCCCTTGAGGTAGGGGTTGCAGAACGGGTTCACGTCCACCGCCAGCCCCGACGCGTGCGCGGACCAGCTGCTCTGCCCCCGCACCGGGCGGCAGACGAAGGCGGTGGTGTTGTTGCCGTCGCCGGTCGGCGGTGCGTCCAGTTCGTCGGCCCTGGTCACCCGCATCTCCTCGATCGGGAACTTCGCCGTGAACAACGCGCCGAACGCCTCGGTGACCGGTTGCGCGGCGGAGGCGTTCACCAGCATCTCGCCGGTGTGCACCCGGCCGTCGAAGCCCCAGAAGGACATGGTCAGGTACCGCAGCTGCGCGGCGCCGACCGGGCAGCCGGGCTGCCAGGTGCTCCGCGCCAGCACCTCGCCGGGGACCGCCTCGATCGTCGAGGCGTAGTCGCCGGTGGCGGGCGGGGGCAGGAGGTCCGCGGTCGGGAGGTGGCGGTCGGCCAGTTCGGGCGGGGTCGGGAGGACCTCGCCGAAGCCGTCGGCGCGCAGGGGCAGCGGGCGGGCACCCACCTGCCAGACTGGCGCTGCCGGCTGGGGCGCCGGTGGCTCACTCGATCGGGTAACCGGTGCCTGGGGTGCCGTTGCCGCGGTCGTCGCGGGCGAAGGCGCAGGTAGGGGCGTCGCACCGCAGGCGGTGAGCAGGAGCAGCAGCACGGGGAGAACCGCTGCCGGGGCCGTTGGTCGCACGAGTCCACTGTGACAGAGCCGCAGCGTGACCGGCAGTCCACCCGGTTCAGGGACACCGCTGCGCGGCTGGGCCATTTAGGGTAATCGGACCGCCTCCCCGACCTTCGAGAGGAACGTCCCCATGCCGAACAAGTCCCGCCGCCGCGGGGTGCTGACGGCGGCCACCGCGGTCGCGGCCGGGGCCATCGCCCTGGTGCCCGCCGCGGAGGCAACCAACACCCAGCCGTACATCGTCGGCGGGACCGAGGCCTCCATCGCGGACCACCCGTACGCGGTCTACCTGACCGACGGCGACGGCAACCAGTTCTGCGGCGGGGTGCTGATCTCGGGCCGGAGCGTGCTGACCGCGGCGCACTGCGCGAAGGCGATGAAGCGCACGGAGTTGCGCGTGGTCGCCGGGCGGCAGGACCAGCGCACCAGCGCGGGCGTGGTGACCGAGGTGGACAAGGTCTGGATCAACCCGCAGTTCAAGGACCCGACCACCGGCAACGACGTCGCCGTGCTCACCCTCGACGAGGAGATGCCCTACCGCGCGGCGAAGCTGCCGGGCGCCGGTGACGCCGACCTCTACCGCGAGGGCACCAAGGCCAGGGTGCTCGGCTGGGGCCGCACCGCCGATGGCGGACCGCGCTCGGACTACCTGCGCGGCGCGCTCGTGCCGGTGGTTTCCGACGAGAGCTGCAAGACCAGCTTCAGCAGCTACGACAAGACGACCATGCTCTGCGCCGGTTATCCCGACGGCGGGGTGGACGCCTGCCAGGGCGACTCCGGCGGCCCGCTGCTGGTCGGCGACACGGTGATCGGCATCGTCTCCTGGGGCGAGGGCTGTGCCCGGCCGGACCGGCCCGGGGTGTACGCGCGCGTGGCCGCGTTTACCACGGAGGTCCGCGCGCAGGCCTGAACGACTCTGCTCCGCTTCCCGACCACGGCGTGTGCTAGGTATACGCCGTGGTTGAAAGCATGGTTCGGGCGGCGACCGGGGACCAGGTGTCCGCCGGCGATCTCTATTCGATTCTCAAACTGCGCGTGGATGTTTTTGTCGTCGAGCAGGAATGTCCCTACCCCGAACTGGATGGCAGAGACCTGCTGCCGGGCACCAGGCACCTCTGGCTGACCGGCGAGTCCGGCGTGGACTCGTACCTGCGCGTGCTGGAGGAGCCGGGTGGCGGGTACCGCATCGGGCGCGTGGTCACCGCGGGTTCGGCACGCGGGCGCGGCCTGGCGGCCCAGCTGATGACCGCCGCACTGGAGTCCATTCCGGACGAACCGGCGGTGCTGGACGCGCAGACCTACGCCAAGGGCTTCTACGCCAAGTTCGGCTTCGAGCCCACCGGTGACGAGTTCCTCGAGGACGGCATCCCGCACGTCACCATGCGCCGGAACTAACGGGGCGCGCAGTCCACGATCACCTTCACCGCGGCGTCCACATCGGACTCGGTGAGGTCGGCGCGGGCGGTGAGCCGCAGCCGGGAGATGCCGTCCGGGACCGACGGCGGGCGGAAGCAGCCGACGCGAACACCCTGTTCCGCGCAGCTTTCCGCCCAGGCGACGGCCTTTTCCGGGCTCGGCGCCCGCACCGAGACCACCGCCGCGTCCGGGGTGCTCACGGTGAACCCGGCGTCGGCGAGCTGCTCGGACAGGCGGCTCGCCACGGCGAGCACCTTGCCGGGCAGCTCGGGTTCGGACCGCAGCACGTTCAGCGCGGCCAACGCGGCGGCGGCGCTGCCCGGCGCGAGCGCGGTGTCGAAGATGAAGCTGCGCGCGGTGTCGACCAGGTGCTTGATCACGCGTCGCGGGCCGAGCACCGCGCCGCCCTGGGCGCCGAGCGACTTCGACAGGGTGATCGTGGTGACCACGTCGGGCGCGCCGGCCAGGCCCGCCTGGTGCACCGCGCCGCGTCCGCCTTCGCCGAGCACACCGAAGCCGTGCGCGTCGTCGACCAGCAGGGCCGCGCCGTGCGCGCGGCAGGCTTCGGTGAGTTCACCGAGCTTGGCCAGGTCGCCGTCGACGGAGAACACCGAGTCGGTGACCACCAGCGCGCGTGGTTTGCGGCGGGTGGACAGCGCGTGCTTGATCGCGGCGACGTCGCTGTGCGCGATCGCGGCCACGTCCGCGCGCGAGAGGCGGCAGCCCTCGATCAGCGAGGCGTGGATGTACTTGTCGGTGACGATGGCGGATTCCGCGCCGGACAACGCGGTGACCGCGCCGAGGTTCGCGGCGAAACCGGAGGAGAACACCAGCGCCGCCTGCGTGCCGCAGAACCGGGCGAGTTCGTGTTCCAGTTCGGCGTGCAGTTCGGTCGACCCGGTGACCAGCCGCGAACCGGTCGAGCCCGCCCCCCAGCGCAGCGCGGCGGCGGCGGTGGCCCCGGCGACGCGCTTGTCGCGGGCCAGGCCGAGGTAGTCGTTGCCGGCCAGGTCGACCTCGCCGGAGTTCGACGGCCGTGGCCGCAACCGGCGGACCAGCCCGGCGGCGGCGCGCTTGTCCGCTTCGGCGTCGAGCCAGTCGAAAACGTGGTCGGGCTCGGGGACTGGACCGGGTGCGTTCACGCCTGGCAGTCTCGCATGCGGTCGATTCGAGGAGGACGCACGGTGACCGGGGACCAGTTGCAGCCGATGCCGGAGGACTGGGAGCGCGCGCTCGCCGTGGTCGCGCACCCGGACGACCTGGAGTACGGCGGCTGCGGTGCGGTGGCGAAGTGGACGGACGCCGGGAAGTCGGTGGCCTACCTGCTGGTGACCCGCGGGGAGGCGGGGATCGACACGCTGCCGCCGGAGGAGGCGGGTCCGCTGCGGACCGCCGAGCAGATCGCCAGTGCGGCCGTGGTCGGTGTGCACGACGTGGAGTTCCTCGACCACGCCGACGGGATGATCGAGTACGGCCTGCCGCTGCGGCGGGACATCGCGGCGGCGATCCGGCGGTACCGGCCGGAGCTGGTGATCATGAGCAACCACCGGGAGACCTGGCCGGGCGGGTACCTGAACATGGCCGACCACCGGGTGGTCGGCGAGGCCACCCTGGACGCCGTGCGCGACGCCGCGAACCGCTGGGTCTTCCGCGATCTCGGCCTGGAACCGTGGCAGGGCGTGCGCTGGGTGGCGGGCGCGTCGTCGCCGCGCTCGACGCACGCCGTCGACATCACCGCGACGATGGACCGCGCGGTCGCGTCGCTGAAGGAGCACAAGGCGTACCTGGCCGCGCTCGACGGCGGGATGGGGGAACCGGACACCTTCCTGCGGACCGCCGCCGAGGAAACCGGCAAACGCTTCGGCGACTGCCTGGCCACCGACTTCGAACTCTTCCCGATGTAGCCGTAAAAAAAGGGGCTCCACCACCGCGGACGGTGATGGAGCCCCTTTTACCGGAACGCGTCAGTCGTTGGACCAGCCGCGACGCGACGGGCCACGGCCCGAGCGCTGCGGACGACCCGAACCGTTGCCGCGCGGCTGGCGGCCACGGCCACCGAAGCCCGGACGGCCACCGCGGCCCTCACGGCCTTCGCCGTGGGCACGCGGGCCACCCCGGCGCGGGGTGTCCCGGCGGTGCTCGCGCTCGGGCACCGGCTCACCGCTGGGCTGGCGCGCCCCGGTGATCCGGGCCAGTTCGGCGTCGCCGGGCCGCACGCTGGCGGTCTCGGCGCGCACCCCGGCGCGATCGGTCAGCCGCTTCATGGTGCGGCGCTGGTCGTGCGTGATCAGCGTGACCACGGTGCCCGACGCCCCGGCCCGCGCGGTGCGCCCGGCGCGGTGCAGGTAGTCCTTGTGGTCGGCGGGCGGGTCCACGTGCAGCACCAGGCTGATGCCGTCGACGTGGATGCCGCGGGCGGCCACGTCGGTGGCGACCAGCACCGGGGTGTGCCCGGCCTTGAAGTCGGACAGCACGCGGTTGCGCTGCCCCTGGGTCTTGCCGCCGTGCAGCGCCGCGGCGTGCACCCCGGACGCGCGCAGGCGCTCGGCCAGCCGGTCCACGTGGTGCTTGGTCCGCACGAACATGATCGTGCGGCCCTCCCGCGCCCCGATCTCGGTGACGATGGCCTGCTTGTCCGGGTAGGACACCTGGAGCACGTGGTGGTCCATGGTGGTGACGCTGGCGGTGACCGGCGCGACCGAGTGCTCGACCGGGTCGGTCAGGTAGCGGTCGACCAGCTTCTTGACGTCACCGTCGAGGGTGGCCGAGAACAGCAGCCGCTGCCCGCGGGCCGGGGTGAGGTCGAGGATCTCCCGCACCTGCGGCAGGAAGCCCATGTCGGCCATCTGGTCGGCCTCGTCCAGCGCGACGAAGTTCACGTCGCCGAGCACGCAGGTGCCCTGCCGGACGTGGTCCGACAGCCGGCCGGGGGTGGCGATCAGCAGGTCGACGCCGCGCTGCAGCGCGTCCGCCTGCCGGTTGAAGGCCATGCCGCCGACGGCGGTGCGGCACCACAGGCCGAGCGCCTTGGCCAGCGGGGTCAGCGAGTCGGCCACCTGCATGGCCAGCTCGCGGGTCGGCACCAGTACCAGCGCGCGGGGGCGCTTGGCGCGGGCCTTGCCGCCGTCGAGCCGGGTCAGCAGGGCCAGGCCGAAGGCCAGGGTCTTGCCGGAACCGGTCTGCGCGCGGCCCAGCACGTCGCGCCCGGCGAGCGCGTCGGGCAGGGTGGCCTGCTGGATGGGGAACGGGGAGTTGATGCCGGCGTCCCGGAGCGCGCGCTGCAGCGGCTCGGGCAGGTTCAGCTCGGCGAAGGACTTCAGGGGCGCCTGGGTGGCGGTGACGGCGGGGGCACCGTCGTGGTTCCGATTCCGCGGCTTGCGGTTGCCGTGGCGCGCGGAGGTGTTGCCGGAATCGAGCGTGACTGTCACAAATGCCTCTCGGACGTGGCACGTCGCAAGGGAGGCCCGGTTGTCCGCACGCAGGCAGGACAAGGTGGTGTTGCGGTGGGCTTTCTCAGGGACATACCCGGCACGCCGTGTTCTGCAACACCGCGCGCCGCTTGATGGATACCGCGGGGCCGTACGGTTTTTGGCCCTTGGAGGCGACGGACACCACTCATCCACGCCGCCGGTTGCGGTCTCGTTACAGAATACCGGAGAGCCTTTCCGCCTGCGAAGCCGAGGCGGGAACTGTGGGCAACGCCCCATCGGGGTAACGCGGGAAGGTGAGCGGACTCACCTTCCCGCCTCCCCCCGATCAGGGCAGCCCGGCCGCCTGGCGCAGTTCGTCCACCAGCGACTCCGGGTCGAGCACGTCCGGCGGCAGGCCTTGCCCGGCGAACCAGTTCGCCACGTTGCGCACGTCCCTGGCCAGGAACTCCAGGCCGCGCGGATTGGCCACGATGTCCACCACCTGCGGCAGGTCGATCAGCACCAGCCGGCCGTCGTCGACCATCAGGTTGTACGCGGAGAGGTCGCCGTGCGCGAGGCCGTGCGTCGCCATCGTCTCCAGTGCGGACACCAGCTGGTACCAGAGGTCGCGCAGGCCGTCCTCGTCCGTGCGCACCTGCGCCAGCCGGGGTGCGGCCGTGCCGTCCTCGTCGCCGATGAACTCCAGCAGCAACTCGGTCCCGCTGCGCTGAACCGGGTACGGCACCGGCACGCCGGCGCCCCAGAGCCGGGACAGCGCGGCGAACTCGGCCACCGCCCACTGCTCGGCGATCAGGTTGCGGCCGAAGGCGGTGCGGGTCTCGATCGCCCGCATCTCCCGCGAACGCCGCATCCGGCGGCCTTCGAGGTACCCGGCGTCGCGGTGGAACATCCGGTGTTCGTTGCTGCGGTAGCGCTTGGCGGCCAGCAGGGACTGCGGTCCGTCGGGCAGGCCTCGCCGTACTAGGTGGACATCGGCCTCCTTGCCGGTCTTGAGCACGCCCAGTTCGGTGTCCACCGCGGCCAGCTGGGTGATCACCCAGCTGGCCGCGGGTGCGGGCCCTGCTCACCGTCACCCCAGGTGGACCAGCGGTCGCCGCCGCCGGGGATCGCGGTTTCGGTGTACGCGTCGGCACGCTGGTGGGCGAGCCGGACGCGCTCTTCCTCGGTGAGCCGCCCGCGGCGGCTCGGTTCGGGTTCGTCGTCGAAGCGGGCACGGCGGCTCTTGCGGCGTGCCGGGGTGTTCTCGAGCTGGTCGAAATCGATGTCGTGCTCGCGCACTCGTGGGCTCCTGAAGAGGGAAGGTGCCCCGCCGGCGCTGGTGGACGCGCGTGCGTCAGCCGGTCAGGGCGGCGGAATGGGCGCAGGGCAAGCCCAGGACAGTCCTCGCCACAGGGCACCTCCTCGCGGTCCGCCGGAAACCGGCTCGTCAGTCGACGGGCACGATCTTCGCGGCTTTCGCCGGATCCGCGCAACCGAATTAACTGCCAGAGTGGTCGCATGGCCGATTTCGCCACGTTCGACCTGGCCGACGCGGAGGAAGTCGTCGCGCCGGACGGTTCCGCCGTGCGCCCGTTGCTCCGATTGCCCGGCGTCGGCAGCTTCGCGCACTTCGAACTCGCGCCGAACCAGGTTTCGCACGCCGTCTCGCACGCGACGGTGCAGGAGATCTGGTACGTCGTCGCGGGGGAGGGGCGGATGTGGCGGCGGCAGGGCGAGCGCGAGGAGATCGTGCACCTGCGCGAGGGCACCTGCCTGAGCATCCCGCTCGGCACGGTGTTCCAGTTCCGGGCCACCGGGGCCGGGTTGCGGGCGGTGGCGGTGACCGCGCCGCCGTGGCCGCTGGCGAGCGAGGACGAGGCACGGGTCGCCGAAGGCCCGTGGGAAGTGGAGGAACGCGCGTGACGACCTACGACGTGGTGATCGCCGGCGGCGGGCACAACGGGCTGGTCGCGGCCGCCTACCTGGCCGGGGCGGGCCGGTCGGTGCTGCTGCTGGAGCGCCGGGCCGAACTGGGCGGGGCGGCGGTCTCGTTCCGCGCGTTCGACGGGGTGGACGTGCGGTTGTCGCGGTATTCGTACCTGGTCAGCCTGTTGCCGCGGCGCGTCATCGCCGATCTCGGACTGCCGGTGGACCTGCGCCGCCGCCGGATGTCCTCCTACACCCCGGCCGGTTCCGGCGGCCTGCTGGTGGACACCGGGGACACCGCGCGCACCGCCGCCTCCTTCGCCGCGATCACCGGTGGTTCGGCGGATTTCGAGGCGTGGCAGCGGTTCTACGCGATGACCGGGCGCGTCGCCGAGCGCACCTTCGACACGCTCACCGAGCCACTGCCCACAAAGGACGAACTACGCGCGCGGGTGGCCGACGACGAGGCGTGGCGCGCGTTGTTCGAGCGGCCGCTGGCGGAAACGCTGGAAACCGCGTTCACCGACGACACCGTGCGCGGGGTGGTGCTGACCGACGCGCTGATCGGCACGTTCGCCGCCGCCGAGGACCCGTTGCTGCGGCAGAACCGCTGCCTGCTCTACCACGTGATCGGCAACGGCACGGGCGACTGGGACGTGCCGGTCGGCGGCATGGGCGCGGTGACCGGCGCGCTCGCGGACACCGCCCGCGCGGCCGGGGCCGAGCTGCTGGCCGACGCCGAGGTGCTCGCCATCCAGCCCGACGGGGAGGTCCGCTACTGCCACGGCGATGCCGAGCACGTCGTGCACGGCGGTCACGTGCTGGCGAACCTCGCCGCGCCCACGCTGGCACGGCTGCTCGGCGAGGAGCCGCCCGAGGCACCGGAAGGCGCGCAGCTCAAGGTCAACATGGTGCTGACCAGGCTGCCGCGCCTGCGGGACGACGGGGTCGCCGCGCACGAGGCGTTCGGCGGCACGTTCCACGTCAACGAGGACTACCGGCAGCTCGCGACCGCGCACGCCGAGGCCGACGCGGGCCGCATCCCGTCGCTGCCGCCGTGCGAGATCTACTGCCATTCGCTGACCGATCCGTCGATCCTCGGCCCGGCCGAACGCGCGGCCGGTGCGCAGACGCTCACGCTGTTCGGCCTGCACATGCCCGCGCGATTGTTCCGCGAGGACAACGACAAGGCGCGGGAAGCGGCGTTGACGGCGACGCTCGCGTCGCTGAACAGCGTGCTCGCCGAACCGATCGAGGACTGCCTCTGGCGGGACTCGCACGGCAACCCGTGCGTCGAGGCGAAGACGCCGCTCGACCTGGAGGCCGAGCTGGGCCTGCCCGGCGGGCACATCTTCCACCGCGACCTGTCGTGGCCGTACGCGACCGAGGGCACCGGGCGCTGGGGCGTGGAGACGCACCACGAGCGGATCCTGGTGTGCGGGGCCGGTGCCGTGCGCGGTGGCGGGGTGAGCGGAATTCCCGGCCACAACGCGGCTATGGCGGTGCTCGGCCGGTAAGGGTTGTTTCGCGCCGAGGCCGTGCCCCAGGGTGGGGATCATGCGTGTCCTCGTGATCGGCTCCGGCATCGCCGGGGCTTCGACGGCCTATCAGCTCGCCCGCCGCGGTGCCGAAGTGGTGCTCGCGGGCCACGACCACGAAGGGGTCGCCACCTCGGCGGGCGCGGGCATCGTTTCGCCGTGGACTTCCCGCCGCAGCGACGCGGAGTACCACCTGGCCGCGCGGGCGGCGGCGTTCTACCCGACCCTCGTCGAGCAGCTCGCCGAGGACGGCCGCGAGGATTCGTCGTTCGAGATCGTCGGTTCGATGGTGGTCTCCGAGGACACCGGTGAGCTGGACGCCGCGGAGAAGCGCCTCACCGAGCGCGCGGCCACGGCACCGGGTGTCGGTGAGGTGCAGCGCCTCGATCCCGTCGACGCCAGGGCGTACTTCCCCGCGCTGGCACCGGAACTCGGCGCGGTGCACATCTCCGGCGGCGGTCGCGTCGACGGACGGCACCTGCGTGCGGCACTGCTCGGCGCGGCGGGGACGCGAGGCGTGCGGTCAATTTCCGGGAACGCGGAGCTGCTCGTCGACGGGGGCAAGGTGACCGGCGCGCGCATCGGCGACGAGGTGGTTTCCGCCGACGCCGTGGTGGTCGCCGCCGGCGCGTGGACCGACGAACTGCTGGCGCCGGTGAACCTCCGGCTCGGCATCGAACCGCAGCGCGGCCAGATCAGCCACCTCGAACTGCCGGGCACGCCGACCGACGCGTGGCCGGTGGTGCTGCCGATCTCGAGCCACTACCTGCTGGCGTTCCCCGGTTCCCGTGTGGTGGTCGGTGCGACCAGGGAGACCGGTTCCGGGTTCGACTACCGGGTCACCGCGGCGGGACAGCGGGAGGTGCTGGACAACGCGCTGGCCGTCGCGCCGGGGCTCGCCGACGCGACGCTGCTGGAGACCCGGATCGGCTTCCGCCCGGCGGCACCGGACGGCCTGCCCGTGCTCGGCAGCCCGGAGGGCCACCCCGAGCTGATGATCGTCACCGGTTACGGTCCGGCGGGGCTGACCCTGGCGCCGTACTCGGGGCACGTGATCGCCGCGCGGCTGCTCGGTTCACCGGTCGACGACCTGGCGGCCTACCACCCGGACCGGCTCATTCGCCGGTGAGCATCTCCAGCTCGTGCTCGCCGGTGCGTTCCACGGTGAGCCCGGCCTTGGCGGCCACCTTGACCAATCCGTCCACTGTGGAGGGAGCGCGGCCGGTGGCGGCCAGTACCGCGGCGAGCTTTCCCTTGTAGGCCTTGTTGAAGTGGCTGACCGTCTTGCGCTGCCCTCGGGCGTCCTCGGTCACCACGCGCACGGTCACCGAACCGGGGATCCGCGCGAGTGCGGCGTAACCGCCGGAACGCAGGTCGACGACCAGGCCGTCGATCCCGGCGAACACCGGCTCCAGCGCCGGGCGCCACAACGGCCGGAGGCCGCCCAGCGCGGGCAGCGTGCTCCCGGCGGAGAGGCGGTAGGCGGGGATGCGGTCGGTGGCGCGGGCGATGCCGAACAGCGCCGACGCCACCGCCAGCCGCTCGTTCGCCCTGGCCAGCTCGGCCTTCTTGAAGCTGGTGATGTCGAGGGCGTCGTAGAGCACGCCGGTGTAGCGCCGGAGCGCGGGCAGGGTGGGGGAGGTCCACAGCTCCGCGTTGCGCTCGACCTCCTCGGCCTGGCGCTCGGAGATGCCGAGCGCGGCGAGGCTGGCGGGAACGTCCTTGGCGAGTTCGGCCAGCGCGTCGGCGATCTTGGCGCGCACCGGGTTCAGCTCGGGGGAGGACAGCGAGTCCAGGTCCAGCGGCGGTCCGTCCCCGCCGGTCGCCTTGGTCTCGGAGGGAGGGAGCAGTACCAGCACGTCAGCAGGGTAGCCGCCGCGGAAAATCGGTGGGCCGGGTGACCTGGGCGGACTTAGGCTGCGTCACATGGAGCGCACCGAGCCGGCCTGGCGGCCGCTGACCCTGTCCGACATGGCCGCGGTCGCCGACCTGCTCGGCGCGGCGAACGAGCTCGAGCCGACCGGCGAGTTCGAGAGCACCCAGGACGTGACCGAGAGCCTGACCAGCCCGAACGTCGATCTGGAGCACGGTTCGCTGGCGGGCTGGGTGGGCGAGCGGCTGGTCGCCTACGCCGTGGTCCGGGTGCGTGACGGGGCCGATCCGGTGCACCAGATGCGCTTCGAGGCGACCGTGCACCCGGAGTTCCGCACGGATGCCATCGGGTCGTACGTCCTGGCGTGGGTCGACCGGGTGAGCCGGGAACGTCACCTGAAGGTGTTCCCGGAGGCGCCGCTGGAGTTCCACGGGCACGCGCACCAGAACCAGCTCTGGTACACGGCCCAGCTGGAGAAGGCGGGTTACCACCGCGCGCGCACGTTCCTCGAGATGAAGGTGGATCTCGGCGCCCTGCCGCCGGTGCTCGCTTTGCCTGCGGAGTTCCGCCTGGTCACGTACGCGGAGGAGTACTTCGACGCGGTGCTGAAGACGCGGAACATCACGTTCGCCGAGCACTGGGGCAGCTCGGTGCAGAGCCCGGAAGCGTGGCGGCACCTGTGCACGGGGAGCGCGGCGTTCCGGCCGGAGCTGTCGTTCCTGTTGCTGCGCGGGGATGACGTGGTCTCGATGGTGCTCAGCGATTTCTTCGAAAGCGACGCCAAGGCGACGGGGGTGCGGGAGCTGTACGTTTCGCACGTCGCCACTTTGCCGGAGGTGCGGGGCAAGGGCGTGGCCACGGCTCTGCTGGGGCACACGCTGGTGGAAGCCCGGGCGGCGGGGTACGAACGGGCGGCGCTGGGGGTCGACGTGGAGAACGTGAACTCGGCGGTGGGGATCTATGAGCGGTGCGGGTTCCGGACTACGGAAAGCTGGTACGGGTATGTGCTAGCGGCGTGATTCTCGGGGGGTCCCACCCCGTTTTTTAGTGTGACGACGGCGGGGATGTTGTTGTCAAGGCGGGAAAGATGCCTTGACAACAACATCCCCGCCGTGTTTTTGGCTGGGGACGGGGTGGGAAGGGGGAGTGTGGGTGGGGTGTTCGGTGTGTTTCCCGGGTTCGGCTTTGCCTGTGCTCGGCAGGCCCCGGGGCGGTCCTGGGCTCGGCTTGTGCAGGGGTTGGGAAGGCGGCGGGGCTCAGGTCACTTGGTGCGCCAGCGGTTCCCCGGCGGCGTAGCGGTGCAGTTGCGCGGAGATCAGGGCCTTCGCCCGTGGGTAGAACGAAGCCGAGCCGCCCGCCACGTGCGGGGTGATGATCACGCCGGGAGTGGTCCACAGTGGATGGTCACTGGGCAGCGGTTCCGGGTCCAGCACATCCAGCGCCGCCCGGAGGCGGCCCGTGGTGGTTTCCGTGGTCAGTGCCGCGGTGTCCATGGTGGAGCCCCGGCCGACGTTGACCACCAGGGCGTCGTCCGGGAGCAGGGCCAGTTCCCGCGCGCCGATCAGGCCCTGCGTGCTGGGCGAACCGGGCAGCACGGAGATCAGGATGTCCGTACCCGGCAACAGCGAAGCCAGCTCGTCCACCCCGTGCACCCCCGCCCGCGCGCGGCTGGCCACCGGCACCACGGTCGCCTCCGCGGCGTGCAGGAACCGCTCGATCGCCTTGCCGATCGAGCCGTACCCCAGCAGCAGCACCCGGCTGTCCGCCAGCGACCGCGTGTGCTCGCGCGCCCAGGAACCCTCGCCCTGCTGGCGGAACCAGCGCGGCAGGTCCCGCTGCGCGGCGAGCACCAGTGCCAGCGCGTGCTCGGCCACGCTCAGGTCGTGCAGCCCGGCACCGTTGGCCAGCAGCACCCCCTCCGGCAGGAACGGCAGGATCGTGTCCACCCCGGCCGACAGCGTCTGCACCGCCCGCAGTGCGGGCATGCGCGCCATCAACCGGACCGGCTCCACGCCCTGGTCGTACGGCAGCACGTAGAAGTCCACGTCGGACAGGTCGGCGGGCGGCGCCGACACCCCGTCGTAGACCTCCACGCGCAGTCCGGCGGGCAGTTCGCCCAGATCAGCCCAGGGCACCAGCACACGTGAGGTCATGCCCCCGATTCTGACCTACTGCTCCGCGGTGCCCACGCAGAACCGGTTCCCCTCCGGATCGGCGAGCACCGTCCACGCGATGCCGGGCACCTTGTGCTCCTCGATCTCCTCCGCGCCCAACCCGACCAGCCGCTTCACCTCCTCCGCACGGTGTTCGGTGCGCAGGTCCAGGTGCAGGCGGTTCTTGCCGGGCTGGCGCTCCTCGGCGCGCTGCAACCCGATCATCACCCCGTCCGGCGAAACCGGGGCGAGCATCAGGAACTCCCCGCCGTGGTCGACCACGACCTCGACGCCCAGCGCCTCGGTCCAGAACTCGGCGAGCTTCCGCGGATCCGCGCAGTCGATGGTCACCGCGCCCAGCTGAACTGTCATGGCCCCAAGCTAGGCCGCACCACCGACAATTTGAGGGCGCGCAAGCAGGGCATGGCGGCGCCCGCCGCGCCGAGGCGGTCCCTGGCGGCACCGCGCCGACATCGAAGTACGGTCCAGTACGGCGATGCCGGCGCGGCACCGCCAGGAACCACCTCGATCACGACGGGCATCCACCTCCCCCGCTTGGGCGCCCTCTTAACCCGTTGGAGCTGTTCGGAGCCCGTTGACTATCCTTCGCTGACACGCCCGAGCCCTCCAAGGAGCCGAAGTGATCACCAGGATGTCGTCGTTGTTCCTCCGCACCCTGCGCGAGGATCCGGCGGACGCCGAAGTGCCCAGCCACCGCTTGCTGCTGCGCGCCGGCTACGTCCGCCGGGTCGCCCCGGGTGGTTACTCCTGGCTCCCGCTCGGCATCAAGGTGCTGCGGCGCATCGAGGACATCGTCCGCGAGGAGATGGCCGCCATCGGCGGCCAGGAGATCCAGTTCCCCGCGCTGCTGCCCAAGGAGCCCTACGAGGCGACCAACCGCTGGACCGAGTACGGCGACAGCCTCTTCCGCCTCAAGGACCGCCGCGGTGCCGACTACCTGCTCGGCCCCACCCACGAGGAGCTGTTCACGCTCACCGTGAAGGGCGAGTACAGCTCGTACAAGGACTACCCGGTCACGCTCTACCAGATCCAGACCAAGTACCGCGACGAAGCGCGTCCCCGTGCGGGCATCCTGCGCGGCCGCGAGTTCGTGATGAAGGACTCCTACTCCTTCGACCTGGACGACGAGGGCCTGGAGCGCTCGTACCAGGCGCACCGCGCGGCGTACCAGAAGATCTTCGACCGGCTCGGCCTCGAGTACGTCATCGTCGCCGCCACGTCCGGGGCGATGGGCGGCTCGGCGTCCGAGGAGTTCCTCGCCGTCGCGTCGACCGGTGAGGACACCTACGTCCGCAGCACCGAGTCCGGTTACGCGGCCAACGTCGAGGCGGTCACCACGCCCGCGCCCCCCGCGCAGCCGATCGAGGACAAGCCCGCCGCGCAGGTGCACCACACGCCGAACACGCCGACCATCGAGACCCTGGTCGACTTCCTCAACCAGGCGGAGCTCGGCAGGCAGTTCACCGCCGCCGACACGCTGAAGAACGTGCTGGTCAAGACCCGCGAGCCCGGCGCAAAGGAGTGGCAGCTGCTGGGCGTCGGCATCCCGGGTGACCGCGAGGTCGACATGAAGCGCCTGGAGGCCTCCGTCGAACCCGCCGAGGTCGCCCTGCTCGAAGAGGCCGACTTCGCCAAGAACGCCTTCCTGGTCAAGGGCTACATCGGCCCGAAGGCGCTGCAGGACAACGGGGTCCGCTACCTGGTCGACCCCCGCGTGGTCACCGGCACCGCCTGGGTGACCGGCGCGGACCAAGCCGACCACCACGTGGTGGACCTGGTCGCCGGCCGCGACTTCACGCCCGACGGCACGATCGAGGCAGCCGAGGTCCGCGAGGGCGACGCGTCGCCCGACGGCCACGGCACGCTGGTCGCCGCCCGCGGCATCGAGATCGGCCACATCTTCCAGCTCGGCCGCAAGTACGCGGACACCTTCGAGCTGGACGCGCTGGGCGCCGACTCGAAGCCGGTGCGGATCACCATGGGTTCCTACGGCGTCGGTGTCTCGCGGCTGGTCGCGGTGATCGCCGAGCAGCACCACGACGAGCTGGGCCTGGTGTGGCCGCGCGCGGTCGCGCCCGCGGACGTGCACGTGGTCATCGCGGGCAAGGACGAGGCGGTCGCCGCCGGGGCCGAGAAGCTGTCGGCCGAACTGGACGCGGCCGGGCTGCGGGTGCTGCTCGACGACCGCAAGGCCACGCCCGGCGTGAAGTTCGCCGACGCCGAGCTGGTCGGCGTGCCGACCATCCTGGTGGTCGGGCGCGGGCTGGCCAACGGGGTCGTCGAGGTGAAGGACCGGCTCTCCGGCGAGCGCGCCGAGGTGGCCGTGGACGCCGTGGTCGAGCACCTGAAGCAGCTCGTCACCAAGTGAGCGGTGGCTCGCGCGGGGCGATGTACGGCTTCTTCGCGGTGATCCTGGTCGGCGCGGGGGTGTACCTGAGCCAGGGCTCGGAGGAAGCGGAGTACACGCCACCGCCGAGCACCTGGACCCCCGCGCCGCCACCGCCGAAGGTGGTCGTGCCCGCGGTGGTCGACGGCTGGCAGTCGGTCGCCGGTGGTGAGGGCACCTACGCCTACGACGTGCCCGCGCGCTGGACGCCGAAGCCGGGCACGGTGCACGGCTGGGAGGGCGAAGGCCAGCCCAAGGTCGTCATGTCGACAAGTGCCTTCTACGGGGACGGCTTCTGCCCGGCCGACGACAACGCGCGGCTGGCCGGCGCCGGGGTCCGATCGGACCAGCAGGCCGATCCGGCGGTGGCCGGTGAGCAGTTCGCGACCCAGGTGGCGAACCGCGCGTTCACCTGGGACGGCCCGCCGCCGCAGCTGAGCGTCGGCGCGCCGCAGGACGCGGAAATGTCCTTCGGGGACGGCGAAACGCGCCCGGCCACGCTGCGGCTGGTCGAGGTGACCACCACCGGCGGGCACGGCTGCCTGGCGAAGAAGGCGGTGGTCGGGGTGATCGCCACCCGGTCGCTGGACGAGGCGAAGCCGGGCAGCGTGATGCTGGCCGTCTACGCCGACCAGACCGCCCCTGACTTCACCACGAGAGACGAGATCGAGAAGATCCTGCGCAGCTACCGAGGCGTCCCGGCAGCCCAGCGCACCACCATCCCCTCGACCCCCTGAATGCTATGAGTGGGGCATTACTTGCATTCAACGCAAGTAATGCCCCACTCATAGCAATCGTTAGCGGCCGGTGAGGGCGAGGACCACCGCGTCGGTGTCGGAGAGGTCCGTGAGCACGTGGTGCGCGCCCGCCTCCGCCAGTTCGTCGGCCGAGTGCTTCCCGGTGGCGACACCGACCGCGACCGTGCCGTGCTCCAGCGCCGCGGTGACGTCGTCCGGGGTGTCGCCGATGACGGCCACCGCCTCCGGCGCGAACGCCAGCCCGTGCTTCTCCGACGCCTGGGCGATGGCGTGCGCGACCAGGTCCGGCCGGTGCGCGGACAGCGTGCCGTAACCACCGATCTCCAGGTCGAGGTGCCCGTGCAGGTCGAACGCGGCCAGCTTGTGCAGTGCGATCTCCGGCAGGTTCCCGGTGACCAGTGACTGCACCACCCCCTGACCGGCCAAAGTGGACAGTGCGAGGGCGGCGCCCGGCAGTGCGTGGCCGAACTCGGTGAGCGTGGCCCGGCCGCGTTCGGACAACCGCACCAGCTCCCGCCACATGCGCTGGATCAGCTCGTCGGTCGGTTCGACGTCGTGCCTGGTCAGGATGTCCGCGGTGATCGCACGCTCGGTGCGGCCGGGGAACGAGGGCAGCTCGCGCAACCGGGTCCCGGTCACCGCGAGCAGCGCGTCGGTGTACCAGCGGCCGCCGAGCCCGCGCAGGTCGACCAGGGTCAGATCGATGTCCCAGAGCACCAGCCGGGGAGGAGTGGGGTTCACCCGGCCGACGGTACCGGGGTGACTTTTCAACGCGCGTTGACTTCCACGACCGCCCGGTACTACCGTGCTCGTTGAATTCAACACGCGATGAAAAACTGGAGGAGAGATGGCCAACCGGATGTGGCCGGTGGCCGCGGCGCTGGCCGGCGCGGTGGTTGCCGTGGTGCTCGGGTTCCTGACCTTCGGCGTGCAGGCGAGCCTCGCGCCGGACCGGCTGCCGGTGGCGGTGGCCGCGCCGGACGGGCCGCCGCGCGCGGCCGCCGAGCGGATCGCCGCGCAGGGCGGCGGGCAACTGGACTGGCGGGTCACCACGCCGGAGGAGGCGCGGCGCCTGCTCGACGACAAGGCGGTCTACGGCGTGCTCGAACTGGGGCAGCCGCCGATCGTGGTGGTCTCGGGCGCGGTCAACCCGAGCGGGACGCAGGTGGTGCAGCAGGTGCTCACCACGATCGCTCAAGCGATGGGGCCCGCCCAAGTCCAGACCGTGCACCCGGCAGGCGTGGCCGGGCGGACCGCGCCACTGGCGCTCAGCGCGCTCGCCTGGATCGGCTGCCTCGCCGGTGGTGCGGTGCTGGTGCTGGCCTCGGCGCGGCGGAACCACCAGCCGGGCACGGGCGCGCGGCTGGCGCAGGTCGGGGTCACCAGCGTGCTGGTCACCGCGGTGCTGGCCGGGTTCACGAAGCTCTGGGACTCGTCGCTGCCGATGGGCTGGGACGTGCTCGGTTTCCTGCTGCTCACCACGGCGGGCTTCGCCGCGCTGCAGACGGGGTTGCTGCGGCTGCTCGGCGTGCGGGCGATGGCCATCCTCGGCCCGCTGTACCTGCTCGCGCCCGCGGTCGCCGGGCAGGTCCCGGAGCTGCTGCACGACGGTTACCGCTGGCTGCTCTGGTCGTGGACGCCGTTCCGGTTCTCCACCGAGGGCCTGCGCAGCCTGCTGCAGGGCACCCCGGGCGCGCCGGACGTGGCGACCGGGGTGTGGGTGCTCGGCGGGCTGCTGGCGGCCGGGCTGGTGGTGCTGCTGTGGCCGGGCCGGTCAGCCGGCCAGGAAGCTGAAGCGGACGCGCCGGACCGGGTTGTCCACGTTGGTGTCCACTAGGCAGACCGACTGCCAGGTGCCCAGCGCCATCACCCCGCCGAGCACCGGCACCGTCGCGTAGGGCGGCAGCAGTGCGGGCAGCACGTGGTCGCGGCCGTGACCACGGGTGCCGTGCTGGTGCCGCCAGCGGTTGTCGCGGGGGAGCAGGTCGTCGAGTGCGGCGAGCAGGTCGTCGTCGCTGCCGGCGCCGGTCTCCAGTATCGCCAGCCCGGAGGTGGCGTGCGGCACCCACACGTGCAGCAGGCCGTCCTCCGCGCCGTGCGCGCCGAGGAACGACTCGGCCTCCTTGGTCAGGTCGTGCACCACCGCGGTGTTGCCGGTGCGGACCTCGATCTCGGTGGAATGCATGGATTCCACGGTAACCTCACGCCTGCAGGTAGCGCAGCACGGCGAGCACACGGCGGTTGTCCCCGTCCGACGGCGCCAGCCCCAGCTTGCCGAACAGGCTCGTCACGTACTTCTCCACCGAACCCGGGGAGAGGAACAGCGTGCTCGCGATGGCCGCGTTCGACCGGCCCTGCGCCATCAGCTCCAGCACCTCGCGCTCCCGCGGGGTCAGTGCGGCCAGCGCGCCGGTTTTCCTGGTGGCGCCCAGCAACTGGGTGACCACCTCGGGATCGAGCACGGTCTCCCCGGCGGCCACCCGGCTCAACGCGGCCAGGAAGTCGGACACCTCGGCGACCCGGTCCTTGAGCAGGTAACCGACCCCGCCCGCGCGATCGGCCAGCAACTCGGCCGCGTACCGGGTCTCGATGTACTGGGAGAACAGCAGGACCGGCTCGCCGGGGTTCGCCGCGCGCAACGCGATCGCCGCGCGCAGGCCCTCGTCGGTGCAGGAGGGCGGCATCCTGATGTCCACAATGGACACGTCCGGCCGGTGCTCGGCCACCGCCGCCCGCAACGCCTCGCCGTCCTTCACCGCGGCGGCGACCTCGTGCCCGCGCAGGGTGAGCAGTTCGACCAGCCCCGCGCGCAGAATGGTCGAATCCTCCGCGATCACCACCCGCACAGCCGTCCCCCTAAACCGGAATCTCCACCGCGACCACGGTAGGCCCGCCCGGTGGGCTGTCGATGGACAGGTACCCGTCCACCGCGCGCAGCCGGTCGGCCAGGCCGGCCAGCCCGCCCGCCGGGTGCATCCGCGCCCCGCCGCGGCCCCGGTCGGAGACGTAGAGCCGCACCATCGAGTCCAGTTCGAACAGCTGGAGTTCGGCGCGGCTCACCCCGCCGTGCTTGATCGCGTTGGTCAGCAGTTCCGCCGCGCTGAAGTACAGGATGGTCTCGATCGCGGCGGGCGGGCGTTCCGGCAGGGACACCAGCACCTTCACCTCGGCCTCGCTGCGGGCGGCCAAAGTGGACAGTGCCACCTCCAGGCCGGCGTCCAGCGCGGCGGGGTGGATGCCGCGGGCCAGGTCACGCAGTTCGGTGAGCGCGTCCTTCGCGCCGGTGTGCGCGGCGGCGATCAACGCGCGCAACCGGTCCAGGTCGATCTCGGCGGCGTCCAGCTCGTCCTTGGCCACGCCGAGCTTCATCGCCAGCGCGACCAGCTGCGCCTGCGCGCCGTCGTGCAGGTCCCGCTCGATGCGCCGCAGCTTCACGTCGGCCGTTTCGACCGCGACGGCCCGGCTCTCCTCCAGGTCCCGCACGCGTTCGGCGAGCGTGGTCGGCCCCAGCAACGCGCGCACCAGCACCCGGTCGAGCCCCAGCAGGAGGTGGACCAGCGCCGGGGTGGCCACCAGCAGCGCGGCCGCGATCAACGCGAGCGGGATCGCCACCACCGGCCCCGACGAGCCGATGTCGAACACCGGCAGCACCTGCCCGTCGAGCACCAGCCACCAGAACGGGTAGGTCAGCGTGCCCAGCCCGTACACCAGCAGGAACGCGGCCACCAGCAGGTTGGCCGCGGCCAGCGGCACCCGCAGCACCAGGTAGGCGACCGCGCGCCAGCCGGGTCCGTCGGTGAGGTAGGCCCGGAACGAGGCGGGCTTGCCGGTCGGCCCCGGTACCGAGGTGCCCAGCAGCGAACCGGCCAGCTTCCGGTGCAGCGAGCCCACGGCCCGCGCGCCGAGCAGCGCCCCGGCCACCATCGGCAGCCCGATCAGCAACGGGCTCAGCGCGATGCCCGGCACCAGCACCAGCACGATGCCGATGAGGCTGAGCAGGGCCAGCGGCAGGCCGAGCAGGATCCAGCCGAGCTCGGCCCAGAACGGACCCCGCACCGGCTCGACGGCCCAGCGCCGGAAGAGGGCCACACCCGCGTTCTGCACGGGAACAGCCTGCCTCTTCCGGCGCCGGGCCGCCTACCGGGTTATCCCTACTTCTCCGCGGCGTCCGTGCTGTCGGTGCTGTTGACGCGAGGGACGACGCCGTGCTGCTGCTCTTCGTCCTCGCGCGCGCGCAGCGACGCCTCGCGCATCTCGATCACGTCCGTGAGCCAGTCGCCGGTCTCCCTGGCGATGTCTCGTACCGCGCCGGTGATGATGGTCGCGATGTTGCCGATATGGGTGGCGGCCGACTCCGTGAGCTCCTGCACGGTGTCCTTGCCGCTTTCGAACTGACCCACCATGTTGTCGTCCTGCCTCAAGCCGCAGCCGGTTGCCGGTCACCGACCACGGTACGGGGCGCGGGCCCCGGCTGCTCCTTGCCGGGCAGTGCCAGTTTGACGATCTTGCGCGCCACCGAGAACAACTGCTTGCGCAGCGGGCCGGTGTGGTACGGCAGGCCGTACTTCTCGCAGATGGCGCGGACCTCCGGCGCGATCTGCGGGTAGCGGCGGGCCGGGATGTCCGGGAACAGGTGGTGCTCGATCTGGTGCGACAGGTTGCCCGAGAGGATGTGGAACAGCTTGCCGCCGCTGATGTTCGCCGAACCCAGGATCTGCCGCAGGTACCACTGGCCGCGGTTCTCCTCCTCGGTCTCGGCCTCGGTGAAGCTCTCCACGTCGGCCGGGAAGTGCCCGCAGAAGATGATCGAGAACGCCCACAGGTTGCGCACCAGGTTCGCGCTGGCGTTGCCGAGCAGGGTCAGCGGCGCCATCGGCCCGGTCAGCAGCGGGAAGAGCACGTAGTCCTTGCCGAACTGCCGCGCCGCCTTGCGCGCGATCTTGGCCCGGACCTCCTTGTAGTCCGACCACTTGGTCTCGCCCTTGAGCTGCCGGTCCACCTCGAGGTCGTGCAGCATCACGCCCCACTGGAACAGCAGCGCGAGCAGCGTGGCGTAGACCGGGTTGCCCAGGTAGTACGGGTGCCACTTCTGCGCGGGGTCCATCCGCAGGATCCCGTAACCGATGTCGCGGTCCTTGTCCAGGATGTTGGTGTAGGTGTGGTGGATGTAGTTGTGCGAGTGGCGCCAGTTGTCCGAGGGCGCCACCGTGTCCCACTCGAAGTTCTGCGAGCTCAGCGCCGGGTCGCGGGTCCAGTCGTACTGGCCGTGCATGACGTTGTGCCCGATCTCCATGTTGTCCAGGATCTTCGCCAGCGACAGCGCGCCGACCCCGGCCAGCCACGCGGGCGGGAAGAAGCCGGCGAACAGCAGTCCGCGCCCGGCCACCTCCAGGCCGCGCTGGGTCTTGATCAGCTTGTGGATGTAGTCCACGTCCTCCTGGCCGAGGTCGGCCACGATCCGCTGGCGCAGCGCGTCCAGTTCGCGGCCGAACTCCTCGACCTGTTCGGGGGTGAGCCGGTCCTGCAGCCCAGTCATCGTTGGGATCCCTTCGTTCAGGCGTTGATCTCGACGTCCCCGCAGGGGGCGGAGATGCACAGCTGGATTTCCTCGTTGTCCTCGGCCGAGACCTCGCCGGTGCGCAGGTTCCGCACCGGGCCGCTGGTCTTGAGCTGCGTGCAGGAGAAGCAGATGCCCATCCGGCAGCCGTGCTCCGGCCGCAGCCCGGCGTCCTCGGCCTGCTCCAGCAGCGGTTTGCCGGAGTTGGCGAACTCCTTGCCGCTGCGGGTGAACCGCACCTGCCCGGTCACCTCACCGGCCTCGGCGGCGAACGCGGGCGGGGTGAACTCCTCGGTGTGCAGGCGTTCACCCAATCCTTCGTTCGCGTACTCCTTGCGCACGGAGTCCATCAGCGGCACCGGACCGCAGAGAAAGGTCTCCGCGGCGCCGAACCACGGCGCCACCTGGTCCAGGTGCGAGCGCGAGAAGAAACCGTGGAGGTCGCCGCCGTGCTCGGTCATGGTGCAGGCGAAGCGGACCCGGAAGTTGGGCCTGTCCCGCACCAGTTCGGCCAGTTCGGCGCGGTAGGGCAGGTCCGCGGGCTCGTTCTCGTAGTGCAGCAGCGCGACCTCGCCGGGGTGGTTCTCGTCGGCCAGCGTGCGCAGCATGGCCAGCACCGGGGTGATCCCGCTGCCGCCGCTGATCAGCAGCACGTGCTCCGGGCGCGGGTCCGGCAGGCCGAAGGTGCCGTCCGGCTCGGACAGTCCGAGCACCATGCCCGGCTCGGCGGTGCGGTGCAGGTAACCCGAGACCAGGCCGTCTTCGAGGGCCTTGACGGTCAGTTCGAGCTGCCCGTCCGCGCGGTACTGGGAGCACGCGGGGGAGTAGCAGCGGGTGCGTCGGACCCCGTCGATGGTGACCGTCACGCGCACGTACTGACCGGCGCGGAAACCGCGCCAGGCCCGGCTCGGCTGGATGGTCATGGTCAGCGTCGTCGGCGTCTGCCGCCGCACCGCGGTGATCCGGCCCCGGATCTCCCGCCGCACCAGCATCGGGTCGATGAGTTCGAGGTAGCGGTCCACGCCGTGGGGGGTGAGCAGGGCCTCGGCGACCGAAGCGAGCTTTCCCATGGGACCTCCCCATTCAGTGAACATCTGTACACTCAACAGTGTGGAGCAGTCAGCAGGGATGTCAACGTGAGCGCGCCCCGATGTGACGTGGGCGATAGTCCGGAGCCGGCGGATAGGCTCAGGCTCGTGACCGCGGAACCCGTCAGCCGATCCGAGCGCAAGCAGCGCACGCGCCGCGCGCTGCTCGACGGCGCGCTGGCCCTGCTGGCGGACCGCGTGTTCGCCACGCTCAGCCTGCGCGAGGTCACGAAGTCGGCGGGCATCGTGCCGACGGCCTTCTACCGGCACTTCGCCTCGATGGAGGAGCTCGGCGTGGTGCTGGTCGAGGAATCGATGCAGACGCTGCGCGGCATGCTGCGCTCGGCGCGCCGGGACAAGCGGGCCTTCCAGGACGTCATCCGCGCCTCGGTCCAGCTGCTCGACGAGCACGTCCGCGAACAGCCGGACCACTTCCGGTTCCTGCTGCGCGAGCGCTACGCCGGCACCGGCGCGGTGCCCGCGGCGATCGGCCTGGAGCTGCGGTTGTTCTCCAGCGAACTGGCCGTCGACCTGGCGCGCTTCGAGTACCTGCGCGAATGGGACACCGAGGACCTGCACATGATGGCGGAGCTGATCGTCACCGCGATGCAGGCGACCGTGCTGGAGCTGATCGAGGCGAACGGGCCCGAGGCGCGGGCCCGGGTGGTGCGAACGGCGGAGAAGCGGCTCCGGCTGATCGTGCTCGGGGTACCGAATTGGCAAAGGACCTCCTGACGGCGGGAGCGCGAAGGCCACGGATCGTGATACACCTTGTGGTGATCCAGAACACAGTGCGTGTTCGTGTGTGCTCGTCCTCAAGGTCGAGGAGGTCGCGTGGTGACCGATTCCGGGCCGGTGACGGTCGGCGTGGTGAAGGAGTCGCTACCTGGTGAACGCCGGGTCGCGCTGGTGCCGAAGGCGGTCGGGCGGCTGGTCGCCCGCGGGCTGAAGGTGGTCGTGGAGAGCGGGGCAGGCGACGCGGCCCTGTTCACCGACAGTGACTACGAAGCGAACGGCGCCGGTATCGGCGACGCGTGGGCGGCCGGGGTGGTGCTCAAGGTCGCGCCACCGACCGCGGTGGAGGCCACCCGGCTGGCGCCGGGCACCGTGCTGATCGGCTTCCTCGCCCCACTGTCCAATGTGGAAAGAATCAAGGAGCTGGCCGAGGGCGGGGTGACCGCCTTCGCGGTGGAGTCCATCCCGCGGATCACCCGCGCGCAGGCGATGGACGCGCTCTCGTCGCAGAGCAGCGTGGCCGGGTACCGCGCGGTGCTGCTCGCCGCCGAACGGCTGACGCGGTTCTTCCCGATGCTCACCACCGCCGCCGGCACCGTGGCCCCGGCCAAGGTGCTGGTGCTCGGCGCCGGGGTGGCCGGGTTGCAGGCGCTGGCCACCGCGCGGCGGCTCGGCGCGCAGACCACCGGCTACGACGTGCGGCCCGAGGTGGCCGACCAGGTGCGCTCGGTCGGCGCGCAGTGGCTCGACCTCGGCATCGAGGCGGTCGGCGACGGCGGGTACGCCCGCGAGCTGACCGCGGAGGAACGCGCCGAGCAGCAACGGAGGCTGACCGAGGCGATCACCCGGTTCGACGTGGTGATCACCACCGCGCTGGTGCCGGGGCGGCGGGCGCCGGTGCTGGTCACCGCGGAGGCCGTCGAAGGCATGCCGTCCGGCGGGGTGGTCGTCGACCTGGCCGGTGAGTCCGGCGGCAACTGCGAGCTGACCGAAGCCGGGCAGGACGTGGTCCGCCACGGCGTGACGATCAGCTCACCGCTGAACCTGCCGGCGGGCATGCCCGCGCACGCGAGCGAGCTGTACTCGCGCAACCTCACCGAACTGCTCGGCCTGCTGGTGAACGACGAAGGCGCGCTGGCGCTGGACTTCTCCGACGAGGTGGTCGCCGGAGCGTGCGTCACGGGGGAGGGACGGGACTGATGCTGCAGAACCTGGCGATCCTGGTGCTCGCGGGCTTCCTCGGCTTCGCGGTGATCTCCAAGGTGCCGAACACGCTGCACACACCGCTGATGTCGGGGACGAACGCCATCCACGGCATCGTGCTGCTGGGCGGGCTGATCGTGCTCGGCCTCGGCGTGGACGGGGTGCTGAACAAGATCCTGCTGGTGGTCGCGATCGCCTTCGGCACGATCAACGTGGTCGGCGGTTTCCTGGTGACCGACCGCATGCTCTCGATGTTCAAGGGCAAGCGGGAACCCGGTGCTACCGAGAAGGAGGACGCGTGACCGAGCTCATCGCGGTTTTCTACATCGTCGCGTTCGCCCTTTTTGTCTACGGCCTGATGGGGCTGACCGGCCCGCGCACGGCGGTGCGCGGCAACTGGATCGCCGCCGCGGGCATGGTGCTCGCGGTGGTCGCCACGCTGCTCACCCCGGGCATGGGGAACTGGGGCCTGATCGTGCTCGGCGTGGTGCTGGGCGTGCTGGTCGGCGTGCCCGCCGCGCGCAAGGTGAAGATGACCGCGATGCCGCAGATGGTGGCGCTGTTCAACGGCGTCGGCGGCGGGGCGGTGGCGCTGATCGCGTGGGTCGAGTTCAACGCGACCGACGGTTACGCGCACGAACCCGCGTACGTGGCGATCGCCTCGCTCTTCTCCGCGCTGGTCGGCTCGATCTCGTTCTGGGGCTCGAACATCGCCTTCGGCAAGCTCCAGGAACTGATCACCGGGCGGCCGGTCTCGGTGGGCAAGCTGCAGCAGCCGCTGAACCTGGCGCTGCTGCTGGTCGCGCTGGGGTGCGGGGTGGCGATCGCGGCGGGGGCCGGGTCGGGCTGGCTGATCGCCGGGCTGCTGGTGGCGTCCGCGCTGCTCGGGGTGATGGTGGTGCTGCCGATCGGTGGCGCGGACATGCCGGTGGTGATCTCGCTGCTGAACGCGCTCACCGGGTTGTCGGCCGCGGCGATGGGGCTGGCGCTGGACAACACCGCGCTGATCGTGGCGGGCATGATCGTCGGGGCGTCGGGGTCGATCCTGACGAACCTGATGGCCAAGGCGATGAACCGGTCCATCCCGGCGATCGTGGCCGGTGGGTTCGGCGGGGCGCCGGTGGCCGCGGGCCGGTCGGGGCCGGAGCGGCCGGTGCGCGCGACCAGCGCGGCGGACACCGCGATCCAGATGGCCTACGCCGGGCGGGTGGTGGTCGTGCCGGGGTACGGCATGGCCGTGGCGCAGGCGCAGCACGCCGTGCGGGAGATGGCGGACCTGTTGGAGGGCAAGGGGATCGAGGTCTCCTACGCGATCCACCCGGTGGCCGGCCGGATGCCCGGGCACATGAACGTGCTGCTCGCCGAGGCGGACGTGCCGTACGAGCGGCTCAAGGAGATGGACGAGATCAACTCGGACTTCCCGCAGACCGACGTGGCGCTGGTGATCGGCGCGAACGACGTGGTCAACCCGGCGGCGGAAACCGATCCGGCGTCGCCGATCTACGGGATGCCGATCCTGAAGGTGAACACCAGCCGGTCGGTGATCGTGCTCAAGCGGTCGATGAGCTCGGGCTTCGCCGGGGTGGACAACGACCTGTTCTACGACACCCGGACGAGCATGCTCTTCGGTGACGCGAAGAGTTCGGTCGGTTCGATCGTGGAGGAGCTCAAGGCGCTGTGAAGGTGGCTTTCCTGGTGCTGGGCGCGAGGAAAGCCACCCTTCAGGCGGCTATTCGGCCGAGGAGAAGGTGACGGCCGGAGCCTTGCGAGCCACCTTCTTCACCGGCGCGGCCTTGGCGGCGGGCGCCTTCGCCTCGGCGGCCTTGGTGGCTGGCGCCTTTGCCTCGGCGGTCTTGGCGGTCGACGCGGCCTTGGTGGCCCGTGCTGTCTTCGCGGCCGGTGCCTTGGCCGCCGGGGTGGCCTTGGCCGCGGCCGTCTTCGCGGCGGGGGTGGTCTTCTTCTTGGCGGGAGCTCGCTTGGCAGGAGCCTTCTTCGCCGGAGCGGCCGTGTCGGCGGCGACCTTTTCCGCGGTGGCCTTTGCGGCGGGAGCCTTGGCTTTCGAAGCCGTTGCTTTCGAAGCCGTGGCCTTCGAGGCCGCCGCCTTCGGAGCGGCAGCCTTCGCTGCCGCCGCCTTCTTCGGCTCGGCCTTCGCCGTCGCCGTCTTCTTCGAAGGAGCCTTCTTGACCGCCCGCCGCCGGACGACCTTCTTCCGGCCGCCGGTGCGCCGCCCGTTGCTCACGAACGGGTCGAGGATTTCCCTGAGCCGGTCGGCGTTCTCCCCGGACAGGTCGATGTCGTAGGTCACCCCGTCCAGCTCGAACCGCACCGTTTCCTCGGCGGGCTCGCCCGTGATGTCGTCCAGCAGTTGGACCGCGGTGTTCCTGGCCACGAAGTGCTCCCAGTGCTCGTTGTCGAACTCGCCAGCGAGGATACCCGGAACGATGGAGTGTCCTACTTGCGCCACGGCCCCGCCTGGTGTGCGCTGCACACCATGGCAGACAACGGTTATGACGTCGTGGTGATCGGCGCCGGCCCGGTCGGGGAGAACGTCGCGGCCCGTGCGGTCCGGGGCGGGCTGACCGCCGCGCTGGTGGAATCGGAGCGGTACGGCGGGGAGTGCTCGTACTGGGCCTGCATGCCCAGCAAGGCGTTGCTGCGGCCGGGAATCGCGCTCGCCGCGGCGGCGCGGCTGCCGGGCGTGCCGGTCGGCGACCGGGTCGACCCGGCCGCCGTCTTCGCCCGCCGCGACTCCTTCACGTCCCATTGGGACGATGCGGGCCAGGTGAGCTGGGCCGAGGGCGCGGGCATCGTGCCGGTGCGCGGCGCCGGGCGGATCACCGGCGAGCGCGAGGTCACCGTCGGCGACCAGGTGCTGCGCGCGCGGCACGCGGTGGTCGTGTGCACCGGCAGCGTGCCGCGCACCCCGCGCATCCCCGGCCTGGACGGCGTCCGGACCTGGGGTTCGCGCGAGGCGACCTCGGCGAGCGAGGTGCCGGGCAGGCTGGCCGTGCTCGGCGGGGGCGTGGTCGGGGTGGAGATGGCCCAGGCCTTCGCGAAGCTCGGCTCGCAGGTGGACCTGATCATCACCGGCGAGCGCCCGCTGCCGCGGTACCCGGAGTTCGCCGGTGACCTGGTGGCCGCCGGGCTGCGCGAGGACGGCGTCCGGGTGCACGCGAACTCCGGCGCCACGCAGGTGTCCGAAAAGGATGGTGTGATCCGGATCGAGCTGACCGGCGGCGGGGAGGTGCTCGCGGACGAGTTCCTGGTCGCGACCGGCAGGCGGCCGGCCACCGACGGGCTCGGCCTGGCCGTGGCCGGGCTCACCGACGGGGACACGCTGGCCGTGGACGACTCCGGGCTGGTGTCCGGTGTGGACGGTGGCTGGCTGTACGCCGCGGGCGACGTGACCGGCCGCGCGCCGCTGACCCACCAGGGCAAGTACCAGGCCAGGGCGGTCGGCGACGTGATCGCCGCGCGGGCGAAGGGGGAGCGGATCGACCCCGGGCCGTGGAGCGCCTACGCCAGCACCGCCGACCACACCGCGGTCCCGCAGGTGGTCTTCACCGATCCCGAGGTCGCCTCGGTCGGCCTCACCGCCGCCGAGGACGGCAAGCCGCACCGCGAGATCGACATCGACATCGCGGTGGCCGGTTCGTCGCTGCACGCGGACGGGTACGAGGGCAAGGTGCGGATGGTCGTCGACACCGAGCGCGAGGTGATCGTCGGGGTGACCTTCGCCGGGCCGGACGTCGCCGAACTGCTGCACGCGGGGACCGTGGCGGTGGTGGGGGAGGTGCCGTTGCGGCGGCTGTGGCACGCCGTGCCGGCGTATCCGACGATCAGCGAGGTCTGGCTGCGGTTGCTGGAGGAGTACGGGCTGTAGGGCGGCTCAGCCGGGGAGCGGCATGGTGAGCCCGGCCTTGGCCGCCCGGCCGAGGCCGGGGTCGTCCGAAGTGGACGTACCCTCCAGCCAGCAGGCCTGTGCGATGAGCACCGAGGTCTGCGCGCCGGTGCTGGCGTAGGCCGCGCCGCTGAAGGTGGGTGGTGGCCCGGTCCACTTGGCGGTTTCCACGGCGAGGTCGGTGATGCCGCCGTTGCCGGGGAAGTCGACGAACTGCTTGAAGGTTTCGGCCTGTTGCTGGCTCGGGAAGTCGAGCGCCGCCAGCGTCACCGCCGCGCGGCGCCCGTCCACCGCCACCTCGAAACTGGCGCGGCGCAGGCGCGAGCACGGCGTGGTCTCCAGCACGGTCTTCGTGTCGCCGAAGGCGTGCGGGGTGCACTGGGTGCCCGCTTCGGCGGCCAGTTCGTTGAAGGCCATGCCGTCGACGTTCTGCCCACTCGGCGCGGCGGCGGTGGTCTGCGTCGGCCCCTGCTCGGGCGCGGCGGCCTCGCCGCCGTCCTGGCTGGTCGCCACCGTGATGGCGGAGACGAGCAACACCAGCAACAACCCCGCGGCGGCGTAGGGCAGCCAGCGGACGGGTTTGCCGTCCTTGACCAGCTTCGGCAGCTTGAACTGGGGGCGGGCTTTCGGTGGTTGCTGGGAGGCGCCCGCCCGCTGGTGACCGCCCGCCGGTGGGGATGGCTGCAGTTGCTGAGGCGCGGCCTGCGGGAGTTGCTGGGGTGGTGGGCCTGCCTGCTGCCTGCCCGCCTGCTGCGGTGGCGCCTGCCGCGGCGGGGTGCCCGCCTGCGGCCTCTGCTGCGTACCAACCTGCTGCGCGGGTGGCTGCGCACCAGCCCGCTGGGCGGCGGCCTGTTGCGCAGGTGACTGCCCGGCCGGTGACTGCCCAGCGGGTGGCTGCTGCGCGGGCGACCGACCAGCGGGCGATTGCGCGGGTGACTGCCCGGCGGGCGACTGCTGAGCGGGTGACTGACCGGCGGGCGGCTGTGCGGAAGGTGCCTGCGGCCGCTGCTGCGCCGGCGCCTGCCGCACGTTCGCCACCACCACCGGCGGAGTCCGCGGCGCCGAGCGCACCACCTTCGCCTTCGCCGGCGGGTGGTCGGCGGGCACCGTCGGCGGAATGGCGGCGAGCGGGTTCTCCACCGGCTCGGTTCGCTCCGGCTCGGCCAGGACCGCCGCCGCGAAGCCTTCGGCGGCCAGCACCTCGTCGCTCAGCGTTGGCGCGTTCTCGGCCAGGGCAGCCAGCATCGCCCGCGCCTGCACCACCGTGCTCGGCTGCGAGGCCGACGCCAGCGAGACGGACGCGGCCAGCATCGAGGTCGGCGTCGGGTGCAGCACCCGGACCGAACCGGCCAGGTCCGCCGGCGGCTGGTCCACCTGCTCGACGTACGGCCCGACGGCCACGATCGTGCCGATCGCGGTGGTCGACGGCTCGGTCTCGCGCAGGTGCCGCGCGATCTTCTCGGACGTGGCGAGCGCGTCGGTGGCCGGGTTGACCGCGTCGTCGGTACCCACCAGCGGCCAGCCGTCGGCCTTCCACTGGCCGGTGAGCGGCGCGTCCAGCCGTATCGCCGGGTCGGGCAGGTCGACACCCACTACGATGAGCACACCACGCGGGAGCACGACGACCGCGTCCACCGGCTGGGTGAACCCGGGCGGGGACACCCCGATCAGCGCCACCCCGCCGACCACGGTGTTGCCGCGGCCGAGCGAGGCCAGCGCGGCCCGGATGTCGTCGGCCACCCGGGAGGGCTGCTGTGCCAGGCGGACGAGCCGCATACCGGTCCCTCCCCAGTGTCCGCGGTGCTGCTGTGCCGCACACGGTAGCGGGTCTCCGGCGGCGGCCGGGGCACCCCTGTGCGGTGATCTCGCTGCGACTTCTGTGGTTCATGTGGCCAAAAGGCATGGATGAGGTGCACAATGTGCGCAGCGCGTCACGAGTGGGCCGCCGTGGTTCGAGAGGTCGTAGGGGAAGACGCATCTCGTCGAGCAGCGGAGGTCACCAGTGAGCACCCGTGGAAACACCCGTGGCGTGGTGTACGTCCACTCGTCGCCGTCTGCGGTGTGCCCGCACGTCGAGTGGGCCATTTCGGGCACCCTGGGTGGCCGAGCAGACCTGCGGTGGACGGCCCAGCCGGCCGCCGCGGGACAGTTGCGCACCGAGGTCTCCTGGCGCGCACCGGCGGGCACGGCCGCGAGGCTGGCGTCCGCGCTGAAGGCGTGGCCGATGCTGCGCTTCGAGGTCGTCGAGGAGCCCAGCCCGGGCGTCGACGGCGAGCGGTTCTGCTACGCGCCGGTGATCGGCCTGTGGCACGGCCGCACCAGCGCCAACGGCGACATCGTCGTCGGCGAGGACCAGCTGCGCTCGCTGGTGGCCCGCAGCCGGGCCGGTGAGCAGCTGGCGCACAAGCTCGACGAGCTGCTCGGCGCGGCCTGGGACGAGGCGCTCGAACCCTTCAGGCACGCCGGTGACGGCGCTCCGGTGACCTGGCTGCACCAGGTGGGGTAGCGGGTTTACTACTCTTCCGGGTGTGCCAGCTTCGCCCTTCGCTCCCGCCCGCGGCCGCTGGCTGCTGCCCGCGCTGATCGTGGTCGTGTCGCTGACCGTCGGCGGCGGGCTGCTGGCCAGGGAGGTCTACCGCAAACCGGACGCCACCGCGGGGGACACCGGCGTGATCGCCACGCCCACCTCGACCTCGCTGGCGCCCGAGCAGCAGCCGGGCTCACCCGCCGTCGAGATGACCCCCGACGCGGCGGCGCACCCGCACGCCGAAGGGGTGCGCGCCCTGCTGCAGAACTACTTCGACGCGATCAACGCGCGCAACTACGAGCTGTGGAAGACCACGGTGACCAAGGATCGCGCCCAGTCGAAGTCCAAGGTGGAGTGGGAGGCCGACTACAGCTCCACCCGGGACGGCAGCATCCTGGTCTACCGCATCGAGGCGACCGGGGACGGGCTGCTGCAGTCGCTGCTCGGCTTCACCAGCACGCAGGACCCCAAGGACGGCCCGGTGGACCTGCAGGAGGGGTGCATCCGCTGGCACCTGGCCCTGCCCATGGTGCTGGAGAGCGGCGTGTGGAAGCTGGACACCGTGCCCACCGGCACCACCCCCATGCACGAGCGCTGCAACTGAACCGGCGTGGCCCGATGCGGTGAAAGCCACATTCACCGCACCCGGCCCCTGGAGACGAAAACGGGCCGCCGCCGGAGCAGTCCGGTGGCGGCCCCGTTTCCGGGAAAAGCTGGTCAGGCCGGGGTGAAGGCCAGCGCGACGTTGTGCCCGCCGAAGCCGAACGAGTCGCTGATCGCGGCCCGGATGTCCATCTTGCGCGGCTCACCCGCGACGATCTCCTGCACCACGCCCGGGTCCTGGTTCTCCAGGTTCAGCGTGGCCGGGATGACACCGTCCCGGATGGACAGCACGGTGGCGATCGCCTCGACCGCGCCCGCCGCACCCAGCAGGTGCCCCAGCGCGCCCTTCGGCGCGGTCAGCACCGGGTGCTCACCGATCGCCTTGCGCACCGCCACGGTCTCCCCGACGTCACCCGCCGGGGTGGAGGTGGCGTGCGCGTTGACGTGGTCGACGTCCTTCGGGTCCAGCCCCGCCGAGCGCAGCGCGGCGGTGATCGCCCGCGCCTGGCCCGTGCCCTCCGGATCCGGCCCGGTGATGTGGTACGAGTCGGCGCTGGTGCCGATCCCCGACAGCCTGCCGTAGATCTTCGCCCCGCGCGCCTTCGCGAACTCCTCGCGCTCCAGCACCATGATGCCCGCGCCCTCGCCGAGCACGAACCCGTCGCGGTTGACGTCCCACGGCCGCGAAGCGCGTTCCGGGTCGTCGTTCCGCGTGCTCATCGTGCGGGCCTGGGCGAACCCGGCCATGGTGATCGCCGCGATGCACGCCTCGGCGCCACCGGCCACCACCACGTCGGCCTCACCGGTCTTCAGCATGCGCCAGCCCCAGGCGAGCCCCTCGGCCCCGGAAGCGCAGGCCGACACCGGCGCGTGCACCCCGGCCCGCGCCTTCAGCTCGAGCCCGACGTGGGCGGCGGGCCCGTTCGGCATCAGCATCGGCACGGTCAGCGGGGACACCTTGCGCAGACCGGTGGTCTCCAGCAGGTCGTCCTGGTCGAGCAGGGTGTTCGCGCCACCGATACCGGTGCCGACCACGACGGCGAGCCGTTCGGGTTCGACGGTGTCCTCGTTGTGCCCGGCATCCGCCCACGCCTGGCGGGCCGCGATCACCGCGACCTGCTCGCTGCGGTCCAGCCGGCGGGCCTGCACCCTGGGCAGCACCTCGGTGGGATCGACCGCGAGCCGGGCGGCGATCTTCACCGGCAGGCCGAACTTCTCGACCCATTCGGCGTGCAGGGTGGACACCCCACTGCGGCCGGTCAGCAGACCGTCCCAGGTGGACGCGACGTCCCCGCCGAGGGGCGTGGTCGCGCCCAGCCCGGTGATCACGACGTCGTTGTTGCTCATCGGTTACTCCCCGAGGTCGGCACCGGCAGGTGTTACTTCGAGTTCGAGGCGACGTAGTTCACGGCGTCGCCGACGGTCTTGAGGTTCGCCAGCTCGTCGTCCGGGATCTTGACGCCGAACTTGTCCTCGGCCTGCACGGCGATCTCCACCATGGACAGCGAGTCGATGTCCAGGTCGTCCACAAAGGACTTCTCGGCGCTCACGTCGTCCTGGGCCACACCGGCCACCTCTTCGACGATCTCGGCGAGCCCGGACAGGATCTCTTCTTTGTCAGCCACTGCTTGTCCCTTTCCTGTTTACCTGAGGTTTCTTTCCGGCCGGATGACGACCGGAATGCTGGGGGTTACGGGCAGATGACAACCTGGCCGGCGTACGAGAGCCCGGCCCCGAACCCGACCATGAGTACCACGTCACCGCTCTTCACCGTGCCCGCGGTGCGCATGTGGTCCAGCGCGAGCGGGATGGAGGCGGACGAGGTGTTGCCGCTGTAGCGGATGTCGTCGGCGACCACCATGTCCTCGCGGGCGCCCTTGGCCCGGAGCTTCTTCGCGATCGCCTCGACGATGCGCAGGTTGGCCTGGTGCGGGATGAGCACGTCCACATCGGACGGTTCGACCCCGGCCAGCTCCAGCGCGCGCAGTGCGATCGGCGCGATCTGGGTGGTCGCCCAGCGGAAGACCGACTGGCCCTCCTGGTAGATGTACTTGCCCTCGCGCATGTAGATCGTGTCGACCAGGTCGCCGGCGCTGCCCCAGGCCACCGGCCCGATGCCCGGCTCGTCGGCCGCGCCGACCACGGCGGCACCGGCCCCGTCGGCGAAGATGATCGCGTTGGCGCGGTCGGTCGGGTCGACCGAGTCGGTCAGCTTCTCCGCACCGATCACCAGCGCGTACTTCGACGAGCCGGAGCGGACCAGGTCGGAGGCGACGCCGAGGCCGTAGCAGAACCCGGCGCAGGCCGCGTTCAGGTCGAAGGCACCGGCCTGCGAGGCGCCGATCCGCTCGGCCACCTGGGCGGCCGCGTTCGGGATCAGCGTCGGCATGGTGCAGTTCGGCAGGATCAGTGTGTCCACTTGGGACGGTTCGAGGCCGGCGTCGGCGACGGCGCGGGAGCCCGCGGTCACCGCCATGTCCACCAGCAGTTCGTCCTTCTCGGCGAACCGGCGCTCGATGATGCCGACGCGGTCGCGGATCCACTGGTCGCTGGTGTCCATCAGCTGGGAGAGGTCGTCGTTGGTGACGATCTTCTCCGGCTGGAAGCTGCCCACCCCGAGGATGCGGGTGGCGCTGGGGCCTTGCGATTGACGCAGCGCGGGGCGCTGGCTCATTCGGTGTCCTCCTGCTCGCTCAACTTCGCCACGTCAGCAGGCGTCTTGAGCGCGATGGGGCTGGTCACGATGCCCTTGAGCTGGCGCTTGACCAGACCGGTCAGCGTGCCGGCCGGCGGGAGCTCCACGGTGCGGGTCACCCCGAGGGCGACCAGGCCGTCCATGGTCAGGTCCCAGCGCACCGGGCTGGTGACCTGGGTGACCAGCCGCTCCAGGTACTCCGCACCGCTGGTCACCACGGTGCCGTCCGCGTTGGACAGCAGCGGGCGGACCGGGTCGGCGGTGGTGATCTCGCCGGCGTGCTCGCGCACCGCGGCCTCGGCCGTGGCCATGTACTTGGTGTGGAAGGCGCCCGCGACCTTGAGCGCGCGCACCTTCGTGCCAGCCAGTGGTTCGGCGACGATCTTCTGGATCGCGTCCGCGGCGCCGGAGGCCACGATCTGGCCGGCCCCGTTCCGGTTGGCTGGAGTCAGTCCGTGCTCGGTGAGCCAGGCCACCACGGCCTCGGGCTCGCCCAGCATGACCGCGGCCATGCTGGTGGGCTCGGCCTCGCAGGCCTTCGCCATCTCGGCGCCGCGCACGGCGGCCAGTGCGACCGCTTCCTCGGCCGGGAACACCCCGGCGATGGCGGCGGCGGCCAGTTCCCCGACCGAGTGCCCGGCGACCGGCGCGTCCGCGGGTACCAGGCCGCGTGCTTCGAGCTGCTCGTGCGCCAGCAGCGCCAGCGCGACGATCAGCGGCTGCGCGATGGCGGTGTCCTGGATCTCGTCCGCGTCCGCCTCGGTGCCGAGCCGGACCAGGTCCAGCCCGGTGCGGTCGGACCAGGACACGAGGCGCTCGCGCGCACCGTCGAACTCGAGCCATGGCGTGAACATGCCGGGGGCCTGGGAGCCCTGTCCGGGGGCGAGGAGGGCGGTCATCACCTCTCTAGGGAACACGCTAGGCCCGGTTCCCTATCATGCCGCCGCTCACCAAGTCGTCTCGCCGGATTTGTAGGGACCCTACAAATGTGACGGGGCCATGAACCCTTCGTACCCAAATGTCTTGTCGGGTTTGGGCAGAATTTTGGTGAGCTGGGTCACGGGCGGACGAGCTTTCTCACCACAGCCCGCGGGCCCTCGCCAGCCTGCCGACGGTCAGCGCGATCCGCAGCACCAGCGCGTCCCTCGGGTCGGCGGCGTGGCGGCCGGTCAGCTCGGCGGCCCGGCGCAGGCGGTACCGGACGGTGTTGGGGTGCACGAACAGCGTCCGCGCGCAGATCTCCAGCACGCCGCCGCTTTCCAGGTAGGTCTCCACCGTCTGGAGCAGGGAGGTGCCCGCTTCCTCCAGCGGTCGCGCGATTTCCTCGATCAGCTGCCGCTCGGCCTCAGGATCCCCGGCCAGCGCGCGTTCGGGCAGCAGCTCCCAGGCCCGGACCGGACGTGGCGCGCCCGGCCAGCCGACCACCGCGCGCAGGCCGGACAGCGCTTCGGCGGCGCTGGTGTGCGCCTCGGCCAGGCTCGGCACGGTCGGCCCGGCGACCACCGGGCCCTCGGCGAAGGCGGTGGCCAGCTTGGTCAGCACCTCGCGTTCCTTGGTGCCGCCCTCGGTCGCCCCGGCCACCACCACGACCAGCCGGGACCCCTGCACGCTCAGCAGCACCGGGCGGCCGATCCGGGCGGCGCGGCTGCGCACGTCGAACACCACCGCGGGCGGGTCGTCCGAGGCCGGGGTGCCGACCAGCACGGTCGCCTCGGCGGTCTGCTCCCAGCCCAGCGCCGAGGCCCGCGAGAGCACCGATTCCTCGGCGTCCCCACGGACGATGCCGTCGACCACCAGCGCTTCCAGCCGGGCGTCCCACGCGCCGCGAGCCTCGGCCGCGGCGGCGTAGGAGTTGGCCGCGGCGAAGGCGATCTCCCTGCCGTAGCGGAGGATCGCCTCGGTCAGCGCCGCGCGCTCGCGGTCGTCGGCGGCGAACTCGGGCAGCTGCTCCTCGAACACCTCGATCGCCAGCCGCACCAGCCCGACCGCCTGCCGCAGGCTCAGCCAGCGCGACAGCTCGGCCGGGGCACCGCGGAAGGCGTCGGTGGTGAACTTCAGCGCCTCCTGCGAATCCCGCAGCCAGCCGACGAACCCGGCCACCCCGGACTGGGTGATCAGCAGCACACTGGCCCGCTGGTCGGCCGACATCCGGCCGAACCACGGCAGGCGCTCCTCCATCGCGGCGACGCTGGCCGCGGCCAGCCTGCCCGACGCGCGCTCGAGCCGGCGCAGCGTCTTGGCGGACAGGCCGTGCCGCTTCTCGACCTGGCGGCGGGGCGGCGGTGGACTTGGCGCGGTCATGGTGCCCAGATCGTAGTTCAGGAGTCGTCTCCATCGTCCGAAGTGGACTTCGGCGGACGGCCCCGCTTGCGCATCCGGCCCGCGTTGCCCGGCAGGCGACCGGCGTCGGCCAGGGCCTGCCGGAGCAGGAACTCGATCTGCGCGTTGGTGCTGCGCAGCTCGTCCCCCGCCCAGCGGGCGATGGCGTCGTGCACGGCGGGGTCGAGCCGGAGCAGGACCTTCTTGCGCTCGGTCACGGTGGCCTACTGGTAGAGGGTCCCGGCGTTGACCACCGGCTGGGTGTCGCGGTCGCCGACCAGCACCACCAGCAGATTGCTCACCATCGCCGCCTTGCGCTCCTCGTCCAGTTCCACCACGTCGTGCGCGGCGAGCCGGTCGAGCGCCATCTCGACCATGCCGACCGCGCCCTCCACGATGCGCTGCCTGGCCGCCACCACCGCGCCCGCCTGCTGCCGCCGCAGCATGGCCTGCGCGATCTCCGGGGCGTAGGCCAGGTGCGTGATCCGCGATTCGATCACGGTCACCCCGGCCGAGGCCACCCTGGCGCCGATCTCGGCCGAGAGCTTCTCGGTGATCTCGTCGGCGTTGTCCCGCAGCGACAGGGTGTCCTCGCCGTGCGTGTCGTACGGGTAGTTGTTGGCGATGTGCCGGATCGCGGTCTCGGTCTGGATCGCGACGAACTCGACGAAGTCGTCCACCTCGAACATCGCCTGCGCGGTGTCGGCCACCTGCCACACCACCACCGCGGCGATCTCGATCGGGTTGCCGTCGGCGTCGTTGACCTTGGCCACCGCGGTCTCGTGGTTGCGGATCCGGGTGGACACGCGGTGCCGTTCGGTGAACGGGTTGACCCACTGCAGGCCGTCGGTGCGCAGGGTGCCGGTGTAGCGGCCGAGGAACTGGATCACCCGCGCCTCACCGGGCGCGACCGGGGTCAGGCCGAGGCCGAGCACCCCGCAGGTCAGCACCAGCACCCCGCCCAGCACCAGCATGGCCACCCCGGCGCCGGTGCTGCCCTCGATCGCCTGCGGCAGGCCGAAGCTGATCAGCGCGAGTCCGCCCAGCACGCCCGCCGCGGACACCGCGAACATCGTGTAACCGTTCACCGCGCGCACCACGCGCTCCCGCGTCTGCGGGACCGGCATCTCCACCTGCTCCAGTACTTCGCTGGTCATCGTCGTCCTCCCACCACCCTCGGGGGCTTGTGCCCTCGGCCGTAGCCTAGCATAGTGATATCACTTTAATAGCTGACCGGCAGGGGTGAGGGCATGGCGACGACGCGGTGGGCCGTGGTGGGCAACGCGGTGCTGGTCGTGCTGGCCCTCTGCGCGGTGACGGTGGTGAAACTGGCGCTGGCCGAGCCGGGTGGGCCGGGGCTGGTGTTGCGCGTGGTGACCGAACTGGCACTGACCGCGGCACCGCGCTGAGCGACGGCGAATGACGCTGGGTGGCCGGTTGGCGACCTGCGAAAGAAAAAGGTGAAAAATACTCGAGGCCGCCCGGCGCTTGCGTTTTTCGCTGCGCCGAGCGGCCTCGTCTCCCCGGTCCCCACCGGTAGTTCAACTATGGCCTGAGATTTCTGCTCGCGCCACCTGTCTCACCCGATCGTGCGCCTGCCGAGTTGCCGCGGCCTGGCCGGTGTTCAAGGCTTGCCGAAAGCGAAGTTTCGCGTACGAGCGAGGAGGACACTATGGGCGATCAGCTCAAAGACGGGCTGGGGCAGGCGTGGAACCTGGTGGCCACGTTCGTCCCGAAATTGGTCGGTTTCCTGATCATCCTGCTGATCGGCTGGCTGATCGCCAAAGCCGTGTCGAAAGGGCTCAGCCTGGTGCTGAGCAAGCTCGGTTTCGCCAAACTCGTCGAGAAAACCGGACTTTCCGGGATGCTCAAACAATCCAATGTCGACGCCATCGGCATCATCGCGAAGCTGGTGTACTACTTCATTCTGCTCATCGCGCTGCAGCTGGCGTTCGGCGTATTCGGTGAGTCCAACCCGGTGAGCCAGCTGCTCAACGACGTGATCGCGTTCCTGCCGCGGATCGCGGTGGCGATCGTGCTGCTGATCGTGGCCGCGGCGATCGGCAAGGTGGTGCGCGACCTGATCACCGGCGCGCTGTCCGGCCGCCCGGCCGGCGGGCTGATCGGCAACATCGCCTACTACCTGATCCTGGCCTTCGGCGTGATCGCGGCGCTGAACCAGATCAACATCGCCACCACGGTGACCACGCCGGTGCTGGTGACCGTGCTGGCCACCATCGGCGGCGTGATCGTGGTGGGCATCGGCGGCGGCCTGATCAAGCCGTCGCAGCAGCGCTGGGAGGGCTGGCTGACCAGCCTGCAGGGCCAGCTCGGCAGCGGGAGTGGCGGCGGCACCGCGACCGCCGAAGGCACCAACGGCCTGCACTCGCGGACCGGCCGCGTCGGTTCGCGGACCACCGCGACCGACGCTCCGACACCGCCGGCCGGCATCGCCCGCCCGGAGCGCTGACCCGCCCGGCTCCGTCCCGGCTGCAGTGAATGTGGCTTTCACAGCGTCTGACGCTGTGAAAGCCACATTCACTGCGTTCAGGGGTTCTCCCAGCGTGCGGGAAGGTGTCTGTCCGCTCACAGTTCACTGGGGAATGCCGGGCGGAGGGAGCATGTTGGGTGCGGTGACGGGAAGGAGCACGGGGTGGACTTCTTGCTGAACCACGGGCTGACCGTTTTCGGCCAGTGGGTCTCCATCGCCGAACTGGTCGGTCAGCTGTGCGCGCTCGCGGTGGTGTTCCTCGCCCAGCGCCGCACGCTCTGGACCTGGCCGGTGCAGGTCGGGGCCACCGTGCTGCTGTTCACCGTCTACCTGTCCGCCCACCTCGGCGGGCTGGCCAGCAGGCAGGTGGCGATCCTGGCGATCTCCGTCTACGGCTGGTGGGCCTGGACCCGGCGCCGCGATCCGGTCTACGGCGTGGTGGTGCGCAAGGGCAGCCCGGTCGAACGGCTGGTGCTGCTCGGCGCGTTCGCCGCCGGGACCGCCGCGATGGCGCTGACGCTCGACCTGCTCGACGCCTCGTGGGCGCCGTGGCCGGACGCCGCCATCTTCATCGGCACCCTGGTCGCCTTCGCCGCGCAGGGCCTCGGCCTGGTCGAGTTCTGGCTGGTCTGGCTGCTGGTCGACGCGATCGGCGTGCCGCTGCAGATCGCCTCCGGGCTGTGGTTCTCCGCCGCGGTCTACCTGGTCTTCGCGGTGCTGGTGGTGCACGGCTGGTGGAGCTGGAACCGGACCGCCAAGCAGGTGCTCGCGGACCGGGTCACGGCAGCATCCAGCTGAGGAAGCTGGCCTGCCCGGCCACGATCAGGCACATCACCAGCAGCAGCCCGATGCTCCACGGCAGCACCTTGCGCAGCAGGTTGCCCTCCTGACCGTTGAGCTGGGCCGCGGCGCAGGCGATGGTCAGGTTCTGCGGCGAGATCATCTTGCCCAGCACGCCGCCGGAGCTGTTCGCCGAGGCCAGCAGGTCGGGGGAGAAGCCCGCCTGGTTCGCCGCGGTCACCTGCAGGGCGCCGAACAGGGCGTTCGCCGAGGTGTCCGAGCCGGACACGGCCACGCCGAACCAGCCGAGGATGGGGGAGAGGAAGGCCAGCGCGCCGCCCGCCCCGGCGATCAGGTTGCCGATGGTGGTGGTCTGCCCGGACAGGTTCATCACGTAGGCCAGTGCGAGCACGCTGGTCACGGTCAGGATGGCGAACCGCAGTTCGTGCACGGTCGCGCCCCATTCGCGGGCGGTGTCGCGCCACTTCACCTTGAGCACCACCGCGGTGATCAGCCCGGCGAGCAGCACCAGCGTGCCGCCGGTGTTCAGCAGCGGCAGGCTGAAGGTGTTGCCGGAGACCGGTTTGCCGTTCGCCGCGGCCACGTCCAGGAAGGGCCAGTCGAACTTCCAGGTGGCCGAGTCGAGCAGCTTCTTCACCGGCGGCAGCTGGCCGATCGAGAAGATCGCGATGATCAGCAGGTAGGGCGCGTAGGCCTTGACCACGTCGGCGCGTTCGTCGCGGCCGTCGAAGGATTCCGTGGCCGAACCGGTGAGCACGGACGCCTTCACCTCGGCCCGCGCGGGCTTGCGCGCCGACGGCACCAGCATCACCGCGGCCACCCCGGCGAGCGCGGCGCCGATGTCGGCCAGCTGCGCCGAGACGTAGTTCGAGGCGAGGAACTGCACGAACCCGAAGGCGAGCCCGCAGGTCAGCGCCGGGGCCCAGGTCTCACGCAGGCCGCGCTTGCCGTCCACGATCAGCACCAGCAGCAGCGGCACCACGACGGCGAGCAGCGGGGTCTGGCGCCCGACGATGGACGAGACGCTTTCCAGCGGCAGGCCGGTGACCTGGGCGAGGGTGACCACCGGGGTGCCCATCGCGCCGAACGCGACCGGGGCGGTGTTGGCCACCAGCGCCACGATCGCCGCCTTCACCGGCGCGAAGCCGAGCGCCACCAGCATCACCGTGGAGATGGCCACCGGCGCGCCGAACCCGGCGAGCGCCTCCATCAGCCCGCCGAAGCAGAAGGCGATGATCAGCGCCTGGATGCGGGGGTCGTCGGAGATCCGGCCGAACGAGCGGCGCAGCACGTCGAAGTGGCCGGTGCGCACGGTCAGCCGGTAGATCCACAGCGCGTTGACCACGATCCAGAGGATCGGGAAGAGGCCGAACGCGGCGCCCTGCACGGCGCCGGAGACGGTCTGGCCGACCGGCATGCCGAAGACGATGATCGCGACCAGCGCGGCGACCGCGAGCCCGATCAGGCCGGCCAGGTGCGCCTTCAGCCGGACCGCGCCGAGCAGCACCAGCACGGTCGCCAGCGGGAGCGCGGCGACGAGGGCGGACAGGCCGAGTGAGCCGAGCGGGGCGAGTTCCTGGACGAACACCTCGGACCTCTTTCCACGAGTTCAGCACGGATTCCGCATCGTGAAAGCAGACTTTCGCCAACTGGCCGAGATCCTGGTCACCTTTTCCCGTCCGCGTCAAGCCCCGCGTTCCACCGGACGGACCGGCGATCAGCCCCCCCGGGCACGCCGACGGATGCGGTGAATGTGGCTTTCACAGCGGAATCGGCTGTGAAAGCCACATTCACCGCACTCGGGCCGCGGCGGCGGGGTGCGCGTCAGCGGATTCGGGCGTGGCTGCTGGTCAGCTCGTCCAGGGAGCGCACACCGAGCAGGCGCATGGTGCGCACGATCTCCGTCCGCAGGATCTCGTAGGCCCGCTGCACCCCGCGTTCCCCGCCGGCCATCAGCCCGTACAGGTACGCGCGCCCGACCAGGCAGGCGTCGGCGCCGTTCGCGATGGCGGCGATGATGTCCGCGCCGGAGAGGATACCGCCGTCCAGCCACACCTCGCCGTTGCCCTCGACCGCCTGCAGCACCTGCGGCAGCAGCTCGAGCGGCGTCGGCGCGCGGTCGAGCTGGCGGCCGCCGTGGTTCGACACGATCACCGCGTCCGCGCCCAGCTTGATCACCTCGCGCGCGTCCGCCGGGTTCTGGATGCCCTTGATCACCAGCTTCCCCGGCCACAGCTCGCGCAGCCAGCTCAGGTCGTCGAAGTTCAGCGCCGGGTCGAACAGCGTGTTCAGCAGTTCCGCGACGGTGCCGTTCCACGAGGTCAGCGAGGCGAAGGTGAGCGGCTCGGTGGTGAGCAGGTTGAACCACCACGCCGGGTGCATGGCGCCGTCGGCGAAGGTCTTCAGGGTGAGCGCGGGCGGGATGGTCAGCCCGTTGCGCACGTCGCGCATGCGCGCCCCGCCGACCGGCACGTCCACGGTCAGCAGCAGCGTGTCGTACCCGCACTCCCCGGCGCGCTGCACCAGGTCCTTGCCCGCCTCGCGGTCGCGCCAGACGTAGAGCTGGAACCACTTCCGAGCGTCCGGCGCCGCTTCGGCGACCGCCTCGATCGACGTGGTGCCCATGGTCGAGAGCGCGTACGGGATGCCCGCCCGCTCGGCGACGCGCGCCACCGCTGGCTCGCCCTCGTGGTTCATCATCCGCGTGAACCCGGTGGGCGCGAAGGCGAACGGCATCGCCGACCGCCGGCCGAGGATCTCCTTCGAAGTGTCCACTTCGGACACGTCACGCAGCACGTGCGGCTGGAACTCCACCCGCCGGAACGCCTGCCGTGCGCGGAGCAGGCTGTCCTCCAGCTCGGCCGCGCCGTCGGTGTAGTCGAACACCGCCCGCGGGCTCCGCCGGCGCGCGATGGTCCGCAGGTCGGCGATGGTGTGCGCGTTCGCCAGCCTGCGCTCGGTCGGGTTCAGCACGAACGGCTTGGGGCGCAGGATCTCGGCGAGTTCCGCGGGCCGGGGCAGGCGGCGCTTGGTCACGCGATCATCTCCCTTTTCGAGCAAACGGGCCCCGGCAGACATCAGATGTCTGCCGGGGCCCTTTGTAGCACCTTCGCTCAGGCGTTCCCAGAGTCCGAGGTCTGCGGACCGGCCGCGGTGACGTCGTCGATGCGGTACTTGCGCGCCGCCTCGCCAGCCTTGGCCTTGTCCACCTTGCCCTGCTTGGCCAGCGCGGTCAGCACACCGACCACGATCGACTCGGCGTCCACCAGGAAGTGGCGCCGGGCGGCGGGCCGGGTGTCGGAGAAACCGAACCCGTCGGTGCCCAGGGTCAGCATGTCGCCGGGGACCCACGGGCGGATCAGGTCCGGCACCGACCGCATCCAGTCGGACACCGCGACCACCGGGCCCGTCGCGTCCTGCAGCGCCCGCGTGACGTACGGCACGCGCGGCGAGTCGGCCGGGTGGAGCAGGTTGTCCCGGTCGGCCTCCACCGCCTCGCGGCGCAGCTCGGTCCACGAGGTGGCCGACCACACCGCGGCCCGCACGCCCCACTCCTCGGCGAGCATGGCCTGCGCCTTGAGCGCGTCCGGCATGGTCACGCCGGAGACCAGGATCTGCGCCTCCGGACCGTCGCCCGACGGCGCGTCGGCGTACTTGTACAGGCCCTTGAGCAGCCCGTCCACATCGAGGTTCTCCGGCTCGGCGGGCTGCTGGTACGGCTCGTTGTAGATGGTGATGTAGTAGAAGATGTTCTCGCCGTTGCCGTCCGGACCGGCCTCGCCGTACATCCGGCGGAGCCCGTCCTTGACGATGTGGGCGATCTCGAACGAGTAAGCCGGGTCGTAGGCGACCACGGCGGGGTTCGTCGAGGCGAGCAGCAGCGAGTGCCCGTCGGCGTGCTGCAGGCCCTCACCGGTCAGCGTGGTGCGACCGGCGGTGGCGCCGAGCACGAACCCGCGGGTCATCTGGTCGGCCGCCGCGTACAGCCCGTCGCCGGTCCGCTGGAACCCGAACATCGAGTAGAAGATGTAGATCGGGATCATCGGCTCGCCGTGCGTGGCGTACGAGGTGCCCACCGCGGTGAACGAGGCCGTCGAGCCCGCCTCGTTGATGCCCTCGTGCAGCAGCTGGCCCTGCTCGGACTCCTTGTACGCCAGCATCAGCTTGGCGTCGACCGAGGTGTAGGTCTGCCCGTGCGGGTTGTAGATCTTGGCCGTCGGGAACATCGAGTCGAGGCCGAAGGTGCGGGCCTCGTCCGGGATGATCGGCACGATCCGCTTGCCGATCTCGCCGTCCTTGGCCAGCTCGCGGATCAGCCGGACGATGGCCATCGTGGTGGCCACCTCCTGCTTGCCCGAGCCCTTGCGGATGCCCTCGTAGACCTTGTCGCCGGGCAGCACCAGCGCCTTCGCCTTGGCGCCGCGGCGCTCCGGAAGGAAGCCGCCGAGCGTGCGCCGCCTGCTGAGCAGGTACTCGATCTCCGGCGAGTCCTCGCCGGGGTGGTAGTACGGCGGCAGCTTCGGGTCGCGCTCGAGCTCCTCGTCGCTGATCGGGATGCGCTGCGAGTCGCGGAAGAGCTTGAGGTCGTCCAGGGTGAGCTTCTTCATCTGGTGCGTGGCGTTGCGGCCCTCGAACGCCGGGCCGAGGCCGTAGCCCTTGATGGTGTGCGCCAGGATCACCGTCGGCTGGCCGTGGTGCTCCAGCGAGGCCTTGTACGCCGCGTAGACCTTGCGGTAGTCGTGCCCACCGCGCTTGAGGTTCCAGATGTCGGCGTCGGAGAGGTCCTTGACCAGCTCCTTCGTCCGCGGGTCGCGGCCGAAGAAGTGCTCGCGGACGAACGCGCCGTCGTTGGCCTTGTAGGTCTGGAAGTCACCGTCGGGCGTGGTGTTCATCAGGTTGATCAGCGCGCCGTCGCGGTCGCCGTGCAGCAGGCCGTCCCACTCGCGGCCCCAGATGACCTTGATCACGTTCCAGCCGGCACCGCGGAAGTACGACTCCAGCTCCTGGATGATCTTGCCGTTCCCGCGCACCGGCCCGTCCAGGCGCTGCAGGTTGCAGTTGATCACGAAGGTCAGGTTGTCCAGGCCCTCGCCCGCGGCCACGTGGATCAGCCCGCGCGACTCCGGCTCGTCCATCTCGCCGTCGCCGAGGAAGGCCCAGACGTGCTGGTCGCTGGTGTCCTTGATACCGCGGTCGCGCAGGTACCGGTTGAACCGGGCCTGGTAGATCGCGTTCATCGGGCCGAGGCCCATGGACACCGTCGGGTTCTCCCAGAAGTCCGGCATCAGCCGCGGGTGCGGGTACGACGGCAGGCCGCCGCCCTCGCCGGCGTGCGAGAACTCCTGGCGGAAGCCGTCGAGCTGCTGCTCGGTCAGCCTGCCCTCGAGGAACGCGCGCGCGTAGATGCCGGGGGAGGCGTGGCCCTGGATGAAGATCTGGTCGCCGCCACCGGAGTGGTCCTTGCCGCGGAAGAAGTGGTTGAAGCCCACCTCGTAGAGCGCGGCGGAGGAGGCGTAGGTGGAGATGTGCCCGCCGACACCCACCCCCGGCCGCTGCGCGCGGTGCACCATGATCGCCGCGTTCCACCGGATGTAGGCCCGGTAGCGCCGCTCGAGCTCCTCGTCGCCGGGGAACCACGGCTCGTTCTCGGTGGGGATGGTGTTGACGTAGTCCGTGGCCGTCAGCGGGGGTACGCCGATGTTGCGCTCACGAGCGCGCTCCAGCACCCGGAGCATCAGGTACCGGGCGCGCTGCTGGCCGCCCCTGGCCAGTGCCGCGTCGAAGGAGTCCAGCCATTCGGCGGTCTCCTCCGGGTCGATGTCGGGCAGGTGCGCGGCCAGACCGTCACGAATGACGCGGACCCGCGCCGGGGCCTCCTGACCGGAAGCGTTGCCGCGCCCGGCCTCGTTGCTTGGGGGGGCCAAGGGTTCTCCTCGCCGTACTTGTTTCCGCTGTTGCCTAGTCCATGGCCGGCGCGTCTTGGTTCCGCCGCTGGTGCCATCGTCGTCGCTCGCGCTGCTCGCGTCACTGCTACTGAGCGGTAACGTCCGCGGACCCGTTCCCGGCGCCTCCGGCCTGCGGGTGTATCGCGCGCGCGACTGTTACCCACCCTAGGGCAGCCCGGTCGAGCGCGTGCGGGCGCGGCGCCCTACGGTGGCCCCGCGCGGGGGCTTGACGGCCGTACGCTGGGGCACGAGTTGAGCGAAGATCCGGTGTGGACGGTTGCGCGGACAGCCTCGCCAGTGTTCGCTAACCCCATTCATGTCGGACGTGCGGCCGGAACCGGCCGGACGAGAAGCTAGCTGGAGGAGTTGAGTCGTGGTCGCCGCGGGAGACGCTGGGCAGAACAGCGTCGCCGAGAGGCTTGGGGTCAAGCCGGACATGGTGGTCCAGGAGATCGGCTGGGACGAGGACGTCGACGACGACCTTCGTGCGGCGATCGAGGAGCAGATCGGCGGGGAGATCCTCGACGAGGACGCCCAGGAGGTCATCGATGTGGTGCTGCTGTGGTGGCGCGAGGACGACGGTGACCTCGGCGACACGTTGATCGAGGTCAGGCAGCCGCTGAGCGATGACGGGGTGATCTGGGTGCTGACGCCGAAGACCGGTCAGCCCGGCCACGTCGAACCCAGCGAGGTCGCCGAGGTGGTGCCCGCGGTGGGGCTGTCGCAGACCTCCAACATCAGCGTCGGCCCCGGCTGGTCGGGTACCCGCCTGGTACCGCGGTCCAAGTAGCCCCGCCGGTGCCCCCGCCGGCCCGGCCGTTCGCACGATAGGGTTGCGGCGGCAGGTGCCGGTATTTGTCGAGCAGTGGGAGAGGAAGCTGGTATGGCGGTCGAGGTCGGTTCGAAGGCCCCGGACTTCACGCTCAACGACTACAACAAGCAGGCGGTCACGCTGTCGTCGTTCCAGGGGGAGAAGCCGGTGCTGCTGGTCTTCTACCCGTTCGCGTTCAGCGGGATCTGCCAGGGTGAGCTGTGCCAGATCCGGGACGAGTTCGCCGAGTACGACGGCAAGGGCGTGCAGGTGATCGGCGTGTCCGTGGACACCCCGTTCTCCCTCAAGGCCTGGGCCGAGCAGCAGGGTTACCAGTTCCCGCTGCTGTCGGACTTCTGGCCGCACGGTGAGGTCGCCAAGACCTATGGCGTGTTCAACGAGGCGGCCGGCCTGGCCAACCGCGGTACCTTCCTGATCGACAGCACCGGCGTGGTGCGGTTCGCCGAGATCAACCAGCCCGGCGAGGCGCGCGACCAGGGCGCGTGGAAGAAGGCCGTGGCGGAACTGGCCTGACACAGGCTTCCGGCGGCACCCCGTGCTTCGCGGCGGGGTGCCGCCGACCGGGCGCATAGCTCAGCGGGAGAGCACTCGGTTTACACCCGAGCGGTCGCAGGTTCGAATCCTGCTGCGCCCACTCTGTTCGGTTGCCTTCGGCACGCTCCCGGTGCCCTCGTTTATCCGCGGAAGGCGTCCGCGCGGTCGATGGCCCATTGGCGGAATGACAAGGGCGCCTTCCCGGTGATCCGTTCGACTTCCTGGTTCACCGGTTCCGGATTGGTGACCATCTCAGCCCAGGCCTCCAAAGCACCGTCGGCGAAGGCCGGGTCCCAGCCGGAAGCCAGCAGTTTCTCCCGCGCGGCATCGACCGGCAGTTCTTCGAAGCGCAACGGGCGGCCCAGCGCCTCCCCGATCAACCGGACCTGTTCCGCCTGCGTGATCGATTCCGGCCCGGTGAAGGAGTACACCTGCCCCGCGTGCCCGTCGTCGAGCAGGGCGCGGGCGGCCACCGCGGCGATGTCGTGCTCGTGGATCAGCGACCGCCTGGCCTCGGCGAACGGCCAGCGCACCACATCACCGGCGAGGATCTGGTCCGTCCAGATCCGGGCGTTCGCCGCGAACCCCGACGGCCGCAGGAAGGTCCACTCCGGCACCGCCGCCTCGATCGCCCGCTCCACCTCGGCGTGGAACGGCACGCCGTCCGCCGACAGGTAGACCACCCGCTTGGCCAGCCGTGACACCACGTCCGGCGCGAGCGTGGTGTCGAAACTCGGCCACACCAGGAACACGGCGTCGACGCCGGTCGTGTCGATGCTCGCCGGGTCGGTCAGGTCGCCGATGACCTGCTCGACCCCGTCCGGCAGCGAAGCGGGCTTGCGCACCAGCGCACGGACACGCACGCCCTCGGCGAGCAGCAGCGGCAGCAGTGCACCGCCGACGTTTCCGGTGGCACCGGTCACCAGCACGGTCTTCGACATGGGATTTCCTTTCGTCGGGCCAACTACCGCCAACGCTAAAAGTTGAACGAAGGTTTAAGTCAACGCCGCCGGGTTGCGAGCCGGCTCACCATGACCTATGCATGAGTTATGAATAGATCCCGCGTGGCCAATCTGCTCGGCGCCGGCGCACTGGCCGTGGCCGAACGCGTCAGCGGCGAAGCGGCCCGCGCGGCCGGGGTGAGCGCGAGCGGCGCGGCCGCGTTGTCCACGCTGCTGGTCGAACCCGGCATCGGCGTCACCGAACTCGGCGCGCGCATCGGCCTCAGCCAGCCCGCCGCCGCCCGCATGCTCGACACGCTGCTCGCCGCCGGGCTGGTCGAGCGGCACCACCCCGGTGGCAGGGGCGTCCGCCTGACGCTGACCGCGACCGGCCGCGCCCGGGCGGAAGAACTGCTCGAAGCCCGCAGCCGCGTCCTGCTGGACTTGCTCGAACCGCTGACCGACGAGCAGGTGCAAGCGTTCGCGCCCGCGCTGGAGGTACTGCTCGCCGGGCTCGTCGAACACCGCAGCTCCGAGTACGTGCTGTGCCGCCTGTGCGATCGGCAGGTGTGCGCGCGGTGTCCGGTGGGGGAGGAGTGCCGCCGCCGTGGGTGAACTGCTCGCGCTGACCTCCGCGCTCTGCTTCGGCATCACGCATTTCGCGAACGGCCTGCTCTCGCGAACGAAACCGGGCATGACCGTCTCGCTCCACGCCCAGCTCGGCGGCACCGCGGTGGCCGTCCCGGTCGCCTTCTTCGCGGGCGGGAGCGGCGACGGGCTCGGCTGGGGCGCGCTCTCCGGGATCGGTACCGGCGTCGGCGTCGCTTTCCTGTACCGCGCGATCGGACGCGGCGCGATGAGCGTGGTGGTACCGATCAGCGACCTCGGCGCGGTCGCCATCCCGGTGCTCGCGGGCGTGGTCCTGCTCGGCGAACGGTTCTCGCTGACGGCCGGGGCGGGCGTCGTCTGCGCGCTCGTCGCGGTGTGGCTGGTTTCCCGCACCGGACCGGCGGAACGGGGGATTCCGCCGGGGTTCCTCGACGCGGTCATCGCGGGAATCGGCTTCGCCGTGCAGTTCCTGGCGATGGCGCGGGTACCGGCGGACGCCGGGCTGTGGCCGATCGCGGTCAGCCGGATCAGCTCGGTCGTGGTGATCGCGGTCCTGCTGCTCGGCACGGGCCACACCCTGCGGATGCTGCCCCGGCCGGCGCTGCTCGCCGGTGCCGCGGGCGTGCTCGGCAGCGTCGCACTCCTGCTCTACTGGTACGCCACGCAACAGCAACTCGTCGCGATGGCGACCGTGCTGTCCGCGCTCTACCCGGCCATTCCGGTGGTGCTGGCGATGGTTTTCCTCGGCGAGCGCGTCAACCGGACGCAGACCGCGGGACTGCTCGGTGCCGTCGCCGCGATCGCGCTGATCACGCTGGGCTGACCCCGCGCGGGGTGGTGACCGTGTCCAGCTTCGCCCAGCCGGAACCGGCCTCGGCCCACGGGCGGTCGCCGGTCAGCACCGCGACGGTCGAGGTCTTCATCTCGACGGTGACGCCGGTGAGCAACGCCACCAGGTCCTCGAGGATCGGGTTGTGGCCGACGAGCAGCACCGTCTCGACGGCGGGGAGGTCGCGGATCACCTCGACCACGGTCTCGACCGGTTCGCCGTAGAGGCGTTCGTCGTGCCGCGTCTCCGGCTGCGCGGCGAGTTCGGTGGTGACCAGGTCCGCGGTGGTGCGGGCCCGGACGGCCGGGGAGCACACCACCACCTCGGGCGCCGGGCCGTTCTCCCGGATCCAGCGGCCGGCGGCGGGCGCGTCGCGCAGCCCGCGTTCGGCCAGCGGGCGGTCGAAGTCCGCGATCCCGTCGGGCCAAGCGGATTTCGCGTGCCGCATCACGATGAGTCGCATGGGCGCGAGCCTAATGCGCGGAAAGGTGTTCAAGCAGGACGGTGGCGAGCGCCTCCGGCGCCTCTTCGGGCACCCAGTGCGAAACGTCCTCGAACATTTCGAAGCGGTAGGCCGCGCTGACCCAGTTCTCCGTGTCCAGCGCGGCCGTCGAGCCGAACGCCACGTCCTCGGTGCTCCACACGTAGAGCGTCGGAACGCTGATCTTGCCGATCTTCCCGCCGGGACGGCCGGCGCGGTACCAGTTCAGCGCGGCGGTCAGCGCGCCCGGTTCGGACAGCCGCTGGACGTACTCCTCGACCCGGCTCGGCGGCACCTTCCACTCGAACATCCGGCGCAACGCCTCGGCGTTGTTGTCCAGCATCCGGCGCTCGGTGACGCGGGTCTGCCGCCATTCGGTCATGTACGCCGAGCGCAGGTGCTGGTCCTCATCGGTCTTCATGGCGGCCGCCAGCGCGGCGGGATGCGGGGTGGAGACCGCGCTCAGCGTGCGGAGGCGGTCCGGATGGGCGTCGGCGGTCCACCACGCGACGGCCGCACCCCAGTCGTGCCCGACCAGGTCGAACCGGCGCCAGCCCAGCGCTTCCGCCATCGCCAGCACGTCGCCGACCAGGTCGTCGATCGAGTACTCGCTGGCCTGCTCCGGCCGGACGCCGGGGGAGTAGCCGCGCTGGTCCGGCGCCACCGCGCGGAAACCGGCCGCCCCGAGCGCGCCCACCTGGTGCTCCCAGGTGAGCGACGCCTCGGGGAACCCGTGCAGCAGCAGGACCGGACGGCCATCGGGCGGCCCGGCCGCGATCGCGTCGAAGGATCCGGCCGGGGTCTCGATGCTGAACTGTTCGGTCACAGCCGCACCTTAATGGGCGACCGCGTCCTCGGCCGCGAGGCGCTGCGCGCCGCTTTCGGTCTTCAGCGGGATCTGCTTGATGAACACGGTGACCAGCACCGCGAGCACCGCGATCGGCGCGCCGATCAGGAAGATCTCGCTGGTGGCCGCGCCGTACGCGTCCCGGATCACCGCGGCGATCGGCTCGGGCAGGGTGGACAGGTCCGGCACCGAACCGTGCCCGCCGCCCTCACCGGAGCCCGCGCCCGCCGCCATCGGGCCGAGGCCCTCCGCGGTGAGCGTGGTCACCCGGTTCGCCAGCACCGCGCCCAGCGCGCTGACCCCGATCGAGCCGCCAAGGCTGCGGAAGAACGACAGCGTGGAGGTGGCCGTGCCGAGTTCGTGCGCGGGCACGTCGTTCTGCGCCACCAGCACCAGGTTCTGCATCAACATGCCGAGCCCGGCGCCGAGCACCAGCATGTACACGCTGAGCAGGAGCACCGAGGTGCCCGCGCCGATCGTGCCGAGCAGCAGCAGCCCGGCCACCATCAGCACACCACCGGTGAGCACGTACCGCTTCCACACCCCGGTCCGGCTGATCAGCTGACCGGACACGGTCGACGAGATGAGCAGGCCGAAGATCAGCGGCAGGCTCATCAGCCCGGCCTCGGTCGGCGTTTTGCCCAGCGACAGCTGGAAGTACTGCGACAGGAACACCGTGCCGGCGAACATCGCCATGCCGACCAGGAAGCTGGCCGTGGTGGTGAGCGCCACCGTCCGGTTGCGGAACAGGCTCAGCGGCACGATCGGCTCGGGCACCTTCGACTCGACGAAGACCGCCGCCGCCAGGATCGCCAGGCCACCGCCGACCATCGCCACCGTCCAGCCCGACCACCAGTCGAACTGGTTGCCCGCCAGCGAAGTCCACACCAGCAGCACGGACACCCCGGACATGATCAGCGCCGCGCCCAGGTAGTCGATCTTGACTTCCTTGCGCACGGTCGGCAGGTTCAGCGTGCGCTGCAGCAGCAGGATCGCCGCGATCGCCAGCGGCACCCCGAGGAAGAAGCACCAGCGCCAGCCCAGCCACGAGGTGTCCACCAGCACGCCGCCGATCAGCGGCCCGGCCACCGTGCCCACGGCGAACACCGCGCCGAAGATGCCCGAGTACTTGCCCAGCTCACGCGGCGAGACGATGAGCGCGAGGATGATCGGCGCCAGCGCGGTCAGGCCACCGGCCCCGATGCCCTGCGCGATCCGGCTCGCGATCAGCACCTCGATGCTCTGCGAGAACCCGGCGACCAGCGAACCCAGCACGAACAGCGCGAGGGAGAGCTGGACGAGCAGCTTCTTGTTGTACAGGTCGGCGAGCTTGCCCCACAGCGGAACGGTCGCGGTCATCGCGAGCAGCTCGGTGGTGACCACCCAGGTGTACGACGACTGGGAGCCGCCGAGTTCGGAAACGATCTTCGGCAGCGCGTTGGCCACCACCGTCGACGCCAGGATGGCGACGAACATGCCCATCAGCAGCCCGGAGAACGCCTCCAGGACCTGCTTTCTGCCCATGGAGTCCGACTCCACCGGCTCAGCGGTTACAGACACAAAACCCCCTTGGTTCGGTGCTTACGGCCGTCCTCGCGGACGGGAAATCAGTGCTTGCCGGGATCCGGCAGCCCGGCGGTGAGCACCGCGCAGGCCTGGTCGATGAACTCGGTGAGCGGCTCCTCGCCGCCGACGGCGTGCCAGCGGCGCACCGAGACCTGCATGGCGTTGGCCACCGCGCCGAAGAGCAGGCTGGGGAACAGGTCCTTCTCGGCGTCCTGCCCGGTGCGCTCGGCGATCGCGGCGACCAGCGCCCGGTTGGAGTCGGCCTGCGACGCCATCACCCGCGAGACCAGCGCCGGGTTGGCCTCGATCACCGACATCCGCGCCAGCCACTCCTCGCGGTCGGCCTCGACCAGCTCGATGTCCGGGCGGATCGCCGTGACCAGCGCCGCCAGCGCGGACAGGTGGGCGGGCATGGCCAGGAACCGCTCCACCGAGCGGCGGGTGCGCTCCTCGGTGTCCGGGTAGGGCATCAGCACCGCGTCCTCCTTGGACGCGAAGTAGTTGAAGAAGGTCCGCGGCGAGACCCCGGCTTCCCCCGCGATGTCCTCGACGGTGACGTGGTCGAGCCCGTGCGCGGCGGCGAGCCGGACCGCGGCGGCGGCCAGGGTGCGGTGCGTGGCGTGCTTCTTGCGCTCACGCAGGCCGGTGGGCTGGTTCATGCGACCAAGGTAGCAAGAATTTTGCAGAGCCTGCAAAGTTGCAGGATGTGAAACAGGTCTCCGCCGAGTGGGCCCTGACCAGGGCTCGAGTTCGCGGGCATGATGGTCGGGTGGAGGAATTCCTCGCCGCGTACGACGCGGTTCTGGGGCGTTGGCCGGTCGCGGTCCGCCGGGTGGACGTGGAGTCGGAGTTCGGGGTCACCCGCGTGCAGGTGTGCGGTCCGGCGGACGGCGCCCCGCTGGTGTTGCTGCACGGCGGGGGTGCGACCTCGGCGGCGTGGCTGGGGAACGTCGCCGAGCTGAGCCGGGAGCACCGGGTCTACGCGTTCGACCAGCTCGGCGGCCCTGGTCGGAGCATCCACAATGGACGACCGTTCCGCCGTCCCGGTGACCTGCTCGACTGGCTGGACTCGCTGTTCCGCCACTTCCGGCTCACCGGCGCGGGGGTGTGCGGGCACTCCTACGGCGGCTGGCTCGCGCTCTCGTACGCGCTGCGGGCACCCGCGCGCGTGGGGAAGCTGGCGCTGCTCGACCCGACGCAGTGCTTCGCCGGGTTCCGGCCGGGCTACCTGCTGCGCGCGCTGCCGTCACTGCTGCGGCCGTCGGCCAAGCGCGAGCGCGCCTTCCTCGAGTGGGAGCTGGGCGGGGCGCCGGTCGACCCGGAGTGGCTCGACCTGGTGTCGCTGGGCGCGGAGTTCCCGTCGACGAAGGTGGTCGCGGGCAGGCGGCCGTCGTCGGTCGCGTTGTCGATGCCGGTGTTGCTGGTGCTCGCCGGGAAGAGCCGGGCGCACGACGTGCGGCGGGTGGAGGCGAACGCGCGCGCCGCGGTCGGTTCGCTGGAGGTGCTGACCCTTCCCGAGGCGACGCACCACTCGCTGCCGCTCTGGCCCGCCGAGCCCCTCAACCGCGCGCTCACCGCCTTCTACCAGGCATGATCCAGTTAAGGGACCCCCCTTTTCAGGGCCTGTTCGGC